>NZ_AP042419.1:1287500-3633309 GCF_055388115.1 Oleidesulfovibrio vietnamensis
GCTAAGTACTCTCTGGCGACCGATAGTGAACCAGTACCGTGAGGGAAAGGTGAAAAGAACCCCTGTTAGGGGAGTGCAATAGAACCTGAAACCAGTTGCCTACAAGCTGTGGGAGCATCTTTAAGATGTGACCGCGTGCCTTTTGCATAATGAGTCAGCGAGTTATTCTGCTGTGCAAGGTTAAGCGCAAGTGTAGCCGTAGCGAAAGCGAGTCTGAACAGGGCGACAAGTACAGCGGAGTAGACCCGAAACCGAGTGATCTATCCATGAGCAGGTTGAAGCCAAGGTGAAACTTGGTGGAGGACCGAACCAGTATCAGCTGAAAATGATTTGGATGACTTGTGGATAGGGGTGAAAGGCCAATCAAACTCGGTGATAGCTGGTTCTCCCCGAAATATATTGAGGTATAGCCTCAGGGATTGTCTTACGGAGGTAGAGCACTGACAGGGCTAGGGGGCCTACCAGCTTACCAAACCCTATCAAACTCCGAATGCCGTAAGATGTACCCTGGGAGTCAGACTGCGGGTGCGAAGGTCCGTAGTCGAAAGGGAAACAGCCCAGACCGACAGCTAAGGTCTCCAAATCCATGCTCAGTGGCAAAGGTGGTGGGATTTCCTAGACAGCCAGGAGGTTGGCTTAGAAGCAGCCATCCTTTAAAGAAAGCGTAATAGCTCACTGGTCTAGAGATCCTGCGCCGAAAATGTAACGGGGCTAAGCATGGTACCGAAGCTTCGGGCTCGTCTTTGACGAGCGGTAGGGGAGCGTTCTCTATGGGTCGAAGGTGCGCCGTAAGGCCAGCTGGACTGTAGAGAAGTGATTATGCTGACATAAGTAACGATAAAACAGGTGAGAAACCTGTTCGCCGTAAACCCAAGGTTTTCCGGGTAAAGGTAATCTGCCCGGAGTTAGTCGGCCCCTAAGGCGAGGGCGAAAGCCGTAGTCGATGGGAAACGGGTTAATATTCCCGTACCTGTGTGATCGCGCGATGGAGGGACGCAGAAAGGTAGGCCAGCCGGCTGTTGGATTAGCCGGTGCAAGTGTGTAGGCTTGGAAGACAGGCAAATCCGTCTTCCTCTAAGGCCGAGGCACGATGCGGTGTCCGCAAGGACGTAAGTGGTTGAGCCTATGCTGCCTAGAAAAGCTCCTAAGTATAGTTCATGCAGACCGTACCGTAAACCGACTCAGGTGGGTGGGGTGAGTAACCCAAGGCGCTCGAGAGAACACTAGTTAAGGAACTCGGCAAAATGACCCCGTAACTTCGGAATAAGGGGTGCTCTTCCGGGTGAATGATTTACTCAATAAGCCCAGGAGAGCCGCAGAGAAATGGCGGTGGCGACTGTTTACTAAAAACATAGGTCTCTGCTAAGTCGTAAGACGACGTATAGGGACTGACGCCTGCCCGGTGCCGGAAGGTTAAGGGGAGAGGTTAGCGCAAGCGAAGCTTCGAACCGAAGCCCCGGTAAACGGCGGCCGTAACTATAACGGTCCTAAGGTAGCGAAATTCCTTGTCGGGTAAGTTCCGACCTGCACGAATGGCGTAACGATCTCCGCGCTGTCTCAACTAGTGACTCGGTGAAATTGAAGTCGCGGTGAAAATGCCGTGTACCCGCAGCAAGACGGAAAGACCCTGTGCACCTTTACTATAGCTTGACATTGGGTTTTGGGCTGACATGTGTAGGATAGGTGGGAGGCTTTGAAGCCGGTACGCCAGTATCGGTGGAGCCAACCTTGAAATACCACCCTTGTCAGTCTAAGGCTCTAATTCCTCGCCGTTAGCCGGCAGGAAGACAGTGTCTGGTGGGTAGTTTGACTGGGGCGGTCGCCTCCCAAAATGTAACGGAGGCATGCAAAGGTTCCCTCAGGCTGATTGGAAACCAGCCGTCGAGTGCAAACGCATAAGGGAGCTTGACTGCAAGACAGACATGTCGAGCAGGAACGAAAGTTGGTGTTAGTGATCCGGTGGTTCCGCATGGAAGGGCCATCGCTCATTGGATAAAAGGTACGCCGGGGATAACAGGCTGATCGCGCCCAAGAGTTCATATCGACGGCGCGGTTTGGCACCTCGATGTCGGCTCATCACATCCTGGGGCTGAAGCAGGTCCCAAGGGTACGGCTGTTCGCCGTTTAAAGTGGTACGCGAGCTGGGTTTAAAACGTCGTGAGACAGTTTGGTCCCTATCTGCTGTGGGCGTAGGAGATTTGAGAGGACCTGTCCCTAGTACGAGAGGACCGGGATGGACGAACCACTGGTGTTCCTGTTGTCTCGCCAGAGGCACCGCAGGGTAGCTATGTTCGGAAGGGATAACCGCTGAAAGCATCTAAGCGGGAAGCCTGCCTCAAGATAAGATCTCCCTCTCTTTTAAGAGCTGAAGGGCCCGGGTAGACTACCCGGTTGATAGGCTGGAGGTGTACGCATGGCGACATGCTCAGCTGACCAGTACTAATAGCCCGTGCGGCTTATTGATTCTCATAAATTCCTTTCCACCCTATTTAATTAAAATTTCGGCCAGGCAGTCGTCGACGTGGCGCGGGGAGATATACCCGCCGCCTTACCGGTGACCACCAAGCCCGGCCACGAATTTGCCTTGGTGACCATGGAGGCTGGGGTACACCCGATCCCATTCCGAACTCGGAAGTTAAGCCAGCCATCGCCGATGATACTGCAAGGGAGCTTGTGGGAAAGTAGGCCGTCGCCAAGGCTTTTTCTTTAAAAAGCGCAACAGGCTCTGATCCAAAACGGATCAGAGCCTGTTGTCGTTTCTGAACCCCTCCATCTTCCTCCGCACGCGCACTAGCTCCGTATCTGCCGCCTTGCTCCCTGCCATCCGGTAAGGCTGAAGGGGCTTAATTGATGCTCCACTATTGTGTGGCATGATCAGAACAACCATCTCCCTGCCCGCCGGAGGCAGTTACTGAACAACCCTAAATACGCCTCCGGCGGGCAAGGGGAATGATTCCCCTTGCATCCCCCGTTGCGCCCGTCCTGCGCCGGTCAGCCCCACTGCTTCGGGCGTACGGCTGCGGCATACGTTGGGCGTTCGGGTGCCTTCCGTGCAACGCTGCTTTATGGACCAGCTCATCGGGTGATTGACGGGATTCGGCAAGGCATGACGTAATTCGGCAGAGTAAACACCGCCCGCCGCGCCGGAGCCATTTCTCTGCGACTTTCCAACGCCGCGCATTGCGGGTGCAGGGAGATCATCTCCCTGCCCGCCGGAGGCAGATACTGAACAACCATAAATACGCCTCCGGCGGGCAAGGGGAATGATTCCCCTTGCATCCCCCGTTGCGCCCGTCCTGCACCGGTCAGCCCCACTGCTTCGGGCGTACGGCTGCGGATTTGCGCCCACCTGAAGGGGTGAGTTTCTTGGCCTATGTTCTGCTTGAAAAGGCGCTGTGTGGTTTCCGGTCGCCGGTGCGTAGCCTGCTCACCAGTGGCGACATTGGGCTGATGTCCTGCTGGTTTAAACTGTCCGCCGTTTTTCAGGGGTACTCTGTCTTTGGGGGTGCCATCTGCAGCTATACGGGCTTAGCTGCGGCATACGTTGGGCGTTCGGGTGCCTTCCGTGCAACGATGCTTTATGGACTAGCTCATCGGGCGATTGACGGGATTCGGCAAGGCATGACGTAATTCGGGAGAGCAAACACAGCCCGCCGCGCCGGAGCCTTTTCTCTGCCACCGGCCACCCCGCGCATCGCGGGTGCAGGGAGATCATCTCCCTGCCCGCCGGAGGCAGTTACTGAGCAACCCTAAATACGCCTCCGGCGGGCAAGGGGAATGATTCCCCTTGCATCCCCCGTTGCGTTTCGCTTTAAGCAGGGGGCAACTTCAGCAACTCCATTGGCGTAGCTTCTGAGTTGCGGAGTGGGCAGGGCATTTCTGCCGACTAAGAAGACCAAGGGTGAAAGAAGGGGACCGGGTTTCAGTACTCCTGCGTGGTATCGGGAGCTTTGGACGCAGGGTATTCGGAACCGTATGGGTCAGTTATCTTCTCCGTCGTGTTCCAGTTTTTCTATCAACTCGGCAAGATTGTTTGCATAGGTCGACAACTCATTGATGGCATCATTGGCCAGTGCCATATCGTCTGCAATTTCTGCTGCCAAGTCATTGATGTGGACCATGGCTTGGTTAATTTCCTCACTGCTCGCGGATTGTTCTTCGCTTGCAGTGGCGATGCTGCGCACCTGATCTGATGTCATTTCTATGGTGCGGACGATCTGCTCCAGAGACCGCCCGGCTTCTTCTGCCAGGGTTGTACTTGTGCGTACCACTTCAGAAGTCTGCTCCATGCCGGATATGTTTACCTGGCTGCTGCTTTGTATATCACGGACAACGGTTTCAACTTCTTTGGTTGCCTGCATGGTTTTTTCTGCCAGCTTGCGGACTTCATCCGCCACCACGGCAAAACCTCTGCCGGCGTCACCAGCCCGTGCGGCTTCGATAGCTGCATTGAGCGCCAGCAGGTTAGTCTGGTCGGCAATATCGTTAATTACGCCCATGATACGCCCGATGCCTTCGGCATGGCTGCCAAGGACATTCAGGCTGTTTTTCAGGTTTTCCGTCTGCTGCACCACGTCTTTGATGGTCGTTACCAGTTCCACAACTTTTGAGGAACCGAGCCCCGCAGTTGAACGTGATTCTTCAGCGCTGAGTGCGGCTTCCGATGCACTTCTGGCCACTTCCAGAACCGTTGCGTTCATTTCTTCCATGGCGGTGGCCGTAGATGTGGCCCGTTCTCGCTGCTGGTCGCTGCGTGACGTCACAGCATCCACTTTTTCAGAAAGGTCAGACGAAGCTTCTCTTATGCGGCCGCCGATGCCTTTCAGAACACCTGCAGCTTCCAGCAGACCTTCGCGACGCGCTCTTACAGCTTTTTCTTTGGATTCTTCAGCAGCGGCGAATGCCTGTTTTGCTTCCGCTGCAGCTTTTGCTGCTTCTTTCTCTTTTATCTGTATTTCAGATATATTGCGCTTCAGGTTCTCTACCATGGTTTCAACTGCTGTACGCAGCCGCTTGAGTTCGCCAAGGAAGCGTGCGGCACTGAAACCCACATCATAGTTTCCGTTACTGATGCTCACAACGTATTCTTCGATGGATTTAAGGGGCTTTATGATAACTGACCGCATGGCCATGAAGAGTGCGAAAATAAGCAGAGCATCTATAGTGATGGTGGTTAACGCTATTTTTTGCAGGGTGGCGCGGAGGTCAGCGCGCATGTTTGCTTTGCTGACAGCTACACCGGCGACGCCTATGACAGATTCTTTGTGCAATACTTCGCTTGTTGCTGTGATATAGTCAGAACCTTCAGGCAGCTGAGAAGTGGGTTCACTTCTTTGGACCAGTCAGCGGCAAAACTAAGGTGGACAGTTTCGTTGGCTATGCCGCCTTTCTGGGGCAAGCCAGAGGGGGTACCCCCTCTGGCTTGAACTGTTGATATATCTCCATCGGCTTCCTGCCGTCAAAGGTCTTGTGCGGACGGCGATTGTTGTAGAACTCAAACCACCAGGCCAGGGTGCGACGAAGCTCGCTTCCTGTCTCAATTTCCCGCAAATACACGCATTCATACTTCAACGAACGCCAGAGGCGTTCGATCATAACGTTGTCCATCCAGCGGCCTCGACCATCCATTGAGATCTTGGCTCCTGCCTGTCTGAGCGTCCGTGTGAACTCGTAGCTCGTGAATTGCGAGCCTTGGTCGGTGTTGAAGATATCCGGCACGCCGTATCGGTTCATGGCCTCTTCCAGGGCTGCCACGCAGAAGTCAGCGTCCATCGTGTTCGACAAGCGCCATGACAGCACGGCTCGACTATGCCAATCCATGATCGCCACGAGGTACAGGAAGCCACGCCGCATCGGAATGTACGTGATGTCGGCGCACCACACCTGATTCGGCTTCGTGATCGCCTTGCCCCGCAACAGATACGGATACGTCTTGTGCTGCGGGTGTGGCTGGCTGGTTCGCGGCTTTTGGTAGACCGCCATCAGCCCCATCTTGCGCATGAGCCGACGCACACGATTACGCCCGACGAAATGTCCCTCATCTCGCAGGATGTTGCGCATTTGCCGGGAGCCGAAGAACGGCAACTCCATGAACAACTCGTCGATGCGCTGCATCAACGTCAGATTGTACTCGGACTCGCCGATCGGCTGATAGTAATACGTTGAGCGGTGCAGCTTCAGGGCTTCGCACTGCCGCCGAACACTGAGCGCAGGATGGCCCTTGTCGACGATCTCCCGCCTTCGCTCATGGCTCAGATTTTGGCGAAGGCTTGTTGTAAAAAATCCTTCTCCACAGTGAGTTGGCCGATCTTGGCGTGCAGTTCCTTGATCCGGGCCTCATCGCTTTGCTGGACTTTCTGGGCCTTGCCTGAAAAGGAAGCAGCAATGCCTTCTTTGGCCTGCTTTTTCCACTGGGAAACCTGATTGGGATGAACGCCATACTTGCTGGCGATCTCGGAAAGGGTGTGCTCGCCGGACAAAGCGTTCAGGGCGACGCGGGTCTTGAACTCGGCGGTAAACTTTCTTCTCTTCTTGGACATCAAGGGCCTCCTTCGGCTCTTATATGTCCACCTTAGCTACTGGTCCAGTTTTCCGAACCCACTTCTCTGGTCTGCTTCGGCTTCTTCAGTTCCTGCTTTGGTGCGGCCGTAAAAGATTTTTTCCTGATCAGGTTCCCAGATGACCACCGTGTGGACGTTCTCTGCCTGCATTTCGGAAGCCACCACATCGCTTGCCAGATCTTCATCCAGTTCCCACATGGGGGACGCCATGTTGACCGCAAGGCGTGCCGCTGCACGGTTACTTTCATTAGTCAGCAGGGCGAGCTGCTTGGTCTGCTCCAGATAGTAGCTCTGAGCACCGAAAGCCGTAAGGATAGTTGTTACAACGGCTACAAGTATCAGGATGAGTATAGTCTGTATGCTTTTTGTCACAATGCCCTCCGAGCTGTTTCGGGGCCGGAGCAGGAAGCCTCCGTGCGAAGGCTTCCTGCTTTGTTCAGTTATTTATATCCGGCAACAATAGCTTCGATTTCGCCTGATGCCTTCATCTTCTTTATGGTTTCATTGAATTTGGCGACAAAGTCGTCGCGGAACGGGAACGAGCCTGCCGTGGCAAAGCCCACGTGACCGTATTCCTGTTCGACCACAGCGCCTTCCAGGATACCGGCGTGCTGTCCCTCAACATACTTGCCTGCCTGTTTCAGACTCTGAATGGTCTGCAGTACGGCAAGGCGGTCGTTGAGGTAGCAGTCAATACGTTTGTTGGCTACTTTTATAACGTTTTTGTCATTATCACCGGCCTCTTCCAGTGTGATTATGCCTTGTTCGGCTTCTTTTCGCCCGAGTGAAAAGCCTTCGTTTGTCCCCACGGTCAACCCTTTGTAGTCTGCAGGCCAGTCAGGGCGGGGAGAGGCCAGCACGTCATCGCGGCAGAATACGACAACTGCTTCTTCCAGAATGGGTTCGGAATGGATGACCCACGGGCGCAGGTCCGGACGGTAATAAGGCGGGAAAAAGGCAAATCCTTTACCGGTTTCCACCAGCTTGACTGCACGTTTCCACGGCACAAGCTCTATGGTCACATTGTAGTCGGGCATCTGTGCAAAAGCTTTTTTCAGAATATCAACATAGATGCCTCTGGCTTCTTTTCCTTTCTGGTAGCTGTAGGGCGGGTAGGCGTCGTCACCGTATACGGTGACATTTTGCGCAGCATGCAGAGGGAACGCTGCAACCAGCATGAGAAACAGGAATGCGGACAGGATTGTTTTTTTCATCGATACCTCCGGTAGATTGACGTGATGACCCCGCTGCCGGAAGCATGAGCCGGCGGTTTGAGTCTGTAAGTATTGTTCTGCATCAGCGCTTTTTTTCTATTATTATCCGCGTGGCGGAGGATGATAATTTTCTAGCCCGACCGGCTTGTTAGCTTGTCCGCCGGCGGACGGCACCGGTTGCAAGTCCGGCCGGATGTCTGTGCGAAGTCTGGCTGGAAGTCCGGCCCAAAATTCGGCCGCAGAATCCGGAAAACAGCAGCAAAGGCGAGGTTCGGATTGTGATGGATCTTTTTTCCTGCTTATCCGTATTGTTATGTCGTCGTGGACTGTTTTCTTGGTCACGACGGCTGTGTTTTGCCGGAACGCTGACACCGATGAAAGGCTTGTTTATGTGAAATAATGAGCAAGGGCGGCGCAGTATTGTGCCCTTCGTAATATTCTTTTTTTATTGCTTTTTTAAACGTATTGATGATGTTTTTTTATCATGATGAATAAAAATTATTGTCGAATGTCGACATTTTGTTTGACTAATATGTGAGGATAACCGTAGTGTGCAGGCGTGCGGCGGGAATACCGCTTGTACACGAGATGGTTTTCAGGCTCAGTCGTATGAATGAAAATTGTCGACATTCGACATTGTGACATGCGATGTGAAATTTTTACCAAGCAAAGGAGGCCGTTGTGTCTGCAAAAAAAGCCATTGCCACAACCAAGGCACCGGGAGCCGTAGGCCCGTATTCTCAGGCTATACTTTCCGGCGACCTGCTTTTTCTTTCCGGTCAGCTGCCCATCAATCCGCAGACCGGCACCATGCCCGAAGGCGATATCCGCGATCGGGTCCATCAGATTTTCGCCAACATCAAAGCCGTGGCAGAAAGTGCAGGGGCATCGCTGGATGACGTGGTCAAAGTAACCGTGTTTCTGGCCGATATCAGTGACTTTGCCGCTGTCAACGAAGTGTACGCGCAATATTTTTCAACACCGTATCCGGCCCGCAGCGCCGTGCAGGTGGCTGCACTGCCTCTGAAGGCCGATGTGGAAATAGAAGCAATCATCAGGATTGCCGAATAGTAACAGGATGAGGTGATATCATGAATCTGGCAAAATTCCCCCGCCGCGGCTATGTGCAGCAGGCAACTCCCATCGAAAAACTGGATAACTTTTCCGCCGCGCTGGGCGGTAAGGTGCAGATTTATATCAAACGTGACGACCTGCTTCCCGGTTGTGCCGGCGGCAACAAGACCCGCAAGCTTGATTTCTGCATTGCAGACGCGCTTGAACAGGGTGCTGATACTATCATCACCTGCGGGGCTGTACAGTCCAACCACTGCCGTCTTACTCTTGCCTGGGCGGTTAAAGAAGGCATGGACTGCCATCTGGTGCTTGAAGAGCGCGTAAAGGGCAGCTACAAGCCGCAGGGATCGGGCAACAACCTGCTTTTCCACCTTATGGGTGTCAAAAGCATTACTGTGGTTCCCGGCGGTTCCGACATGATGGAGGCAATGACCAAAGTTGCCGGAACGCTGAAAGAACAGGGCAGGAACCCCTACATTATCCCCGGCGGCGCATCCAACACCATAGGTGCCACAGGGTATGTTGCCTGCGCTCAGGAAATGATGCAGCAGCTCTTTGAACAGGGCATCAACATCGACCACATGGTGGTTCCCAGTGGCAGCGCAGGCACACATGCAGGTATTGTTGTGGGCATGGCCGCCACCAATTCCGGCATTCCGGTAAGCGGCGTCAACGTGAGCCGCACCAAACCTGTTCAGGAAGAGCTGGTGCATAAGCTGGCCTGTGCCACTGCAGAACGTGTCGGCGTAAGCGGCGGCATTGCCCGTGAAGAAGTGGTATGCTTTGACGGTTACGTGGGCGAAGGATACTCTCTGCCCACAGGTTCCATGGTCGAGGCTGTCAAACTGCTTGCTTCCACCGAAGGCATTCTGCTCGACCCCGTATATTCCGGTAAAGCCATGGCCGGCCTTATCGACCTTGTGCGCAAAGGTCATTTCCCCGAAGGTTCGAACGTGCTTTTCCTGCATACCGGCGGCTCGCCCGCGCTGTATGCGTACACCGATACCTTTATGGAATAAGACTCAGAGCCGCATCCGCTTTGCGCGGGTGCGGCTTTTTTGCAAGGGAAGAGGGGTTTTCCCGCATTGCAGCACCGCGGGTTACAGCACCGCGACATACAACAGATACATGAAAAGGGAAGCAGGATGGAACAGCATAACATGGATACACGCCTGGAACTGTATGGCGGCATATGGGGCGGCCTTGTGCCCCTTATCGTTCTGGTCGGCGGACTGGTATGGCTTTCTGTGGAGGAGATGGGCGGCACGAAGCCTTTCTGGGCCTGTGGCTGGCTGGCCATTGTGGCCGGATTGTTTTTTGCCAAAAACAAGCACGAGTACTGCCGTGCGGCCATGCGCGGCATTGGTGATAAAACAGGTATCGTGATTGTTACGGCGTGGTTGTTTGCCGGTGTTTTCGGCAAACTGATGGTAGGCGGCGGGCTGGTGAACGGTCTGCTGTGGCTGGGTATGACCACGGGTGCGCAGGGAGCTGTGTTTACACTGATGGTGTTTGTCGCTGCGGCGCTTTTTGCTCTTGGCACCGGCACCAGCACCGGCACATGCATCGCGCTGACACCGGTACTTTTTCCTGCGGGCTGCTTCCTCGGCGCTGACCCTGCCCTGCTGGCCACTGCCATACTTTCGGGCGCCGCCTTCGGCGACAACCTTGCCCCCATTTCAGATACTACAATTGTTTCGGCGTACACGCAGGGCGCCACCATGCGTGATGTTGTGCGCAGCCGTTTTCCGCTGGCCATGGCGGCAGCCACCATTGCAAGCGCCATATTCCTGCTGTTCGGCGGCGGCGGTACGGTAAAGCCCCTGCCTGAACTTCAGGCTCAGATGGATCCTTCCGGCGCGCTGATGCTGCTTGCCCTGGCCACTGTTGTCATTTCCGCTCTCATGGGCAGACACATCATTGAATCGCTTATTTACGGCAACATAGCAGCCGCCGTGGTGGGTGTTTTCAACGGCAACCTGCTCATCGGTGATATTTTCAGCATTCCTGCCAAGCGTGGCATAAGCACCGGACTCATTCAGGACGGTATAAGCGGTGTGGTGGGAGCCATCATTTTTGCCCTGCTGATTCTTGCCGTTACCCAGATACTGGTGGAAAGCGGCATCATGAAGCGCATTCTGAGCTTTGCCGAAAAATTCATCATCAATACCGTGCGGCAGGCAGAGCTTTCCATTATCGGGGTAACGGTGCTGGCATCCATTCCCATTTCCGCCAACGCTCCTGCAGAATTGCTGGTGGGGCCCAGTCTGGTGCGCCCCATAGGCGAAAAATTCAATCTGGCGCCGGCCCGTCGTGCAAACCTGATGGACTGCGCCGTGTGCACCATCTTCTTCATTCTTCCCTGGCACATTGTCGTGGCGGCCTGGTATGCGGCTGTGGTTTCCGCCGCGGAATCTTTCGGCCTTGCCGCGCCGTCCATTTCCGCCGCGCTGTACAACCCGTATTCATGGGCATTGTTCGGCGTGCTGCTCTTTTCGGCCATCACCGGCTGGAACCGCAGATACGCCGAGCCCGACAGTGCACAGACTGAAACGGCAACGGCCTGATGTCACCGGATTATGTATAACGAAAGGGAGCTGCGGCTCCCTTTTTTTGTGGTCTTCGGCAGAGCACGCAGAGCTGTTGCGGTCTTCGGACGGGCAGCAGGATGCGGTGCCTTCGGGGTTTTCCGGGGCAGGCCGTGCGGGGGATGTGCGGTATTGGCTGCCGTGCGGCGGTAGCCGCAGGAGCAAAAAAAGAGACCGCCCCGAGGACCGGAGCGGATGACGGGGCTGCGGCGCTCAGCCGTCGAACACGTCGACTCCGTAGTTCGACATGCGTTCTCCGGACTCTGTGTAGTGATGGCGGATGGCTGTTTCTGTAAGGGCGGGGTCGCCGCTTGCCACAGCGTCAAACACCGCTTTGTGGCGCAGATAGACTTCCTGTGCTGAAAACAGTTTGATCCAGTGCCTGTACAGCAGAAATTTGGATATGCCCTGACAGGACCGGCGGCAAAGCTCGACCAGCAGCGGATTGTCCACGCGTGAGAAAAGGGTTTCGTGAAAGATGTTGTCCAGTCCCGTCATGCTGTCCAGCGGCGCACCTGTGTCGGCCACTTCTTTCATGCGGTTTACCGTGCGGTGCATCAGGTCGATATCCTGTGCGGTATACAGCGGCAGGGCGGCGGCCACGGCAGCCGCTTCCAGCACTCCGCCGGTAAAATAGCTGTCGCGTATTTCTTTGGCGGTGAGGGCGGTAATGCGTTTGCCTTTCTGCGGTTCATACACAATCAGCCCTTCCCGCGCGAGAATCTGGAGTGCCTCGCGTACGGGAGCCCTGCTTATGGCAAGCTTCTGCGCAATGAGAGCTTCCTTGACCGGATCGCCGGGAGAAAGTTCACCTTTGAGAATGCGGTCCTTGATGTATTCTACAACCTGTTCGCTGTATGTCTGTTTGACAATGCCGCTCAATGCGATTGTTCCTTTCAGTAGGCTGAAGATAAAAGGTGCCCGCGCATTGCCGGAGCTTCCGGCGTGCATGGCGCTGTCGCCTGCATGTTGCGGATAACTGTACAGAAAAACAGAGCGCAAAGTATAGTCCGGCTTTGTCATAAGAGCAACTGTATATGACGGTATATTGCCGGATACACTGTTTTTGCATTGTGCTGCGGCAGGGCGGCCCCGCCGCAAAGAAGCGCGCCACGCCCGGTGCCGCAGACGGAAACAGGGTGCCGACCCAAAAAGGTCGGCACCCTGCATGACGGCGTATGGGCGGCTTGTCCTGCGCGGGGAACATGCCGCAGCGCAACGGTACGACGTTGTCAGTCCGCAGCGGGGTCTTCATCCATCTTGAAATCAACCCTTATTTTATACAGCTCTTCTGCGGGCAGATTCAGAATGGGAATGCCGGTTTTCTGCGTTATGCTGTCCAGAGTGCTGCACACTTCTTCCCAGCTGGGGCCGATAAAGGTGAACCAGACATTGTACGCATGGGCGCGCAGGTAGTTGTGGGTGACACCCACATGGCTGTTCACTTCGGCCACAAATTCGTCGAACTTGTCTTCAGGTACTTTGGCGGCGCATAGTGTAGAGCGGAAACCGAGCTTCCATGAATTGAAGTTGGCTCCCAGCCGTCTGATTATTCTGCGTTCCTTCAGGGCGCGCACGCGGGCGAGGGCTTCTGCTTCAGTCAGGCCCACTGCATCGCCGATAACGGCATACGGCCGTGGTTCCAGCGGAAAACCGGTCTGGATGATATCCAGAATTTTTTTATCGAACTGATCCAGCTCCTGATCCTGCACGGCGGGTCCAGTCATGCTAGCTCCTGTGAATCGTTAAGAGTGAAGCCGCGTCCGGCTGCTGTATGCACAGCCATGACGTTTATTTACGGTCTGCGGCGGGCTTTTTGCGCGGCTGGTAGGTGCACAGAGGCTCTTCTGCCATATGGCTGCCGCTCATGGTGAAGCCACGGGCGCGGCAGCCGCCGCATACATTGTGGTATTCACAGTGCCCGCATTTGCCGTCATATTCTTCCGGCGTGCGGAACTGCCTGAAGTATTCCGATTTGCGCCATATTTCAGGAAAACGCGTATCGCGCACATTGCCGCAGTCCAGTTCCAGATAGCCGCATGGCTGTACCTGTCCGGTATGCGATATAAAGCAGAAGCCGATACCGCCCAGACACCCTCTGGTCATGGCATCCATGCCGAAGTTGTCAGGCGTCACCGGTAGGCCTTCTTCCTTGGCCCGCTGGCGCATGATGCGGTAATAGTGCGGTGCGCAGGTAGCCTTGAGATGCATGGAGGTCGTCTTGCGGAAATCGTAGAACCAGTTGAGTACTTCTTCGTATTCTTCGGCGGTGATGACCTGTGCGCCCAGCTGTGCTGCGCGGCCGGTTGGTACCAGCAGAAATATATGCCATGCTGCGGCGCCCAGATTTTCACACAGTTTGAAGATGTCTTTGAAGTACGGAAGATTGTCACGCGTAACCGTGGTGTTTATCTGAAACTCCACTCCGGCCTGCTTCAAAAATTCAATGCCGCGCATGGACTGTTCGAATGCGCCGGGTACGCCGCGGAACTCGTCATGCAGTTCTGCAGACGGACCGTCTATGGAAATGGAACAGCGCTGCACTCCGGCTTCGCGTATCTGCACGGCGTTCTGCCCGGTTATCAGCGTTCCGTTGGGCGACAGCACACAACGCAGACCAAGCCCCGTGGCGTAGCGGATCAGCTCGTACAGGTCGGCGCGCATCATGGGGTCGCCACCGGTGAAGATAATTATGGGGTTGCCCACTTCAGGAAAAGTGTCGATGAGCGCTTTGGCTTCCTGTGTGCTCAGTTCGCCGGGATATGGTTCGGTATGGGCTTCGGCGCGGCAGTGCTTGCAGGCAAGGTTGCAGGAACGGGTGACCTCCCAGGCGATGAGGCGGCATGCGGGGCTGCCGTCTTCAAGGGTGCGGGGCATGTTCATTGCGCCGGAATGTGCGCCCATGCCTTTTTTTTCTGCCGGGTGGCCGTTGCCGTGCGGGTGGTTTGCGTTGTGCATGTGTGTGTCCTTGTACCTGTACGGCATGTGCAGGGCTGCACAGGTCGGCTGAAAAATTCCGGCGCGTACGCCCCGCAGGGACGGCGCGCCGGAAGAGCATTGCGTTTTATGCGGAAACAAGCTTTTTGCGCAGCATTTCCACAGTCAGATAACTGATGATGATATCCGCACCGGCGCGGCGCAGGCCCGTAAGGGACTCCATGGCCACTTTGTCGCCGTCAATCCAGTCGTTGATGGCGGCAGCCTTGATCATGGAATACTCGCCGCTGACCTGATAGGCGGCAACGGGCAGGTCAAAGCTGTCCCGTACCATGCGGATGATGTCCATGTAAGGACCGGCAGGTTTGACAATGAGGAAGTCTGCTCCCTCCGCCACGTCTGCCGCGGCTTCGCGCATGGCCTCGCGGCTGTTGGCCGGGTCCATCTGATAGGTCTTGCGGTCGCCGTGCTGGGGGGTGGATTCGGCCGCCTCGCGGAAGGGGCCGTAAAAGGCGCTGGCGTATTTGACGGCGTAGGACATGACGGGAATATGTGAAAAGCCGTTGGCATCCAGCGCTTCGCGGATGGCCAGCACACGCCCGTCCATCATGTCCGATGGGGCCACGATGTCGGCTCCTGCCTCGGCGTGCGAAACCGCAGCCTTGGCCAGCAGGGTCAGGGTAGGGTCATTGTGCACTTCACCGGTGGTGTCGCCCTGCCGCAGCAGTCCGCAGTGACCGTGGCTGGTATATTCGCACAGACACACATCGGTGATTACCAGAAGATCCGGAAAGCGCTCTTTCAGCCGGCGTATGGCTTTCTGGACAATGCCGTCGTGGTTGTATGCTTCCGAGCCTTTGTAATCTTTTGCCGCCGGAATGCCGAAAAGAATAACGGAACGCATGCCCAGTGCCACGGCTTCGGCCACGTCTTTTTCCAGCTCGGCAAGCGACAGCTGAAAAATGCCGGGCATGGAGGTGATAGGCTTGCGGAAGCCGGCATCGTCGGTTTCCACCACAAAATAGGGCATGACGAGATGACGGGCGGAAATGTCATGCTCGCGTACAAGTTCCCTCATGGGGGCGTTGCGGCGCAACCTTCTGCCCCGGAAAAAATCAGACACCGTGTCTGCTCCTTTGGTTCTGTTGCAATTGGCTTGCTGTTGCTGCACTTGCAGGCAGCAGTAAAAAACGCTCCGGCCTGCCCGTTCTGGCACGCCGGAGCGGAAAGTTGGCTATTTGATGCCGATTTCCTCGTCGGTGAGGAAGCAGGCCGGATCGGGAGCCCACACATCGCCGTAGTAGGATTCGGCACGGGCGCGGAAGTTGCCGCCGCAGATATTGAGGAAGCGGCACTGGGCGCAGCGGCCGGTGACATGCTGTTTTTTGTCTTTCAGCTTTGCCAGCAGCTCGATTTCGGGGTCGTCCCAAATTTCCGAGAAAGGACGTTCGAGCACGTTGCCGAAAACCTTGTTGCGCCAGAACTGGTCGGGATGCACCGTGCCGTCCCAGCTGATGCAGCCGATGCCGCGGCCGGAGTTGTTGCCTTCGTTGTACTGCAGCAGCTCGAATACTTCAGCGGCACGCTTGGGGTCTTCCTTGAGCATGCGCATCCACACATAGGGGCCGTCGGCGTGGTTGTCCACGGTCAGCACTTCTTTAGGGTGGCCTTCTTCAAAGAGCTGGCGGGTGCGGTCCATGATAAGGTCAACCATGGCACGGGTTTCGGCATGATCAAGATCTTCCTTGATCAGTTCGCTGCCGCGGCCGGAGTATACCAGATGGTAAAAGCAGATTCTGGGTATTTCCAGTTCTTTGATGAGGTCAAATATTTTGGGAACTTCCGGTGCGTTACGCTTGTTGATAGTAAAGCGCAGGCCCACTTTCAGCCCTTCGGCCTTACAGTTTTCAATGCCTTCGAGCGCTTTTTTAAAGCTGTTGGGCACACCGCGGAATTTGTTGTGCACCTCTTCCATACCGTCAAGGGAAATCCCCACGTACGAAAGTCCCACTTCTTTCAGCTCGCGGGCTTTTTCTTTGGTAATCAGCGTGCCGTTGGTGGATATAACCGCTCTCATGCCCTGTTCGGTGGCAAATTTGGCCAGCTCCACAAGGTCTTTGCGCACCAGCGGCTCGCCGCCGGAAAACAGCATGACCGGTGCGCCGTACTGGGCCAGATCGCGGATGATCTCTTTGCCCTGTTCGGTGCTGATTTCGTCGTTGCCTTCGGGGTCCACGGCCTGAGCGTAGCAGTGAACACACTTCAGGTTGCAGCGGCGGGTCATGTTCCACACAACCACGGGCTTTTTGTCTTTGGAGAACTGAAGCAGGTGCGAGGGCATTTTGCCCGATTCTCGTCCGTAGCGCAGCGCGTCGGAGGGTTCAACCTGTCCACAGTACAGCTTTGAAATGCCTATCATTATGTCTCCTGGTATGCATGAAAGCCCGAATCATTCCGCGTAAACACGCATCGTTTGGCCGCTGCGTGCAGCCACCGACACAGCAGGAATACCCTGCGAAAAAAAATGTATGGGGCTTTTCGTGTTTCTGAGTGCGTCAGAAAAACAAGTTTGTACCGCAGGTAATATAGGATTGAAAGGGCGGATTGCAAGCCCTGAAAAGGCTTATCAGGATGTGTTACTGATTTATGGCTGTGACCGGTCACTGACAACGCGCCGGTATATGATGTTTCTCGCCGCTTAACATCTCGTACTTACAGAGTTTTGCTGTTTGTTAGAAAGTGCGCGGGGCGGATGCTTTCCGGGGGCGGACATCGTAAATGGTATTGCTTTGTGCAGCATCCGCCTGCGGGACGGGGCCTTGCGGTTGCGGTGCGGCCTGCATCTGGCCGGGGGCCAGCGGCGCAGGAGCAAAAGGATCGGGCTCTTCTTCCTGCAGGGGGGCCTGCCATTCTTTAATCGGGCGTGCCATATCCGCGGCCAGCACGGTGGCAATGCTCCAGACCGGTTCCGCGGGCAGCCTGTTCCGCTGGGTGAACAGCAGATAGTCACGCTTTACGGTGTTTTCCATAAATCCCGCATGAGCCATGGACCAGACCAGTTCGCCTGTAAATGTGTCGTACATGTCCACCTGCAGGGCCAGTCTGCTGTCACCGGCAGTGCCTGCATCAATAAACCGCGTCACATACCCGCTGACCACCAGATCGGCGCCTGCGGCTCTGCCTGCGGCAATTCCGCGTGCAGGTGAAAACGGAGCCAGCTCCGGAGCAAACTGCAGCACCTCGAAGGTCCGCTGCTGCAGCCACGACTGCCAGAAAATGCCTGAGACCTGCTCGGCGATGGCGCTGCCTTCGCGCATGTCCTGATACATCCTGAAAGGCACGAACAGTACCCGCGGCGGGGTGTCGGGCGGTTCCTGCGGGCGGACCATTATCTGCGGTTCGGCCTGTCTGTGCACCCATTCGTTGGTGTACAGGGTGCCTTGTGATGCCAGATCAATGTCCAGAACTGCCGGAGCGTTGTCCAGCGTGCTTTGTATGCTGCCGCAGGCGGTAGCAAGCATGAGCAGGGCGGCAAGCATGAAAAGGCGTATATACTGTCGGCTGGTGTCGGCCATGGTGGCTCCGTCGGAAAGTTGTCGTTACTCTGGGTACTGCCTGAGCATGCAAATTGAGTGCCGTGTTCCGGTCATCCTTGGAAGACTATAGGGGGAGCCAACTGTGTGCAGCCGGCAAAAGAAGGGCCATGCGATATTCACAAGAGAAATAGGCGGGAGACAGTTTCTTTTGTGATCGGGGGAATCGCATGGCCCACGCCCGCATGAACAGGCGATATCCGTGGAAGGATACCGTGCTCAGGGGCGTTTCTGAGCGCTAACATACTTCGCATTTTGATAAAAGCAACATTTTTCCTGTGCAAAAAAATACGGCTGTGCCGTTGTGTATGTGTTTTCGTATTTTACAATACGTCTAAGCTATATTATGTGATTTATAACAATCGCGCACAGGGGGAACAAATGTCAGTAATTCAGGACAATTTACACGCCATGGAGCAGGTGTTGCGGCATCTGCGGTCTGCAGAACACGATTCTGCCGAGGCCAGACTGTGCCAGTGGGCACTGGCGGAAATTTGCGAACAATCCGGCGCATACGCAGCAACGGTACTGGCAAAAACGCCTTTTGCCGCGCAGTTCGGCAGTGTGCTGGCAGAAGCGGCCGAAAGCGGAAACTGCTTTGCCCTGCTGGAAACGCTGACATTGTTCTGTCGTGAACGGGTGTTGCGCAGGCCGGATATGCCGGAATCTTCCATGGAGGCGGCACTCTTTTCCTACTTCGTGCATTCGGGCGAATGGACTTTTGCCGACGGTACGCTGGTAACTGACTGGTTTTATGTGCGGCTGCCGGTGATGGTGCTGTTCGACCTGTGCACCACCGCCATGCACGGCAGCGGGGGCGGAGTCAGCGCGGCTGTGCACGGATAGACGCGTGCCCGCTTGCCTGCAGCGCGGCATGCCGCAGGCAGACTTTAAACTGCCTGCCGGGCGGTCAGCCCGCTTCGGCTGTACATGTGGCAGCCGTTATGCCGCCTGCCGTGGTGCACACTGCCAGCTCTGCACGGATTATCTTCAACATTACTGATGCTTCGGACTGCGGAGGGGGTACGATGTTCTGCCCCGGACGTATTGTATGTATCAGCCTGCGCCAACCCCGCACCGGAAGTATTCCGGTGCGGGGTTTTTTGCGGTGCCGTGTGCGGACAAAAAAAATGCGCCGGGGCATCTGGGTGCCCCGGCGCCAACGGTCATTCTTGGGGAGGGGAGACCGTCGTCAGGGTGTGTCGCCGGACGGCCGGAGGCATAGGGGGGCTGCCAACGGAGAACGGCTGTCCGGCAGCTGCGGCCGGCGAGGAGGAGCATGACCGCAGCGAGGCATGAAACCGGGCCAGCCCGGAATACATGCGCATTTGTATGTATATTGCTCGTATGCCCAAAGGTCAACCGGTGAAGAGTTTTTTTATGAAAAAGTCTGACGGTATGCGGCAAGTGCCGCGGGACACGGGCGGGACAGCGCCGGGGGCACGCCGCAGTGGCGCCGCGGGGCTTTTGCCCTGCCGCGGCGGGGTAAGGTGCGGGCCGGTGCATGGCCACCGGATCAACCTGACATGGGGGAAATATCATGGAGTGGAAAGATGTGGGCAGGATGGCTGCCAAGTCGGCTCCGCTGCTGGCAAGCATACTGGGCGGCCCGGCAGGTGCCGTGGCCGGCGCGGCAGGAACGCTGCTCGGGGCTTATCTGGGGGTACCCGCAGAGCCGGACACCGTGGCCCGCGCGCTGGAAAACCCTGACGCGGTGCTTAAGCTGGCCGAACTGGAGGCCCGGCATGAAGCCCGTTTGCTGGAGTGGCAGCAGGTGCAGCTGCAGACAGCATTGGCCAACGTGCAGGATGCCAGAGCCAGAGAGGTGGCGCTGGCACGGGCGGGACATGGCGGGGCGTGGGCTGCCGCCGTTGTTTCACTGGTTGTTGTGTGCGGTTTTTTCTGGATGCTGGACGCGGTGATGGCCATGCAGAGCGTCAACGAGCCTGCCTTGTTGCTGCTGGGGTCACTGGGAACGGCATTCGGGGGAGTGGTCAATTACTATCTGGGGTCGTCCATGGGGTCTTACCGTAAAGATGCCCGTTCCGGAAATACACTCTCCGGATCTGTTTTGCCGGGGCAGGCGGTAACGCCGCGTGACGCCGCAAGGAGCTCATCGTGAACGGTACCGGCTGGAGTCTGGACAGGAAGGTGACGCTTACGGCGCTCACCGGTTTGTTCACTGCCGTGGCGGGTGTTATGGCCATGGGGGCCACACTGCAGTACCGGGTGCAGCAGATGGAAAGCTCGCTGGGGGTGCTGGCGGGTGAACTGGCACAGGGCCGCAGAACGGCTGTACAGGTGGAACGGCTGGAAGAACGGGTGGTGGCTGTGCAGCAGGTGCTGGAAGAGGTGCGTCTGGATGTGCGTGAACTGCGTCAGCAGCGACTGACCGCGTGGCGGAAAAAGCAGACGCATGCAGATGCACGGGCTGTGGCCCTGCTGCGGCAGACTGCGGAAAAACGTGACGCGGGCGATACGGAGACAGCCTTGCAGGATATCTTACAGCAGGGGGAGTGACATTGTGAAGCGGCAGGAGCGGTATGAGCTTTTTGCCCGTGCGTGGCTGAAGCACGGGGATGTCCGGCAGGCCGCGCTGGCAGCAGGGTATGCTCCGGCATCGGCGCTGCGCAGCGGCAGGGCGCTGCTGCAGCGCCCGCAGGTGCGCGGTCTGCTGCAATCTTTGCAGCAGACCGGGATAAACGGAAACCGGCGGCCCGTGCCGGAGCGGGACATGGCGCAGGATACGGCGCCTGGCGCGGGTGAGGGAAGGCAGGAGGCTTCGGCGTCTGCGGCGTTTTCCGGCGAACCTACGCCGGACAAGGTGCTGGAAGAGCTTGCGGCTGTGGCATTTTCTTCCATGACTGACATCTGCAGCTGGGAGCAGAACACGCTGCGGCTTAAAGACTCATGCGGCATACCGGCGGTGCATGCATCGGCCGTGGCCGAAATTGCCGAAACTACCACAAGCCGCGGCGGAACCCTGCGTGTTAAGATGCATTCAAAGCTCAAAGCTCTGGATATGCTGTGCAGGGCGCTGGGACTGTTCGGACCGGCGGGGACGGCCGCCGGACAGGAAGGGGCCGGAGCCGTGCGTCAGGGAGAGGCGGGAGGAGAAGGCTGCGGATTGCCGGATGAAATACTGGCGCGTCTGGAAGAACTGTACGCCGCAGGGGGGCGTGGTGCCGCGGTGCCATGCGGGGAGGCGTGGCAGCCGGAAGAAAGCGGCGGGCTTGCCGCGGAGACCGTACAGGGCTACAAGAGCGGATAATTACAGGAGCCGGGAGATTCCATGACATACCACAGAAGCTTGGCCGGCATGGTGCGGCGTACCGCGCGGTGCGGCTGTCTTATGGGCGTTCTGCTGTGCGGCTTTTGCCTGCCGTCGTATGCCGGCTGGTCGCCCGAGGGTGTCTGGCGGCAGAAGGATTGCGGTACCGCATGGATGATGGTTACGGCCGTGTTGCAGCAGGAACAGGACGTGGCTGCCGGGGCCGGACTGTATGATGTGACATTGTACGGTACAGGCGAATGCGGCGACGGGGCGGAAGAAGACGGTACATACGGTGTGAAGCGTACGGATGGCGGAACCGGCCTTGACCGGCTGCTGGCACCGGAGCTGCCCGCCGGTTGCGAGGTGCGTGCGCGCGGGCGTCTTGCTGCGGGCGAGCTGCACGGTGCACCGGTATCCTTTCGCAGCGATTTTGGTGCATATGATGGCGAAAGCCGTACCGCGGGGCAGGTACGCATTGTTTTTGCGCGGGGAACAGGCAAAGCGCGGGTCACCATGGCAGATACGTCATCATGCGGGCTGGGGGTGGCTTTTCTGGGTGAGTACGAACGGGCGGGGCAGGTTCAGCCGCCTCCGGTTCCCCTGCATGAGGCGGGTGTGATGCGGTACGGTCCGTGGAGGCTGCGCGGCAGCCGCAGTACAGAGCTGGACGAGTTTGTACAATGGCTGGGGCAGCCTGTGCGCTCGGCGTTTTCAGGGCTTCAGGCCGGGAGCGGCGCATTTACCGCCGCATGGCGGCGGATGGAGCAGGGCGGAGCTGCCGCGTTCCGGTCGCTGCAGTACCGGTTTGTAAAAGAACGTCAGTATGATGCGCTGCTGGAAGTGTTGTGGCGGGGCGTTATCCCCGATGTGGGCGCTTTGTCACCGCCTGTGCACGATGTGTTGTGGAGCGTGGCCCTGCGTCACGGCAGCGGCAGCGGGGTGGTGCGCAATGCTGTTTCAGCTCTGCGGGAAAAGGGGGTGCCCCGGCACGGGCCGGAGTTTGAATGGTTTCTGGTGCAGACCATATACACCGAGCGGATGCGGGTAAGAGAAGACGGCCAGCTGCATTATTACGCCGTGTACCCCGCTGATGTGCAGGTGGCTGTGGATGACAGTCTTAAGCGCGAACAGGATGCCGCGCTGGCCGCGCTGCTTGAGTACCGGCGCAGCCGCTGACCGCGCTGGCCGGATGTTTTTCACCGCCGGTCCCTTTTGGGGGCCGGCGGTGTTTCAGTGTACGGGCTGTCAGTTACGGGCAGGAGTTCCCACTGGGGCACCCAGCGTGTGCAGAAAAAAACCGGTCAGGTCGGTGTTGAGTCTGTGATGTATGGCTTCGCGGTCAACGTCGTCATCATCAACGCACATGGTGTCGTCCAGCTGTTCCAGACGGGGAGGACAGGGGGCGCGCAGTGAAAAGCTGTCTGCGTCTTCCAGCACCGAATACAGCGGAGGCACACGCATGTGTTCGCGCAGTGCGGCGGCATGACCGGCGTTTATGCCGTCGTTTTCGGCGCTGATGATCCTGACGGGGATGCTGATGGCTGCCAGCTGCTCTTTGCCGAAAAGAAAGGCATAGCCCGGAGCGACCAGTGCGGCAGCCCGTATATGCGGCACCTGTATCTGTCGCGCCAACAGGGGGGGCAGTTCCTGCTGCAGACGCGAAAGCCTGCGGGCAGCCCAGCGGGAGCAATAGGGCGAAGGCGCGCGCAGTCCCGCGCAGTAGCCTTGGTAGCCGGCAGGGTCAGGTATGCCCCCGGCCATGATAAGCACCGCCGCAGCGCCGGTATCAAATCCTATGGCGCCTATGCGTCTGCTGCCGATCACTGCCCCGAGGTCTTTTTCCTTGCGTACAAAATCCAGCGAGGTGGTCAGCTCTGCCAGCCTGTCCGAAATATGCCGCGCTGTGAACAGTACGCGTGTGTCATGCTGGTTGTCGTGTCTGTGGGTGGGGGCTATGACCACAAATCCCTTTTGTGCCAGCGCCCGGGCGGTGTCGTGGTGCGCCAGCGCACTGCCCGCCATGATGTGGGAAAGCAGAATGGTGGGAAAACGTCCGGCCTCCGGCACGCCGTCACGGGCAACCTGCAGCGTCCGCTCGCCTACCTTGGCGCTGCGCTCGGTCGATGTGCTGGGGTACCAGACTCCGACCTCGATGCGTTCGCCTGATTCGGCATCCCACGCGGAAAGCAGCTTGAAGCCGACCTGCATGACCGGCATGGATGAACCGGCGGCCAGTACCGGATGCGGCAGCAGGCAGCACAACAGCAGACATGCCGCAGCGGCGGCAGCCGGTCGGGGGCAGAATGACCGGCGTCCGCAAAGGCTGCGGAGGGGCGGAAAGGAAAGGAAAAACATGGGCATGAACAAGTGTCCCCGGATTATGGGTTCTGCGCTGCAGGTATGTTCCGCACGGCGCAGGTGCTGTGTACATCACCACGCGGGCCGCGCGCAAGACAATGAAGTCTGCCCCCGTGTTGCCGGCGGGCAGGTGTAAACGGCAGATGAATGCAGACATAGTCGTCATGTATCTTGTGCATGACCGGCTGAATGGGCTATGAAGGCTCAATGCACGTACCGGCCGTTCCGTGGCGGCGGGCTGTGCTGTGCAGCATTATACCATTGAAGGAGTCTACTTATGGATTACGCCAGACTGATGGAAGAGTACGGCGACATGATTATTGTATGGTTGGCGCGTAACGGGACAAATCTGCTCGTGGCGCTGGTTATCGCGTTTGCCGGTGCATGGTTGAGCGGCAGGGTGGCCAATCTTGTGCGCAAGGGCATGGAACTGCGGGGTATAGACAGGCTGCTCACCGGATTTATCCGCAATGTGATTTATTATGTGCTGCTTGTGGCGGTGCTTATCGCGGCGGCGGGCCAGCTGGGTATAGACACCACATCCTTCCTTGCTCTGCTGGGTTCCATGGGTCTTGCTGTCGGTCTTGCCATCAAGGACAATCTGGCCAACTTTTCCAGCGGAATCATGCTTATTCTGTTCAGACCGTTCACGTTGGGAGACTATGTGACCGTGGCCGGCGTTTCGGGCACCGTGGACAAGCTGAGCCTGTCCACCACGCTGCTGCTGACCCCCGACAATCAGCGCATCATCGTGCCCAACAGCAAAATCATGAGCGATGTCATAGTGAACGTGACGGGCAACCCCACCCGCCGTATGGACCTGACCTTCGGTGTGGGCTACGGCGATGATCTGGCGCTGGCCAAAAAGGTTATCGAAGACGTTGTCAGGGCGCAGCCCGAACTGCTGACCGAACCGCCGTGCACCATTGCCGTTGCCGAACTGGGGGACAGCTCTGTGAATCTGGTGGTAAGGCCCTGGGTTGCCACCGCCGATTACTGGACAGTGCGCTTCCGTCTTATCGAAGAAGTGAAAAAAGCGCTTGATGCCAATGGGATCAGCATCCCTTATCCGCAGCGCGATGTGCATATTGTTCAGGCAGCTGATCAGGCTGCGGGCCACGGGGTCTAGCCGCGTCGGTTTGTAAAAAAAATGAAAAGCACGACCCGCTGCGCAGTGGCGGGCCGTGCTTTTTGAAAGAGAAAAAGCTGTTCAGGGTTCGCAGAGCCGGGCTTCCTGTGCTCAGCCGTACCAGTTTTCGATAAGATTCAGAAGCTTGTCTTCGCGGATGTGGCCGCCTGCGATCATCCGGGGATGTTTGGCGCATCCTCTGCACAGCCAGCGGCCGTTGACCATGCGCAGTTCCCGCATTCTGGTGTTGCCGGTGGCTTCGGCGTATCTGCCGCATACCTCGCAGCCGTTGCGGGGCTGCACCGCTGTGTTTTCCATAGGCCGCCTCCTGCGTGTTCCGCCGTTACCGGCGGTTGTGCGCCGCTGCTGTTGGCGCGGTGCGTCCGAGGGCTGATTCCCTTATTATGACCATAGCCGCGCCGCACGACGGGGCGATATTATTTTTGTGCGGACCGGCGCTGCGGTTATGCGATGCTTTCCATGACCGCTTCCGTTCTGTTCCAGAAACCTCGGTATTCCTTTTCTGCCTGCTGCTGTGCGTTTCTGCGCAGTTCGTCCAGTGTTTCATAATGCGCGGTAAGATATGCAAAGCACTGGGGGTCCAGATGACCTTCGCTTACCATGCGCCGCATTATGCTGATGACGTCATTTTTGGGCAGTCCCTTGCGGTAGGGTCTGTTTTCTGCCAGCGCGGTAAAGACATCACATACTGCAAGCACACGTGATGCCATGGGAAAAGCATCCGGTTCGGGATGAAACGGATACCCCTTGCCGTTGAGCTTTTCCTGATGCATTCCGGCAATCATGGCTATCCGGGCAAGGCCGGCAGCCTCGCTGAGCAGCGAGTATGTGTAAAAGGGATGGCTGTTCATGATGGCGCGCTCGGTTTCATCGAGCGGGCCTTTTTTTTCAAGTATTTCATTGGGTACTATCAGTTTGCCGAGATCGTGCAGATGCCCTGCCACAATGAGCGTAAGATCATCCTGCAGTCCTGCCATCGTGCCCATGGCGGCGCAGGTGGCGGCCACTCCCTGCGAGTGGGTTGCCGTAAAGCGTGACTTGTAGTCGATGGCCAGCGTGAGCATGCGCGTAAAGTCCAGCAGCTCTTCACGGCTCAGCGTACGGGTGTCTTCCTGTTTTTCCATACCTCGCCTGTCTCCGTGCACCCCCCGCAGCCAGAAGCTTTCTCTGTAGGCCGCTTCGCAGAAGGCTTCGACCACATGAGGATGAAACAGCGTTCCTTTGCCGTCTGTTATGGCTTCGGTTATGGCTTTGCGCTGCTGCAGAATGCTGAACCGGTCGTCTGTGAGAATATCGATTCTGTCCGCCAGATGAATGATGAACGCTTCGTGCGGTACCGGGGTGCCGTCTTTGCCGTTGCCGGTCCGGCGGTCGTAGTGGGTGTGATGATGCAGCACGGCGGGGGCCAGCGTGCCGAAAAGACTGCTCCGTCCCAGCAGCAGGTATCCCACAGCGCAGTGCTTTTGCGGAGAGAGCACGTCAAACTGGTGCAGGTCGTTTTTTTCCTGAATGGACAGGGCAAAGCAGCCTATGTCGTGCAGTTTTGCGGCATGGTCGATGTGGCGCAGCTGTTGCGGCGTATAGTCCATGACTTCGGCTATCATGCGTGAAAACATGGCCACGCGTCTGCCGTGACCGGCCACCACCGGCGCAATCAGGTCCTGCGCTCCCAGCAGCACTTCCATAAGTTCGCTGTGTGTTGTCGTGACCATATGTTCTCCCGGAGGGTAAAGGCAGGTGATTATGGCTCCTGTCTGTTAGCGGATATTTATCGGAGTACCTTTGGTGAAATATTAGAATCTATTATTAACAAAAAACCCGCAGGGCAAGCTGCGGGTTTTCGGACGTCTGACGGAGAGTCTGTAGTCTGTCTAAGGCTGGAATTCACGCATGAACCGGCGGTCTATCCAGTCTTTGATGACAAAAGCCAGTCTGCCGCCGAAGGATACTCCCGACTTGTGCAGTACGCCCGTACCGCCGCCGGTATTGAAAATCAGCAGATAGTCTCCGCCCGGGTCAAAAGGCTGCAGTTCTCCGCCTTCCAGCCGTGCCAGCAGGTTGTGGTACAGCACGGGGTTTTCGCGCACGGCATACACGCCCACCTTGTCCAGCGGGCGTTCTTTGAACCAGATGCAGTCGCCGCCGCCGAACAGGTCGGGGTGTTCGTCGCATTGCAGAAAACGGTTTACCGCCAGACCACCGTCGTCACCTGCGGGCAGCCCCGATGCGGTGATAAGGGCAGAGGGTTTGACCCCCATGGCCACAAAGATGATATCTTCGGCAAAAGTTCTGCCGTCTTCAAGGGTTACTTTGCCCGTGGCAATGCCAGAAGCATAGCTGCCTTCGAGTATTTCCACATTATGTCTGTGCATCTGGCGCAGACACAGTGAGCGGACGCGGGGCGTGAGCCCGCGCAGAAAACGTTTTCCGGCATACAGCCGGACGGATGCGCCCTTGCCCCCGGATTCGCGGGCGCAGGCGGCAGCGTTTCCGGCCACTTCCAGCGCTGCGGGACCGCCGCCCACCACGCCTATGCGTACCGTGTCCTTTGCTGCCAGCTCCAGAATGCGGTTGCGTCCGGCCAGCAGGTTTTCGATGGGCTTGACGGTATAGACGTCTGCAGCGTCTTGCTGAACTATGGAAACGGGAACAGATGAGCCGGTGTTGAACGAACAGACATCGTATGCCACCTCAAGGCCGCTTTGCAGCGTAACTGTTTTGGCAGCGGCATCAACGCGCACGGCTTTGTCACGGATGAATTCGCCGCCGCGCGATTCGATCATCTGTTCGACGGGAAAGCTGATGTCCTCCGGCGTATAGGCACCACCAAGCATGCCGGGACCCATGCCCGAATAATAATGTCTGCTCAGCGGGCCGACCGCCGTCACTGTGTGTCCTCTGGCAATTATTTCGGGCAGGTGCGCCATGACGGTCATGTGCGCATGACCTGCTCCCAGCAGCAGCAGTCTAGCCATGGTTCTGATCCTCCAGCAGCGAATCGAGCAGCCTGCCCACCTGCTGCATGTGGCTTTTTTCTTCCTGCACCATGTCTTCCAGAAAAGCGGCCGTTCCGGCATCTGCCGCGCTGCGCGCGGCACGCGCGTACAGGTCCATGGCCTGCGCTTCCATCATCATGGCAAAACCGGCTATGTGGGCCGGGTCTGCAGGGTCTATGCCGCTGCGCTGCATATACTCTTCCGTGGTCATGCCGCCTTCGACCACCTGCGCCGCTTTTTTTTCCAGTTCCGCGTCGCTTCCGGCCAGTGCGGCGTAGCGGTTTTCTATTTTTGCCTTGTGCCCCACCTCAAATCTGGCCAGCCTGTCATACATGGCCGCGGTGGTTTCCCTGCCTGCTTCGCGGGCCCGCGCCGCCATGTCACGGTAAAATTCTTCCAGCGCGGCTTCCATGCCCCATGCGACTTCCAGAGCCCTGCGCACGTCTATGTCGTCGGGAAACAGCTCAAGTCCCTGCGTGTAGTCGCCGGTGCTGGTCCAGCCGGAGCCCTGCTGCATTGATTCCCAGTCCTTGAAGCCTCCGGCCATGTTGATGACATGTTTAAATCCCTTGCCGGCCAGCATCTGTGCGGCCACACGGCTGCGTCCGCCGATGGCGCAGTATACCAGCGTCGGGCCGTCTCTTTCCAGTTCGTCCAGCCTGTCGGAAAGCTCACCCATGGGAACAAGCCGCGCTCCGGGCAGATGTCCCTGCCGGTATTCACCCGGCTGCCGCACATCAAGCACCGTGACATCGGAAGGGTTTTTTCCGGTCAGAAATTCCGCGGCTTCTTTTACGGAGTATGATTTTACGGGCGTGAAGAACTGCTTCCACAACATGAGAGAAACCTCCGGTATGAGACAGATAGGAGTATCTGGCTGGGCATTGATGCGCGCCCGATACCGGACGGCGCCGGAAAAGCGGATGCCGTCGCGGTGCCGGGCGCGCGGAATGTTCATGTGGCGTCCTGTGCCGTCATGGCGGCCAGTGATGCCTTGTGCTACAGCTTTTTGTGGCAGAACCACCAGTCGTAGCATTCGTGGCCTTCTGTAAGGCGCTTCTGTGCTTCCTGCACGCTTTTGGGCGGCGGTACAATAACGTGATCGCGGACTATTTCATTTTCGGGCCATCCTGCCGGAATGGCGACGGACTGTGCGTCGGAAACCTGCATGCCTTTCACCGCACGCAGAATTTCATCCATGTTTCTGCCCAGTTCCTGCGGGTAATAAAAGATTATTCTGACAATGCCCTTGTCGTCCACTATGAAGACGGCGCGCACGGTATTGGTCCCCTTGCCGGGGTGAATCATGCCGAGGCGCGAGGCAACCTGTCCCATATCATCGGCGATGATGGGAAACTCAATTTCCACGCCGATTTTTTCCTTGATCCAGTCAACCCATTTGATGTGCGAGAAAACCTGATCAATGGAAAGGCCCACGAGTTCGCAATTCAGTTTGCGGAATTCATCGTACCGTTTCTGAAACGCCACGAATTCGGTGGTGCATACGGGAGTATAGTCTGCCGGATGGCTGAAAAGCACAAACCATTTGCCTTTCAGATCGCCGGGCAGCGTCATGGGACCTCTTGTGGTGGTGACGTGCATTTCGGGCAGTGCGTCGCCGATAAGCACGAATTTGCCTTCTTCCATGGTTGTGTCCTCCAGGGATGAAAGTAGAGGTTTGCGAGTGCTGACCACACTAGCACAAATTAGCCGCGTTGGAACCCCCGTGAAGCCCTTTTCGGTAAAAAAATGGTAAAAATTATGATTAACGTTTTCAGCCGAGGGACGGATCTGCCGGTGAATGCATTGTGCGGCAAGGCCGGCTGTATTACTGTGGCTGCCGCGTGTCTGCGGGCATGTTTCAGCCAGATGATAACGGTGTATACAAGAGGAATATATATGAAGATAATTTCAAAGCGCCTGTGCAGAAAGGTGCTGCTGGCGGCAGTGCTGACACTGATATTTGCTCACGGGACAGCACGCGCTGCTGCCGCCCGCCCGTCAGCCGATGAAAGCGCCGCGCTGCGCAGCATGGCAGGGCAACTGCTGCTTGTGGGATTCAGGGGAGAATCCCTGTCCGGCGCCGATTCAGTAGTGCGCGATGTCACCCACTATAATCTGGGCGGAGTCATTCTGTTTGACCGTGACGTCGCACTGGGCAGCGACCGGCGCAATATCCGGTCTGTCCGGCAACTGGCGGCACTGACAGCTGCTTTGCAGAAGGCGGCACAGACGCCGCTTTTTGTGGCGGTTGATCAGGAAGGAGGCAGGGTTGCCCGTCTGTCGCCCCGTCATGGTTTTGCGGCATTGCCTTCGGCGCAGGAAACGGGTGCGGCAGGCACTTCGGCCGCTTCTGCGGATGCCGGAAGCCGTGCGGGAGCCATGTTGCATGATGTCGGAGTGAATCTGAATTTTGCGCCTGTGGTCGATGTTAACGTGCGGCCCGACAACCCTGTCATCGGCAGGGCGGGACGCAGCTTTTCGGCTGATTCTGAAGCCGTGGCACGGCATGCGCAGGCTTTCTTGCAGGGTATGGCGTCTCATGGGGTGCTGGGCTGTGTTAAGCATTTTCCCGGTCACGGCAGCTCGGCCGCTGATTCACATCTGGGGGTGGCGGATATAAGCGCCTCGTGGAACGAAAACGAGCTTGTGCCGTACCGGCGTCTGCTGGACGGCGGTCATGTGCAGATGATCATGACAGGCCATCTTTTCAACAGCCGGCTGGATCCCGATCATCCCGCCACGCTGTCCCGTGCCGTGATCACCGGGCTGCTGCGCGGCAGACTGGGGTTCGGGGGAGTGGTGGTTTCCGATGACATGCAGATGAAAGCCATAACGGACCGTTACGGGCTGGAACAGGCCGTGGCGCTGGCACTGAATGCCGGAGTCGATATTCTGCTGTTCGGCAACAATCTGACCTACGATGCCGATATAGTGCCTGAAGTAGTCGATATGATTGAGTCGCTGGTGGAGCGGGGAGTGGTTCCGCGCAGTCGTATAGAGGAATCCTTTGCCCGTGTGCTCCGGCTCAAGGAAAGCGCCGGTCTGTTGCCCGCACGGGTGCGCACGGTGCAGGAGACCGCCGGAAATTTTTGAGCAGTCAGGAACGTGCGGCGGAAAAGCGCGGCTGTTCCGTGAACAGTTTTTCCATTTGTGCGGCGGGCAGCGGCGGGGCAAATAAGAACCCCTGACCGGCGGCGTACCCCAGCCCCAGCAGAAACGAACGCTGGAATTCGGTTTCCACTCCTCCGGAAAGAGCCGGAATGTCGAGAGAACCGGCCACGCCTGCCGCGGAGCGGAGCAACGCGGCAGCCGGAGCGCCCGGCAGTGCGGATGCTATGGTATGGTCGATTTTCAGGGCTGCAAAGCCAAGATCGTGCAGATGGGCCGTTGCCGAATACCCCGTACCGAAATTGCCCAGTGCGGGCCGGACCCCCATGTGCTTCAGGCTGTCGAGCGTGCCCAGCGCCTTACGGTAGTCATGCAGATACACCGCTTCTTCCATGTCGAGCGTCAGCAGCCCGGCAGGCAGCCCCGAATCCTTCAGGGCTGCTTCCACATGGGCCAGAAAGTCGTGGCGGTGAAAAAATGCAGGTGAGATGTTGACCGCAATGGCTGCCGGCATGCCCAGCGTGTGCCAGCGGGCTGCGTCGCGGCATGCCTGCTGCAGTATGGTCAGGTCTATGTTCCAGATGATGCCGCTCCGCTCTGCACTGCGTTTGAATCCGGCGGGCGGCGATTCGTGTCCGTTCTGCAGCACTTGGCGTGCCAGCGCTTCCGCACCGGTGATGGTGCCGCTGCGCAGGTCCACAACCGGCTGATAACGGGCCAGAAATTCACCGTTTTCCAGCGCTGTCCGCAGGGTGCCGGTCTTTCCGGCATCATACTGGCGCAGGGTGTCCAGTGATTTGTGGTACAGGCAGAACTGCCCGTCAGCCTGAAACCGGCTGTGGCACATGGCCATGTCCGCCCTGCGGATAAGTTCTTCCAGCGTGTCTCCGTGCTCCGGATACAGGGCAAAGCCGAAGCTCAGCTGCAGGGTGTATTCCGTACCGCCTGTCATGAACGGCGTTTCAAAAGCCTCGTGCAGTTTTTCGGCCAGTGTTTTCATGGCATCTGCCGTGCAGGGGGCAGCCATGACTATGAGAAAATCGTCTCCTCCGTACCGTATCAGCGTATGGTCCGCTGCTCTGGCTTTGTCCATGCGCTGCGCGGCCTGCAGCAGTACGGCATCGCCTGCCGCCAGACCGGCGGCGTTGTTGGCCACGTCCAGCCCCTGAATGTTGATAAGACACAGCCCCGCAGACTGTTCCGGAGCGGCTTCGCCGGCCATTTTCTCCAGCCCGGCTGAATAGAGGTACTGCCTGTTGGGCAGGCCGGTCAGGTGGTCGGTATAGGCCTGTCGCATCCTTTCTTCTTCATAATGCTGCCGTGCCGTCAGGTCTTCGTATACGATGGTCCGCGGAGCCGCATCTGCCGTCATGCGCATCAGTACAAAGTGCACCGTGTCCGAAGCATCGACCATGCGCAGTTTCAGTTCTGCAACGGCATCGCCCGATACGCCCGATGCGCTCCGGTCCAGTCCCGCCAGCAAAGGCAGGTCTTCGGGATGGATGAATCTGGACAGCGGTGTGATTTCGTTCTGCACGCTGTGTCCTGCGCCGGTCATCCGCCAGAACGCCTTGTTGGCCTGAATAATGGAAAGGCCCGAATCCATGATGGTTACCGGCGCGGGCAACCCTGCAAAGGCTGCGGAAAGCCTTTGCGCTTCGTTGCGGTGCGAAAGCCATTTACGCTCCAGATCGGTGATGTCCATGAAGGCTTCCATAAAAAAGTCGTTTCTGCCGTCATTTATGTGCGCGGTGGATTTCAGGGCTGTGATTTCCGTCCTGTCGGCTCTGCGCATGGTTCTGATGACGTGATGCTGCGGGTTGACCGTGTCGAGCATGGGGCATGGTTCGTCGGTGGCCAGACAGACGACTGAACTGCAGTCTCTGCCCAGCAGACCGTCCTCCGTAAATCCGAGCATCTCCTGTGCGGCCCTGTTAAGCGATACGATGGCCCGTGTTTTCGGGTCTATCACCATAAGCCCCACAGGAAGCGAATCCATAATGCGGGCTGTATCACGCTCGTTGCGCAGGGCGGTATCCGTGGCTGCCGAAAGCAGCATTTCCAGTTCATCCAGTTCACTGCCGGACGGCCTGACGGCGGCATGCACGCCGCTGCCGGAAGCCCGGACGGCGGAGACAAAACTGCTGATGCGTTTTAACACGCGTCTGTCCAGCAGTATAAATCCGGCCATGAACGCTGCCAGAGCAACGGGAACGGTGAGCAGAAGATTTTCTGCAAGAATCTGACGGATTATATGTGTCAGTGAATTAACGCGCACGCCGGTGACGGCGACAGGCAGACCGTCCTTGAGTTCCGGCAGCACTGTTCCGGCGTAAGTATCGCCTTCATAAATCGTGACCACCGGCGGGGCGGCACTGCCCAGCCGCCGGATGGCGGCAAGGTCAACCAGCGGGGCGGGCAGGGCGGTCGCGGTGTTTTCGTGCAACTGCAGCCGCAGTCCGCTTCGTGCGGAAAGCTGCTGTATGTACGGTTCGTCAATTTTGCGTAGCAGCGCCAGCCAGCCGGCGGCGGGGCCTTCCATGCGTGCCGTCAGCACAGGAACAGCCGCCAGCATGTGCAGTTCGCCGTGTATTCGCGCCAGCCCGCGGGTACCGGACTGCGGCGATGCTCTGTGAATGCGCGGCACCAGTGTTTCCAGATAGGCACGCAGCGGGGCGGGCAGCCGGGTGTCCGGCTGTACCCCTGCGTCCCTGCGGGCAAAAACCGTTCTGCCGAACAGAAAGCGGCCTTCCTGATCAAGCAGTACAATGGCTTGAAAGTCCGTATAGGGCCGTTCCACAATGGCGGCAGGCAGTTCCGCCGTGCCGGAGTTTCCGCCGTAGAGCAGATTGTACAACCTGTTGCTCCATGCCAGCAGCTGCGCCTGTTCACCGAGGTGCCGCAGACTGTCTTCCATTATCAGCACGGTGTCCTTCAGGGCGGCGGCAGCGGTTTGTTTTTCCTGTTCTTCGGCAAAGCTGTTTGTACCCCACAGGGCCACCAGCGTTGACACGCCGGCAAATACCGCGCTCAGCAGCAGGGTGCCCAGCAGGGCGGCAAACCGTATACTATGACGAAATTGTGGCATGTTGTTCCCGCAGGGCTGGTTGGCAGGGCTAGGAATACCTTAGTCTATATGAAGAGCATCGGGTATGGCTTCTGCCTGCGCCATTATATTGTCTGCCGCATCGGAGGCGGCAGTCAGCATGGTAAGTACCGCGTCGCCGTATCCGGTACCCTGACGCACTGCCCCCGGCAGCGTGGCAACCGGCACAAAGCCCAGCCTGCGGATAAAACGCAGGGCCCGCCGGTTGCGGCAGGGGGTAAGCCCCATCAGTGCGTCAAGCGGCGCGGTGCCGGGCGTTGTGCCTGAGTCTGCATACGGGGTTTCGCATGCAGTGTGCCGCCGGCGGCCCAGCAGAAATCCGCACACCTGTCTGCCTATGTGCTCCGCATGACGCAGCCCGCCGTACAGAACGGCAAAGTGGATCATGGCCGTGCGGCCCGAGAATGCATTCAGCCAGAAGAATGCCGCCGCACGCTTTTGTGCGGTGCAGTGTTCCGCGTCCGATGGCCCGTATACGCCGTAAAACCAGACCGCAGGCGACGTGGCCATACTGATGAAATCCTGCGCCGAGCGTATGTAGCCGTCGTGAAACACGGTACGGGTAAGCCGCATTTTTTCCAGTTCGCGCCACATGCCCCGCAGCTGACGGCATTGCAGCCGCACAGCTTCCGGCGGGGACGGTCTGCCTGTCTGCGGTGCCACCAGCAACCGGAAATCCGGAGCGCTGTGCACGGCGTTGCTGCGGTTTTTGTCCATGTGTTTTGCGGCGGTCATGTCCATAGCGGGTACTCCATGTTGGCTGTGCTTTCGTACTGTGCATTGCTGTCCACCGCGGGGTGCGCCCCCAGCGCGCTGTCGGTTATGCGGGCCAGACAGTCCAGCATGTCGTCGTGGCCGCATACGGGAAAAGCCAGATATTCTTCCGTCACCAGTTCGCGGCTCAGGTCGCGCTGACGTCCCTCGCTGTCGGTGAAGGGACATACGCGCGGCAGATAGACTCTTCCGCCTTCAAAAAGCGGCACAAGCCTGCGGATACGGTCGGCTTTTGCCAGTCTGCCTGCCAGCGGCGTGATGTCGAACCGGTGGTTGCGGCGGTCCATCTCGGTGTGCATATATTCTATGTCGGCCTGCATGCCGTATTGTTCGTACCCTACTGCCAGCGGCCGGTAGGTGCGGTGCAGGCGGAAGAGTGCGCCCGCCCTGCCCGTAAGATTCAGCCGGTCACGTATGCCGTCTATCAGGTAATAGTTGCCGTCCGCCCCCAGCCCGACAACCAGCATCACCGTCCAGTCGGCCTGTTCCTTGCGGCTTGCGGCGGGGTCCACCAGAATATACCGGTTCATGGCCTGCCAGCTTGCCGCCCCGGGCTGCCACCAGCGCAGCCATTCTTCCCTGAATCCCTGCATTCTGTCGGCGACGGGGTTTTGCAGCATCTGGCAGCCGAAAACAAAAGGCCCCATGTGTCTGCGTTTGTCTGCCAGTTCATTCTGCGGCAGAAATACAGAAGGGCCGTCAGGCGTGCCGTCTGCCGTGGCAGCATGGATATGCGGCTCGGCTGCCTTTCTGTCCATCATGGTTTTGTATGTGTCGTTGTAATGATAGCGGGTGCCTATGGTGCGGCATGCGCCGCCCCGCGCACCCAGATTAAGAGAGAGCGCCCAGCATTCCGTGACCTTGGCAATCATTTCCGGCGAGGTGACAGACTCGCGCGTCACCACATCGTCGTATACCAGCAGGCGGAAGTGCTTGCCCGTAGGCTGTCCGTCCACCAGTCCCCAGGCTTCCACGGTGGCTTCTTTCGGGTTGGTGCTGCGGCGCACCACCAGACCTCCGTCCAGCGACCAGCGCGGAGACTGCCTTTTGGGGTCGCTGTACAGCACATCGGGATACAGGGTTTTCAGCGCGTGGTTCTGTTCGAACTCATGTTTGATCTGTGCCAGAAATCCTTTTGCCACAGGGCGGGAATGCGAAAATATTCCGATGGTTATTTCCGGATCGTTAAGGATGTCTCTGATGCTCTGCCCGAACGTGATGATGGTGCTTTTGTAGTGTTCGCGCGCCCACAGGTCGAGCATTCCGTCCGGCTGCCGCTGCACTTCGGCACAACGGGCAAAGCACCAGTCGTTGAACATCTCCTCTCTGCCCAGAAGCCGCGTGAGCAGAAAAAAAAGATCGCGTCTGCCCAGCTGGGCAACGGCTTCGCGGGCGGCGCCTGCGCTGCAGCTGCGGGCACGGGCAATGATGTCTGCCCAGCCTTGCGCGGCCTCTTCTTTTGATGAATAGGGCATCCTTCCTTCCTTTGTGTATGTTGCATGGCCCCTGCAATTACAGCACGGGCGCGGCAGCGGCAGACGGGGGCTGCGTTGCGGCGTTGTTGCGGCATTATACCGGAGGGCAGGCGGGGGACTTGACCGGTCATGGACAGGTGCGGGGCATTATAATTACGGCCCGGCCTGCGCGGATATGTTGACAGATGGTGCAAAATGAATGATTCCGTTTGACTGAGGCTCCGCTATATCGATTATGCACTGAGAATCGCCGGATGCTTCCGGTTGCGCAGTCGCGCCTGCGCAGACAGCGGCGGTTGTGCGGGTTGTGCGGTGTCGATGGTTTTCCGGGCGGGATGCTGTGACCGTGTTCCGTCCGGTTTTTCTGAAAAATCGCTGTATGCGGAAAATAAAGCCTGATCTGGAGACTGAGTATGGAACGTTTGACGCGCAAAGAATATCCGGCCGGTGAACATGCCGGACAGCCCGAAGGCGGAACGGCGGAAAGAAGCGCCGCGGAAGCTGCCGGAGTCTGGAACGGTCCGTGCCCCTCATTTATCTGTCAGGCAGAAGCAGACGCTCAGGACGACACAGAGGTGCAATCCGCAGCTGCCGATAACGGTTATTTTCCACTCAGCGTGTTTCTTTCTGATAAACCCCGCCTGCCTTCCGTGCTTTGCCAGCCCGTTACCGCCGCAGGCCGCGGAACAGCGGAAGAAGGCTGCGGCGCCGTATCTGAGGGAACAGGGCCGGCGCGTCGTTTTCAGCGGTCGTAACTACGCAGCGGCGCAAACTGCGAACCGCCCCGGACGGGCAGGGCTTTGCAGGCGTGGCTGCGGCCCGGGGACGGGGGGCCGGTTTGAACGGCACGTTGCGGCTATGATGACCGGTTAAGCATAATTTTTTGGCACAGCATCAGAAACAGCGGGCCGCCCGTTGCTTCATCGCAAAGGGCGGCCCGCTGTTTTGCATACGGCAGAGCGCCCCGCCAGCGGGAGTTGGCGGGGCGCAAGGAGTGCGGCAAGCCGGACGGCTTTCCGTAATGTTGCCGGGACACGCCCTTTTTTCCGGGCTGTCGCGGACATATGGCTGGGGGAGACCATTTGTCCGGTATATTTCTTCATACCCGGAACAGGCAACAAAGCCATCATGCCCAGTGCTGCGGGCAAGGCCTATTATATTTAATTAGATTGCGGCAGCCATGGCGTAACAGTCTTGATTTAAGCGATATTTTTTGAGCGGTGCGCGCCGTTTGGGGCAGCTGCAGCAGGAGGCACGGCGCGGCACAGATCAGCGGGTGAAGTGCGGCGCGATATCCATCTGCTGCAGAGCCGCATCGCGGATGTGGCGATGTTCGCGCACCAGCTGAAAAACAATATAATAAGTTATTATATTGCGCACATAGCGTACAGGTTCCTGTCCGATGGTGGCAGCGACGCCTTTTTCCACGTTATTGCGCCATACATCGGGGTTCAGTTCCATCTGCGCTGTGGCTCGCCGCGCCTTGCGGATATTGCCGGGCCCCGCGTTGTATGCGGCGAACGAAAGCAGCATCCGGTCCAGATAGTTTATGCCTTCGGAATCGAAATAGGTGTCGCGCAGATGGGCGAGGTACTTCACTCCGGCATGGATGTTGTTTTCCGGTGTTGAAATATCGGTGATGCCCACAGGGCTGGCGGCAGCCGTAGCCGGCAGCAGCTGCATGATGCCCACAGCCCCCTTGTGACTGCGTGCCTGCTGGTTCAGGCGCGATTCCTGATACCCCTGCGCAGCCAGCAGCAGCGGGGCAAAATCGTACTGCTCGCCGTACTTTATGAACAGCGGCAGAGTGGCCTCCAGTCTGGCAAGTTCCTGCGAACGGCCGCCATCCGCCACATATGTGGTGCGGCTGAAGTATTTCTGCCGCAGCCATGCATAGTCGGTGGTGCGTCTGTACTGCCGTATGAATTCGTTGCACAGGGTGTTCAGCTGCGGCGTGTCACTGCGCAGCAGCCATGCGCGGGTGGCGTTCGTTGTCAGGGGGGCGTTGGCGTGTACCTGCAGGTCGGGCAGCACGCGCGCCCACAGCGCTGCTTTATCCGCTTCTGCCGCGGCAAAGGCTATGCTGCCGCCGCTCACCATGTCCAGCAGGTCTTCCTGCGTCAGTCCGCCTTCCACCGCCATGCCGCGCACAGGAATCCCCGTGGTTGTCATAGTGCGCGCTGTGGCGTCCAGAATTTGTGCGACAGCACTGTTTTTCAGCACATACACAGTTTTTCCGGAGAGCTCCGCAAGGGATTGCAGGGGGGGCACGGACTGCCGCGAGACCACCACAACCTGTGCGGTGCGCGACCACGGTCCGGCTGCGGTCACGTCGTCGGGCAGTGTTCCGGGCACAAGGCATTCGTAGCCGATCATATCCCCCTGTCCTTCGCGCAGCATGCGCAGCATATCGTCGGGGGCTGCCGGAATAAACAGCAGCGAGATGCGGCGTGTGCCGGTAAGTCCCAGCCGTTTGTTTAGCCAGCCGGCGAAAGCGGTGCCGGTGTCGTAGGCAAGGCCGCGCTGGGCGGCGCCGTCCAGAAAATAGTCTGTGCGGTTGTACGGCACCAGCATGCGCAGCACTTTGCGTCGTCTGATGGCGTCGATATCGCCGGTGAACGGTTTGAAAATACCCTGCTCAAGCAGGCGGCGCCGTAACTGGCGGCCGTTTTCCGTCTGTTGTCCGGGCAGCGGGGCGGCAGGTTCCGGCAGATGGCGTACTGCAAAAAAGACCAGAGCGGCCAGCAGGACGCAAACGGTGATGCCGGTAATGGCGTACAGCGCGCGGGTTTTCAGAGTACGGCTCCCGTGTTTGCGCGGCATGGCACCACAGGGTGCGGGCGGCGGCGCGAAAAAAACAGGTTGTGTGCGGTAAAGCTATCATGCGGCATTCATTGACACTTGTCCAGTCTCGTCCGCAGCGCCGCGCAGTCTGCTGTACAGGGGCTGTCCGCCGCCCCGCACCGTCTGCGGTCAAGGCAGCCCCTACAGTTCCGGCAGGGTTTTCATACCCCTCTGCAACCCCTCTGCAGCCGTTGCGGCGGTAAAGCACCGTATAGGGTGCCTTCATGCGTGGCGGCGCCGGTGCCGCCGGGCAGTCATCCCGCAACACAAAACACAGGGAGGTTCGTATGGGAGGAGGCGGAGGAATAGGCAAGGGAGCTTCCGTGCCGTCTGCGCCGCTGCCGCCGGAACCGCCGATGCCGGTGGAAACCGGTGATGCGCAACAGCAGCGGACCACGCGCGAGCAGGACAGGCGTGCCGCTCTTCAGGCACGCGGGGCCGGAGCGACATTGCTCACCGGAGCACTGGGTGACAGCTCACCGGCGGGTGTGCAGTCCAAAACACTGCTGGGACAATGACCATGAGCATAAGCACGCTGGAAGAAGCCCGCGGTGCAGCGGCGTACATCGAGTCGCAGCGGGGGGAGTGGGACAGCCGCTGGCGCGAAGTGGCCGATTATGTGACCGGCGCCGGATATGGCGGTGGATCATGGCAGGAGGGCACGGCCCGTCCGGAGGGACGCCGCGGACAGCGCATCATCGATGCCACGGCAACCCGTGCCCTGCGGGTGCTGGCGGCAGGGCTTCAGGGCGGGCTGACACCGCCTGCCAGACCGTGGTTCCGCCTGCGCCTTGCAGACAGGGGGCTTATGGAATCCGCCGAGGTGCGCCGCTGGCTGGATGACGTGGAAGCGGCGTTGTACGCGGCTCTTGCGGGGTCGAATTTTTATCAGAATTCGCATGCCCTGTTTACGGCACTGGCCGCGTACGGCAGCGCGGATATGTATATGGAGGCCGACCCGCAGCGGGTGATGCGTTTCTGCGTTGTGCCGCACGGCGATTTTGCATGGGCCTGCGATGCCGCGGGCAGAGTGGATACCGTGGTGCGGCGTTTCAGCATGACAGCGGCGCAGGCTGCGCAGAAATACGGCAGCGACAGGCTGTCACGCACCGTGCGCCGCCTTGCCGCGGTGCAGCCTTATGCGCCTGTGGCGCTGGTGCAGCTGGTCCGTCCGCGGGCCAGACGCGACCCGCGCAGGCAGGACAGCCTTAACAAACCGTACGAGTCGCTCACATGGGAGGCTCAGGAGCCTCGCCGGCTGCTGCATGTTTCCGGCTATGCGGAGTTTCCGCATCTGTGCGCCCGCTGGGAAGTCAACGGCGGACAGCTGTACGGGCATTCACCGGTCATGGATGTGCTGCCCGATGTCAAGATGCTGCAGGAAATGGCGCGCAGCCAGCTGCTGGCCGTGCACAAGGTGGTCAATCCGCCCATGCGTGTACCCACGGGCTTCAAGCAGCGGCTGAATCTGATTCCCGGTGCACAGAACTATGTAAATCCGGCCCAGCCTGACGCGCTTTCGCCGCTGTATCAGATCCGGCCGGACATTCAGGCCGTGACCTACAAGATAGAGGACGTGCGCCGCAGTATCCGCGAAGGGTTGTTCACAGAAATGTTTCTGCTTTTTGCCGGTGAGTCGCGATCCAATGTGACTGCCGCGGAAATAATGGAACGCAGTCAGGAAAAGCTGCTGCTTCTGGGGCCGGTGGTGGAGCGGCATCAGACCGACATCCTTGATCCGCTTATCGGCAGGGCGTTCGGCCTGCTGGCGCGGGCGGGCAGACTGCCGCCGGCACCGGATGTGCTGGCCGGCCGTGACCTGAAAGTGGAATACGTTTCCGCCCTTGCGCAGGCTCAGCGTCTGTCGGCGGCACAGGGGGTGCGGCAGCTGGCAGGAGACGTGTCGCGGTTTGCGGCCATGGCTCCCGAGGTGCTCGATAAAATCGATTTCGATCAGGCCGTGGATGAGCTGGCGTCCATTGCGGGTGCTCCGGCGGGTATTGTGCGCTCCGATGAAGATGTGCAGCTGCTGCGCAGGGAGCGTGCTCTGAAGCAGGCAGAACAGGCCGGTCGTGCACTGCTGGAAAGTGCGGGGCTGGAAGCCGGCAGAGAGGCCGGACGCAGGGCCGGAGCCAGAGCCGCGGCGGTCATGGAGAGACACTATGCATGAGGGAGGACACGCACAGGACGGGATGCTGGAAGGGCTGCTGGGCATGGATGAACAATGTCTGACGGACCTTATGGCCGATGAGTTTGCGCTGGCAAGAAAGGAGGCGGCCCGCAGCGAGGCGCGGATGCTGGCGTATCTTGACGATCTGGCCGCGGTGCTGCGCATGCCGTGCGGCAGCGGGCTGCGCGTTGTGCGTCACTGGCTGGATGCGGCGTGTGCCTCGCAGCGTATTTCCGGCACCGGTCAGGCACTGCCCGCTCTGGCGGCGCTGTTTGATTACGCCCGCGACCGTATGGCTGATGTGGCGCTGGCAGATCCGGCCAGCCATGTGCGTCTGCAGATTGAAGGGGCACGCAACTGGGCGGCGGCGCGTAACACAGGCCGGATAACCGGCAAAACAGAAGGGAACGGCGGGCATGGGCCCGTCTGCCCCGCACACGAAGGGGAAAAAGTATGAACAACTTGCCGGGCGCGGCGCACATGGCGCCGCAGGAACACGCTCCTGCTCAGGTGATGACGCAGGGCAAAGAGGGCGATGCCGCGGCAGGGGGCACCGTGCAGGCGCGTATTGTCACGGAGACTCCGGTGCACAGCGCCGCATCGCCTCAGGTGCAGCAAACCGGCGGAGCGCCGCAGACGCAGCAAGGCACGGCACAGGTACAGCGCACGGTGGAGGAATATGCCATCACCCTGCCGCAGGAAGTGCCTGTCAGCGGCGGGCTGCTGGATGAGTTCAAGGGGTTCTGCGCCGAGGCGGGGCTTTCTCCCGCTCAGGCACAGCGTGCAGCGGATTTTTATGTGTCGCGGCTCATGCGTGAAACGGCTCAGGGCCGTGCGGACTGCGAACATGTGCTGCGCAGCGAGGTGTTCGGGCAGAACTATGACGAGCGTCTTGCCGGTGCGCGCAGGGCGCTGGTCTCGCTGGACGGGCGTATGCGGGGCAGACTGACGCCTCTGGTGGAGTCTGGCTGGGGTAACCATCCGGCATTTGTGGAAATGATGGCCCATGTGGGCGAGATGCTGGGCGAGGACGCGGTGGGCGCAGCCATGCCCGCAGGTGGCGGAAGCGGCCCCATGAGCACCGAAGACTTTCTGCGCCGCGAAGTCTTCAGAACACGATAGGAGCGGATAATGGGCAAGACACTGAAGGAACTGGCCGGCCTGTACGCCAGCAGACAACCGAAGCAGGTGGACGATCTTACGGAAGAGGCCCCTGTTCTGGGCATCATTCCCTTTGAAGAGGCAAGCCACGACCTGTGGAACATGTACGAATCGGTGGATGAGGTGCAGGGCGCTGGCTGGGTGCAGATGAACGCCCCGCTGCCTCCCGTGGATGTCACGGGCGAACTGCGCAAGGTGGATCTGGCCATTCTGGGCGGCGAGATAGAGTGCCCCGAAGATATGGCCAACATGTTCGGCGGCAGGGAAAAGTATTTCGCCCGCAAATTGCCCAGAGTTGTCAGGCGTTCGGGCATGTCTGCCGAGCGCAGGATTCTGTACGACAACTTCCGCGCGTGGGCGCTGGATCACGGCAGAGCCGTTTCCGCCGGTTCGGCTGCCGACAACTGCTACAGTATTGTGGCGGTGCGCTTTGTGCCCGGTGAAACCTGCGGTCTGTACAGCCCCCGCTGTTTCCGTCAGGGGGCGGTTCTCGACACCCGGCCCGTCAACGGCGGTGAGCTGTATAAAGCAGCTTCCGGCGCATATCAGGGGGTGCTGGTGTACGGAATGCGTCTGAAAGCCTATCTGGGCGTGCAGATTGCCAACCGGCACAGCGTGGCTGCCGTGGTCAATGCCAGCGCCGAGCATGTGCCCACAGCAGATATGATCGATGACCTGCTGGCAGATGTGCGGGCCACTCCGGGCAGTACGTTCCTTTTTATGCACGAAAAAGCCAAGAACCTGCTCCAGCGCTACAAGGGCGGTGCATTGCAGGTCGACCCCGCAGGGCGCGACATGGACAGACGCATCACCCACTGGAACGGCATCGAGATTGTCACTTCCTACAACTTTGAAGACGGCACCGAAAAATCTCTGAGCGTATAACCGGCGGCGCGCAGCTCTGTGCGGGCTGCGCGCCGCATCAACGGAGCATGACAATGTACAATCATACCCTTCGCATCAATGGTGAATTTCTGGCATCGGGACAGACGCTGCCTGCGGACGGCACAGCAACGGGCAACGGGGGCGTTTCGCGCGCGGGGTCCATGTGCGGCGCAGCGGAAGTGCTTGTCCGCGCTGTCTCTTCCGTGCGGATGGGCGCGCAAAAGCAGCTGACGCTGCAGCTGGAACACGGGGACAGCGAGGATGCCCTTACCCCCATGCCGGTATCGTTTGCCCGCAGATACCCCGAAGGACTGCAGGCCGCTCCGGGCGATGTTCTTGCCCGCCTGCCCGTGCCTTCCGACACGGCGCGGTATGTGTGCGCCGTACTGGGTACCGATGACCCTGCGGCGCAGGGCACTGTGGATGTCTTTATGGATTTCATTCCCCGCTGACGGCGGCGGAGCGGCCGGTAACCGGGCGCGGCGCAAAAAGGTGATACCTCTTGCGCCGCGTCTCTGCGGTGCGCTGTTGCAGGCGTGCCGCCTGCCAGACGCAGTTATCGCAGAAAAAGCAGTGTCCGCAGAGGCGGATACGGAACAGGAGATGCCTCATGCCGTCTGAAGTCAGCATATGCAACAAGGCTCTGCGCTATATCGGGGCCGAGGAAATCGCCTCGTTATCGCAGGAATCGCGCGGGGCGAGGTTGTGCGCCCAGTATTACCCGGAAGTACGGGACGAACTGCTGGAGGCGCATCACTGGAATTTTGCCACCCGTTATGCCGTGCTGCCGCAGGTGGCTCAGGAGCCGCCTTTCGGATTTCTGCATGCCTACAGGCTGCCGCAGGACTGTCTGCGGGTGCGCAGAGTGCTGCAGCATGGTGCCGGTGTGCTGCAGGGAGGAGCAGCCGTGGCGGATGATGAAACCGGCATACGCACATTCGAGGTGGTGGAGGGCGGCATACTGTATACCGATGCCAGTCCCGCCCGCGCGGTGATGACGGTGCGCGTGACGGAGACGGCCTGTTTTCCCGCACTGTTTGCAGAGGCGCTGGCCCGCAAGCTGGCCGCGGACATGGCCGTGGCACTGACGGGCAGTACCAGACTGTATGCTGGCTTGCGTGACGGTGCGGACAAAGCGCTGGATACAGCCAGAACAGCCGATGCGGGTGAAGGACATGCCGACCCGCAGGAGTATGAAGGCTGGCTGCGGGCGAGGTGGATATGAGCCGCATCACCCTGACGCGCAACAGTTTCAACGGCGGCGAGCTGTCCCCTCTGCTTTCTTCGCGCATTGACCAGCAGCGGTATACGGCGGGGTGCAGAACGCTGCGTAACATGACGGTGTACCCCCATGGTGCCGCGGTGCGCAGACCGGGAATGCGTCATATGGGCACGGGGCTGTCCCTGCAGCCGGCGGGGTCTGCTGCGGTGCGTCTGGTGCCTTTTGTCTTCAGTCAGGAACAGGCCTACGTGCTGGAGCTGGGGGAAGGCGTCATGCGGGTGTGGAAGGATGACGGTCTGGTGGTAAGCGCCGACGGCAGCCCCGTATGTGTGGAAACTCCGTGGAAAGGTGACGCCTTGCAGTCGCTGCAGTACTGCCAGTCTGCCGATGTCATGTATCTGGTATGCAGGCAGTGCGCCCCCCGCAAGCTGGCGCGCCATGCTCATGACGACTGGCGCATAACGCTGCTGGAATTCGGGGCGGGCCTGCCTGCTCCGCAGGGGCTGACGGCCGCTGCCGGAGGCGCTGCCGAGCGTGAATACGCATATGTTGTGACAGCCGTGGCACCGGATGGCGGAGAGGAGAGTCTGCCGTCCGAAGCGGTGAACGTGACCGCTGCGGCCAGTCTGAATGTACGCGACATGGTGCGTCTGACCTGGCAGCCGGTGGAAGGCGCGGGGGCCTATTGCGTGTACAAGAGCATCGCCGGAGGCGGAAGCTACGGCTACATAGGCAAGGCCGCCGGTGTACCGGCATACGAAGACCGCGGTGCGGAGCCTGATTTCGGTCAGGGGCCGCCGGAGTATCGCAATCCCTTTGATGGTGAAGGGCGCTGGCCGGGGTGTGTGCAGTTCTATCAGCAGCGGCTGTGTTTTGCCGGAACAGACGAAAAGCCTCAGACCATCTGGTGCAGCCAGTCGGCCAACTATGAAAGCATGAACATATCCAGCCCGCTGCGTGATGATGACGCCGTGACGGTGACCATTGCCGCCGACAGGGTGAACCGCATCCGCTGGATGATGCCGGCCCGTCGTCTTCTGGTGGGCACGGCGGGTGGCGAATGGCAGCTTTCCGGTTCGGGGGACGCTCCGCTGACACCGGTGGACGCACAGCTGCGCCGGGACACCATGCACGGTTCCGCAGGTCTCATGCCGCTGGTCATCGGACAGAGCATTCTGTTTGTGCAGCGCGACGGACGCACTGTCCGTGAATTCCGTTACGCTTTGGAATCGGACGGATATGATGCCGGAGATCTGACCATTCTTGCCGAGCACCTCATGCGCGGACGGCGCATTGTTTCGTGGTGCTACCAGCAGTCACCCGCTTCGGTGGTCTGGTGTGCGCTGTCAGACGGTACGCTGGCTGCCATGACTTTTCTGCGTGAACATGAAGTTGTCGGCTGGCACCGGCATGATACGGACGGGTTTGTGGAGGCGGTCACAGCCATTCCCGGCGATGACGGTGATGAAGTGTGGCTTTCGGTGCGTCGTGTGCGGGTGCTGCATGATGAAAACGGCACACGGCAGGAAGAGGTGCGCAGCATCGAGCGGCTGGAAACCGTGCTGCGCGGCACGGACACGGCCGCCGCGTTTTATGTGGATGCGGGGCTCAGCCGCGTGGGTGAACCGGTATCAGCCGTCCGGGGTCTTGATCATCTGGAAGGCCGGACGGTGCAGATTCTTTGCGACGGATGGGTGCATCCGCCACGCAAGGTGCATGGCGGCACGGTGGAACTGGATACTCCCGCAGGGCATGTCCATGTGGGACTCGGGTATGTGAGCGAGCTTGTACCCACGGCTTTTGAGGTGATGACGGGAGATGGTTCCAGTCAGGGCCGCAGACGCAGGGTGACGCGGGTGCGCGTGGAACTGCACGAGTCCATGGGGTTACGGGCAGGTGCGCAGGGAACAGCCCTGTCAGAAGTGCTGTTCCGCATGGCCTCGGACAAAGCCGGCAGGGCGCTGCCGCTTTTCAGTGGAGAAAAAGACATAGCCGTGGAAAGTCTGCACAGCGGGCGTACGCATATTGTGCTGCGGCAGGAAGACCCGCTGCCGCTTACGGTGCTTGCCGTAACCGCGCAGCTGGAACTGGGGGAGTGGTGATGATGCGTCGTATGGCGGAACGGATGGTGTGTCACGGCAGGGGGGGAGCGGTAACGCAGGAGCTGGTGGTGCGCAGGGCGCAGCCGCGTCATATCCGGTATGTGACGGCGCGTATGCGCCGGCAGGACGCACGGGAAGCGATGGCCATGACAGGACTGAGCGTCGCAGGTGCGGTGCTGGCCAGCGTGCGTGCCAGCGATGACGTATGGGTGGTCATGCACAGAAAGACGCGGCAGGCAGAAGGGGCGGACGCCGGACACGGGCCGGTATTCCGGTGCCGCCCCGTGGCTGTTTTCGGTATTGCGGGGCTGGCAGAGGTGGACGGCGTCAGGGCCGGTATGCCGTGGCTGGTGGCAACGGCACAGGTGGGGGCTTGTTCGCGCGGCATACTGCGCCATGCACTATGCTGGCTTGAGGCGTTTCACCGGCGTTATCCGCTGCTGGTGAATGCGGTGGACAGCCAGAACCGTACAGCCGGACGCTGGATGCGGCGGACGGGTTTCCGGCAGACGCAGCTGCACGGGGGGCTGCTTCCCCCTGCGTGCCGGTGGATTGCTTTTATACGTCACAGCGGCAGGGAGGATATATGTGCGTAGTGGAAAATGTGGTCGGGGCGGCGCTGGTGGGCAGCACGCTGGTTAGCGGCAGCCGGGCCGATGAGGGATACTACCGGCATCAGCAGCAGATGATGGAGCAGCGGGCGCGGACAGAAGAACAGGAGGCGGCCCGCAGGGCGGACAGTATCCGCAGCAAGGGGGAAGTGCAGCAGGGGCGCAGCCGTGCACTGCTGGCCTCGCAGGGGGTACGGGTGGATGAGGGAAGCGCGCTGGACCTGTTGTTGAGCGACGAGGCTCTGTTTGAGGAACAGGCCCGTGAGGCGCTGTACGAAGGGCGGCAGCGTGCATGGCAGTACCGCAGTCAGGCTTACGGACAGTCTTTGCAACGGCGTTCGCGCAGCGATGATTCGTTGTTCGGGCTGGCCCGCGGCATAGGTTCGCTGCTGGGCGGAGGGCGCTGATATGGGCGGACTGACCGTGGATGCTTCCTTGACCCGTGCGGCACAAAGCATGGCGGACACCGGAACCTCAGACGCAGCGGAAAGTATGCGGCGTCCTGAGGATTCCGGCGCGGGCGAGACCGGCGGTGGCTTCCCGGACGCGGATACCACCCTGCAGGTACTGCTTGCGGCGACGGACGCCGAGGCGGCCTTGCGTGCGGCCACGTCAGAGGAAGGCGATGCGCCGCGCGAGCATGCCCTGCACAGAGCCGTGGCTGCCGCCCGGTCCGCTGTGCCGTCAGCTGCCCGCGGTGCTCTGGATGAGATTCTGTATCCTTCAGCGGCGTTGTTTACAGAGCAGAGGCACAGCGCACTGAATGAGCGCCGCCGTGTGCTGGCGGACGAGATCGTGCAGCGGCGTGTTGACGGGCTGCTGCAGGATATCAGCGTGCTGGCACGGGCAAAAGCGACGGAAGAACGTGACCTGCTGCTGGAAGAACGGGTAGGACAGGTGCGCCGGACAATGCTTGCGGGCGGTGCGCTGGCAGGTCTGGACCCTGATGACAGCCGGAACGCGGCTGCGCGGGCTGTTTCCGCCGCCTGTGCGCAGGCGGCCCGCCATATGGCCTTCGGCGGCGAGCTGCTGACCGGTGTTCCCGACCCTGCGGCACTCCGAAATGCGGAAAAATGGCTGGCGCGGCATACAGACGCGCTGGAACCGGATGATATGCAGCGGCTGCGGCATGAAATGGACTTTGCCGCGGATGTGACCAGAGCACACGAACTGGCCCGCGGATATGTGCAGCGCGGTGTGCCGCCGGAGCCCCTTGCACCGGACAGCAAGGCAACCCGGGCGGAGGATATGGCCCGCAGTATGGCAGGGGACATGCGGCGGGAACAGCAGCGCAGACAGCAGCAGGAACGCGAAGGGCAGGCGGAAGCTGTCTGGGAGCGTTTCTCCGGCGCGGCGGACGCCGCCGGACGCGCAGCCGCCGTGTATGACGCGCCGGAGGAACTGCGGGATATGCTGTCTGCCGCAGCTGCCCGCAGGGCGGAGCACGGCAGACTGGAAACTGACTGGGATGCCTTTTACACCGCGCGTCTTGCCCTGACACCGCAGACGGATATCTGGGCTTTGCGCCACAGGCTGTCGGACAGGGAATTCGGGATACTGCGGCAGGAACGTGAAGCCCTGACCCGCGGAGAGGAACCTGCGGCAAGAGGGCGGTTGCGTGCCGCCGTCAGTGCGGCCGGTCTGAACATGTCTGCCGCGGCGGCGCGTGGGGCGGAGCAGCTGCGCATGGTTGAAGAGGCGTTGAATGCTCTGGATAATCCGTCCTATACTGATGCTGCGCGGCTGGGGCGTGAACTGTTGCGCCCCGCTGACAGAGCGCAGGCTGCCGGCGTATCTTCCGGAATGTTACCTGACACGGGCGGGGCGGTATCTGCAGATGGAGGGGCGGGCGCTCAGCGGGGCAATGCAGCGTATGGCCCCGGCAGACGAATACCTGCTGACTCCACCGGCGAACCGACCGGCGGCAGGTATGACGCCTTGGCGGAAATGACGGAAGAGGCTGACGGCAGACTTCATATGGCTGCATCCGGAAAAGCAGGGCACACCGGCGGCGGGGCAACAGGAAATGTGCAGGACGCCGGATCTGTCCGCAAAACCGGTCGTCAGCGACGCAGTACGCGTGATCCGCTTGCGGGGGCGTTTTTCGGCACTCCTGCGGTGGGCGGCTGACGGCGGAAATCCTTTGTCCGGATATTTGCGGGGAGCATCTGCTCCCCGCTGTTTTTTTGCCGCTGCGGCGCGTGTGGTCCGGCTGAGTTTTCCGGCTGAGTGTTCCGCCTGAGTGTTGCGGCAGTCACGCTGCCGTTGAATGCCGTTGCGGATTGCGGCATCCCGCAAGCTCCGGCTTTTTCCTGTTAGCGGGCAACGTGCAGGCCGCCGTCCGTCCCTGCGTTATGCAGTCCGGCTGCGGAGCACGGACTGCGCGGTGTGCTGCACGCGGTGCGCCTTTGAACTGTGCAAGGCGGCACGGAATGGCACCCTGACATATTGTTGACAAAAAAGGAAAAACAGTATCTGCCCGACATGATGCACGCCATCCGGCGGAAATTGGGTGAAAAATTGTTTGAATAGTCAGTTTGTACGGCTTGTTGGCTGTGTGCTGGGCGTGTTCCGGCAGCCGGTACAGCACCGATGGTCTTGTTCCTCCTAAAAAACATGGCCTGTAAGGTGCAGATAGACGTAAAATGTAAAGTTTCCACCTTTTTTCCGGTGCAGGCCTTTACACTATGCGACAAAAATGTAAATATGACTTTACACATGGCGGATGACCCCCTTCACAGTGTTCACCGCCGTGTATTCCGGACAAGAAATTCTCCGTCACACCTTCCTGTCCGGAATATTCCGCGCCTCCTCCCTTCCCGGGCAGGCCGGATACTTCCCCCGCCCCGTCTGCCCAGCCGCTCTTCCCGGCAGGCGGGGCCTTTTCTTTTTTGGTGCTGCCCGCCCGCCGCCCCGTCTGCCGTGTCCGGCTTTTTCTGACTGCCGGCCTTCTGTAAAAGCTTGACCGCGTGTCCGTTGCCGTTGTCATTGTCGGTGTCGGTGTCGGTGTCGGTGTCGGTGTCGGTGTCGGTGTCGGTGTCGGTGTCGCGTGTTTCCATGGGCGTTCAGGCGTACAGGCCTGTTTCATGCCGGGAAAGTTGCTTGCGGTGACGCTGCTGCCGGATGCGTTTCCTTATCGGGTGTTCCGGCAATGCGTACGGATTTCTGCATGCACCATGAGGCAGTGAGGACGTGTCTGAAAGGCCGTCGTGGTGCTGCGGGGCACGGCAGGGCGGCTTATGGACAGGGGCACGTCGGCGGACCGGCGAGGTGCCCGTAAAGGCGGTGCCCTGTATGGCGCCGGTCGGTGCGGCGGAACGGAAAAAGACAGGCGGTACGGCTTGCGTGCAAACCGTACCGCCTGAGTGACAGCAATGAAGGGTAGTACAATTACTCGGAGCGGGTGGAGGGCGCCTTGACTCCGGAAAAAAAGATATCTGAAACCATGGTGCAGTGCTTTGCCATGTCCAGTTCGCTGGGATGGTTGATGTTCAGTCTGGCAAGACCGGAACACAACGCCATGAAGGTGGCCGCACACACTGCCGGATCAAGATCGCTGCGGAACAGCCCCTCCGCTATGCCGCGCCGGAAGACGCTTTCCAGATTACGTATGAAATCATGATCCTGCCGGATGACCCTTTCGTGGTGTTCGGACAGTTCTTCGCTGTGCTCGGTTTTGGTCATCACCAGCTCCAGCGCCTTCTGCATGGTGTCGTCCACTGCCAGCTTAAGCATCCAGTGCTGCAGCACTTCTGTCAGCACAAACATGGGGTCTCCGCCCCGCTCAAGAATATGGCGGACCAGCCTTGAAATGGGGTCGAACGCTTTGTCCATGACGGCGGAAAAAACGTCTACTTTATTTTTAAAATGCCAGTAGACAGCGCCCCTGGTCAGGTTTGCTTCTTCTGCAATGTCGTTCAGAGTAGTTGCGGAGTAACCTTTGCGCAGGAATACCGTCAGTGCGTAATCCAGCAGAAGCTGACGGGTTTTTTCAGCTTCTTCTTTGGTTTTTCGAGCCATGTACATCCCTTTGTTAGTGTCGGTGAATATATTTTATCAGGAATTGCTATGACTTTCCAGTGGTCGGCAGACCCCGCGGATGACAGCCGTAATGTTAGTTCAATTGTTGCTTATATGATAAGTTTTAGGACATAACATTTTGATATTGATCGTATTATTTTATATATTTAATGTTGTTCAGTTGTTTTTTAGTACATGATAGTTATGAACAATCCTTGACTGGCATATATATGATGTGGTTATAGTAAGTGATCAGTTAATGAACAACATCTGAGTAGTCATGGCCAGAGAACTATTGAGCTTGCGCGAAATCGGGCGCCGTCTGGATGTGCCGCCATCAAGCATTGTCTACTACAAGGACAGGTTTGCCCGTTTTATTCCCACTGCCGGAGGAAAAGGGCGGAGAGTAAAATATCCGCCCGAGGCCGTTACTCTTTTTAAGGAGATCAGGGAAATGTTTGAGCGTAACCTGTCGGCGGAAGAGATAGAGGCTCATCTTTCGGAACGTGACGGCTACGCCGGTGTGCACCATGCCGGTCTGTCGGGGGCAGGGGCGGCAGGGTTTGACGGCGCGTCAGCAGGTTTTGTGCAGGAGCTTTCCGGAGTGCTGGAAAAAATGTCGGGCCTGCTTGAAGCGCAGGCGGGATTCCGGCAGGAGATAGGCGCACTGCGTGATGAACTGTCAGCCCTGCGCCATGAGCGTGACGAACAGGCTGCGCGGTATGAAGAGACCATACGCAGGCTGGAGCAGGAAATGGAACTTCTGCGCGCCGGCGGTGCGTACCGTGCGGCAGGAGACCGGACAGAAGGTTCCGCCCGCGGGGCATCCTCGGGCCGTAGCGGCGGTGCCGCGCCGCGCCCGCCTGCTTCGTTTCTGGGCAGACCGCTGGTCATACACCGCGGGGGCGAATATATCGGTGTGGTCGGCAGGGGCAAGCCTTTTACGTTGGCCATGCTGATACAGCTTATTGAGCGTAACGCCGGTTCGCAGAAAGTGCAGGGCATGGAATGGCAGTACAGCAATGGCCAGTGGCTGCTTGTCATCCATTCGCGGGATGCGGCGGGCACTCAGCAGCACAGGCACGAGCTGCGCGTGGTGCGCACCACCACCCCCAGCGGCAACACCGTAACCCAGCTTTGCAGTCTGTGTATTGACGGTGAGGATGTGCCGGATAATTTTCTTCTCGCTCTTTTCAAAAGCATCAAAGACGGGCTGGAAGGCTGAGCCTGTCTGCATATTCCGGCGGCTGTCCGCCACACAAACGGTGCGGCGCGTTCCGGCAGGAGCGCGCCGTATTGTGTTTATGCCACGGCGGTCAGTTCAAGGTCGCCCCATATGCCTATTTTGCCGCAGCACTGGACAAATACCGCCCGCACTCCGTGTTGTTTCAGAGTTTCGGCACGGGCGGTGACGCGCTGCACATCGTCTGCGGTGCGCAGCATGTTGCAGAATGCCGTGGCGGCTGCGTCGGCCACGGCGGCATCAGCCGCAGCCACACTGGCCAGTTCTCCGTGGCCCAGACTGAGCGAGTGCCCTATGGTGGCCGATGAAGAACAGACGGAAAGCGGCATGGCTTCTGCCGGAACGGCAAAGCCGATAACCGCCGATGAAGCAGGATCGGGCAGCAGGCCTACCGTGCGGTCCTGCGCAGAGATCATGAATATATCCCCGCCGTTTTCCACCAGCACGTCATGGTTGTCAGGTGTGCCGGCGCTGTTGCGGGTACGCAGTTCCGCGTGCAGGGTTTCGGCCACCATCTGGGCTATGGTGCCGGCCACGGCGGCCATGGGCCCCACACCGGCCACCTGTGCTCCGCGGATCATGCGCCGGATCACCGGCGGCGCTTCCGCAGCGGGCGCAACGGGCGTCAGACTGTGGGCAAACTCCGGATGCAGGGCCGACCATGCGTGTATGCTGCCGCGCAGCTGCCGTACCGTGGCAGCAGCGAGGTCGTGCATATTGCACGGGGCAGTTATCCATAGATCGCTTTCATCAACAACTACCTGAAACGAAACATGGTTCTGACGCGCAGCGTGCTGGCGGCGGTAGTGCCGCAGCGGGCTTGAATGGATTGCGTGGGAAGAAGCGAAAGATGTCATGTCTGCTGTATACGCTGCGGCAGCGCTGCGGACAAGAGGGATGCCCTGTGCAGAATGTCCGCGGGGCGTGGAATCAGGTACTCCGGACATGCAGACACCGGCAGCCGGATGAAGGAGGCGCAGCACAGGCGCCGGGCAGGCTGAAAAAAAGCCGGACGATAGCGCAAAAGCTGCAGACCGGTAAGCGCGGCCTGCAGGCTAAGGGGGGGCTCTGTCGTTCGCGCCGTTGTCTGCGCCGTTGTCTGCGCTCAGCGGGCACTTTTTCCGGGCTGGCTATTTCCGGCGGACCGGATACGGCCTGATGAAACCGGCTGTTTCTCAGGCGGTGCTGTACGTCCTGCGCGTTGCCTGCCGTGTATTCAGATGTCCTGACACAGTCCGCGCAAAGGGAAATGTCCGCTGCGGTTACCGGTTGCGGCGCAGCAGAAAACGGCTGGCCGCAGCCCGCAACAGGCCGGAAGCCGCGCAGCAGCGCAATGTGTCGCCGGTGCCGAAGCGCTGGCGCATGAGTCGCAGAAATTCTTTCATTCCGGCAAGATCGCCGCTGTCGAGATACTTGTGCAGGCTGCGGCGCGTGTATTGTGTCAACATGCCGGTACGCCATTCTCCCAGCTCTTTGGGCAGCAGAAACTTGCGTTCCGCCGCCATGCGGAAGGGCACTGTCACACAGGCCATGTCGTCCAGCAGCACCTGCGGCGTGGTCAGGCGAGAATAGCCTGCAGGCGACAGCCGGTAACGGCATACAGGAGCATGTTCATAGGCCGGATCACCGTAAAATGCAGCGATGAGGCCCAGCATTTCGTCCAGACTGATGAGCGACTGCGGCAGGTCTTCATCCAGAACGGACTGCACCACATCGGCCCGGAAAAGCATGCGCGAGAACAGGCCTTCGGGCGGGCGGCGGCTGCACCGGATAAAATGCCTGCGGCCGTTTACCGATTCGGGCGAATCTACGGGCATCATGCCTGCGTCGCCGTGCGCATCCACCAGCTGGCACGCACCGGTAACGACAGAAGTTCTGCCCTTGGCATGATGCATGAGCCGCTCCAGCCCGTCAGGCAGCAGCGCATCGTCGTCATCGAGAAATTTGAACCAGCGCGCATCGCTGAGCCGTGCAAGGTTGAGATAGTTGCCGCACGGACCTTTCGGACCGGCATTGCGGGCGTAGCGTATGCGCGGGTCAGCTTCGTAGCGGCTGACTATCTGCCGTATGTCGTCGGTGGGACAGTCATCAGAAATGATGATTTCTTTTACAGGCCATGTCTGGGCCAGCGCACTTTCGAGACACTCGGCGAACCAGTCGGGTTTGTAAGCGGGAATGAGTATGCTGACATCGCGGCGCGAGGCGTTTTCGCGACGGGTGCTGGAAAATTGGGTATGCATGATGGGCGGACTTTGAGCATACTTCACTGTACAGGTCAATACAGGGAATGCTCATGTATGAAACTGTTGCGGCACTCTTGCGGCATTGTTGTGCTGAAGACGCAAAAAACCGTGGCGGCCTTTCAGAAACAGACAAGGCCGCTCAGGTACAGGACAAAAAGGCAAGAGCTGATTGCGGTGGAGTGCGGTCAGACTTTGTGACCGCGTGCGGCAAGCACCTTGCGGGTCAGGGCAAGCACCCTGTTTTTTTCAAAGGGCTTGATAAGACACTCCTTGCATCCTGCATCACGGGCCATGGCCGAAAATCTGGCCGTGTCGGGCTGGCCTGTCATGGCGATGATGGTTACGGCCGGGGCGGCCCGGCGCACTTTGGTGATGCCTTCTCCGGCTTCGCAGTCGGGCAGCACCATGTCCATGAAAACCACATGAGGCTCGGTTGTTTCCAGCAGATCCAGCGTTTCGGCGCTGTCAGCAGCTTCGTATACCTCGTGGTCCTCGTCCTCTAGCATTATGGACAACGTGGTCCGGGTTACCGGATCGTCGTCGGCGATAAGTATGGTCGCCATGCGTCAAACCTCCGAACTTTGCGACAAAAAACTCTTCACACAGATTGCAATAGTGCGCAAGAGGAACCTGTGCCAAAAGACGGGCGGACTTTACTTTACAAATCCTTGGTTTTGGCCCTAAATGTTTCTCTTCGGCTGAGGGCTGACACCTGAACGCAGCAGTATTCATACAAAGGAACTGGCCATGACGAAGCACTTTACGCAAATTCGGGATCTCGGATATCAGGCGGCATGGGACGTACTGCGCCGCGCCAAGGAAATGAAAGATTCCCGCCACAGGAGCACGCTGCTGGAAGGCAAAAGCGCCATCATGCTGTTTGAAAAAGCATCTACCCGCACGCGCGTGTCTTTTGAAACGGCCGTGCATCAGCTGGGCGGCAAGACCATTTTCATGACTCCGGCCGAAAGTCAGCTGGGCCGTTCCGAACCCCTGCGTGATACAGCCCGCGTTCTGTCCAGATACAACGATCTGATGATCGTAAGGACATTCGGACAGGAAAAAATAGACGAACTCGTTGAATACGGCAGCATTCCTGTTATCAATGCGCTGACGGACGAAGGGCACCCCTGTCAGGTGATGAGCGACATGCTCACCATATACGAGCGCACCCCTGATCTGGAAAAAGTGCGTGTGGCATGGGTGGGTGACGGCAACAACATGGCCAACTCATGGATCGAAGCCGCGATTTTCTTCAAATTCGAGCTGTTCATGGCATTCCCCGAAGGCTACGAACCCGACAGAAACCTGCTGGCGCTTGCCATGCAGGCCGGTGCTAAAATTTTTCTCACGCATGATCCTGCCATGGCCGTGGACGGCGCTCATTATGTGAATACCGATGTATGGGCCTCCATGGGGCAGGAAGAAGAACAGAAAAAGCGCGAAAAGGCATTTGCAGGTTTCTGCGTGGATGACGCGCTGATGGCAAAGGCTGCGCCCGATGCCCGATTCATGCACTGTCTGCCCGCGCACCGCGGTGAAGAAGTGACGGAAGATGTTTTTGAAAGCCCTGCTTCCATTGTCTGGGATCAGGCGGAAAACCGCCTGCACATGCAGAAAGCCCTTATCGAGTGGGTGATGGAAGGCTAGGGCTGAACCTGCGCCGCCCGTTGCTGCGCAGATGACGGTTGTACCACCACGGGGCGCGGGGCGCCCCGTTTTCAGTAAGGGCGCTTCGCGCGTCCGGCGGGAAATAAAAGAGCTGAGGATATATCATGGGTAAAGAAATCAAAAAGGTAGTGCTTGCCTATTCCGGCGGGCTGGATACGTCGGTCATCCTGAAGTGGATTGCCAAGACATATGATTGCGAAGTGGTGACGCTGACTGCCGATCTGGGGCAGGAGGAAGATCTGGACGGCGTGGATGAAAAAGCGCTGCGCACAGGGGCCACCAGAGCCTATGTGGAAGACCTGCGCGAAGAGTTCGCCCGCGATTTCATTTTTCCCATGATGCGTGCCTGCGCCATTTACGAAGGCCGCTATCTGCTGGGCACTTCCATCGCCCGTCCGCTCATTACCCGTCGTCTGGTGGAAATAGCCCACGCGGAAGGAGCACAGGCAGTGGCCCACGGTGCCACCGGCAAAGGCAACGATCAGGTGCGGTTCGAGCTGGCTTCCGCCGCACTTGACCCTTCGCTCAAGGTCATTGCTCCGTGGCGCGAATGGGATTTCCGCTCCCGTACCGACCTGCTCAACTTTGCTGCAGAAAATGATATTCCCGTTATTTCTGCCGGTAACCGCAAACTGTACAGCATGGACAGAAACATGCTGCACTGCAGCTTTGAAGGCGGCGAACTGGAAGACCCGTGGAACGAGCCGGGACCGGGCAGTTATATCATGGCAGTACCGGTAGAGCAGGCTCCTGACGAGCCGGAATACATCACCATCGATTTTGAAAAAGGCAACGCCGTGGCAATCAACGGTCAGGCCATGTCGCCTGCCGCCATCATCAAAACGCTGAACACACTTGGCGGCAAGCATGGTGTGGGACGTCTGGACATGGTGGAAAACCGTTTTGTGGGCATGAAGTCGCGCGGTGTGTATGAAACCCCCGGCGGCACCGTGCTGCATGCGGCACACCGCGACCTCGAAGGCATATGCCTTGACCGTGAAGCCCTGCATCTGCGCGACAGCCTGATACCCCGCTACGCCGCGGCCGTGTACAACGGTTTCTGGTACTCGCCGGAGCGCGAAGCCCTGCAGGCTCTGGTAGACAAGACACAGGAAAACGTGACCGGAACAGTGCGCGTGAAGCTGTATAAAGGCAATGTCGTGCCCGTGGGCCGCAAGTCGCCGTATTCACTGTACCGTATGGATCTTGCGACCTTTGAGGAAGATGAAGTTTACAATCAGGCAGACGCCGCCGGCTTTATCCGCCTGAACAGTCTGCGCATTCAGGGTTACGGCAGGAGAAGCTGACATGACTGCGGGCAAGCTGTGGGGCGGGCGTTTTCGTGAGCGCACCGCCGGATTGGTGGAGGAATACACCGAGTCCGTTTCGTACGACCGCGCGTTGTACGCTCAGGATATCGCCGGTTCCAAGGCTCATGCCCGTATGCTGGCGCGGCAGGGAGTCATTTCCGCCGGGGATGCCGGACGCATAACCGAAGGGCTGGAACAGATACGCAAAGAGATTGAATCCGGTGAGTTTGTGTGGCGTACCGAGATGGAAGACGTGCACATGAACATTGAAAGCCGCCTTACCGAACTGGTGGGCGACGCCGGAAGACGCCTGCATACCGGCCGCAGCCGCAACGATCAGGTGGCCCTTGATTTCCGGCTGTTTGTTTCGGACAGAATCCGCGTATGGAAGAATCTGGTACGGGGTGTCATTGCCGCGCTGACTGCTCAGGCGCATGAACACAAAGACACGCTGCTGCCCGGTTGCACGCATCTGCAGGCGGCTCAGCCTGTCAGTCTTGCCCAGCATCTGCTTGCCTACGCATGGATGTTGCGGCGGGATTACGACCGGCTGGAAGACTGCGACCGGCGTGTGCGCATATGCCCGCTGGGGGCTGCGGCACTGGCCGGTACGACGTATCCGCTTGATCCGCAGTCCGTTGCCGCCGAACTGGACATGTACGGTGTGTTCAACAACTCCATGGATGCCGTTTCCGACAGGGACTTCGCGCTGGAAGCACAGTTCTGCGGTTCGCTGATCATGGCGCATATGTCGCGCCTGTGTGAAGAGATAATCCTCTGGGCCAATCCCAACTTCGGGTACATATTTCTGCCTGATGCCTATGCCACCGGTTCCAGCATCATGCCGCAGAAAAAGAACCCCGATGTGGCGGAAATAATGCGCGGCAAGACCGGTCGTGTCTACGGCGGGCTCATGTCGCTGCTGACCACGCTCAAGGGGCTGCCCATGACGTACAACCGTGACCTGCAGGAAGACAAAGAGCCTTTCATCGACACGGACCGGACGGTTTCGGCTTCGCTGGAAATAATGGCCGGCATGGTAGAAGCACTGCGCTTCAACACGCGGCGCATGGAAAATGCGCTTCGGGCGGGTTTTCTCAATGCCACCGAACTTGCCGATTATCTGGTCGGTAAAGGAGTGCCCTTCCGCGACGCGCACCATATCACCGGCAATGCCGTGGCGCTGGCAGAAGACAGGGGCAAAGGGCTTGAAGACCTTACCCTTGAGGAATTCCATTCGGTATCGGACCTGATCGGCGAAGATGTCTTCGCCGTGCTGGATTACCGTGCCGCTGTGGAACGCCGCTGCACACACGGCGGCACCGGACCGGCATCGGTGGCGGCTCAGCTGGCTGCTTTGCAGCAATGGCTTTCCAGCTGAGCAGTTCCGGCGCTGCATTAATGTATGTGACAGGCCGTCCGCATGCGGGCGGCCTTTTTGTATGCGCAGTTGACGGTGAGCAGAAGGGACCGGAAGGGGAGAGTTCAGTTCTGCAACAGGCTGCAGCACTGCTGCGGGGTGCCGGAAAGAGCCTGCGGCGGCAATGAGGCAGGCTGCTGTCTGCCGCAAGGCGGGGATTCCGCAGATGTGCGGCGCGGCATCAGATGGCGCATGTCATTATCTTTCCCGTGAAGGCGCGGGCAGGTGTGCGTGCACCGCAGCAAAGACCTGCGCCGCATCTGTACAGATAGCGGTGCAGATAGCCGCGCATATTCGGGCAGATATCAGTACAGATGCTGCGCAGATGTCAGTGTAGATATCGGGCGATGTCGGGCGATGTCTGGCGATATCTGGCGATATCTGGCGATAGCCGGGCAGGGGCTGCTCGGGCGGATGCGCGACCGGCGGAAAAGCTGTGCCGGACACCGGAGCATGCGGCGGCAAGGCGCACACCCCTGCTGTCTGCCGGTATGTCAGCGGGAGCGGGATGTGGCTGCGGGGCGCAGTTGTGCACTGCGTTTGCGTATGCCGATGATGTTGGGCAGCGGCCATTGTCCGGTGGCGGAATACCAGAAACTGCTGCCTGCACGGCCGACCCAGCTGCGGGTCAGGGCCGGGGTACTCAGGTGCAGTGCTGCCTGCGCGCCGCCTTCCACATACATGGTGGCCCCCAGTGAAGGACAGATATCCAGAAGATATTCGGAAAGTTCGCGTACCGTGGTCTGCGCCCGGCTGTGAATGAACAGAATGCGTCCCTGTGTATCCTTGCCGATGGCGGCAATGCTGAAGCTGTCCCCCTCTTCCGGCCAGAGAGGTTTTCTGTCGGCGCTTATCATCCGGAAATTCTGTACAACGCCACGGTAGCGCGGCAGCAGGGTCTGCCAGTCGTCGGCGTATCTGTCGAGCACATCCGCAGCGGGAAGTTGCTGATTGTCACTGCCCGCATCATTCGGGGTATTCCGCGCTGCGGTGGTATGTGCGGCGGCAGGCGCATACGGGTCAGGCTGTGTCCCGCCTGCGGGGGGCTGCCCGTCGCTTGCCGCAGCCTGCGGGGGCAGAGGGGAGAACACCAGAAAAGAGCCGAACCGCTGGTTTATGCGGCTGTTGTTGGCGGCGGTGCCGTTGCGCATGTATCCTGTGCTTGTGGAACCGTCCGGCAGAAACATGCTGGCATTGATTACGGCATCAAGGTTGTACAGCGCCGCCCATTCAGAAGGCGTCTGCGGCGGTCCCCCCTGTTCCGATATGGTGTACAGCTGCAGACTATAGTGGCGGGGGTCGATGCGCAGCAGGGCCACTGTACCGCTTGTGTCGCGGAAAACAGCAGAGGATTCCGCCAGTTCCAGTCCCTGCGCTACTGAAATCCAATGCAGAGGGGTGCCGGTTGTGCCGTTGGTAGCCATCCGGCTGATGTTGCTGCCCGCAGTGGCGTTTCCGGACGCGCAGGCACCGGCAGGTACGAAAAAAACCGCACAAAGCAGTACGGCCAGCCGGAGCAGCAGGTGCTTTCCGGCCGGGGGGCTGTCTTTATGCGGTGATGCGGCCCTGCGGCGGGGGAGTTGAAAACGCGGCATGTTGTCTCCGGAAATGCCATGCACCATAGGGCAAAGCGCTGCCGGAAGCAATGGCGCCGGATACAGAGAGGTGTGCAGCCGGCTGCGGCTCAGCCGAAGTGCTTGCGCACAAAGCTGATGTACAGCCCGTAGGCAACAGCCAGATACGGGGCGGCCATCCACATGGACTGAATGTAACCTGTACAGAACGCTACGGTGATGAGCGTATAGGGCAGTATCCATGCCAGAATAATGCGCAGCACCTGACCGGCCGCACCGCGCGGGGGACACAGAAAGCCTATGGCAGCAAGCACCGCCGCAACCAGAAGAACAGACCATTGCCACCAGAACATAGATTTTCTCCGTGATTAATCTGAAAAAAACGCGCCGCATCAGGGGCGCCATGCGCCTTGCACGGCGTGCGGGGTGGCGTTACCCTGTACGGGGCAACACGCGCCGCCTATGTGCTTTGCGCTGTTTCAGCTACGCTGATGTGGCGTGATTGTCCACCCTGCGCGGGGGTAAAGTAAATATTACAATAGGTCGATATTGACATATAAGGCTATCTTGATATATCGTTCGTTCATGAGGGACGCACTATGCATCCCGCCGGCGTAACGTGGCAGCATACAACAGCAACGGCGCATCTGCGCAGTAACAAGGATTCAGACGTGAAAATCAAAGACCTGATCGGACAGCATGACGGCCCGTTTTATTCTCTGGAATATTTTCCTCCGAAAAATCCGGAGATGTGGCCGAAATTTTTTGCCAACGTCGGCAGGCTGATGGCTCTGAACCCTGTGTTCTGCTCCGTGACTTATGGCGCGGGCGGGGGCACGCAGGACAACACGTTCGAGATTACCCGCCGGTTCAAGCAGGACCTTGATCTGGAACCCATGCCGCACCTGACCTGCGTGGGCGCCACCAAAGATAAGATACGCGGCTTTGTCAGTCAGCTGAGAGATATCGGCGTGGACAATGTGCTTGCCCTGCGCGGAGATGCTCCGGCTGATGCCGGTTTCAGCTGGGACGACGGCGAGTTCAGACATGCTTCCGACCTTGTGGAGTTTGTGAACGCCGAGTTTCCGGAAATGTGTGTGGGTGTTGCCGGATATCCCACCGCGCATCCGGAGTCTGCCAGCTTTGCAGAGGATCTGCACTGGACAAAGGCGAAAATTGACGCGGGCAGCGATTTCATTGTCTGCCAGCTGCTGTTTGATGTGCGCGAATATTTTCATTTTGTGGCCCAGTTGCGGGCCATGGGGGTGACCAGTCCTGTTCTGCCCGGTATTCTGCCTATCCAGTCTCTCGAGTCGGTGAGGCGTATTCTTTCGTTGTGCGGAGCCAATATTCCCGGCAGATTTTATCTGCAGCTGGAAGAGGCCGACGCCAAGGGCGGGGCGGCCGCCGTGAAAGAACTGGGCACAAAGTTCGCCGCGGATATGATCCGGCGGCTGGTGGACGGCGGGGCACCCGGTGTGCACCTGTATACACTGAATCAGGCGGAAACCTGCCTGCGTATAGCCGAAATGGCAGGCCCGCTGCGATAAAACATGCTTTGTGCCGCTGTTCCTTCAGCGGGCTGATCTGGTACAGCTGAAATGAAATCCGGCTCCGTTTTTAAAACGGAGCCGGATTTTTTGTGCTCTGCTGACAGGGGCATGTGCAGGCGCTGCACATGGGCCCGCTGCCGGAACCGCGCGCCGGATGAACGTCCGGCGGGGCGAAGAAAAAAGGGTCTGTCCGGCTCAGTTGCCTCCTGCGGGCGGTGCTGTCCGGACCTGTCGGCCGCTGTGTGCGCAGCGGAAGCACAAAAACGGGCCGGATATTTCTCCGACTTCGATCTTTTTCCGGCCCGCACCGTTTGCAGTAAGGTGCTTACGGGGGCTTCAGCTACCGCAGTTATCAGTCGCCGAAGCTGACCACGATATCTTCGTAGCTTTTGCGCCATTTGGGGGGCAGCAGGGTCTTGCTGCTGTCAAAGTGGCCTACGCACAACAGCAGGGGAATCCAGAACCTGTCAGGTATATTGAACGCACTGCGGACCCCGTCGTGGTCGAAACCGTCCATGGGGAGTGTGTCCAGTCCTTCATCGGCAGCGGCGTACATCAGTGACATGGCAAAGAATCCTGCATTCTTCAGGGCGAACGCCTGTGCTGTTTCTTCATTTTTACCGTACAGTCCCTTGCAGGCGTTGATGAACCAGTTGTGCTGTTCCGGCTTCATACCGCCAGCGGCAACCATTTCTTTAAAGTTGCGTTCCACCACGGGGTGCCCTTCCTGCCAGCCGTTGCGGTCGCCCAGTATGGCCAGCACCACGGGGGCTTCAGAAACCTTGGGCTGATCCATGGCCAGCTTGCGCAGCGTGTGTTTGTCGGCAGAATCCCGGAAAATCATGACATTCCAGGGTTGCAGGTTAAAGCTGGAAGGCGTCAGCGCTGCTTTTTCTATGATGCGTCGTATCTGGGCGTCGCTGACTTCGGCTTCAGGATCAAAAAAGTTTACAGAGCGGCGTTTTGCAAGAATATCGGTGAAGTTCATAAGCGTCTCCTTATGGTGCCGCCGGTGACGGCCCTGTATGGCGTATTTTATGCGGTTAGCTGTCAGTGTAACGCACCGGCGGCCTGATGAACAGAGGGCAGGTGAATTTTCTGGGCTTCTCAGCCGCAGCGGCAGCTTTTGTTTTTCAGCAGGGGAATGATCTCGTCGAGAGAAGAGACAGTGATGTCTGCTGATGACAGGTCCTGAAAGGGGGCATCGGGCACGCAGAGTCCGATGCAGCGCATGCCGGCAGAACGCGCGGCGGCAACGCCTGTGGCGGCATCTTCGATGACAAGGCAGTCTGCGGGCAGTGCGCGGAGCAGACGGGCGGCTTTCAGAAATATATCCGGCCACGGTTTGCTGCGTTCTGCATCACTTCCTGTCACAACCGCCCGGAAAAAGTCGCGCACTCCCAGCTTGCCCAGTACCGCATCAACTGTTTCGCGCTGATTGGATGATGCCACGGCCAGCGGCTTGTCTCTGGCCTGCAGATAGTCCAGCAGGGGCAGCAGTCCGGAGCGCGGGACTGCTTTTTCCAGCGCTTGGGCAAGATACCGGCGGCCCTGTTCCTCCGCCAGTTCCTGCGGATTCTGCGGCAGGCCGTGTCTGGCACACAGCTGTTCCCATGTGGCAAGGGGAGAAATGCCTACAAAAGCGAGATGTTCTGCCCTGGTCATTTTGAATCCCAGTTCGGCAGCCATATTGTCCTGCACCTGCATGTGCATGGGTTCGGAATCAAGCAGGACACCGTCCATATCGAAAATAACCGCCTGAGGCATGGGTGCTCCTTGGGGCTGAGAGTATTGATGATACTGACCCTATCGCATATTCTGCGCATGCGGCAAGAGACCGTTATGCCGAGGGAGGAGACCGACAATGCGCAGACCGCTTGGCGTGGGACTGGGAGAAGTGCTGTGGGATATGCTGCCCGACGGGCCGCAGCTTGGGGGGGCTCCGGCTAATTTCGCCTATCATTTTAATGCACTGGGCGGGCAGGGTATGATTGTCTCGCGCGTGGGCGATGATGATGCGGGGCGCAGGGCGTGCCGTCTGCTTGCGGAACAGGGGCTGGATGTAAGCCGTATCAGCGTTGACCCGCTGCATCCCACCGGACGTGTGGATGTTCTGCTTTCCGCACAGGGGACGGCTTCATATGTTTTTCCCGATGATGTGGCATGGGATTTTCTGCCTGCCGCCCGCGCTGAGGACACTCTGACAGGCGGGGCCGCATGTATCTGCTTCGGCACGCTGTGTCAGCGCACTCCGGCCGGACGTGCGGCTGTCCGGTCGTTTCTGCAGGCGGCTGATGCTGCTGTGCTGCGGGTGTTTGACTGTAACCTGAGGCAGAATTTTTACAGCCCTGAAGTGGTGCAGGATTCATTGCAGCTGGCTGATGTGTTTAAGCTTAATGAAGAAGAACTGGACGTGCTGGCCCCTGCTCTGGGCGTGGCGGATGTGCTGCGCGATGCAGCTGCGCGCTGTGCGGCGCTGCATGCTCTGGTGACCCGTTTCGGGTTGCAGGCCGCGGCGCTGACCCGCGGTGCGCAGGGCAGCGTGCTGATGACCGGCGAAAGTTGCCACGAGCATGCCGGCGAAATGGTGGAGGTGGCGGATACCGTGGGGGCGGGAGACGCCTTTACCGCCGCGCTGGCGCTGGGATGGCTGTGCGGCCTGCCGCCGGAGCAGATACATGCCCGTGCAGCCAGTGTGGCCGCGTATGTGTGCGGTGCGCACGGGGCCATGCCGCCGATGCCTGCAGCATTGCGTCTGCTGCCCTGATAATTTTCCGCGCCTTTTCTGCCCTATACGTAAAAAATAAGCCTGCCCGCCGCAGGCTGCCTGCTCTCCACACGCCGGAGCATCGGGCGGCCCGCACTGTGCCCGCGCAGCGGAAGATGCAAGGGGTGCTTTTTCGCCGGTCGCTGCCGCTTTGGCATGCATTACGCTGCGGCTGCTTTTTATCCGGCGGAGATGCGGATAAAAAAGGCCGCTCTCTTGCGGGAACGGCCTGTGACGACGGGCAGTACATGAGGTTCTGCAGGGCTGTAAATGCAGGCTACACCCATGCGGGATAGTCGGTTACCAGCAGGTGCACGGGCTCCTCATCTTCTTCTATCTGCGGAAAACGCGGCATGCTGTGCAGAAAACGGTTATCGGTGTTGTCATCGTTGACCGAACTCACTTCACCCACCAGTATTTTGCCGCGCCCCTGCTGACCGTAAAACCGGTGGTACATGCCCTGCGGCAGAAAGATTGATTCACCCGGTTCAAGGATGACAGTGCCCCCTGCCGGAACAGTCTGCGGAATGCCGTCGATGAGTACAGTGACCGGGGTATCGGCAAGCTGTTCGTCCTTGTCGGAGTTGTACAGTTCGATGACCAGATTGCCTCCGCCGCGGTTGATGATATCTTCTGTCTTGGACCAGTGAAAATGCATGGGGCAGACTTGTCCTTCGCGGACCACCATGATTTTTTCGGCATAGCGCTTGGGATGTCCCGCTGCATGGTTACCGTTGCGGATGGTGAAAAGAATCAGTCCTTTTTTTTCAAAGTCGCCGGCACCATAGTCGGTTATGTCCCAGCCCAGCATGTTCTGCACCACTTCCAGCCCGCCTTTGCCTTTCCATTCCGCGGGCTTCCATCCGGCCCAGCGGGGCAGGCGGAACCCCAGAGCGTCAAAGAATATTTTGGTATCTTTTATCAGAGCGTTGATTTCACTGCGTTTCATGCTCAACTCCGTATTGGTCGTCAGGATTGCGGCTAGTAGCGTTTGCGCTGGCCGAATCCGGTTCCGATTACCGAAAACGTGTTTTCCACGATGAACAACGCGTTCGGGTCGGTTGTGAAAACTATTTCTTCAAGTTTTTTCAGCTGGATGTTGTTTATCACGCTCATCAGAACATTGCGTTCTGTGCGGGTGTAGGCGCCGTACCCTTTGAGTATGGTTGCCCCGCGGTGCAGTTCTTTCATTATGCGGTTGGAGATGGCTTCAGCGTCCTGCGAAATGATGAAGACAACCTTGCGCTGGTTGAAAAGCGACAGCGTGTATTCCACCGTGGCCGATGTGATGAAAACCATGATGATGGATGCCACCACCACATCGGGATTCATATACGTGGCCGTGATGAGGTACAGCACAAGGTTGTAGGCAAACGACGTCTTGCCCACGCCGATATTATACTTCTGCATCAGGTGGATGGATACGATGTCCATGCCGCCGTTGGACCCCACCGAGCGCAGCACTATGCCGGCACCGAAACCGCTGAGCGCACCCGCGGCCACGGCTGCATACAGCTGGTTATGAATGGGAATGGTGAAGTTTGTCAGCGAAAACAGTACCGATGTGAGTACTGTTGCGTACAGGCTGTACAGCACAAAACGCTTGCTGATTTTGAAATACCCGAAAAGAAAAATGGGAATATTCAGAAGCAGGTTGAGCGTACCTGTGTCCAGCCATCCCGTTTTGTAATAGATAAGCGAAGCAAAGCCGAAAACCCCGCCCGGTACAAATTGCTGAGGCGTGGCCAGACTTTTGAGAGAAACCGCAAAAATACAGGAACCTGCTGTGATGAGCAGCAGGTTCCATACAACCGAATAGAAAAAATCTCTGTTACGCATAAGCCTTGTCAGGATGCCTGGTCGCACATGGTGCGAACGTTTGCTGAGCATTGTTCCCCGCTGTGTGCCAAAATCCATGATAACGGACTTCAGAATATTGGCAATACAGGAAATGCAATGATCGGGCAAGGCGCTTTTAAAAACAGAGCATTCTGAAAAGCCTCAGGGCGCAGCGGTATTGTCGTCTGTGAATCAGTTATTTTCCATTTCCTGCTGACAATCGCGGCACAGGCTGCAGTTGGGCAGGGCATTGATACGTGCGGCAGGAATTTCTTCTCCGCACTCGCGGCAGTGAGGACGGCCGTCGATCCATTCCGGACCGGGACCGCCGGACAGTCTGCTGCGGGCCATGGAAATGGCGGCTTCACGCTCCCGCGTTTCCAGATCGCTGGCCTGATCGAACATATCGGGCATGTGGTTCTCCTTGGCATATCCGGGGGGATATCAATTTAAAAAAAGCCTAGCATCATATTACAGCGCCAACGTCAAGATAAAAGTGCAGTGCGGGCTGCGTTCATTTCTGAAATTCGACTCTGTTTCTTCCGTTTTCCTTGGCACGGTACAGGGCTGCATCGGCGGCAGCAATGAATGCATCCAGCGATGCCGTTTCCGGCGCCAGCACGGTTACGCCCAGACTGACGGTAATGCCGGGACTGGCTCCTTCGCCGTCCATCAGCACCGAGCTCTGTTCCACGGCCTGCCGCAGCCTTTCCGCTGTATGCATTGCCCCCTCGGCATCTGTTTCGGGCATGAAGACAATGAACTCTTCGCCCCCCAGCCGGCCCAGCGTATCGCTCTGGCGCAGGCCGGCCGAAAGCGTGGCCGTGACCCCCCGCAGCACGGCATCACCCGCCACGTGTCCGTATGTGTCATTGATCTGTTTAAAGTGGTCTATGTCTATCATGAGGCATGCCAGCGGGCGTCCGAAGCGCCGTGAACGGGCCATTTCGGCTTTGCCGATGTCCAGCACGCGGCGTCGGTTGAATATGCCTGTCAACTCGTCCGTGGATGCCTGTTCATGCAGCCTGCGCTCGTGTGCCTTCTGCCTGCTGATGTCACGTGCGGTTACATAGATGCGCCGGTGCTGCATGTCGGGCAGCACGTTCCACGAAAGCCAAATCCAGCTGCCTTCTTTTTTTAAAAAACGGCCTTCATGCGCCCGTACGGGAATGCCTTTCATCAGCAAAGCAAAATTTTCCGCAGCCTTGGGTACATCATCGGGGTGCACATAATCGAAACAGGGCGGCAGGCGCAGCTCTTCAGCGGTCCAGCCCAGCATGTTTTCCCATGCCGGATTGGCTTCAAGTATGTTGCCTTCAACATCCGTGATGGCCAGCAGGTCTATGGAGTTGCGGAACAGCATGTCGCGTTCCATCATGGCCTGCCGCCGCGCTGTTACATCGGTGGTGGTGCCTACCAGACGGGCGGGTTTCCCTTCGCGGTCGTGGCTTATGACGGCTCCGCGTTCCAGCACCCAGATGACAGCCCCGTCGGCGCGCACCGCACGGTGCTCTGTCTGAAAGTAAGGGACACCGCCCCGCAGATGCTCCTGCAGGTGGGCTGTCACCTCTTCTTTGTCGGCGCGGTGAATGCGCGATGACCATTCTTCGGGCGATGACAGCTGCTGGTCGGTTTCAAGTCCCATTATTTCTTTCCAGCGGGGAGAATAGTAAACTCTGCCGTCCGGTATGTTCCAGTCCCACAGCCCGTCCTGATTGCCGGTAAGAGCCATCTGCAGGCGCTCTTCATTTTCCCGCACTTTGGCAAGCCCCGACCGGTAGATGATGAGTGTGCTTGCCAGCACCAGCCCCACCAGAAACAGTACCCCCGCGGCGATGCGCCAGCGGGCCTGACGCTGCATTACCTCGTTGACGGTATCGCCCGATACGGCCAGACAGACCTTGAGCCTGCGTCCTGCGAAATCGACCGTGTCCCACGCCAGCAGCATCTGCTGGGCTTTGCTGTTTTCCGTGTCGGGAAAGTCAAAGATGCCGCTGCCGGATCTGGCTGCCAGCACTTCCCGGAAAACATGCATCCGTTCCGGTGCGTTTTCATAGATATGGGTAAATATGTTTTTGCCGATGTTGTTGCTGTCAGGGTCGAAAAGCAGTGTGCCGTCATCCGCCAGCAGGTAGCCTTGCCCTATGTTGTCCACATGCAGGTCGGCCACATACCGCTTGATTATCCGTGTGAGGCTGACAACCGTGGCAGACATGCCCAGCAGCTTTTTGCCGTCCGAAAAAGGATAAAGCAGTCCTGCAAGCTGGTGTTCGGGGGTGATGTGCAGGGGAGCTTTGAGCAGGTTGCCGGCCAGTTGTTCGGGGGCGTTGCTCCAGTTTTGCGTTATCCATTCCTGCGCGTATGCCGCGGCTTCCATGGAAAGCGGGACGGAAGCCAGCTCCACGCTTTTAAGGCTGTGCGGGGTATCCATAAGAACATAGGCAAGGATGTTCGGCTGTCTTGTGATGTGCGCGCTGAGCAGCTTTGCCTGGTATGTGGCACCGTAGTCGATGGCAAAGCGGGCATGCCCAGCAAGTGATGCGCCGGATGCGGAGATCATGTCCAGCTGGTCTTCTATGGCGTTGGTTGCCACGCGCACCTGCAGAGCCTGCTGCCGGCTGAACTGCGCAGCGTATTCCGAGGCGGTGGTGAAATCGAACCCCGCCATGGCTGCCACAAAGGCGATGAGGCTGACCAGCCCCATGATTACCGGAAAAAAGTGTTTTTTCATAAAAAATAGCCGCATCTGGAATGGAAGCAGTGCTGTCATGATACTAGCCGTGTGCCGGCTTCCGGAAAATGATTAGTTTCCGGCACAAGTAAGCGCTGTTTTTCGTTTGTGAACTATAACAGGGCTTGAATGTGTGAAAATGAAAAAAAATGAAAGTTTGACTTTCTTTTTTGTTGCTTTGGTGTGTTGATATGCCATATAACGAAAGCGTGACAGCCGGATTGTGAAGCAACTGTGCCGGCTGCGCTTCCGCCTTGTCCGGACAGCGCAGCCCGACGCGATCCTGTCATCCATATTACCGGCAGCGCGGATCCTCCTCCGGTGCTGCAACGCGCATCCTGAGTGTCATAATCCCGGTCACGAAGGTGCCGCAGAAAAGCCCCGTCCTCAACCGGGGCTTTTTTTTGCGCGGGGCTTTTTTTGCGTCCGGATGGCTGATGGTGGCGTATATTCAAAACTATGCTATACTACAGGGAAAGTACGCTACGCCGTGTGCGTGTGCAACGCCTTTTATGCAGGAGCGTGTATGGGTGATGCGGGGGTGACAGTTCGCCGTGTGCTGAAAACGTTTGTGCTGGCTGCGCTGGTGGTGCTGCCGGTGATGGCCGCCGATGTGCTGCGTTTCGCTTTCTGGCCGGATGTTGCCGTGCTGAAAAAAGAAAATCCCGCAGCAACTGAATACATGAGATTCAGAGAGTCGCTGGCGGAGCGTCCGGTTCCCAAGCTGCGGTGGGTACCTCTGGGGCAGATTTCTCCGTGGTTGGTACGGGCTGTGACCATAGCCGAAGATGACCGCTTCTGGGATCATGAGGGGTTTGATACGGAAGGCATGCGTCAGGCTTTTCTGCGCAACCTGCGGGAGGGGCGGCTTGCCGCGGGGGGCAGCTCCATTTCTCAGCAGCTTGCCAAAAATCTGTATCTGTCACCCGACAGAACCCTGAGCCGCAAGCTGAAAGAAGCCCTGCTTACATGGCGGCTTGAAGCCACGCTGTCAAAACGGCGTATACTGGAAATTTACCTGAATGTCATAGAATGGGGCGACGGCATCTACGGAATCAATGCGGCGTCACGGCATTTTTTCGGTGTCGAACCGGCGGCGCTCTCACCGGCGCAAAGCGCCCGTCTGGCATCAGTGCTTCCGGCGCCGCGGCGGTATTCTCCGGTTTCGGATTCCGGTTATGTCACAGCCAAAAGCAGAGTTATCCTGCGGCGCATGCAGCGGCGTTCGTGGCGCTGAGGTTCAGGGCTTGAGCCATAAAAGCAGCAGGCCATGGTATACAAGTCCGCTGCAGAACAGCAGCAGGCAGGGCAGTGCCACATGGCGCCACGCTTTGCTCAGGGTGCAGTGAAAATACTGGCATGTGAGCACAAAGCAGACATGCAGCGGCGTTGCCATGATGCCGGTGAATCCGGAAAATATGGCCAGCATGACATAGGCTGTCAGAGAATCCTGCAGACCGGCCTGAACGGCCAGTGACACGATAAGAGGAAATGTGGCCCCCACATAGGCCATGGTAATGCCCGATACCGCCCCGACAATAAAAGGCATGAAAATACAGCTTACCGTAAGGGCTGTGCGTCCGCCTGCCAGCTGCGCCAGCTGATGTACCGCCCCTGTGGTGTTCAGCATCTCCTTGAAAACAAATATGGCGGCAATGACGAGCACCATCTGCCACAGATGTCTGTGGCGCAGCGATGCCGCCAGAATACCGGCGCTGCCTTTATTCTGTACGGCTGCAGTCAGTATGCCTGCAGCCAGTGCGGCAATGACGCCTGATTCAAAAGGAATGCCCTGCGCTGAAAAAGCCAGTACCGTTTCAAGCAGCACAGAACCGCCGATGGCCACCAGCAAAGGCAGCCCCTGACGCAGAACCGCTTTCGGCGTGCTTGCCGTCACGGTACTGTCTGTCTGCACCGTGGCAGGCGGAAGAGAAAGTACCGCCGGTCTCAGCATGAAAAACCATCCTGCGGCCAGCATGATTGCCATGCCCGGCAAACCGAAGGCGCAGATGGTGGTTATGGGAATGCCCGAGAGCGATGCCGCCAGAATGATGCCCGGATACAGCGGCCACCATGTTTCCCATACATGCCGGTACCAGTAGTTGAGCGCAGCCAGCGTGTCTTTTGAAACCTGCATGCGGCTGGCCACGGCACCTATCATGGGGGCCGAAAAAACAGCACCGCCCGGCATGGGCAGCAGTCCTATAAGCATGGGGAAGAAAACCAGCCGCAGGCGCGGGTTTTTCAGATAGCCGGACAGCGCATCCATAAGACGCAGGGTCTGGCCTGATTTTTCCAGAACATCGCTGAGCAGCAGGATAAGCAGCACTATGGCCGCCAGCATGAGGGTCTGCGGGCTGGTCAGCCCCGTGAATACCGTGGGCAGCCACATATCAGGAGCCAGACCGAAAAACAGCCCTACGGCGGCACCGCCGCTGATAATGGAAAGCCCCAGATTCACCCTGAAGCGGATGGCGAGCAGCATGATGATGAAAGCGGCAGCCAGCTTGATAAGCGGCAATAACGAGTCCGGGCCGGTCACGGCGGTTTGCCTCATGTGTGGAAGGTCAGCGGCGCGGCTCCGGGCCGCTGCACGCAGGCGTGTTGCAAAAAGCGACGGTTACGGCTGTGACGTAACATGAATCATATGCCCTGAACAGCCATGAATTGCCTGCGCAAACAGGAAAAACGGTTTACTGTTAGAGGAAATATTTTGCGAACGGGGCTTGACCTCCGGTGAACTCTGTTCTACCCCTCAGGTTGCCAACACCTGTTTCGGACAGTGTCGAACAGCCTCGCGACCCATGGGCCGCGTGGCGTTTTTTCTTATTGTCGTTGGCAAAAAACTATCGAGAAATGTCAAGGAATCAAACATGAGCAGCATCCCGATTTCAGTTGAAGGCTTTGAACTGGTTAAACGAGATCTTGAAAGGCTGAAGCAGGAACGTCCCGCAGTGATTCAGGCCATCAAGGAAGCACGCGAAGAAGGCGACCTGAGCGAAAACGCAGGCTATGATGCCGCCCGTGAGCGTCAGGGCATGCTTGAAGCGCGTATCGGCAACATCGAATCCCGCATGGCCCGCTTCAATGTCATTGATATGAGAACGCTTGGCGGCGAGCGTGTGACCTATGGTGCCACCATAGAGCTGGAAGACCTCGAAACCGGTGAAATGCGGGTGTATACTCTGGTGGGTCCCGACGAGACTGACTATGTGAAAGGCAGCATCTCGGTTCTTTCTCCTGTTGCCAAAGCTGTTCTGGGCAAAGAGGAAGGCGACGAAGTTGTGGTGGACGCCCCGAGAGGAAAAATACATTACGAAATCGTTTCTGTAAGCTTCAACGGCCCTGTCATCACCCTCGAATAGTTTTACAGGCCAGTCTGGATGTGCTCCTGTCGGCGCCACCGGGCGGCCAGTACCTCCGGTGACACCAGACAGCCAAGACAAGCTCTGTAAGCCCCTGCCGTTTTTGCGGCGGGGGCTTTTTGTTTTTGCTGCGGGTACAGGCAGGGCAGTGTCAGGTATTTTTACTGGTGTAATTATAATCGACAGCTGTCTTTATCTTCTCAGTTTGTTATCAGTCTGTAATGTAAGGGCTATTTTATATTATAAGATGTGTCGCTTTTTTTTACATTTTTTTGTTCTTTGTCGATTCCAAGGTTAACATGTTGTTTTAATTTTGTATTGTCGATTTGGAACCGCTATTGCTTCTGTTATATCGAAGGCTTGGTAGCGTTAGAGTACAGGGTAACAGGAGTGAATCATGAAAACTGTCTGTCGGATTGCAATGGTGCTTGTTGCGACGCTTATCTTTGTTTCGTCAGCATCGGCCGGGGTGGTAACTTCCTGGCAGTATTCTTATGATGCCGGTTTTGTGGACTGGACATGGGCACAGTCCGGAGACTCCGGCGGGGTGAAGGGACCGGTCAATCTGAACGGCGAGACCGGCTACCATACCCTCTGGTGGGGCTCCAGCCTGCTTCCCTTGTTTCAGTCCCGCATTGAACTCAACGCACCTGTTTCCGGTGTGGTGAACACAGGCGGTGCGCCTGCCGCAGCCATGACCATGACGCACTACAACAGATGGACAACAAGCGCGCTTGTCTCCGGCACGGTGAAAGCCGTACTTGAACTTCAGGCGCTGGAGCCTGTGGCGGGTGAGCCTGCAACGCTTTCCACCGAACTTGATTTCAGCTTTTATGAAAAGTCTATATTTGAAGGAATGAGCCGCGATGTGTTTATTTTGAACAATCCGCAGGTCACCTTTGAAGGTTTTGAGTATGACGGTGAGTGGTACACGCTGGACTTCGGCGGGAGCTTCGGCGTTATTCCGGAATATTACATTCAGCGGATCGGGCTGGATACGGGACTTACATATTATGGATGGGTTACCTCGGAATTTGACAGTACCGTGGTGGACACCAGCTTTTCAATTTCGCATGTGATGCCCCAGCCCGCGCATGCTCCGGAGCCCGCAACAATGGGGCTTATGGGACTGGGTATGCTGGCCATGGGCGGATACGCCCTGTGGCAGCGCCGCAAAAAAAGCTGAGTTGCTGCAAGTGCTGAATCTGCCAAGCGGTCCGCCTGCGGGCCGCTTTTTTTGTGCACAAAATCCGGAATGAGTGTCTGCTCCTGTCGGGGGTGATGTCGGTAGTTATAACTGGTGTCGGATTTATTTACAGTTAAAATACAGTCAATCATGGGTAGGGTTTTGCCTAACATGTTAGATTAGATTGTGTTAGATTGCATGGAACGCTGTTTGCTTAACCAGTGTGCCTCTACCGAGGAAAGAACTCATTACTATTTGTGTAAGGAAGCTGTTATGCACACTCGTATTGTTACAATAACTGGTATTCTTGTTTTCAATCTTCTTTTTGCGGCCGTTGCTTCTGCTGCCGTGGTTACTTCGTGGGGCTACACCTACAACGCCGGTTTTACCGACTGGAAAATGTCCGACCGCTGGACCAGACCTTCTAAGTGGGGAAAAACCTGGATAGATGGCGAGAAGGCCTACAAGAATCTGTACTGGGGCGATAACTGGAACGGCTGGAGCGGAATCTCGCTGGACAGCGGAACCAGCGGTATTGTGCACACCAACGGTGATGCCGCGCATGCCATGTCCATGACGCACAGCAACTCGCCCACTTACGGCGGGTCGCTGGTATCCGGTACCGTCAAGGCCATGCTCGAACTGAGAGCTCTTGATCCGTACCATGGCTCAGAAATAGCGTTGTCCACGGCTCTGGAATTTGCATTTTATGAGACCCCCAATAACGGGCTGCTTACTGATGACGTGTTCATTCTGACCAACCCCGGGGTGACCACCGAAGGCTTCGAATACGGCGGCGAGTGGTACACGCTTGATTTCGGCAGCAGTTACGGTGTCATCCCCGAGTCCTACATCGAAGCTCTGGGGCTGGACACATCCATCACGTACTACGGCTGGCTGACTCCTGAAAATGCAGACACTACGGTGGACACCAGCTTTACCATCACGCATCGGCCGCAACCCACACCTGCGCCGGAGCCTGCAACGCTCGGGCTCATGGGGCTGGGGCTGGTGGCTCTTGGCGTGTATTCCCGTATGAAAAGAAATGTTGCGAAGCGTTCCTGATGAACCTGTCGCACCGCATACCGGCAGGCTCTGATGGCAGAGCCTGCCTTTTTTTATGCTGCTGCCATGTGCGCGAAACCATGGAGATACACCGGTACAATGCGGTGTGCGTTTGATGCCGTTTTTTCCGGAACAGCAGGCGTTATGTGTGGTGACAGGCGGGAGCAGTGCTGTAAGAAGCCCGTAAGGCCGGTGCAGGCTGTAACGCGCGTACTTTTTCCCGCAGGCGGTGCCGGGCTGTCACCGCCACTGCCTGACCAACAAGTCTCAGGTATTGCCGGGCTGTCAATTTGTGGTATAATGCAGGCGAAGGTGTCGAAAAGTATTACAGTTTCCGATGGGTTTTCCGATGTAGTACATAGTGGTAACCTGTTGACGCTATATGGAAAAAATATACAGGCACGGCGATTGCTTGTCAGATATGCCGCCTGCAACGGGTGGCTACTAAAAGCTGGGGGGAATCAGCTCATGAAAATTCGTGCTCTTTTTGCGTGCGCCGTCTTTGTGGCGGGTATTCTTGTGGCATCTGCTGCGTCTGCAGCTGTGGTCAACAGCTGGCAATACTCATACCATATCGGTTTCACCGACTGGGAAATGTCCGGCCGTAACGGAAACGTGGGTTACTGGGGGCGCCAGAAGATTGATGGCGAAAAAGCCTACACCTATCTCAGCTGGGGTTCTTGGGAAAAGCGCAGCAGCATCGAACTGAAAAGTTATACATGGGGAAATGTTGATACTGATGGTGATGCTGCCTATGCAACCACCATGACCCATACCAACATGCCCGTGACAACTGATACTCTGACCTCCGGCAGGGTGAAAGCCGAACTGGCTCTGTGGGCTCTGGATCCGTATTACGGAGAGAAAAAAGCTCTTACCACCTTTCTTGAATTTGACTTTTACGAAACACCTAACAACGGCGGACTTACCAGTGATGTGTTCATCCTGACCAATCCCGGGGTGACAACAGAAGGGTTTGAATACGACGGCGAGTGGTATACGCTGGATTTCAGCAGCAGCTACGGCATCATACCCGATTCGTATGTCGAAGCACTGAAGCTGGACAAAAGCATAACCTACTATGGCTGGCTTACACCGGAAAATTCTAAAACCTCCGTGGATTCGTATTTTTCCATCAGCCATCGTCAGCAACCCACTCCTGCGCCCGAACCCGCCACTCTGGGCCTCATGGGTATGGGCATACTTGCTCTCGGGGTTTATTCCCGCATGAAAAAGAAAAACGCGTAACATTTTTCAGCGCGTATATCGGACAGCAAACGGCAGGCTCTGGAAACAGGGCCTGCTTTTTTTGCGCAGTGCATTCCCGCCGGAAAAATGCTGTTGTGCTTTCGGGCGGATATCCAGCAGGCGTGCCGGAGGTCTTATGCCGGCGAGTGCAGTGCGCAGAGATATGCTGCCGGATGCCGCGGAGCGGACTGTAATAATAAAGCGCCCCGTAAGGAGCGCTTTATTATTGTCAGGAAAGAGAAGAAGCGGTGCGGCCGGATGAGCTGTGCCGGTCCGGCTGCCTGCGTGTCCTGTCATGTGTGCCGGTGATGGCGCGTGCCCGTTCAAGGGCTGCGTTTATGTCCGGCATAATGTTGCGGCGGCCGATAATGTCCAGTGTTCCGAGCCGCTGTAATTCCTGCAGCGGGGCCTTGCGCAGGCCGGAAAGCAGCAGCACTGTTCCGTTGGCTTTGCAGCGGGCATGCAGCAGTTCCAGAGCGTTGATGGCCGTGGAGTCTACTGTGGGCACTTTGCGCAGGCGCAATATAAAGACGGCCGGTGATTTTTCCATGATATCAAGAACGCTTTTAAACCTATCAGCCACACCGAAGAAGAATGGCCCGTCAATTTCATAGATGCGCACCCCCTGCGGGACATCACTTACGGGTTCTTCTTCAGCCCATGTCTCGGCGGCAGGCTCGCCATCTGATTCGCGGATGCGCGTGACTTTGCTCATGCGCTGCATGAAGAGCAAAGAAGCCAGAACAACTCCCACATTGACGGCCACGGTAAGGTCGACGGCCACCGTAAGTCCGAATGTAAGGCACATGACCAGCACATCAGGCTTCGGGGCGCGCAGCAGGCGCATGAATTTGTGAATTTCGCTCATGTCCCACGCCACCACAACAAGTACGGCGGCGAGGCATGCCAGCGGAATGTACCCCGCGGCCGGAGCCAGCAGTAGTACAAACAGTACCAGTACCGCAGAGTGAATCATGCCCGAGACAGGTGAGAAAGCCCCCGATCTGATGTTTGTGGCTGTTCTGGCAATGGCGCCTGTGGCGGGAATGCCACCGAAAAGTGCGGATGCGATGTTTGCCGTGCCCTGTGCTACCAGTTCAGTGTTGGCGTTGTGCCGGCTGCCTGTCATGCCGTCGGCCACCACGCACGACAACAACGATTCAATGCCGGCCAGCAGTGCCACGGTAAGCGCGTCGGGCAGCAGTATGCGTACTTGCGCCCATGAAAAGTCGGGCAGGGCAAATGACGGCAGTGTCTGCGGTATGCCGCCGAATCTGCTGCCGATTGTTTCCACAGGCGCGCCGCACGCGGCTGCTAGCACTGATACGGCTGCCACGGCCGCAACCGGAGCGGGAATGCGGGGAACAAACTGCCGTACGCCGATGATGATACCCAGCGTCAGCAGGGCGGCAGCTGCGGTTACCGGATCAATGGCACCAGCATGTCCGAAGTATGCCTGCCATTTTCCGATAAAGTCCGGGGGTATCACATCAAGCCGCATGCCCAGAAAATCGTTTATCTGTGATGAAAATATGAGCAGTGCGATGCCTGCGGTAAAGCCGGTGGTCACAGGATAGGGAATGAATGTGATCAGGGTTTCGAGTCGCAACACACCGAAAATAATAAGGATGATTCCGGCCATTATGGTGGTCAGCAGCAGGCCGTCAAAACCGTGTCTGGAGATGATGTTGAAAATGATGACGACAAACGCACCCGTGGGGCCGCCTATCTGATAGCGGCTGCCGCCCAGCGCAGAGATAAGAAAGCCTGCGACGATGGCGGTAAAAAGTCCTTTTTCGGGCGTGGTGCCGGAAGCGATGGCAAACGCCATGGCCAGCGGCAGGGCGACTATGCCCACGGTGGCACCGGAGCCGAGGTCGCGCAGGAAGTTCTGGCGGGAATATCCCTGACGGAGAACAGAAATGGCCTTGGGCAGGAACCCTTCCCTGTCCGAGGCCACATTTTGAGAATGCATTTAAGGCCTCCTGAAATGATATGCGATGAACGCAGAGGCTGGCATGTCTACTCCTCTTTTTATGTTGTGGCAATAGTGGGACAAGTTTTTAAAGTTTTGATGTTCAAGGTGAAGACTCTTTTTTGATTGTGATTTTTTTAACGTATGGTTTCTTATCGTGGAGTGTGGCTTCATAATACTGAGGGAGCTTTTGTTTTTGGTGTGCATTTGCATACATAAGTTCTTTTAGATTCGTTATGATATGGTTTTAGGTTGTTGTACATGTGTTGTATGGTAAGAATTGTGCAAAGTGCATTGTATTGACGCTTTGTTGCTGTTGTTGTGTGCTGCCTGTTGTGGTCGTGGAACGTTTTTATTTCGGGCATGGAAAAGGGGGCAGTCAGGGCAGATGAGGCGCAAACTGCCATTACTTGCTGAACAGGTTTGGTGATGAGAGTCTGGCATGGTTGTGCCGCATGGCGGGGCATGCGCTGCACTCAGAGGGGCGGTTCTGTACGGGCCGGACCGGATTCAGACTTTGTGCTGTTTGTGCGGGGGGGGGGATGCCCGGCTGAAGGACAGTACCATGGAGAAGGAGATGACGGTGGTTATGGCTGTGTGCTTTATGGATGGCGGGCACTTATGCATTGCAGATGATTAACGCAAAGTCTTGGTTGTATCATTTGTATGACACGTTCTGCTTTGCAAAAAGACTGGCAGCATATGATAAAATGATATGTAGTCATTATGGTGTTTCTGTTGATTTGATATCGATATAGAATATGAAAAATATTTTGCTAGCTTTCATGAAAAATAATCAACACACGCTTTTTTTGTTTTTAAAAGTGATTCACGATGGTGACAGTTTCAGACGTTCAAGGAATGCTACACAGAGTTTTATACCGGTTTCGGGATAAAACATTGCGCGGTGTTGCCATGATTGTTGCCTGATGATATCATGCAGATTAAGTCTTTTGCCCGCGAAAAGACTTCTCGTCTTTTTCCTTTTTGTTTTTCTATGTACATTGCAGAGCGTTATGCATTCCGGCTGCATTTCAGGCAGCGGGGTTTTGTGCGGCCGAGAATGCAGGCAGAAGGAGTGAATATGATTACCGCAGCAAGTCTGCTGACTGCGCTGGCTGTTTTCATCGCACGTCTGTGCGATGTATGTCTGGGCACCATCAGACATGTAATGATTATACGCGGCCGCCGTCTGCTGGCGTTCAGCGTGGCGTTTTTCGAAGCCGTTATCTGGGTGTATGCCGTTTCACGCGTCATCGGTGCGGTCAGCGATCCGGTGACATCTCTGGCGTTTGCCTTGGGGTTTGCGTCGGGTACTTATGCAGGCATCACGCTGGAGGGGGTGTTTAAGATTGGCGAACAGGTGGTGCGCGTGTTTACACGCGAAGGTGGGCCGGTTGCCTGCACGCTGCGCGATGCCGGTTTTCGCGTGACGGTTTTTGACGGACAGGGGCGGGATGGTGTTGTAAATCTGCTGTTTGTGCAGGTGCGCAGACGTCAGGCCGGTGAAGTGGCCCGCATTGCCCGCAATGTGGACCCTGAATGTTATATGGTGGTTGATGATATAAGAAAAACCTATACCGTGGGCGGTTGATGCAGGCCTGCACCACTGTGGTGCAGGCCTGCACGGATATAGCGCGTTTGCGGGCAAGACCCGTGTTCTACTCTTCTTCGCCCCATGCTTTTGCACTGCGGGCTACTTTTTTGCGGACGTTTTTCCAGTCTGTCTCATGGGTAAACATGGACTCCGGAAGCGCAGCCAGCATCTTTTCGTATAAGCTCAGCGGAACGGTGAATGTCAGCTCATCTGTTTTCATAAATTTTCGTGCTGAAGGATCAAATCCGCCGATGACAGCTTTTTCGATGCCTTTTTCTTTATAGTACAAGGGCCATCCGAGTATGTTGGTGCAGCCTGCGCCGAAAGGTGAGGCCACGCAATCCATATCACCTGTGGTGAAAACAGTCTGTGTGAACAGGCCGGTCAGCACTTCAGGGCGGGCAAAGAATATGATGAACTCAGGTTTTTCTTGAGCACTGAACAGTGACAGCGGTTTGAATATGCAGTAGTGGGCAGGAGCTTTGCGTGGTGCCACACGAAGAATGAAGTTGCGCATGGCGTCGGGGTCGGGCATATACCGCTCCCCCTGCAGCGGGGTGCCTTCAAACCCCGTGGAAACATAGTGCTCAATGAACCGCAGATGAGGCTGAAGCATGGCGCAGTAATACACTCCGCCCGGACAGCCGTACTCTGTCTGCGAGATGAAAGCCGCGCCGTGCTTTTTTCTGGCCAGCCATATGCTGCCCATGACACAGGTGAACGACTTCATAACTTCCCGCATATCCAGCTTTCCGCTTTCTTCCAGTTCGCGCGAAATGGGAACACCCGTTTTAGGGCCGAACGCATTCTCCGGCTTATCATCAGAGTAATATACTCCCAGAGGCTCTTCATTCAGACCGAGATGTTCCATGAAGGTGGCTGTGCCGTCGAGTACCTGTTGCATCGTCATATCGTCTCCTTGTTTTATTGTGAAAGTTGGCTCCGGAGATGATTGCTTTTCAGTATGCCCTTTCATACCATGCTCATGGATAAAATAAACAACGCTTGCAGAAAACTCTTTTCCGATGGTGGGCATAATGGTGCAGGACTTTTTGAACGACGTGCCGTTGCTGGTGGAAGTGGCCCGGCAGAAAAGTTTTTCCAAGGCAGCTGAGGCGCTGGGCATAGGTGTTTCCACGCTTTCAAGGCGTATCAAATTGCTGGAAAAGCGTATGGGGGTTCTGCTTTTTTACCGCGATACGCGTAATGTCGAATTGACGGACAACGGTGCGTACCTGCTGGACCGCTGCGGTTTTGTGCTGGAAGAAGTGCAGAAGGCGTATGATTCTGTGGTGCTGAATATGCAAAAGCCTTCCGGACTGGTGCGGGTATGCATGTTTCTTGATCTTTACGACGGACTGCTTAAAAAAGTGCTTCTTGATTTTGCAGCCAGATGGCCGGACATCAGTCTTGAGCTGACGTTTCAGGACCATCCCGTGGATATGCGCACCGCCCCCTTTGATGTGGCTTTTGTTACCGGAAACGCCATTGCGCCTGCTCTGGTCACACGCAAGCTGCTGACCATAGAACCTTTTCTGTATGCTTCGCCTTTATTGCTTGAACGCTATCCGATGCCCAGCGAACCCGACGACCTGCACCGCATGCCCTGCATTGTGCTGCAGCGTTTCGGCGGGCGGTGGCCCATGCACAATGGCAGCCGGCAGGTGACTGTGGATGTTGTGCCCCGATACAGTTTCAGCTCTGTAGAGATGTGCCGCGATTTTCTGCTGGCCGGTCACGGAGTGGCCCTGCTGCGTAAAGAGCGCGCCCGGCCTGATGAAAAGGCGGGGCGGCTTGTACGCCTGCTTCCCGACTGGAGCGGCGGGTTTGTTCATGATGTGAATCTGGTGATGGGATCAAGACAGCTCCCCATGCGGGTGCGTCTGTTTGTCGACCACGTACTGGCGCAGTTTGCGCCATAGCCGCTGACAGCCGGCAGATATGTCTGCCGGATCTGCAGTTGATGTGACTGCCTTCCATAAAAATGCGGGGCAAAATGGCAATGTTGCTGTTTTACTCCGTGGAACAGAAAAAGGCACCTACAGTTTTTGACTGTAAGTGCCTTATTTCATTTCTGGTACCGGGAGCGAGACTCGAACTCGCAAGGTGTTGCCACCGGCGGATTTTGAGTCCGCTGCGTCTACCAATTCCACCATCCCGGCAAATGTGAGACGGTTCTAATAGGATGGAGAGCATGCAGCTGTCAATAACCGGATGGTAAAAAAGGCAGGGAACGCGTGTTGTATGTAATTCGGCTTCAGGGCCGGAGACGCCGCTCGCGCTGTGGAAAGGATAAGAATAACATGTTGTTGTCTTATAGCTGTGCAAAAGGTGATATAAAACCGAAACGGTGCGGCATCAGACCGGGGCCGGTTTGTTTGCCGCATGGCCTGTCGTGGAGAGGTCTTCTGCGGTTGTCCGCCGCGGCTGCAGGGATTTCCTGTTTACTTCCCCGATGGTTTGCGCTATCAGAACTCGTTGATTCTGCATGCGGGCAGGCTGAATGTGCCATTTTTTAACTGCGGGGGCTCGACGTGGTTTTTCCTACTGGTTCGCTGGTTAACCTTATTGCCATAGTGCTGGGCAGCTGCGCCGGCATGCTGCTGGGAAACCGTCTGCCCGAGAGGGTGCGGTACATTGTTTTCTGTGGTCTGGGGCTGGCGACGCTGGTTATCGGCATGCAGATGGCGCTGAAAACCCAGAACCCTCTGATTCTGGTGTTCAGTATTCTTCTGGGTGGCATCACGGGAGAACTGCTCCAGATTGAACGGGGACTGAACAGTCTGGGCGAGCGTCTTAAAAAGCGCCTGAAATCAAACAATTTACGTTTTGTTGACGGGTTTGTTTCTGCCACGCTGCTTTTTGTCATCGGCTCCATGGCCATACTGGGGCCGTTTGACGAGGCACTGCGCGGAGACCGGACGCTGCTGTACACCAAGTCCATTCTGGATTGCTTTGCCTCTGTACCGCTGGCGGCCAGTTTCGGTTCCGGCGTTTTATTTTCCGCCGTTCCCGTTTTTCTTTATCAGGGGGCGCTCACCCTGTTTGCGGGTGTGCTCCAGCCCATGCTCACTCCGGCAATGATGAATGAGATTATTGCGACCGGAGGCCTGATGATTCTGGGCATTGCGCTGGGTCTTCTGGACGTCAAGCGTATCCCCCTTTCCAACCTGTTGCCTTCGCTGGTTTACGCAGGCGTTCTTTCCTACTTTTTCATGTAGCGCCGCTGGTGCGGCGGCTGAACTTTCTGCTATGCTCACGGGCGCGCGTATTGCGCGCCCGTGTCTTTCTGCGCGCTGTACAGTTTTTTGCGTGCCGTCCGATGCGGTGCACCGGCACGGGACAGGCCGGAGTCCCTGTGGTGCGGGCTTTTGATGGCGGACACAAATAAAAAACATTCATCCCTTGCTCTTCTATTGTAAGGCATTATCATTAAGCGTCCGGCGCCGGAATATTCTCAGGGCGCCGCTTAATGCGCACACGGAGAATTCATGAGCAAACCCTGCATTCATATAGAAGGTGCCCGTCAGCACAACCTGAAAAACCTGACGCTGGATATTCCCAGAGACGAACTGGTCGTAGTCTGCGGTCCGTCCGGTTCGGGCAAATCCACCCTTGCGTTCGACCTTGTCTATGCCGAAGGGCAGCGGCGTTATGTGGAATCGCTTTCCGCCTATGCGCGTCAGTTTCTGCCCCAGATGGACAAGCCTGATGTGGATAAGATCGAGGGGTTGTCTCCGGCCATATCGCTGGAACAGCAGTCCACTTCGCGTAACCCGCGTTCCACAGTGGGAACAGTGACCGAGGTGTACGACTTTCTGCGTGTTTTTTATGCCCGGCTGGGCATGATGTATTGCCCCAAGTGCGGCAAGCCCATTGCCGCGCGTGCCGCGGACGAGATCATCGCCGATATTCTGTCCATGGAGCAGGGCACCAAGTTCATGGTCATGGCGCCTTTGGTGGAACACCAGAAGGGAACGCATGCAGACAGGCTTAAAAGGCTGAAAGCACAAGGTTTTGTGCGTATCCGGCTGAACGGCGAAGTTATGACGCTGGACGAGGTGCCGGCTCTTGAAAAAAACAAAAAGCATTCCATTGATCTGGTGGTGGACCGGCTGGTGCTTAAAGACGGCATACGGGGACGCCTTGCGGATTCTGTGGAACTGGCTCTGCGTTTTGGCGAGGGGCGACTTATCGTCAGTATTCCCGGCGGGGCAGAACAGGTGCACAGCACCGAATCTGTGTGCCCCACCTGCAAGCTCAGCCTGCCGCCGCTCAGCCCGCAGCTTTTTTCATTCAACAGCCCGCAAGGGGCGTGTCCGCGGTGTTCCGGTATAGGCAGCATCGATTATTTCGAGCCCAATCTTCTCGCCCCCAACAAGGGCCTGTCGCTTGCGTCCGGTGGCCTGCTGCCGTGGAAAAATCCTAAAGTATTCGAGCGGTACAAGCCTGCTCTTAAAGCGTTGGGCAAAGAACTGGGGTTTGCTGCCGACACGCCGTTTCGCGAGTATTCCGAAAAGGCGTGGAATGCATTGTTTCACGGAGAAAAGGAGACCGGCTGGCCGGGAGTGGTTCTGCTGCTGGAAAGGGGAATGCAGCTGGGCAGCCAGTGGCGTGACGAACTTTCGCGGTACCGGCAGTCGCATCCGTGTCCGGCATGTGACGGCGCGCGGCTGAAACCGGAAGCGCTGGCCGTCCGAGTGGACGATCTGAATATTTCGCAGTTCTGCTCATTGTCCATAACCCGTGCGCTTGAATGGCTGCGCGGGCGTGATTTCAGACAATCGCAGGCGGTCATTGCCGAGCCGCTGCTCAAGGAACTGACTCACCGCCTCGGGTTCATGGAGAATGTGGGGCTTGATTATATTTCGCTGGGCCGCAACATGTCCACGCTGTCCGGCGGAGAAGCTCAGCGCATCAGGCTGGCTTCGCAGCTGGGATCCGGTCTCGTGGGGGTTACCTATGTGCTGGACGAACCCTCCATCGGCCTGCACCCCAAGGATAATGAGCGGCTCATCCGTACGCTGCGCAGCCTGCAGCAGAGGGGCAATACCGTACTTGTGGTGGAACACGACGAAGCCACCATTCTGGAAGCCGACACGGTGGTGGAACTGGGCCCCGGTTCGGGAATGCTCGGCGGCGAAATAGTGTTCAACGGCAGTGTGAAGTCGTTGCTGAGCGATTCGGATTCGCTGACGGCCCGCTATCTGCGGGGCGAGATGACCATCCCGCTGCCGGAAAAGCGGCGGCAGGGCAGCGGCAGCATTGTCCTGCGCGGGGTGACCACCAACAATCTGCAGGATATCGATTGTGAAATTCCTCTGGGGGCGCTTACCTGCGTCACCGGTCCTTCCGGATCGGGCAAAAGCTCGCTTGTGGTTGATTCGCTGTACAAGCATATCGCGCTGCATCAGTCCATCAAAGTGGACAGCCCCGGGCAGATACGGGGCATAGACGGGCTGGAGAACATCGAACGGCTGGTGGCCATCGACCAGACGCCCATCGGGCGTACTCCACGCTCCAACCCCGCCACCTACACAAAGATATTTGATGAAATCCGCAATATTTTTGCCATGACGCCCGATGCCCGCAAACGCGGTTACAAACCGGGGCGGTTCAGCTTCAACGTGCGCGGCGGGCGGTGCGAAGCCTGCGGCGGCGACGGGCAGATACGTGTGGAGATGCATTTTCTGCCCGATATCTATGTGACCTGCGATGTATGCGGTGGCAAGCGCTATAACCATGAAACGCTTGAAGTCCGTTACAAGGGTATGAACATTGCCGATGTGCTGGGCATGACTGTGCGTCAGGCAAAGGCGTTTTTTGAAAATTACCCTGCGCTTGAAAGACGGCTTGCCGTGCTTGAGGATGTGGGGCTTGAATATCTGCGGCTGGGGCAGCCTGCCACCACGTTGTCCGGCGGCGAGGCCCAGCGGATCAAGATTTCGCGGGAACTGGGCAAACGCAGTCTGCCCGGCACGCTGTATATTCTTGACGAACCGACAACAGGTCTGCACATGCACGAGGTCGGCAAACTTATCCGGGTGCTGCATCAGCTGGTGGACAGAGGCGCCACGGTGGTTGTCATCGAGCATAACACCGATGTCATCATGGCGGCGGACACTGTCATCGATCTGGGGCCGGGCGGGGGTGAATACGGAGGGCGTATTGTTTCCAGCGGTACTCCCGAAGAAATCATGGCCGATCCGGCTTCTGTTACAGGAAGTTTTTTGAAGCACGAGGCCGTGGCGGTCAAGGCGGCAGGGCGCTAGCGGCCCGCCTGTCTGTGTTCCGGCGTAATCCGGCGCCGCAGCGGAAATTCCGCTGCGGCGCTTTTTTGTGTGCTGCAGAAAAGGGACGCGCGGGTGGATTTCATTGCAGCGTGCGGGCTGTGTGTAAAAAACAGCTGAAGAAAGCCTGCCGTGCAGAGTGTGTGCTGCAGGGCAGGCTGCATATGATATAATATGGCAGTCCGGCGGGGGCGGAAACTCTGTATGAGAGTGTCCGGTCATTTTATAACGGGTTGCACTGCAGTAATGTTGTCAGCGTGCGGTTGCTTACAGCACCGGATGCACTGCGGCCATGATTGCTGTACAAGGCTGCCGGTTGCGGGAATGCGGAGCGGCAGTCAGCATAAGCCGCGGGCAGTGGTGCCACCGGCAGATACAGGCGGTATCGCAGATATGTTTGTCATGACGGCGGAACACTGTTATGGTATGTATCTGTTTTACGCTTGCCCGGTGTATATGCTTTGATATAAGCATACGCCCCCGCTTATGTATGTTGCTTGCTTATTTTTTATTTGTCTGGAGTGTCGATGAAAACATCTGGTAGTATTAAAGAAGTTTACAGTGCTTTGTTTGTTGACTTTGATAACATTTACACCCGCCTTGCAGAACAGGACCCCCAGTACGGGTATCTTTTTGCCACCGACCCGCAGCGCTGGATGCGCTGGCTGGAGCACCATGCGCTGCGCATGCTGCATGGCGATGGCGTGCGGCGGCGCATACTTAAACGGTGCTGTTATCTTAATCCGCAGATATTTCAAGATTTCAGGCCGCATTTTGTTCGTAATGCCTTCAGCGTCACAGACTGTCCTCCCCTGACGAAACAGGGTAAGACCAGCGCGGACATCCATCTGGTCATAGATGCTCTGGATGCTCTGTCGCACCCCACCTATTTTGATGAGTTCATCATTCTGTCCGGCGATGCCGATTTTACCCCGCTGCTTATACGCTTGCGCGAACATGCGCGCAAAACGCTGGTGCTCTCGGTGGGGTTCACATCGCCGGCGTATGCGGCCGCCAGTGCCTGGCGCATACGTGAAGACATGTTTATCGGCGAAGCCCTGCGCGATGCCGAGCCGGAAAGCTATCCGGCCAGAGTGGTGCGCCCGGCTGATGTGGATGAGATGGTGCGGCGCGGAGCTCAGGTGGTGCGTAACTATATGCAGAAGCAGCCCAAACCCGTACCGTTGGCGGTGCTTGCCTATCTGGTGCGTAAAGAGCTGGGACTGGACCATGAATGGATGGGATTGGGTAAATTCATGCCGTTTCTTGAACGCATGAATCTGACGGAATACACGCATTCACAGCAGGTGCCCGGCTACCTGTACGACCCGCAGCGACACGAACCGCCGGATGAAGACGAAAATATCGCCGCGTTCAGGAGCAAATATCCGGATCTTTATGATTTTGCGCAAAAGGTACATCGCAAGACAGACCACCCCGTACTGATGCCCGAGCATTTCATGGGCCTGCTGCACTGTATTGCCGATGAACTGGAGGAAAATGCCTTCTCGCTGACGCAGACATCGCGCAATGTGCGTGACCGTTGTGTCCGCAAGGGGCTGCCCGTGGCACGCTCACATGTCAACTGGCTGCTGGTGGGCATTGCCCGCGGGGGGTACCGGTTCGGCGAACATTCGCCCGAAAGCGTGAAGGAAATGGCCAAGTCCGCCATCCGCAATGCATACGACCTGCTCAGTCTGGCTGACTGGAAACTGAACCGTAATGAAGAGTACCTGCTTATGTCGTGGCTGTATCCCAAATGCGCAGCCGGAGATATGTGGGCGGATGAAGATGCTGAAGACCGTGACGCGGCGTGTGCGGAACGTGCGGAGTATTATGACGAGTAGCCGTTCCGGTGCGACGACTGGAGTATTTACGGTTTTCAGCGGCGACCGGCGGCTGAATGCTGCCGCGTTGCTGCGTCCATCGGGTCCGGTGTGAGCGGCGCAGGACACAGTCTGCTGCAGTTGCCGACGTTTTGCACGCTGCGTGCGGAATCGCCGCAGCTGCCATCGTAACAGACGCAGGCCGGAGGCATATCTCTCCGGCCTGCTTTTTTTGTCGCTCAGCGTTTGTCGTGCAGTTCTTCCAGCCGTTGGTTGCGTCCGCAGCTGAAGCGGTAGAACTTATAACGCACGGGGTTCTTGCGGTAGTAGTCCTGATGGTAGTCTTCGGCCTGCCAGAAATCCTGTGCGGGCAGGATTTCAGTGGCGGGGGCTTTGTCAAGGCTGCCGTCCTGCAGACCGTGCGCCACGGAACGCAGGGCTGCTTCTTTCTGCCCGTCGTCGTGCCAGAAAACGGCGGACCGGTATTGATCGCCTCTGTCGCAGAACTGGCCCGATGCATCATAAGGGTCTATGTTACGCCAGAAAATGGTCAGCAGTGTGTCATAGCTGACCTGACGCGGATCAAAGACCACACGCAGCGCTTCGTAGTGTCCTGTGCCGCCTGCGGAAACCTGTTCATAGCTCGGATGTTCCGTGTGGCCGCCGGTATAGCCTGAAATTGTTTCAATCACTCCGGGCGTCCGGTCAAAGGGCGGTTCCATGCACCAGAAGCATCCGCCGGCAAATGTGGCATACGCCAGCCCCTCCGGCGGAGAGTCCGGCAGCTTGCCGGGCGGCAGTTTTGCTGTGGCGTACAGCGTCGTGAGCGGTATGATGATGAGTGCGGCAGCCAGTATTATTCCCGGGAAATGACGGAGCATGAGTCCTCCTGCGGTTGCGGCGGCAAAATTCTGCCTTGTGTGGTCAGAGGGTACCCGTATGTACCACACGAGGTTGTTTTTTGCACGCCTGCACAGGCAGATGCTAGCCTGCCCACAGCCTGCCCAGCCTTGCTCCGTTATCCAGCAGAATGTTCAGGTACTCTGTTTCCATGTGCAGCATTTCCATGTCGTTACGGCGCAGCCATTCGCTTACCCATGCAAAGCGCAGGGCTACCATATGGGCAGGCAGGCTTTTTATTTCTTCGGCGGAAAGCACGTTGTTGCGCAGCAGACCGGCCATCAGCGCCAGCACAAAATCTTTTTCCAGAGCGCTCGGGTGCTCGAAACCAGCGCAGCCGGCACAGTTTGACACATCGTACAGCACGTCCTTGAGACCGCAGAATTCCCAGTCTATAACACCGGCGATGGCCTGCACACAGGGGGCATCTGCCTGTGGCCGCGTATTCCATATGATGTTCACCGGATGCAGGTCGCCGTGGGCCAGCGCGGGCCGCACCGGACGTGCAGCCGCCGCGGCCGCGTGCCGGGCAGGTTCCGCCAGCGACCGGTGGCACCGGGGATGGCGGGCGGCCATGGTTCGCATCAGCGAATCGATGTAGGCGGATAACGGAGGAGTGGGCGCCGCCATGACGGATTCTGACTGCTTACCTGCAGTCTGCAGACCATGTATGAAGGCCGCGGCTGCCTCTCCGCGCCATGCGTGGTCAATGTATTCAGGTCTGGGCAGAGGACTGCCGGTGATGAACGGACTGAGCTGCCATGCGGCACCGCGGACGCGGGCTATGAATGACGGAGCGTTTTTTCTGCCTGCCGCCAGCGCAGCCGGACTGTGCACGGCACATGTTCCAGCCGCATGCAGAGAATGCAGCAGTGCGGCCACGGATTCTCTGTGCGGTGCCTGCGCGGCTGCCAGACGTTCAAGCAGCCACAGTCTGCCGAGGGTGTCTTCTATGACGGTGCGTTCTATGCAGCGTTCCGGACTGCCCGGTATGGCATGTTCGTCCGCTATGCGTGCGGCAGTGATATTCCACTGGTTCAGGATGTCGTTCATGATATTTTCCTGCCGGAGGTTCCAGCGTGCCCACAGTGCCCTGCGTTGCGGCGGGTGTCCAGAAAAAAGAACCGCAGACGTGGTGCGTTGCGTCCGGAGGCCCGACGGGGTATGCTGCCGGTCTTCCGCTCATGAACTTGATCATGTCAAAACAGGAGCTGCTGTGAGCTTTGCCCGTTTTTCCCTGCATCCTGCGCTGATTGAAGCGGTGTCGGCCAGAGGTTTTGTCAACCCTACGCCGATACAGGAAAAAGCCTTGCCGCCCGCACTGGCAGGTCAGGACATACTGGGACTGGCGGCAACGGGAACAGGGAAGACCGCGGCCTTTGTGCTGCCGCTGCTGCACCGTCTTCTTTTGCAGGGCGAAAGTGCCCGCGGCACCTTGCGTGCGCTGGTTGTGGCCCCTACGCGCGAGCTGGTGGCGCAGATTCATGAAGAAGTGAAAACTCTGGCCCGTTTCTGCCGGTTGCGTTCTGCCACTGTGTACGGCGGTGTGGGCATGCACGCTCAGACCGTGCAGCTGCGCACCGGAGTGGACATTGTGCTGGCCTGTCCCGGCAGACTTCTGGACCACGTACGCAGAGGTCATGCCGATCTGTCTCATGTGGACATGCTTGTGCTGGATGAAGCCGATATGATGTTTGACATGGGCTTTCTGTCCGATGTGCGCGAAATTCTGCATTGCACCCGCGTCCGGAAACAGACCATGCTGTTTTCTGCAACCATGCCGGCGCCGCTGCGCGAACTGGCGGAGGAATGTCTGCGGCAGCCTGTGCGCATAGAGCTTGACACCTGCGCCATAGCCCCCACGGTGCGGCACAGCCTGTGTCCGGTGCCCAAACATCTTAAAACTCCGCTGCTCAAATATGTTCTGCGTGCTTTTGCCCGCGATTCCGTGCTGGTTTTTGTGCGCACAAGACACGGTGCACGCCGCCTGTGGCAGCAGCTGGTCAAATCGGGCATAGAGGCGACCTGCCTGCAGGGCAACCTTTCGCAGGGGCGTCGCAGGGCCGCGCTGGAAGGTTTTCGCAGGGGGACTTTCCGCGTTATGGTGGCCACGGATATCGCCGCGCGGGGTATAGATGTCTCGCAGGTGGGGTACGTGATCAATTACGATTTTCCGCCCTCGGTAGAAGCCTGCGTGCACAGGGCAGGGCGCACCGGCAGAGCCAGCAATTCCGGAGTGGCGCTGACCTTTGTGACGCAGGAAGATGAACCGCAGGTGCGCACGCTGGAACGGGTGCTTGGCGGTGCGTTGTCGCGTTGGCACGCGGAAGGCTTTGACTACAGCGCGTTGCAGCGCACGGAGGCCGCACGTCCGGCCCGCCTGCGCCGCGAGCCCCGCCCGCAGCGTGTGCAGCGCGTGCGCCGCCTGCTTGAAGATGCAGCGCGCGAACAGATGGCGGCCGCCAGAAAGGTCGCTTCGCATGCGGGGCACGGGGGTGACATGCATCAGGACGGGCAGCCGGTGAAGCCTGCGTTCCGTATTGTCCCCAGAGAAGCTCCCGCGCCGCTTAAGCCTAAACCGGGGCAGTATGTGATGAAACCCCAGCCGCCGGTGATTATCCGCAAAAGACGCGGTGGTGCCTGAACCGGCGCCGGAAGCACAATCAACAGTAAAAAAAGAACAACGCCGCGGCCTGACAGGAACGCGGCGCATCAGCATAAGGGAGGAACGCCATGCCGTCTTTTGACGTGGTAAGCAAGGTTGACCTGCAGGAAGTGGACAACGTGGTCAACAACGTGAAGAAGGAAGTGGACACGCGCTACGATTTCCGCGGGTCCAATACGGAACTGAGCTTTGACAAGGGCGGGGCGTCCATCAGCATTCTTGCCTCGGATGACATGAAGATGCGTGCCGTGCAGGAAATGCTGCTGGCAAACTGTGTGCGCCGCAAAGTCGATCCCAAGTTTCTGGATTTCGGCAAGGTTGAGGCAGCCTCAAAGGGCATGGTCAAACGCAGTGTTGCTGTAAAGGACGGTATTTCCAAAGAAACCGCCCAGAAGATAGTAAAGAAAATCAAGGCAAGCAAACTGAAGGTGCAGGCCGCCATTCAGGATGATCAGGTGCGTGTGACCGGTAAAAAAATAGACGATCTGCAGGATGTGATACAGCTGCTGCGCGATGACGATTTCGGAGTGCCTCTCCAGTTTATCAACATGCGTTCATAGCACTGCACATGCTGCATCCGCGCCGGTGCGGAGGCAAGGTAAGGCGATAAACGGCGCGGCCGGCTGTGTATGCAGGGGCCGCGCCGTTTTTGGCTGCTACCGTTTCAGTAGCGGATATCACGTACTTCGTCGGCGTAGCGTTCAAGATCGTTTTTATCGCCTTCCTTGTGGTGTTCCGGATACAGCAGTGCAGACATGTAAAAAATGGAGCCGATGCGCAGCGCGTTGGAAGCACTCTGGGCAAAACGTTCCAGCCGTTCCCGTACGGCTCCGGCGACGGAGTCGGGCAGGGCCGCCACGCGGGCTTCCGCCAGAGCGGGCAGTTCGCTGAGCACTGTGGCTTTTTCGGCCAGCAGCCTGCGATACTCCTGCTGATCGTTTTTTTCGTGCAGCGCGTGTTCCGCTTGTTGCTCCAGCCGGCGTATCTGCCGAGCCGTATCTTCAAGAAAAGTCGACAGGGCGTCTACGGGATGCCGCGGGCGCGTTGATCCGTTATCGCTGGTGTTCATGGCGTCCTTCCTCTGGTTGATGGGTTCACGGAGTAATCGTAATCGTTCGCCGCATGTGCGGCAAGCGTTAGCAACGCTGCACATGCAGGTGCGCTTGCCCCGGAGGGCCGCACGCGCTACAACCTGCCCGCGCATGCCGCGCAAGGAGATAGTATGGCGCTTATCAGCGTACGCGATGTTTCATTGAATCTTTACGGCCCGCAACTGCTCGATCAGGTGACTGTGCAGATAGAGCAGGGCGAACGGGTTTGCCTTATGGGGCGCAACGGACAGGGCAAGTCCACCTTTCTCAAGCTGCTTGCCGGTGTGATGCAGCCTGACTCGGGGCAGATCGTGCGCGGACAGGGGGTGCGTACGGCCTTTCTGGCACAGGACGTGCCGCAGGATATCACGGGCGATGTCTATTCCGTGGTATGCGGGGGGCTGGGCGAAGAAGGCAGGGCGCTGGCCGCATTTCACGGGGCCATGCGCCAGACCGGAACCGCGGACGACGACGGCATGGTTTCTGCCGCTCAGGCCGCGGTGGATGCTGCCTCCGGCTGGGAGCGGCATGGCGACATCATGAGCGCGCTCAACCACCTTCAGCTTGATCCGTATGCCGATTTTTCGTGTCTTTCTGGCGGGATGAAACGCCGTGCCATGCTGGCACGCGCACTGGTCAGCGATCCGGACCTGCTGCTGCTGGACGAACCCACAAACCATCTGGACATCAGTTCCATAGCATGGCTTGAAGATTTTCTGCTGCGCAGGGCCAGAGCGCTTGTGTTTGTGACACACGACAGGGCCTTTCTGGGCAGGGTGGCAAAACGCATCATCGAGCTGGACAGGGGCCGCATGGCCGACTGGAGCTGTGATTATGACACCTTTCTGGAGCGCAAACAGGCCCAGCTGGAAATAGAGGAAAAGGAATGGGCCAACTTTGATAAAAAGCTGGCGCAGGAAGAAGTGTGGATCCGGCAGGGCATAAAGGCTCGGCGTACCAGAAACATGGGGCGTGTACGCGCGCTGCAGGCCATGCGGGACGAGCGGAGAAAGCGCCGTGAGCGGCAGGGCACCGTGACCATGCAGATGCAGGAGGCTGAACGCAGCGGCAAGCTGGTTATCGAGGCTGACGGCATATCCTACACCTGGCCCGACGCTCCGGCAGGCACGGCGCCGGTCATCCGCGATGCCTCGGTGCTGGTTACCAGAGGCGACAAAGTGGGCATCATCGGCCCCAACGGAGCGGGTAAGACAACGCTGCTGCGGCTGCTGCTGGGCGATCTGAAGCCGGACTGCGGCAGCATCCGGCACGGCACCAGACTGGAAATCGCCTATTTTGACCAGCTGCGCAATGTTCTGGATGATGAGGCCAGCGTACGCGAAAGCGTGGCAGGCGGTAACGACACCCTGGAGATCAACGGCGTGCGCAAGCACGTGGTGGGATATCTGAAAGAATTTCTTTTTGAACCGGAGCGGACCATGCTGCCGGTAAAAGTGCTTTCGGGTGGCGAGCGCAACAGGTTGCTGCTGGCCAGGTTGTTTGCGCGTCCTTCCAACCTGCTGGTGATGGACGAACCCACCAACGATCTGGACATGGAAACGCTGGAGCTGCTGGAGGAACTGCTGGGTGAATATTCGGGTACCGTGCTCATCGTCAGCCACGACAGAGCTTTTCTGAACAATGTGGTGACCTCTACGCTGGCATTCGAGGGCGGCGGGTGCGTGAATGAATATGTGGGCGGCTACGATGACTGGCTGCGCCAGCGCCCGCAGCCGGTGCAGGAAGAAAAGCCTGCAGCCTCCCGGCAGTCCAGAACGGAGCGGCAGCAGGAAAAACCGCGCAAGCTGACGTTTAATGAACAGCGCGAACTGAAACAGCTGGAAGAAGAACTGCAGGAACTGCCGCTCCGCATGGAAGCGCTGGAAAAAGAGCAGGCGGCCGCGGAAGCCGAACTGTCAGACCCTGCATTGTATACCGGCAATCCAGAGCGCTTTGCCGTGCTTTCCGCAAGGCTGCCCGCCATTGAAGAAGAACTCATGGAGCTGCTGACCCGCTGGGAAGAGGCGGAACAGCGTGCCGCCGACCTGCGCGGCATGCCCGGTCAGTAACGGTTCTGCTGCGCGGGCGGCACGGGCAGGAGCATGGTTCTGACATCCACCCGTGCGCGCATGCGCCATGGCGCATTGCCATTGCTTTTGTATCAAAAAATCCCCTGTGGCCGTTCCGGTGTTCCGGAGCGGCTTTTTCATTGACAGGGGGGCAGTGCTCATATATCAGTTTATCAACTTAGTTTGATATAGTGATTCACGGCGTGTGTCATCATCGTGCCAGCGCTCCGGTTGCGCCGACCGGCGAGCAGCAGTGAAGGGGCTGCCGCGTTGCCATTCCTGAACGGGGGAGGATACCACCTTGAACAGTAAACCGTCTTTTTCGGCCCTGCTGCCGCTTGTGTTTTTTCTTGCGCTGTTTATCGGCACCGGTGCCGTGCTGACGGCCAACGGCACGAAAATGGCTTTTTACCAGCTGTCCGCCGCCGTAGCCATACTGCCTGCCATCGCCTTCAGCCTGCTGCTGGGCAAACTGCGCGGCGGCCAGCGTCTGGACAAGCAGCTCGGGGTTTTCATCAGCGGCGTGGGTGACGGCAACATCATCACCATGTGCCTCATCTATCTGCTTGCCGGTGCCTTTGCTTCGGTGGCTACGGCCATCGGCGGCGTCAGTTCCACGGTCAATCTCGGGCTTGATCTTGTGCCGCCGGCCTTTGTGCTGCCCGGCCTGTTTCTTATCGGGGCTTTTGTCTCCACTGCCATGGGCACATCCATGGGCACCATAGCCGCCATTGCCCCTATTGCCGTGGGCGTGGGCGAACAGACAACCATCGGCCTGCCGCTGCTTATGGGCGCTGTGCTGGGCGGCGCCATGTTCGGCGACAACCTTTCCATGATTTCTGATACCACCATCGCCGCCACGCGTACGCAGGGCTGCGAGATGAAAGATAAATTCCGTGTAAACCTGTACATAGCCCTGCCCGCGGCCGTGCTGGCAGTGGCCGGATTCGCCCTGCTGGGTGCCGACGGCGCGGTGACTGTTTCCGGTGATTACAGCGTTATCAAAGCGCTTCCCTATATGGTTATTCTGGGCATGGCCGTGGCCGGGGTAAACGTCTTTGTGGTGCTGGCGTGCGGCATCGTGTTTACGGGCGCTGTGGGGCTGCTGACAATGCCGGAATATTCGCTGATAGGATTTTCGCAGGACATTTTTAACGGCTTCAAGGGAATGCAGGAAATCATGGTTCTTTCCATGCTGATCGGCGGTCTGGGCGAACTGATCAGAGTGCAGGGCGGTATCAAGTGGCTGCTGGGCCGTATAGATGCGCTTACTGCACGCTCGCGTAGCGACAATCAGGCCCGTACCGGCGAGTTGAGCATTGCGGGGCTTGTCTCGGTGGCGGATGCCTGCACGGCAAACAACACCGTGGCCATCATTCTTTCCGGCGGTCTGGCAAAAGAGATTGCCGACAAGAACGGCATAGACCCCCGCCGCAGCGCAAGCATACTTGATATTTTCTCCTGTGTTTTTCAAGGAATCATGCCGTACGCGGCGCAGGTGCTGCTTGCCGGTTCCATAGCGGGCATATCGCCGCTGGAAGTTGTCGGCGGTAACTACTACTGCTTTATTCTTGCCGTTGTGGGGCTGCTGGCCATCATGACGGGCAGGCCCCGGATTAAATCTTAATATCAGGAATTGTTCCTGAATGTGTATGTGCCACCCCCCGCCCGGGGTGGCATTTTTTTATGGAAAATATAAAAAAATAATTTTGAAAAACAGAGTGTTAACATCTTTGAGGGGCTGTGCCCGCAAAAAAAATGCAATTTACCCCTTTTCAAACCGGAAACGGGGATTATTATCCCTGCAGCTAAGCACCGCTGCATGTTGCGGTAATTGGAATAACATGCGGTGCTTCATCCGCGGCTGCCCGGCCGCTTTTTAACGTGTCTGCCCCCGCAGGTGCGTGGGTGAATGTGCTGCTTTCCTTTGGCACTCGCGTGAAGAGAGTGCTAAAAAAGGGCAAAAAGAGTTAAATAATCTGGAGGTTAGGAGAGTATGAACCTGAAGCCTTTGAACGATCGTGTGCTGGTTAAGCGCCTTGAGTCCGAAGAAAAGACCGCAGGCGGCCTGTACATTCCCGACACCGCGAAGGAAAAGCCTTCCCGTGGTGAAGTGATCGCAGTCGGCCCCGGCAAGACCGCAGACGACGGCAAGGTAATTGCCATGACCGTGAAGACCGGCGACGTGGTGCTGTTCAACAAGTACGCAGGCACCGAAGTGAAGCTGGACGGCGTTGACCATCTGGTCATGCGTGAAGACGACATTCTGGCTATCATTCAGTAACTGACTTTCCCACTGACTTAGTCCTATCCTTTCAGGAGGAGAAGAAATATGGCTTCCAAAGAAATCGTTTTTGATACCAAGGCCCGTGAAAGACTGGCCCGCGGCGTGGACAAACTGGCCAACGCTGTCAAGGTGACCCTCGGCCCCAAAGGCCGTAACGTTGTCATCGAAAAGTCCTTCGGCGCACCCGTCATCACCAAGGACGGTGTTTCCGTAGCCAAGGAAATCGAGCTGGAAGACAAGTTCGAAAACATGGGCGCTCAGATGGTTAAGGAAGTTGCTTCCAAAACCTCCGACATCGCCGGTGACGGCACCACCACTGCAACCATTCTGGCTCAGGCCATCTACAAAGAAGGCGTAAAGCTGGTGGCCGCAGGCCGTAACCCCATGGCCATCAAGCGTGGCGTGGACAAGGCCGTTGAAGCTCTGGTGAAGGAACTGGGCAACCTTGCAAAGCCCACCCGCGACCAGAAGGAAATTGCTCAGGTCGGCACCATTTCCGCCAACTCCGACACCACCATCGGCAACATCATTGCCGAAGCCATGAGCAAAGTGGGCAAGGAAGGCGTTATCACCGTTGAAGAAGCCAAAGGCCTCGAAACCACTCTCGAAGTCGTGGAAGGCATGCAGTTCGACCGCGGCTACCTGTCCCCCTACTTCGTGACCGATCCTGAAAAGATGGTCTGCGAAATGGACGAGCCTCTGATTCTCATCAACGAGAAGAAGATTTCCAGCATGAAAGACATGCTGCCCGTGCTTGAGCAGGTTGCCAAGATGAACCGTCCGCTCGTGATCATCGCTGAAGATGTGGACGGCGAAGCTCTGGCCACTCTGGTTGTGAACAAGCTGCGCGGCACCCTGCAGGTTGTGGCCGTCAAGGCTCCCGGCTTCGGCGAACGCCGCAAGGCCATGCTCGAAGACATCGCCACCCTTACCGGCGGCCGTGTGATCTCCGAAGAAATGGGCATCAAGCTTGAAAACGCCACCGTTGCCGATCTGGGTAACGCAAAGCGCATCGTGGTGGACAAAGAAAACACCACCATCGTTGACGGCGCCGGTGAAAGCGAAGCCATCAAGGCCCGCGTGAAAATGATCCGCGCTCAGATCGAAGAAACTTCCTCCGATTACGATCGTGAAAAGCTGCAGGAACGTCTGGCAAAGATCGTCGGCGGTGTTGCCGTGATCAATGTGGGCGCAGCTACCGAAACCGAAATGAAGGAAAAGAAAGACCGCGTGGAAGACGCTCTGAACGCTACCCGCGCTGCAGTGGAAGAAGGCATCGTCCCCGGTGGCGGTACCGCTCTGGTCCGTTGCTGCAAGGTGCTGGACGACGTGAAGCCCGCTGATGACGACGAAGCAGCAGGTGTCACCATCATCCGCCGCGCAATCGAAGAGCCCCTGCGTCAGATTGCTGCCAACGCCGGTTTCGAAGGCTCCATCATCTGCGAAAAGGTGAAGGAAGGCAAAGACGCTTTCGGCTTTAACGCTGCCACCGGTGAGTTCGAAGACCTCATCGCCGCCGGCGTTATCGACCCCAAAAAGGTAAGCCGTATCGCTCTGCAGAACGCCGCTTCCGTTGCTTCTCTGCTGCTCACCACCGAGTGCGCCATTGCAGAAAAGCCCAAAGAAGACGCTCCCGCTGCTCCCGCCATGGGCGGCATGGGCGGCATGGGCGGTATGGGCGGCATGTACTAGTCGCTACGACTGGTCGCACCAACCGAACCTTCAGGGCCGGAGTTTACTCCGGCCCTTTTTTTGCGTTCGCTGTGCGCTTTTGTTGTTTCTGCTGCCCGACGTTCTTACCTGTCGTCCTGTCTGTCCGCGTACCGCGGCATGCCCGCCACCACCTGAAAGTCAGTGCCGGTGTGCACTGCCCGTATGCTGCAATGCAGCGGCCAGATCATGGGGGTAATCGTGGGGGGGTAATCGTGGGGTGTACTCGTGGGTGTACTCATGGGGTGCCACGCGGGTATCGACCCTGTGCGGATTTTCAGGGGCGTGCCGGGGCGGGGCTTCTGTCCTGTTTCGCTCAGGCAGCCAGAACCGTCAGTGCAGTCAGGGCATTATGGGCAGTCGGTGCATTCCGGGCAGACGTGACGATGGTGATCTTCTGATGCGGCTATCTGAAGGGCAGGGGGCGGCTGCCGCCGCATCTTCACGCCCATGCTTTCCGTTATGGTATGCCGGAGCGCCCCGCTGTGCCGTGTCCTGCCGTGCAGACATCATGACTGCCGCAGGCTTGACGCGATGCCCCGACGCGGGCACTGAAAGCCGAGGAGGCGACAATGCATAAACGAGCGCTGCTGTTTGACTGGGGCGGTACGCTGATGGAGAGCATGCCGTGGTATTTGGGCAGGGAGAAAGGGTGGTCCGGCGTGCCTGCCACACCGCATGCCCGTGAAGTGGTCATGAGTCTGGCACCGTGCTGGACAACGGGGCTTGCTTCCAATGCCGCGGAATCGGAAGAACATGAGGTGCGGGCTTCTTTGGACACCATGGGACTGGGGCAGGTGCTGGACAGAATCTACACCTATCGCTTTATCGGCCGCCCCAAGCCGCAGGCCGGATTCTGGAGCCATGTGCTGCGCGACCTGAAGCTGGATGCCGGCTGCGTGGTGATGGTGGGCGATGACTATATGGCGGATATCTGGGGGGCCAACCAGCTGGGCATACGCGGAGTATGGTTTAACCGGCGTACTGAAGAGCGCAGGGAGGCGGAGCTGGTGAGAACGATGCACGATTTCCGCGAACTGCCTGCGTTGCTGGCAGATATGGGCTTTGACAGTCCGGAGTGCGCCTGAAACCGTTGTGCGGGGATGTTTTTCGGGAGTATGGACAAGGGCCGGCAGCACCTTCCTGCCGGCCCTTCGCCTTTGGCGTATGTACAGCGCTCTTGTGCTAGACGATTCTGCCGAAAGAATGAATGATGTTCTTGCGATACGCACGCGAGCGCCAGACAGCTTCTGCACCGTTTTCTGCAATTTCCCGATGAAGGATGGTACGCAGGGCGGCTTTCTGTTCTTCCGAAAGGCGCAGCAGGGTCATGTCTCCCAGCAGTTCCAGAGGGTCGGAATATGTGCGGGGCATCTGTTCGGCGCAGTTATCGTGGTACAAAAAGTATACAACACCCTGCGCGTTGCTGCCTGAAGCCTGTCCGAGATAATCCTTCATGTGTTTTCTCCTGCTGTGTCCGCTCCGGCGCGGACCACGGGAAGCATTGCTTCCGGATTTTAGCATCATTGTTTTTTGTGTGGGCGTGCAAACTCCGTAAATCCACCCACTGCCGAGCAAAGGCTCTGCATAAAAAAAACCTCTCACAATGGTGAGAGGCAGAACGGTACCGGTCGCAGCTGTCGACCTCATGGCACCGCGGCATCTCACCGTGGCTGGCTTTGGCACCTTGCCTTGCGGGCAGGTTGCCGGACGGTCATCGGGCCAGACCCCTCTCGTCCTCTTCATGAGTTGTCTTTTTTTTCCAAAAGTGAATAAAAAAGTCAAGCACTAAATCCGGAAAAGCTGATTTTTGTGTAAAGAGTAGTAGTTGTGATAAGAAACACTGCCACAAAGAGAGCGTTACTTTATATGGTTGTGTAACCAGTCGGCATGTTGTGACAATGTCGTCCGGCAGCTGTCTGCGGCTTTGCCGCGTTCATGACACGGTGCCGCAACGGAGCAATCACGTGGCAGTGCGCTTGCGGTACGTGGCGGGGTGCGGCATAACCGCTGCGGGCGGGCCGTGTTGTTCCCCCTAATAAGCATTGTCAGCATAAGGCGCAGCAAACGCATGAGTATATTATCAGGCAGACAGCGGATGGGGCTGGCCGCGGCCATTATGGCCGGCAGCATTTTTCTTTCACGGTTCATGGGACTTATACGCGATAAAGTTATTTCCTATTTTCATGGCGCCAGTCTGGAGTCGGATATCTACTTCGCATCGTTTGTGGTTCCGGATTTTCTTAACTACCTGCTGGCCGGCGGGTATTTTTCCATCACGCTTATTCCGCTGCTGGCAGCCCGTTTTGAGCATGACGAGCAGGACGGCTGGCGTTTTTTTTCGGCTGTCACCGGCTGGATAACGCTTTTTGCCGCGTTGCTTACGGGGGTGGCGTGGCTGGCCGCCCCGTGGCTTGCGGCGCTGGCCGCACCGGGTTTTGATGCGGAGTCTGCACGGCGGCTGGCATATTTTCTGCGCATTATACTGCCCGCTCAGGTTTTTTTTCTGGCAGGCAGCTGTTTTACCGCCATGCTCTACATGCGGCGGCAGTTTGCTGTTCCTGCGCTTACCCCGCTGGTGTATAATGCCTGTATAATTCTAGGCGGGCTTGCAGGCATCCGCTCGGGTATGGAAGGATTCTGCTGGGGGGTGCTTGCCGGTGCCGCGCTGGGCAGTTTTGCCCTGCCCGTATGGGCTGTACGGGCAGGCGGATTGCGTCTGTATGCCGTGCTGCGCCATGGCAGCGTGCTGCGGTTTGCCCTGCTGGCACTGCCTTTGATGATAGGGCAGTCCGTGGTGGTTCTGGACGAGCAGTTTGTCCGTATTTTCGGCTCGATGGCCGGAGAGGGTGCCGTAAGTCTGCTTAACTACGCGCGGCGTATCATGCTGGTTCCGGTGGGGGTTGTGGCGCAGGCTGCAGGCGTTGCCTCGTATCCTTTTCTGGCCAGTCTGGCCGCCGGTGGTGATGAAGCACGTTTTTCGCAGACACTTTCGGCCGCGCTGCGTAATACGCTGCTTGTCATTCTGCCGGTTACAGCGTGGATGATTATAGCCGCGGAACCGACCATGCGACTGATTTTTCAGCAGGGCAGCTTTACTGCCGCACAGACGCAGGCTTCGGCGCCGTTGCTGATGGTCATGCTGGCCGCCGTGCCGCTGTGGGGTATTCAGCAGGTGGTGGGCAGGGCTTTTTATGCCCGGCAGGACACGGTGACACCCGCTGTGACCGGTACACTGGCCACAGCATGCGGTCTGCCGCTGTACTGGCTGCTGGCCCGCTGGGACGGCCCGCTGGGCGGGGCTGTGGGGGTGGCACTGGCAGGAGGATTGTCTGTGGGGTTGTACACGCTGGCTTTGAGCACGGTATGGATGCGCAGGAACGGCTGTGCCGCGTTCGCCGGACTGGGGCAGACGGCTCTGCGCACCGGTGCCGCGTGCGTGCCGGCCTGCGCCGCAGGCTGGTGTGCCATGATATACGGCCCTGTGGTGTTGCCGTGGGCACAGTCTTTGTCCGGCAGCCCCCTGCTGGAGGCGTTTGTGCGGCTGATTTTCAGCGGGCTGGCCTTTGGGGCGGTTTTTCTGGGGGTAGCGCGTTTTGTGGCGCCGGAAGCATTGCAGATGGTGACCGGCATTTTGCGCAGGGTGCTGCGCCGCGCCTGAACGCGCCACTTTCGGCCTGCCCGGCAACTTTTATTCCGGCAATCTGTTCAGGCCGCGTGTTTGCGGGCTGTATACATTGGCGCAGAGTGTCATGGTGCAAAGTGTCAGGGTGCAAAGTGTCAGGGTGCAAAGTGTCAGGGGGCCGGCTGATACAGGCCGGAGATGCCGCGCGCGGGACGATTCGCCCGCGGCGCAATCCTCTGCGGCGGGGCGCAGGCTTTGACTCTGCGGCTGCATATGTATATAGGGTGCCTCCCGTTTGACCCGTCGCGGGATTACGGTTGCGCGCCGAGGTGCGCCCCCGCTGCACAGCCGGCAATGCAGACGGTCCGGCAGCTTTCCGTTACAAAAACGGATCAGTACCTGTGTCATATAATCCGGCATGCCGGTCATGTGCTTTCAGAATGCCTTTCCGGTGGCGTCACATTCCGCAGTGCACCGGTGGCTTCCATGTTTTTTTCAGCGGCAGGAATACAATATGAAATCAGCTTTTTTTGAAGTGTCCCTCGATCCGGATCTGGTTCATGTACAAGGCGCTCTGCGCGCCGCGGCATTGAAAAAGGCAGGTCTGCCTGATGATGCAGCGGTCATGATCCGTGTGCGCCGTCGTTCGGTGGATGCCCGTCCGCGCCGCCCGCGGTTTACCTTTCAGGTCGAGGTGGGCACAGATCTGCCTGATGCTGCGGCGGAGGTTTTTTGTCCCGCCCCGCCGGGTGCAAAGCGCGTTATTGTGGTGGGGGCCGGTCCTGCCGGATATTTTGCCGCACTTTCGCTGCTGGAGCATGGCATAAAGCCTGTGGTGCTTGAACGCGGCAAGGATGTGAATGCCCGCCGCAAGGATTTGAAAAAGATCTACACCGAAGGGTTGATTGATCCTCATTCCAACTACTGCTTCGGCGAGGGGGGGGCGGGCACCTATTCGGACGGCAAGCTGTACACCCGGGCCACCAAACGGGGCAATGTGTCCCGCGTGCTGGATCTGCTGGTGCAGTTCGGCGCTTCGCCCGACATCCGCATAGACGCACACCCGCATCTGGGATCCAATGTTCTGCCCGGAATAGTGCGTGCAATGCGTGCAGCCGTGCAGGACTGCGGCGGTGAAGTCCATTTTGGCGCGCATGTGGCTGACCTGCTGCTGTCCGGTGACCGTGTGACCGGCGTTCGGCTTTCCGGCGGTGAAGCTGTTTATGCCGATGCCGTGATTCTGGCCACGGGGCATTCTGCGCGTGATGTTTTTCATCTGCTGGCAGCCAGAAACATAGCCATGGAAGCCAAGCCCTTTGCCATGGGGGTGCGCATCGAACACCCGCAGCCGCTCATCGACGAAATTTTTTATCACCATACTCCCCGCCATCCGGCCCTGCCTGCCGCCAGTTACCGTATAACCACGCAGGCATCGGGGCGCGGCGTTTTTTCGTTCTGCATGTGCCCCGGCGGGTTTGTGGTTCCGGCTTCCACAGCACCCGGTGAACTGGTGCTTAACGGCATGAGTCTGGCATCGCGTAACGCGCCTTTTGCCAATGCGGGGCTGGTGGTGGAACTGCGGCTGGAAGATATGTGTACGTCGGACGATCCGCTGCAGGCTCTGGCGTTTCAGGCGGCAGCGGAAAAAGCGGTGTTCGCCTGCGGCGACGGAGTGACACAGAAGGCTCCGGCACAGCGCGTACCCGATTTCGTACGGGGAGTCGTTTCTGAAGTGTTACCGCCCACATCGTACATTCCGGGTATATATTCCGCACCGTTGCATGATCTGCTGCCTGAGTTCGTTGCCGCGCGTCTGCGGGCGGCTTTGTCCGAACTGGGCCGCAGATACAAAGGCTATGATTCCGCAGAGGCCAAAGTGCTGGCGGTGGAGTCGCGGACCAGCTCTCCTGTGCGGATACTCCGTGACGGACAGACACTGGAGCACCCCGCAGTGCGCGGACTTTTTCCGTGCGGAGAAGGCGCAGGCTATGCCGGCGGTATAGTTTCTGCCGCCATGGATGGCGAAAAAGTGGCTGCGGCAGTGGCTGCCCGGCTGGCCTGAGACCGGTCGGTGCCAGTCGGTGCCTGTCGGTGCCGGTCCGTGCCAGTCGGTGCCGGTCGGGCTGCCAGTGGCAGAATGTCCGGCATTGCGGTACGGCTGTCTGCTGACGAGCTGACCCTCTGTTTCCGCGGTCCGCAGTAACCGCCGTTTCCGGAGGGCAGACGGCAGATACAGCGCAAAAAAGCGTCCGGAAAAATTCCGGACGCTTTTTGTGCATCTGAACCGGTTATGTTTATGCGGGCGGTGAGAACGTGTGTCGGGCCGCGCGGCGCGCTTATACCGCCGTGCGGTGCGTTCAGCGAAGCCGCAACACGTTACTGCTCCAGTCCGCCTTTGCCCGCGCTGTACATAACTTGCTGATCTTCTTCCATTTCAAGGGCAGAAAGCTTTTCATCAAGCCAGTCGTAGATGGCGCGTGCCGTATCGTAATTGATAAGCACCTTTGAGTGGATATGACGGACCACGGTTTTGCTGTCGGATTCTGCCGGAACCATTTCATGCCCCAGTGCGCCGTCCTGCATGACAACGCGTTCCGACCATTCCGGAATTTTGTCACTTTCCGAATAAAAATTCATTTCGATTTCGCCATGCGGATTGATTCCGCCCCAGACACCATGGGCATACTGCAGGCTTGTTTTGTCGTCCTGTTTGTATTCATAGCGGATTTTGACGGGAAAACGCGAGTCGTGGGTCATTGATGCTCCTTGCGGTGAAAAATATGCATACGGCAATGCCGTTGTTCACAACGATGTGTCAACCAGTCTGCCTGTGTACAGTTCGGGTGACGGCGCCGGTGCCGGGCGGGTGAGCGGGCCGGAATGTCCGGGCAGCTGGCCTTGTCGGGTGCGCTGTGCAAAACCGGCTTCGTGCACTGCCGCCGCGTCTGCCACCGTGTCGCGTGTGATGGCGGCTGCGTCGGCGGTGAGCGGTGAATACGGCTGCGGCAGGTACGGCGGGTCGCGGAAAGGACCGCGGGGAATTCTGACAACAGGCAGCAGGTACAGGCGCGCGGGCGGATAGGTCTCCGGCACGTTGTGCAGTATGAGCGGGTGGATGTCTTGCTTCATGCTGTATCCTGTCTGCGCGGGGTTCCGGCTGCAGCCGGAGCATCCGCTTCATCCGGAGGCATCCATAGTCTACGGCACTCATTTTGCCAAGTAAAGCGTTGCAGACTGCCGCGGCAGCGCTGAGGCTTGACTGCCCTGCGCTATTCGCGCAAAGTCGCCCTTCTGAATCCTGCAACAACACAAGCCTCGGGAGACCCTATTATGGCTGAATATACCAGCGAAGCAGTTGAAGTGACCCCGTACTTCGACGTTGAAATGTTCATGGGCGTCGCTCAGGAGACCCGCATAGGCGGTCAGGTAATGGACCGTCTGGTGGAGAACTGGGAAAAATGGTGCAAAGAACTGACTGTGCGGCGCGTGAAAGCCGGAAAGATAGAATACCTTGTGGCATGGCTTTCCGAAGCCGTGGAAAACGAAGTGGATGCCATGTGGGACACCGCGCCCTCTGATGCGCACCTGTTCAATTCTCTGGCTCAGGCCATTGTCATGGCAACCATTCAGGACGTGCTGCCCGAAGTGCAGGACGCCGGATGTGCTCCGGCCCCCAAACCCACAGAGGCCCTTCAGGATGCTCTGGAAGCGGAAGGCATTCCTTATAACCTCAGTGTCACGGCGCTTACCCGCAGATATGCGGTGGTGACCCATCATCCCTTTAAGGGCGGCTGTGAAATTTGCTATCTGCTGCCCGACTGTCCCAAGGGCAACGGTGACAAAAGTGCTTCCACCGTGGTGCTGCCCGGATATGAACCCGGTTCCGCCGACTGAACATCCAGCGGAACAACCAGCATGTATGCCGCGGGCCGGGTCTGCCGCCCGCGGCTTTTTTCGTACGCTGCCGCGGCGTTTTTTCAGCATCCGCCTGTGACTTCCAGTTGCAGGTAAACACGGTCTGCCGCAAGTGCGTTCAGCTTGTGTACGGCCTGCTGCGGTGTCAGCGGCTCACCGTTTGCCAGTACGCTGCGTACGCTGTTTTCGGGGCGGCGTTCCAGCATGGCGGCCAGCATGTCTGTTTTTACTTTTGCACCGGCGGTCAGTATGCGTATGGCGTGCTCGTGCATGACCAGATTGAACAGCGCCAGCTCGATGCTGCCTGACGCTGCCGGAGCGTTGCGGCTGTGCGTATGGGTTATGCCGCCCCGCAGCGCCGCATACGGACTGTTGCGCCGCATGGCTATACCGGCGGCTCCCGGCAGGGCGGATGCCAGCGCCATGCGTGCCCCGTCCGGTACAAGAGCGCTGTCTATGTCGTCCACAGGGTGTCCGTCCAGAAATACCGTCTCAATACGTTTTTCAATGTAGTCATTTGAAAAACCGATACTTTTTTCCAGAACATCGCGCACGGTACAGTTTATGCGGGCGTCTACCACCAGACCGGATTGCCCCAGCTGCCGCCAGTAACTGTTTGCTGACTCCGGAATGCTCAGTACGATGTTCATTTTGGTTTCTCCTGGTTATTTCTGGTTTGTGCGGGGCTGTTTTGCTGTCTTTTAGGTTAAAAATAACTTAATAGTACCTGTGCGCCTTGATAATCTCTTTGACATGATATTTCACGCGGTTGTAGTGTTCTGCTAACCCTAGAGGTATCCCATATCCCCTGTGTGGGGCAACGGGAAAACGGAACTGTGGGCTGTTCCGACCATTAGTGTGCTTGGACTAACACTTTCGAACTAAGGGGCTATGAAATGCCGAAGATTCTGCGAATCAACACTAAAGAGCGGACCTTCCGTTATGAAGAGCCCGGCAAATACGCCGGTCTGGGCGGCCGCAATCTCACCTCGCGCATGGTGCTGGACGAAGTTCCCGCCGATACCCATGCCCTGAGTGCCGACAACAAGATTGTCGCCGCCATCGGGCTGCTTTCCGGCACAGCAGCGGCAAACTCCGGCCGTATTTCGCTGGGGGCCAAGTCGCCGCTCACCGGCACCATCAAGGAATCAAACTCCGGCGGCACCTTCTGCCAGAAGCTCGCCCGTCTGGACATTCTTGCTATGGTGCTGGAAGACAAGCCGGAAGCGGATGCACCTTTCTGCAACATTATCATCACCAAAGACGGTGTGCAGTTTGTTGATGCCGCCGATATGGTGGGCAAAGGCACATACGAAAGCATGGACATGATTGCCGGACAGTACGGCAAAAAAGCTTCGGGCATGATTATCGGGCCCGCGGGCGAAGCATGTCTGACCGGCGCTTCCATTCAGTTTTCCGACCCGTGGGGCCGTACCGCCCGTGCCGCCGGTCGTGGTGGTCTGGGCGCTGTGATGGGATCTAAAAAAGTTAAGGCCGTTGTGCTGGACGACACCGGCGGAGAGCGCTTCACCTATGCGGATCCCGAAAAGTTCAAGGCTGCTTCCAAGCGCTGGGCCGAAATTCTGCGCGCCCACCCGGTTACCGGTCAGGGGCTGCCCGGCTTCGGAACTGCTATTCTGGTAAACATCATCAACGAAGCCGGCGCGTTTCCCACCAAAAACTTCCGCGAAGGCCGCTGTGATCATGTGGCAGGCATCAGCGGAGAAACCATCGCCGAGTTCATTTCCAAGCGCGGCGGCAAAACCAAGGAAGGCTGCCACGCCGGCTGCCTTATCCAGTGCTCGCAGAACTACGTGGATGAAAAGGGCGAGTATCTGACCTCCGGTTTTGAATACGAAACCGTGTGGGCATTCGGCGGTAACGCACTTATCAAGGACATCGACCAGATAGCCAAGCTGGACCGCCTGTGCGACGACCTTGGTGTGGACACCATTGAAATAGGCAACACCGTGGCCATAGCCATGGACGGCGGAGTTATTCCGTGGGGCGACGGCGAAGCCGCTTATGAGCTTGTGAACCGCATCCGCGACAAAAAAGACCATCTCGGCAAGATTATCGGCAACGGTGTGGGCTTTACGGCACAGGCATTCGGGGTTACCCGTGTGCCTACCGTCAAGAACCAGTCAATGCCCGCATACGACCCCCGCGCCGCCAAGGGCGTTGGTGTAACTTACGCCACCACCACACAGGGCGCCGACCACACCGCCGGTTACGCCATCTGCCAGAACATGCTCAAGGTGGGCGGTGACGTGAACCCGCTGGGCAAGGAAGGTCAGGTGGAAACCTCCAAGGCGCTGCAGATTGCCACCGCCACGGTGGATTCGCTCGGGCTGTGCCTGTTTGTGGCTTTTGCCGTTCTGGATACCGCCGACGCGGTGCAGTGCATCTGCGATATGGTTTCTGCCCGCCACGGCATCGAGTTCACTCCCGATGATTTCGGCGCGCTGGGTATAGCCACCCTGAAAGACGAAATCAGCTTTAACACCGCAGCAGGCTTTACCGCTGCGGATGACCAGCTGCCCGCCTTCATGATGAAGGAAAAACTGAACCCCCACGGCGTGGTCTGGGACTTTTCCGTGGAAGAGCTTCAGGCTGCCAAGGTGCAGTAAACGTCGCAGAACAGATGACAACACAAGGGGCCGGCTTTGCCGGCCCTTTGTTTTTGCCGTTCTGCATACTGCATGTCCGGCCGGGCAGGGCGGCAGGTGGCCGCAAATTGTATCTGCCCGGCTCCGGACGCCAGCAGCGTGGTTGTTTTTCCGTTGCAGTGTTATTGCCGGTATTGTCCGGCGCGGCGTTGTGCCGCAGGATAAGCGGCAGGGCGGGATGGCTGACGCTACCCTGCGGCTGTGCGGTAAGCCGGACATGCAGGGCGGCAGCTGCGTATGAGGTATGCCGGGAAAAGCGGGGAGCAAGGCGTGCGGACTGTGACGTGGTTTCTGGTGTGGCCAGAAGTCATTCCAGCCGGTGTCCGGTATGTAGTTCATCAGAGCATGACTGTCTGAAATGTCCTGTCGTTCAGGTCGAAAAACAGTACACCGCGCGACGGCGGTTTGCCGGTAAGAATTTTTGCCGCTTCTGTGCATTGCAGGGCCGCGGCACAGGCCACAACAGGAGCGGGAGTGCCCAGCGTATCTTCCACCGGTTCACCGGTGCCGCCCGACCCCAGCAGTTCGGCGGGGCCTGTCTGGTCCGGCAATACTGTGGCCACATACCCTGTCAAACCGCCCACGGCGGCCGTTACCAGCGGCACTCCGGCGTTCTGTGCGGCTTTCTGGAGCATAAGACGTGACTGCAGTCCGCCCAGCGCGTCGATGACCAGATGGCATTGCTGCAACAGCGGCGGCAGCGAAAGAGCATCCACGTAGTGATCGACAACCGTGAGTTCGGTTGCGGGGTTGGTATTGCGGGCGTGGTCTCTGGCCGCCTGCGCCTTGGACGTGCCCACCCGTGACATGGAACTGAGCAGTTGTCTGTTCAGGTTGCTGGGCTCGAAAACGTCTCCGTCCGCTGCCGTGATGTGTCCCACACCCAGCCTGACAAGCATATCGAGAACATGGCCTCCCAGTCCCCCCAGTCCCACAAGCAGTACCCGCGACAACAGCAGCGCCCGCTGGTCTTCCAGAGAAAACTGCTTTGTGTTGCGCGCGTAACGTTCCGGCAGGATTCCGGAAAGTAGTGCAGCACATTCCACGTGGCGGATATGGCAGCCGCATTCCTGCGCTATGCCCTGCACCGCCCGCATGCGCAGTCTGCCGTTGACAGCGTGCTGCATGATAAGTGTGTGCAGAGGAGCGTCGTCCCGCGGCGCTCCGGCGTGACGGGCATCGGCACTCGTCATGATCAGCCTCCGCCCACGGCGGGAAAAAGTCCGAGCCTGTCACCTTCGTTCAGCAGGGCTTCCGGCTCTACATGAGCGCCGTTTATAAAGATTATTTTCACATCGTCACGCGCTATGCCCAGCTGGCGCATGATGTCGTTTACAGATGTCTGCGGCGGCACGTCCATGGTGCCCTCCGCCGGGGTATGCGGGGCCAGCGTGGCAAAGCATTTCACTTCTATCTTCATGACGGCAGTCCCTTGATGGTTGCGGTGAAAGTTGTCAGGCGGGGGTCGCCCCGTGTTATCAGGTCAATGCAGCTGTTCACTGCATCGGGGCAATACAGCGTGTTTTTACCCGCTGTCAGCTCGTGCAGCGCATGGCTGAACGGATGGGCCGGACGCCATGGTCTGTGCGAACAGATGGCTTCCACGGTGTCGGCAACCGCCAGAATGCGTGCCTCGGGCAGTATGTCGTCGCCGGCAAGCCCGCGCGGATACCCCGAGCCGTCCAGCCGTTCATGGTGCTGCAGAACCATTTCGGGTATGGGCAGTTCAAAGGGAATGTCTTTGAGGATATCATACCCCAGCTGCGGGTGCTGGCGGATAAACTGCATCTCGTTGGCGTCCAGCCGCGATGGTTTGGTAAGAAATTCCGACGGCAGTCCCATTTTTCCCACATCGTGCAGCAGTGCCGCCAGCCGTACGGCTTCCACCGCGCGTTGTTCCATGCCCAGTTCTTCGGCAATGGCCGGGGCTATCAGCGCCACACGCTGCTGGTGGGTGCCGGTATAGGCGTCTTTCAGGTTGATGACGGTGCTGAGCGACTGCACGGTGGCAAGCAGAATGGCTTCGGTCCGGTCGTTTGCCAGCTGCAGTTCGCGGGTGCGTCGTTTAACCATGCGCTCCAGCGTTTCTTTGTATTCATTGCTTTCGCGCATGGTGCGGGCACGGCGCAGTCCGGCGCGCACCGCGTTTTCCAGCTCTTCCATGCGGCGCACGGGCTTTGAAAGAAAGTCCCACGCGCCGACACGCATGGATTCGACCGCTTCATCAATGACACCGGTGCCGGAAACCACGATGACCGGCGTGGTGGGCGATTGTGCGTTGATGCGTGCGATGACATCGCGTCCGTTCATGCCGGGCATGTTCAGGTCCACAATGACGGCGTCAGGTCTTTCTCTTTCAAATGTTTCGATACCGGCGGCACCGTCGGCGGCTCCGAAGCAGATAAAATCAGAGTCTTCCAGATAGCAGACGATATTCTGAAGAATGGCGGGATCGTCATCGATCACAAGAACGGCAATGGATTCTGTGGTCATGGGTCCGTCGCAGGCTAGGGGTGCAGAATTGAAAATATGGTATATGCGCCTGCCTGATAACGCAATACGGGACAGGGAGGTCAGGCTAAAACAGCGCGGAAGAAGGAGCCGCTGGCGTCATGCTGCAAGGTGAGATGCAGCACTACCGGAAAAGCACCCTGAGAGGTTTCGCGGCTGGTAAGACTCAGGCGCCGGTGCGGTATCTGTGGCGGTGAGCCTGTTTCACCGGATGCCAGCAGGTTCTGCATGGCTTCCTGTAATTGTTTTTGCGAGGCGGGACACAGCAGGTCTGCCAATGTAAGTGAAGAGAGGCTGGTTTCCGCCGCAAACCCGAACTGCTGCATAAGGGCGCCGGTGGCGGAAAGAATGGCGCCGTCCGGTGCGGCATCCACAATGCCCACGGGCAGCTGGTCCAGCCTGGCACGTTGCAGGGCCTCGTTTTCACGGAACAGCCGGTACAGCTCGAAACTTTCTATGGCGTTGGCACAGTGCTTGAGCGTGATGGACAGCAGCGACAGCAGGATACCCGAAAGGTTGCGTTCGGAACGGGGCATAATGCCCACAAACATGCCGCGCGTGCGCGAGGATGTGGCCAGCGCGTGCAGCACAAGGCGGTGATTGTTGTCGCGCGAATAAACAGTGATGGGTCTGTTTTCGCGCAGGGCCAGTGCAAAAACACCGGTTTCTATCAAATGTTCCAGCTCATCGTCCACCATGGCGCCGTATGTATCGGGTGCACACAGGGCAAGCGAAAAATCGGATGACGATTCATCCACAAGATAGAAGGCAGTGGCGGAAAAACGTACCAGTTCCTCCACGCGTTCCATGGCTTCGCGCAGCAGCGAAGACGGCTCATGCAACTTGTTGATGCTGGTCTGAAAGTCCCCCAGAGTGGAGGCCATTTCCAGAACATCAAGCGTGAATCTGGCCTGTTCCTCCAGACTGCGCAGACGGGCCTTGAGGTTGGCCTGACTGAATGGCGTTTCGTTATTCATCCAATTCAAAGAATCTTATAATTTCATGAACCTGATAATCCATCTGCGCCGCAGCCTGTTCCAGTGTGCCTGCGGGCAGGGCCAGCGCGTCCCATACGGCCTGTTGCAGCCGTGGGACAAGTACTTCACCGCTGGTGCCGAATTCCAGTGTATGTGCCAGAATGTCGGCCACATTGATGATGGCCGACTCCAGACCGCCGTGCCCGCTGCCGGGGGTGTGGTGCAGCGCCACATTGCGCTCCAGCGACACGGGGCAGCGCCATTCCTTCAGCAGCCTGCCGCCCAGTCTGTCGTGGCTGAACCCCAGTACTTCGCGTTCCATGGCCCGCATGGAAATACCTCTGCGGCGCGACTCGGTCAGCATATACAGCGAATGCTCAGGCAGCAGCCGGTATACGGCCAGGCGCCCTATGTCGTGCAGCAGGCCGGCTACAAAAAAGCGTTCGGTGTTGGGCATGCGGTGCAGGCTGGCAAGCAGCCGTGCGGCTACACCGCACGCTACAGAATGCTCCCAGAAAGAGCGCATGTCCACAATGCTGTTGGGCAGACCCTTGAAAAAAGTTGTCATCACCGCGCCCATGGCAAGCGAAACGAGCTGGTTGCTGCCGATGATGGTAACAGCGCGGGTTATGGTGTCCACCTTGGCCCGCAGGCCGTAAAAAGTACTGTTCACCAGCCGCAGCAGCCGTGCGCTCAGGTCTGTGTCGTTGGCAATTACTTCGGCCATGTCTGTGGCGGAACTGCGCGGGTCGTTGACCACATCCACAAGACGGTGGAATACCGGCGGCAGCGAACCCAGCCGCATGTCGTCGCGCAGCATGTCGGCCAGCGCCGGCGGGGCGGAGGGCATGGGCGCAGCAGGAAGCACCGAATAGTCGGGCAGCGGGGCGACGGGGTCCGCGCCTTTTGCCAGCGCGGCAACGGAACACTGCATGAGCATGCAGACCGGTTCGTACTGCAGATCATTCAGGGCAAACCGGGCCGTTGCCCTTGCTGCGGCGGCCTCCACCCGCAGCGGGTCAAGGCCGTCCAGTGCGCTGCGGGCGGCATCGGCGGGTTCAATCCCTTCCACATCAACTTCGGCAACACCCCATATCTTCAGAATCCGCAGGTGTTTTTCAGTAATTGCATCACCGGCGCATAGCAGTTTTCTGCCGTTACTGTCCGTTACGTCTTCAGATAGGATCATTCCCGATTGAAGTAGTGAGACGTTTACTCTGCTCATGACTGCTGAACCGGCCGGATAGAGTGTGTTATTACAGACAATGCATACTGTTAGTGTTTGTGCATGCACCTGCGCCGCCGCGAAAGTGTATCTACCCATAGTAACCGAGCCAGCCGGTTGTGGCAAGAGGGGCATTTTTCATGCGCAGTGCTTTTCCATTCTTCCGGTTTCTTCCGGATTCTGGTAGACGTGCCAGAGCATCCGGCGCGGTGCCGGTGCGTGAAACTCAGCAAGTACGACAGGGGCCCCTATGAATATCCTCGACGTTGTTTTTGCACTCATCGGTGGTTTTTTTCTTATACGCGGGCTTTTTCGCGGCCTTATGATCGAGGTTGCCGCGGTTGCGGGGCTTGTGGGCGGTTTTTTTCTGGCCAATGCCTATTACATGCAGGCTGTGCCGTATGTGGGGCGGTTTGTTTCCGCCGGATGGGCCGAAATTGTCTCGTATGTGCTTATTTTTCTGGGCGTCATGGTGCTGTGCACGCTGGCTGCCGTAGGGCTGCGCAAACTGCTTGAAGCCTCCGGCGGGGGACTGCTGGACAGCGTGGGCGGCGGCATTGCGGGACTGGCAAAAGCGCTTATCATCTGCCTGGTCATTTTTGCGGTGCTGAACAAATTCGTACCCGACATGCAGTTTCTCCGCGAATCCAGAGTGGCGCCCTATCTTGCCCGTGCCGCCGAACTTATCGACAGACATATTCCTGAAAACGCGTTCTAGCCGTGCGGCCGCACCTGCGGCGTCTGCCGGAAGCGCATTAAAAAAACGGTGATTTTCAATGAGCAGCAATACCGCACCTGCGGCGCTGGATGAACTGACTCAGGTGCTTGAGACTCTGATAGGCCCCGACGGGTGCCCGTGGGACAGGGAACAGACTCCGGAATCTTTGTGCGACTATGTGCTGGAAGAGGCTTTTGAACTGGTGGACGCCATCCGTTCCGGCAATGCCGCGGATGTGCGTGAAGAGCTGGGAGACGTCATGTTTCTGATGGCGTTTATCGGCCGCCTGTATCAGGACCGCGCCGGATTTTCGCTTGAAGATGCCGTGGCGGATGTTGCGGCCAAAATGGTGCGCCGTCATCCTCATGTGTTTGACGAGGTCACCTTCCGCAACAAGGAAGAACAGCTCAAAGCCTGGGAAGCCATCAAGCGCGGAGAAAAGAGTGATGCAGACGGCCGCCCCAAAGGGGTGTTCGATAGTCTGCCCGCCGGACTGCCGCCCCTGCTGAAGGCGTATCGCCTGCATTCCAAGGCTGCCCGTGTGGGCTTTACCTGGCCGGATGACAGTGCCGTGGAGCGTCAGGTTGATTCGGAGCGCCGCGAGTGGGAAGAAGCCCTGCAGAACGGTGCTAAAGAGCAGCAGGAAGCTGAATTCGGCGATTACCTTTTTTCGCTGGTGGAGCTGGGAAGGCGCAAAGGTATTAAAGCCAATGCGGCCATCGCCGGAACCAATGCCCGTTTTCTGAGACGGTTTGAGGCGATGGAAGCGTTGTGCCGCCAGCGCGGTCTTGATTTTCCGGCACTGAGCTTTGAAGAAAAAGACGCGCTGTGGAATGAGGTGAAACAGCATGAAACCTGCCGGTGACCGGCGGCGTGCGGCGTGTTCACCGCGCAGGGCGTCTTTCGGGGCGCAGGGGCGCGGCCATGGAACCGCTCCTTGCATCCGGACATATTCAGGCGCTTCCGCTTCCGGCGGGGGCGCCTTTGACGTGCCGTCGCGTCTGCCCGGTCCTGTCCGCAACGGCCTGTGGCTGCAATGCGGGTTCTGCGGGCAGGGGTGTGCCCGGCAGCAATGCAGGCCCGGACCGGAGGCTGACGGCATGGAGACATGCGCACAGGCGGTGGCGCAGTGCGTGAAACTGTGGCTTGAGGAGCGCATGCTGGACAGCGCTGCTCTGGCCTTTATGCGCGATTCGCTGGAATTGCACGAAGCGCAGACGTGGCTGACCGGTCATGGGCCTGACGCTGCCGGTTGTGTGCCGGTACCTGAGGCGCTGCTGGAGTATCTGTGTTTTCCCGACGGGCCGCTGGAGCAGGCGGTGGAAGCGGCGCTGCAGCGTTGCGGTGCTGCTGCGGGGTGCTTTTCTGTTTACGGCCTTGCTGCGGCGGTATGCGCAAGGCTGGGTGAACCGCGCATTACCATCAGTCGCCCGGCAGCGCACGGAGACACGGGGTGGAGTGTATGCGCCGTGCTGTCTGCGGAAATGACAGAAAAGATTGTGGGGCGCCTGCGGCTGGAGCGGATTACCGCCCCTGTTGCTGCAGACTGCGGCAGCCGCGGGGAAAACGGCAATGTAAAGCTGCGCCTTTATCTGCGGCGTCTGCGTCTCGGTTTGACCCCGTTTCGCTGTGCAATGCTGCGGCAGTATGTGGAATGCATGCCGCAGTCTGACCCTCTGTTTTATGAGGGACTGGATGTCTGGGCGCAATTGCTCGAATCTGCAGGTGACTGGCTGCAGGATGCGGAGTCCGGAAAGGAAGCGCTTTTTGCCGCCTTGTCCGCGCGGCATACGCGGCTTGCCCGTTCTCTGCGCGAGGCGCGCGAGTTTGCTCTGCGCCTGCGGCGTTACAACATGGAAACGCTGATGATGCAGGGTATACGGCCACCAGCCGAAGATGAAGACGCGCTGCAGCGCGGAGTACAGATGCTTGAACGCATAAGCGTTGCTGTGTTCCGTAAGCTGCCTGCGGGAGCAGGCATTGCGGAGCACGATCTGGGAAGCTTCGGGAACGGTATGTCTGCCGACGAATTCGATCCCGCGGCAGAGGTGCGGGAGCTCATGCGTCTTCTTTCATGAGCAGTAACAGTGTGCAGAACCCCCGCTGCGGTCACGGACGGCAGCGGGGGTTACGATTTGCGGTCATACCATGGTGTCAATGTGCTCTCCCAGTCCCTGCACGGCTGCGCCGGTAAGGGTCTGTGCGCCGTTTTGCGACTGGGGCTGCACCCGGCTCAGGTTGTTCTGTTCGTCGGGGTTGAGCTGCTGCTGTTCCTGCATCTGACGCTGCGCCTCAAGAACATTCACAATTCCCTCGGCACCGCCTTTCGCTTCACCGATACGCATAAGCTCCTCCGTCCGGAATGCCCGGCATTAAGGTGTACAACAGGTTTACGCTTTTCTTATCGGCTTGTCCGGCGGTATCTTTAGGCCCGCAGTGAAAAAAAATGCCGTCCCGCGAAATGCGGGACGGCGCCTGCGCGGCGGCAGAGCCGCCCGTGATACACAGCGGCACGCGTAGTTTTATGCCACTCCGGACGTGGAACTGGTGACAGCCTGAATCAGACGCCCCCGCTCGTTGTATACCGGTGACGCTTCTATGGCCACGAGTGCCCGCGCCAGAGAGGGGTCTTCCAGTATCGAACGGCGCAGATGACGTCGCCTGATGTCCTTTGCGGCATCTGCCAGAGAGACTGCTGTCATGTCCCGGGCCACCTGCACACCGGAAAGATGGAGAGTGTTTCCGTCCATGGTTCACCTCTCCACCCTCTTTTGAGGGTGTGTTACTCTTTTTATCGGCAGATCCGGCGGGATTCTTTATGCTGCGGGGTTGTAGTTGTTGTCCGGTGCGGCGCGGCAGTGTAGTATGCGCCACCAGCAACCCTGCAACCTGAGGAGATCTCCATGTTGTTACCCCAGAAGGAAGCCCGTGAAAAAGTGTGCCCCCTGCTGCGGGGGCCGGAAGGTCAGGTGCAGTGCTGCATGGGAGACGGCTGTATGATGTGGCGGTATCGCCAGAAGGACAGCCGCGGAGAAGACGCTCAGGGCTACTGCGGTCTGGCAGGCAAGCCCATGGGAGCGCTGTGACAGGTTGTTTTTTGCATATGACACGTGCTGGCGCATGTGTGCCGTACGCTGCTGCGCGGCACGACAGCCGGTGCTACTGATTAACATTATGACGAGGTATATTTGATGACTGCAGAACCCGTTTCCGGTGAGGGGGCAGAACGCACCGCAGCGCCTGCCGCCGCATCCGGCGCCGTAACCGGCGCTGCATCCGGCGGCAGAAAGCCGGACTCCGCACCCGGCGCGGCGCTGTTGCCCGCCAGCAGGGTATACGCCATTTCGCTGGTGTTGCTGCTGCTTTTTTCTCTTTCGCTCAGCTATCGTCTGCTGGAGCCTTTTCTGCACACGTTCATCATGGCCATAGTGCTTTCGGCCATATGTTATCCGCTGTACAACAAGGTGCTGCAGCGTACCGGGCACCGCAGCCGGACGCTTGCTTCGCTGGCGGTGCTGCTCTTTTTATGCATCTGCATCGCACTGCCTCTGTTCATCTTTGTGACGGGGCTTATTCCGCAGGCGGTGCAAAGCGTGACCGCAGTCAACAACTGGATAAATCATACCGATTTTGACCAGCTTTTCGGGGCGGGCAGGCTTGAACAGTATCTGGCATGGGTGCACCAGCATCTGCCGTTCATCGATGCTTCCAAGATAGACCTGCGGGCTGAATTCATCAGCTTTTCACGCAGGATGGGGCAGACGCTGCTGGAAGGCGGCACCTATCTGCTGGGCAACGCCCTCACGTTGTTTTTTCAGTTTCTGCTTATGCTGCTGATTGTCTTTTTTATGTTGAAAGACGGTAAAAAGATGCTGCAGGTGGTCAAGTACATGTGCCCGCTGCATGAAGATCAGGAAGACGCCATTCTGCTTAACCTGCGCAGCGTGAGCAAATCTGTGCTGGTCGGCGGTCTGCTTGTGGCGGCTTTGCAGGGGCTTGCCGGGGGCATCGGACTGGCTCTTGTGGGTATTCCCGCGCTGTTCTGGGGCACCGTCATGGGGTTTGCCTCGCTGGTTCCCGTGGTGGGCACCGGTCTGGTCTGGATGCCGGCCTGTCTGTATCTGCTGCTTATGGGGCAATGGCAGTCCAGCCTGTTTCTGTTTGTCTGGTCCGCCGTGGGTGTGGCCAGCATAGACAGTTTTCTGCGTCCGTACTTCATGCGGGGCAGTGCAGGCATGTCCACGTTTTTTATCTTTATGTCCATAATGGGGGGCATAAAGGTGTTCGGCATGGCCGGTGTTCTTTACGGGCCGCTCATTCTGGGATTCACCATGGTCATGCTGCGGCTTTACGGCGAAGAATTCAGCGAAGTGCTGTCCAGCCGGTCCGTTTCGCGCGGTGAAGCCAGACGTCAGCAGCGGGCGCTGGAATCGAAATAAAACGTGGCCGGCCGGCTTGCCTGCCGGGGGGTTCTGCGTTATCTCCACTGTGCCGTCACAGACGGTAGGCGTGCCATCCCCCCCGGCACGCCGGGGATTCCATGACTCAGAACAATAATGCAACCGGCCCGCAGCAGATTTCTGCGGACACGTTTTCTATTCTGGCTGCCGTTTACGGACACAGCCCGGCCGGTACAGGTGTCTTTTCGCACGACGGCGCATTGGTGTATGCCAATGGCGTCTGGTCCGGCCTCCTCGGTTCGGGCGCTCTGCCCGCAGATTTTTTCCGCCTTGCTCCCGGCTGCGGGGCTCTTTTTGCATCGGTGGCAGACGGCAGCCGGCAGCGCTGGAGCGGCAGCCTGCCTGTTCAGCTTGCTTCCGGCAGGCAGCTTTTCCGGGCGCGGCTTTTCGCCTTGTCCGGCCATGCGCTGTTGCACGGGCTGGTGGTGGCCGAACTTTCAGGTATGCAGCAGGAAAACGCGCCTGCTGCCGGTTGCGATGTCTGTCCGTCGTGGCAACTGCCCGTACAGTTGTATGCTGCGCCTCATGCACTGCATGACAGGCTCGAAGCTGTTTTTTCCGTACTTATGCACCGGCTGGACTGCAGCTGTGCCACGTTGTGGCTGGCACCGCAGGGTGACGAGCCGGCCGTGCTGCTGCATGCGCCGGACGGTGCCGGTGCACGCTATTCATCCCGTCTTTTCGGTGCTTCGTTTGCACGCCATGTGCTTGCTCAGGGCGATATTGTCGTGCTGGACAAAGCCGGCGCGATGCGTCTTGCCGAGTCTGGCATACTGCCTGCCGATGTGCCGCTGCCCGATGCCGCCATTGCTGCACCGCTGTGTTCGCCGGACGGCAGAACAATGGGGGTGCTTACCGCATGCAGGCGCAACTCCGCTGTGCGTTTCGGCATGAATGATGCGCGTTTTCTGCGTAACGCCGCCAATATCATGGCCACGGTTGAGCGCATCCACCAGAGCGAAACAGCCTTGCGTGAAAGCGAGACCCGTTTTCGCGCCGTGTTTGACCATGCCGGACTGGGCATTGTTCTGCTGACCCCGCAGGGAACGGTGAAGAGCGTGAACAAAGGCGCTGCCGACCTTGCCAGTATTCCCGCGGCAGAAATGCTGGGCCTGCATTATTCCGATTTCCTCTGCGCCGACGATGTGACCGTGGCGGACCGCTTTTTTCATGCGTTGCAGGGCGGTGCGGACGAGGTGCTGACCATGACCTCGGCCATCAGGCGCAGGCATGCTCCGCCCATATGGTGCAAACTGACGGTGAGCCGGGTACTGGACGAAGGCGGCAGTCTGCGTTTTATCATAGTGCAGATAGAGGATGTGACGGACCACAAGCGCGAAGACGAGCGTCTGACGCACATGGCCTATCATGATGTGCTGACGGGGCTGCCCAACAGGGCGCTTTTTCTCGACCGCCTGCAGAGTGCGTTCAACCGTGCGCAGCGTAACGCGTCGTACAGCTTTGCCGTGCTCTACATGGACATGGACGGTTTCAAGGATGTGAACGATTCCATGGGGCATGATGCCGGCGACGCACTGCTGGGCATGTTTGCGGAACGGGTTGGCAACTGCCTGCGCAATGTGGACACGCTTGCACGGCTGGGCGGTGACGAATTTGCCGTGCTGCTGGATGATGTGCCGGAGATTCTGCAGGTGACGCACGTTATCGAGCGTATCACCGAGGCCGTTTCATCCCCGTTTATGCTGCGCGGGCGCGAGATACGCTGCGGCGTGAGCATAGGTGCAGTGCTTCGCGGGCAGGAATGTTCCGGTTGCGGCGATCTGCTGCGGCAGGCGGATTCCGCCATGTACAAAGCCAAGCGGCGGGGGTCCAACAGGTATGTCATTGCCGGTTCTTCCGACGCCGCGGCCGCGCGCGTCATGCGCAAAGGCGAACAGGAACTGGTGACAGCGCTGGGCAGCGGACAGCTGGAGTTGTTTTTTCAGCCTGTTGTTTCGTTGCAGACCGGCAGGATGGACGCCGTGGAGGCGCTGGTACGCTGGCATCATCCCGAGCGGGGGCTGCTGGCTCCCGGGGCTTTTTTGCCGCTGGCGGAACACGCTGGTCTGCAGGCTGCGCTGGATGCTCATGTGCTGCGGCTTGCCGCACGGGCACAACTGGCCATGCAGGAGCAGGAAGCACGGGGGGCGGCTGTGCTGTCGGTGCATGTGAACATGCTCAGCGAAACCCTGCGCAGGCCGGAGATGCCCGGAGTGCTGTTGGGGGTACTGCAGGAAGAAGGGGCGGCGCCGGACAGATTTATCTTTGAACTGGTGGAAAATCTGCTGGTCAACGCGGCACCCGCCGTGGCCGAAGGGCTGTGGCGGCTCAGGGACGCGGGCATACGTCTGGCTCTGGACGGTTTCGGCTCGGGATATTCCTCGCTGGCCATGCTGCGCAGGTATCCGCTCTCTCTGCTCAAGGTCGACGGGTCGTTTGTCAGGGCTTCAGATGCAGACATGGCGGCGCGCGGTATTGTGCGGTCGGCCAGAACCCTTGCCGGCGGATTCAGCATGAAAGCCGTTGCCGAAGGCGTGGAACTGCCGGAGCATGCCGAACTGCTGCGCGAACTGGGGTATTCATCGGCGCAGGGCATGTACTTTGCCGCTCCCATGCGGCTGTCGCGGCTGCTGCGCATGCATGCGGCCGGTGCGGTGTTTCCCGTCATGGCAGGCTGATGCGCCGGTACGGGCGGCTGTGCGCACCCGCGGCAGGCTTACCAGTCTTCCTCGTCACCCCGCCTGATGAACAGTTCGGCCTGAACCAGCCGCAGGGTTTCAAAATCATAGCGGCCTTTCAGTCTGCCGTGCGCGGCGGTAACTCCGCCCAGCGAAGCTGTTTCACCCAGCACTCCCCGTATTTCTGCCAGCTCGTGCGCGGGCAGGGGCACCACCTGTTCCGTGGTCAGCTCGCCATGACGTATGCACCGTACCAGATGATTGCATATGGTGGCCGGTTTCAGGGCGCGGGCCTCGGCCACGGCCTGCATGTCCTGCAGCTTGTTAAAAAGCTGCAGCGTTTCGCGTATGGTGTCGGTAAGGCCGTTTTCCTTTTTTGCGGCAGCAGCCGGTCTGCGTTCGGGCAGTGCGGGCAGATCGTCCGGCCTGCCGCAGGCGGCTTCGTGCGAGAGCAGCGCATCAAGAAATTCCTGCCCGAACATGGACAGCTTGGCTTTGCCGACGCCGTGAATGCACTGCAGGTCATCCGGCGTGCGCGGCCGGAAGCAGACCATCTCCAGCAGGGCCCTGTCCGCAAAAACGGCGTAGGGCGGCACGTCGCGTTCCTGTGCCAGCCTGCCCCGTAACGAGCGCAGGGTATCCCACAGCTGTCTGGATTCTTCCGTGTTCAGGGCATTCTGCAGAGCCGCGTCGGCCTGTGTTTTTGCCAGTGCACGTGTGGCGGAGCGGCCCAGAATGTCACGCCGGAAGCTCAGCATGCGTTCTCCGCGCAGTACCTGCCAGCTTTCCGGTGTCAGACGCAGGCCGCCGTGCCCGTCCGCATCGGTGGCAAGAAGCCCCAGACATGCCAGCTGTCTGAACACGCCTTTCCATTGCGATGCACCCAGTTCTTTGCCACAGCCGAATGTTTTCAGGTCGTTATGCCCGTGGCTGCGTATGCGGTCGGTCAGCTTGCCGGTAAGTATGTCTGTCAGGTGGGCGGCGCCGAAGCGCTGACCGGTGCGGTATACGGCGCTCAGTGCTTTCTGGGCGGCCACCGTGCCGTCCCATGTCTCTACAGGAAACTGACAGGTGTCGCAGTTTCCGCAGGGTTCTCTGTCGTGTTCGCCGAAATAGCCCAGCAGCACTTTACGGCGGCACTCGGTTGTTTCGCAAAAGGCGAGCATGGCATCCAGCTTGCGCAGTTCGACCATGCGCCGCGGGCTGTCTTCTTCGCCTTGGCCCAGCATGCGCCGCAATTGCACCACATCGGCCAGACCGTATGTCATCCATGCATCGGCGGGCAGGCCGTCACGTCCCGCACGTCCGGTTTCCTGATGATAGGCTTCCAGACTTTTTGGCGGCTCAAGGTGTGCCACAAAGCGTACATCCGGCTTGTCCACCCCCATGCCGAAGGCCACGGTAGCCACCATGACAAGCCCGTCTTCGCGCATGAACCGTTCCTGATTGTGATGACGCTGAATGGCGTTGAGTCCTGCGTGATAGGGCAGGGCTTCTATGCCTTTTGCACACAGCCAGGCTGCTGTTTCTTCAACTTTTTTTCTGCTCAGCCGGTACACTATGCCCGACTGTCCTTTGTGGCGTGTGCGGATGAAATGCAGCAGCTGCTCCAGCGGCTTGTCTTTGGGCTGTATGGTGTACGAAATATTGGGGCGGTCGAATCCCGTAGAAAAAACAGTGGAGTCCTGTAGATCCAGATGCCTGATGATGTCGCGTCTGGTGGGCCCGTCCGCCGTGGCGGTAAGAGCTATCCGGGGCACATGCGGAAACTGCTCATGCAGAATGGTCAGCCGTGTGTATTCCGGCCTGAAATCATGCCCCCACTGCGAAACGCAATGCGCCTCGTCAATGGCGAACAGCGCGGGTGTTATTCTTTCAAGCAGCCCCAGAAAAGCAGGCTGCACCAGCCGTTCGGGCGCTACATAGACGAGATCGAGCATGCCGCTCAGCAGGCGTGCTTCCACCTCGCGCTGTTTTTCGGGAGACAGGCTGGAGTTAAGAAAAGCCGCGCTTACTCCCATCTGCGTGAGGCTGTCCACCTGATCCTGCATAAGCGCGATAAGCGGCGATATGACAATACCGGTGCCCTGCCGCATGATGGAGGGAATCTGGTAGCACAGTGACTTGCCGCCGCCTGTGGGCATGAGCACCAGCGCGTCGCCGCCGGATGCGGTGTGTTCTATGATATCTTTTTGCAGCCCCTGAAAGTCGCGGAATCCGTATGTGGAGATGAGGATTTCCCGGGCTGTGTCGAGCATGGATGAAGCTGTTGTGGTATGGGTCTGTTGCGTCATGGCGTGCGCACTGTACCACTGCCGGCGGCAGGCGCAAAGAGCAAAACGGGAGGTTCCGCCGCAGGAGTGCCGCAGTGCCGGCGCCCGTCGCAGCTGCAGGTCACGGCATGCCGCTGCCTGTGCGTGCGGTGTGCTGCGCCCAGCACATGTGGAACAGCCAGCCGGAATCGCAGTGCAGTTTTTGCGGAGGAAGCGGTTTTGCCGTCAACAGCGGGGCGCCTGTTGCTTCCTGCGCCGTGATGGCGCGGGGGGTGCATCGGCAGCCCAGACCGTAGGGCGGCATATAGCGCAGCAGCTGCGGATGCGCGGCGGGCAGCACGTGCCCATGCAGCGCGGCGCAGCAGGAGCAGGCCGGAGGCAGAGCCGTCTGTATGCCACAGGGGCTGCCGGGCGGCAGCATATCACCGGATAACTCATCGCGGCTTTGTATGGTGCCGGAAAGGCAAGGGACATCCTGAAGTTCCACCCTCAGATACAGGGCTGGATTTTCCAGCAGTGCGCGCATGGTATCCAGCTCACGCTCTTTGCGCTGCAGAACCAGATCCATGAAGGCGTCTATATCTTCCTGCCGCGCATCGTTTTCTTCAAACAAAAGCCAGATGACCTGTCCCGTCAGCCTGCTGTACAGCGGGTGCATGTCGGAGAGCTGTTTCATATCCATGGCAGTGCCGAAAAAACGGGCACGGCAGTGCCGTGCCCGTCTGATGTTATTTTTTATCCAGCCCCAGAGCCAGCGGCAGGATATCGTTGATGTGTTCGGCCGGATGCACGTTGATTTTGCGCAGCAGGTCGGCGGGAATGTCTTCAAGGTCTTTTTTGTTCTGGTGCGGAATAAAGGCATGGCTGAGTCCCCGTGCCACCGCGGCCAGAATTTTTTCCTTGATGCCGCCCACGGGCAGCACCCTTCCGCGCAGGGTTATTTCGCCCGTCATGCACAGGTCGCTGTTGACCGAACGTCCGGTAAGCGCCGAAATGAGCGCCGTGAGCAGTGTGACACCGGCAGAAGGGCCGTCTTTGGGCGTGGCACCGGCAGGAACGTGAATGTGGATGTCGAGGTTGGAAGAAAACTCGGGGTCCACGTCAAGTTCTGCCGCATGGCTGCGGACATAGCTTACGGCCGCCTGTGCGCTTTCTTTCATCACGTCGCCCAGCTGGCCGGTAAGCGTAAGTTTACCCTTGCCTTTCATGGTGCTTACTTCCACGTTCAGCACTTCGCCGCCGTATGGAGTCCATGCCAGCCCCAGCGCCACGCCGGGCAGCAGCTCGTGTTCTTTCTGTTCATCTATGAACCGCGGTGCGCCGAGCAGTTTTTCCAGCACTTTTACCGTAACGCGGAACGGGCCGTCTTCACCTTCGGCTTTACGCCGTGCCAGTTTGCGGCACACGGTGCCCAGTTCGCGTTCAAGATTACGCAGACCGGCTTCTCGGGTGTATTCGTCGATGATTTTGGTTATCACGTTGTCCGCTATCTGAACGTCGTCTTCGTTCAGACCGTTTTCTCCGGCCTGTCTGGGCAGCAGGTAGCGGCGGGCTATTTTTGCTTTTTCCTGCATGGTGTAACCGGGAATGCGGATGATCTCCATGCGGTCGCGCAGCGGTGCGGGAATGGTTTCCAGCTGGTTCGCCGTGCATATGAACATGACCTTGGAAAGATCGAAGGGCACGTTCAGGTAATGGTCGCTGAAGCTGAAGTTCTGTTCAGGATCAAGCACTTCCAGCAGGGCGGAGGAAGGGTCTCCGCGGAAGTCGGAGCCGAGCTTGTCTATTTCGTCCAGCATGATGACCGGGTTGCGCGTGCCCAGCTGTTTTATGGTCTGTATGATACGGCCGGGCATGGCGCCGATATAGGTGCGCCGGTGTCCGCGTATTTCAGCTTCGTCACGCATGCCGCCCAGTGATATACGCTGGAACTTGCGGCCCAGAGCGCGCGCGATGGACCGTCCGAGCGAAGTTTTGCCCACGCCGGGAGGGCCGGAAAAGCACAGAATGGGGCCTTTGGACTTGGGATTGAGCTTGCGCACGGAAAGATATTCCAGAATACGGTCTTTGACTTTTTCAAGCCCGTAATGGTCTTCGTCCAGAATGGCCTGTGCTCTAGGAATATCTATGCGGTCGCGCGAGAGTTTTTTCCATGGCAGTTCCGCAAGCCACTCCAGATAGGTGCGCACAACGGTGGCTTCTGAAGATTCCGGATGCATGACCGAAAGACGGCGCAGCTGCTTGTCGGCTTCTTTGCGCACATCTTTGGGCAGACCGGCCTTGGCAAGCGACTCGATGAGCTCGTCCATGTCTTCGTCGCCGTCCGGACCTTCACCCAGTTCACGGCGTATGGCTTTCATCTGTTCGCGCAGAAAATAGTCTTTCTGTGCCTTGTCCATGCCTTCCTTGGCCATGCTCTGGATTTTTGCCTGCATGGCAGCCACTTCCACCTCTTTGACCAGCTGCTCATTAACCAGCGTGAGCCGTTCGTCAGGGTCGGTGCATTCAAGAATGGTCTGCGCATCGGCCACCTTCATGCGCAGGTTGGCCGCTATAAGGTCGGCAAGGCGTCCGGGTTCATCAACGCCGTTGAGTACGGCCATGATGTCTGCAGTGGGCACACCGCGCAGAGAAAGAATTTTTTCACTCTGCTCGCGGGCGGAGCGGATCATTGCTTCCTGTTCCACGGTAAGGGGACCTGCTTCCGGCTCTTCTATGGCTTCCACTTCGGCCAGCAGGTAGGGGTCTTCAGAAACAAAGTTTTTCACTTTGGCACGGCTGATGCCCTGCACCAGAACCTTCAGGCGGCCGTCAGGCATCTTGAGCATGCGCATGATCATGACTACGGTGCCTGTTTTGTGCAGATCATCCCCTGTGGGATCGTCCACGGCTTCGTCGTGCTGGGTGCAGATCATCATATAGCGGCTGCCGTTAAGCGCCGCATCCACGGCCTGCACCGATTTTTCTCTGCCCACAAAAAGCGGCAGAATCATGTAGTTGAATACAACAATATCGCGGACGGCAAGCACCGGCAGTTCCGCGGGAAAATCATTCAGCAGTTCGTTCATATGCTCTGCGGCTTCCTCAATGGAAGCTCCGCTTTCGTGTATGTCGAGGCTTTCTGCGTCGTTTCTGTCGCTCATGCCTTCTCCTTCCATTAATCGGGGGCCGTGGGTCGGCGTTTCCCGGTTGTACCGGCGGCTGGCAATGCCCGTTGCGTCTGCGCCGGTCTGCCGCGGCGCGGCAGATGCATAGCGTGTTCCCTAGTATGTTATCAGAAAATCGTGTTCCGTTTGCGCGGGCAGCTGTACCGTGGTGCAGTCCACCCGGGTTACGGCGCTGAAGGCAGGCCCGCGGTGCAGCGCCCGGGCAAAGACATCCAGAGCGCCGGCTTCGCCCGCCGCTTCCAGCATCACCGTACCGTCCGGCGCATTTTTCACCCAGCCGCGCAAGCCCAGTGCAGCGGCCTTGCGTTTTGTCCAGTAGCGGAAGCCCACTCCCTGCACTCTGCCGTGCACCGTACATGCTATGCGGTTCATGGCTTGTCCTTTGTCCGTGCCGGCGGCTGTGCTGCCGGATTTAGAAAAGCCCGTCTTCCTTGAGACTGTAATGCCCTTCCTCGGTCACAATGACATGGTCTACCAGCGTCATGCCCAGCGATGCGGCGCTGCGCGCCACCAGTTTGGTCACTTCCACATCCGGTGCGGAGGGCCGTGCACTGCCGCCGGGGTGGTTGTGCACCAGTATCAGCCCGCTTGCCTTGTAGCGCAGTGCCGCTTCCATCAGGTCGCGCGGGTAAATGGCAGATGCGTTTACCGTGCCTCTTGTGGCGCGTTCCCATGCAAGCAGTCTGTTCTGCCTGTCCATGTAGGCCACCCACACTTCCTCATGGGGGCAGCCTGCCAGACGCGTTCTGGCCATGTCCGCCACGGCGCGCGAAGAAACCAGCAGTGTCCGTTCTCTCATGGGGGCTTCGGCATAGCGCGCTATGAACTCGCGCAGCAGCAGCCAGAAACTTTCCATGGCCGGACCTACCCCTTTTTCCGCCATAAGCTCCTGCGGCCGGGCATCCAGCACGCCCCGCAGCGAACCGAACCGCCCGAGCAGCCGCTTGGCAAGCGGCTTGGTGTCCTGCCTGCGCAGTACCATACCCAGAATCAGTTCCAGAATTTCATAGTCGGCCAGCTGGGTGGAGTCTTTTTTCAGCTTCTCGCGTAGGCGCTGCCGATGACCATGATAATGTGGTTCGTTGACCATAATAAGCAGTTACCCGCCGGTGGCAAGGCTGTAAAGCCGCTTTACAGTGTAAAAAAGGGTGATTTGCGTCTGAAAAAGAGAAAAATCCTGCGACAGGAAGGAAACATGGCGGAAAAATACCGTCATGACGGCCATGCTATGGCCTGCGGGGTGCAAAAAGCGCCAGCAGGCCACCGATAAGGGCTTCCATGGCCTGATCGGGAGAGCGCTCACCCGACTTTATGCCTTTTTCCGCCTCCAGTGCCAGATCCCACATACGCATGATTCCGCGGTACCGCAGCTGCTGCGCCGTGCGGGTTTTGGACTGGAGCACCGCCGCGGGCAGGCGGACGGATTCGCCGGAGAGCAGTTGCCACATCATGCGGGCTTCGCGCTGCAGCATGCCCAGGAACTGAAAGACGAGACCGTCGTTGGCGGAACTGCTGCCCATGACTTTGCGCCATACTTTGTCGTGCTGGGTGCCGGACTGAACAGCCCGTATGAATCCGAAAATATCCAGATCGGCCGCATGGTCGCCCAGTGCCGATGTATCGGCGCTTATGACACCGTCGGCTCCTGCCGCCAGAGCCAGTTTTTCCAGTTCGTTCCGGGCTGCGGTGGCATCGGCGGGCAGGGCGGCGCATATGGCCGGCAGAGCGCCGGGAGCAAAGCGTACCCCGCGTTTCTGCGCCCAGGCCGAAGCAAATCCCTGCAGGCTGCGTTCGTCCAGACCGGGCGATTCCCAAATCCAGCCCTGTCCGGCGGCGAACTTCCAGCAGGCTGTTTTTTGTACGGCAGCCGGCACTTTTGCCTTGCCGCGCTCAAAAGCAACCTCCAGACAGATGAACGCCCATGACGTGGGCGATGCCTGCCGCAATGACTCGCTGAGCTTCTTCCAGTCCGCGGCGGCAAGGTTCTGGGCATTGCGGACAACCAGTGCCTTGGGAGTGGCAAATAGCCCCTGCAGGGTCAGGTGTTCCCAGAACGAAGCGGCCAGTCCCTCGTCGCCCCAGTAGACGTGACGTTCCCATGCACCGTGCGAAGAGGAGTGTGCCGCAAGCTGTCCTTCGATACGGTCGCGCAGAAGCTGCCCGTCGGGACATACGATGAAACTGAATCCGTCTTTTGCCATGGTTGCGGGTAGTGCCTGTTTGCTGGTTGGTGGTTGAAAAACGCCCGGAGAGCCTATCGGTCTCCGGGCGTTATATACGATGGCTGTATGAAGGGTCTAGAAGCTGTGTCGCATTCTGTCCACCACATACTGCGTGGCTTTGCGCACCGCGGAGTAGGCGGCCTGCTGGTCTGTGCCGGAAAACGTCCGGTAGGTTTCGCTGACGGAGGTGAAGCCGGAATCCCAGACAACGGTGTTGGTGTTGTCGTCATACACGGCAGCCTTGAGCGAAACCGATGCGCTGAACAGACGGTCGGAATCATCCGTATCTGTGGCGCGTCCGGTCACTGTGATTTTATCCACAATGACAGCTATGGAGTAGTCCGTTCTGCCGTTGTCTTTCCATGTGGCCATGTGCCTGTTGGTTATCTCGTCGCGCATTTCAGCGCGGATGACGGCACCGACCCACGGAAACAGCGAGGGGTTGACCACTTCGCGTATGCGGATGGTGGCCTGCGGTCCGCCGAACACGGAAGGTTCGTCCGCAGCCAGCCGGTAGCCGCCGCAGCCCTGCAGCGCAAAAAGCACACAGGCCAGCACGGCGCACAGTACCGCTGTGCGTATGGCGGACGCGCCGCGCGTACGGGCGCGTATGTTGTCAGCTTGCGACGACATTGACCATTTTCCCCGGAATGACAATTACCTTGCGGACGGTGAGTCCTTCGGTATGGCGTACCACGTTGGCTTCTGCAAGAGCAAGCTTTTCAAGCTCTTCCTTGCCGGTGCCTGCGGGTACGGTCATTTTGGAACGCAGCTTGCCGTTGACTGAAACCGGAATGACCACCTCGTCCCTGAGCAGGGCGTCTTCGTCGTATCGGGGCCACGGTCTTGCGGTAAGCATGTCCTTGTGGCCCAGCTGTTCCCACAGTTCTTCGCACAGATGCGGGGTGATGGGCGCCAGCATGGCCAGCACTGACGACACTGCCGAGCCCAGCACTCTGCGGCCTTTTTCGTCGGCACCCAGTTCGTCGCGGGTAAGATACAGCGCGTTGACCAGTTCCATCACGGCAGAAATAGCGGTGTTGAACTGGAATCTGTTCTGAATGTCGGCACCGGCTTTTTTGACGGTGGCGTGTTCCTTCTGCCGGATATCCTTTGCGGCCGCGCCGGTGCAGTCATCGCTGCTGCTGGAGCAGGGGGCCATGGGCGCCATGCCCGCAGGCAGGTCTTCCACCAGCCGCCACACACGGTTTACAAACCGGCTTGCGCCTTCGATGCCGGAGTCGGACCAGTCGAAGTCACGTTCGGGCGGTGCCGCGAAAAGGCAGAACAGGCGGACGGTGTCGGCACCGTAGCGGCTGATCATTTCAGTGGGGTCAACCACATTGCCCTTTGACTTTGACATCTTGGCGCCGTCCATCAGCACCATGCCCTGCGTCAGCAGGTTGGCGAAAGGTTCGTCAAGGTCCATGTAGCCGCAGTCGCGCAGTGCCTTGATAAAGAAACGCGCATACAGCAGGTGCAGAATGGCGTGTTCCACGCCGCCTATGTACTGGTCCACGGGCAGCCAGTACTTGAGTGCCTGCGCATCAAAGGGGGCTTCATTGTCACCGGCCGACGTGTAGCGCGCAAAATACCATGAGGACTCCACGAAGGTGTCCATGGTGTCGGTTTCGCGCCGTGCTTTTTCTCCGCATGCAGGGCACCGGCATTCGTAGAATTCCGGAGTTTCGCCCAGCGGCGAGCGGCCGTCGGAACGGGTTTTTATGTCCAGCGGCAGACGGACGGGCAGGTTTTCTGCTTTTTCAGGCACAATGCCGCATTTTTCGCAGTAGACCACGGGAATGGGCGCACCCCAGTAACGCTGGCGCGAGATATTCCAGTCACGCAGGCGGTAGTTGACGGTGCGTTTGCCTTTGCCGTTGGCTTCAAGCCATTCGGCTATTTGGGTTTTGCCTTCTTCGTTGGGCAGCCCGCTGAACTGGCCCGACCCGACCATGGTTCCCTGACCGGTATAGGCGGTTTCCATGGTTGCAGGTGTCAGTTCCGCGCCTTCGGGCTGGATGACAACTTCCATCGGCAGGTCGTATTTACGGGCGAATTCAAAGTCGCGCTCGTCATGCGCGGGCACGGCCATGACGGCGCCCGTGCCGTATTCGGCCAGTACAAAGTTGGCCACATAGATGGGCATTCTGCGTCCGCTGAGCGGATTGATGCAGTATGCGCCCGTGAACACGCCTTCTTTTTCCAGCGTGTCTGCGGTGCGTTCAATGCGGTCCATGTTGCGTATACGCGTGACAAAAGCCCTGACAGTCTCTTCCTGCCCGGTGCCGGTGATGAGTTTTTCCACCAGCGGATGTTCAGGAGCAATGCTCATGAATGTGGAACCGAACACCGTATCGGGGCGGGTGGTGAAGACCTTGACGGTTTCATCGCTGCCATCCACGGCAAATTCGATTTCGGCACCTACGGATTTGCCTATCCAGTTGTGCTGCATGGTCAGTACGCGGTCGGGCCATCCGCCGGTCAGTTTTTCAAGGTCGGCCAGCAGTTCTTCGGCGTAGGAGGTGATTCTGAGGAACCACTGCGCCAGATCACGTTGTTCGACCACTGAATCACAACGCCAGCACAGCCCGTCTATGACCTGCTCGTTGGCCAGTACCGTGTTGCATTTTGGGCACCAGTTCTGCGGTGCCTTTTTGCGGTATATCAGGCCTTTTTCCATGAATTTGAGGAAAAACAGCTGTTCCCAGCGGTAGTATTCCGCATCACAGGTGGCCAGTTCGCGGCGCCAGTCGTACGAATAGCCCAGCCTTTTAAGCTGGCTGCGCATATTGTCGATATTGGAGTATGTCCATTTGGCGGGGTGCGTGTCGTGCTTGATGGCGGCGTTTTCGGCAGGCAGTCCGAAAGCGTCCCAGCCCATGGGGTGTAGCACGTTGAAGCCCTGCATGCGCTTGAAGCGGGCGACCACGTCGCCTATGGAGTAGTTGCGGACGTGCCCCATGTGGATGTTGCCCGAAGGATAGGGAAACATCTCAAGCACGTAGTATTTGGGCTTGTCGGAGCCGTGCTCGCTGCGGAACATCTCCTTTTCTTCCCAAATATGCTGCCACTTCTCTTCAATGGCCTGAGGATTGTACTTCATAGCCGTGCTATTCCTTATGTATAGTCGTTGAGCGGTAAGAGTTCAGAATCAGTACTTGCACGTGATGGTGCCTGCTTCCAGCGCCTTGGCTGCCGCATCCAGTATGCCGTTGATGAAGTTGCGCGACTTGTCGTCGCCGAACTGCTTTGAAAGCTCTATGCCTTCGTTGATGGCCACTTTGGGCGGTACGTCGGCGCGGTAGAGCATTTCATATACGGCAAGGCGCAGGATGGTCAGTTCTATTTTGCCGATGCGCTCCACGCGCCAGTTCTGGGCAAAACGGGTGATGATCTCGTCCAGCGCTTTCTGATTGGTCCATGTGCCTTCGATAAGTTCCCAGGCAAACCCCACGGGGTGCGCTTCGCCTCCGCGGTCGCTCACGTCGGGCGATGCACAGTAGGCTTCCTGCAGCTGGGCCAGATCCTTGGCGGGCGAAAAGTTAAGCCCGTAAAGAACCTGAAAAGCAAGCGCCCGCGAAGAGCGCCGCGATGAATTGTTACCTTTTGCGGCCATGTGTTACAGCTGCTCCAGTACTCGGATCGTTTCAAGAACGGCGGAAGCAGCTTCCACGCCTTTGTTTCCGCCCTTGGAACCGGCGCGCTCGATGGCCTGTTCCAGCGTGTCGGTGGTCAGCAGGCCGAATCCCACGGGTACGCCGGATTCCAGCGCAACCTGTGCAAGGCCTTTGGTGGCTTCGTTGGCCACAAAATCAAAGTGCGGAGTGGCACCGCGGATGACGGCACCCAGAGCGATCACGCCGTCGTATTTGCCGGAGGCGGCCAGCTTTTTGGCGGCCACGGGCATTTCGAATGCGCCGGGCAGACGGATGAGGGTCATGTCTTCGCGGCTGCCGCCGCAGCGGGTCAGGTAGTCGACGGCGCCGCCAACCAGACGGTCAACGACAAAGTCATTGAAGCGGGTGGCGATAATGGCGAACTTCAGCCCCTTGGCGTCGAACTGGCCTTCGATGGTTTTCAGGTGCATCATGGCAAAAAGTCTCCTGATGGCGGCGCGGGGGCCGCGTGGCAAAGTGGAATATGCAGGTCGCACCCCGTGCCGGAACACGGGGTGCGCATCATCAACAAATTGAGGGGGCGGCCGGCGCCCCGGCTGTTACTGTTCCTGCCCTTCGTCGGAAAGATGCAGCATATGCCCCATCTTTTCCTTTTTGGTGCGCAGGTAATTTTCGTTAAATTCGCAGGCATGCATTTCGATGGGAACACGTTCGACCACCTGAATGCCGTAGCCTTCTATGCCCACGATTTTTTTCGGGTTGTTGGTCATCATGCGCATTTTGCGCACGCCCAGATCCACAAGAATCTGTGCGCCGATGCCGTAGTCGCGCAGGTCGGCCTTGAAACCCAGCTTGTGGTTGGCTTCCACGGTATCGTAGCCCTGATCCTGCAGCGCATAAGCCTTGATCTTGTTGGCCAGTCCGATGCCGCGGCCTTCCTGACGCATATACAGCACAACGCCTGCGCCTTCGGCTGCCACGGTGCACATGGCGGCTGCCAGCTGATCGCCGCAGTCGCAGCGCAGCGATCCCAGCACATCGCCGGTGAGGCATTCGGAGTGCACGCGCACAAGCACGGCGTCCTGATTTTTTATGTCGCCTTTGACCATGGCAAGGTGGGTTTCGTCACCGTGGTCGTTTTCGTAGGCGATAACAGTGAAGTCACCGTATTTGGTAGGCATTTTAGCTTCTGCCACCCGCTGTACGGAAAGTTGTCCGGGCTGCATACGGTACCTGATAAGATCGCGTATGGTGGCAATCTTCAGGCCGTGCTTTTCGGCAAATTCCACAAGATCAGGCATGCGGGCCATTTCGCCGTCGTCGCGGATTATCTCGCAAATGACGGCGGCGGGCTTGAGACCGGCAAGACGGGCCAGATCCACACTGCCTTCGGTCTGTCCGGCACGCACCATGACACCGCCCTTCTGGGCGCGCAGGGGAAAGATGTGGCCGGGGGTGACTATGTCTTCGGGCTTCACGTCGTCTTTCACTGCCGTAAGAATGGTCGTTGCGCGGTCTTTGGCGGAAATACCGGTGGTGACGCCCTGACGGGCTTCGATGGATACCGTGAAGTTGGTGCCGAATTTGGATTCGTTGCGGCGGGCCATCAGCGGCAGCTGCAGCTTGTCCACCCATTCGGGCGCCATGGCAAGGCATATGAGACCGCGGCCGTGCATGGCCATGAAATTGATGATCTCCGGAGTAACATGCTCGGCTGCAATGGTCAGGTCGCCTTCATTTTCGCGGTCTTCGTCGTCTACAAGAATGAGCATCCGTCCGCTGCGGATTTCCTCAATGGCCTCTTCGGCCGTGCACATAGGCATATCTGGGAACCTCTCGGTAAGTTGCGGTATCCTCCGGCGGTCGTGCCGCCGGCGGTTTGCGGCGTTTTACGGTTAAAAGCCGTGTTCGCGCAGAAAGTCCATTGTCAGAGTGCCGGCCCGGCTGTCGCCTGCGGTTGCGCCGCCTTTGTCTGCGGAGCTCCACGGGGTGAGCATGCGCTGAACATATTTGCCGATGATGTCGGTTTCCATGTTTACGCGGGTTCCGGGCTTCCAGTGCGCGATGGTTGTCACCTTTTGCGTTTCGGGAATGATGTTCACTTCCAGAAAATCCGGCCCGCAATGATTAACCGTAAGGCTGATACCGTCAAGAGTTACGGAGCCTTTATCCACCACCTGAATCCCGAATTCCTGCGGAAAGCCGAGCCGGTATACGCGCGAAAGCCCCGCAGGCTGCACCGACTGCACCGTGGCCAGACAGTCCACATGTCCGCTGACAATGTGCCCGCCCAGCCTGTCGCCCACTGCAAGCGCGCGCTCCAGATTAACGGCAGCGCCGGTGTGCAGGGCACCCAGGTTGGAGCAGGACAGGGTTTCCGCAGATGCGTATGCGCTGAACCAGCTGTCCGCATAGGTTTCCACGGTAAGACATACGCCGTTCACGGCGATGGATTCGCCGGTGACATAGTCCGTCAGCGCAAAGCGGGGCCGGATGCGGAAACGGGTTTCACTGCCCCTGTTGTCTGCCGACAGGATTTCGCCCTGTCCGTTGATTATTCCGGTAAACATAGGTGTTATTTCCTCGGGCGCAAGGTCAGGATAACGTCTTCGCCGCTGCGGGCGACATTACAGATGCGCAGGCCCAGCGCCTGTTCCATGGTGGACGGTGTGCGGCCGTCAAACAGCGGTCTGGCCTGTGCGTCGGCCAGCAGTTTGGGGGCCATATGCAGTTCCAGTTCCTGCGCCACATTCATTTCCAGCATGGAAAGAGCCAGCATGCCGCCGCCTTCGCACAGGGTGTGGTAGCAGTCGTATTCGCTGCGCAGGCCCGCAAGGGCGGTATGCAGATCCAGTCTGCCCTTGCAGTTGCGGTCCAGTCCGGTCACGCGCACACCCAGAGCGCGCAGGGCATCGGCCTGTGCGGAAGCCGCCACTGCGCGGGGTGTCCAGAAAATTGTTTCATGCGGGCGTTGCTGCAGCAGGTGCATGGGGGTTCCGGCATCGGGCAGCTGCGAGGTGACCACCACGGCCAGCGGTTGCCGGCGGATTCCTTCCAGCCGGCAGGTAAGTTGCGGATTGTCAGCGCGGAAGGTTCCTCCCCCGACGATGACGGCATCGGCGTGTCTGCGCAGTTCATGCACACGGCGGCGCGATTCTTCGCCGCTTATCCAGCGTGAGTGCCCTGTACGGGTGGCTATGCGGCCGTCCAGAGTGGAGGCAAGCTTGATGATGGTGTAGGGCAGGGGTGTTTTTTTCCATGTGATGAAGTCGTCCACCACATCTTCGCATTCCTGACGGCAGACCCCTGTTTCAACGGTGACTCCGTTTTCGCGCAGAAAATTTGCTCCGCCCTGTGCCACGGGGTTGGGGTCCATCATACCCACCACCACGTGCCGGATACCGGCCTGCAGCACGGCTATGGAGCACGGGGGCGTTTTTCCGGTGTGGTTGCATGGTTCCAGCGTTACCACCAGAGTGCATTCGGCGGGGTTCACTCCGCGTCGGGCGGCATCGCGCAGGCATTCTATTTCGGCATGCGGTTTACCATAGGCCGTGTGCCAGCCGCGCGCCACGGTCTGCCCGTCTTTTACCAGCACGGCACCCACGCAGGGATTGGGCGATGTGGCCCAGCGGCCTTTTTCGGCCAGCGCCACCGCCTCAAGCATGAAGGAAGAAAAAGGATGATCGTGTGACACGGCTATTTCCGTCCGGCCTGAGGATAATCAAGCACTTCAAATTTCACTCCGGCTTCGCGCATCATGGCCTCTGAGAGCGGGTCCGGATAGGGTTCCATGAAATACACTGCTGTCACTCCGCAGTTTATCAGCATTTTTGTGCAGATAAGGCAGGGCTGCGTGGTGCAGTATATTTCCGCACCGGCCAGTGATACCCCGTGGATGGCTGCCTGAATAATCACGTTCTGTTCGGCGTGCAGGCCACGGCATATTTCGTGCCGCTGGCCGGAAGGCACTCCCAGCTCTTCGCGCAGGCAGCCCACATCAAGGCAGTGCGCCACATTGGAGGGCGCACCGTTGTAACCGGTGGCCAGAATGCGTTTGTCCTTGACCGCGATGGCGCCCACTTTGCGCCGCGTGCAGGTGGAACGCTCGGCCACAAGATAGGTGATGTCCATAAAATAATGAGGCCAGGGAAGTCTGCTGTGCATGCGTGATATCCGTGTGCCGCGCTGTGTGCGGCTTTAGCAGTGAATATAGCGGGGCGGTTTTGTCAAACCGCCCCGCTGCAATGTTGCTTTGTCTGCTGTTACCAGTGGAACAGCGGGAACTGACGGGCGAACTTTTCCACGTCGCGGCTTATTTCCGCCAGACGGGTTTCGTTGCCGATATTGCCCAGCGCGTCGATTATCCAGCCGGCCACTTTGACCATTTCAGCTTCTTTCATGCCGCGGGTGGTCAGGGCAGGGGTACCCAGCCGGATGCCCGAAGTCACGAAAGGCGAGCGGGTTTCAAAAGGCACCGTGTTTTTGTTGGCGGTGATGCCCGCAAGGTCAAGCGCATGCTGGGCATCTTTACCGGTGATATCCTTGTTTGTCAGGTCCACCAGCATCAGGTGGTTGTCGGTGCCGCCGGAAACCAGTTCAAAACCGGCATCGGTCAGGGTGGCGGCCAGTTTGGCGGCGTTGGCGACCACCTGCTTCTGGTAGGCGCCGAATTCGGGACGCAGCGCTTCGCCGAAGGCCACAGCCTTGGCGGCGATGACATGCATGAGCGGGCCGCCCTGAATGCCGGGGAAAATCTGGCTGTTCAGTTTTTTGGCGGCTTCTTCGTCCGACAGAATCATGCCGCCACGCGGACCGCGCAGGGTTTTGTGCGTGGTTGTGGTGGTGAAGTGCGCCGTGCCCACAGGGGAAGGATGCAGACCGGCGGCCACCAGACCGGCTATGTGGGCCATGTCGACCATAAGCAGGGAACCCACTTCGTCGGCTATGGCGCGGAACCGTGCAAAATCGATGATGCGGGAGTAGGCGCTGGCACCGGCCACAATCATGGCGGGGCGGTGCTCGCGTGCCAGTTCTGCCACGCTGTCATAATCTATGCAGCCGGTTTCGCGCGAGACACCGTAGAACACCACATTGTAGAACCGGCCCGAAAAGTTGACGGGGCTGCCGTGGGTCAGGTGTCCGCCGTGCGACAGATCCATGGCCAGAATGGTGTCGCCGGGAGTCAGCGCGGAAAAGTATACGGCCATATTGGCCTGGCTGCCGGAGTGGGGCTGGACGTTGGCGTACTGGGCGCCGAATATTTCGCAGGCGCGGTCGATGGCGAGGTTTTCCGCCACGTCGACAAATTCGCAACCGCCGTAATACCGCTTGCCGGGGTATCCTTCGGCGTATTTATGGGTCAGCACGCTGCCCTGTGCGGCGCGGACTGCGGGGGACACAAAGTTTTCAGAGGCGATGAGTTCCAGCTTGCCGGTCTGACGTTCCACTTCCTGAACAATGGCGCGACCGACTTCCGGATCCTGAATAAGCAGTTCGTCCATGGTTTCCACTCTCCGCGTTGTGGTTATGCCGCGCACCCCGCAGGGGGATGCGCGGCGGAGGGATTCGGTATTAGCCTTCCCAGCGCTTGAACAGCATGCACGCGTTGGTGCCGCCGAAGCCGAAGGAGTTGCTCAGCACGTATTGTGCCTGATACGACTCGGAACCGCCACCCATATAGTTGAGGTCGCAGTCTTCGTCGGGGGTTTCATAGTTTGCGGTGCCGGGCACGGTGCCGGTTGCAAGGGTAAGACAGCTGAAAACGCCTTCCACGCCGCCGGCGGCCCCCAGCAGGTGGCCCGTCTGCGATTTGTTGGCGCTGATGCGCAGCTTGGACGCGTGGTCGCCGAACACTTTTTTCAGTGCCAGTGTTTCGCTCTTGTCGTTCAGCTGTGTCGAGGTGCCGTGGGCATTGATGCAGTCCACATCAGCGGGGCTGATGCCGGCTTCTTCAATGGCCATCAGCATGGCGCGTGCCATGCCTTCGGCGTCGTCGCGGGGGGCGGTCATATGAAACGCGTCGTCCGAAGAGCCGAAGCCCACGATTTCCGCGTATATGGTTGCCCCGCGGGCCCGGGCGGACTCAAGCGATTCGACCAGCAGCAGCCCTGCGCCTTCGCCGATGACAAAGCCGTCACGGTTGGCATCAAAGGGACGCGAAGCCTTTTCGGGGGCATCGTTGCTTGCGGTGGAAAGCGCACGCAGTGCTGTGAACCCGGACACGCCCATGGGGGTGATGGTGGATTCGGCACCGCCGGTGACCACAGCGTCGTAGCGGCCCACTTTTACCTCGGTAAAAGCATAGCCGATGGCGTGGGTGCCCGATGCGCATGCACTGGTCATCACAACGTTGCCGCCTTTGGCGCCTATTTCCATGGCAATCTGGCCGGGGGCCATGTTGGAGATAAGCTGGGGAATCATGAAGGGGGAGATGCGGTTGGGACCGGCTTCGACCAGTTTGGTATGAAACTGCTCGAGGGTTTCCAGTCCGCCCAGCCCCACACCCAGAAGACAGGCCACGCGATGGGCCGTTTCTTCGGGCACGGTGTATTCTGCGTGCTTCATGAGCTGCTTGGCGCAGGCCACCGCGTACTGCGTAAAGCGGTCCATGCGGCGTGCCTGTTTGGGGGGAATATACTCGCCCAGGTCGAGGCCTTTTACCTCGCCCGCCACGCGGGATGTATATTCGCTGGCATCAAAACGGGTGATGGGCCCGATTCCGGACTTTCCGGCAATGAGATTTTCCCAGCTGGTTTCAACATTGTTGCCAAGCGGGGTTATTGCGGCAAGTCCGGTTACTACTACTCGTTTTCCAGTCATTCTATGTTCCTCGTGGGCATAACGCGGCGTAAAAGCCGTCCGTCCGGTGTCCGGTCTGGCCGGTGGCAGGGGGCGGAAAAAAGCCTTTTTCGCAGCAGCCGGAAGAAAAGGGCAAAGCGCCTTATGACTCCGTCATAAGACGCCTGCTTGCATGTATTTGGAATGATGAGTGAAGACTATTGCTTGCCAGCGATGTAGTCGATGGCGTCTTTGACTTTCAGAATTTTCTGAGCGTCGTCGTCATCAATCTCGGTACCGAATTCTTCTTCCATGGCCATGATCAGTTCGGTCAGGTCCAGGGAGTCAGCACCCAGATCTTCCACAAAGGAAGCTTCGGGCTTTACTTCTTCGGCGGAAACGCCGAGCTGGTCCATGATGATCTTTTTGACTTTTTCTTCGACGGACATATTCCCTCCAATCGGTGTTATTTGTAGCTGAAGCGCAGGCAGGCAGCGGCCTGTCCGCAGGCGGGCTAGGTGTACAGACCGCCGTTGACGGCGATGACCTGCCCGGTAATGTAGCCAGCCTTGTCAGAAGCAAGAAAGGCCACGGCATCCGCCACATCCTGTGCACTGCCGAGACGGCGCAGCGGAATGGCGGAAAGGTACTGTTCGCGCACATTGTCGGCAAGCGCTCTGGTCATGTCGGTCTCTATGAAACCGGGTGCCACGGCGTTTACGGTGATGTTGCGCGCTGCAAGCTCCTTGGCGGCGGACTTGGTAAGTCCTATAAGACCGGCCTTGGCGGAGCAGTAGTTGGCTTGTCCGGCGTTGCCCATCTGGCCCACCACCGAGGTGATGTTGATGATGCGGCCGCAGCGTTGTCTGCTCATTATTTTGGCCGCTTCGCGGCTGCATGAAAAGGCGCCCTGCAGGTTTACACTGACAACCCGTGCAAAGTCCTCATCTTTCATGCGTATGAGCAGCCCGTCTTTGGTTATGCCGGCGTTGTTCACCAGCACATCCAGCCGGACTTTGTCCTTCACTTCGTTTTTAAAGAATGCGGCCACCTCTTCGGGGTCGCCCACATTCAGACGAAGGGCCCTTGCCTGTCCGCCCGCAGTGCGGATGGACTCGGCCACGGTTTCGGCTTCTTCAGGTTTGCTCACATAGGTAAGCAGTACCTGAAAACCTTGCGCGGCCAGTGTTTCGGCAATGCATTTGCCGATGCCGCGTGAGCCGCCCGTGACCAGTGCGGTGGAGATAAGTTCGCTCATTTTGGTTCGCTTTTTCTCTTCTTTACCGGAAGGCACCGCTTTATACCGTAAAGACAGTGTAACTTCAATTGTGAATTTCGGCAGCGAGTATCTTATATTCCGGAAGGTTACCGGTTATACACGCTTTTTCAGGTGCGCAGCAGCACTGCACCCCATGTGAATCCGCCTCCGAATGTGGTCAGCAGTACCGTGCGCCCGGGGGGCAGCAGGTTTTTACTGTCCGCATCGGCCAGTGCCAGAGGCACCGATGCGGCGGAAGTGTTGCCGTATTCCTGAAGATTCACAAATACTTTATCGGCAGGGATACCCAGTTTTTTTCCCACCGCTTCGATAATGCGCAGGTTTGCCTGATGGGGCAGCAGCATATCCACGTCTTCGCGGGCTATGCCGTTGCGCTCAAGCAGTTCTTCGCACACGCGTGCCATGCTGCGCACGGCGTGTTTGAATATTTCACGGCCTTCCATGCGGACGAAAAATTCGTCACCCACGGGCTGGCCGTGTTTGTAGGGAACGCTGGTTCCGCCACCGCTGATGAGCAGAAGATCACCCAACGCACCGTCTGAAGAAAGCAGGCTGTCTGCCACTTCCACGGCACGTCCCTCGTTGGGGTGACTGCCCACGATGACGGCGCCGGCGCCATCGCCGAACAGAACGCATGTCGAGCGGTCGTTCCAGTTGATGCGCCTGCTCAGCACTTCTGCAGCCACAACAAGCACCTTGGCGTCGGGGGTCAGAGCCACGATGCCCTGTGCCATGTTGAGAGCGTACAGAAAGCCGGAACAGGCGGCGTTTAGATCGAGCGCCATCAGGCCGGAAACACCGAGCTTGTGCTCGATGAGGCAGGCTGTGCTGGGGCACATGGCGTCGGGGGTACAGGTGGCCACAAGAATGTGGGTCAGTGCGTCGGCATGCAGTCCGGCATTTGCCAGAGCCTGCAGCGCGGCTTTTGCGCCAAGGTCGGATGTCGTTTCGCCTTCGGCGGCTATGTGGCGCTGCTTTATGCCGGTCCGCGTGGTGATCCACTCGTCCGTGGTGTCCACGAACGCTTCCATGTCGGTGTTGGTGAGAATCCGCTCCGGCGCGTGGGAGCCGAATCCGAGAATGTAGCTTTTTGTGGTCATTGGCAGGGTCCGTGAAACATGAAGCGGCGACGCAGGTAACGCGCCGCCGTCACGGGTCGGTAGTTATTGCTTGACGGCCTTGCCGTAGCTGGTCAGCTCTTCGTTGGCACTGATGGTCTCCACAAGGTGGTGGTAGGAGCCCTTGGAAACGAAGGTGCCCGCCATGCCTACGGCAGAAGCGATGGCCTTTTCATTGGAAGCACCATGGCACACGATGGCGATACCCTGCAAGCCGAGCAGGGGCGCGCCGCCGTATTCGGCGTAATCCACAAAGCGGGCAAAGCGCCGGAACGCGTCACGCGCCAGAAAAGTGCCTATCTTGGCTTTGATGCCGGTAAGCAGTTCGCGCTTGAGCAGACGGGCAAGCGAGCTGGCAAGCCCTTCGCTCAGCTTCAGCGCAACGTTGCCTACAAAGCCGTCGCACACGGCGACATCAACATTGCCGGTAAACAGGTCGCGCCCTTCTATGTTTCCGACAAAATTGATATTTTTGGCTTCGCGCAGCAATTCGTACGCTTCCTTCACCTGAGAGTTACCCTTGCCTTCCTCTTCGCCGATACTCAAAAGACCCACGCGGGGTGTTTCGATTTCCAGCAGGTCGCGGGCAAAGGCTTCGGCCATCAGGCCGAACTGGAAAAGGTGATAGGGTTTGCAGTCCACGTTGGCGCCCACGTCCAGAAGAACGCAGGGCTTTTTTTCCGTGGGCATCACAGATGCCAGTGCCGGACGCTCCACACCGGGAATGCGCCCCATGATGAACATGCCGCATGCCACTGTGGCACCGGAGTTGCCGGCGCTGACGATGCCGTCTGCATCACCGGAACGCACCAGCCTGCATGCCACCTGTACGGAGGCATCCTTTTTGCGGCGCAGGATGTCGGAGGGTTTTTCCTCCATGCCCGCCACCTGACTGGCGTGCACAATATCATAGGCCACCCCGTCAAGGGGCAGCCTATTGAGTTCCGCGCTGATTGCGTCCTTGTCGCCTACCAGGATAAGCTTCAGACTGTTTTCGCGGGCGGCCCGAACGGCGCCGGGAACAACTATGGAGGGACCGTGATCCCCGCCCATGGCGTCCACGGCGATCACCGGAACGCTATTGCTCATCGTCCTGCCTGAGCACCTGACGGCCGTTGTAGGAGCCGCAGCTGTTGCACACACGGTGGGGCAGTGCGGGTTCGCCGCAGGCGCAGTACACAACCGAAGGAACGGCCACACGGTGGTGAGAACGACGCATACCCTTTCTGGACTTGGATTTTTTGTTCTGTTGAACAGCCATGACTATCCTCTCTTTCTTTGTCGTCCGCGCGGACGGCGCGGAAGTGAGCCGTAAAGGCGTTTAGTGCTTTGTTACTTTCAGGCCGCGCAAAGCGGCCAGACGGGGGTCGTACTGCTCTGTGTCGCAGCCGCATTTCCCGTCATTGAGATTCTTTCCGCATACCGGGCACAGCCCTTTGCAGCCGGAGGCGCAAAGCGGCTTGGCAGGCAGCGATACAATGAATTCTTCCCACAGCAAACGCCCCATTTCCATGCCGGCACCGGCTCCGTCAGGAGCGGGTCCGATAATGGTTTCGTCGTCGCCGGTGTCTTCTGTGTCATCGCCGGGCAGCAGTTCAAAAGAATCAAACTGGTGGTCGATGTCGATGACGGCATCTTCGGCACAGCGGTCACAGGGTACCGCTATCTGGCCGGTGATGCGTCCTCTTACAAGAACACCGTCCTGCTGGGCAAGCAGAAAGACCTGCGCAGTCAGGGGACGCCGGATTGCATAGGGCAGGGAAAATTCCGCTATGGGATTTTCCCAGATGGCCGGTTCGTCGAAGGAAAATTCCTTGCCCCCGGCGGGAATGTCTTTTATCAGGATCCAAAATTCAGGCATAATTGTCCTCGCGGAAGGCGATTTCTACATGTGTATCTCTTTGTTTGTCAAGAAAAGGGTTGCCTTTTTTTAAGTGTCGTTATAAGAAACCCTCCTTCCTTGGCCGTTCCGTCCTCGCGTGCAAGCAGCGGATCGCCGGGAGGGGTCCAAAACTCGCGAAACGTATTCTGTTTTTCATATATGGAGGATAGTCGTCATGGGAAAGCAATGTGAATTCTGCGGCAAAAAGCCCCAGACCGGCAATAATGTGAGCCACTCCAACATCAAGACCAAGCGCCGCTTCATGCCCAACCTGCAGAGCGCCCGCCATCAGCTGCCTACCGGTCAGATTAAGACCGTCAGCGTGTGCACCCGCTGCCTGCGCTCCGGTGCTGTGGTAAAGCCTGTGGTAAAGAAGACCGCATAAGGTTGGTTTCGCATACGACCGCAAAAGGCCCGGCAGAATACTGTCCGGGCCTTTTTTCGTTGCCTGTCCCGTCCTGAAATAGGTTGACAAGTAAGGAGCCTATTTCATGGAAAGTGAAAAGAATCAGCATGTAAAGCGCACCCAACGAGACTACACGATGGCCTTTAAAATATCCGTCGTGACTCAAGTGGAACAAGGCGAAATGACATACAAGCAGGCTCAGAAGATGTATGGTATTCAAGGGCGCAGCACTGTGCTTATCTGGCTTAGAAAGCACGGAACTCTTGATTGGAGCAAGCCTGTGGTACATTCGAGTAAATCGCCAAAAGCTAAAGAGACTCCCGCGCAGCAAATCAGAAGATTGGAACGGGAGCTGAGGGACGAGAGGCTGAAGAACATGCTTCTCAACGAAATGATTGACATTTCAGACCGCGAATACGGGACTGCCATAAGAAAAAAGTTTACCCCCGAGCTGCACGAAATCTTCAACAAAAAGCCAAAGTAAGCTTGGCGGCTTGTTGCAGGCAGCTCGGGGTGAGCCGCCAATCTGTTTATCAGGCCGAAAAGCGTTTTGAATTCCGAGCTATCCAGCTTCAAGTTGTGAAAGAGCTGGTGCTTGCCGTCAGAGCCAGAATGCCTCGGCTTGGAACCAGAAAGCTGTATTCGCTGCTGTGCGATGCTATCAGCGCAAAGGGAATCAAGCTTGGTCGCGATGCTTTGTTCGCGTTGTTACGAAAGGAGCACATGCTCATAAGGCGCAAACGAAACTACACAAAAACAACAAATTCAAAGCATTGGCTCAAGAAGCACCCGAACTTGTTTAAAGATATCCGACCATCAAGTCCGGAGCAGGTTTTTGTTAGTGACATCACATATCTTTCGACAAGAGAGCAGACCTACTACCTCACCTTGGTGACGGATGCTTATAGTAGAAAGATCATGGGACATAGCCTCAATCGGGATCTTGGAGCTGAAGGGGTGTCCAAGGCACTGGAAAAAGCTGCCAGGAACCGTTTGACTACCAAAGAGGCAATCCACCACTCTGACAGGGGGCTTCAGTACGCATCGACCATCTACCAAGACAAGTTGAGTAAGGCAGGGATGCTTTGTTCCATGACTGATGGATACGATTGCTATCAGAACGCTTTGGCTGAACGGGTGAATGGCATCCTGAAGCAAGAGTTTCTATTTGTGCCATGCAAAAGTTACGATGAGTTGAAGGCAGTTGTGGACGAGTCGATCGGAATCTATAATACGGAGCGTCCTCATCTTAGCCTGAATATGAAGACGCCGGAGTATGTACATAAAATGGGCTGTGAGGTTGCCCTCACAGCCCAAACTTGAACAATCTAAAAAACGTCAACTCATTTTAGGACGGGTCAGCCCGTAAAGAAGTAAGGTGTAACTGAACCGAGTCAACGGGGGTGCCTGTCATGCTGTGGTTTGTTCTGGCTCTGGCCACTGCCTTTTTTTCTGCGGGTGAAGCTGTGCTCTTCAAGCGCTTTTTCGGCGACAGGCCGCCGTACGAGATGATTGTCTGGCCCATGGCCTGGAGCCTGCCCCTGTTTGCAGGATATCTGCTGCTGTCCGATGCACCCGAGGTGCAGCAGGGGTTCTGGAGCGTCATGGCTGTCATGCTGCCCCTCAATATGGCGGCGTTTCTTATACAGACATGGGCCATCAGGCTGTCCCCCATCTCGCTCACCGTTCCTTTTCTTTCATTTACACCGGCGTTCATGCTGGGCACCGGCTACGTTATTCTGGGTGAAGCGATACCGGCGCAGGGCGTGGCGGGTATTGCATGCATTGTGGCCGGCAGCTGGCTGCTTAACCGCGCTCCTGCCGCTTCAGGCAGAACCTGCGGCGCCGGTGCGGCCCTGCTGGAACCGTTCCGCGCGGTATACCGCGAAAAAGGCAGCATGCTTATGCTGCTGGCGGCTTTCATCTGGAGCCTGACCGCTGTCTTATCTAAAAAACTGGCCCTGCTGGGAACCCCCATGTACACCGCGGCCATGTTTTTCGCCATTCATAACACCTTGATGCTTCTGCTTATCTTCGGTTTTACCCGCGTCAGTCCGCGTTGTCTGCGTGAACGGCCTCTTGCCGGTGCCGCGCTGGGGGTATGCATGTTCGGCCAGATTGTCTTTCACTATCTTGCTATCACGCTGGTGGCGGCCGCGTATATGATAGCGGTCAAGCGGCTCAACGGGATCATTTCCGTTGTCTTCGGCCGTCTGGTTTTCGGCGAGCGGGTAACGCTGTGGCGAACTGCCGGTGCCTGTGTCATGGGGGCCGGTGCTGCGATGATAGCCCTTGCGGGGTGATGTCCGGCCTGTGTGATTCGTTTTGTGCCCGTTTGTCCCTGTATGTTCCTGCCGTGCCGTGCCGCACCGGCCGCTTGCCATGGGCGGTACTTTGACTCAATGTGCGGTCTGCCGTGCTGTTGCCGGTCGCAGCATGACTGCGCTTTACAACTGTCGCGGAATGCTTAGTACCAGTGCATGGCCGGAAAACCGGCAATCAATCCATAACAGGCCATAACAGGGGTCACCATGCTGCTACGCCTTTTACTGCTGTTTACCATAATCCCTTTCATCGAGCTGTATCTGCTCATTCAGGTCGGCAGCGCCATCGGTGCCGGTTCAACCATACTGCTGGTCATACTTACGGGCATAGCCGGTGCATGGCTGGCCCGCACGGAAGGGCTGAGCACCATGTTCAAGGTGCGTCAGTCGCTGGATAAAGGTGTCATGCCTGCTGATGAGATGGTTGAGGGCCTGATGATTCTTGTGGCCGGTATTCTGCTGATAACACCGGGTCTCATGACCGATGCGCTGGGACTTGTATTGCTTTTCCCGCTTACCAGAGCGCCGCTGGCACGCCGGTTGCGGCGGAGTTTCGCCAGCTCGGTGCAGGTGCACGGGGCAGCCCGCTCCTCGCAGTTTTCCGGCGGGTTCGGCAGCGGCGGAACATTTTATTCCCGTACCTACTATTCCGGCGGGTTCGGTCCCGAAGCACAGGAAGAGCCGCGCAGGACTGTTGTCATAGACTGTGAAGCCGCGGAAGACGGTTCGCAGGATGACCCCCGCGTCATCGATTGCGATGCGGATGGTCCGCGGCGGAAATAGCCTGTGGCCATTTCTGCCGGACGTTCAGGTACCATTCTGCGGGGCGGGACGACCGGGACAGGCAGACACCGCATGGTCCGGCGCGGAGCTTCGCGCTGGTGGTGCGATGTGGTGCCTCTGCTGGCGGCTTCCGGACTGCGTGTGCGGGCCGGAGTAGCTCCGGCATGGCCGCTGGTGCTGGCATCGCGGGGTATTCCCTACCGGCTGCAGCACCGTTCATGGGGGGCGGCGTTGTATGTGCCGCTGCTTTATGAGCGTCTGGCTGCCGCGGAAATACTCCGCGCCGAACATGAAAATACCCCCGCCGCAGCGGTGCCGCTTCCCGCACCGGTTTTTCCAACTGCGGCAGTCACTTACTGGGTGCTGCTCTGTCTGGCCGTCTGGCACGGCGTGCGTATGCACTGGTGGCCGTGGCTCAATCATTTTTTACCAGCTGTTGGCGGGCTTGCTGCGGAACAATGGGCCGAAGCCGGACGTATGGACGGCATGCGTGTGCTGGTGGACCGCGAGTGGTTCCGCGTTGTGACCGCGCTTACTCTGCACGCCGACAGCGGCCATCTGCTGGGCAATGTTGTTTCCGGCGGTGTGTTTATGCCTTTGCTCTGCCGTCGCACCGGTGCCGGTGCGGGCTGGCTGCTTGTGCTGCTGGCCGGTGCCGCCGGCAATGTCTGCAGTGTTCTGTTTTCCGGCTATGACTATCTGAGTATGGGGGCCTCCACAGGTGTCTTCGGCGCTGTGGGGGCTTTGTGCGGCATAACGCTGGCTCTGGAGGGCAGGCAGGGCCGTGTGAAGGCTTTTGCGGTCATTGCTGCAGGACTGGGGCTGCTTGCCATGCTGGGCATGGAGGGAGAACGTACCGACATTACAGCACATGTGGCCGGACTTGTGTGCGGTTTTGCCGCGGGCAGGCTGAGCGGAGGCCTGCTGCATCCCGGGGGGGCCGCCGTTGTCAGCCGCAGGTGGATGCAGACATGCTGCGGACTGGCCGCAGTGCTGCTGACAGGCGCCGCCTGGGGCTGCGCTCTGGCTGTGTATATGTAGCGGCTGTGGTTTTATCTTTCATCTGTACCGGCAGTATGTTGCATTATATGCCGGAATTTTTTGTGCGGCAGTCGCGCACAGCAGAACGGCGGCGGAACCTGTGTTCCGCCGCCGTGTTTTTTCATGGATTGTACACCGTCTGTCAGATGGTGGTGGCATTGCCCTGCGCGGGAGCATCTGCAGGGGATGTCTCATGCCCCTCTTCTGCGGCGCTGTCCGCTTGGGGAGCGTCGTCCGCAGGTATGTCGGCAGAGGGCGTTATGGCTGATTGCTGTGTTGCCGTACTGTTGGTGGCATTGGCAGCGGGAAGCTGAACCGGCGCGGTGGCTGAATCTGCGGGCAGGTCAGCAGGCTCACCGGTTTGACCGGACTTCGCAGGGACCTCTGTTTGGGCAGAGACCTCTGTTTGGTCGGGGGAGGATGTCTCGCGCACGGCAACGACATATTCCTGATCCACAATCCACTGCCGGCTTACCTCCCGCATGTCTGCGGGTTTGTTTTCCCATGTGTCCCAGTGTTTGGTGCGCATGGCGACCACGGTTTTCCGGTGGGCTGACACGGCGGCATCCACATCGGCCCATTCGTCCAGTTCCAGCAGGTCGGCACCGGCGTAGAACGTATAAGTGCCCGAATAGACTTTATACGTCACGGGGGTGTAGCCTTTTTCTATGTAGCTGCCGATAAGCTCACCCTGCATGCGCGGGCTCATCACGTTATCCATGGAGGGAGCAGTGATAAGTCCCAGCGGCTGAATCCATACGGTGGTGAACAGCACTGCCAGCAGCAGCGCACCGGCCCCGCCGGCGGCAGGCGCCGCAACCCACATGATTGCCGCTCCTGCTGCACTGACTGCGGCAAGAATCCACAATCCTTCCAGAGCCAGCGGCCAGCGGACGGCTTTGGTCAGCCATTCCCAGCCGAACATCTGCCCCAGCTGCAGGGTGACCAGCGCTGCGGCCAGCGCCAGCAGCAGCAGTGCCATCAGCCGCATGAGCCATTTGGCGCGTGCGCGTGAAAGGGACAGTATACCGCCTGCGGTAAGCACCGCCAGCGGAGCGAAAAGAGGCAGCAGGTAGATGATGATTTTGATGCTGACGGCCGAAAGAATGGCGAATCCGCTGAGAAAAGCTATCCACAGATAGGCCATGCCTTCTTTTTCCGGAGTGCGCGAAGCGGCCACGGCACGGGCCCCTTTTTTACTCAGCAGAAAGCCGAAAGGCAGCACGGGCAGCAGCAGGGTCCACGGCATCCAGGCGGCGGGCAGAGTTGCCATATAGTGCCACCACGGCTGCGAGTGGTGCCATGTATGGGTGGCTCTGCGGTATATCTGGTCATGGAAGATGTTGTAAAGAAAGTCCGGCTGTTCCGTCAGATACGCGCCCATGACCCAGGCCAGCAGGATAAAGAGCATGACACCGGCACCGGCCGCCACATCTGCACCTGCCAGCCGCCGCGGTTTGCCGCGCCACAGCAGAAAGAGCACCGATGTGACAAGCGGAAAGGCAAGCCCCAGAGGGCCTTTGGTCAGGGTAGCCAGCGCGGCGAAGGCGAAACCGCAGACAATCCAGAATGTGGATTTTTCTTTTTTCCAGCCGGTGAAAAGACATATGTGGCTGAGCGTGATCAGTGCGGCGAAGAGCAGGTCCATGCGCGAATAGTGCGACACACCGATGAAGTAGAATACGCTGAGCAGTACAAGTCCGGCTCCCAGAGCCGTGCGCTTGTCTGCGGCTGCCACACGCCGGGCCAGTGCATATGTGGCCCAGATATAAAAAAGGGCAGAAACAGCCGCACCGCTGAAGAACAGGCGCGGCCCGATGCCCTGCGGAGCGTCACCGGCGATACCGGCAGCCTGCATAGCCTGCCTGATGCCTTCCAGCAGCCAGAAGTAGACAGGGGGTTTGTCGGGGTAGGGCACACCGTTCAGGTGCAGCACAATCCATTTACCGGCATTGACCACGTGTTCGAACACGTTGGCATAGCGGACTTCGTCGGAATACCATAGCGCGCGTGCGTCAAGCATGAACACGGTCTGCAGCGCCAGAAGAATGGTGAGCGGAATAAGGGGCTGAAAAGCCAGAATATCCAGAATGCGTTCGCAGACTGTACGCTGCGGTGCGGCCGGTGCCGCTTCAGTCGAAGCGTCGGGCGTGACGGTCTGTGAGTGCAGATCGTGCTGACCGGCATCGGGAGTGTTTTCAGTTTGCGTCATTGTTTTTCCTGTTCAGGTGCGTCCAGACGGTGTGCATGAGTAAAGCGGAAAAAGCACCCGTAAGCGTGCCGAAAAAAACATCGCTCGCATGGTGCTGTCCCAGATATATGCGGCTGAAGCCGACCAGTGCGGCGTATACTGCCAGCAGCGCGGAAAGCAATATTCCGGCGCGCCGTTTTGCGGCGCAGGCCAGCGGCAGTACAGACCCCACGATTTCAGTGGTATGTCCGGAGGGAAGCGAATTGTGCCCGGAGTTGAAGGAGAACGGCTGAAATGTGCCGTCCGCATTGGGCCGGGGGCTGCCTATGGTTATTTTGAAAATGCGCACAAGCAGAAACGCCACCAGCAGCTGGGCTATTATCCAGGCCAGCACGAAATTGCGTCTGCTGCGGGCTTCCTGCGGATTGCGCGCGGCCAGAACAGAGCCTTTGGCCGCACGGGCATAGATGGTGCCGTACACCAGATATAAAAAGGGATTGCCCCAGTCTGTGAGTATGGTTAGCCAGTACGTCAGATCGGGGTGCTGGTATCTGTAAGCTCTGAAAAACGTCGTCACTGTCTCGCCGGTGCCGATGCACAGTGCCACGGCTGCCAGCATGATCATCATGGGCAGCAGACAGAGCGCGTATACAAGTGCGGAATGGCTGGTACGCATGCCGCCTTATAGGCTGAAACACGCCATAAGTGAAGCCTGAGCCGGTGCGGTTTTGCGGTTGCGAGTGATTGACTTACCCTGTGAGTGTGATTACACATTCAAGTTCCTTTCCGTACACTAGTCATCTAATTCTGTTCCGGAGTATCCTGATGTTCTTTTCTTCCCTGCGTGCACGTTGGGGCATGCCCAACGGCTATCGCGATGTGCTCGGCGTGGGGTTGCCCCTTGTTATCAGCATGGCCTCGTCCACTGTGATGCAGTTCACCGACCGGCTTTTTCTGAGCCATTATTCCGTGGACGCCATTGCGGCCGCATTGCCTGCTGCCATTGTCAACCTGCTGTTTCTGCTGTTTTTTACAGGCGTTGCCGGATATGCCAACGTTTTCATAGCGCAGTACTGCGGTTCGGCTGCGCCTGCCCGTGTGGGTGCCGCCTTGTGGCAGGCCATTCATTTCAGTCTCATGGGCGGAGTGCTGCTGGCTCTGCTGTGGTTTGTCGCGCCGTTTATGTTTTCCTTTGCCGGACACCCTGCGCCGGTGGTCAGGCTGGAGGTGATCTATTTTCGCGTACTGACTGTGGGAGCGGTGTTCATGCTGCTTTCCAGCGCGCTGAGCTGCTTTTTTTCCGGTCGGGGGCTTACCCGTCCTGTAATGGTGGCCAACATCGCGGCCATGATCATCAACATCCCGCTTGATTACGCGCTGATTTACGGTGCGTGGGGGCTGCCCGAACTGGGCATAGCCGGGGCAGGCATTGCCACGGTGGCCGGCTGGGCGCTGACATTTTTCTTTCTGGCGCTTGCCACGTTTACCCGCCGTCACGATGCCATGTTCGGCGTTCTGCGCAACTGGCGTTTTGAACGGGCGCTTTTTTTGCGCATGATGCGTTACGGCCTGCCCAGCGGTGTGAACTATTTTTTTGAGATTTTTGCCATTACGTTTTTTGTTTTTGTCATCGGACGTCTGGGCAGAGTGGAACTGGCGGCAACCAATATCGTGTTTTCCATTGATTCGCTGGCCTTTCTGCCCATGCTGGGGCTGAACATAGCAGTCAGCACCATGGTGGGGCAGGCCATCGGCGCGGGCAAACCCGATGCGGCAGGTACCGCCGCCATGAATACTTTGCATCTGGCGCTGGCGTGGATGCTGTGCATCGGTGTGATGTTCATCATTTTTCCGGGTGTGCTGCTTGATATGTTCCGGCCGCAGGATGTCAGTGTGCAGGAGTATGTTCCCATTCGCGAAGCCGGTGTGGTGCTGATGCGTTTTGTGGCGTTCTACTGTCTGTTCGACGCGTTGTCGCTGGTGTTTTTCGGCGCTGTCAAAGGGGCGGGAGACACTTATTTTGTCATGTGGGCCATGGTGGTGGGCTGTGCATGCATGGTGGCGGTCATTGTCATCATGCGGCTGTGGTTCGACGCCGGTCTCATCGCATTGTGGGTGGTGCTTACCTGTTACGCCGTGGCGCTCAGTCTTTCGGCGCTGCTGCGCTACAGGGGCGGTAAATGGCGTTCCATGAAAGTGGTTGAAACAGTTCGCCGCAGTCCGGATGCCGGACCCTGCTGATACCGTAAAAAAGGCCTTCCACGGGGAAGGCCTTTTTTGATGCGCGGCTACAGTTTCTGCAGCACGGATTGTGTTTTCTGTTCCATGCGGGGGCGTGTTCCGCGTTTCCAGTCCACCTTCAGAGTCATGTAGACTCTGTCGCAGTCCTTTTCCAGCTCGCGGAAGCATGCTGTGATGCACTGCATCACTTCATCCCATTCGCCTTCGATGACTGTGCCCATGGGGCCCAGACTGTGGCCGAGGCCGCTGGCGCGGACAATATTGAGAACCCTTGCCACATAGGGGCTCAGGCTGCCGCCTGTGGCCGGATTCATGGGAAACATGGCCAGTTCTGCCATTACGCTCATATGCAGCTCCTGTGCGGGCGCCGTGCGGCGGCAGAGCGCGCACGGCACGCAAAGATTGATTGAAAAATGAATGATAGCGCCGGATCGCGGCAGATGGCAATGCGTGTGCGTCACGGCCTGCGGGCAATCCCCCCTGACTGCGGTCCGGTGCGGGCTTTTGCGGCAGGTGCTGTTTGACGCGGCCGGACACAGGCCGTCCGGTACCGTCGCGTTTACGGCAGCGGCGGCCTGGCTGTGTCGCTGGCGGTCAGAGTGTCTGCGCTTGCGGACGGACAGAACCGCCCGATGCGGACGAGGCGGCGGACACCGGGACGCAGCTGTCATGGGCCGGAGTGCACAGCACGCTGTCCATATGCCGGACTTTGTGCAGCACTCTGCGCACGATATCCTTGAAGGCTTTAAGGTCGGCGGGACCGTACCGCAGTCTGCCCAGTCCCATTCCGGCTATGTCCATGATTTCGTTGTACAGATACGGCAGATAAAGCGGGTCCTGCCGCAGAAATGCGTGTACCTGCCGCAGGGTGGCTGTGATGTCATCGTGGTTGCGGGCGGCTTTGCGCAGCAGTTTTTCCAGCCGGCGCTGGACGTGCCGCAGGCTTGAACGCCATTGTTCTTCGCGAGGTTCCCATGCCGGCTGGTTGCAGGGAATCATGGCCTGCTGCAATGCCAGACGCAGTTTGTCAAGACTTGCCCCGCGGGCCTGCAGCAGGTTGTTGTCCAGCGCATCCTGTGCCGTTATGTTGGCCGCTCCGTGTATGGGAAGTCCGCCGCCATATATGTTGTAGGCTTCGATGTCCGTGTGAATGCGGAAATCCTGCTCCAGTTCGCGGGCTGCGGCCAGAAATTTGTTGTCGGTGCGTATGGGGTTGCCGTCGATGTCTCTGGCTGCCTGATGCGATCTGAGCATGGTGGCGTGGTGTCCGCTGGCGTGGCTGCGGTCGCCTTTCCACCCCAGATCCTGCCCCAGCAGCGTGAATCTGCGTACTCCTGCCCAGTAGAGCAGACGCACAATGGCCACGTTGACGTTACTGCCTGCCTCCAGCACCAGATCACCGCTGCCTCCGATAAAGGTGGCCAGACCGCCCACAGTCCAGAGCGGCAGTGCGGGGCCGGGGTAGCGGGCGACAACTTCATGGCGCGTTTTGGTGGAATAGATGAGCGGGATATCGGCCGCCCATTCATTATCCAGCCGGTTGTACACTGCGGTCATTACTTCACCCCAGTCGATGGCAAGGCAGAAGTGGGGTTTTATACCTGCTTTGCGGCAGGCGGGCAGCGCCTGCAGCGATGTGGCGATGACTGCGTCGGCGGTGTGCGGGGCGATGACCGGTCCGTTGCTTTCCAGCGAAGGTCCGGCGCCGACGATAAGCGCGGGCAGTCCCCTGAGCATGTTTTCAAGCGGATTGAGACTGCCGTTGCGCAGTGCCGTGCGGAAGTTTGCAAGCTCGTTGGACACCATGGTGTCCTGCACCTTGCGCAGTGTCAGCATCTCCAGCCCGAAACTGTCCATCATGCCGTGCACTATGTTCGCCCATTCGGCATACAGCGGCGATATCTGCTGGCTGGGCAGGTCGGCACGCAGGTGAATACTGCCGAAGAGGTACTGTACATCCAGCCTGCGGATTATGTCGTGTACCACGGTGCGGTCGGGCGGAAGCACGGTAAGCTTGCCGGAGCGGATAAAAGGGCTGAAGTCGGACTGCGACAGGCACAGAGCCAGCATGGCGGCATCCGGTTCGAGTAACAGTATCTTATGTGTATCCGGTGTGTTGTCGATAAGATGCACCAGCCCGTAGCCCACGTTGCAGCCTATCACCACAGTGGCGCTGCGTGCCAGATTATGCCGGTCTGCTGCCGGACCGCTGTCTTTGCGGTGTGCGGAATCCGGAATCCATTTACCGTAGCAGACAGCGGGAGGGGCGGCGTCAAAAAGATAGCGCCCGTCCGGCAACTGCAGGTCTGTCATGCCATGGCTGTTTTTGCCCATGGCTGCCAGCAGCGGAGAGATATCCGGTGACATGTGCGAAAGCCACTGCGCTGCTGGGCGGCAGGTGGCGGCCAGAGCCTGCATGTTGGGAGCGGAAAAAAGTGCGCTGTTCATGACGCGGTAGTAGCAAAAAGCTTGCCGACAGTGTCCGGCAAGGTATCCGCGGTCTGTTTTTGTCTCCGGTGTCGTTTTTTTGACCGTAAAGAAGGCAGGCGGGGACTGCCGGAGCATGGCCGGTTACGCCGTGCCGGTGTTGTTGTGCGCGATGCAGCTGTGCCCGTGTCTGCGCGCTGCATTTCCGGCTCAGCGCGCGGGGGCGGGCGCAGCTTCCAGCAACAGGGCGCGTATTTCCCACGGTTGCAGCCGGATGCTCAACCGGCCGTTCTGCAGGCCGGGGGGAGTCCGCTGCAGTTCCTGCGTCGGGGCGGCTGCTGGCGCAAACGCACCGTCTGCGGGCAGTATGTCTTTTGCTGTTTCTATCACGGCGGGCGGCAGGCGCAGGGTAAAGCGTTCGTGCTGCGGCCTGCGGCTGAAGTTGGCACACACCAGCAGCCAGCGCGGTGCGGCGCGGACGTTGTCCGGCGGCAGTGCAAGGACTGTGGCCGCGGTGCCGCTGCCCGAAACCGCGGGGGTATCGACAAGTTCCGCCAGCGGAACGCCCAGCCGCCTTCTGGCGGACAGCACCGCGGCCATGGCGCTGCCGTATGAACCGTCGTGCAGCATCTGGGCGGGCAGGCTGTCGTGCAGAGTTCTGGCTGCGGGCAGTCCCTGCCGTGAAATCATGACGGAATCATAGCCCGACCCCAGTGCATATGCTCCGCGGCCAAGCAGTTCAGGATGCTGTTCGACATCTTCTTCCGGCAGACTGGCGGCAGGCAGGGGCATGGCACCGGCCAGATCGCGGCCGTCGAGCATGAAGCCCCCCGGCAGCAGCGCGTTCCATGAGGCCAGCAGCAGGGTCCCGCGGATTATCTCCGGTGTTATGGCGCGCAGTCCCGTGCGCTGGTCCTTGAGTCCCAGCGCCTGCGCGGCGATGCCTGCGGGGGTGGTGCAGTAAACGCGTCCGGCCGTTGCGCGGTGCAGTACCGGCTCGTCCACTGCGGCCCTCAGCTGGTCCATGATGTGCCGCTGCACTGCCGAAGCTCTGATGCGGCTGCCCTGCCATTGCACGACAGGTTCAGGCCCGTAAGGGGGCGGAGCCAGATGCGCCAGCGTGTAGTCAATGCCGTGTCCCCACATGACCGGATGCATGAGCCTGCGGTGGTCAATGCCGGCCGTGCGCAGCATGTCCAGCGACAGACGCAGTGCCTGCGCATTGCCGGTCAGCAGCGCGTGTGCGGCCATGGGCGGGGTGTACATGTCAACGGCCATGTCGGGGCCGCTGTCCAGCAGCGCTGTCAGCAGCGGCAGCTGCATGGTATCTGTCAGCAGCGACCATCCGCCGTAGCGTCTGTTTTCGGCGGCAAGGGTGCGGGCGGCATCCAGCAGCGGTGCGGCAGGGCCGCGCTGGTCGTTTTCGTCTATGACTGCCCCGCTGAACGACTGCAGGGTCAGCCCCGCCAAAGCGGTTCCCAGTTCTCCTGTCTGCCGTATCACCGAGCCGGACATGATGCGCCGCGCCGCGGCGGAAGGATCGGTCCAGTTGAGCACCGGACGGGTGGGCACTTCATGAGCAAGATATGCCCACCTGCGTAATTCGCCGTCTATGCCGCGCACTTCGCCTGTTACCGCCCAGCGCAGCGGGTTGCCTGTGCGCGCGGCTGCAAGCGGTGGCGGCAGCAGCCCTTTGCCGCGCAGGGCAGTAACCGCCGCTTCGTCGGGAAAGGTACCCTGCCATTCCGACTGTACGGCAGGCAGCAGTTTCCAGCTGTCACGCGGCAGGTCTATCATGCAGTAGATTCCCGCGTAGCCCGGCTTGCCCCGTGCCGCGAGGAAAAAGTCCGGCCCCATGCCGGTGGCCGCGGGGGTGAGCATGGTGCCCAGCACCGCTCCGTGGGCATTGGCCATGCGGAGCAGGTGCAGAAAATGTTCCTGTGTGCCGCAGGCATCGGCAAAGCCGTACTGTATGATGTCGTCTCCGCGGACTGCTGTAAGGTCGTATCCCCACAGGCCGCCCGTCACATGTACCGGAGCGGGCAGCATGCCCCGGATGCCCAGCTTTTGCAGCGCCTGCCACACTCTCCTGTCTGCCAGCACGCCGAAAACCGGCTCGCTGCTTTTGCCCAGTACTGATTCCGGTCGTACGGTGAGCCATGTGTCAGCTTCGCGCAGTAGCGCGGCGGGGGCGGGGCGCAGTCCTCCTTTGCGCCATTGCAGTGCAGAGCCTGATACAATATCCGCAAGTCGCTGCGATTCACTCAGCATGGACTGGCGCGAAAGCCACTGCACATAGCCGGGGTCTGCTCTGGGCACGTCGCTGGACGGCAGGCCCGACTCCTGCCCCTGCGGGGTGCGGGGGGCGCAGCCCTGCAGGCAGGTACCGGCAAGATACAGAAGAGTGCAGACGGCCAGTAAGCGAAAAAGTAAATAAACGGCGCGACTGCTGCGGTTTCCGGCAGGCGGTGTAACGGGAATGGCGGGCGCGGGGGTGGCGTGCTGCTGCGGCATTTTGTCTCCTGCGTAAGGTGTGCCCGCTTCATATCGTAAAGTGCCGCGCTTGACAAAGTGCGGCAGTACAAAACAGCGGATGACAAAGCGGGCCGATTGTGCGAACAGACATGTACGCTTCTGCCGGCCACGAGGGGCCGGCGGCATCGCCGCCGACTTGAGCGGAGCGGTGCTGCAGGCTGGACGGCAGAAAACGTAACAGTATAATATTATTATCCGGACAGCGCAGGTGCGCTGTGTTTTTTTGCCAAGGAACAGATCCATGAGTTTTTTTGAAGTTGACGGCGACGCCTGCAGGCGTTGCGGGGGATGCATGGAAGAGTGCCCCGTGCTGGTGCTTATTGCAGACAAGGAAACCGGTGCGCCCAAAATGCGTACCGGCGGAGAAGACGTGTGTCTGCAGTGCGGTCACTGTGTTTCCGTGTGCAAATTCGGGGCGGTGCGACTGGCCCCCATGCCTGACGGGCAGTTTGTTCCGCTGGACAGAGGTCTGCGTATATCCGGCGTTCAGGCGGAGCAGTTTCTGCGCAGCCGCAGATCCATACGTTGCTTCCGGCAGCGGCCCGTGCCGCATGATACGCTGGAACGCATCGTGCGTACTGCCGACTGGGCGCCTTCTGCCAGTCACAGACAGCCGGTGCGCTGGCTGATGGTGGAAGACCCCAACGCCACCCAGCACATGGCGTCGCTGGTCATCGACTGGATGACGGAATTGCGGCGTGAACAGCCCGATGTGGCAAAACAGTACGGCGTGGCCGGTCTTATTGCCGCATGGCGCAAGGGACAGGACTGCATTCTGCGCGGTGCCCCGCATCTGGCTGTTGCCTACACCGATACCGCCACAGGCTGGTCCGATGTGGATGCTTCCATCGCTTTGACGTATCTTGAGCTTGCGGCCCATGCCCACGGTGTGGGTGCCTGCTGGGCAGGGTATTTCATTCATGCCGTGCGCGAATCGGAAGCCCTGCGCGTCAGGCTGGGGCTGAATGACGGGCAGCGCATCTGCGGTGCGCAGATGCTCGGCTATGCCCGTTACGGATACCACCGCGTTCCCATGCGCAAAGAACTGCCCGTGCGCTGGATTTCCTGACAGCGGCGCACGGCAGGGAAAACAGCGCCGCAAGGAGCTGCCTGTGCTGTACACCGTCTTTATAGGCCTGTCGGCTTTTTTTGCCCTGTATACCGGTCTGCGCCTTATCAGGCCGTCGCGGCTGGGGTTCTGGGCCCGCATAGTGGCCTGGTGCTGTCTGTGCTATGCGTGGGGCAGCATTCCCGCTGAAGGTTTTCTGCGTCATGCCGGTGTTGAAAGCCGGACCATTGACGTAATCGCCTTCGGCGGGGCCGTTGCGTTCGGCGTGGCTTCGCTGTTGCTTGTTCTGCTGCTTTCGCGCGACTCTTTGCTTCTGCTGTGGCATGCACGGCGTGTGCTGCCCCGCCGCAGGCCGCGTCCGCTGCACGATGCTTCACGGCGGCAGTTTATTCAGGGGGCTTCGGGTACCGGTGTCATGGCGCTTGCGGGCGTGTTTTCCGGAACGGCCATGTACGGCGCCATGCGTGTTCCCGCCGTGCGGGACATACAGATGCCCGTGCACGGGCTGCACCCCGCGCTGGACGGGTACACCGTTGTGCAGCTTTCTGACCTGCATGTGGGTGCCTTTCTGGGAGTGGACTGGCTGGAAGGTGTGGTGGAGCGCGCCAATGCCGCCGGTGCAGACCTGATTGCCGTCACCGGCGATATTGTGGACGGTTCGCCCCGGCATCTGCGGGAACAGGTAGAGCCTCTGCGCCGCCTGCAGGCGCCTGACGGTGTATTCGGTGTTTCCGGAAATCATGAATATTATTCGGGAATAAGCCGCTGGCTGCCTGTGCTGGAGTCGCTGGGGCTGAATATGCTTGAAAACCGCAGTGTGCGCATCCGCCGCGGTGAGGCTACGCTGCTGCTGGGCGGTGTGAGCGATTATGCCGCCCACCGTTTCGGGCGGCAGTACGCCAGCGACAGCCGCAAGGCCATGCTGCATGGTGAGGACACGGATTTTAAACTGTTGCTGGCCCATCAGCCCGCCAGCGTCTTTGCGGCGGAAAAAGCAGGATGGAACGCCATGCTGTGCGGACATACCCACGGCGGGCAGGTGTTTCCCTTTATGGCGGTTGTCAGCATGGTGCAGCCGTATCTGGCCGGATTGTACCGCCATGGTGCCATGCAGCTTTATGTAAGCCGCGGCACGGGTTTCTGGGGGCCGCCTTTCCGGCTGGGCGCACCGGCAGAAATTTCGCGCGTTATTCTGCGCCGTGCATAACGCGCTCCGCCGCAGCCCTAAGCCGCCGCAGTCCTAAGCCGGTGCAGCCCTAAGCCGGTGCAGTCGGGCACCCGCTGCCTGTATCTTTTGGCGGGAGCATTGTGCAGAAAAAGTATCTATTCCTGCGCTGCACCCCCGCGTGGCAGGCTTGCGCAGCCGTTCTTTGCGCCGTGCCTGTAAATATCAAAGGCCGCTCCCCGCGGGGAGCGGCCTTTTGCAGATACCTCGCAGTGTTACGCGCGCCGTCTATTCGCTGGTCATCATTTCAATAATCTGCTGAAGGCGGCGTGCTTCTTCCGCCAGCTGGCTCACTGCGTCGGCCGACCGGTTCATTGCCTGCAGGGTTTCCGTTGAAATGCGGTCCACCTCTGCCGTGGCATGGCTTATTTCTTCGGATGCCGCGGACTGCTGTTCTGCGGCGGTGGCGATGGAGCGTACCTGATCGGCAGTTTCCACGGAAAGATTCAGAATCTGCTGCAGTGCGTCGCCCGACTGGTTGGCAAGGTCGGTACTTTCCTCGATGCTGCTGACGGCCTTGCGGGTTGCTTCAAGGTTGCGGCGGGCGCCTTCCTGAATTTCCGTAATGGCCACAGTCACCTGTTTGGTGGCGTCCATGGTTTTTTCTGCCAGTTTACGCACTTCGTCGGCTACCACGGCAAATCCGCGTCCTGCATCGCCTGCCCGTGCGGCTTCAATGGCGGCGTTCAGGGCAAGCAGGTTTGTCTGGTCGGCTATGTCGTTGATCATGTTCATAATCTGACTGATGCCTTCCACCTGTGTGCCCAGCAGCTGCATGTTGCTGCTCAGGTTTTCCGCTTCATCCGAAACTTTGCGGCTGGCGCTTATGACTTCTCTGACGATGCGCGCGCCTTCTTCGGCTCTGGCACGCGCTTCATCCGCGCCCGATGCGGCCTCTGCGGCACTGCGCGCAACTTCCATGACTGTGGCGTTCATTTCCTCCATGGCTGTGGCGGCTTCGCCGGTGCGCTCTTTCTGTACCTCGGCCCCCTGATTGGCCTCTTCGATGAGTCCGAACAGCTCGGCAGCCGTGGCAGATACGTTCTGCGAGACACCGTCGGCCTGTTCGGCAGCCTGCGCTATGATGTCGTTTTTATCCTGCATGGCTTTGTTCTGGCGGTGGTTTTCGGTCATGTCGGTGTACAGGCCGAAAGCTCCCAGCAGGGCACCGTCAAGGTCATGCAGAGGCGCGGTATCCACCCGCAGGAAAATGTCTTCTCCGTTGCGTTGCAGCACCAGTTCTTTGTTGGTCTGCGACTGCCTGTCGCGCACTGTATCGCCCAGAATGGTGCGGCGCGATGCGTCGTTGTGGAACAGTTTGCCGATGGATTGTCCGGTCCAGCTGTCTGCGGAACCCTGTGCATGCAGCAGCGTGAGGGCCGGCTGGTTGATGTAGGATATTTTTTCCTGCGTATCCACAACGATGCAGGGTGTGGCCATACCTTGCAGGATACCGTTGGAAAAGCCGAGGCGCTCCTTGATGACTTCCACCATGCGCCGGACGGCTGCAATGGTTTTGCCTATGGCATCGTCGGCCTTGTAGTCCACCGAGGCGTTGTAGTCGCCCGTTGCCACTGCCGCGGTAAAGCTTTCCAGCTTGTTCAGCGAACCGGTGATACTGCGCAGCAGCAGCCATGTGGAGATACAGCCGGCCACCAGTGCCAGAGCTGCCACCCCCAGCGAGCCGGTAAGCACCATGGTGTCCATGCCGCGCAGTGCTTCTTTGCGGCTCATCTGCACGCCGATGTGCCAGCCCCATGGTTCAAAATCTCTGACATAGGCTATCTGTTCCGCCCCGTCGCGCATATAGGTCACCAGTCCGTTCTGCACACCGGCAAAGTATTGTTCCACGCCGATGTCTGAAAGTGTTTTGCCCTGATGCTCGGGGTGGTATATCATTTCGCCCTTGTCGTTGTAGGCAAAGGCAAAACCGAGGCCCCCCACGCTGATGCTGGCGAGGGCTTCGGTAAGGGCGGGAGTCATTATTTTACGGCCCACATAGGCCACAGCCACTATATTGCCGCCCAGATCGCGCAGAGGCTTGTACGCAGTGATATACCATGCGTTGACGACAAAGGCTTTGCCCCTGTAGGTTTCACCGCGCATGACTGTTTTATATACAGGACTTGATTCCGGTATGTATGTTCCGGTGGCCCGTTGTCCGTCCAGTTTGAGCACGTTGGTCGATATGCGCAGCAGTTTGCCGGGCAGCACCTGAAAAATGGTGGCCGTGCCGCCGATGAGCTTCTGCACTCTGTCCACTATTTCAAAGTTTTCATACAACGGGGTCATACCTTCGTCTGAGGTAAGCATCAGTGCGGGTATGGTTGCGGTGGCGGCTTCCTTGGTGACCTGATTGACCATACGGGTCTGGTGCGCATGCAGATCGCTCAGCATCAGCGAACCGTAGCCCTGCATTTCGCGTTCAAGCACACTGAGGTCGGAGCTTACCTTTTCCTGTGTGATGGCGTCCTGCATTTCTATGGTGGTAACCAGATTTTCAGTGGTCGACTGCAGTGTGGCTGTGCCCAGTTGCGTCATGCCGTCACTCACAAGCCACATGGTCACACTGCACAGCAGTGTAATGGCCAGCACCAGAACCCCGATGCTGCCGGAGTAGAATTTTGTCGAGAGTGTCACTTTATCAAACATGCACAGGCTCCTTTACGGTCGGACGGCAAAGCCCTGATTAGCTGGTTGTGAAACACTGTATATCCGGTTTATCGGAAATATATCCTAAATCTTGAGAGAATGTAATGAGTAAAGAAAAATTTGATACGTCCGGTTTTGTCTGCGACAAAGTCGCCGTGGAAAATGCCGGAGCGCAGAAGGCTTTTGCCCGCGGCATGTTCCGCCCTGTTTTCAATGCCGCCTCTGACTGCGTTTTCTGCATCGGGCTGGACGGTACAGGAGTGGACCGGGTGGCCGCTGCAGTGGCAGACAGGCTGGGGATGCAGTTTTTGACCGTACAGGAACCCGGCCTGCTGATGAATGATATTACTGCTGCGCAGGGAGCAGCGGTGGCCGTGAGCGAGCTGTGCCTGCAGGATGCCGATGCGCGCCGGTTGCTGAAAAAGCAGGGAAGAGTCTTTTATGTGATGCCTGATATTCCCGAGCTGGTCCGGCATATGCCGGAAACGGCCCGCGAGGATTTTATAACCAGAGTGCATGCTGTGGAGCCGCTGTGTTTTGAAGCGCTGGACTTTATGCTGCAGCCGGAACGCACCCCCGGGCAGCAGGCGGCATGTGTGGCTGAGGCGCTGGGGCTTTGCGGTCTGCAGGTGGCGCAAGAGGAAGAAGAGGGCATTGTGTGGGAAAACGAGGAAGGCATCTGACAGACCGGAACAGTACTGACTGAGTATTGAAAGACCGGCACCCGCAGAGGGATGCCGGTCCGGTTGCCGGTGGCGGACCGCCGATTACAGCGGTGGCGTGCTGAATGCGTCCAGCACCCAGCGTCCCAGTCCGAATGTGAGCAGCAGCAGGCCTTCCGCTTTGCCCAGTCTGCCGCGCAGTCTGAGCAGCAGCAGAATAAGCAGCACTGTAAAGACGCTGAGCGCAAGGTTGGGAAGTGCCGATGCATCAACGCTGAGCGGTCGCAGCAGGGCCGTTATACCCAGTACTCCCGCAAAGTTGAACAGGTCGCTGCCGATGAGGTTGCCCAGCATCATTTCATTGCGTCCCTTGAACGATGCCACGACGCAGGTGACCAGTTCGGGCAGCGAAGTGCCGCCCGCCACAATGGTCAGCCCGATAAGCCATTCACTTACCCCCAGCCATGCGGCAATGGCGGTTGCACCGTTGACCACCAGCCTGCTGCCCAGTGTAAGGGCAATGAGGCCGGCTGCTATTCCGCCAAGAGCCCGCCAGAGAGGCAGTTCTGCTGCTGTCCTGTCCGGTTCGCCGGGCAGCACGGGACTGTTCAGAGTAGAACCTGTCCGGCTGCTCAGCACTGTCTGCAGCGAAGCGTTTACTGCTGCGAATTCCATGCGGCTTTTGATGATGAGCCATGCGATGTATCCCGCAAACGTCAGGGTAAGCACGGCACCGGCCCAGCGTGGCAGCGACCCCGTGACGGAAGCGCAGACCAGTATGAAGGTGGTGCAGCAGACCAGAATGGGGGCGTCGCGCCGCATTATGTCGCGCTCGGGCATGACGGGACGCAGCATGGCCACGCCGCCCAGAATGAGTCCGAGATTGAATATGTTTGACCCCACCACATTGGCCACGGAGATGGAGGAATATCCGGTGACCGCGGCTGTGAAAGACACGAGAAATTCCGGAAGAGACGTGCCGAGGGCCACGATGGTAAGGCCTATGACCAGTTCGGAGATGCCGACGCGGCGGGCCAGCGCAGAGGCGCCTTCCACCAGTCTGTCGGCGCCGAACCACAACAGCAGGCCGCCCAGTGCGAGGAAAAAGAGATCGAAAATAGGCATGATTGATTGAATACTGGGTTTTGCGGCGGATGAAAAGCCCGAAACCGGTTAAGGGTGGAATATATACACATGCAGGCCGCCCGCCTGCGGGGCAGGCGGGCGGCCCGAAAACAGGGGCTGCCGTGCCGTGCGCGGCAGTGCGCGCCGCGGTTTTTGCAGGTCAGCGGAACATGTCGAGATACCGCCGGTACAGCCGGGGATTGATACGGGTGAACGGCGTGAAGTCCGCTGTCAGTTCCATGCCGGGCACCAACGCTCTGACAACGGGAAAGCCCAGATCATCGCGGGTGATATCCACATAAACGGGTGTTCTGCCGTTGGCGGTGAACATGGCTTCCAGCAGCGCCAGATTGTCATGGACGTTACCCATGCTCATATCGGGCAGTTCTTCAAGCCTGCGCACAGGAATATGTGAAGGTGCGGGGGCCGAAGGCGGGCTGTCCGGATACGGATACGGCGTTTCGGTAAGGCATGACACAATGGCCCGCCGGCCGTCCAGTCCGGCGCCTGTGGCGCGGGTGACAGTGCCGTCGCGGCCTGTGACGAATGCTTTGTAGCAGGGCACCCCGAAGTCGGTGGTGATATCCTGAAACTGCAGATGCACACCGCGGGCGGCGTAATCGTCCAGCAGCATTTTCAGGGCGGGGTCTTCCGTGGTCAGCGTGAAGCACCGCTGCCAGCTGTACGGCATGGTGGCTTCCGCATCACGTTCGATGATTTCCGTCAGGGCCGCCACTTTGGCTTCTTCCGGTATATTGCCGGAGGCAAGCCCCGTGGAACCGGGAGCCGTGTATAAAGACACTTCATCAAGGTTGCAGAACAGAAAAACCATCTGTACGGGCACCAGTACAGTCACTTCGCCGTCCGGCCGCGGTGAGCGGCCTTCCATCCAGTGCAGCGGCTCGTCCTGATAGGGCGCTTCCAGCGGAAAATCGGCAGGGTCGACAGCTTCAATGCCGCGGGCCCGCAGTTCGGAAAGGCGCGCCACGGTCACAGGTGTACGGCAGGCTCTGCCGGTCACCTGCAATACACCGTCCTGAACAGACACCGAAGCATACGAGGAAGCCCGTTCAACCATTTCCATGGCGTATGAAACACGGGCGTCCGCCAGTGAAAGCCCTCTTCCGTATGTGGTGGCAAGTCCGCATAGTGTGTGATTGTTGCGGCCCGCCTGTATTCCGGTGTCCAGCCGCCACTGGCGCAGCAGCGCGATGGGGCTTAGCGAAGCCACGTGTCGCATTTCCACGCCCCCGATCACATCATGCTCGACCAGGCGTTCCAGCGCCAGCATGGCTGTTTCCTGCGCAGGCGGACGCCGCCAGCCCGTATCGCGCGGCCGGTCTGCAACCTGCTGCCGCAGATCGGCCACCGGCACTGTGTTGCGGGGCAGCCACAGTGCAGAGACCGACCCGAGATCAAACAGCGGGGGCAGCTCTTCATCGTCGGGGTGCGGCAGCATGCGGTGATCGTGCATGTTGGCCCGGAAAAGTTCTGTCCACCGGGCATGCAGGCCGCTGTCTGGCTGCAGTGACCATTTGATGTAGGGTAGCGGGGTACAGGCTGAAAGCCGCGCGGGGGCTCCGGGGGCAAAGCGTTCGCGCAGGGCGGCGAAACGGGGCGTAAGCAGGCAGAGCTCGTACAGCAGCGCTTCCAGTACAGGGCGTCCGGCACATTCTCTGGTGATCATGGTGCGGATTTTTTTCTGCTCAAAGGTGGCAAGCCTGCGGAGCAGCCACAGGTGCATGAAGTCATCGGCGGGGTGTTCCTCCAGCCATGCCAGTCCTCCGGCAAAGCTGAGACCGCGCGGCGGCTCGCATGAAAAATACCCTGTGGTGGCCTCTGTGCCGGTGAGTGTGTATGTGTAATGCATTGTTGCGGACATCTGATATTCTCCCCGTCTGGTGTGCCGCCGGTATAGCTTTTTTTTGCCTGTCCGCAAAGCATACCTTTTCAGTCCGGTTTGTGGGCCGCATGATATCCGGCGAGGTCTGCCCGCGGGCGGAGTTGCTTTTCCTGTTCCGACGCAGTAGCATGCATTCCATGCTGACAGGCACTACCCGCCATACGCCGCTCTGCGGAGCCGGCATCGTCTCTTCCGAACACTGCTGGCGTTCGGGGCTGTAACGGCTGCCGTTGCGCAACCGGTCCTTTTTTCTTTTTCTTTTTTCGTAATTATACATAGAAGCGGTGCTGCGCGCCGCGTCACGAGGGTATTTTATCATGTCCGCACCACGTGCGTATCACTGGCTGTGTCTTACCGGCGCGGTCTTTTTCGAGGTGGCCGGTACCACACTGATGAAGGCTTCACAAAGCTGGAGCATGGCTTTCGGGGCCGAGGCCGGAGTGGTGATCATGCTGCTGTTCATCGGTGTTTCGTACTATCTGCTTTCACTTTCCACCACGGCGCTGCCCGTGGGGGTGGCTTTTGCTTTCTGGGAAGGGGTCGGACTTGCATTCATCACGCTCGCCAGTGTGTTCATTCTGGGCGAACAGATGAGTCTGCTGCGTTTTGCTGCGCTGTGTGCTGTGCTGGGCGGCGTGCTGCTGGTGCACCACGGCACTTCTTCCGGCAACCGGCAACAGGCGGAACCCGCCGGTGCGGTTCAGCCGCGCAGAGGGGAACAGTCATGACATTTTCGTCGATACTGACAGCAGGACTGCTGCTGGTAATGCTGGCGGCGGCACTGGATGTGGCTGCCAACCTGCTGCTGGCAAAGTCCCGGGGATTTACCGTGCGCCGGTACGGCGTGATGGCGCTGGCAGCTGTGGGGCTTGCTTTTGTCTGCCTGTCTTTTGCAGTGCGCAGTATGGATCTGGCCGTTGCCTACGCCATGTGGGGCGGTTTCGGTATTCTGGGTACCTCGCTGGGCGGCTGGGTGCTGTTCGGGCAGAAAATGGCGCCCAGTGCATGGGCCGGAATTGCCCTGCTTACCTGCGGGCTGGCCATGCTGCACATCAGCTGATGGTGCAGAACATCCACATGAAATTACGGCGCCATCAGGCGCCGTTTTTGTACAGCATGTCCGCATAGTGCGGTATAAGTGCCTCCGGCAGCACGGAACGCCGTCAGCGTTCCTGCGATCCGCGGGGGACGGAGCACAAGAGGTGATGCCGCCGGAGGCTTCGGGGGGCTTGGTCAGATATCTGAAATGCGGGCAAGGTTGCGTTTCTGATAGGTTGAGGTGCGTGAAAGACTGTCAAACAGCTCAAAAGAACGTCTGACCTTGGCGTCGATGTCGGATGTGAGGTACATGCGTCTGGTGACCTGCGGCCGGGTCTGCAGTATGCATCCTTCGGCCGTGGTGATGATCAGCTGAAAGCTGGACATACCGTCGGCGGGCGACGGCGTGTGAAAGTGGTCGAGCATGATCTTCACATTGCTGATATTGTCCCTGTAGGGCGCAAGGATGCGCTGCAGGTCTTTTCTTTCTTCTTCGGTGAAGTATGCGGACGGCCGGGCTTCATCGGCGTCGGGCAACTGTATGCTTATACGCACCTGCGGTATGCGCAGCGAATATGCAGGCAGGTACAGATAGCTGAAAAATGCGCCTGCTCCGCAAAGCAGAAGCAGAACAAAAACAATGACGGAGGTTTTCATGCCTCCTCCCGTGTCAATTATATTTTTGGCACTGTACTGTGTTCCATACTTTGAGGAAATGAGGGGTTTCCCTCAGTACAGGGTAGGGAAAGTCATATACCCACAGGTGGATTATGGAAACTATATCACGTCAGAACAAGCCGCAACAGCAGTTGATCGGGGCGCATATGTCCGCGGCGGGCGGCGTGCACAAGGCCGTTGAGCGCGCAGAGGCAGCAGGAGCCACAGCGCTGCAGGTGTTTACACGCAACCAGCGTCAGTGGAACGCCCCGCCGCTGGAAGAGCATGACGCAGAGCTGTTTACGGCGGCTGTGCGCCGCTGGGGCGGATATCCGGTATCGTCACATGCATCGTATCTGATAAACCCCGCTGCGGACACGCCGGAAGGGGCTGAGCGCTCGGTGGCGCTGATGGCTGACGAACTGCAGCGTGCGGGCAGACTGGGCATTGAAATGGTTGTGGTGCACCCCGGAGCGCATAAAGGACAGGGAGAAGCAGCCGGTGCCGCGCTGGCGGCGGCGCGTCTGGATGAAGCGCTGGAACGCTGCGGCAGTCCCGCGGTTATGGTGCTGCTGGAAAACACGGCGGGGCAGGGCACCATGCTGGGGGCATCATTTGCCGGACTGGCGGCTGTCATTGAAGCTTCGCGCATGCCGGAACGCTATGGCATATGCCTTGATACGGCGCATGCATTCGGTGCCGGATATGACCTGCGAGACGCGGCATTATATGATGCTGCCATACGTGAACTGGATGTCTGTGCGGGACTGGACAGGCTGCGGCTGGTGCATGCCAACGACTCGCTGACCGGACTGGGCAGCCGCAGAGACAGGCATACCCACATAGGGCAGGGAGAACTGGGCGAAGCGGCTTTCCGCCTGCTGATGCGTGACGAGCGGCTGCACCATGTGCCCAAGGTGCTTGAAACCCCCAAGGGAAAAGGGCCGGAAGAAGACATGATGAATATGGCTGTGCTCCGGAGGCTTGCCTGCCCCTAGCATGCCGGTGTGCCTGCAGAAAAGGCGGGATGCGCGTAGCGGTGTAAAAAAACGCGCCGCGTGGTGACGCGGCGCGGATGATTTTTTCCGGTGCAGGCGGAGTTTTTGTTTAGCAGCCGTCCTGTCCGGTTTGCGCAACATCCTGTCCGCTGTCTTGTGTCTGCCCGTTCCGTCCGGTGCAGGTGGCGGAGGGGTCTTCGGAAATATCCTGAAATTTAGGCATGATTGTTTTGCTGGCTTCGCGGTAATCTGCCGTGACATGCACTGTGCCTTTTTCCACCCGCACATCGTAATCGACAATGACGCGCCGGTCGCCGGGATACATCAGGTGTTTCTGGCGGATCATTTCTTCAACGATGCCGGTCAGCGAATCCTGCACTTCGGAGGAAAGTCCGTACTGTCCCAGCGAGTTGGCAAGATTTCGCTGCCAGCGGTCTTTTTCCAGAAAAGCGGCGTTCCAGGCAAATACCCCCATGCCGATGGCGTTTTCCGGGCCGTTCAGTTCGTCCTGCACAGCCAGAAGCGGTCTGCAGAATGTATACAGCAGATCGGAAAAATCACCTTTCTGCGTCATCTGCTGTGCCTTGCGGCTTTTTATCTGTGCGATGCGTTTTTTCAGTTTACGGTCGTTTGCTGTTTTTGCGGCCATGGTCTGCTCCGGTGGGTTTGTGTGCTGCCGTATGCGGCATGACAGAAGCGGCCTATTATGCGCTTTTGCCGCTTGTTGCAACCTCAGGCGGGCTTCCTGTTGATTTGTGGGGGATAACAGTGCATTTTGTGCAAGGATGGCCTTGCATGGCGTCTTCCGGCAGCGACCGGATGCCGTGCAGGGCGGGGGCGCAGAAACCGAGGAGGGGCTGATGGCCACAAGACCTATGGAACTGCCGGTTTTTGCACCGGACGAAGCCGCACAGCATCTGGGGCTGCGGCGTGAGGACGTGCTTTATCTGGCAGGCATGTTTTTGCAGGATGTGAAAGCATGGCGCGAAACGCTGGAAACTGTGGCCGTGCAGCCTGATTTGCTGCGGGCTGCGGCTCACCGGCTGAAAGGTGAAGCCGCCAATCTGGGAGCGCAGGCACTGCGGGCGGCTGCCTTTGCACTTGAAAGTGCCATTCTTTCCGGTTCCTGCAGGGTGCAGACCGAAGAATTGCGTCTGGCGCTGCTGGCAGAGCTGGAAGCCTTTGCGCAGGAAATGCATGACGGATGGCAAGGTAAAGAAGCCGGTGTCTCTAAAGTAACGGACTGATTGTGCCGAAACAGAGTATGAGAGTCTTTCTCTGTTCCGCTCTGTTTTCACCGATTACTTTCAGGGTGCCTTCATGCGTAATGTCATTATATTATTTTTCGCCGCGTTCATGCTTGCCGGTTGCGCCGCCTACCGGTCTCAGCTGCCCGTGGCAGCCACGTATCCGGCAACGCCGCAGTACAAGATGCAGTCTGCCGGTCACTGGCAGGTGCTGGCGTCAGACGTGGCCGACAGAATTGAAAAGGCTCTGGGCGACAGGGACGACCTGCTTACGGTGCCGCTGTATCTGCGGTCGCCCGGCAGCCGGCCTTTTGCCGTGGGGTTTTACCGGCTGCTTACTTCCGAACTGGTTTCACGCGGCCTGCAGGTTTCTCTGAACAGGGAAAAAGATAACGTTAACGTGGATTACGCCATGTATGTGGTGCATCATTCGCCGCGGTATCAGCGTCCGCCTGTGGGCACCTTTACAGCCATTGCGGCGGGTGTTTCCGCTGCGCGGGGCCTTGAATCCATATCGGAATGGATTCCCGCAGCCATAGGCGCGGGCATTCTGGCTGATCTGGCATCAGGGGCCGTGGCTCGTCCTTCCGACAACGAGGTGGTCATCAGTGTGAGCATGTCGCACAACAACCGGTATGTGGTGCACACCTCTTCGGTTTATTACATCAACGACCCGGACTGGGAGCTGTATATGGCCCCCGGCGAAAGCGGCACCTTTGTGGAAGAGTACGAGGCGCTGCCGGTACGTGTGGTGAACCGGTAACCGCGGCGGTGTCCGCATGGAGCGACAGACAATGCGTGAGCACGCTATGGTTTTCGGGCAGGAAGGCATGAAGGTATTGACGGCAGCGGTGGCAACCGCTCTGCTGCTGTGCGCGCTGGTGCACAGTCCGGTACGCGCGGCGGTAAACGGTGCCGCCACCAGAATGCCGGAATACAGAGACAGCGCCGCAGGACAGGCAGAGAGTGAATCTTTTCTGACCAGAGCGGATTTTGCCGCAGCGGATGCACTGCACGCGGCGCTGGCGCGGCGTCTCAGTACCCGCAGTCCCGTTCTGGTGGCCTCGCTGGTGGAGCTTAATGACTTCGGGCAGACATCGACATTCGGCAGGCTGGTTTCGCAGCAGGTGGCATCACGCCTGGGCCAGCACGGATACCGCGTCATGGATGTGCGGCTGGGGGCGGAACTGGTTTCGCGCCGGCATGAAGGAGAATTCATGATGACCCGTGAAACTGCAAAAATGCTGGAAACACGGTATGCCGCGCAGGCCGTGCTGCTGGGCAACTATGTGGTTGCACGCGGAGAGGTTTTTGTCTCGCTGCGGGTGCTGCGGCTGGATGACCGTTCCATTGTTGCGGCCCATGAATTTTCGGTGCCCAACACCGGTGCGGTGCGGGCGTTGCTCAGCACGCCGAAGCCCTTTGACAGCGGACTGTGGTCGCGGTATGCGCAGCGGCACAGGGTGTTTGCGCCCGGTGAATCCGCTGTGCCGGAAGTTCCGGTACAGCGGGAAGAAGCAGGTGATACGGTTACCGGCGGGTTCGCCCCGTTCAAGTAGCTTTTCTGCGCCTGTTCAGGCTGCTTTGCAGCGGCTGTGTCCGCCGGCGGGCGGGCGGGTTGTGTTTTGCGTTCTTTCTGCTTGAATTGCTGCGCAAAACAGCCTAAGAAGATGCGCCGCCCCGTTGCAAGGCTTCGCTCCGGATGCGGGCTTCACCGCCTGCAATCGCGAGGCCGAGGCGGTTCCGGACCGGTTGCCGGCTGCTTGCTTTTTGTGCGGCTGTCGGGCATTATACCCCTTTGGCTTCTCTTGAAAGTAATCCTTGACGCGGGCCCAGCCTTTTTCCTAAGAAGGTCCGTTCATTTTTTTGTAAGGAGTGTCCCATGAAAAGAACGTATCAGCCGAGCAAGATCCGCCGGAAAAGAACTCACGGTTTTCGTGCTCGTTCCAGCAGCCCCAGTGGCCGCGCTATTCTGCGCCGCAGAAGAGCCAAGGGCAGAGCTAAGCTGTCTGCATAGTGCTGGCTCGTCCAAGTCGTTTGACACGGCGGCCTGATTACGTAGCCTGCTACAATACAGGCCGCCGTTACTTTTCTAAGCATTTCATCGTATTTGCCCTTGAACGAGAGGGTGCCGCGCCGGTGTGGCGCTACGGGCTCGCCGTGAGCCGCAAGGTGGGAAACGCTGTCCGCCGCAACAGGACAAAGCGTGTTCTCAGAGAATTTTTCCGCCTTTATCAGGATGATATGCCGGGGGGCATGGACTTAGTTGTTGTGCCCAAGCGCCGCCTCGATCCAAGGCGTGTAACGCTTGATCTTGCCGTGCAGGAGCTGCTGCCCCTGATGCGTGAGATCCGCGACAGCCTGTGCCGCGAGGCTAATGACGGAACGCCATGACCATCGAACTGCGCAAAATCGCGATCCTTCCCATCAGGTTTTATCAGCGTTTCATCTCGCCGCTATTCCCGCCGTCGTGCCGTTTTGTTCCCACCTGTTCCGCATACGCCGCGGAAGCCGTGCTGCGGCACGGCATCATCAAAGGCGGATTTCTTGCCCTCCGGCGCATTCTCCGGTGCAATCCTTTGTGCGCCGGTGGCTATGACCCCGTACCAGAATCCCGACATCAAGACGCGAAACGCGTCAGGAGCTGTTGACGTCTCATGGAAAACAAGCGTCCGATCATTGCCGTTGTGCTCAGCCTTTTTGTTCTCATTGGCTGGTCTTATCTTTCAGAGTTCATGGGCTGGACACCTGCTCCCGCCCCTGTGGAACAAAACGCCACCGCCGTACAGCAGAAGGCTTCCGAGCCTGTAGCGCAGCCGGTGCAGACCGCTTCCGCCCCTGCCGCATCCTCTTTTGCCCCCACCGAAGGGCGCGAGGTAAAAGTGGACACCCCGCTGTACACCGCGGTGTTTCAGAGTCAGGGTGGCGTGCTTAAGCATTTCCGGCTGAAAAAGTATACCGAAAGCATCGAAGAAGGTGCTCCGCTGGTGGAGCTTGTCACGCCGGAAGCCGCCGGAAAGGCCCCCATGGGGCTGCTGCTGAACGGTCAGCCCACGTGGAAGCTGGCCGCATGGCAGTTTGAAGGCGATGACCTGAAGCTGGACGGTTCCGGCAAAGGCGAGCTGGTCTTTGTAGGTGAAATGGACGGTGTGCGGTTTGAAAGAACCCTCAGCTTTGATCCGGAAACCTACCTCATCAGCGAAAAGGTGCGTCTGACCGATACTGCCGGTGTTTCGCGCGACGTGCGTCTGGGCATGACGCTGAGCACGACCAGCCTGAGCCCCGAGGGCGGCGCTTACAACCTGACCCGCATGGCGTGGTATCAGGACGGTTTTCATCAGGAAACATCTGCCGATGATCTGCGCGAAACCGGTGTCAAGGTTGACGAGGGCGTGAACTGGGGCGGCGTGATGTGCAACTATTTCATGGCTGTCATGGCCCCCGCCGAAGGCGCGCTGCCTTTCAAGGGCGTGCTGGAAGGCGGTGTGTACCGTTCCGTGGTGGAAAACAGCTCTCTTTCCATAGCGTCCGGTTCCTCTGCCGAGTTCGGCATCGGCTACTACATTGGTCCCAAGGAAAGCGACAGACTGGCCGCCATGCCTTATCATCTTGATGAGGCTCTCAACTACGGCTGGTTCACCTTCCTTGCTAAACCGCTGGTTTCCGGCCTGAAGTTCTTCTACTCTTATGCCGGCAACTACGGTGTGGCCATCATCATCCTGACCATTCTGGTCAAGCTGCTTTTCTGGCCTCTGTCGCAGAAAAGCTACAAGTCCATGGAGCAGATGAAAAAGCTGCAGCCCATGGTGCAGAAAATCAAAGAAAAATACGGGGACGACCGTCAGCGCATGAATCAGGAAGTCATGGAGCTGTACAAGACCTACAAGGTCAACCCCGCGGGCGGGTGTCTGCCCATGCTGCTTCAGATTCCGGTTTTTCTGGGTCTGTATCAGGGCCTGCTCAACGCCATCGAGCTGCGTCATGCGCCTTTCATCGCGCATCTGCCTTTTACCGACATCGTGTGGCTGGCCGACCTGTCGGCCAAGGACCCCTTCTACATCACCCCCGTTGTGATGGGTGCCACCATGCTGTTGCAGCAGCGGCTCACTCCTGCGCCCGCCGACCCCACTCAGGCGAAGATCATGATGTTCATGCCCGTTGTCTTTACTTTCATGTTCCTCAACTTCCCCGCAGGGCTTGTGGTGTACTGGCTCGTCAACAACGTGCTTTCCATCGGACAGCAGTGGTGGATGCTCCGCAAGTCCTAGGCTTCGCCTGACAACTGCGTTTGACTTCGAGGTGAATAAATGGATGAATTCAAGGAGTTTCAGGGCAAAAGTCTGGACGACGCCATCAGGGAGGCATGCCGCCACTTTGATACCGAACGGGAAAAACTGGAGATTGATATTCTGAATGATGCCAAGTCCGGAATTTTCGGGCTTGTGGGCGCACGCAAAGCGCGCATCAGGGCAAGAAGAATGTCGTTCGACCAGCCCGTGGCCGACAAGCGCGGCCGTTCGACGGGCTTTATGTCGCGGGAGGATTCACAGTCCAGAAAGGATGAATCCGCCAGAAAGGAGCGCGACACCAGAGATACCGCAGGTAAGCAGACGGATAAAAAGCCCCGTCAGGATTCCGCCCCCGCAAAGGCTGAAAAAGACGCCGAACAGGCGCAGCCGGAAAACACCGCACGTCCGGAAACGGAAGAAGGACAGGAGTCCAGACCCCGTTCATCGCGTTCGCGGCGCGGCAGCAGGGGCAGAAAAGAGCAGGGCGCTTCCGGCGGCGCACCTAAAGCCGGTAACGTCCGCAAGGGGCCTGTTTCCGGAAGCGGTGAAGCTGAAGAAGCCGCTGCAGGTGCAGCTTTTGCTGCGGCAGCCCCGCAGGCGGAAGAAACAGCAGAACAGTCTGCTGCAGAACCGGCGGAAAAAGATGAAAACGGCCGCAGCCGTTCGCGCAGACGGCGTCCGCGTCCGCGCCGCAAGTCAGGGAGCAGAGGCGACGACGCTTCCCGCGGTCAGGATGAAAACGCCGCCTCGGACGCTGCGCCGGAAGACTTGCTGCCCGAAGGGCTGCAGAGCGACGATTTTGATGACAGTCAGAACGGTGACGAAGACAACGGCGATTCTGCCGTCAACGTCAATCTGGCCGATCTGGATCAGGAAAAAGTTCTTTCGCTGGTGCAGACAACCGTTGAAAAACTTATTCTGCCTGTCATCGGAGAGGTGCAGCTTGCCGCACGCATCGACGACAACCGCGTCAAGGTTTCTGTAGACTGCGGTGACAATTCCGGGCTGCTCATCGGGCGCGAAGGTCAGACGCTGGCTTCGTTCCAGTATCTGGTAAACCGCATTGTGGCCAAAGAACTGGGAACCCCGGTGCGTATCCAGCTGGATACCGGTGACTACCGCGAACGTCAGGACGACAAGCTGCGCGATCTTGCACTGCATCTTGCCGACAGGGCAAAGACGCTGGGCAAACCCCAGTCCACGCGTCCGCTCAGTTCCTATCACCGGCGCATAGTGCACCTTGCACTGCAGGAAGATGGAGAAATCCAGACCCGAAGCAAAGGTGAAGGCCCCATGAAAAGGGTGGTCATCCTGCGCCGGCGCAAAGGCTAACCCGCCGCCAGCCGAAGATATGCGGAGGAAAGTCCACAGGATTTTCCTCCGCTTTTTATGTATAGTCAGCCGGTACGCCCGTGCCGTGCCGCAACGGTTTGTTTCCGGCGTCCATTCAACGCCGGTTCATTTTTTTCAGGAACACAGCATCATGTCACAGCATCACGGAACAGACACCATAGCCGCCGTCGCCACCCCGCTGGGGCAGGGCGGGGTGGGCATCATCCGGCTGAGCGGTCCGCGCAGCCATGCCATACTTACAGCCCTGTTCGACTCCACATCGCCCGGTTTCAGCGGTTTCCGACCGCGGGTGCTGCATCATGGGCGCATTCATGACGGTACGCCGCAGCGCAGGATTCTGGACGATGTGCTGGCGGTGCACATGCCTGCACCGCGTACGTTTACCGGTGAAGATGTGGTGGAAATCAACTGCCATGGCGGGCCTGCCATTCTTGCCGCGGTGCTGGATGCGGTGTTGCGGCAGGGCGCACGGCCCGCGGCGCACGGCGAATTTACCCGACGGGCTTTTCTTAACGGTCGCATGGACCTGACGCAGGCTGAGGCTGTGGCCGAGATGATAGCGGCCCCGGCGGCGGAAGGCGTCCGGCTGGCGCAGGCCCGTCTTGACGGCATGCTTGGCAGACACATAAACGCCCTGCGCGAACGGCTTGAACTGGTACGTGTGCAGTTGTGTGTGGCGGTCGATTTTCCAGAGGATGAAGTGGAATGTCTTGCCCCGGCCGATTTTATGCACGCAGTTGAAGAAACTGCGGATGCTATCCGCAAGCTTATCGGTAACTACGAGCGGGCCCGCTGCTGGCGTGAAGGAGCTCAGGTGGTGCTGGCCGGACAGGTGAATGCCGGCAAATCAAGTCTGCTTAATGCCCTGCTGGGCAGAAAGCGGGCCATAGTGACGGACGTTCCCGGCACCACACGTGATTTTCTGGAAGAAAGCATTACGCTGGACGGGCTGGCCGTGCGTCTGGTTGATACCGCCGGTCTGCGCGAGACAGGCGACATCGTGGAGCAGGAAGGTGTGCGCATGAGCCGCGACCTTGCCGCTCAGGCTGATCTGGTGCTGCTGGTGGTGGATTCACGTCTGGGCACCGGCCCGCATGAGCAGGAACTTATGGCCGCCATGGAAGCCGGATCTGTACTTGTTGTGCTGAACAAGACCGATGCCGCGACCGAGGATGAACTGGATAGGTGTGTCCGGTCACTTGCCGGTCGCCCTTATGTGGCTGTATCTGCCCGTGAAGGAAAGGGGATGGATTCTCTGGCCGCAGCCGTGCGCGAGATGGTGCTGCGCCGCAGCAACGCGCTGACCGCAGATGCTGCCGCATCGGATATGGCACCCAACCTGCGCCAGACGGAAGCCCTGCGGCGCGCGCTTGAAGAGCTGGAAGCGCTGGCTGCCGATATCGTTTCGGGAGTGCCGTATGACCTTGCGGGAGTCCGCCTTGAGTCTGCCTGCTCGGTTCTTTCAGAAATCACGGGCGAAACCACGCCGGATGATATTCTGAACAGGATTTTTGATTCGTTCTGCATCGGCAAGTGATTCTGCCGCCGTGCAAGCCCGTCCGTGCAGGACGGGCTTTTTTTTGTGTGCAGACAATGTGACCTGCATCACAGACAAGGCTCTGCCGGGCGATACACTGCCTGCCTGCCCTGTATAACATCATGATGGAGCTGACATGTCAGAATTAGTGACACAGACTGCGGAAGTGACCGCCTGCCGGGGAGCGCAGGGTAGAAACTGCCGTTTCGGGCTGCATGTGCCCGAAGGATTTACCGCTCAGGTGGACAGCGTGCTTCAGGCATCACCATGGGATGCTTTTTTGCGTAACTCGTTGCGCGGGCCTCTGCGCTGGCACCATGTTTTCCGTGTGGCGGTGTCCGGCTGTCCTAACGGCTGCGCGCGCCCGCATGTCGCCGATATGGGATTTATCAGTGTGTGCACGCCCGGCGTGCATCAAGACGTGTGCACGGGGTGCGGGCGCTGTGCCGCGGCATGCCCTGATGACGCCATAGACATGGGCTCCGGCGTACCTGCATTTGACCCGTTGCGGTGCATTGATTGCGGGCAGTGTCTGCTGCGCTGTCCGGAAAAAGCGCTGAGCTGCCGCCGGCAGGGGCTGCGTGTGATTGCGGGCGGCCGGCTGGGACGCAGACCGCGTCTGGCCACACCGCTGCCCGGTGTTTACGATGGCGCATCTGCTCTTGAAATTCTCAGACGCAGTCTTGATTTTTACATGCTGCACTACGAAGCCGGTCTGCGGTTCGGCACATTAGTGGAAAGCAGGCGGCAGGAGTTTGAAGACTATGTCTGCAGGACGCGATGACCTGACGGTCTGCGGCACCGTGACATTGTGGCTGCTGCCTGTGGCGCCTTGTCTTGCCGTACTGCTTTTTGCCGCTCACTGGCTGCGCGCCGGTCATATCTGGCTGGCCGCAGCGCTGGCCGCTGCCGCCATGCTGCTGTGGCTGCGCAGTGCCTGGCTGCGTGCTGCAGGGGCGGTGTTGCTGACCGGCGCGGGCTACAGCTGGGCGCATACGGCTTCCCTGCTTGTTCAGGGGCGCATTGCAGACGGTGCGGACTGGGTGCGACCCGCGGTCATCATGGGTGCGGTCATAGCTTTCACCGGCGGGGCCATGCTGCTTCTGCTGGGCAAGGCCGCGGCCCGCCGGTACAGCCGTCACCGGCAGACGGCGGGACTGCAGGTTGCGGCCTGCCTGATGGCTTTTGCGCTGCTGTGGGCGGTACGGCACAGGGCCGCCCCGGTTATGCCGCTGCTGGCCGACCGTTTCTGGCCGGGGGCCGGATGGGTGCAGATGCTGGCGGCTTCGGTATATGCCGCATGGGTTGCCCGTCTGCTGTATGCCCCTGCTTCTTCGCGGGTTGTGCGCCCGCGGATATGGGCGTTGTTTTCTGCGGTGTTTTTCGGTCAGCTGGCGTTGGGGCTGCTGGGGGCCGACATGCTGCTTATGACGGGCAATCTGCATCTGCCGGTGCCTGCGCTGATTGTAGCGGCGCCGTTATTCAGAGGCGACGGCTTTTTCATGCTGGGGTTGTTCGGTGTTTCGGTATTGCTGCTGGGGCCTGCGTGGTGCAGCCATCTTTGCTATGTGGGGGCGTGGGATGACCGGTGCAGCCGTTTGGCACAGGGGGCTCAGGCGCCGGTATCGCGCAGGGCCCGTGTGCTGTACCGCGGGATGCTTGCCGGTGTTGTGTTCGGCGGTGCGGTGCTGCTGCGCATGGCAGGGGCTTCTTCTTTTACTGCAGCGACGGCGGCGGTTTTTTTCGGACTGTGTAGCGTGGGGGTGATGGTTTATTTCAGCCGCCGGGCCGGGCGTGTGGTGCACTGCTCGGTGTGGTGTCCGCTTGGTATGGTGGCGGCTCTGGCGGGCCGGATTTCGCCGTGGCGCATGCGCGTGGGGCAGGGGTGCACGCAGTGCGGCGCATGCATGCGGGTGTGCCGCTATTCCGCCATTACTCCTGCAGCGCTGCAAAGAGGCCGGCCGGAAATTTCGTGCACACTGTGCCGCGACTGTACGGCAGTGTGCCGTCCCGCAGCAATGCAGCTGACTTTGGCAGGCATGCGGCCAGACACGGCACGGGCTGTTTTTTCCGCGGTTGCAGCTTCTTTGCATGCTGTTTTTTTGGTTGTGGCGCGTATGTAGCCGCAGTTTGTGGCATCCGGGGGTTTACGGAAGGGGGGCGCTTCATGTATTAGAACGCCGCCGGCTTCTTCCGGCCACGACTTACCGGACCCTGCTCAATGAAGAATATTCCAGAAAAGTATACAAAAAAATTCAGTAAGGATGAGATCAATTCACTGCCTCTCCGGCGGTATACCGGTCCTGTTACGCTTGTGCGTACAGAAGACGAGCTGGAAGCGGCGCTGCGGGCGCTGCATTCTGAAGAATTGATCGGATTTGACACAGAGACCCGTCCCACGTTCCGCAAGGGCAAGATGAATCTGCCTTCGCTTATCCAGTTTGCGGCGCGGGATATGGTCTATCTTATCCATCTTGGTTGGGTGGCCTTCAGTGAAGGCATACAGGACGTATTGTCGTCTCCGCATATCGTGAAGACCGGTGTTGCGGTGCGTGACGACATCAAGGATTTGAAAAAACTGGCCTGTTTTGAAGACGCCGCAGTGGTCGATCTGGGCGAGGTGGCGCGTGAACTGGGCATGGAAACTCACGGATTGCGTAACCTTGCGGCAAATCTGCTTGAATTTCGCATTTCCAAAGCTGCCCAGTGTTCAAACTGGAGTAATCTGGAACTGTCCAGGCAACAGATAAGTTACGCCGCCACAGATGCCTGGGTAAGCCGCGAAATCCACCTGCGGATGCGCGAACTGGGACTTGTTTCATTTTAACGATATTCTGTTTTCGTACTGCGCACGAAAAACGACAGCCGCTTCGGGTACTCCGGAGCGGCTGTCGTTTTTCATGGCGGGCAGGGCCGGTTGTTTGTTACAACATGTTACCGTCGTGCAAGAATAAAATATTTTTATACAATCATTGCAGTATGCTGCTCCGGCGTAACGTGATTGTAACCATGTGCCCATCAAGTTGTCACTCTGGGATGTTGTAAGGCATTCCGTAACTAACCGGAGGCTTGAACGATATGGCGAAGGATCGCTTGCTCGTCGTCGAGGACGACGGGGATATCCTCCAGCTGCTCACATTTACGCTGGAGTCCGCAGGCTTCGAGGTGTTTTCCGCCATGGACGGAAAAACCGGACTGGAGCTGGCGATGCGTGAGAAACCGGATCTTGTGGTGCTGGACCTGATGTTGCCCGGCATGAACGGACTTGATGTCTGCAAGGATCTGAAAAGAATGCCTGAAACGCAGGAAACGCCCGTTATTATGCTGACGGCGCGGGGCGAAGAGGTAGACCGCATCGTAGGGCTGGAGCTGGGCGCTGATGATTATGTCGTCAAGCCGTTCAGTCCCCGCGAGCTTGTGCTGCGCATCAAGGCGGTGCTTAAGCGCGGGGCGCCGTTTACCGAGCAGGAAGAACGGACCCGCTGGCGGGTGAACGGGCTGAGTCTGGATACCGAAGCCCACCGGGTGGAGATTGACGGCGATGAGGTGACCCTGACCGCCACCGAGTTCAAGCTGCTTTTCGAGCTGGTACGCAACAGGGGACGCGTGCGGACCCGCGACCAGCTGCTGAACACGGTCTGGGGATATGAATTTGAAGGTTATGCCCGCACTGTGGATACCCACGTGCGCAGGCTGCGCCAGAAAATAGGCGACTATGCCGGGTATATCGAAACCATACGCGGCGTTGGGTATCGCTTCAGAGAATAACCGGAGTGACGGTAAGCACATGGCAAGCTTGACAAAGATGCATTCAAAGGGACTGGACTTCTTTTACGGAGATTTTCAGGCCCTGCACGACATCAGTCTGGAATTCAGCAACAATCAGGTGACGGCGCTCATAGGGCCTTCCGGTTGTGGCAAAAGCACGTTCCTGCGCTGTCTTAACAGGATGAATGATCTTATTCCCATTTCGCGGGTCGAGGGTGAGATATGCCTCGATAATGACAATATTTATGATCCGCAGGTTGATGTGGTGGAATTGCGTCGGCGTGTGGGCATGGTGTTTCAGAAACCCAACCCCTTTCCCAAGTCCATTTACGAAAATGTGGCCTACGGTCTGCGGGTGAACGGGGTTAAAGATAAAAACTGTCTTGAAGATAAGGTGGAAGAAAGCCTGCGCCATGCGGCGCTATGGGATGAAGTGAAAGACAGGCTGCATGATTCGGCACTGGGACTTTCCGGCGGGCAGCAGCAGCGGTTGTGTATTGCCCGTGCGCTTGCCGTGGAGCCGGAAGTGCTGCTTATGGACGAGCCTGCATCCGCTCTTGATCCCATAGCCACGCAGAAAATCGAAGAGCTTATTCACACGCTCAAGCAGAAGTACACGATAATTATTGTGACCCACAGCATGCAGCAGGCAGCGCGCGTGTCAGATGTGACCGCGTTTTTCTACATGGGCCGTCTCATCGAAACGGGCGACACCGAAGTGATGTTTACGCGGCCCGGCAACAAACAGACCGAAGACTACATAACCGGGCGCTTCGGCTAGCAGGAGCACCTTATGCCCAAGGCAACACATTTTCATCAGGAACTGGCCACTCTGCGCGTCAAGCTGCTTGAGATGGCGGCATATACCCAGCGGAACCTCGAAACTGCCGTCAAGGCGCTTCACCAGCGCGATTATGAGCTGGCGCAGTATGTCATTGATCATGACCGCGATATCAATATGATGGAATGCGAGATTGATGATCTGAGCCTGAAACTGCTTGCGCTGGAACAGCCCATGGCTGTGGACCTGCGGACTGTGGTGGGTATACAGCGGGTCAGCATCAATCTGGAGCGTGTAGGCGATGAAGCCGTGAATATAGCGGAAAAGGCAATGTTTCTGGCATCGCGCCCGCCGTTGCCGTTCAGTGAGAAGCTGACAGAGCTTGCCGATGTGGCGGGAAACATGTTTGCCCATGCGCTGGCGTGTTTCCGTGACAGCAACGTTGAGACGGCTTTTGAAGTGTGCAGGATGGATCTGAAGTGCAACGCGCTGGAGGTCGACCTGCTCAAGGCGCTTATGGATTATATGTCGAAAGAAAGCCCCGCGGTTGAACGGGCTGTGCATACCATTCTTGTTTCGCGTGCGCTGGAACGCGTGGGCGATCTTTCCACCAATATTGCCGAAGCCGTTGTGTTTATTGTGGACGGCCAGAACATCAAGCACCGGTTTTTTGAGTAATCGCAGCCATACAGACGGGATGCGCAGAGCGCATTCCTAACGGCCCGGTGAGGTTATGAAGGCGCCGGCCCTGAGGGTCGGCGTCTTTTGCTATGGGGCCTAGGCCGCGGACTGCCTGTACAGGCGTATGGTGTGCCGTGCCACTGCCACAATTTCTTCCAGGCGGGGAAAGTGGCTTTCGCTGCGGGGCGCAGAGTCGTGCCGCTGCGGAGCGGGCGCCAGCAGCCTTTTACGCAGCGGTTCTGCACGCGAAGGTCCTGCAATGGTTTCAATGGCGCAGCATATCTGTTCCATGGCGCTTTGCGGGCACGAAGTGAACTGACAGGCCCTTGCCACGCTTTCGTGCAGCGGGATTTCGGGCGATAGCAGCGAACCGTGCAGAAACGCCCCCGCGGCCACTGACAGTCTGCCCTCACGCACCAGTGCCGCGGCACTCTGGAGCATAGGGTTGGCTTCTGTGCCGCTCACCTGCATCAGTTCGGCAAATACCGCGCGGGCTTCGCGGAACCGTTCACATCGCAGGTGGGCTTCTCCGGCAAGTTTGAGACATCGCAGATAGTTGTCGGTATTACCCTTGGCTTTCCAGCAGCGGGCCATGCCGTTCAGGGCTTCGGCGTGCAGCATGTTGATGCGGGCGGCATGGCCGAAAGCTTTCAGTGCCGCGTCGTACCTTTGTTCGGAAAGGTATTCCATGCCTCTGGCAAAATACTCATCATCCGGTTCGCCGCGCGCCGTCAGTACGCTGGTAAATGCGGCCAGCGCTTCGTCGAACTGTTTTTTGTCCAGCGTCTGTTCGCCTGTGTGCATCAGCAGGGCGGCGGCGGTGTTTCTGCGCATGATGGTACGGGCACGCTGCATCTGGGCTGCAAAGCGTTCCATGGTATAGGGCCGCAGCAGCATGCCGCAGCAGCCGCTTTGCAGTGCCCGGGCAACCGATGCCCGCGTGGCGGAGGCGCTGAGCAGAATGACAGGGATACGTTGCAGCAGGGGGTGTCTTGACAGTATGGCGTTGAATTCAAGACCGGACATATCCTGCAGGGTGTCGTCACACAGGATGACATCCACACCGGCCCAGTGGGTCTGACTGTGCCGTGTGCTTTCGGTATCCAGCCACTGCGCGGCCTGCACACCGGAACTGAACGTGTGCACTGTGCGTATGCCGCAGCTGCGCAGCGAGGCTTTGTCCAGCGACAGAACACCGGTGCTGGCAGAAACGGCCAGTGCCGCAAACCCGTTGCCGGAAGAAGCGGAAAATGCAGGCGCCGTACGCGCCGTAGATTCATTCATGATGGTCAGCCTGTTGCCGTGCCGCCCGCAAGGGGGAGAGAAGAGCGGCCGTTACTGACAATCATATCGGCTGAAGCTGCGGCGGCTTTAGCCTTGTACAAAGAAAACCGCCCGCAAAGCGGGCGGTCGGGACTTCGGGTCATCCCCATACCTTGCAGGCAAGAGATACCAGTGCCAGTATGGAGAACAAGCCTGTGGCGATATACAGGCGCTCGAATGACATATGCGATCCCCCGGGTTGATGGTCGTCATCATCCCCTCCCGCAATCCGAGCCTATTTGTACAACGGAATGACCTTGGCGATACGCTGGCTCATCGCAACGGCGGGTCGTTCCGGCTGGCGGTTCAGTGTGCGTTCGTAGCCGAAATTTGATGCGCACTGGTGGCAGCGCCACTCTCCGCCCTGTTCGGCCAGCCTGACCAGCAGGCCGTCCTTGTTATAACATTCCGGGCAGAACGGCCCCTGCCGTATACTGCCTGTCTGCAGCCAGTAGCTGGCACCGTCAAATACGAGATTTTTAGAAATATATAAAATATCTTCGTATTCCTGCACCTGAGCTTTCAGCATCGTGTTTTCGTCACATGCCGCCACATAGCTGGTCTGCAGTTCCTGCAGCAGGCTTTTCGCCTCTTCGGGGCGGCCTTTCAGATACAGTTCATGAACCTGTTTAAAACGGTAATAATCGAGCATGAGTGTACTCCGCAGTAGTCCGTGTGCGGACTGTTACGCGCTTTACCACACCCTATGCAATCGGCAGCCGGCAGATTTTCTTTAGAGCTGCTGTACGGGAAAAACGGGTTGAGGCTGTTTTCGTGCTATTCGTACCTCGGTAGTGTTTTTTCCATGCCGATGAAGAAAGAAAGCAGGGCAGGCACCACGAACACGGTGAACAGAGTGGAAATGGCAAGCCCGCCCAGCACTACGGCACCCAGACCGCGGTAGAGTTCGGACCCGGGACCGGGCGCAACCACCAGCGGCAGCATGCCGAAAAGCGAGGTGGTCGCGCTCATGAAAATGGGCCGCAGGCGGGTGCGTACGGATTCGCGTATGGCCTGCTGCGGGTCCATGCCCAGTTCGCGGATATTGTTCAGCGACTGATGGACGATGAGAATGGCGTTGTTGACCACCACCCCGATAAGAATGATGAATCCGAGCATGGTCAGTACGTCCATGGGTTGCGGGGCTACCAGCAGGTTTTCAAGACGCAGCCCGATGATACCGCCGGCTGCGGCCAGCGGAACAGTGAACATGATGAGCAGCGGGTAGACAAAGTTGCCGAAAAGAGCCGCCATCAGCAGGTAGGTGATAACCAGCGCCAGCAGAAAGTTCCATTGCAGGGCGTTGCGGGTCTGGGTCAGTTTGTCTGCGGCACCGGATATGGACGATTTGATTCCGGCAAGGGGGCCTTTTTCCAGTTTAGGAATGATGTCGTTTTCTATCTGTTCCATGGCCTGCTGCAACGGTACGTCTTTCGGGGGCGTCACCTGCAGGGTGACGGTACGCTGGCGTTCCAGATGCCGTATCTGGGTTATGCCGTAGGTACGTTCCAGCAGCGCCAGTGAAGAAACCGGCACCGTACCGCCGGCCGGTGTTGCCACCAGCGCTTTGTATACGGCCTCCGGGGTGCTCAGCGCCGTATCATCGGTTTTGAGCACAAGATCGATTTTCTTTTTGCCTTCTTCTTTGAACTCGCTGATTTTTCTGCCGTCCATCAGCACGTCTACGGCAATGCCCAGATCTTCGGCACTCATGCCAGCGGCACGCAGCCGTTCGCGGTCGGGGATCAGGCGCACTTCGGGAAACAGCAGCTCCAGCGAAGGCAGCGGGCGTATCTGGGCGCCGGGAATTTCGGCCATCAGCGTGCCGAAAAGCGCCCCCGCACCGGCCACCAGCTGGTCAAGGTCTGCGGCCCGCAGGTCCACTTCAATGGTTCTGCCCTTACCCAGCGAAGTCTGAAAAATACCCGCCTGCAGGCTGACGCCGAACATGCCCGGAATAGAATTCATGATGCGGCTGAACAACGGCACCAGCTCGCCGGCGCGTTGTTCGTACATGCTGGTGGCACCGAACATCATGAAATCAGGCGCACCCACGTAAAACAGGTTGTCGATGGCGGGAATGCCTCCCGTGTCCTGCTGCACATGGGGCTGTGCCTGCGCGTAGATGTACTGGCCGATGTCCTGCCGTTCTTCCATGGAAAGGCCTGGCGGCGGTATGAGAATGGAAAGCACAAGGTTTCTGTTGCCTTGCGGCAGGTATTCCATTTTGGGAAAAAAGAGCACTGCCGACCCTACCGAGAGGGTTGTAAGCAGCAGAATAGTTACCGATTTGGTCAGCGCATTACGCAGGGCCATGCGCACAATGCCCATCATGACAGCGGAAAAACCTCTGCCTGCGGCATTGACGGCTGCTATGCCTTTTCTGGGGCCTTTTTTGCGGGCAAAGGAAAAAAAGAGGTTTGCCAGCATGGGGATGACAGATATGGAAACAAACAGTGACAGAATGATGGCGCAGGTGACGGCGATGGCGATGTCCTTGAAAAGCTGGCCTGCTTCCTGTTCTATGAAGACCACGGGCAGAAACACCGCCACCGTGGTCAGCGTGGATGCAAGTACCGCCCCCCCACACTTCGCGTGTGCCTTCGTAGGCGGCCTTATAGGGAGACTTGCCCATGCTTCTGTGCCTGTCGATGTTTTCCAGCACCACGATGGCGTTATCCACCAGCATGCCCACCGCGAATGAAATGCCCGCCAGACTGACAACGTTGAGGTTGCGGCCGAACAGATTCATGAAAATGAATGTGCCGACAACAGATATGGGTATGGCTACGGCCACAATGACGGTGGATGATACCGATTGCAGGAACACCAGCAGCACGCATACAGCCAGCACACCGCCTATGATGATGTTCTGTTTCACCAGATCGATGGCGCCGTTGATGTAGGGGCGCTGGTCGGAAGACCATTCAAAGAAAAGGCCGTTTTCTTTGAGAATACCGTCATTGAGAGCGTTTACGACAGCTTCGGTGTCGTTGGTCACGTCCAGCACGTTTGCGCCCGGCTCGGCCTTGATGCCGCATACGATACCGGCATCGCCGTTGTGCTGGATGGACACCGTGCGCTTTGCATACCCGAAGCTGACTCTGGCCACGTCGCCCACCCGTATCCTGTTCTGTCCGGTGGACTGGATGACAACCTGCTCGATATCGTCGGGCGAAGAAAAATTGCCCACAGTGCGGATGCGGTAGGCACGGCGCCCCACATCCAGATTGCCTGCCGATATGTTGACGTTTTCAGCTTCCAGTACGCGGCGCAGGTCATTTATGGTCAGACCGTGCGCGGCCAGCCGGGAAGGGTCTATCATCACCTGCATTTCACGTTCGGTGCCGCCGTAAACCATCAGTTCGGCCACGCCTTTGACGCGTTCCAGATCCTGCCTTACCTCGTCTTCAAAAAAAGTGCGGTATGTTTCCACCGAGCGCGGATTGTCCGGCAGCGCCTTGAGCACCATCCAGACGATGGGCGAAGATGAGGCGCCTGTGGCAGAGATGACAGGACGGTCCACGTTGTCGGGGTATGAAGGTACTTCGTCGAGTTTGTTGGATACGCGCAGCACTGCATCGTCAAGGTTGGTTCCCACAGCAAAGCGCAGCGTGATTTCACCCCGTCCGTTGGAAGCCGTGCTTTCCATGACCAGCAGCCCCGTAAGCCCTTTGAGGGCTTTTTCCTGCTCTTCCAGTACATCACGTTCCACTTCGTAGGGCGTGGCGCCTGTCCATGTGGTTCGCACGGTTATTTCGGGTTCGGTTACCGTGGGGCTGAGCTGGTACGGCATGCCCAGCAGTCCGAGTGTGCCGAAAAGCGCAATGAGAATGACCCCCACAAGAATGGAGACAGGCTTGCGAATGGAAAATTGTAAGAAGTCCATGGTGCGTCCGCTGGTCAGGGTTGGGGTGCAAGAGTGAAAAACATGGCATTCATACATGAATGGCAGTGTGAAATAAAGGGAAACGGTGGTGCTGTGCCTGAGGGCGGCACATGCGCAGGTTGCAGTTTTGCTGCGTGCAAGTATGCGCAAATTGCGCGCGGAGGGCATTTATAACAGGTGAGATGCTGCGGGAGCCCCCGCGGGCCGGACCTGCGGGCATGCGGAGACAAGGTTTAAGGACAGGCAAGAGGACGGCTGTGGCGGCATGACCGGACGCCGGAGCAGAGGGGGCAGGGTTTGCAGGCCGTCCGGAAAATAGGTTTGGGTGGCGCATGTCGTATGCGGCCGGCAGAAGGGTAATGCCGGTCAGCTGCTATGAACGCAGCAGTCCGGAGAGCAGCGCGCCGGTGCGGCTGCGCGTCTCTGCATATTCCTGCGGAGTCATTCCCGCGCCCAGAGCCACGGCGCGCCGCAGGTCGGCATTGATGAACTGCGACGGCTCGCATACGCCGCCCGTGACGGCAACGGGTGCACCTGCGGCGCGTGCCGCAACGGCGACATGTCCGTTGGCCAGAGCCTGCGTACCGCAGGCGGTGATATCCAGCATCGTGCCGCGTTCGGCCGCAAAGGCGGCTTCTTCCTCACTTATCAGGCCGGGGGCGGCCAGCAGGTCGCAGCCTGCGCCGATGGCTGCCAGATTAGTACCTTCTTCCGCGTACGACCCGAGGTACTGCCCCAGCACAGATACAAACCGTGCGCCCAGCGAGCGGGCCTCCTGCACCGCGTCGGGAATCAGCGCGGGAGGCATGTGGGCTATTTCGCAACCGGCGATAACTTCTATGCCGCCGAAAAGAGACAGCCGGCGTACTGCGGGCACCAGCTGTGCCAGAGTGGCCGTCATGGTGACGGAATCCACCTGTTCGGTCAGTACCATGGCGCGCAGTCCGGCCAAGCGCCCCATGCGTGCGGCCTGTGCCGGAGACATGCTTCCCCGGCTCAGAGAAGAGCAGACTCGCAGTTCTATCATCGTACGTCCTTGTGGTGAATACCGGCGGTGCCGGAAGGTCTCCGGTCACATTTTATATCTTGTGACGGGGTCCAGTTTGCGCAGCAGCTCTTCCAGTTCTTCGTCGGACTGTTTTTCCGCTTCTTCGGGGCGGAGAAAAGAAGCAGCGGCGTCAGCGGGTCTGCGCAGCAGGGCGGGATCGCCCTGAGACGGTTTAAGGCGCGACTCTTCGGCCAGCCGCAGCACTTCATCACTTACGCGGATGGGGGCTCCGGCGCGCAGAGCCAGCGCCACCGCATCGGACGGGCGCGAGTCCACTCTGGAAAGGGTGCTGCCGCAGGTGATCTCCAGTTCCGCGTAGTAGGTTCCTTCCCGCAGTCCGGTCACATTGACGGAAACAAGGCGGGCACCCAGCGAAGACAGCGTGGACAGCATGAGATCGTGTGTGAGCGGACGGGGCGTTTCCTCCTCGTTGAGGGCTATGGATATGGCCATGGCCTCCATGGCGCCCACCCAGATGGGCAGGACATCCTTGCCGTCCTTCTGCTGCAGGATGAGTATGGGGGCTTTGCTGGTCTCGTCCAGCGACAGGCCCAGAACTTTCATTTCAATCAGCATGATTCCCCCGCGGGTTCGCCCGTCAGCGAGTGTTTGCGTGCGGCGGTCACTGTGACGGGCATTATTTTGCCGTACAGGTCTGCGGGTGCGGGCAGGTGTACGTTCAGTATAAAGCCGTGCTCGTCCCGTCCCTGCCATGAGGATGCCGTCCGGCCCGATTCTTCCGCTGCATTCTGTGCGTCCGTACCGGAACCGGCTGCACTTTTGGGGCTGGGGCTTTCAAACAGCACCATGACTGTTTTGCCGACCATAGCCTGCAGCGCTGCTTCACTGTATTCATTCTGCACTTCCTGCAGCCTGACAAGCCGTGCGGTTTTTTCTTCGCGCGAAAGCTTGCCGGGCAGCATCTCAGCCCGTGTGCCGGGCCTGTCGGAATAGATGAATGAAAAGCTCTGAACAAAGGGCACGGTGCGCATGGCATCCAGCGTCTGTTCAAAATCTGCTTCCGTTTCGCCCGGAAAACCGACTATGAGGTCGCTGGTTATCTGAATGTCGGGGCGGACCGCTTTCAGACGGGTAACAATGTCCATGTAGCGGGCCATGTCGTATTTGCGGCCCATGGCTTTGAGCACTCTGTCAGAACCGGACTGCAGCGGCAGGTGTACTCTGGGGCAGAGATTTTTCAGCGCTCCGAAGGCTTCAATGACTTCACCGGCTATGTCTTTGGGATGCGGAGTCATGAAACGCAGCCTTTCAAGACCGGGTATGGCAGCCACGTCATGCAGCAGCCGGGCAAACGTTGTCCCGTCGCCGTGCGGATCAAGCCCGTAGGAATTAACGTTCTGCCCCAGCAGGGTGATTTCCCGCGCTCCGTTGCCGACCAGCGTTCTGCATTCGTCCAGCACGGCGGCCGAACTGCGCGATTTCTGCCTGCCGCGGGTGTAGGGCACAATGCAGTATGCGCAGAAGTTGTTGCACCCCTGCATAATATTGACATACGCGGAGACAGGTACTTCGCCGTTTTCCCACCCTGCATCGCGTTCGGGAAATTCTTCGGAAAAATCCAGCAGGCTGATGCGGGCGTGCGGTTCCTGCACCAGCCGTTCGATGGCCTGCGGCGCGCTGGCTGCCCCGTCGGTGCCGAATACCAGCCGGACCTGACTGAACCGCTTGAAAAAGCCTTTGCCTATCTGCTGCGCCACGCAGCCGCCCACACATACGGTCACATTCCGTCTGTTTTTTGTTTCTCTGCGTATGCGTCCGAGCAGTGAATAGACTTTCTGTTCCGGTTTGTCGCGGACTGAACAGGTGTTGATGATGTATATGGCGGCCTCATGTTCCGGAACCTGTGTAAAGCCGCGGGCTTCCAGGGCACGCGCCAGCCAGTCGGAATCGTTGACGTTCATCTGGCAGCCAAAGGTCATTATATGGAAAGTTCTTTCATGCATGGCATTCGGGGTACGATAGATTCATAAAAAACAGTGCGCGCGGCAACAGCGGGCGCACCGTGGAAAAACAGGGCAACACGGAAGGAGCAGACTCAGCTGCGGGAAGCGGTTCCGTTTTTTTCAGGGACGGAGGGAGGCTCTGCCTGCTGTCCGTCTTCCTGCGCCGCGGGGTCTTCTTCCCGGAACATGGCGGGCACCGGTTCGCCGGCTGCCCGTATGCCCACCACCGCAAAGACGCACAGCGGGATGATAAAGCACATGAAACCCCAGAAATAGGGATTCAGATTTTTTTTGCGGGCATGGTATATGCCGATGGCCGGGGCGATAAGCCAGATAAGCAGCATGTAGACATAGCCTAAATCGGTAAAGGAAAAATGAATCATGAGGTATGATGTCACCTGATGTTGTTGTTTGTCCGGGGGCGGCAGGGCCGGTGCCGCTGCTGCCGTGTCTGGCACACAGATAAGTCATAACGGACAGGTGCGCAAGGAAGGCTGCGGCGGCAGTCTGCACCGGCAGTCTGCACAGGGCGGACCCGGAAGCGGTGTCCGCGCTGTTTGTTTTGTTCTTGTGGGCACCTGCAGGCTATGCCATACTTGCGCGGTATGGTTTTGAATAATTCCGGAGGTTGGCAATGAAAAAAATGAAAGTCCGCGGCATGCAGACACCCGACTGCGCTGCTACCCTGACCAAGTCCATTGAAACTGTGGACGGCGTGGAAGATGTTCACATCAACCTTGCCACCGGTGAAATCACTTACGGCCCCGCAGAGTGCGTGGACATGTCACTTGTAAAAGAGCAGGTGCGCAAGGCCGGTTACGAAGTGGAAGAAGACTAGCCCCGCTGTCGGCAGACCGACTACAGGAGCCTCTGCCCGTGCGGAGGCTCTTTTTTTGTGCGCCGGCACCGGTTCCCGGCACATGCGGCACATGCGGCGCAGGATGCGGACGCGGCATCAGCGGCTGTGCCGGAATGCCGGAGGGCGCATGAGCCGGAGACGGGTTTTCACACCACGCTGCATCTGCCGGAACAAAAGCCTGTTTTGCGGCTTATGCGGGGACTGCGATGCTGTCTGGACCTGCGCAGTAAAAAGGCCCGCCTTGCGGCGGGCCTTGCTTTTCATTCATCCTCTGTTGCCGGCGGGCAGCAGTGGACGCCGCAGAGATCAGGCTCCCATGATCTGCCTGAGGCAGGCAAATGCGTCTTCAACCCCCTGAGGGTCGGTGCCGCCGGCCTGAGCCATATCGGGGCGCCCGCCGCCGGAACCGCCTATTCTGGCTGCCACGTCCTTGATAAGCGCCGGTGCGGTGAACCGGTCGTGCAGGTCTTTGCTTACGGCAATGAGCATGTGCACCTTATCGCCATCTACGGCCACAAGACATGCCACGCCGGAGGTCATTTTTGAACGGACATCGTCCATGACTTCGCGCAGGGCTTTCACGTTGGCACCCGGCAGCGAGGCAGCCAGCAGTTTTACGCCGTTCACTTCCTCCACGCTGTCCATCAGATTGCGGCCCTTGCCCGAAGCAGCCTGCGCAGCCAGCTTTTCCATATCCTTTTTCAGGGTACGTACTTCTTTTTGCAGTGTTTTTACACGTCCTGCAATGTCGCCGGGCTTTCCTTTCACCAGACCTGCCACTTCGTGCAGTTCAGCGCGCTGCCGCATGAACAGCCGTACGGCATCCCATCCGGTGACGGCTTCGATGCGACGTACACCGGCGGCCACTCCTGATTCGGAGGTGATGTAGAAAGACCCTGCCTGTCCGGTGGCGCGCAGATGCGTTCCGCCGCACAGTTCCACAGATTCACCGGGAATGGAAACCACACGCACTTCCGATTCGTATTTTTCGCCGAAGAGGGCCATGGCGCCTTTCTGTACGGCGTCGTCATAGGCCATGTGTTCGGAGTTGAGAGCTATATCGGACAGAATGACGCGGTTGACTTCGTTTTCCACGGCAAGAATTTCTTCAGGCGTCATGGCACTGATATGCGTAAAGTCGAAACGCAGTCTTTCCGGGCCGACCAGCGAACCGGCCTGTTTGACGTGGTCGCCCAGCACCTTGCGCAGGGCGGCGTGCAGGATGTGGGTGCAGGTGTGGTTGCGCGCAGAGGCAAAGCGCTGCCCTTCGCGTACGGTAAGGGTAACGGCCTGATCGCGCAGCAGTTGGCCCTGAGATACTTTGACCACGTGCACCAGCAGTTTGGCAGAGGGCTTCAGAGTGTCAGTCACTTCAGCCGATCCGGTTTCGGAAACTGCGTCGCCGGTATCACCCAGCTGGCCGCCCGATTCTCCGTAGAAGGGCGTGCGGGTGGATACCAGATAGCCTGCGGCACCTGCAGGCAGGGCTTCGACGGACTCCATGTCTTCGCCGAGCAGCGCGATGATGCGGCTTTCGGCTGACAGATGGTCATAGCCCACAAATTCCGATGCGATGCCTTCTTCCAGCAGGGCCTGAAAACGGGCTGCCAGAGTCTGCTCGCCGCCGCCTTTCCATGCGGCCTTGGCCCGGCTTTTCTGCTCCTGCATCAGTTTCTTAAAGCCGTCCTCGTCAACGGAGAAACCGCGTTTTTCAGCGATATCATTAACGATATCAAGCGGGAATCCGAAGGTGTCGTACAGCTTGAACGCCACATCGCCGGCAACGCAGGTGCTGTTGCGGGCAGTCAGTGCAGACAGTTCGTCCTCAAGCAGCAGCAGGCCTTTATCCAGCGTTTTGTTGAAGCGTTCTTCTTCTTCACGCACCACGCGGGCCATGAAGTCTTTGTTTTCAAGCAGTTCGGGGAAGGCTCCGCCCATTTCCTCCACAACCTTGAGCGCCGTTTTGTACAGATACGAACCTTCCAGCCCGATAAGTCTGCCGAAACGGTAGGCACGCCGGATAAGACGGCGCAGCACATAGCCGCGGCCCTCGTTGGACGGCAGAATGCCGTCGGCAATCATAAAGGCGATGGCGCGGCTGTGGTCGGCGATGACGCGCAGAGCCGTGTCGGTGTCTTCCGAATCTTTGCGGTAGGATACACCTGCCAGTTCGGCCGTGTAATTGATGAACGCCTGAAAGAGATCGCAGTCGAAGTTGGAGCGCACATTCTGGCAGACAGCCGCTATGCGTTCCAGTCCCATGCCGGTATCGATGCAGGGGTTGGGCAGCGGTGTGCGGGTGCCGTCAGGGGCCTGATCGTACTGCATGAACACCAGGTTCCATATTTCAAGAAAACGGTCACAGTCGCATTTGCCTATGCCGCAGTCCGGCCCGCAGGCCATGTCGGCACCCTGATCAATATGAATTTCGGAGCAGGGCCCGCAGGGACCCGTGTCGCCCATGGACCAGAAGTTGTCTTTTTCGCCCAGCCGGTAGATGCGTTCGGACGGCACACCGGCAACGCTCTGCCACAGTTTTTCGGCTTCGTCGTCGTCCCGGTATATGGTGATGTACAGCTTTTCCTTGGGCAGCTTCAGTTCTTCGGTAATGAACGACCATGCGAAGCGTATGGCGTCTTCCTTGAAGTAGTCGCCGAAGGAAAAGTTGCCCAGCATTTCAAAGAACGTGTGGTGGCGCGCGGTGCGGCCCACGTTTTCAAGGTCGTTGTGCTTGCCGCCCACACGCAGACACTTCTGCGATGTGGTCGCGCGGCTGTATGCGCGTTTTTCCTGCCCCAGAAAAATCTTTTTGAACTGCACCATGCCCGCATTGGTGAACAGCAGTGTGGGGTCGTCGTTGGGCACAAGCGACGAAGAATCCACGACCTCGTGGCCGTTCTTCCGGAAAAATTCAAGAAAGCGGTGCCTGATTTCGTTGGCAGTGATCACAGTTTCCTCTCCTGTCCAGTATGGTATCGTGCGCGACAGTCCGTGTGTTCAAAAAAGCCGCCCCTTTCGGGGCGGCAGAGACTTTATACAACACAAACAGAAAAGCACAGCACCTGCGCCGTGGCGTGGTGCGATGCTGTCATCAGTCCTGTTTTTCGGCCTCGTCCGCGCTCTGCACGGGCTCACGCATGCCCAGATGCTCAAGGAGCTTCTGTTCGATAGCCTCGCGCAGGGTGGTGTTTTCCTGCAGCATCTGGCGGACGTTTTCTTTGCCCTGTCCCAGACGCTCCGAGCCGAATGCGTACCACGCGCCGCTTTTTTCCACAATGCCCGTTTCCACGCCCAGATCGATCAGCTCGCCTGTGCGCGAAACACCCTGACCGTACAGAATATCGAACTGAGCTTCGCGGAACGGCGGTGCAACCTTGTTTTTGACAATCTTTACGCGCACGCGGTTGCCGTACACTTCTTCCTTGTCTTTCAGGGTCTGTATCTTGCGCACGTCTATACGCACCGAGCAGTAGAATTTGAGTGCATTGCCGCCGGTGGTCGTTTCCGGGCTGCCATACCCCATGGTGCCGATTTTCATGCGGATCTGGTTGATGAATATGACAGATGTGCGTGATTTGTGAATGGTGCCGGTGAGTTTGCGCATGGCATGCGACATAAGCCGCGCCTGCGAGCCCACCTGCGTTTCACCCATGTTGCCTTCAAGTTCCGACTGGGGAATAAGCGCCGCCACGGAGTCGATGACCACCACGTCCACGGCGTTGGAGCGCACAAGCATGTCGGCGATATCAAGTGCCTGCTCGCCGTAGTCCGGCTGCGAGATGAGCATCTCGTCGGTTTTTACGCCCAGCCGCCGGGCATAATTGATATCCAGCGCGTGCTCTGCGTCGATGAACGCGGCCGTGCCGCCCTGTTTCTGGCATTCGGCGATCATGTGCAGGGCAAGGGTGGTTTTACCCGATGATTCGGGACCATATATTTCGGTAACGCGTCCGCGTGGGATTCCGCCCACTCCCAGAGCAAGGTCAAGCCCTATGGAGCCGGAAGGAATGACAGCCACATTGGTATGCGCGTCGTCTGACAGTTTCATTACCGAGCCGGAGCCATACTTGCGTTCTATGGTGCTCAGCGCGGTGTTCAGCGCCTCGCGGCGCATTTCCTCAGGAGTGAGGCTGGTTTTTTTCGACATGAGTGGGACTCCGTGAACGGAAAAAGTGTTTCTGGCTCAAAGGCAATACCAGAAGCCGGACGGCTGGGCAACGTCCGCAGGCGGTCCGGCATCAGGGTCAGAATTCCGCGCGCGAAAAAGTGAGCAGTTGCCAACAACGCCCCCTGTCTTTATGAGGAGGGGATGAGCGACGATATACAGCAACAGTACGATGCCCTTGCCCTGCTGTCGGGCGGGCTCGACTCCATACTTGCGGTCAAGGTTGTGCAGGAACAGGGACTGCGTGTCAAATGCCTGCATTTTGTAACGCCTTTTTTCGGCAAACCCAGAGAGGTGAACCGCTGGGAATCCATGTACGGGCTGGACATAGCCGTGGTGGACGTGAGTGATGACTTTGTCTCCATGATGCGCGGGCGGCCCGCTCATGGTTACGGCAAGGTGCTGAACCCCTGCGTGGACTGCAAGATACTGATGATGCGCCGTACCCGCGCGCTGCTGCAGGAATACGGTGCCAGATTCATCATATCCGGCGAAGTGGTGGGCCAGCGGCCCATGTCGCAGCGGCGGGACACCCTCAATGTAATCCGCAGAGATGCGGAAGTCCGCGATATTCTTGTACGGCCTTTATGCGCCCTGCGTCTCGACCCCACCGAGGCGGAAGAACGGGGCTGGATAGACCGTTCACGCCTGCTGTCCATATCGGGCAGGGGACGCAAGGAACAGATGGCGCTGGCGGAACACTACCGGTTGCCCGAAATACCGACTCCGGCCGGGGGCTGCAAGCTGGCGGAAAAGGAAAATGCACGCCGTTACTGGCCTGTGCTCAGCCGTCTGCCCGACCCGCAGGCCCGCGATTTTAAACTGGCCAACGTGGGGCGGCAGTACTGGGCGGCAAACCGCTGGCTGACAGTGGGCAGAAACAAGGCGGATAACGAGGGCCTGCGCAAACTGGCCAGAAAGGGCGATCTTGTGTTCAAGGTCTGCGGTTTTCCCGGTCCGGTAGCTGTGGGCCGGCAGATAGACGATGACCCGTGGACGCCGGAAGAAGTGGCTCATGCCGCTTCTTTTGTCGCTTCTTTTTCGCCCAGGGCGGTGCGCAGCGGTGAACTGGTGCAGGTGGAACTTTCGTGCGCGGGCAGCTCGGGACAGCTTACTGTCATGCCCAGCAGACAGCCCGGCCCCGAATGGGCTGAAAACCAGTGGCTGGCAGTGCGCGAAGAGATTAAAGCCGACGCGAGAAAGCTATATGATGAATAAATAAGAACGTTTTATGCGGCACTTGATGAGAGTGCCGCTTTTGTTTTTTGGAAGATTATGGAAAAATTAGTTGAAACGTACAGCGTCTGCGACTAGGAAAATTCACCCGCCGGTATGTCCGGGGGTATCTTTACGAGGAGAGTGAAGGAATATGGCAACAAATCAACGCGACGGCTTTTCATCAAAGCTGGGGGTGCTGGCTGCGACTCTGGGGTCTGCGGTCGGGCTGGGGAACATCTGGAAATTTCCCTATATGACAGGAGAAAACGGGGGCGCTTCGTTTCTTCTGCTTTACATCATAGCCACACTGGTTGTGGGGCTTCCTATCATGATTGCGGAGATAATGATGGGCCGCAGGGCGCGCAGCAACGCCGTGGGCACATTCCGCAAGCTGGCCCCGGGCACGCCGTGGTGGCTGGTGGGGCTTTCCGGATGCATCGCCGCGTTTGTCATTCTTTCCTTTTATACCAATGTGGTGGGCTGGGTGTTTTTTTACATCGTCAAGTCTGTCACCGGTGTGCTGAACGCCACAGACCCTAAAACAGGCGAAGCGGTTTTCGGGGCCATGGTCAGCGCGCCGTGGTCTTCGCTGATGTGGCAGTGGGGGGTTCTGGTGCTCATCAGCTACATCATCATCGGCGGGGTGAGCAAAGGTATAGAAAAAACGACCAAAACACTGCTGCCCATTCTTTTTGTCATGCTGCTGCTTGTCTGCGCGCGCTCGCTTACGCTGCCCAAGGCGGCGGAAGGGCTTGCCTTTCTGTTCAATCCCGATTTCAGCAAGATTACCGGCAATGTGGTGCTGATGGCCATGGGGCTTGCATTTTTCAAGCTGTCCATCGGCATGGGCACCATGATGACTTACGGCAGCTACTTCCGCGCCGACGCCAACATTCCCGTCACCACAACGCGTGTCATGCTGGCAGACCTCATGGTTTCCATGCTGGCGGGCATTGCCATTTTTCCCGCTGTGTTCAACTTCGGCTTTGAACCGGCGGCCGGGCCGGGACTGCTGTTCATGACCATACCTGCGGTATTCAGTGCCATGCCTGCGGGGCAGCTGTTCATGGTTGCTTTTTTTGTGCTTACGGGCATTGCGACCATCGGGGCCATGTTGTCGCTTATGGAAGTGCCGGTGGCTTTTCTGACAGAAGCCCTCGGCTGGTCGCGCAAGACGGCTACGGTGCTTACCGCGCTGCTGCTGGCGGTTACGGGCGCACCTGCCACGCTGTCGTTCAGCACCATGGCCGATGTAACCGTGTTCGGCATGAATTTTTTTGATTTTTACGATTACCTGTCGTCCAATATTCTGCTGCCCGCCGGCGGGCTGCTTATCTGTGTTTTCATCGGCTGGGTGTGGGGCAGAAAGAATATGCAGGACGAGCTTTCCAACAGCGGAGAACTGCACAACACCTCTGTGGTGTCCGTGGTGTTCCGGCTGGTGCGCTGGGTGACCCCCGTGTTGGTGCTGCTGGTCATGCTCAACGGTCTGGGTGTTATCAAGCTGGGCTGATTGTTCTGCTGCGCTGCAGTTCCTGACCCCTGCCGTTTTTGAGGCAGGGGTTTTTTGCGGTCACAGCCCGCAGTCAAATTCAAGACATGCCAGCGCCTTTGCCAGATCGCCGCGTAATACGGGTTTGAGCAGCAGTTCGCTGATTCCGGCCTTGCGTGCGGCTTCACGCGTAAGCCCCTCGCTGAAGCCCGTGCACAGAATGACCGGCAGGTCGGGGCGCACCGCATGCAGGCGTGCCGCCAGCTCTGTTCCGGTCATGTCCGGCATGGTCTGGTCTGTAAGCACAAGGGCAAATTCCTGCGGGGCGCGGCTTACCATGTGCAGCGCCTGAGCCGGCGAATCGGCTATGCGCGGGGTGTATCCCATGCTTTGCAGCATATCGGCCATGACGCCTGCCAGCGCTTTTTCATCATCCACCACCAGCACAATGCCGCTGCCCGCGTGGCGCAGTGACCCGCCCGGTTCCGATACATTCTGTCCGTCGGTGGCGGGCAGCAGTATGGTGAAGTCTGTTCCCTGCCCGGGTACGGACGAGACAGATACCGTACCGCCGTGCGCGGTGATGATGCCGTGCACCAGCGCCAGCCCCATGCCCGTTCCTTCGTCGGGTTTTTTTGTGGTGAAAAACGGGTCAAAAATGCTGTGCAGTATCTGCGGGTCGATACCGTGCCCCGTGTCGGACACACGCAGGCGGACATACGTGCCCGCAGGGACGGAAAGAGGGCGCGCTTCTTCGGCGGTGAGCAGGGTGCTGTCCAGCGCAAGCAGCAGGTTGCCGCCCGGGCCGCGCATGGCGTGGGCTGCGTTGGCGCACAGGTTCATGACCACCTGCTGAATCTGGCTCAGGTTTGCGTTGACGGGAGGCACAGTGTCTGTACGCAGGTCGATGGCAATGTTGGCCGGCAGCGAAGCCCGCAGCAGTTTGACCGTTTCCTTGACGGGGGAAACAAGGTTGAGCGGATGACGCGAAGGCTCTTCGTGTCTGCTGAAAGTAAGTATCTGATGGATGAGGTCGCGGGCGCGCCTTCCGGCAGAGAGTACGGCGTCCAGCCGCCGCTGCATGGCCGAACCTTCCGTGGTTTCATCCATGCTCATTTCAGTATAGCCCATCATCACGCCGAGGATGTTGTTGAAATCGTGAGCGATTCCGCCTGCCAGCGTGCCTATGGCCTCCATTTTCTGAGCCTGGCGCAACTGTGCTTCCAGCTGTTTGCGGCTGCTTATGTCGCGTGCCACCAGTACGGTGCCTTCCGGTTCAGCATCTGATCCGGTGCCGGTGAACAGCGGCGAAAAGGTTATCAGAAAATGTCCGCCCAGCGCGGGCAGGTGCAGTTCTTCGGTATGGCTTTGTCCGCGGCTCAGCGCAGGCAGCGAGTCAAGCACAGGGCCGTGTGTGCCGTCGTCGAAAAGTGTTTTGCGGCTGTCCTGTCCCACCAGTTCGCGCGGATGGCGGCCCAGCAGCGTTCCCAGCGCCATGTTGCATCGCCTTATGTGCAGGTCGCTGTCCAGCAGGACGATTATGTCGGGTACACTGTCGAATGTTTTTTCCCACTCCTGCTTTGCCCGGACAATCATGTTTTCGACCGACTTGCGGTTGCCGATGTCTTCCACCGTGCCTTCTATGCCCGAAATTTCTCCGGCGGCCCCCCGTATGGTTCTGGCATTGACGGAAAGCCATACGCCGGAACCGTCGGGCCGTGCTGCGTGCATCTCGTATTCTGTCAGCAGGCCTTCATTCCTCAGTGCCGGCAGCAGTTCTTTTATTTCTGCGGCCGGAACATGGGGCCCCTTTTTTCCGGCATGGGCATTCAGCAGCTCTTGGGGGGAACGGTAGCCGAATATGGCGGCAAAAGCAGGATTCACCTGTACCAGCTCGCCCCACGGGCGGCAGCGGAACATGCCGACCATGGTGTTTTCGACCAGCGCGCGCCATTCTTTTTCATCATCTGCGCGTGAACGGCGGCGGGCACCTTGTCTGCGGCTCAGCACTGCCTGACTGCGCAGCCGCTGCAGGGCGGCGCCGGTATGCCAGTCCGCAGGCAGCAGCACTTCATCGGCACCGTCGTGGACGGCCTGCGCCGCGGCCTGCGGGTCGGGGGCAGGCATGACAAGGACAAAAGGAATCCCTTCGTGCACACGGCGCGCGGCCGCAAGTATCTGCTGCCACGGCATGCCCGCCACATGGGGTTCGGCCAGAATGATGTCCCAGGATTCTTCGGCAAGCGCGCGGGAAAGCTCCTGAGCCGACCCCACAAGAGAATAGGCGGGGTGCAGACCGCATTCCGAAGCGCTGTGCACTATGCCGTCCGCCAGTTCTTCCGAACAGGTGACAAAAAGCAGGCTGAGCGAATGGTGCATGGTGGCGTCCTTTGTCACCGGGCAAGCGCGCGGGCGCAACCGGCGGATAATTCCGGCCGTTTCAGGCCGCATACAGGTGTTTACCGGCATGCAGGCCAGAACGGGAACGCTCACCGGCATGCCACCCATGGTTCGTTGATCATGCGTTCGATGCCCTGCACCGTTATTTCCGGTCCCAGCAGACTGCCCACTACGGGGGTTACCGGAGTGTAACGGTATTCCACCCGTACCTGAACCCTGTCGCAGGGCAGGCCTGCATCGCCTTCTATCAGGGCGTCATCTCCCGCACCGGCGGCAATGCTGCCAATGGTGACGGTGACGCTTTGCGGCGAACTGCCGGCCAGAACTCCCGTCAGTCTCCGGGCCTCCTGCACAATGCGTGCATGGCGTGTGCCGTCGTCAAAGCCCTGACCGGTCACGGCGTAGCGTGCTCCGATAAGTGCGGCTTTGTCCACCGTGGTTCTGGCAAACAGGTTATAGCCGAATTCAATGAGCCCGAAAACCATCATCAGCAGCACAGGCAGAGTAAGGGCCAGCTCCAGCGAGCTGAGTCCGCTCGTGTCGTGCCGCAGCCTGCCTGTGACAAGTCGGAATGCGTGCATGGACAGTCTCCTTGCTGCGCGTCAGCGCAGCAGTCTCCAGCCGAGCTGACGGCCGATCAGTTTGAACACATCGTCAATGTCGTACGGTGAAGGCGCATCGAAATAGTGGTCATCGGTGCCTTCCTTGCTGGACGCGACAGCCCGCATCAGATTGCGGTCCACAGCGTCTGAAGAGCCGTACCGGATGGCGAATATTTCTATGCCGGCATCTTTGGCCAGAGCCGCTTCACTGAGCATGGCGTTGTTCAGCACGCCGCCGTCTTCGCAGTGCGAGTCCATGTCCATCATGCCGTAGTAGGCGTTGGTCCAGTAGTTGTTGGGCCGGTAATACACGGAATAGTTGCCGCCGCAGTTTCCGTCTTCGGTATCTCCGTCTGTCAGCAGGATGATCACCTTGCGCATGTCTTTGGCGGAGGAGCCTTCGGTGAAAGGCGCCTCGGGGGTCAGCACGTGGCGTGCCCATTTCAGGCCTTCTGATATGACGGTGCCGGAAGAATCACCCCGTGCATCCTGACGTCCTATGGCCTGTGTTATGGTGGCGCGGTCGGCTGTCAGACCCTGGGTAAGGGGGATGCTGGAGCAGGAGTACGGAGTCACTCTCAGCCTGTCGTTGTACGGGTAACGGTATTCGGGCTTTTTGTATTCATCCAGCAGGCCGTCCTCGTTCAGTGAGCCGTCGGCATTGCGGCAGCCGGAGGGCAGCCCGTCGACATCGGCTGGAATGCGCACTTTGCCGCGGAAGGGGACAAGGCCGATTTTAACCGATGTGGCCATGCCTTCGGGCATGATGAGATCCACCAGACGGGTAGCCGCGGCATTGGTTTCATTGATGGGCGAACCCTTCATGGAGCCGGAATTATCGATGACGAAGACGACTTCGAGGTTGTTGTACCCCGCTGAAGCCTGCGCGCGCACCGTGGAAGAGCCGATGCCCAGCGCGCCCATGAATATGGTGCCTACGGTTGCCTCGGCGTTTACCGTGACGCTGCGTTCCTCCGCCCCGGGCAGCACGGACTGCACCACGGCCTGAGGAAAATTGGCGTGCATGTATTCGTCCACAGCCGCACGTACCAGTCCCTTGTCCATGGCGGGGTCGTAGGGCAGCTGAAGACTGCCGGCCAGAGCGGCGGCATCTACCGCGGCCTGAAGTCGGCTGTGCGAAAGATACAGCATGCCCGAATCCAGCCCCAGCCCCATGATGCCCAGTATGACCGGCAACAGGACAGCCATGAGCGCGGCGGAGGCTCCTTCTGCTCCTGCCGCAAGCTGCCCGCCCAGTCTACGGCAGAGGCATGCTGGTCTGCGCAGTAAGTGTGTAAAGCGGTTCATTGGCTTCTCCCGTAATAATGTTGCTGGTAAAAACAGACTTGTACCCGTAGCGCACCTGTACGGTGACCATGGCGCCCTGTTCCGCGGCGCTGACATTTGTACTCAGGGCCTGCGGGTCAAGCGAGGTGACAAGCGAACGGACAAAAGCGTCCAGATTGTCGGTTTCGCCCGTCAGCACCACATGCCTTGCCGCAGAACGGCTGGCTTCTGTAAGTGCGGAATAGGTGCGTATGGTGTTGCCGCCTTCGACGAGCACGTACAGCAGTGCTGCCAGCACCGGTACAAGCAGGGCTACCTCGATGGCGGCAAGGCCGCGTTCATCGCGTGTGAAAGATATCGGCATGGTGGCCTCCTGTGCGGGCACCGGCTACAGTTGCTGCGCGGCGGGGGTGCCGGCAGGTATCAGCGTTGCAGGAACACGTACCGAACGCAGGTTTTCGAATGCCGCCTGCCGTACAAGCGCTGCACAGCGGGCGTCGGCTTCTTCCATGGTCTGATGGCTGCCCAGCACCACCCTGTGCCATGTGCCGTGTTGTCTGATGGCAAATGTGGCCACTCTGGCATCGAAACCCATGCTGCGCAGTTCGCCGGCACGTTGTTGTGCCTTGTGAGCGTCTTTCCACGAACTTTCATGCACGGCCCATACCTTGTCCTCAGACTGCGGTGCGGCGTTTGTCACAACGGCGGCGGGAGAGTCTGCGACGGAAACGGCACCGGCTGCGGGGGGCATGTTTGCGGTATCTGCCGCAACCGCCGGCACAGCCAAGGGCAACGCGGTGGATTGTGTCCGGTTATGCGGTGTTGCTGCGGGCTGTACGACGGGGGGCGCCGGTATCTGCCGTATGGCGGCAGGAGCGGCGGGGGCCGCGTCAAAACGGGCTGCCAGTCGGGCGCGTTTCAGGTTTTCAGCTGCACGGGCGTAGTAGCGCGGTTCAAGCTCCATGGCTTTTTCCAGATACACGACGGCCTCGCGGTGGCGGTTCTGCAGAAAAAGATAGTAGCCCAGGTTATTGTATGCGGCAGCCTCGGTGCCTGCATTGCGGAATGCTATGAGCGCTTCGTCCAGACGGTTCATTCTGCACAGGGCCAGTCCCATGTTGTTCCACGTTTTCGCCGCGGGTGCGCCAAGACTGATGGCCTGACGGAAGTGGGGGACGGCTTCGGCATCGCGGTGCAGCATGGAAAGGGTCATGCCAGCGTTATTGTGCAGCGCGGCGGATGCGGGGTAGAGCGCAAGCGCTGCCTGCAGCGCTTGCAGCGCCTGTGTATGTTCTCCCCGGTAGTTTCTGATGGCGGCTATGAACGCATGACTGTTTTCCAGTCCGGCATCCAGACTCACCGCTTTGGTGAACATATCCAGTGCTTCTTCCATCAGCCCTGCGGTGAAAAAAATGGCTCCGCTGGCTTCATGCGCCTTTGCATGGTCAGGCTCCAGTGCCAGTACCGCTTCCATTTCCTGCATGGCTTCCTGCTGCATGCCCCGGCTGTGCAGCAGCAGACCGCGCTGATAACGGGCCTGAGTCAGCGCGGGGTCAAGCGACGCGGCGCGACTGAACTGTTCAAAAGCCAGCTCGTCTCTTTCCTGCTGCAGAAAGCGGAGTCCGCGTGCCAGATGCTCACGTGCTTCAGCGCTGTTGTCATGGTTGTTCCGCGTGTCCTGCCCGGTTTCTTCTGCCAGCAGGGGCTGTCCGCTGTGATAACGCTGCATGAGCGAAAAACGGCCGGAGTTGTTTTCTTTTCCCTGAGCGCAGCCGCCCAGCAGTATGGCAGCCGCGGCAATTGAAAATATGTATGCAAGGCGGTTCATGGTGTCCTCTCCTATTCCATTTGTGAAAAGACCTGCATCAGACGGATGCCCGCAGGCCCCATGATGGCGACAAAAAGAGCCGGAAGTATGCAGAATACGAGAGGGAAAAGCAGTTTGACAGGCATCTTGGCGGCGATTTCCTCGGCTCTTTGAAAGCGCGTGGTGCGCATGGTGTCGGAATAGACGCGCAGCGTGTGTGCGATGCTGGTGCCGAATGCATCGGCCTGAATAATCAGGGTAACCAGACTGTTCACATCTTCCAGACCTACGCGGTGCGCCAGATTCTTCAGTGATTCCGATCTGGTTTTTCCGGCCCGCAGCTCACTGACCAGCATGGAAAGCTCTTCACCCAGCACAGGGCTGGAGAGCGACAGCTCACGGGCGACACGCCCTATGGCCTGATCAAGCCCCATGCCCGCTTCGACGCAGACCACAAGGAGGTCAAGCGCATCGGGCAGACTGTCTTCCATCTGGCGGCGGCGGGTGCGTACTTTGGATGATACCCATGCATCCGGCAGATACAGTCCCAGAACAGCAGGGCAGATAAAGAGCAGCGCCAGCATGCCGGCGGGAATGGTTTCACCGGCGGCAAGCCGTATCAGCAGTCCGCATGTCAGTCCCAGCAGCATGCATCCCGCCTTGGCGCCCCAGAGTATCAGCGGGGCTTTGCGGCTGCGGTATCCTGCCCGCACGAGGGCGAGGTTGGTCTGTCCCATCTGTTCTTCATTTCTGGGGGCAAGGCGTTCACCTATGGTGCTCATGAGGTCGTTCAGCTTTGCGGTCAGCTGCCGCCGTCCCTGCTGTGTGTCCGCCGCAGACTGCATGCCGGAGATGCGGGTCGGACTGATGTGATGCCGGACGCGGCGCTGCAGCTTTTTTGCCCGCTGTCTGCCGTTCAGCAGCCCGCGCAGGCCGAAAAAGGCCAGCATGACAGAGGCGGAAGCGAGAGCCGCCACAAGCAGCGGAAGCATGTTCTGTATGTTCATGGCTGCCTCCTATACCCGTATGGTGGTCAGTTTTTTCAGCGCCAGCGCGCCCGCAGTCATAAGAAAGAGCGAACCGTTCAACAGCATGTTGCCTTCCGGTGTGGTGTACAGCGCGCTCATGAAATCGGGGTTGAGCAGGTGGATGATGAACCCTATGCCGAAAGGCAGGGCAAACAGTATCCATGCGGTCAGCCTGCCTTCTGCCGAAAGCACCTTTACTCTGCCGTGCAGTTTGAAGCGTTCGCGCAGCAGCAGGGCGATGCCGGAAACGATTTCCGCCAGATTGCCTCCGGTTTCGCGCTGGATGTTTACAGAAACCACAAAGAACCGCAGGTCGGCGCAGTCCACGCGCCGGGTCATGGCGTGCAGCGCGGCATCCGGAGACACTCCGAAGTTGATTTCATCAAGCGTGATCTGAAATTCCGGTCCTACCGGATCGGCGAATTCATCGGCCACCATGCGCATGCCCTGCGGAAAGGCATGGCCGGCTTTCAATGCGCGGGCAATAAGGTCCAGCGCATCAGGCAGCTGCCTGTGAAATCTGTTCATGCGTCGTGTGCGGCGGGAAAGAATCCACGCAAAGGGCAGATAACCGGCGGCAAACGGGGTGACGGCACAAAGCCAGAAATTGTCAGTGAGCAGACGTATGAAGGCGAAACCCGCAGCTGCCAGAGTGACGGCTGCCAGAATGATGACCCCCACGTTTATATCGGTCTTGCCCTGTTCGAGAATAAGATCGAGCCTGCGCATGACAGAACGTCCTGACAGAACTTTGTCCAGCCACTGCATGCCCGACATGGCTCTGCGGCGTTCTATGTCTGCGGGGGGGCTGTTTCGTGCCGGACTGCCAGCGCTGTCAGACGGCGGCTCACACGCGCTTTTGCCTCGTGTCTGCGCGCGGACAGCAGGTTTCCGGTACCCAGCACCAGAATAAAGCAGGCGGCTACCGCCAGCAGCGTGGCTATGAGAATCATGCGGTTTCTCCTGTTCAGGCGGTGTCACGCCTGTTCCATGCCTTTTTCAAACAGGGCTCCGTCCAGCGGAATGCCCGCCGCGGCAAGCCGCGAGGCGAATCTTGGTCTGATACCGGCACCGGCAAAGCTGCCTGTGACCTTGCCGTCCTGCCCCACACCGGTCTGCCGGAAGGAGAATATTTCCTGCATGGTCACGGCCTCTCCTTCCATACCGGTTATTTCTGTCAGACTGGTCAGTTTGCGCGAACCGTCGGAAAGCCGCGAAACCTGCACAATGACGTCAACGGCGGAAGTGATATAGCGTTTAAGGGACAGCGTGCTGATGTTCAGCCCCGACATGGCCACCATGGTTTCAAGACGCATCAGGCAGTCACGCGGGCTGTTGGCGTGGATTGTGGTCAGTGAACCGTCATGACCGGTGTTCATGGCCTGCAGCATGTCCAGCACTTCGGCGGAACGCACTTCGCCCACGATGATTCTGTCCGGACGCATCCGCAGGCAGTTTTTCACCAGATCACGGGCCGTTATTTCGCCGTGGCCTTCTATGTTTGCCGGTCTTGTTTCCAGCCTGACCACGTGCTCCTGTTTCAGCTGCAGTTCCGCAGCGTCTTCAATGGTCACAATGCGTTCGTCGTGGGGCACAAAGCGCGACAGGCAGTTGAGCATGGTTGTTTTGCCCGATCCGGTGCCGCCGGAGACAATGATGTTCAGCCGGGCTTTAACTATACCGCGCAGCACTTCGCCCATTTCCGGGGTCAGTGCCTTGAAGCGTATCAGGTCGTCCAGTTCCAGCGGGTCCTTGGAAAAACGGCGTATGGAGAGGCTGGGGCCGTCCAGCGCCAGCGGGGGGATTATGGCGTTGACTCGTGAGCCGTCAGCAAGACGGGCGTCCACCATGGGCGATGATTCGTCCACGCGCCGCCCGATGCGTGAAACAATGCGGTCGATGATCTGCCGCAGATGTTCGTCATCGTGAAAACGTACACCCGCCTTGTGCAGCTTGCCCCCGCGCTCCACATATACCTGCCGGTAATTGTTCACCAGAATATCCGAAACAGAAGGGTCGGCCAGCAGAGGCTCCAACGGGCCGAGGCCCAGTATTTCATGCTGTATTTCCTCGGCTACGCGTCGGCGCTCCTGACTGTTGAGCGGAATCTGCCGGTATTCTTCATGCAGTACCTTTTCCACCAGCCGGCGGATTTCAGTACCCAGTACCTCCGGATTGAGGTGTTCGGCCGCACTGATGTCCATAAGCTCCAGCACGCGGGCATGCACACGGGCTTTGGCTTCGTAATAGCCTTCTTCCTGCGGGGCGGCGCAGGACACAGTGCTGTTGCCGGACCGCGCAGGCCGGAAAGCCTGCTGGCGCATGGCAGTACGTGCAGCACCGGAAGAGGCGGGAGCCGGTACGTCTGCGTCCGGCGGAGACTGCAAAGCTCCGGTGTGCTCTGCCGGTGCCGCCGGCTGCCGTGCATGTGCCGGTGCGGATGCGTGCCGCATGTCCGGCGGATGCGTTCCGGCGGGCGCAGAGACCGTTCCGGTTGTTTCAGCGTGAGCGGAATCCGTATGCGGTGTCCGGGGCGTGGCAGGTTGCGGACTGCGGCGGAAAGCCTGTTCCAGCGCGTCGTCTTCGCTGCGGACGGGGACTCCGGACAAAGGCGCCGGCGTGCGCCGGGTGGAGCGCATGAGTCGTTCTGCCAGTTTCATGGTCAGCTCTCCGCGGTCTGAAGGTTGCCGGACATAGGCGCGTCCTGTGTTGTCCGCACGCGGGAAGGACGACGCGGCATGAATCTGGCCAGCAGGCTTCTGGGGCGCATGGAACCGGTATCAGCCGGAGAGGCCTGAGGCATGAGTATGTCTGCCAGTGCGGTCAGCGATTTTGCCGCGGGCGAACGCGGGTGCGCATCGCACAGGGCCACACCCTGATTGACCGCGGAGACGGCCGCTTCGTAGTCATTTTCAATAAGGCAGCAGGCTTTGCGTTCCAGCAGGGTTTCGGCTTCTTCCTGCGACAGTCCGCTTCCTGCTGCATGCCTGTTGATAACCAGACGGATTTTACCGTCCAGATCCGGAGCCGTCTGTGCAATGCTGTTGAGCAGCCTGCGGGCTCCGGCCAGCGCCGGCAGTGACAGTTCTGAAACCAGAAGCACCTCGTCCGCTTCGTGCATGGATACGAGAGCCAGTTCATCGGCATACGGACCGCCGTCGATAAGCACGGCGTCATGGCGGGTGCGCAGCAGGCGCAGAATACTTCTTACGCTGCGCTCGCTCAGTGTTTCGGGCGCATCGTTTTCATCCGGCGCGGACAGTATTTCCAGCCCGCTTTCGTGCCGTTCCATAAGACTCTGCAGATACATATGATCCAGTCTGTGCAGTTCACGCGCCGCATCTGCCCATGTGCGCGCGTATTGCATGTCCAGAAAAAGCGGAACCTCGCCCTGCGGCAGGCGCATATCCATCACCGCGGTGCTGCGGCCGTTCCGTGCGCTGTTCACGCCCAGATTGACCGTAACCGTCGTGGCACCGCTGCCGCTTTTTGCGCCCAGCACATGGATGATGCGTCCCTGACGCTGTACAGCAGGCTGCGGTGCGGTTTCGGTTTCACGCATGCGCGCGGCGTATCCTTCCAGCGCCGCGGCAATGTTGTCGCTGCTGAAAGGTTGTTCCAGAAAGCCGGTGACACCGGCGCGCATGGCGCGGATGATGACATCGGGGTCTTTGCGCGGAGCGGTGATGAACACTTCGCCCACACGCGGGTCGGCCGCCAGCGCCACAATGGCGTCAAAGTCATCCTGCGGGGTGCCGCCCAGTTCCACTATGACCAGCCCCATGTCTTCGGATACGCCCGGAGTGGCAAGATGAAAGTGCTTCTGGTGCGCAATGAGGCGCGAAAGCTCTTCTTCGGTATGCAGGTTTCTGGTCAGCAGACAGACCGGATAGGTGGAAGCCATGATTTCCTCCGGCTATTTGGGACCGTTCAGATTAAGGTTGATGCCGGACGCCTTTTGCGCGGGCTGTTCGGGGGTGCGGTACAGGCCGATGGTTTCTTCTGCCAGCACGCCGTCCATGGCGGCCGGTGCATAGCCTGTTTCCGGCGCGGGGCAGGCCCGCTGTGCCTGCTGCTGCTGGCGGAATGAAGAACCGGTCTGTTGCACCCACTCGGGTATGGGCCGCTGCGTGCCCGGGGCGCCTGCATTGGTGCATCCGGCCAGCGCTGCCAGTATTAAGGTGGCAATGATGTATCTGCTCATGTTGTTTCTCCGCAGTTACCGCAGTCTGAGCACGTGGCCGAACTCGCCTTCCATGCCGGACGGCGGATTGCCGTCTGAGGACTGAACATCGCCGGAGCCCCGCATGGCGGCAGGGGCCGCGGCAGGAGCATCGCCTTCCATTTTTCCCTGAATGAAAAATTCATATTCCGTGGGTTCGCGAAAGCCGTCTGTGGGCAGGGTCTGTGCGGTCATATCCAGCGGTTTGGCCAGCCGCGGGGTTATGATGATCACGAGCTCGGTTTCATTTTTCTGCCAGCTGGAAGAACGGAACAGGGTTCCCAGTACGGGAATGTCGCCCAGTCCGGGGTATTTTTTTATGGTTTCGCGGACTTCATCGCGCAGCAGACCGGCAATGGCAAAGCTCTGACCGTCGCCCAGCTCCACCGTGGTGGAGGCCCGCCTGCTGCTGATGCCGGGAATGGAGAAACCGTTGATCTGGATGACGTTGGCATAATCAAGCTCGGAGACTTCCGGCTCAACCTTGAGGCTTATCTGGCGCGGCGAAAGTACCGTGGGCGTGAAATCCAGCGTTACGCCGTATTCCTTGAATTCGATGGCCACGGTGCCCAGCCCCTGCGGTACAGGTATGGGTATCTCGCCGCCGGCAAGAAAACTGGCATGCTCACCGCTCCGGCAGACCAGCGTGGGCTCGGCCAGTACTTTTACAAGGCCGTTTTCCTTGAGCACATCCAGAAAGCCGGTCAGTGTCATGCCGCCTACCGGTGCCTGAAACACGCCGGTATTGTTAGGGCTCAGCACAGCGGCGGTGCGGCCCACACCTATGGTTCCGTCCTGATTGTCAAGTGTGAACAGCTGGTTGAGCATGGTAAAGGCAAAACTGTTGCCCCACGCGGCAGCCAGATCAATGCCCAGACGCTGCATGACGGAGCGGCGCATTTCAGCGACTTTCACTTCAAGCATTATCTGATGCATTCCGCCGACTTTCATGAGGTTGGTCACTTTGTCGGGGGCGTACATACGGGCCATGTCCATGGCTGTGGCAATATGCGCGGGGCTGCTTACCGTGCCTGCCAGAGTTATGGATTCACCTACCGTCATGACCATTATGTCTTTTTCCGACGGCAGCAGCTTGTGCAGCATTTCCTTCAGGCGGGCGATATCCGGTGAAACCTGAATGTCGAATACATGGGACACCGCACCGGCAGCGTTCCACAGCGTCAGTGTGGTGCCGCCCGGCTTTACGCCGGTTACGTAGACCTGTGTGGGAGAGAGCACCAGCACTTGTGCCACCTCCGGCGCAGCCACTGAAACCCGCCGGACAGGGGATGCGGTTTCAAGAACGACCGATTTGCCGGCGGCCAGCTGCACTGCGGCGGGCACTATGGCAGCCTGCGCGCATACGGCGCTCAGCAGCACCGCAGCCAGTACCGGAAAATGGCGGAAACATACCAGAAGCGTTGTGGCTTTGTTGAAAGCAGTCATTGCCTGAACCTCAGTGTTGAGCGCTGTGTTCCGCTGATGACTTCCACAGAAGCGGCGGCACGCGCTTTGCGGGCGGGCGCGGCTGCAGGACGCAGCATGGAAAGCGCATGGGGGACGTCCGTGCCGGCTGTTTTGACGGAATCAGTATCTGCCGGATTGCGCAGGGAAAAGTGTACCTCTCCGCGGGAAGCAGCCAGAGAGAGCACTTCCACCTCGCGGGGCAGCATTTCCAGCGTATAGATGTCCACCGGTGATGTGGCGGTGTCGTCGCCCTGCTGTTCCAGTTCGGTGCCGGTGGCCAGTACGCGGATGTTCTCCAGTACGGTTTTGGTCACGGCCTTGTCTTGGGGGCGCCTGTTGTCATCTATGGTCACCAGTACGTCCACATGGTTTCCGGGGCGGATGAATCCGGCCATACCCAGAACATTGTTGCCCTTTACCGCCACCGCCCGTTTGCCGGGGCTGATCATGGTGCTGACGCCGCCGTAACGGACGGTGTCTTCCACCAGCCGCGCGGGAGTGATGGGTTCGCCGGCTGTCACGGCGGAAGCGAGCACTCTGCCCGTAAGCTCATCTGCGGAGGAAAAGGCCCCCGCGGGGGCGGTCTGCTGCAGAAATTCGGCCATGGTGATCTGTTCGGCACGTATTCTTGTGCCTTTGGTCATATCAGCTGCCGCCACGGCCAGCATGACGCTGGCGACTTTGGGGGGCTGTGCCGTGCGGGCGGGGGCCTGCATCATGCGGAAGACGAGTGCTCCGGCCCCAAGTGCCAGCACCAGCGCTACAGCAATCTGGATGAGTGATGATTTTTTCATGCCGGTTCTCCGTCAGCGGATTGCCATGATGCCGGAAAAGACAGCATCCAATGCGCCTGAAAAGTACATGGAGGTTACGGTACCGGCTGCTATGGCCACGCCGTAGCACAGTCGGGGCAGTGCCTTTCCGCCTGTTGCGGGGGTGTAGGCCATCTCGCCGGTAACCAGCATGGTGGTAAATGATGTGTGCAGCGCGCGGCCCACGGCCCGGAGCTGAGGCAGGTGAAACAGCAGAACGCCCAGAGCGTAGGCGCCGCCGGCAAAGCTGGTCCATATGAACGCACCGAACACTCCCTGCGCTCCCAGAAAGGCACCCGCCGCACCCATCAGCTTCACATCGCCCGCGCCCATCACACCCGCCAGAAAAGGCAGCAGCATCAGAGCTGCGCCCAGTCCCAGTCCGGCAAGGGAAAAAAGCAGCCCGTCAGCGCCGCCGGCGGCACCGTGCCCCGCCAGTCCGGCGAACATGGCCGGAAAAGTGAGCCAGTTGGGAATGCGCATGGCCCGTATGTCGGTGACGACGGCTGTCATCAGAATGCTGACAAGCAGGATGGGCATGACGGTCTGCATGGTGTGTTCCTCTGTTTTGTGGCTAAAAGGGCCGGAGATGCGCTCCGGCCCTTTTTGCTGTCTGCGGATAATCCCTTCCGTGCCGGACGGATAAGCGGAGCAGGTTGCGGATACTGCAGGACGGCCTGTCGGTAAGCGGGGGCTGCAGGCCGGCTCCGTCTCTGAAGGGTCTGTCGGCGGATGATTCTGCTGTGTCCCTGTTAGGTACCGGGGGTGGGCATCTTGGAGTCGATGTAGGTGAAGGTGTCGCTCACCTTGGTACCCAGCGCGGTGACGGCTGCCACGATGACAGCGGCAATGAGGGCTGCGATAAGTCCGTATTCCAGAGCGGTGGCGCCTTCTTCACCCTTGAGCAGGTTCATGATGATCTTTTTCATGGTTCTTTCTCCTTTTTGCGGAAAAGCGTTTGCTGCGGACAAGCCGCGGTTGTGCATTCCTATAGGCAACCACTGTGCCAAGCCGCGCCGCGCGGTTTATTTTTTTCGATAACTATATGTAAAAAATAACATTATGTTTGTTGGCAGATGTCCGGCCCCATCGGATGACCGGCGAAGAGAAAGGGGGGTGCGGCAGTGCGTATCTAAAATTTATAGACCGTCGGGGCAGAACGCAGACAGGCAGACGGCTTGTGCCGCGGGGTCTAAGTGAGTCTAAAAAAAATAGATGATAAGGCGTGTACAGGGTACGCGCAGAGCAGGAGCACTGATGTCCTGCGGGGGATGTCGTCGGGAATGATGGATGAACAGCAGCTTGCCGGCGGGGTGAGATGTTCCGTCGGGTCTAAAAAAATTAGATACGCGACGGCACTCAGATGCGTATCTGATGCTTCTGCAGTTTTGCCCACATGTTTTTGGGAGTAAGGCCCAGCAGGGCCGCAGCGTTTTTCTGGCTGCCTTCCGCCCTGCGCAGCGCTTCCAGCAGCAGGTTGCGTTCCATCTGGTGCAGGGTTTCGCGCAGGGGCATACGCAGGCAGTCTTCTGCCGCGGGGGCGTCATGCGGAGACTGTGCGGTGCAGGGCTGCGGCGATGTACCGTTCTGCACGGCAAGTGCAGCGGCTATGTCCTGCGCTGTAATGCGTCCCTGTGCGCTGATGGCCGCTCTTTCCAGCAGGTTGGCCAGCTGCCGGACATTGCCGGGCCAGTGGTGGTTCATAAGCGCCTGTACGGCTGCGGCAGTGATGCCGTGCACCGGTATGCCCAGCGTCAGCCCCAGTTTGCGGAGAATATGCTCCGCCAGCCGGGGTATGTCTTCTTTGCGGTCGCGCAGGGGAGGCAGCATGATTACGGCTACGCCCAGCCTGTAATACAGGTCTTCGCGAAACGCTTTGCGGGCCACAAGTTCACGCAGGTTCTGGTTGGTGGCGGCGATAATGCGTACGTTGACTGCAACCGGTCTGCGCCCGCCCAGCCGTTCGATCTGTTTTTCTTCCACGGCCCGCAGCAGTTTGGGCTGAATGGCTGCGGGCATGTCGCCAATTTCGTCCAGCAGCAGGGTGCCGCCGTGCGCCAGCTCAAATTTGCCGGGCTGTGCAGATGTGGCACCGGTAAAGGCACCTTTCTCGTGACCGAACAGTTCGTTTTCAAACAGATGTTCAGGAATGGCGGCGCAGTTTACCTTGACAAAAGGTGCTCCTGCCCGGCCGGAAAGCGCGCGCAGGGTGTCGGAGACCAGTTCTTTGCCGGTGCCGGATTCGCCGGTGATAAGCACTGTCGAATCGAGCGGGGCTACTTTTTCGACCAGCGTTTTTACGGCGCGCATGGGGGCGCTGTCGCCGATGATGCGTTGTACCGGGCTGTCATGGCGCAGCGTTTCGCGCAGAGTGGTCACCTCTTTTTGCAGACGGCGTTTTTCCAGCGCCCTGCGCACCACGATGTCCAGTTCTTTCAGGCTGAATGGTTTTGAAAAAAAATCGTAGGCTCCCAGACGGATGGCTTCAAGCGCCAGTTCTCTGGTGGAGTAGGCGGTCATGACGATGATATCGGAACCGGGGGCGGCTTCACGCAGCTGAGGAATGGCCTCCACACCCGACATGCCGGGCAGCATGACATCGGTCAGGATAAGATCGAAATCATGCTGACGCGCCATGCTGATGCCTTCCTCCGCTCTGGAGGCCGAGCTCACGGCGTACCCGCGGCTTCGTAACGCCTCGGAAAGCATCTCCTGAAAGGCGTTGTCATCTTCGATAAGCAGGATGTGTTCGCTCATGCCGCATGGGGGGGTTGGGGTTGCACTCCGGTCATACCATGACACGCCGTGCAGTTCTATTAGATGGTTTCTTTTTAAAAGTCAAATAAAAACGAGTCGTTGTGACGGAGAGACGCTTAGGGGGCGGCCGTTGCGGCAGTAAGCAGCACGCTGTGGTCCGGACGTTTGCCGCCCGCATAGGGTACGGCAAGACCGGCCTGCAGCAGGAGCGTGCTCAGGTCCTGCCCTGCCACCCGCACACGGGCGATGATGCGGAAATACTTCCCCCGACCGATGTCGTGCAGTTCCACTGGGGCATCGCCCAGCACCTGCCGGACAAATTCCCGGGCAGCCACTGCAAGAGCCCGCAGACGCGGGTCCGGGTCGTTGAGTTCCGGCGTGTCGCATCCCGCCAGCCGCACGGGAATGGCCTGCCCGAAAACCGGAGGATAGGTGTCTATGTCTACTATCAGAGTATCGCCGTCCACCACGCGGACGACCCGTGCCGCAGCCGGCGCGTAGGGCATTACAGCCGCCGCGGGAGATTGCAGGGGGCCGGCATGTGCCGCAGCGGCAAGACACCACAGGCATAGCTGTGCGGCAATATGCAGAACGCGCATAGAAATAGACATGCCTATATATAATATATGGACGCATATTGCTCAAGGTTTTGCTCCGGTACACACAGGCGGGACAGGCCGGTTAACTGCCGCTGTATGCGCCGGTTGCGATTCCGCATGGTTGAGGTATGATGAAACAACTCTTTGCATCGTCCGGCGGTATGACGCCGGGCGCATACCGGAGGCTGCATGAGCATTATGATTGAGCCGGCGGGCCTTGATCCGCAGTGGTACAGGGATGCCATCATATACGAATTGCACATCAAATCGTTTCATGATTCCGACGGCGACGGCATGGGCGATATGGCGGGGCTGATTGAAAAACTGGACTATCTGCAGGATCTCGGGGTCACGGCGCTGTGGCTGCTGCCCTTTTACCCCTCTCCGCTGCGTGATGACGGCTACGATATTGCCGACTACATGAGCATCAACCCCGACTACGGCAGCATGGCTGACTTCCGCAAGCTGCTGCGCGAGGCTCATTCCCGCGGGTTGCGCGTCATTACAGAACTGGTGCTCAACCACACCTCCGACCAGCATGCCTGGTTCCGGCGGGCGCGGCGGGCCCCTGCCGGTTCGGAAGAGCGCGATTTTTACGTGTGGAGCGATACCTCGGACAGGTACAAGGACGCCCGCATCATCTTCAAAGACTTCGAGCCTTCAAACTGGTCATGGGACCCTGTGGCACGGGCATATTACTGGCATCGTTTCTATCATCACCAGCCTGATCTCAATTATGAAAATCCGGCCGTGCACAAAGCCATGTTCCGGGTCATCGACTTCTGGCTGGACATGGGTGTGGACGGAGTGCGGCTGGATGCTGTGCCCTATCTGTACGAGGAAGAAGGCACAAACTGCGAAAATCTGCCGCGGACCCATGATTTTCTTAAAGCGTTGCGCAGCCACATAGACAGCAGATTTCAGGGCCGCATGCTGCTGGCCGAGGCGAACCAGTGGCCGGAAGACGCGGCCCGTTATTTCGGCGACGGTGATTCGTGTCATATGGCATTTCATTTTCCGCTTATGCCGCGCATGTTTATGGCCATTGAAATGGAAGACCGTCATCCGGTCATTGATATAATGGAGCAGACTCCGGAACTGCCGGACGGTTGCCAGTGGGCTATTTTTCTGCGTAACCACGACGAACTGACGCTGGAGATGGTGACGGACGAAGAGCGCGACTACATGTACCGCATGTATGCCCGTGATCCGCGTGCGCGGATAAATCTCGGCATCCGCCGCCGCCTTGCCCCGCTGCTGGGCAACGACCGCCGCAGGGTGGAGCTGCTTAACGTGCTGCTTTTCACCATGCCGGGGACACCGGTGCTTTATTATGGTGACGAGATAGGCATGGGGGACAACTACTATCTGGGCGACCGCGACGGTGTGCGTACCCCCATGCAATGGAGTGCGGACAGAAACGCCGGTTTTTCACGCTCCAATCCGCAGCGTCTTTTTCTGCCGGTGGTCATCGATCCGGAATACCACTACGAGGCTGTGAATGTGGAAACGCAGCAGTCCAACAAAAGTTCGCTGCTGTGGTGGATGAAGCGCATCATCGCCATGCGCAGAAGATATACGGCTTTCAGCCGGGGCGGCATTTCGTTTCTCCGGCCGGAAAACTCCCGTGTGCTTGCCTACATGCGCAGCTCTGGTGAAGAACATGTGCTGGTGGTGACTAACCTGTCGCGGCACGCACAGGCAGCTTCGCTGGATTTAAGCGGCTGGGAAGGCTACCGGCCGGTGGAAGTCTTCAGCAACACGCGCTTTCCCGCTGTCAGGCAACCGGCGTATACAATTACGCTCAATCCTTACGGCTACTATATTTTCCACATGCGCAGAGAGGAGGCGGCGGAAGCGCTTACCGGATTATTTTCGCCGCCTATGCTCATGCCGGTGTCCGGAGCGCGTTTTCTTGATGTGGAAGTACGCGAGGCGCTGCAGCGCAGAGTTCTGCCCGGCTATCTGACACGTCGCGGATTGCTGGGTACAAGCGCCGTGCAGCTGCGCGAGGCTGTCATTCTGGAAGCGGTGCCCGTGGGCGGCAAGGGTGCCCCCAGCTGGTTGCTGATTGTGGAAGCGCGGTATCAGGAGCGCCAGCCGGAATGGTTCGGCATGCTTGTATCGTTGCTGGCTGGTGAACCTGCCCGGCAGACGGTGCGTGAAGCGCCTGTGCATCTCATGTGCACTTTTGGTGAAGACGCGCCGGAAGCCGTACTTGTGGAATCCTTTGATGCCAGCTGCCGTTGCGGCGCGTTGCTGCAGCTTGTCTCGCGCACGCAGACAGTGAAGGGCAGGCACGGCGAGCTGGCAGTGGCCCCCGCCGGCGGTACCCGCGGCAGAGTGCGGGCGGCCTGCGCCGAAGATGCTCCTGCCCTGTGGAAGCCCCATATCCACGCCACCAGCGTTGTCTGCGGTGAAAGTGTGCTTTTCAAGGTGTACCGCCGCATGGACGAAGGTGTGAATCCGGATGTGGAACTGCTGCGCTTTCTTACCGAAGAGGCGGGGTATCCTCATGTGCCCGCGTATATGGGCGTTGTGGAGTACAGACGGTCGCGCACATCGTCCATGGCTGTGGCCATGCTGCATGAATATGTGCAGGCGCAGGGCGATGCACAGGAAATGTGCCGCGATATGGTACGCAGGTTCTTTGACAGGGTGCTGGCCGCACGGGGCGAGATGGACATCCGTCCCCGGCTGTATGCCCGTTCTCCCGTGGAAGCCGCCGGAAGACCTTTGCCGCAGGAATACCGTGAACTTATGGGCGATATGGATTTTGCCGGCATGCAGCTGCTGGGCAGGCGTGTGGGCGAACTGCACCGCGCGCTGGCGTTCAGCTCTGAAGACTCTGCTTTTGCTCCGGAGCCGTTTTCCACCCTGTATCAACGGTCTGTGTATCAGGGTATGCAAAGCCGGGTAAAGCAGGTCCTGACCCGTCTGGAACGTTCGCTTGTTTTGCTGCCGGAATCGGCCAGAGACGATGCTGCGCGGGTGCTGGAACTGCGCGAAGAAGCTTTGCGGCGCATGCGCGGTTTTCTTACGCGCAAACTTGATTGTCTGAAAATCAGGGTGCATGGCAACCTGCATCTGGGCAATGTGCTGCGCAGCGGCAGAGAGTATGTGATCGTGAACTTTGAGGGCAGGCCGGACAAGTCTCTTTCCGAACGGAGGCTGAAGCGTTCACCCCTGCGCGATGTGGCAGATCTGGTACGGTCGGTGCATTACACCGTGCTCACGGTGCTGATGCATGAATCGGTTCTCCGGCCCGAAGACCGCGCGTTTCTTGAACCCTGGGCCGATTTGTGGCGCATAGAAGCCTCAGGGGCTTTCATGACCACATATCTTGAAGCCGTGGGCGGCAGCAGGCTGGTGCCCGAAAATGAACAAGGCGTTCAGGTGCTGCTGGAAGCGTTTTTGCTGGAAAAAGCGTTTATGGAGCTTGATGCAGAACTGAAAGCGCCTTCAGGCATGGTGGGACTGCCGCTGGCTGCCATTATCACCCTGCTGGGAGCAGATGGCTGAAAAGCGCAAGGTATGATGCTTGCATGATAAATCAGTGCGGAAAAGGCTGCCGCGGCGTCTGTGACCGGACGCCGCGGACAGCCGTCTGCATAGCTGTCAGCCGAAAATTTCCTGTTTGGTTACAGCTTCAGCCTTGATGCGGTCCAGCAGTTCGGCAAACACTGCTTTGACGTTTTCGCGTATGTCGCCGGCCACTACCAGATACAGCACGTCGTCACCGGGCTTCAGTTCGCCTTCGATGGCATGGGCAAGTATGCGGAAAATACCGGGACGCTGCTCCATTTCCGCGCGGATTTCTTCCATGCGGGCATAGTCGGGAGTAATACGTATGGCGGTCACATTGCTGTGGTCTTTGCGCGACCAGCCGCGTACAATGCCGTTGTGCACCATAATCATGCCGACGTTATCGGCAAAACCGGGTTCTTTTTTCAGGTCGGCGATGGCTTTGTTGATATCCATTTTTCATGCTCCTTCGATTTCCGGATAGTACTGTATTATGCCGCAATTAGCTTCACTTATCGGGCATCTGCCAGAGTTTAAGGAAAGCCGCATGGTTTCCAACGGGCTGGGACTGTGGCTTTCGTGGCGTGGCGACCTGAACCCCGCCGTGGTGCAGACCCTGCAGGATTACGGCGGAATGCATCTTGCCTCCGAGCGCGATCAGGCTCTGTGGTTCTTTTTTTCCGCCGACGCCTTTCTGGCGCTTGCCCGCCTTGCCATATGGGCCAAGTTCAACACATTGGCCGTATTTTGTCAGGTTATTCCCGCCAAGCTGCTTTTTGGATACAAGCGCGAGCTTTCGGTTGCAATAGATCAGACGCTGCGTGCGCAGAATGCCATAGCACCGCAGGAATTTGAAATATGGGTGCATTCGCGTGCCAAGGATATGGGCACGGGAACGCCGGGACTGCGGTTTGAGAGCGTGCGTACCCAGACAGGGCTGGCAGCCGCGGAATGGTTTACCATGACGGCAGACCCCCGCCTGCCCTATCAGTCTTCACTGGGCTGGAATGTGGTGCTGAAGCCGTTGGGCAATCCGGTGGAAAAAGCTTTTCAGGCCGGTTGGCGCGAATATTTCACCCATCTGGAACAGCTGCTTTCGCGTCTGAAGTGCAAGTTTATCATCCACGATTTTTTTGTGATGTTTCCGGTGGACAACCTGAGGCAGCTGCGCACGTGGTGCAAGGAACTGCTGCAGCTGGTGGCCCGCCTGAAAGAGGAAGACCCCGAAGCATACTGGCCTTGTGTGGTTGCTGTTGCAGACCGCAAGGGGCTGAATATAAACGAAGATCTTCCTAAGAAAATGCGGCTTGACTGGGACCAGCTGGTTCCTGATTTTCCGCATATGAGCTTCCGCAACGCCTATCTGCTGGGAGAAGGCTTTGTGGTGCATGACGTGCGGTTCAGCATTGATCACAGCAGCATGGACGACTGGTGCAACGTCAGTCTTTCGGCAGACGGCGATGCAGGCGCCGGTCTGCTGCCGGTGGAGGTTTCCAACCGGCTGGTCACTGGTAACAGCCCGCATTGTTTTTACTGCGGGTTGCGAAACCACGTGCTTACCGAATGCCCGTCGCGCCAGCTGACAACGCTGGACAGGGGGATATGGCGCGAAGTGGCGCTTCTGGATTTTGAAACCATGAACAAGGGTTTCAAAAGCATCGATTCCATGCTTGCCGAAGGCGGTCTGGAAGCACTTTCGGGGGCGCTGCGGCAGGATGGCATTCCCGGCATTCTCACCCGTGCCATATTCAGCATCAACAGCGCCATGCAGCTGCGCATGATGCGCGTCATGTGGCTGACCCGCGGCAAAGATTATCCGGCCGGTCTGGATGAACTGGCTCCCAAGGATGAAAGTCCTGTGTGGTCGTTGCTTGAGATGTTTATTTCCGGCGACCATATAGCGGTGGACAAAGAGCTTGGTCAGCAGGCCGTCAAGGCTCCGCGGGATTTCAGGGTGCGCACCCTGAACGGCTTTGTGGCGCTGGAGCGCGGAGACCACGCACGGGCTCTCAGTTTGTGGAGGGAGGCGGAAGGACTGTCACCCTCGCCTTTGCTGCAGGCGTATCATCAGTTTTTGCAGGGGCGCCTGATGGAGTCGCAGGGCAGATACCAGAATGCCAACACTCTGTACCGGCAGCTGGTGCGGCTGACGCCGGGCTGGACCGACGCCGCCTACCGGCAGGGGGTGTGTCAGGTAAAAATGGGCTTTGCCGAGCAGGCTGTGGGGTTTCTGAATTCGCTCATCGAGCGCGATCCGCATTTTTTCAATCGCGTGCTGCTGGATCCGGAACTGGAGCGTGGACATATCCAGTTGCTTTCGGCTCTCAACGGACCGTGGCTGGAGGCGGAAAGCAGGGCAGGCGACGAGTCCGCCGCCTTGCAGCGCCTGCGCACTGAAATTTATGAATGGTTTCCCGAAGAACACGATTTTGCCAAGGCGGCTCTGGAACGTGCTGAAAAGCTGGGAGCATTGGGCGAGGTGAATAACTATGTGTCCTTCATCACGCTGTCACGCGGTCGCGAACGTCTGGAACGTGATCTGCACGCCAGAGTGAATCTGGAAACGAAGGAACTGAAAGCCCGTTTCCGCCGGAACATGGACCGGCTGGCCTATATCCGCGACGAGGCCGCATGGTTTCCGTTTCCGCGTGTTCTGGTAGATTTTAACAAAGATTACAACCTTTGTGCCGCTAATCTTAACTGGGCGTTGCAGACACAGTTCGGCGTGGCCGAGACGTTTAAAAAGGCGCAGAAAGTCGGAGAAACGGAAGAAGAGCGGCTTAAGGGGCTGGAAGGCAAACTGCGCTTTCTGCGTATTGTCCGCGATTCCACTCTGTTCATGCTCATCCTTGGCAAAACATTTTTCTGGCTGGAGCTGGTGGGGCTGCTGCTGGTTCTGGTGGGGCTGCCTCTTTCTGTCTACTACGGCGAAAGGGCCGGGGCGGAATGGGCTACCGGTCTGCTTGTTAAGGAAAAATGGCAGATACAGAAAGGGCTTATTCTTATACTGAGCACTGCCGCTCTGGGCTTTGCCGCGCTGCGTACAACTCTTGTTTTTGATAAAAAACGTAACAAGTTACTTGAACAAGGCAAGAAAAGCAGCAGCGGTGCGAAAAAAAGAAACGCTGACACGGCGCCGCAAAAACAAGTGAACCCCCTCCGCAGATGTCTGCGGAGGGGGTTTTTGGCGTGCGCTGCAGCAGATGCCGGTGCCGGGGGGACGCCTTGTGCCGGATGGATGGAGTGTAGCAGTGCGGAGTGCCTTTGGGAGCACCGGCCGGCTGTCTGGCGCGCGTTGTCAGTGAGAGACGGTTTTAGAAAAAACGTTGATGACCACGATGCCTGATATGAGCAGTCCCAGTCCTATGATGGCAGGCGTGTCGAGACGCTGCCGGAATATGAGCCAGTTGACCGCGGCAATGAGTACGATGCCGAAGCCGCTCCAGAGAGCATAGGCAATGCCTATGGGCACGGCACGGGTGACAATGGTCAGCAGATAGAACGCCGTGGCGTACAGCACTGCCACCAGTAGCGTGGGCCACGGGCGGGTGAATTCTCTTGTGTGCGGCAGCACAGACGTGGCGATGACCTCAACCACGATGGCCAGAGCCAGTGCCGCGTATGATGTTACTGTAGGATTCATGCTTCCTGTTTCCTGTCTATGAGCGCCAGCAGCTGTTTCTGCAGTCTGGCTGTTTCACCGGCTGAACGCTTTTTGCCCAGCATCAGGTCTTCCAGCCAGATGCCGTCTGCCGCGTAGCGGGCAAAGGCCAGCGCGGCATGGTTGTCTGTCTGGCGGTGTCTGTTCAGCCGCTGTTGCAGCCAGCCTGTCCACAGCGACCGCAGCTGCGGGTCGGCCACCAGCGCCACGGAAAGTGAAACCCACGGGCTGCTTTTTTCTGCCGGCGTGAGTATGGCCTGTACATACGCGCGGGTGAATGCACCGTACCCTTGCGGTTCCTGCGCCATATATTCGTCCACAAGGGCATCAATGGAGCGCAGGAGTTCCGCGCATACTTCATCCATCAGGGCCTGCTTGCTGGGAAAGTGATGAAAAAAGCCGCCCTTGGTCACTCCGGCTCCATCTGCCACAGCTTGTACTGTAAGTCCTGAAAATCCCTTGGAAACAACAATGGCGGCAGCGCAGTCCAGCAGTGCGCGCCGGACTTTTTCTGGCTCTTTTTTTTTGCGGTGAGCTATTGCCATGGCAAAACATACCATCTGGTATGTTTTTTGTCAATAACGGCAGCGCGCAAATCATGCCGCCGTAAGGCTGTCATGTTGCGCAAGTGCAGTACACAACAACCGCGGGAGACGCGGTACAATACCGGAGGCAGGCACGGGTGCCGGAGACGGAAAGACCCGTTGCAGATGCCGTGCGCAACAGGGGGGAAAAGTGCGGTCTTTTGCGGACAGTGGTTGATTTTGAGGGGCATAAAAAAGGGCGGCCCGAAGGCCGCCTGATAATTGGTGCGGGGGGATTATTCGCAGGCAGAGTGCGAAGGAAGCGAGGCCATCTTGCAGCTGTCTTTACCGGGGCCGGAGGCCAGAGTTGCGGGGGGCAGGGTGGCCATTTTGCAGGAATCTTTGCCGGGACCGGAAGTAAGAGTTCTGTTTTCCATGGTGTTCTCCGATAATAGTTAAGGTTCTTTGCAGACCCGCAGGGGGGATTCCCGGACCGCAACGGTCCGGTGCGCCCAACATACTCCATGCACGGAAATGTGTGTATGCGTATGTGTTATTTTTTATTCCACAGGCTATTGCCGCGGTAAAGCAAAATATGCTGCAGAGCTGTGCAAAACTGAGCGGCAGGAGCTGCGGCGTTCAGGCAGGGGCTGCGGCGCTCAGGCAGGAGCTGCGGCGCTCAGGCAGACGCGGACAATACGGCACTTTCCAGAGCCTGCAGGCGTTGGCGGGCCCGTTGCAGGGCAGGGTCTATGGCAAGCGCATCGCGGTAGCACTGCAGAGCGGCGGCTGTATTACCGGTCTTTTCATGGCACAGCCCCAGATTCACATGATCCACGGCGGACTCCCTGTCCAGAGTCTGCAGCAGGTGCCGGAAATCGTGCGCTGCAGCTTCGTATTGCTGCAACCGGTAGCGGGCCACTCCGCGCAGGTTGATGTATTCTTTCATCTGCGGGCATAGTGACACGGCGCGGTCGAGCAGGGGCAAAGCCTCTGCCCATGCATCGGCCAGCGTAAGACTGTAGCCGTGATAAAAGGCCGCCATGGCCTGCGAATCCTTTTCCGGCTGCACGGGCTGAGCCTGCGCAAAGCAGGAAGCGGCTTGGCGGTACTGCTGCTGCCGCAGAGCGATGATTCCCTGATAAAAAGGCAGGCAGGGCAGGTCTCCGTATACTTTGCGTATCTGCTCCAGCCCGTCTGCGGCGGCTTCCGGCGGGTACTGCTCGCTCAGAATACGGCCTATGAACAGGCCCGGAGAGGCGTTTTTGTCACGCTCGCGGAACCGGAAGCCCGGAACAATGGTGTATACTGCCGGAATGTCCAGCTCCGGAGCGGTTGTGTCTATGCAATATGCATGGAAGCCGTCCATGCCGAGCTTTGCGGTCAGGTGTGTCAGCTCGGCAAATATGTCGTTGTCGCCGATGTGGGGAAGGTCGGAAAAGGCCACCTGCGGACCTGTTTTCAGCCAGCCGGTTTCTGCCTCACTGGTGTACTTGGGCAGGCCGGAGGCTTCATAGCATGAACCGGTTTCAAAATCGCCTGCCAGCTGGGCCACCTCTGTCAGTGCGCGGATGGCGGCCTTGGCCGGAGTGGCTGCGGTACCGGCCGTGAACACTATTTCCGAGCGTGTGCCGAGCGTTGAGGGATCGTACGCCAGAGCGGCCACGGTGGGCACCGGCAGTCCCATGCTGAAGTCTTTGAGCAGCACCTCGATGCCGTTGGCTGTGAATTTGTCCAGCAGGCCGAGCAAAACGGCATCATCCGTGCTCTGCGGCATGATTGTGGGCTGTGGTTGCCTGTCGCGTGCGGCAATGCAGCACACATGCCGCTCGACAAGTTCGCAAAGCCCCTGAAGAACCGCTTCTTCGTAGGTATTGCCCGCAGAAGAGCCGTTGAACTCATTCAGAGTGCGGAACCAGTCCAGCGGCAGGGCGATACGCTGCCCTGAGCTGATTTGCGTAGCCGGACAGAACTGCCAGCGGACAAGGTCGAGCAGCGGGCGTACGGCTGCTGCGTCCGAGGTGTCGCCAACCGAAAGGAGCAGTTGCTCCACAGGCATAATCTGCCCCTGGAAATGCTCCTCTGCCTCTGACCAGGTGCCGGAAAACACCGTCTCTGTCTGCTGCATAAAACGGAAATAACTGTAGCGTTCCACCAGTTCCATCAGAGCCGAGGCTTCGGCCTGTGACGCCGAGGCTCCTTTACCCATCTGTTTACGCGTGGGCATTACAGTGCGTGCATCATGCCCGCACACGCTTAAAAAAACAGGAATACCCAGCCTGCCGGTGTCTACACGTCTCGTTTCAGCCAGAAGATCAAGCTTCAGGCTTTGCAGTCTGCCGCGGGCCATTCTGACGGTTTCTGCCGCGGGAACGGCTTTATCCAGATCCTGAGAGCAGCCCTTGGGGCATGAGGAGAGTTGTATCATGGCGGTGCACCCTGAATGTAGCAGGCAGCTGCGGCAGGCGGACTGTCCGGGTCCGGCAGCTGAACTGCCGCTGGTTTACGGCGTGATGCATTTTCATGCCCGTAGACGGAAGGCATAGGTTTTTTCTGCCGCGTCACGGGAGTATCGGCAGGTATTATGAACATGTCGTAAATATAAAGGCAAGGCTGTATCTGCGGCGGTGTACCCGATGCCGCCTTATATTCGCAGCGTGCCCGCTGCGCGGAGTATGCCGGAAGCTGCAGCGGCGGATGCCGCGCAAAGACATGCGGGACTGCGCAGGGCGAAAGGGCGGCGGTCTTGTAAAAGCTGTGAAGATGGCTTTTTACCGGAGGTAAGGACAGATGTCGGGATGGTGCCGTATTACGTGCAGTGAAAGGCCGCAACATGCGCGATGTCCGTCTGCAAAGGCGAATCCGTTCTGACTTGTCAGGTGCGGGCAGCCGGTACCGGCCACTGGCACGCGGGCATAAAAAAAGACCGGTACGGATACCGGCCTTGAAAATGGAGCGGGAAACGGGATTTGAACCCGCGACTTCAACCTTGGCAAGGTTGCACTCTACCACTGAGTTATTCCCGCAAAGGAAATATATATGCTGTGACCCTGCGGTCTCATTTGATCATGGAGCGGGAAACGGGACTCGAACCCGCGACCTTCAGCTTGGGAAGCTGACACTCTACCAACTGAGTTATTCCCGCACGGCCTCTTCCGCGCTGCGGAAGCAGGAAATAAACCTGCGGTGTTTTCACACCGCAGGCGGGTATACTCTTGGAGCGGGAAACGGGATTTGAACCCGCGACTTCAACCTTGGCAAGGTTGCACTCTACCACTGAGTTATTCCCGCGAGAGTTTGGAGGCGGCATCCAGATTTGAACTGGAGAATGGAGGTTTTGCAGACCTCTGCCTTACCGCTTGGCTATGCCGCCTCAGAAAAATCAAAGAACAGTTTGGAGCGGGAAACGGGATTTGAACCCGCGACTTCAACCTTGGCAAGGTTGCACTCTACCACTGAGTTATTCCCGCTCTTAGTGGAGCTGTTCGCCCCAACGAGGAGAGCCTTATAAGCAAAAGCCCGCAGGGTGGTCAAGCGGAAAAGTAGAAAAAAAGTGTAAAGAGTGTTTTTTTAGATTTTTTCTAGAGATTACGGTAAATTCTTTATGTTTATAGCGGGCTGCCAGTGGTAGCAGGCGGAAAAAAAAGCACATGCACTACTGTTGTCCGCGCCTCTGTCGTGTTAAAAGGGCGGGTGCAAGCTGATTACGCCTGCATGGCAGCACATGCGGGGCCGAGAAATATTGTGAATGGCTCTTTACTTTTCCGACCCCCATGATTTATGGCAGTGAGCTTGTAATGATCACAGGCAGGTTATTCGGGACTGTACGCCTGTGGTTTATCTTCCCCGTCGTGCCGAGGAGGGCTACATGAATCAGAAAGATATTGAATACTTCCGTGATCTTTTGAACTCCATGCTGGAAGAAGCGCAGGAGAAAGGTGACGCGACACTGGAAGATCTGACTGATAATAACGAGGTGTGCGCGGACCCTGCTGACAGGGCAACCATGGAATCCGACCGCGCATTTACGCTGCGCATCCGTGACCGTGAACGCCGTCTGATCAAAAAAATCCGGCAGGCGCTGGATCGTATTGAAGACGGCTCGTTCGGCGTGTGCGAAGACTGCGGTGAACAGATTGGTGTTCCCCGCCTGAAAGCCCGCCCCGTGACCAAGCTGTGCATTAACTGCAAAAGCAAGCAGGAAGAGGACGAAAGCCTGCGGGGCGACTAGGTCCGGCTTTCTGCAGAAGGGCGCATTATGGATGCCCATTTTCTGCGCCGTCTGGTGCTGGAACTGACACCGCTGCTGGCTGGCGCAAGGGTGGAGAAAATTTTTCACCCCGCTGATGCCACCGATACCCTTGTCTTGTTTGCGGCCGGAACAAAGCTCAATCTTGTGCTGCGTTCCGGCCGCTCCTGTCCTTTATTGTTTCCTTCATCGCTCAGGCCGGATAACCCGCCTTCTCCGCCTGCGGCCACTATGCGCCTGCGCAAGTATCTGAAAAACAAAAAAATAACCAATGTTGTTTCTGACTGGATCAACAGGCGTTTTGCACTGGAGTTTGCCGGCTGCAGCTGCCGCTGGCTTATTGCCGACCTGCATTATGGCCTGAGCCTGTCCGAGTCATTGCCTGCAGGCTTCGGCGACGATGTGCACTGGCCCGCACCGCCGCACTGGCCGGAGCTGCTGCGTCAGGTGGCGCAGGGAGTCAGGCCCGCGGGGGTGCCGCTGCTTACTCCGGCTCTGCGCCGTACTCTTGTGCATATGGACCCTGCCGACGCCCACGCGCTGATGCTTGATCTGGAAAATCCCGCAGGCGGGGATACTTTTGTCTACTACGATGCGCGGCACACTGCCGTGGCGGTCAGCGCGTGGCCTCTTGCCCCGCAGGAATGCAGCGGCTGGACAGAGGCTGTGGCGGCATCGGCCATGGAGGGCGCGCGCCTTGCGGGGGAAGCTGTGCTGTACACCGACATGGCCCGCCGCAGCCGTGCCCATGCCGACAAGGAAACCGGCGCTGCGGTAAAGCGTGTGCAGCGTGCCCTTGCCCGTCTGCAGCAGGAAGAAGAGCGGATGAGGGGGTATGTGGCGCAACAGCAGGATGCCGTGTTGTTGCAGCGGTGTCTGTACCGGTTTGCTTCTGACGAGCGGCGGGCTGATGTGCGTGTGGAAGGGCGAGACGGCGCACCGGTAAAAATTGCGCTGGCTCCGCTGCTTACCGTGCGCGAAAACATGGAGGCCATGTTCCGCCGTGCGGCCAAGGGTAAACGCGGGCTTGAAAATCTGGCGCAGCGCAGAGCCGTGCTTGAGAATGATCTTGTACGGGTGCGTCAGGGGGAGCGCCCCGAAGGCATCCGTGAGGCCCCCGTGCAGCGCCATGGCGGCAAGGTTCGCACCGGGCGTCCTGCCGCCGCAAAGAGCGCCGGTCCGGTGCTGCGTTTTCGCAGCAGCGACGGTTTTCTGATGCTGCGGGGCCGCAATGCTGCGGGAAATGATGCCGTGGTCAAAGGCGGGTCTGCGTTTGATCTGTGGTTTCATGCGCAGGACGGACCCGGAGCGCATGTGGTGGTGCGGCTGGATCATCCCGGCCAGCATGTGCCGGAGCAGACCATGATCGAGGCCGCTTCGCTGGCTGCTGCGCGCAGCTGGCAGCGCGACGACGCGGCCGTGAGGATAATGTGCGCCCTGCTGCGCGACGTGCGTAAGGTCAAAGGGGCTGCGGCCGGTGCCGTAAGGGTTGATGCTGTGCTGCGCAGCCTTGTGGTTGCTCCTGATTCGTCTCTTGAAGAGTCGCTGCGTATCTGACGAAGAGCCGCTGCGTATCCGGTCCTCATTATACTGTCTTTTTTCTGCCTGCCTGTTATAGTAATACCTCATCTGGCCACTGTGCCGCCGGAGACACGGCTGTTCAGGCATGCCGGTGTTCCGCTGATATTCTGTTTTTCCGGAGAGGGTCATGTTGCTGAAGCATTTGCGCAGCCTGCTTTCAAAGTCGCAGGGGGCTGTGGTGCAGGATGACGGCGTCATCACCACGGTTTCGGGGGTACCCGTATGGGTGGCGCGGCAGCCTGTTTTTACGGCTCAGGGCGGCATATGGGGGTATGAACTGCTTTCGCGGGTGTGTCCCGAAAATGTCTGCAGACCGGCGGAGGATGCGTATGTGGCCACATCGTCCGTGGTGTTCGACGGCGTAGAGATGGTGGCACCGGCACTTGCCGCCGGAGAACGTCTGCTGATCAACTACAGTGGCGAAATGCTGGTGGACGGTGTGCCTGCCATGCTGCCTCCCGATATATGCGTGGTTGAAGTGCTGGAAGACGTGCAGCCGACGCAGGAGGTGCTGGCCGCACTGCTGCGGTTGCGGCAGGCCGGGTACATGGTGGCGCTGGATGACTATATAGGGCAGGAGGCTGCAGAAACGCTTATGCCTCTTGCCGATATCGTCAAGGTTGACGTGCTGGGGCGTGAGCGTGAAGCCATTGCCCGCGATGTCGCCCGAATCAGACCGTACGGATGCACTCTGCTGGCAGAAAAAGTGGAAGACCGGCAGATGTTTGATCTGTGTGCGGAGTTGGGCTTTGACCTGTTTCAGGGTTTTTTTTTCAGCAGACCGCAGCTGGTGGCGGGAAAAAAGCTGACATCCTCGGAAACGGTCAAGACCCGGCTTCTGGCCCGTATGGCTTCCGGCGAATACGATATGGCCGAACTGGGAGACATCATCAGGATTGACGCCGCTCTCAGCACACGGCTTCTGCGCTATCTCAATTCTGCATTTTTCGCTCTGCCTTCGCCGGTGGTTTCCGTTTCGCAGGCTGCGGGGCTGCTCGGGCAGGAAAAGCTGCGCCGGTGGCTCTGCGTTGCCATACTGTCAGATATGGAGTCTTCGCCGCTGTCGCGTCATGTGGCTGTTCAGGCCGCGCAGCGCGGAAAATTTCTTGAGCTGGTCTGCGGTACAGGCTGCGGACGCCCCGCATCGGAAATGTTTATGCTCGGATTGCTCTCCATGCTTGACGGATTGCTGGCTGTCTCCATGGAGTCCGTCATTGCGGGCATGCCTCTGGATGAGCAGCTGACAGACGCCCTTTTGGGGCGGCCGGGCCCGCTGCTGCCGTGGCTGCGGTTTGCCGCGGCATACGAGAAAGGTGACTGGCAGCAGGCTGCGGAGCTGGCGCGCAGGCTTGGGGTAAGTGGCGAAGAGGTGAGCCGCTGTTACAGCGAGGCCATAAGCTGGGCTGCAGTCATGTTTGCCTGACGCTGACAGCAGATGTGAAAAAAGCCCGTCGCACATGTGTGCGGCGGGCTTTTGGCATATATGTACGAAAAAAGGCCTACAGGCTGTTGCCGACCTTGCGCAGCAGACGCACGAGCTGGTTGGTGAAACCTGCTTCGTTGTCGTACCAGATAATCAGCTTGGCCATGTTGCCTTCCATGACAGATGTGCACGGCCCGTCAACAACTCCGCCGAATGTGCTGCCCATGTAGTCGCAGGATACCAGCGGCTCTTCGGTATAGCCCATATTGCCTTTCAGCGTGGTGGCTGCGGCTTCGTGCAGAGCGGCGTTGATTTCTTCCGCCGTGGCGGACTTGCCCAGCTCGCAGGTGAGGTCCACCAGCGATACGTTGGGCGTGGGCACGCGGATGGCCATGCCGTTGAGCTTGCCCGCCAGTTCGGGAATGACCAGCCCCACTGCCTTGGCTGCGCCTGTGGATGTGGGAATCATGGACATGGCGGCGGCTCTGCCGCGGCGGGGGTCTTTGTGCGTGCCGTCCAGCAGCCGCTGGCTCATGGTGTATGAGTGCACGGTGGTCATCAGGCCGTGGCGCACGCCGAACGTGTCGTTAAGCACTTTGACCACGGGGGCCAGACAGTTGGTGGTGCAGGATGCGTTGGAAATGACATCGTGCTGCGCGGGATCGTACAGATGATCGTTGACCCCCATTACCACGGTCAGGTCGGCATCGGCGCAGGGAGCGCTGATAACCGTCTTTTTTGCGCCCCGTTCCATATGCAGGGCAAGTCCGGCCCTGTCTTTTACCGTCCCCGTGCTTTCCACGGCGATATCAACGCCGTAGTCAGCCCATTTCCATTCATTGTGCCCGTAACGGGTTACGGCAATCTGCTTGCCGTTCACGGTAAAGCCGTCGCTGTTGGCTTTTACCTCTGCGGGGTAGGTGCCGTGGCACGAATCGTATTTGAAAAGCCGTGCCAGCGATTCGTTGTCGGCGCGGGCGTTGACCACTGCAGTATTCAGTTCGGGATCATTTGCCAGAAGGCGCACAAGATAGCGGCCGATGCGGCCGAACCCGTTGATGCCAAGCGTAACAGCCATGCTAGCGTTCCTTTATGCCTTGTTGGAGCAACCCAGTACGTTGCGGATTTTATGTTGAACCATGTTTTTCACAGCTTCGCGGGCGGGCTTGAGATAGGCCCGCGGGTCAAAGTCTGCGGGATTTTCTGCAAAGTGTTTGCGGATGCACGCTGTCATGGCCAGACGGATATCGGTATCAATGTTGATTTTGCATACGCCGTAAGAGGCGGATTTGCGCAGCAGGTCTTCGGGTACGCCCTGAGCACCGCCTATTTCGCCGCCGTACTGGTTGGCCATGGCCACAAACTCCTGCGGTACCGATGAGGCTCCGTGCAGCACCAGCGGGAATCCGGGCAGCTTGTCAGTGATGGTGGACAGCCGGTCAAAATCCAGAGTGGCTTTGCCCGTGAATTTGTAGGCGCCGTGGCTGGTGCCTATGGCGATGGCAAGCGAATCGCATCCGGTGCGCTCCACAAATTCCACGGCCTGATCAGGGTCGGTGTAAACGGAATGTTCGGCGGATACGTCTTCTTCCACTCCGGCCAGCTGTCCCAGTTCAGCTTCTACCCATACGCCTTTGTCGTGGGCATATTCCACCACGCGTCTGGTAACGGCTATGTTTTCTTCATAGGGCAGGTGGGAGCCGTCGATCATGACAGAGGTAAAGCCGCCGTCAATGCAGTCTTTGCAGATATCGAAACCGGAACCGTGGTCCAGATGCAGCACCACGGGCAGGTCGGATTCGGAAAGTGCGGCCTCGATGAGTTTGACGATGTACGTCTGGCCGGCGTACTTGCGCGCCCCGGCGGAAACCTGCAGGATGAGCGGAGCCTTTTCTTCGGCGCCCGCCTGCATGATACCCTGAATGATTTCCATGTTGTTCACGTTGAAGGCGCCTATGGCATAGCCTTCTTTGTAGGCGCGGGCGAACATTTCTTTTGGGCCTGTTAGCGGCATGGTGTCCTCCTCGGCGAAACCGGCGCTGTGCTGCGCCGGTCGCAAATGACGGTTATGACAAGGAGCGGCAAGGCTCCGGTACTTGTCAGCCAGGCATTGAGGATGGCGCGGCCGACACTCCACGAATCTGCCTCTATCCCTTTCACACTAGTGAGGGATACACCATCCTGTCAATGAAAGCGCGGGCACTTTAAACGACAAGCCGCAGAAAATCAAAGGTCTTCAGACCCCTGCCGCTGCCTGTCCATATTCTGCTGCAGCCGGGCCAGTGTTTCCCTGTCGGTGAAGTCGAAACGCAGGGGGGTCAGCGTGGCGTATCCGCGGGTCAGCATGTCTCTGTCGGTGCCTTCGGCCACTGTTTCCGGAGGTATGATACCGTTTAACCACCAGTAGGAATTGCCCCGCGGGTCGGTTCGGTGATCGTACCAGTCTTTCCAGACAGCTCTTGTCTGCGGACACAGGGTAAGCCCTTTGCATTGCTGCATGGGGACATCGGGCAGGTTCAGGTTAAGCACGCAGCGCGGCGGCAGCGATTGCCACGGCATGGATTCCATTATTTCGACAGCGAAGCGGGCATGGGCTGCGATGTCGTCCGGTTTGAAGTTGTCGTACGAGACTGCCAGCGAAGGATAGCCCATGTGCGCCGCCTCGGTGGCGGCCGATACCGTGCCGGAATAGAGAATGTCCGGTCCCACGTTGGCACCTGCGTTTATGCCGGAAACGACAATGTCGGGTTTTTTGTCCAGCAGTGCGTTCAGCCCCAGTTTAACGCAGTCCGTGGGGGTGCCGTATACTCCCATGCCCTGAAAGCCGTTTTCTGCAAATATTTTTACCCTCAGCGGCAGGGCTATGGTCACGGCGTGTCCCACGGCCGACTGTTCGGTGACCGGGGCCACCACCTGCACGGTGTGTCCGGCTTCTTTCAGTGCCTTGTACATGGCGCGCAGTCCGGGCGCCTGAATGCCGTCGTCGTTGGTAAGTGCAATGAACATGTATTCTCCCTACGGGGTGGTATGATGACTGTCCGCTTTGCGGTGCGCACAACGCCGGAGTGCCCCGCCGGCGGATGGCTTCCGGTTGTTGCGCCGGGCGGAAAGCGGAAAAGAAAAGTTCTTTCTGCTTGCGGGGGCTTGCGTTATGGTCTGCCTTCCGAAGCTGTTTTTGCCGCAGGGCGGCACGGCTGGCAAGCCGGACTGAAAATTGATAATGGTCCGTGAATCGATAACGCAACCCCGCTCATCAGGAGACAGCCGCGTCGGACGGCTGACGTTTTGCATACGATGTACATGGAAAAAAGACAATTCATCAAAGATATTGCTGTTAATGGCGACGTGAACGGGCTGTTCCTCATTGCTTCCGCCAACCAGATGCAGGCAAAGAACGGCCCTTTCTGGCGTCTTGAAATCTGCGACGCTTCCGGCACGCTTAATGCCAAAATATGGAGCCCGCTCAGTGCCTCGTTTGAAACCCTTACCCCCGGCGATGTGGTGCATCTGGAAGGCCGGGCAGGGCTTTTCCGCGACAGGATAGACATCAGCGTGGACCGCATGCGCGTGCTTGCCCCCTACGAACTGGAAGCCCTTGATATGGGGCAGTTTCTGGTTTCCAGCGAGCGTGACCCCGCCGAGATGCTGACCGAACTGCTGGAGCTGTGCCGGGAGGTGTTCACCCACCGGCCGTGGCGCAAGTTTGTCACCGGCGTGCTGCGCAACGAAGAACTTGCAGAGGCGCTCAAGGCGGCACCTGCAGCCAAAAGCGTGCACCACGCCTACAGAGGCGGTCTGCTTGAGCATATCCTTTCTGTTTCGGGGCTGTGCATGCGCATTGCCGACCACTATCCCGAAATTGACAGGCAGGTACTGCTGGCAGGCGCGATTTTTCATGATATAGGCAAGGCGTGGGAACTGTCCGGCGGGCTGGTCAACGACTACACAGACGAAGGCCGCCTGCTGGGGCATATCCATATAGGCCTTGAACAGCTGGAGCCGTTTTTGCGCAGGTCCGGTCTTGAGCACGAACTTGCCGTGCATTTCAAGCATCTGATTCTCAGCCACCACGGCGAATATGAGTTCGGCTCGCCGCGCCGACCCAAAACGCGCGAGGCAATGGTGCTTCATTACGCCGACAATCTGGATGCCAAAATGGCCCAGCTGAACAGTCTGTTCAAAGGATTTGAGGACGGTGAGACCGGCTGGACGCCGTTTCAGCCCACATTGCAGCGCTTTTTGTACAACCCTGTGCGCACTCCGGAAACGGAAACCGTCAGACGGAAGCGTCCTGAAACTCCACGGGAAGAACAATGTTCATTACTTTCGAAGGCATAGAAGGTTCAGGCAAAAGTACGGCTCTTGCCCGCCTGAAGGACTGGCTGCAGGAGCACGGCCACGGTGCGACGCTGACCCGCGAGCCGGGAGGCAGCCGTCTGGGTGGTATTCTGCGTTCCATTCTGCTGGATATAGGCAATGACGATCTGACAGGGGAAACCGAGCTTTTTCTGTATCTTGCCGACAGGTCGCAGCATGTGCATCAGGTCATCCGGCCGGCGCTGGCAGAAGGTGTTGCTGTGATAAGCGACAGATACGCCGATTCCACCGTGGTCTATCAGGGCTACGGCAGAGGGCTGGACCCTGCTTTGCTGCACCGGCTCAACGACGTGGCCGTGCGCGGGCTGTGGCCTGATTTGACGCTGCTGTTTGATCTGGAGCCGGAAATCGGTCTCAAGCGGGCCACCACCCGCAACCTGCGGGAAGGCACAGGCGCAACGGAAGGCCGTTTCGAGGCGGAGAGTCTGGCCTTTCACACCAGAGTGCGCGAAGGATATCTGACGTGGGCGGCTCTGAATAAGGAACGATTCAGAATCATTGATGCGGCCGCTTCGCCCGATGAGGTTTTTGAACAGGTCCGCAGCGCCGTGGCCGATGTGTTTACCATCGGCTGAACTGCTTACCGCCACAGGGAGAGTACCCATGCTTGAAGCCGCCAATAAACTGGGCATCATTTTTTTTCCCGCGTATGACTGGGCCATCAGCCCCACGCATCCCGAGCGGGAAGAGCGCCTGCTGTACACACAGGACCAGCTGCGTGAAGAGGGACTCTTCGATATTCCCGGCATAACGGAATACAAACCGCTGGTGGCCGGCCGCGAAGATGTGGAGCGGGTGCATTTCTGCATTCCCGACATAGAAAGGGTGTGCACAAAATCGCATCTTGTCTCTGCGGGCGGGGCCATACAGGCGGCACGCCTGGTGATGGAAGGCAAAGAGGACAAGGCGTTTGCGCTGGTGCGTCCTCCGGGGCATCACGCCATGAAAGTGGTGCACGGCAACAGAGGGTTTTGCAACGTCAACATTGAAGCCCTGATGATTGAGCACATACGGGAACATTTCGGCCCGTTGCGGGTGGCTGTCATTGATACCGACTGTCACCACGGCGACGGCACGCAGGATATATACTGGAACGACCCCGACACGCTGTTCATCTCGCTGCATCAGGACGGGCGCACCATTTTTCCCGGAACGGGATTCCCCGCTGAACTGGGCGGGGTCAATGCGCTCGGTCGCACACTCAACATCCCGCTGCCGCCCAGAACCTCAGACAGAGGGTTCCTGCATGTCATCGACCATCTGGTGCTGCCGGTGCTGGAGCACTTCAAACCGGATATCGTCATCAACTCCGCCGGACAGGACAACCACTTTTCAGACCCCATCACTGACATGCGTTTTTCCGCACAGGGATATGCCGCGCTCAACAGCAGGCTGAACCCTGACATCGCTGTGCTGGAGGGCGGCTACGCCATTCAGGGGGCACTGCCGTATGTGAATCTGGGCATTGCGCTGGCCATGGCCGGACTTGATTACAGCTCTGTACGCGAGCCGGATTTCGACCCTGCCGCCATTGAACAGTCGCCGCGCATCACCGAGTATGTGGAACGCCTCTGCGAAGAGATGCTCAAGGTTTATTTCAATCCGCCTTCGCAGCCGCGGCAGGGCGAGAAGTCGGGCGAATGGTGGGTGCGTACAAAAGACATCTTTTACGATACCGACGGCATCAATGAAAGTCAGGTGGAGTCGGTGCGGATATGCCCTGATTGTGCGGGCGTGATGAAAATTGAAACATGGTCCACGGCCAATCCCCTCAGTCTTGGTGTGCAGGTACCGCAGAATGCCTGTGAAAAATGCAGAGGCATCGGCATACGCACCGTTGAGGAGGCGCATGTCAAGGGTAACTACCGCTATATTCAGCTGATCAACCGTAAAGACAAGCAGTATGTGCAATATGGTTTTTAACCGCTTTTTTGCCGGTGCAGGCCGCTCCGGCGCCGCAACCGGCCGGAGTCCGCAAGCAGGTGTGTTTTGTGCTTCCCGTCGCCTGTGCGGTGGTCTTATGCGCCGTGGGGGCTGCCTGCTGGCGCTGGCTGCCGTGCTTGTGGCGGGGCCGTGTGCGGCGTATGCCGCCGTTCCTGCGCACAACGCATCTTCTTCCGCAGCCGGAACCCCGCCGGCCGTGGCGGACGAAGTGCAGACACTGGCCCGTACCGGGCAGTGGGAAGAAGTTCTGAAAGCTACAGGCGGAGTGGCTCCGTCCCTCAGCCTGCCGTCGGCGGATGTGCGCATTGTGCGTTACCGTGCGGAGGCTCTGCTGGCGCTGGATCGTGCCGGTGAAGCTCTGACTCTGGCCGCACGCGGGCTGGCGCTGGAGCCGGACAATGCCGTTCTGCTGGCCTTGCGCGGGGATGCCCAGCTGGCTCTGGGGTATCCGCAGCGTGCGGCGGAAGATTACCATGCCGCGCTGACGAGCGATGCCGAGTCGTGGCGCGCCATGCACGGCATGGCGCTGGTGGCGCGTACCGCCGGTGATACGACTGCTGCGCTGGAGTGGTACGACAGACTGGTGCCTCTGCAGCCCGACAGGCCGCTGTTGCGTATGGAGCGTGCCATTCTGGAGCACGAAGCCGGTCTGGTGGCGCGTGCCCGGCGCGATATGGAAGTGGTTGCCATGCTTGCCCCGGAAAATCCCGATGTCTGGAACAACAGGGGCATGATGTATCTTGCACAGGGTGACGCGCAGAAAGCCATGGCTGACTTTGACAAGGCTCTGCGGCTTGATCCGGAACATGCGGGCGCTTTGCTCAACAGGGGAAACCTCTGGCGTGAGCGGCTTGATCTGCACCGTTCGCTGCACGATCTGGATAACGGTGTGCGTCTGCATCCCCGCAACGTCAGAATGCTTGTGGCCCGCATGTACACCCATGTGGCTCTGCAGCAGTATCCTGCTGGACTGGCTGATCTGGAAGCGGCTTACAGCGTGAACAGTCTGGATACATATCTGCTGAACGAGTTTGCGTGGTTTCTTGCCACAGTGCCTGATGCCGCCCTGCGGGACGGCGGGCGTGCCGTGCGCTATGCCCGCGAAGCGCTGGACCTCAGTCCTGTGCCCGTGGCATCATATTTTGATACGCTGGCGGCGGCTTATGCAGCTCAGGGCCGGTTTGACATGGCCGTGCCCGCACAGGAGCGCGCGCTGCTGATGGCCATGGACCGCGCCTATCCGGAAACGGTGCTGGGCAAGTGGCGTCAGCGGCTTGAGTTGTACCGGAACAAGCAACCCTACAGCAGTGGGAAGTAAGGAGCAGAAAGTGAAGAATACCTTTTCCGTGACACCGAAGGCTGACACTCCGGTTGAAAAATGGTGGGCTCTGCGTCTGGCCGAGGCGGCGGAAAGTCTGCAGGGGAATAATTTTGAAGTTTTCGTGGCTGCCGACTGCCACGAGGCGGGAGAGGTTTTTCTCCGTGAAATTCTGCCCGCCACCGGTGCTTCCACAGTCAGTTTCGGCGGTTCCATGACGCTGGCGGCCACCGGCATAGTGGACGCCGTACGGCAGAATCCCTCGCTTGAGGTCATTGATACTTTTGACAAGTCCGTTTCTGCCGAAGAAGCGCTGGAGCGCCGCAGACAGGCACTGCTGAGTGACCTTTTTCTTACGGGAACCAACGCCGTGACCGCCTGCGGCAAGCTGGTGAACCTTGATATGATCGGCAACCGTGTGGGGGCCATCAACTTCGGTCCCCGTCATGTGGTGCTGTTCATAGGCCGCAACAAGCTGGTTGAGGATGTGCCCGCGGCCATGGACAGAATAAAGGATTACGCTTCGCCCACCAACACCATGCGGCTTGAAAAAAAGACTCCGTGCAGGATGACTTCGCACTGTACCGACTGCAGCAGTCCTGACAGAATATGTAATGTCTGGACCATTACGGAAAAATCGTTTCCCAAGGGACGCATCCGTGTGGTGCTGATAAATGAAGACTGCGGGTTGTAGGAGCTGTCACAGGATGTAAACCGACGACATTCAGGCCGTGTCCGCCATTGCGGGACGGCCTTTTTTTGCAGCTTCCGGCGGGCCGGATGCTGCCGAATTGCCGCCGCACCGGCGCCAGTGAAGGAGGATGCATGTTTCTGAATGAGCATATGAGCAAGGTGCTGTTTGCCGAAGCCGGAATAGATACCCCTGCGGGCGACTTGCTGACGCCCGGCCAGCTGGCGGAATATACTCCTGCCGTGTCCGCCCCGTGGTTTCTCAAGGCGCAGGTGCTTACCGGCGGAAGAGGCAAGGCCGGAGGCATACGCTGTGCCGCCACCCTGAAGGAGCTCAGAGAGACGGCTCAGGACATGTTCGCCATGGAAATCAAAGGACACAAGGTGCCCTTTCTGCGTATCGAATCCGCCACGGACATACGCAGAGAATGCTATCTTTCTTTTGTACTTTCGCGCGAACGGCGCGACCTGCTGCTTACCACCAGCAGAGCGGGCGGTATTCATGTGGAGAGTTCCACCGGTCAGCAGAAGCCGCTTGTGCAGCGGGTTCCGCTGGACAGCGGCCTGCGCGAGCATCATCTGCGTGCGGCTTTTTTTGAAATGGGAGTTGAAAAGGAGCACTGGGCCGGTTTCAAGGCCATGGCGGAAAAACTGTACAGGGCGGTAAGAGAGTACGGTCTGCTGCTGGCCGAGATCAACCCTCTTGTGCTTACCTGCGACGGCCGCTGGGTGGCACTGGACGGCAAGGTTGAGCTGGACGACAGTGTGGTGGACCTGCAGCCCGATCTCGAACGGTTCTATACGCCGGAACATCATTCGCGTGAAGAGAATCTGGCCCGCGAAGCCGGACTCAGCTATGTGGAGCTTAAAGGCTGGGTGGGGATTCTGGTCAACGGGGCCGGGCTGGCCATGGCCACAATGGACCTTCTTAATTTTTCCGGTCTGTCGGCGGCAAATTTCATGGATCTGGGCGGTGCGGCCGATGCGTCGCGTATGCGCCGCGCACTTGATCTGCTGTTTGAAAACCGCAATGTGCGCACGGTGTTCATCAACCTGTTCGGGGGTATTGTTTCGTGCGCCGATGTGGCCCGCGCGCTTGTGGATGCACTGGAGGGCGGTGATGCGCCAAAGCCCATTGTGGTGCGTATGGCAGGCCACGAATCCGCAGAAGGGCGGGCGCTGCTGCATGATTTTGCTCATCCTTCGGTAACCATAGCACAGGAAATGCACGAAGCGCTGGACGCGCTGCGGTCCATGAAACCCGCAGATGTCCCCCGTATTGAATTTCCGTTGCCGCAGGAACCTGATCCGGTGCCGCAGCATAACGGGCAGGAAGCTGCCGCCTGTGTGCCGGTGTATAACGTCATGGGGCTGGACAGCAGCTCCGGCGTGCTGGTGCAGGGGCTCACAGGCCGCGTTGCCCAGCGGCATGCCGCCTTGATGATGGAATACGGCACGCGGGTGGTGGCGGGGGTCACTCCCTTTAAAGGCGGGCAGGAGGTAATGGGGATTCCGGTGTATGATTCCGTGCATGAGGCGTGCAGGCATCACCGTATTGATGCTTCCATCATTTTTGTACCGGCCGCATTTGCTCCCGATGCCGTGCTGGAGGCCGCGGCGGAAGAAATTCCGTGGGTTGTGTGCATTACTGAAGGAATACCTCAGGCGGCCATGCTGTCGGCTCTGAAAAATATCCAGCCGTCGCCCACTTGTGTGGTGGGGCCGAATACTCCGGGCATAGTGGTTCCGCATCAGCTTAAAATAGGTATCATGCCGGGTTATGTGTTCAGCCCCGGCCCCGTGGCAGTGTTTTCGCGTTCGGGCACGCTTACCTATGAGGCAGCTTCGCGCCTTTCCGCCGCGGGCATAGGGCAATCCGTATGCGTGGGGGTGGGCGGAGATTCGTTTGTGGGCACCGGCTTTGTGGACCTGTGCGAAAGAGTGCGCCACGATGCCGCCACCCGTGCGGTGCTGGTGCTGGGCGAAGTGGGCGGCAGGGCCGAAGAGGAACTGGCAGAATACGTACGCAGGACAGGTTTTTCCAAACCGGTGGTTTCATTTGTGGCGGCGCGTACTGCTCCTCCCGGCCGCAGGCTGGGGCATGCCGGAGCCATTCTGGACGAAACCACCGGCGGAGTGGAGGCTAAACTGCAGGCCATGCGCGAGGCCGGTTTTACCATCTGCCCTGATCTGGCAAGTCTGCCGCGCATTATGCGCGCTGTTCTTGACAGGGCATGACGGTGTGCAGCAGGTGTGCAATCTGCTGACGGCAGGTTGCCGCTCCGCAGGAGCGGAAATGACCGCACCGGATTTTTTGCGCTGAAAAAAGCACGCCGCAGGGGGATTGTAGAGCGGGCGCGCACGCGCTATGCTTTATGCAGGAAGGTGTGTGACACTGCAAAAAGATGGTTGTCCGGCCGCCTCGGGTAATCGGGGCTGCCGGTTGTGCCTGTGGGGTGTATGCGGGCGGATTCGTCAGGTGCCGGTTTTTCCGGTGCAGGCGCGTTCTTTCTTTCTCCGCATTCCGTCAGCTGTGCGGCATGTGGTATGCCGCTGCGGGCAGAGGCTCCGCTCTATGCGTGACCGCCGGTGTGCGGTGCTGCGGCGCTGCCGGATGTGACTTCTTTTTGCACAGGGTGTCCGCCTGCTTATATCTGCGTACCGAACCTGCGCACCGAATGCGTACCGAGGAGCAAATCATATGAATCTGACCGAAGCGTTGCTGCATGCTCTCAAAGAGCGTGGCGCCAAAGAAGTGTACGGCATTCCGGGCGACTTTGCCCTGCCGTATTTCAAGATAATCGAATCCACGGGTATTCTGCCGCTTGTCACGCTGAGCCACGAGCCCGCCGTGGGGTTTGCCGCCGACGCATCCGCCCGCTTCAGAGGCGGTCTGGGGGTGGCCGCAGTGACATACGGAGCCGGCGCATTGAACATGGTTAACGCCATAGCGCAGGCATATGCGGAAAAGTCGCCTGTGGTTGTCATTTCCGGCGCGCCGGGAACCCACGAAGGCGGACATGGGCTGCTGCTGCACCATCAGGCGAAGCATCTTGACTCGCAGTACCGCATGTACAAAGAAGTCACCTGCGATCAGGCGGTGCTGGACGATCCGGCCACTGCGCCTGAAACCATAGCCCGTGTGCTGCAGAGCTGTATTGAACATTCCCGCCCTGTGTATCTTGAGATTCCGCGTGATCTGCCTGCGGCACCGTGTGCGCCTGTGCCTGCTTTTGCTGCTTCCGGCACGGATGCGGACGCCGTGGACGCCTGCGCCCGCGACGTGCTGCAGCGCGTGCAGAGCGCCGCGCTGCCCATGATGATGGTGGGGGTTGAGGTGCGGCGTTACGGCATAGAAGACAAAGTGGCTCTGCTGGCCGAGCGGCTGGGGGTGCCTGTGGTGACCAGCTTTATGGGACGCGGGTTGCTAGCTTCGGCCAGCTGTCTGGAAGGAACCTATCTGGGCATGGCCGGTGACGAGACACTCAGCGAGGCTGTGGAATCTTCCGACGGGCTTCTGCTGCTGGGTGTTATCATGTCGGATACCAATTTCGGCGTGTCCGGAAGCCAGCTGGACCGCAGGCGTGTGATGCATGCGGAGGACAGACAGGTGCGTGTCGGCTACCATGTGTATCATGACATTCCGCTGGGAGCGCTGGTGGACCGTCTGCTGGCATTGCTGGATGACGGACAGGAAGCTGACATGGCTCTTTCGGGCTGCGGCGGTTCTTCTGACGACAGGGCATTGCAGGGGGCGGGACTCGCTGTGAATCCGCGGGGTTTCATGGCAGATGCCGCAGATATCACTCCCACGGATATAGCCGCGCTGCTTAATGATTTTTTTGCCTCGCACGGAGCAATGCCCGTTGCCAGCGATATAGGCGACTGCCTGTTCACCATGCTGAGCGTGGATGCCATTCCCATGGTGGCACCGGGGTATTATGCCAGCATGGGCTTCGGGGTGCCGGCGGGCATGGGGCTGCAGATAACGACAAAGGAGCGTTCGCTCATTCTGGTGGGCGACGGCGCTTTTCAGATGACCGGTATGGAACTGGGCAACTGCACGCGGCTGGGTATTGATCCCATCGTGCTGGTGTTTAATAATTCGTCGTGGGAAATGCTGCATGTCTTCCAGCCCGAGACAGCATACAGCAATCTGGGCGAATGGGATTTTGCCGCGGTGGCTGACGGTCTGGGTGGACGGGGGCACAGGGCCGCCACCCGTGCCGAGCTTGCACGTGCGCTGACACAGGCCCATGCCGAACGCGGACGTTTTCAGCTGATTGACGCCCGTCTGGCTCCGCATAGTCTGTCCCCCACGCTGGCCCGTTTTGTGGAAGGTGTGCGCAGATTCAGTTCGGGGCAATAAGCTGTTGTAATTATCAGATGGCGGCTCCGCGCCCGTGCGGAGCCGCTTTGTCAAACCGCCTGTATGCGGTTTCAACCTTGAACCCAACTCAGGGTGAGCAAAGAAGGAGTATATGCATGTAACGGATAACACGCTGGCAACCATTGAATTCACCCTTTGCTGGAACTGCGACCTTGCCTGCCACACCGAGCGCTATTGGGCACGCAGGGTCAACTTCTGGCGCGATATTTTTCCGCCCCGCATGCGTGAGGCTCTGGAGGGCTGCCGCACCGGAGACAGCATATTGCTGAAATACGCTCCCGGAGAGGCACTGCCGTCATATAACCCCGCCTACGTCTATTCTGTTCCGCACAATTCTTTCCGTTCCCGGTGCGTACCCGGATATCATCCGGTTCCCCGTGCCGGACGCTATTTCCCGCTGATGTTTTTTGCCTGTCTGCCGGGTGTTTTCGGAGGAGACATGCGCCCTGCCCGTATTGTGCGCATGGATTCGCGCTGCATGGTGGTCGATGCCAACCATCCGCTGGCCGGAAGAGCCTTCAGCATGGAGGCGCGTATTCTTGATCTTGCTGAAAAGACAGGGGAAACAGGCGGGCGCCTGACACACTGGCTGGAAGCTGTGGCGGACGGCGGTCCGGGTATTCAGGCGCGCATCAGCGGTGAACCTGTTGAGGTGCTGTCCGACCCGCATGCGTTCATGCGTTGCGATCAGGTGGACGACCGCGCTTTTTACAATGTGCCGCGCAGTGTGGACCATATAGACGCGCAGGCTTGCGCCCATCTGCGCGATGAAATAGCCCGCGTTGTTCCGCGTGGGGGCCGCGTGCTGGACCTCATGACGGGATGGCGTACCCATCTGCCCGCAGGGCATGCCGCTCATGTGACAGGACTGGGACTGGGCGAGGCGGAAATAAATGACAACCCCGTGCTGGATGAGCGCATTATGCATGACCTTAATGCCGATCCGCAGCTGCCTTTGCCGTCAGCGTCTTATGATGCCGTCATCTGCACACTTTCGGTCGAGTACCTTTTGCAGCCCGTGGCCGTATTGCGCGAAGCCGTGCGGGTGCTCAGGCCCGGCGGCATCATGGTGCTGGCAGTTTCTGACAGGTGGTTCCCCGGCAGAACAATACGCATCTGGCCGGAGTTGCATGAGTTTGAGCGGGCGGGGTTGATGGTGGACTTGCTGCAGGCGGCGGGCGGTCTGGAATCGTTCCGCACGGTGAGTGTACGCAACTGGCCGCGTCCGGCCGATGACCGGCATGCAGGCCGGATGGCGCTCAGCGATCCTGTGCACGTTGTTTCGGCAGTGCGCACGGCGTGATCTGCATGTGCAACGATCCAGTATAATTAACTTTCTATGTTTTCCGGTTGTTTTTCAGCCCGCCGTAACGGCGGGCTTTTTTGCGGCATTGTACACGCAGCACAATAAACTGGTTGCGTTTATCTTTATATTTGAATATTGATGAATCTTGATATTGTGATGTTTTGTGTATGGAAACGGAATGCGGTGCAAATCCGCAGCGGACGCGCCACTGTAACCGGCAAGCCCGGCCGACGTCACTGCCGCAGAGGCGGGAAGACTAGGTCATATGGGGCCGGAAGCCAGGAGACGACCATGCACAAGAGCACGGCAGTCTCGCGATTGGGCTGACACGTACCGGCGGCAGGTTGCTTGCCTGACCGCTGATGCATCCAGAGCTTGAATGTCGTTGCTCCTTTGATTCAACACCATAAAAGGAGTGACAGAGCATGATTATTCACAACCTGGGATTTCCCCGCATAGGCGCTTCGCGTGAGCTCAAGTTCGCGCTGGAGTCGTACTGGGCAGAACGCACCGGTGAAGATGCGCTGCAGTCCGTGGCCGCCGGTTTGCGGCAGCGGAACCTGCAGTGGCAGCACAAGCTGGACTATGTGCCTGTGGGCGATTTTTCGCTGTATGATCAGGTGCTGGATATGAGTTTTACCCTCGGCAATGTGCCTGAGCGTGTAAAAAATCTGCCCGGCGGCGATACGGAGGCGTATTTCAGGGTGGCCCGCGGTCGGGCTTCGGCCGGAGACACGCACACTGTACATGCGGGCGAGATGACCAAATGGTTTGATACCAACTACCACTACATTGTACCGGAATTCACCGCGCAGAGCCGTTTCCGGCTGGATGCAGACCGGCTGACCGGCCAGCTGAAAGAAGCTGCCCGCAGCGGGGTGCAGGCCAAGCCCGTGATTATCGGGCCTGTGACGTACCTGTGGCTGGGCAAGTCCAAAGACGGTTCGGACCGGCTGGCGCTGCTGGAAAAGTTGCTGCCGGTTTACAGAGAGCTGCTTGAAACTCTGGCGCAGAACGGTGCCGGATGGGTGCAGGTGGATGAACCTGTGCTGGTGACCGAGCTGGAAAAGCCGTGGCTTGATGCGCTGACTGATGCCTACCGCTATCTTGCCGGCACGCCGGTCAGTATTTTGCTGGCCACCTATTTCGGCACATTGCAGGGCAATCTCGAAACCCTTGCCGCGCTGCCCGTGGCCGGAGTCCATGTGGATGCCGTGCGCGGCAGGGATGAAGTAGAGCGTCTTGTGGCCGCACTGCCCGGTGAAACTGTTGTTTCGCTTGGTGTCATTGACGGCAGAAACGTCTGGAAGACCGATCTTGCGGCGCTGCTGGACTGGCTGGAACCTGTGGCAGGGCAGCTTAAGGACAGGCTCTGGCTGGCTCCTTCGTGTTCGCTGCTGCATGTGCCGGTAGACCTTGCCGCAGAAGACGCAATGGACAGTGAAGTGCGTTCATGGCTGGCGTTTGCGCTGCAAAAGCTGGAAGAACTGCACACGCTGGGAACAGCCCTGCGCAGCGGAAGAAACGCCGTTGCCGAAGAGCTGGCCCGTAACGCGCGCAGCATCGCTTCCCGCCGCGGTTCGGAGCGGGTGCGCAATGAAGCTGTACGCGCCAGGGTGGCATCGTTGTCCGGTCAGGCGGGAGACCGCAGCCAGCCCTATGAGCAGCGCTCTCTTGTGCAGCGCCGGATGCTGCAACTGCCGCTTTTTCCCACAACGACCATAGGCTCGTTTCCGCAGACGGCGGAGATTCGTGCCGTAAGACAGCAATACCGCAAGGGCGAGCTTTCACTTCAGGAATATGAAGAAGCCATGCGTGCCAACATCAGACATGTGGTGGCGCGGCAGGAAGAGCTTGGGCTGGATGTGCTTGTTCATGGCGAGGCCGAACGCAACGACATGGTGGAATATTTCGGCGAGCAGCTTTCCGGATACGTCTTCAGCCGTTTCGGCTGGGTGCAGTCCTACGGCTCACGCTGCGTCAAGCCGCCCATCCTGTACGGTGATATCGAGCGGCCTGCTCCCATGACGGTGAAATGGATAACCTATGCCGCTTCGCTGACCGGAAAGCCGGTGAAGGGTATGCTGACAGGGCCGGTGACCATGCTTAACTGGTCGTTCGTGCGCGATGATCAGCCCCGCGAGGATACCTGCCGTCAGCTTGCCGCGGCCATCCGCGATGAAGTGCTTGATCTTGAGAAGGCAGGTGTGGGCATCATTCAGATAGATGAAGCGGCTCTGCGCGAAGGAATGCCCCTGCGCCGCCCGGAATGGGCGGAATATCTGCGCTGGGCCGTGGAGTCCTTCCGTCTGGCGGCCAACGGCGTGGAGGCGCGGACGCAGGTGCATACGCACATGTGCTATTCGCAGTTCAACGATATCATCGAATCCATCGCCGCCATGGATGCTGATGTCATCACCATCGAGACTTCGCGTTCGGATATGGGGCTGCTCGATGTTTTCGAGCATTTCAGCTACCCCAACGAAATAGGTCCGGGGGTGTATGACATTCATTCGCCCAACGTGCCTGATGTGGAATCGATGGTGGAATTGCTGTGCAAAGCCGCCCGCCGCATTCCCCCTCAGCGCCTGTGGGTAAACCCTGATTGCGGGCTGAAGACCAGAGCATGGCCCGAGACCGTGGCCGCGCTGGAAAATATGGTGGAAGCAGCACGCAGGCTGCGTACCATGTTTGCCGCCTGACAGCCGCCTGACGGTTTTGCAGTGCGTTGTGTATAAAATGCAACCCGGCAGACCCGCGGGTCTGCCGGATTTTTACGGTCCGGTTGTTCCTGCATGCTGTAAACGGTGCACAGCTGTCACCGGCAGCCGCAGGCTTCCAGAAGCGCGGCAATGCGGTGATGGTATGTGTGACGGGCCAGTATGTGGCTGTGCCACGCCCGTGCAACCTGACGACGCCATGCGTGGTCATGCAGCACCCGGCCGAACAGTTCTGGAATTTCTCCGGCAGTGCGGAAGGAGGATTCGCATACAAGTTCCCGCGGAAAAATTTCCAGACCGGGGGTGTTGTCTGTCAGGCAGAAACCGCCCGCAGCCCATACGTCGAAGTTGCGCTGGGTAAGCCCTGCGGGCAGCAGCATGCTGGTCAGGTTGAGTGTGGCGGCGGCACGGGCATACAGATGCGGCAGAACGGTATAGTAATCCACGGGCGGATGCACGGCGGTGCCCTGCGGCAGCAGGCTCTGCCAGCCGTCATCGCCGAAAACTGTCAACGTTGAGCCGGGTATGGCCGCGCAGGTCGTCAGACAGGCGGTACGCCAGCGGCGGGCGCATTCCTCGGCGGCAAGTCCGGCGGAGCGTACTTCATGCGAGGGCCACAACGGGCTTGTGCGCAGTGTTGCGCACCACCAGTCAAAGTCGGGGCGCTCGCCGTGGCGCAGCATTTCATCCGCCTGCTGCATGGCTGCGTGCGGGTACCGGCATCCGGCAAAAAAGCGTTCCCTGTCGGGAAAGGCGGATCGTCCGGCAAAGATGAGCATATGCTCCAGACCGTCCGGTAGAGCGCCGCACGACTTTGCAGGCGGCAGCTGCGCCGCCTGTTCCCGTGCCGGGTCAAACAGTTCTGCCATGGTTGCCAGCGGCAGGTGCTGTACATGGCGCGCCCCGTGCTCCTGCAGAGGACGGCAGAAAGAACTGTCGGTCACAAACAGTCTGACCTGCTTCCAGAAAGGGCTCCGGATGCCGGACACAAGGTGCCACGGATTGTCAACGCACCAGACTGCCACCGGTACGCCTGCCGCATCCAGCAGGTTGAACCGCTCGCCCCATGTGTCCAGCCCCTTGAAGTTGACGCACAGAAAAAGAGCCGGGCTGCAGTGGCGCAGGGCCGCGGGCAGAGCGTGCCCGTCGTCCGGGGATATGCATTGAACCTGCAGTCCGGCACCGGTAAGGGCGTGGTGCAGTTCAAGTACAAGCAGGTCGCTGCGCGATCCGGCCAGCAGCACGGTATCTTTTTCACAGCGGGCGGATGTACTGGATGCGCGCCGCATATGCTCCAGCCGTGCCGCTGCAAGGGCTTTGCCCCAGTAACCGGGAAAAAGGCGTGCGTTTTGCCTGTAGGCGACAATGCTGCCGCCCTGCCGCACGTGATTCCGCACCAGCTGTGCCAGTCTGTCACTTTCTGCGGCAGGCGCAGAGTCATCGGAGCCGCAGCCCGTGTCGTCGTATGGCGGCGGGGCATCCGGTGTGCTGTTTTGCCAGTGACGCGGTATGGCCTCGTGCCACGATGCGGGCATTTGACTTGCGAAATCCGCGCATTCGACATAGGAAACATACCCCCCGCTGTCATGACCGCCGGTGGCGCTGGTCTGCCGGCGCGCCAGTGCGTCAGCCAGCGCGGCCGCCTGAGCCGGAAAAGGGCCCAGGCCCAGCACCAGAACATTTTTTGTGCCGGTGAGTGTTTCATACGACTGCCCGCCGTCGGGCAGGGTCTGCGTCGTGCCGTTCCAGTTGCGCACGGTAATGCGGGGCGGACGAAAGCTGGTTGTGCGGCGTACAGTCATGAGCGGCCTTGGCGTTCGGGGCACTTTCGGATACAAGTGCCGCAGGTGAAGCAATGAAAAAATATCGTGACCATTATTTTCTGAAGGCCAAACGGGAGAATTATCCCGCGCGGTCTGTCTATAAGCTGAAAGAAATAGATAAACGCTTCGGCATCTTGAAGCAAGGCATGCGTGTGCTCGATCTTGGCGCGGCTCCCGGGTCATGGTCGCTTGGCGCGGCGGAAAAAATCGGACCTTCGGGCAGGGTGCTGGCTGCCGACATCCAGACCACAGAGACTGTTTTTCCGCCCAATGTCACGTTTATGCAGGAAGATGTCTTCGAGCGTTCTGCAGAATTCGAGCAGGCGCTGTCCGAGACCGGTCCTTTTGACGTCGTCATAAGTGATATGGCTCCTAAAACCACGGGCCACAAGTTCACCGATCAGGCCAGATCGTCCAATCTGTGCTTTGAAGCGCTTGCGGTTGCCTCACTTCATCTCGTAGAAGGCGGCAGCTTTGTGGTCAAGATTTTCATGGGACCGGATGTAGAAGCGTACGTGAAGCAGATGCGTACGCTGTTTACCGCTGTTAAGTCGTTCAAGCCCAAAAGCTCGCGCTCCGAGAGTAAGGAAACCTTTTATATCGGACTGGGGTTTAAAGGGCTGCCGGAGTTTTCTGAACAAGAGGGCGAAGACTGAAAGGTCTTTTTCGCAGAACAGTTTTGCAATGACCGGAGCGCGCTGCGGCGCGCTGACTGGGGGCTGCCGCTGTGCCTGACACGGCGGGGTGCTCCGGTGGCTGCCGGCATTGCCTTTTTAAGGAGGAAGTATGGCCGGACATAGTAAATGGAAAAACATCCAGCACCGCAAGGGACGTCAGGACGCCAAAAAATCCAAGGCGTTCACCAAGGTTGCCAAAGAAATAATCATCGCCGCCAAAGGCGGGGGTGATCCGGTGGCCAACAGCCGTCTGCGTGCGGCCATTGCCGCGGCTAAAGCGGTGAACCTGCCCAAGGACAAAATTGAGACCGCCATCAAGAAGGGTACCGGCGAACTGGCCGGCGGAGATATTTTTGAACTGGTGTACGAAGGCTACGGCCCCGGCGGCATTGCTTTTCTGATTGAAGTGGCCACCGACAATAAAAACCGTACCGTGGCTGAAGTGCGCCACATCCTGACCAAATCCGGCGGCTCCATGGGCGAGGCCGGCTGTGTGGGCTGGATGTTTGACAAAAAGGGCGTGCTGACTTTTCCCAAGGAAGCCTATTCCGAAGACCAGCTGATGGAAATCGGGCTGGAAGCCGGTTGCGATGACGTCATCGATGAAGGCGACAGCTGGGCGGTGCATGTGGATCCTTCTTCTTTTGAAGATGTGAAGGCCGCTTTTGAGCAGGCCGGAGTGACCGCGGAATCGGTGGAACTGGCCAGCGTGCCGCAGAACACCATCGAAGTGGATGCGGAAACCGGCAAGAAACTGCTGCGCCTGGTGGATGCGCTGGAAGAGAACGACGACGTACAGAACGTGTTTGCCAACTTCGACCTGCCTGACGAAGTGCTGGCCGAAATGGAAGACTAGCCTTTACGGCCGGCCGGAACTCTGTTCCGGCCGGCTTGTTCCGCCGGCATGGCGGGGCAGGGCAGACATACAAGGCGGCCGGAGCGCAATGACTACGCAGGGTATAACGGTGCTGGGCATAGACCCGGGGTCGAGAACAACAGGCTGGGGTATCGTGCGCGAGGTTTCCGGCGTGCTGACGCTGGTGGATTGCGGTGCGGTGCGCCCCCGGGGCGATGAATTTTCTGACAGACTCGGCGCTATTTATCACGGGCTGCATGAGGTGATTGCCCGGCATATGCCGGACGAAGCATCGGTTGAAAATGTCTTTACCGCCAAAAATGCCGCTTCTGCTCTTAAACTGGGACAGGCGCGGGGTGCGGCAGTGGCTGCCTGCGCTGCACATCACCTGCCTGTAGCAAGCTATGCTCCCACAGAAATAAAAAAAACAATTGTGGGAGTGGGCCGTGCCGAAAAAGAGCAGGTCAGCTTTATGGTGGCCCGCCTGCTGGGTGTGAAAGGCGACTGGGGTCCGGATACGGGCGACGCGCTGGCCGCGGCCATCTGTCATCTGAATATGCGCAGATTGCGCAGGCTGGCCGCGGGGTAACTTCTGCCTGCCGCTGTGAACCCGGCGCGCAATGCGGACAGCGGCCTTTTATTCTCTGTTCCGTTGATGTACAACCCTACTTCAGGAAATCTGCCATGATTGCATATATTGAAGGGCGAGTGGCCGAAGTGACCGAGCAGAGCTGTGTGGTGGTTACGCAGGGCGGGGTGGGGTACGAAGTGCATCTGCCTTCGCATCTGCTTGCGCGGCTGCCTGAACAGGGCGCGGCGGTTTCTTTTTACATCCACACGGTGGTGCGCGAAGACGCGCTGGAACTGTACGGATTTTCCGGATGGGATGAGCGGCAGACGTTTCTTGTGCTTATTTCCATTTCCAAAGTGGGGGCCAAGACGGCTCTTGCCGTGCTTTCTCTGTACCGGCCCGACGACCTGCGGCGCATTGTTGCCGACGATGATGTGACGGCGCTTACGCGGGTTTCCGGCATCGGCAAAAAAAGCGCCCAGCACATTCTGCTGGAACTGAAATACAAGCTTAAAGTGGAATCGCTGCCTGCTTCGGCCGGTCTGGCCGCCGGTGTGCCGGGCAGTGTGCTGCGCGATGCCGTTCAGGCACTGGGCAATCTCGGTTATGCCGAAGAAGAGGCCGCCCCCGTGCTGAAAAACATTCTGAAGCAGGATCCCGATCTGGATGTGAGCGAAGCGTTGCGTGCGGCGCTTAAAGCGCTTGCAAAGGCGAGATGATGATGGAACAGGAATGTGTTGATGATTCGATCCGCCCGAGAACGCTGGATGATTTTATCGGGCAGGAAGACCTGCGCGCCAACCTGCGGGTGTATCTGCAGGCGGCCCGGGGCCGCGGGCAGGCCATGGACCATACGCTGTTCTACGGCAACCCCGGTCTGGGCAAAACAACTCTGGCCCAGATCATGGCCTCCGAGATGGGCGTCAATATGGTGTGCACTTCCGGACCGGTGCTTGAGCGCAGCGGCGATCTGGCAGCCATTCTGACCAATCTGGGCAAAGGTGATCTGCTTTTTGTGGATGAAATTCACAGAATGCCCGTGGCCGTGGAAGAGGTTCTGTATCCGGCCATGGAGGACTTCAAGCTTGATCTGGTCATCGGACAGGGGCCGGGTGCACGCACCGTCAAGATTGACCTTGAGCCCTTTACTCTGGTAGGAGCCACAACCCGCATCGGACTGCTCTCCTCTCCGCTGCGCGACCGTTTCGGAATCATCAGCCGGCTTGAATTTTACACTCCGGCGGAGCTGGCCTGCATAGTCAAACGTACGGCAGGCATAATGGGTGTATCCCTTACAGAAGACGGCGCGGTGGAAATAGGGCGCAGATCGCGGGGCACCCCCCGCATAGCCAACAGGCTGCTGCGCAGGGTGCGCGATTTCGCTTCGGTGCAGAATTCTGCCGCAGTCACCGCCGCGCTTGCCTCTGACGCTCTGGCACGCATGGATGTGGACGAGCTGGGGCTGGATCAGATGGACCGCAAGCTGCTTTCGGTGCTTATCGAACACTTTGCAGGGGGGCCTGTGGGCGTTAAAACGCTTGCCGTGGCCTGTTCCGAAGAGGTTCGCACCATTGAAGATATTTATGAGCCGTATCTTATCCAGTGCGGCTTTCTTAAACGCACGCCCCGCGGACGCATGGCCACGGCCAAAGCGTATCGCCATATGAATCTGCTTGCGTAATAACAAGACCACCCGCCTCCGGGCGGGTGCACTGATTTCCCCCGCGGGAAGCCAGACCGGATGGATGTAGTATGCCCAGTAAAGAATGCCGAGTGGAGCTGTTGGCCCATACCCCCGAACCTCTGTCGCTCATCTATGCGGCATTCAGACAATGTTATCATGCCGGTTTTGCAGGCGATATGTGGCAGCGGCTGGTGGCCGGCGACATTGACAGGCAGAAACAGGCCGATTTCATTTCTCAGGTGCTTGAATCCGGCCACGCGAGCCCCATTGAGCATGTCAGCTTTACCTTTGCTGTAGAGGGCGTTTCCCGCGCTTTGACGCACCAGCTGGTGCGTCACCGGCTTGCCTCTTATTCGCAGCAGAGCCAGCGGTATGTGGATGGAAGTAACTTCGAGTATATACTGCCGCCCGCCATTGCCCGTAATCAGGCAGCACGGGCACGTTTCGAGGCCTTTATGGCCGAAGTGGGCAGTGCCTACCGCGATTTGAAGCAGATTCTGGAGCAGGACGGACGCAAAGGGGCCAAGGCCAATGAGGACGCCCGCTTTGTTCTGCCGCAGGCTGCCGAGAGCAAAATAGTGCTGACCATGAACTGCAGAGTGCTTCTCCACTTTTTTGAAGAGCGCTGCTGTTCCCGCGCGCAGTGGGAAATCCGCCATATGGCCGATATGATGCTGGAGCGCTGCCGTGGCGCGCTTCCGGTCATTTTCCGCCATGCCGGAGCCAAATGTGTGCGTCTGGGCTATTGTCCCGAAGGAGAACGCTTCACCTGCGGCAGGTATCCGCTGCGTGATGCGGGGCGCGGTCAGCCCTGATTCCGAACTGTCGTACATGGCGATTTCTTTTCGCCAGTTCTCAAAAACGCCAAAATAAGAAGTTTTATTAAGCAAAACGCAGAAAATAACTCTGTGTGTTGTGGAAAACTTTTTCCACAAGCTGTGGATTGTGGTGTGGAAGCCGTGTGGAAATGCTTGCTGGGCATAGCCTCGCAGGGATCAGCGTCATCCGCCATGTTTCTGTTTTTGTCCGGAACTACAGTGTGTTGAGGCGTACCGTCACTTGGGAAAAACTCGTCGCCGGACTCGTGCCGATGTCCGGTTTTCGATCCTTGCAGCAACCTTAGATAGAACGTAATCAACCCGTCATGATAAACGCTTGGGCGCAAATTGAACATACTCTCCGCGACAATCTGAATCCGGGCCTTTTTAAGGTCTGGATCAAACCGCTTGCTGCAGAGCAGGCCGGTGACTCTCTTCGTCTTGTCGCGCCCAATGCCTTCGTTGCCAGCTGGGTCCGCGACAGGCTAATGAACGAAATCGAAAAAGCCGCTGCCTCTGTGCTTGGCAGTGTGCCCACCATTACCGTTGTATCCGGTGAAGAGCCCGCCGCCGCCCCCAGACCGGTGCAGGTGCCCGCGCAGAAGCGTCCGGCAGCTGCCAGAACCAGCGGTGCCGAGCAGATGGGGCTGCCCCTGCATTATGCGTCCCGTTCTGCGGACAGCATCAAATGGATGCACAGTTTTGATGAATTTGTTGTGGGGCCAAGCAACCAGATGGCCTTTGCGGCGTCACAGGATATCTGCCAGCAGTCTTTCCGCAGCGACACTCTTTTTCTCAGCTCCGACCCCGGGCTCGGAAAAACACACCTTCTGCATGCCGTGGGGCAGCAGCTTTGCAATATCAGCAACCGTACCCTGCCCCGTGTGGAGTATCTGACAGCGGAAGAATTTGCCACGCGGCTTATCTGTGCGCTGAAAGCAAAGGAAGTGGACCGCTTTAAAGCCCGTTACCGCGATGTGGATGTGCTGCTGCTTGAAGATGTCCACTTTCTTCAGGGCAAACAGCGCATGCAGGACGAAGTGCTTTCCACCGTGAAGGCTTTGCAGTCGCGCGGGGCCAAGGTGCTGTTTTCCAGCTCGTTTGCACCCAAAGACCTGAATGACCTTGATTCGCAGCTCACCTCGCGTTTCTGTTCAGGATTGCTGGCCGTCATTGAAAAGCCGACATTTGAAACCCGCAAACAGATTCTGCGCGAAAAAGCCCGCCTGCACCATGTGCAGCTGCCCGAACAGGTGGCTGATCTGCTGGCAGACAATATCCGCGCCGATGTGCGTCAGATAGAAAGCTGCCTGCGTAACCTGCTGCTCAAGGCGCGGTTGCTCAACCAGCAGATAACCATGGACATGGCGTGGGAGATTATCGGCCACTACGCCAAGCGCGAAGCGGTGCTTGATATTGATGCCATCGTGCGTCAGATATGCAGCGGGTTTGATATTTCCAAAGAGCAGCTGCAGTCCAGAAGCCGCCGCCGCGAGCTTGTCATAGCGCGCAACACGGCGTTCTTTCTTGCCCGCAAGCATACCGACCTTTCGCTGGAAGAAATCGGTAAGCGTTTCAACCGCAAGCATTCCACGGTTATCAAAGGTATAGCCAACATAGAGCGTGAAATGAATAAGGAAACACCGCTGGGCAGACAGGTGGTGAACGCAGTAAATATGGTGGAACGCAACGGACGAATTATTCACCCCTGACCAGAGTCGGGGCGTGGCCGCTTTATGCGGCGCCGGTTGCAGATAACAAGCAGCTTCAAGGCACGAACCGCTCCGGTTCGTGCCTTTTTTGCATCCTGCGCAGGGCCGCTGCTGCAACTGTGAATACGCCGGTAATTTGGCGCTTGCGCCTGCGGGTGAATCCGCGGTAGAGCGTTTGTTTCGATAATGAATGTGCTGCTGGCGCCGTGTAGCGCTGCAGACTTGAAAAAAGGAGAAAAGAATGAGCAGCGATGCTTTTTCTCAGCCGTACAGGGAAATTGCCCCGCGCCTGCTGGGACTCAGGGATGCTGTAGGCTTTTCTGCAGAGGAGCTTGCGCAGAAAGTGGGTGTGACGTCGCAGGTTGTTGAGCGCTACGAAAGCGGAGAGGTTGAGATTCCTGTCAGTTATCTTACCGATGTCGCAAGAGCCTGCGGAGTTGATCTGACGGCGCTTGTGTCGGGCGGCGACGCTCACCTGCACGATTTTACGCTGGTGCGCAAAGGGGAAGGGCTGGCTGTGGAACGCCGCAAGGACTACGACTACCGTAATCTTGCTTCGCGTATGACAGGCCGCCGTATGGAGCCTTTTATGGTACGGGTGCCGCCTAAAGCCGAAAGCGACCTTTCGTGGAATGAACACAGCGGTCAGGAATTCATCTATATGCTGGAAGGCAGGCTTGAAATATGGCTTGAGTCCAAACGCAACGTGCTGGAACCGGGCGATTCCATCTATTTCGAGTCGAGGATTCCGCATGCTCTGCGTGCTCTTGACGGCGCCGACGCCGTGTTTCTGGATGTGATTAGCTAGTTTCCATTCGGCCGGAATCAGTGCCGTGTGTGCTGCTGTCCGGTGCGGGATGCCGCTGCGAATGGAAACAGGCCGCAAGGCTCATAGTACAGGCAACCGGCCTGCAGAGCAGGCAGTCACAACAGAACAGTATAAGAGAACAGAGGAAATCAGGCGATGAAGAAGATAGTCAGTGCCAGCTACGAAGGTTTTTGCAGAGATTTTACCCTGAATGTGCCCGCAAATTTCAACTTTGCGTTTGATGTGCTGGACAGACTGGCCTCTGAACGGGGTGATGATGTTGCCGTGGTGCATGTGGATGATGCCGGCGTCCGGCGCGACTACACCTTCGGGTGGTTGCACGGTCAGTCCTGCCGCATGGCCAATGCGCTGAAACAGCGCGGTCTGCGCAAGGGCGACCGTGTGATGCTTATCCTGTACCGCAGCATCGAGTTCTGGGTAAGCATGCTGGCGTTACATCGTCTGGGCGCCGTGCCCGTGCCTTCGCCCGCGCAGCTGATGCCCAAGGATATTGTTTTTCGTGTCAACCGCGCCAACATCCGCGGTATGATAGTTGAATCATCGCTGACAGGCCGTATAGAAGAAGCCCGTCCTCAGACGGAAACGCTTGATGTGTTGGTGCAGTCCGGCAAAGGCTGTCTGCCCGCGGGCTGGAGCGACTTCCATGATATGGTGCAGCAGGCATCGGCTGATTTTCCCCGACCTGCCGCTCCGGCTGAAAATGCCGGAGGCGATGATCCGCTGCTGATTTTCTTTTCATCCGGCACCACCGGAATGCCCAAGATGGTGGAACACAACCATCTGTACCCGCTGGGACATTATATGACCGGTGCCTACTGGCACGACCTGGAACCCGGAGACCTGCACCTGACTCTTGCCGACACAGGCTGGGGCAAGGCGCTGTGGGGCAAGTTCTACGGCCAGTGGATGGCCGGTGCCGCTGTTTTCGTTTATGATTTTCGCGGCAAGTTTGTGCCGGCAGAGCTTTTGCGCATCATGGCCGAAAACAGGATAACCACCTTCTGCGCACCGCCCACGGTGTATCGTTTTCTGGTGCGCGAAGACCTTTCGCAGTACGACCTTTCCTGCCTGCGCCACTGCACCACAGCCGGTGAATTGCTGAACGAAAGCGTTTATGCCGACTGGCTGGCAGCCACCGGACTGCCCATTTATGAAGGCTACGGACAGACGGAAACCACTCTGCAGGTGGCCACGTTCCGCAACATGCAGCCCAAGCCCGGCTCCATCGGCAGACCGGTGCCCGGCTGGGATGTGGTGCTGATGGATGCCGGCGGTAATGTGTGTCCTGCCGGTGAAGAGGGCGAAATATGTGTCCGCGTGGCCGACGGCGCTCCTGTGGGGCTTTTCAAGGGGTATCTGGACGAGCCGGAAAAAACGGCGTCGGTGATGTTTGACGGCTACTACCATACCGGCGACAAGGCATGGATGGACGAGGACGGATATCTGTGGTTTCTGGGCCGCGTGGATGACCTCATAAAGAGCTCCGGCTACCGTATCGGCCCGTTCGAAGTTGAGTCGGCGCTTGTTTCCCATCCTGCAGTTATTGAAGCTGCGGTTACCGGCGTGCCCGACCCTCTGCGCGGGCAGGCGGTTAAAGCCACAGTGGTGCTGGCCGGCGGTTATGAAGCCGGTGAAGCCCTGACTAAAGAGTTGCAGAACCATGTTAAAAAGGTGACTGCACCGTATAAGTATCCGCGTATCATAGATTATGTGGACGAATTGCCCAAAACCATAAGCGGCAAGATCAAGCGGGCTGAAATACGCCAGCGTGACGAACAGGCCTGATACCGCTGCAGGGCTGGGCCTGAAGCGGCGTGCCGCTGTTTATCGGAGGGGCGTGCCGCTGTCTATCCGGAGCGGCGTGCTGCTGTCTACCGGAGCGGCGTGTTGCTGTCTACCGGAGCGGCGTGCTGTTGTTTCCGGGACCGGTGCAGCCCAGCGTGTCTGCCTGCGGCGGGGAATGCCGCCGGATGTGCGCAATATGGATTGATACGGCACCTGCATCCGCTGACTGCGGCGTATGACCGGTGCAGACGGTACAGCCCGCGGGTGCGTCACTCCGCTGACAACCTGCACAAGGTATGCATAACAAAAAGCGCCCCGCGGCAGAAAAGCCGCGGGGCGCAGTTGTGTTATGCCGCTGCAGTCTGCTGTCAGACGGACTGTTTCATGCTCAGGCTGATACGTCTGCGCTTATGATCAACTTCAAGCACCCGCACCTGCACCTGCTGACGCACCCTGACAACCTCTGCAGGATCACGGACAAACTTGTCTGCCAGCTGGCTTATATGCACCAGTCCGTCCTGATGTACGCCTATATCCACAAACGCACCGAAAGCGGTCACATTGGTGACCACGCCCGGCAGCACCATGCCTTCCTGCAGATCATCCAGTGTATGCACATCGGCGTAGCGGAACAGCTCGAAGGCCGGTCTGGGGTCACGTCCGGGTTTTGCCAGTTCGTTCACAATATCCAGCAATGTGGGCAGCCCCGTGGTGTCTGTGACATACGCTTCGGGGCGGATGGCCCCGCGCAGCCCCGCATCGGCAATGAGGCTGGCGACGGTGGTGCCGGCGTCTGCAGCCATGCGTTCCACAACGGGGTAGCTTTCGGGGTGCACGGCTGTGGCGTCCAGCGGGTTGCCGTCGTGCAGGGCCGTGCCTATGCGCAGAAAACCCGCTGCCTGTTCAAATGCCTTCGGTCCCAGCCGGGGCACTTTCAGCAGCTGGCTGCGGCTTTTGAACGGACCGTTCTGAGTGCGGTAAGCCACAATGCCGCTGGCAAGAGCCGGCCCGAGACCGGACACATAGGCAAGCAGTTCCGCGCTTGCTGTATTGAGTTCCACGCCGACATGGTTCACGCAGGACATGACGGTATCATCCAGAGCCTGTTTCAGCGCGGTCTGGTTCACATCATGTTGATACTGCCCCACGCCGATGGCTTTGGGGTCGATTTTTACCAGTTCGGCCAGCGGGTCCATGAGCCTGCGCCCGATTGAAACCGCTCCGCGGACTGTGACATCGTGGTCGGGAAATTCCCTGCGGGCCGTTTCCGAGGCGGAGTAGACAGAGGCGCCTGCCTCGTCCACCATGACAACGGCAATATGGTCTGCCAGCCCCAGTCCCTTGACAAAAGTCTCTGTTTCGCGTCCGGCTGTACCGTTGCCTATGGCAATGGCCTCTATGCCGAACTGTTCCGCCATGCGCCGTACAGCCGACGCGGCTTCCTGCGCTTTACCCGTTCCGGTATGCGGATAAATTGTCTGGTGATGCAGCAGGGCGCCCTGCTCATCCAGACACACGGTTTTGACCCCTGTGCGGAAGCCCGGGTCCATGGCCAGCACACGTTTTTGCCCCAGCGGTGGTGCCAGCATCAGGTCCCGCAAGTTGGCGGCGAATACCCTGATGGCCTGATCTTCAGCCTGTTCACGGAAAAAATGCATGGTTTCCGTTTCCAGCGCGGGAATCAGCAGACGCTTCCATGCGTCTTCAACAGCCAGTACCACATTGCCGCTGTCGGTTTCCTCAGATCCCTGCATGTGCAGCGGAACCTGTTTTTTCAGAAAACGGCGTTTGAGCAGGGTCAGCGCAGCCGTGTCGTCAGGGCGCAGCCGTACCGTCAGCACACCTTCACGCTCACCGCGCAGCAGGGCCAGAATGCGGTGGCCCGCAGCCTTGGCCGCAGGTTCCGACCAGGCAAACCAGTCACGGAATTTGGCGCCTTCCTCTTCTTTCCCTTTGCTTACGGCGGAGCTTATTATGCCTTTTTCGCGGAACAGCTGCCGGAGGGCCTGCCGCGCTGCAGTATCTTCGCTTATCCGTTCGGCCACTATGTCTCTGGCTCCTGCCAGGGCGGATGCGGAATCGGGCACTGCTGTCTCTTTGGGGGTGCCGTCCGGAGTGATAAATGCAAGTGCATCGTCGTGCACTCTGCGTCCGCGCTGCTGCATCAGCAGGTCTGCCAGCGGTTCCAGTCCGCGTTCCCGCGCCATCTGTGCACGGGTGCGGCGTTTGGGCTTGTACGGCAGGTATACGTCTTCCAGCGCGGTCATGGTGGCTGCCTGCATAACCGCACCGTGCAGTTCGGCAGTCAGCAGGTCGCGTTCCTGCAACGAGGCAATGACCGCTTCGCGACGTTTGTCCAGAGCGCGCAGTCTGGTCATGCCGTCGCGTATGGCGGTGATGACGGTTTCATCCAGCCCGCCGGTGGCTTCCTTGCGGTAGCGGCTGATGAAGGGCACTGTGGCTCCTTCGTCCAGCAGGGCTGCGGCGGCGGTGATGCCGGAGCGCGGAACGCCGAGTTCCGCGGAGAGGATTTGTATATGCTGCGACATGAATTTCTCTGTGGTTACGGGTTGTATCTGGGTGCTGGACATGGCGCCGCTGATGTCTATTATGTAAGTGTGTGTTTACTTTTTTTCGGGCAGAACCGCCGTGCAGGTCCGGATCGGGTCTGATTGTGCGCGGTGTCTGCAGTCCATGTCCAAGGAGGTGCTTACCATGTCGACGCAAAGCGCAACGACCCTGCCGCTGCTCCTTATAGAGGGGGAGCTTGCCCGGCTGGCCGGTGACACGCAACTGCGGTATGAAGAAAACGGCGGAGCCAAGGACATCTTTGTAAACGATGAATGGTCAGCCAGAGCCAGTCTGTTTCCCGGAATGGACTGGGAACTGGAGTGCGGGGGCTGTACATACGGTGTAATTGCCGAGGAAGCCGGCCTGCGGGTTGAAAAAAGATAACCGTGCCGGCAGCGCGGCTGCGTGACTGAACTGTACGGGCCGCCGCAGCCACGGCGGCCCTTGCCTGCTGTGTACGCCGGAATCCGTGTTGCTGTTACTGGCGTGCAGATGCCTCTTGTGTTGTCTGCTGTCTTTGTTCCAGCCTGCTGCGGAAATAAACCCCCAGCATGTTGCCCACCGCGTCAGAGGCGGATGACTGCATGCCCAGCGCGTGCAGGTCTTCCGCTATCTGCTTTTCCATTTTTTCCGATTCCATAAACATCAGATAGACAAGGCACAGGGTGGCCTCATTGTCTTTTTTGCCGTCACACAGCATCTGGAGCTGTTTTTCTTCAACTGTTTCCAGCAGGCGGTCTGCAAACATGGCGGCCCATTTTTCATAAATAGTGTCGGGAATGGTGGGCACCAGCCCCGATACCTGCCGTGCCGCACGCTGATCCACTGCGGGCAGAGTTACGCTCATGAATTCTTCCAGCGCCTCCTGACGGCTGCTGTGGTCGCGGTCAAGACGGCTGAGCACCGTGGTAATGATATGCGTTCGTATATGTTCCGTGGTCACGGGCGGCTCCTTTGGGCTGACTATGTGCAGTCCGCAACCTAGCGCAGGAGAGGGCGGCGGGCAAGTGTGACAGAAGGACGCGCTGCGCGGCCGTGCTGCGGGCGGCGGCGTTTTTTCAGTCAGAGGGGCCGGATGCTGTTTTCATGCGGCTGCAGGGCGAGATGCTTGCGGGGCATACCGTGGTGGCATGGGTTCTGAGGCGACAAATGTCAGGTGTGGACGTATTGAAAAAAAGGGCGGCCTGCAGGCCGCCCTTTCATGGTCCGGTTACAATGCCGCTTTGGCGGCTGCAATGGCAGCTTCGTAGTCGGGTTCCGAAGTGACTTCAGGCACTATCTGCTGATAGGTGATGACGCCATCGCGGTTGACGACGAAAACTGCTCTTGCCAGCAGGCGCAGTTCTTTTATGACCACGCCGTATGCATTACCGAAAGCAAGATCTTTGTGGTCGGAAAGCGTTTCCACGGCATCAATGCCGGCGGCGCCGCACCAGCGGGCCTGCGCAAAGGGCAGGTCGGCGCTCACCGTCAGCACCTTCACGTCATCGCCGAGGTTGGCTGCCTCCTGATTGAACCTGCGGGTTTCCACATCGCATACGGGGGTGTCGAGCGAAGGCACCGAACTGAGGATAAGTACCTTTCCTTTATAGTCTGCCAGTGTGCGGGGCGAAAGATCATTGGCAAGCACTGTAAAGTCGGGGGCTTTGCCGCCTTTTTCCACAGGGGTTCCCTGCAGGGTGAGGCCGTTGCCTTTAAACGTGATGATTCCGGTACGTTCGTTCATAGCTGATCTCCTTTGGAGAGAGGTCTTGAATTATTAGGAACTACTCTCATAACACACGAGTGCTGCTATGGGAATGGGCGCAGACAAAAAACTTACCTCGGCAGCATCTTTTCTTGTTTTAACAAAATTGTGTTTATTGATTTGTAAAAAATAACAAATATGTATAAAAATGTGCTTTTGCCATGCCGCCCGGATGAGCTGTCTTTCGTAACCGGCAATGATTGCGAAAAAAACTTCTTCTGGCCTGCTGCTTGCTTTCTTCCGGCTACCGGCAGGGGATTGCAATTTTTTGTTTTTACTTCAGGAGGAGTCTATGAACGCGGCAGATACCGCTTTCATTCTTGTCTGTTCGGCTCTGGTGATGTTTATGACACCGGGGCTGGCGTTGTTTTACGGGGGGCTTGTCAGATCGCGCAATGTGCTCAGCACCACCATGCACAGCGTGGCGTTGCTCGGCATTGCCTCGCTTGTCTGGTGGGCAGTGGGGTATTCTCTGGCGTTCGGCAGTGACCACGGGGGCATTATCGGCGGGTTGGAGTATCTTTTTCTGCAAAACGTAGGCACGGAACCGGGTCCGGTCGATAATCTGCCGCATCTGCTGTTCATGGTTTTTCAGTGCATGTTTGCCGTTATCACACCGGCGCTGATTTCGGGTGCCTATGCCGAACGTATCCGTTTCGGGGCGATGGTGCTGTTTTCTGTTTTATGGCTTGTGCTGGTGTATGCGCCCATGGCGCACTGGGTTTGGGGCGGCGGATGGATGGCCCGGATGGGTGCGCTTGATTTTGCCGGGGGGGCCGTGGTGCATATGAGCTCTGCCGCTGCTGCGCTGGCGGCTGCCAATGTGCTGGGACTGCGCCGCGGATATGGGCGCGAGGCATTTATTCCGCACAATCTGCCCATGACAGTACTGGGAGCAGGTATTCTGTGGTTCGGCTGGTTCGGTTTTAACGCCGGAAGCGCGCTGGCGGCCAACGGCGCGGCAGCCAATGCATTTGTAACCACACATCTTGCCGCGGCTGCGGCTCTGGTGGGCTGGCTTGCCGTGGAAAAACTGCATGGCGGCAGAGCAACAACTCTTGGTGCGGCTTCGGGAGCCGTGGCGGGACTGGTTGCCATTACTCCCGCGGCAGGGTTTGTCACACCGGCTTCAGCGGTGTTCATCGGGCTGGCCGGCGGAGTGCTGTGCTACGGCGGTGTGTTTCTCAAGCACAAGCTGCGTTATGATGACGCTCTTGATGTGGTGGGGATTCATGGTGTTGGGGGCACGTGGGGCGCGCTGGCAACCGGAATTTTTGCCGATGCCGCCGTGGGCGGGGCAGACGGTCTGCTGCACGGCAACGCATATCAGCTCTGGGTGCAGTTTGTCTCGGTTGTGGCTACATGGCTGTTTTGCTATGTTGCCAGCTGGTTGCTTTTCAAGGCTGTCGATGCGGTCATGGGACTCAGGGTCTCCGGTGAAGCCGAGCTTGCCGGTCTTGATGTGAGTGAACACAACGAAACCGCCTACCAGATGTAAAGGCAGGGACTCAGTATGAAAAAAGTTGAAATCATCATCAGGCCCTTCAAGCTGGATGAGGTGAAAGAAAGTCTTACCGAGCTTGATATAAAAGGCATGACCGTTTCCGAGGTCAAAGGCTTCGGCAGGCAGCGCGGCCACAAGGAAGTTTACCGCGGTGCGGAGTATCAGGTTGATTTCATGCCCAAGGCCAAGATTGAGGTCGTGGTGGAAGACGATCAGGTGCAGAGTGTGGTGGAAACAGTAATGAAAGCCGCACGGACGGGGAAAGTCGGTGACGGCAAGATATTCATCATTCCCGTGGATGACGTGGTGCGCATCCGGACGGGAGAGACCGGAACCGGCGCTGTCTGATCTGTCTGCATCCTGAAAAGCAACCTGTGGAGAGTTGATGCCTGTGGAAAAAATGACGCCGTCCGGCCATGACGCATATGAAGCCGCTGATTCCTGTGCCGTGCTCATGGCCGGACGTGCGGTCTTTGACTCGCAGCTCGGGGGACCGCCCGACGGAAGGCTGCCCCGCTACGAGCGCGAACTGAGCGCCCTGCTGGACAGGTATTTTGTCTCGCGCCTTTCTTCAACGGGAGCCGCCGGCGGCAAAGTGGCTTTGGTGGCCACAGGCGGATACGGGCGGGGCGAACTGTGCCCCGGCTCAGATATTGATATCCTCATTCTCTGTCGCCGCTCCATACCGCCGCAGGCCATCGACCTTGCGCAGCCGCTGTTTCTGCCTTTGTGGGATGCAGGGTATGCACTCGGCCACGGGTTCCGCACTGTGGGAGATTGCCTGAAACTGGCAGCAAAGGACCATAAGGTACTGGCCTCTTTGCTTGATGCGCGCTTTGTTACCGGCAGCGAGGCTGTATTTGCTGAAATGATGGAGCGTCTGGAGGAAAAGGTGCTCCCGCGGCGCGGTAAAGCTTTTGCGGACTGGCTGGACACGGAGCATGAACGCCGGCTGGCATCGCATGGCGACGGAGCACTGCTGCTGGAGCCCAACCTGAAGGAGGGGCTTGGCGGACTGCGGGATTATCACCTGATCCGCTGGATGCTCATGTGCCGGTTTGGCATCGGCTGCGGGCTGCACGCGGCGCTGCGGCGTGTGGGTTTTTCTGCAGAAGATGAAGCACTGCTGCGTACCAACGTGGACTTTTTGCACGATGTGCGGTGCAGGCTGCACGCCCTGACCGGCAGGCGCAGCGATCTGCTGCCGCTTGACCTGCAGCCGGATGTGGCACGCCGGATGGGGTATGCCGACGGTGGCGGGCTGTTGGCAGTGGAGCATTTTCTGGGCGAACTGCACCGCTGTATGGGGTCTGTCAAGGCGCTGGCGCTGGCCTGCCGCGAAGCTTTGGCCATGAACACGTCCGCCGGGTTGTCGGCGGAGCAGGTAATGCAGGAAGCCACACCGCGTACGGTGCTCAGCCTTATGAAGCAGAGCGCAGCGCAGCCGGAAAAAGCGCTGGCAGGGTGGCGCATGCGTCGTTCTCTTGTCCGGCTGGCTACGGAGCGGGCTGCTGAACTGGCGGCACTGCCCGATCTGGGGCCTGCGTTTGCCGACTTGCTCAGCGGGGGCAATGCCTGGGATGTTTTCGGACGTCTGGACGACACCGGCCTGTTGAGTGCTCTGGTGCCGGAGTACGGAGTGGTGCGCGACCGTGTGCAGTTTGACGGGTTTCATACCTACCCGGTAGGGCTGCACACGCTTGTTACTCTGCGCCATCTGGAAGATTCCGCTTCTGCCGGCAGCGTGGCGGCAGAGCTCTGGAACTCGCTTGATACGTCGGGCAGGGTTTCGGTGATGTTCGGGGCGCTGCTGCACGATCTTGGCAAAACCGGCTCTGCCGATCATTCGGTAACGGGTGCCGCAGTGGCGGACAACCTGCTGCGCCGGTGGGAACTGGGCGATGCGCAGCGCGAGGAAATAGTGTTTCTGGTGCGTAATCACCTGCTGCTTTCCCGTACAGCGTTGCGCCGTGATCTTGCTGACGAATCGGTGGTGGCCCGCTGTGCAGGCACGGCGGGAAGCATGCGGCGCCTTGATCTGCTCTTTCTGCTTGCCTGTGCCGATGCGCGGGCCACCGGCCCGCGTGCGTGGAACAGCTGGATAAGCGGCCTGCTTGAAGAACTGTACCGTAAAGTGCGCAATATGCTTAGTGACAGCGAACTGGGAACGCCGCAGGCTGTTTCTGATATGCTGAGTCATTACGATATGGTGCGCGAGCTTGTGGGCAGAAACGGACGCAGGCTGCCCTATACGCCGGAACAGGCGGAAAGCTGGCTGGAAAGAGTGCCTTCGCGGTACATGCTGTCTACCGAGCCTGAGGACGTACTGCGCCATATCGCACTTATGCTGCGGCTGGAAAGAGACATTGAGGACGCCCGCAGGCGTCTGGGCGAAAAGCGGGGTGCCAACGGGGTTGTTCTGCTGGAGGCGCGGGACGCCGGTGACGTGTGGGAGCTTGTTTTTGCCGCCAAGGACCAGCCGGGACTTTTTTCGGTGCTGACCGGCGTACTGGCCCTGCACGGGCTGGATGTGTTTTCTGCCGATGCTTTTGTCTGGGGGGGCGGCGTGGTGCTGGATGTCTTCCGGGTATCGCCTCCTCCTGACCCGCTGTATGCCAGAGATTTCTGGGCAAAGGTCAGAGGTTCTGTCCATTTTGCCCTTACGGGCAAGCTGTCGCTTGATTTCCGGTTGGAAGAAATGCGCAGCCGGTCGCTGAGCCCTGTGCAGAAGGCAGGAGGCGGGCGTACGGAAGTAACCATCGACAATGCCATTTCCGATTTCTATTCTGTCATAGATATCACTGCACCAGACAGGCCCGTGCTGCTGTACGACATTGCCCGCACCATGCAGGCCATGCGGCTTGATATCCAGTTTGCCCGCATAACCACCCACGGAATGCAGACGTCTGATTCTTTTTCGGTGCGCGATGTCTTTGGCAACAAGCTGCTTGAAGAACAGCAGTGCGAGGAGGTACGGCAGGCCCTGCTGCATGCCGTGGCCTGATTTCGGCCTGATGCTTCTGTTGCCTGCGCGGTGTGGCGTTGCGCCCCGCGGCAGTTTACGTACCTGTGCATACAGTAACCTGTGCATACAGTAAAACGGGGAGCCCCTGATGGAGCTCCCCGTTGTTGTCAGTACCGTGCCGCCTGTTCTGGTGCAGTACAATCAGAGAATCTGTTTGAGAAACTTCTGCAGACGGGGATGTTCCGGCGAATCAAACAGCCTGTCCGGTGTGCCTTCTTCCAGAATCTGGCCGTGATCCATAAAGACCACGCGGTCCGCAACTTCCCGGGCGAAGCCCATTTCATGCGTAACCACCACCATGGTCATACCCTCTTTGGCAAGGGCCACCATGACGTCCAGCACTTCTCCGATCATTTCGGGGTCAAGTGCCGATGTGGGCTCGTCAAACAGCATGATTTTGGGGTTCATGGCCAGAGCGCGCGCTATGGCAACGCGCTGCTGCTGTCCGCCCGACAGGTTGGAAGGGAAGACATTGGCTTTGTCGCTGATGCCTACTTTTTTCAGCAGCATGAGAGCACGGGCTTCCGCTTCTTCCAGAGGTACCTTTTTCAGCCGCACAGGAGCCATGGTCAGGTTGCCCATGACCGTCTTGTGCGGAAAAAGGTTGAAACTCTGGAAGACCATTCCCAGTTCCTGCCGGATGGCGTTTATGTCGTTCTCCGGCGAATTTATGTCCATGCCGTCCACACGGATGCTGCCCTTGTCGATGGTTTCCAGCTTGTTGATGGAACGCAGCATGGTTGATTTTCCCGAACCGGAAGGGCCGATGACCACAACCTTTTCTCCCGGCTGCACGTCCAGCGATACATCATTGAGGGCCGTCAGTTCACCGAAGAATTTGTAGATGTTTTTAATGCTGATGATTGGCTCAGTCGCGGTCATAATAATTCAGCCTCGCTTCCATGATGCTGACGGCTTTGGAAAGCAGCAGGGTTATTACAAGATAGATAAGGGCCACCATGGTGTAGGTTTCAAAGTACAGAAAGGACTCCGCTGCAAACTCGCGTCCACGCCGCAGCACGTCGGCCACGGCCAGAATGGAGACGAGCGAGGTGTCCTTGAGCATGGCAATGAATTCGTTACCCACAGGAGGCAGAATGGTGCGCCATGCCTGCGGCAGAATGACAAGAAACATGGTCTGCACGTTGTTGAATCCCAGAGAACGCGATGCCTCGGTCTGACCTTTGTCTATGGAATCAATGCCCGCGCGGAAAACCTCGCCCATGTATGCGCCGTAGCATACACTCATGGCAATGACGGCGGCAACCATGCTGGGTACCTGCAGAAAGCGTCCGAGTGCATAATATATGTAGAAAAGCTGGACAAGCAGGGGAATGCCGCGGACAACTTCGACATATGTGGATGCTATGGTGTTGATGAGTTTGTTGCGTGACAGGCGGCCCAGTCCGGTAAGCAGCCCCAGAGGTATGGAGCAGAGAATGGACAGAATGGTGACTTTGAACGTGACTGCGATGCCGTCGGGCAGATACTGCAGCAGCCGCCAGTAAACATCGGGACGGCTGGCGCACAGGTATATGATGATGCCGATGGCGCCGATGAAGCTGATGGACCACGCATTGAAAAAATTGCGGTCTTTCGGGTCGGGAATCAGCATGCCGTCCGTTACTTCAATGCGGACTTTTTTATCAGCCATGATAGTGTATCCGTGTGCTTGCAAAATGAAAGGACCGGTGCAGGATGCACCAGTCCCGTTGATTCGACTTCCGTACGGCTATTGACCTATCCACTTTTTGCGCAGCTGGTCTTCTATGCCTTTTTCCTTCACGGCTTTTATGCCCTTGTCGATGAGGGCCAGCACTTCGGAGTTTCCTTTGTTTACAGCCACGCCGTAGTATTCTTTTTCTTCGGCTTCAACGATGAAGGCGATTTTCAGGCGCTTGGCGTATTCTTCCTGCTGCAGGGCGTAGTTGGCGGCCACAGGGTCATCGCAGACCACACCGTCTATGTTGCCGTTGTACAGCGCTTCCATGGCAAGGCCGATTTCGTCAAAAGAGCGGGGGGTGACGCCTTCTGCTTTTTTGATGGCAAAGTAGCCGGTGGTGCCAATCTGCGCGCCGAGGGTTTTGCCCTTGAGGTCGGCAAACGATTTGGCTTCGACAGACTTGTTCAGTACCACTGCCTGTTTGACTTCAAAGTAGGGGATGCTGAAGTCCATGGCGCGTTTGCGCTGTTCGGTGATTGAAACGGAAGAGGCGATGGCATCATATTCGCCGTTGGCAAGACCGGCAAAAATGCCGTCCCACGCCACATTGCGGTGCTCGGCCGTAAAGCCGGCTTCCTTGGCTACCGCGTCCATGTAGTCAACGGCATAGCCCACAACCTTTTTGTCGGCGCTCATGTATTCCATGGGCGGCCAGGTGGCGTCATGGGCAAAAACAATGGTCCGTTCCGCAAGTGCCACGTTGGCTGTCATCATGACGGCGAGCATGGCCAGACAAATTTTTTTCAGCATCCTCATTCTCCTTTTGTGTGTTCTGCCGGAGTAGACAAAAATGTATAATGGCTCATTTTGCAGCCGGTTGTCAATGTGCACGGGCAGGAGTACGGCTGCAATCAAGCCGGAAAACACCACGGGACATACGCTGCGGTTACCAGCTCATTATGGCGGATACCATAAATGGCACTGCAACGGTAAGAAACATGCCGCTGAATACTGCAATGATGCCGTATCGTTCGCCGGAGAAGCGGGTGATTATCGGCAGGGTGGTGTCCATGGCTGTGGCTCCGCCGCTGGCAAGCGGGCCTAATTTGCCGAAATACCTTACAAAAAGCGGCGCGGCAAGCAGTGTTATCAGTTCTCTGATGATATTTGAAAGCAGTGCGATGGACCCGAGAACTGTGTCACCCATTTGTGAAATCATGATGCTGGACAGGCTGTAATAGCCGAACCCCGCCCCCACAGCCAGCACATCGCGGATGCTGTGGCCGGGAATGAAAGGGGCCGTGGCCAGCGCTCCGGCAAATGTGCCGAGCATGATGAACACGGGCACCAGAAGTACCTTTATGTGCATCTCGCGTAGTATGCGCCAGCAGCGGGTGTCGAACCCTATGCCCACCCCCACGATGAAAAGCAGAAAATACAGCGCGTACGCGGAAACGGTATCGCTGGAGAGAACTTCCGGTGTGATACCGGAATATCCCAGCAGAGCACCGGCTATAAAAAAAGCCAGAATAATCAGGCTACCTTTCATCAAAGCCTCCGCGCAGGATGAACCTGCCCAGAAACCACGCGGCCGCGGCACTGCCTGCAACGCAACCGGTGCTTATCAGCAGGGCTTTGGCACCGATTCCCGCCGCCTGCGAGACTATGTTCTGGTCGGTGCCCAGCGATACTCCCAGCAGAAACAGCAGGGTGTAGATGGCCCACATTGTCAGTTTGTCCACGGCCTTTACCACGGCTTCGCGCTTGCGCAGCACAAGCCCCAGCGGAATGCCAAGGGCGATGAAGCCTACTTCTGTCAGCATGTCTTGTCCGTAGGTTAAAGGTGATAAAAACAAAGCGGTATCTGGGCGGACATGAATTGTCAATTCTGTAATAACAGGATGTTCCGGTGTTTCACGGTGTTTTTTTGCGGTTGCCGCATAAAGCAGGCTCTTTTTTGACGTGGGTCACGCCGGTCTTCAGCGGCAGGGACTATTGTTCAGGTACAGACAGATGCCGGTCTGCTGCAGCAGGACATTCTGCCAGCTGCCGGAGCCGGCAGAGCCATGGAGGCACATATGAAGAGTCACAATCTGCTTGAAGCTGTCCGCTTTGACGATCAGCGGTTTGTCATGGAACTGGTCCACGAGTCGGAAAATTTCAAGATAGTCAGCTTTACGTTCAAGGCCGGACAGGAACTGCCCGTGCACAGCCATAATATCGAGGGCGAACTGAATATCGTGGTCCTTGAAGGTGAAGGCGAGTTTGTGGGCGACGGCGATGCAGTGATTCCCGCACCACGCGGAGCGGTGCTGGTGGCACCTATAAGTACTCCGCACGGCGTGCGCGCTGTCACGGACATGAAGGTGCTTGTAACTATTGCCCCGCCCATCTAGCGGGAAAGGGCAACCGGAATAGCGGGGGCACCGGTGATGCAGGTGTCTTATGACGGGGCAGCCGTTTGGTGCGTTGTTCATTCCGCCTGCAGACAGGTGCGCGGCCGCCTGCATCAGATAATGGATGGCCCAGGACGCGTATTGGCGGGCTGACTGCGGTCAGCCCGCATTGTTATGTCTTTGATCTGCCGGTCTGTTTTTTGCGCAATTCCGGCACAGGAGGTGTTCTGTGCCAGGCAGGGCTTGGGTGTGCTTTTCATGGCGTTATGGCTCTGACCGCATGGCTTTTTGCCGCAACACGCCGCAGCACCGGACATCGGGCGAGAAGAAAACACCACAGCAGCAAGTACGTTTGCGGTAGTGTCCGGACCGGTAATCCCTGTGTGCCCGTGCGCTGTGGACCGGCTGCGGAAACGAAATATTTGTGATGTTCCGGCAGCAGCGGGTGCGCGCGGGGGCGGTGCGGGGCAGCTTGCCGGCAGGGCCTGACAGATGTGCCTCGCGTTCTCTCTGTTTGCGGGACAATACGGGACCGGAAGTGTGCAGGAAAATTTTACATTGAGGCCGTGTGCACCGGCGGGGAAGAGAAAAGCGCAGGGCAGGTTCGCAGGGGCAGTGCCCCTGCGATTTTTTGTATTGCCCCGCAGCCGGTTGTCCGGCTGCGGAGCGTTTTTTCAGGTACGGGTACGGTAGGGACAGCAGGGCAGACAGGTTTACGGCGCATTCGGACAAGCCCGCGTTGCGCGGCCGGAAAAAAAACAGGTCATGAAAAAGGGGCGCCTGAGCGCCCCTGTGATGCTGTTTTTTACCGCGCAATGCGGCTTCGCCGCGTCTGGATATATGCATCGCGTATGGCGGTGTAGGGTTCCAGCGCAGGTGCCTTGATGGCCATGTAGTTGTCATATACGCCGCCGAACTTGTTCAGCTGATCGTACCCTGCCAGAGCAAATCCGTGCCACATGGGCGTAACATAGTACAGCGGGTGAGTGACGGCATCGGCCACCAGACCGCCACTGTCTCGCAGCGTCGATGGTCCCAGAAATGGCCATACGATGTAGAAACCTTCACCGACTCCCCAATATCCCAAGGTTTGCCCGAAGTCTTCTCTGTCGGGTTCCACAAGGGGCTTCTTGGCGCGTGAGGGCTGCATGAGACCGCCCACGCCGATGGTGCTGTCGACAATGAATCGCGATGTTTCCACTCCGGCAGCCACAAATTTGCCCTGCAGGATGCAGTTGATGAACCGGACAGGGTAGGCGAGGTTGCGGAAAAAGTTGTCGGCACCGGTTCTCAGTTCGCTGGGGGTGACATAAGCGTACCCGCGCCAGACCGGATCGGCGAGATTATTATAGAACCAGTCATTGAAGCCGAACCAGAAACGGTTCCAGCCTTCAATGGGGTCGGCCACATGAACAGAAGATGTCTCTGTTCCGTAGTCTTCGAATTCAGGGTCGATATTGTCTCTGTTGAGAACAAGCAGAAATTCTTCTTCTTGCTGTGCAAGAGCCGCATCCCGGGCATCGGGAGCCATCTGCGCTTTTTCAAGGCGCTCAGGCGTCACCAGTTCCCCCTGTGATACCGGTGCCGCCTGTGCCGTGCAGACCGCGGCAAGCAGCATTATTGCTGCAAGACCGGTAAAAACTCCCCTTTTCATATATGCCTCTTTGCTCGTTTCTGGTGACGCAGTATCAGTTGCCGTTTGCCCTGCCGACTTCTTCGGCCTTGGCAATGATACGCGTTATAAGTTCGTCAGGAGATTCCTTGCGCAGCAGTTCCTGAAACTGTGTCCGGTAGTTTTTTACCAGACTGATGCCTTCCACAAGAACATCGTATACTACCCAGCGGTCTTTATGCAACATGCGGTATGCCACGGGAATTTTTTTATCGGGCTGTACAATGAATGTCTGCACCTCTACGCGGCTTCCGTCAGAAGAAGCCCTTTCGTCCGCATATTCCACCTTCTCGCCGTTGTAGCTTTCCAGCTGATCCATGTATGACGACCGGAGCAGTGCGGCGAAGGCTTCTGCAAAGCGGTGACGCTGGTCGTCATTGAAAGACCGCCAGCGCGGTCCGACGGTCCGCATGGCGAATTCTTCATAATCAAAGCTCTGGCGGATAAGCGCCTCAATTTCGCCGCGAACTTGAGGCCTGGTCTGCGGGTCTTTGAACTCCGCCGAGGACAGCAACGTTATGATACCGTCAACGTTGTGTCTGAGAGCTTCCCGCGCTTCTTCGCCGGGGTCTGCCGCCTGCGCCTGCGGGGCGGTGCAAAGCAGCCCGGTACAGAAAACAAACGCCAGAAGGCTTCTGGTGAAAACGGAACGCATTGCAAGCATGTTACACCTTTCCGAACACGTATTTGCTGATTAATTCTTCAATATCCAGAGCCGATTCGGTTTCCAGTATCTCGTCACCCTCTTTCAGCAGGTCCATGGCACCGCCGGGTGACAGCTTTACATACTTGTCGCCGATAAGTCCGCTGGTCTTGACGGATGCGATGGTGTCTTCCGATAATTCAACATCGGGGCGCAGCCTCAGACTGACCACCGCCACGTTGTCCATCTGGTCAAGATTGATGCCGCTGACCTTGCCGACAGGCACGCCGGAAATTTCAACGTCGGCTCCTACCCGCAGACCGGTCACGGACGTGAAGCGGGCCTGAACGGTATATCCTTCACTGGAAAATACTTCCATTTTTCCCAGCTTGACGGTGACGTACCCGAGGCACAGAAGGCCGATGAGCACAAAAATGCCGACGGAGGTTTCTTTTGTGTACTTGTTCATACTTTTCCCGTGCGCTTCACAAAAGGTTGCGGTTAGCTGTCCAGCCAGTCGGCCAGCGCTTTACGTACTGTTTCGCCCAGAGGAGCGTCAACGCTTTGCGGCGCTCCGGCCTTCCGGTCAAGAAACTGCCGGAGAAAAGGGTCTTCGCTCTGGCGTAATGTCTGCAGGTCGCCTTCGTACACAGCGTGTTTTTCGTTGAGTACAAGCACATAGTCGGCAATGGAGTCGAGACTTTGCAGATCATGGCTTACCACGACAATTGTCATGTCGGGAAAGCGTTTTTTCATTTCCAGCAACAGGGCGTCCATCTGCGCGGCATTGATCGGGTCCAGCCCCGAAGTGGGCTCGTCGCACAGCAATATGGGCGGATCCATTACTATGGCCCGCGCCAGACCTGCACGTTTGCGCATGCCGCCTGAAAGCTGGCTGGGGTAATAATGGGCAAAGTCAGCCAGCCCGACCAGTGAAAGTTTGTGCCGGACAATGGTGTTTATGGTGTCCTTGTCCAGCGCTGTGTGCTCTGCAAGCGGCAGCGCCACATTGTCGCCCAGAGTCAGTGACCCCAGCAGGGCACCGTCCTGAAAAAGCACGCCCATGCGTCTGCGCAGTCTGCGGAACTCTTTGCCGCTCAGGCTGAACAGGTCTTTGCCGCCCAGCAGCACATTGCCTTTCTTGGGTTTGTTCAGGCCCAGAATGTGTCGCAGCAATGTCGATTTGCCGCAGCCGGAACCCCCCAGTATGACGGATATCTTTCCGGCTGGCAGGGTGGCGTTCAGCTTGTCGAGCACCATGGAGTCCCCGTAGCCCAGCGTCAGGTCGTGCAGACCGATGTCCCATCTCTGTGTCTGTTTCATGGTATGCATATCCTACAGCAGGAATGAGGTCAGGACATAGTCTGAAACCAGAACGAGCACACAGGACATCACCACGGCCGATGTGGTGGAGTTGCTGACGCCCTCCGGCCCCATGCCGTCTTTACGCATATGCGTGAAATAGCCCTGATAACAGCTTATAATGGACACTATCACCGCGAAAACCATGGTTTTTAAAAAGCCGCCGCTCACATCTGACCAGCCCACACTGCTGTCTATGCGGTAAAAGTAGACACCGGAGTTGATGCCCAGCAGCACAACGCCGGTCAGATATCCGCCTATGATGCCTATGGTGTTGAACAGCGCCGTAAGCATGGGAAACACGATGAGTGAGGCGAGAAGCCGCGGAGTGACAAGGTATCCCATGGGCGGGACGTCCATGACCTCCAGCGCATCTATCTGGTCGGATATGCGCATGACGCCGATTTCGGCCGCCATGGCAGAACCTGCGCGACCTGTGACCATGATTGCCGTAAGCACCGGCCCCAGTTCACGGATGAGCGTAAGCGCCACAGCCGCCCCCAGCAAGCCTTCAGAGCCGAATTTGACCAGAGTGTAGTAGCCCTGCAGCCCCAGAACCATGCCGGTGAAAATGCCGATAAGGGCAATGACAAACAGCGACTTGGAGCCGATGAAATACACCTGCTGGACAACCTTGCGGAACAGGCGGGAAGCTATGAATATATGACGGACTGCATCAAGAAAAAGCAGCACCGCGCCAAGCTCTCCGATAAACCGGAGAGTATTGCGCCCGAGCTGTTGTAAGGGGGCGGTCAGTCCTGATGCAGAAGTGCCTGTTTGCATATGTCTCTCGCTCACTGAAAGATGGAGTTGATAGAACTACATGTAAGTGCGCTCTTACGTCAACCTGATAACGGGTTCAGATTGCTTGTTAATCAGAAATGGTTTCCTGTTCTTTCAAAAGAGGTTGCCTGATACCCAGAGTGGCCAGTCTGCGTCTGAGTGCCTGAGCTTCTTCAGTGGTGCCGCTCAGTGTCACATTAATTCTGTGCCAGACCCCTTTGCTGGTGTTTACGCGCTCCACACCGGCGCTGATGCCCGACTCCTGCAGATGTTCGGCAAAACGGTGCGCCGCCGCAGCGTCCTGCAGCGATGCCACCTGATACAGATACCGGTAGCGGATGCTGTCCGGCGGTACGCTGCGTACGGCGGTAGCCGGTACCTTCCGGGGTGCCACAGGCGCAGCGGAAGCCTGTTCCGGCGCCGCAGGACGCGGAGGCGTCCGCCGCTGCGCCGGCTGGTGCTCGTCCCTGCTGCGTAACGAGCGCAGAAGGTTCAGCTCTTCTGTTTTTATAATGCCGTTGTCCGCCGCATCCTTATCTGCATCATCTTCGTTATCCAGTGTGGCGGGCAATACATCGGCCGTATCCGGCGAAGGCATGACACGCGCCAGCGCGGGCACGGATTCTTCGGGGTTGAACCCGCGCCCGAGCATGACGCCGAAAGTGAACATCCAGCTGAAGCCGAACAGCAGCAGAAAACAGACAAGCGCAAATTTGCCTGCGGTCATTTCTATAATGAACCGGCGTGCGCCGGCGGACCCTTTTTCACTGCGGATGCTGAAGCTCATGCGGATGCCTGAAGGTTACGGATAATGCCGGTAGCGGCTACATTGCCTCGGGCGCGCTGACACCAAGCAGGTCCAGCCCGTTGCGCAGAACCTGTGCCACAGCACGCAGCAGAGCAAGCCGTGCTTTGAGAATCTGTTCATCCGGAGCGTTGAGCACCGGATGGTTGGCGTAAAAGCGGTGCAGCGCGCTTGCAAGCTCCTGCAGATAGTAGCTGATATGGTGCACGCTCAGACTGGTTGCGGCAGCCTCCACCGTATCTTCGAACCGGTCGACCAGACGCAGCATGTCGATTTCGTCGGCATGCACGAGGGGCTTCAGCAGTTCTTCGTCCGAATGCGTCTCAGGCGTGGTGCCCCTTTCTGCGGCTTTGCGCAGCACGGAACATATGCGGGCGTGCGCATACTGGACGTAGTACACGGGGTTGTCCATGGAGCGCTGTTTGACCAGTTCAAGGTCAAAGTCCAGCGAGCTGTCGCTTTTGCGCGACAGAAACATGAAGCGCGCGGCATCGGCGCCCACTTCCTTGACCACATCGGCAAGGGTTTCGAACTCACCGGCGCGGGTGGACATGGCCACCTGTTCACCGTTGCGCAGCAGGTTGACAAGCTGCACCAGAATGACATCGAAGCTGTCTGCCGGTTTGCCCAGCGCCTGTACGGCGGCGCGCATGCGCGGAACATAGCCGTGGTGGTCGGCGCCCCATATGTCGACGCACAGGTCGAATCCGCGGTCATATTTGTTGTCGTGGTAGGCGATGTCGGACGCAAAGTACGTCAGATAGCCGTTGGATTTCTTCAGGACTCGGTTTTTGTCATCGCCGAAATCAGTGGTCCGGAACCACAGGGCTCCGTCTTCTTCATAGGCAAGACCGGACCGGCGCAGCCTGTCGAATGTCTTGTCCACGGCACCTGTTTCCACCAGCGATTTTTCGGAAAACCAGACATCGTGGCTGACGGAAAAGTCGGCAAGATCCTGCCGGATACCGGCCATTATGGTGTCGACGGCGTATTTCTGGCAGACGGCAAGCGCTTCTTCTTCGGGTTTTTCCAGCAGGTCGGGAGTAAAGCCGAGCACTTCCGACGCAATGTCGCGTATGTAGTCACCGCGGTAATATTCTTCCGGTTCCGCCACATCCAGACCTTTGATCTGCTTTGCCCGGTAGTAGACAGAGGCCCCCAGCAGCAGCATCTGGCGTCCTGCATCGTTGATGTAGTATTCGGTGCTGGTTTCAAAACCGGCAAAGCGCATCATGCGCGCCAGACTGTCGCCTATGGCGGCTCCGCGGCCGTGGCCGATGTGCAGAGGACCTGTGGGGTTTGCGGAAACATATTCGATCTGCACTTTGCGCCCGTTGCCCACGTTCACACTGCCGAAACGTCCGCCTGCCTGTTCCACCATGTGCACTGTCCTGTGCCAGAAGTCAGGCGCATAGGTCACGTTGATGAACCCCGGACCTGCTATCTCCACTCCCGATATTTCGGGATATTTCTGTTGCAGGCGTTCCGTGATGCGTGCTGCAAGCTCGCGGGGGGGCATCGCCGCCGGCTTGGCCAGCACCAGTGCGATATTGGCGGCAAGATCGCCGAATTTTTTGTCCTTGGGCGGCTCGATGGAAACTTTATCGGGCCACGGGAGTTCCAGATCGGCCACGACGGCTTTCAGTGCCGTCTGCAGATGGTTTTTTGCGCGCATTGTACCACCGTTGTTGTTAAGTATGATGTGCCTGCAAGAGGCGGATTCCGTCGGTTGTCTGGACGTGGAAAGGCGACCGCACTGGGTCGCCTCCGTCTTCCTTTCTCAGTTGCTATACCTTTTTTCGGCACAGCTGAAAAGGGGCCGCTGTTTTACAGGGTGCCGGTTTCTTCCCGGGTCGAAGCCGTGCTGGTTGACCACTCGCCGTCGGCGGCGCCGCACTGCGTCAGAATGGGCTGCAGCATTTTGCCCAGTATGTTTTTGGGGCCCAGTTCCACCCAGCGGCGTACGCCGTCGTTCCACTGATTGCCGATGGTTTCTATCCAGCGCACGCTGCCGGCCATCTGGCCTTTCATCACCGACCGCAGGCTGTCGCCGTTTTGCACGGGCAGTCCGGTGGCGTTGCAGTATACGGGAAACTTCATGTTATTCCAGTGGCGTTTGTCCATGACACGGGCCAGCTCGTCTGCGGCTTGCTGCATCATGGGGCTGTGAAAGGCGCCGCTGACAGCCAGCGGCATGGCTCGTCCGCGTCGTTCCTTCACCCGCGCGGCAGCGTCGGCTATGGCGGCAGCGGTGCCGCTCAGCACAAACTGGGCAGGGGTGTTGTAGTTGGCAATCAGAATCATTTCGCCAGTGGCTTCGGCTGTTTCGCGCACCACGCTTTCCACGTCGGTCAGCGGCAGTTTGAGCACGGCCGCCATGGTGCCTCGGCCTTCGGGGTCCGCTTCGGCCATCAGGCGCCCCCGCAGGGAAACCAGTTCTATGGTGTCCGCGGCGGAAAGAGCGCCGGAGGCCGCAACAGCCGCGTATTCGCCCAGGCTGTGTCCTGCCGCGGCGGCAGGCTGCATGCGCCCCGCCACCTGCATCCACAGGGAAATGTTGACCACCGTCAGGGCGGGCTGCAGATTGCGGGTGTCGGCCATTGCCTGTGCGTCGCCGTCCCAGTATATTTCACGCAGGGGCAGCCCGCTGATGGATTCGGCTTTTTTCCAGAGATCCATCACGTCTTTGTCGGCCTCGGCCACATCGCGGCCCATGCCGGTCTGCTGGGCGCCCTGTCCGGGAAACAGTATCGCTGTTTTCGCTGTTGTCATATCGCTTCACTCCTCGGTTTCCGTACCCGCCGCCGTATGCGGTTCCTCTGCCGCATGTCTGATGCAGACAGGGCAGCGGGGTGGAACAGTATGTGGTACGCTGCATAGTGCAAGACGGCGGCGCTGGCAAGTGCGGGGTTGATTGCCGGCCCGTGCTGGGGTAGGTGTGCGCACGGTTTTATGCCGCTATTCAATGAGAACATGAGGATTGTGCTATATGGCCAGACCCGCAAAACCCGCTGAAGAACCTCAGGTGGAAGCCCTGTGTTGCGAACTGGGCTTCCGGTTGCCGCCCGCCGCCGTTACCGGACTGACAGTTTATCTTAACATGCTGCAGAAATGGAGCGCGGTGATGAATCTGGTGGGGCCGCGCACATGGCAGCCCATGGTGCGGACTCTGATAGTGGACAGTCTGCATCTTGACAGATTTCTGCGCGATGCAGTGCCCCAGTGCGGCCCGCAGATATGGGATTTCGGGGCGGGGGCCGGTCTGCCGGGCATTCCGCTGCGCATGGTCTGGCAGCACGGGGAGTACCATATGGTGGACGTGCGCGAAAAACGCACCATGTTCATGCAGATGGTACTGGCCAGACACCCGTTGTCAGGAACCTTTGTGCACCGCGCCCGTGTGGAGGATTTCATGGCGGACAGGGCACCGGCTGACATGCTGGTCAGCAGGGCGTTCATGCCGTGGCCGGAGCTGCTTTCACTGCTTGAGGGCCGGATCCGTCAGGGCGGGCATGTCATTGTGCTTGCCAACGAGCCTGCACCGGACCATGACCGCCCCGATGCCGCACACGGCAGGCCCCTGCCGTCCGGCTGGGACCTGACCGCGCAGTATGTCTACGAAGTGGAAGGCTCTGCCCGTTATTTCTGGGCGTTATCTTCAAAAAAAGCGCCCAGCTGAGAATTTTTGAAGATCAGCTTGGTGGCGGTTTTGTCGGCAAGTTCCGCCACATCCATGAAACGCTCCAGAAATTCGAGGATTTCATACCGGCGTTCTTCGGGGGAGTATTCGAAGTCTTCGGCCATTCTGCCGGACTTCATGTATTCTTCCAGTTTTTCCAGATAGCTGAATTCAAGCATGGTTGATCCTTTGCGGTTGCGGTTGGCCGGTGCGGCGGCGCCGCCCTGCGCAGCTAGTGATGGTAGGGAGTGCCCCGCAGTATGGCGTCTGCCCTGTACAGCTGTTCGTACAGCACCACGCGCGCCATCTCGTGCGGAAAGGTCATGGCGGAAAGGGCCATGGTGTGCCGCGCTTTGCCGCGTACTTCATCCGAAAGGCCGTAGGCTCCTCCGATGATAAAGCACGGGCGCAGGTTGGCGTTTTCCCACATGGGAGTCAGAAAGGCCGAAAACTGCTGCGAAGTGAACTGCCTGCCGGTTTCATCCATGCAGACAGCCAGATCGGCGGGCGTCAGCGCCGCAACAATGCGTGCGCCTTCCTGCGCGTTACGCTCCAGCGGCGGCAGGGCGGCGTTTCCGTCCTTGATAATAGTTTCTTCAACCTTGAATGCTCTGGTAAGACGGGTAAGATAGTGTTCCGCAGCCGTCTTCCAGTGTGCTGTTTTCAACCTGCCCACGGCTATGATGCGTATGCTTCTCATATGCCGCTCCGGCAGAAATATGATGCTGTGTTGTTAATGCGCATGGGCGCTTTGTATACTGCAAGACCGAAAGCCTCAAGCCGTTCACCGGTGGCGGGCATAACTGGTTGCAGGTGATTGAATTAACGGAGGTTGCATGATGACGCAACAGAACATCCCCGTGACGGACGTGAACGAGGCGGCAGTTCTGCTGCAGGAAGGTAAAGTGGTGGTGTACCCCACCGAGACGTTTTTTGCCGTGGGGTGTCTGGCCACAGACGTGCGCGCCGTGGATGCGGTGTACCGCATCAAGCGCCGTCCTTCGGGCATGCCTTTGCCGGTGATCATCGGCAGTGCCGGTCAGCTGGGGCTGGTTACCGCCGTGTCTTCGCCGCTTGTTACACGTCTGGCAGAACTTTTCTGGCCGGGGCCGCTTTCGGTGCTGGTAACCGCGTCAGACAGAATACCTGCCATTCTGACCGGTGAAACCGGCAGGGTGGCGGTGCGGGTTACTCCCCATCCTGCGGCTGCCGCTCTGTGCACCGCATGCGGAGGCGCGCTGGTTTCAACCAGTGCCAACATCAGCGGCAGGCAGGCAGTGACCGCTGCGTCCGGTCTTGACCCTGAACTGGTCGGACAGGTGGCGGCCGTGGTTGATATGCCGCCGGCTCCCGCAGGGGGCAAACCTTCCACTCTTGTGGAAGTTGCCGGCCCCGCCCATGTGCGGATAGTGCGCCCCGGGGTTGTGACGGAAGATGCTCTGCAGGCAGCGGGTATCAGCGTTGTGGTCTGACGGCGTTCAACAACTTTTACCGGTCGTGGCATACGGGCGTGCGGGTTAAAATCTTTGTACACTCTGCGTGGTTTTTTGGGGGGCTTTCATGCGTCATATCCATGGTTTCAGCGTGTTACGTAAATGGCACGCTTGATGCTATGTGGAGTGTACCTTCCTTGTTTTGCGAATAGCGGTCTGTCGAATCGGTCGGCAGACCGTTTTTCATTGGGGCCTGCCGTCTGTGTTTTTTTCTGCTTCAGTCGCGCGCAGGGTGGCGTTGCCCGCGTTTTCGATGTACTGCGAAAGGAACCTCTGCGATACGGTATTGATAGTATCGCCGTGCCGCATGAGGTCGTTGAACGGAACCTGTGGAGGACAGCAGCATGACCCGTACCATCCCCTGCCCCGCATGCGGAGCGCCTGTTACCGTATACAGAAATCCGGTGCCCACGGTGGATGTGGTGGTGTACGAACCGGAACGGGGCATTGTGCTTGTGCGGCGGACTAATCCTCCGCTTGGCTGGGCGCTGCCCGGCGGTTTTGTGGACTACGGTGAAACAGTGGAACACGCTGCCGTGCGGGAAATGAAGGAAGAAACAGGGCTGGACGTGGAGCTGACAGGTTTGCTCGGGGTATATTCCGCACCTGACCGTGACCCGAGACAGCACACCATGAGTGTGGTATTCTGCGGTGCTGCATTGGATGCGGATGCTCTGGCCGCGGGTGATGATGCCGCCGAGGCCGTTTTTTTTCCTCTGGACGCTCTGCCCCGGAATATTGCTTTTGACCATGCCGTAATAATTGCTGATTTTTCCGCAAGGTATGCACAGCCTGCGGACAGAAAGTGCGGATAATATCCGAAGGAGGGATGCGGCGGATGCAACCGTTGGTCCTTTTTGCCACTTCCGAGATGTACCCTTTTTCTAAAAGCGGCGGACTGGGCGATGTTCTGGGTGCCCTGCCGCTGACCCTGCACCGCATGGGGGTGCGCACCGCCGTGGTCACGCCCTTTTACGGGCGTCTGAAGACTGCGGAATACGGCATTCACCTGACCATGAGCGATATTCCTGTCGGGTACCCATGGGGCCCCATTACCGCAGACGTGTACGAAGCCGACTTTCACGGCATGCCCGTCTATTTCATCAGCCGCGGCGAATATTTTGACAGGCGTTTTTATTACAACGACTACAAGGGCGACTATTTTGACAACTGCGAGCGGTTTGTTTTTTTCTGCCGCGCCGCGGCGTCCATGTGCCGTCGTCTCGGCGAAGCTCCGGCCGTGGTGCATGCCCATGACTGGCAGACGGCGCTGCTTCCTGCCTTATTGTATCACTGGCGCCGGTATGATTCCTTCTGGGAAGACACGCGCACTGTCATGACCATTCACAACCTGGCCTTTCAGGGGCGCTTTTCTTCGCGCCTGTTCGAAAACTGCGGGCTGCCGCCGCAGGCATGGTCCATGGACGGTGTGGAATTCTACGGCGATTTCAACCTGCTCAAGGGCGGCATTGCCTATGCCGACAAAGTGACCACTGTCAGTCCCAGCTATGCGCGGGAGATTACCACACCGGAATTCGGGTGCGGTCTGGAAGGAATTCTGCGCAGGCGTACGCATGCCCTGCACGGAATTCTGAACGGGGCTGACTACGACATCTGGAAGCCGGAGGACGACCGTTTTTTGCCCTGTACCTATAGTCCGGACAGACTTGCGGGCAAACAGCGCTGCAAACGCGCCCTGCTGGATGAACTGGGGCTGGACAGTTCCCTGATGGAGCGTCCGGTACTGGGTTTCATCGGGCGCCTGAGGGACCAGAAAGGCATTGACCTGCTGATAGACAATATTGCGCAGTTGATGGAGCGGCAGGTGGGCGTTGTTATTCTGGGTGAGGGCAGTCTGGAATATGAAGCGCAGGTGCTGCACCTGATGGAAGAATACAAAGGCAGGCTGTGCGCGCGCGTTGAATACACAGAAGACCTGGCCCACCGCATACAGGCCGGAGCGGATATCTTTCTGATGCCATCGCGGTACGAGCCGTGCGGCCTGACACAGATATACGCATTGCGTTTCGGCACGCCGCCGGTGGCGTCTTCGCTGGGGGGGCTGCGTGATACCATCACGCCCTGGCCTGCTCCCGATGCCACCGGATTCACTTTCGACGATGTCAGCCCGGCGGGTTTTCTGAATGCCATCATGCAGGCAGTCAACCTGTGGGAGAATGATCACACCGCATGGGCGGGTATGGTCAGAAGAGCCATGGAAGTTTCATTCACATGGGAAAAAGCCGCAGTGCAGTATCTGGACATTTATCAGCAGCTGGGGTTTGTCCCCGCGGGAGAATGACGTGGCAACACCTGTCGAGTCCGGAACCGTGCCGTGCAGTCTGGAACCGTTTGACGTGTATCTTTTCGGTCGCGGAGAGCATTGGGATATATACAGAGTGCTGGGCGCGCATGCCCATGCTCAGGACGGTGAAACCGGATACCGGTTTGCGGTATGGGCGCCCAATGCGCATGCGGTAAGTCTGGTTGGGCCGTTCAATGACTGGCGTTCCGGCGATTTTCCTTTGTTTCCTGTCGGAACATCCGGCATCTGGGCCGGATTTGTCGCCGGCATGGAACACGGGCGGCTGTACAAGTTTGCCGTGCAGGGTGCCGACGGCACTGTGCGTTTGAAAACAGACCCCTATGCCTTGTATTGCGAAATGCGGCCCGGCACGGCGTCATTTACTTGGTCGCTTGACAGCTATGCGTGGAACGACGCTGCATGGATGCAGCGTAGACGTGAAGCCGGTCCGCCTTTGCAGCAGCCGGTCAGCATATATGAACTCCATGCCGGTTCGTGGATGCGCCGCCATGGTGAAGGGCATCCTTTTGTAAACTGGGATGAACTGGCCGGTACACTGATACCCTATGTCCGCGACGCAGGCTTTACTCATATCGAGCTTATGCCCGTGGCTGAGCATCCGCTGGACCAGTCGTGGGGATACCAGACCGGCGCCTACTATGCGCCCACTTCGCGCTTTGGAACGCCCGATGATTTGAGACGGTTTGTAGACCTTTGCCACCAGCAGGGCATAGGGGTGATTCTGGACTGGGTGCCCGCGCATTTTCCCAAGGATGACTGGAGTCTGGGGCGGTTTGACGGCACAGCCCTGTACGAGCATCTGGACCCGCGTCTCGGCGAGCATCCGGACTGGGGTACCTATGTGTTCAATTACGGGCGGCATGAGGTGCGCAACTTTCTGTTTGCCAACGCGCTCTACTGGTTCAAGGAATTTCACGTGGACGGTTTGCGCATAGATGCAGTGGCATCCATGCTGTATCTTGACTATTCCCGCAAGGAAGGGGAGTGGCTGCCCAATGTGCACGGCGGCAATGAAAATCTGGAAGCCATTGATTTTCTGCGCGAACTGAACAGAGTGGTGCACGAGCAGTACCCCGGTGTGATGATGATAGCGGAAGAATCCACCTCATGGCCCGGGGTGTCGCGGCCGTTGTACACGGGGGGGCTGGGGTTCACGTTTAAATGGAACATGGGCTGGATGCACGATACGCTGAATTATATGCGGCAGGACCCTGTGTTCAGGGCATATCAGCACAGCAGCCTGACATTTTCCATGCTGTATGCTTTTTCCGAAAACTTTGTCCTGCCGCTTTCGCATGATGAAGTTGTGCACGGCAAAGGGGCGCTGCTTTCTAAAATGCCCGGCGACATGTGGCAGCAGCAGGCCAATTTGCGGTTGATGTACGCATACATGTGGGCGCATCCGGGTAAAAAACTGCTGTTTATGGGCGGTGAGATAGGTCAGTGGAACGAGTGGAGCGAAAGCCGTGAACCGGACTGGTGCCTGCGTGAATTTCCTGCCCACGAAGGCATACGCAATCTGGTGCGCGACCTTAACGGCATATATGCACAGGAACCGGCCATGCACCGCCACGACCACGACTGGTCGGGGTTCCGCTGGCTCGATTTCAGCGATTACGGATGCTCCGTCATCAGTTTTGCCCGTTTTGCGGAAGATAGTCCGCCTGTGATGTGGGTGTTCAATTTTACGCCGGTAGTCCGTCGCTGGTACCGTGTTCCATGCCCCAGAGCCGGAGAATGGCAGGAAGTGCTGAATACGGACAGCGGTTACTACGGCGGCAGCAACGTGGGCAACGGGGGCGGTGCGGTAGCCTGCACCGACAACTGGCACGGCGGGCATTTTATGGAGCTGACTCTGCCTCCGCTGGCGGCCGTGGCGTTAAAACCTGTGTGATTCTGCCGGTAAAGGAATGCAGTCAGGGCATGGCCGGATACGACCGGCGCAGAGGCTTTCGGTTGTCAGTGCCGGAGCCTCGGCTCCTGCAGTCAGGCAGAGGGTATTTATGTGTGTGTTTTGTCCGCCGGCAGGGCAGACCTGCCGCAACGGAGACCGCGGCATCGGGCACGGCTGCATTTTTGCGGCGCGTGCCGTTTTTTATGTTGCGGCGTTCCCGTACCTGAGTGTACGGCTGCCTGAAAACGGCTGTACTGTACGCCGTGAACTGCACAACATTTCGTACCGATACAGGGGATGTCAGGATGAGACCCAGAATAATAGTGCACGGCGGGGCATGGACCATACCCGCGGAGCGGCGGCAGGAACATCTGGACGGTGTGCGCGCTGCGGTGGAGGCCGCTTGGCCGTTGCTGGAGCAGGGAGCTGATGCGCTTGACGCCGTTCAGGCGGCCGTCAACGTGATGGAAGCTGACCCTACGTTTGATGCCGGCCGGGGAGCGGTGCTCAATGCAGACGGCCAGATAGAGCTGGATGCGGCCATAATGGACGGTCGTACTTTGAATTATGGCGGAGTAGCCGGAGTGCGGCGTTTTATGACACCGGTCGACATTGCGCGTAAGGTGCTCGAAACGGAATTCTGCCTGCTGATTGCCGACGGTGCGGAGCGTTTCGCCCGCGAATGCGGGCTGCCGGAGGTTGATCCCCGCGAGCTGCTGACCGACAGGGAACTGGAGCTGTATCAGAAGCTGTGCAGCCGCGAAGGATACTGCACGCATGACGCCTTCAAGCCTGTACCGCAGGGTACCGTGGGCGCTGTGGCCATGGATGTGCGGGGCAATATTGCCGCTGCCACGTCCACGGGGGGGACTCCGTGTAAAAAACCGGGAAGGGTGGGTGATTCTCCGCTGTGCGGAGCAGGCACCTATGCCGACAACGAAACCGGAGGAGCCTCCGCCACCGGATTCGGTGAAGGAATCATCCGGACGCTGATGACCCGCAGCGCCTGCGACTGTCTGCGCGGGCATGACGCCATGCAGGCGGCCCGCATGGGCATAGAACTGCTGCACAGGCGTGTGCAGGGCCATGCCGGCCTGATAATGCTGGATAACCGCGGAGAATACGGTTTTTATCACAACACGGATCATATGGCATTTGCCTATGCCCGCCACGACGGCAGCGTACATGCTTCGGTGCATATGGCGGAATGATTCGCGGCATGCTCCGTTTTATGCGGGCGGGTGTGCTGCCGCACTATCCGGTCGTGCGGGTGCAGTGTGGACAGCAGCGGCGAAAGGGAATAGTTTTACCGGATGCTTGGAATAAGAAAACAGGATCCTCTGAAGGATGTTGCGGCCGCCCGCTGCCCTTTGCTGGTGACCATGGGCGACGTCAACGGGCTGGGGCCGGAGCTGGCCTGCCGGGTGCTGGGCGCTGACGGCGGCAGAGGCGCGCTCCGTTACGGAGTCGCGTCTCCGGTGGTGCTTCTGGGCAGCGGAAAAGCTCTGGATACGTTTATGACGCTGTGCGGCATAAACGGCCGGTTCTGGACTGCGGCCGCTGACAGGCAGCAGCTGGCCGCGCTGCTGGAAAAGGCCCGGCCGGGGCAGGTACTGCTGTACGAACCCCCGGGGATGGAGACTGTGACTGTGACCCCCGGCAAAGCCACAGCCGACGGCGGGCGCGCTGCCGGACTGGCTCTGCAGGAGGCTTGCAGCATGCTTAATGACGGAGCTGCCACGGGTGTTGTCACACTGCCGCTTCACAAAGCCATGCTGCAGCAGGCCGGTTTTGATTTTCCGGGCCATACCGAGTTTCTGGCGCGGCACGCAGGGCTGCGTGATGAAGATGTCTGCATGCACCTGTGCGGTGACGTGCTGCGGGTCAGCCTTGTGACCACGCACCCCGCGCTGCGTGATGTTCCCCGCCTTGTGACCCGCCAGCGCGTGGCCCGCTGCATCGCGCTTACTGTGGAGTTTGTCCGGGCGCTGGGAGCCGGTCACAAACCCGTGGCCGTATGTGGCCTCAACCCGCACGCCGGTGAATCGGGTAAAATAGGTGCCGAAGACGAAAGCATCATCGCGCCGGCCGTGCGCGAGGCAAAGCGTATGGGCCTGAATGCCGAAGGTCCGTATCCCGCCGATACGGTCTTTTACAGGGCCGCGCAGGGCGAATTTGCCGCGGTGCTGGCCATGTACCACGATCAGGGGCTGGCCCCTCTCAAACTGCTGCATTTTTCCGATGCCGTGAATGTGACGCTGGGTCTTCCTTTTGTCCGTACGTCCGTCGATCATGGAACAGGCTTTGACATAGCAGGCAGAAATACGGCGGACACCGGCAGTTTTGAAAGCGCACTGCGTCTTGCGGCGGATATGTGTGCACGGAGGTGCGTCAATGTATCTGGGAATTGATGTGGGCGGAACCCATACCGATGCAGTGGTGCTGGATGCACAGAAGCGGATTCAGGCATGGGCCAAGGTGCCCACACTGCACCACGACCTGCTGTCTTCCGTTACACAGGCGCTTGACAGTGTTCTGCAGTCAGTTGCGGCGCAGGATATAGTACGGCTGAATCTGAGCACCACGCTGTCTACCAATGCCATTGTGGAAAGCAAGACCGAGGATGTCGGAGTGCTTGTTTCGTCCGGTCCGGGCATTGATCCTGAAAATTTCCGGCAGGGCGGATTCTTTTTTCCTCTTTCCGGTTCCATCGACCACCGCGGTAAAGTAATAGCCGCCATGGAGCAGGACGAACTGGCCGCTGCGGTGCGCCGGTGCTGCGATTCCGGCATACGTGTCTATGCGGCGGTGGGTAAATTTTCCACGCGTAACCCCGATCATGAAGAAACCATGGCGCATGAAGCCATGCAGTGCGGCGACTTTGTGTCCATGGGACACCGGCTTTCAGGTCAGCTCAGTTTTCCGCGCAGGGTGGCAACTGCGTATTACAATTCAGCTGTGTGGCGGCTTTACAACAGCTTTGCCGATGCCGTGGAGTCTTCTGCCCGTGCCAAGGGCGTAACCGCGCCTGTGCATATTCTCAAAGCCGACGGCGGCACCATGCCGCTGGCTGTTTCACGGCGTATGCCCGTCGAGTCCATTCTTTCAGGCCCTGCGGCCAGCGTTATGGGCATTGTGGCTCTTTACGATATCAGAGAAGACGCTGTGATTCTGGATATCGGCGGGACAACGACAGATATTGCGCTTTTTGCCTCCGGTTCTCCGGTTATCGAAAATGACGGTATCTCTGTCGGCAGTTATCCTACACTGGTCAGGGCGCTGCGTACGCTTTCCATAGGCGTGGGCGGTGATTCTCGCCTGCGCATTGCCGCGGGTGCTGTGCGGGTGGGGCCGGACAGGTCCGGACCCTGTGTTGCCAACGGCGGAACACATGTGGCGCTGATGGATGCCATGAATTATCTGGAAGTGGCTGCCGTGGGCGACGTGGAAGCCTCGCGCGAGGCTGTGCGGCAGCTGGCCTCTCTGTGGGACATGTATCCGGAAAAACTGGCCCGCGAAGCGCTGGACACAGCGGTAAACACCATCTGCGCCGCCGTGGACAGGTTGCTTGACGAAGTCAATGCGCAGCCTGTGTATACCATCATCGAACTGCTTGACGGTGTGAAGCTGAATCCCGGCAGGGTGTTTGTGATGGGAGGTCCCGCCGCCGCGTTTGCCCCGCTTTTGCGTAATGTCATGAACAGACGCATAGATGTACCCCGTGACCATGCGGTGGCCAACGCCGTGGGGGCTGCGCTCACACGCACCACGGCTGAGCTGGAGCTTTTTGCCGATACTGAAAAGGGCCTTGTTTTTGTGCCCACGCTCGGGCTGCGCCGCGAGACACCGCTGGGATACAATCTGGATGACGCTGTGGCCGATGCCGGCAGGTACCTGACGGAATCACTGGCCGGCATGGGAATACATATCCGTCCGGAAGATGTGGATGTCCTTGAGGCCGGTTCTTTCAACATGGTGGATATGTACGGCGGCAAGGGGCGTAATATCCGTGTGAAGTGTCAGGTACGGCCCGGCATTTCGCTTTGATGCACCGCGGGTCTCATATGGCCTTTGTATTCACGGGGCGCGTTCCGGCAACGGGGCGCGCCTTTTGCGTGTAAAAGCGACCGCCGCAGTGTTTCAATATGGCACACGGGCCTCCGGGGGGTGACTCCGGCAGCGCGGCGGGGTAAAGATATATCCCTCAGTCACAAGGTGTGCTGTTCTGGTGCACCAGCTTTATTATTCGTGCTACCTGTCTTTGCTTTTTTGCTTGCCACCGGCGCGGGAGTGTGCACCAGTCGTTACTTCTGCTCCGGGTTGTCGTTTGGGCTGGTAGCAAAAAATGAGTATGGACGGGATGTTCTTCAAGTGATTCTCCATTTCAGGTGTTGCGGCGGATATCATAGATGTGGTAGCCATATCCGCAGAATAGCACTGAAGCAGTGCAAGTATTACTAATGTCAATTTAGTAACACTTTTCCCATTGCTCTTGTCTATAAGAGCAGGCAACACTGAAGCAAGGAGAAGGTTATGGCTGGATGCAAAGCACAGCACCCGCCCGCAGCCTATTTGGCAGGGTTGGAAGTACCTGCCGCAGGCTCCGAGGTAACCATGGAAGGTGTTCGTTATAAAATGAACGCCCCCAAGGATGTAGACCCCGCAACCATCCGGTTTGTGGAGGTCGACCACGACAAGTGCATGGCGTGCGGCGAGTGTGAGTATCACTGTCCCACAGGCGTCATGCAGGAAGTGACCGAAGACGGCTATCGCGGTGTCGTGGACCCCGTGGCGTGCGTCAACTGCGGGCAGTGTCTTGCAAACTGTCCCTTCGGCGCCATCCATGAAGAGGTGTCGTTTGTAGGCGAATTATACGAAAAACTCAAGGATCCTGACACGGTTGTCGTATCCATGCCTGCTCCCGCCGTGCGCTATGCGCTGGGTGAATGCTTCGGGCTGCCTACGGGTACGTATGTGGGCGGGCAGATGCATGCCGCCCTGCGCCGTCTGGGCTTTAATCTGGTGTGGGATACGGAATGGACGGCTGACGTGACCATCATGGAAGAGGGCACCGAACTGCTGGAACGCGTGAAGCACGGCAATATGCCGCTGCCGCAGTTCACTTCCTGCTGCCCCGGGTGGATCAAGTTTGCCGAAACGTTCTACCCCGATCTGGAAAAGCACCTTTCCACCTGTAAATCCCCCATTGCCATGATCGGCCCGCTTGCCAAAACGTATGGCGCGCAGGAGGCCGGGGTACCCGCCAAAAAAATGTACACCGTGTCCATCATGCCCTGCATAGCCAAAAAGTTTGAAGGTATGCGGCCTGAAATGAATGCCAGCGGGTACAGAGACATCGACGCCACCATCACCACGCGTGAGCTGGCATGGATGATTAAAAAAGCGGGCATCGACTTCACTTCGCTGCCTTCCGAAGAACCGGATCCCGCGCTGGGCATGTCCACTGGTGCTGCCACCATTTTCTGCACCAGCGGCGGTGTAATGGAAGCTGCCCTGCGTCTGGCGTATGAAGCGCTGTCCGGCGGCACCCTTGCCGACCCCGACATCAAGGTGGTGCGCACGCATGAGGGTATAAATACGGCAGAAGTGCCCGTACCCAACTTCGGCACCGTGAAAGTGGCCGTGGCAAGCGGTCTGGACAATGCCGCCAAGCTGTGCGAGGAAGTGCGCGCAGGCAAATCGCCTTACCACTTCATCGAGGTGATGACGTGTCCCGGCGGCTGCGTAAACGGCGGCGGGCAACCGCTTGAACCGGGCATGCTGCAGTCTTCCCTTTTCAAGAGCACTATCACCAAGATCAACCGTCGGTTTACCAGACGGTCTGTGGCATAGGAGGATGGCATGAGCAGATTAGGTACGGTATCCCGTCGCGGATTTATCAAGCTCGCCGGCTTTGCGGCCGGTTATGCCGTTTTCGGCTTTAATATGGCACGGCAGGCATGCGCCGCCACGCTTGAATTCATCGGAATCCGGCAGAAATCCGTCTATGCGACGGACCGCAATGTCTACGCCATCCGTAAATCGCAGGACAACCCCATGGTGCAGAAACTGTATGCCAAAGACGGTTTTTTGCATGATGGCCCCTGCGGTCATAAATCGCACGAACTGCTGCATACCCACTATGTGGACAGAAGTGCAGCTCTTGAGGCTCTGCGCGCCAAAGGCGTGAAGCTGAGCCTGTAAAAGCATCAACGGGCAGTCTGCGGGAAGGTATTACACTGACCCAGAGGCCTGCCCTCTACTGTGTCCGGTGCGCAGGTAGCACCGGATCGGGGTATACATCCATGAACAACGCTACGACCCGCAAAAGAATGGGGGTTGTCAGCATTATCATCAGCGACAGAAAGCGCGATGCCACTGCTGTAAATGAGATACTAACAACCCACGGAGAGCTGATTCTGGCCCGCATGGGGTTGCCGTGTCCCGAGCGGGGGCTTGCCGTCATTGCCCTGATCGTCGAAGCCTCCACGGACGAGATAGGTTCGTTGACGGGCAGGCTGGGACGGCTGGAAAGTGTAACGGTGAAAGCGTCTCTAGTCTGATGCCGGAGTACGTATGTCTTTTGATTCCCGTTCCCTGCCAGGCTTCATAGACGAAGAAAAAATCGAATCTGTGATTGCCGCAACGGCCAAACCTGACGCTGTGCGTGTGCGCGAAATTCTCGCCAAGGCACGTGAAGCAAAGGGCCTTGATGCCGAAGAGACCGCAACCCTGCTGCAACTCGATAACGAAGAACTGGATGCGGAGCTGTTTGCCACAGCCAAAAAGGTTAAACAGACCATCTACGGTAACCGGCTTGTTCTTTTTGCTCCTCTTTATATTACCAACGAATGCTATAACCGGTGTGCCTATTGCGGATTTAACGCCACAAACAGCGATCTGAAGCGCCGGACTCTCTCGGAAGATGAAATCCGGGCCGAAGTGGAAGTGCTGGAACGTCTGGGGCATAAGCGCCTGCTGCTTGTGTACGGAGAGCACCCGCGCCTTGATGCCGACTGGATGGCACGCACCATTCAGGTGGTGTATGATACTGTTTCTGAAAAAAGCGGTGAAATCCGCCGTGTGAACATCAACTGTGCCCCGCAGACCGTGGACGGCTTCAGAAAGCTGCACGATGTGGGCATAGGTACCTACCAGTGCTTTCAGGAAACCTACCACAAGGCGACGTATGACAAGGCGCATCTGGGCGGTCCCAAAAAGGATTACCTGTGGCGGTTGTATGCCATGCACCGCGCCATGGAGGCCGGCATCGACGACGTGGGCATGGGCCCCCTGCTCGGTCTGTATGACTACCGGTTTGAGATTCTTGCACTGATGCAGCATGCCGCCGATCTGGAAAAACATTTCGGCGTAGGCCCGCATACCATCTCTTTCCCCAGGCTGGAACCGGCCCTCAATGCCGATATGGCATTCAATCCGCCGCACCCGCTTACCGATTCCCAGTTTAAACGCATGGTTGCCGTGCTCCGGCTGGCAGTGCCGTATACAGGGCTTATTCTCAGCACGCGCGAAAATGCAGCCATGCGGCGTGAACTGCTTGAGCTGGGCGTTTCGCAGATCAGTGCGGGTTCGCGCACCTATCCGGGTGCCTACAGCGACCCGAGCTACGACCGGCCCGATGTGCAGCAGTTCTGCGTAGGCGACAGCCGCAGTCTGGACGAGGTCATAGCAGAGCTTGTCTCTTTGGGATACCTGCCCTCGTGGTGCACGGCCTGTTACCGTCTGGGCCGTACCGGCGAACACTTTATGGAGCTGGCAAAAAAAGGCTTCATTCAGGAATTCTGCCATCCCAACGCGCTGCTTACCTTCAATGAATATCTGCATGACTACGCTTCTGAATCGACACGCGAAGCGGGCAGAAAGCTTATTGAAAAAGAGGCGGCAGGCTGTCCGGAAAACAGGCGCGAGCTTGTTGCTTCGCGTCTGCAGCGCATAGACGGCGGCGAGCGCGATTTGTACATCTGATCCGTTCTTTCAGGCATATACAGCGGCCGGAAGCTCCGGCTTCCGGCCGCTTTACCATTACGTGCTCTATAGCTGAAATTTCTCTTTTCCCGGGCGGGTTATGACATCCAGAGATATTTTGGAAATGCTGGCTGCCACCGGCGGCGGCCCCGTGTACGCAGAGGCGCGCACCGTTGCTGACAGGTTTTTCGGGCGCGGCGTATATGTCCGCGGTGTTGTCGAGTTTTCAAACCATTGCAGAAAAAACTGCCATTACTGCGGACTGCGCGTTGCCAACACAGGGCTTGAACGTTTCCGGCTGGAGCCGGAAGGCATTCTGGCGGCAGCGGCATTGGCGCGCGAGCTGGGGGCGGGTACCGTGGTGCTCCAGTCGGGCGAAGACCTGCGCTACGACAGGCGGGTTATCGGCGATCTTGTCCGGCGCATCAGGGATACGCTGGATGTGGCGGTGACTCTTTCGCTGGGGGATTTTGACCGGGACACATATGCCTACTGGCGTGACTGCGGTGCGGACAGGTATCTTCTCAAAATGGAAACTTTTGATGAAGCTCTGCATGCGCGTTTGCGCCCCGGCTGTACGGTTGCTGACCGGCTTGCCCGCGTGGAGATGCTGCAGTCGTTGGGGTATGAAACGGGATCGGGCATCATCGTAGGTCTTCCGGGTATGACCGACGCCATACTGGCGGAGGATATACACAGACTTTCACAGCTCGGCCTTGAAATGATTGCCGCCGGTCCGTTCATTCCTCACCCGAGCACCCCTCTGGCTGCCCCTGTGGATCATGCCATTGAAAAAAGCCTGCTGGTGACAGCAGTTCTGCGGCTTTTGAATCCCGGGGCCAATATTCCCGCCACAAGTGCTCTGGATGCACTGGCAGCCGATGGACGCACCCGCGGGCTGGATGCCGGGGCCAACGTTGTCATGCCTTCGGTCACTCCCGACGCGGTGCGCGGCGGCTACTCCATATATCCGGGAAAAAACGCTGCAGGGCGTGATGTGCGCGATGCCGTGCACGGTCTTTTTGAACGTCTGAGAAATGCCGGGTACACCCCTGTTGCTGACAAAGGCTTCAGCCGGATTGCCGGGGCATGCGGAGGAAATGCTGATGTCTGACAAAGCGCCACGCGGCGAACGGCTGGTGATTACTCTTGTGGGACGGCGTAATGCCGGTAAGTCTTCGCTTATCAATGCCCTTGCCGGTCAGCAGATAGCCATAGTTTCCGATGTTCCCGGCACAACGACGGATCCGGTGGCAAAGCCCTATGAGCTGCTGCCGCTGGGACCGGTTACTTTTTATGACACGGCCGGGCTGGACGATTCCGGTGAGCTGGGCGAAATGCGGGTCCGTTCGGCCAGAAAGGTGCTGGCCCGTACGGATGTCGCGCTGCTGGTTGTCAGTGAAGCCGGTATGGAAGAGGCGGAAAAGCGGATGCTGGCCGATCTGCAGGCAATGGAAATTGCCGCGCTGGTTGTTTTTAACAAACAGGATATAGCAGATGTGCGGCCCGAAGATGCTCGTTTTTGCCACGAGGCAGGAGTCCGCCATGTACAGGTTTCTTCCGTGGCGCAAAAGGGTATCAGCGAGCTGAAGTCGGCCATTGTCGAAATGGTGCCCGAAGAGCTGAAAGCGGATCCTGTGCTTGTTTCCGATCTTATTTCCGAAGGTGATACAGTTCTCTGTGTAGTCCCCATTGATCTGGCTGCCCCGAAGGGGCGTCTGATCCTGCCGCAGGTGCAGGTGCTGCGCGATGTTCTGGACGCGGACGCCATGGGGATGGTGGTGAAGGAGCGCGAACTGGAAGCTGCTCTGGACAAGCTTGTATCGCCGCCGGCGCTGGTGATCACTGATTCGCAGGTGGTGCTCAAAGTGGCCGGTGACGTTGACGATGACATTCCCATGACCACTTTTTCCACATTGTTTGCCCGCTATAAGGGTGACCTTGAGCTGCTTGTCCGAGGTGCCCGCGCCATCGACTCCCTGCGCGACGGCGACACAGTGCTGATGTGCGAAGCCTGTTCGCACCATGCCGTTGCCGATGATATCGGCAGGGTGAAGATACCCCGCTGGATCACACAGTACACCGGCAGAGAGCTTTCATTCGAAATGTATGCGGGGCATGATTTCCCCGAAGATCTTGAAAGATACGCACTGGCTGTGCACTGCGGCGGCTGCATGACCAACCGCGCCGAAATGATGCGGCGCATACGCGAATGTACACGCAGAGGGGTGCCCGTCACAAATTACGGCGTGGCCATTTCAAAGGTGCAGGGCGTTCTGGAGCGGGTCATCGCTCCTTTCGGGTTGTAACGGGGCTGTTTCGGCTTTTCCGGCGGAACCTGTCCGTAATGCCGTTGCAGGGCTGATTTGTGTTGCCGCCGGTGCAGCGGTGTGCCGTCAGCATCCGGCCTGTATGCTGTTTCTCGGTTTCTTCTTCTGATGCTGCCGGTTCCGGTTGCCGTACATGGATTTTATTGCGGCAACGCAGCAATGCGCATGCTTATTACCGCGGCGGCAAGGCTGCAGGCTCCGGTAACTTACATACTTGCATTGCGGGCTCATCTGCTTTGTGCGGTGTTCCGAACAGCCTGCAGGCACGTTGACCCGAGATACCGGCCATATCACGCCGGTCTTTGTTCTCTTCCGGCAAGACGGGAATAAAAAGAAAAGAGCCTGCCCGAAAACGGGCAGGCTCTTGTATTATCTGTCGGGACAGAACGCGGCTACAGTGTGCCCCGTTCCTCCTTCACGCCCAGCGCAACTTTCCAGAGGATGGATACCACCAGAGCTCCCACAGAGAAGATGCCCAGCGAAATGAGCAGCTCGGGAACTGTCGGTGCGTATACTGTCACCTTGTCAAAGACGTTGGGGGTAAAGCCGGCGATGATCAGGCCGAGACCCTTGTCAATCCAGCTTGCGGCAACCAGCAGAGCCAGCGCAAAAGGCAGCACGCGGGTATTGTCGCGGATGTGCGGCGGAATGAGCAGCACAAGAGACAGGATAGCCATGATGGCGCCTGCCCACATCCACGGGGTGATCCAGTCCACATGGCCGTTGTGACCGGCAAACATGTAGGCGATGGGGTGTGCGTGACCGGGAATGCCGCTGTAGAACGCGGTGAAGACTTCCAGCAGGAAGAAGAACACGTTGATGCACATGGCGTACGTGATGATCTTCGTCAGGGTCTGCACGGCTTCCGTCTCCAGAGTCAGTCTGGTGAACTTGCGCAGTGTGAACAGCAGAAGCAGCAGTATTGCCGGACCGGAGCAAAACGCCGAAGCCAGGAAGCGGGCCCCCATGATGGCGGTAAGCCAGTAATGGCGGCCGGGAATACCGGCGTACAGGAAAGCCGTAACGGTGTGAATGCTGAAAGCCCAGACAATGGACAGGTAAATCAGCGGTTTCACCCACGAAGGCGGTTCCACGTCGTGACGTTCGGCTTCCAGAGTCACCCAGCCAATGACGGCATTGAGGATGAGGTAGCCCACAAGAACCATCATGTCATAGAACATGACGGAGTTAGGCGTGGGGTGCAGCATCACGTTGAGAGCACGCTGCGGCTGGCCGAGGTCGGCCATGATGAACAGCATGCACATCAGCACCGCGCCGATGGCCATGAATTCACCGAAGATGATTATCTTCTTGAATTTTTTGTAGTGGTGGAAGTACGCAGGCAGCACCAGCATAACAGCGGATGCGGCCACCCCGACCAGATACGTGAACTGGGCAATGTAAAATCCCCAGGAAACGTCACGGCTCATACCGGTAATGGCAAGCCCGTGCTTCATCTGGAAGGTGTACGTAAACAAGCCGAGGCCGATAAGTGAACCGAGGAAGGCCAGCCAGATGTAATAACCCGGAGAGCCTTTGAGCGCTTTTTCGATCATGGCATCTCCCCTTAGATGATGTAGTATACACCGGGCTGCGTGCCCAGAGATGGTTTACGGCGGATGGTGAAGTTTTCGGCCAGAACCTGACGCACTTCGGAATCCGGATCGTTGAGATCGCCAAAGACAATGGCACCTTCAGACGCTTCAACGCAGGAGGGCATCAGCCCCTGAGCCAGACGTTCGACGCAGAAGTTGCATTTTTCAACAACGCCGCGCATACGTGTGGGGAAAGCGGGGTTGGTGATATCCTTCAGGTATTCTCTGGGGTTGCCGTAGTTGAAGCTACGCGCGCCGTAGGGGCAGCCTGCCATGCAGAACCGGCAGCCGATGCAGCGGTGGTAGTCCATGGCAACAATGCCGTCGGGGCGTTTGTAAGTGGCCTTTGTGGGGCACACACGGACGCACGGCGGGTTTTCGCAGTGGTTGCACAGCAGCAGAAAGTCCCGCTCCTTCACTTCATCGGACAGATGGTTGTTGGCCTGTTCGGGGAAGGTGTGCTCGTACTTGTCCGTCCACAGCCACATAATGTGCTGATCATTGGGAATGTCGGGCACATTGTGCTGCTTGTGGCAGGCCGTGATGAGCTTCTGGAAGTCTTCGGGAGTCTCGAACTTGCGGGTATCGATAACCATGGCCCAGCGACCGGCATGCAGCGCATGGGCATTGGCGCTGTAAGGATCCTTTTTAGGCGCAGCCAGCGCTTCTGCCACTCCAATCGCGGAACCAGCGCCAAGACCGAGGGCCGACAGACCAGCAATCTTGAGGAATCTTCTTCTGTCGAACATTACTGGTTCCCCCTGGGGGCTACGTGGCAATCCCAGCAGTAGGGAACGACACTGTTGGTTTCGTGACACTTATCGCAGAATTCGGCCTTGTTGGTGTGGCACTGCATGCAGGTATTCTGCAGGCTTGTTTCCCACACTTTGCCGTTGGATGCGGTGTAAGTGCGTTTGCCTTCGCGCAGCGCTTCGTCGCGCCATGTATCAAGCAGGTTCATGTGCTCGGTGCGCATGTATTCCACAGGCTCGATGCATTCTTTCTGGTCTGCGGGCAGAGCCAGTTCAGGACGCTTGTATTCGGCGGAAACCAGATTCACCCAGAAGGGGAAGGTCACCAGACCCACGAAGATGAGCAGTCCGGGGATGATGTATTTGCTGTTATACATGGTTATTCATCCTCCATGCCCGGCAGATCTTCCTGCCTCAGGTCAACGGTACGCTTCTGTTCGCCCTTCATGACCAGTGCGTTGGCCACCAGTTCGTGCGTGCCGTATATGGAAACGCCCGGAGCCCAGTAGTCGGCCAGGGGAATCAGGGTGGCACGGTCGATGGCGCAGATGCAGGCCATGGCGTTTACGTCATGCTTCTGCTGCACATACCGCAGGGCATTGCCGCGGGGCAGTGCGCCGCGCATGCGCAGTTCCATTATTTCATCCGTATTCAGACCGGAGCCGGCACCGCAGCAGAAGGTCTGCTCGCGGGTGGTTCCTTCGGGCATTTCAAAGTAGTTGTTGCACACCGCTTTGATGACTTCGCGCGGTTCTTCAAAAAGACCCATGGCACGTGCAGGGTTGCACGAGTCGTGGAACGTGACGCGCAGGTGGTCGTTACGGCTGGGGTCAAGACGCAGCTTGTTGTGCTTTATCAGGTCTGCAGTAAACTCGGTGATGTGCACCATCTTTGTATCGGCTGCGTTATGGAACACGGTGCCGGTGATGGGGTTGACGGGAGTTTCCATGCAGGAGGGCGTGGAACCGTTCATGGTGCCCATGTACTGGTTGATCACACGCCACATGTGACCGCATTCGCCGCCCAGAATCCATTTGGAACCCAGACGCTCGGCTTCGGCGTACATTTTGGCGTTCAGCTTTTTCATCATGTCAGCTGACGTGAACAGACCGAAGTTGCCGCCTTCTGATGCGTAGGTGGACAGGGTATAGTCCAGCCCTATCTCGTGGAAGAGCATCAGATATCCCATGAAGGTGTAAATACCCGGATCGGCGAAAACGTCGCCGGAGGGGGTGATGAACAGCACCTCGTGGCCCGGTTCGTTGAACGGGGGATTGATGCGGATGCCTGTGATGTCTTCGATGTCGTCACACAGGAATTCCACGATTTCCTTGAAGGCATGCGGCTGGATGCCGAGGTGGTTGCCTGTGCGGTTACAGTTGGACACCGGCTCCATGATCCAGTTGATGCCGAGGCCGAGTTCATGCAGCAGCTCACGCGCCATCATGGTTATTTCGGCGGTGTCGATGCCGTAGGGGCAGTATACCGAGCAACGGCGGCATTCAGTGCACTGATAGAAGTAGTAGAACCACTCCTTGATCACGTCTTTATCAAGCTTTCTGGCACCTGCCAGCTTGCCCAGAATTTTACCGGCGGTGGTGAAATCGCGGCGGTAGACCGAGCGCAGCAGTTCGGCGCGCAGCACGGGCATGTTTTTGGGGTCGCCGGTGCCGATGAAAAAGTGACACTTGTCGGCGCATGCGCCGCAGCGCACGCAGATATCCATGAAGACCTTGAAGGAACGGTATTTTTCCAGCCGCTCCTGCATGGCGTTATAGATAATCTCTTCCCAGTTTTCGGGCAGGCCCCAGTCTTCTTCGGCGGGGTTCCATGTGTGCGGGTTGGGCATGCCCAGCCCTTCCATGATTTCAGCTTTGGCAGGGTAGCAGAAGCTGCCGTCGACGAACTCCGGTTTGGTGTCCATCCAAGAGCCTGCAGGCATGCTGTAATCTACTTTGACCAGTTCTTCAGGGGTTGGCACCTTAGGCATGGCTACTCCTTACTCCTTGGAAGCTTCGTCAGGTTTCTTCATGAGAGGGAGGCCCGCTTCAAACATGGGTTCCCTGAAATCGTCCTCGTACTCTTCGTAAGTGCGGTACTTCTTGGGCGGGTTCCAGGGGTTCACGTGGCGCACGGCGCGGCTGTTGTTGGGCAGGTTCCTGGTAGGACTCAGGAAAACGCCGCCCATGTGCATCAGCTTGCTGAAAGGGAAGTACATAAGCAGTACGCTCAGCAGGAACAGGTGCACATAGAACATTGCGCCGATGCCTTCGGGGACAACGGGGTTCAACGTCACAAGACCCATGGTAAGAACCTTTACCGAGGCAATGTCGACCTTGGTGAAGTACCGCATGGAGATACCGCTGCCCACCAGACCGAGAATAAGGAACAGGGGGAAGTAGTCGTTGGGAAGCGAAATGTAGCGGATTTTGTCATTGAACAGCCGGCGGCCGATAAGGTAGAGCACCGCAGCCATAATGATGACATCGGTCATGAACAGGCGCGGAACGCCAACCTGCATCATTCCGTCCAGCAGTTCCAGTCCGCCCACGGCAAAGGGCACAGGTTCCATGAAGAACCGGAAGTGGCGGATGAAAATGGTCAGAAAACAGTAGTGGAAAAGAAGGGCAAAAAGCCACAGCCACTTGGAGGAGTAATAGACCACACGCGGGCCTTTCTCCAGAGACACTTCGGTGTTGCGGAACAGAGATCTGAACGTCAACACCTCAAGGATCATGCGGCCCCACACTCCGGCGTTGGAGGAAGGGTTGTCCAGAGGACTGGGCTTGATCCAGGGCAAAGATTTCTGCTGTCCACTCGTTGTCGGGATGCGGAAAGGAACGGGCGATTTTGCCCAATCCATGATTCTGTACACGAATCCCGCCAGGAACACGAGCACTGCGGCTAATGGTATAATCACCCCGAATAATTGCTGAAAGCCAGATGCGGCTCCCAGCCAGGCGATACACCCGAGCGCAATGACCGCCAAGAGTGAAATAATCATTCCGTTACCTCGCTGCTAGGCTATCGGTTGTTATATGTCCGGTTCCCCTGCCGGCGTATCCAATATACGTTCAGCTCTGCGTATGAGCTGTGCGTAGCGACGCTTGTACTCTTCGGCACGCATTATGTGCAGTTTTTCACGGCACTTGGCGTATATGCCAAAGGAAATGAGCACCATGGTGTCTATCTGGCTTTCCAGTGCGAGCAGCTGCGGATAAAGCCGGTGTTCCGCAATCTGTGCACCAAGCGCATTGCGCACGATGGTTTTTAAAAAGTAAATGACGGCGACGGCCTGTTCGGGAGTAAAGCTCTGGATGGCGCGTATGCGGATGATATCATCCAGAGGTTGTGCCGCTTTTTCCGGATCTATGCCGTCTTCTGCCAGCATATCGAAAAGGGCGGCGACTGCTTTTTCGGTCTTGTCACCTACGGGGTTGTGAAACTGGTCTTTACGGCTGCGCAAAAAGCCAACAGTATCTATGGGATACGTTTCCTGTATCTGCGCAATCCATTGGCCGACCAGTGTTTCTCTGTTCGCTTTCAGCAAATCGTAGATAGTCATTTGCCCTTACCTGATGATGGTTGCAGGTTTGTGCCCGGCTGGAACAGCGCAACCCCTATAAAGGGTTTTGCCGCGCTTGTCCAAGTAATTTCAACGGACTGAGAGCGCCGCTTCTGTCCTTTCCGACCTGCAATCCGGTACGTAAAGATAATTATTTTTTTCACATAGTAGGATTCGCATGAAAGGTCAATGAAACAGCACGTTTTTGAGCGGCTAATCAGTTTGAAACATCTTCAGGAACATTGTCGAACAGTTCATCAAGCTGACTGTCGCTGGGAGACGGACTGCGCAGCAAAGGGGCGGGCTGCCTGCCGGTGTCGTCGCAGTCCTGATCTGTCTGTTCGCTGCAGCCTGCAAAACCGCCCGCAGGATCAGGAATAAAGGACATGCCTTGTTCAGCACCGCCCAGCCGGGCGGGTTTGCCGGCTGTAACAATGGCCGGAATCGTGGTTATGCCCATCCGCGCAAGGCGGGCTTTGTTTTGCAGAGTGCGCCACTGCAGCATTGCCACTTCGGCCGGGGGAACGCCGTTCTGCAGCGGTACAGCGGCGGTTATGCTGGTGCGGAATGCGGCGTATACACTTCGCCCCGCCTTCAGCTCCTCCTGCATTTTTTTTATGCGCAGCAGGTCTGATGTTGATTCTGCAACGGGAAAGTACGCCACCTGCTGCGGGTTATTCTGGCTGATGGCCAGCACGGCCTCTTTGCAGGCGGGGCAGCTCGGGGAAAAATATATCTGCAGGGCAGCCTGTTCCGGTCCGTGAATTATCCAGCCGCCGGTCATTTCTCCTGCCGTCGCGAAAATGTTGGGCGTAAAGAGCGAGAGCCATACTAGAGCCAGTGCCGTACGCATCCGTTGCGGCCGCTTGCTGTCTGCAGTCAGCGTCCAGTACAGCCAGATGATTATCAGTGCCGCACACAGGCAGGGTATGCAGGGGGCGGTGAATATCATTATAAATAAGAACAACAGGTCGCCCAGCAGCATGAGCATGGCAACGCCGCGTGCCATCCGCGTACGGCCGATCATACACAGCAGGGCAGTGATGCCGAAGGCGCCCGCCCCTGCCCACCAGGGGGAGATGCCGGCGATGGTGATATCACGGAACAGGGCGCAGCCGCTGGTGAAGCACAGGGCTTCGGCCTGAAAAATGCCGCCGTAAAGACAGAGGGCAAGGCCGGCAAGCGCTATGAGTGTTCCGCTCAGATGGGCTTTTCTACGGGTCTCGAACATGTATCCTCCGGTTGGCAACGGACTGGGTGCAGGCACTGTACTTCGCGTTTGAGCAAGGGTAAAGACCCGTCATGAGTCAGCATACGGAAAATTTGATAGCGCATGTGCTTGCGCATTATACAGTCAGGCACAGCAGCAGAGCCAGACGCATGTCTCTGCGCCTGATATCTTCAGGTCTTGAGGTTGTACTTCCGGCAGGAGCAGACCCAGCCCTGGCTTCTGTGTTCGTCCGTGAACACCACGACTGGATAGCAGAGGCCGTGAAGCGCAACCGCGCACGTCTGGAGCCGGTTCTGTGTCGCCCCTTGTTTCCCGAAGAACTGCAGCTGCGCGCAACGGGTGAGACATTCCGGCTGCGCGTGACCGCTGCAACGGGAAAATCCAGCCTGTCTGTGAACCGCAGTGAGCTGTGCGTGGCGGTTGCCGGCACTGGCTCGGATGCGGCTGTGACGATGCTGTTCGGCTGGCTGAAGCGAAAGGGACATGCTTTTCTTGTTCCGCGGTGTCGAGAGCTGGCTGAACGTCACGGTCTGGAACCGGCTGCAGTGCGCATAGCCGTACCGGGCAGGCGCTGGGGCAGCTGCTCGGCGCGGGGAACCGTCATGCTGAACGCCAGACTGCTTTTTCTGCCGCCGGCGCTGTGCGATGCGGTGATTTATCATGAACTGGCGCACCTTGCCTTTCTGGATCATTCCCAAAAATTCTGGCGATATCTTGTGCAACTTCAGCCCGATGCTGTCACTCATGACACCGCTTTGAAGGAAGCCGGACGCTATCTGCCCGGCTGGGCTGCCATGCGTTGAGACTCTGTGTTCTTTATCTGGTCTGCAGCCTGTTTGCGCGGTGGCTGTCCGACGGGGGAGTGCGGCTGCGTTCTTCCGCCTGTTTGCAGGTGCCCGCGTCTGCGTGCGGTTTGCGTGAAGTTAGCGGCGGTTTTCGGCGGTTTGCGGGCCGACGGCAGGCCGACTGCAGGGAATTATATGTCCGCGATCAGGGTGTTGCCTGTCGGCAATGCCTTCCGTTGCTTCCTGCACCGGCGGCAGGGCCGTACCATACCTGAGGTTACGCAGTGCTTCGGGCCTCAGGTGCGGATACGTTCCGAGCCGGACGTGGTCAGCAGGCAGACGCCCGTAAGGGCGGGGCAACGGGACTTTAAACCGGCAGGCCGGTGACCGCCTGTGCATATAAAAAAGGGGGAGACATATGTCTCCCCCTCTGTACTTGCAAAGCGGATGCAGCCGGAGGCTACATCTGGGAACCGGAAGCAGCGCGCTGCATTTTCACTTCAACCTTTTCGGTCAGGCCGCCGTAGTACTCGCGCAGGATGTCGAGTACTTCTTCACGACCGAAGTGATCCGGAACATCGGAGCCTTCGGACAGGGCTTTACGCAGCTTGGTGCCGGACAGCAGGACGCGGTCTTCCTTGCTGTGGGGGCAGGTGCGCAGAGAAGCCATGCCGTCGCACTTGAAGCAGTAGAAGGTCCAGTCAATCTTCAGGGGTTCGCAAAGCAGAGCCTTGCCGGGTTCGGGGCAGGCTTCCTTGGCGTAAGGAATCTTGTCGAAGATGGTCTGGGCTTCGAACATACCGTAGAAGTCACCCACACCGGCGTGGTCACGACCGATGATCATGCGGCTTACGCCGTAGTTCTGGCGGAAGGTTGCGTGCAGCAGGCCTTCGCGGGGACCGGCGTAACGCATGTCGAGGGGGTAACCGGCCTGAATGACGTTTTCCTTCACGAAGTACTTTTCAACCAGCGTGTCGATGCACTTCACGCGGACTTCGGCAGGAATGTCGCCGGGCTTCAGGGAGCCCACGAGGGAGTGGATAACCACGCCGTCACACACTTCAACAGCGATTTTGGCAAGGTATTCGTGCGAACGGTGCATGGGGTTACGCAGCTGCAGAGCGGCAACGTTGGACCAGCCGCGTTCTTCGAGTTCTGCACGCAGTTCTGCGGGGCGCTTGTACACACCGGCAAACTTGGTGGGGAAGTCGCCTTCGGAAAGAACCTTGACGGGACCGGCCACGTTGAACTCTTTCTGAGCCATGACCATCTTCACGCCGGGGTGGTCTTCTTCAGCGATGTCCCAGAACTTTTCAGAGTCGGGGCCTTCACCCTTGAACACCAGCTCGCATTCCCACTTTTTGTCGGCATCGGTCATTTCGTAGAGTTCTTCCACCTTCATGGTGGCGAACACTTCACCGCCGCGAACGAGGGCGATTTCGTCGCCTTCCTTCATGGAAGCTGCTTCTTCCTTGGAAACGTCCAGAGTCACAGGCACAGGCCAGAAGGTGCCGTCAGCCAGAGTCATCTTTTCGCAGACGCTCTTCCAGTCAGCCTTTTTCATGAAGCCGCTCAGCGGGGAGAAACCGCCGGTGCCCATCATGATCAGGTCGCCCTTGGCGCGGGAGCTGATCTCGATCTGCTTGAGGCCGGCGGCCTTCTTCAGTTCAGCTTCCTTTTCAGCACCTTCGAGCAGGCAGCAGACAAGACCTTTACCGCCATGAGGGGGGACCAAATTGGACATAGCTTCCATCCTCCGAAAATTATAGTTTTTGCAATGTAGGACGCATCCGGCGGATGCGAGCCAAAAAATTCCATGCATTAAAGATCGTGCCGATGCAATGAAGCAACGATCGTGAGCACGTGACAACGTCTTGTGAAATTTTTAGCAAAATGTCAAGCGGCAAAATCAGAATAAAAAAAAGACATAAACATGGGGTGATAGCGTAAGCACATGAAGGGCTGCACGGTTGGGTTTTGCCGGCTTTTTAGCAGCACGTGGCCGCACCGGTGGCTACCGGCTGGCGGAAAAGCGACTTTTTGTTGTCGGTGTAGATGTGATAATTGTAACAAGGTGTACAGGGAATGATTTTTTTGCAGGGCAGACAGAGAAACTGCTTGTCTCCTGCGGCTAATTGGCGTATCGGGTCATGTTCAAGTTTGCTTGCAGGGTGAGAATACGATTGAAAGCAAGGCTGCTGGGCTTTTCAGTCGAAGTCCCCAAGCGAAGCGTACAGGTAATTTTAAGGATGGCTTCATAGGTGATCGGAGTTCTCCTCGGACCGCCGTTGTTGACAGTGTGTCGGCAATGGCGTATTGCCTTGCGTCTTTAGCGAATGACATCGATCCATTTCCACGGAGGAAACTGATGCCCACTATCAACCAGCTCATCAGAAAAGAGCGTAAAAAGGTTGCTAAGCGGAAGAAGACTCCCGCGCTTCAGGCTTGCCCGCAGCGCCGTGGGGTTTGCACCCGCGTGTATACCACAACGCCTAAGAAGCCGAACTCGGCTTTGCGTAAAGTCGCCCGTGTGCGCCTGACCAATGCTATTGAAGTGACCGCCTACATTCCCGGTGAAGGTCACAACCTGCAGGAGCACTCTGTTGTTATGATCCGCGGCGGTCGTGTAAAAGACTTGCCCGGTGTACGTTACCATATTGTTCGTGGTACTCTGGATACTGCCGGCGTGCAGGATCGCCGCCAGGGACGTTCCAAGTACGGCGCCAAGCGTCCGAAGTAGCGAAGGGAGTTTTTCATGCCTCGTAAAGGACCTATCCCCAGACGTGAAGTTCTGCCCGATCCGGTGTATAACAGCCGGCTCGCTGCCCGCTTCGTCAACCGCATGATGGTTGACGGCAAAAAGGGCGCTGCAGAAAAGATTTTTTATAAATCTCTTGAAGTGCTGCAGGAAAAGACCGGCGAAGATGCAATCAAGGCCTTTGAAAAGGCTGTTGATAACGTAAAGCCCTTCGTCGAAGTCAAATCCCGCCGCGTCGGCGGTGCCACCTATCAGGTGCCCGTCGAAGTGCGTTCCGACCGTCAGGTGTCTCTGGCTATCCGCTGGCTCATCACCTACGCACGCGCACGTGGAGAAAAAGGCATGGTAGGACGCCTGTCCGGCGAACTGCTTGATGCTTTCAACAACCGCGGCGGTGCCGTGAAGAAGAAGGACGACACCCATCGTATGGCTGAAGCCAACAAGGCTTTCGCTCATTTCCGTTGGTAACGTCCGAGGATTAGTCACGTGTCCAGAAAAGTAGCCATACCCCAGCAGCGCAATATCGGTATCATGGCCCACATTGATGCGGGAAAAACCACGACTACCGAGCGCATCCTTTTCTACACCGGTGTGTCTCACAAAATAGGTGAAACGCACGAAGGTCAGGCAACCATGGACTGGATGGAGCAGGAGCAGGAGCGTGGTATCACCATCACCTCCGCAGCTACCACCTGCTTCTGGAAGGATTGTCGAATCAACATCATCGACACCCCCGGTCACGTGGACTTCACCATTGAAGTCGAGCGCGCGCTGCGCGTTCTGGACGGCGCTGTAGCCGTGTTCGACGCCGTTGCCGGTGTCGAGCCTCAGTCTGAAACCGTTTGGCGTCAGGCTGACCGCTACAAGGTTCCGCGCATCTGCTTCGTCAACAAGATGGACCGCATGGGTGCCAACTTCTTCCGTTGCGTGGATATGATCCGCGACCGGCTGAAGGCAAAGCCCCTTGCGCTTCAGGTTCCCATCGGCAGTGAAGACGAATTCCAGGGCATCGTCGATCTCGTCACCGGAAAGGCTGTTGTTTTCGACAAAGCCTCCAAGGGTGCCGAGTTCGCCGTGACCGGCGTTCCTGCCGAGCTTCAGGACCAGTTCGACGTTATGCGTCTTGAACTGATCGAGGCAGTGGCTGAAGAAGATGAAGCGCTGATGGAAAAATACCTCGGCGGCGAAGAGCTGACCGAAGAAGAAATCCACAGCGCCATCCGCAGGGCCACCATCGCCAGAACCGCAGTGCCGGTTCTGTGCGGCTCCGCTTTCCGCAACATGGGCGTTCAGCCCCTGCTTGATGCGGTGGTGGAGTACCTGCCTTCGCCTGTTGACATCGAACAGATGGTCGGTGCCAACCCTGACAACGAAGAGGAAAAGATCGTCTGCCCCTGCAAAGACGAAGAGCCGCTTGCCGCCCTGGTGTTCAAGCTGGCATCTGACCCCTACATCGGTCACCTTTCCTTTATCCGCATCTACTCCGGTTTCATTGAAGCCGGTATGACCGTGTATAATGCCAACACCGGCAAGAAAGAACGCATCGGCCGCCTGCTGAAGATGCACGCCAACAAGCGTGAAGAAATCAAGTGGGCCGGCGCCGGCGATATCGTTGCCGCTGTGGGTCTCAAGCAGGTTTCCACCGGTGACACCATCTGCGAGATAAACCGTCCGGTCGTTCTTGAGTCTCTTGACATCCCCGAGCCTGTTATCGAGGTTGCCATCGAGCCCAAGACCAAAGCTGACCGCGATGCGCTTTCCGCAGCTCTGGCCAAGCTGGCAAAGGAAGACCCGTCCTTCCGCGTGAAGGGCGATGATGAAACCAACCAGACCCTGATCGCCGGTATGGGCGAACTGCACCTCGACATCATCGTTGACCGTCTCACCCGTGAGTTCAGCGTCAACGCCAACGTCGGCAAGCCGCAGGTTGCCTACCGCGAAACCATCAGCAAGGAAACCAAGGTCGACCACAAGTACGCCAAGCAGTCCGGCGGACGTGGACAGTACGGCCATGTCGTGATCGAGGTCGAACCCAACCCTGAAAAGGGCTACCTGTTCGAGAACAAGATCACCGGCGGTGTTATTCCCAAGGAATACATCCCTGCTGTTGACAAGGGTATTCAGGATGCGCTGAAAAGCGGCGTTCTGGCCGGCTACCCCATGGTGGACGTCAAGGTTGCTCTGGTGTTCGGCTCGTACCACGAAGTCGACTCGTCGGAACAGGCCTTCTACGTGGCCGGATCCATGGCAGTGAAAGAAGCTGCACGCAAGGCTTCGCCCGTGCTGCTCGAGCCTGTCATGGACGTTGAAGTTGTGACTCCCGAAGAATACCTCGGCGACGTCATGGGCGACCTGAACGGCCGCCGCGGCAAGATCCAGAGCATGGATTCCCGCGCTGGTGCACAGGTTATCCGCTGTCACGTGCCGCTGAGCGAAATGTTCGGTTATGCTACCGACCTGCGTTCGCGCACTCAGGGGCGTGCCAACTTCACCATGCAGTTCGACCATTATGAGCGCGTTCCCGCCAACCTTGCCGAAGAACTTACCAAGAGTAAGTCCGGCGAATAAGCTGGCTGAATATGCTTATCCGGCGCCCCGCTTTTGCGGGGCGCTTTTTTTTGCAGAAAATAAAAAAAGAAGGTTGACGGGAAGGGCACACCTCTATATAAGAACACCTCGCTTGATGTGGTTGTTTTCACCGCACAGGCAGTAGACTTCCCCGCAAGGGGTTTAAAGGGCGGATTGAGTCCGTCCTGCTGCTCATTCAGTCTGCGGACTGAAGCTTGACATTTGCAGGCGTTACTGAATGCCTAATTAAATGTCTTGCCGTTCCAGCCGATGCGGTATTCGGCTGTAAGGTACTGTACATAAAATTTTTCCGGAGCCTTATGGTTCCTGTTTAGTAACCCTGCGGACCACCTGTCCGTCTGCGCAAGCAGATGGAAAACAGGCTGGCGACAACGTGGGCGATCTTCGCGCGAAAGCGGCGGAGTAGAGCAACAGAGGTGCCAGTCTGGCCCACCGTTTTATCTCTCTCCCATATATACTGTTCCGCGAAGAAAGTTCACGACTCCGTTCTCTGCGTAAAGAGAGCGTTGTCGACCTACGTGTTTGTCCTGTGTTTACAGCGCATGCTTTTTCCCCGCTGCATGTCTTGTAAATCCGGACAAAGCGCCACCGTAAGTGAGGAACTCTGTCGCCGCACCGCGCTCGCCGCGGTATGAGGCACCGGATGGTCCCGGGCTCCTCAGAGGCAAGGGTGTCGATTCCCAGATCATGGAGTAGTTAACAATGACGACAGTTAGCAGTGATCGTATCAGGATTAAGCTTAAAGCTTACGATTACCGCATCCTGGATAAGGCTGTGGCTGAAATCGTAGATACGGCGCGCAACACGGGCGCTGGTGTGGCCGGACCGATTCCGCTGCCCACCAACATCCACAAGTTTACGGTAAACCGAAGCGTCCATGTGGACAAAAAGTCCCGCGAACAGTTTGAAATGCGCATCCACAAGCGGCTCATGGATATCCTCGAGCCTACTCAGCAGACCGTGGACGCTTTGGGGAAACTGAGTCTCCCCGCAGGCGTGGACGTGGAAATCAAACTCTAGCGAGAGGTAGTCATGGCTGAGAAGATGGGAATCCTGGGTCGCAAGATCGGCATGACCCGCATTTTCGCCAATGATGGCAGTGCGGTGGCTGTGACCGTGATTCAAGCTGGTCCCTGTCCTGTAATTCAGGTCAAGGATGCGGCCAAGGATGGATATAACGCCGTTCAGATCGGTTTTGAAGAGGCCAAAGAAAAGCACGTAAACAAGCCCGCCCGTGGTCACATGGACAAGGCTGGTCGCGGTTTGTTCCGCGTGCTGCGCGAGATTCGTCTCGAAGCTCCTGCTGAGCAAAAAGTCGGCGACGACTTGACCGTGGGTCTTTTTACCCCCGGCGAATTTGTGAAGGTGACCGGCACCAGCATTGGTAAAGGTTTCGCCGGCGTGATGAAGCGCTGGAACTTCGGCGGCATGCCTGCAAGCCACGGTCACGAGGCTGTGCACCGCTCGCCCGGTTCCATCGGTCACGCCACCTTCCCCGGCAAGGTTTGGAAGAACAAGAAGATGGCCGGCCATATGGGTGCCCGTCAGGTTACTGTAAAGAGCCTGCAGATCATCGAAGTCCGCGCGGAAGACAACCTGATCCTGGTCAAAGGCCCCGTGCCCGGTCCCAAGAACGGCCTGGTCATGGTCCGCAAGCAGTAAAAAAGAGGATAATCACATGGCTGTGGTTAAAGTATACGATCAGGACAAGAAGGAGACGGGTGAACTCACTCTGGCTCCCGAGGTGTTCGAGGTCGAGGTCCGGCCGGAGATCCTGAACCTTGTTGTACGCGCACAGCGCGCGGCAAAGCGCGCCGGAACTCATTCGGTGAAGACGCGTTCGACCATTTCCGGCGGCGGTGCCAAGCCCTGGCGTCAGAAAGGTACCGGTCGCGCCCGTTCGGGCAGCAACCGTTCTCCGGTCTGGCGTGGTGGTGCGGTTGTCTTCGGTCCCCAGCCCCGCGACTATTCCTTCAAGGTTAACAAGAAGGTTCGCAAGCTGGCTCTGAAGATGGCTCTGAGCTCCCGTCTGGCTGAAGAAAACCTGATGGTTGTCAAGGGCATTGAGCTTCCTGAAGTGAAGACCAAGCACATGGTGAAGGTTGCCGGCGCACTGGGCCTGGGTAAGGCTCTCGTCGTCACCCCCGAAATGGATGACAAGCTGGTGCTCAGCGCCCGCAACATCCCCGGGATCACCCTGATGACCCCCGAGCAGCTCAGCGTTTTCGAAATTCTGAAGCACGCCCAGCTGGTTCTTCTTGAAGGGGCTGTTGAGCCTGTTCAGGAACGACTGAAGTAAGAGGAAGGGTGTCATGGATTATACGCAGATTCTTATTAAGCCTCTGGTTTCCGAAAAGGCCACCTTTGTGAAGGAATCTTCCGAGCAGGTTGTCTTCTTTGTGAATCCCCGGGCCAACAAGATAGAGATCAAAAAAGCCGTCGAGTCGGTTTTCAACGTCAAAGTGGCGGGTGTCAATGTTGTTACCCGCAAGCCGCAGGCCCGCACCAAACACGGACGTGTGACGGGGCAGACTGCCGGTTACAAGAAGGCGTATGTTACCCTCGCACCCGGCGAAAAGATCGATTTCTTCGAGGGAGTGTAAACAATGGCTGTTCGCAAGCTTAAACCTACTTCTCCTGGGCGCCGCTTTCAGACCGTTTCCTCTTTCGAGGAGATTACCCGTAGCACGCCCGAGCGCAGCCTTACTGAAGGCCTGACCAAAAAGAGCGGTAGAAACTGCTACGGCCGCGTGACTTCTCGTCGTCGCGGTGGCGGGCACAAGCGTCTTTACCGTATCATCGACTTCCGTCGCGACAAGGTCGGCGTGCCGGCTAAAGTGGCTCATGTCGAATACGATCCCAACCGTTCCGCACGTATTGCACTGCTGCACTACTCGGATGGTGAAAAGCGCTACATTCTGGCTCCTCTCGGTGTGAAGCAGGGTGACGTGGTTGTGGCCGGCGATTCCGTGGATATCAAGCCCGGTAACGCAATGGCTCTGTCCCGTGTTCCTGTGGGTACCATCGTGCACAACATCGAACTGTACCCCGGCAAGGGCGGACAGTTCTGCCGTGCCGCCGGAACCTATGCCCAGCTGGTCGCCAAGGAAGGCAACTACGCACTGCTGCGTATGCCCTCCGGCGAAGTGCGCAAGGTGCTGGTCACCTGCTGCGCCACCATCGGCCAGGTTGGCAATCTTGATCACGAGAAGATCTCGTACGGTAAGGCAGGTCGCAGCCGCTGGCTGGGTCGCCGTCCCAAGGTTCGCGGTGTTGCCATGAACCCGATCGATCACCCGCTTGGCGGTGGTGAGGGCAGAAGCTCCGGCGGACGTCATCCTGTGACTCCGTGGGGTATTCCCACCAAGGGCTTCAAGACCCGCGACAAGAAGAAGGCCTCTTCCAAGCTTATCATCAAGCGTCGTGGCCAGAAGTAGGAGTAGAGAATGCCTAGATCTCTGAAAAAAGGTCCGTTTATTGACGACCACGTGATGAAGAAAGTGGAGAAGGCGCAGGAATCCGGTGACCGTCGTGTTATCAAAACCTGGTCCCGCCGTTCCACGATCTCTCCCGAAATGGTTGGTCTGACCTTTGCGGTGCATAACGGGCGTAAGTTCATTCCCGTGTTTGTTACCGAAAACATGGTCGGCCATAAGCTTGGCGAGTTTTCGCCCACCCGTACCTACTACGGCCATGCTGCCGACAAGAAGAGCAAGGCCAAGCGCTAGGTAGGTGAATAGATATGCAAGCTAAAGCAACTGCTAAATTCGTTCGCGTGTCTCCGCGCAAAGCGCGCCTGGTTGCCCAGAACGTGAAGGGCAAACCTGTAGAAGACGCTATGAACATCCTGCGTTTCACCCCTCAGAAGGCCGGTGGCCTTATTTTCAAGGTGATGCATTCCGCTCTTGCCAACGCCGAGCAGCTGCCCGGCATCGATGTTGACGCAATGGTGGTAAAGCAGGTGATCATCAACGAAGGCCCTACCTGGAAGCGCTTCCTGCCCCGTTCTATGGGCCGGGCTAACCGCATTTTGAAGCGTACCAGCCACATCACGGTCATTCTTGAGGAAAGTTAGGATACGTTATGGGACAGAAAGTACATCCCTTCGGTTTCCGGCTGGGGTACAACAAGAACTGGCAGTCCCGCTGGTTCAGCAAGAAGGAATACGCTTCCTTCGTGTTTGAGGATCATAACATCCGCAAGTATGTTAAGAAGACCCTGTACCACGCCGGCCTGTCCAAAATTGAAATTGAACGCGCCGGTGGCAAGGTTCGCCTTATCCTCAGCACGGCCCGCCCCGGTATCGTTATCGGCCGCAAGGGCGTTGAGATTGAGAAACTTCGCGCAGATCTTCGTCGTAAGTTCAGCCGCGAATTCTCCATCGAGGTAAACGAAATCCGTCGCCCCGAAACTGACGCACAGCTTGTGGCAGAAAACATCGCCATGCAGCTCGAACGTCGCGTTGCTTTCCGTCGCGCCATGAAGCGCACGGTGAGCATGTCTCGCAAGTTTGGTGCCGAAGGCATCAAGGTTGCCTGTGCCGGCCGTCTGGCCGGGGCTGAAATTGCCCGTTCGGAATGGTACCGCGATGGCCGTGTGCCTTTGCAGACCCTCCGTGCCGACATTGACTACGGTTATGCCGAAGCGCATACGACCTACGGCATTATCGGCGTCAAGGTATGGATCTTCAAGGGTGAAATCCTGGACAACGAGGTAGAACAGTAATGTTGACTCCTAAAAAGGTTAAATTCCGTAAGCGTCAGAAAGGACGGCTTAAGGGTGACGCCCTCAAGGGTAACAATGTTGCTTTCGGAGAAATCGGCCTTAAGGTTCTGGAGCACGGCAAGCTGACCAGCCAGCAGATTGAAGCTGCTCGTGTGGCTGCCATGCGTCACATCAAGCGTGGCGGAAAGATGTGGATTCGCATCTTCCCCGACCAGCCTTACACCGCCAAGCCTCTTGAAACCCGTCAGGGTAAAGGTAAAGGCGCTCCGGTGGGTTGGTACGCTCCTGTGAAGCCCGGCCGTGTACTTTACGAAATCAAAGGGGTAAACCTTGAGCTGGCTCGCGAGGCTCTGACCCGCGCCGCTCATAAGCTCCCCGTGAAGACCACGATCGTAGTTAGGGAGGGCCTCTAGAATGAAGGCCGCTGAACTGAGAAAGCTGAGCATTGACGAGCTGAAGGACAAGCTTGCCGAAACCAGAAAGGAACTGTTCGATCTGCGTTTCAAGCATGCAACGGCGCAGCTGGAAAAGACTGCCGAAATCCCTGCGGCAAAGCACAACGTTGCTCGCATCCTCACGATTCTGAAGGAAAAGGGAGCATAACATGTCCGAAGCTATTGAAAACAGAAACGGCAGAGCTCTCGTCGGTGTGGTTGTAAGCGACAAGAACGATAAGACCATTGTTGTTCGCGTCGAAACCTTGGTGAAGCATCCCCTGCTGAAGAAGTACATTCGTCGCAGGAAGAAATTCACCGCTCACGATCCCAACAATGAATGCAAAGTTGGCGACAAGGTGAAGATCATCGAGTTTCGTCCGGTTAGCCGGAACAAACGGTGGCATCTGGTCTCCATCCTTGAAAAGGCGGTTTAGGGGTAAGCCATGATCCAGGTAGAATCTGCTCTGCAAGTGGCGGATAACTCCGGTGCCAAAAAAGTTGCCTGCATCAAGGTGCTGGGCGGCTCTAAGCGCCGTTACGCTTCCGTCGGCGACGTCATCGTCGTATCCGTGAAGGAGGCCCTGCCTCACTCCAAGGTGAAAAAGGGCGATGTCATGAAGGCGGTTGTCGTTCGTACTGCCAAGGAAATCCGTCGTAACGACGGCTCCTACATCAAGTTCGATACCAACGCTGCCGTACTGCTGAACAAGCAGGGCGAGCCCGTCGGCACCCGTATCTTCGGTCCCGTTGCACGTGAACTGCGTGCACGGAACTACATGAAGATTGTGTCTCTGGCCCCTGAAGTTCTGTAGGAGATACCAATGAAACAGTTTCGTATTCGTAAAGACGATAAAGTGATGGTCATCTCCGGCAAGGATAAGGGCAAGATCGGCAAGGTCTTGAAAGTTCTTCGCAAGAAGGACCGCGTCCTGGTCGAGAAGGTGAACGTTGCCAAAAGGCACATGCGGGCTAATCCTTACCTGCAGCAGCCCGGTGGCATCGTCGACAAGGAGATGCCCATCCACATCTCCAATGTAAAGGTGATGTGCGACGCGTGCGCCAAGGCCACAACGGTCGGCTATCGGTACACCGAAGACGGTAAAAAAGTTCGCTTTTGTAAAAAGTGCAACGAAATCATCGATTAAGGTGGATAACGATGACGCGTCTCCAAAATATATATCGTGAACAAGTGGCGCCGGTGCTGCAGAAAGAGTTCAACTACAAGAGCTCTATGCAGTTGCCGAAACTGGAGAAGATCTCCCTTAACATCGGCCTTGGCGAAGCCAGCCAGAACCAGAAGCTTCTGGAAGAGGCCGTGAAAGAACTGACCGCAATCGCTGGGCAGAAGGCCGTGATCACTCGCGCCAAAAAGTCCATCGCTTCGTTCAAGCTGCGTGAAGGCATGCCCATCGGCTGCCGCGTGACTCTTCGCGGTGATTCCATGTGGGACTTCCTTGACAAGCTCATGAACTTCGCGCTTCCGCGCGTGCGTGACTTCCGGGGGATTGCTGACCGTGGCTTCGACGGCCGTGGTAACTTCACCCTTGGAATTAAGGAACACACCATCTTCCCCGAGCTGGAAGTTGACCGTGTTGACAACCCCAAGGGCATGAACATCACCATCGTGACCAGTGCCAAGACTGACAAAGAAGGCAAGTTCCTGCTTGATAAGCTGGGCATGCCCTTCAAGAAGTAAGGAGTTACGGCAGTGTCTCGTACTAGTCTGGAAGTAAAGGCTAAGCGCAAGCCCAAATTCAGCGCTCGTGCTTACAACCGTTGTCCCATCTGCGGCCGTCCGCGCGGCTACATGCGTAAGTTCGGCATTTGCCGTATCTGCTTCCGCAATATGTCGCTGCGCGGCGAACTGCCCGGTGTCCGTAAATCGAGCTGGTAAGTCGCCAAGGAGTTAATAATGCTGACTGATCCTATTGCAGATATGCTTACGCGTATCCGCAACGCACACTTGGCCCTGCATAAGGAAGTGAGTGTGCCGCGCTCGAAGATGAAGGAGGCTCTTGCAGCCATCCTCAAAGAAGAAGGTTACATCACCGACTTCAAGATGGAAGAATCCTCCATCGTTATTGAACTGAAATACTTCAAGGGCAAGCCGGTTATCTCCGGCCTGAAGCGTATCAGCAAGTCCGGCCGCCGCGTTTATGTCGGTTCCACCGACATTCCCCGCGTGCAGAATGGTCTTGGCATATGCATTCTCTCCACTTCCAGTGGAGTCCTTGAAGGCACCAACGCTCGCAGCAAGAATGTGGGCGGCGAACTTTTGTGTGAAATCTGGTAGCAGGTGCAGTCATGTCTCGAATCGGAAAACAGCCTATCCCCGTTCCTTCCGGCGTGGAAGTGAAGCTGGGAGCAGACGTTGTAGAGGTTAAGGGCCCCAAAGGCAGCCTGACCACGCCGGTTTCGCCCCTGCTCAAATATGAGATTCAGGACGGCTCTGTGGTTATCACCAGAGTCGAAGAAACCAAAAAGGCATCCGCCCAGCACGGCCTTCGCCGTACCCTTCTTGCAAACTGCATCGAAGGTGTCTCCAAGGGATTCAGCAAAGTCCTTGAAGTCAACGGTGTCGGTTACAAGGTCGCCGTTAAAGGCAACAACATCGAGCTTGCTCTCGGTTTCTCCCACCCGGTGGTCATTGAACTGCCCAAGGGTATCGAAGCCGCAGCCGCAGGAAACAAGCTGACCATCAGCGGTTTCGACAAGCAGCTCGTTGGTGAAGTTGCTGCCAACATTCGCCGTGTACGTCCGCCCGAACCCTACAAGGGCAAGGGTGTTAAATATGAACACGAGCAGATTCGCCGTAAGGCCGGCAAGTCCGGCGGCAAAAAGTAGTAGGCAGGTAAGACCATGAAGTTGACCAAGAATGAATCCAGAATGCGCCGTAAAATCCGCATCCGCAAAAAGGTTTCCGGTAACGGCGCTCGTCCCCGTCTGGTGGTTTACAGGTCCAACCTGCATATCTACGCCCAGCTGGTTGACGACCAGACCGGAACCACCCTTGCCGCCACTTCTACCCTGGCTCTTGGCAAGCAGAACGGCAACGCCTTGCGCCTGACCGTCGATAACGCTTCGCTGGTCGGTAAGGAAATTGCCAAGCTGGCCAAGGAGAAGAACATCGAGCGCGTCGTATTTGACCGCAACGGCTACATCTATCACGGCCGCATCAAGGCTGTCGCCGACGGCGCCCGTGAAGCTGGCCTGGAATTCTAACAGGTAGTAGGAACTGGCATGGAACAGAACGAATTCGGCTTGATTGAGAAGATCGTCGATCTCAACCGAGTTGCCAAGGTTGTGAAGGGCGGCCGTCGTTTCAGCTTCAGCGCCCTGGTAGTCGTTGGTGACGGCAACGGGTCCGTAGGCTTCGGCATGGGTAAAGCCCAGGAAGTGCCCGAGGCTCTGCGCAAGGCGACCGAACGCGCTAAAAAAGGTATGGTGCAGGTTCCCCTGGTGGACGGCACCCTGCCGTATGAAGTGCTTGGTGCCTTCGGCGCCGGACGGGTGCTTCTGAAGCCCGCTTCCAAGGGTACCGGTATCATCGCCGGTGGCGCAGTGCGCGCCATCATGGAAGCTGTCGGCATTCACGACGTGCTTGCCAAGGCCATCGGCACCAACAACCCGCACAATGTGCTCCGCGCTACCATGGCAGGTCTGACCTCGCTGCGCAGTGCGGAATATGTGAGCCAGCTGCGCGGAAAGAAACTGGAAGCGCCCAGAAAGTAAGGAATCGGCTCATGATCAAGGTAAAACTCGTCCGCAGCCGGATCGGCTGCAACCCCAACCAGCGTCGTACCCTCGACGCTCTGGGGCTGCGCAAGATCCGTCAGGAAAAGACGTTTGAGGACAATGCCGTTGTACGCGGCATGATCGCCAAGGTTGTGCATCTCGTCGAGGTAACGGAATAATGAGACTCCACGAACTGTATCCGTTCGATGAAGAACGTAAACAGAGGAAACGCGTGGGCCGTGGCTCCGGTTCCGGCTGGGGATGTACCTCCGGCAAAGGTAACAAGGGCCAGAACGCTCGCTCTGGTGGTGGTGTCCGCCCCGGTTTCGAAGGCGGCCAGATGCCCCTGCAGCGCAGACTGCCCAAGCGCGGTTTCAAAAACTACCTTTTCAAGGCTCGTTACGAAGTGATCAATCTCGGTCAGCTCGTTGGCGCCTTTGAAGGCAAGACTGAAATCACCCTGGACGACATCTACGCACGCGGGCTTGCCCGTGCCGGCGCAGCTGTCAAGGTTCTGGGCAACGGCGAATGCAATGTCGCCGTAAAAGTGGAAGCGCACAAGTTCAGTGCTTCTGCTGTTGAAAAGATCCAAAAAGCCGGTGGCGAAGCCAAGGCACTGGAAGGTTAGCCGTGGCTTTGAGTGGTGTAGAAAATCTGGCGCGTCTGCCTGAGCTTAAGAAAAAGCTTTTGTGGACCTTCTTGTTGCTGGCCGCATACCGCATCGGAATTCACGTTCCTGTGCCCGGGGTGGACTCTGCAGCTTTGGCAGACTTCTTTGCCAGTGTTCAGAACACCCTTTTCGGCCTCTTTGACATGTTCTCCGGGGGCGGACTTCGCAATCTGTCGATTTTCGCCCTCGGCATCATGCCCTACATCTCCGCCTCCATCATCATCCAGCTTCTGCAGGTCGTAAGCCCTGAGCTGAAGCGGATGGCCAAGGAGGAGGGCGCTGCGGGACGCAAGAAAATCACGCAGTACACCCGTTACGGTACCGTACTGATCGCCGTGATTCAGGGCTTCGGCATTGCCATGAGCCTTGAGAGCATGCAGAGCCCGACAGGGGCGTCTCTGGTACTGGCGCCCGGCTGGGGTTTCCGACTCACCACCATTCTAACTCTCACCACAGGCACTGTGCTTATCATGTGGCTGGGTGAGCAAATAACCGAAAAGGGACTTGGCAACGGTATATCGCTGGTCATCTTTTCGGGCATCGTCGCCGGACTGCCCGGCGGCCTGATGAAGACCATCCGCCTGATCGGCACGGGAGATCTGAGCATTTTCATGGTGCTCATACTGCTTGTGTTCATGGCGGCTGTTCTTGCTTTCATCGTGTTTATGGAGCGTGGCCAGCGCAGGATTCCCATCCATTACGCCAAGCGCCAGATGGGCCGTAAGATGTATGGCGGCCAGACTTCGCATCTTCCTTTGCGGGTCAATACCGCCGGTGTCATTCCGCCCATTTTCGCATCCAGTCTTCTGCTTTTTCCCGCCACCGTGGCCAGTTTTTCCTCGGTTGAGTGGCTGCAGACGGCTGCTGCGTATTTTGCTCCTCACACGTTGCTGTACAATGTAGTCTTTGTGGCTCTGATTATTTTCTTTGCGTTTTTCTATACTGCGATCATTTTTGATCCCAAAGATATCGCGGAAAACCTGAAAAATCAGGGCGGCTTTGTTCCCGGGATACGTCCCGGCGTAAAGACCAGAGAATACATTGACAAAGTGCTTACCCGCATCACGGTGTGGGGTGCACTGTATATTGCCGCAATATGTGTTCTGCCCATGGTTCTTATCGCCAATATGAACGTTCCGTTCTATTTTGGCGGAACCGGGCTGCTGATTGTCGTCGGGGTTGCCATGGACTTCATGTCCCAGGTGGAATCCCATCTGATCTCCCGACAGTACGAAGGCCTCATGAACAAGGCCCGTATCAAGGGAAGGCGCTGACGGTGAAAAAGTATCGCGGTATCTTTCTCAAAAACGAGAAAGAGATAGGCTTCATGCGTGAAGCCAACCGGATTGTGGCTACAATTCTTGATGTCCTGGGCGAGAATGTTCGCCCAGGCGTCAAGACTTTGTACTTTGAAGAGCTTGCTCAGGACCTGTGCCGTAAGCACAATGTCCGTCCTGCATTTCAGGGGTACGGGGGTTTTCCCTTTGCTCTTTGCTGCTCGGTCAACGAAGAGGTCGTTCACGGCTTTCCTTCCGAGCGGGTATTGAAAGAGGGCGATATTGTCAGCTTTGACATGGGTGTCATTTACGAAGGCTTCTACGGAGATTCGGCCAGAACGTATGCCGTAGGCGAGGTTCCGGACGAAACGGCCCGTCTTCTCAAGGTGACTCAGGAGTCGCTGATGAAAGGCATTGAAAAGGCCTTGTCGGGTAACAACCTGTACGACATTTCCGCCGCTGTTCAGCAGCATGTGGAAAATGCCGGTTTTCAGGTGGTCCGGCGCTTTGTAGGGCACGGAATTGGACGCAAGCTGCATGAAAAGCCCGAAATTCCGAACTTTGTACCGTTCGGCCTTCCCGGCGTACCTTTGCGCCCCGGCATGGTGCTTGCTATCGAGCCCATGGTGACGGCGGGAACGTATGAAGTGGAGGTGTTGTCCGACAACTGGACAGCGGTGACAAAGGACAGGAAGCTTTCGGCGCATTTCGAGCATAGCGTTGCCATTACCTCCGACGGCCCGGTAATCCTGAGTCAGGCGTAACCGGATACGTTTGTAAGTATAAGGGTTGACTCAGACAGGACGCAGTGATACTTAACCGCGTTCTGGGTCTGTTTTTACCCAGGCACGTTGTTGCACTAAAGGTCCAAATACGGAGACTAAAATGAAAGTCAGGCCTTCTGTGAAGAAAGTATGCCCCAAATGCAAGGTCATCCGACGCAAGGGCGTTTTGAGAGTGATCTGCGAAAACCCCAGGCACAAGCAGCGCCAGGGATAATCGAACAGGAGTTCGACTGTGGCCAGAATTGCTGGAGTTGATCTGCCCCGTGGCAAGAGGGTTGATATCGCGCTGACCTACATCTATGGCGTCGGTCGCGCTACTGCCCTGGAGATTCTTGATACCACCGGTGTTGACTGGACTCGTAACATTGACGACCTGTCTGCCGACGAAGTGAACGAAATCCGAAAGGAAATCGAACAGAATCACAAGGTTGAAGGCGATCTCCGCCGTGAAATATCTAGCAACATCAAGCGTCTGATGGACATCGGCTGCCACCGCGGCCTGCGTCATCGTCGCGGGTTGCCTGCTAGAGGTCAGCGTACCAAGACCAACGCACGTACCCGTAAGGGACCGCGTCGCGGTGTGGCTGGTAAGCGCAAATAGTCAGCTTTTAGGCATCAATATCGGCGTGGAACTTCACCTGGCTGCAGTAAACTCTGTCGTCAGCGTGCACGGCTCTTTTCATAACTGAGCTCGTTAGAGGTTCCCCCAGCCTAATCAGAAAACCATCACAGAGAGTGAAGTTATGGCAAGACCTAAGCGCGTGGGCAAGAAGAAAGAGAAAAAGTCCATCCCCGTCGGGGTTGCCCATATTCAGGCGACGTTCAATAACACCATCATTACCTTCACTGATACCAGGGGTAACACGGTGAGTTGGGCCAGTGCAGGACAGAGCGGCTTCAAGGGATCGCGTAAGAGCACTCCCTTTGCCGCACAGATAGCTGCCGATCAGGCAGCCCGTCGTGCACAGGAAAACGGAATGCGCACAGTGGGTATCTTTGTTAAGGGCCCCGGTTCCGGACGTGAGTCCGCTATGCGCGCTATCAATGCCGCCGGTTTCAAGGTGGCATTCATCCGTGATATCACCCCCATTCCCCACAACGGCTGCCGTCCTCCCAAACGGCGCCGCGTTTAGTTGAGGAGGAATCAGTCTTGGCTAAATATAATGATTCCAAGTGCCGCATATGCCGGCGTGAAGGTGGCAAGCTTTTTTTGAAAGGTGATCGCTGCTACACTGACAAGTGCGCATTCGATCGCAGACCTTACGCTCCCGGCCAGCATGGCCGCGCCCGCAAGAAGAACAGCGACTACGCCGTGCAGCTGCGAGAAAAGCAGAAAGTGCGTCGTATGTACGGGCTGCTGGAAAAGCAGTTCCACAGCTACTTCGTGAAAGCGGACATGTCCAAGGGCGTTACCGGTAGCAACCTGCTCTCCATTCTGGAGCGCCGGTTGGACAACGTGATTTACCGTCTGGGCTTTGCCAACTCCCGTAGTCAGGCACGCCAGATGGTTCGTCACGGCATCTTCACCGTCAATGGCCGCAAGGCTACCATTCCTTCCATTCAGGTTAAGGTTGGTGACGTGATTGAAGTGCGTGAAAAGAATCGCAAAATGCCGGTTATCGCTGAGGCTCAGGAAGTAATCGCACGTCGCGGTTGCCCGTCCTGGCTCGAAGCTGACGGCCCCAACTTCCGTGGTGTAGTCAAGGCCCTGCCGCAGCGCGAGGACATCCAGTTCCCGATGAGCGAACAGCTTATCGTCGAACTTTACTCCAAATAAGCAGGTTCGAGCATGCTCATCAAACAAGGCGACAGGCTTATCAACACGCGTAACTGGTCCGAGCTGGTCAAGCCCGATCAAATCTCCCGGGCTAGTGAATCCGCCGACACCATGTACGGCAAGTTCGTCTGCGAACCTCTGGAGCGCGGCTACGGAACGACCATCGGCAATGCCATGCGTCGCGTCCTGCTGGCGTCCCTGCAGGGCGCCGCGTTTGTGGCCGTAAAGATCTCTGGAGTTCAGCACGAGTTCACCACCATTCCCGGTGTGCTTGAAGACGTTACCGATATCGTACTCAACCTTAAACAGGTCCGTCTTGCCATGGATACCGAGGAGCCTCAGCACCTTGAGCTCCATGTCAACAAGAGCGGCGAAGTTAAGGCCGGCGACATCAAGTGCAATCAGCACGTGATGGTTCTGAATGCAGATCAGCATCTTATGACGCTGACTGAGGACGTTGAGCTGACCTTCGAACTCGAAGTTCGTATGGGTAAGGGCTATGTTCCTGCCGATATGCACGAAGGGCTGAGCGACGAGATCGGCCTTATTGCCCTTGATGCCAGCTTTTCGCCGGTACGCAAGGTCGCCTACACGGTGGAGCAGGCTCGCGTTGGCCAGATGACCAACTACGACAAGCTCATCCTTGAAGTGTGGACCGACGGCTCCATATCCCCCGAGGATGCGATTGCGTACAGTGCCAAGATCATCAAGGATCAGATTTCGGTCTTCATCAACTTTGACGAGCGTATTTCCGAACAGGAAAACGAAGGCAGAAGCTCTGCTTCTGACGTCAATGAAAACCTGTTCAAGGGCATTGACGAGCTCGAACTTTCTGTTCGCGCCACCAACTGCCTGAAGTCGGCCAACATTTCGCTGGTCGGCGAGCTGGTGCAGAAGTCCGAAGGTGAAATGCTGAAAACCAAGAACTTTGGCCGTAAGTCGCTTGACGAAATCCGTCGGGTACTGGGCGAAATGTCTCTCGATTTCGGCATGAAGGTCGATGGCTTCGAGAAGAAATATCAGGAATGGTTGAAGAGGAAGCAGCAAAATGAGGCATAGAAAATCCGGCAGAAAGCTGAACAGGAGTTCCTCGCATCGGTCTGCTCTGTTCCGCAACATGGCCAAATCTCTTTTGACGTACGGTAAAATCCGCACGACCGAAGCTAAGGCCAAGGAATTGCGCGGAGTTGTCGAGCCGCTGATTACCCTCGCACTGCGTAACGACCTGCACGCCCGTCGTCAGGCTTACAAAGTTCTGGGTAGCCACCAGCTGGTTAAGCGGCTTTTCGACGAGATCGGTCCCAAGTTTGTTGGTGTTCCCGGTGGTTACACCCGCGTATTGAAGCTTGGTGCTCCCCGTCCCGGCGACAATGCTCCTATGGCTGTTATCGAGCTGACCCGTCTGGGTGATGCTGAGGCTGCCGCAAAGGAAGCTCCCGCCAAGGAAGTTGCTGAAGAGAAGGCTGCAAAGCCTGCTAAGAAGGCAGCTCCCAAGAAAGCAGAAAAAGAGGAAGCTGAAGACGCTGCTGAAGCGTAGTCACTTGCTTTTGTATAGCTTATTCAGGGCGAACCGTAAGGTTCGCCCTTTTTGTATGCAGACTCCGACAAGGTTGGCTGTTTAACGTTTTAGAAAATCAGTAACAGATGATGTTTTGTTCATTGTTTTAAAGAGGCTGCAACTGCAGGCGATAGAGCATAGGACTGATGATTGGAGTAGCCTCCGGCTTTATCGGACGCGCCGGTCCCTTTAGTAGGTGGTGCCGGAGGCATGTCCAGACTTGGTGCTAAGGAAAGTTATAAGGTCAAGATCGTAAACTTGGCCCGGCGCCTCCGGTGGACCATTGCCGGGAAGCTAAGCGCGGGGCTGACAGAGCATGGACCTGCAAGTAGGCTGTGGTGGTAGTGCCGGAGTACCCCTTACGCCTTTGCAGCGAGAGAAGGCGTGTACTGGAAGTTTGTTGCGTAAATTCTGTGAATGAAAAGAGGGCAGGTGTTTAAAGTCGTTTGCTCCCCGGGCCTGTTCAGATGCTCTTTGAAATTTTATAATAGATGAATTTTTCGAGTGTTACAGACTGTCCGAAGAGCTCGTGCAGTTTGGGCTCTGTAACCAGCCGGCGATCTGAAGTGTACATCTTGCAATCATAGTCCGGCGCCGAGGTTCTTATGCGGATACCGCAGGGGAGAGCAGCCAGCGGACATGAGCCTCGCAGGCCTCGTTTTTCCGTGATAAGCCGAGCGATAAACTGTCGTTGCCGATTCCTGAAAGCTGTCCACCGCTGCAAGCGCAGAGGCGCTTAAACGGGTGCTGATTGCTTTGCTATGGCGCTGTTGGTACCAGAGTCTTGTATGTGTCCAGAAAGCCGCTGCCATGTCCGGCTTCAAGGCGGGCAACTCGATTGGCCGTGTCAGTGCCTCGTCTTGTATGAACTGTGCTTTTCTTCAGTCCTTTTTGTCCCATGGACTCTGCTTAATCTACAGCCCGTTGCAGTTGTGGCACGTTTCTGCAGTGCGGTTGCGCTTCATTGCTTTGTCGTAACCTCTCGGGCCTTCGGCAAACTTTGCTGTTTTGCACTACATACGCTTAATAGGTTGTTTCTGTGGTTCCGGGATTTTTCTGCAAAAGATGTTCGCCCGCAGATGATGGCTGAAGGCCAGCCCCTCACTCGGCGTTACGCATTGCGCTTTTTCGTAATAGCCAGCCTGCTTTTTCATCTTGTATTTACCGTAATGTCGTTCGCAGCAAACAGAACTTTTTGGAGTGGCGCAGACGCATAGGCCGTGCGGAATATTTGTCTACGGGGAGATAGCCTGCTTCAGCTCTCGTATGTCCGGCTTGCAGGTGCGCGCGCGGCCGGTATTTTTTTGTGCGCCAGTAATGTGTGTAAAGCCCAATTGGCCCAATGCTCTTGCGTTATCCGTCTTGCCGATGTACTGCATAGACATGATTGATTTCAGAAGGCTAGAAGCATTTTGCAAGGTGTATGAGTTGCGCAGCTTTTCACGAGCCGGCGATGAGCTTTTTTTGTCTCAGCCCACCATCAGCGCACATGTTTCTGCGCTGGAAAAGGAACTGGATGTCAGGCTGCTGGACAGAATGGGCCGCGGTGTTTTGCCTACGCCTGCCGGAGAAATCCTGTACCGGCATGCAATGACCGCGTTTGCCAGCCTTGAAACTGCTCATCTGGAGATAAGCCAGTTGCAGGATATCATTACCGGTGAAGTTCCGGTCGGTGCCAGCACCATTCCAGCCCAGTACCTGTTGCCACCGGTTATGGCCGCTTATATGCGTTCGTTTCCTGAGGTTCAGTTACAACTGCGTACAGGAGATACCGGCGAGATAATCCGTAAAGTCGGGGCAGGTGAGCTTACGCTCGGGGTGGTAGGTGCTCATGACCAGCAGCCGGATATCGTGTTTACTCCCATTATCGATGATGAGCTTATCATTATCGGCGCACCGGATTTTGCTCCCCGCAGCGGTAGTGTTTCTTGCGAATCGCTGGCGGATATGCCCTGGGTCGTGCGCGAAGCAGGTTCCGGAACATGGAAGATTTTTTCCGCAGCGTTGGGAACGCATGGCATCGATTGCCGGAGTTTTCGTCCAGTGGCCTGTGTTGACAGCTCGCAGTCTGTCATTCAATGTGTCCGCGCCGGACTGGGGGTTAGTGTCACCTCCCGCATCGCTGTTGCGGAATTTCTTTCACGCGGCGAACTGGTTGAAATTACAGTGGACGGACTGGATGTCCGCCGCGAGTTTTTCTGTATTTATCACTCACGGCGGCAGCTGTTTCCGGCGGCACGCCATTTTATCGAGTTTTTGACAAAAAAATGCCGTTGAACACGACAGGCTGAAGGAAGCTTCAATGTCCCGCATCACGCTGGTTGATAAAGTAAAAGCTGCAGGCTGAGCAGCAAAGATAGCTCCGGGGGACCTGGAGCAGATTCTTGCTTCTCTGCCCGGACGCGCCCAGCATGACGACCGGCTGATTGTTGGCAGAGAACATAATGAGGACGCGGCGATTCTGCATTTTCCTGCGGGAAAAGCACTTGTGCAGACAGTGGATTTTTTCACTCCCATTGTGAATGATCCCTACAAATTCGGCAGGATAGCAGCTGCCAATGCGCTTTCAGACGTCTACGCCATGGGTGGAGAGCCGTGGTGTGCCATGAACCTTGTTTGTTTCCCCATCAAAGATTTGCCGCGGGATATTCTGCAGGCCATTATCCATGGGGGATACGACACATTGTGTGATGCCCGGGCTTCACTTGCCGGCGGCCACAGTGTTGAAGACGATGAGATCAAGTTCGGCCTTTCCGTAACCGGTGTGGTAGACCCCGACGGCTTTACTTCCAATGCCGCACTGCAGACCGGTGACCAGCTGTTGCTTACAAAGCCTTTGGGCACCGGCGTGCTTGCCACTGCACTGAAGGCACGCTGGGACGGTGCGGACGAGATTGAGGAACTGGTTTTCAGGTGGGCAGGGCACCTTAATGCCGCTGCCGGTTCGGTACTGCGCGCCATGCGGCTGAAAGCGGCTACGGACGTGACCGGTTTCGGGCTCGGAGGACACCTGCTGGAAATGGCTCTGGCGTCTTCACGCACAGTGCGGTTGTGGGCGCAGCGGGTTCCTGTCATCGAACGTGCCGCGGAGCTGGCCTCTATGGGGCTTGTTCCGGCGGGCAGCTACGCCAATAAGCATTACTGTGAATCCAAAGTCACCATTGATGCCGGTGTGCCTACAATAACGGCTGATCTGGTTTTTGATGCCCAGACTTCCGGCGGACTGGTGCTTGCCGTGCCGGGCAGCCGTCTGGATGAGGCTGTTTCCAGACTGCATGATGCAGGCGAGTTTGTTGCCCACATTGGTGAAGTGACTGACCGGCAGTCCGCTTCCCTGCATCTGGCCGCTGTGTAGGGGCAGCTGTATACGCAATACTTGCCATCCGGCTGCTGCGGTGGTATAGGTGCGCGCCTTCGATACGTGAGTGCTCATCTCACATTTCTTTTTTTGTGCGAGAGTGGCGGAATTGGTAGACGCACTGGACTTAGGATCCAGCGCCTTTGTGCGTAGGAGTTCGAGTCTCCTCTCTCGCACCACAAGCACTTCTTCAGAGGTACTGGAAAGTCCGCAAGAGCTACGGCTGGCGCGGGCTTTCTTGGTTTTGTCGTCCGGTTGTGTCCGGTGCATGCACTGTGCGACCGGAGTTCGGTGCATAGGTGGCCGTAGTCCGTGTCGGCTGCGGTCGGGTGTTGCAGTGCAGCAGGTACGGGCTGTCGTGTGCTTTGTCGTACGGTGCCGGGCTGGCTTCGCCGGGAGAGTGGGGCAGTTCCACCCCCGCCGTCGCAGGCGCGGAAACGGGGGTGGGCTTCATTGTGCCGGCTGCAGATGACTGTTTGCCGGATGACTGTTAGTCGGATGACTGGCTACACGGCTTCACATTCGCACAGGTCGCGGGCTATAATCCGCCGTGCAAGCGGCGATTCCATCTGAACAACCTTGTACTCGGGGCGCCTGCATTCACCGTGGCCGTATACATAGTCGGCTGATTCGAGTCTGCGGATGGCAGCCTCTGCCTCTTCCCGTGTGCCGGAAACGGGAGAGTTGTCCGAGTCACGGTAAAGCTGCCATCTCTGATCTGCATCCATGGTTCCGGTGAAAAAATGGCGCCTCACAATGACCGTGTACTTGTTCATGTCGTCCTCCTGTTTGGTCCGGTGCAAAAAGCCAGACAATGTGAATGATATATTCTTATAGGCATACCTGTCAGTAAAAGCAAGTTTTTGTAATTGTAGAAGTTTTTGAATGAGTTGCAGCGCGGTGCCGATGAGCTCATATGCTCCGGCACTGGTATGCCCCTGTTGATTTCTGCGCAGTGCCGGACCTCAGACCGTCGCGGCCGGGGCGTGCCCGCAGGGATGTAAACAGCCAATGAAAATGTCACCTTTTTGGGACGGTTTGGGACAATAAAAATGTCATGGTTTCCACCAATGGTTGTTGTTCCCCTACCAAGTCCCCGGAGTTGTCTCCTGGGGGTTATGAATCGCCCTCGCTATGGGTTCACGAGGGTGAAGATACCAGTGCCATGAGGATTCTGCCGCAGGGGAGGTCTGCTCCCGTTCCTGGGCCCCTCTTGCCAACGATTTTTCCTCAGAAGCCGGTTCTTCCGAAGATTTTCCCGTGACAACGGGGACAAGGACAAAGGCCTCTCCGTCCGCCAGCGCCATGAGCTCGTCATCAAGCTTTTCGACCACGGTGACCGCCTTGCCGCGCCGAAGCAGTCTTGTGCGGCCCCGACTATCCTGAAGACGGTACTTCTGCCCGCCGAAAGCTACGGTGGAATCTCCACAGGCCTTGCGCTGCTCGTGGCGCGCCAGCAGCAGATCGAGATTCGTTCCTTCCACAACAGGCAGAAAAGCGTTTTGCGCTTCGGCCGGAGCTCCGGCAAACTTGGGATTGTGCATCTGCTCCGCATACGTGCCCAGAAAGTCGTTCGCCGCCTCCACGGTACGGATCCCTGCCAAGCGAAAAGCAATCACGAGACGGCTCTGCAGCGTCCTCCACAGTCGCTCGATGCGTCCCTTGGCCTGCGGCGACCGGGCAGCAATGAAGCGCACCCCCAAGGTCTCCAGCACGCGGCCAAACTGGGTCTGGGGCGCGACTTTGCCTTGGAGCTCCTCTTCGATCGTCAGCTTGCCCGTCTTCGGGGAAACGAAGATCGTATGCCGATCCGCGTAGATCGCCCGGGGGACGCCGTGGCGCTCAAGCATCTGTCTCAGAACACGCAAGTAGCCCGACAAACATTCGTTTTTCTCTATCCAAAGCCCCACGACCTCTCCGGTGGCGTCGTCGATGGCTCCATGCAGCGAGCGCATAACGCCGTCCCCGAGCCAATCAAACGGAGATGCGTCCATCTGCACCAAATCTCCCCTCCGACGGCTCCGCTCCCGGCATCTGCGCCCCTTCGGACTTCGGTGACGATGCGCACACGCCACGCCCTGTTCCTTGAGTATCCTGCCGATACTTTTGGCGCTGAGCTCAAGCCCGTACCTGGAAGCGAAAAGTTCTTCCATATGCTGACAGCTCGCCCCTTCAAAGTCACTTTTCGCCTTCTCGGCAACGAACTTACGGATTTCCTGGGCAATTCTCCGATTCGACGCTTTGCCCCGTCCTTTGTGGACAAGGCCCACGGCTCCCTCCTTACGATACCGATTTTTCAGTCGAATCACCTGCCGGTAGCTCAAACCAAGGACTTCTCCCGCCTCCCGAACCGTGAACGCTCCGGCCACTGCCTGCTTGATCACAAACGCTCGCCGCGCTTCCTCTGCCTTCATGAGTACGTCACCACGTGTCTTCATGGGATGACATTTCTATTGTCCCAGACAGGGGTGACAATATCATTGTCCGGTAACAGGCGTGCCCGCAGGGATTGACTCCGGCATAAATTACGCGTAGCAAAACCCGATTTGCATCCGTACATTTTTTGTATCGAAACGATGCCTTTACCAGCGAGTCTCTGCATGATGCCGCTGGTATGCCATCTGTATTGAAAGAAAGAGCGGTTGCCGCTTTTTCAGGTGAATATTCAAGCGGTATATCATGTCGTGTCCCTCAGCGGACCATGCCGTTAAAAATCCCGCCGGGCGTCCGCCGGAAAGCCGGAGACCCTGAGCCAGCACAGACGCCTCTGGCGTGTAAGGAGCGAACCCATGGAATATAATGTCGAAGACCTTTCGCCGGTTAAAAAGAAAATTACTATCACAGTGCCCGTTGAAGAAGTGAATGCCGCTCTGGCTGCCACCATCGCCGTGTACCAGACCAGTGTGAACCTTTCCGGTTTCCGCAAGGGTAAAGTGCCTGCCAGCATCATCGAAGGACGCTTCCGTAAGGAAGTATACAACGAAGCCACTCAGGATCTGGTGAACGTGCATATCAACGAAGTTGTGGGTTCGCTCGACACCCAGCCTGCTTCGCGCATCGATTTTGATGGCGGGCAGCTGGAACGTGACAAGGAATTTGTCTACACCATTTCTTTTGAAGTGATGCCCGTGTTTGAAATGCCTGATTATGACGGCATGGAAGTTGAGCAGGAAAAGCCCGAGGTTGACGAAAACGAAGTCAACGCCGTGCTGGAGCGCATTCGTACCAACCTTGCCGACGTGGTTACCGTGGCAGAACACCGTCCCGCCAAAGACGGCGAGATTGCCGTGCTGGATTTTGCCGCTTATGAAAACGGTGAGCCCATTGCCGGTGTGGCCGCAGATAATTTTGAACTGAATCTGGGCGGCAATCAGGCGCTGGTCGATTTTGAAGAGCTGGTGAAGCGCGCCGTGCCCGGCGAAGCAACCGAAGGCGATGTCACCTTCCCCGAAGATTTCATCAACCCCGAGTTTGCAGGCAAGACCGTCACCATGAAAGTGACCGTGCACGCCGTGAAAGAACGCAAGCTGCCCGAACTTGATGACGAACTGGCCAAAAAGGCCGGCGGCTTCGAGTCTTTTGATAAAATGCGTGAAACCGTGGAACAGTCCTATCTGGAAAGCCGCACTCAGCTGTGCAAGGCTCAGGCCCAGAAGACCATGGTGGACAGCCTGCTGAAGACGCTGGACTTCCCTGTACCTGAATCCATGCTGGAAATGTACATGGACAGCCTGCTTGCCGAAAAGAAAGACCGTCTTGAACGTCAGGGCAAAAGCCTTGAGTCTCTGGGCAAGTCTCCTGAAGAGCTGCGCGACGAAGTGCGCCCCGAGGCAGAGCACATTGCCCGTACCCAGATTTTTCTGGTAAAGGCAGCCCAGAAGGAAGGCGTAACTGTTTCCGAGCAGGAAGTGGATCGTCAGCTGCAGCAGATTGCCATGCGCAGCGGTCAGGATTTCCAGACCATGAAGGAACACTACACCCGTACCAACATGATTTTTAACCTGCGTGACCGCATGCTGGCTGACAAAGCCATGGAAGCCATCTACGAAAAAGCGGCCATCAAAGAAGTTCCCGCAAAGAAAGAAGCAGCCGAAGCCGCTGAATAGTTTCTGCTGTATCTGTTGTTGTTTTGCAGGGGAAGTGCACCGCACTTCCCCTGTTTTTGTCTAAAATGCGGCAGGCGCTATTGACTGCGGCCCGTCGCGTGATAACGATTGTCTTGAGCCGCCAGCACACTTGAGCAGTCGGCACGCTTTCTGCTACTATGCAGATGTGTCCGCCGCTGCAGAGTGAAGGTTGCAAAAAGCGCCATAATCCGCTTTTTTTACGCGGATGCACGGCGGCGTGTATGACCTGCCGTCTTTTTGACTTGAACATACATACAAATCCCGATGTCCCGCCGTTCGCTTACGGGCAACAGCCGCATCATCACCCAGGAGTTATCATATCATGCCCATCCCCATGGTTATTGAGTCGACGGGCCGTGCCGAACGGGCCTACGATATTTATTCCAGACTGCTGAAAGACCGTATCATTCTGCTGGGCACCCCCGTGGATGACAATGTTGCTTCACTTATCTGCGCCCAGCTGTTGTTTCTGGAATCGGAAAACCCTGAAAAGGAAATTTATCTGTACATCAATTCGCCCGGCGGAGTGGTGACAGCGGGGCTGGCCATATACGACACCATGCAGTACATTTCCGCGCCTGTGGCCACGTTGTGCATGGGGCAGGCCGCCAGCATGGGGGCTTTTCTGCTGGCCGCAGGCCAGCCCGGCATGCGGTTTGCGCTGCCCAACAGCCGCATCATGATTCATCAGCCTATGGGCGGTGCTCAGGGGCAGGCCACAGACATTGATATTCAGGCTCGGGAAATTCTGCGTCTGAAGGACAGACTGAACGAAATTCTGTCCCGTCACACGGGGCAGCCTCTTGAAAAAATTGTTGAGCATACCGATCGCGATTATTTCATGGGGCCTGAAAATGCAAAGAACTTCGGTATCATTGACCGTATTCTCACATCGCGCAAAGATGTGGAAAAAGACGGCAAATAACAGGAAGGGCTAATGGATAGAAAAAATGACGGGTCTGCACAGGAGCCCAGATGCTCGTTCTGCCAGAAAGGGCCGGACAGCGTAAAGCGCCTGATTTCAGGGCCTGATGTTTATATTTGCGATGCATGCGTAGAGCTGTGCAATGAGATCATTGCGCAGGAGCATGTGCAGGAATCAGTGGATGCGGGCAAGCTGCTCAGCCCTGCGGAAATCAAGGCCAGGCTGGATGAGTATGTCATAGGCCAGCATACGGCCAAGAAAATTCTGTCAGTTGCTGTGCACAACCACTACAAGCGCGTGTTTTTTGCAGAAACACTTTCTGATGAAGTGGAACTGGAAAAAAGCAACATCCTGCTTGTAGGGTCTTCGGGCAGCGGTAAAACCCTGCTGGCTAAAACTCTGGCCCGTGTGCTTAACGTGCCGTTTGCCATAGCCGACGCCACCACTCTGACAGAGGCCGGATACGTGGGCGAAGATGTTGAAAACATTCTGGTGCAGCTGCTGCAGAATGCCGATTATGACATCGAAGCCGCTTCCAAGGGTATCGTGTATATTGATGAAATCGACAAAATCTCCCGCAAGGGCGACGGTCCTTCCATCACCCGCGATGTTTCCGGCGAAGGCGTGCAGCAGGCGCTGCTTAAAATCATCGAAGGCACCGAAGCCAATATTCCGCCCAAGGGGGGGCGCAAGCATCCCCAGCAGGAATTCATCCGGCTTGATACGTCAAATATCCTGTTCATCATGGGCGGGGCATTTATCGGGCTGGACAAGATAATCGAGCAGCGGATGCATGGCGGTGCCATGGGCTTTGGCGTCAAGGTAGCCTCGAAAAAGGAGACCCCGCTTTCCGACCTGCTTGGCAACGTGCATCCCAACGATCTGGTCAAGTTCGGGCTTATTCCCGAATTCATCGGTCGTATTCCGGTCATTACGCATGTGAATGAACTTGCGGAAGATGACCTTGTGCGCATTCTGCAGGAGCCGAAAAATGCCCTGGTGCGCCAGTACCAGAAGTTGTTCGAGCTGGATCACGTGAAGCTGCGCTTTACCAGCAATGCACTGCGCGCGGTGGCCCGTCAGGCCATAGAACGCAAAACCGGCGCCCGCGGGCTGCGCAACGTGCTTGAGTCCGTCATGCTTGAAATTATGTTCAATCTGCCTTCCATGACCGGCGTTAAAGAGTGTGTCATCAACACCGCGGTGGTCGAAGAAGGCAAGGAGCCTATTTTCCTGTACCAGACGGAAGCCAAAACCGGAACCTGATGCCCGCCAGACGGGAATCATCGTTCCGACGGCTCCCGCCGGCCGGGTTCCCGAAAGGGAAACGCCTGCCGGAGAATTGACAATTCCGACAGGGGCGTTAGCTTTTGGTCTGACGTCCCTTTCTTTTTCAACGTGCCGGACGTTGACCTTCTTCAGGAGGAGTAAATGACAGATTTTGATGCAGAATTTTCCGCAGGAAACCCTGAGGGAATCCAGCTTCCGCTTATGTCTCTGCGAGAGGTGGTCATGTTTCCGCGCTCCATCGTTCCTCTTTTTGTGGGACGTGAAGCGTCTATCAAGGCCATCGACAGCGCCATAGAGCATTATGGCAAGACTATTTTTCTGGTGGCGCAGCGCGAGCCTGAACTGGAAAAGCCCGGTCCCGAGGATGTGTTTCCTGTGGGAACCGTCAGTAAGATTCTTCAGATTCTCCGCTTGCCCGACGGCACCATAAAGGTGCTTTTTGAAGGTCTGTACCGCGCCCGCTGGACAGGCGGCGAACTTTCTGTGGAATCTGGTGATTCCGCGTACCCTGTTGTTACGGTGGACCCGCTGGATGACGACGGCGATGCCGGTCCTGAAGCGGATGCTTTGGTGCGGGCCACACATGAGGCTCTGGAAGAATACAGCAAGACCAACAAAAAGCTTGCGCAGGAGGCTCTGGCAGCCATTCTGTCGCTGACATCGCCCGGCAAACTGGCAGATGCCGTCATGCCGCACCTTAAGGTGGAGTATCGTAAAAAGCAGGAAGTGCTGGAAAACACCGACCCCGCTAGCCGTCTGGAAGCCGTGTTTGAAATGTTGCAGGGCGAGATTGCCATATCGTCCATGGAAAAGCGCATCAAAAACCGTGTGAAAAATCAGATGGAGCGCAACCAGCGCGAGTACTACCTGAACGAACAGATAAAGGCCATTCACAAGGAAATGGGGCGCGAAGACGACCCGCAGGCCGAAGTGAACGACCTTGAAGAGCAGCTCAAAGCCAAGGATATGCCTGATGAGGCGCGTGAAAAAGCCTTACGCGAACTTAAAAAGCTGCGCCAGATGCCGCCTTCTTCCGCGGAATACACCGTGGTGCGCAACTATGTGGACTGGATAATCGATCTTCCCTGGAATGCGCTGAAAGAAACGACCATCGACATAGAAGAAGCCCGCCGCACGCTGGATAATGACCATTACGGTCTGGAAAAGCCCAAAGAGCGTATTCTGGAATATCTGGCTGTGCAAAAGCTTGTGAAAAAGCTGAAAGGCCCTATTTTGTGTCTTGTCGGGCCTCCCGGCGTGGGCAAGACATCGCTTGCCCGTTCGGTGGCCACGGCCACAGGACGGGAGTTTGTGCGGCTTTCGCTGGGCGGCGTGCGTGACGAAGCCGAAATCAGAGGGCACCGCCGTACATATGTGGGGGCACTGCCCGGAAAGATTCTGCAGTCGCTCAAGCGGGTAAAGTTCAACAACCCGCTTTTCTGCCTTGACGAAATAGACAAGATGAGCACCGACTTCCGTGGTGATCCTTCTTCGGCTCTGCTGGAAGTGCTTGACCCCGAGCAGAACGGCACGTTTGGCGACCATTATCTTGATCTGGACTACGACCTTTCGCAGATCTTTTTTATAACCACGGCCAACAGCCTGCATTCCATCCCGCTGCCGCTGCAGGACCGCATGGAGATAATCCGGCTGCCCGGCTATCTAGAAACGGAAAAGCGCCGTATCGCACGCGATTTTCTGCTGCCCAAGCAGATAGAGCAGCATGGCCTGAAACCGGAAAATGTCCGGCTTTCAGACAATGCCCTGCTCGACATTATCCGTTCCTACACGCGTGAAGCAGGTGTACGTAACCTTGAGCGCGAAATCGCCACCATCTGCCGCAAGTCAGCCATGCAGCTTGTGGAAAAAGATGACATGGACCGAGCAGTGACTGTTTCCAGACAGAATCTGGGAACGTTTCTCGGGGTCAAAAAGTACCGGTACGGAGAAAAGGAAAACCAGCCGCAGGTCGGGGTTTCCACAGGGCTGGCATGGACGGAGCTTGGCGGAGAACTGCTGCTGGTGGAAACTGCCATCATGCCCGGAACAGGCAAGGTATCCATCACCGGAAAGCTGGGTGATGTGATGACGGAATCTGCCAAGGCGGCTCTTTCCTATGTGCGCTCGCGTTCCGACATGTTCGGTCTGCGTCCTGATTTTCATAAGGAAATAGACATTCATGTGCACGTTCCCGAGGGCGCCACGCCCAAGGACGGCCCTTCGGCGGGTATCACGCTTGCCACGTCGCTTGTATCTGCGCTGCTGGGCGTACCGGTAAGCGACGAACTGGCCATGACCGGTGAAATAACGCTGCGGGGCAGGGTGCTGCCCATCGGCGGACTGCGTGAAAAACTGCTGGCTGCGCACCGCGGGCACATTACAAAAGTGCTCATTCCCCGTGATAACGAAAAGGATCTGAAGGAAGTGCCTGATGAAATTCTGAAAGGTCTTACCGTGGTTCCTGTTGATCATGTGGATGATGTGCTGCCCCATGCACTGCTGGCGGAAGCCGATGCCATATTCAACGGTATGGAAGGCCATACCCCGCTTTCCTGTTCTTTGAGAAAAGGGGCGGAGGTTCCGGCTTCCACTCCGCAGTAGCCGAAGGCTTTTGCGCACTGTATCAAACGCCCCGCTGAAAAGCGGGGCGTTTCTTTTATGACGTGCGTTGACTTTGCGTTACGAGAAGAGTAGTTACCGTAAAAAGTGACCATCGGTCACAAAGTAAACACTGGTCACAAGGGTGTGCCATGAGACGCAGACAGCAGGAAAAAACACAGCAGACCCAGACCGAGCTGCTGGACGCGGCGCAGCGTCTTTTTGAAGAAAAAGGTTTTTTTGCCACAACCATAGCAGAAATAACTACCCGGGCAGGTTACGCCAAAGGAAGCTTTTACCGCCACTGGGCGGGTAAAGACGAACTGATCCTGCAGCTTATCGAGCAGAAGCTGGCTGCCTACAGGGCCCGCAGGGCGGAGCGCCTGCAAAGCGCGCGTTCGCTGGAAGAAGCGCTGGATGCTGTCTGGGATTTTCTGGACAGCATAGTGGACGACCGCAACTGGTCGAGGGTTTTTCTGGAATTCACCATTCACGCTTCACGCGATGAACGGTTGAAGGCAGAGCTGGCTAAACGCATATACCGCCTTTCGGACGCCATGTTTGCCGATATTGTGGGCGGCTATGTGCCACAGGGGTATCCTGCGGAAAAAATGGGTGCTCTTAACACCGCGTTGTTTGAGGGATTTCTTATTCACAGCATTCTGGGCACAGGTACGCTGCAGACCCGTGATGTTCGTCTGGCGGCGCGGGCTCTGGCCCTGGCGCTTAAGGACGGTTCTGAACAGGAACCGGCAACCGCGACAGAAAGCAGTTCGGGAGGGTAGTGTGAAACGTCTGATGTTACTGGCCGTATGTGCGGTCTTGCTTGGAGTGTCCGGCTTTGCTTCTGTATGTCTGGGGCAGACGTACAGGCTGACATACAGCAGCTTTTTTCCGCCCTCGCATGTGCAGTCCGTACTGGCGGAAGAGTGGGCGCGGGAAGTTGAAAAAAGAACAGCAGGCGCTGTCGTCATTGATTTTTATCCTGCCGGAACCCTGACAGGGGCAAGGCAGGCCTACGACGGCGTGGTGCAGGGGATTTCTGACATCGGGCTCTCCGCGCTGGCGTATTCCAGAGGACGTTTTCCGCTTATGGAAGCCGTGGACCTGCCGCTGGGGTATACCAGCGGGGCGCAGGCCACACGGGTTGCAAACAGCGTGTACAGTCACTTTGTGCCGCGCGAACTGCAGGACGTGCATGTGCTGTATTTTCATGCCCATGGTCCCGGGCTGCTGCATACGCGGCAAAAGGCGGTGCGCTCGCTGGAAGATATGCAGGGCTTGAAGCTGCGTGCCACAGGAAATTCCGCCAGTGTGGTCAAAGCACTGGGCGGGACGCCCGTGGCCATGTCGATGCCTGAATCATATCAGTCCATTCAGCGCGGCGTGGTTGACGGCGGCATGTATCCTGCCGAAACAAACAAAGGCTGGAAAATGGCGGAAGTTGTTGATTACTGCACGGAGGCCGTGCCCGTGGCGTATACGACAACGTTTTTTGTGGTGATGAATAAAGACCGGTGGGAATCTCTGCCCGGTGAGGTGCAGGAGACCATCACCCGGATAAGCCGCGAGTGGGCACCGCGCCATGGTGCGGCGTGGGACGAGAGCGACGCAGAAGGCAGGGCGTTTTTTGCAGCGCAGGGCAACAGCTTCATCACGCTGGAAGAGGCCGAGATGGCACGCTGGAAACAGGCTGTCGAGCCGGTGGTTCAGGAGTATGTGCGGCAGGCCGCAAAGCGTGGTGTGGATGCAGAGGGCGTGGTGGAGTTTATCCGCAATGAGCTTGCAAGCGGCCGTTGAAGCCGGTGTCTTACTTGAACAGTGATTACAGGCACGGGATATCCCGTGCCTGTTTGTCCGTAAGAGGAAACAGAAGTGAAATGGCTTGATGGTATGCTGTCGGGGACAGAGAACCTGATGCGGGCGGGTGCAGGATGCTCCCTGTGCGGTATGGTGCTGGTTACTGCTGCGGATGTGGCAGGCAGGGCCTTTGCTTCGCCGCTTTTCGGTACAGAAGAGCTTGTGGCCTTTCTGGCGGCGCTGACGGCGGGCTTTTCACTGCCGTATGCGCACAGGATGCAAAGTCATATCGCGGTGGAGATTTTTATCAGACGGTACGGCCGGAAAGTGCGGCGGGTGATCAGGTTGCTGGTCGATGCAGTCTGTCTGGCGCTGTTCAGTGTTCTGGCATGGCGTCTTTTCGATTATGCCGTTTCCATGCGCCGTTCCGGCGTACTGTCCATGAATCTGGAACTGCCGGAATATCTGGTAGTCGCTCTGGTGGGGCTGGGCGTTGTTGTGTTCGCGCTGCATCTGGTGTGCGACGTGCTGCGGGCCGTACGGGGAGAAGCATGATGGATCCCACGATTGCGGGTATTTGCGGCATTGCTGCCATGATGGTGCTTTTCATGCTGCGCATGCCGGTGGCTTATGCCATGCTGCTGGTGGGGGTTGTCGGGTTCAGTATGCTTACCAGCGTCACCGGCGGGCTGAACATGCTGGGGCGGTCGGTATATTCCACGTTTGCCTCGCACGAGCTGAGCACCATCCCTTTGTTCATTCTCATGGGGCAGATTGCTTTCAACGCGGGTATAAGCCGGCGGCTTTATGACACCGCGTATTGTTTTTTGGGCCATGTGCGCGGCGGGCTGGCCATGGCCACGGTTTCCGCCTGTACGGCATTCGGCGCTGTCTGCGGATCCAGTCCGGCCACGGCGGCCACCATGGCCACAGTGGGCCTGCCCGAGATGAAGCGCTTCGGATATTCGGACGAACTGGCCGCCGGCGCCGTGGCTTCCGGCGGCGGGCTGGGCATGATCATGCCGCCCAGTGTTGTTCTGCTGGTTTACGGAGTGCTCACAGAGCAGTCCATAGGCGCTCTGTTCGTGGCCGGTATTCTGCCCGCCTTGCTGCTTACCTTGCTTTTTATCGCGGCGGTTGCGGTGCAGTGCCTGCTGTACCCGAAGCACGGACCGGCAGGCCGGCGTTCGTCATGGCGTTGCCGTCTGCGTTCACTTATGGGGCTGGTGGACACTCTGCTTGTTTTTGCGCTTGTCATCGGCGGCATGTTCTACGGCTGGTTCACCCCCACGGAGGCTGCTTCCATCGGCGTGCTCGGGGTGTTTGTGCTTGCCGTATCCAGAGGGCATCTGGGATGGCGGGGTTTTGTCAAAGCCGTGGATGAGACCCTGCGCACATCATGCATGGTCATGCTGCTGATAGCCGGTGCCACCGTGTTCGGCAAATTTCTTGCCGTGACCCGTATTCCTTTTGACATTGCCGGCTGGGTAGGTGGTTTTGATCTGCCGGCCTTTGCCGTTATGGGACTTGTGGTGGCCGTGTACTTTGTGGGCGGCTGCTTTATGGATTCACTGGCGCTGGTCATGCTGACCATACCGGTGTTCTATCCGCTGGTGCTCAATCTGGGGTACGACCCTGTCTGGTTCGGCATCATCATTGTGCTGGTAACTGAAATGGGGGTCATCACTCCGCCGGTGGGTATAAATGTTTATGTTGTGTACGGCATTGCCCAGCAGGTTGTTCCGGGCGGTATAGCTCTCGAGAGTGTGTTTAAGGGGGTTCTGCCTTTTCTTGTGGCGGTGATTGCGGGCATTGCCCTGCTGCTTTGCTTTCCGCAGATTGTCACCCTGTTGCCATCGCTGATGTATTGAGAACGGTACAGCAAAAAACCGCCCCGTGGCATCACGGGGCGGTCTGTTTTTGTACGGCCGGTTGTCAACGCAGCGAGGTGCCTACACTGGGTGAATATCCTGTGGCGCGGTACATGTGGCCCGAATCCAGCAGCGAACGCAGCTCCCGGGTAAGCGGCAGCGTGCCGCTGGCCATGGCCAGCACCTCGTTGCTGGGGGCATGCAGCAGTCGTATGTTGAACCGGACATGCTTCGGGGTGCGCGTGTAGGTTCCGCTCAGCATGAGGGTGGTGCGCAGGTTTTCGTTGGCAAGCAGCCGCTGTTTGCGGGTAAGCATTATTTCGCCTTTGCGCGGTGCAAACATCACGCCGCGGCTTTTGCGGATTTCCTGCACCTTGTAACCGGCCTGAGCGAACCATGCCGCCAGTTCTTCACTCATCTGGCGTGCCAGCGGGTTGGCTGCTTCAAAATCGTTTATATCCACAGGGGTGGTCACTATCAGTGAGTATCCTTTGACGGGGGTTTCAAACAGGCCCAGACGTTCGGCCAGCTGGCTGTCTATGCTGCGCGCCACGGCGTCAGCTGCCTGGGGCAGACTTTGGGCGGCTGCGGCAAGAGGAAGCAGCAGCGCCAGCATCAGCAGGCCGACGGCTATATGAAATGAATATGTTCTGACATGCATGTCCGTATCTCCCGCGCTGATTTCAGCGCATGCTGCGTACCATGCGGTCGGCTGCCTGCAGTTCATGCTGCAGGCGTTCACGCAGGTCTTCATTGCGGGCAAGAGAGAGTGCCACAAGGTACTGTTCCCGTGCCAGTTCGTAGCGCCCCTGTTCCATAAAAAGGCGCGCCTGCCGGTAGCTGCCCAGTGCCTGTGAATCATATTCCACCACCACCTGTGCGGGCGGAGGAGGGGGCGGGGCCTGTTCCGGCATGGTGGAGCACCCTGCCGTCAGCAGGACGGCACCCGTGCACAGGGCCATGATGATTGCGACTTTGCTGTTGCGCATGGCTGCTCCGTTAATGAATGTCGTCGCCAAGGTCGATACTTGTCAGATCAGTGGCGCGGGTCATTATTTCAAAATCCTGCATGCCGACATAGGTGGATTCCAGCTTTACATCCGTGGATGCCAGCATGCGTCTGGTGACACCGGTTACCGGAAACACCAGCTGTCCCGTGCGCAGCACAAGGCCGTCGGACGCTCTGATAAGCCGCGCGTTGACGAATACACTGTATCTGTCGCGGTAGTATGTGCCTGTCAGATAAATATTGGCGGCGGGAGAAGCCGCGATGACCTGATTGCCGCGCGAGAGAATGAATTCCCCTTCGGCTCGGCGTGTGGCTATGCCTTGCTGAAGCCGGTATTCCCGTACGGGAAAGCCCCGCTGGTTGAATTCGTAGAACAGCTGTTCGGCAATATATCTGCCAAAGGATGAGCTCTGCTCGAAATTGTCCTGATTGACAAAAGAAGCAGGCAGTGCGGCAACGCCTTTCAGCGCTTTTTCCGCCTTGCCTTCCAGCAGCTGATCCGCCAGTTCTCGTATTTTCAGTTTGAGCTCACGGGCGTCGTCGTATTCAGGCGAAGGCGGCTGCACGGCACGGTCTTCGGTGATGTGCACAAGACCGTTGTTGCCGTCGGACACCACAACTCCGCGGGGCAGCCCGTGCACGGTGCGCAGGGTGGTTCTGCCGCCCTGTACCAGCGTGTGGTCGCCCTGCGGATTCTGCACCCGCAACGCCGTGCCGGTATTAAAGCCTTCCATGCCGGTGCCGTGCTGCACGTCTTCGGCCAGCGCTGCGGGCGCTGTCGTCAGCACTCCCGCCATGGCGCATGCCAGCAGTGTATTTTTCAGGATTGACATCCATGTCCTCCGTATACTTCTGCCGCTTCCCTGCGGCGAATTAGTAGCATCCGATAAGCATATCGGCAGCTGGCGGTATTTCTTAAGTGCAGAGAGCATCCGGATATGCCGGTGCAGAAAATGCGGAGGTCATAAAGAAACAAAGGCCCGCGGGGGGCCTTTGTATGTCAGGAATGGTCAGTCTGTCTTTTGGAGCAGGCGGCGCACAGCCCGTCCAGCCGTATTTCGATGCGCTGCACGTCTACATTATGTTCTGCGGCTGTGCGCATGGCCCACTGTTCCAGCGGTGCGGGAGCAAGGCAATGCATTCTGCCGCACTTGCGGCAATAGAAGTGGCAGTGGGGCGTTATACCGTTTTCCGGTGTGCTGCAGTAGCGGAACGACCTGTCGGCGGCGCTTGTTTTGCTGATAACTCCCCGTGCCGCCAGCGTATCCAGCGTGCGGTACAGGGTAACTCTGTCCATGGTTCCTGCCGGCAGGGCTTCCAGCACCTCCTGCGCGCTTGCGGCATATCCCATGCCGTGCAGGGCGCGCAGTGCGGCCAGACGGTTGGGGGTGGCTTCCAGCCCTGCCGTCAAAAGGCACTGTTCAGCGCCGGCGGTATGATGGTTGTCTGTCATTATGCCATCCTACAGTGCGGCGGTGCGCGCTCTGCGCAGCCGCGAGGCCGCAGCTGTGACGCAGACGCAAGCCACTCCGGCGGCTATGATGGCCGCGCCGGATGTCAGATTGAACATGTACGAAAGCCACAGACCGCACAGGCAGAACACCATGCTCCACAGCGTGGAGGCAAACATCATGCCGCCCATGGTGCGCGCGGTGCGCGCCGCGGCGAAAGTGGGCAGCGTAAGCAGCGCGATGACAAGAATAAGCCCCGCAATGCGGATGAGCATGACCACGGTGACTGCCGCCATGGCGATGAGCAGCAGGTACAGGAGTCTGGCCGGAACACCCCGCGCGGCTGCGTATTCTTCGTCAAACGATGCCACCAGCAGCGGCTGGTAAAAATAGGCTACGGCGCTCACGATGACCGCATCCAGCCCCGCCATAAGCCACAGGTCTCCGGCGGGAACCGCCATGATGCTGCCGAAAAGATAGCTCATGAGATCCACGTTATATCCGGGGGTGAGGTCCAGCAGGATAATGCCGGCAGCCATGCCGGCAGCCCATAGAACTCCTATGGCGGCATCGGCCCGTTGTCTGTCGCGTCGGGCTATGTCGGCCATGATCAGCGAGGTGGCCACAGAGAATCCGAGGGTGCACGGCAGTACGGGCAGCCCGAAATAAAAAGCCAGTCCGACACCGCCGTATGCCGCATGGGCGACTCCGCCGGCCAGAAAAACCAGCCGGTTGACCACCACCAGCGTGCCTATGATGCCGCAGGCGATGCTGGCCAGCAGGGCCGCCAGCAAAGCGTGCTGCATAAAGTCATATGAAAGGGCTTCAATCATGTTTTTTCTCCGGCAGCGTGGGAAAGATGGTCGAAACGGAGTTGATGAATGTGCCCATGGGGCAGGTTTTATCGTGAGTGCCGTAGAGCATGGTCAGCATCTCGGCAGTCAATGCGGGCCCCGCATTGTACCTCAGCGTTCTGTTGACAAGTGCCACGGCACTGAACGCGGAACCGGCAATGGACAGATCGTGACTGACCACAACAATGGTCATGGGGCCGCGCAGCTCTGCCAGAAACTCGTAGAAACAGAACTTGCCTTGCGGGTCGATGTTGGAAGTGGGCTCATCCAGCAGCAGAAGGAGCGGGTCGGAAACCAGCGCCCGCGCCACAAGCACCCGCTGGCGCTGTCCGCCTGACAGGTCTGAAAAGCGGCTGGCCGCAAGATGCTCCAGCCCGACGGTCTCCATGCACTGCATGGCTTTCTGCCGTTCGGCAGGGGTATGTCGCCACCTGCCGAACAGCCCTTTTCCGTCACGGTTGGCAAGCCCCATCAGCACCACATCAAGCGCACTGGCAGGAAAAGAGGGCTTCGCCGTGATACTTTGCGGTACATAGCCGACCTTGTGCAGTACTTCCCGCGGCTCTTCGCCGAACAGGCGCACTGTTCCTGCTGTGGGTTTCAGCAGCCCCAGCAACAGCTTGAACAGTGTGGTCTTGCCGCCGCCGTTGGGGCCGAGCACCGCAAGATACTCGCCCTCGTCCACACGCAGCGAAACGTTGTCCAGTGCCAGTCCCCGGTCGCCGTAAGCTGTGCGGCTGTCGTAGCTGAAGCTGACAGCGTTCACATCTATGACAGGTTGCGTCATTTCAGTTACCGAATGAGGCTGCAAAAGCTTCTGCCACACTGATGAGGTTGTCAGCCCAGTCTGCAGCCAGCGGGTCTGCCGTGACTACGGTACCGCCTATGCTGCGGGCGATGACAGCCGCACTTTTCTGAGAAAACTGCGGTGCAGCGAAAACGACGCGGATATTTTTTTCCTGCGCTGTCTCTATGAGTTCACGCAAGGTGCGGGGGCTCGGTTCCTTGCCCTGCAGTTCGATGGGAATCTGGTGCAGCCCGTAATCGGCGGCAAAATATCCCCACGAAGGGTGGAAAACCATGAAGGCTCTTCTGTCTGACGGAGTGGAGGCGAAAATGGCGCGCAGTTTCGTGTCGAGTGCATCGGCTTCCTGCTCAAAAGCAGCCAGATTGGCACGGTAGAGCTGCGCATGCTGAGGCGTTGTTCTGATGAGAGCTTCTGTCGCGGTGCGTGCCATTACTTTCATATTGGCAGGCGAAAGCCATACATGGGGATCGCTGCCTCCTTCGTGTTCGTGCCCGTGCTCGTCATGCCCGTGCTCGTCATGTCCGTGTTCATGCGGGGCAATTCCGGCATGGTCGCTGTGTTCCGTTTCGTGGTGTCCGTGTTCCTCGTGGTCATGGTGACCGTCTTCGTCGTGGCTGTGCGCATTGTGGGCATGACGGTCGTCTTCGTGATGGTGTTCCGCCATGGGCAGTTTGGTAATGCCGTTATCCATGGCAACCGGTGTCATGGCTTTGCTGGCCGAAAGAATGCGCTCAAGCCATGCCGATTCAAAAGGAACCCCGATGGAAAAGTAGAGATCGGCTCCGGCAAGGGCGGCGAGCTGAGCGGGGCGGGGCTCATATGTTGCCGGACTGGCACCCGGAAGCACCATCACCGAGACATCGGCTGTGTCTCCTGCGATTTTTTCGATAAGATATTTTTGCGGAATGATGCTGACAGCCACGGAAACGTCGGCCGCGGCTGCGGTGCCGCCAAGGGGCATAAGCCCCGTGAACAATGTTATAAACGCCGTTGCGGCGTACTGAAACAGGCGGTTCATACTGACTCCTGCCGGTGATAGGGTTATGAGAATGCAACTCAGTTGCATAGTATGTGGCTGCACAGGCTTTCTGTCAACGCATCCCTGCGGATAAAATGCGTCCTGTCCGCCCCGATGCTTGGCTTGCCTGTGGAAATGCAGTATGAAGCCTGCATCCGTAACCGAGCCAATAAGGATGCTTTACATGACCATTGCACGCAGAAAATCGCGCGAAGTAACCATTGGAAACGTGCGTATCGGCGGAGATAATCCCGTAGTTGTCCAGAGCATGACCAACACCGATACGCGTGACGTCGAGCAGACCGTGGAACAGATCAACAGCCTTGCCGAAGCCGGCTGCGAGATTGTCCGCGTGGCTGTGCTTAATGATGATGCTGCATGGGCTATCAGGCCGATCAAAGATCAGGTCACGGTGCCGTTGGTGGCGGACATTCATTTTGACCATCGTCTCGCTGTTTCCGCTCTGGAGGCAGGCGTGGACGCCCTGCGCATCAATCCGGGCAACATCGGCGGTCAGAAAAACGTGGACAAGGTGGTGGATGCTGCCAAGGCCCACGGTTCCGTCATCCGTGTGGGAGTGAACGGCGGTTCGCTGGAGCGCGATCTGGTGGAAAAATACTGCGGTCCCACGCCGGAGGCCATGGTGGAAAGCGCTTTGCGCCATGTGCGGATGCTGGAAGACCGCAATTTTGACAACATCAAGATTTCGCTCAAATCCTCTTCCGTAACGGATACTGTAACGGCCTACCGGCTGCTCGGGCAGCAGTGTGAATATCCTTTGCATATCGGCGTGACAGAAGCGGGCACCATGCTGCGCGGCTCTGTCAAGTCGTCGGTGGGCATAGGCATATTGCTGTGGCAGGGCATAGGTGATACTTTGCGGGTTTCGCTGACGGAAGATCCCGTGGCCGAAATGGCTGTGGCATGGGAAATTCTGCGTTCGCTGGGGCTGCGTTTCCGCGGACCGGAAATCATATCCTGTCCTACCTGCGGCCGTACCGAAATTGATCTCATTTCGCTGGCCGGAGAGATTGAACGCAGGCTGCAGAACGAAACCCAGAGTTTCAAAGTGGCAGTCATGGGCTGTGTGGTCAACGGTCCGGGTGAAGCACGGGAAGCGGATATCGGTATTGCCGGCGGCCGTGACAAGGGTATCATTTTTCGCCACGGCGAGGTTATCCGGACCGTGAAAGGCGGTTCCAACCTGCTGGCTGCTTTTAATGAAGAACTGGATAAATTTTTGGCTGAACGTCAAGGACGGTAAAAAACAACAATGCGCTGGAGCAATTTTTATATTCCCACCCTTAAAGAAGCCCCTGCCGATGCGGAAGTGGTAAGCCACAAGCTGCTGATCCGTGCGGGAATGATCCGCAAGCTTACTTCGGGGATTTATATTTATCTGCCGCTGGGGCTGCGCTCTATCGAAAAGGCGGCGTCCATCGTGCGTCAGGAGATGAACAGCGCCGGAGCACAGGAACTGCTTATGCCCATGGTGCAGCCTGCCGACCTGTGGCAGGAGAGCGGCCGCTGGGATTTTTACGGCAAAGAACTGCTGCGTATTTCAGACCGGCACGGCCGCGATTACTGCCTTGGGCCCACGCACGAAGAGGTCATTACCGACCTTGTGCGGGGTGAGGTGCGTTCGTACCGGCAGTTGCCTCTGAATCTGTATCAGATCCAGACCAAGTTCCGCGACGAGATCCGCCCGCGTTTCGGGCTGATGCGCGGCCGTGAATTTATGATGAAGGATGCGTACTCCTTTGACCGGGACGCACAGGGGCTGGATCTCAGCTACCGTGCCATGTACGAAGCCTATATGAAAATTTTCAGCCGTATGGGGCTGAAATTCCGCGCAGTGGAAGCGGATTCCGGTTCCATAGGCGGCAGTTTTTCGCATGAGTTCATGGTGCTGGCCGAAACAGGCGAAGACACTATAGCATTCTGCCACGACTGTGATTATTCCGCCAACGTCGAACGTGCGGAAGTAGTGTGCACGCTGGATGAATGCGATGCCCCCGTTGCCGGTGTGGAAGAGGTGCATACTCCTGACCGGCACACGGTGGAAGAAGTGTGCGAGTTCATGAATGTGCCTGCCGCAGCGCTGATCAAAACCCTGCTGTATGTGGCCGACGGCGAGCCTGTTGCCGCTTTGGTGCGCGGTGACCGCGAGCTTAACGAGGCCAAACTGAAAAACCTGCTGCGTGCCGATACTCTGGAGCTGGCCTCTCCTGAACAGGTCAGGGAATGGACCGGCGCACCGGTGGGATTTGCCGGCCCTGTGGGGCTGGGCGTGAAACGCCTGTTTGCCGATAATGAGCTGCGGCTTGCCACGGACTGGATAACCGGTGCCAACAAGGCAGACACGCACCTGCGGCATGTAAGCCTGAAACGCGACACCCGCCTTTCGGGATATGCCGACCTGCGCATGATTACGGAAAAGGATCCCTGCCCGCGGTGTTCCGGCACGCTGGAGCTTACCCGCGGTATTGAAGTGGGCCACGTTTTCAAGCTGGGCACAAAATACAGCGAGGCCATGGGCTGCAAGTTCCTTGACGAGAACGGCAAGGAACAGGTCATGCTGATGGGGTGCTACGGCATAGGCGTTTCCCGTGTGGTGGCCGCCTGTATTGAACAGAACAGTGACGAGAACGGCATTGTTTTTCCGCCCCCCATTGCCCCCTTTGAGGTGCTGCTGCTTAATCTGGACGGCAAGAACGATGATGTGAACGCCAGAGTGGACGAGCTGTACGGGGCAGTGCAGGCAGCCGGATGCGATGTGCTGATGGACGACCGTAATGAGCGTCCCGGGGTCAAGTTCAAGGATGCTGACCTGATAGGTGTTCCCATGCAGCTGGTTGTTGGCGGAAAAGGCCTTGCCAGAGGCATTGTGGAGGCCAAGGACCGCCGTACCGGAGAAAAAACGGAACTGTCCGTGGACGGGTTTGCGCAGGCTTTTGCCGCATGGCGCAGGCAGGTTCTGCAGGGCTGGGGTCTGTAATACGCTGACAGTCTGCCGCCCGTGTCCCCCTTGCGGGATACGGGCGGTTTTGCATGGCGCTGCAAGGCGCATCTCAACGGGGTCGACCGCGTGCGGACGGTGCCCCGCATGTTTTTAGATATGACCGGATATTAGGGTATGACAAAGATTTTTTCGGTCGGCGAAGTGACCCGCGGTATAAAAAATACGCTGGAGGCGGCGTATCCTTTTGTATGGGTCAGGGGGCAGGTTTCCAACCTGTCGCGTCCGGCATCCGGTCATGTGTATTTTTCTCTCAAAGATGAAGACGCCTCGCTTGCCTGTGTGTGGTTTCGTCATGCGCAGCGCGGTGAAGAGACCTTTGACCCGCTTACCGGCGAGGTTTTTGACGACGGGCCGCGCCCCGGGCTGGCCGCTGTCATGCGCAACGGGCAGGAGATGCTCTGCGCGGGCCGTGTGACGGTATACGGGCCGCGCGGCACATATCAGCTTGTGGTCGAGCTTGCGCAGGATGTGGGGCTGGGCGAACTGCACCTGCGGTTTGAAGAGCTTAAGAAAAAGCTGGCCGGTATGGGCTGGTTTGATGCCGCCCGCAAACGCCCGTTGCCGCGTCATCCCCTGCGTGTGGCTGTTGTTACTGCGGCCACAGGCGCTGCCGTGCGTGATTTTGTGCGTATTGCGGCCGACAGGGGCAGCGGCTGTTCCATACGGATTTACCCCGTGCCGGTGCAAGGGGATGATGCCCCGCCCCGTATTGCCGCCGCTCTGGAGCTTGCCGCCGCGCATGACTGGGCGCAGGTTGTGGTGCTTATCCGCGGCGGCGGTTCGCTGGAAGACCTGTGGGCTTTTAATGACGAGCGTGTGGCAAAGGCTGTTTTTGAAAGTCCTTTACCGGTGCTGACAGGTATCGGGCATGAGGTCGACACAGCCATAGCCGACATGGTGGCTGATGTCAGGGCCGCGACACCGTCTCATGCGGCCCAGCTGCTGTGGCCGGAGCGTCAGGAGCTGGTACAGCGGCTTGATGATGCTTCCCAGCTGCTTGACCGCGCATGGGAACTCGGTATGCAGGAACGTGAGAAAAGCGTGAAAGAGTGCGAACGTGCGCTGCACTGGCTTTCTCCGCAGCGGTCGCTGGAACGGCTGGATGAACGTTTTGCCGAAGCCGTGCGGCGGCTGATGGCGGCCGCACAGGCACTGACAGAACGCAAGGAACGCCGGCTGGCAGCAGAGACTGCATCGCTGCGGCATGCCTTTGGCCCTGCGGCGCTGGACACCGGACTGCTTGCCGTGCGTCAGCTTGCGGCAAGGCTTGTGCGTGCCGGTGAATCTTTTGCGGAACGTGCCGCCGTGCGTCTGGAGCGGGAAACGCTGCGGCTGAAAGCTGCGGACCCGCTGCTCCCTCTGGAGCGGGGGTACAGCATCTTGCAGCGTCCCGACGGCGGTTTTGTCCGCAGTGTGGCAGGGCTTGAGGCGGGGGATAACCTGCGGGTGCTGGTGCGTGACGGAGCGGCTGATGTGGCGGTGACGGCTGTGCACGCTGTTTCTGCGGCAGAGGCCGCCGGTATGCCGGCAGGTGGGAAAAAAATCAAAGGAGACCGTTCCGATGATGAGTCATGACCGTTTGTTTTCGCGCAGTGGTGGTGCCCGGCAGGGCAGACCGCAGACATTTTTCTTTTCCGGCGGGATTGTCTTTCTTTCCGTGCTGGCGCTTTTTCTGCTGTCCGGTGCCCGGACGGCAAGCGGTGCTGTGCGTCTGGAAGCGCCGGAAGTTGTATTTCCCGGTCAGCCTTTTGTTGTCACCCTGATAGCCGATGAACCTGTGGAAAAAGTGACTGTGCAGTGGAACGGCGAGGCCATTGATCTGCCTGTGGAGGTGCGGCAGACCGGAGCCGGTGAAGCCCGCTATGCCGCTGCTCTTCTTGGTGTGGGGCTTTCGCAAAAACCGGGCAGGGTGCCCCTGAGGGTGGACGCGGTGGTGTCCGGTGCCGCGCACAGCAGCCGCCGCGAACTGAAAGTGCGGGATAAGGAATACCCCGTGCAGCGTCTGACGGTAAAAAAACGCTATGTGGACGTTGCCAAGGCAGACCTTGATCGTCATGAAAAAGAGCGGGCAAGAGTAAAGCAGGCTCTTGCATTGCGTACCGGTATGCGGTTCTGGGATTTGCCGTTGCACCGGCCTGTGCCCGGGGGTGTTTCCAGCGTTTTCGGCCTGCGGCGTTTTTTTAATGACCAGCCGCGCAAACCGCATTCCGGCATTGATCTGCGCGGTGCACAGGGCAGCCCCATACAGGCTTGTGCCGAAGGGGTGGTTGTGTTGGCCGAGAATCATTTTTTTGCAGGCAATTCGGTGTACATTGACCACGGCGAAGGAGTGGTCAGCATGTATTTTCATATGTCCAGACTGGACGTTCGCGCAGGCGAACGTGTGAAAAAGGGACAGGTGATAGGTGCCGTAGGCAGCACCGGAAGGGTCACCGGGCCTCATCTGCATTTCGGCCTGAGCCTGCAGGGGGTTTTTGTAGACCCCATGCCTTTGTTCGAGTAAGTGAGCCTGCACGGCAGCGGAGAATAATAATGACCGGAACCGGAACGACGGGTTTTGAAGAGCAGCTGGCGCGCCTACAGGAGATAGTCCGCAGGCTGGAGACCGGCGAACTGCCTCTGGAAGAGGGCGTGGCGCTGTACAAGGAAGGTCTGGAACTGGCTGCGGGGTGCCGCAAACGGTTGCAAACGGCGCGCAATGATATCAAAGTATTCAGCGACGGCGTATTGAAGGACTTTGACATGCCGGAAGATTCTCCGGCGGCGGATGACTGAATCTGTGTGCGCCGGCAGGTTTTTTGCGTTCTGCAGCGGCAGGCGACGGACAGCAACTTTTACACAGGGACGTGAACATGTCTCATGCGGACGAAATGACACCGCAGGCCATGAAGCAGCGGCTTGCGGCGGAAGCGCTGGAAGTGGAAGCGTATCTTGGCGGGTGCCTTAAAGGGCGGGGAATACCCTGTGATCTTCTGAAGGCCATGGATTACAGCCTGCTTGCCGGCGGTAAGCGTCTGCGACCCGTGCTGTGCCTTACCACGGCCGGTCTTTTCGGTCTGGCGCGCGATGCGGTGCTGCCTTTTGCCGCGGCCATCGAACTTATTCATACATATTCTCTGGTGCACGACGACCTGCCCGCCATGGATGATGACGACCTGCGGCGCGGCATGCCATCGAATCATAAAAAATTCGGCGAGGCCACAGCCATACTGGCCGGTGACGGCCTGCTTACCGAAGCGTTTTGCCTGATGGCATCGGCGGGAGCTGCTGTGGAAGCCTCCAGAGTGCTTTCCGCCTTGTCTGTGGTGGCTGCTGCGGCAGGCGCCGGAGGCATGGTGGGAGGTCAGATGTTGGATATGGAGTACACCGGCCGCGCTGATGTGTCTTTGGACATGCTTCGCGGTATGCACGCCATGAAAACAGGTGCGCTCATCCGCTGTTCGTGTCTTGCCGGAGCCCTGCTTGCAGGCGCACCGCAGGAAGATGCCGAACGGATATCCCGCTATGGAGAAGCCATCGGAGCCGCTTTTCAGATTGTTGATGACATTCTGGATGAAACCGGCGACGAGGCGACACTGGGCAAGCCGGTGGGCAGTGACAGCGGACAGGGCAAGAACACATATCCGAGCCTGCTGGGGCTTGAGCGCAGCAGAGAGCTGGCGCAGCAGCAGGTGGATGCCGCCGTGGCCTGCCTGTCGGGGTATGAAGGTGAAAATGCGCTTTTCCTCAGGGCACTTGCACAGTACATTGCCGATCGGGCCATGTGATTTTTTTAACAGCGGTGCCCTGTCGTAGCTGAATGCGTACGGCGGCATCTGTTTTTGCGGCATGCGTGGCGCGCATTATCCGTACGGAGTCTGCGGGGGTACGGATGAATGCACACTGCGTGTCACGTTGTGTGCCGGTTTTCAGGCATTGCCGCAGTGATAACGGGACAGAAGGGAATGAGCCAGACAGGCATGACAATAGATAATGTGCTGGATTCGATTCAGCACCCTACGGATGTGGCTAAACTGGATGCCGACCAACTGCGGCAGCTGGCAGATGAACTGCGCGAACGCATCATCGGCACGGTTTCCCAGAACGGCGGCCATCTGGCGCCTTCGCTCGGAGTGGTGGAGCTGACGCTGGCGCTGCTGTCGGTTTTCAATCCCGACAAGGACAAATTTGTCTGGGATGTGGGGCATCAGGCCTATGCATGGAAGCTGCTGACGGGCAGGCGCGATGAATTTTCCACGCTGCGGCAGTATCAGGGGATCAGCGGTTTTCCCAAAATGGCGGAAAGTCCCTACGATCATTTCGGGGTGGGTCATTCTTCCACGTCCATATCGGCTGCGGCGGGCATGGCCATGGCCCGCGATCTGGCCGGAGATGACAACGATGTCATAGCCATCATCGGTGACGGTTCCATGACCGCGGGGCTGGCTTTTGAAGGACTTAATCAGGCGGGGCATCAGGGGCGGCGGCTTCTGGTCATCCTGAATGATAATGAAATGTCCATATCAAAGAATGTCGGTGCGTTATCTCTTTTTCTCAGCCGTAATCTTTCTTCGCGCTGGGTGCGCCGCATGAAGCGCGATGTGGAAACCTGGCTTAAGTCGGTACCGGGCATAGGTGAAGAAATGCTCAACTATGCCAAGCGCAGTGAGCACAGCCTGAAAAGCTTTTTTACGCCCGGTATGTTGTTTGAAGCCTTCCGGTTCAACTATGTGGGACCGGTGGACGGCCATGATGTGCGCAATCTTGCCAAGGTGATGCAGATGGCGCGTGCTCTGGATGAGCCGGTGCTGCTGCATGTGCTGACCAAAAAAGGCAAAGGTTATGAACCGGCTGAAAGCAACCCCACCTATTTTCACGGGGTGGGCCGGTTTGAACTGGAAACCGGTGCCGCGTGTAAATTTGTGGATTCGGATTCACTGCCTTCGTATACCGAAGTGTTCGGCAGCACATTGTGCAGTCTGGCGGAAAAAGACGAGCGTGTGATTGCCATTACCGCCGCCATGCCCGAAGGCACAGGAGTGGGCGAATTCAGCCGACGTTTTCCTGACAGGTTTGTGGATGTGGGCATCTGCGAGCAGCATGCCGTCACGTTTGCAGCCGGTCTTGCTGCGCAGGGATTCCGGCCCGTGGTGGCCATTTATTCCACTTTTCTCCAGCGGTCGTATGACCAGATCGTGCATGATGTGTGTCTGCAGAAGCTGCCTGTGACGTTCTGTCTGGACAGAGGCGGGCTGGTAGGTGAAGACGGTCCGACACACCATGGTGCTTTTGACCTGAGTTATTTGCGGCATATTCCCAATCTGACCATCATTGCCCCCAAGGACGAGGCCGAATTGCAGCAGGCCATGAAGACGGCTCTGGCCGGTGAAGGACCTGTGGCCATACGCTATCCCCGCGGCATCGGTGTGGGAGCCTGTCTTTCCGCCGACCCCGGAGTGCTGGAACACGGCAGGGGAGAGCTGCTCAAAAAGGGAGCGGATGTTGCTGTCATCGCAGTGGGCAGCAGGGTGCATCCCGCGCTGGCGGTGGCCGAAGAAATAGAGCGCTCCACCGGCAAGGCTGTTTCTGTTTTCAACGCGCGTTTTGTGAAGCCTCTTGACGCGGAGCAGCTTGTGGCGCTGGCCCGCAGCCATGACAGCCTGCTGCTGCTTGAAGAGAACACAACAACCGGCGGTTTTTCCTCCGGTGTGCTGGAGCTGCTGGCCGATCACGACTGTCTTGCCGGCGTGCACGTGCGCCGGTTGGGGTTGCCGGATGATTTTGTGACGCACGGTACTCAGAAACAGCTTCGTAAGCTCACCGGCATAGACCGCGCGGCCATCCGCCGGACCCTGCTGGAAATGCTCGGGCTTCAGGAGTGAGCTGTTTGCCAGCTACGTAAAAAAGTCCCGCCGGATGACGGCGGGACTTTTGCGTTATATGGTGTGCGTCTTTGCGGGCATGCGGATTACGGTGCAGGACAGCCGCATGCGGTACCGGAGCGGCAGAGGTTCCCTGCCCCGTCATTGTCCGCTGTCTTTGCGGCAGATTAATCGTACCAGCGTACCACGTTTTCCATGCTGTGGCGGGCTTTGGGCCGCGGGGGGCGCACTCTGTAGCCAAAGGCACACATGCAGGCAACACCGAACTGATCCGTATCCACCTGAAGGTGCTGCTTCACGGCGGCGTTCAGGTCCGCTTCAACAAAGCCTTCCAGTGCGCAGCTGTCGATTTCCATCATGGCTGCCGCTGTCATCATGTTGGCCAGCGCTATGTACGCCTGCCTGCACGACCATTCAAAAAGCCGCATCTCGTTATCTATCATGCCGAAATCGCTGCGCAGGAAGTTGCCGTAATAGTCCGTTTTCAGGGCTATGATGTCGTCGGGCAGTTGCAGCACCTCACGCATGGAAGACTGTATATAATCGCTTTCCGGCAGCAGACGCGGGCGTTTGTGGGCCAGATAGACAACCAGATGGCTGCAGTTGGGAATCTGCTTTTTGCCGCCCCATGTGTGCCGGTGCAGCTCGGCGCGCAGGGCGGGGTTCTGCACTATCAGAAACTTCCACGGTTCAAAGCCGAAGGAACTGGGCGCGAGTCTGCCTGCTTCCAGAATGGTCAGAAACTGGTCTTCGGGAATTTTTCTGTCGGGATCGAAATCCTTGCTGGCATGCCGGAACAGGAAAGGGGTAAGGACTGTCTCATTCATGGCGTTCTCCGTATCTGCTTGCTGTTGGGCCAGACTGTTACTCTAGCCACAGGTCGCGTCTTGTAAAGGCATATCTGTAAAAACAGAATGCATTGCCGCCGGTCGCGGAATGGTCACGGGTGCTCCGCGTATCCTGCGGGCTGATCCTCCGGTTCCGGAGAGTGCCGGATTGCAGGGGTGTTGCAGACACTTGCGTTACAGGGGGGGACACATGGGCCGCAGCGGAAGATATCTGCTCCGGTACTGTGCAAAAAAAAAGCCCCGCCGGAGCGGGGCTGCAGGACTGATGTCAGAGCGCACTCTGCAGGCTCTGGACAAAGAGCATCAGGCCGTTTTCCAGCATCTGCACCGCCAGAAGCACCAGTATAAGCCCCATAAGCCGCTCGGCTGCGCGCATGCCGCGCTTTCCCAGCACACGGGTCATTTCGGGGGTGAACAGCATGATAACCGCGGTACCCAGCCATGCGCTGAGAATGCCCAGCAGCACTGCCGGAGAACCGGGAAACGGCGCTTCGGCACGGTGAGCATACAGCATGACAGCCGCCAGCAGCGATGGTCCGGCAATAAGCGGTACCGCAATGGGAACGATGAAGGGATCCTGCGTTTTTTCGGTATACCCTTCATCCCGCGGAAAAATCATCTTGATGGATATCATGAAGAGGATGATGCCGCCCGCCAGCCGCAGGGTGGACGGATGGATATCCAGCATGGCGAGCATGGCGTCGCCCACGTAATAGAACAGGAAAATGATTCCGAGAGCGATGCACAGCTCGCGCAGCAGGATAGCCCGCATGGCGCGGGGTGTTGTACCTTTCAGCATGCCGATGCACACTGCGGCGTTGCCCAGCGGGTCCATAATCAGAAACAGCGGCAGGGCTATCTCGAAAACACTGCGGAAAGACAGGTCTGCCATTATTCGTCCACTTCCATATAGGTAGCCGATTGCGCCTGCTTTTCCGACACGGTCACACTGTGCATGCGTACCCCGTGCGGTTGTACGAGGGGGGCCATATGCCGGTAAATGTGCCTTGCCAGATTTTCCGACGAAGGATTGCAGGTGTCAAAGGGGGGCGTTTCGTTAAGCACGCAGTGGTCAAGACCGTCAAGTACCTGTTTCAGTGCGTTTTTCAGTACTTTAAAATCCACCAGCAGCTCTGTGTCAGGCGTGAGGATTCCCCCTTCCACTGTGGCTTCAACGCCGAAGTTATGGCCGTGCAGTGCTTCGCACTTGCCGCAATAGTTGCGCAGCGAATGGGCCGCCGCAAAGTCGGAACGCACGGTAAGGCGCCATATTCCCTTAGGCATGAGTAGTTTTTCCTTTCATTTTCCACTGATTGAAGTCGTTATCAAACACGGGGCCGGGCTGGATGGAGTATTCCGGCCCCAGCTGCAGCAGGCACCAGCTGTCTTCTATGACCAGCTGCACGTTGACGGGAATGGTCCCTTTGTTTTTGCGCAGCAGTGCTTTCAGGCTGTCCAGATCAGACGAGTGCAGCTGATGAAGCCCCAGCTCTATGGTCACAGGCTCTTCACTTTCGTGGCAGGCTTTTGCCAGCGGAATGACCGCTTCGCCTATCACTTTTATCTCTTTAAGAATTTCTTCTTCATCATCTTGTTTTGCGGGCTGCTCGTCATCTTTTTTATCACTGATTTTCGCTTCAAGCAGCAGCGGCTGGTCAGATTGGAGCATCTCACGGCATTCTGCATAAGCTTCGGGAAAAAAGATGCATTCACCGGAGGCGGTAAGGTCTTCCACCTGACAAAAAGCCATCCGGTGACCTTTCTTGGTCAGAATTTCCTTGATGGAAGTGACCAGCACCGCTGATTTGAAACTCTGTTCAGGTCCCATCTCGCGGCAGTCTTCAAGCGGGGTAAGCCTGAGCCGGAAAATTTCTTTCCGGTAGGGCTGTAAGGGGTGGCTGCTGAGATAAAAGCCCAGAGCTTCCTTTTCCTTCCGCAGTTTTTCTTCGTCGTCCCATTCCTCCATGCTTTGTTCCGGGCAGTCAAAACCCAGTCCGGGGCAGGTCTGCGGTTCCTGCTCCATGACAGAAAACATGGAAATCTGGTTGGAGGCTTTTTCTTTGGCTTTTTTCTGTGCGCGGGCCACCACGGTATCAAGTCCGGCCACCATGCCCTGACGGGTGCACCCCAGGCAGTCGCAGGCACCGCTTTTAATCAGGTTTTCAAGCACCCGTTTGGTGACTTTGCGCAGATTCACACGCATGCACAGGTCCAGCATGGACTGAAAAGGACCGTCTTCTTCGCGGGCTTTCACTATCTCGCGGATAGCTTCGTCTCCCACGTTTTTGATGCCGCCCAGTCCGTATGTCACCTTGCCGTCCAGCACGCTGAATTCGCGGCGCGAAATCTGCACGTTAGGAGCCAGAACCTCAACCCCCATATCCTTGCAGCAGGCCACATATTTGAGCACCTTTTCCTGATTGTTCATTTCCGACGTCATCAGCGCGGCCATGAATTCCACAGGGTAGTGCACCTTCAGATAGGCGGTGTAATAGGATATGAGCGCATATGCCGCGGAGTGCGACTTGTTGAAGCCGTACTCCGCAAACTTTTCCATCAAGTCAAATATCTCGGTCGCTTTTGCCTCGGGAACGTTGTTTTCTTTAGCGCCTTTCGTAAACTTGATGCGCTCTTCGGCCATGGCCTCGGCATTCTTTTTGCCCATGGCGCGGCGCAGCAGGTCAGCGCCGCCCAGCGTGTAGTTTGCCACAATCTGGGCAATCTGCATGACCTGTTCCTGATAGACAATGACACCGTATGTGTCGCGCAGGCAGTCTTTCAGGCTTTCCAGCGGATAGGTGACCGCCACTTCTCCGTGTTTACGCTTGATGAATTCATCCACCATGCCGGACCCCAGCGGACCGGGACGGTACAGGGCCAGCATGGCGATGACGTCGTCAAAGCAGGAGGGGCGCAGCATGCGCAGGTACTGGCGCATGCCGGAACTTTCCACCTGAAAGACGCCGTCGGTTTCACCGCGGGAGTAAAGTTCGTATGTTTCCTTGTCTTCCAGAGACATGGTGTCGAGGTCGGGCGGAGTAAGGCCCTGCATGGCAATGAGGTCCAGCGCATCCTGTACCAGCGTCATGGTGCGCAGACCCAGAAAGTCGAATTTGACCAGACCGACTTTTTCGACAATTTTCATATCGAACTGGGTGACAATACCGCCTTTTTTATCTCGATACAGCGGCAGATACTCGAACATGGGCTTGTCTGAAATGACCACGCCGGCGGCATGGGTGGACGCATGACGCGAAAGTCCTTCAAGCCGCATGGAAATATCGAGCAGTTTGCGTATCTGCGGGTCGTTGGTGTAAAGCGTTTTAAGGTCCGGCTCCATGTCCAGAGCTTTTTTAATCGTCATTTTCAGGTCTTCGGGAATCAGCTTGGCTATTCTGTCCCCGTCCTGAAAAGACAGCCCCAGTGCCCGCGCAACGTCGCGCACTACCGCCTTTGCCTTCATTTTTCCAAAGGTGGTTATCTGGGCAACTGAATCTTCGCCGTACTTTCTGCCTACATACTGTATGACCTCGCCGCGCCTGCGTTCGCAGAAGTCCACGTCGATATCAGGCATGGACACACGCTCGTTGTTCAGAAAGCGTTCAAACAGCAGGTTGTAGGGAATGGGGTCAAGGTTTGTTATCTTGAGCGCCCATGCCACGATGGATCCGGCAGCGGAGCCACGGCCCGGACCCACAGGGATTTTGTTGTCTTTTGCCCAGTTGATGAAGTCCTGCACGATGAGGAAATAACCGGGAAAACCCATGCTGCAAATGACTTCAAGCTCTTTTTCCAGACGTTGCCAGTAGGCGGGTTCGTCTATCTGGTCGCGGTAGGGCAGAATCTCCAGACGTTTCTGCAGCCCCTCGTGCGAAAGCTTGCGGAATTCGTCTTCAAGCGTCATGCCTTCCGGCAGTTCGTAGTTGGGGAAATAATAGTTCCCGAGGTCCAGCGTGACATCAATCTGTCCGGCAATTTTGACGGTGTTTTCTATGGCTTCCGGAACATGGGCAAAGGCGGCTGCCATTTCGTCCGGCGACTTGTAATACAGTTCCGTAGTCTCAAAGCGCATGCGGCGCTCGTCGGTGACTTTGGCGCCGGTCTGGATGCACAGCAGGGTATCGTGCGCTTCAACGTCGGTTTTTTCCAGATAATGGCAGTCGTTGGTTGCCACCAGCGGCAGACCGGTTATACCGGCAAGCTCTATCAGCTTGTCATTCAGCTCGTCCTGTTCCTTCAGGCCGTTTGACTGAACCTCCAGATAAAACCTGTCGGGGTATATTTCGGCATATTCGCGGGCCAGTTCAATGGCGCGGTCCATGCCTTCGTTCAGCAGCGCCCGCGGAATTTCGCCTGCAAGGCAGGCGGAAAGAGCTATGATGCCTTCACTGTACTGCCTCAGCAGGTCTTTGCTGACACGGGGCTTGTAGTGAAAGCCTTCTGTAAAGCCGCGCGTGACCAGTTTTGCCAGATTATGATACCCTGTTCTGTTCTGTGCCAGAAGGACAAGGTGGTAGCGTTTTTTGGCCATATCGCCTGTTTTGTCGGTATGGTCGCCGTGGGCGACATATACCTCGCAGCCAATGATGGGCTTCAGGCCCATTTTCTGGGCCATCTGATAAAAATATACGGCTCCGTACATGTTGCCGTGGTCGGTAATGGCCACGGCAGGCATGTCGAATTCTTTGGCTTTTTCGCAAAGATCTTTCAGGCGGATGGCGCCGTCGAGCAGGCTGTATTCCGTATGACAATGAAGATGGACAAATTGTGGCATGCTGCTGATGGGTTGGGTGTTTCGGATGATTAAACAATGAAGATAACAGAAAAAAAACTTGCACTCAATTGCCTAAAATGTAAATGGAAACAGAGGGTTGTCGCAATTGTGGCCCGCCAAAGCCGTTCTGGCGGCGCGGCGGCCCTTTGTGGGCGGGTTGCATCGGGCGGCGCGGCGTCATACATCCATGCCCAAGGCGGAACGCCTACCGCGCAACCGGCCGTAAGCGGCTGCAACACTATGGCGCAAGGGGTGCAGTATGAATAACATTATGCGGCTGATGCAGGTTTTACCGGTTTCTCTGGCTGCTGTATGTCTTTCTGCGGCCGGCAGTTTTGCCGCGCAGGAGGCGGCGCAGCAGGCACCGGACGGCTGGAAGATGCAGCTGGCTGTTTTTTTGAATACCAAATGGGGACAATATGCCATGATCGCGGTCTTTTTTCTGCTGATCATCGGCTACCTGCGTTTTCTGTTTGGTCCCGGCGGAATCCTGCGGGAAAAAAAGTGGGACGAGTGGAACGAGCAGGCCCGTAAAGAACGGGAAAAAGCACAGAAAGACGGTTCCGGTACACGCAGACGCCCGGACGGCCTTTTTTATCGCGGAAGGGACTGAACATGGCCGGGTGTCCTGTCTTTGCACATGCGGGTGCCGTGCAGGCCGCTGCCGGAAACGACATCGACGCGCACCGCCGCTGGTTTGCACAATATGCCGACTGGCATCTTCAGGCCTGCAGCGGTGACGACGAGCCTTTGCGCCTGAAAACAGGTCATACATGGCGGGTGCTGGAAAATGCAGCAGCCATGGTACGCGTCGCGGCAGCTGAAAAAGACAGTCCTTTTTACCGGCGGGAAGAGCTGCAGCGCGCTGCTCTTCTGGCGGCTTTGTACCACGATACCGGAAGGTTTCCGCAGTATATGCGCTGGGGAACGTTCAATGACAGAACTTCGGCAAACCACGGCCTGCTGGGGTGCCGCACCTTGCGTTCTCTCGGCGTTCTGGGGGCGGAAAAGACTGGTGTAAGGCGGCTGGCGCTGGGAGCCGTGGCTCTGCACAATAGAAGATCTCTGCCCCGGGGCATACCTGAGGAACTGCGCAGTGTGACAGATGTGGTCAGAGATGCCGACAAAATAGATATCATGGGTGTGATCGCCTGTTATCTTCGTCCGGACGGGCCGCGTAATGACGTGGTCACCCTTGACCTGCAGGATTGTCCGGCCTGCTGGAGCCGGTCTGTGGCTGCTGCCGTGCAGGCCGGAGAACAGGTGGGCTATGAAGATATGCGCTACCTGAACGACTTCATTCTGCTGCTGTGCAGCTGGGTTTACGGTTTTCGCAACAGGGCTGCGCTGCGTCTGGTGAAAGAGCAGGGAGTGATGGCTGCTCTGGTCCGCCAGCTGCCGGAAGACGGGACGGGGGTGCTTGATGACATCAGGGCCGGAGTGCTTGCGGCTGTTGCCGTATAATGGAAAAACGAAGCACATGTGCGGAATGTCCGCCATGACGCAGAACGGAGAAAGTGCATGAAGGAAACCGGCAGAACGGCGGGTATAAAGCCTTTTTATGCAATGGATGTGCTTGAGCGGGCTCAGGAGTTGGAAAGGCAGGGCGCCGATGTTATCCATCTTGCTCTGGGCGAGCCGGATTTTGATGTGCCGGAACCGGTCAGGCAGGCGCTGGTGCAGGCTGTGGAGGGCGGACACACCCACTACACGGGCAGCATGGGCATGCTTGAGTTGCGACAGGCCATCGCAAAGGACTATCGCCGCCGGTATGGTGTTGATGTTTCTCCAGAACGCATTGCCGTGACCAGCGGCACATCTCCTGCCATGTTTATGCTGTTCGGTGCCTTATTGCAGCAGGGCGACGAGGTCATCATTTCCGACCCTCATTACGCCTGCTACCCCAGCTTTATCAGTTTTGCAGGCGGGGTACCGGTAAAAGTCCGCGTTTATGAGGAAGACGGCTTTCAGTACCGTGTGGATGCCATCAAGGCCAAACTGACCGGGCGTACCAGAGCCATTTTCATCAATTCCCCTTCCAATCCGACAGGTAACCAGTTGCCGGCAGACAGGATGCGCCGCATTGCCTCTCTGGGAATTCCCGTCATCAGCGATGAGATTTATCACGGGCTGGAATATGGTGAAAAAGAGCACACGATTCTTGAATTCACAGATAATGCTTTCGTGTTCAACGGATTTTCAAAGCTGTATGCCATGACCGGACTCCGTCTGGGGTATGTTATTGCTCCGGATGCATGGGTTCCGGTGCTGCGCAAGCTGTGCCAGAATTTTTTCATCTCTCCCAACTCCGTCTCGCAGCATGCGGGTATTGCGGCTTTGACACAATGTGATGCCGATGTGGCCCGTATGCGCATTATTTACGACGAGCGCCGCAAATTTATGATCCGCCGTCTGCGCGAGATGGGGTTCGGCATCACCGTGGAGCCCACGGGAGCATTCTATGTGCTTGCCAATGCCCGTTTTCTTTCAGCGGATTCCTATGCTCTGGCATTTGAAATACTGGAGCAGGCACACGTGGGTGTGACGCCGGGCATTGACTTCGGCGAAGGGGCCGAGGGGTACCTGCGTTTTTCCTATGCCAGCTCTCTGGAAAAGATTCATGAGGCCATGAACCGGCTGGAGCAGTTTGTACGCAGCAGAACCGGTTGCGCGTGCTGACGGCTATGGGCGGCGCAGACGATCCTTATGCCCGTATGGCGCGGCATTATGACAGGGTGCTGAACCCTGTGCTTGATCCGGTGCGCCGCCGGATAGCCTGTGTGCTGGAGCGGCTGTCATGCCGCCGTGTGCTGGATGTGTGCTGCGGCACGGCGCGGCAGGCCGTTTTTCTGCCGCATGGTGTGCATGACTACACCGGTGTTGATATTTCCGGTGCCATGCTGGAACAGGGCATGAGGGCGTTATGCAAAGCCGGTATCAGGAGCGGCCCCTGCCGCGGAGCTGCGGGCAAAGGTGAAGACCGCGGAACCGCGGTAACGCTGCTGCGGGCCGACGGTATCCTTCAGCCGTTTGCTGACAATACGTTTGACGCAGCAGTCATTGCCTTTGCCCTGCACGAAAAGCCGCCGGCAGAGGCTGCGGCGGTGCTGGCCGAAAGTGTGCGGGTTGCGCGGCAGCTGATTGTTGCCGAATATACTATGCCGGAGCGTGTGCTGGAAGTTCCCGGTGCGCTGCTTATGCATCTGCCGGAACGTATGGCAGGGCGCATGCATTACCGTTTCTTCCGCAGCTTCATGCAGGCCGGAGGCATGCAGGGGCTGGCCCACCGGCAGGGCCTGAGGGAGCTGGAACGCCATCGCCTTTTTTGCGGCGGTGCGGCGGTGACGGTATATTCCGCGTAGCACTCAGGGGCGGTCTTTCCGGGGCTGCTGTTTTGCCGCGGCAAGGGCAGGCCCGATGCTTTGCATAAGTTCTTGCAGACTGTCCGCTATGTAGTCCGCACCGGCCTGCTGCAGGGTTTCATGATTTCCTTCGCCGGTGGTCACTCCGGCTGTGACGGCTCCGGCCTGTTTTCCCATCAGAATATCCATGGGGTGATCACCCACCATAAGAGCATTCTGCGCCGGACAGCCGCAGACCGCAAGAGCCTGCGTCAGATGGCGGGGGTCCGGTTTGACTGCGGTCACGTCGTCACGGGTGAAAACACCCGTGCACAGCGAGTATGCTTCCGGCAGCATGGCCAGCACTCCGGCGCGGCAGTTTCTGGTGACGATATATGTGGAAATGCCTGCGGATTTCAGCTGTTGCAGCATATGCACAGCTCCGGAAAACATCTGCCCTCTGCGTGCGGCAGCCACTTCTATTTCTTCTATGGTTTTCAGCGTGGCCTGCTTGAGCAGGGCCGCCTGTGGTGCTGATGTTTCTGCCAGTTCGTTTTCTGCAGCTTCCAGCCATTCCAGTATATACATACCGCTGTCAGAAGGCGGCTGCATGAAGCGGCTGACCGTTGCGTGCAGTGCGGCCCTCATCTCGGTGAAGTCTATTCTTGAGTCTGCAAGCGTTCCGTCAAAATCGAACGCGATCGCTTGCAAAGCGTGCCGTGATAACATAGTCTTTCCTATCCTCTTGAAACTGCTCGTGCTTTATGCTCCGGCGCATGGATGTTACGGGAGCCTTGTGTGTCTGGCAATGGTCTTTTCAGGTACGATGCCGTCGTAGTGGGCGGCGGGCCGTGCGGGGCCTCTGCGGCTTTTACTCTGGCCCGTAACGGTTACACCGTCATGGTTATCGATGCCGGAAAATTTCCGCGCTTCAAACTGTGCGGCGGGCTGCTGACCGGTAAAAGCACGGCGTTTCTGCGCGATTGTTTCGGCATGGACGCATCATGTCTTGCACGCGCGGGCGCGCTTGAAGGCTGTGAAAACTCCTACCATATTTATGCGGGCGGCAGAAGGATTGTTGCAGGAAGCAACGGAAGTCCGTTTTATTTTGTGCGCCGCGACCGTTTTGACTCCCGTCTGCTGAAGAGTGCTGCCGCTGCGGGGGCTGTTGTGCGCGAGGGTACAAAAGTCGTGCATGCGGACTGCCGCACGGGAAAAGTGCATTGCCACGACGGCAGCAGTGTTTGCGCCGAATTTATCATAGCTGCCGACGGCGTGCACAGTACCGTGCGCAAAGCTGTCTGCGGCGGGTTGCGGCATTCTGTCCGTCAGGCTGTGGCTGTGGAGGTCGCCGTGCCCCGCTGGCATGTGCCGCAAGAAGTGCAGCTTCCCTCCGTGCATCTGGGGCTGCTGCAAAGAGGCTACGGCTGGTTGTTTCCCAACAGGCGAAATATTGTGGCCGGAGTGGGCGGGCTGCTGTGCCGTGGTGAACATCCGGCACGTGTTTTGCGCACATGGCTGTGCGGCTGCGGCGTGCAGGCGGGGCATATACCGCAGCCGCGCGGATATACGCTGCCGTTCGGCGGGCATCTGCGGCGCCCTTTTTCAGGCAGGGTTCTGCTGGCGGGTGATGCCGCAGGCTTTGCCGATGCCGTTTTCGGAGAGGGGATTTACTACGCCATGCTGTCGGGCAGTCTTGCGGCGCAGGCGGTCATGCAGGCACTGCCGGTGCGTGCCGCAGGCAGCGTGTTGCATGAGGAACATGGTGCCGGCACGTTTTACATGCGGTTGCTGAAAAGAAACCTATTCCGGACTCTGGGGCAGGCTGCCGTGCTGCACCGCTTTTTGTACCGCCCCCCCGACGGGCCGGACAGGGCCGCAGTCAGGCTGTTTCTGCGGTGCGCACACCGCCTGCTGGTCAACAGGCTTCACTCGGTACCGGACCGCTGACACACGTATTTCACGGCCGCTGCAGCAGTAGGGCGGTACCGCAGCTACCAGCTGTTTTCGGCCGGCGGAATGACCGTTGTTTCCGGATAATATGCCGCCCAGGCGAACCACATTACTTCCACTGCAGGCACCCGTGTAAGCTGATAGCCCCGCAGTACGCCGAACTCACAGGTTCCTTCCGGTGTCCATTCGGAATTGGTTTCAGAATCTGCCATGGTGCGGTCGCGCATGAACAACGAGACCGTCTTGCCGTTCACCACGCGGGAAAAAATCCGTACCGCGTCCAGCTGCCTGTCGTATACCGCCGCCAGCGGTTCGGTTCCCATGGTGAAGTTGATGACTCCCTGCGCCTTTACCTGCGATTTGTGCACCGCTGTCTGCAGGTTGTCGCGGGTCAGTCCCAGCATGGGTTCTTTGGCATTGAACCGGGCATCGGCATGCATGACAGGAAAGGTTACCGTATTGTTCTGGTAATAGCTGTTGCCGGAGCGATACGAACCGTAGGGGTCTTTGCCGTACGAGCGTCTGTAGCCTGTTGCCCGCGAAAGAACCAGTGCCCCGGGCCAGCGTCCGGCCGCTTTTTCCCACGTTGTCCACAGCACGGGCAGGCGCTCCAGCGTGGTACCTTCCAGCGGACCTTCGATGGCGGTGCCTGTTATCTGCGGCCACAGGCTGCCGGTGGCTCTGTCATACAGCACCGTGTTGGCGTTCAGCAGCTTGCCGGTAACGCCGAAAGATGTATCAAAGCGGCCTGCACGTGCGCTGTAGCCCGCCACCGCTCCGGTAAGAGGGCTGTATGTGATGAGCACGGGTGCACCGTCGGGTGTGGTCTCGTTGACGGCTTCGTGCCAGACCATGATGTATTGCGGGTAGATGCGTACGCCCTGCGGCAGGTGTATGACGAATACAGGTTCTCCGCGTTCCAGACTGAGTGACGCATTGGGAACGGTCACATATTCCGGATTCATCAGGGCGGGGATATTATCGTATTTCACGCCGGTATCTATGACGGCATCGGCCATTGCCTTCAGGTCGGCACCGGCCGCGCGGCATACAGGCGGATACACCGCCATGACGGCTGCCAGCAGCCACAGACAAAAATGCATCAGATTCTTTTTTCTCATGGTACCGGATGGCTGTGTGGTTGAAAGACCTTGCTTAACGGGTTAGTTTTCATCTTCCGGATTCCGAATTTGCAGAAATGCAAGCATACGGAATAGAAGCCGCCGAAGCAATGCATGCGGTTCGCGTCTGATATCGGCAGGTGATGGCGGAAGCGGGGATACGTACTGTCTGCAGGGGCATTACATCACGCGGCGATTTTATTGACAGATACTAATGACAGGGAGACACGAAGCTATGCAGCCTCAGAAGGTGCTTGTATGCGGCGGGGCCGGGTATATCGGTTCACATATGGTCAGGGCGCTTATGCGTGCCGGACACCTGCCTGTTGTTTTTGACAATCTTTCCACAGGACATCTTGAATCCATCGGGCAGGCGGAATTTGTGCGCGGCGACCTTTTGGATATGCAGGCCCTGCGGCGCGTGTTCGGTGAATACTGCTTTGATGCGGTTATGCATTTTTCTGCCAAAAGTCTGGTGGGCGAATCGGTTGTTCATCCCGCCCTGTATTATACCAATAATGTGACGGGCACCTGCAATCTGCTGGAAGCCATGCGCGAAAGCGGCGTTGGGCGGCTGGTGTTTTCCAGTACGGCGGCCGTGTACGGCGATCCGCAGGCACCTGTCATTGCAGAAGATCATCCATGCTTGCCGGTAAACCCCTACGGGCGGTCCAAGCTCATGGTGGAAACCATGCTTGTCGACCATGCGACCGCGTATGGCCTGCGTTCTGTCTCTCTGCGGTACTTCAATGCGGCGGGAGCTGACGAGGACGGCGGCATAGGTGAGGCGCATTCGCCCGAAACCCATCTGCTGCCCAACGTACTGCTGGCGGCATTGGGCAGAAACGACGGCCTGAAGATATTCGGCGATGATTATACGACGCCGGACGGGACGTGCGTACGCGACTACATCCATGTGACGGACCTGTGCAGCGCGCATCTGGCGGCGCTGGAGTATATGACCCTTCATGCCGGTGCCGCAGTGTTCAATCTGGGTAACGGCAACGGTTTTTCCGTGCGCGAAATTCTGGACGCCGCCTGCCGTGTGACAGGTGTTGATATTCCCTTTACCGTGGAAGGACGCAGGGCTGGCGATCCTCCCATGCTGGTGGCCGATGCTGCACGTGCCCGTACCGCGCTGGGATGGACTCCTGTTTATACGGATATAGACCGGATCATTGAAACCGCATGGCGCTGGCACAGCGACCAGCGTTATTGATTCTGGCTTAAGCGCAATGACGTAACGCCCTGCGATCGTATGACCGCAGGGCGTTTTTGTTGTAACGGAAAGCAGGGCAGTTCAGACGCGTACAGTAAGGTGCCATGCTGTGTGCCGCAGGACAGAAAAGGCGGTACACCGCAGGCGCGTCTGCACGGGCTTTGGCCGCAGCCGTGCGGTGTTATGCCGCGCGGCGAGAATTTCAGGCGGCGGTGCCCAGTGCTTTCAGAATAATACCGGCAGCGCGGGCAGGGGCTCCGGGGGCTCCCAGCATGGTGCGCAATGTGGCAAGCTGCGCGCGTACGGCGGACATCTGTTCCGGGTGTTCCAGCCATGCCAGCGCGTGGCGCGCCAGTACCGTGCCGTCGGCGTTTTCCTGCAGCAGTTCAGGAAAGACTTCCCGCTGCATTACAAGATTGGGCAGACTTACATAAGGAACCCTGACCAGACGCTTGCCCACGGCAAACGACAGGGGCGAAACTTTGTATGTCACCAGCGTGGGGGTGCCCAGCAGCGCTGATTCCAGTGTGACAGTGCCTGATGCCGCAATGAGCATGTTGCAACTGCGCATGAAGCTGTACCGGTTGTCGGGGGCATGCATGTGCAGCGGCACATCGGTTTGCCACAGCCTGCGCAGTGCATCTTCGGTTATGCCCGGGGCGCGTACGCAGTGGAATTCAAGTCCGGGCAGACGTCGGTGCATTATTTCTGCGGCAATGGCAAACTGCGGCATCAGCGAGGTGATTTCTTTTTTCCGGCTGCCGGGCAGCAACCCTATGCGCTGCGGCAGAGGAGTCATGGCGTCTATTTCGTCCCAGTTCACCATATCCACCAGCGGGTTGCCCACATACTCTATTTCCATGCCGTGGCTGCGATAAAAATCCACTTCGAATGGCAGAATGCTGATGACCTTATGCACATGGCTGCGTATGAACCGGATTCTGCCTGTGCGCCATGCCCATATTTTGGGGCTTATATAATAAAAGACGGGAATACCCAGTTCTCTGGCATAGCGGGCTATGCGGAAGTTGAAGGAGGGGGCGTCAACAAGAACCACGGCGTCGGGGCGCATCTGCCGCAGGGTGCGCCGGATGGAGCGCAGCATGGAGAGTATCCGTGGCAGGTGTCCGAGAACCTCGGTTATGCCCATGACGGACAGATCTTCCACCCTGAACAGGGCGTTGAAGCCGGCACTGCGCATGTCGGGACCGCCCACGCCCGAGCATGTTATGCCGCAATCCTGAGTTTGCAGGGCCCGTATCAGATTGGCTGCATGCATGTCGCCGGACATTTCTCCGGCGCTTATCCAGATGTTTTTGTGCTTCTGTGTCATCAAAAATCAGGCTTTTTGCGGGTTACCTGCACCGGTCTGCGGTGCAGAAGGGACAAAACGGGCGTACAGGCGGGCCAGCAGGGCCACGGCCAGCAGCGAAAGAATAAGTCTGCCCCAGAGCGTGGCCGAAATATGTGCTCCGATCAGCATCATGAGCAGGGTGTCTTCTATCAGCGCGTGGGAAAAACCCATGAGCGTGACGGATGAAAAAACATCGGCGGGGGGCACTCTGCCGGAGCGGGCTTCGTGAATTATCAGCCCGCCGCCGTATGCTATTCCCATGGAAAGCCCCACCACGGTGATGGTGGCCGCGCTCTGCCCTATACCCACAAGGCGCAGCACAGGCTTGAGCAGCGTGTTAAGTCTGCGGGTAATGCCCAGCACATCCAGCAGACGCATGACTGTCATCAGCCCGAGTACAACCCAGAAAAGATAAAAAAGATTGCGGGCCTGTCCCGCAGCCCATGCGGCCAGACCGGCAGGGGCCTGTTCCGGCTGCCACAGAAGCTGTGCCGGTTGCTGCAGCGTGCCTGTCAGCCCGAAAATCATGTGCAGAATCCAGCCGAAAATAAGTGCGGCGGCCATGCGCAGCAGAAATTGTACTGTGAAGCTCAGCCCGCAGCGCTGGGCGATTTTGCATTCCACAAACATATTGTGCGCCACCAGAATCATGGTGGACAACACCGAGACCTGTGCAACGGTCAGCGGTTCCAGCGTGGGAAAAATGGCAGCATACACTATGATGCCGCTGTAGATGTTGACCACAATGGAGGTGGCCCACACCAGTCCCATTTCCGCAGGCAGACCGGCAAGATGCATGAAGGGTTCAAGCGGAAGCGCAAGATAGCCTGTCAGCTCGAATTCAGTGAGGATTTTGACGGCGATGATGATGGGAATCATCACCTTGTACAGATCAAGGCTGACCCGTAGCGCATCGGTGAATATTTTCCTGACAGCCGCCGTCACTGCGGGAAAAGCCATTCTGTAACTCCTTTGCAAAGCGCGGGCACCCTGCCTGCAGTGCAGGCCGGTTATCCCGCTTCCTGTCCGGCCACGCCGATGTGCTGAAAGATATACTCGCGCAGAGCCTGAATCCAGGGGCGCGGTTTGATTCCCGTAATGCCGGTGAACCGGGAGCAGTCGAGAACGGAATATGCAGGGCGGGTGGCCCGCTGCGGATAAGCCGCCGAAGGGATAGGCCGGACCTGACAGGGCTTCTGCGCCAGCGAGACCGCCTCAGCCGCCAGCTCGCACCATGTGGCCTGACCGCCGTTGCTCAGGTGAAAGAGACCTGTGCCCCCTTTTTCAACCAGCAGGCGTGAACCGGCGGCAAGATCCGGTGTGTAGGTGGGCGAGCCAACCTGATCATGCACCACGGTGATTTCCTGCCGCGTCTCGCACAGCCCCAGTATGGTCTGCACAAAGTTGCCCCTGCCCGGACCGAAAAGCCATGAGCTGCGTATAATCGTCAGGCGGGGCAGGTTCATCTGCAGCAGTACCTGTTCTCCGGCCAGCTTGGACAGGCCGTAGATGCTCTGCGGGGCGGTTTCGTCATCTTCTGTATACGGCGTTTCCTTGCGTCCGTTAAAGACGAAGTCGGTGCTGTAGTGGACAAGATGCATGTTGCCGGTGCAGGCCAGTCTGCCCAGCAGTGCGGGCAGACTTTTGTTCAGGCGCATGGCGGCATCCTGCTCTTCTTCCGCCTTGTCCACCTGTGTGTACGCCACCGCATTGAAAAGCACGTCGGGAGCATGGGAGCAGATGTATTTTTCCAGCGCGGCAGAATCATGCACATCGGCATCTTCTCTGCCGTGTGCTTCAACCTGCCAGCCAGCACGGGTCAGGTCCGCCACCAGCGCCTGTCCCAGCAGGCCGGTGCGCCCGCCCAGAACCACTGCCTTGGGTGCCACGGTCATCAGCGGTCTCCGTACCAGCGGGACATAAATTCAAGGTAGGCCCCGCTTTTTACGTTTTCCAGCCATGTTGTGTGTTTTTCGTACCATGCCAGAGTATCTGCAAGTCCTGTTTCGAAATCATGCACGGGGGCGTACCCCAGTTCGTCGCCGGCCAGAGTGAAGTCCATGGCATAGCGCCTGTCGTGTCCGGGCCTGTCTTTCACAAAGGATATGAGCGACTCCGGCTTTCCGGTCAGGCGCAGTATGGCTCTGACCACATCAAGGTTGGTGCGTTCGGCATTGCCGCCGAAATTGTATACGGCGCCGTCACGGCCTTTGCGCAGGGCAAGGTCAATGCCCCGGCAGTGGTCTTCCACGTGAATCCAGTCACGGACGTTGGTGCCGTCGCCGTAGACGGGCAGGGGGGCGTTTTCCCATGCTTTGCCCAGCATGAGCGGAATGAGCTTTTCCGGAAACTGGTACGGTCCGTAGTTGTTGGAACAGCGGGTGATGATGGCGGGAAAGCCGTATGTTTCCACAAAAGCCCGGACCATGAGGTCCGCCCCGGCCTTTGAGGCCGAATAGGGGCTGTTGGGCAGCAGAGGGTTGCTTTCCGTGAAGGGTGCCTCGTGGGGCAGCAGCGAACCGTACACCTCGTCCGTGGATATGTGGACAAAACGCTTTATTCCTGCTGTACGGGCCGCCTGCATAAGCACCTGAGTACCCAGCACATTGGTGGTTACAAAAGGTGCCGGGTCCGAGATGGACCGGTCCACATGTGATTCCGCGGCAAAATTGAGTACGGCGTCGGGGCTGTACTTTTCTATTACAGCCTGAACAGCCGCCGCATCAGCGATATCCGCTTTTTCAAAAAAGTAGCGGGTGCCGCCGTGGGCTTGCTGAATGTCGGTAAGATTCTGGGGGTTTCCCGCGTAGGTCAGTTTATCTAAGTTGACAATGGTGGTCTGCGGATGGACGTTAAGCTGGTACCGGATAAAGTTGGTGCCGATGAAGCCGCAGCCGCCAGTGACGAGTAGTCGCATGCAGGGTTCCTCACTTGGTTTGACCCCTCTACATACCTGTACGTCCGGTACCCGGTCAAACCCAAAAACGCGCATAATGCCGCGGCGGACTGGATGGCATCAAAAGCACCCCCCGTGCGAAAAGGCTTGCCAACTCTTCGGCCCTGTCGTTACCATTTCCGGCCTGTAAATAATCTCCCTCCGTTTCAGGAGGTCTGCTCATCAGGTAGGGTGTGAAATCATATGAAACCGGGTATTCTTCTGGCCGCTTTCGGTGCCAGCAACCGTCAGGCGCATCAGACGCTCCGCCTGTTTGACGAAAAGGTGCGGCAGCGGTTTGCCGATGTTCCTGTGCGCTGGGCCTTTACGTCGGGGCTTATCCGCGACCGGCTGGCGGCTCGCCGCATGAAGACGGATTCCGTGACCAAGGCCCTGCAGAAGATGTGTTTTGAAAAATATACGCATGTGGCCGTGCAGTCGCTGCATATCATTCCCGGTGCGGAATATGACGATTTGGAAGCCGAAGCTGTGCAGATGGCCGGCGGACGGGACTGCTCACTTGCGCCGCCCGCTGACGGAGGCGTTTTTTTTACGGCTCAGGCGCGGTTTGAAAAGATAACCGTGGGCAGGCCCCTGCTGCACAGCGATGCAGATGTGACCCGCGCCGCAAGGGCGCTGCTTGCCAGTCTGCCGCCGGAGCGCACGGCGCATGATGCCGTGGTGTTCATGGGACACGGAACATGGCACGCCGGTGACAGCCGGTATGATGATCTTTCCGCTGCGGTGCGGCGTATGGATGCCGGAGTGTTCATCGGCACCATGGACGGCAGCCACACCATCGACCATGTGCTGCCGCTTCTGCTTCAGGAAGGATACTGTCGTGTGTTTCTTCAGCCTTTACTGTCTGTTGTGGGGCGTCATGCCGTGCGGGACATGGCAGGCGATCATCCCGAATCATGGCGTTCGCGCATAGCCGCTGCGGGCATGGTGTGCCTGCCTGTGCTGCAGGGCATGGTCGAGCATGCGGCTTTTGTGGATATATGGATAGATCATCTGGATGAAGCCATGGAGCGGCTGCTCGGCAGCCGCGGCTGACGGGAAGGCGAGGGGAGGAATGCATGATCTTGACATCTGTGCGCCGCGGTCTGGCTGTGTGCCTGTTTCTGTTGCTGGTGCCTCTGGCCGCCGGTGCTGCGGAAGAGGGCTTTGTCCAGCAGTTTGAACAGGGAACAGTAGACTGGTGTGATGGCGTTGTACGGGCTGAAGGGACGGCGATAGCTCCTGCTTCGGCTGTAAGTCTGCCCCGTGCGCGTGCGCTGGCCCTGCGGGCTGCAGTTACCGAAGCCAGAGGCCGTCTGCTGCATACTGTGCGTTCTGTGCAGGTTACCCCCGGAATCACCGCGGGAGATATGCTGGATGCCGGCGGGGCGCTGTCGGAGTTTGTGCGCGGGCAGGTGCAGAACTCACGGATAGACCGGCAGGATTTTCTGGCGGACGGCTCAGCGCGGGTTGTTGTCAGTATTGCTTTGCGTGATGGTTTGCTGGGGCAGTTCCTTGCTCCGGCACTGCCGTTCAAGGTTGCCGCTTCACCGGTATCCGGCCGCAGTGTTCCGGCGTCGGAGGTTGCTGAGCCGCAGATTTTGCAGGACGGGGAATTTTCCGGTGTGGTCATTGATGCCAGAGGAACGGGAGCGCTTCCTGCCCTGATGCCTGTTGTGGTTCTGTCCGGAGGAGAGACCGTGTACGGCGTGAGGCAGGCTGTGCGGCGTTATGCGCTTGAGCGCGGTCTGGCAGTGTATGTGACAGACGGGCAGGCCGCAGCAGTTGCCGCGGTGGCGGGTAGTGCACCTCTCACTCTCAGGGCGGCCGCAGTGCAGGAATCCGCTCCGTCTGTTATTGTGCTTGATGACCCAGAGGCACAGCTGCTGCATTCTCCGGCAGCGGTGAAAAGTCTGGCAGCCTGCCGTGTGGTGGTGTTGCTTGATGCGGTTTTCTGATGCGCCGGATGCTCACGGTTATGTTTTCTTATCTTTTTTTCCTGTCCATATTTTTACGGCGCGCTGCGGTCAGGGCGCTGTATCGTGCAGGAGTGCATTTTATTCCCCTGCATGGCGCAGCGACTGCCTGTGCAGCCGGATGCGGCCCGGTTGAAACACGGTGGCGCTCATTGTTCCGGTGCGGGCCGTGGCTGGGCGGAGCAGGTTTTGCGGGGGGTGCCGGACTGCCCGGACTGGCCGGACTGGCCGGACTGGCCGGATTGATCAGGCTGATCGGACTGATCGGATTGGCCGGACTCTCCGGCTGTGTTGCCGCCGGTCAGAGGACACCGGCCGTTGTGCCTGATGGCGCCATGACGCAGAGCTCCCGCGCGCTGGATTTGCTGGAAGCTGGCAGACCGGTTGAAGCCTGCGAGGCTTTTGATGCCGCCCTGCTTGCCGGTACCGCTTACGCCCCTGCGGTGCTCGGCAGAGAATTGTGCCTTGAGGATTCCGTTCAGGACACAGGCACGGGCGCGCTGCCGGGCGGGGCGGGTGGCCGGTCGGGCGGCATACCGGCAGGCTGCTCGGCTGCGGCGGAACAGTGCCTGCGCGTGCAGACCGCTTTTTTTCTGTACGGCGGACTGGACAGACAGCGTTATGCCGCTTTGAGCGACGGCGTTTTTGACGCCGCGCTGCAGAGCGGTGTCAGCGGTGCCGGACTGCTGTTCATGCGGGCGGAGACCCTGTGGCATACCGGCAGGCTGACGCAGGCCCGCAAGCTGTATGTGCAGGCTCAGGTCGCCCGCGGGCTTGACCGTTCCCGCATGAAACTGCTCCAGCGGCGGCTGGCGGATATTGACAGGGTGCTGCGGGTTGCGGTGACAGACACGGGGCGGCGGATGGCTTTTGTCCCCGAGCTCACACGCGCCCGCATGGCCGGTCTGCTTGAAGCGGAGCTGGCCGCGCAGGGTTTTTTCGAGGCTTGTCCCGCCCCCCTGATGCCGGAATTTGCCGTGCCGGGAATGCATTTGGTACCGGCAGAGGAAGAGCTGCCGGCTGATATCGCGGGACATGAGGACGAACAGGCCATAATGGCCGTTCTGGAAAAGCGCCTGCGGGGACTGCAGATGTCCGCAGCGGGCAGGTTTGATCCGGATTCGGTTTTCCGGCGTTCCGATCTTGCTTTGTTGTATGAGGACTGTGCCATCAGGGTCAGCGGCGACCCTTCGCTTGCTGTCCGCTTTATGCAGAGCGCCGGAGTGCTGTCTGACGTGCGCAGAGACGATGCCGTATTCAATGCAGCGGTTTTGCTGGTTCAGAACGGTTTTGTGCAGTTGCGTGACGGGCGTTTCGGCGCGGAGCAGCCCGTTTCAGCCATGGAGGCCCTGCAGGTGCTGGCCGCTCTGCGCGGCATGGCCGGTTGCGGCGGTGCGAAACAGCCATGAGCGTGCGGGAATGCCCGCATGCTGCCGCTTGCCCGCCGCCCTGTTTTATGCTGGAATGACGGCGGACAAGCTCTATACTGACATTGAGGCCGCAGTGCCTGATTTTTCATAAGAGGTTTATCGTGAGAACATTGTTTTTGCTTTTCGGAAGGCTGATGCGTCATGCTCTGCCGCTTGTGCTTGCCGGCGCTTTTTGCCTTGGCACCGCAGCCGGTGTGCAGGCCCGGCAGGTGGATGTGCTTTGGAGTGCCGATGCCGGAGTGCGGGACGCGGCAGCGGAAGAAAACATGCCCGCCAGTGCTTCTGCCGCCCGCGAAAAGGCTTTTGAGCAGGCTGTCTGGCTGGAGGCGCTCTCCATGGCGGACGACGGATTGAGTGATGCCCGCAGAGAACTGCTGCGCGAGTTTATTGTGCCCCGGGCTATGGAGTATGTTCAGAGCTACTCCGAGCTGGGCAGTGCTTCTTCTGATTCCGGTACAACGCTGAGTGTTGGTGTGCTGGTAAACCGCAGAGCGCTGAAAGACACATTGCGGGGGCTGGGATGTATGCGCGGCTCGGCGGAGCCTGTGGAGTACATGCTGACCATCGGCGGTGCTTCTGATGTATGGGATGAGCTGGGACGTCTGCAGGCTTTGTACAACACAAGGGTGACCCAGAACGCTTCTGTGGCGGTTTTTCTGGAACACAGAGGGGACATGTGGACCGGCAGACTGGATGCCGGCGGGCACAGCAGGGCGGCATCCGGAACCACGCTGGCAGATGCGTGGCATGGCATATGGGCGCAGTATTTTTCTTCGCTTGCCGCAGCCCAGGGCCCGCATGATGCGCTGGTGCTGCAGGTCAGCGGCTGGTTCACCCCCGACGGGGTGGAGTCGTTTGATAAAGAACTCAGTTCATGGGACCGCGATTTTGACGAAGCCGGTCTTGCACAGGTGAGTATGGAGGCTGCCGGTATTTCAGCCCGCTGGGTGCTCCGCGGGGCTTCCAGAGGGGCTCTCGAACGGCGTCTGGAGGCTGCGCTCGAAGGCAAAGGGCTCAGCTGGGTGCTGGAGCCTGACGGTTCACTATAATAAAATCCCGGGGCCTGGGGCCTCGGGATTTTGTACATCGGTTCACCGCAGGGCGAAAGAGGTTACTCGTCCTTGTGTTTCTTCTCGGAAGAAGGGGTGACGTCGATTTCGTCAGGCTCGGTGGTCGCTTTTTTGAAGTTTTTGATCGCGCGCCCCAGTCCTCCGCCTATTTCGGGCAGCCTTTTGGCCCCGAAAACCAGAAGGATGAGGACGAAGATAACCAGCAACTCGGGAATTCCAATTCCGAACATAGCATGCCTCCGTGGGATAATGAGGTCGCTATACACAAGGTGAGCCTTTGAGGTCAAGGCGCGCTGCGGTTGGCAGGCCATAATCGCTAGGGTTTTATAAAAAAATAACTGATGCTGAAGAGCGCCTGCCGCCCCGTATCAGACGGTTGTGCGGCAGGATGTCCGGTCACAGGAAGGAGCACGGATAATGCGCAGGATAGTAATTGTGGGGGAAGGCGCCGCAGCGGCCAAGCTGGCGGCCCGGACAAGACGGATGACGGAGAACGCCGAGGTGAATCTGGTGCTGTCTTCCGCCGGCGACGCCGGCAAGGGGGTTTTCGGCAGCTATGCGAAAAAGAACCGCATTTCGCTTGAACAGATGAAAACCCGTGATGTGGGCGTGCTGGAAACGGATGAGCTGGATTTTGATTTTGAAAAGCGTGAAATCCACGTGCGCTCGGCCAGAGGCTGGCTGCCCATGCGTTTTGACCAGCTGGTGCTGGAAATAAACACCGTTCCCCGTGTACCCAGAGCGTTGCGCCGCTGTGACAATGTTGTTCCCTGGCCGGTGGGAGATGTGGCGGCGCTTGATACCTTTCTGGCAGAAATCCGCCCCTCTGTTGCTGTAGTGGTGGGAAGCAGCCGTCAGGCTGTGGAACTTGTCCGGCTTCTCGCCTCTTCGGACGTTCCCGTACGCTGGTTGCGCACCGCCCCTGCGCAGTCACCGGTGCTTGATGCCGACATGTGGTTCCATGCCGATTCGCTGATAACTGCCTGTGCCGGCGGAGTACAGATTCTCGACTGGAGCAGTTTCCGCCTTGACCAGCTGGCCACGGTGACGGACGCGGACGGCCTGCTGGTTTCACTGGAGTCGCCGGAAGCACAAAGCGTGAGCGGCGACATGTTTTTCTGGGCGGACCCGCAGCGGGCCGTGCATCCGCTGCTGGCCAACGAAGGCATCGAGCTTGCCGAAAACGGTCTGCTGGCTGTGGATGACAATTTCATGACCGGTATACCGGATGTATACGCCATCGGCAGTGCTGTTTCCGTAAAGCACTGCGGGGCAGCGCAGCTGCCTGTGGTGGCCGGTGAAGAATCTGTTTTCTCCATGGCCCGCCATGTGGCTGATGTCCTTTCCGGTGAACAGCCTTTCTCTGCCGGGCCCATGATCGCTCCGGTGACGCAGGCTTTTCCCGGCGGCAGGCTGTTTAAAGCCGGTACCGGACTGGCCGAGGCTCTGGCTGCCGGCATCGAAGCCGAATTTGCCATGCTGAAAACCGGCGGCGGGGCCGCAGGGCAGGCACCCTGTGCCGTAAAGCTGGTGGTGGATAAATCCACCCGCCGCGTTCTGGGGGTTCAGGCTGTATCGGGTGACCCCTGCGGGTTGTCCGACGGATTCGCTTCTGCCGGGGCGCTGGCACTGTCCGGCGGCATGACGGTGGAAATGCTGGCGGCACTGGACCTGCCCGGCGAAAGCGGGCGCCTGCTGCGTTCCGCTGCCTGCATTGTTGATAACAAGCTGCGGGGCAAAGTGTTCGGCATCAGCCCTGATGAACTGATAGCTTCCCGCGCTGCCGGTGCGGAGTTTTTCACCCTTGATCTGCGGTCGCAGCCGGAGTGGAAAAAAGGACATATCGAAGACGCCTGCAACATTCCTCTGCCCCAGCTGAAAGAGCGGCTGCAGGATGAAGTGCCCAGATTCACCCCGCTGGTCATCGTCGGCCGCAGCTCTGATGATGCGTGGAGTGTGGCCTGTTATCTGGCAGGGCTGGGCGCAGGGCATGTCTATGTGCTGGACGGCGGCATGGATATGTGGCCCTATGAAACCGTCTCGCAGGGCTGATGCAGTGGGTACTGTCTGCAGAATGCCCGGTGTGGCATGTGATTTTTATGTATCGGGGCACTGCCTGTACGAAGAAGAGCTGAACCCCGGTCTGGACGAGTCTTTTCATTGTACCGAGATTGTCCGTATTGTGGCTGCGTATGAAGAGCTGATGAACCGGGCAGATGGCTTTAATCTGTCAGGTGACAAAGCCTTTAACCTCATCTTCCGGCTGATGGAGGGGGTGCCGCCTGCCGGCAGCGCCTGCGAAGAATACCGGCCGGAAGTCGGCTGCCGCGGTTGCGGCGGCTGTGCCGGAGAAGAGGATGACGGTGCTCCGGAAAGCATCGACTGCACCCATTCGCTGGGTGGGCTGTGTATTCTGCGGCTGCCCGCCTGTGAAGGCGTCTGCCGCAGGTTCCGCTTTCGTACTGAGCAGCCATCCGAATCATAACGATTGAAATGCTGGAGAAAACGGTTATGCCGGTGAATAATGACCGAACATGTTCTGAACCGCCTGTTGTGGCGGTGCCCTGTATGCATCCTGTGGTGCCCGAAACAGGAACGGGGGCGCTCTCTTTGCCTCAGGTGCGTTTCTTTAATCCCGGACTGGCTCCTCTGTATGGTTCGGAGGATGACGAGCGCTGCAGCTTTACACCTGCGGGGCTGCCGTTCACCGGTGCCGCTGCGCGCGCCTGTCTGCACGAACTGGCTTCATTGGCTGAAACTTTCGGCAACAGCCGCGATCTGGTTGTTTTTGCTCTGGACAACGAAAAGGCGCAAGACCATGCACACAAGCATGCCGGACAGCAGGAACTGGCTGATCTGGAAGCTTTTGTGGCGGCAGGCGGCGGCAGCTTTGCCCCTGCCGCCCCGCATGAAACCCTGATGAAGAACCCGCTGGTGGAGGCCCAGAAAACTCTTCTGCTGGCATATTCTCTTGAGGAGAGCGTAAGCGAGCTGGAAACGCTGCAAAGCCGTTATGAAAGCTCTCTTGCCTCTATGGGGGATCTGCTGGGCGCTGAGCGTGATGCAGACCTGCAGGAACTGGCCGGACTGGCTGGCGCACCTTCTGCACTTGAAGGCCGCGGCACTGATATTATGCGTCTTTCGTGGCGTGTGGTGCTGGATAATATGGCAGTTTTTCTTCCGGAGGGCACTGTACTGGTCACGGATGACGACGGTATGAAAGATGTGCTTGCGGCAATGGAAGAAACTGCTGCGCTGGACGCACAGGAGGCTGCTGCTCTGTGCAGTGCGTGGGATGACAGCGCACTGGCCGCAGCCGGCAGGCTGATGAAGGTGCAGGCGCCCTTGTGGCGCATACTGGGGCATGGCCGTGTCCCCGAAGGAAGAGACTGGCAGCAGACCGTGTTTACGGTTGTTTTCGGCGCGGAAAGCTGAGCCGTTGTGTCAGTTTTTTATCATATCGATCTGTAAGGAGTTTTTGTGCTGCTGACTGCCCATTATCTGGCCTCACGGTTCCCGCGGGGGCTGCATGGTGTTGTTTTTGATTGTGACGGAGTGCTGTTTGATTCGCGCGCTGCGAACATGCGGTACTACAACCTGATTCTGGAAAAGCTGGGACTGGGACCCATGACGGCCGCGCAGGAAGATTATGTGCATATGCACACCGTGGGCGAGTCTCTGGTGCACATCATTCCGCCTGCCATGCATGACCGTATGGGATGGGCGCGCAAGCAGGTGGATTATCTCAAGGAAATAGTGCCATCCATGGAACCGGAGCCGGGCCTGCTGGAATTTCTGGCTTTGCTGCGAGACAACGGGGTGCGCATGGCTGTGCATACCAACCGCACAAACAGCATGGAGTATGTGCTCGATGTTTTTGACATGAGCGGTTTTTTTCATCCGGTGATGACTGCATCGAAGGTTGTTGCCAAACCCCATCCGGAAGGGGTCAATAAAGTTCTGGAAGCCTGGGAGTGCGGCAGGGACGAGATTGCCTTTGTGGGCGATTCGCTGCTGGACAGTCAGGCGGCGCACAGCGCGGAGGTCCCTTTCTGGGCGTTCCGTAATGAAACATTGCAGGCTGAGCGGCATATCAACGATTTCTGGAGTCTACGCGCTCAGTTTGTGCAGTATTTCTCTTTGCTGGCGAGCGGTTGCTCCCGTCCGGCTCTTTTTTAGCAATGATGTAATTTTTTGCTTGATTCCAAACGCCGGGAAGTGAATTATATCTCTAAAGGCAGATTCTCACCCGGCAAGAACCCCGTCAGGAGGATTCATGGACGTACTTGCCGTAAATTTCATATCCACTGTTGCCACGATTCTGAATTCGGTTCTGGGACTTTACTTCTGGGTTGTGATCGCGGCAGCGGTACTCTCCTGGGTAAATCCCGACCCGTACAATCCCATTGTCAGAATTATTCACAGCCTTACGGAACCTGTTCTGTACAGAATCCGCAAGTGGCTGCCGTTTGTTTATTTCAGCGGTATAGATCTTTCTCCCGTGGTACTTCTGCTTGCCATTGAATTCATACGGGGATTTGTCATCCGTTCGCTGGCCATGTTTGCGGCGGGCATGTAGGAGAGCACAGGGTATGGCTGTCAGTCGCATAGATATTCTCAATCAGGGTTTTTCCCGCTCTCTGCGCGGGTACGATACGGCGGAAGTCGACCGGTACATGCAGGAGATGGCTGATACCATAGGCAGGCTGGGAGAAGATAAATCGCGTCTGGAAACCCGGGTGGCGGAACTTGAAACCCGCCTTGCGGAATACCGGGACCGCGAAGCCACCCTGCGCGATACGCTAATAGCCACCCAGCGCATGACTGAAGACATGAAAACCAATGCGCAGCGCGAAGCACAGCTTATTATCGACGCGGCACATGCCAAGGCTGAAACGCTGGTGAATCAGGGGCACATGCGGCTTGCAAGACTGCAGGAAGAGATTCTGCAGGCCAAAAAGCTCAGGGCGCAGTTTGAAATGAAAGTCCGGTCAGTCATTGATGCCCATCTGCATCTGCTGGAGCTTTCGCTTGCCGAACAGCAGCCCCGTTCCGTGCCGGATGAGGCTCAGCAGCCCGCCGGAAACGGTGATGAATGACAATGAGTATCTTTGCCCTGCGGCACAAGGTTTATGGCGCCTGAAAGTATGGGCGCAGCCGGGGGCAAAACACAGCGGTATAGCAGGACTTTATGACGGCAGGGTGCGCATAAGGCTGAGCGCGCCCGCTGTGGACAACAAGGCGAACAAAGAGCTTATCCGGTTTGTGGCGCAGCTCTGCGGTGTGAAACAGAACAGGGTGCGACTTGAATCGGGGGTAAGCTCCAGAAAAAAAGTCTTGTTGATCGAAAGGGATACGATGCCTGTTCTGGATGTGCCGGAAACAGGGCATCAGGAGCAACCCAACATAGCCGAAGGAGATGAGTTTCATGGAAACGCGAGACCTTGAACTGTTGGAGAAATTGTCGTCCCGGGATCCTGAGCTCAAAGCCTTGTGGGAAGATCATGTGCTTTACGAAAAGCAGATCGAGAAACTGGACAACAAACCGTTCCTGACACCCAGTGAACAGACACATGTGAAAGAACTTAAAAAACAGAAGCTTGAAGGGAAGACAAAGCTTCTGACCATCCTTGAAAGCTACCGCAGTAAGGAGAACTAGATGGAGTCGAGCGGGGCCCGGATCCTGTTGGAGTGTCTTAAAAAGGAAGGCGTTGATGTCATTTTCGGCTACCCCGGCGGGGCCGTGATCGACATTTACGACGAACTTCCCCGGCATGACCTGCGTCATGTGCTGGTGCGCCACGAACAGGCCGCAGTACATGCCGCGGACGGTTATGCCCGTGCTTCCGGTCGAGTGGGGGTCTGTCTGGTCACTTCGGGACCCGGCGCCACCAATACCGTGACCGGAATCGCTACAGCGTACTGCGACTCCATTCCTCTGGTGGTGCTAACCGGACAGGTGCCGCGTGCGCTGATAGGCAATGACGCTTTTCAGGAAGTGGATATAGTGGGCATTACGCGTCCCTGCACCAAGCATAATTATCTGGTGAAGGAACTGAGCGACTTGCCGCGTATTATCCGCGAAGCTTTTTATCTTGCCCGTTCCGGCAGGCCGGGTCCCGTTCTTGTCGACCTGCCAAAAGATATCATGGTAGCCCGTGCAGAGTTTCAGATTCCTGAAGAAGTCAAGCTGCGCAGCTACAACCCGACATACAGACCGAATCTTAACCAGCTGCGCAGAGCGGCGGAACTGGTTCTTTCTGCCAGACGGCCGCTGCTGTTCGCCGGTGGCGGGGTTGTGGGGTCCGATGCCAGCGAAGAGCTTGGCTGGCTGGCCCGCACGTTGCAGATTCCGGTAACTTCAAGTCTGATGGGGCTTGGTTCTTTTCCCGGTGACGACCCGCTCTTTCTGGGGATGCTGGGTATGCACGGCACCTTTGCCGCTAACAAGGCGGTGAATAGCTGTGACGTGCTTATTGCCGCCGGTGCGCGCTTTGACGACAGAGTGACAGGAAAGCTTTCGGCGTTTGCCGCCGGTGCCAAGATTATCCACATAGACATCGACCCCACATCCATCAGAAAAAATGTGGGCGTAGAGGTGCCTGTGGTGGGCGACTGCCGTATGGCGCTTGCTGGCATGCGCGAGATTCTTTCGGCCCGCTTTGAAGAAAACATTCCCGTACCCCGCTGGACTGAGTGGCTTGCCACGGTGCACGATTGGGCGCAGAGTCATCCTCTGGGGTATGTGCCTTCTGAAGGTATTAAACCGCAGCAGGTTGTGGAAACTGTTTTCGGTATTACCAGAGGCGAGTGTATTGTCACCACCGAGGTGGGGCAGAACCAGATGTGGGCCGCACAGTTTTTCAAATACCGTAAACCGCGCACGCTGCTGACTTCCGGCGGACTGGGCACCATGGGATACGGTTTTCCGGCGGCTATAGGTGCGCAGATGGCGTTTCCGGGGCATCTGGTGATTGATTTTGCGGGCGACGGTTCCATTCAGATGAATATTCAGGAACTGGCCACAGCGGTTTGTAACAAGCTGCCGGTTAAAATAATTATTCTGAACAACGGCTATCTGGGTATGGTGCGCCAGTGGCAGGAGTTGTTCTATCAGCGTAATTACTGTTCAACCTGCATGGAGGCCCAGCCTGATTTTGTGAAACTGGCTGAAGCCTACGGAGCGGAAGGGTACCGCATCACAGCACAGGCTGATCTTGAGCCGGTGTTGCGGCAGGCCCTGCAAAGCCCGGCTCCGGCTATTGTTGATGTGCGCGTGGAGCGCGAGGAAAATGTCTATCCCATGGTTCCGGCCGGTGCGGCGCTGGACGAGATGCTGCTTGTGTAGGAGACTTCCATGCGTCATGTACTTTCCGTTCTGGTGGAAAACGAACCGGGCGTTCTTTCCCGGGTGGCCGGGCTGTTCAGCGGCAGGGGGTTCAACATTGAATCGCTTAACGTTGCCCCGACTCTTGAAGCCGGTGTATCTTTGATGACCATCAGCACCAGCGGTGATGATCAGATTATCGAGCAGATTGTTAAACAGCTGCGAAAGCTGGTGACAGTTATAAAAGTTGTTGACTTCGAAGATATAGCCGCCGTAGAGCGGGAGATGGTTATTTTAAAGGTTAACGCCGAGGAAACGCGCAGGGCGGAAGTTCTGCGCATTGCCGATATTTTCCGTTGCAAGGTGGTCGATGTGAGTTTGCATGATCTGACGCTGGAAGCGACCGGCGATCATGGTAAAATTCAGGCAGTGATTCAGCTGCTAACCAGATTCGGCATCAAGGAGATAGCCAGAACTGGTACCGTGGCTATGAAGCGCTCCATGCAACCGGAACAGGTTTAACTGCATTTTTGCGGCAACCCACCTGACGGGCGCTTGAGCCTCTCAGGTGGGTTTTTTTATAGGTAACCACTAACCTTTGGGAAGCTGTACAAGCTACAGCAGGGAGTAGAAATGAAGGTCTATTACGAACAGGATGCAAACCTGGAAGTGCTCAAGGGCAAGACCGTGGCCATCATAGGCTACGGCAGTCAGGGCCATGCGCATGCGCAGAACCTGCGTGATTCCGGCGTGAACGTGATCGTCGGCCAGCGCCCCGGCGGCCCCAACTTCGAGCTGGCAAAGGAGCATGGTTTCCAGCCCCTTAGCGCAGCAGAGGCTGCCGCACAAGCCGACCTGATCATGATTCTACTCCCCGACCAGTATCAGGCTTCTGTGTATGAAAATGATATCAAGCCGCATCTGACCGCCGGCAAGTCGCTGGTGTTCGCTCATGGCTTTAATATCCATTTCAACCAGATTGTACCGCCCAAGGATGTCGATGTGTTCATGATCGCTCCCAAGGGGCCGGGCCATCTTGTCCGCCGTACCTATACCGAAGGTGGCGGCGTTCCCTGTCTTGTGGCCATCCACCAAGATGCCAGCGGACAGGCCATGGAGAAAGCCCTTGCCTATGCCATGGGCGTAGGCGGAACACGTTCCGGCGTCATTGAAACCACCTTCCGTGAAGAAACGGAAACCGACCTTTTCGGCGAACAGGCGGTTTTGTGCGGTGGTATCAGCGCTCTGATTCAGGCTGGTTTTGAAACTCTGGTGGAAGCAGGCTATCAGCCTGAAATCGCCTACTTCGAGTGCCTGCACGAGACAAAGCTTATCGTGGATCTTATCTACGAAGGCGGTCTTGCCAAAATGCGGCATTCCATAAGCGATACGGCAGAATACGGTGACTATGTGACCGGCCGCCGCATTGTGACTGAAGAAACCAAAAAAGAAATGAAGGCTGCGCTGAAGGATATTCAGGAAGGCCGTTTTGCACGGGATTTCATCCTTGAGTGCAAGGCAAACTATCCTACCTTCACGGCCCGCCGGCGCATCGAGGCCGAGCACCCCATTGAAGAAGTGGGGGCGCGCCTGCGTTCCATGATGCCCTGGCTTAAAAAATAGCAGCCGGCATTGTTGTTAAAGGCCGCCCGCAAGGGCGGCCTTGTTTTTCCGGGCGTCAGCTCAGGCACCTTCGGCCACAAGCCGTGTAAAAAGATACTCGTCGTCCGGGTACTTTATGCCTTCTCCGGTGACAATGATGCTGGGCGAAAGCTGATCCGAAGACGGGTCACCTATGTCCGCAATCAGCCAGCGCCCGTCCTCCTTGCCTACCACAAATTCTTTTTTCTGCTTACCTGCCATCTTAATGGCAAGCATCACTGTTTCCTTGAATGTAATGGGAGCCTCCTTGCGGGCATCGGTTCAGCGTTGTCCCGCCCAGATATACCAGCACGGCGTGCCACGCAAGAGTCTGCCACCGGCACATACTCCATGGTAGTGATCTTGCCTGATTTTTAATGCGTAGCTATACTAAAAACAAGCCTTGCAGCTGTGCGGTGCGTTGGTGACTCATCGTAATGTGCAGAAAAGAGAGGTACCATATGAAGAGCCTGCATCTTATCGTAACTGGTAATGTTGAGCAGGGGTACTTTCTTGCATGGGTATATGATCATGCCGTTGTTCTGGGGCTGAACGGCTGGGTACGCAGGATTGAAACCGGCCGTGCCGAGCTGCTGGCTCAGGGGAATGACGGCGGGCTTGAAAAGTTGAAAGTTGTGCTGAAACAGGGCGGTCCGGCAACCGGCATTCTTGATGTGAAGGCTGCATGGATTGACTACGACACGGTGTATGACGGGTTTGAAATGAGATAATCCGGTTACAGAACCTGCCTGCGGGATGCTTCGGCATCCCGCTTCATTTTCCGGTGTCGGGTGCCATGCGGCATCCTGAACTGAAGCCTTTGTCATGCGGCTGTTCCGAGCGTGTCCGGCAGTCCAGGCATTCCCAGTATGACCGGCATACGTATCTGTTTTTCAGCGCGTCATAAAATCTGTGATAGGTTTTTTTACCGCAGGCGGTGCAATGTTTTATCTGGAGTATGCTCATAGTGATATCCGGTAGACGTAAAAGAGAATCGCAGTGTGCACAGGAATGAGCAGGCGGGGTACGCGGGGTACAGGACACCGCTACAGCGGGCTGCTGCGCCCCAGCGGGGCTGACGGGGATCCGGGCCAGATGCGGTACAGGCCGAATCCGGCACGGACTGTAGTCCACAGTCCGGTAATGCCCCATACCCAGTTGAGCATGGCGGCAGGTTGCAGGTAGGTGATGCAGATAAGAGCGGCAATGGCCGTGGTGGAAGCCGCAACCATGGCGTTGCGGATGAAGCGGAAATCACCTGTGCCCCAGTGGATGCCGTCGGTGGCAAAAGAGAGTGCGTTCACCGGCTGGATAAGCGCCGCCACCACCCATGCGGGAATAAATGTATCCAGCACAGATGCGGGCACCAGCAGCCATGCGATGCCTTTTTGTCCTGCAAGCATCACTACAGAAAGCAGACAACCTGTCCACAGGCTCCAGCGGCAGACAAAAGAGGCGACCAGACGCGATGCGGCAATATCGCGCTGGCCGAAAAAAAGACCGATGAGGCTTTGTCCGGTAATGGCAAAGGTATCCAGAAACAATGCCGTGAAGATGAAAAACTGTCTTATGGCCTGATGCGCCGCTCCGGCGTCAGTACCTGCCGCGGTGGCTGCTCTGGTGCCCAGCAGCAGAAACAGAATGACCATTCCTGAGCGTACAAAAAGATCGCCGCCGATGGTGAACAGCTTTTTTATGTCGTGCAGCTGGATGTGCCATGAAGGACGCAGCCTTTTCCACACCACGGCCAGCGTCCATGCCGCGCCGGCCCACTGGCTGCACGATGTGGCCAGTGCCGCACCGGAAACGCCCAGCGCGGGAAAAGGCCCGATACCGAATATAAGCAGCCAGTCCAGCAGAATGTTCATTATATTGACAATGCAGGCTACCCAGAACGGTGTGCGCATGTCCTGCAGCCCCCGCAGCGCTCCGATGCCGGCCAGAGTCACAAGCAGGGCCGGAGCCCCCACAAGGCGCAGGCGGATGTATTCTGCTGCCAGCGGAGCCATGGTTTCGTCGGCCCCCATGAAAGTTACGATCGGATGCAGAAAAGGGAGCGCCGCCAGAGCCGTGACCACGCCGAGTGAGCATGAAAGGAGCAGGGCGGCTCCGCATGTGTCTGCCGCTTTTTCTCTGTTACCGCCGCCAAGAGCCTGTGCCACTTCTGTCTGTGTTCCTATGCTCAGAAAATTGAATGCCCAGAAAATGGCCGAGAGGGTCATGGTGCCCACGCCCAGTGCTGCCAGCGGCGCTTCGCCCAGTCTGGCTACAAAGGCCGTGTCTGCAAGACCTGTCAGCGGTTCTGCCACCAGCGAGAACAGCACCGGCACAGCCAGTGACAGAAATGTTCTGGCTGGTTTTGTTCTGAACGGGTGTTGCTGTGTTGCGGTGGATAGGGTCTGGGACATGGCGGCTCCTGTATGAATGCACAATCTGCGCACGTGGTTAGGAACTCATAGCGTACTTTGCCGGGGAACAAAAGCACTCCGGCACGCATTGACAAGACAGGTTGCTGTTATAGCTCATGATGTGATCTGACTGACAGCGATATGGAGAAAATCATGTTACACGAGGGGTTCCGCCACGGGAATCTGATACAGACAGTGCTGCTGGTGGCAGGGATGCTTGCTCTGCTGGCATTGACAGGATGGATACTGCTGGGCGACGGAGGCGCCGTGTGGGCTGTCGCCGCGGCAGGCGCTGCCCTGTTGTGGCTGCCGTCTGTGTCGCCTGCCATTCTGCTGCGCATGTACAGGGCAAGACCACTGCGCAGTGAACATGCGCCCGCAGTGTACCATGCTCTGGCAGAACTCAGCCGCAGGGCGGGGCTGGAGCATCTGCCGGTGCTGTATCATATACCTAGCACGGTGCTTAATGCCTTTACCGTCGGCAGCGGAAAGCATGCAGCCATAGCTGTTTCCGACGCTTTGCTGCGTAACCTGACCATGCGCGAACTGATTGCCGTGCTGGCGCATGAGGTGTCACATATCGCGGGTGCGGACACCCGTGTGATGACTCTTGCCGATGTTGTCAGCAGGGTGACGGCGTTGTTTTCCACTGCGGGCAAGATTCTGTTGCTGCTCAACATTCCGCTGCTGCTTGCCGGAGAGGTCACTGTTTCGTGGCTGCTGGTGGTGCTGCTTATTCTTGCGCCCCATATGGCCATGTTGCTTCAGCTTGCGTTGTCGCGGACGCGCGAGTTTGATGCCGACGCCATGGCTGCACGGCTCAGCGGCGACCCGCAGGGACTGGCCATGGCGCTGCAGCGTCTGGAGCGTTCCGGGGCCGGACTTTGGGAGCGTATGCTGGCACCGGGCAGAAGAGTGGAAGAACCTTCTTTTTTACGGACTCATCCGCCCACGCATGAGCGGGTGAACAGGCTGATGGCTGTTGCAGGCCGGATGCATACGCAGGGCGGCAGCGCACAGGTGCCGCTCTATGTCCGGTACACGCAGCCGGTGCAGGTGCCGGTCCGGCAGATACTGCGCCCCAGATGGCGGTTGGGTGGAATATGGTACTGACCGCCGCATTTCAGGTTCAGGGCCTGCGGGTGGCGTCGGCATAGCGTGCGGCAAAATCCAGTGCCCGCCGCCGGTTGACGCCGAAATCATAATAACCGGTTCGCGAAGCGGACCTGATATGCAGAAGTCCTTGCGAGGAATCAGCGACAATATGCATGTCGTCTTTGAAGCCGAAAATTCTGCTGCGAAAGACAGCATGGATTCCGTTTTCTGTTTTGCTGACTGATGCCGCGCCCATCTGCCGCAGGATTTGTTCCGCAGTCTCCATTGCAGCTTCTGTGGTGCCGTGCAACGCCATGGGAGGCACGGCGTGGCTTGTGCCCTGCTGCAGGGAACTGACACAGTTGGGACGGTCAGGACACTGCGGCAGCATGGATGATTCCTGAGGCGGCGCAGCGGAACATGCTGTCGCGGCTGCCATAAGCAGGATGAACGTCAGTATTCTTCGGGGACTGACCATGAGGCCGCCTTTTACGCTGGTGCAGTTGCCGCCGGGTAGTGTTGCCACGCGCCTGCGGTTCAGAACTTGGTAAATTCATCTGCTGCATGTTTTTTCTGCCCGCCGGAATTTTTCCGGCCTGAGCGCTTTTTGCCCGGGCCTGCCTGCCTGACGGGGCTGAGCGCCGCGGAGTCGCTGCCATGGCCCGCGCTGTGTTCGCTTACCTGAAAAAAGTCGATATTCCGTTGCAGTTCGTCAGCTCCGGCGGCCAGTTGCCGGGAAGTGCTGGCTACCTGTTCCGAAGTGGCTGCATTCTGCTGTACCACGGCGTCCAGCTGCTGGATAGCCTTGTTTATCTGCTCTGCGCCGATATTCTGTTCCGCACAGGCTGCAGCAATTTCCTGCACCAGCCCCGATGTCTTCTGGATATCGGGGGTAATTTTGCGCAGCATGGCCAGTGCGGAGTCTGCCACTTCCAGACTGGATGCTGACAGGCTGTTGATTTCGGCAGCGGAGCTGCCGGAGCGTTCTGCCAGCTTGCGTACTTCCTGTGCCACAACGGCAAAGCCTTTGCCGTGCTCACCGGCGCGCGCAGCTTCTATGGCCGCGTTAAGTGCCAGCAGATTGGTCTGCCGGGCTATCTCTTCAATCACTGTGATTTTTTGTGCTATCTCTTTCATTGCTTCCACCGTGCGCAGCACGGCTGTGCCCCCCTGTTCCGCCTGCTGTGCCGCCTGCAACGATATGGTTTCGGTTTCACGGGCATTCTGGGCGTTCTGCTTGATATTCGAGGCCATCTCTTCCATGGAAGACGATATTTCTTCCATGGATGCCGCCTGACTTACCGCCCCTTCGGACATGGAACGGCTTGATTCGGAAAGGTGTCTGCTGCCGTCCGCCACCTGCGATGCCGTGACCTTGACTCCCTGTACTGTCATGGCCACGCGAGACTGCATTTTGCCCAGCGATTTTGTAAGCATGGCGAACTCATCTCTGGCTGTGGACCGGATCGTTTTGTCAAAGCGGCCCTGTGCCATCTCTTCTGTTATACTCTGCAGGTTGTTGAGAGGTGATATGACCCTGCGCTTCAGCATAAGCCATGTTATGCTGAGGATAACGGCCAGAACGCCGCCCGCCCAGCCTGCAACGCTCATCCGCGCCCGCGCCATGTCTCTGTTGGCTTCGTCCAGAGAGCTGATGACGACAAATGCGCCGTGGATATCTCCTGTTTTCCAGCCTTCCTTGATCCCGCCTGTCACGTCGCGGGTGCCTTTCGGTTCGCCGTGGCAGTACATGCATTCTTCTGTCAGGCGCACAGGGCGGAAATACAGAATCCTGTCCGGTTCCGTGATAATGTATTCATTGAGATTGTCCCGCTTCATGGCGCTGAGCGCTTTCAGCTCTGCCGGAGTCGGTTCGTTGGCGGGGTTTCGTGGTGATATTTTGGGAGCGCGGAAAGTATAGTTGGCTTTCTGTGAACTCTGCTGGGCAATGCGCATGGCTGTCACAACAGGTACCGCGCTCAGCACCTTGTCCGCAGGCAAGCTGTCCAGCGGTTTCAGAATACCGTCATTGAGCTTGTGTGCCATTTCATTACGGGTATCTTCCGCCAGCTGTACTATGGCACGGCTCTGACTCAGAATGGCCTGTCTGGAACTTTCTTTGATATCGTTCAGGCGTTGTCCCGCCAGCAGCACTGTCAGCACCACTGGGCCCAGCAGCACGGTGAACAGGATAATGGAACGGATACTAAGCTTGTTGAGCATGGCGGACCTCTCTGCCTGTCTGGATGCATCCGGATAAGACGCTGTTGTGAGCAGAATGACTGTTGTAGCGGTAATTATGTATGAATCGGCTGTTATTTCATTGATAAAGTTTTGCCGCATGCCGGCAATCGCCGGAACGGGGCAGATTGCGGCAGCGGATGGCAGGGCGGAGATGGTTCCGGAGGATTGTGGAAAGCGGCCCGCGCCGGCAACGGCGGCAAGAAGGCAGCCGTTGCCGTACGCAGGCCGGGGCGCGGCGAAGAGGCGATATAGGGAGGGCAGGGAGACAACAGGGCAGCATGCGCATGGCTGCGCATGACATTGCTGCAGCACGGCAGAGCGGCGTTTATGATGATGGCTGCAGTTCTTTTGCTTTGTCCAGCTCGTCAAGAATGTTCAGATACGGACGGGCCTGTGCTGCAAACGGTGACTGTCTGCTGATCTGCTGCAGACTGCTGCGCGCGGAACTCCATTGCTGCTGTTCCCATGCGCAAAGAGCAAGATAGAATCTGGCCTGTTGCTGCAGGTCGGGGTCAGTCACTTTTTGCAGGGCTGTGCGGGCATCGGCAAACTTTCTGGCGTTGTACAGAATTTTTCCCTGTTCCATAAGGGCATTCTGACCGGCGTGTTTTTGCAGCAGAGCCACAGCCTGAAGCGTTCTGCCTGCCTCTGCATACAGCTTTGCCGTCTGCAGAGCCGTCTGGGATGAACCGGCCTGTGCGCCGGTACGGCTGAGCGTATGAAGCTCCAGCAGGGGCGCGTTCAGATAGCGGTAAAGCGACCTCAGCCAGCTGAAGTCCTGAGCGGACATGGTTGTGAGACGCGAATACAGTTCCATGGCGGCAGCGGCACTGGCTGTTTTTTCCTGCTCAAGGTAAATATTGGCAAGCAGCTTTAGGTAGTCCGGAGTGATGCTTTCTGCCCCGATTTCGGAAAGTATGATTTCTTCCGCCTTCCGGGCCGCTCCTGCGTTAAGGTGGGCATGTACCGCCAGGCTTACCCATTGCTTCTGATGCGGTGTATATCTGTCCAGCAACAGTTGCAGTACGCGTGCTGCATCCTTGTAGTGTTCGGCCTGATAATAGGCATATCCTGTCTGCAGAAGCAGTGCCGCTTGTGGTTTTTTTTGCAGGGTGCAGCTTTTTTCAAGATGTAATGCGGCTTCGGCATAGCGCTTGAGCGAATATGCGGCGATTCCTGCATTGTGGTGCAGCATGGCATTTTCCGGAAAATTCCGCAGACCTTTTTTGCATATTTCCAGAGCCTGCATGGTTTTTTCTGCATGGCTGTACGCCCCGCCAAGCAGCAGATATGCTTCCGGCGGGGCAGGGTCTGCGGCAGTGGCTAAATAATCCTCAAGAACAGCAGCCGCCTCGTTGTAGCGTTCTTTCTGGATATACTGCTGCGCTGTGTGCAGAGGTTTTCTGGCTTCGGCGGGCAATGCGTCTGCCCGGGACGTCTTTATGCTGATGCAGAGCAGCAGTAAAACAGATGATACAAGTATGGCGTATTTCATTGCGTCACTTTAAATTCAAACGGTTGCTGAACCCATGTGTCAACAGCCTGCCCGTTGAGCTTTCCGGGAGTGAAACGCGACTGCCGGGCTGCCTCAAGAGCAGATTCTTCAAAAATACCTGCCGGAGAAGCGGCCTGTATGCTCAGTTGCTCGGGTTTGCCCTCGGCAGTCACAAGCATGTTTACGATCACATAGCCTTCAATGTTGCTGCGTTTGGCCACAAGCGGGTACTTTAGGGGGACGGTGCGTACCACCCGCGGCGGCGTATCCACTTCGGCAAGGGTAAAGGTTGCTCCGGCCACGGACAGCGCGGGCATGGCCATGCCGCCTTTCACGGACGGATGCAGCTCTGCGGAAAAAGACGGAGCCTGCGTCATGGCGGGGCGTTGCGGCCGCGAAGTCTGTTTCGATGAAAATGTTCTGGGGAGTTTTTCCGGCGGCGGGGTTTCCTTTATGGCTTTCGCCCGCTCTTCGGGGACAGGCGGCTCGTCTGTCTGCTGTGCCAGCCGGATGGCACCGTGTATTTCTTCAGGATGGGTTGTCTCGCCGCCACGGTTAAGCTGCAGGATACCCACATGCAGCAGTCCCACCATGAAAACGGCACCTGCCGCTCCGGCAATCAGTCTGCCGGTGTGTCGTATGGGCCTGACGATCATTCTTTTTTGGCCGCAATGCTGATGTTGCGCACTCCGGCCAGACGGCACTGGTCGAGAACCTGCACCGCGTTGCCCGTCATGCTCTGTTTGTCGGCTACAATAACGACTGATCCTTCGGGGGTTTCCGCCAGAAACCGTTCCATGTACGCCCGTACGGAGCGTATATCCAGCGTTCTGCCTTCAACATATATTCTGCCTTCGCTGGTTAGCCCCAGTATGACGTTCGCTTTTTCTTTGGTTTCCGCCGACTGGGCAGCAGGACGATTTACATCTATGCCGGATTCCCGCACAAAACTGGTGGTCACAATGAAGAAAATCAGCAGGATGAACACCATATCAATAAGCGGTGTCATGTTGACTTCGCTGCGCCTGTTGCGGGCGGCCCGGGTATAGCGGATGCTTTGCATGGTTAACCGGCCGTGTGGGTTGAGGTCATGGGGCTGTCGGTTTCGTACTGAAGTCCTATGCAGAACATTTCCATACGTTTTTTCATTTTGTCTGCCCTGCGGGCCAGTATGGCTGCCATGAGCAGACCGGGAATAGCTGCCACCAGTCCGCTCTGCGTGGTTACAAGGGCTTCTGATATGCCGGAGGCAAGGGCCCGTGCGTTGCCGGTGCCGAACTGGGATATGACGTTAAATGTTGATATCATGCCGGAGACAGTGCCGAGCAGACCCAGCAGGGGGGTGATGGCTGCCAGAATAAAAAGCGTGGCGATAAGCCTGTTTGTTTTTGCATGCTGCCTGACACAGAGACTATGCAGCAGTTTGCGGTTCAGGTCGGGGGCGTCGCTTTTTGACTGAATGTACGCATCAGCTATTTCCCGTTGCCAGCAGGCGCATCTGCATTTTTCCTGCGGCGTGGTGCGCAGGCAGTCCGCCGGCGCGGCCTCGCAGCGGTTTTCGGTAATGAACCAGTATGATTTGAGTAATATTATAAGCCAGATGGCAAACGAGAATGCCATGATAGGAACCATAGTCGGCCCTCCGGCATTAAAATACACCAGCACCTGTTCAAGATAATCATGCAGCTGCACCGTATGATTCTCCCTGTCGTATCTGGCGCTGCTGCATCAGTGCTACAGTAAAGCTTGTTCCTTTTTCTTCCATGTCGCCCATCAGAGCATCTACCCGACGTTCCAGAATGTGATGCAGAATCATGATGGGCACGGCCACGGCCAGTCCCAGCTGAGTGGTGATCAATGCTTCTGAAATACCGCCCGACATCATGCGCGGGTCGCCGGTACCGTACAGTGTGATTGTCTGAAAGGTGTTGATCATGCCGGTGACGGTACCCAGAAGCCCCAGAAGCGGCGCCACCGCTGCCAGCACGCTGAGTGTGGGCAGAAAGCGTTCCAGAACAGGCAACTCTTTGAGCATTGCTTCCTGATAAGCGTTTTCAATAATCTCGCGGGTTGCCCCCATATATCCCAGAGTATGTCCTATGATACGGCATGTGGGAAAATTGGAAGCCCTTGCGCAGAACTCCTGACACTCATGCCATTTTCTGGCACGAATCATGGACAGTATGGTCTGCATGTTTCTGTCAGAATTTCCGCGCAACCTGCCCAGTGTGTAAAAACGTTCAATAACAAGGCCCAGCGCGATGATGCCCACCAGAATGATGGGCCATACCAGCAGGCCGCCTGTCTGGAGCCACTCGTATATTCCTTTCTGGTCCTGCTCCAGCCTGGCCAGCGCTGCTCCATTGGAAATATCTACCGGAAAGGTATCGCTTTCGCCTTCAAAGTACGCCCGCATTCCGCGTCCCAGCGTCCAGCCGGGATTTCCCGGAACAGCGCCCAGTAACGAACCTTCATGCAGGGGACGCAGAAATCCGGCAGTGCCGTCCTGTTTTTTAAAGGCCGCTGTGAATGTGCCTATACGCAGCAGTCGGGCGGTTTCTGTGCGTCCGTCAGCATTGACAAAAGACCCTTCGCGAAGCTGTACACGTCCTGAGGCGGACATCTCTTCCATATAAAGCCGCAGCAGATTTTTTATGCCTTCAAGTCCGGGAAAGGTTTCCGGAGTCAGGATGGCGCTCAGCACCGGTTCACGATGCGGAAATTCAGGTGTTGTGAGGCTTTCGTGAAAATAGTCTCTGGCCTGCTTGGCTGAAGTGCGGATGGTGCCGTCAATGGTTTTCAGTTCATGGGCCTGCTGCGCCAGCTCCTCTTTCAGTCGGGCTTCCTGCTGCAGCAAAGCTTCGTATCTGGCTTTAAGCTCTTCGTGCTGCTTGTGCTTGGCGGCAATCACTTTTTCAAGCTGCGCTTTTTCGTTCACCACAGCTTTTTTTTCCGATGTTATCAGGTCGCGGGTTTTGGCTGCCTCTGAGCGGGTTTCCGCAGCCAGTTTGCGGGTTTCAGCCACCGCACCGGACCACTGGGCGTGTGCCGGCACGCTGGCGGTTATCAGCAGTGTAACCAGTGTGAGTATTTTGTATTTCATTGTACCTTTCCGATGGGTAGTTGCAGAAGCTCAACTGCACGTTTGCGCGCCGCCATTTCTTCAGCTTTGTGCAGGGTGCGGGCGGTATCCTGATCGAGAGATTGCCATGTCTGCGTCGCAGCATTCCACATGCCTGCCCGGGCACCGTCACCCGTGGTGTAGTAGAGTGCTGTTCTGCCCAGACGGAAAAGCGAAACCTGCCTCGGCTCTCCTTCAATGGTCAGTTCCTGCGCAGATACTTCAATTGTGCGTCCGTATTCTGCTTCAACGTGCAGAGCTTCAAAAACTCTTCGTAGCTTTTCGCTGAGCTCCAGCCTGTAGTCGCCCAGACTGTCGCGCAAAAAGGCCACTCTTGCCGCCCGCTCTTCTGCCAGAAAGGGCAGGTCGCTTTGTATGAATAGGGCAAGGTCATCGACAATGGTTTCCAGAAAAGGCTCCAGCTCCATCTGAATGCGTCGGGCTTCCTGTTTTCTTCGCTGGAGTTCGGCAATTACTTCATGCTGCTTATTGATATAGGCTGCGTATTTCTCATTCTGAAAATCGAGCCATGTGTCTGTGGCTTTCAGATCACGGATTTCAGCGCCGAGTGCTTCTTTTTGATCTGCCCAGCGGGAATAATCTGCCTGTGCCGCTGATTCCGCCTGTATTGCTTTGGCTGTTTCGGCAATGACATCAGCAGCAGGGGAAGCTGCCAAGACCGATAACGGCATAAGAAGCAGGAGTGCGGCAGATGTAAGATAACAATTTGGTTTCATTAACTTCACCGGGTACAGATCCTTTTTGATTTTGATTCTGAAACTCATTATCTATAAAAAGTGAGCTACGAATACCGCAGAAAAAATGATTGTGCAAGATGCAAAATAAAAAAATGGATAGTTGGCAGGTTATGATGAAAGTGATGTTTTTATGAGGAGATGCTGTTTTGCGCGCAAAGAATCGGCAAAAATGTAGCCTGGTCATCGGGCAGCAGTTCACCGTCAGCGTCGATTGAGGGGGCTTTGCAGTGCGGCAGGCTTTTTGAGTTTGTGTCGCAGGGTAGGCATGAATTCTGCGCTCCGGCAGGAGTCATTGCTGCATCTGATTGCAACTGCGTGGCAGAAGCGCATGGTGTCCACAAATTCGCAACGATGTTAATCGGATCAGGGTTCGTCTTCAGTTTCAGGTCTTGCGCCCGTACGAGTGAGGGGACAGCGTGGAGTCGGTGCAACTATAGCTGATGGCGGTGCGGGTTGGCGGTGTCCGGTGCAGACAAAGAAAAAAGGTTACGACATAGTCGTAACCTTTACGTTCGTGGTGGGCCCAGCAGGATTTGAACCTGCGACCTGCCGGTTATGAGCCGGAGGCTCTGCCAACTGAGCTATAGGCCCTTTTGCGTCCAACGAGCTGAGCTAGATATCACCAGCCACGAGGGGTGTCAATATGTTATGGTGCCTGTTTGCTTTCAGCCTTTGCAATTTTCTTTGATGTGAGCAATGGCCGAGCGTGCAGCAGTGGCTCCTTCGCCAACTGCTACTGCAATTTGCAAAAAACCGCCTGTGCAGTCGCCTGCAGCGTATATTCCGGGAATGTTGGTTTTTTGTTCTTTGTCTGCCACCAGAAAGACGCCGCTGCGTTCCAGCCCCAGAGTATAAGCAAAATCAAGTGAAGAAGCTTCGCCCATGGCAATGAAAATACCTTCGGCCTCAAGGCTTGTCCCGTCCGACAAGGTAACGGATGACAGTGCCGGAGAGCCGGAAAGGGTTTCGATTTTTTGTTCTGAAACGGTTATGCCGGCAGCACTAAGGCGTTGCTGGAATTCCGGAGTGATGGACGATTTTTTCCCTTGCGTGATTATGGTCACGTGGGGCGTATACGACAAGAGTTCAAGAGCCTGATTGGCGGCGTAGATGCCTTCCCCGACTACGATAACTTTTCGGTTTTTATAAAAAAAACCGTCACAACTTACGCAGTAGGATACTCCTTTGCCCTCGTAATCTTTCAGGTTGCTTATGCCCGGACGGACTCTGCCCACGCCGGTGGCCAGAATGACCGCGCATGCGTCAAATTCTTCGTGCTCAGTTTTTATATGAAAGCCTCCGCTTTCGTTATGATGTACAGAGAGCACCCTGTCTTCTTTAAAGCGGGCACCGAAGCGCTCGGCCTGCGCCCGCCCTTTTTCCAGCAGTTCTTTGCCGGAAATTGTTTCTTCAAATCCGAAATAGTTGTCTATCTCATAATCTCCGGCAACTTTGGGCTTTGAGCCGAATACGATAGTATCAATGCCGGATCTGCAGGTGTAGATGGCGGAAGACAGTCCGGCAGGGCCGGAACCGATGATGACTAGGGGGGTATGCATGATCACAGCCTCCGTGTGAGGGTTGGAAAAAACACATTATCTAATATGGGAATCATATCTGTGGCTGGCAAGGGTAAAATTTAAAAGCCGGGGGGGGCGGTGACGGAGGAGCCTGTCCAGAGATGCCGGCTGCCCCGTGCCGGCTGTGATTTGGCTGCGGCTTTTTTTGCAGAGTTTTTGCAAATGGGGATATCCGTCAGACCTTTTTGCATATCTGCCACGATGGATGACAGGAACCTAAGGCTGCTGCTTTTGTGTACCGATGGCGGAAGCCGGGCAGGTGCGCAGGGTAACCAAGGACAACGGCCGTTACTGACCCGTCCTAAAATGAGTTGACGTTTTTTAGATTGTTCAAGTTTGGGCTGTGAGGGCAACCTCACAGCCCATTTTATGTACATACTCCGGCGTCTTCATATTCAGGCTAAGATGAGGACGCTCCGTATTATAGATTCCGATCGACTCGTCCACAACTGCCTTCAACTCATCGTAACTTTTGCATGGCACAAATAGAAACTCTTGCTTCAGGATGCCATTCACCCGTTCAGCCAAAGCGTTCTGATAGCAATCGTATCCATCAGTCATGGAACAAAGCATCCCTGCCTTACTCAACTTGTCTTGGTAGATGGTCGATGCGTACTGAAGCCCCCTGTCAGAGTGGTGGATTGCCTCTTTGGTAGTCAAACGGTTCCTGGCAGCTTTTTCCAGTGCCTTGGACACCCCTTCAGCTCCAAGATCCCGATTGAGGCTATGTCCCATGATCTTTCTACTATAAGCATCCGTCACCAAGGTGAGGTAGTAGGTCTGCTCTCTTGTCGAAAGATATGTGATGTCACTAACAAAAACCTGCTCCGGACTTGATGGTCGGATATCTTTAAACAAGTTCGGGTGCTTCTTGAGCCAATGCTTTGAATTTGTTGTTTTTGTGTAGTTTCGTTTGCGCCTTATGAGCATGTGCTCCTTTCGTAACAACGCGAACAAAGCATCGCGACCAAGCTTGATTCCCTTTGCGCTGATAGCATCGCACAGCAGCGAATACAGCTTTCTGGTTCCAAGCCGAGGCATTCTGGCTCTGACGGCAAGCACCAGCTCTTTCACAACTTGAAGCTGGATAGCTCGGAATTCAAAACGCTTTTCGGCCTGATAAACAGATTGGCGGCTCACCCCGAGCTGCCTGCAACAAGCCGCCAAGCTTACTTTGGCTTTTTGTTGAAGATTTCGTGCAGCTCGGGGGTAAACTTTTTTCTTATGGCAGTCCCGTATTCGCGGTCTGAAATGTCAATCATTTCGTTGAGAAGCATGTTCTTCAGCCTCTCGTCCCTCAGCTCCCGTTCCAATCTTCTGATTTGCTGCGCGGGAGTCTCTTTAGCTTTTGGCGATTTACTCGAATGTACCACAGGCTTGCTCCAATCAAGAGTTCCGTGCTTTCTAAGCCAGATAAGCACAGTGCTGCGCCCTTGAATACCATACATCTTCTGAGCCTGCTTGTATGTCATTTCGCCTTGTTCCACTTGAGTCACGACGGATATTTTAAAGGCCATCGTGTAGTCTCGTTGGGTGCGCTTTACATGCTGATTCTTTTCACTTTCCATGAAATAGGCTCCTTACTTGTCAACCTATTTCAGGACGGGACATACAAATTGCGGAATAAGGCTTGTGTACCTTACGGGCCTTCCGGAGACACATAGTGCTTTGTGTCTATGCAGAGGCGCAGGCAGGTGGCATGAATTGCGGATCGGGTACGGTGCGGGCGGTTGGTGCCGGCTGTGACTGCGGGCTGCAGATAAAACACCCCGCGCTGTGAGCGCGGGGTGCCGGTAGTTCAGAAGGAACGAGACAGCATGTGAAAATGATCAGTCCATACCCAACTGGGCAAGCATGTCGTCTATATCGCTTTGTGAAACGTCTCTTGTGGGACCTTTGAGTTCCGACATTTTCTGCCGTGCTTCCTGTTCCAGTTCTTCAATCTCTTTATCGGGGGTTTCACTGTACGCCTTCATAATAAGCCCTGTGGACATATAAAGTTCGAATACAGTACTTTCTATGCGCTGCAGAGCCGTGATTATTTTTTTGATGCGCTGTCCCGTAATGTCCTGAAAGCTCAGTGCTGTCAGTATGGTAGTAAGATTGTCTGCCAGTTCGCTGTTAATGGCACGTAACTGCGTTATGGAGTCCCCGGGGGCTTCTTTCTCCAGAGCATCAAGCAGGGCGCTTGCTTCCGCCTGCCTTTCAAGCTGCTGCTCGACAACATCCATTATATCGTCTGTTGCCTGCTCGGTTGTTGTCAGAATTTCGTCCAACTGTTCGGAAGCTTCAGAGAAAAGTTTGTCGGTCTGTGCTTCGCTTGGAGGAGCGACACTTTTATCTTTGGCTGCGTGGGAAATTTCCTGATAGATATTCTGCAGCCCGCTGCGCATGTCTGAGTTGAGTTTTTTATAGAACTCACCCTCAAGCAGAGCTCTTGTAAGATTTGTTGTCAGCTCGTTCTGAATTGTCTGTGCTATTGCGTCTTTGATGCTGTCAGCTACCTGTGCGGTAACATTCTGCATTACCTGTTCAAGGATGGCTTCCTGAGTGCGCATGGCAAACTCCTGTGTTTGTCGGCTGGCAGGTGCGCGGTCATTCCCATCTGTGCTGGCGGATAATGCGCCGTTCCTGATCAAAAACAAATCCTATTACCTGTTCCAGCTCGGAATCATTGATAACTGTGAATTCCAGCGCGTATTCATTCTGTGCATTGTCTGAAAGCGCGTCGGCGTGCGTTGAACAGCGGGTTATGCGTCCGGCGGCGGATGCCACCGAAAGCGGATACTGTCTGAGAAACAGCACCACCTCAAGAAGCGAACCTTCGTGCAGTTCTTCCTGCGTGAAAAAACGGATTCCCGCACCGCTTATCTGGCTGACGCGCAGACGGAAAGGAAAATCCTCCCGCAAGGTGTCGCGCTGCATCTGCCCCAGTATGGCATCCAGTTTGGCATCCATGGTTGCCAGAAACTGAACCATGGCATCTGGTAATTTTGCCTGCTGCAGCGCCTGTTCCGCATCTTTGGCGGAAGCCCCGGACCAGCCGGAATAAAGCGGCTGATCGTCGGTGCCGGACATAAGCCGGAACCTGCCGGAGATGCTTGCCGCAACGCGGGAATATGAACGTTTTTCCATGAGGGTTGTCTACCAGGGGCCGTTTTCCACTTCCACATGCATGGCGCGCACAGGACATACCTTGGTGCACAGTCCGCAGGCAGTACAGCGTTCGGTGTCAAAAGTTACAGTACGGGCAACCCAGTCCATATGCAGGGCGTCCACAGGGCAGATGGCGGTACACATGCCGCAGTGCATACAGGAATCTTCATCGCGTGAAATTCTCTGGTCCACGGGGGAGACAGCAATTTCGTGTTCTTTGAGGTAGGCGATGGCTTTGCCGCAGTTTTCCTGACTGCCGACCAGCTCCAGGGTGAGATATCCTTCCTTGCGGGGGGTTATCTGCGCTTTCAGGATGTTGAAAGTCAGGTCGAACAACCGTGTCAGGTTGCAAACCACAGGCTCTTTGGAAACCTGCGGCGGAAAGGTGAGGTGGATATTTTTTCTGTATGCTTTTTGAGTGTCATTCATGGTTGCTTCCTTGCCATGCGGGCGGCGTGTCTCTATTTGGTTTCTTTCAGCACCGTTGCGGCCCGTTTGGCTTCAGGCGTCCCCGGATGCTTTTTGATGATTTCTTCCAGCCTGATTTTTCCGGCTTTGGTTTTGCCCAGCCTGATCAGTGAAATTCCCTGTTTGAGCATGGCCGGCAAATATTTGCTGCTGTCAGCGTGTTTGGTCACAACGTCCTGATAGGCCAGAACGGCACGCGCGTAATCTTCCATCTGGTAAAAGCATTCACCCTGCCAGAATACGGCGTTGGCAACCATGGCATGCGCGGGAAAAGCCGTGGCAAATTCTTTCCACTGACGTTGCGCAGCCTGGTAGTTCCGCTCTTTGAACGAGGCGAGAGCCTGCTCATACAGCATATCGGCGGGGTCCGCCTTCGGGGCAGTCTGTGCCGTTGTGTTGCCCTGCGGGGGCTGTATCTGTGCCGGGGCACCGCCTGTGGCGTTGCCGGGAGTTTTGCCGCGTGTGGTTGCTACCGGCAGCGTGGTAACTGCCGCGGCAACGGGATCATTTTCAGGTATTGCCATGGTGGCGTTGGCGGCCGGCAGCGTGCGAGTGGCATTTTGCACTGTGGCGTTGTGCCGGGTGGCGTTGGCAGAAGGAGCCGCCGGAGCGGGGCGTTTGAGCACTTCAAGCTCAAGCCCGAATTCTGACTCTATCTGCCGCAAAGCCAGTTCCATTCTGTCTGCGTCTGCCCGCAGTTCTTTTATCTGGGCCATGGCTTCCGGCAGGCTGTCTTCAGTATTCAGCAACGCATCCATCTGGCCCTGAAGCAACGCGACATCGTTGCGCATGGTCTGCACCTGCGCCCACAGGTCAGCCTGACTGGGCTGGACGGAGTCGATCTGTCTTGATGCATTGTTCAGTTCTCTGGTCAGTGAATCCACATGGCGTTCCTGCTGTGCTATGCGTACTTCCAGCAGGTCGAGATCTCTTTGCTGCACGCAGCCGCCCAAGGCAATGACTGCAGCAGTGGCACACAGGGCTTTTGCTATATTTTTCATAGAAATATCCTGTTCAGTTGCTTCTGTTTACTATCTATGCGTCTGCCGGTTTATACTGCACAGGGGCTTATATGGGCAAGCAGTAAAGAGCTTTTACGTTTTGTTCAGGGCTTGTCCGTTTCCGGCACTGTGGATGAGGTGGAAAGTGCGGCAGGTCCCGCTTTAGGGGCAGGGGGTGATTCCACCTGCGAAAAGTCGCCCGAGTCAGAATAGGGATCCAGTTCACGGGAAAGGTTGAGGGCAAGCCTGCGGATGTTCAGTTCCAGCTGTTCCTGACGACCCCGCAGGGCTTCGGTTTCGTTTTGCAGTTCGGCCGTTTTGCGGCGTGACATGCGTTTGGCCCGTTTGATGGCCAGCTTGACGCGTCGCAACTGCTCCTGCTGTTGTTCCAGCTCGGCTTTAATTGCATGCCGCTCCTGCTCTGTTTCGGCCAGACGTCTGCTCAGGGCTTCATTCAGTCGGGCAGCCTGCTCGGCCGCATCGCGCAGTGAAGCGTTGGTGGCATCCATATATGCCTGCAGGTATTCCACATCACTGCGTTGCGCGGGGGTGCACCCCTGCATGGTCAGCAATACGAAACAGGCAGCATACGCGATCGCTTTACTGTTCATCAGGTACTGTCCGGGGTTTTCTGCTGCGGCGCCAGCCGAATAACAAGTACGACAACCCGCCGAGCACCGGAACGAAAACACCTATTCCCATCCAGAGAACCCGCTCTGCCGGAGAGGGAAATTCATTTGAATAGGCATGCCAGATGCACCACAGGTTGGGAATGATAGGTGCGGCAAGCAGCAGCATCATCAGCGGAAGATTATCAGTTTGCAGTACAAGGTCAACCAGTGGGAGCATGACTGAATTTCTCCGGTCGCAGGTTATTTGTGTTTGTACACTGCCAGGCAGACAAAAAATGCTCCGACGCAGATGCCCATATCCGCCACGTTGAATGCGGGCCAGTGATACCCGCCTATGTGGAAATCAAGAAAGTCGATAACGGCGCGGAAGCGGATTCTGTCAATGAGGTTGCCGATGGCTCCCCCCATGATAAGCCCGAACCCTGTAAACAGGTAGGAATTGCTTTTGGCGGAGCGTGTCATGGCAATGATGGCGAGGACGGCTGTGACGGCAGCGGCGAAAAAGAGCCAGAACTGCCATTCTATGTCGCTTCTGTTTAAAAAGCCGAAAGCAGCGCCGCGGTTACGCACGTTTACGAGGTCGAAAAAACCGGGAATAACTGTATAGCCGATAAGCGGAGGGATGGTGGAGGCTGCCCATTGCTTTGTCCACTGGTCAACGGCAATGACAAGTGCGGCGATGAGGTACACGACGAAAAAACGTGGACGCATGGCTTTCCTCTGTATGGAGATAGCGCGGACCCGCAGTGCGGGCCCGCGCAGATGATCAGTATCAGGCGCAGAGTACGCCGGTGCACCGGGGGCACAACGACGGGTGTTCGCTGCTGCTGCCCAGTTCTTCGCTCCATATCCAGCACCGTTCGCATTTTTGTCCGGGTGCCTTGGCAATGGATATGCGCAGGCCGTTCAGTTCTTCCGACGTGTAGGCCTGCTCAGGAGCCTGTGCCAGAGGTGCGACGGTAACTTTAGAAACGATGAAGCAGGCCCGCAGGTCCGCACCGGTCGCCTTCAGTTTTGCCGCAAGCGCATCATCCATGAACAGGGTCACGTGGGCATCCAGCGGATGGCCAATTTCGCCGGATTTGCGGACCGGTTCCATGGCTTTAGTCACTTCGGCGCGGACAGCCAGAAAAGCTTCCCAGTCTTCACGTTCCGCCGCGGGCATTTCCATGGGCGGAATGTCGTCTTCGCGCAGTGCAAACACTGTCACGGCTTCGGGACGCAGTGCTTCGGGAATGTAGCTGTACACTTCTTCGGCGGTGAAGCTGAGCACCGGTGCCATGTCGCGGATGAGCAGCATGAGAATGTGGTACACTGCGGTCTGTGCCGAGCGGCGTTCTTTCGAGTCGGCTTTGGATGAGTAAAGCCGGTCCTTGAGTATATCAAGGTAGAAAGCCGAAAGGTCGCTGACGCAGAGATTGTGCAGCGTATGGTACACCTTATGGAATTCGTAGTCGTTATAGGCTGCCTGCACCCGTTTGTGGGCACGCATGGCTATATCCAGCGCAAAGCGGTCAAGGCTCTCCAGCTGGCCCACAGGCAGCAGGTCTGCAGCGCTCAGGTCCGAAAGGTTGCCCAGCAGATAGCGGCAGGTATTGCGGATTCTGCGGTAGGCATCCACCAGTCTGCTCAGGATTTCTTCGGATATCCGTACATCTTCGCGGTAATCGGCGGATGATACCCACATACGCAGTATCTCTGCCCCGTACTTATCAATGATTTCCTGAGGGGCAATGCCGTTGCCGATGGATTTCGACATCTTGCGCCCTTCACCGTCCACAACGTAGCCGTGCGTTAGGACGGCTTTGTAAGGAGGAATACCGCGGGTGCCCACGGATGCCAGCAGCGAGCTGTGGAACCAGCCCCGGTGCTGGTCTGAGCCTTCCAGATACATGTCTGCAGGGAATGAGCATTCTTCGCGTTGTTCCACCACGGCTGCAAAGCTGGTGCCGGAGTCAAACCAGACATCAAGGATGTCTTTGACTTTTGCCCAGTGTGTACCGCCGCATTTGGGGCAGACAAGTCCTTCGGGTACAATCTGCGAAAGATCTGTTTCAAACCAGTAATCGCAGCCCGTGGGGTGATTGGCAAATTTTTCAACAATGCCGGCCGCCCACTCTGTGTCGTACCATGCCTCATCGCAAGATTCGCACAGCAGGGCTATGATGGGCACACCCCACAGCCGCTGACGCGAAATGCACCAGTCGGGCCTGTTTTCGACCATGCTGTAGATGCGCTCTTCGCCCCATGCCGGAATCCAGTCCACATCGTTGCGGATGGCTTTCAGCGCTTTTTCGCGCAGGCCGTTGGCTTCCATGGAAATGAACCACTGGGTGGTGGCGCGGAAGATGACAGGCTGCTTACAGCGCCAGCAGTGAGGATACGAATGCTTGATTTTTGCCTGAGCAAGCAGGTTGCCCAGTTCCGCAAGTTTTTCAATGACTTTGGGATTGGCCTCAAAGACATTGAGTCCGGCGAAAAATTCTACGGAATCAAGAAAACGCCCTTCGTCGTTCATGGGCGAGTATATTTCCAGACCGTAGCGCAAGCCGGTTTCGTAGTCTTCGCGGCCGTGACCGGGTGCCGTGTGCACACAGCCTGTACCGGAATCAAGCGTTACATAATCTGCAAGCACCACGGGAGATTCACGATTGTAAATGGGGTGGCGGGCAACCAGCCCTTCCAGCGCCGCACCGGTTACGGTGCGCACTGTCTGCGGGTTTTCCCAGCCAAAGGTTTCCGCACAGGAAGCGGCAAGCTCAGCAGCCAGCACATAGTGCTGTCCGTCGTTCTTTACCACGGCGTATTCAAATTCGGGGTGTACGGCCACGGCCATGTTGTCCGGAATTGTCCACGGGGTAGTGGTCCAGATGACAATGGATGTTGATGCCGGGTCGGTACCCAGAATTTCGGCCACACGAGCGTCAGGCATGGGGAAACGGACAAAGATCGAAGGCGAGGTGTGGTCGTGGTATTCAACCTCGGCTTCCGCGAGGGCCGTTTCGCAGGAGCAGCACCAGTAAATGGGTTTTTTGCTGCGCACCACCGAACCTTTTTCCATAAAGCGCACAAGTTCGCGCGCGGTGGCTGCCTCGTAAGCCGGAGTCATGGTCAGATAGGGGTTGTCCCACTGACCCATCACGCCGAGCCTTTTAAATTCTTTGCGCTGGATATCAAGATATTTGGTGGCGTATTTCCGGCATTCTCTGCGCACTGCATGGGCCGGAAGCGTTTTCTTTTTTTCGCCCAGCTGCTGCTCCACCTTATGTTCGATGGGCAGACCATGGCAGTCCCACCCGGGAACATACTGAGAAGGATGCCCCTGCATGTTGCGGGATTTTATAATGATATCTTTGATGATTTTATTGAGCGCATGTCCCAGATGGATGTTGCCGTTGGCGTAGGGCGGGCCGTCATGGAGCACGAACGGCTCCTTGGTGGCTCCGGTGGAGTACATGATCCGGTACGCATCGGTTTGTTCCCAGCGCTTGAGCATTTCAGGCTCTTTCTGGGTCAGATTTGCCTTCATGGGAAATTTGGTGACAGGCAGATGCAGGGTTTTTTTATAATCGCTCATATAAAATCTTCTCCTCAGGAAGCATCGGATACGGAACGTTGTAAACTCCGAAACATGGTGCAAGCGTGATGTAAAGTCAAGGGTGCAGGCATACACCGGTGCGGAGTTGTCAGGCTCTGCCGGCGGCGTTGCACAGCAGTTTTTGTACGGCAGGCAGAAGATGTTCGGCGATGGCATGTGCGCCTGCGGGGGCAGGGTGAATGCCGTCGGGCAGGCTCAGAGCAGGATTTGCCGCAACGCCCTCGGGAAAAAAGGGGTGAAGCATGACACGGTGACGCGCGGCGAGATTTGAATAGATGGCGTCAAACGCCTTTCGGTCTTCTTCATGTGCGGGAAAAAGTAACGGCATGGAGGTAAGAAGGACCGGAACATCCTGAGCTGTCAATATCTGCAGGATGGCATCAAGGTTGTCTTCAATTTCTTCGTATTCCAGTCCCATGAATGTATCGTTGACACCCAGCTCCACCATGGCGGCATGGGGAGCCGGGTGCCGCGAAAGCCATGCCCGCAGTCTTCTGAGGCCGCCTGCTGTTGTATCGCCGGAAAGCCCCAGATTCACAATGCGGACGCGGGTACCTGATTTTTCCAGCAGCTGCCGGAGAACATCGGGAACAGCACATCCCGCCGGAAGGCCGTAACCTTCAGTCAGGCTGTCTCCCAGAGCAAGGATGGTAAAAGGCGGAAGCACGGCTAAAAGCCTCCGGGAGTTCCTTCTTCGATGTTGGCCATCTGCCGGAGCAGACGCAGGCTCTCCTGTGCTTCTGCGGGGTCCAGCTTGCGCAGGGCAAATCCTGCATGGACGATGAGAAAATCTCCCACAGCTGCGGGTTCTTCAAGCAGCATTGTGGAAACATTAACAAAGGTGTCGCTTTTGCCCACACGGCACTTGGCCATGTCTCCGTCAAGCAGCTCGTTCACTTCCGCAGGAATTGCCAGACACATGCGGTCTTCCCCCTTCTGTTATGTTCTGGCGGACCACCTGCCGCCATGATCGGAAACCTCTTTGAGCACAATCTCGCACATTGCGGGCAGGCGTTCTGCCACAGTGGCTGAAAGCTCCGTTCCCATGGACTGGTAGTCATACGGCTCCATGCCTATGACAACTGCCTGCGGCCGGTTGCCCGCAATTTCGCAGTATATAAGCGTATCCACAAGGTCGGTCTGATGCATGGAATCATTGAAGCCGAGACTTTTGCGCAGGTCTTCGCCGGTCAGCCGGTAGACTGAGCCCGGAGCATCGCCGCCCAGTACGGCGTCAACCACAATCAGCTGTTCGCAGCTCATGATGGCGTCCATAAGCTTGATGCCCAGTGTGCCGCCATCCATAAGAGTAATGTTGTCTGAAAACTCATAACGGTCCATGAGGGATTCCACTGCGCGGACTCCCAGCCCTTCGTCGGTGTACAATATGTTGCCGACGCCCAGAACAAGTATGCGTTTTGTCTGCTCCATACACATCCACTATAGGGAAAAAAGGGAGTCCAGCGCAAGGCCGGGCTCCCTCTCATTTTGCTGTTTCGCTGCAAAATTACAGCACTTTGAACTTATGCACCTCGTTGGTCTGCGAATCGATGACGTGCACGCCGCAGGCGATGCAGGGGTCAAACGAATGCACGGTACGCAGGATTTCCACAGGACGTTTGGGGTCGGCAACGGGGGTGCCCACCAGCGCTTCTTCCACAGGGCTCAGCTTGCCGTTGGCACAGCGCGGGCCCAGCGACCACGTGGAAGGAACCACGAGCTGGAAGTTTTCAATTTTGCCTTCACGGATTTTGATCCAATGCGACAGAGCGCCGCGCGGTGCGGTGACAAATCCGACACCTTCCGCTTCGTCGGGCATTTCCCACGGTTCGTAGATCGTCGTGTCACCCGAGGCAATGTTGTCTTTCAACTCGTTGATCATCTGACCTGTTTTTTCGGCGATGATGGCGGTTTCAATGCCTCGTGCGGCGGTGCGTCCCAGCGTGGAGAAGAGAGCTTCCGGTCCCACGCCCAGTTTGCCCAGCACCATGTCAACAAGCGCTTTTGTTTCTTTGTGGCCGCGGGCATAGGCGGTAAGCACCTGTGCAAGCGGGCCCGTTTCCATGGGCTCTTCAAGATAGCGGGGGGCTTTCATCCACGAGTAGCGGTCGTTTTCGCCCCGCAGGCCGGTGTATTTGGGCTCGGTCACGCCTTCATAGGGGTGGTGCGCCTTGTCGCCTTCATACCAGCTGTAGCGCACATGCTCCATGATGCTCGAAGGGTCGAAATCCTTCACCGCCGAGAGGTCGCGGTTGAAGATGGCTCCCTGCGGGAAGAAACGGCTGTTCAGGTCGTATTCATCTGTGGGGAACTCACCGAAGGTGAGGAAGTTGCTGGTGCCGCCGATGGCCGACCAGTCCTTGTACGAACCGGCCACTGCCAGCAGGTCCGGAATGTATACTTCGTCGATGAATGCTTTTGTTTCTTTCCACAGAGCAGTGAACTCTGCAATGCGTTCGGGGGTCAGTGCGGCATAGCAGGTTACACCGCCTACGTCGGTGAACTGGGTATGCGGGTTTTTGGCACCGAACACAGCCATGGCCCTGGCGGCTTTCACCTGCAGACGCAGGGCCTCCAGATAGTGGGCAGTGGCAATGAGGTCCACTTCGGGCTCAAGATAGTAAGACGGATGCCCGCCGAGGAAGTAGGCATTGGTGAAGGGGCCGAGCTGGCCGCTTTCTACAAACTTGGTCAGGCGTTCCTGTACGGCTTTAAGGTCAGCGGCCGTGGTTTTGCGCGGCGAGATGGTGTTCGCCAGCTTGGCGGCTTTAGCGGGGTCGGCTTTAAGTGCGTTGGTTACATCCACCCAGTCCAGCGCATGCAGATGATAGAAGTGCACGATATGATCATGCATATACTGCGCGGCCAGCACCATGTTGCGGATCAGCGTTGCGTTTTTGGGAATGCGCACTCCCACGGCGTTGTCCACGCAGCGGGTGGAGGCAAGGGCATGGACATAGGTGCAAACACCGCATGAGCGCTGAGTGAAGTGCTGTGCGTCGCGAGGGTCGCGTCCTTTGAGGATTATTTCGAGTCCGCGGAACAGCTGTGAACTGCTCCAGGCATTTTTAATACGGCCGTTTTCAACCTCCACCTCAATGCGCAGGTGCCCTTCGATGCGTGTAATCGGGTCCACTACAATGGGACCGCTGTAGTCGCTCTTGGGCGTGACCGGAATTCCGGCGGGGGCTGTTTTTGCTCTGCAACCGCTCATATTGATTCCTCTTCTGAAGCTATAGTGCGTTCAATTCGTTTCGGTACCGGCCTGCGCTACATTTCGTAGAACGGGCTCATGGCATCCCAGAAATCAGGTTCGCTGCAGCCGATGCAGGGGTGGCCGGCATCAACAGGCCAGTTGGTCTGGTTGAACTTGATTTTGGGGCAGTTATTCATGGTCATGGGACCCTTGCAGCCCAGTTCGTACAGACACCACCCTTTGCGGGCTTCTTCTGAATCGAAGGACGGAGCGAATTCTCCGGCGTCGAAATGCTTCAGGCGCGGGCATTGCTCATGCACCGATTTGCCGAAGAACATGAGGGGGCGGTTTTGAGAATCAAGTTCGGGAATGGTGCCATGGTGGAGGTAGTGGACGATGGTGCCCACAAGGTTAAAGGGGTTGGGCGGGCAGCCGGAGATATTGACGGCATTGACACCCAACTCGGCCAGTGCATCGTTGATGCCTTTTGCGCCGGTGGGGTTGGGGGCGGCCGCCTGCACACCGCCGAACGTGGCACAGGTGCCGTAGGCTATGACGGCTTTTGCCCTGGGCAGGATGTCGGAGCATATGTCAAGCATGGTTCTGCCGCCGACCATACCGTATATGCCGTTGTCCTTGACCGGCAGGGCTCCTTCCACAATGGCGACGAATCCGTCGGGAGCGTGTACTGCCTGATGCAGCGCTTCTTCGGCGGCATGGCCTGCAGCTGCCATTATGGTTTCGTGATAGTCCAGCGAAATGGTGTCCAGCAGCAGTTCGTCGATGTAGGGGTTGAATGCGCGCAGCACAGACTCCGAGCAGCCTGTGCATTCGGCATTGTGCAGGTACACCACCGAAGGCCGTTTACCCGATGTCAGGGCGCGGGCCACTTCCGGCGCAAAAGCCGGCCCCATGCCCATGGCCACGGCCACGGTGGAACAGAATTTAAGGAAGTCACGACGTGATACGCCGCGGCTTGCCAACCGCTCTTCTGCGCCCTCTTTGCCGAGACCCACAGAAAACTTCATACGAAACCTCCTTACTGCAATGAAAGGATCAGATCTGCAGGAGCACTATTGCCCTGATTGCGTTGCAATCATTTGCAGATTCGCTCCGATGCCTCCTTGCGTCCCTGTGGCGCACTGTGTGCCGGAGGCCGGACCGCGGAAAAGCGCCTCTGTGTGATTCACGAAAGATGCTTTTCGCTAAAGCGATAACATGGTTCTGATTTTTGTTTCAAATTGAATCTGCGTATTCAGCATCGGCGTTGTATCGGAAAAGCGGATGATGGCGGAAAAAAGCGTGTTACCGATGGGTAGCTACACTGTGCGGGTAACCAGCCGGTAAAAGAAAAAGGCTGTTTTCTCTGGGAAAACAGCCTGTAAAGTCAGGTTGCGGGCGTATCAGCCCATCTCTTCAATTATGGCGCGTATGTCCTGCCTTGCGGCGTCAAGAAAATTTTCAAAACTGTTTCTGCATGGTTCCGAAAGTCCGATATTCCATGTGGTGATGTCTTTGGGTTCCATGCCGACAACCTGCAGGCGCGGGCGTTTGCCTCGCAGTTCCGCCATTTTCAGCGAATCTATGAGGTCAACGTCATGTATGGAAAGCCGCTGGCTGTCCTTCTGAATCAGGTCGTCTTCGGTGAGCCGGTAAATTGTTCCGGGGGGATGGCCGGCATGGATCACATCAAGCACCAGCAGCCTGTCGTATCCTTCGAACAGGTAGAAAATATCCTGCGTAAAAGTGCCGCCGTCCATGATGGTGACATTCTCGGGCCAGCTTTCTTTCAGAAGTGCTTCAGCCGCAAAAACACCGACACCGTCGTCAGTAAGCAGGTTGTTGCCGATTCCCAGTACCAGCAGTCGGGGCATGTGTGCTCCTTCGTCTTGTGTTTTGCCGGTTGTAGCTTTTCCGGCGGCCACATGGCAAGCCTGCGGACGCCGCAGCGGGGTAACAGAAAAGGGGCCCGAAGGCCCCTTACGAAGCAAGGTGCGTATCCGACTAGAATTCGACTACGGAAACCTTACCGGACTCTGCGTGCAGCACGTGCACGGCGCAGCCCAGTCACGGGTCAAACGCGCGTATGAGCCGCGCGATGTTCACCGGGTTTTCCAGATCCGGCACGGGGGTGCCTATGAGAGCTTCTTCCACGGGACCGCGGTTGCCCATGTCGTCACGGGGGTTGCAGTTCCACAGTGTGGCAGAGACTATCTGGTAGTTGCTGATCACCGAATCCTTGATGTCGATGTAGTGCAGCAGCGAACCGCGGGGAGCTTCGGTGAAGCCCGTTCCTTCGGCCTGTTCGGGAATTTCGGAAGGCACGTAGGTTTCAGCTCCCGGTACCACTTCCTTGAGCCAGCGCTCTATGTAGTTGGTGGTCAGCCAGGTTTCTTCTGCGCGGGCCACGTGGCGGCCCATCAGCGAAAAGGCGGCTTCGGCACCGATATCGCGGAAGCGCTTGGCGTCGATGCCGTAGTGTTCCTTGAGCATCTTCTGGCCCATGGGGCTCAGTTCGGGGTTGGCCACCCACATACGGGCCAGCGGGCCCACTTCACAGGGCTTGCCGTTGTAGCGGGGAGCCTTGACGAAGCTGTATGCGCCGGGCTTTTCGGGGTCAGGTATGGTCTGGCCTTCAGTGTAGTGCAGGCCGGTTGTGCTGTCGTCGAACCAGCTGTATTTGACGTATTCCTTGATGAGGCGGGCATCAAAGGGCTTGTCCTCGCCATCCATGTATACGCCGGGCTTCAGGGCGAATTCGGTGCCTTCGTCATTGAGCGGGAACACGCCGAAAGCGACGCAGTTCTTGTAGCCCTGACCGAAAGCGAAAAGGTCTTTGTAGACGCTGCCCACAAGGTACACAACGGGAACGTATTTTTCTTCCACGAATTTGCGTACTTTTTTGAAGCGGGCTGCGTATTCGACAAGAGCTTCCTTGGTGGGAATTTCTGTGGTGCCGCCTACAACCTGACCCTGTACGTGAGGCATTCTGCCGCCGAAAATGGCCACCATTTCGTGGCAGATGCGGCGGACTTCAAGTGCTTCAAGATACTGGTCGACAGCCACCTGATTCACAGCGGAAGGCAGGCGCAGGTCGGGATTTTTGAAGCGGGGGACAAAAGGTGCGGTTTCCGGCCCCTGCACAAAGTCCAGTGCGGCCAGATGATAGAAATGCAGAATATGCGACTGCATGTAGTTGGCACCCAGAATCAGGTTTCTGGTCAGGCGGCCGTTTGTGGTCACCTTTACACCGAAAGCCTTATCCAGAGCCATGACCGAAGCGGTCGAGTGTGCAGTGGGGCATACGCCGCAGATACGCTGTACAATCTGAGACGCATCGCGCGGATCGCGCCCGCGCAGAATGTTCTCAAAGCCTCGGAACATGCCGCCGGAAATGTGGGCGTCAACGACTTTGCCCCCTTCCACGACGACTTCGGCCTTCAGGTGGCCTTCGATTCTGGTAACCGGGTCGATGGCAATTTTAGTTTTGCCACTCACGCCACCGGCTGCCATTTTATTCGTGCAACCAGACATGTGGTCTCCTCCTGATGTTGGTCAAGCGCTTGTTAAGACTCGTAGAACGGGGACTTGCCGTCGGGGAAGTCGGGTTCCACACAGCCGATGCAGACAGCGTTGCTGATGCACCAGTTGACGCCGTTGTTCCATTTGCGCTTGTAGCAGTCTGCCATGGTGGAGGGGCCTTTACATCCCAGTTCGTACCGGCAGCCGTCTTTCTGAGTAAATGTTTCAGACATGACGTATTCTTCAAACTGCGGCAGGTACGGACAGTTGTCGTGGATGTTTGTACCGTAGAAGGGAGTGGGGCGTCCGTCACCGTCGAGCAGCTTGACAACTTCGCCCAGACCGCCCTGCAGGCCGTGCTTTTTGATGGCGTCAAGCGCGACTACGACCGTACCCACAATCCAGTCGGGGTGGGGTGGACAGCCGGGAATATTGACAACAGGAGTTTTTATGCCTTCCTGCTCAAAGAACTGCTGAACGGAAACTGCTTCGGTCAGGTTGCCTTCGGCCGCGGGAATGCCGCCGTAGGCTGCACAGGTGCCCACTGCAAGAACAGCAGCGGATTTTGCGGCGATGTCGCGCATGGCGTCGGCGATGGAGATTTCTTTGTGGTCTATATCGCCGATGATGCAGTATTTGCCGTCCGCAGCAAGCGGAATGGAACCTTCAACAACCACAAAGAACTTGCCTTCGTACTTCTCTGCGATCTTCATCATGTGTTCGATGGCGTGTTCACCTTCCCACGCCATGACCGTGGGGTGGAACTCAAGACTGATCACATCAAGAAGAACGTCCTTGATGCTGGGGTGGACGCTGTTGAGCAGCGAGACCGAGCACCCGGTACAGCCCTGACCCTGCAGCCAGAGCACGGGCGGACGGTCGCCTTTCAGCGTATCAGCCAGTGCGTCGCGAATTGCGGGATGGAACATCTGGGATACCCCAAAGCCCGCCACTGTGCCTGTGCACAGTTTTACAAAATTACGCCTGCTGAGACTCATCCCTGCCTCCTTCAAACTTTGGGCGTTTATGAAGCCGATGCTGTAACCAATAGCTTCGGTCAAATTCGATAGAAAAATACAATCCAGTCAAAACTTGTGTCAACGGAATGGCAAATAAGAAGAGCGAAATTTATCAAGAATTCTGATATGTCAGCCGATGTGTGATGTTTGAATGATCAAACATGACACTATGTGGCACGAAAATTTAAAAACATAGCACTAAGAATTCACGCTGTGACATCGGACAGGAATTGCAGGCAGGAAAAACTGATAAATATGTTGCGATTGAGTGCACAAACACTTTTTAATGCAAGGGGGATAGCCCGCGAGGCGCAAGGCGGGGCATTCTGGGCCGTGTGACGTCTGCTGCGGCAGGATGTCCATATTGCGTGCCCGGCGGGTTAGAGCAGCACTGGCGGCCGCAATTGCCCGAAAGGAGCCCAGAGTATCCGGAATCCTGTGCGGAATAGTGTGTTTTAATGCTTCAGGCTGTCCGTCGCAAAAGGGCGTTTATGGTTGTCGCTGATAAAAAAAAGGCGGTAATCGTTATGCAGGCAGTCGAACGCGACACATACTCTGCAGGGCTTTTACACACTAACCGGCTACCATGAGCGTTACCGGCAAAAAAGCACAGCAGGGCAGAGGCAGAACGTTTTGGCACAAACTTGAATGCAGCATGGGAAATGATACCGGAGCGCAGAAAGGAAGCTGGCGACTTGGTATATCCCGGAGCAGGTGAAGGATTAATTATGTGTCAGGGCTTTGTTAACCACACAGTACAGCGTTCTCTGAGTTGTTTTTTCCGAGTTGTATGCCGGAATGGTTGGCATATGACAGACGTGGCCTGCTGCATAGCGCCTCCGCCCTTTGTCCGGGAATCAGTGGTACGGTACCGCAAAGTGTTCAATCAGGCGGGCAGGCGAGAGAAGCCATTGTGCCAGTGGCGGCGGCAAGGGCGTACAGTCCGGTCAGGGGGGGAGTCCGGTCAGGTGTATGCAACGAAGCAAAGCCAGCCGTTTTGTCCGCCTGCGCCCCAGGGATGGGGTTGGGCACAGGCTGGTTATGAACTCATTGGTTACGTTCAAAGTCCATGCTCCGCCATGGAAGCTGCTTTTGCCTGACACCGCAAGACTAGCAGGTGAAGTGCCGGCATGTATGCAGACCGGTGCAGCGGAAGCCGTTGTGATTATGCACAGCACCTGCATTATGGCGGGACAGCTTTGTTGCGGGGAAGGTTTTATGTTGCCGGCCGGATGCGGGCAAACGGGATGAAGGCGAAAGTCCGGCGGGCGTTATGCAGCTCAGCCGGACCGTAACTGCCGGTTTACCGGTCGGAGGTCGGAGTCACCCCAAAAAAAAGCCCGCTCTGGATAAGAGCGGGCTAAGAGGCGGGTATTATTTATTCATCCCGATAAGAAAGTCCCGATTGCTTTTGGTACCCCGCATTTTGTCCAGCAAAAACTCCATACTGTCGACAGAGTTCATGGGGGCCAGAATTTTGCGCAGAATCCACACTCTGTTGAGCACTTCATCCGAAAGCAGAAGATCTTCTTTGCGCGTACCAGTTCTGTTGATATCAATGGCCGGGAATACGCGTTTTTCAGAAAGGTGGCGATCAAGATAAATATCAAGGTTGCCTGTACCTTTGAATTCTTCAAAGATCACTTCGTCCATACGGGAACCGGTGTCGATCAGAGCTGTGGCGATGATGGTGAGGCTTCCGCCTTCTTCAATATTGCGCGCAGCACCGAAAAACCGCTTGGGACGCTGCAGGGCGTTGGCGTCTAGTCCGCCGGAAAGAACCCTGCCGGAAGAGGGGGTTACAGCATTATATGCGCGCCCCAGACGGGTTATGGAATCAAGAAGAATCACGACGTCACGTTTGCGTTCGACCAGACGCTTTGCCTTTTCCAGTACCATTTCACACACCTGAACATGCCTCTGGGGCGGTTCGTCAAATGTGGAACTGATGACTTCGGCATTTTTGACGGTGCGCTCCATGTCGGTAACTTCTTCGGGGCGCTCGTCTATAAGCAGGACAATGAGGTAGACGTCAGGATTGTTGGCGTTGATCGAGTTGGCGAGGTTCTGGAGCAGGACGGTTTTACCTGTTCTGGGCGGAGCGACAATAAGGCCGCGCTGCCCGCACCCGATGGGTGCCATAAGGTCTATGACCCTGCCTGAGAAGTTTTTGTCCCCGTTTTCCATAATAAGCTGTCTGTCAGGGTAAACGGGGGTCAAGTTGTCGAAAAGGACAAGATTTTTTGCCTTTTCGGGGGGCTGGCATCCGATTTCGGTTACTTTAAGCAGAGCGAAGTATCGCTCTCCCTCTTTCGGAGGCCGTATCTGTCCGGAAACTATGTCACCTTTGCGTAGGGTAAATCTTCTGATCTGCGAAGGAGAAACATAAATGTCGTCCGGACCCGGCATGTAGCTGTACATGGGCGAGCGTAAAAAACCGAATCCGTCGGGCAGAATTTCCAGAACGCCTTCACCGTAGATGGCACCGTTTTGTGAAGCACAGTTCTGCAGCAGGGCGAAAATAAGTTCCTGCTTGCGCAGGTTACTCGGATTTTCGACGTTATACTGGTCTGCCAGCTCCATCAGTTCCGCCATGCTTTTTGTTTTCAGCTCAGACAAATACATATGACTGTCCGGGTTTGCAGGCGGTTGATGCTGTACGGTGTTCTTCTTGCGAGTGTATTTTCGTTTTGTGTTTTCTTGCTGTTCCATTGCAAGACGCAGGGGGGCTGAAGGTGAGAAAAGCACCAGATACAGTGCCGCACATTGTGCAGTGCTCAGGTAAAAGCCCGAACTACAGCGTTCCGTCAGGAGAGCCGTATGGTAAGCAAGGTGTATCTGGTTAGGACAGGATAAAGGAAACTCGTAATATGAGTCGGTGCACATGCCACCTGAACGGGTGGAGAGTGCGGCAGCCAAAATGATGGCCTATTCTGAAAAGCCTAGCCTAAAGCAGCGGGCTTGGCAAGAAGCTATTCGGGATTTTCCTCGGGATGGAGCACATCTTCGAAGAAAACCTCAATACGCGCTTTTACGTCTTCCTGAGTGGTGTCAAGTGCATGAGCCAGTTCCAGGGTAATCAGCCCCATAGACTGTTCAAGCAGACGCCGTTCACCGAAAGAAAGCTCTTTGTCTTTACCGATAAGCAGCAGTTCCTTGAGCACGTATGCTACATCCTCAAGACTGCCGCTTTTCAGCTTTTCAGAATATTCACGATATCTTCTGTTCCAGTTCTGGCCGGTATAGCCGGTAAAGTCCGAACGGTCCTGCAGGCTATCAAGTATCTTTTGCCCTTCTTCTGCCGAGCACAGCGCGCGCAGTCCGACGTTCACCGCATTTTTTACGGGAACCATCAGGGTCACATTGTTGCTTAAAATACGAACGATGTAGAATTCGGCTTCTGCGCCGCCGACAACCTGAGATTCAAGGCGTTCTACTTTACCCACGCCCTGAGCAGGATAGACGACGAGTTGATCGGGAACAAACACTTGGTACTCCTTGAAGGATTCTCTAGCCGCTGTAAGGACTTTTGATAATACCCTAACAGGCCGAGAGAGTCTACGGCTATTTGCTGCTCCGTTACTGGATGTCTTGAGCGTTGATGAACTGGGTGGCGGCCACGGCTCCCTGCTGAGCAAAAATCCGTATGCCTTCCACTCCTGCCTGCAGCACTTTTTCCACCAGTGCCTGTTCGTCTTTGCCGAACCTGCCCAGCACATACCCTGTGGTCTGACCGGACTGGGGCTTGCCTATGCCCAGACGCAGGCGGTGAAAATCTTTGCTTCCGGTGCGTTCGGCGATAGACTTCAGCCCGTTGTGGCCGGCAAGTCCTCCTGCCGTTTTAAATTTCATGCGGCCCAGCGGCAGATCCAGCTCGTCGTGCAGCACCAGTATTTTTTCCGGTGGTATGCGATAAAATCCGCATATGTGCGCAACGGCATCACCGCTTCTGTTCATGAACGTAAGCGGCTTTGCCACCAGCCAGGACGACCCGCCGGTAAGCGGGGCACACTTCCACAGGTCGTATTTTTTTTTGCCCGTGCCGAGTGATGTGACGGCATGGGGCGCGGTGCGCCTTACTTCATCAAGCAGGGCGTCCGCCAGCATGAACCCCAGATTGTGTCTGGTGTTTTCATATTCCTTGCCGGGGTTGCCAAGGCCGACAATCAGGCCGTCTAAATTCATGGTGTCTGTCCGAACTGTCTACAGAAAGGCACACGGGCAGCAGCAGAACGCAGAACTGCTCCGGCAAAAGGGAATGCGGCTCCGCACGTAGTACGGAGCCGCACAGTAGCAACTTGATCGCAGGAGGCTGCAACGCTTATGCGTCTTCGCCTTCTTCTCCCTTGCCGCCGCGGGGGGCGGATACACGCACGATGACATAGTTGCTGTCATATGTGCAGTGTCCGTCTTCCAGCTTGAGGTCGGCAACATGAACGGCATCGCCCATTTCCATGTTGGAAACATTAATGTCGATCACCTTGGGCATGGAACCGGGCTTGGTGAATACATCAACAAAGTCACGGTACACTTCCATGCGGCCGCCGATCTTGGTGCCTTTGGCCACACCGGTGATTTTAAGCGGAATACGTGCCTTGATGGGCTTTTCCATGTCCACGCCGAACAGATCGACATGGGTGAAGAAAGGCTTGTAAGGATGGCGTTCGATCTGCCAGATAAGGCAAGGAGCGGTTTCGCCTTCGATATCAAGGTTGAAGACCGTGGTCTTGCCGGCGGTTTCGTACAGCTTTTCCAGCTGGGTACCGTCAATAGCTACGGGAATGTTTTTGCCCTCGCTATTGTAGAAAATGCCGGGAACCTTTTTGGCGGTGCGCAGCTTGCGATTGGCACCTTTGCCCAGTCCTTCACGCTTCTGGACGCTCAGTGTCATCTGCTGGGACATAAGTTCTCTCCTTTCAAAAAACGTCGCGCTTATTGGCTGCGCGTGTGATACGGTGTTTACAGGCTACACAAAAAGCACGCTGACGGACGATTCCGTGTGGATATTATGGATGGCCTTTGCCAGCAATCCCGCAACGGAAAGTACCTTCAGTTTGCTGCATGCCTGAAGTTTGGACCCGAGCGGAATGGTGTCGGTGACAACCACCTGCGAGAAAGAAGATTCGCAGAGCCGCTCAATGGCCGGTCCGGACAGGACAGGGTGCGTTGTGCAAGCCATCACTTCCTTGGCTCCCTTGGTAAGCAGAACATTGCCTGCGGCTACCATGGTGCCGGCTGTGTCGATCATATCATCAACGACAATGGCTGTTTTGCCTTTCACTTCGCCGATAACGTTCATGGCCTCGGCCTGATTTGGTTTATCGCGTCGTTTGTCGATGATTGCAAGAGAAGCGCCCAGACGTTTGGCATAGGCGCGTGCGCGTTCCACACCGCCCGCATCGGGCGATACGATAACAATGTCGTTGGTGACAGTCTGACGCAGGTAGTCAAGAATGACAGGTGCGGCGTACAGGTTGTCCACCGGACAGTTGAAAAATCCCTGAATCTGTCCCGCGTGCAGATCCACCGTGACAAGCCGGTGCATCCCCGCAGCTTCCAGCAGGTCCGCCATCAGTCTGGCGCTGATGGGAGCGCGCGGGCTGACCTTGCGGTCCTGACGGGCGTACCCGTAGTAGGGGACAACCGCAGTCACACGTCCGACACTGGCTCTTTTCAGAGCGTCAAGCATCAGGCTGAGCTGAATCAGGTTGTCGTTGACAGGAGCGCAAGTCGGCTGGACGATGAAAACATCATCTCCGCGAACATTGTCGCCTATTTCGATTCTGATTTCACCGTCACTGAATGTTTCGCACAGCGTGGGGGTCAGATGGCAGCCGAGGTGGTTGCATATGGCGCTGGCTAATTCCGGATTGGCGGTGCCGGTAATAATTTTTAAATCGCCATGCATGGTAATAGATCCGGGACTTTTTTATGGTTCACGCAAAAAAAATGGCAGGGGCGGAAGGACTTGAACCCTCGAATGACGGGACCAAAACCCGTTGCCTTACCAACTTGGCGACACCCCTGCATTATAGTCGGTGGACGTATACTGCAATGCTTCTTTGACAGAAGTGGAGCATTGCCGCCTCGGCCTGAGCCTTGTCCCTGAAAAGGCCGAACAGACTGGAACCGCTGCCGCTCATCAGAGCAGCCGAAGCGCCGTGCGCAAGAAGCGTGTTCTTGTGCTGTCTCAGTTCGGAATAGGCCGAGAAAACCACCGTTTCAAAGCTGTTAAAGAGCCACAGGGCACGAGAGACAGGTTTACTATCGGCTTGCCGTTCAGTTGTCAAGCTGCGGCAGGTATTTTTTTTCCTGCCTGCGCAGCCTGTTTCGGCCCGTACCGGGCGGTCCGGCCCTGTTGTCTGCAACTGTGCGCAGGCCGCCGGTGCGTGCGCGGCGGGCAACTGCCCGCACGGGTGATGCAGCCCGCTCCGGTAAAGAGTGTCCCACCGGTTATAAGCCCATGGAGTGGAAACCTGCACTCCGGGGCAGACTAGTACAAGGTGCCACCCGGAAAGGTCAAGGGGCGCGGGGACAAGTTTTTCACCTATGCCTGTTGCAAGGCACGGCGTGTTATGCAGAAAAAAGGGCACATCGGCACCGACCTGCGCAGCTATTTTCGCCAGAGCGGTGTCAGAAAAACGCGGAGCTCCTCCCGCGGTGTTCAGCAGCTTGAGCACTGCGGCCGCGTTGGCACTGCCGCCGCCCAGTCCGGCGCCGTCGGGTACCCCTTTTGCAAGGCGTACCTGCATGGGCGGCGGAGTACCGCCTGCTGCCGCGAACGTGTGCCATGCCTTGCAGATGATGTTTTTGTCGCCGCACAGGTCGGCCCGTTCGCTCAGCACGGTCACTCCATGCGTTGCGGGGCTGATTTCCATCAGGTCAAAAGGCTCTGACAGCGGATAGAACAGCGTGACCAGTTCGTGGTAGCCGTCAGGCCGCACTCCCGTTATCTCCAGAAACAGGTTTATCTTGCACCCCGAGCGGATGGTCTGTTGCGGAACGGTAAGCATTTATGCCCGCCGCGCGTTTTCCACGGTCAGGTGGTCATTGGTGAAAACACACAGCTCGCCCGCAATGGCCATGGCTTTGGTCACAATTTCCTGAGCGCTCAGGGCCGTGTGGCGTTGCAGTGCCCGTGCCGCGGCCAGAGCATAAGGGCCGCCGCTGCCGATGGCTGCCACGCCGTCGTCCGGTTCAATGACGTCGCCGGTGCCGCTCAGCATAAGCAGGGTGGTGCCGTCCGAAACGAGCAACATGGCCTCAAGTCTCCGCAGAAACTTGTCTTTTCTCCAGTCTTTCGCCATCTCAACGCTGGCGCGCAGCAGGTTGCCGCCAAATTCTTCCAGCTTGGCTTCAAAGCGTTCAAACAACGTGAACGCATCGGCCGTTGACCCTGCGAATCCGGCGATGATTCTATCTTTATATATGCGTCTGACTTTGCGGGCTCCATGTTTCATTACAATGGCCTGACCGAGCGTAACCTGTCCGTCACCGGCCATGGAAACACCTTCGTCATCTTTTACCGCCAGAATAGTCGTTCCTTTCAGATCCATATGTCTCTCGCTTTACAGGTCTGGCGCCGCATCTTGCGCAGCTTTCAACCAGATTGTGTACATTTGTGCCGTATGCAGCACGAAGGTTATTTTTGCGGGGGCGCCCTGACAGGCCAGAGCCTGTGCGGCACACGCCAGTGCCACCCGGGCGGCCGGCGATGCCGGATACCCGTATGTTCCGCAGCTTATGGCCGGAAAAGCCACATGGGCGAAACCGTTGCTGCGGCACAGGGTGAAGCAGGATTCGTACGCCTGTCGCAGGGTTGTCTCTTCATTGTTTTTACCGCCGCGCCACACGGGGCCGACAGTATGAATGACATGGCGGGCCGGCAGTCTGTGGGCAGGGGTGACCATGGCCTTGCCTGCGGGCAGTAGTCCGTGGCGGGCCACCCAACGCGAGCAGTCAGCCAGCAGCGCGGGGCCTGCGGCTGCATGTAAGGCTCCGTCAACGCCCCCGCCTCCGGCCAGACGGCTGTTGGCCGCATTGACAACGGCGTCGGCTTTGAAAAGGGTCAGATCGCCCTGCAGTATTTCCAGACAGCCTGTTGCTGAAGACCATTGCATGCCGCAGCCTTCTACCAGAACTCCGCACGTTCTGCATGACGGGTGTCAAACCGTTCCAGTTCGGCCTTGTCATCCTCTGTGCGGGCAAGTGTTTCCGCCTGCTTGCGGTGAAATTCCACTTTGCGTTTGTTGTTGGCGTAGAGTGCGCTGTATGCCAGCTGCAGATGACCTTCAAACAATCGGTTGTTTTCTCCGAGCATGCGCCCGTAGTAGTAGTGAACTTCTGAGTCTTCGGGCAGTTTCTGTAATACCTGCCGGTAGTATTCCACGGCTTTGTCCACCTGTCCGTTGTCTGCCAGCAGCCGTGCAAAGAAAAACAGCGCCATCAGGTCGTGCGGGTTGTTCATCACTGCCCGCTGCAGCAGTCCTGCTGCGCGCTTGCTGTCTCCTTTATTATAATGGAAGCGCCCGGCCTCACGCAGGACGAGAGCGTCTGAAGGCGCAAGGCTGACTGCCTGATCAAAAAATTCCGCTGCGGTGGAGATTTTGTTCTGCCGCGCGTAGACAATGCCTTTGCCCATAAGGGCCAGTTCCGGCGGCAGTGTTCCGGAATTGTTGAAATAGTGCATTGCTGCTTCCTGATCGGCAAAGCGGGCCCTGATAAGGGTCTGGATGCGCCGGAAGCGGGTGTTGTCATCTTTGATTTCGCGCTGGGCAGCGGGCAGCAGGCGGACCTGATTGCTCAGATACTGTATACGCTGCTGTACGTCGGGGTGTGTGCTGAGATATTGCGGCACACCGCCGCCGCTGCGCCACTGCTGGTTCTGAATGTGTTTGAAGGCGCCGGGCAATCCCCAGGGTGAAAAACCCGCCTTGATCAGGTACTGCATACCCATCTGGTCGGCTTCGCGCTCATCTGTGCGGCTGTAGTTGAGCATGGCGGCCTGAGTGGCCGCGGCAGTGCCGAAAAGCATGGCGTCCTTGGCTTCCCCTTTGCCCAGCAGCAAACCGGCCAGCAGTCCGGCCATGGACAGCAGACTGACTTTTTGTGCGGCCTCGATGCGTTTGGCCACATGGCGCTGGGTCACGTGCGCCAGTTCGTGGGCCAGTACTCCCGCAACTTCCGATTCGTTTTCAAGATTGAGCAGCAGGCCGGTGTAGACAAAAACGTATCCGCCGGGCGTGGCGAATGCGTTCATGTTATTGTCCAGCACCACGCTGGTTTCAAAAGGAAAAGGCTGAGGCGGAATGACGGCCTGCAGACGGGCCACAAGTTCCCGCACATAATCTGCTATTTCAGGATCTTCAATGATTGGCAGGCGGGATTTTACAAGAACTCTGAACTTTTTGCCCAGTTCGATTTCGTCTTTGACAGTGAATTCACCAAACCCGAAGGCGTGCGCCGGAGCGGCAGCAAGCGGTGCCAGAACAAGGTTCAGGCAGAGCACTGCGATTAGCAGAGCCGCGTACCGGCACCGCACAGGGTGCCGGTAACGCGGAATGGTGAACTCGGGTGCTGCCATATCAGGCTATGTCCCAGACGGCTCCTGCGGGGGTGTCCTGTACTTCGACGCCCATACGCGCCAGCTCTTCGCGGATGGCGTCCGACCGTTCAAAGTCCTTGGCCTTGCGTGCTTCCTGCCGTTCGAGAAGCAGCGTTTCAACGCGGGCGGTATCAACGTCCCTGCGGGCTGCGCGGCAGTCTCTCATTTCGCGCAGAAACTCTGCCGGCTGCCGGGTAAACAGTCCGAGCACTGCGCCCCAGCGGGCCATCATGCTCTGCATGCGCAGCAGTGCATCACGGGCCTGCGCGCTTTTGCGCATGGTCTTGTCTTCAATGATGCGGTTTACCAGACGGACGAGACCGAAGATATGCCCCAGCGCTGCGGCTGTGTTCAGGTCATCTTCCATGGCTTCGTTCCACGCGCGTTCTGTTTCATCCATTTCGCTGAGTACTTCTTCGGGCAGGGGCGCTGCGGACCACTTGGTCTTCTGCAGTTCGTTTTCCACAAGATTCAGCGTCTGGTAGATGCGCCTCAGGTTTTTTTCCGCTTCATCCATACCGTCAAAGGTGAAGTCTATGGGGCTTCTGTAATGCTTGGTCAGCAGGAAATAGCGCAAAGTTTCCGGCAGGTATCCTTGCAGAATATCGCGTATGGTGCTGAAGTTGCCGAGAGATTTTGACATTTTTTCAGCATTGACCTGCACAAAGCCGTTATGCACCCAGTAGCGTGCAAATTCTTTACCGGTGGCGGCTTCGGTCTGGGCTATTTCGTTTTCGTGATGCGGAAACACAAGGTCCTGACCGCCGCCGTGGATATCAAGAGGCAGCGGCAGGTGTTTTTCGCTCATGGCCGAACATTCGATATGCCAGCCGGGCCGGCCGTTGCCCCAGGGGCTTTCCCAGTACGGCTCTCCGGGTTTTGCACTTTTCCACAAAGCGAAATCCAGCGGATCTTCCTTTTCTTCGCCCGGTGCCACCCGTGCTCCGGAGCGCATGTCATTCACATCGCGCCCGGAAAGTTTACCATAGGACGCAAAGCTTCTGACCCTGAAGTACACATCGCCGGAGGCTGTGGAGTAGGCTTTGCCTTTGCTGATCAGGTCTTCGCACAGGGCTATCATTTCTCCGATATGCTGGGTGCAGCGGGGTTCTATGTCGGCGCGCAGGCAACCCAGCCTGTCCATGTCTTCATGGAAGGCCGCCATATACTTTTCCGCCACTTCGGTGCTGGTCAGCCCTGTCTCTCCGGCCCGTTTGATGATTTTATCGTCCACGTCGGTAAAGTTGCGGACAAAAGTCACATCAAGCCCCGTATGACGCAGGTAGCGCACCAGCACATCAAAAGCCACAGAAGATCTGGCATGCCCCAGATGGCAGAGGTCGTAGGCGGTGATGCCGCACACGTAGACGCTGGCTTTACCTTCACGCTGGGGGATAAATTTTTCTTTTTTTCGGGTCAGTGTATTATATAGCTGCATTCTGTATCGTCTCCGGAAGGAACCAGCTGTTTTCAGGCGCTGGCAGAATCAAACAGGTCGATGCGGCGCTGATGCCGCCCGCCTTCAAACTCGGTTTCAAGAAAAAGCCTGGCAAGCTCAAGTGCAACACCGGGGCCGGTCACGCGTTCGCCCAGACAGAGAACATTGGCGTTGTTGTGCAGACGGGTGGCCCTGGCATGGAATTCGGTGGTACAGAGTGCGGCGCGTATGCCGTCAATGCGGTTGGCAGCCATGGACATGCCTATGCCGGTTCCGCAGATGAGAATTCCCTGTGCTTTTTGCTGCAGAACCCGTTCGCATACTTTCTGCGCAAAAAGCGGATAGTCACAGCTTTCCGCGGTTGCCGGTCCCATGTCGTGTACATCGTACCCGCTTTTGGTAAGTTCAGAAACAAGAAGTTCCTTGAGGCTGAAACCGGCATGATCGGAGCCGATGATTACTTGCTTGGCCATTGCGTTTCCTTGTCTTTACTGGTTTGCCTGCGGGACTGACCCGTTGTCGGCCGGATGTCTTTTTTCATACTTCAGCCGCTGTTTTTCTATAAAACGTGCCCTGTCTGCCTTGGCGTTTTCTTTCAGTCTGTCTATTTCATCGCGCAGAAAGCGCACCTGCCGTGCGGCAAGGTCCATTTCTGGCGATGCCGTCTTGTCGGACAGACCCTGCTGTTCCGGATCATTCTCTGCAGACAGCGCATGCTCGCAGGCGCTGCCCAGTACCTTCAGTTCCTGATCCTGACGGCGCTGTATCTGTCTGATTTCATGCGCATGAATGCTGCCGCGCACCAGCCAGAGGAGTTCGCCGGAAAGAACCCCCAGACCGGCGGCGAGGTTGCCTGTCATGTGCCGGACGGTTTCCGCCATTGTATGTACGGATGATGACATTGTGTCTCCTGAAAAGCTGAAGGACTGCACGGCGTCAACGTTGCCGTACCGGTCTGATGTGCGTATCCGGCGGCAGCGTGAGGGCCAGCTCGGCCGGAGTATAGGCGTCAGCGTGCTTCTGCCGTGATTTTACAAATATTGTAGCCTGCCGTGTATCACTGATAATCATGTCGATGCGCTCCGGCAATGCATCCGGTGTATTTTCGTACCGAGAAAAGGCCACGTGCCAGCCGGATGCGCCGGTCCAGCGTACCGGCCGTGCCAGCGCATCAAGCAGCAGGGTGCCAGCACCGCCGGCTTGCGAGGGCAGACTGTAAGCTATCGTTCCGTCGGCGACAACCTCGGTCCTGTCGTATCCCGCGGCAAAAAATTTTCCGAATCTGCCCTGCAGGAGAGCGGCCATATCCTGTATGGTGAAGGGTACCGGTATGCCCAGAGCAAGAGCAGGGCTGCCGTCACCTTCATGCACCAGCGCCGTTGCTTCACGCGGGCTGTACGCCACGAAAAGCCCTTTCTCCTCGCGTATCTGCGCGATGAGCGCTCCCACGCCTGCCTCCACATCCAGCCTGAGCGGCGCAGGGCCGTTACCCCACATGCGCATGGTCACCCTGTGTCCGGAGTCCTGATTACGGTAACGCAGGCTGGCGGTCAGGCTGAAGGGGCCGGCGTTCTGCTGGCGGACCGATGATTGCGCCAGGAAACGTTGCCAGCGCCGGGCGGCTTCGGCCGGGTCGGCGGGGCCGGGTATTCTGGCGGCGGTGCAGCCGGAAAGGTAAACCGCAGCACAGCACAGCAGCAGTGCAGTCAGTGCATACAGAGAGCGGCGGTGATGGCGCCGGGGCAGAGAAGAACGCCGCAGCCGGATCATTGCAGCCCGTTGATTTTGTTTCTGATGGCATCAGCTTCGGGAGAGCCCAGCCTGATGGCCTTGCGATAGGCTTCCAGTGCAAGTTTGCGCTGACCGGCACGAGCGGCGATGTCTCCGTAATGTTCCCACATGGTCGGGTCGTCGCCGCCTTCGGCGGCAACGGCAAGACGGATATTTTTGAGCGCCAGCGCGTTGTTGCCGAGTTTGTAATGTACCCATGCCAGTGAGTCGAGTATGTAGGCGCTGCCGGGGCTCAGTTTGAGCGCGCTTTCGATGAGCACGAGCGCCCTGTCCAGATCGCGTCCCTGTTCTGCCAGCGTGTAGCCCACATAATTAAGCGCGCGGTAATGGTCGGTGTCGGCCAGAATGACCTGTTCCATAAATTCAAGCGCTTTCTGCTTTTCTCCGCGGGTGTCGTACAGGCTGCCCAGCGCAAAAAGAAACTGCGGGTCTCCGGGCCAGTTCCCCAGCGCTTCACGCAGGATGCGTTCCGCACTGGTAAAGTCTTCACGTTCAAATGCCGCTCCGGCCTCTATCAGCCAGAATTCCGGCGAGTCGGGAAAACGTCGTTTCCCTTCGTCGATAAGCTGCTGTGCCGCAGGGTAATCGCCCTGTTCTATCAGCAGGTCGGCGCGGAACCGCAGGGTCTGACTGTAGTATCTGTTTGAAACAGGCACTCGGGCAAAGTTGGCGATGGCCGCGTCGGCATCATCGTGACCGCGCAGCGAAAGCACTCCCAGATAAAACCAGATTTCTTCGGGGCTGTCAGGGCGGTTGCTCACGGGCAGCAGAATTTCTTCTGCCTCTTCGTAAAAGCCTTCCTCCAGAAAGAGTGTTCCGGCCTGCAGGGTGAAGGCCAGGCTGTCAGGGCCCTGACGGGTGTATTCAAGCGCTTTCTGCGGGTGGTTAAGCTTGAGGTTCAGATCCACAAGACGCAGCCATACTTCGGGGCCGGCGTCACCAAGCTCCAGAATGCGGGCATACGTCTGTTCCGCTGCGGGGTAATCTTTCTGCAGTTCATAAAGATACGCCAGCTCCGCCCATGCTTCGACGGCTGAATCCGGTTCCATTTTAAGCGCCGTGTGCAGGGCCTCTTCGGCCTCTTCAAATTTGCTCAGGCCTATATGCGCCTTGGCAAGATAGTAATAGGAATGCGCGCTGCGTCTGTCTTCGGGGACCGCTTCCAGCATGTCGGCAGCCTGTGCGTATTCCTTTGCATCCAGAAGATATATGGCAAGTATCTGTTGCGCTTCGTAGTCATCCTTGTGCCTGTGCACAAAGTCTGTCAAAGCGGCCAGAGCGGCATCCGGTCTGTTTTCCTGCATATAGGCTTCCACAAGCGCCAGTGTCAGATCCAGATTGTCGGGGTGCAGCTCAATGCCTTTCTGCAGGATGGGGCGCGCGAACGATGCTTCGCCCCGCAGGCGGTAATAATTGGCCGCTGCCAGATATATTTCGGGCGAATTGTTCAGCTCAAGTAGGCGCGAGATGGCAGCCGAAGCCGTGGCATCGTCGTTTTCCCGCACGGCTTCGTTAAGCAGCAGAAAATTATAGGTGCGCTGTGCACTTTCAGACATCTGCCAGCCGGCGGGAGTCTGTTCCGGTGCTGTGTCGCCGTTGTACCGTCCTGTGGCGCATCCGGCAGTGAGTGACGCGCACAACGCTGTTGCCAGCGTGATGTGCCTGAAGGAAAACATGACAGTCTCTCTTGTAAGTGTATTCTGCTATCTGGTGATCCAGTCCGAAGAGAAATCCTTGATTTCCTTGAACAGGTGGTCACGGATCTTCTGGAGCAAACGGGCTTCTATCTGGCGGACCCGTTCGCGGGTTATATCATACTTTTCGCCTATTTCGCGCAGGGTGACCGGGTCTTCCGAAAGCAGGCGCGAGTTGAGTATGTCCAGCTCCTTGTCATTGAGCAGGGGGACGATATCCCGGATGCGTTCCTGCACCATTGCCGCGATTTCGTTGTTGGCGAGGGTGTCTTCAATGCCGGGACCGAGCGCCGGCAGAAAGTCCATGCGCGAAGCCGAGCCGTTTTCGTCGCCGACCTGCACATCAAGCGACATGTCCGAAGCGTCAAGCCGCTGCTCCATTTCCACCACCTGCTCGGTGGTGACGTCCAGCCGCTCGGAAAGCATGGCCGCATCGGGGTCGTACCCCTGCGCTATAAGCTTCTGGCGTTCTTTGTTAAGGTTGTAGAAAAGCTTCCGCTGGGCCTGCGTGGTGCCTATTTTGACCAGCCGCCAGTTGTCCATGATGAACTTGAGGATATACGCCTTTATCCAGAAAGCGGCGTAGTATGAAAATTTTATGCCCTTGTCCGGGTCAAACTTGTTGACGGCACGCATCAGCCCCACGTTGCCTTCCTGTATCAGGTCGAGCACGTTCTGCATCCAGCGGCGCTGAAAGTCCATGGCAATCTTGACCACAAGCCGCAGATGCGATGACACAAGCCGGAAGGCCGCATCACTGTCGTTGTGCAGCTGTACCCGCCGTGCAAGCTCAAACTCTTCGTCGGGCTTGAGCATGGGAAAACGGCTTATTTCGCGCAGGTACAGATGCAGCGAATCGCGCGTGGGCTTGTTGCCGGGGGGCAGGGGGGCAGGCAGGTCCGTATCGCTGACGTCGATGACATCGCCCTCGTCGATATCGATATCTTCATCGTCTTCTTCCTGATCAATTTCGATATCATAGGTCGTTTCGTCGTCTCCGGTCAGGACTTCCGCCGCGGAATCTTCTGCGGCGTTGCTGTCCGTGGCTGCGGCTGCGGTATGCTTTTTTACGGTATCTTTTGCGGGAGTCATAGATATAGAGTGTTATCCGGAGCTTTAACCGGCATCAGCCGGATATGATCTTTGATGGGAAGTCCTGCTCTTAAGAACAGGCTTGGGCATTGAATGGTATAGTTTTAGTTTGTCCTTTTCAATGTTTTTCAGTAGACCGAAGCGGTTCATACTGCCAAACCGCGGCGGGACGCGCCGTTTTTTTACCAAAAGTTTCTGCGAGGAGATAGCCGCCGTGCCCGATTTCAGACGAGCGCTGAGTGATGATACCCTGTTGTTTTTCGACGGGGCCATGGGAACCATGCTGCAGGGGCGGGGGCTGCCCGCCGGCATGAGTCCCGAAGTCTTCTGTCTTTCCAATCCGGCTGTGCTGCAGGGTGTTCATCTGGACTACGCACGCGCAGGGGCGGATGTGCTGACCACCAACACGTTCGGGGGAACACGCCTCAAGCTGCCCGAGGGCATGAACGTGGTGGAATTCAACCGCGAAATGGCCAGAGCCGCAAAGGCCGCCGCCGGTCAGGCCGGACGCACCGTGTTTGTGGCGGGCAGTGTGGGGCCCACAGGACACTTTGTAAAGCCGCTCGGCGATCTGGAATTTTCGGAGCTGGTTGATATTTTTCGTGAACAGATCCGCGGGCTTGTGCAGGGCGGAATAGACCTTGTGCTTGCCGAAACGCATTTTGATCTTGCCGAAGTGCGTGCCGTGGTGCTGGCCGCGCGCGCCGAGTGCAATCTGCCTGTGGGCGTGTCCATGACCTTTGAAGATGGCGTGAGTCTTACAGGAACACGTCCCGAAGTTTTTGTCCATACCATGCAGAACATGGGAGTGGACCTTATTGCCACCAACTGCAGCGCAGGACCGGAGCAGATGGCGGGAGTGGTGGCCGGACTGACTGCCGCGGGAGACATACCCGTACTGGTCATGCCCAATGCCGGCCTGCCCGAGCTGGAAAACGGCAACACGGTGTTCCGGCTGGGACCGGAAGAGTTTGCCGCGCAGACTGCGGACTTTGTGCGTGCCGGTGTGCGGTGTCTCGGCGGGTGCTGCGGTACGACCCCCGATCATATTGCCGCGCTGGCGCGTGAGGCGCGCAGCAAGCCCCGTCCGGCGGTTGAAAAACGCCGCCGCTCCGGCATTGTGCTGACGACCAGAGCCGCTTGTCTGCGTATCGGTCACGACCAGCCCTGCAGGATAATCGGGGAACGCATAAACCCCACCGGCAAAAAGGAACTGACAGCACAGCTGCAGGCAGGCGATTTTACACTGGCCATGCAGTTTGCACAGCAGCAGATTGATGCCGGAGCCCCCTTGCTGGATGTGAACGTGGGTGCGCCCATGGTGGACGAAAAAGTGCTGCTGCCGCAGCTGATCTCAGACCTCGCTGCAGCTCACGGGGTTCCTCTTTCCATAGACAGCTCGGATATGGACGCCGTGGAGGCTTCGCTTGCCGTATACGCGGGGTCCCCTCTGGTCAATTCCATCAGCGGCGAACCGGGACGCATGGAACGCCTGGGACCGCTGTGCAGAGATTACGGGGCGCCATTTGTTCTGCTGCCCCTGAAAGGCCGAAAACTGCCCGTCACGGCCGCCGAGCGTATATCCATCATCGATGAGCTGCTTCTGCAGGCCGATGATCTGGGCATTCCCCGCAGGCTGGTTATGGTTGATGTGCTGGCTCTGGCTGTTTCCTCCAAGGCGGAAGCTGCGCGGCACTGTTTCGATACCATCCGGTATTGCAACGAAGAGCTGGGACTGCCCACCACCATTGGACTGTCAAATATTTCTTTCGGTCTGCCTGCGCGTGAACTGCTGAATGCCACGTTTCTTGCCATGGCCGTGGGGGCCGGACTTACTTCCTGTATCGCCCACCCCGGCAACGTCAGACTGCGGGAAGCACTGGCCGCAGCCGAGGTGCTTATGGCGCGCGACAGCAATGCCGAGCGGTTTATCGCCGGCTATTCCGGCTGGACATCAGGAGGCGGCAGCGGCGGCATTATTGCCGGCGGCGGAGAAGAGAAAAAACGCCCCGTCAGTCTGGAAGAGGCTGTCATACGCGGAGAACGCGACATCATTCTGGAACTGGTGGAAGACGAACTGGCCCGAGGCGCACAACCGTATGCTCTTGTTAATGAAAGGTTGATTCCGGCCATTACCGAGGTGGGCGACAAATACGAGCGCAAGGAGTATTACCTGCCGCAGCTGCTGCGTTCCGCAGAAACCATGCAGAAAGCTTTCGGCAGGCTTAAGCCCCTGCTGGAAGAGGCTTCCGGCGGCGAGACAAAACCGGTCATCATTATGGCCACCGTGGAAGGCGATATTCATGACATCGGAAAGAATATTGTCTGTCTTATGCTGGGCAACCATGGTTTTGATGTTGTTGATCTGGGCAAAGATGTTAAAGCGGTGGATATTGTAGATGCCGCAGTGGAGCATAACGCGAAGCTGATAGGGCTTTCGGCCCTGATGACCACTACCATGGTGCGCATGGAAGACACCATACAGCTGCTGCGCGAACGCGGGCTTTCCATTCCTGTTTTTGTGGGCGGGGCTGTTGTCACGCCTGCTTTTGCCGAAGCCATCGGCGCAGCGGGGTACTCCCGCGATGCCGTGGAAGCGGTGAGAATTGCGCGGGGGCTTGTGGAAGCTCCAGCCAGAGTGCAGTGAGGAGTTACAGATATGAGACGTTCTTTTTTGATCATGCGGACGATGCTGACGGTATGCTGCCTTGTTGTCCTGTGGGCCGGAGCTGTCCGTGCCGCGGATGTGCAGGAAGGCGGGTCGGCGCTGTTGCTTGACTCCATTGCCGCGCAGAGCGGAAAACCCGTACTGGTGAATTTTTTTGCCAGCTGGTGCCCCCCCTGCAAAGAGGAAATTCCGGGCCTTGTCTCACTGCGTTCGCAGTATGCGGCGGATGACGTGGCCATTATCGGGGTGTCGCTGGATGAAAGCCGCTCGGCGCTGGACCGCATGATTCAGGATTTTGGAATCAATTATCCTGTTATCCGGGGCAACCGTGAACTGGCGGGCACTTTCGGCGTTACCGGCATTCCTCGTCTTCTTGTCTATTCCGCTGAGGGCAAGCTGGTCTCCGACCACCTGGGCTACATGACGGAAGAAGAACTCAGACAGCTTATTGACGCGAACATTGTAAAATAAAGGCTGCGCAATGACGTATTTACGTAAAGCCCGTATTCAGGATGTGAAGGCCATCCACGCACTTCTCATGCACCATGCCGCAGGCGGGTTGCTGTTGCCGCGTTCTCTCAGCCAGCTGTACAATCATATCCGTGAGTTTTACGTGGTCGACCCGGACGACGGAGGCCCCATCAAGGGGTGCTGCGCGCTTTCCATCATATGGGATGAACTGGCGGAAGTCCGTTCTCTGGTGGTGGCTGACGACATGCAGGGCCTTGGCTGGGGGCGGCGGCTGGTCGAAGCCTGTGTCAGCGAGGCTGTGACGCTCGGGCTTTACAAGGTGTTCACTCTGACGTATCAGGCCGGTTTTTTCCGCAAGCAGGGCTTTGCGGAAGTGGCCAAAGACGTGCTGCCGCAGAAGGTGTGGGCGGACTGCATCAATTGTCCGCGCTTTCCCGACTGCGATGAAGTGGCTATGATGATTGAATTGTAACGCAACAAAGGGCAGAAAAAGATGACCGTAACCGGAATGGATGTTGTATATACCGCCGAGCAGGTGCAGGAGCGTGTGCGCGAACTGGCTGTTCAGATCAACGCTGAGTATGAAGACAAACCGCTGGTCGTGGTGTGCGTGCTCAAAGGCGCTTTCATGTTTTTTTCCGACCTGCTCAAGCATTTGACAGTCCGGCCGGAAATTGATTTCGTAAGGGTAGCAAGTTACGGTAACTCGACAACCCGTTCCAGAAACATTTCCTTTACCAAGGATCTGGAAGTGTCCATAGACGGCAAGCATGTGCTGGTGGTCGAAGACATCGTGGATACCGGCCATACCGTGGACTTTCTGTACCGTCAGCTTGCAGCGCGCGGTGCCGCCAGCATCCGGCTGTGCGCCATAGTGGACAAGGCCGAGCGCCGCGAGGTGGACGTGACCGTGGACTTCCCCGGATTTGCGTTGGATAAAGGGTACATTATCGGGTACGGGATGGATTACGCCGAACAGTACAGGGAGCTTGACGCCATTTACGACGCTCATGTCGCAAACTAGCCTCAGGGCATATACTTGTAACAGGATAAACGATGCACGTTACCTGCCCGAACTGCAAGACAGTATACAATCTTGCGGAAGAACTGGTCAGACCGGGAGCCAAATGCCGCTGCACGGTATGTAAAGAGGTGTTTCCTCTGGTTATTGATGCGCCGGAAGATGACACTGCACCTTCAGACTCCGCAACGGATTCTTCTCCCGCGTCGCTGCCATCGTTTGATCTGGATGAACCCGGCCCTGTGAATAAGAAAAAGAAGGGCGGCGCGTTGCTGGGCATTGTGGCCGCTGTTGTTCTTCTTGCGTGCGCGGCCGGCGGAATATACCTGTTTGCGCCGGAGCTTGTGTCGTTCATTGACTCCCGCCCCGTTGCGCAGGAACCTGCTCCGGAACCGGTTCCCACGGAACAGGTTAAAAAAATCGCGCTGCGCAGCGTGCGGCAGTACACCATCACCAATGAAAAAATCGGCCGGATAACTGTCATTGAAGGCAAAGTTGTCAACAACTTCAGTTCTCCCAAAGATCTTATCAAAATAGAAGCATTGCTGTTTGATGATTCAGGACAGACGGTCATGAGCAAGCAGCAGTTGTGCGGTGTTACGGCTTCGCTTTTTCAGTTGCAGGTTCTTTCCGAAAATGAGCTTGAGACAACGCTGACCAACAAGGTTGAGGTGTTGACCAATAACACCAATGTGCAGCCCGGCAGCGAAGTGCCTTTTATGGTCGCCTTTTACAATCCTCCCCAGACTGTGCGCGAGTTTCTGGTCAAGGTGGTGGAAGCCAAGAATCCCCCTCCTTCCAATTAGAGTCAGGCGGCATCTGTGGTAAAGCTTAAAGAAACGTATGTCTGCTCGTCGTGCGGGGCCGGTGCCCCGCAGTGGAGAGGACAGTGCCCGCGGTGCGGCGAATGGAACACCCTGCAGTCTGTGGTGGTGGAAAAGAACCGGCCTGCCGGACGTGCGGGCAGGCATGCCGCTGTGGCAGCCAGCCGTCCTGTACGGCTTAAAGACGTTACGGAACAGCATCATACACCTTTCGGTACAGGAATAGCCGAGCTGGACCGTATTCTGGGCAGGGGACTGGTGCCGGGGGCGGCGCTGCTTGTGGGCGGAGAGCCGGGAATCGGCAAGTCCACCCTGCTGCTTCAGGTTGCCGGTGCTGTGGCGGCTTCCGGCCGTTCCGTACTGTATCTTTCGGGGGAAGAGTCGCTGGGTCAGCTGCGCGGAAGGGCAGAGCGGCTCGGTGTTTTATACGACACCATGCTGGCCGTGTCGTCTTCACGGGTTGAAGACGCTTTGCCCATGCTGGAAGAGCAGCCGGCACCGGATCTGCTCATTGTCGACTCGGTGCAGACGCTTACCTCGACCCGTGCCGAGGGGTTGCCGGGCAGTGTCAGTCAGGTGCGGGCAGTTTCTACGGAACTGGCGGAAAAATGCAGGGCCTGCGGCACATGCGTGCTCTTTGTGGGCCATGTGACCAAAGACGGACAGCTTGCCGGGCCCAAACTGCTGGAGCATATGGTCGATACGGTTATTTCTCTGGAAGGAGACCGCAGGCAGCAGTTCCGTATGCTGCGGGTGCTTAAGAACCGTTTCGGCCCCAATCAGGAACTTCTTGTTTTCCGCATGGTGCAGCAGGGGCTGGATCTTGTGGACGACCCTTCAACTTTTTTTCTGGATGCCCGCGACCCTTCTCTCAGCGGTACTTCCGTGGTCATGACCGTAGATGGTCAGAGACCTTTTGCCGTTGAAATGCAGGCGCTTGTCACCCGCAGCTATCTTTCCATTCCCAGACGCACAGCGCTGGGGTTCGATGTGAACAGGCTGCACCTGTTGCTTGCCGTGCTGGAAAAACGCCTGCGCCTCAATTTCGGACAGGTGGACATCTATGCCAAGGTGGGCGGCGGGATGCGTGTGCAGGACCCCGGAATGGACCTTGCGCTTGTGGCGGCCATTCTGTCTTCCTTTTATGACGTGCCCCTGCCTGCACGCAGCGTCTTCTGGGGCGAGGTTGATCTCAACGGTCAGATACGCCCGGTGTCAGCGCAGTCTGTGCGTTCGGTGCAGGCTAAAAGGCTGGGCTATTCATCCATGTTCTGCCCGGAAGAGGGGGGAACAGGTGTGACCACCATCGGCATGCTGCAGGAAAAACTTTTCCGCAACCCCGCCGCGGATGCCTGATGCCTCCGCGTTTCTTCTGTTCCAAGATATTCTTGACCTGTCCGGCACGTTGCCGCATCGTATGCTATATATCATGTATCAGCTGTTTTTTTTGGTACATGCTAAGAGTTGTCAGGTAACGGTCGTTTTCCGGCGGTTTTTTGTCCAAAGCTGCCCCCGAATGCATTGAGAGGCGTTTTCATGTCAGGAACTGGCAAGCTGGTCCAAGAAAGTCTGCAACTGCTCGGCGACGTGCGGAAAAAATTGAACATGCTCATCAGCAGCAGAGAACATGAATTTCTTGCGCTGGGCGAAAACATTATGTCTCTGTCGGATGCTGTGGGCGGAGTGCGGCAGCGTTCCGCCGAGCTTGTCGAGCTTGTTTCCGGCGAAGCTATTTACAGTGTGATCAATCAGCTGGCCGACGATATGGGACGGCTGCATGAGCTGTGCAGTGTGGGTTCGGAAAGTAATCTGGACGAGCTGGTACGGGTACGCAGTAATCTTCATGAGCTGATAAGGCTTATCCAGAGTTATGCCCGTGTTGTCCGGACACTCCAGATGCTTGGAATATCAACCAGAATAGAAAGTGCACGTCTGGGCACGGATGGCCGCGGATTTAATACCCTTGCCGATGATGTTGAAAAACTTGCCGGGAAAATTGTCGAATATTCCGGGCAGATAGTGCAGTACGCCAAAAATCTGGATGCTCTGGCAGATGAGGCTTCCGTCCGTTCGCAGATAATGCTGGGCGACCAGCAGACCTGTGCGCTTGAGGCTGCATCGGGCATGACCGATCGTGTACACCTGCTGCAGGACGCGGCTCAGGCTGCAAAGGAGCGGTCGGAGCATGTGGATGCACTGATGAGCGATATTGCAGCCAGCATGGGGCAGATAGTCTCTTCGCTGCAGTTTCATGACATCGTGCGTCAGCAGGTGGAGCATGTCGATGAGATTCTGGAAAGTGTGAGCCGCATGGTGATTGAAAAGCAGGAGGACAGTTCTCCCGATGAAGAACTGGTCTGGATTATGGATGTCGCACGTCTGCAGGCCATGCAGCTTGAGCACTCGCGGGACAGTTTTTCCGATGCCGTGGGGCAGCTTTCCGCCGGTCTCGGGCAGATAGCGTCCAATGTCATGCATGTGGCACACACTGCTGTTTCCGGCGACAGTGTGGCCGGAAGTGCTCTGGATTCCATTTCTCAGACCATCAATGACACAGCGGAGCGTATGCGCGGCGTGGCGGCACAAGGCGGAGAAATGGGCGAAACCATGTCTTCCGTGGCTTCCACGGTGGCTGATATGGCCGGATTTCTGGAACACATCGAAGATGTGGGCGCCGAGATAGAACTTATCGCTCTCAATGCCAGCATCAAGGCTGCCCATACCGGTGACAAAGGCAAGGCGCTGGGGGTTCTGGCTTCTTCCATACAGCGGCTTTCGCAGGATGCGGGCAACCAGACAGGTGTCATTGCGGCAACGCTTGACACGGTTTCATCTTCGGCAGACAGCCTGAAAAGTCAGGCCCGCTCATTTCATGATGCGACGGTTATCAACGAGACCATAGGCAAGCTGGAAGAAGTCACAGGCTCTTTGCGCGCACTGGGAATGCAGGCGGAAAACCTTGCCTCGGCATTAAGCAGTGAAGCCGGCGATATTGCTGAAAGCATATCATCCGTTGTCCGCGGAATCACGTTTGAAAAAACAGTGGGCAAGGAACTGTCTGCAGCGCAGGAGCGGCTGCAGGGGCTGGTACGCAGAATTGAAGCTGCCGTGCCGGACGCGAAATCTGTCCGCAGACCTGCGCAGCTTGATCAGATGATGAACAGATATACCATGAAGCAGGAACGCGATATCCACCTGAAGGCTTTCGGCGGACAATCAGACGAAGCTGATGACGACAATATCGAGTTGTTCTGAAAAGTGACACGCCGCAAGAACAGAACCGGAGAAAAGGGGGAAAAGAATGGCACCGACAATCATGACCGTAGATGATTCTGCCAGTGTGCGGCAGATGGTCAGCTTTACACTGCGCAATGAAGGGTATGAAGTCATTGAGGCTTCAGACGGTAAAGATGCGCTTGCCAAAATAAGGCCCGATGTGAAGATGGTGATTACCGACCTGAACATGCCCAACATGGACGGGATAGAACTGATCAGGAACATCAGGGCCAAATCAGGGTTTAAGTTTATTCCCATCATCATGCTTACCACCGAATCGCAGGCGGCTAAAAAACAGGACGGGAAGGCTGCGGGGGCTACCGGATGGATTGTGAAGCCTTTTAAGCCTGAACAGTTGCTCGCCGTGGTAAAAAAAGTTCTGCGCTAGGCAGCGGCAGAGTTCATGCAGGAGGATGGTGTGCAGCTGGACGTGAACAGTCAGGCTTTTATGGAAGAGGCTCAGGATCTGTTGACAGAACTTGAGTCTGCGCTGTTGGAGCTGGAAGAACAGCCCGGAGATACCGAACTGGTGGACCGGGTGTTCCGTGCCATGCACACTATCAAAGGCTCCGGCGCTATGTTCGGCTTTGACGATATAGCCGCCTTCACGCACGACGTGGAAAACATGTTCGACAGAGTGCGTAACAATGAACTGCAGCTGTCCAGAGAAATTCTTGATCTGACGCTGGCCTGCCGCGATCACATTGCATATCTGCTGCAATGCGCCGGCAGCGGCACACAGGTGGATCTGGAAAAAGGCAGTGCGCTTACCGCCAAGGTCCGGCTGATGCTGGGCGCAGGTGACCAGCAAGAGCCTGCAGACGCGGCTCCGGCTCAGACCGCCCAGTCTGCAGACAGCAGCTTTGATGAAGAAGACGGCAGCTGCAGGTTTACTTACCGAATACGCTTCAAACCAGCCCCCGATATCTTTCTTACCGGCAACAATCCGCTGCATCTCATAGAAGAGCTGCGCGATATGGGCATGCTGACCACATATGTACATACTTCCGCATTGCCTTCTCTGGCCGAACTTAATCCGGAATCCTGCTATCTGTGGTGGGACATGCTGCTGCATACCTCTGCCGGAGAGCAGGAAGTGCGCGATGTGTTCATGTTTGTGGAAGATGAATGCGAGCTGAGCGTGCAGGTTGTGGACAGCGGTGACAGGATTGATTCCGACGAGAAGTACAAGCTGATAGGTGAAATTCTTGTCGAGCGGGGTGACCTGAAGCCTGAAGACCTGCAGCGGGTGCTCAGCAGCAGACAGCCGATGGGCAAGCTGCTGCACCAGGCCGGAGTGGTGAGTGAAGACAGTGTTGAGTCGGCGCTGCAGGAACAGCAGACAGTGCGGGACATGCAGCAGAAGCGGGAGGCTTCCTCGGAAGCCGCTTCCAGCATCCGCGTTGCCGCAAGCAAGCTTGACTATCTTGTCGATCTTGTAGGTGAACTTGTTATTGTGCAGTCTCAGATAGCGCAGATGGTGCATGAGCGTGAAGACGCCGATATGCTGGCACTGAGCGAAAATCTGGAACGGCTCAGCGATGAGCTTCGCGATGCCACGCTGGGTATCCGCATGCTGCCCATAGGTACCACCTTCAGCAAATTCCGCAGACTGGTGAGGGATCTTTCCGCTGACCTGGGCAAAGAAGTTGATCTGGTGACCTTTGGGGCAGAGACCGAACTGGATAAAACAGTCATTGAACGCCTGAGCGATCCTTTGGTGCACTGCCTGCGTAACAGTCTTGACCATGGTGTGGAACCACCGCAGCAGCGGGTGGCGGCCGGCAAACCCCGCAAGGGTACGATAACTCTGGGGGCTGCCCACTCCGGTGGTGAGGTGCTTATCACCATCAGCGATGACGGCAAAGGGCTGGACAGGGACAGGCTGCTGTCAAAGGCGGTGGAACGCGGTATTGTTGCGCCCGATGCCGAGCTTTCGGATAAAGAGATTTATGCTCTTATTTTTGCTGCCGGTTTTTCCACGGCAGAAAAAGTTACCAGTGTTTCCGGACGCGGGGTGGGCATGGATGTTGTCCGGCGTTCCATCGAAGAACTGCGCGGCACCATAGAGCTGACATCCGAACCGGGCATGTCCACGGTCATTACCATCAGGCTGCCGCTTACGCTGGCTATCATTGACGGCCTGCAGGTTCAGGTGGGTGAAGAAAGCTATGTGATTCCCCTCGCACCTGTTGAAGAGTGTGTCGAGCATTTCGGCACGGCAGACTCCGGCAGAAAGCAGATAATCAATCTGCGCGACGAGGTTGTACCCTATATTTCTCTGCGCAAGCTGTTTGACGTTTCTGGAACACCGCCGGAAATCGAACAGATAGTGGTTGTCAATGCGCTGGGCAGCCGGTTCGGTATCGTGGTGGACAGGGTGGTGGGCGAACACCAGACAGTTATTAAAAGTCTGGGCAAGGTATTCAAGAACGTCGAAGGTATTTCGGGGGCTACCATACGCGGAGACGGAACCATGGCGCTTATTCTGGACCTGCCCCGTCTGGTCCAGTCTGCGATTTCCGCCCGGTAGAGTTGCAGTTCCGGCAGCGCATCAGCCTGCTTTTGTTACGCGATTTCAACGGAGAGTGTGTCCGCATCATGGCAGCAACCACTGGAATAGCGCACCCACGCGTCATGTCCTCAAAATCATTTCAGAAGCTCAGCCAGTTTATCCACACGCAGGTCGGCATCAAGCTGCCGCAGGGCAAAAAGGTCATGCTGGAAGCGCGGCTGCAGAAGCGGTTGCGTGTGCTCGGAATGGATTCGTACGAAAGTTATGTGGATTTCCTGTTCACTGAAAAGGGGCAGCAGAGCGAGTTGCGGCCTTTGATAGATGTGGTTACCACAAACACTACAGAATTTTTCCGCGAGCCGAAGCATTTTGAAATTCTTGTTCAGGACATACTGCCGGAATGGATGCGGCGCACGGGCGGACACAGGACGCTCAGACTGTGGAGTGCGGGATGTTCCTTCGGTATGGAACCCTATACACTATCCATGGTGATGCACGAGTTTGCAGGGTGGAACAAGTCGTTTTCGTTCAGCATACTGGCCACAGATATTTCAACGCGGGCTTTGCAGCATGCAGCACGCGGCGTGTACGAACAGGACAAGATAGGCAGCATTCCGCAGCAGTTTCGTAAAAAATACCTGCTGCGGAGCAAAGACCCGAATAAAGCGCTTGTCCGTATGGGGCCGGAACTACGGCAGACTATTGATTTCAGGCGCCTGAATTTTATGGAAGAGTTTTCTTTCGATAAAGAGCTTGATATTATTTTTTGCCGTAATGTCATAATTTATTTTGATAAACAGACTCAGGAGCGCCTGTTCCGCCAGTTCTGCCGCTGTCTGCAAAAAGATGGCCACCTATTCATCGGTCATTCCGAAAGCCTGTCAGGAATGGCTCTTCCGCTGGAGCAGATTGCCCCGACCGTCTACAGGAGAGTGTAGGGACACCATGGCACGACGCATCAAGGTTCTTATTGTTGATGATTCAGCCCTTGTCCGGCAGACGCTTACCGATATCTTTTCTGCCGATCCAGAACTGGAAGTGGTGGGAACTGCCTCTGACCCCTTTGTAGCTGTCAAACGCATGGAAACGGTGGTGCCCGATGTGATTCTGCTGGATGTGGCCATGCCACGCATGGACGGGCTGACCTTTCTGCGCAAGATAATGAGTCAGCATCCCATTCCGGTGGTTATCTGTTCTGCCGTGACGGAGCAGGGAGCCGAAGCCTCCTTTAAGGCCATGGAATACGGCGCCGTTGAAATTATTCAGAAGCCGAAAGTCAGTACCAAGCAGTTTCTCGAAGAATCCAGCATAAGAATATGCGACGCAGTCAAGGCCGCTGCCCGCGCCCAGTTGCGCAAGCTGGCGGCAAAGCGTTTTGAAGTTACCCCCAAGCTGTCGGCCGATGCCATGCTGCCGGCCAATGCCGGAAGGTCCGTCGTGCAGCGAACGGAAAAGGTTGTGGTTGTGGGGGCCTCCACAGGCGGAACCGAAGCTCTGCGGGTTCTGCTGGAAGCCATGCCGCCGGACTGTCCGCCCATTGCCATTGTGCAGCATATGCCTGAACATTTTACCGCGGCATTTGCCGGCAGACTCAATTCCACCTGCCGCATACAGGTGAAGGAAGCTTCTGACGGTGATGTGATGCAGAGAGGACAGGCGCTTATTGCTCCCGGCAATCTGCATCTGCTGCTAAAGCGTTCGGGCAGCCGTTACTATGTGGAGACCAAGGAAGGTCCGCTTGTGCGGCGGCATCGTCCTTCCGTGGATGTGCTGTTCCGCTCCGCGGCCCGCTATGCGGGAAACAATGCCGTGGCAGCCATTATGACCGGCATGGGGGATGACGGCGCCGCAGGCATGAAAGAGCTGCATGAAACCGGCGCCTATACCATTGCGCAGGACGAAGCTACCTGTGTGGTGTACGGTATGCCGCATGAAGCCGTGAAGCTGGGCGGGGTGGATGCCGTTCTGCCGCTGGGAGCACTGGCTGCGGCGATTGTTAAAGCCTGCAACAGCTGAAAATCTGCTGCGGCAGCACACCATGTCCATGTGTGTTGTCAATTTCTTACGGAATCATTGTCTTTTCTGATACCTTGCGGCTGCAAGATTTTTTTGAACCGGCGCATGGTGGCTGTTGTTTTCCGTTCATTTTGTTGTTTTCTGTACAGTGAGGCTGCCGGTTTTCTCCGGCGTCATTCCTTGTGTCCGTCGTTGTGCCGGTAAAAGATAACCTGAACCGGTTCCAGAGTGACCAGCCCTTCACGCATGAGACTGTCTACCTGCGGTAGAAACGCATCGATTTTTTTCCGGGAATCAATAATTTCAATGACCAGCGGCAGGTCTTCGGAAAGGCGCAGTACCTTGAGGGTGTGTACGCGGCTGTTGGCGCCGAATCCGGAAATGCCGCGCAGCACCGTGGCCCCGGCAAGTCCGGCATGGCGGGCTTTTTCAACCAGCAGTTCATACAGCGGCCTGCCGTCGGATGTGTCGTTTTCACCGGTATAAATGCATAGCCTTGCGGCGTCTTTCGGGGGGGTATGCATAGTGTCTCCTGTGGTTTTAAGGTAGCAGAAGGGTGTTCAGACAAGTTTGCCCAGATACAGGCCGGCCGCCAGCAGCAGGATGCCCAGCACTATCTGTCCCGTTATGTTCAGTGCCGCAAACAGCCATTGCGAGCTGTTGAGCAGCGCCACGCTTTCAAAGATGAATGTGGAGAACGTGGTGAAAGCCCCCATGAATCCGGTGAGGGCAATCATGCGGGCGGCCGGACCCAGAGTAAGTCTGTCTTCAAGAAATCCCCACACCAATCCGAAAAGAAAACAGCCTGTGATGTTGACGACGAACGTCCCCGCAGGGAAGGATGCACCGAAAAGGCGCTGCACGGCACCTGCCAGCGAGTAACGGCTCAGGCTGCCAAGTCCGCCGGCAATGGCTATAAGTAACAGTTTTTGCAAAATGAACCTCCGGTGATGGCATGCCGTTGCCGGTAACTGTGTACAGGGTGAATATGTCTTACGAGGTGGAACTGAAATATACCGGTGTCGACTTCACTGATCTGCGTCCGCGGCTGCATCGGCTTGGCGGCGTCAGCCGCGGGCGCCATTGGGAACGTAATATCGTTTTTGATACTCCGCAACGTGATCTGAAGGCAACGGGAAGACTGTTGCGGCTGCGCTCGCAGCAGTGGGCGCAGCAGTACGGCAGGGACCGGCGCTGTGTGCTTACGCTCAAGGTGCCGCCGGCGCAACCGGTGCCTGATGATGTAAAAGTGTGGGATGAGCGCGAGACGACTGTTGCCGGCTTTGATTCCATGCGTGGCATTCTGGAAGGGCTTGGATACGAGGCCGCATTCCGGTACGATAAGATACGCGAAGAGTGGCTGTGCGCCGGGGTGACGGTATGCCTCGACACACTGGTGTTCGGTGATGTGGTTGAACTTGAGGGAGAGCGGGAGGCCATTTTCCGCCTGGCGGAGGCGCTGGGATTTTCCGGCTGTCAGGCCACCAGAGCAACCTATCACGACCTTAACAGGCAGTACCGCCTGACAGCCGGTCTTCCGCAGGATGATAATTTTCATTTTCCCGATGACGAAGCGGCCTTGTCTCTGCTGGGCAGTATCGCCTGACCGTGGCCTCGACATCTGTGAACGTGACACTATACTGCTTTCTACGGGAGGCACGGAACAACCTATGAGTGACCGTAAGCTGTCCACCAGAGAGGACGCCGATGTCCTGCTGGAGGAGGAACTTAAAGAGCCGCGCCGGTTCAGGGTGCTGCTGCATAATGATGACTATACGTCCATGGATTTTGTTGTGGCCGTACTGATTGATATTTTTCGTAAAAGCCGCGAGCAGGCCATGTCGATAATGCTCAGCGTGCATGAAAAGGGTATAGGCGTGTGCGGCGTCTACACAGCCGAAGTAGCAGAAACCAAAGTAGCCATGGTACATGCCCGTGCCCGGGCCGAAGGTTTTCCGCTCCGGTGCAGCATGGAAGAGGTGTAATATGATCGGCAAGAGGCTTGAAGCCGTTTTATCCGTCGCGGTAAGCGAAGTGAAGGCGAGAAACCATGAGTATCTCACCCTTGAGCATGTGCTGTATGCCATGACGCTGGAACCGCAGGGCATTTATATACTGGAAGGCTGCGGGGCCGATGCCGAGAATCTGCGCAAGCGGTTAGAGATTTTTTTTGATTCTCATCTTGAATCGCTTCCGGAAGAGACCCCCACAGAGGTTGTGCAGACGATGGGGGTGCAGCGCGTGTTGCAGCGGGCCGTCATGCAGATGCAGTCATCCGGCAAAAATGCGGTGGAGCTGGGCGATGTGCTGGCCGCCATGTTTGAAGAGGAAGACTCTTATGCGCTGTATTTTTTGAGGGCGCAGGGGGTGGCGCGGCTCGACGTGCTGGAATTCATTTCGCACGGCATGGGAGACTGGTCCGACGGAGAACCTGAACCGGCAGCGCAGACTGCGGATGGCGGCGAACGGCAGGGCAGAGCTTCTGCTCTTGATCAGTTTACCGTCAATCTGACAGCGCGGGCCCGTGACGGGCTGATTGATCCTCTTATCGGCCGGTCTGCCGAGCTGGAGCGCACAGTGCAGGTGCTTGCCCGCCGCAGAAAGAATAATCCGCTTTTTGTGGGAGACCCCGGCGTGGGCAAGACAGCCATAGCCGAGGGGCTGGCTTTGCGCATTGCGGATGGCGATGTGCCCGAAAGCTTTGCCGATGCCGAAATATTCGCGCTGGATATGGGAACCTTGCTGGCGGGGACAAAATACCGGGGTGATTTCGAGGCCCGGCTTAAAGCGGTTATCAAGGATTTGTCGGCAATTCCTGAAGCCATTTTGTTTATTGATGAAATACATACCATTGTGGGAGCGGGAGCCACCAGCGGCGGTTCAATGGATGCTTCGAACATCCTCAAACCGGTGCTGGCATCGGGTGGCATACGCTGTATCGGCTCCACGACATACGAGGAATACCGCAACCACTTTGAAAAAGACCGTGCGCTTTCGCGGCGGTTTCAGAAAATCGACGTGCAGGAACCTTCGCAGGATGAGTGCCTTGAAATTCTCAAGGGATTGCGTCCGTATTACGAAGAGTTTCACGAAGTGCGTTACACTCAGCCTGCACTCAAGGCGGCGGTGGAACTTTCCAGCCGGTACCTGCAGGACAGGTTTCTGCCTGATAAAGCCATAGATGTCATTGATGAGGCGGGTGCCGTATACAAGCTGGGCGCACACGGGCGCAAGCGCAACACCATTACCGTGAGCGATATTGAGCGTGTTATTTCCCGTATGGCGCAGATTCCCGCACAACGGGTCAGTGTTTCGGACAGGGGCAGGCTGGAACGGCTGGAAGAAGACCTGCATTCCGTTGTCTTTGGCCAGCAGGCTGCGGTGGACAGTGTTACCAAAGCCATCCTGCGGTCACGCGCAGGTCTTTCCAGTCCCGAGCGTCCCACCGGCAGTTTCCTTTTTTATGGTCCCACCGGGGTGGGCAAGACAGAGCTTGCCAAACAGCTGGCTGCTACTCTGGGGGTCAGCTTCATACGCTTTGACATGAGCGAGTATATGGAAAAACACGCCGTGGCCAGGCTTATCGGGGCTCCTCCGGGCTATGTGGGGTTTGATCAGGGCGGGCTGCTTACAGAAGCCGTGCGCAAGACACCTCATGCCGTGGTGCTGCTTGACGAGATTGAAAAAGCACACCCCGATATGTTCAACATTTTGCTGCAGGTAATGGATTACGCCAAACTGACGGATAATACCGGACGCAAAGCCGATTTCCGCAATGTCATTCTTATTATGACCTCCAATGCCGGAGCACAGGAAATGGCGGCCAAAACCATCGGCTTCGGCGACAGTGCCGGGCAGGATATGGCGGCAAAGGGGCTGAAGGCCGTGGAAAAGCTGTTCAGCCCTGAATTCCGTAACCGGCTTGATGCCCTCGTTCCGTTCAGTAATCTTTCCCGCGAAGTGATGCTGAAAATTGTAGAAAAATTCATAAGTGAGCTGCAAAGACAGATGAAGGACAGGCGGGTGACCATCCATCTTTCGGATAAAGCCCGCGAACGTCTGGCGGAGAAAGGATATGATCCCGCTTTCGGCGCCCGGCCCATGGGACGCATCATCAGAACAGGCATTGAGGACGTGCTTGCCCGTGAGGTGCTGTTCGGCAGGCTGCAGAAAGGCGGCACAGTGCGGATAGGAGTCCGCAAGCCGGCAGCGCACGGAGCGGATGATGACCTCGGGCTCACGTTCAGATTCGAGACTCCCGCCTCGTAGCGGTACGGACCCGGGCAGGAGTCTGCATGCACCTTTACGCACTGTCTGAAAAGCTGGAGTTTCCCGACCCGCAGACGGCATCGTCGGAAGGGCTGCTGGCCATAGGGGGTGACCTCAGTGTCGCCCGGCTGGTCACTGCCTACGCAAACGGTATCTTTCCGTGGTACGATGATGACACCCCCATCCTGTGGTGGTCGCCCGACCCGCGGTGTGTGTTGTATCCTTCGCAGCTGCATGTGCCTGCAAGCCTGCGCAGGCGTATCAACTCCGGGCAGTTTGAAGTGACGCTCGATACCGCTTTTGAGGCGGTTATACATGCCTGTGCCGACGCTGCGCGTCCCGGGCAGAGCGGAACATGGATTGTAGATGAGATGATAGACGCCTATATGAATCTGCACGAGGCCGGTGTGGCGCATTCTGTGGAGGTATGGAGCCGCGGTGCGGGTGATGGGCGCGTGCTGGCCGGCGGGCTGTACGGTGTAGCGTTGGGTGGCGTTTTTTACGGCGAGTCAATGTTCTACCGCCGCACTGATGCTTCAAAGGTGGCGGTGGTGTGGCTTGTGCGCCTGCTTGAATTCTGGGGATACCGCGTTGTGGATTGTCAGCAGACTACGACACATATGCTGCGCTTTGGCGCGCAGGAGGTGTCCCGGGCATGTTTTCTGGAAGAGCTTGACCGCGCGCTGCGGATGCCTTTGCGGGCGGGCAGGTGGCAGATACCCGATGGATTCCGCCCGTTGCGGCGCGCGACGCTGCCGGATGAGAATCAGTGAGCTGTAACGCCCGCCGGTATGCCGGCGGGCGTTTTTGATGTGAAAAGGATCAGATGTTTTCGCCCACCAGAGGTTCATGCTGGGCCAGATCATAAAAGCCCTGTATGCCGAACGGCAGAGTGTAGTTACGTACCCTGCTGAAGTGGATGAAACCAAGCGTTTTGCCTTCGGGGATGTCTGAAAGAGCCGTGACCCCCTGCGGGATGGGCAGCGAAAGCGGGCACGCACTGATGCAGGTCAGTCTGGTTGCGTATCTGTCCCTGAGATATTCGACCACACGGTCTCTTTCGTCAGGAGTGAACGCCTCGGCCAGCATGCGTTTTACACCCTCCGGCGAGCCGGGGTTTTCCGGGTCGAGCGGCGGACCGATAAGGTTCTGCCACGGATAGTCAGCCACGTTTTCAATGCTGGCACCGGTTTTGAAAAGGTGGGCTTCAACATCTCTGCGGCCCTTGAAGGTACGGATGGTGATGCTGACAACGTGAATGCGTTCTATAGGCTCATTCCCTTCGGCGGGAACTATGCTTACTTCCATGGAAAACTCCCGGTATGGTATGAAATCGCTCAGTTTATGAAATATTTCTTTTCCTTTGTTCTAGGGGATTTTCCCGCCGGTGTGAAGTGGCTTGCGTATTTACGGAACCGGCAGGACAGGCTAAATACCTATGTTTGCAGCAGGCGGATGCGGTGCCGGATGTCCGGCGGGTACAGGGCCGCTGCGGTTCTTTTTTGATTTTCAGGATGAATCATGCAGGATAGCGTTTTCCGGATAGAGTCGGAGTATGTGCCCAGAGGCGACCAGCCGGAGGCCATCACCCAGTTGAGTGACAACATCAGAGCCGGAGTGGCTCATCAGGTACTGCTGGGGGTGACCGGTTCTGGCAAGACGTTCACCATGGCGCATACCATAGAACGCTGCCAGCGTCCCGCGCTGATTCTTGCTCCCAACAAGACGCTGGCCGCACAGCTGTATAACGAATTCCGCGCGCTGTTTCCGCATAATGCCGTGGAATATTTCGTCAGCTACTATGACTACTACCAGCCGGAAGCCTATGTGCCGACTTCCGACACCTATATAGAAAAAGACTCTTCCATCAACGACAATATAGACAAGCTGCGCCATGCCGCAACGCACGCCCTGCTTACACGACGGGATGTGATCATCATCGCTTCGGTTTCCTGCATCTACGGGCTGGGGTCTCCGGAATACTATTCAAAGATGGTCATACCTGTGGAAGCCGGCCAGCACATGAGCATGGACAGCCTGATAGGCAGACTTGTCGATGTGCAGTACGAGCGCAACGACTATGATTTTCACCGCGGTACATTCCGTGTCCGGGGAGACGTGCTGGAAGTCATTCCCGCCTATCACCACGAGCGGGCGCTGCGGCTGGAGTTTTTCGGCGACGAAATTGATTCCATAAAAGAAATCGACCCGTTGACCGGCAATGTGCTGGGTGATGTGGGCAAAACGGTGATTTATCCTGCAAGCCACTATGTTTCCGACAGAGACAACCTGAACAGAGCCGTTTCCGATATTCGGGAAGAACTGCGTCTACGGCTGGAAGAATACCGGCAGGGGAACAGACTGGTGGAGGCGCAGCGGCTCGAACAGCGAACAATGCTTGATCTTGAAATGATTGAGGAAATGGGCTACTGTACCGGTATTGAAAACTATTCCCGCCATCTGGACGGCCGCACGGCGGGAGAACCTCCGGCGTGTCTGCTTGATTATTTTCCCGATAATTTCATTCTGTTCGTGGATGAATCGCACATTACCGTTTCACAGGTGGGCGCCATGTACAAAGGCGACCGGTCGCGCAAGCAGACGCTGGTTGATTTCGGCTTCCGCCTGCCTTCCGCGCTGGATAACCGTCCGCTGGAGTTCAGCGAATTTGAAAAGCGGCTCAATCAGGTTGTCTATGTTTCGGCCACACCGTCCAGATGGGAGCTTGACCGGTCCGAGGGCATTGTTGTCGAGCAGATTATCCGGCCCACAGGTCTGCTTGATCCGCTGACTGAAGTGCGGCCGACCAAAGGCCAGATGGAAGACCTGATGACCGAGTGCCGCTCCAGAACGGCACGGGATGAGCGGGTGCTTGTAACCACGCTGACCAAGCGCATGGCGGAGGACCTGACAGAATACCTGACATCCATGGGCGTGAGTGCGCGGTATCTGCATTCCGACATCGATACCATGGAGCGCATGGCTATTATTCAGGCGCTGCGTCGTAAAGAATTTGATGTGCTTGTGGGTATTAACCTGCTGCGTGAAGGTCTTGATATTCCGGAAGTTTCTCTGGTGGCCATTTTGGATGCCGACAAAGAGGGCTTTTTGCGCTCCACCGGATCGCTTATTCAGACATTCGGCCGCGCCGCGCGTAATGTGGACGGCCGCGTTATCATGTATGCCGACAACGTGACACGTTCCATGGCTGCGGCCATGCAGGAAACGGAACGCAGACGTGAAAAGCAGCGCCTGTATAACGAGGAGCACGGCATAGAGCCTGTGAGCGTCCGTAAATCGCTTGAGACGCCGTTTGACACGCTGTATTCCGATGCCCGGTCTGCTGCTGCCAAAGGCAGGGGCAAGGGCAGAGGACGGCAGGCTGCACCGGCCCAGACCGCTGCGGAGGACACCACGGCGTACGGCATCAGCGCAGAGGAACTGGGCGGTCTTATCCAGCGTCTTGAACGCGAGATGCGGGAATCGGCGCGCGATCTTGAATTTGAAAAGGCAGCTGAACTGCGCGACAGAATACGTATGCTGCGCGAACGGCTGCTGCAGCAGGATTGAGCTTTTCTGAATCTTTATACGGAACACAGTGCATGGACGAGAAGACGTTACGTGTGCGTATAATACGCCTCCGCAACAGGGTAGGGACATTCTGGCCGCTGGTGTTCAGCCAGCTGACCATGTTTCTGGTCTTTTTTGCGGCGGTGTTCTCATATATGCACATCGAGGGCTGGGATTTCTGGGACAGCTGCTACATGGTGGTTATCACGCTGTCCACGGTTGGCTTTCAGGAAGTACATCCCATGTCCACGCAGGGACGTATTCTGACCACATTGCTTATTCTGACCGGTGTGGGCAACTTTGCGTTCATTCTCGGGGCGTTTTCGCAGATGCTTGTGGAAGGTAAATTATTTAAGGCTTTCGGGAGGCGCAGGGTGCTCAAAGCCATAGCCAGACTCAAAGGGCACAGTATTGTTTGCGGTTACGGCAGAATAGGCCGGGTGGTGGCGGAAGAGATCATGCATGAAGGCGGCTCGGTGGTGGTCATCGAACAGAACCCTGAAAGTGTGACACAACTGGATGAAAAAGGCATTCTGCACATCGCAGGCGACGCCACATCCGACCAGGTTCTTGAAGAGGCCAATATCCGCAATGCGACCAACCTGATAGCCGCGCTGGAGCTGGACTCCGCCAATGTCTATGTGGTTCTCAGCGCCCGTCAGTTTAACCCCGACCTGCACATAGTGGCCCGTGCCGGAGCGGAGTCGCACATAAGCAAGCTGATGCAGGCAGGCGCCAACAAGGTGCTGCTGCCGCATCGCATAGGCGGTCTGCGCATGGCGCAGTCAGTGCTGCGTCCCACCGTTACAAGCTTTGTCGAGCTGACCCAGCGCGGCGGCAAAATGGATATCCAGATGGAGGAACTGCTGATCACGGCATCTTCCGGGCTTGTGGGCAAAGCACTGATGGATTCCGGCATCCGCGCGCGGTTCAATCTTATTGTCATTGCAGTAAAAGATGTGGACGGCACCATGCATTTCAATCCTGCTTCCGATTTTGTCATCAATGCGGGACATACGCTTATCGTGGTCGGTTCAGAAGATAATCTTGCGTTGTTTCAGGAGATTTTGTAGCACGCCATGCGCATTGCGGCTGTTATACTGCACTATGGCAACCCGCAGCTGACCATGCGTCTGCAGCAGCAGATGCTGGCGGCCGATCCGCAGCGGGCGGCGGATATCATGGTACTGGACAACTGCGCACCGGAACCGTTTTGCGGCGCATGGCAGCGGACCTCTGAAAACCTGTACTGGGCGGGGGCGCTGGAATACACTCTTGCGTCTGTCATGGGGCTCGGCTACACGCACCTGTGGTTTTTGAACAACGATATCATGTTTGACACGCGCCCGCCGCTGCTGGCGCGGGCGGAAGCCCGTATGGCCCGCATGCAGCGGCGTACCGGTGCTATAGGGGTGTGGGCGCCTGCCGTGGTGCGCAGCCCTTACCATGAGCATATGGTTGCCGACCCCCGTTACCAGTTCCGGCGGGTTGCGTATGTAGACGGTATCGCACCGGTTATCAGCATTGACTGCTGGCGGCAGACCGGCGGCGTGGACTATGCCGGCAACCCCTACGGATACGGGGTGGATATCTGGTTTTCGCTTTGCGCACACCGTGCGGGTTGGGCGGTGGTGGTGGACAACGGCATTGTTGTGCAGCACGCATATCATTCCACGGCCAGAACAGTGAGCGGTTTTTTAGAGACGGCGGCGCGAGCGGAAAATGAATACCTTACCGCCCGGCTTGGCCCGCAATACAACGAGCTGCTTCAGGATATGAAGCGGCAGTGGACAGACGAGGAGCACCTGTGAAGCAGGATTCGGCCAAGGTTGAACAGCGCATGGAAGAACTGCGCACTTTGCTGGAGTATCACGGTCACCGGTACTACGTGATGGATGAGCCCGAAATATCCGATGCGGAGTACGATGCCCTTTTCAGGGAACTGGTGCGGCTGGAGGAGGAACACCCTGAGCATATCCATCCGGGGTCGCCCACGCATAAGGTTGGCGGGCAGATACTAGACGGACTGAAGCCCCGTGAGCACTCCCTGCGCATGTACAGTCTGGATAACGCATTCGGTATTGAAGAGTTCCGCGAATTTGTCGAGCGCGTTGTCCGGCTGGAACCTGATGCTCCGCTTGAATTCTGGGTTGACCCCAAAATGGACGGGTTGGCCATGGAACTTGTTTATGAAAACGGAGTGTTTTCGCTGGCTGTGACCCGCGGAGACGGCAGCATGGGGGAAGATGTGACCCACACCATGCGCACGGTACGCAATGTCCGCATGCGGCTGAATCCGGAAATTGAAGCACCCGTGCGGCTTGAAGTGCGTGGAGAGGTTATTATCACCCGCGCCGATTTTGAAGCGCTTAATGCGCGGCAGCAGCAGAAGGGGGGCAAACTGTTCGCCAACCCCCGCAATGCCGCCGCAGGCTCTGTTCGCCAGCTGGATTCTTCCGTGGCGGCGGCGCGCCCTCTGCGTTTCATGGCATATGGCGTGGGGCAGGTTGTCTGGGCGGACGGCAGACAGCGCTGGCGGACCCAATATGACATAATGCGGGGACTGCAGGAGCTTGGGTTTGCCGTACCTTCTCAGGGCAGACTGTGCGCTGCGCCTGCAGATGTGGAAGCCGCTTTTACCGAGCTTTCTGCCGCGCGGCATGAACTGCCGTTTGAAATAGACGGCGTTGTCGCCAAGCTGAACGACCTTGACCTGCAGGAGGCTCTGGGGTTTACGGCCAGGGCTCCTCGCTGGGCCATTGCGCTTAAATTTCCCGCGCATCAGGCGCGTACCCGCCTTAAGGACATCAGAATTCAGGTGGGGCGGACTGGTGTGATGACGCCTGTGGCCGAGCTTGAGCCGGTGACTGTGGGCGGGGTGACTGTTTCCAGCGCCACTTTGCATAATGAAGATGAAATACGTGCCAAGGGCCTTATGCTGGGCGATGTTGTCATTGTGCAGCGGGCGGGGGATGTGATTCCCGAAGTGGTACGCGCGGTGCCGGAAGAACGCACCGGAGCTGAACGTGAGTATGTTTTTCCTGCCGTGTGTCCTGTCTGCGGCAGTGCTGCCGTGCGCGGCGAAGGGGAGGCCGCCTGGCGCTGCACCAATATGCAGTGCCCTGCCGTGCGCAAGCAGGCAATCATTCATTTTGTTTCCAAGGCCGGTCTGGACATAGACGGAGTGGGTCGCAAGTGGATTGAGCAGCTGGTGGACAGCGGCAGGGTGGTTTCTCCGGCTGATCTTTTCCGCATTACGCGGGAGGACCTGCTGGGCATGGAGCGCATGGGCGAAAAACTGGCTTCCAATTTTATAGAGGCTTTTGATTCGGCACGCCACGAATCCACGCTCCAGCGTTTCATCTGCGCGCTGGGTATCCGCCATGTGGGTGAACAGACTGCCAGAACGCTTGCCGCCCGTTTCGGCAATATGGACGAACTGATGCGTGCCGATCAGGAGACATTGCAGTCTCTGCGTGATATCGGCGGCGAGGTGGCCGGTTCCATACGAGCTTTTTTTGCCAACGGGCAGAACAGGGAGCTTTTGCAGCAGTTCAAGAATCTTGGTCTGTGGCCCGAGGAGCAGCAGCCTGCAGGTGACAGCACGCCGGTGACACCGCTTGCGGGCAAAAAAATTCTTTTTACCGGTTCGCTGGTGCGTATGACACGCTCTGAAGCCAAAGCTATGGCAGAAAAAGCGGGGGCAGCCGTCATGAGCGGCGTTTCCGCCAGACTTGATATACTTGTGGCCGGAGACAAGCCCGGCAGCAAGCTGGAAAAAGCCCGTTCACTGGGAATAACGGTTCTGACGGAAGATGAATTCATCAGGCAGGCATCAGAGTCTGAAGAAATTTCCGGACAGGCTGCAGATGACTATGAAAACAGTCTGCTGCGCGTGCAGTAGGCGCCAGAGCGAGGAGGACGTCATGAGTGTTTCCGTTATTGTGATGGGTGCCGGCGGGCGTATGGGCACAACCATTACCGGTATGGTGCGTGCTGACGGAGAATGCCGTCTTGCCGGTGTGGTCGAACGCGAAGGCCGCCGTGAAGGACTGGAACATCTGGGCTGTCAGGTGGCCGGAACGCTGGAGGAACTGCTGCCCGGACTGCCCGATGCCGTGGTCATCGATTTTACAGCACCGGAAGCCAGCGTGCATAACGCGCGGGCGTGTGCGCGGCACGGCAGCGGGCTGGTCATCGGCACAACGGGTTTCACCGAAGAACAGAAAGCCGAACTTGCGGATTGCGCATTGCAGACTCCCGTGTTCTGGGCTCCCAACATGAGTGTGGGGGTTAATGTGCTGCTGAAAATTCTGCCTCAGCTGGTGACGTTGTTGGGCGAACAGTATGATCTGGAAATGGTGGAACTGCACCACAACAAAAAGAAAGACTCTCCCAGCGGGACGGCACTGCGTCTTGCCGAATGTCTGGCGGAAGCCCGGAAATGGGATCTGGACACGGTGGCCAATTATCACCGTGAAGGTATCATCGGAGAACGTCCGCACGAGGAAATAGGCATTCAGACCATTCGCGGCGGAGATGTGGTCGGCGTACACACGGTCTATGCTCTGGGCCCCGGCGAGCGCATCGAAGTGACCCATCAGGCCCATTCGCGTGAAACCTTTGCAGCAGGGGCTATCCGTGCCGCAAAGTGGCTGGCGCAGAACAGACCCGGTAAACTGTATACCATGTCGGACATGCTGTAGATGCGTATCGCTCTGTTACAACTGAACCCCGTGGTGGGTGATCTTGCAGCCAATGCGTCTGCCATTGCCGGTGCGGTGCGAAGCGCCAGTGCAGGGGGTGCCCGGCTGTGCGTGACTTCCGAGCTGGCTTTGTGCGGGTATCCCCCCCGCGATCTTCTGCTGATGGACGAATTCATCTCCGCCTGCCGCGGCCATCTGGACAGGCTGGCGCAGGAGCTTGCGGATTGCTGTCCGGTGCTGGTCGGTGCTCCCGTGGCAGCAGCCGGCGATTATCCCGATACCGTGCGCAATGCGGCAGTGCTGCTGCGTGACGGCGTTGCGGAGGTTGCAGGCTCCAAGGTGCTGCTGCCCACGTATGATGTGTTCGACGAACGCCGGTATTTCACCCCGGGGCACCGGTGCGGTCTGGTCACCGTGGACGGATACCGTGTGGGCGTAAGCATCTGCGAAGATATATGGAATGACAAGGAGTACTGGGGAGAGCACAGACGCTATCCCCATGATCCCGTGGCGGAACTCGCCTCGGAAGGTGTGGACCTCTTGGTGAACCTTTCGGCTTCTCCGTTTTCGCTGGGCAAGCAGGCGCAGCGTGAGTCCATGCTGGGTGCCGTGGCGGCGCGTATTGGTGTTCCCGTGGTGTATGTGAATCAGGTCGGCGGTAATGACGATCTGATTTTTGCGGGCAAAAGTATGGTGATGGGCGCCGACGGCACGTTGCTGGCCCGCGCTGCGGGGTTTGTTCCCGAGGTGTTGCTGGCTGATGCCTGCGCCGCGTCGGCCGGTGCTGTCGCACCTGACGCTCCGGAGCCCGAGGCCCAGATATGGCAGGCTCTGGTGCTGGGTACGCGCGACTATGCTGCCAAATGCGGCTTTAAAGGTGCGGTGCTGGGGCTTTCCGGTGGTATTGATTCGGCGCTCGTGGCCTGCATCGCCGCCGAAGCACTGGGGCCGGAAAATGTCCTCGGCGTGATGATGCCTTCTCCGTATTCCAGCAGAGGCAGTGTGGATGATTCGGTTGCACTGGTGCAAAATCTGGGCATACGCTCGCGCGTTGTGCCCATTGAACCGCTGATGCGCTCGTTTGATGCTGCTCTTTCTGAATCTTTTGCAGGGCTGGATGCCGATGTGACAGAAGAAAATATCCAGTCGCGTATCCGTGGCAATATTCTTATGGCCATGTCCAACAAATTCGGCAAAGTGCTGCTGACCACAGGTAACAAGTCCGAGCTGGCCGTGGGGTACTGCACCATTTACGGCGACATGGCAGGAGGACTCGGCGTGATAGCCGACCTGCCCAAAACCATGGTGTACGCCGTGTGCCGTTGGCTTAACAGCGTCCGCGGTTTTGAAGTGATTCCCCGCGCTGTTCTGGAAAAGGCTCCTTCTGCGGAGCTGCGGCCCGACCAGAAGGACGTAGATTCGCTTCCTGACTATGCCGTTCTGGATGATGTGCTGGAACGGCATATCGTGCGGAAGCAGGGGATGGCCGCCATTGTGGCGGCGGGACACCATCCTGAAACGGTACGCCGCATCATCGGGCTTGTCCGGAGGGCGGAATTCAAACGGCGTCAGGCACCGCCCGGCCTCAAGGTCACTGACAGGGCGTTCGGTTCGGGCTGGCGCATGCCGGTGGCGGCCAGATATGCTTGCTGAGCTTGTGCTGCTTTTATCCCCGCTCCTTTCCGGAGCGGGGTTTTTTATTATTCGGTGCTGAACGGCATGCGCATTTCCATACCGAGCAGGGAAGAATTACATTTTATGCCTGCGGGTGCGGCGGTTCTGCCTGCAACTTTTTGATAGCGGCTTTCTGGCTGTAGAAGGCCGCGCCTTCTCCGGCATCTGTAACCAGCGGGGCTGTAAGCCCGTTGGCCCCCCAGCCGCGGCTGACCCAGCCACCGCGCCGCAACCGCACGGCGGAAGGATGAATAGCGGGATCAAAGCGGACGGTGACCTGCATCTGGCCGCCGGGTGTGCAAAGTAAAGCAGCTTCGCCGTCTGCGATGCCCGCCGCCTGTGCCGCGCAAGGCGCTGCGGCAAGTTCCGGCAGGCCCTGTTGCATCCCGGCAGGAATCTGTGAATGCAGTGTGTTGCGGCTTATGAGGGTCAGCAGGAAAAACGGGTAGTCTCCGGAATCTTCCTTGTCAGGTGAAAGTTCGGCGACACAATGGAACAGGCCATCCTGATGGTCTGTACGCATACCTTCATATGCGATGAACGGGTGTTCGGCGGTGGCGAATCCCTCCTGCCGCAGACGGGAAAGCGTTGTCTGCAGAAGCGGGGAATCAAGCGCGCGACGCAGGCATGTCTCTCTGTCCGGCAGACGCACCGGTTCAGAAAGCCTGCTGCCCAGCTCATCCAGTATGTCAAAGTCGTCGCGGCATTCACCGGGCGGCGGAAACACCGGTGCGCAGTAGTTTATCTGGTTGTGCATGAAGGATCCGACTATTTCTTCCCGTTCCAGCATCAGGCTGCACGGCAGAAGGACGTCTGCCAGTGCGGCTGTATCGTTCATAAATGCATCGAGGACAATAACAAATGCATGCCGGAGAGCCGCTGCTGTGGTGTGTGAATCAGGGCACTGGTTGACGAAATTGATGCCCCTGCACAGTACCAGCTCCACAGGGGGGGCTGCACCGGCAAGCTCCTGCCCTATGCGCGGCAGACTCAACCTGCGCGAAGGTTCCGGAAGATCCTGCATCCACTGGCGGTTGAAGTTCCGTGACGACGATATGTTGTAGAAAACACCGGCGCCGTTTTTTCCTATATGGCCGCTTATCATGGCAAGGGCATTTATGTGCCTGACGTTCTGGGCGCCGCGTATGTAGCGCTGCAGCCCCCATCCCAGCAGGGTTGATACAGCGGCATCCGTGTCGGCGTACCAGTCTGTCAGTTTTTCCAGAGCGGCGGTTGATACATCGCACGCCGTCAGCAGGGCGTGTTCATCCATGGCGTCAAGGCAGGCAAGGTATGCGTCTGCATTGGCAGAACAGCGTAAAAGGCGCTGACGGAAACCGGGGCGCGTCAGCAGTCGTCTGGCCGCCGCGGCGGCCAGAAAGCGGTCTGTACCCGGGCGTACTGTGATAACTTCGTCGGCATAGCCTGCGGCGCCTGACGGGCAGGGACTTATGAGCAGAACCTGTGTTCCCTTTTTTCTGGCTTCATTGACAATTTTTGCCAGATGAACCGACGAGCGTGAAATGTCGCGTCCCCAGTTTACAATGCGGTCTGCATTAAAAAGATCGTGGGGATGGTTCATATTCAGCGAACCGAAGTCAGCCTTGCACGCTTCGATACCTGTCTCGTCGCACAGCGAGCCGTGCGTGGCGGCCATACGCAGGCGGGCGGGCAGTTCTCCCGCGGCGTCGAAGAGAACTCCACGGGTTCCTGCACCCCGTATATGCAGCATTTTTTCCGGGGTGGCGCGCAGGGCATCTATTTTCGCGGCACATACAGACAGCGCTTCGTCCCACGAAGCTTTGCGGAGCGTACCGTTGCGGCGCACAAGAGGCGTTGTGATACGTTCGGACGATTGCAGGCGCTGTACGAAGTTTTTTCCTTTGCCGCAGATGAGCCCCTGAGTAAAAGGATGTGCCGGATTGCCCTGTATGGACAGGGTGCCGTCTTGCCGGGGTACGGCCACCATGGAGCAGCAGTCCGGACAGTCGAGTGTGCAGCCTGTTATGAGCTGTGTCATGTCGTTATCCTTTTATGCAGATCAGAGGGCGCAGTCTTGCCACTTTGCGGGCAATGCCTGTCGCGCAGACCGTATCAGTCACATGGTCCACATCCTTATAGGCCAAGGGAGCCTCTTCCGCCAGCAGTTGCGGGCTGTGTGTTCTTACCGAGATTCCGGCATGCTTCAGTGCATCCATAAGACTTCGGGGTTGCTGGCGTTTGCGTGCCTGAGCCCGGCTGAGCAGTCTGCCGGCGCCGTGATTGGCCGAGTACATGCTGGCCTCTGCTCCCCGGGCGGCACATAATATCCAGGATGCTGTGCCCATGCTGCCGCCCACAAGCACAGGCTGTCCCGTTGCATCGAACAGGGGGCCGAGGGCTGCATGGCCGGAAGGCAGAGCACGAGTGGCTCCTTTGCGGTGTACAAAAAGCCGTCTGCTCTGGCCCTCGATGACGTGGTGTTCTTCATTGCAGGTGTTGTGCGAAACATCATACAGCTGGGTGATACGGCAGGAGGGGAACAGCCGCAGAAAGGTTTTGCGGACCATGTGAGCAATGGTTTGCCTGTTAGCCAGCGCACAGTTCCGGCCGGCTTTCATGGCGGCCAGATAGCGGCGGCCGAGGTCTGATGTCAGCGGGGCGTAAGCCAGAGAAGGATCCGGTGCGGGGTGGCCGTCGGGCAGGGCGTTTTGCATGGCTTTTATGTAGTCAGTGGCAATCTGGTGTCCTGTGCCCCGTGAGCCGCTGTGGATGCTGATGGCAATCTGGTTTTCTGCAAGACCGAAATGCGCCGCTGCAGCGGTATCGTGGATGCTGTCGACAATCTGGATTTCAAGATAATGGTTGCCTGACCCCAGAGTACCTAGCTGGCCGGTGAGTCTTTGCCGGGCTTCGGTCGAGACCTGTGCTGCATCAGCTCCGGCAACGCAGCCGTTTTCCTCTGTATGCCACAGGTCTTCCTTTTCGCCCATGCCGTTGCGTACGGCCCATGCGGCGCCTTCATGCAATATCTGTTTTATTTCGTATGCGTTAAGCGAAATATGACTGCTTCGTTTCAGCCCCGCTGGAATGGCACGGAATAGAGCGTCCGCAATTTCGCCGCGTCGCGCATACACTTCTGCGGCAGGTATATCTGTCAGCAGAGTGCGCACACCGCACCCGATGTCGTATCCCACACCGCCGGCGGAAATAATTCCTTCTTTACCGGCACAGAATCCGGCCACACACCCGATGGGAAATCCATACCCTGAGTGGGCATCGGGCATGCATATGACGGAACCGGCGACACCGGGCAGACTGGCTGCAGTTGTCAGCTGGTGTATTGTTTCCGTATCCATGACCGATATGAGAGCTTCCGAAGCAAAAATGTCCACGGGTACTCTCATGGTACCGACCGGGTAGATGCGCCAGCGGTTCTCCGCCTTTCTGACCGGCCGGATGTTCTGGTTGCGCGGGGACATACATGCTCCGTGAATAAAAAAAGGCCGGAGTGTTCCGGCCCGTTGATGATGCGTGTGCTCGTCGGTGTTACCCGTTGTACAGTTTGTCACCGGGAATGACGGTAAAGCCTTTGCCGGTAAGCACTTCAATGGCCTGATCGGTTCTGTCGAACCGGAAAATGAGCACGGCGTTGGTGCCGCCGGGCTGTACATAGGCATACATGTATTCCACATTGACCTTGCTGTCGGAAAGGGTCTGCAGAATATCGTTGAGCCCGCCGGGCTGGTCAGGAACCTCCACAGCGACAACTGTGGTGCGGCCCACGGTGAAGCCTTTGTCTTTCAGTACCTGTTTGGCTTTCTCGTGGTCGGCCACAATCATGCGCAGGATGCCGAAGTCCGAGGTGTCTGCCAGTGACAGCGCACGCAGGTTGATGTTTGCGTCGGCAAGGGCGTTTGTCACTTCGGCCAGACGGCCTGCCTTGTTTTCGAGAAAAACAGAGATCTGTTCGACTTTCATGGCTGGTCAGTCCCGTTTGAGTTGTATGTCATAAACGCACAGGGGCGTCCTCTTCTCTTTTCATTTCAGTATCATTCCCCTTCGCCGATGACAAGAGCACACGGCGCGGGGTTGCGCATGCCCGCTGCTTGGATATACTGTATGGCCGATCAGTCGTTTTGACCCATGATAAACGGCGCAGTACGGAGAATATATGTCCAATCCCATGAATTTTGCTTTTTTAAGAAAATCCCCGCTACCGCCCAACGGCCGCAAAGTGGGCATTATAGGTGCAGGCCCCTCCGGACTTGCCGCCTGCGGATATCTGGCCTGTCTGGGATACGAGGTTGTGGTGTACGACAAACTGCCGCAACCCGGAGGATTGATGGTGTTCGGCATTCCCAGAAAGCGTATTCCGCCTGAACGTATCCGGGCAGGTGTGCGGCGCATGGAACGGCAGTTCGGAGTTGTGTTCCGCACAAAGACAAAAATATGCTGCAGTGCTCCGTTGCATGAAGAGGAAGGCGATCACTTTTCCTGTGATATCCGCGGCCTCGGCGAGCTTGTGGAAGAGCATGATGCGGTCATGATCTGTACCGGTTCATGGAAGTCCCGGAAGCTCGGTATTCCCGGAGAAAATCTGGCGGGAGTGCATTCCGGCCTTGAGTTTTTGTTTCCCATCAGGGCGGCAAAATATGCCTCGCCCAATGTCACCATGCCCGATGTGCGCGGAAAGCGCGTGGCTGTGGTCGGTGCCGGTCATTCCGCCGTTGACGTGGTGGACAGTGCCCATGCGCTTGGTGCCGCCAAAATATACATGATATACAGACGGACAGCCCGCGAGGCCCCCTGCGGCAGTTTCGAGATTGACCGCATCTGCGAGATGGGCGCCGAATGGCTTGAGCGGCGCACACCGCTGCGGGTGGAAGGTGAATGCGGCGTGCAGCGGCTGGAGCTTGCCAACGGTATGACCGGCGAGGCGGAGCATCTGGATGTGGACATGCTTATAACTGCCATCGGTGAAATTCCCACTCCTCCCTTTCAGCAGGAACTGGGGCTAGAAAACGTACGCAAAGGCGAAGTGCGCTGGCTTCATATGACCAGTATAGAGAACGTGTTTGTCGCCGGAGATGTGCTGACAGGTCCCAGCAAGATAGGCAAGGCTGTCTACAGCGGTTTGCGGGCTTCGCGATCGCTGACCAACTGGCTTGACCTGAAGGCGCAGAACCGCGAGGGCGAATACAGATACGACGAGGACAGAATTGTCCCCTAGCCAGCATAGCCCGGAGGCTCAATGTAATGTCCTGTGAAGGGAAAACTCTTTTTATTGATTACAGCCGCTGTATCGGCTGTGAAAGTTGCGAGGCTGTCTGTAAATTTTTGTACGATACGCCGCGCATAGCCATGACTCGTACAGTTGAAGGCATCATGGTTCCTCTGTACTGCAAGCACTGCGAACAGGCACATTGCATGAAAGTGTGCAACCGCGGGGCGCTGATGCGTGACAGAGACGGAGCCGTTGTGCTGCAGCCGCTGCTGTGCCGCGGGTGCGAAACCCGCAACTGTATTCTGGCGTGTCCGTATGCCGCTTTTTTTGCCACTGATCTCGGTGTCACGGTGCAAAAATGTGACCTGTGTGCTTCCAGGCGGGATGTGGGGCTTGAGCCTGCCTGTGTGGAAATGTGCCCGTGCGAGGCCATCATGCTGGTTGACAGGGACACTGTTCCTGACATGGAGACTGAAGAGTCACGCAGGGCTTATGAACGGGTCATGGCCCATATCCGGCCGCCGGCCAGAAAAAAATGACCGTGTTGTCCGTTTACCGACTGCTGTCATGCGGCCATAAAAAAGGGAAGTAGATGCTTCCCTTTTTTATGGCCGCGCTGCCGGAATGTTATTCGTTACGCAGGTCGAGAACCCGTTTGGCTTTGCCTTCCGAACGCTGGATCGAGCGGGGGTCCACAAGACGTACCCTGGCTGTGACGCCGAGGAATTCCTTGATGGTTTTCTGAATGCGGCTTTCAAGCCGCTGAAGGTTTTTGATTTCGTCCGAAAACAGATTTTCCGAAACTTCAACATGCACTTCCATGATATCCAGATTGCCATCCCGTTTGACAACTATCTGATAGTGCGGAGAGGCTCCTTCAGTTTCCAGCAGAATGGACTCGATCTGCGAGGGGAATACATTGACCCCGCGGATAATCAGCATGTCGTCGCTGCGGCCCATTACACGCTTCATACGTACATGGGTTCTGCCGCAGCAGCATGGGGTGTAATTCAGCATGCTGATGTCACGTGTGCGGTAACGGATAAGCGGAATGCCTTCTTTGGTCAGCGTGGTGATGACCAGTTCGCCCTGCTGTCCCGCGGGCAGCTGTTCGCCCGTGACGGGGTCTATTATCTCAGGCAGGAAGTGGTCTTCCCATATGTGCATGCCGTCTTTGGCGTCTTCACATTCCATGGAGACTCCCGGCCCCATGATTTCTGACAGGCCGTATATGTTGACGGCCGAGATGCCCATTTTCTGTTCGATGTCGTGGCGCATTTCATCGGTCCACGGCTCTGCGCCGAAAATACCGATGCGCAGCGGCAGTTCGCGCATGTCGATGCCGGCTTCCAGCGCGGCTTCGTACAAATACAGGCTGTACGAAGGGGTACAGCAGATGGCTGTGGCGCCGAAATCGCGCAGCAGAACCACCTGCCTTTTGGTGTTGCCGCCGGATACCGGAATGACCGTTGCGCCGAGCTTTTCGGCACCGTAATGCGCTCCCAGCCCGCCCGTGAACAGGCCGTAACCGTATGCGTTATGGATCAGGTCGCGGCTGGAAAGTCCGCCCGCGGTGAAGCTGCGTGCCATCATTTCAGCCCAGTTATTGAGATCGCGCGCGGTATAGCCCACCACTGTGGCTTTGCCTGTGGTGCCGCTGGAGGCGTGCAGGCGCACGATGTGCTCCTTTGGCACGGCAAACAGGCCATAAGGATAGTTGTTGCGTAGGTCCTGCTTCTCGGTAAACGGCAGATACTTGAGGTCGGAAAGGCTTTTGATGTCCGCAGGGGTTATTCCCGCTTCGTCAAACTTGCGTCTGTAATGGGGCACATTCGCATAAACCCGTTCACAAAGGTTTTTCAGACGCCTCACCTGAAGAGCTTCAAGCTCTTCCCGCGGCAGTGTTTCGCGGTCCACATCATAAATCATGCCGTTGTCTCCCTCTGGCGCTTTCCAGAAAATTAATATGTCTACCGAGATATAGCAGGATGCCCGTACTGAAACGGACGTAAACTGTTTGTCTGCACCAAAGCAGGGCGGCGGTCAAGCAGGATGGGCCGTGCGGTGCGCGTGACACTGGGAAAAAGAAGGGGCATCTTTTCAGCTGGCTTTTCTGCGGACCGGTACCTGCCCGTTTGGGGTATGGCTGTCTTTGGCAGCGTACGGAGGCGGCATTGCGCCGGGCAGCACTCTGTTCAACGGCTCTGCAGTGCCTCGCAGCGCATGCGGTGCAGCAGGCGTCCCGATTCGGGGCCCCGTCCCTGCTGGTCCGGGGGCAGTTTTACCCGCAGCAGGATATCGAGTTCTTCCGCTGCCGGTCTGCGAAAGTCACTGCCGGTGACAGCTAGGATGAAGGTAAAGAAATCATCGAGTAATGCGGCGAGATGCAGCCGCATGAGCAGCGAAACACGGCTTTCAGCCTTAAGTGCGGGGTAATGCATGCCTTCTTTGTGGCATGAAGCGGCCACCTCGGCAGCGCGTACAAAGGAATTCGGGGCCTTGATGCGTATGGCGAATCTGCGGGCTGCCGGAGCTGCCGCATGGTGCTGCGGCTGTTTCCGCACCGGCGTTGGAGCTGCGGCGGGTGAAGGAGTTTGCGTTGCGCCTGTGTTCAAATCGTGGCACAGAGCCATCCATACAGCCATGGGCACGCCTGCCGCTCTGTCCATGATATCTGCCGTACGGTGCAGCGCGGCCGCATCCTCTTCAGCAGGGGCGAACTCCTGCAGCCATGCGGTCAGGCAGTCAGCCTCGTTGAGTGTCCGCAGAAAGTTGCCCGGCCGTGCACTGTGCAGTACTTTGTGAATTTCGCTGCCGATACGTTCCGGAGCTGCATCCATTATTTTGCCGGAACCGGCTTCTGCACGCATGGCGCGCTTCAGGTCTGCGGAAATGTGAAAACCGGGCAGGGTGGCGGTGAACCTTGCGGCTCTGAACAGCCGTACCGGATCGTCCGCAAGGGCATGAGATGAAGCGGGCGACAGTCTGTGCAGTGCCAGATCCCGCAGGGCTTCAGGATGGGCAAACAGTCTGCCGTCGGCGTCAAGCGCCATGGCATTGACGGTGAAGTCGCGCGAAGCCAGATCCTCATGTATGGTCTTTCCGCGCATGGGGGCGAATTCCAGCCCGTTGTAGATGGCTATGGAAAACTGTGTACCGGCCCTGCGGGCTGTTTTATGCCGCAGCAGAAACTCTTCAAGCGACCCGGAAAATACATAATCGTATTCGCGGGGTGTTCTGCCCAGCAGCATGTCGCGGACCGCACCGCCTACAAGGAATGTCTGCATAGGTTCCGGTACCATATATCGCCGCGGCACAAAAGGGCCGCGGCGTTGCGCGCAGGGTGTTTTTTCCGTGTATGAATGAGGTGGTAATGTCCTTTCCCGTGTACATTCTTTCAAAGCTGCAGGGCTGCAGCATGCGTCCTCTTGCCCCTGAGGCCCTCGGGGGAGCGCATGCCCTCTGGCAGCGTGACGTGCGGCTTTTGCCCGCTTTTGAGCCGTGCCGCAATGAAGTTTATGAAGGATATGCCACCAGCGGTGGCCCCGGTTGCGGTGCGGTTTTCATCTGTGACGGAGTGGGGTCTTCACTGGATGCCGCTCATGCGTTGCACGCTGCCGGAGCACTGCCGGTGTGGACAAGTGTGCTTGCAGTTTCGCAGCAGTCAGGAAGAGGCCAGATGCGCCGTCAGTGGGTGTCGCCGGCAGGCAACATATATGCTGCGCTGCGTTTTCCCGCCGCTTCAAACTATCCTGATTCGCTTTCTTCGCTGGTTGCGGGCTATGTGTTTGCCAGAGCGTTTGAAATGTGCGGTATTGATGTGCGCATGAAGTGGCCCAATGATCTGCTGCTGGACGACTGCAAAATGGCAGGAATTCTGCTGGAAGACCGCAACGGTGCGCTGCTTGTGGGAATAGGTATAAATGTAGCGCACTTTCCCCGGACAGACTGCCTGCGTGAGGGGGCTGCGGTGCCGGCCTGCGGATTGGCTGCAAGGGGTTTCGATTTCGCGCCTTTTGAATTGTGGCGACAGCTTGTCGACCGTGCTTTTTTTTGCTACCGTAATGAGGTTCTTCGCTTCAGTGAAGATGGCTTGATCAGTCGCTTGGAAGCGTATCTTGCCTGGGTAGGCCGTGTTGTGATGATACACGGGAGTGATTTAGGGAGCTGTCCGGGCAGGTTAATGGGCTTGAGCCATGATGGAGCGTTGCGCGTACTCCTGTCCGGTCGGGAGCAGGTCCTCCACTCCTGCAGTCTTTCCCCTATATCATGACACCGTCGTGCCTGAATGAAACTCTAGTGATCGTTGTAACCCCGGTCGTCTATGCAATGGGCTCCGGTTGTTTTGTTGAGTACGAGGAGTGAATGGCTATCAAGACGTTCAATCAGGTTTTGGAAGAGGTGAAAGGCAAGCCTATTCTGGTTGCCAACCGGGGGATTCCCGCCCGGCGTATCTGCCGTTCTATCCGCGAACGCTTTGATGCGGTCGCCGTGATGACGGCAACCGATATCGACAAGACCTCTCCGGCCGCTTCCGCAGCGCAGGAGCTTCTGCTGCTCGGATCCGATCCCAGAGCATATCTCGATATTGACAGAATCATCAGACTGGCCAAGCAGCGGGGCATCATCGCGATTCATCCGGGCTGGGGATTTTCTTCCGAAGATCCGCGGTTTCCTTCCCGTTGTGCCGAGGCAGGACTGCTGTATATCGGCTCTACGGCAGAGGCCATGAATCTGCTCGGGAACAAGGTGCAGGTGCGCAGGCTGGCAAAACAGCTCGGCATTCCTGTTGTTCCCGGTTCGGAAGGCGCCGTGGATGTGCCCACCGGCAGAAAAATAGCTGAAGAAATCGGCTTTCCCGTCATGCTCAAGGCCGAAGGCGGCGGCGGCGGACGCGGCATATTCCTCATCAAGTCGCAGGATGAGCTTGAAGACGCTTTTGTGAAAGCGTCGACCATGGCTCAGGCTTCGTTCGGCAACCCCCGGCTGTATGTGGAAAAATACCTGCCTTCTGTACGGCATATCGAAATTCAGGTTATCGCCGACATGCACGGCAATGTGTTCGCCTTTGACGAACGCGACTGCACGGTGCAGCGTAATCACCAGAAGCTTATCGAAATCACTCCTTCTCCGTGGAAGGGCATCACTCCTGAACTGCGTGCAAGGCTGAAAGACTACTCGCGTCAGCTTGTGCAGGAAGTAGGCTATTACTCGCTGTGCACGGTGGAGTTTCTGGTTACAGACGACGGTACTCCGTATCTTATCGAGGTGAACACCCGCCTGCAGGTGGAGCACGGAATCACCGAATGCCGGTACGGCATCGATCTGGTGGAAGAGCAGATTGCTGTCGCCTTCGGTGCGCAGTTGCGTCTTAAAGAAGACGACATGGTTCCCACGCAGCATGCCATACAGGTGCGCATCAACTGCGAGTCCCCCCAGAACGACTTTGCGCCCAACGCGGGGCTGGTCACGCGGTATGTGTCTCCGGGCGGTCCCGGCATCCGTCTGGACTCCAACCTTTCCGCCGGGTACGAATTCCCCTCGAACTATGATTCTGCCGGTTCACTGCTCATCGCATACGGCAAAGGGTGGGAAAAAGCTCTTGCTACCCTTAACCGGGCACTGCGTGAGTATGTTGTGGGCGGTATCAAGACGACGATTCCGTTTTTCAAGCAGATTGTGAAGCATCCCAAGTTTCTTGATGCGGATTTTGATACCAATTTCATTGCCCGCACGCCTGAACTCATGTGTTATACCGATCTGGAGCCGGAAGCCGAACGTCTGGCCCGTCTGGTGGCCGAAATTTCGGCCAAGGGATATAACCCGCATGTGAAGCTTGACGAGTACCGCACCCGCGAGACTCCGCGCATGCCTGATTTCAGGCCTGTGCTGCCCGAAATTACATCCAGAGTGCGCAAGACAGCTTCGCCGTATCCTGTGGGAGACAGAGCAGCTCTGCTGGATATGGTCAGAGACTCAGGTTATGTGCATTTTACCGACACCACAGCCCGTGACATAACGCAGTCCAACAGCGGCAACCGGTTCCGTCTTGCGGAAGATGCGCTCATCGGGCCGTATCTTGACAACTGTAATTTCTTCTCGCTTGAAAACGGCGGGGGGGCACACTTCCATGTGGCCATGCTGGCCAACATGACCTATCCGTTTACCGAAGCGGCGCACTGGAATCAGTTTGCCCCCAAAACGGCCAAGCAGATTCTTATCCGCTCGACAAACATTCTGGGGTACAAGCCGCAGCCGCGCAATCTCATGCGTCTGACCGGAGAGATGATCTGTGACCACTACCAGATTATCCGGTGTTTTGACTTCCTGAACCATGTCGACAACATGCGTCCGTTTGCGGAAGTGGCTCTCAACCGTTCCGGCGTGGTTTTCGAACCTGCCATATCTCTTTCCTGGGCCAGAGGCTTCGATGTTCCGCATTATCTGCAGGTGACGGAAGCCATTTTGCGCATGGTGGCGGACGTGGCGGGGGTAAGCTCTGCCAAGGCTTCTTCCATGATCATTCTTGGACTGAAGGACATGGCCGGCGTTTGCCCGCCGCGTTTCATGACGGAGCTTGTCACGGCTCTGCGCAAGGCGTGGCCTCAGCTTGTGCTGCATTATCACCGCCACTTTACGGACGGGCTTTTCGTTCCTGCCGTAGGTGCTGCTGCCAAGGCAGGCGCGCATATCGTCGATACGGCCATAGGCGCTTCCGTCCGCTGGTACGGTCAGGGTGAGGTGCTGTCCACGGCTGCTTATATTGAAGACGAACTGGGGCTTAAGACCAATCTCAATAAAGAGATGATCCGCAGCTGCAATTTTGTTCTCAAGCAGATCATGCCCTATTATGACCGCTACACGGCGCCCTATTTTCAGGGTATCGACTACGATGTGGTGGAACACGCCATGCCCGGCGGCGCCACTTCCTCTTCTCAGGAAGGCGCCATGAAGCAGGGCTACATCCATCTGCTGCCGTATATGCTCAAGTTCCTTGCCGGAACCCGGAAAATAGTGCGGTATCATGATGTGACACCCGGCTCGCAGATTACGTGGAACACGGCGTTTCTGGCGGTAACCAGCGCCTACAAGCGCGGCGGCGAGCAGGAAGTGCGCTACCTTCTGGAAGTGCTGGACAACGTGACACGTCACAGCGAAGCGGATCTCTCCTCGGAAATGAAAGAAGCCCGTCTTGCCCTGTATCAGGACAGCAATGACGCTTTCCGTGATTTGCTGATGGGCAAATACGGTAAGCTGCCGCTGGGCTTTCCCGCTGACTGGGTGTATCAGAGCGCCTTTGGCAACGAGTGGCAGCGTGCTGTGAACTGCCGCACCGAAACTTCTCCGCTGGAGTTTGTGGAAGACATGGATCTTGCCGCTGAAGAGCGGGGGTTTGTGGATATTATCCGCCGCAAGCCCACGGATGAAGAGTTCGTCATGTATCTGAACCATCCGGGCGATGCCGTGGCGACCATTCAGCTGCGTCAGCAGTTCGGCGATCCTAACAATCTGCCGCTGCATGTCTGGTTTGAAGGGATTGAACCGGGCAGAGAGCTGAACTTTACCGACTCGCACGGAAAGCCTCACCAGATGACCATTCTCAGCATTTCGCTGCCGGATGAAAGCGGCATGAGCGTTGTGCGCTATGTGCTTGATTCGGAAATCATGAGTGTGGACATTCAGGTGGCCGAACCCCATGCCGATGATGTACAGGGGCTGGAAAAGGCCGACCCCGCCAATGCCTATCATGTGGCGGCGCCTTCCAACGGCGACCTGTGGGTGATGTATGTGCACCCCGGCGACTATGTGAAAAAGGGTGAGGAACTGTTCAATATTTCCATCATGAAGCAGGAAAAGGCCGTGCTTGCTCCTGTGGATGGTATGGTCAGGCGTGTGCTGAGGACCGCCGACTATAAGGAAAACAAGCAGATGGTACCTGTAAAAGGAGGCGAGCTGATTGTCGAGCTGGGGCCTGTTCCCACGTTGTGTCCCAATGAAAAATGCCGTCATCCCATCACCATAGAGGGTGTCGGTTTTTGTCCCTATTGCGGCGACAAGCTTGACTGTGCGTGCAAAGCCTAGGCTTTTGCGTCGCCTCATTGACTGGCAGAGTACCAGCGTATAATGCAGATAAGGTATGGAAAACCGTTCGGCCCGGGCCGGCGGTTTTCCGCCTTTCAATACGCGTGACCGGGATTTGACTCGAGGTATGCCCAGCCGCAGAAAAAACTATGTGGCAGGCTGGGTGTTTTCATCCCCCATAGGAGGAGAGACAATGGCCAAAGCTCAGGCAGACAAGCCCAAGGCTGAAGTGAAAAGCCAGAAGGCTAAAGCTGAGACCACTGCCCTGACTAACAAGCTGGTGCTGACAGGCGCCGAGATTACCGCCATAGGTGAAGATGCAGAATTGCTTGTGGGCGGGAAAAACTACAACACCGCCATCATCAGTCAGGTGGAAGGCGTCCGGAGCCCACAGTTCCGTGCCATTTCTTCCGTGGCTTTTCATAAGTTGCTGGATGAAACCAAGGTAAACGCGTCTTTGGTTCGCAGTGTTCTGGATAAAGAGTACAACAGCATCGACTGGAATGACACCGAGATCAACCGGGATCCGGAGTTCCTCAAAAAGTTCGTTCGTAATCTGGCCAATGAAATCCGCCAGAAAGCGGCCGCTTCCGGTGCGCAGAACATGCTCAAGACCCGAACCTTCATCAATAACGTGGTGGAAGGTTTCGCAACTTCCCCCGAGGGGATTGACCAGCTGCGCAAGCGTTCTTTGCTTGTTCAGGCTGCCATTTTATCTGTTGATCTGCCCGAGGCAGTGGCGGCCTGTGTGCGTGAAGCATACAACGCCATCTGCAAGGAAGCAGGCGTGGAGAATGTGGCAGTGGCCGTGCGTTCTTCGGCTGCGGGTGAAGATTCGCGCAAAAAAGCTTTTGCCGGTCTGCAGGACACCTATCTGAATATTGTCGGTGAAAGTCAGGCCGTTGACGCTTATCACTGGGACTGTGCTTCTGCATACAACCTGCGCAGCATGACATACCGCCGCGAGGCCATTCTTGATGCCATGGCCCGTGCAGAAGCGACCGGCGACGAATCCATAGCTGCAACGGCCAAGGAAGAGTGGGCAATTGAAAACACCTCTCTTTCCGTATGCATCATGCGTATGGTCAACCCTGTCATTTCCGGTACCGCCTTCAGTGCCGACACCGCCACAGGGTGCCGCGGAACCGCGCGCAAAGATCTGGTGTCCATCGATGCCAGCTACGGTCTGGGCGAGGCTGTTGTGGGCGGCATGGTCACTCCCGACAAGTTTTATGTGTTTCAGCGGGGTGACGGGCAGGAAGTTGTCATCCGCCAGATGGGCTGCAAGGACAAAAAAATCGTCAATGACGAGAAGGGCGGAACCAAGATGGTTTCCGTACCTGAAAACGAAGCCTTCCGCTGGTCGCTTTCTCTTGCTCAGGCAGAAGCCGTGGCCAAGGGCGTGCGTGGCATCAGCATAGCCTACGGCGGCATGATCATGGACACGGAATTCTGCATCGACAGTTCCGACCGTCTGTGGTTTGTGCAGGCCCGTCCTGAAACCCGCTGGAATGAAGAGTTCGAAAAGCACCCGCACACCATTTTCATGCGCCGGCTTGAAGTGAATGAAAAGGCTGCCAACAACGCCGAAGTCATTCTGGAAGGCAACGGTGCATCCCGCGGTGCAGGGCAGGGAACGGTCAAATATCTGCGTTCCGCTCTGGAACTGAACAAAATCAACAAGGGTGACCTGCTGGCTGCGGAACGTACCGACCCCGATATGGTGCCGGGTATGCGCATCGCCTCGGCCATTCTGGCCGACGTGGGCGGCGATACCAGCCACGCGGCCATTACCTCGCGCGAACTGGGCATTCCTGCCGTTATCGGTATTCAGCGCCTTGAGATTCTCCGCTCTCTTGACGGTCAGGAAGTGACCGTCGACGGTACTCGCGGCAAAGTATACCGTGGTATGCTTCCGCTCGAAGAAGTAGGCGGAGAGATGGATGTCAGCACGCTGCCTGCCACAAAGGCCAAGGTCGGCCTTATTCTTGCCGACGTGGGACAGGCCATGTTCCTTTCCCGTCTGCGCGACGTGGCCGGATTTGAAGTTGGCCTGCTGCGTGCCGAATTCATGCTGGGTAACATCAGTGTTCACCCTCAGGCGCTGGAAGCGTACGACAACGGCGAGCTGGATATCGTTGTTGCCGCCAAGCTGAAAGAACTGGAAGCTCGCCTTACCAAAGTGCTGCGTGATCAGTTGGGGGCCGGTCTCATAGGGCTTGATCTCAAGCTGCGTGAATACGTAGGCGTACTGACTGGACTGGCGGCAGAAATTCAGCAGCTGACCGAACGTGAGAACGTGCGCGGCACGGAAGAAGTGCTCGCCATGCACCGGCGCATGCGCGAACTCGACCACAAGCTTGATGAGCATGTGGAGCTTGCCACCCGCCGTCTGGATGTGCTGAAAACATCTGTGGATGTTGAAGACCATATCCGCGTTGTCATGGGATACGATGACGAACTGGCTCTGCTGGTCGGCAAAGAACCTGATACCGTCAAGCGTCGTGCCGAAATTGAAGGCACCGTAAAGAGCATGGCGGAGAAGGTGGCGGATGCAGCCATGGTCAAGGACGTGCTGACACGCATCAAGGCCCTGCGTCTTGAAGTGGCTCAAAAGAGCGGCCTGCTGAAAGAAATGGAAGAAGTGCGGACTGTTCCTTCAAAAATCCGCGATCTTATCCGTTCCCGCGGCTTCCGTACCGGCAAGGAACACTATGTTCAGACGCTGGCACAGGGGCTGGCGCTGTTTGCCATGGCGTTCCACGGTAAGGAAATCATCTACCGTACCACTGACTTTAAATCCAACGAATACCGGAACCTGCTGGGCGGTTCATTGTTCGAGCATGTGGAAGATAACCCCATGCTCGGATTCCGCGGTGTTTCGCGTAATCTGCACGACTGGGAAATTGAGGCATTCAAGCTGGCCCGCGGAGTCTTCGGCGGTACCAACCTGATGATCATGCTGCCTTTTGTGCGAACTCTTGAAGAAGCGCGCTCCATGCGCCGCTATCTTGAACAGGTGCACAAGCTGAAGAGCGGTGTGGACGGACTTAAGATCATTCTTATGTCCGAAATTCCCAGCAACGCCATCATGGCCAAGCAGTTCATTCAGGAATTTGACGGATTTTCCATCGGTTCCAACGATATGACCCAGATGGTGCTTGCCACGGACCGTGACAACGCACGCCTCGGACATATCTACGACGAAGAAGATCCGGCTGTGGTGTGGGCGATTCTGGTCACCATATTCACCGGGCAGAAATACGGCAAAAAGGTCGGTTTCTGCGGGCAGGGCGTTTCCAACAGCAAGATTCTGCGCGGTATCGTAGCCGTGGCAGGTATCACCTCTGCCTCGGTTGTTCCTGACACCTACTTCCAGACAAAACACGACATGGCTGCGGTGGAGGCTGAAAACATCCCCACCAGCAAGCTGGGTGACTGGCTGCGCAGGCAGTATCTTGCCACCCTGCGCCAGTTGCTGGAAGAGAACGGCTATGGTCATATTCTTAAAAAGTACAAGAACGCCGAAGACCTTATGGAATGGTACGACGGTGAGTTGCGCAGGCTGCACGAACAGCTGCGTGAAAGCATAGAGACACCTAAAGAGAAGTTCTACAGGCAGGAGCTTGAAAACTTCCGTGCTGTTTTCCACAAGCCGGTTATCTACGCATCGTGGGACTGGAACGCCACAGTCACTGATGCCATGCATCAGGCTGGTTTCGCTTCTTTTGAAGAGCAGGCCAGGGCGCTTGAAGAACAGCGTAAAAAACAGTGGTAACACTGGGCTGACAGAATACAGCGGGGCTGCCTTACGGCAGCCCCTTTTTTTGTTCCGGCGGAATATCACCGGATGCTGCTAGTCCGGCAACTCGCCAGAGGGTTACGCCTCCGGTCTGCGGGGTCCGCAGCTGTATGCATACAGGTTGTGCTTTGCCACTGTTTAGATGCTGCAAGGCATTATGCATGTACCGGTCCGGCGACCGGCAAAAAGAAAGGCCGCCCGGAGGCGGCCTTTTTGTCTGGCTTATGTCTTGGGCTCAGCGTTCGAGCCTGTCCGTGATGTTATGTTTGATCCAGCGGGGATCGAGCCATTCCAGCGGCTGAACCGGCAGCCCTGAAAGTATGACACCGAAGTGCAGATGGTCACCGCCTGCCATGCCGGTGGTGCCGGTAAGTCCCAGAATATCGCCGCGCTGTACCGTGTCGCCGTCTTTCACGTGGATTTCTGAAAGGTGGGCATACAGTGTCTGCAGGCCCAGCCCGTGGTCCACCACAACGCACAGTCCGTAAATGCCCATGTCGTCGGCAAAGACAACCGTTCCGTTGTTGGCGGCAGGAATGGGTGCCCGTGCGATGGAGGCCATGTCCAGTCCCAGATGGTACTGGTCGTCAACCTGCTGACCGTTGTAGATGTAGGCGCGGTGATCGGCGAATCCCGCTCTGTTGCTGGCGTTGGGCAGGTTGAGGAACCGGCCGGACCACAGCATGGCCGGAGACGTCTTGCGGCCAATGCTCAGCAGGGCTGCTCTGTTGGCTTTTCGCAAGTCTCTGTTCACTTTGAGAAAACGCTCAAGAGAAGACATCTGTCCCGGGAACTCATCGGTGAAGTCCTGCATTTTGTTATCAAGGAAGGAATCGGGCAGCCGGATGGTATCCTCTTTGAACGCCACATGCAGCGGCTTTACTGCCAGTGATATGGATGTGACGTTGCCGGCCTCGTCCTCTGCGGTTACACGCGGAGCATAGGTGTTTGTGTCTTCATAGAACGGAAAAGCAAAGAAGCACAGATACGAGCCATCGGCCTGTCTGTAGCCGGGAAAGAAGAGGTCATTCACGGTAACGCCGGTCTGCCTGACGTCTTCATTGACGGTATAGGCAATACAGGCGGAACCGCCGCGGCGCACGTAGGGCGGCAAGGTGGTTACACTGATGCGCGGGGGCTGGCTGTCGAGCCGCAGCGTGAACGAGCGGGTGGATGTATTGCCTTTGCCGAAGGCGGCAAAGGATGAGTCGGTGGCTTTGACAATAAGCTCCACCGTTCCTTCACCCATTTCCTCGGCTTTTTCCAGGCTGAACTCTTCCGTGCGCGAGACAAGTTTGTCCGCCCACTGCTGGTCCAGCGCGATAAATTCACGGCTGTTTTTCTTTACGCGCACACTCAGCGCTTTCACGCCGCTGTTGGTGTCTTTTGCGGTCAGCTTAAAGACCGTCCGCGGAGATATGCGGCCTTCAGCGGGGGTCAGGGATATCTGCGGACCTTGCTGGTCGCGGAACAACAGAAAACCCAGAACGACAAGACCGCCCACGATAGCCAGAAGCGCGGTGGACAGCAGGAATTTTTTCATAGAAATCTGACTCCAGTGCAATGCAATGGCCGCCCGCATGGCGAGCGGCCGGTCTCTGATACAAAAAGGCAGACGCGTCGCGCCTACACGGTTTCTACAGCGTCCAGAAGGCTGATGGTCAGCTTGAGAAAATCAGCTTCCGTCACAATACCCACAAGAATGCCGCTTTCCACAACGGGCAGGCACCCGTATTTGTGTCGGAAAAGCATTTCCGCGGCATCACGCAGCCGCATGTCGGGGGACTCTGCGGACATCCGTGCGCATGATCTCACTGACGGGAATGCCGGAGTCTATTTCGTCCTGTACAGAGTTCTCCACTTCTGCAAAGCGGGAAATAGTGGCCTCGAGTATGTCCCTGTGTGTCAGCAGGCCTATGAACCGTCCGTGCTCATCCACGATGGGGATGTGCCGGATACGGGCCAGCTGCATGAGCGAGCGGGCGGTTTTGAGGGTATCTGTTTCCAGCAGGGTGAACAGCTCCGTAGTCATCAGGTCACCGACATTAAGCATGGACGCCTCCCGGACTTGTTTCGTGGAAGTTTCGCATACTCTGGCCGGATGTCAAGACGGGAAGCGCTTCATGTGCGGGATGTTTATCCTGCACCAAGGTTGACTTAGAGGCGAAAATCTGATTTCCAACCGAAGCCCCGCCTGTTATTGTCGGCGGCACAGGCCACAACGGGCTCGAAGGAAAGCCACACGCTATGATTGATAAAAGGCGCAGCAGAGAACGTATGGTGCGCGAGCAGCTAACAGCGAGGGGAATAACAGACCCCGCCGTGCTGGCCGCCATGCGCAAGATACCCAGACATCTTTTTGTTCAGGAGGCTCTGCAGGCGCAGGCCTATGAGGACCATCCGCTTCCCATAGGCTATGGTCAGACCATCTCGCAGCCGTTCATCGTGGCGCTGATGTCACAGATTCTGCGAGTCACTCCGGGAATGCGTGTGCTTGAAATAGGGACAGGGTCCGGCTATCAGGCGGCCGTGCTGGCTGAAATGGGAGCCGAAGTCTATACCGTGGAAAGAATTGCGGGACTGCAGGCCCATGCACGCGGCCTGCTGCGCAGGCTGGGATACGCCAGAATACGGACAAAGCTGGATGACGGCACCATGGGCTGGCCGCTGGCAGCACCTTTTGACAGAATCATCGTCACGGCCGGAGGGCCCGGCATTCCCGAGCCGCTGGCGGAACAGCTGGCAGACCCCGGCACCATGGCCATACCTGTGGGCGCTTCGCGGCGCGAACAGGAGCTTTTTTTGATGCATAAGAACGACGGCGCATTGTCGTATGAAAATTATGGCAAGGTGGCCTTTGTGGACCTTGTCGGCAACCACGGATGGTAGGACGGCGCAATGAGCTTTTTCAAACCTATGCTTGACCGTCTGTGGCGCATGGCCGACAGCGCCGGGGCCACCCGTGTGCTTGCTATCGTTTCCTTTACCGAGTCTGTTTTTTTCCCCGTTCCCCCCGATTTGCTGCTTATCCCCATGGCGCTTGCGCGGCGGGACAAAGCCTTCCGCCTTGCTTTTATCTGTCTTGTCTCCTCTCTGCTGGGCGGTATTGTCGGATATTTTCTCGGGTATTATTTTATGGAAGTGGCAGGCATGCCTATTGTCCGCTTTTACGGACTGCTTGATAAATATGACGCCATCAGAGTCTGGTACGAGACTTATGATGCGTGGGCTGTGGCCATAGCGGGACTCACACCTGTGCCCTATAAGGTGTGTACGCTTACCGCCGGAGCATTCCGCATTGATTTCATGGTGTTTATCATCGCTTCCGTGCTAAGTCGCGGCCTTCGCTTTTTTGCCATTGCCGGTCTGATTTATCTTTTCGGTGAACGGGTGCGTTTTTTCCTCGAAAAGCGTTTTGATCTGGTGCTGATTGTTTTTACGATACTCGGTATAGCCGGATTTTTTGCAATCAGATATCTGAAGTGATTTGCTGCCCCTGCCAAAGCGGGGTTGTCTGCCGGCTGGGAGTTGTGCCCCACCGGTCCATTTGTAAGGAGTGTGAGCCATGTCGTCATGTAAAAGCCGTCCCGACAGTGTGAAGGACGGCGATATCGCCAAAAACGCCTTCGGGGTTTCCCAGCAGGAATTGAATATCCAGTCCGTGCTGCAGCGTATCCGGTATAAGCTCTTTGTGATGAGCGGCAAAGGCGGAGTAGGAAAAAGCTCCGTTACAGTCAATACCGCGGCTGCTCTGGCAGCCAAAGGGTTCAAAGTGGGAATTCTGGATGTGGATATCCACGGTCCCAGTGTGCCCAATCTGCTGGGTATCAAATCGGGACTGGAAGTGGACGAGAAGACCCGCCGCATCTGTCCCGCCCCCTACAGCGAGAATCTTTTTGTGGTTTCCATGGACTCTCTGCTGCGTGACAAGGATTCCGCGGTTCTGTGGCGCGGCCCCAAAAAAACAGCAGCCATCCGCCAGTTTGTTTCCGATGTGGAGTGGGGAGAACTCGACTTTCTGCTTATTGATTCGCCTCCCGGCACCGGCGACGAGCATATGACCGTGCTCAAGACGATTCCCGACGCTCTCTGTGTGGTGGTGACCACCCCGCAGGAGGTTTCACTGGCTGATGTGCGCAAGGCCATCAACTTTTTGCAGTACGCCCAGTCCAATGTTCTCGGCATAGTCGAAAACATGAGCGGACTGGTCTGTCCTCATTGCGGCGGAGAGATTTCTCTGTTCAAAAAGGGCGGGGGCAAGGCGCTTGCAGAACGTTACGGCTTGCCCTTTCTCGGGGCTGTGCCGCTGGACCCTGCCACAGTGGTGGCCGCTGATGTGGGCCGGCCGGTGGTGCTGCTGGAAGAAGATTCCTACGCCAAGAAGGGATTTCTGGATCTGGCAGAGAACATCGTGCACGCCTGTGAGAACAGCCTGGAAGTCATAGCCAGTGTTCATGCCTGATAATGCGGGGCCTTCCGGCCCCGCTGTTTTATGCCGCCTGCTGCGGGTCGCCAGTTCTGTTTTTTTGCTGTATAGCTTTTTTGTGCCAATATATTGTAATGTGACATGGGGGTCAGTTTCCGATGCTTACCTTGGCAAATAAAATCACGCTGTTCCGTATTGTCATTGTGCCCCTGATTGTTGTTTTTCTGTATTTTCCCGGTCGGATAACCTGTCTGCTGGCCATGCTGGGTTTCATACTTGCCGCGCTTTCAGACATGGTGGACGGGCACATTGCAAGACGTTCCAACACGGTGACCAGCTTTGGTAAATTTCTTGATCCGCTGGCGGACAAGCTGCTTATCAGTTCGGTACTTGTCATGCTGTCCGCGCTGGGCTGGGTGCCTGCATGGGTTGTTATTGTCATTATCTGCCGCGAGCTTATGGTTACAGGGCTGCGCGCCATTGCCGCAGACGAAGGCGTGGTCATTGCCGCCGATAAATTCGGCAAGATGAAAACCGTGCTTCAGATGCTGGCTTTGACCCCGCTGCTTCTGCATTACCCGTGGTTCGGATTCGACCCTAACCCCGCGGGACAGTTTCTGCTTTACATGGCGTTGATTCTCACGGTATTTTCTGGTGGAAACTACCTGTATGCGTTTTATAAAAACTGGCGCACGGCGGATGCCGGTTAATAGCCGGCAGGCGCGGTTTTCCGCGTTGTTCAGAGGCTGCAGGTTCTCAGGAGAGTGATCGTGCAGGAACATGACGAATTGCAGAGCCGCTTGCGGAACTGTTTGCAGACCATTCTGGAACTGGAACCTGATCTTGAGGATCTTGAAATCGGGCACGATCTCATGAAAGAACTCAATATGCTGAAGACGTTCATGAAAAAGCTCGATAGCGTTGATCTTGAAGAGGATGATGTGCTGCGCATTGAAAAAGCCACAGCCAATTTTCTGAAAGAACTGGAAGGGCCCTTGTCTCTGTACCGGAAACAGCAGGCTGCCCGCCACTATCTGCAGTAACCATGCTCTGGCGCCATATTGCTCTGGGCGGTTCTTTGCTGTTCAATATGATAATGCTGTATACGCTTATCTGGGGAACGCAAGGCGTGATTGCCTATAATGATTTGAAATCGCAGTACAAACGGTTGCAGGCGCAGATTGCTTCGCTTGATAACCGCAACATCGCCCTGAGCAGAGAAATCCGTTTATTACAGTCTGACGGCCGGTATATTGAAAAGATGGTCCGAAAAAGAATGAACTTTGTCCGCGAAGACGAAATTCTGTATATCTTTTCCGGAAAGGCGTCACAGGGAACTTTGGGAGCGGCTCCGGATGAACGAGAAGATTAAGTGGTATCGTGAAGTTCTTGAGCTTGAGCCAAGCTCTAAAGTGTTTTTTCCCCTTGCCAGGCTGTTTTCGGATAACGGACAGCCCGCGGAAGCAGTTGAAACGCTGCGGCAGGGGCTGGAGCGGCATCCGGAGCATCTTGAAGCGCGGATGCTGCTTATCGAGTGTCTTGACACACTCGGACGCGAACTTGAAGCAGATGACGAAGCTGAAGCGCTGAGTGACAGACTGCGCAGATACCCCCAGTTCTGGCAGGCATGGGGCCGTACGCTGGCGGCTCAGCCGGACTCGCGCGATGCTTCGCTGGCTCTTGATTTTCTTGCTGCCTCATTCGGCGACACACCTGTTTCGTGGGCTGCTGTCATCGAACAGGGGCTTCGTTCGCTGGGGACCTGCCCCGGCGGTGCCGGAGATGATGAACCTGCTGTTTATCCTCCCGCGCATGCTGCCGCACCCCCGGTGCATCAGGATGATGCCGCTGAGGCGGCAGGTGGCGGGCTGGAGCAGGAAAGCGGCACTGAAGCTGTGGCTGCCGCAACGGATAATACTCAGATAAGTCCGGCTGTGCCGTCCGGCGGAGTCACATACAAAGCTGACATAATTTCAGAGGCTCAGGCCGACGAGGACGATGACATCCCTGATGAACCGTTGTCGCTGCGCACGCGCTCCATGGCTGAAGTGCTGGCACAGCAGGGGGATATCAAGGGGGCCATGGAAATCCTTGATGAGCTGCTTGCAGGTACGGCAGACAGCGAAGTGCGCCGCGATATCATGGCCAGAAAAGATTCTCTGGCGCTTGCCGGTTCAGCAGGCGCTGTCAAAGAAGAAGGGGCGGAACAGCCCCTGCACTCAAAGCACAAGCTGCTGACCATGCTGGAAACCCTTGCGGAACGCCTAGAGGCCCGCGCTGCCGGCTAAGTCAGGCACTTTCGTTTTTATCTATTTATATCAGGAGAGTTACGTGATTCGCTTTGGGCGACTCTTTTTATTGCTCATGCTGCTTGCGGCCTTAACCGGTTGCAAACAGGATGCAAAGAATTACTGGAAGGATACCCGTAAGCTGTACCGGACGTATGTAAATACACCCGCTGCGCTGGACACGGATCAGGAACTGGACGTCATGCCTGTGGAATCCAAGATAGCCACGGTTTTCACGGCAATGGACGAGCAGCTGGAGCAGATGCGCCGTGTGCTGGAAAATCAGGACACTTTTCCTTCTGACGAATGGGTTGCCGGTTTTCTGGATCGTTTCCCGTGGGTGAGCGGCGTCGCCGTGGTTGATGCTGACGGCAATGTGCTGTTGCGTCAGCCCGAGCTTGAGCTGAAGGCATACAATTATGCGCCGTTGCTTGAAAAAGATGAAAATGCCCCTGAACGCGCAATGCGGGGGTATGCCGAAGCCAATCCCGTCGGACCGGAGTTTTATCTGGCCAATCCTGTTTTTTCGGGGCGCGAGGTCAAAGGGTTGCTGGTGGCACACTTTGACATACGCAATCTGCTGGCGTACAGCCCGAGCCCCGGCGACATTGTTCTTGTTTCCCGTGACGCGGTGCTGTGGCCCGGTAAATATGTGTACGACCAGACGCCGCTTGCCGCTGTCGACTGGTCGGCAGCGCTGAAAAGCGATGTGACGGGCGAAGCGGAAGACGAACGCGGACATTTTTTGTGGATAGCCCGCTATCTGGGCGGAGTGCCTCTGGTGTATGCCGCTTCTGTGGATTCTTACCCGGAAGACCCCGCCGCCATGGCGGCGCTTGCCGCATGGTTTGAAACTCGCGAAGCCTTGCGGAACGGGCCTGCGGCAGCACAGACCGAGGTTGATCCTTCTGCCATGGCTGCGCGCGCGCAGACTGTTGCTCCCGCTGCTGAAGACCTGCCGTCGGATGAACTGCCGTCAGGCAGTGTGATGCCGGGGCTGCATGAAGAGCCTGCTCCTGCACCTCCTACGACAGACTATGTTTACTCTGTGCAGATCGGAGCATTTATCAACGGGAACTATGCTGCCGAACGTGTGGCACTGCTTCGTGACGCCGGTTTCGATCCCTGTACGATGAAGCTGTACGATAAAGATGGTCAGCTCTGGAACATCGTGCAGATAGGGGATTACCGTGACTCCGCTGATGCATGGAACAGAGTGCGTGATTTTGTGAAAGCCGGAACCGGCTTTGATTACAATATAGAGATTCTTGATGCCGGTGTTGTCAGCCGACGCAAGCAATGTCCCTAATACGGTGAACTGATAAGGAGACATAATGCGACAGGTTACCGTGACTGAACATCTGCTGCTGCACCAGACTAAATCGCCTGCTGCAACGGGGCAGTTTACAGCACTGCTGTACGATCTGATTCTGGCTGCCAAAATTATATCCAAGAGTGTGAATAAAGCCGGTCTGCTCGACGTGCTTGGCGGCACCGGACAGGTAAACGTGCAGGGTGAACACGTCCAGAAGCTTGATGAATATGCCAACAGAGTGCTCATTCACAGGATGGAACGCACCGGTGTGCTGTGCGCCATGGCTTCTGAAGAAAATGCAGATCTCATCAGAGTGCCCGAACGGTTTGAGGCCGGAGATTACATTCTGATTTTTGATCCCCTTGACGGTTCTTCCAATATTGATGTCAACATCAACGTGGGGACGATTTTTTCCATCCTCAAGCGCAAGCCGGGAGCGTCGGGAAGTAAAGACGTGACCTTGGGCGATGTGTTGCAGAGCGGGGTGGAGCAGGTTGCCGCAGGGTATTTCCTGTACGGCCCGTCTACCATGCTGGTGTATTCTTCGGGGCAGGGCGTGCACGGATTTACGCTGGACCCCAGTGTCGGCGAGTTCCTGCTGTCCCATCCCGATATCCGCTACCCCGAGCAGGGCAGAATTTATTCGGTGAACGAATCGTACTGGCACTACTGGGATGAACCCACCCGCGAGGTGGTCAATTATTTCAAAGGGCCGGACAATCCTCTGGGCAAGCCGTATTCGCTGCGCTATGTCGGCTCGTTGGTGGCCGATTTTCACCGCAACCTGTTTTATGGCGGTATCTTTATGTATCCCATGGACTACCGGCTTCCCGAAAAGCCTCAGGGCAAGCTGCGTCTGATGTGCGAAGCTTCGCCGCTGGCTTTTCTGGCTGAGCAGGCAGGAGGTCGTGCCACAGACGGGACAAAGCGCATTCTCGATATCGTACCCGGAGAACTGCATCAGCGGGTGCCGCTCTTTATCGGGTCGGCGGGTGATGTTGATGCAGTGGAAGCAATTTACCGGCGTCACTCCTGAGGTGCCGGAGCAAGGTGATTCAATGGCCGGCTGTCCTGCTTCCGGGGCTGCCGGCTTCATTTCTGTGCGGTGGGGCGTATGCGTTGTTTAGGTATTGAATCAAGCTGTGACGAGACTGCTCTGGCCATAGTGGATGACGGCCGTCTGGTCGATGCTGTGATGTCCACACAGGCGGAACTGCATGCGCTTTTTGGCGGGGTTGTGCCTGAACTGGCCTCGCGCGAGCATTACCGGTTGATTGGGCGCATGTTTGACTCGCTTATGCTCCGGTGCGGACTTGGCGTTCAGGATATTGATGTGATTTCTGTAGCCCGTGGGCCGGGTTTGCTGGGAAGCCTCCTCGTGGGGGTGGGGTTTGCCAAGGGGCTGGCATTGGCCGGGGGCCAGCGGCTGGTAGGTGTCAATCATCTGCATGCTCACCTGCTGGCTGCGGGGCTGGAACACCGCCTTGTTTTTCCTGCTCTGGGAGTTCTTGTTTCCGGCGGGCACACCCATCTTTACCGGATTGATTCGCCTCGTAATTTCACGCTGGTGGGGCGCACTCTGGATGATGCCGCCGGTGAGGCCTTTGATAAAGTGGCAAAAATGCTCAATCTGCCGTATCCCGGCGGGCGCTTTATTGATGTATTGGGGCATATGGCTGACCCTGATGACAGCATGTTCCCGCGGCCCTACACCGATAATGACAATCTCGATTTCAGCTTCAGCGGCTTGAAGACAGCAGTTTCCACGTGGTTGAAAGCTCACGGTGGCACAGCGCTTGCGGCTCCGCTGGCGGAATCCGAGCTGCAGGCCATGCTGCAGAACAATGTGCTGCCGTCGGGTATGTCTGCAGATATGCCGCTTGTGTGCGCATCATTTAATGCGGCTGTGGCTGATACGTTGTACATTAAAACCCGCAGGGCGTTGCAGCGTCTGGGAGGGCGTGGGCAAATCCGGTCTGTGGTGGTCGCGGGCGGGGTGGCTGCAAACAGCCGTGTGCGTACTTCAATGCAACGTCTTGCCGCCGAAGAAGGCCTGCACTTGCATTTGCCGTCCCCTGCATTATGTACTGACAACGGGGCCATGATTGCCTACACGGGCTGGTTGCTGGCATCCGAAGGGCTTCATCATTCGCTCGAACTGGAAACTATGCCGAGAGGGCGTGTTATTCCGGATGATTACATTCATGATGCCCACTGATTCAAATGCGTCCTCAGGCAGCGTTCCCTTGACAGGTTCCGGTTGCCCTAATATCTCTTGTTGAATTGGCTTGTGACTCCTGACGGGAGTTGCATTTTAGCTATGAAGCGGCAGAAGCAGTCCGCTAAACGTTAATGAAAAGGAGCTTCCCATGGCTGTGCAGGTTACCGATAGCAATTTTGAAGCTGAAGTGATCAAGTCTGAACTCCCCACCCTGATTGATTTCTGGGCACCCTGGTGCGGCCCGTGCCGTGCTATGGGACCGGTCATCGACGAACTGGCAGCCGAATTCGCCGGAAAGGTGAACATCGTCAAGATGAATGTTGACGAAAATCCCGCAACCCCCAGCAAGTACGGCATCCGCGCCATCCCCACCCTTATTCTTTTCAAGGGCGGAGAAGTTGTTGAGCAGATCACCGGCGCAGTGTCCAAGAGCAGCATAAAGGACATGATCACCCAGAAGGCTCTTGGGTAATGAAGCTCTACGATTCCATTGTTATCGGAGGGGGGCCGGCAGGCATGACGGCCGCCCTTTATCTTCTTCGTTCCGGTGTTTCCGTTGCATGGTGCGAAAAGCTGTCACCCGGCGGTCAGATGCTGATGACGGAAGAAATCGAGAATTACCCGGGATTTCCCAAAGGTTTGAAAGGGTACGAGCTGGTGGATTTGTTTGCCGCTCACCTCGATGGCTGGTCATTTGATAAATATACTGACGAAGTGGCCGAAATTATTCCCGGAAACGGCGTGCACAGGGTGCGTGTGGGCGATGAGTGGGTTGAAGGAAAGACCCTCATTATCTGCTCCGGTGCCCGTTACAAGCGTCTGGGGCTGCCTAACGAAGAAAGGTTGACCGGTAAGGGGATTTCATACTGCGCGCTGTGTGACGGCAACTTTTTCCGCGGTCAGGAAGTCGGCGTCGTCGGCGGAGGGAACTCCGCGCTCGAAGAGTCGCTGTATCTTTCTAAGCTTGTGAAAAAGCTGCATCTGATCCACCGTCGCGATGATTTCCGCGCTATGAAATGCTATCAGGACAAGGTGTGCATCAAGCCTGATATCGAGGTTGTGCGCAGCACCGTAGTAACTGAGATTCACGGTGAAAATGCTCTAGAAGGCGTTACCTTGCGCAACCTGAAGACCGGTGAAGAACATTTTCTTAAACTTGATGGGCTGTTTGTGTTTATCGGCTTTGAGCCTGTTACCGGATTTTTCCCGGACCAGCTCGGCGTTGATGCGCAGGGGTTCATCATTACGGACGTGGAAATGGCGACGAATGTTCCCGGTATTTTTGCCGCGGGCGATGTGCGTTCCAAGCTGTGCCGTCAGGTGACTACCGCCGTTGGCGACGGTGCCACAGCAGCCAATTCTGCTTTCCTTTATCTGGAACAGCTTGATGCGTAGAACCATTGTACGCTTTATGGTGATGCTGCCGTTGCTGGCAACTCTTTCCGGCTGCGGCATCATTGACTATTTTTTCCTGCCTCCGCCGGAAGACACCGCGCAGGAGCTTTTTGAATCCGGTAATGATGCCATGCGTGAAAAAGATTACGCATCCGCCACCGGCTATTTCAGCAAGTTGAAAGATAACTTCCCCTTCAGTCCGTATGCCATCGAGGCCGAACTGTCGCTGGGGGATGCATACTTTCTGGATGAAGAATATGCCATGGCGGCAGAGGCATATAAGGAATTTGAAACTCTGCATCCGCGGCATAAAGCCATTCCGTATGTGCTTTTTCAGATAGGCAATGCCAACCTGAAAAGTTTTGTGTCCATTGACAGACCGCAGACCAATGTTGCGGAGGCATACGAATACTTCAGCCGTGTGCGTGAGTCTTATCCGGGCAGCGAGTATGCCCAGAAAGCCGGCGAATTGCTGGGAGAGTGCCGCAGGCTTATGGCCGAGCATGAACTCTTCGTGGCGGATTTTTACTGGCGTACCGGAAAATTCCGTTCCGCGGCATCCCGCTATCAGCATGTGGCGCAGGAGTTTCCGGATGTGGAAGACCTGCGGGCGTATGCCGAGGAAAAAGGGAAAATAGCCTATCTGCGTGCCACGGAAGAAAAGGCGCAGCAGGACAGAGACCGGCGCCACGGCTCGTGGAAGCAGTGGTTCGAGTGGTTGTAACAGAACAATATCAAGGCGGCTGAGGCCGCCTTTTTTTATTTCTCCTGCGCGTCTTTGCAGTTGCGGCTGGTTACTGTATAGTCCTTCAGGGGACATTGGTTCTGATTCTGAGAAAAATTCAACTTTCCGGTGTGGTTGATGTCTGACGCCTTTTTTCCTTCGTGGGTTGATGGCCGTATTGTCGCCGATGATGCTTTTGCACAAGCGTATGCCGCAGTATCCGACAGACAACGCGCTTGGCTGAAAACAATCATAGCCCGCCATCAGGCTTTGTATGGTTTTCCGGAATGTGATGCCGGTTCTGCACGCTTTTCATTGCGACAGGGCGGAGCCGTATCGGTGCACAGCCGTCCGGCGGACTGGTGCATTGCAGTGCTGGAAAAAAATTATGCATCGGGACCGCGTCTTCTGGCTGCAACGCTGCCTGCGCTTTTAAGCGGCGTCAGGGCTGTCTGCGTGGTGCGCATCGGTGCGGACGACAGCTGGCCTGCCGCAGTGCTTACCGCCTGTGAACTCGCAGGAATAGAGCTGGTGGCGGATATGACTCCCGATGCTGCCGTGTCTCTGATTCAGGAGGTGCATGCCCGCGGACGGGGCAGGGTGATGCTGCTCGGCAACCATGAACAGGTGGGGTCTGTGGGGCAGATATGTGCGGCGGCGGATATTGCTGCGTGGCGTGAACCGCATATCTCCTGTCTGGCTGCGGACAGCGCGGCCGATAAGGATGTTCTGCGCTGGGCGCATCCCGGCGTCGATGTGGTGGAGGCGACCTCGGCTTCTGCAGCGCGCGCGCTGGTTGCTGCTGCGCAGAAGACGGACATCTGCCGGCACGCAATCGTCCATCTGGGTACAGGGCAGGAAGGGCTGTTCTACTGGCCCCAGCTTTCCCGCGCTTTTTTTACTGAGCAATCTGTTTCTTTCACCGGGTAATGTTCTGTCTCTTTTTCCATCGCATGATTAACAGCAGGTCTGGTACCGAGTATGACAGCCAAATCTCATTCTGATGAGTACATGAAATCTTTGCGCAATATCGGGGTCATTGCCCATATCGATGCGGGAAAAACTACTCTTACTGAACGTTTTTTGTATTATTCAGACAAGATACACAGAATGGGAGAGGTGCATGACGGCACTGCCACCATGGATTACCTGCCCGAAGAGCAGGAACGCGGAATCACCATTACGTCAGCTTGTACTACCTGCCGTTGGAAAGACCACGATATTAACATCATAGACACCCCGGGGCATGTCGATTTCACCATTGAGGTGGAACGCTCGTTGCGCGTTCTTGACGGCGCGGTGGGCGTTTTCTGTGCTGTTGGCGGCGTTGAACCGCAGTCGGAGACCGTCTGGCGGCAGTCTCAGCGTTTCAACGTGCCCAAGCTGGCATTTATTAACAAAATGGACAGAGTCGGCGCGGATTTTGAGCGCGTGCTGGGCGATATCCGTTCCAGACTCAAAGCCAACGCCGTGGCAGTGCAGATTCCCGTAGGACAGGGAGAAACGTTTGAGGCCGTCATTGATCTTGTACACATGCGGCGCATCGATTTTGATGCTTCTGATTACGGAAAAACATATTCTTTTTCAGATCTTTCAGAGCAGGAACTGTCGCTTGCAGAATCATGGCGCGAGCGTCTGATCGAGGCGTTGGCAGATTTTGACGACGGGCTTCTTGCGGCGTATCTCTCCGGAGAGGCTGTTTGTGCAGACCAGCTTGAAGCACACCTGCGCACGGCTACGCTGGAGCATGGTCTGGTTCCTGTTTTTGCCGGCTCTGCCCTGCGTAATGTGGGTGTCCAGCCTGTGATGGATGCTGTGTGCAGGTACCTTCCGGGACCTGCTGATGTGCCCGCTCCGGCCGGAGTAACTGAAAACGGAAACATTCAGCTGGCCATTACTCCGGATGCTCCGCTTGCCGCACTGGTTTTTAAGGTCATCATGGAAGGGTCGCGCGCTGTTGCGCTTATACGGCTGTATTCCGGTGTGCTGCACGAAGGGACCGCGTGCTGGAACAGCAGCCGTCAGTGTTTTGAAAAGGCTGCCCAGCTTTTCCGTCTGCATGCGGGGCGCAGAGAGCGTGTGGAACAGGCGCGTGCCGGGGAAATTGTAGGTGTTGTGGGGTTTAAGCAGGCCCGCACCGGCGATACGCTGACGGATAAAGGCTCGCCGGTCGTGCTCGAAAACATCCAGCAGTACCGCCCTGTTATTTCATTGGCTCTGGAACCCCGTAATGCTGAAGAAGCTGAAAAGCTGGACGATGTGCTTTCGCGCGTGCTGGTGGAAGACCCCACCCTTACGCTTGAACATGACGAAGACTCCGGACAGCGGGTGCTTTCGGGCATGGGCGAACTGCATCTGGAGGTGGTGCTCGAGCGGTTGCGCCGCGAATACGGCGTGTCTCCCCGTTCCGGAAATCCTCAGGTTGTCTATCAGGAAACGGTACGCATGACCGCGGAAGCGGAAGCTGAATTTGACCGTGAACTGGGTGATACCCGTCTGTACGGGCACGTGGCGGTTCGTCTAGAACCGCTGGAACGGGATGCCGGTGTGGATGTGCAGACGGCGGTAGATGACGAGACAATTCCTGAAAGCTGGATAGCCGAAGCTGTGCAGGGAGTGAAAGACTGTCTGTTGAGCGGAGTGGTCAAAGGCTTTCCCGTACAGGATGTCAGGGTGACAGTTACGGCTCTGTACCGCACAGACGGGGTCTCTTCCGCCGCCGGGTACCGCATGGCTGCCGTGGCTGCCGTGAAGGCGGCGCTGGAAAAAGCCGGTCCGGTTCTTCTTGAGCCCATAATGACAGTGGAAATTTCTGTACCCGCAGAGTTTGTCGGCGAAGCCATCAGCCTGATGGGTGCCAAAGGGGGGCGTGTGGAAGAAATGCTTGACCAGAGCGGCGTTAAAATCGTGCGCGGCATAGCCCCCATGCGAATGCTTTTCGGTTTCACCACGCAGTTGCGCAGCGCGACACAGGGGCGTGCGGCCCTTGTGCTCACCTTTAACCGTTTTGACATGCTGCAGTAAGCGTTGGTGTGTATATCACTTTGCGGAGGAAAAAAGATCCGTGCATTGGTGGGCTTCTTTCAGGCGCCTGTTGCGTTTTCAATACCTCAGGCTGCTGCGCTTAAAAGCATCGACACATTCAATTGCCATGGGGCTGGCTGTGGGCATCTTTGTGGGATGTCTGCCTGTCATCCCGTTTCAGACCATAGCCGCTGTGGTTATGGCGTTTGTTTTCCGCGGCAGCAAGGTGGCTGCGGCACTGGGGACCTGGATTTCAAATCCGGTGAATATGATTCCGTTTTATACAATGCTGTACTACATAGGCAGCCTTGTCATGCCGGTGCAGGCGCACTTCAACCCGCATCACCTTGAACTCGAAGCCATGCTGCACCAGGGCTGGGAGATTGTGGTTGTTATGTTTGCCGGTGGTATTCTGCTGGGGGTTCCTCTGGCTTTTCTGACATATATAGTCACCTTCCGCATGGTGAACGCCTATCGGCAGCGCAGAATGATAAAGCTGCTTAAACAATACGAAGCGGGCAGGAAGGCGAGAGAACATGCTGACATGGGAGCAGGCAGATAACCATCAGGCACTGTGGGCAAAGGTGGCCGCTGCCCCGGAGGTGCTGCTTATGCTTGACTATGATGGTACGCTGGCACCTTTTACCGCTGAACGGGACAGAGCATGGCCGTATGACGGCGTGAGGGAATCCCTCCGCCGGTTGGTTGCGTGCAACGGCATTGTGCCGGTTATTGTTTCCGGCAGACAGTGTCACGAAATTCCGCCTTTGCTGAACCTTGGTATTCCGCTGGAAGTATGGGGCGGGCACGGGGCAGAAAGGCAGCTTCCCGGTGCTCAGTGTGAAAAGGCTGCGCTGTCCGGTGATTTGCGCCAGCGGCTGGATGATGCGTTTGCTCTTGCCTGCGGGCAGGTCTGTCTGCGCCGGATTGAACGCAAAACCTTCAGCGTGGCTGTGCACGTGCGGGGCATGGACTCCGGCACGGCATCCTCAGTGCTGGATGCGCTGCGGGGGCAGTGGACACTGCTTGCAAGTGACGCGGCGTTGGAGATTCTGCCATTCGAATGCGGGCTGGAGCTGCGTGTAGCCGGTTTCAGCAAGGCCCGTGCAGTGGCGCAGCTTTTGAAAGATCATCCCCTGGCTGCGGCGTTTTATCTGGGAGATGACAAAACAGACGAAGATGCTTTCCGCGTGCTTGTTCCTGTTCTGGCATCCGGTGACCGTACAGGCGCTGCTGTTCTGGTTACTGACCGTCCTGCTGCGGTTTCTGCTGCACAGTGGCATCTTGTGCCGCCGGTGCAGCTGCTGGCCTTTTTATCCCGCCTTGCAGCCTGCCGCTGCTGATTGCCTTTGTTTTTTTCCGCGTAATTCTGCTCCGGGTTGTCCGGCAGTGCCGTTGCCGTTATAGTTTCCTCCACTGCAATTATCAGAAGGAGGCTTCCATGACGCCAGCAAAGGGCCTGATCGTCGTATCCAACCGGCTTCCCGTCGTGTTGTCCAGAAATGAAGACGGGTGGGGAATAACGACCGGTGCCGGAGGGCTGGTTTCTGCCATGGCTCCGGTACTGAGAGACCGGGGAGGCACCTGGGTGGGATGGACCGGCGCCAGCGGTGAACATGAGGCCGAATCACTTCTGGGCGAGTTTTCCCGTGAGGCCGGCTATTCCCTCAAGCCGGTCAGGCTGGAGAAAGAAGATGTGGCCGATTTTTACTATGGCTTTGCCAACGAGGTTATCTGGCCGCTGTTTCATGATTTCCAGTCGCTGTGCAATTTTTTTCCGAAATACTGGAAATCGTACCTGCGGGTGAACGAGTTGTATGCCCGTGCTGTCATGGATTCCGGCGATCTGGAAGCGTACGTCTGGGTGCATGACTATCACCTGATGCATGTGGGCGAAATGCTCAAGTCCATGGGCAGCAGGCGCAGGGCAGGTTTTTTTCTGCACATTCCTTTTCCCCCGATGGATAATTATCTGAAGCTGCCGTGGCGGCGCAGACTGCTGTCCGCGTTGCTGGAGTATGATCTTGTGGGGTTTCAGACCTATCGGGACCGCAGAAATTTCATGCAGTCGGTACAGGTACTGCTTCCTCATGTGAAACCGCAGGGGAGGGGGCCTGTAATCGAACTGCTGCTGGACGGGCGCAAGGTAAGGCTGGGGGCGTTTCCCATCAGCATCGATTACCGGTCTTTTGTCCGTACGGCACGTTCTCCTGCGGTGTCCGGCAGGGTGAACGAGCTGAAAAGCGCCATGGACGGGCGCAGGATGCTTCTGGCCGTGGACCGGCTTGATTATTCTAAAGGCATAACATTCCGGCTGGAGGCCTTTCGGGAAGCGCTGGAAAAATACCCCGGACTGCGGGGGAATGTCACCCTGATGCAGATAATGGTCCCCAGCCGGCAGGAGGTGCCCAGATACAACGCCCTGAAGCAGGAAATTGAAAGGCTGGTCGGGGAAATCAACGGGCTGTTCAGCAGACCGGGCTGGAATCCTGTGCAGTACCAGTACAGAAGCCTTGGCAGGGAAGAGCTTGTGGCGTATTACAGGGCCGCTTCCATGGCCATAGTCACCCCTCTGCGTGACGGCATGAATCTGGTGGCCAAAGAATACTGCGCCTGCAATGTGAACCGGCGGGGCGTGCTGTTGCTCAGCGAATTTGCCGGTGCCGCAGCGCAGCTGCAGAACGGAGCCGTGCTGGTGAACCCTTTTGACAGGGAAGGCATGGCGCAGAGCATCAAAGAGGCTCTGGATATGCCTGCCGAGGAAGCACGCCGCAGGATGGACAGAATGCGGGACGTGATTCGAAAAAATGATATTTTCCGCTGGGTGGATATGTTTCTGCTGGCTGCGTTTTCGCGCCATCTTGATGACTTTCCGCCGACCTATGCCCGTAAATAATGACTGATAAGGAATACCAGCATATTATGACCGAACGAACCGCATCTGCGCCACGGGCGAAGAAAAGCCTGGGCCAGAATTTTCTGCAGGACAAGAATATCTCAGCCAAAATAGTCGCTGCCCTGCAGATCGGCCCGGCAGATTGCGTCATTGAAATCGGCCCGGGGCCGGGGGCATTGACTGATTTTATCCAGAAGGCTGCGCCCGCAAGTTTGTGGCTGCTGGAAAAAGATACATACTGGGCAGGGGAACACCGTCGCTCGGACAGCAGAACGCCGGTGGAAAAACAGGTGGTGCTCACCGATGCCCTGACGTTTCCGTGGGAACGCCTGTCGGATGACCGTTCATGGAAGCTTATAGGAAATCTGCCCTATAACGTGGCTTCGCCCCTTATGTGGGACTGTCTCAGTCTTGCCGCTTTCAGCCGCGCTGTTTTTATGATTCAGAAGGAAGTCGGGGACCGCATTGTGGCCGCCCCGCGTTCGCGGCAGTACGGCGCGCTCAGTGTATGGTTACAGAGTCATACGGTTCCCAGAAAGGAACTGATCGTGCCGCCTACTGTTTTCAAACCCCGGCCCAAGGTTGATTCGGCGGTCCTTTCTTTTGCACCTCTGCCGCTTTCGGCCAGAAATTTCAGTCCGGGGGCTCTTTCAATTCTTTTAAAGATATGCTTTCAGCAGCGCAGAAAGCAATTGCAAAAAATATTAAAGCGTTACTGGAGTGATGCAGTGTGCGGCTGGTTTGAGCAGCAGGGGTTGCCGCCCGCCGCCCGGCCTGAGGAATTGTCGCCTAACCAGTTTCAACAACTTGCAAACCTGCTGGAATCACAGCTTGTGTCTTGACGCAGGGCATTGAAATATGCTTGAGTCTTTTCTGCCGATAGTGCCGGTTGCGCCTCCCAAGGTGTTCTGGTATCGGAAAAAAAGAAGCTTGAGAAAAAAATCTCAAAGTGCCGGTTGCAGATATTGTGTGGGTGCGCCGGTCGTAACGCTTTAGCCTGATAATCCTGCAAACCCTGAGAGGAGGAGACGGCAGATGACCAAGGCTGATCTGGTGGAAAAAATTGCTGAAAAAGCGAACCTGACTAAGGCCAACGCAGAACGTTCTCTGAACGCTTTTCTTGAATCCGTTGAGGATGTGCTGGTAAAGGAAGGCAAACTTACCCTTACCGGCTTCGGTACTTTTATGGTTGAAACCCGTCAGGAACGTCAGGGCCGCAACCCCCGCACGGGCGATCCCATTGTCATTCCTGCTGCCAAGGTTGTTAAGTTCCGTCCCGGCAAACTGCTTAAAGACGCAGTAAAGTAACCATCGGAGGCTTTTGTCATGATGCTGCATGGTGAAACCATACAGAGCCCGCTCCCCATGGATATCCCGTGGTGGGCTCCTGATCACTTTGTGTTTTTCGGCGTGTTGTACGCAGTGCTTTTTGTGCTGTTTGCCGGCCTCGGTTATGTGGTGTTCAAGTCGGCTGCACAGGCTGCGCAGGACTGTCAGGGCGGCGGGTCGCACCACTAGACTCCGTTTTTCGGGGCGGCCTTCGGGTCGCCTTTTTTTGTGCCGTGGCAAAACAAGGGTTGCCATGGCGTAGTTTGTCGGGTAAAGAAATCTGTTCACGGCATCCGCTACGGCGGCAGACTGCCGTTGTAGGGAGGTGATTTCTTTGCCCGGTGTATACCTTGACGATAACGAATACAACTTTGATATCGCACTGCGTCGCTTCAAGAAGCAGGTCGAAAAGGCCGGCGTTCTTTCCGAAATGAAGAAGCGTCAGCACTTTGAAAAGCCCAGCGTGATGCGCAAGAAGAAGAAAGCGGCTGCCCGCAAGCGTCTTCTGAAGAAAATGCGCAAGGCTAACATGGGTTAGTTGCACCCTCTCTGTTATGAAGGCCCGCAAGCTTCGCTGTGGCTGATATAACTTTCACGGGAAATCCGGCTTGCTCCGGGTTTCCCGTATTGTCTTGCAAAAGGGGTAATTCATGACTCTTTCTTCCCGTATCGAAACAGACTACATCGCCGCTTACAAAGCCAAGGACTCTTTGCGTCTTGGCGTTTTGCGTCTTTTGAAGACCGCCGTAAAGAATTTGCAGGTTGAAAAAATGCGTCCCCTTACAGAAGACGAAGTTCTGGAAGTGGTCATCCGGCAGACCAAGCAGCGGCAGGACTCCATTGAACAGTACACGGCTGCCGGCCGTCAGGATCTGGCAGACACTGAAGCCGCCGAGCTTGAAATTTTGAAAGACTACATGCCCGCGCAGATAGGTGAAGACGAGCTGGCCGCACTTGTGGAAAAGACCATTGCCGATCTGGGTGCCTCTGGCATGCAGGATATGGGCAAGGTGATGAACGCCATCATGGCGGACTACAAGGGACGTGTGGACGGCAAGGCTCTCAGCGGGATGGTGCGCACCAAGCTGCAGGCTCAGTCCAGTTAGATATGCAGTCCAGAAGCGCGCACGTACTGGAATTTGATAAGGTGCTCCGGCACCTTGCCGGATATGCTGTATCCGAAGCCGGGGCACAGGCCTGCCTTTTGCTGGCGCCCGCCGCTGATTGTGACAGCGCCAGAATGCGCTGCGCTTTTTTCCGTCAGGGACAGCTGTGGGCGGAACGGACAGGGTTCTCTCTTGCTCCGTTTCCTGATCTTTCGGGTGTGTTCCGTTTTCTGGAATCACCGGCGGCTGTGCTGGATATTGACGCCCTGTGGGCCGTGCGGCAGGTGCTTGCGCAATCACGCGAGCTGGCCGTTGCCATAGGGAGTGGCAATACGGCGGAAAACTGGCCGCTTCTGGCGCAGATGCTGGAACGTTACCGCATGCCTGAAAAGGCTCTTTCCGGACTGATGCGTTGCCTTGGCGAAGACGGGTTGCTGCGTGATGAAAGTTCACCGGAGCTGCTGCTGGTCCGGGAAGAAATACGCCGTATTCACCGGCTCTGCACACGCAAGGTGAAAGAGCTGGCCAATACTTACAATCTCAGCCATTACATGCAGGATGAGTTCCTGACGCTTTCCTCTGACAGATATGTGCTTCCTTTGAAGGCAAACTTCAAAGGCCGGCTGCAGGGAATAATTCACGAATACTCCCAGACCGGTGAAACCTGCTATTTCGAACCCATGTTTCTTGTGGAGATCAACAACGATCTTCAGAATCTGAAACGGCAGGAACGCGCGGAAGAGCGCAAGATTTTTGAATATCTCACGGGTCTGCTTCGCGCAGAGATGGAAGGCGTGAACGCGTGCTGGAACCTGCTTGTGGAAGCGGATGTGCTGCTGGCGCGGTGCGCTCTGGCCGGTGCGTTTGGCGGCATCGCCATAGATTTTGACGACACAAGACCCTTTTCTCTGCGCGGGGTGAAGCATCCGCTGCTGGCACTGTCTTCTGCGGATACGCATCCGGTGGACCTTGAATTGCTGGAAGGACAGAACTGCCTGATCATCAGCGGGGGTAATGCCGGCGGCAAGACGGTAAGCCTGAAGACCATAGGTCTTGTGGCGCTGATGGCCGCTGCCGGGCTGCCCGTGCCTGCTGCTGAAGGCAGCACCCTGCCGTGCTGGCGTGCGGTTCATGCTTTTATCGGCGACGAACAGAGCCTTGAGGGCAATGTCAGTACGTTCACGGCTCAGATACGCAACCTTAGTGATATCTGGCAGAAAGTCGGTAGCGGTTCGCTTGTTATTCTTGACGAATTCGGTGCGGGAACGGACCCCGCGCAGGGCGCCGCGCTGGCTCAGGCTGTGGTTGACGAGCTTATGGAAAAGAATGTCACCGTGTGTGTGGCTACTCATTTTCCGGCTCTCAAAGCCTATGCCTTGAGCAGGGAAGGTGTCCGCGCTGCTTCGGTGCTTTTTGATCCCGGTACCAAGAGACCTCTGTACCGTCTTGCCTATGATCAGGTTGGGGCCAGTCAGGCTCTGGATGTTGCCCGTGAACATGGCATGCCCGATGCTGTGCTCAGGCGTGCGCATAACTATCTGCTGCTGGACGGAGAAGATTCCGCTGCGCTTATTGAACGTCTTAATGCTCTTGCAGTATCCAGAGAACAGGAACTGGAAGATCTTGAACGCGAAAAGCTGCGACTGAAGAGCAAGCGGGACAAGCTTGAAGCCAGATTTGAAAAGGAGCGGCTCCGTCTTTTTGAAAGTGTGCAGGCTCAGGCGCAGGACGTGCTGCATGACTGGAAACAGGGTAAGCGCAGCCATAAGCAGGCGTTGAAAGACCTTGCGGCGGTGCGTCAGCGTCTTGTCAGCGAGCAGGCCGCGGCGCAGCAGGAACAGGCCGCCCCGGTGGAAGCACTTTGCGCAGGCATGACTGTCCGTTATATTCCCTGGGGAAAAAAGGCGGTCATTGAAGAGGTTGACGCACGCAAAGAGCGCCTTAAAGTTGACTTGAACGGTGTGTCTTTGTGGGTTTCTTGCAAGGATGTGGCCGCGTCGGTACCGCCTGCCGCGCCGAAGACCGTACGGCGTGAGTCGGTGGTGGCGGAAGATAACGTGCAGGAACCTGCCGGTCCGCCCATGCGCGCAGATCTGCGCGGGATGAGAGCCGATGTGGCCGTGGCAGAGCTTGCGGCTGTGCTTGATAACGCACTGCTTGCCGGTACCCGCGAGGTGGAAGTGGTCCATGGCCGGGGTACAGGTGCGCTGCGGAAGGAAGTTCACGCTTTTTTGCGGAGTTTTGCTGCGGTCGATGCTTTCCGTCTTGCCCCCGAAGGGCGCGGCGGCGACGGCATGACCATTGTCGAATTGAAGTAGCCTTGCATTTGCGGAGATTGTGCCATTATGTCGGGTCACGATAATTCGGCTGTACAGGCCATCAAGTCCAGACTGAATCTTGCCGAGCTGGCGCGGCGATATGTTGAATTGCGCCGTATAGGCAACCGCTGGATGGCACCGTGTCCTTTTCATCAGGAGACCAAACCTTCTTTTTCCATCAATGAGGAAGAGGGCTTTTTCTACTGCTTCGGTTGTCAGGCTTCCGGTGATATAATTGATTTTTACAGCCGGATAAACGGACTTGAATTCCGGGAGGCGCTGGAGCAGCTTGCCGAAGAGGCGGGGGTGACTCTGGGCCAGCGGCAGGCCGATCCCAGAGAAGAGCAGGAGCGCAAGTTCCGGTCCCGCTGTTATGAAATGTACGAGCTGGCGACAAAGCATTTCCGCAGAAATCTGCAGTCCGCGGCCGGTGCTGAGTGCCGCAGCTACATTGCCGACCGGGGAATACCCGACGAGATTGTCAGTTCTTTTGAGCTGGGCTGGAGCAAAAGAGAGTGGGCTGCACTTTCCGATGAATTACAGCGTGCCGGGTATGCTCCCCGCGATGCCACCCGTGCCGGGCTGCTTTCATCCAACGACTCCGGCAGAATGTATGACAGGTTCCGGGGCAGACTTATTTTTCCCATCAAAAATCTTTCGGGAAAAGTTATTGCTTTTGGCGGCAGAATAATTAGCTCAGAAGATCAGGCGAAGTATATAAACAGCAGTGACAGTACCATATACAAAAAGGGCGACCATCTGTACGGCCTGTATCAGGCCAGAAGGTCCATATCGCAGCATAAGCGTGCTCTTTTGACAGAAGGGTATATGGACGTGCTGGCTTTGCACCAGTTCGGGCATACCAATGCCTGCGGTGTGCTGGGTACGGCCCTGACGGAGGCGCAGGTAAAGCGTCTCGGCGGCTTTTGCTCGCATGTTGACCTGCTTTTTGACGGTGACGGTCCCGGGCGCAAGGCCGCTTTGCGCAGCTGCGAAATGATGCTGGTGAAAGGTATGGATTGTCGTGTGGTGCTGATGCCCGAGGGCGAAGATATCGACAGCCTGCTGCACCAGCAGGGGGCACAGGCTTTTCGTGAATTGACGGAATCAGCTCCCGACGGGCTTGAATACTGCATCAGGACGCTACGGGATTCTTATTCGCCGCGGGAGATTCTGGACTGGACGGCGGCTTTTCTGCGCCAGCTCGACCGGCCCGATCTGGCAAGCTTTTATGTGACGCGTCTTGCCGGCGGTCTGGGGCTGCAGGAAGCGGACCTGCGGGCTTCGCTTTCTTCGCCTGCAGGGCGAAACAGACAGCAGCGTGCAGCGGGCAATCGTGTGCAGACGGGAAAGGAAAAGAAACTTGAGATGCATCTTATGGAGTTTCTCGTCCGCTTTCCGCACCATATTTCCAACCTGCAGGCCCGCGGCGCGGAGGAAGTGCTTGTTTCGCGCTGGGCCAGAGATATGTGGGATAAACTTTTGGCGTTCGGAGCCGATGAAGCGCCGAACCATTTTTCTGAAGAACAGAAAGCGCTTTGGATCAGATGCAGGGTTGCCAGCCCTATTCCGGCTGAGAACGAGCGGCAGGAACTTGAGGACTTATACTCCAAGTTGGCCGAACTGAATCAGAAAGAACAAAGCAGGATGATGCTGGCGGCACTGAGACAGCTGAGCAGTGATGCAAATTCCGAAGCGGGTTTTGAGCTTCTTCGGGCCATGAAAGATAATCTGGGGAGATCCGATGGGCAACATTAAGGAAATCCAGCAAATCAAGACCCTGATTGCCAAAGGCAAGGTCGCGGGCTTTCTCACGTTTGAGGAAGTTAACAAAGCTTTGCCGGCAGAGGTCAACACGCCTGAGCAGATTGAAGAAATCATCGGGATTTTCGATCAGCTTGATATTGCGATTGTCGATTCTGAAAAAGACGGCAAAAAAATAAGCGTTTCCCCTGCCGAGGCAGATGACGAAGGGGGTGACGGAGGGCTGGAGCTGACCGATGAAGACGATCCTGCCGACTATTCTTCGCGCAGTACAGACCCTGTAAGGATGTACCTGCGGGAAATGGGCGCTGTGCCGTTGCTCGACCGTGACGGTGAAGTGAACATTGCCAAGAAGATAGAGACCGGAGAGCAGGATGTTCTGTACGCTCTGGTGGAAGTTCCCATTGCTGTGGAAGAGCTTATTTCCGTGGGCGAAGACCTGAAGGAAAACCGCATCAAACTTAAGGATGTGGTTAAAACCATCGAGGAAGACGACCCCAGCGAAGACGAGATGAACCAGCGGCAGCGGGTTATTTTGCTGCTGGATGAAATCCAGTCTACATTCAAGAAAAAACGCAAGGTTTATCAGCGTCTTGACGAGTGCTGCACGCTTGAGCGCCGCGTATATGGTATCCAGAAGGAAATTATCGCCTATAAAGAGGAGATAGTCTCCCGACTGCGCGACATCAAGCTGGAAAAAACGCTTATCGACCGTATTATAGAAACGGTTGAAGACTATGTGCGTCAGATGCATAACTGCCAGCGGGACCTTTCGGCATATATATTGTCCACCGGCAAGACCCAGACGGAAATGCGCGAGCTGTTCCGTCAGCTGGACGACCGCGAAATCAATCCGGTTGTGGCGGCAGACAGCCTTAATCTGACGGTTGAAGAGCTGTTTTCATTCAAGGAAATGATCATGGGCAAAATGGAAATCCTGAACAGGCTTCAGGAGAAATGCTGCCACAACGTGACTGACCTTGAAGAAGTGCTCTGGCGTATCAAGCGCGGAAACAGTCATGCCATGCGTGCCAAGCAGGAACTTATCCGTTCCAACCTGCGCCTTGTGGTGAGCATCGCCAAAAAATACACCAACCGCGGTTTGCAGTTTCTTGACCTGATTCAGGAAGGGAACATCGGCCTGATGAAAGCTGTGGACAAGTTCGAGTATCAGCGCGGGTACAAGTTTTCGACCTACGCCACGTGGTGGATCCGTCAGGCCATCACGCGCGCCATTGCAGATCAGGCGCGGACAATCCGTATTCCTGTGCATATGATCGAAACCATCAACAAGCTGATCCGTACATCGCGTTATCTTGTTCAGGAACTCGGGCGTGACCCCACACCTGAAGAAATCGCCGAACGTATGGATTACCCCATCGACAAGGTGAAAAAGGTTCTGAAAATTGCCAAGGAACCCATCTCCCTTGAAACGCCTATCGGCGATGAAGAAGATTCGAGCCTCGGTGATTTTATTGAAGACAAGAAAGCCGTTGCTCCTGCCGAAGAAGTGGTCAACACCAAGCTGAGTGAGCAGATTGCCGCAGTGCTGGCTGATCTGACTCCCCGCGAAGAGCAGGTGCTGCGTAAGCGCTTCGGCATCAACGAGAAGTCCGATCACACTCTTGAAGAGGTCGGAAAGCTGTTTAACGTGACACGAGAGCGCATCAGGCAGATAGAAGCCAAGGCGCTGCGCAAGCTCAGGCATCCGGTAAGGAGCCAGACCCTGCGCTCGTACTACGAAAGCTAGACTTCAGGGCGGCTCCGCACGGGGCCGCCTTTTTGGTGTTTCATGCATAAAAAAGCCCTGCCGGTGAGCGTACCTGCCGCGTATGCAGTGATGCGACTATGTTTGTGCACGTTTCTGCTGGCGTGTTTTGCCTGCACTGCAGAAGCCGGACTCCTGCGGTATGATATCTCCTCGGTACCTGACGGCGATACGATAGTCCTTGCCGGCGGAACAGTTGTCCGTCTCAGGGGAATTGATGCTCCCGAAGTGGGCCGTAACGGCCATGCTTCCGGCTTTTATGCACACAGAGCGCATCAACAGCTTGTCGGGTTGCTGAAGAAACGGCAGGTGCTGATCGATATGGAAAAAAGCAGCCGTGACAGGTACGGAAGGGTACTGGCAGACGTGTATCTGCCGGACAGACGCCTGCTGAGCGAAGTGCTTGTCGCGTCAGGGGCAGCCTGGCTTTATCAGCACGCCGATACGCCTGTCGGGCTGCGCGACACCCTGCTGGCCGCGCAACGGCGGGCAATAACCGCAAAGACAGGCATGTGGAGGCATGTGGCAGACCTGGCGACCCCGCAGGGGGGGTACCGCGGAAACAGGCGCAGTATGCGGTCTTTTACACAGAAATGTGAAGCCTATTATAAAATTTCCTATCGGAATGTCGTGCATTTTGATACTCTGACCGAAAGCTTCATGGCAGGCATGGCTCCGGCAAGGTCATGCGATGTCTGGCCGTTACAGTGATCATGTAGTGATAATCCTTCTGCTGACAGGTATAGTGTTATGAAGATTAGCCCGCTTAAAGATGTTGCCGGTTCGGTGCATGCTGTCTGCGACGACCGCCTGCACTGCGATTTTTCTGCTGACGGCCGTATGTGCGAAGCTCTTGACAACGCAGGAGTGCCCCGTGATGCAAAGTGGCGGACTCTTGTTTTGTACATGCGAGGCATGCAGGAATATTCCTATCTGACAGATGAACAGAAAATGCAGGTTCAGCAACTGCTTGTTGACCTGTTGCAAAACAAAGATTTTTCAGACCGGAATTACGAGAGAATTCTGGAGCGTGACAGACAGATTCTTGTGGCACCCTATGAGCAGCGCCTTAACAGGGCCATGCAGGAAACCATGGCTCTTGCCGGCGAGTTCCGCAGTATCCTGCTGCGCAGAAAAGGTGATGTGGAGCATCTGGAATCCCGCAGCATTCAGGCGGTGACCGAGGGCAGAGAGCCCGAAGAAGTCGTGGCTTTGTTGAAAGATACCTTTCGTGAAGTTCTGCTTGAGATGGAACGTGACGCCGCAGCCATGACAGAACTGACCCAGCGTGATCCTTTGAGTGGTCTGCATAACAGGCGCGCATTTGATGCCTTTCTTTCCGGCGCGGTTCAAAGCTGGCGCAGAGAGGGAACCCCGCTTTCTCTCATCATGCTGGACATTGATAATTTTAAAAATTTCAACGACGAATACGGCCACCGCATAGGGGATCAGGCCATTCAGACCGTGGCCAGAATTTTACAGGAGGCTGTCCGCGGGCATGCTGCCGAACACGAAAAAGATTTTCTTGTTGCCCGTTACGGGGGCGAGGAGTTTTCCGTGGTGCTCAGAGGGGCACTTGCTTCTCTGGCGGAAAAAATTGCAGAGAGCGCCCGCAGCAGCATGGAGAATTTTAACTTTGTCATCCGCAATAACAGCGGGGAGGTGGTGCGAAGCGGCATCAGCATCACCCTGAGTGCCGGAGTGGCTTTTGCCAGCAGTTTGTGGCGCGGCGCTTATGAGGATAATCTTATCGATTCCGCAGACCGGGCTCTTTATGAGGCCAAACGCGGCGGACGTAATCTGGTGTTCAGGTACCGTGATGATCAGGACGGCAACAGCCGGTATGAGCTTGTGGACAGCTGAACGCAGACAGCGAATTGAATGAAAAAGGCCGGGTGACCGGCCTTGATTTTTATCGGGCCCCGCCGTGGCGGGAATTGTGTTCTGCTAGCCCAGTTTGGCCCGCTGTTCACCTTCGTCTTTATACAGTTTGTAGGTAATGGAATCCACCAGCGCCTGCCAGCTGGCTTCGATGATGTTGAATGATACCCCTACGGTTACCCAGCGGCTATGCTGGTCACCGGACTCAATGAGCACCCGTACGACGGAGGCCGTACCGCCGTCGCTGCGTTTGCTTCCGTTCAGCACCCGCACCTTGAAATCGAGCAGCCGCATTTCGTTGAGGCGGGGATAAAAACCCGAAAGCGCTTTGCGCAGGGCGTTGTCCAGCGCGTTGACAGGACCCCGGCCGGAAGCTGCCGTGTGCTCTTCCACTCCTTCCACTTCTACCATGACTGTGGCTTCCGACATGGGTTCGGCGTCGCGTCCCTGTTTTGACTCTATGACACGGAAATTGATAAGCCGGAAAAACTGCCGGACACCCCTGCGGGCCAGCTTTTTAAAAAGCAGCAGCTCCACAGATGCCTCTGCAGCCGCATAGTCGTACCCAAGACTTGCGTTGTCTTTCAGTTCCTTGAGAAGACCTTTGACAACTGGTTCATCCTTGTCGAGATGAAAACCGAATCTGCGGGCTATGGAAACAATGTTGCTCCTGCCTGCAAGTTCGGTAAGCAGTACCCGCTGTCTGTTGCCCACTTCTTCAGGGTCCATATGTTCATACAGGCTGGCCATACGGTTAACGGCACTGGCATGAATGCCCCCCTTGTGCGCAAAGGCCGACCTGCCCACAAAGGGCTGGCGGCTGAACGGCTGCACATTGGCCACTTCGGAGACAAAATGGGAAATACGTGTCAGCTGCGGAAGCCTGCCCTCGGGCAGACACTGATACGTCCGGGCAAATTTCTGTTCCAGCGTGGGGATGATGGAGCAGAGGTTGGCGTTGCCGCAGCGTTCACCGACTCCGTTCATTGTGCCCTGAATATGGGTTGCCCCGCTTTGTACCGCGGCGATGGAATTAGCCACCGCAAGCTCGCAGTCGTTGTGTGCGTGTATGCCCAGCGCGGCATCGGGCAGGGCTTTGCGCACAGAGGCGGTTATGGTTGCCACTTCACTGGGCAGGCTGCCGCCGTTTGTATCGCACAGCACCAGCACGCGGGCTCCGGCTGCATAAGCCTGCCGGAGCACCGCAAGAGCATAGTCGGGATTTGCCTTGAAGCCGTCGAAGAAATGTTCGGCGTCAAAAAGCACTTCCGAGAGCTTTTGACGCAGATAGGCAACGGAATCGTGAACGATTTCCAGATTGCGTTGCTCTGTGACACGTAGCGCTTCCTTGACATGCACATCCCAGCTTTTGCCGAAAATGGTGGCTGTACTGACGCCCGATTCGATAATGGCCCGCAGGTTGGGGTCTTCCTGTGCCTGAAAGTTAGGATGGTGCGTACTGCCGAAAGCGGCAATGCGCGCTGTTTTCAGGGCATAGTTTTCAATATCGCTGAAAAACGATCTGTCCACAGGGTTGGACCCCGGCCAGCCGCCTTCAATATACCGGACTCCCAGCTCATCCAGCTTGAGAGCTATCTTGATTTTATCTTCGGTGCTGAGGTTTATATCCTCGGCCTGAGTGCCGTCACGCAGCGTGGTGTCGTATATTTCTATGTGCTTCATGGCATTGTGTGTCAGCCCGCCTGTGACTGATCTTTGTCGAGGCCGAAGGCATCATGCAGTGTGCGGACGGCCAGTTCTGTGTATTTTTCTTCTATCAGACAGGTTATTTTGATTTCAGAAGTGCTGATCATCAGAATATTGATGTTTTCTCTGCGCAGCGTGGCAAAAGTTTTGCTGGCAACGCCCGAATGATTGCGCATGCCGACGCCGATTGCCGAAACTTTGCAAACATTGAGGTCGTGCAGCACTTCCTTGGCGCCCACTTCTGCTCTGGTTTTTTCCACCAGTTCAAGCGCTCTCGTCAGGTCTTTGCGGGGAACGGTGAACGTCATGTCTGTGACGCCGTCCAGACTCGGGTTCTGGACTATCATGTCCACCACTATGCCGGCATCGGCAAGGGGACAGAACAGCGACGCGGCCACGCCGGGCGTGTCCGGCACACCGCGTAGGGTAATTCGTGCCTGATCCTTGTCATATGCAATGCCGGATACCATGACGGCTTCCATCTGAGAGTCCTCCTGAGTAAGCAATGTTCCTGAATCATTGGTAAAAGTTGAGCGAACGCGGACAGGCACCTTGTATTTTTTTGCAAATTCCACAGAACGTATCTGCAGAACCTTTGCTCCCATGCTGGCCATCTCAAGCATTTCGTCATAGGAAATGCGGTCCAGTTTACGGGCTGAGGAACACATATTGGGGTCTGTCGTGTATACGCCGTCCACATCAGTATAAATTTCGCATTCACAGCCCAGAGCCGCCGCCAGCGCCACGGCAGAAGTATCGGAGCCGCCGCGACCGAGCGTGGTTATGCGGTTATCATCGTTTATGCCCTGAAAGCCGGCAACGGCCAGCACATCGTGCGCTTCAAGCAGTTCGACCAGGGTGTCTTTGCGGATATCAAGAATGCGGGCACGGCTGTAGGCCGTATTGGTTTTCAGCGGAATCTGAAAACCAAGCACCGAGCGGGCCTTGATGCCTTCGTTCTGCAGCAGCATGGCAAAAAGCGATACCGAGACCTGCTCGCCCGTGGAGATGAGCGCATCCACTTCCGCCTCGTCGGGGCATTGCGACCACTGGCCGGCCATGTTGAGCAGCCGGTTGGTTTCTCCGGACATGGCGGAAAGAACGGCTATTACTTTGTAACCGTTTTCTCGGGCGTGCAGCACTTTCTGCTTGACATGCTGCATGCATTCCAGATTTGCGACTGAAGTTCCACCGAACTTCTGAACCAGAATACGCATACCGTAATCCTAATCGTTTAGCGTAGTTTCAAAGGGCGCCGTGTTGTGCTTATGCAGTGAACCCGGCCGTCTGCGGGGTCAGACAGGCAAGTACATTTTCTGCTCCGGTGCCGGAAGCCTGGATGGTTACCAGTCTGCCTTGGGGCTGTTCGAGCCATGTGAGCACCAGAGCGTTGTCAGGCTTTGCATCGGCAGGCAGGTATTCGGCCCACTCGATAATCACGACGGAAGAACCGTCTTCCACATGATCGTAAAGACTGTCATCCACCGGAGCACCCTGCAGCCTGTACAGGTCGTAGTGCACCGTTTCCGGTCCGGTGGGGTATATGTTGCATATATTGAAGCTGGGGCTGCTCACTTCAGCGGCAAAGCCGCCGGGCAGGGCCGACACCAGTCCGCGGACAAGTGTTGTTTTACCGGCACCCAGACTGCCGCAGAGAAGAAGCGCAATACCACTGCCGGACTGCCGTATGCAGTCCGCAAGTATCGCTCCCAGTTTCAGCGTGGCTTCTGCATCATGAAGCCTGAGTGAAAGCTGCATGGCTTGAATACGGGCTAAACGCCGACCAGCGTGCGCAGAACATCTTCTTTGCCGACAACGCCGACAAGAATGCCGTCCTTGACAACGGGCAGCGTATAATACTTGGAATCCACCATCAGGGTGGCGACTTCATCCAGCGGGGTATCCGGCGTGACAGTGGCCGGATTGTCGGTCATGGCATCGCTGACACGGGTGGCAGCGACCTTGCGCATTTCCGAATCCATGTCAGATAGCGATTTCAGCGGAATGAAGCCGTCAAGAATGGTGAAAAGAGAGGGCAGATTGACCTTTTTCTGCTGAGCGACAAGGTCGCTCTGACACAGCACTCCCACCAGCTTGCCGGCGTCGTCCACAACGGGCAGGCCGTTGAACTTGTATTCCAGCATCAGTTTGGTGGCTTCGATGATATCCATGTCAGGAGCTACGGTCACAGGGTCTGCGGACATGATGTCTTTTGCGCTAAGCATGATAAAGCTCCTTTCTGGTACGGGGAATGGTATCAGCTATTTCAGATGCGGTAGTACCGCGCAACGGAAATTCCTGCAACAGGAGTTCTCCGGCTTTTCCGTGGATGAATGCCGCAGCGGCGGCGGCATTGAATGCCCCAAGGCCCTGTGCCGCAAATGCGGCGCATATACCGGCAAGCACATCGCCGGAGCCGCCCACCGCCAGTGACGGCCCTCCGGCGTCGATAAACGCTGTAAATGACTGTGTGCTGCCCACCAGAGTGCCTGCGCCCTTCAGAATACAGGTTGCTGCTGTGCGCCGCGTCAGCATTTCCAGCGCGGCAAGCCTGTCTGCCTGTACCTGCTCTATGGTCAGGCCCGTCAGAAAAGCCATTTCGCCCGGATGAGGTGTAAGAATATCTGTTTCACGCATCAATGCAAGCATCTGCGTAGGGTGGCGTAAATGGAAAAGTGCGTCCGCATCGATGACGGAGGCAGGCCTGGGGGTTTTCAAAATTTCGGCAAGCGCCTCGCCGGCGTGAGCCGAGCGCCCCATGCCGTTGCCCACAATGACTGCGTCGTAGCGCTCATCCAGCCCTTCCAGCATGCGTGCGTCAAAAGCGGCCCAGTCGTCGCCGCACGCAAGCGGCAATGTCATGATGTCCGGATTGCCATGTCTGACACAGGCTTCAAGGCGGGCAGGAACGGCCACCGTGACGAGTCCGGCACCGGCGCGCAAGGCTCCGGCAGCCGCCAGCAGCGGAGCACCGCAAAGCCCTGCGGACCCGCCGATGACCAGCACACGGCCTGCCGTGCCCTTGTGCATGGCCGCCGAGGGCGGGGGGGGCAGTGCGGCAACAGCACATGTGGCCCTGCGAAGTCGCGTGGGATATCTGTTCTGGATAGCGGGAGGAATGCCGATGTCCCGTATGTGCAGCCTGCCGGTATATTCCTTTGCCTCGGGGTGAAGCAGTCCTGTCTTCGGAGCCTGAAATGTGACGGTGCAGCGGGCACAGACGCACTCCGGAGAGGGCAGCCCCGTCAGTCCGTCCATACCGCTGGGAATATCCAGTGAAAAGACAAATGCGGTCCGTGCCAGCGCATTGATATGCCGGATAAGTGCCAGCAGCGAATCTGACACTTCGCCCTGCAGTCCCGTTCCCAGCAGACCGTCAACCACGATGTCCGGCATGACGGGCACCGGGCAGGCGTCGTCGTTCCAGTTTGATAATTCCTTGGTGGAAAGGACAGCGGGGATAACTGCGGGACAAGATGCGTCATACTGTACAAAAAGCACTCCCGCCTGAAGTGCACGCTCTATGTGCCATGCCGCCTCCTGCCGGAAATCTTCAAGCGGGCGCGTGTGCACCACAAGCACGGTGGCACCGGCACCGCAAAGAAGTCTGGCCAGTGCGGCGGTATCGCCGCCGTTGTTTCCTCCACCCATGAAACAGAGGATGCGCTTTTCAGCAAGGCACCATGCAGGGTCTTCCGCCGTATGCGCGCCCGTTGCCGAGGATTTTTCAAAGCAGCCGCACAGCACTCTGAAAGCTTCGCGGGCGGCGTTTTCCATCAGCATCTCGGCAGGCATGCCCGCTTCGTCAACGGCAGCCTGATCCCACCGGTTCATTTCCTGTGGTGTGGGCAGGGGGAGAAACATAAACACACCTCTTGTTGCAGATCCGCGGGGCCCCTTTGTCAGCCTTCGAGTATGACAACGGCGGCAGCGGTGTCTCTGCCGTGGGTCAGTGAAAGGTGGATTTTTTTCACACCCATTTTTTGTGCATGCTCAAACGCGGCGCCGTGAAAGCGCAGGCATGGCTTTCCCGACAGTTCCTTATACACTTCGATGTCCCTGAACGCCACACCGCCGGTGAATCCTGTTCCCAGTGCCTTTGCCGCGGCTTCCTTGGCGGCAAAACGTGCGGCCAGCCACGCGACGGACAGACGTGGCATGGCCGCAAGTTCAGAATCATGCAGAATGCGGCGCGGAAACCTTTCAGGCTGCCTTTCAAGGGCGGCGCGTATGCGTCCGAGTTCGGTCAGGTCCAGTCCTGTTCCTAAAATCATGCCTGTTTCCGCGGTGAAGGGCTATTCGCTGAACGTGGCTATGATGGCCGCCATCTGTGCCACGGCTTTTTCCATGCCTGTCAGCACAGCTCTGGAAACAATGGAATGCCCGATGGAGTATTCGCTGATTCCGGAAACGTTCTTGAATTCGTAGATGTTGGTGTAGTTTAGCCCATGACCCAGATTAACCTTGAGCCCGAGCGTGCGGGCCAGTTCAACGCCGCGTACGATTTTATCACGCTCCCGGCGCATCTCGTCCTGAGTGGCTGCGTCGGCAAAGTGTCCGGTGTGCAGTTCCACATACTCCGAACCGACATTACGCGCGGCACGTATCTGCGCGGGTTCTGCCTCTATGAACAGGCTGGAGCGTATGCCTCTGGCATGTATGGGGGCAAGGTAGGCTGCAAGCTCTTTTTCGCGTCCGGCCACAACCAGTCCGCCTTCGGTTGTCAGTTCTTCTCTTTTTTCCGGAACCAGACAGACAATATGGGGGTTGATACGCAGGGCAATTTCGCGCATTTCGGGGGTGCCGGCCATTTCCAGATGCATGCGCGTGTTCAGGGTGGCCGCTATCATCTCCACATCCCTGTCCTGAATGTGCCGTCTGTCTTCACGCAGATGTACTATTATTCCGCGGGCTCCGGCCAGTTCAGCCAGATGGGCTGCGGTGACCGGTTCCGGTTCTTTTCCCATGCGCTGCTGGCGCAGGGTGGCAACATGATCAACATTAACAACAAGCACAGGCATGTCAGTCTCCTGAATATTTTTTTGCACTCTCAGAAGAGCCTGCCGGAAAGTCAAGCATCCGTCTTCAAAAAAACGGGGCCGCCCGCCAGGCATTGACGTTTTTGGGGGTTGTGAGTAACTGAATCGTGCAGAAAACTGATCAAGGAAGCATACTCAACGCTATAAGGATATCATAATGAACGTTTGTATTGTCGGTACTGGCTATGTAGGACTTGTCAGCGCCGCCTGCTTTGCTGAAATGGGTAATACCGTCCGTTGCGTGGACGTGAATCCCGAGGTGGTCGAAACGCTGAAAGCCGGCAAGGTGCATATTTACGAGCCGGGACTGGAAGAACTTGTACGCCGCAACTACGCAGAGGGGCGCCTGCAGTTTACCACCAGTCTTGAAGACGGGTTGAAGGACTCGCTTTTCGTGTTCATCACTGTGGGTACCCCCTCCCGCGATGACGGCTCCTGCGACCTTGGATTTGTGGAACAGGTGGCCCGTCAGGTGGGCGCCGGCATGACTGACAGAAAAATAGTGGTTGATAAATCCACAGTACCCGTGGGTACCGCTGACAAGGTTCGCGCCATTATCGCCGCGGAACTGGAAAAGCGCGGGGTGGACATTCCGTTCGACGTGGTTTCCAACCCCGAGTTCCTCAAGGAAGGCGATGCGGTCAACGATTTCATGAAGCCTGACCGGGTGGTGGTGGGAACCGACAGCGCCGAAACGGCAGAATACCTTAAGCAGCTGTATGCGCCGTTTGCCCGCAGTCGTGAAAAGCTTATTGTTATGGGCGTGCGCAGTGCTGAAATGACCAAATATGCGGCCAACTGCATGCTTGCCACCAAAATTTCGTTCATTAACGAGATCGCCACGCTGTGCGAGCGTGTGGGGGCAGATGTGCGCGACGTGCGTACGGGGATAGGTTCAGACCACCGTATCGGCTACCATTTTATTTATCCGGGAGTGGGCTACGGCGGTTCCTGCTTCCCCAAAGACGTCAAGGCACTCATCCATACCGCACGGGAGTACGGATTCAGACCCCAGTTGCTGGAAGCTGTGGAGGATGTGAACTACCGGCAGAAAAAACACATGGCTGAGCGGATTCTGGAATACTTTGCCCCGCAGGGCGGAGTGCAGGGCAAGACCATCGCCTTGTGGGGGCTGGCATTCAAGGCCAATACTGATGACATGCGCGAAGCGGCAGCCCTGACTATAATACAGGAACTTACCGCGCAGGGCATGAAGGTTCAGGCATACGACCCCGTGGCTGCCGACAATGCACGTGCACTGCTGGCCGATAATCCTCTGGTTACCATTGTGGATGAACAGTACGAAGCTGTGGAAGGCGCGCAGGCTCTGCTGGTGGTCACCGAGTGGAATCAGTTCCGTAATCCTGATTTCGGCCGCGTACGCAAGTCACTTACCGCGCCCATATTGTTTGACGGCAGAAACCTGTATTCGCCTGAATTTATGGCGAAGGAAGGCTTCGCCTACTTCTGCGTGGGGCGGCCCTCCGGCAAATGATCTTCATTTGCAAAGCAGTGACCCGTCCTAAAATGAGTTGACGTTTTTTAGATTGTTCAAGTTTGGGCTGTGAGGGCAACCTCACAGCCCATTTTATGTACATACTCCGGCGTCTTCATATTCAGGCTAAGATGAGGACGCTCCGTATTATAGATTCCGATCGACTCGTCCACAACTGCCTTCAACTCATCGTAACTTTTGCATGGCACAAATAGAAACTCTTGCTTCAGGATGCCATTCACCCGTTCAGCCAAAGCGTTCTGATAGCAATCGTATCCATCAGTCATGGAACAAAGCATCCCTGCCTTACTCAACTTGTCTTGGTAGATGGTCGATGCGTACTGAAGCCCCCTGTCAGAGTGGTGGATTGCCTCTTTGGTAGTCAAACGGTTCCTGGCAGCTTTTTCCAGTGCCTTGGACACCCCTTCAGCTCCAAGATCCCGATTGAGGCTATGTCCCATGATCTTTCTACTATAAGCATCCGTCACCAAGGTGAGGTAGTAGGTCTGCTCTCTTGTCGAAAGATATGTGATGTCACTAACAAAAACCTGCTCCGGACTTGATGGTCGGATATCTTTAAACAAGTTCGGGTGCTTCTTGAGCCAATGCTTTGAATTTGTTGTTTTTGTGTAGTTTCGTTTGCGCCTTATGAGCATGTGCTCCTTTCGTAACAACGCGAACAAAGCATCGCGCCCAAGCTTGATTCCCTTTGCGCTGATAGCATCGCACAGCAGCGAATACAGCTTTCTGGTTCCAAGCCGAGGCATTCTGGCTCTGACGGCAAGCACCAGCTCTTTCACAACTTGAAGCTGGATAGCTCGGAATTCAAAACGCTTTTCGGCCTGATAAACAGATTGGCGGCTCACCCCGAGCTGCCTGCAACAAGCCGCCAAGCTTACTTTGGCTTTTTGTTGAAGATTTCGTGCAGCTCGGGGGTAAACTTTTTTCTTATGGCAGTCCCGTATTCGCGGTCTGAAATGTCAATCATTTCGTTGAGAAGCATGTTCTTCAGCCTCTCGTCCCTCAGCTCCCGTTCCAATCTTCTGATTTGCTGCGCGGGAGTCTCTTTAGCTTTTGGCGATTTACTCGAATGTACCACAGGCTTGCTCCAATCAAGAGTTCCGTGCTTTCTAAGCCAGATAAGCACAGTGCTGCGCCCTTGAATACCATACATCTTCTGAGCCTGCTTGTATGTCATTTCGCCTTGTTCCACTTGAGTCACGACGGATATTTTAAAGGCCATCGTGTAGTCTCGTTGGGTGCGCTTTACATGCTGATTCTTTTCACTTTCCATGAAATAGGCTCCTTACTTGTCAACCTATTTCAGGACGGGACACAGTATTGTAAAAAAAAGCCCCGCTTGCGCGGGGCTTTTCTCTTTTGGTCAGAGCAGCACAATTTGCGGTGCCGGACAAAAAATGTTCTAAAACCGGCGTTCGGCAAGACAGCGCCTGCATGAACGCAGCTGCAGTTCCTGCAGAATAAGCTTTTCGTATTCAAATGAGTGCTGCTGAACGGGTATTATTTCTTCCTGAAATACTTTTTCAAGGAACTGCGTCTCTTCCCAGAAATCCAGTAATTCTTCGTCTCCCAAGGACTTGATCTGAACGTTCAGCGGGACATCATCGGGATACGGAAAAATGTGAGCCATTGAGAAGTGCTCCGTGGCGCGGTGTTAGGCGGCTGCCGGTTATAAACAGGTAAAAATCCTTTTACGCGACCGCGAATCGTTTTACAACCATTTTGTAGGAGACTGCGGGGTGTGCTTCCCCGACTGTCTTATAACCGGCATGGGTTGCCAACGCTCTTGTTTTGGTTCACAATTATGCAAGTGATTCTTGCCCTGCGGCAGGAGCAGATCCGGTCACGGATTTGACAAAGGAGTTGTCAGCATGAATGAGACTCAGAGAAAGCAGGATGACGAGCTGTTGCAGCTGGTGACATTCAGTATCGGCGAAGAAGAGTTCGGCGTCGAGATCCTCAAGGTACAGGAAATTATCCGTACCATGGAGATCACGAAAGTACCCCGGGCTCCCGAGTTTGTCGAAGGTGTCATCAATCTGCGCGGCAAGGTCATTCCCATTATTGACCTGCGTCGCAGATTCGGACTTGATTCCAAAAAGCATGACAAGCATACGCGTATTATTGTTATTGAGATAAATAACATGATCGTGGGCTTTATTGTGGATTCGGTTTCCGAAGTCCTGCGTATTCCGGCCGGAACGGTCGAACCGCCGCCACCGGTGGTTGCAGGTATGGAATCGGATTACATAAGCGGTGTGGGCAAGCTGCAGGACAGGCTTCTGATTCTGCTCGATCTCGACCGGTTGCTATCACACGAAGATATGAGCGCACTTGGCACGCTGTAGCCTGCCTTGTCGCGTTTGCTGAAGCCGCCATCAACCCGTCAGCGGGGTGGCGGCTTTTGCTTGTTGACGTACTTTTTTTTACGGATTCACTGTGCAGTTTGAAGAAATAGCGAAAAGGCTGGGCGGCGGTGCGGCGCACAGCCTGCATGTGGCCCGCAGCGGCCCTGCGACCCGTGCCAGACTGGCAAAGGAACTGATTGATCAGGGCCGGAGTGTTGTGCTGGTTGCCCGCAATGCTGATGAGCTGGCAGAGCTCAGGGCGCTGGCAACGCTCTTTTCGCCGGACGAATCGTCGGAGGACGTGAGTCTGACGGTACCCGCGTGGGAGCGTCGCTGGATTATTATTCCCCAGCATCCGGCGGGCAGCCCCGGACGTACTGCGTGGGCAGCACGCATGGCCAGCCTGTATGCGCTCAACAGGCGGCACATGCCGCAGGCGGTCATAGTATCGCTTGATAATTTCATTCCCAAGCTTCCTCCTCCTTCCCTTTTTGATAAGCATCAGCTGGTTCTTTCGACCGGCGAGGACATGTCCCCCGGGCTGGTCATGGAACAGGCTGTGGAGTGGGGATACACGCGCACCGCATATGTCACCCAGCCCGGAGAAATAGCGTTGCGCGGGGATATTCTGGATATTTTTCCGCCGGGCTATGCCAAACCGGTACGGCTGGACTTTTTCGGCGACACTCTGGAAGAAATCCGTCTTTTTGATCCTTCAAGCCAGAGGTCAAAAGGCAATCTTGCGGAGGTGACTCTTATTCCCACTGCGCCGGTGGTGCTGGAAGGCGCACCCCGTGCCGAGGCCCGCAGCTTCTGGCAGCGGGCTGCCGAGTCCGGCCTGCTGCCGGACGGTGCGCCTGCAGCGCTTGATGGGGCCGCAGGAGAGGCCCGTGCAACGCTACTGCCGGGGGTATACTATCAGGATGCCGTTTTTCTGGAGCGCTGGCTGCCGCCCGATGCGGTCTATATTCTGCCTGCTGAAAGGGATGTGGCCGAAGCACTCAAGCAGTCTGCCAGAACCTGGGATGATTTTTCCGACCAGCAGGAGCGGGAGTACGGCATTCACCAGCCTGCGGCCATGACCATCCGTGAGGCGGAAGACGTCACCGCTTTGTTCGGGCAGACAGTGCGTGTGTACTTTGAAGAACTGGTCATGGGAGTGGAGCAGAAGGGAGAAAACCTGCCGGAACGCGGGTATGAGGTCTTTCAGGATCTTTTTTACGAAAAAGAGCAGAGCGACCGGCCGTGGCAGACACTTATTGAAGCTCTCAAGGAATGGAGCCGCACCAGACGCCAGACTGTTCTGAGTTTCGGTTCGGCGCGCAGCAGGGCCAAATTTCTTTCACTGGCCCAGCAGGACGGCATCAGTCCGTATCTGCGGTATGACAAAAGCACCGCTGGTGTTTTTGCTCTTGTGTCGGCTTTCCGCAAGGGGGCTGAACTGCAGTGGGATAACTCGGTTGTGCTGGGCGAAGATGTGCTGCAGCCGCGTACACGGCAGCAGAGGGTGCGGTCCGGCGCTTTTGCGGGGTTGAAATCCTACGACGACCTTGAGGCGGGGGCCATGCTGGTTCACCGCGATTACGGCGTCGCCCGCTTCGAGGGCTTGCTGCGAATGGATCTGGGGGGCGTCTCAAACGATTACCTTCTGCTCCGTTATGCCGGTGATGACAAGCTGTACCTGCCTGTGGACAGACTTTCTCTGGTTCAGCGGTTCAAGGGGCCTGACGGTACGGCACCTTCGCTGGACAAGCTGGGCGGTGCCGGCTGGAGCGCCAGCAAGTCCAAAGCCCGTAAAGCCATCGAGAGGATCGCGCATGATCTGGTGGAGATGTATGCGTGGCGCAAGGTTGCAAAAGGATACCGTTATTCTCCCGTAAACGACATGTACCGCGAGTTCGAGGCATCGTTCGGGTTTGAGGAGACTCCTGATCAGGCGCGGGCCATCGAGGACGTTCTTGATGATATGGAACGTGCTGAACCCATGGACAGACTTGTATGCGGCGATGTGGGCTTCGGCAAGACGGAGGTCGCACTGCGGGCGGCATTCCGCGCCGCCATGGACGGAAAACAGGTGGCTCTGCTGTGCCCCACCACCGTGCTGGCGGAACAGCATTTCCAGACATTCCGGAGCCGCCTCGGGCAGTTTCCCGTCAATGTGGGTATGCTCAGCCGGTTTGTTTCACGTCAGCGTCAGAAGGAAGTGCTGGCCGCGTGTGAACGCGGGCAGATTGACATTCTGATCGGTACGCACAGGATTTTGTCTGATGATGTCATCCTGCCGAATCTGAGCCTGCTTATTCTGGATGAAGAACAGCGGTTCGGCGTGCGGCATAAGGAACGCCTGAAGAAAATGCGCAGGAATGTGGATGTGCTTACCCTGACTGCAACTCCTATTCCGCGGACTCTGCAGCTGTCCATGTCGGGCATCCGTGAGCTGAGCGTCATTGAAACGGCTCCGCCGGAGCGCAAGCCCGTAAAGACCGCTCTCATAGACCGGGACCCTGATATTCTGCGCGAGGTTCTGCTGCGCGAACTGCAGCGCGAGGGGCAGGTTTTCTGGGTGCACAACAGGGTGCAGGGACTTGAGCGTGTGGCCGAGTATGTCCGGTCGCTTGTTCCTGACGCCCGCGTGGGTATGGCCCACGGCCAGATGTCGGAAAAGGCGCTGGAAGAAACCATGCACAAGTTCTGGCATGCGGAACTGGACGTTCTTGTCTGTACCGCCATTGTGGAATCGGGGCTGGATTTTCCCCGTGCCAACACGCTTGTGGTGGATCAGGCGCAGATGTTCGGTCTGGGGCAGCTGTATCAGTTGCGCGGCAGGGTGGGCCGCTCCGACCGGCAGGCTCATGCTGTCTTTGTTGTGCCGGATGTGGACGGTGTGCCGGAACTTGCACGCAAGCGTTTGAAAATAATACTTGAAATGGATTATCTGGGGGCCGGTTTTCAGGTCGCCATGGAAGACCTGCGTCTGCGTGGGGCCGGTAATATTCTTGGCGAGGTGCAGTCCGGACACATGGTCAAGATCGGTCTGGACATGTACCTTGAAATGCTTGAAGAAGAAGTGGCCCGCCTGAAGGGTGAGCCGGTGCGCGATGATGTGCAGACCGAGCTTAACATAGGCATTACGGCTCATATTCCCGAAGGCTATATGGACGATGGAAGAGAGCGTCTGAAGTATTACAAGGCTCTTTCTTCGGCAGCGGACGGTGCTGCGCAGGAAAGTATCGAGCTGGAAATGCGGGACAGGTTCGGTCATTTTCCGCAGGAGCTTCAGGCTTTTCTGGGAATACTGCGCCTCAAGCGTTATCTGGGTACTCTTGATGTGCAGAAGGCTGATATTTTTGCGGATAAGGTGAGGCTGACCTGGGCGGAAAACGCCGGAGCGGTTTCTCCTGCCACACTGGTGGGCTGGGTTGCAGAAAGGGCAGGCAGGGCACGTCTGGTGCCGCCTGCCATCATGGAAATCCAGCTGCCGGAAGGTTCCGCTTTTGAAGACCGGCTTTCTGCCCTGCAGTCGGAACTTGAATTGCTGCGGGCACAGTAGCTAAAACCAATCGGGATGGATATGCGCAGACAGATTGCGGCCGTGGTGGCTGCATGTGTGATTATGGCAGCAGCCGGCTGCAAAGACGATGTGGAACAGCAGGGCGTGGTGGCCACGGTTAACGGCAGCCCTGTGTATCTTCAGGAGCTGGAAGCCCGCTATGATCTGGATCATCTGAGCTGGAGCGGCGCCATGGTCCCTTCCGTCGATCAGTTGCGCAAGGACTACGGCAGTGCGCTTGCCGGACTTATTGTACAGCGCCTTGTGGAGCAGGATCTGGAAAAATCCGGACTGGACGTGACAGATGAAGAGGTGCTGAAAGCCGAGGAAGAGGTGCGGGCCGACTACCCCCCCGGTGAGTTTGAAAAAGTGCTTGTCGAAGATTACATAGACCTTGCCACATGGCGGTATATGCTGCGGCAGCATCTGCAGCGCGAAAAGTTCCGTTCCGAAATTCTGCGGCCTGCGATTTCTTTGAGTTTTGAAGAAGCTGAAGATTATTACAAAGCGCATCTGAGCGATTTTTACCTGCCGGAAAGAATTAATTTTCTGTACATTTCCGGACCGGACAGAGGCACTGTGGAAAAGGCCCGCGATTTGTTGACAGAAGGTAAGGACCGGGCAGAGGTGCTCGGCAGCTTCAGCCAGCTTTCGGTCCGGGAGCTGAAAATGCGAGAAGACCGGGTTCACGGCACATGGAAGCAGCTGCTGGCCAAGCTTGAAGACGGGCAGGCTTCACCTGTGCTTAACGGCGAAGCTGGCTATGAGGCTTTTATCATGCTGGGGCTGCTGCCGGAAAAAGTTCTCGGTCCGTCTCAGGCCTATCCCATCATCGAGCGTCTGCTTATCGAGGAGAAAATGCAGCAGGTCTATGCTCAATGGCTGGAAAAACGTCTGGAGAGCGCGGAGGTGAAAGTTTCTGACCTGTTGCTTCGCCCCGGCGAAGATGAGACTCCTGTTCCGGAACTGGCGCCGGAGCCGGAGGAGCCTGCCGCTCCGGAAGCGTTCAATGCCACGGGGGCAAGCTGACGCGGCCCTTGACGGGCAGGTGTTTTCCGGCGCTCGTTGCAATGCTGATTAAAAGATATTACATCCCACAGATTATATGCATCTTACCAACTGGCCCGTTGTGCGGGCTGTTCAGGAGGGTTTCTTGCTGCGTCTACTCAAGCTCGGCGTTTTGACTGTTTCTGCCCTTGCGGTGTTTGTCGCCGGTGCCGGGGCGGAAACGGTAATCAATAAAATTGTTGCCGTTGTGAACGGTGAGATAATCACACAATACGACCTGCAGGCCCGTGCCGCTTCCAAGCTGCACCGTGCCGGCCTCAGTGCCCTTGATCCTGCGGATGCGGCCGCCATAAAAAAGATTGAGTCCGAGACTCTTGAAGACATGATCGTGGACAGGTTGATGGTGCAGGAAGCTGAACGCTATAATCTGGGGGCAGACGATGCCGCCGTGGATAATGAACTGCGTTCGCTGCTGGCCCGCATGCAGATAACCGAAGATCAGCTGGTGGCTCAGCTGAAGTCCGAAGGTCAGGATCTTGATTTTTACCGGGGGCTTATCCGCAACAATATCATGCGTCAGAAGCTGCTTTCCTTTATGGTCAGCAGAAAGGTCGTTGTGACCCGTCAGGATATTGAAGCGTATTACGAAGAGCATAAAAACGAATATATGCAGGATAAATCCATCAGTCTTAGCCTGCTTGTATTTGCCCCCACGGCAGATCCGGAACCTGTGCTGCGCGATATCCGCGAGGGGAATATCAGCTTTGCCGATGCGGTGAAGAAATATTCTGTGGGCCCTGCAGCCAGCAGCGGCGGTGCCATAGGCAAGCTGGACTGGAGTTCGCTGGTGAGCCAGTGGAAGCAGGCTCTTGAAGGTGTGGCCGCAGGGGGCCTCAGTCGCCCGATTGAGTATGACGGCCGTGCGGCCTATCTGCATGTGGACGAAGTGATTGAAGGCACTGTCCGCCCCGTGGACGAAGTGGCCGATGAAATTGAAGCTAAGCTGCGTGAACCCATGCTTAAAGAGCGTTTCGAAGAATATACACGAAAGCTGCGTGAACGTGCGGTGGTTGATATCCGCCTCTAGTCAAGGAGACGCTGATGACCTTGAAAGAATTGGGACAGGCGCTGCGGCAGGCGCGTGAAGCCCGCGGCATGTCTTTGAAGGATGCGGAAAAACGCACCAAGATCGCCGCAAGAATCATTTCCTCCATTGAGGAGGGCCGCAACGACAGTTTTCCTCACCCCGTGTATGCCAAGGGGTTTGTCAAAACCTATGCCCGTTTGCTGGAGTTTGATGCCGAACTGGTGCGTTCAGTCGTTGAACAGGAATTTGTGGACGACAGTGACGATGATCCCGTGCTGCCGCCGCCCAAGCTGGTGGTAAAACCGCGGCGCAGAACCGCTCCGCTGGTGGCCGGATTGCTTGTTGTGGTGTTGCTTGCCGCAGGCGGTTACCTGGCGTACCGTTATCTGGTGGCTCCTGTGGTTGCCGAAAAACAGCAGCGGAGCGATACCGTGCAGAGCAACGGGTCGTCTGTGCCGGCTGCTGCGGTGCCTGCGGTTTCCACGCCGTCCGCGGCTGAAGGCAACGCCACCTCTGTGCAGGGCAATGCCGCGGAATCAGCCGAGCCTGTGAACGAAACCGGCAAGGCCTCTTCCGGTGCGGCATCCCGTATCGTTGCTCCGGCGCCTGCAGAAATGGCCGTTGCGGCAGACACCGCCGGCACCGGTGCACAGACAGCACAGCAGCCTGTGCCGCAAAAAGCCCCCGTTGCCCCGCCTGTTCCGGCAGTTCCTGTTCCGCAGGCAGAACAGGCCCCTGTGGCCGGTCAGAAAAAAGCCGCAGCCGCAGGTGAGCAGCAACTGCGGGTCGAGGCCCGCCTCGACTGCTGGATAGAGGCCCGCATGGATGATGTGAGAGATCAAGAGCTTTTTTTGCGGGCCGGTCAGGCGGTGGTGTTCCGGTTTGACAAGTCGCTTTCTGTCAAGCTGGGCAATGGCGGCGGAGTGGACGTGAAGCTGAACGGGCGTGCCGTTCCGGTGGAAGCCGCACCCGGAGATGTGGTTACGTTGCAGTTTCCATAGCCGTTACCGGCAAGAGGGATATGGATTTTACGGAAAAAGCGCTGGTGCTCCGCACCGGCAGATTTCGGGAAGCGGACTTATGGGTCCGCTTTTTGTCTCCCTCAAGAGGCGTGATTACTGCGTTTGCTTTTGGCGGGTGCCGCAGCCGCAGACGTTTCTGCGGGTGTCTTGATGCGCTCAACCATGTGCTGGTAAAGGTTTCCAGTGACAAGCGGCGTACATATCTGTGTCTGGACGAAGGGACTCTGCTCAACGGCCCTGTCCGTTTGCGCTCCGACTGGGGCCGTACCGGTGTGGCTGCCAACTGCATCAAGTTTGTGGAAGCCATGGGAGTAGGGCCTGAGGGTGCTGCCGATGCGTATGATCTGACGTGCGGCATGCTGGAATTGCTGGAAACGGCCGATGTGGTGCCGGAAATTTTTCCGGTGCTTTTTCGGGGGCGGCTGGCTTTTGATCAGGGCTATCGCATTGATCCTGTCCGTTGTGCGCGCTGCGGCATGCGGCTGAAAGATGTTGCCGGTGTCCGCTTTTTGCCCCGTGAAGGTGTGTTTGAGTGTTCGGCACACGGGGGCGCGTCCGGCGGCGGTTTTATGATGTCCGCTGAAACCCTTGACGCCGTTCGATTTGTGCAGGAGAATCCCCCGCTCATGTGGACTGATATTCCGCTGTCACCCGAAGGGTGGAAGCAGTGGGGCCGCGCTGTTGATGCGTTTATTCAATACCATGTAGGCCTTGTCTGGGATAAGGGCCGGTTCCGCAGAATATGACGGGACGGACCGTTCCGGCCGGATGGTGTACTATTTATAGTGATTTAGGGGAAAATATGAACTTTCAAGACGTTATTCTTACGCTGCAGAATTTCTGGGCCCGCAGAGGCTGTGCCATACAGCAGCCTTTTGACAGCGAATGTGGTGCGGGGACGTTCAACCCTGCCACCTTTCTTCGCGTGATCGGCCCCGAACCGTGGAATGTGGCGTATGTGGAACCATCCAGACGTCCCACGGACGGCCGCTACGGAGAAAATCCCAACCGCCTGCAGCATTATTTTCAGTTTCAGGTCATTCTCAAACCTTCTCCCGACAATGTGCAGGAGATTTATATCGACAGCCTGCGCGCTCTTGGCATCAACCCCGCAGAACACGACATCCGGTTTGTGGAAGATGACTGGGAATCGCCGACGCTCGGGGCATGGGGGCTCGGCTGGGAAGTCTGGCTCAATGGTATGGAAGTCACTCAGTTCACGTATTTTCAGCAGGTCGGCGGCATTGATCTAAGCCCGACAAGTGTCGAGATTACCTACGGTCTTGAGCGGCTGTGCATGTATCTGCAGGAAAAAGAGTCGGTCTATGACCTGATGTGGAATGACACTGTGACATACGGGCATATCTACCATCGGAACGAAGTAGAAATGTCCCGTTACAATTTCGAAGAAAGTGATGCGGGCATGCTGCTGGAACTTTTCAATGCGTACGAGCGCGAATGCACCCGCCTGTGTGAAAAGCAGCTTCTCTGGCCTGCGTATGACTATTGCCTCAAGTGCTCGCATACGTTCAACCTGCTGGATGCTCGCGGAGCGATTTCCATTACGGAACGAACGGGGTATATCGGCAGAGTGCGTGTGCTTGCTTCTTCCGTGGCGCGGCTGTATGCCGCACAGCGTGAGGAAATGGGCTATCCCATGCTCAATACCGGAATCAGGAAAGGATAGGGGAGTCATATATGTCTGTTTTCGTGATGGAGATTGGAACAGAAGAACTGCCTGCCCGTTTCCTTTCCGGACTGGAGCAGGAGATTGCTTCGCGGTTTGAGGCTGCGCTTGCAGCAGCCAATGTGGAATTCGGTACTCTGAATGTGCAGTCAACCCCGCGCAGGCTGGCTCTGACCATTGAAAATATTGATGCCGTGCAGCGCGAAGCTGAAGAAGTAGTCTCCGGTCCGCCCGTGCGTATAGCTTTTGACGCACAAGGCCGGCCTACCAAGGCGGCCGAAGGATTTGCCAGAACGCAGGGCGCTGAGCTGGACGAGCTTTTCACGCTGACCACCGATAAAGGTGAATACCTTGCGGTGCGCAAGAAAACCGGCGGCCGTCCCGTACAGGAAATTCTGTCAGAGGTGGCCCCTGAGATCATTGCAGCTTTACCTTTCCCTAAAAAAATGAAGTGGGGGAGCGGCGATTTTACGTTCGGCCGTCCTCTGCGCTGGGTGCTGGCCCTCTTTGACAGTGAAGTAGTACCGTTCACAGTGGCGGGGATTGTTTCCGGCAACGAAACCTGTGGGCACAGGGTTCATGGTCCGGGGCCTTTTGAGGTTTCCGGAGCAGACGCCTATGCCGGTACCGTGCGCGATAAGTGCCATGTCACCTTGTGCGCTGCCGACCGGCGCCGCGTGACCGTAGAAGGTGGAGACGCCCTTGCCGCACAGGCCGGTGGCCGTATCCTCTGGAAAGACTCCCTGCTGGACGAAGTACAGGGCCTTTGCGAGCACCCTGTTCCCTGTCTGGGAGATTTTGATCCATCTTTTCTGGAACTGCCGGCAGAGGTTCTGCTGACCAGTATGGAAAGCCATCAGAAGAGCTTTGGTGTTGCCGCTGCCGATGGCAGCCTGATGCCGCACTTTCTGACTGTGCTCAACATGACGCCGCAGAATTCCGCGCTGGTTAAAAAAGGCTGGGAGCGGGTGTTGCGTGCACGTCTTGAAGATGCCCGCTTCTTCTGGAAGGCGGACCTTGCTTCCGATTTTGACAGCTGGCTTGCCAAGCTGGATAACGTCATCTTTCTTGCTCCGCTGGGCAGCATGGGTGACAAAACGCGCCGTCTGGAAAGGCTGTGCCGCTGGCTGGCTGCCGCCGTGGCTCCTGATATTCAGGAACAGGCCGCCCTTGCAGGCCGGTTGTCCAAGGCTGATCTTGTCTCGGAAATGGTGTACGAGTTTGATTCGCTGCAGGGGATCATGGGCGGCATTTACGCACGCCGGAAAGGAGAGGACGAGATTGTCGCCCAGGCTGTCAGCGAGCAGTACCTGCCGGCCGGTCCCGAAAGCCCTGTTCCTGATTCTTTGTGCGGTGCGCTGCTTTCCATAGCTGACAAGGCTGATACGCTGGCTGGCTGTTTCGGACTGTCCATGATTCCTACAGGTGCGGCCGATCCGTATGCATTGCGGCGTTGTGCGCTGGGTATTGCGCGTATTATGCTGGAAAAAGGTCTTCGTTTCGATGTACGCGAGCTTTTCAGATACGCGCAGGAAGGCTACGGTGAACGTCAATGGAAGCTGGAACCTGAGCAGGCAGCCGAAAAGCTGCATGAATTCTTTGTGTTGCGTCTGAAAAACCTGTTTGTGTCACAAGGGCATGAAACGCTTCTTGTGGAAGCCGCGCTGCATGCCGGTGCCGACGATGTGTGGGCCGCAGGTGCCCGGCTGGAGGCTCTGGACCGTTTCAGCAAATCTGCAGAATTCGGTCAGGCGGTGCTTACATTCAAGCGTGCGGCGAATATTATCCGCAAGCAGGGGCAGGAGGAAGACGGCGGACTGGATGGTTGCTACGATGCTTCGTTGTTTGAGGACGAAGCTGAAAAGGCGCTGGCCGGTGCGCTGGAAGACATCGCCCCTGATTTTGAAGCACGGTGGGCCGCGGATGATTACCATGCGCTGTTTGGTCTGCTGGGTGTGCTTCGTCCGGCCGTGGATGCTTTTTTTGACAGCGTCATGGTCATGTGCGAAGATCCGCATATCAGACGTAACAGGTTGAATCTGCTGCAGTCTCTTGTGCAGCGTCTTGGGCGTCTTGCTGATTTCGGTGCATTGCAGATGTAACGGTGGCAAGGCAAAAAATTGCCGGAACAGCCGGGAAAAAATAGTCTGTCAGGGTTGACAAGAGTCCGGCCTTGACTGTAAATGACTCGTTCCCCAGTGTTCCAGTAGGTCAAATATAATTTTTCACATAGAAGCCTTTTTTTTGGAGGGAGTCCCTTGGCTAACCATAAGTCTGCCATTAAGCGGCATAAGCAGAGTGTCAAAAGAGCCGCACGTAACCGCGCTGTCAAAACCCGTATCAAGAACGCTATCAAAGCCGTTCGCACAGCTGTTACGGAAAAGGATAAAGAGCAGGCTCAGGCAAAACTGACCGACGCTATGTCCGTGCTGGATAAGGCTTCCAGCAAGGGCGTTATTCACTGGAAGAACGCCGCCCGTAAGATTTCCCGTCTCAGCAAGGCTGTGGACGGAATCGAGTAATATCGTATTGTTGCTCTAGTTAGTATTGCCCGTCACTTCGGTGGCGGGCTTTTTTGTTCTGCCGGGCGCCCCGCGCACCACTGTGCATGTTGGTAAATGCTGACGGCATGTTATAGCGGTTGAACAGGCCCCGTCCTTTTGCTAGTGACCATGGTTGACCGGCAGATGCGTCCCTCTGGTTTCATCTTTTGAGAACGGATTGCACAATGCGTTTGTTTCGTAAAGAACCGAAAGCTGAACAGCTCAAGGTTATTATTATCGGCGCGGGTGAGGTGGGCTACCACATAGCCCACAGGCTGACCCGTGAGAATAAACAGGTTGTGGTGGTGGACCAGCAGCCCGAAGCCCTGCGCAGGGTGGCCGAGGCTCTTGATGTACAGACCATCAGGGGGTCGGGATCCAGCCCCGTGGTGCTGCACGACGCCGGTGCAGAAGATGCCGATATTATTCTGGCGGTGACAGACAGTGACGAGATCAATATCATAGCATGTCTGTTCGCCAATATTATTTCGCCTGCTTCTACCAAGCTGGCCCGCATACGCAATGAAGAATATACGCTGTACCGCGATGCTCTGGCTCAGGATATTCTTAATATAAGCATGATCATCAATCCTGAAGTGGAAGTGGTAAAAAACATCGACCGGCTGCTTTCGTTGCCGGGAGCCGTTGATTACAGCGAGTTTGCCGACGGACGCATCCGCATGGTGGGCATGCGTATATGTTCCGGACCTCTTGTCGGTGTGCGGCTGATGAATTTCCGGACGGTGATTTCCGACGGCGATGTGATCATTGCGGCCATAGTGCGCAATGATGAGCTGATAATTCCTACCGGTATGGATGAAATCAGAGCAGACGACGTGGTCTACTTTGTCTGCACCGAATCCAGCCTGGAATCGGTCCGCAATGTGGTTGCCGCTCTGGAAGACCCTATCCGGAGTGCTCTTATTGTGGGTGGTGGAAACATAGGTATGCGTCTTGCCACGCTTTTCGAGCGTAAAGGTTATCATACCAAACTTGTCGACCGCGATGAGGAACGCTGTGCTGTGCTGGCAGAAAAGCTGAACTCGACCATTGTTCTGCACGGTGACGGCACCGATCAGGATCTGCTGCGTGAAGAAAACGCCGGAACCATGGATGCCGTTGTGTGTCTGACTTCTGATGAAGAGACCAATATTCTCTGCTCACTGCTGGCAAAGAATATGGGCGTGCGCAAAACCGTTGCGCGCATCAACAAGGTGGCTTACCAGCCGCTTGTCCGCGCCATCGGCATCGAGCATTCGGTCAGCCCGCGTCTGTCAGCCGTGAACAGCATTCTGCATTATATCCGCAAAGGAAAGGTGCTTTCTTCAGTAGCCATCCGCGGGGAAGAGGCTGAAGTGATGGAGGCGCTGGCGGAAGCGCAGTCAGATATTGTGGGCAGACCCATCCATAAGCTGAGCTTTCCCAAGGGAGCGCTGGTGCTGGCTCTGGTGCGCGGCACCGAGGTCGTCATCCCCAGCGGCGACACTGTTATCGAGCCGCAGGACCGCATCCTGATTCTTTCCACACGTCAGGCGGTTTCCGATGTTGAGCAGGCTCTTATGGTCAAGCTCAAGGCGTACTAGGCGGCTTGTAATGCGTATCGGCTATACATTGTATGTCATCGGGGCGTTGCTTTGCTCCGTTGGACTTACCATGATTTTTCCGCTGATGTTCGGCGTATACTATCAGGATGAAAGTATATTGCCGCTTTTGTACTCCATGGGGATAACAGTGATTGCGGGCGGCTGCCTGATTGCCGTTTTCCGTGAGCGGACCAAAACCCTGCTGAACCACAGAGAAGGCATGGCTATTGTGGCTCTGGGGTGGATAGGGGCGGGTATTGCCGGAGCGCTTCCTTTCTGGTTCGGCGGCATGCTGGGATTTACCGATGCGCTTTTCGAATCCGTTTCTGGCTTTACCACCACCGGCTCCACGGTGCTGACTGATATCGAAATAGTCCCCCGCGGTCTGCTTATGTGGCGTAGCCTCACCCATTGGCTTGGGGGCATGGGTATTATTGTGCTTTCACTTGCCATTCTGCCTTTTCTCGGCGTGGGGGGCATGCAGCTGTACAAAGCCGAAGTGCCCGGCCCTGTGCCTGACAAGCTCAAGCCCCGCATCAAAGATACAGCCATGGCTCTGTGGAAGGTCTATCTGCTTTTTTCCGTGCTGCAGGCTGTGTTGCTGTATTTCGGGGGAATGGATGTGTTCGACTCCATCTGCCATACATTCGGCACCATGGCCACGGGCGGTTTTTCAACCAAGAATGCTTCTGTGGGGCACTACGACAGCGGATACCTGCAGACCGTCATCATTATATTCATGTTCATCGCGGGTGTTAATTTTTCTCTGCATTTCCGTCTGCTGCTGGGAGAGCCCGGGGCTTTTCTCAAGGATGCGGAATTTCGTTTTTATACGGTCGTGGTGCTTGTCAGTACGGCTGTGGTTGCACTGGCCGTGTATGGCACAGAGTACGACAGTTTTCTTGAAGCATTGCGTCATGCGGCTTTTCAGGTTGTTTCCATCTGTACAACAACCGGGTTTGCCACGGCGGATTATGAACAGTGGGCGCCCGTAACCATGGCAGTATTGCTGTTTCTGACGTTTCTTGGCGGGTGTGCAGGGTCCACCGGCGGCGGCATTAAATGTATGAGAGTGCTGTTGTTGCTCAAGCAGGCATATCATGAAATTTTCAGACTGATCCATCCGCACTCGGTATCTTATGTCAAGCTGGGCAACCGCATTGTGCGGGCAGAGGTACTTTCCGGTGTGCTGGGATTTTTTGTTCTGTATATCGGGTTGTTTGTACTGTCATCCACGCTCATAGCAGCTATGGGGGTTGATGTGCTGACGGCCTTTTCCGCCACGGCGGCCTGCATAGGCAATATCGGCCCGGGACTGGGGTCCGTAGGTCCCGCCGAGAATTTTGCCCACCTGCCTCAGGCTGCCAAGTGGGTGCTGACACTGTGCATGCTGCTGGGCCGACTGGAAATCTATACTGTTTTCATCCTCTTTGTGCCTGAGTTCTGGCGCAAGTAACCGGCCGTTGGCGCTGGCAGTGGTGCGGAAGGTACACGCGCGCAGAACATGTACCGCCTGCTTGCTGTCGGTGCGTATGCATAAGAAAAGGCCCCCGCTTTCAGCGGGGGCCTTTTTGTGGCGGAAGAGATCAGACTAGGCGAGCTGGGCCAGCAAGGTTTCCTTGATGGAGTTGATGTCGCCTTCGCCGTTCAGTTCAATGTATTTGGTGGCGCCTTTGGCTGCGAGGTCTTTGTAGAAGTAGGCAGCGGCCAGAGTGCCGTCTTCGGTGTTGTAGTAGATGTCATGACGCTTGTTAATGGCACCTTCGTCCTGATCATCAGCACGGCTGCTCAGCGCGCCGCCACATACGCGGCACTTGTCGCCTTCGGGCTTGATGGCGTCGATGAAAATATTGTTGGGGTGGTTGTTGTCGTTGACACACAGACGGCGGCCCATGATGCGGTTTTTGGCCACTTCGCGGGGCAGCAGGATTTCGATGACGTAGTCAAGTTTCATGTTTTCGGCCTGCAGCGCGTCCCACAGCTTTTCAGCCTGCACCATGTTACGGGGAAAGCCGTCCAGCAGCCAGCCGTTGGCACCCTTGCTCTTGAGCGTTTCAAGAACCATGGGAATGGTGATTTCGTCGGGGACCAGATCGCCGCGATCGATGTATTCCTTGGCTTTTTTACCAAGCTCCGTACCACCGCCGATGTGTTCGCGGAAGATGGCACCGGATTCGATGTGGGCCAGATTGTATTTCTGCTTAACCAGAGAACCCTGTGTTCCCTTACCGCTACCGTTGGGGCCGAAGATGAGTATATTCACGTCATTCCTCCTTGTCATTTATTTCACGAAGTCATACTGCGAAGAATCGCAACCTGTCAATCGGATAAAAAAGAATCAGGCGGTTAGGCAGAAGCATATGCCGCCATGGCGTATCCTGGCTGTTTTTCCGCCGGGAAACTGAATGCACTTGCCCCCCTGATTTCTGTGCCAGGCATGTTCCAGCGCCATGATGGAGGCATGCAGCGGCTGTCCGGCGCCCAGAGCTTCCAGAGCTTTTTTGTACAGCCGCAGCCGGCCTGCTTTGTGCAGACCCTGCAGTGTGCTGCGGGCAATGAAAATCTGGCCGTTTTTGTCCGGTGCCAGTTCGGGCAGCACGTCTGTCCAGTAGTCTCTGTCAGCGGCTGCGGCTTCCCACAGTTCTGTGATTGTGGTTCCGAAAGAAGGATTTTCCTGCTGCAACAGGGGAATGATGGTGTTGCGGATGCGGTTGCGGGTGAACGACGGGTCAGAATTTGAAGCATCTTCGCGCCATGGGCACCGGCAGGCTTCCAGAAAAGTTGTCAGCTTGTTCTTTTCTGTCACAAGCAGGGGGCGCAGCAGGCTCCGTTCGGGAATGACGGCCTGCATTCCGCCGAGTGCCGGCCAGCCTGCACCGCGGATAAGGCGCATGAGCACGTCTTCCTTAAGATCATCCGCATGGTGGCCGGTACATATGACAGGGCGGGAAAAAAGGGCGGCTGTTTTCGCGTAAAAGGCATAACGTGCTTTGCGGCCTGCTTCCTCCAGACCGCAGCGTCCGGCGGCCGCCAGATCCGCAACGTCTGTACGGACTGAAAAAAGCCTGATGCCGGCGGCGGAGCAGAGCTGACTGACAAAGCGCGCGTCGTCTGCGCTTTCCTGTCGCAGCGCATGGTCAAGGTGAACGGCAACTACGGTATGTCCCATGCGCGGAGCCAGATAATGCAGGATGAGCAGCAGTGCTGTGGAGTCGGCGCCTCCGGAACAAGCCGCCAGCATCGTATATCCGTTCAGGGGGGCACTGCTCAGGGCTTGCTCGCGGGAAATACAGCCGGTACGGGCAAGCTGTTCCGTCATAAAACGCCCGACATCCAGACACAGACGTGCCTGCGGCGCGGGGATATCCTGCAGCCTTGCAGGAAGCTGGTTAGGCAGTGGCGGGTACGGCATGGCAGGGTGGGCGGCAGCCCTTTAACGCGGTATAACGGCGGAAAAGGGCTGTCCCGTTCAGATGGCGATGCCGTTTTCTGACAGCAAAGAGTCAAGATAGCCGGTCATATGGGATTGCAGAGCCGGAGACGCGTAAGCGATGCATTCGCAGCGCAGCATATTGCGTGCACGGACCAGCAGTTCCATTCTAAGGGCATCGCCGGAAATTTCCAGTGCCATGGCATAGGGGCCGCACCGGGGCAGATGCTCTTTCTGCACGGGGGTCAGGTGCTCCGGCGGAACCGGAAGCCAGTACAGGTCTTCAAGACCGGCTTCAAGCTCCATGGCTTTCAGGCGGCCGGTTATGACCGAGATGTCTTCCGGTTGCAGGTCTTCAATGACGTAAAGTTTCATAGAATGGTTTTCCCCGGACAGCCGGCAGGCAGGTCGGGCTGCGGCCGTTTGCGGTTTTTATGTGCTTCCGGCTGTTCCGGCTCGTTATCCAGATTAAACATGCGCCGCGCAAAGTCTATGTAGCGCTGGCCGGAATCCTCTTCTTCGTATCGTCTTTTCAGAAAGCAGATGGGTTCGTGGTGAATTTTTTTCACAACGGCGTTGAGCATTGCCTCAAGGGCTTTCTGAGTGCTTTCATCCACAGGCCCTATGCGGCGCAGTGTCTTCAGCAGTTCTTCCTGCGCGATTTCAGTGGACCGGGAATACATGTCCACAATGGTTGGCTGCAGATCCAGCGAGCGCAGCCAGCGGCCGAAGACTTCTGTTTCGGATCTGACAATGGCTTTAGCCTTGGCGGCTTCCTCGCGCCGGTGCGACAGGTTTTCTTCAACAACTTCTTTTAAGTCGTCGATGTCGTAGAGGTAGACGTTATCGAGGTTGTTCACATCCGGATCAATGTCACGGGGCACGGCGATGTCAATGAAGAACATGGGCCTGTTTTTACGGCGTTTGAGTACGTCACGGATGTCTTTTGCCCTTATGACGGCCTGCTGCGCTCCTGTGGAACTGATGACAATGTCAACTTCGGGCAGACGGGTGAACAGCTCTTCAAAAAGAATGGCTTCGCCGTCGAACTGTTTTGCCAGCTCAAGCCCGCGTTCAAAGGTTCTGTTGGCTACATAGATTTTATTCACACCACAGTTCAGCAGGTGTGTTGCGGCCAGTTCCGCCATTTCGCCCGCACCGATGAGCATGGCTTTGTATTCGTTCATTTCGCCGAAAATGCGTTTGGCCAGTTCCACGGCGGCGTAGCTGATGGAAACCGCACTGGAAGCCACGGCTGTTTCTGTGCGCACACGTTTGGCTACGGAAAAAGCCTTGTGCATCATTCTGTTCAGAATGACGCGTGTGGTGTTGCGTGCCACGGCATCGCGGTAGGCATCTTTCAGCTGTCCCAGAATCTGCGGTTCTCCGAGCACCATGGAATCGAGGCTTGAAGCCACGGTGAACAGGTGCTCAACGGCTGCAAGCCCCCTGTGGATGTAGACGTAGGGGCGCAGTTCTTCCGGATGCTGGCCTCTGGCATTGGCCCACAGTGAAAGCACAGTGTCCGGCACGTCATCGCCGCGTCCGGCGACCATTATTTCCACACGGTTGCATGTGGAAAGAATGATGACTTCACTTATGCCGTTGCCCAGCGGTATCACCGCGGGTTCCAGAGAAGTACAGCCTGTAAGCGCAAACTTTTCGCGTACTTCCACGTCGGCGGTACGGTGGTTCAAACCGATGATGAATATTTCCTGATCCATGATTTACTGCTGAAAGCTGTGGTGTGTGGGCATGAAATAGTTAACGCCGACAAGCGAAAACACGGTTAGGGCAAAGAGCCAGACGGCCAATACTGCCGCCTTTCGGCCTCTCCAGCCCAGTGCCAGCCGATGATGGAAAAGCAGGGCGAACAGAAACCAGACCACAAGAGAAACCATTTCCTTGGGGTCCCATGTGATGGCACGTCCCCATTGGATGTGCCCCCAAATGAAACCGCTGGCCATGCCCAGTGTGTACAGCGGAAAGCCGGACATGACGGCTACATGGTTTACTCTGTCAAAGGCGTTGAGCGAAGGAAGGTCTTTTGCAAAACCGCTTAACCTGTCCTTGTTTTTAATTTTTTTGTCAAGGTAAAGGAATATGAGCCCCGCCCCGAAGGCCATGGTCATCAAGCCGAGGCTGAGAAAAAGCGACCCGATGTGCAGACTGAAAAACAGGCCGGACATGGAAGCCGGAAAAGCCGACTGGACCACCGTGATGCGCAACGAGGAAATGAACAGCAACAGAGCCAGCGGTGCGGCCGTGATGGCCAGAAAGGCCAGACGCATTCTCCACCATATGATGAAATAGATGAGCAGCATGCTCCATGAGAGCATCTGCATGTAATACCCTTTGGTCATTTCGGCCCATGAAGAGTCGAGAATGTTGAAGACCAGCAGCAGGGTATGCACGCCGAAACCGGCAACGGTAAGCCACGATGCCGCCTTTGTCACTCGCTGGCGGCGTGTAACCAGCCCGAACAGCTCGACACAGGTGCCCAGAAAGTAGAGCACGATAATGGTCAGGGTAAGCAGCTTAAGCAAGCTCATTCAGCAACTCTCCGATTCTGTTGTGCAATTGTTCGGGAAGCAGATTCCGTAAAAGAGCTTCTGCTTCTGTGTTGCGGTTATGCCGGAGCATTTCTGCGAGGTCTGAATTGACCAGATTTCTGAAAATTTCCGTGTTACGGTGTGTTTCAAGCCCGATATCCAGAATGAGAGGCCGCACCCTGCCCATAAAGGCAGCCAGAGCGGTATATCTGTCTCCGAACCATTCCTGAAGATCGGACCTTATGCGCCGTGCCAGAGCGGGACTGTGCCCCCCCGTGGAAAGGGCGACCAGAATGTCTCCGCTGGTGAAGTGCGCGGGAACAATGAAGCTGCCGGACTGCGGGGCATCGGCCACGTTGCAGGGGATGCCGTTGTGCCTGCAGGCGCGGGCGACTGCGGCGTTTACTGCGGCGTTGCCCGTAGCGGCAAATACAACCGCCTTGCCGGTCACATCATTTTCATCAAATGGACGACATTCGTACACTACCGTACCGCCGGATAGCAAGTCCTGCCAATCCGGAGAGGCGGTGCGCGGGTCGACCACAAGAACGGAGGCGGGCTCGCAGGGCAGCAGTGCCTGCAGCTTGCGCCTGCCTACTTCCCCGCCGCCGACGATGAGGCAGGCGGCTCCCTGAAGATTGAGCAACATGGGGTAATATCGCATTGCCGCGTTATACAATTGTGCGCTGTAAAGGAAAAGGGGAAAGTGCCGGTGTGGTCTTCTTGCCGCTGATGACGGAATAGGCTAGTAAAAAAAGGTATTACGCATAGAGAGAATACATGAAAAAAGCACTGGTGATTCAGCTTGCCCGATTCGGGGACATTATACAGACCAAGCGGCTCATTCTGACGCTGATCGGCCGCTATGACGAGGTGCATCTGGCTGTGGACAGTTCGCTGGTTCCGCTTGCCCGTCTGGTATATCCTCAGCTCTGCGTGCACGGCCTTGCGGCACACAGAGGAGCGGGTTCTCCGGCGGAAGTGTTTGCCGCAAGCAGAATGCTGTTCGGCAGGCTGGCTTCAGAGCGTTTTGACGCTGTATATAATCTTAATTTTTCGCGTCTTAATTTTTCGCTGTCCGCTTTGTTTGATGCTGACAGTGTGCGCGGGTATGCCATGCGCAGCGGGCAGCCTGTGGTGCCGCTGTGGGCAAGACTGGCCTTTCGCTGGACAAGAAAACGCCGCATAGCACCGCTCAATCTTGTTGACTTCTGGGCATATTTTGCGCGCAACCCTGTGTGTGCAGGAGAAGTTAATCCCGTGGCGGCACGCGGGGGAGGCGGTATAGGCGTGGTGTTGGCCGGACGTGATTCACGCCGCTCGTTGCCGCCTGCAGTGCTTGCCGCCTGTGTGCAGGCGGTTTTTGAGGGAACCGGAGGTCCGGCAATAACACTGCTGGGCACCGCTGCGGAAAAAACGCTGGCCAGACAGCTGATGCGCCACTTTTCCGGCCCCATGGTGGAGCGTACCGTAACGCTGGCGGGCAAAACAGGGTACACGGACCTTGCCGAAGTGGTGGGTACGCTGGATACGCTGATAACTCCCGATACCGGCACCATGCATCTTGCTGCTCATCTGGGTACGCCCGTGCAGGCTTTTTTTCTTTCTTCCGCCTGGTGCTTCGAGACGGGCCCTTACGGTATGGGGCACAGAGTCTGGCAAGGAATGGTTCAGTGCTCCCCGTGCGAGGAAAACCGGCCGTGTCCTGTGTCCGTGGCCTGCCTCGCTCCCTTTGCCGACAAACGGTTTCTTCAGGTGCTGGCCGGTAAGGCCGCAGAAGCGTATCCGGAGCATCTGTCCGGTCTTGTCAGCATGTTTGATGCCGTGGGTGTGACGTATCTGCCCGTGTTCGGAGAGGATATGGCCGCGCCGGAGCGGCGGGAGCTGAGGCGGCTGGTAGCGGAGCATGTGTGCCCGGAAACGGCCAAAGCAGGGGCTGGGCTCATAGGCCTGAGCGCCATGCAGGATATGGCACTGCAGGACAGTCTGGGCCGTTTTCTTTTCAGCGAGAGCGACTGGATGCTGGACGCGGCGGGGCGGGACTTTCCGGATGTCGCGGACGTGCCGGGTTTCTGCTGATTTATTTCGAGGTGATGATGAACAGTTCCCTTTGTGATGATGCTGCGTCGCGCGGTGAAAAGGCGCGGGTGCTGGTGGTGCTTCCCATGTATGGCGGATCGTTGCCCGTGGGACGGTACTGCGTTGATGCGTTACGTAATCTGGGGCATACCGTCGAGGTTTTCGAGGCTCCGGATTTTCATTCGGCCTTTTCGGCGTTGAAGGGGTTGCGTGTCACCACCGATCGTCTGGAGTATCTGGAAAACAGTTTTCTGCAGGTGGTCTCGCAGGCGGTGCTGGCCAAGGTGGAGACCTTTGAGCCTGATCTGGTGCTGGCGCTTGCTCAGGCCCCTCTGAGCAGACAGGCGCTCAAAAGGCTGCGCAGAGACGGGGTGGCAACGGCCATGTGGTTTGTGGAAGACCATCGGCTGTTCACATACTGGCGTGCTTTTGCACCGTACTATGACTTTTTTGCAGTTATCCAGAAGGATGATTTTCTGGACAAGCTGGAAGAACTGGGTGTGGATGGCGCTCTGTATCTGCCTCTGGCGGCTCTTGCCTCGTTCCATAAGCCTGTGGACCTCAGCCCCGTGGAAAAGCGCCGGTTTGGTGCCGATGTCTCGTTTATGGGGGCCGGTTATCCCAACAGACGGTTGGCGTTCAGGCAGTTTACCGGATATGATTTTAAAATATGGGGTACGGAGTGGGAAGGCGAGCCTTTGCTTCAGCGCCATGTACAGCTTGGCGGGGCGCGCGTTTCACCCGAAGATGCGGTTAGAATATATAATGCCACCCGTATCAACCTTAACCTGCATTCAAGTGTGCACGCCAGTGAACTGGTCGGCCGCGGAGATTTTGTTAATCCCCGGACATTTGAACTGGCGGCGTGCGGCGCGTTTCAGCTTGTGGACGAACGGTCGTTGCTGCCCGAACTTTTTGCCTGTGATGAACTTGTCACCTTCAGCTCTGTGGAGGAGCTGCACGGGTTGATCCGGGACTATCTGGAGGATGAAGAGGCGCGGCAGGCGTATGCTCTTCGTGCCAGAGAAAGGGTGCTGTGTGAGCATACTTATGAGCACCGGATGCAGGCCTTGCTTGATTTTGTGCGTGCAAAGCGTCCCTCGTGGCCGGCAGTGCGCCGTACGCTGGAAAGTGCCCTGCACGGTGCGCAACTGCCATCGGAGCTCACAGCGGAGCTCGGGCAGTTGCTCGAACGCCTGGGCCTGCCGGCAGATGCGTCATTTGATGATCTGTGCTGGGCGGTGCGGCAGCGTAAAGGCACTCTGACGGAGCTGGAAACAGCACTGCTTTTTTTGCAGGAGTGGAAAAAACAGTATGCCTGAACAGGTAAAGCGGGGCCGCCATATGGCGGCCCCGCTTTTTGTGTGTGCATGAAAAAGGCCTTCCCTGCGGGAAGGCCGGTGGTGCGGGTGTTTGTCTAGCCGCAGGAGGAGCAGCTGCTGCAAGAGCCGCCGCCGCTGCCGAGAGGCTGACCGGATTCAACTTGAAATCCCATGTATGAGAGATCAATCCTGATGGACTCCGCCCGTTCCATCAGTTCTTTGTTTACGGCAAAGGTGAAACCTTTCACTTCGTATACGTTGTCAGATTCGTTTGGCTCATCCAGAGCCAATGCCAGCCTGGGGCCGCTTCAGCCACCGGGCGCAAGATACACACGGATAGGAGTGCGCTCCTTGTCCGCAAAGTAGGATTCCAGCTCCTTGTGAGCGGTATCGGTAAGTTCGAACATTCCGTTCCTCCACGGTTCTGGTATGGGCAACAAGTAAGGGCCGCAGCAAGCTTTGTCAATGCAAACGGCAAAACCCATAGATGAAAACTCTAGCATGGTTGAAAATTGCCCGTTTCCGTGGAAGGTTGGCATGGGAAGCCGCAATAAAAAAAACGGCCCCGAAGGGCCGTTGGTGTGCGCGCTATATTAGCTGCAGCAACTGCTGGAACTACCGCAGCCGCTGCACCCGCCGCCGCCCGGCAGGGGAATTTCGGGAGTCAGGGTGAACCCGCTGCATGTCAGGTCGATGGTTACGTTACCTACCTGCTCAAACAGTCCGGTGTTCATGATAAAGGTATATCCACCTGCGTCTTCCGTCGTGTCGGCTTCACCGGGTTCATCCAGCGCCAGCGCCAGACGGGGACCGCTGCAGCCGCCGGGGGCGAGGTAAATGCGGATGGGAGATTTTTCTTTGTCGGTGAAATAGGCGTCCAGCTCTTTGCCGGCGCTTTCCTGCAGTGTGATCATTGTGAATCCTCCATGGAAAAACCAATGGTATCATAGATTTTTCCAATGTGTTTCGTTTTATGTATCGACCTGATAAATATACAGAATTTAACAGGAAAAGTCAAATGCGGTTTGTGGCTGTCCATTTGCCTTGCCCCGCATAACGCTATACATATGGGGACGCAAAAAGCTAACGCAAGACCGGAAAGGGTTTTTTATGCAGAAAAAGTGCATTCTTTCGGCACAGGACATAGCCAGAACGCTTGAGCGGCTGGCCTGTGAGGTACTTGAACGCCACGGAGACGCGGACAATCTTGCTCTGGTGGGCATCCAGCGCCGCGGGGTGGACATAGCGGGCAGACTGCGTGGTCTTTTGTCCGCCCGGCTGGGCAGAGAGGTTGCTCTGGGCAGTCTGGATATCAATCTTTACCGGGATGACTGGACCAGTCTGGACACCCAGCCCATGATCAACCGCACGGAGCTGCCTTTTGCCGTGGATGACGCCCGGATAGTGCTGGTGGACGATGTGCTCTATACAGGCAGAACCATCCGTTCCGCACTTGAAGCTATTCTTGATTACGGCCGGCCGGAGAGGGTCGAGCTGCTGGTTCTGGTGGACAGAGGGCATAGAGAGCTGCCTATTCATGCTGATTATGTGGGCAAGTCACTCACAACAGGCAGGGACGAGCAGGTCAATGTCCTTGTGTCGGAGCGTGACGGCGACGATGCTGTGATGCTGTTGCGCCGCTAGCAAGAGATTGTCCGGCATGCATGTTGTCCGGCAGGCGGAACCCGGCGGTTCCGCCTGCCGGTTGTAATCAGGAACAGGCCCTGGTGATCTCCGTACCGATGCCGTGATCGGTAAAGAGCTCAAGCAGCACGCAGTTTTCGATGCGTCCGTCAATGATCATGGCCTTTTCAACCCCGTCCTCAAGAGCTTCCAGACAGCACTTGACCTTGGGCAGCATGCCGCCTTTCAGTGTACCGTCTTCAAACAGCTGCATGGTGCGGGCTGTATCGAGCGAAGATATGAGTCTGCCGTCCTTATCCAGAATGCCAGGAACATCAGTGAGCAGCAGAAGCCTTTTTGCTCCCAGTGCACCGGCTACCGCACCGGCCACAAGGTCGGCGTTGATATTGTAAGTCTCTCCGTTTTCGTCCACGCCCACAGGGGCAATGACGGGAATGAAGCCGTCCCGCTGCAGGCTGTGCAGCAGTTTTGTTTCCACTCCTGTCACTTCTCCCACTTTGCCCAGATCAATGATTTCTGGTGCCTGAGCCTCTTTGCTGATCACCATTTCCATCTGGCGGGCCCTGATCAGCTGGCCGTCTTTGCCCGAAAGCCCCACAGCCTTGGCGCCGCTCAGATTCAGCAGGTTGACGATCTGCTTGTTCACCTTGCCGACCAGCACCATTTCCACAACGTCCATGGTGGCGTCATCCGTCACACGCAGGCCTTCGCGGAAGTTTGTGGGAATGTTCAGCTGCTGCAGCATGCGGCCTATCTGGGGGCCTCCGCCGTGTACAACAACAGGATTGACCCCGACATACTTGAGCAGCACGATGTTCAGAGCGAAAGCCTGCTTCAGACTTTCGTCTATCATGGCGTTGCCACCGTATTTTATGACAACTGTTTCACCGCTGAACTGGCGGAAGTAGGGCAGGGATTCAATGAGAACCTTGGATTTGAACGCATCGTTCTGCACGGTATGCTCCGTATCACGGTTTAGAGTATGTAACGGGTAAGATCCCTGTTTGCAGTGATATCTGCAAGATGCTGCCGGACATATTCCCTGTCTATGACTATACGCTCTCCGCTTTTGTCAGGAGCTTCAAAAGAAAGATCTGCAAGAATTTTTTCCATTATGGTATACAGGCGACGTGCGCCGATGTTTTCTGTTTCCTGATTTGCTTCCTGTGCAAAGTCGGCCACAGCCTCCAGCGCATCTTCGGTATATTCTATCTGCACACCTTCGGTGGCCAGCAGAGCTTTGTACTGTACGGTCAGGGCGTTTTTCGGCTCTGTAAGAATGCGGAGAAATTCCTTGCTGCCAAGCGCCGTCAGTTCCACCCGCAACGGAAAACGCCCCTGCAGTTCGGGAATAAGGTCGGAAGGTTTGCTGTAGTGGAATGCCCCCGCTCCGATGAAGAGGATATGGTCAGTGTGTATGATGCCGTATTTGGTATTGACCGCAGAGCCTTCGACAATGGGCAGCAGGTCACGCTGGACACCTTCTCTCGATATGTCGGCGGTTTTGCCGCCTTGCTGACTGCTGGCTATTTTGTCTATTTCATCCAGAAAGATAATGCCTGTCTGTTCTGCGCGTTCTCTTGCCAGTTCTATGACCTTTTCATGGTCGATGAGCCGTTCCGATTCTTCCTGCAGCAGAATGGCATAGGCGTCACCCACCTTCATGCGGCGCCGTTTGCGTTTAGGCGGAAATGCCTTGCTGAACATATCCTTGAACTGCGAACCGATGTCCTCCATGCCCGGCATGGTCATGACATCCATCTGCGGACCGGACTGCATTTCCACTTCCATTTCCACTTCCCTGTGATCAAGCCTGCCTTCACGCCAGAGCGTTCTCAACTTGTTGCGGGTATTTTCTGCGCCGCCTGCAGGTGTCTGCGGGGTGTCAAAGCTTGTGTTTACAGCAGGGGAAGAGGGGAGCAGCAGGTCAAGAAGCCGTTCTTCTGCTGCAGCTTCCGCGCGGGTTTTGACACTGTCCCGTTCCTCTTCCCGTACCAGATTGACACTGATCTCCATCAGGTCGCGGATCATGGACTCCACATCACGCCCCACATAACCCACTTCGGTGAATTTGGTGGCTTCGACTTTCAGAAAGGGGGAGGAAGAAAGCCTGGCGAGCCGTCTGGCGATTTCCGTCTTGCCCACACCGGTCGGGCCCATCATGATGATGTTTTTGGGAGCCACTTCATCTCTGATGGCAGGTTCCAGCTGTTGCCGGCGCCAGCGGTTGCGCAGTGCCACCGCCACCATTCGTTTTGCCTGTTCCTGACCTATTATATACTTGTCCAGTTCTGAAACGATTTCTCTGGGCGTGAGTACGCTCATGGTTGCTCCTTGAAAGACATATGATATCAGCGCGCAGTGTGTGGCTGTCCGGGCCGTGAAAAAAGCGGACGGCGGGCAGAGACAGCAGCAGCATGCGTGGCTGATGCCAACTGTAAGCATCTGTCACAGCACAGACAAGGGCAAAAGGGGAAAAGAAAAGGGGATGCGCATGGCGCATCCCCTTGATGAGGCGGTGAACAGGCTTTATTCGGCACTCAGGGAGAGCGTGCGGAAAAACGTCTCACCCCTGCGGTATATCTGGAACATGATGGCTCCGCGCTTTGCGGCGTCGCCTTCAACAATTTTCTGCAGCTGGCCGACGGTGTTCACAGGCTTCAGATTCGCCATCAGGATCACATCGCCGGGCCGCAGATCTGCCATGGCGGCGGGTGAATTTTGCTGGATACCCACCACAAGCAGTCCATTGGTTGATTCGAGACCAAGCTGTCCGGCTTCCTGCTCTGTCATCTGGCGCAGCTTGAGCCCCAGCTGACCTGTGGCGGCATTCTGCTTCTGCTGCGGGGTTTCATCGCGGGCTGCCATTTCTGTTCCTCTCTCGCCCAGCGTGAGAGTGAAGGTCTTTTGCGCACCGTTGCGCACGGCGACCACTGTGGCCTTGTCTCCGGGGGACAGGTCGGCGATGGTGCGCAACAGGTCAGAGGCACCGGAAATCTCATTACGGTTCACTTTGATGATGATATCGCCCGCGCGTATTCCGGCTTTGTCTGCGGGTTCCCCGCTGAGCACATTGCCGATGAGCGCGCCTCTGGTGTTTTTAAGTCCCAGCGCCTTGGCGGTATTTTCGTCAATGTCCTGAATGGTGACGCCTATCCAGCCGCGGGCCACCCGCTTGTTTGTCTTCAGTTCTTCTATGACCCTTCTGGCAAGGTTACTGGGTACCGCAAATCCAATGCCCTGACCGCTGGCTATGATGGCGGTGTTGATGCCTATCACTTTGCCGTCACTGTTGATGAGGGGGCCGCCGCTGTTGCCGGGGTTGATGGACGCATCAGTCTGAATGAAATCGTCGAATGGACCGGAGCGGATATCGCGGCCCAGCGCGCTGATGATGCCTGCAGTCACGGAGTGGTCAAGACCGAAGGGGTTGCCGATGGCCATAACCCATTCGCCGACCTGAAGTGCGTCGGAATCACCGAACGGCAGGGTGGCAAGCGGCCGGCCTGCATCGATTTTAAGCAGAGCGAGGTCTGTTTCGCTGTCGGTGCCGACAACAGTGGCCTCAAACGTGTCCGGTTCGCCTTTGGCACTTTCCACGTTTACCGAAACTACATCGGCGCCGGCGATCACATGGTTGTTGGTGACAATGTATCCGTCCGGAGAGATGATGAAGCCCGAACCGAGCGAGCGCTGTTTGCGCGGGCGCTGGGGCTGGTTGAAAAATCGCTCGAACTGGTTGAAGAAATCATCAAAAGGCAGACCGTGGGGTCTGTTCTGGAAGAATTCTCTCCATTGTTCGGGAATTTTGTTTTCCACGCTTTTTTCGGTGTTGATGTTGACAACTGCCGGTCCGGCTTTTGCCGACAGTGCGGTGAAATCAGGAACTCCGGCCGCGTGGGCCATGGTGGCGGCCAGCGCGAATACGGTTGTCAGCAACGTGAGCTGAAGGCGTTTGGTGTATCGGTTCATATAAGTTACTCCTTGTAACCTGCCTTGGTTCAAAACTGGAGGCCGTGGCAATACGTAACGATAATAGAGCTTATTTTTGTGTTGTAAACCACCGTGCTGCATATCAGACGCTGTCTGATACGACATATCTGTACAGGAGGCCGTCATGGCGAACGAATCGGCAACGATACCCGTCACCTGCATTGAAGGGTATGACACTATGGACGAGGAAACCGGCGCGTTTCTGGCCGCAGCCGCGGGCAGCGGCGTGCCGCTTGCCCGTCAGGATATTGCAGACATACGAAATGATTATGAACAGAGGCTGAGGACAGGTATTGAGCAGGCTCCGGCCATGGCCGCGGTGGAAGAGCATGCCGTGCCTGTCTTCCGCGGCTCAATTCCGCTGAGGATATACCGTCCGGTTGCTGATAGCTGCCTGCCGGTGATTTTGTTTCTGCACGGTGGTGGGTTTGTTAAGGGAAGCATTGGCTCGCATGAAGCCATGTGCCGCGAGCTTGCCTTGCGCAGCGGGCTGGCCGTGGCCGCTGCGGGGTATCGCCTTGCACCGGAGCATCGCTATCCGGTGGCTCAGGACGACTGTATCTGCGCTTTGCACTGGCTGGGCGCCCATGCGGCAGAAGCCGGGGTCAACGGTGGCAGAATGGTGGTCGCGGGCGATAGTGCAGGAGGCCAGCTGGCTGCCGCGCTGGCTGTGTATGCCCGGGATGCGGGGTTGGAGGCGTTGCGGGGGCAGATTCTTTTTTATCCGTGCGTCGATATGGCAAGCAGCGGTGCGTCACACAATCAGTGTGCTACCGGATTCGGCCTTACGGAAGAGTCTGTCCGCTGGTATTATAACGCCTACCTGCCGCAGGGAATGGCCTGTGATGATCCTGCCGTGTCTCCTCTTTATACAGAGAATCTGCAGGGCGTGGCTCCGGCGGCTGTGTTTAATGCTGTTTATGATCCGGTGCGGTCAGACGGCGAACTGTTTGTGCAGCGGCTGCGCGCGGCCGGCGTTTCCGCAAGGCTGGCTCTGTATCCCACGGTGCATGGCTTTGTCAGTACATACACGCGGTTCCATGCAGGCCGCAGGGCGCTGGCTGCAGCGGGAGCATTCGCCGCGGAGGTGACAGCAGGGTGATGTGCACAAAAAAAGGGGGCCTGCGGCCCCCTTTGTCATTATCCGTGACGGCTACTTTTTGTTAAGTGCGTCTTTAAGCGCCTGCCCCAGTGTGCCGAATCCGCCGCCCTGCGACGACTTGGGCTGCACGCGGTAGCTTGCAGGTATTTCTGCATCTTCCTGGCGGGCAGCGTCCTTGGTGGTCAGGGTCACTTTGCGTTCCGCAGGATTGATTTCCATGACCGCCAGAGTGACGGTGTCACCGGGTTTGCACCCTGCCAGACCGGACTTGGGAGCTGCACTGATGCGGGACTGAGGCAACAGTCCGGTTATCCCCGGAGCGATGTTAACAAACATCCCGAATTTAGCGCATTTTTCAACCGTACCGGTTACTTCGGTTCCGGGGGCGAACTTTTCGGCGGCGCCGTCCCACGGGTCACCTTCGGCTTCTCTCAGGCTCAGGCTTATCCGCCGTTTGGCGCTGTCGATATCTTTGATTTTTACGGAAACTGTGTCTCCGGGAATGACCACGTCCTCGGCTTTGAGAATGCGCCTGGTCCACGACATTTCGCTGATGTGCACGAGACCCTCAATACCGGGAAGCACCTCGACAAAAGCCCCGAAGGGGGTGCAGCGCACAACTTTGCCTTCCACCACGGTTCCTGCGGCAAGTCTGTCTGCTACGGTGTTCCAAGGGTCTTCCATCACCTGCTTTGCAGAAAGAGCAATGCGCAGTCCTTTGGCGGTGCTTTCGATTTTAAGCACCTTGGCGCGCAGTGTATCACCTTGGGTGACGGCTTCGTCCGCACTCTGGACACGGGCCCAGCCGAGTTCGGAAATATGAATGAGTCCTTCGACTCCGGGAGCCAGTTCGGCAAATGCACCGAAGTTGGTCAGACGGGTGATGCATACATCAACGACATCCCCTTCATTCAGTGTCTTCATGTACTCTTTGCGGCTTTCTTCCTGCTGAGCCTCAAGCAGTACGCGACGCGAGACAACAACGTTGCGGCCGTTGTTTTCGCAGCGGGTGATCATGAACTGGAAAGTCTGACCGAGGTATTCTTCAGGATTTTCCACAAAGCGGCTGTCGATCTGGCTAACCGGACAGAAGGCCCTGCGCTGCATCACCTCGACATTGAATCCGCCTTTGCACTGGGCGGTGACTTTGCCTTCCACAGGCACGCCGTTTTCAAATGCCTCTGTAAGTGCCATGGCGCTGCCTGCACTGCCCGCAGAGCGGGAAAGGCGTACTTCGCCCTGTGTGATTGCCACTACATACAGGTCGAGTTCATCTCCCACCGCGCAGGTGACATTGCCTTCTTTGTCTTTCAGTTCCTCCGCATCTATCACGCCGTCAACCTTGGATCCGGTGGCGATGAACACACTGCTTTCATCCATGGCCACAACGGAGCCTTTTACTTTTTCTCCTACCCTAAGGGGGGATCCGGCTTCAGGGGAGTACTGGTCAAGAAGGTCAGCGAAGCTGTCACTGCCTGTCTGGTTCTGATCGTCAGTCATAGGTTAGAGCCTCCTAGAAAAATACGCGCCATCCGGCTGCGCTTTCGGGGTATACTCCGCACGACGGCGCTACGCAAGGCGAATCATGTTGCATCGTGCCGTCTGTCGTGGCAAAAGGCATGATATCACTTGTGACGACCAATCCCAGGAGGACAAAATGCAAACTGCAAGTGCAAGACACATTCTTGTGAATACTGAAGAAGCCTGCCTTGAACTGAAAAAACGCATCGAAGCCGGTGAGGCTTTTGCTGATATCGCCCGCGAACATTCCCGCTGCCCGTCCGGCCGCAGGGGCGGAGATCTCGGTAAATTCCGCAAGGGCCAGATGGTACCGGAGTTTGATGAAGTCGTGTTCAGCGGCGATCTGAACGTGGTGCACGGTCCTGTGCGTACCCAGTTCGGTTTTCATCTTCTTGAAATCACAGAGCGTTCAGAATAAAATTTTTGAAACTTCTGTTGATTAAGGGCGCCTGCGGGCGCCTTTTTTTATATCTTTTTCCTGTTATGTCTTTTTTTGGCAAACATGTTCACCTCATTGGGGTTTTATAGTAATGCTACAGACTATGAACCTGTATTCACGCGCTTACGGAGGTGAGGGTCGTGGCTGATTTGAAGATATGGAAAAATGAGGAGCTGCAGAGAATTAAATCTGAAAGTGACAGTATGTTTGACAGGTTATGTTCCGGGCTTGGCCTGCCGTCTGTGTGCAGACCGCTGCTGGAACCTGCGGTTCAGATGACGGAAAACAGTGAAGAAGTGCTGGTGGAAGCGCATCTGCCGGGTATGAAGCCGGAAGATATCGAAATAAGCGTCACCGGTGACATGTTGAGTATGCGCTGTGACCAGCGCAGTTCCTGCGCGTGTACCAGTCAGCGCAGCGTTTACGAAACGCGGTTCCGGCTTCCGTGCAAGGTCAGGACTGATGAAGTGGAAGCGGAGCTGGATAACGACGTGGTGCGTATCCGTATGCCGAAATGCAGAAGACCAGAGCCGCGGCGAATTCCTGTAAAGATAAAGAAAACCGGCGCGTAATGGAGAGTGCAATGACCAGAAAACAGATTCCCGTTGTCCCCGTCGAGCAGTTGCGCTGGACTCTTGACCCGGAGTCCCTGCCTTTTGATTCCACCGAGGAGCTGGATGAGCAGCAGCATATTATCGGTCAGCGCCGGGGGGTTGATGCTTTCCGTATGGGAATGGGTATCGAGGCGAAAGGGTACAATATTTTTGTGACCGGTGCTGCCGGTATCGGCAAGCTGGCAATGGTCAAGCGGCTGTTGAAGAATCATACAGCGGAAGACCGTACACCTGATGACTTGTGTTATGTGAATAATTTCAGCAATCCGGATGAGCCGGCGCTGCTGCGCTTTGCCGCGGGAGAAGGACGGCGCTTTAAAGAAGCCGTGCAGCAGTTTTTGGAAGATATCAAACGTGAAGTACCTCAGCTGTTTGAAAGTCAGGAATATATCAACAGCAAGAATGAAATAATTGAGGCGCATGACAGAAAGACACGTGATTTTTTTAAAAACCTTGAAGCACGTGTGCGTGATGCGGGATTTGTGCTGGTCAATATGCAGATGGGGCAGGTGCAGCGCCCCGATATCGTTCCGCTGGTGGACGGAGAGCCGGTTCACCTGATGAAACTTGAGGAAATGGCGGATAAGGGACGTTTTCCTCAGGAAGAGCTGGAAAGCCTGCAGAAAAAATACAAAGAACTGAAAGAAGAGATAGATGCCATCTTTCTTGAAGTGCGGCACCTGCAGAAAGAAGTTAAGAAGAAAAGTGAAGAAGTAGACAAGCTTATGTTCGGCAATGCAGCCGCTGAACTTGCCCAGCCCCTGTATGAATCGTTTAAAGATGAAAAGGTGATCCGTCATCTTGACGCCATGCTGGCTGATATGGCTGAGAATCTGGATACCATACGAATGATAGGTCAGACTCCGCAGGGAATGCCGGGCATGCCTATGATGCCTGTGTCAGCAGAGTCTATCCTTCACCCCTATCAGGCGAATCTGATAGTGGATAATGCAGAGAAAAAAGGGCGTCCGGTTATTGTGGAGTCGTACCCCACATATCGCAACCTTTTCGGGGGCATAGACCGGGTGATGGACCGTAGCGGAGTCTGGCGTACCGATTTTACTAAAATCGCTTCCGGTTCGTTCATCAAAGCCAACGGAGGATATCTTGTTCTCAACCTGATGGACGCGATCATGGAGCCCGGAGTCTGGCAGACCCTCAAACGGGCACTGAAAAATGCAGAGACAGAAATCCAGACGTTTGACCCATGGTATTTTGTTACGACTTCGGGACTGAAGCCTGAGCCTATAAAAATGGAAGTGAAAGTCGTGGTGCTGGCCACACCGCAACTATACCACATGCTCCGGAATTACGACCCTGACATGGTAAAGGTTTTTAAAATCAGAGCTGATTTTGATTCCACCATGGAGCGCAGCAGCGAGGCGGTGAATGAAATCGCCCGCCTTATGAAAACATTCGGGCGGGCGCAGAACCTGCTTCCGTTCGACCGTTCTGCCGTGGCCCGGCTGATGGAGGAAGGCGTGCGCTATGCAGGCAGGCAGGAAAAGATTTCAACCTCGTTTCCTGTGTTGCGCGATGTCATGGAAGAATCGAGCCATATTGCCAGACTTGCGGAGTATGCCCGGGTGGAAGCCCGGCATGTGGATGAAGCCATCAAGGCCAGGATAGACCGCGCGAGCCTGATGGAAGAAAAACTGCAGGAAATGATAGACCGCGGCAGTGTGTTTATTGATACGGATGGCGAAGTTGTGGGGCAGGTGAACGGTTTGGCTGTGTATTCGCTGGGTGACTACATGTTTGGTAAGCCTTCGCGCATTACTGCCAACACCTCGATGGGGCGTGAAGGTATTATCAATATCGAGCGCGAGGCGGATCTTTCGGGTGCCATTCACAATAAAGGCATGCTTATTCTGGCAGGTTATCTGCGGCAGAACTTTGCGCAGGACAAGCCCCTCAGTCTGGCGGCTTCCATCGCTTTTGAGCAGTCCTACGGCGGTGTGGACGGGGACTCCGCCTCGTCCACCGAATTGTATGCTCTGTTTTCAAGCCTCAGTGGTGTGCCCATCCGGCAGGGAATAGCTGTGACAGGTTCGGTCAATCAACGTGGCGAAGTGCAGCCCATTGGTGGTGTAAATGAAAAAATCGAAGGTTTTTTCGCCTGTTGTGAAAAGAAAGGTCTGACGGGAACGCAGGGGGTGCTCATACCCAAAGCCAACCTGAAGGACCTTATGCTGCGCGAGCATGTTGTGCGGGCCGTGGCGGAGGGGAAATTTTCCATATGGGCCGTTGACCATGTTGATCATGGCATTGAGGTTCTTACCGGTATGCCTGCTGGTAAGCGGAGTAAGTACGGAAAGTTCCCGGCCGGCACGGTGTATCATCTGGTAGAAAAGAAACTGACGGCGCTTGCCGAGGGGCTGCGTGCTTTTGGAGACAAGAAAAGTGAAACACGCAGGCAGAAACGTAAAAGTTCATCCGCAGACCAGAAGGATGAATAATTTTCTGCCACGGCGGCCTTGTGCGGGGCGCCTGTGAGGTTTCGCGCCATGCTGCGGGACTGAAACTGCATGCCGGCGGTATGGCTTTTACCTGTCCATGTGCGTATGCGAACCCCGTCTGAGAAGGCGGGGTTTTTGTTGGCTATTAATGGGAGAAGGCTGAGTATAAGGCTGATCAGATAATTATAAATTTCACAATATCGGAATATCTCCTTTGCAATAGAGATGCGGGTTAGGCCTGTTTGCTGTTGTGCCCTGCTAACAGGGCGTTGTGCTGGTATGTCCTTCTGTTCACAAACAGCCGATTGAGTAAATGATCAACGTTGCACCTTTTATCTCATTTGATAAGGTGCGGGTGCATTTTGCATCCCTTTGCTGGAGGACAACCATGTTTGAGACGGCCCCTGAAAAAATACGGCTAGCCGTAGTTGTTTATACCCCGGACGGAAAACGGATTGAGGTTGAAGCCGCGGTGGGGGGGCGCCTGTATGTTGATGTTGAAGAAGAAAGCCGGTGTACGGAGCACTTTGCCGTACACTGGGAAGAGCTGCCACAGGAACAGCAGCTTTTGGCGGGGGAGCTTATTGAGGCGGTTACACACCATGTGACTGTTTTCGGCAATAGTTGTGCGCCATGTGTAAAGAAAAAGACGCGGTGAGTGTGTGGAAAATGGTAAGGCCCTTTGAGGGCCTTTTGTTTTTGGGTCTACTTCTGCTCATTGTCTGTACGTACCGGCACGAGTCGCCAGGGCAGATAAAACTCATTGGTGGTCGCTTCCTGATCAATAATATAGCGGATGTTTCTTGTTTTGTAGATTGCCGGCTTTTTCAGGACCCGTTTGTCAAATGAGACAATGCGTACTGCGGGGTCTTTCTGCAGGACCGCCTGCAGTGTGGCATGGCTGAGGGAGTAGCGGCCCCATACAATCCATAAGATCATAAGGATTAACAGCGGAGTGCCGATGACGCCGGTTACAGCGAGCAAGTCTCTGTTGCGGCGGAAGCGCAGAATGAAAATGTGCAGCAGCATGACGGTGATGCCCAGCAGAAGAAAAAAACCATCAAAAAGATGAAATAATTCGTTGTAACTCATTGTGAAGTCCGGATTCTGAGTGTTTCGTGCTGTAAAGGCGGATGCCCGGCTGTCAAAGCCTGCCGCTATCCGCACCTGTGCCGGGGCAGAAATGAGTTGATACCGTATGTGCACAACACAGGCAATTGCTGTGCAGGCATATTTAAAAATACATGAGGCTGTACATAAACGGGCCGACTGATTTCGTTTAGCTGGCTTTCAACAGCACTTTATTTTTTATAACAAAAAAGGCTGCCTCTTTTTAAAGAAGGCAGCCTTTTCTTTTGATCGTGGTGCGCTCGACAGGAATCGAACCTGTGGCCTACGGCTTAGGAGGCCGTCGCTCTATCCGACTGAGCTACGAGCGCCGGAGATGTTGGGGGATATATGACGAAAGGCGACTTGTCAAGTTTGCTGAAATACCGGCAAGAGCGTAAGCAGATTCTGCTTCAGCTTTAATTGTTAACACAGAGATGTAAAAGAGGCTGTTATGGGCGTTCGGGGACGGCTGGCTCCCAGTCCGACAGGGTATCTTCATATAGGAAACGCATGGGCCTTTCTGATCGCATGGCTTGCCGTGCGGGCTGAGGGGGGAAGTCTTGTTCTGCGCATGGAAGATATCGACCCTGACCGGTCGCGCAGGGAATTTGAGCTTGGAATTGTAGAGGACCTTAAGTGGCTGGGCCTTGACTGGGACGAGGGCCCCGACAGCGGTGGGGCCTTTGGCCCCTACAGGCAGAGTGACAGGCTGGGGTATTACGGTCAGGTGCTTGATGAATTTATCCGCAGCGGTAAAGTGTATCCGTGTTACTGCACCCGTAAGGAACTACGGTCCATGGCGTCTGCTCCGCATCTGGGGGAGCATGTTCCTGTTTATCCGGGAACATGCCGCAATCTTGATGCAGCCGGGCAACGGCACCGTGAAGCTTCCGGGCGGGCACCTGCACAGCGTATGCGCTGTGGGGAGAAGCCGCGGACTTTTGTGGATGCAGTGTACGGCAGGCAGAGATATGTTCCTGCTGAATGGGGCGGGGATTTTCCTGTCCGCCGGTCTGACGGTGTTTATGCATATCAGTTTGCCGTTGTGCTGGATGATGCCGCAATGCAGGTCAATCAGGTCGTCCGCGGGCGTGATATTCTGCATTGTACGCCGCGGCAGCTTGTTATTTATGAGGCCATAGGAGCCGAACCGCCGGCATATATTCATGTACCCCTTGTCCTTGATGCGGAGGGAGAAAGGCTGGCCAAGCGTCACGGTCACTTCGAACTGCGCAGGCTGCGTGAAGCAGGCGTTGCACCGCAGGCGCTTGTCGGTTTTTTAGGGTGGAAAGCCGGTTTGCTGGAAACCTGTGTGCCATGCCCGCCTGACCTGCTTGCGGCCCGCTTCCGGAAAGAGAATCTGCCACATGAGGATATCCGGCTCGATCATGATATCCTTTCGCTGCTTGCCGGTATATCGGAGCAGGGTTCTCTTGCATAGTCTGATGGTTACATGGTAGGCGGGATGTCCGGATATCTGCTCCGGTATTATTGCAAGGAAGGTATGCTATGATTGAAAATGCACAAGCTGTTTTTACTGCTGAAAAAATGGCAGCTCTTTTTCCTGCTGAACGGACCGATGCGTTTTTTGACGCATTGTTCGGCGGAGCGGAAGAGGGAGCTTATACCATCCGGCTGGAGTTTGTTTCCGCCAGTTCCGGCATTCTGGAATTTGCTTTTGTTCTGGAAGAAAAGCCGGGAATGTGTCTTGCCTGCAATCTGACCTATGGTCTGCCTCAGGTTTTTTCACGCCATCCCGTTATCGGTGTTGCCGGAGTTGTGGAACAGATTGCGGCTGCAGCCGGGGTACCTGTACAGGAGTTGCAGTGGGAGCTTGGCAGGACGCGGGAAGAATCAAGAGAGCGGCATTGTATTCCCCTTGTTATAACAAGGCGCAAATAGCCGCCGCGTTTTTATGCGTTACAAGAAAAGGGGGTGCTTTGGGCACCCCCTTTTTTATCATCAGGCTTTGATGCTTCTGGAAATGAATTCCAGCACATCATCATAAAGAGAAGGGGGGGCATAAGGAGTGAGAAGTTTTGTACGGATAGAGCCGACAAGGTTGCAGGTGAGAACCGTGGTAGTTTCGTAGGCGGGCAGAGACTTCAGCGAACCGTCCTCAATGCCGCGGCGGACATGATATTCAAGTTCCCGTGGGACCTGATTGAACTTTTCGTACATTATGTCGCGGTCTGTTTTGGTTTTCATATCGCTGTAGGGTGAGCAGCGTACAAGAACCATGAAGTGCTCGTTTTTGTCGATGGAGAAGTCAAGATACGCGCGACAGAAGTTCATGACGGATTCGTAGCCGTTATTACCCTTGGCACATGCGTCCTGCAGATAGACTATAAATCTGTCCAGCACGTCCAGACCGGCTGCGAGGAACAGCTTTTCTTTGTTGCCGTAGTGGTGTGTCAGTAACCCCAGTGCCACTCCGGCCCGTTCGGAAATTTTTTTGAATGTGGTTTCAGAGTAACCGTACTCCCCGAAGAGTTCCTTCGCTGCCAGCAGCAGCGCGTCTTTTTTTGTCATTGTCATAGCAGTGCCCGTCTTTTTAGGTTGGCAGGGAGGTAAGAACCGCTCCTACGCCCAAGAAGCGCTCTTACTGAACTTCTTCTTCACTCAGGTTGTAATGCTTTATATTACTTGTATTCATCAGTCAATCAGTCATGCTCGCTGACAATGGTTCTCAGAAAAAGAAAAAGGCCTCGTGAGAGGCCTGTGAGGAGCGTTTTCCGGAAACCGGCGCCTGATAATAATTCTGGTTAAGCAGAAAAATTGAGTGAGCACCCGCTTTGTCCTTTAGCGTTGCGGAAGTGCTTCGGGACAGGAAAGCGCTGATTGTTTATTCAACCAAGTTGGTAGATAAAGAGGTAACGCCCGCCTGTCGGCTTGTCAAGGCTTATGACAAAAACTTCACAAGAAAAAAGTGTTCAATCACTCAATGGTTTTCTGAGTGTCTTCAGGCCGGGTGCGCCACCGGGCCAGCGCGTCCTCTATAAAGTCGCATACCTGAGCATGTTCGTTCTTCCCTGTTCCGTGGACGGTTATGGGGTCGCCGAACCGGAATCTGGCCGGAATGGAAGGGCGAATGCTTCCGAAATCTTTGCACAGGCTTCCTATGCCCCAGGCCCGGGTATCCAGAGCCACGGGCACCACGGGCACTCCCGCCCGTTTTGCCAGCTTTATGCCTATGGAATTGAAAAGTGTGCGGTCCAGTGTGTAGCTTCTGGTGCTTTGCGGGAAAACGATAATTGAAAGTCCCTGAGCCAGCCGCTGTTCTCCGCCCTCAAGAACTGCTTTCAGATCTTCGCGCGGCGCAGTCCGGGTTACGGTAATGGGGTTGCGGGTCAGCAGTACGTGCTTGAAAAAAGGATACTCAACGAGACTCTGCTTGACGACGAATGTCACGTCTTTGTGAGGCTGGATAATGCAGGGCAGAATGAACGTTTCAAGGGTGCTCATGTGGTTGCCGATGAAAACACAAGGCCCCTGAGCTGCTTTGAAAGCTTTAGTGTTTTCTGTGATGACCGAGCCGCCGGCGCGTTCCAGTGCATGGACTATTCTCAGGCTGCTGCGGACCCATTGCTGGCTGTCATAGCAGTTTTTTTTGCTCAATGCTGCAGCGTGACGCACCGTGAGAGCCATGCGCAGGTAAAAGCTTACATTGGGAAATAACGATGAAAAAACACCGGCCCTGCCTTCCGGTGTCTGATAGTCGTCGGTAAAGTCATGTACATCCGTATTCATGTGTATGCTTCCGGCTGGTATATTTTGCGTAGTTATTTCACACGCAGATAAGAGCGGACACTGCGAACGCCCGGAACACTGCGGGCATGCGCCACTGATCTGGAAATTTCCTGCTGTGTGCCCACAATGCCGAGAAGAACCACATTGCATTGCACGGCTTTCACATCCACGTTGGTAGACCAGATGCGGTCGTCAGCGATCAGCTTGGCATCCACTTTGGCCTGAATTTCAATATTGTCCGTGGTACCGCAGCTGCTGCCGGCTTTTTTGGGCAGCAGGTAATAGGTGACAGAGCGGACTCCATCGGTCTTCCGCGCCAGTTCGATGGCCCGCTGCTTCTGGTAATCGGTTGCATATTCTCCGACAAGATACACATGGCCTTCATAAGATGCCGGGGAAATATCAAGAATTTTTTTGGCATCGTCTTTAAGGTATGCGGCCATGATGTTGGCGGTGATGACTTCATCGTTGTAAATGGTTTTGATGGGGCGTTCATCCACGCTGGCTTTATAAACGGCACAGCCGTTCAGCATGAAGGCGCAATAAGCTACAGCCAGAAACAGCATGATTTTTTTCATTGGTATCTCCATGGTCTGTCAGGAAAGCAGTGCCTGCTGGCGGAAGTTCAGCGCGCCGTCATCAAGCCCTCGTCCTGCGTCGTATATTCCGACAAGTTTTTCCGTGTAGTGAATACTCTTTGTCCGCCTGAAATAACGGAACATGTTGAGATAGTCTGCTTCGTAACCAGTGCCCAGCCAGCCACCGCAGCGCACAGTCACAAGCTCGCGTGAAAGGCAGAGACAGAGCGGGTCGACGTTCCCCTGAAAGAATGGCTCCTTACCTTGCTCGATTACGGGAATCCACGGCTTCGGGTGAGCCCTGCTGATATCGATGCGTGCCACGAGCATCTCTATGTGCGTAAAACATTCGTATACGGCAAATGCCTGTTCTGTCAGAGCATTATCGTCATCTAGAAACAGCACTTTCGTCCCCTTGGAGGCTTTCAGCAGACCGTTTCTTATGGCGTTTCCGTAGTCGTTATCCGCAGGAAAGTCATAATAGCGGATACTTGAAGAGGTATGCACGCGTCTGCCCTTCACCCCGTCAAAGCCAACCAGCACCTCAATCTGTTCATGCGGCAATGCGGCGTTGTCTGCCGCTGCGAAAACACTGTCTATGGCGTGTGCGAGTGCTGCGGGACGGTCGCCGCGGCTGGGTGTGATAACACTGTAACGTATTGCCGGCATAGTGCTATTTTCCTGTACGGCGGGGCCTGCGCAGGCGGCGCCACCACGCGGCCATCCTTTGTTCATGGCCGTTTTCTCTGGGGTGGTAAAAAGCCCGCTCCTGCAATCCGTCCGGCAGATATGTCTGTTCCACCCAGCCTTCGGGATAGTTGTGCGGGTACAGATACCCTTTGCCGTAGCCCCAGTCTTTCTGGAGCTTGGAGGAAGGATTGCGCAGATGCATGGGCACAGGTTTGGGACCGTTCAGCCGTATCTCTTTCGAGGCATTGAGGTACGCTGCATATGTGCTGTTGCTTTTGGGTGCCAGAGCCAGATAAACGGCGGTTTCCGCCAGCGGAATAAAGCCTTCGGGCATGCCTACAAATTCAACTGCCTGCTGGCAGGATACAGCCATCGGCAAAGCCTGCGGGTCTGCAAGACCTATGTCTTCCGATGCGGAGAGAATGAGCCGCCGGCAGATAAAACGCGGGTCTTCTCCGCCTTCAAGCAGGCAGGCAAGGTAATAAAGAGCCGCGTCGGGGTCACTTCCGCGGATGGACTTGATGAGCGCTGAAGCAATTTCGTAATGGCTGTCGCCGTCTTTGTCATGACGCATGACCAGCTCTGGCAGAGCAGCTTTAACGGCTTCGGGGGTCTGTTTTTCTTCGGGCAGTCCGGCGACATACTCCACCAGATTAAGCAGTGTGCGGGCATCGCCATGGGCCACCGTGGCAAGCATTTCGCACACATCGTCTTTCAGTGCAGCGCCTTGAGCCTCGGCTCCTCTGCGGGCCAGAGTCAGCAGGTCGCTGTGGGCCAGCGGTTTCAGTCGCAGAACATGCATTCGGGAAAGCAACTGCCGCGTTACGCTGAAAGAAGGATTTTCCGTTGTGGAGGCAAGCAGTGTGACTTCGCCGCTTTCCAGCACGGGAAGGAAAAAGTCCTGTTGCGCCTTGGAAAATCGGTGCAGTTCGTCCAGCACAAGGATGCGGACTCCCGCCAGAGACTTGCGCAGCTGCTGCAGACCGGCTTCCGGCGCGCTGATACGGATGTATTTTTGGCCGGTGTTGCGGGCAAGCAGCAGTGCTATGGTTGATTTGCCACAGCCCGGAGGGCCGAAAAACAACAGACTGGGCAGACGCGAGGCGTTCATAAGCGCCCGCAGCCTGTCACGCAGGTGTGTTTGTCCGACAAAGCCTTCCAGATCGGCCGGCCGGATTTTTTCCGGCAGGGGCTGCTGTGGTTGTGTCAGGTGTAACAGGGGAATGCTCCGGTTTATCGTTGTTTGCTCCAGAAGTGCAGCCCAAGGCAAAGAAGTGCCGCCGTTTCCCAGCGCAGTATTCTGTTGCCCAGACTGGCGGCTGCAAAGCCGCTTTCTTTCAGCAGGCTGACCTCGTCATCTGCGAAGCCGCCTTCGGGGCCTATTACAAACAGAGTGTCACCTGAACTGCCGAGGGTTTCGCCAGACAGCAACGCTTCTCTGGCTTCTCCTTCCCACAGAATGAATTTACGGTCAAAGCCCTGAGCCAGTTCGACCAGTCCGGTCACCCCCGCGGTCACCGATTTCAGTTCGGGAATCCATGGGTTGACGCATTGCTTTGCACCTGCAACAAGCTGGCTGTGCCAGCTTTCTTTTGTCATGTCAGGCATTTTTGACTGGCTGCGTGCCGCCTGCCACAGCCAGATTCCCGCAGCTTCCAGCTCCACTGCCTTTTCAAAAATCCAGCTGCGCCTTACTGATTTGCCCCAGCCCAGGGCAATATACGCACGCGAATGCGGTTCGGGGTGCATGACAGTTTCTGCAAGCTCCAGCTGCACACTGTTTTTATCCATACCGCGTATTATGAATAAGCCTTCACGGCCTTTGCCGTCCAGAATCCGGCAGGTGTCTCCTGCACGCATCCGCAGCACCTTTATCATATGGTGTGCTTCGGAGCCTCTAAGAGTGCACTGTCTGTCCCATTCGTCCGGTGAAAGAAAAAACGTTCTCATAAGCTCTATGAAAAAAGGCACGGAAAGCCGTGCCTGTAAAAGGTGGAGCCTTCGGAATTCTGTGGTTACAGCTTGATGCGCGCTGTGCCTTTTTTATAAAAAGGCAGGTCGGCTTTTTCAGCTTCAAGCGCCGTACGGGCTGCCTGCACAAGGAATTTCTGCCTGTCTGCATATTCTGCGTTGATATACGCCAGAGCCACAGCGCTGCCCACAGATGGTGCAAAAGAGCCGCTGGTGACAACGCCCACTTCCCGGCCGTCGGGCAGGGTGACTATATCATTGTGACGGGCGCTGCGCCTTCCGCGGATAATAAGGGGAATGAGCTGCTCTCTGATTTGAGTATCTTTTCCTTTGCCTATGTAAGCCGCTTCTGATTTCAGCATCATGCCGTATCCCGCCTCGGCAGGGGTGTGCGCGGCATCAAGATCCTGACCGTAAAGAGGCAGGCCAACTTCCAGCCGCAGCGTGTCGCGGGCCCCGAGACCGGCGGGCTGCACACGGCTGTCCTGCAGCAGGAGTTCCCAGAGCATCAGGGCTTTTGTCCAGGGCAGATAAAACTCATACCCGAGTTCGCCTGTGTATCCGGTCCGGCTTACAATGACGCAGGCACCGTCCAGTGTCACCTGTTCAAATCCGAAATAGCCCAGTGAGCGGAAATCGCGGGCAAAGCATTTTTCCAGTACATTCAAGGACTCAGGGCCCTGAAGGTCTATTTTTGCCGTGGCGGAGGAAACGTCGTCCAGCACGGCAGTTGCGGGCATGTGGGACTGTATCCACTCGAAATCGCTTTCAGTGCAGGCACCGTTGACCACCAGCATGTACTCGTCGGTGTTCAGGCAGTAGACGATCAGGTCGTCAAGAATGCCACCTTGTTCGTTGAGCAGAAAGCCGTACCGGCACTTGCCCGGTGCAAGGGTGGCCAGATTGTGGGTGACCACCTGTGACAACGCTTCGCGGGCTCCTTCGCCTTTCAGAAGAAATTCGCCCATATGGCAGATATCGAAAACCGATGCGCCATTGCGGGTGTGCTGGTGTTCGGCAATGATGCCGGAATACTGGATGGGCATATCCCAGCCGGCAAAAGGGGCCATTTTAGCGCCGTGTGCGCGGTGCCATGCTGTAAGCGGGGTGGTGTGCAGTTGGGCCAAGGCATTTCTCCTTGCGGTCATTGCGGCTTGCGCCGCAGGAGTGGTGTGAGGTAGGCGGACGGTTATTCCCGGCGCGAGCGGCGTATGGCTCTGAACTCGTCAATGAGCGCCACCAGTTTGCCGTAAAGGCGTTTTATGTCCCGCCCGTATTCCGTCAGTTCTTCGTCACGTTTTTCAATATAATTTCTGACAAGATAACGGTCGTTCAGCATGGATTCGCCGGTGGCGATGACACTGGCTACCAGCTGGTCAAAGTAGCTGACTATTTCAAATTTGAGGTTGCGCAGCAACTCTACGGCCTCTCGCAGCATGGTGCCGTATGAAATACGCTCGCCCTTATATATTCTGTCCTGAATATCTTCAAGGTAGCGTACTTTGCGCGCCTGCTGGATGTAGCTGTATTTGGACCAGACTTCCTGATACAGTTCGTGCATGCTGCCGAACACCTCGTATCTGTCCGGCGAAAGAAGGTAATTGTCCAGAACTTTTACAACATTGGCATAAAATTCATCACTGTAGCCGATGATTCTGCGCTGATGTTTGGAAAGCCATGCGTACAGGAATTTCAGGCGTTTTTCGTCTGTATCGGTGTTCTCGATGATTTCATTGCGCTTGTAGATTATTCTGCCGGAATACTCACCACGCACAATATCGTTCAGGCGCAGGAACATATTGCTGGTATCTTTAATGATATTGAGATGCGTAAGTGTCTGCCCCGTTACCGGATGGATGACCTCCTGCCTTTCAACCGAAAGAGCACGCTCCTGCCGCACGTTGTCGGCATTGAATTTATGCTGGCGGTACGTAACCTTGAGTATGATGACGCGCCGCTTTTCGTCGACAAAGTATCCGCCTTGTGCCAGGTCGGCTATGGCATCGGTCTGTTCCGGTTCCACGGGAACCAGTGCTATTTTGTCCACAGTGGGGTAGTGCCGCAGGTTCGAACCGTTTTTGATGGTTGTGATGGTTCTGTCGGTCTGTCCCAGCACCCGTACCATGAAGTGTTCACCAAGCTTGTGCAGACGGCGCGCAAAAAGCGCGCTTGAGGTGCGTCGTTCGGAAACAATGGGAAAGCCGTACAGTTCCATTAAAAACTGGTAGACGAAAAGGCGGTTGCGTTCGTACAGCTCGTTGTCACCTACGGCAAATTTGCCGATGTGCAGGCCGAACCGCTTGATTTCCGAATCAAGGTCGGAAGGGAATGAGGCATAGACGCCGGCAAGATGATAAAAGCCGAAACTGTCCTGCGCCATGACCTGCCCCCGGTCCATTTCAAGCAGCAGCGGCATGAGTGCGGGGTAGTACTCCAGCTGTGAAACATCAGTCTTGCCGAAGCGTGAGCGAAACTCTTCGTGCAGGGATTTGGGCAGTCTGTTCTGCAGAGTTGTCGTGTTCTGCACAATGATGTTGTTTTCCAGCGGGCATGCCTGTCCTTCGGCTTTGCCGGTCACATCCAGCAGGCTGTGCAGTTTGTCGTACTGGAAAATTTCCTGAAAGTAGTTCATGGGTCTGCCGAAAGCCACCATGCAGAACCCCGGCAGATTTTTATATTCAATGAGATCGCCTTCAAACGAGGGCAGCAGCTCTCTGGAATCGATGAGCGGGTAATCCTGTTGCTCAAAAAAGGGGCGCAGAAGGCAATGGCGGATGTGAACTACGTCAAGGAAGTCTCGCAGCTGGTCAAGGGACGTGACGGAAAGCGGCTCGTCAAACGAGACATCGTCCTTCCACGGGAGGCCGCACTCCCTGAATGAATCTTCCCAGCGTGTAAGCATATGTGCAAAGATGGCGGTATAAATGTGATGAAATACTAAAGCCGCACGTGTGCCGTCAGTCATGTCCGGCTATCTTTTATGTTAGTTTTTTTTCTAAAAATATTCTACAAAAAATTGTTTTTTGAATGATAGTGCCGGTTCCGTGAAGTTTTCACACTGCTGAACGTCTCTTTAAGCGCGTAAGTTTGCAGACCGGCATTGAAAGCCGTCCTGATGTCTTGTAAAGGTAGTTTTGTCCCGACTGTCTCAACGTCCGGTTCGCGCCGGATTTATTCCGGCCCGACTGTCCGGCGGCATGTATCGGTCACTAATTCTATGAGCACTAATTCCTGCTATCAGCATATTCTCGGCATCATCAGCAGCGTTTTTGATGCGTACTCCTCCGTGCTTTTTCTTCCGGAAGGAAGCGGAGAAGCATATTCCGTCGCTGCCAGATTCAGCCTGGGTGACAAGATAGACCCCGCCTGCACCATCATGCCCGGGCAGGGCCTTGTGGGCTGGATACTGCGGAACCAGCAGCCCATGCTGGTGAACAATTTTGATCAGCGGCAGTGTTTCCTTGGCTATTACATGCAGAACGAGGAATCCAAGATCAAGGCGTTCATGGGGTATCCGCTGGGCAAGGGCATGGGAGCGATCTGTCTTGACAGCAAGCGGCAGTACTCTTTTTCCGACAAGGATCAGAAAATTCTTCAGCTGTTCGGAGAACTGATTGTCGACATGAAGGACAGCTCCTGCGCCATTGAAGAAAAAGCGAGTGTTTCTTCTTATTACAACGCCCTGCAGCTTCTTTACGAGCTGCGCAAGCGTGTGACCCGCTGGAAGCCTTTTCTCGCGCAGTTTCTGACCATAGCTGCGGAAACAGCCCGCTTCAGCCACGCGTATTTCTGTGTTCTTGACGAAAAAGCGGGAACATATTTTGTGGAAGGGCAGACCAGACCTTTTGAGAATGCCCATGCAGCAAGCGAGCTGCCGCTGGGTGCCGGTCTTATCGGCTGGGTATTTAAAAACGGCACGCCTGTGATAACGGACAGCAACGCATCCGGGTCTCAGGTGGCGCCGCTGTTTGGCAAAGATGCTGTGACACCTCAGTTTCACAGTGTTATCTGTCTGCCTATGCATGTTCATAAAAGAACGCGGGGCGTACTGTGTCTGGCGCACGAAACGCCTAGAAAAGTTTCAGACGAAGTCAGGATTTTTTCTCAAATGGCCGCCGGGCATCTGGCATTGTTTCTTGAAAATCTGTATCTGAGAAGCCAGCTGCACGATCTGGAAAACGAGCTCGGTCAGCAGCGTGCGGCCGGTTCCGGAGCACGCGAACCTTCTGATACCACCACCTCCGGGGATATATAATGTTTGGAAAACTTTTCGGGTTCCTGGGCAAGGACCTGGCCATGGATCTGGGCACGGCCAACACGCTGCTGTATACCAGAACCGAGGGCATAGTTCTTAACGAGCCTTCTGTGGTTGCCATAGACCAGCAGCGCAACACCGTGCTGGCTGTGGGTAAGGAGGCCAAGGAGTTCCTTGGCAGAACTCCGCAGCGTATCAGGGCCATCCGTCCCATGAAGGACGGAGTCATCGCTGATTTCGAAGTGACCAAGCAGATGATAGCGTATTTCGTCCGCAAGGTTATTTCCGGGATGAGCATGGCCAAGCCCAGAATTGTCATCTGCGTGCCCACGGGGATAACGCAGGTGGAAAAGCGTGCGGTTATCGAATCTGCCCAGCAGGCAGGCGCACGCGATGTCAAGCTGATAGAAGAACCCATGGCGGCGGCCATAGGCGCTGATATGCCCATTAACGAGCCGTTTGGCAGCATGGTTGTTGATATCGGCGGCGGCACCACTGAAGTGGCGGTTATTTCACTTTCCGCCATAGCATATGCAGAATCAGTGCGCGTCGCCGGCGATGCCATGAACCAGGCTGTGCAGCGGTTTATGCAGGAACGTTTCCAGCTGCTTATCGGCGAGAATATGTCCGAACGGATAAAGATGACCGTGGGCTCGGCCTTTGAATTGCCCGAACCGCTTTCCATGAGTGTATCCGGTAAAGATATGGTTACCGGCACTCCTAAAGCGGTCGAGGTGACTGACTCTGAAATCCGTGAGGCACTGCAGGACCCCGTGAAAGCTATAGTCATGGCCGTCCGCAAGGCTCTTGAAAAAACTCCGCCTGAGCTTGCAGGCGACATTGTGACACACGGTATTCTTCTGGCGGGAGGCGGTGCCCTGCTCAAGGGGCTTGACCGCCTGATCACGGCAGAGACGGGACTGAAGGTCACCATAGATTCCGAGCCTCTTACCACGGTTGTGCGGGGCACGGGCAGAACTCTGGATGATAAGAAATTTTACAGCAGAGTTTATGTCAACTAGCCTTGAATTATAACAAGATGAAGCGGCTGAAAGGCCGCTTTTTTTACGGGGCGCAGATGCAGCAGACAGAAGAATTATGTGCAGCGGCAAAAAATGCGGTGCGTGAGGCGGGCGGCATTATACTGGAACACTGGCATAAACCCCGCACGATCAGGTTCAAGGGCAGGATCGATCTGGTGACAGCCACTGACCTCGCTGTGGAAGAGTTTCTGCGCAATGCGCTGAAACGCATTTTTCCCGATGCCGTTTTTTTGGGTGAAGAGACTTCCCCCGACGCTTCTCTGGGCAAATGGACATGGATTCTGGATCCGGTGGACGGGACGACAAATTTTGCCCACGGGCTGCCTTTTGTAGCCACGTCACTGGGGCTGTGGCACGACGGAAAGGTTGTGGCGGGCATCGTGAATAACCCTGTGATGGGCGAATGCTTCTGGGCCGTGCGGGGCGCAGGGGCCTGGCGGCAGTGCGGCGGTTCAGATGCCGCTCCTGTGCGGCTGGGGGTTACAACCACCGGTTCTCTGGCTGATGCGCTGGTGGCCACCGGTTTTCCTTATTCGGTGGCGGAAGAAAGCGGGGATGTGCTGGCATGGCTGAAAAACAGCCTTGAACAATGCAGAGGTGTGCGCCGTTATGGTGCCGCTGCGCTTGATCTTGCCTATCTGGCTGCCGGCCATTACGATATTTTTTATGAGCGCGGACTGAAACCGTGGGACACCGCTGCCGGCTGGCTTCTGGTGGAGGAAGCGGGCGGGCGTGTCACTGCTTTTGACGGCCGGAGTGCATATGCGTTTGATCCGCTGGGCATTCTGGCTACCAACGGGGTGCTGCACGGGGCCGCTGCCGGCCTGCTGGCGGTATAGTGGTGTTCATGCAGACCGTCGGAACAGAAAACCGTTGGTGTACGCCCAGTGGACAGCCGGAGTGAGCATTTCGCCGAAGTGGTTGACAGTAGCATCGAGATCATCCGCACTGATGAACATTCCCTCGGCAACTTCTGCCGGGTTGGGAGAAGGGACGGCTGAAATGCGTCCTGTTGTGAACAGGGTGGTGAACGCATGGCCGGTTTCGGCGCAGGCTGCGACTCTGCAGAGCTCCTTGATGCTGACCGGCTCAACGCCCAGCTCTTCGCGCAGCTCACGTACGGCTGCGTCCATGGCGGCTTCGCCGGCCTGCACATGTCCTGTGGCGGAAAGATCCCATCTGCCGGGGTAGACCGTCTTGGAGGCGGCGCGCTTTTGCAGGTACAGTCTGCCTTGTAGGTCGTAAAGCAGCACAAGGATGATTTTATGGTTAAGCCCTTGCCGATGGACCGATTCTGCTGGCATAACCAGCAGAGGGCGTCCCAGAGCGTCCACTACTTCCACAAGGTGCATGGTGCCGGCGTCTGGTGAATTGCCGGTTTTTTTTTCTGTTTTTCGCATGTTGTATCACGCAGGGGTTTATGGCTGCCGGTTGTGTTTTTTATCGTCTTTCGGCTGAAGACAGTGCCGAAATTGTAGCTCTGGAAAAAATGTGCTTTGCCACGCCGTGGACAAAAGAGCAGTTTGAGCTGGCTTTTACGCAGAATGTGTTTGCCGTGTTCGGCCTGAGGCTGTCGGAGACGCTGGTGGCATATATTGCTATCTATCATGCCGCGGGTGAGCTGGAAATTCTGAACATAGCGACTCACCCGGCCCACCGCCGCAACGGCTATGCTTGTAAGCTGCTGTCAATGATGTTGCAAGTGGCTGCAAGGATGGGCATAGAAAAAGCAATCCTGGAAGTGCGGCGGAGTAATCTGCCTGCCATTCGGCTTTATGAGCGGCTGGGGTTTGAACCGGCGGGAGTGCGTAAAGGGTATTATCAGGATACCGGCGAAGATGCTCTGGTTTACACGCGGCAGGTTCCGCCGCACAACGCGGAAAAACAAAGTCCGGAACTTTAGGAGATCAGACTATGAAAAAACTGATGGCTGCAAACTGGAAAATGTATAAGACCCCGCAGGAAGCTGCGCTTACCGCCGGAGAACTTGTAAAAGCTGTGGGGACAGTGCCGGATGACCGTGAGGTACTTGTTTTTCCGCCTTTTGTGGGGCTTGCACAGGTTGCTCAGGCTTTTTCCGGTGTTGCCGGTTTTTATTGCGGAGCTCAAAACGTCTATCCCGCAGATGAAGGAGCGTATACCGGCGAAATATCGCCGGGGATGATCGCGTCTACAGGTGCCGCGTGGGCGTTGACCGGACATTCGGAGCGCCGGAGCGTTCTGGGTGAAAGCAGTGCCTTTGTGGGGCAGAAGACCGCATTTTGTCTGGAAAAAGGCCTGAATGTGGTGCTGTGCATCGGCGAAACGCTGGAAGAACGTGAAGGCGGGCAGCTGGAAAAGGTGCTTCGCGGACAGCTTTCCGAGGGGCTGTCCGGTGTGCCGGCCGGTATTGCTCCTGAACGGCTGGCTATAGCTTATGAGCCTGTCTGGGCCATAGGTACAGGCAAAGTTGCCGGTACCGCCGAAATTGCCGCAACCCACGCTGTGGTGCGCGGTATGCTGCGCGAATTGTTGCCCGCAGCGGCTGATTCCATGCGTATTCTGTACGGTGGCAGCGTAAAGCCCGACAATGCGGCCGCTATCATTTCTCTTGACAATGTGGACGGAGTCTTGGTAGGTGGCGCTTCTTTACAGGCTGAAAGCTTCAGCCGGATAATTCTTGCCTGATTTCCGCCGGTGCGGAATCGCATATAGCTCCGAGGAGGAACAAGAACCGTGCAAACTGTGATTCTCACTCTCCACATCGTCGCTTGTATCGTGTTGACGGTGCTTGTATTGCTTCAGTCCGGCAAGGAAGGAATGGGCGTCATTTTCGGTGGCGGCAGTTCTTCCATGTTCGGCGGGGCGGGTGCCGGCGGCATGCTGGCAAAGCTGACTGCCGTTGTTGCCGCCCTTTTTATTGTCACGTCTCTGAGCTATAACTACATCAGCGGTGCCAGCCACCGTGCAGAGTCGAGCATAATCGACGTGCAGGTTGAAAAACCCAAGCAGGCTCCGGTAACAATCGAAGAACCTGCTGAAAAGCCTGCTGCTTCCGATCAGTAGATATTTGCCGAGGTGGTGGAACTGGTAGACACGCTATCTTGAGGGGGTAGTGGATTACGTCCGTGCGGGTTCGAGTCCCGCCCTCGGCACCATTGAGCGGAAAAGCGTTGCGGCGGAAAGCTGCAGCGCTTTTTTTGTACACGCGTTATGTTTTCAGCGTTACGGAGAAGGTATGGCCCCTAAATTGTCGATAGTGATTCCGGCTTATAATATGGAACGCTGGTTGCCGGTGGCGCTGGAGTCGTGTCTGTGGCAGACAGAAAGCGATATTGAAGTTATTGTCGTCAATGACGGTTCCGCTGACAGGACTCTTGATGTTGCAGGCATATATGCCGAGGCGGACAGCCGGGTAAAGGTTTTTGATCAGGAAAACAGGGGCGCCGGAGTCACGCGTGAAGTCGGTCAGCAGCATGCACGCGGCGACTATCTGCTGTGGCTTGATGCCGATGACTTTCTGGACAGAGATGCCGCGCAGAAAATGCTTGCCGTTGCCTATCGTGACGATGTGGACATGGTGTGCGGCAACGCGGTGGTTTTTTCCGAAAAAACGTTTAATACCCGCAGGTATTTTTATCTTCCGGAGGCTTCCGGCATTACGTTTGACGACCCTGCATACTGGAAGAGCAAGGTTCTCTGGCGCTGGATTTTCAGAACAAGTTTCCTGCGCCGTATAGGCCTTACCCATCCTGCATTCAAGCTCGGTCAGGATGTATGCAGTATGTATCAGGCTCTGACTTCTGTGAACAGATTTTCTCAGTGCGGCCATTTCATGTACTATTTCCGTCAGGATCACAAACGGACATCCATGGCGTTACCCCTTGAAGTGGATCATCAGATAGCCCATTTCATAGAGGTGAAACGCATCCTGCTTGATGCCGGTGCGGTAAAGCCGCTTGTGAAGTATCTTAATGAAAATCTGTTCAGAGATATAAAAAAGCTGGCTCCGCGGATGACAGGCGAGGATGCTGTCTGGCGGGAGCGGTGTGTGAGTCATTGCCTGACCCTGTTTGAAGGCCTTGATCCTGCATGGTTCCGCTCGGATTTTCTTGCTCCGCAGCTTAAGGAGCAGACGGCCTTTCTGCCGCTGGTAGATGCTTTTATCAGCAAGGATATGCAGGAGATAGAGGCTCAGCTGGATATCTGGAAAGCTAAAGGACTGAAGCGGAAAGCAGCCGACAAGGAAAACAGCTTTCACACACTGCGGCGGCGCATCAAGGCTCTCTGCACGCTCCGTTCTTTGAAAACCCGATTTCTTTTGCGCAGCCTTGAGCGGCGAGTCCGCCGCAGGTTGTCAGAGCAGGGAATACCCTGGTAACTCCCGGCAATGCTTCCATGAATTGTGCAACCATATGTTCAGCCGTGCCGCATCATCAGCTAAAGGGTGCCGTGTGACATGTCAGGAGGGGCTTCGGCCCCTCTTTTTTTGTTCACATATAGCCATGTCTTTTCTTTTGGCGTAGTTGGTATTGAGTAGTTTTGCTGAAGAACCATTGCGTGGAGAATGTTTTCTTATGGCCAGAGTTGATCTGCAGCATGACGGCGCGGGACGCTGTGTGATTGTTTTTCAGGGCAGATGGACGCTGCACGACACTGTCCCTTCTGTCGGAAAGCTCGCGCTCCGGCTGGAAAGTGATTGCCGCGGAGGGGCTGTTTCGTTTTCATGTGCCGGACTGACGGCATGGGACAGCCGCTTTCTCACTTTTTGCCGTTCTGTGCTGGAAACGCTTGAAGGCCGCGGTATTGCGTATGACACATCCGGGTTGCCCGACGGTGTGCTGCGGTTGCTCTCACTGGCGGCGCAGGTTCCTGAAAGAGAAGGCGCAGCCGTCAGCAGAAAATCGCCGTTATCGGCCAGAATGGGCGAAGCGTTGCATGCCGCGTTTGCCGGTACGATTTCGGTCATGGAGTTCATCGGTGATGTAACTCTTTCCGTTTTGCGGATGTGTATCGGAAGAGCAGTGTTCCGCTGGTCTGATACTTTTGCATTACTCCGGTTTTGCGGTGCGCAGTCGCTGCCGATTGTCTCGCTTATCAGCATGCTGGCCGGGTTGATTTTTGCCTTTGTGGGCGCGGTGCAGCTTAAGATGTTCGGTGCTGAGATTTATGTGGCGAGCCTTGTAGGGATTGCCATGCTGCGTGTCATGGGTGCAGTGATGACCGCTATTATTGTGTCCGGACGCGTCGGGGCTGCATTTGCGGCCGAGCTGGGAACCATGCAGGTCAACGAGGAGATCGACGCCTTTTCCACATTCGGAATTTCTCCGCTGGATTTTCTTGTTCTGCCGCGGATGCTGGCTCTGGTACTCATGATGCCGTTGCTGTGCGTGTATGCCAATCTTATGGGTATCGTGGGGGGGGCGGCCGTGGGCTGGCTGATGCTGGACATCAATCTGCACCAGTATTTCAATATGACGTGGCAGACGGTTTCTTTAACCCACTTCGGGGTAGGTATTGCACATAGTGTGGTTTTTGGTTTTGTTGTTGCCGTGTGCAGTTGCTATATGGGGATACACTGTGGAAGGAGTGCTTCTGCTGTGGGCAAGGCGACAACGTCTGCTGTTGTGTCAAGCATAGTCAGTATCGTTGTAGCTACTGCTGTTATAACGTTTCTGTGTAATATTCTCGGGATATAATCTATGAGCACAGATTCAGAACACCTTGGTGTACGCGGGCTTAAAGTGGCCTATGGTGATTTTGTTCTGATGCGGGATGTGTCCTTCAGCATCAGGCGAGGGGATATTTTTGTCATTATGGGGGGCAGCGGTTGCGGCAAGAGTACTCTTCTTAAGGTTCTTGTGGGGTTGAAAAGCCCTGCTGAAGGACAGGTGCTGTATGAGGGACAAAGCCTGTGGCAGGCTGATGCCGGCGCACGGCGCGACATGCTGCGCAAAACCGGCATGCTGTACCAGAGCGGCGCATTGTGGAGTTCGCTTTCTCTGGCTGAAAACGTTGCTTTGCCGCTGGAACAGTATACTTCCTTGAATAAAAAGGAAATCCGAGAGCTTGCTGAATTCAAGCTTGCACTGGTGGGACTAGCAGGATTTGCTGACTTTTACCCTTCTGAAATCAGCGGCGGAATGCGCAAGCGGGCCGGATTGGCCAGAGCCATGGCTCTTGACCCTGAAATCCTCTTTTTTGACGAACCTTCAGCCGGTCTGGATCCGGTCAGCGCGTACCTGCTGGATGAACTGATACTGGAAATCCGCGAATCATTGGATGCCACTGTTGTCCTTGTGACACACGAATTGCCCAGTATTTTTGCCATTGGCACTAATTCCATTTTTCTGGATGTGAGCAGGCGTACAATGACTGCTTCCGGAAATCCCAAAACATTATTAAATACTTCTGATGATCCGGCATTGATCAGGTTCCTGACCCGCGGTCAGGGACATGTGCAGGAGGTACGGTGAGCAGGTTTAAAAATTCTTTTGTGGTGGGAGTGTTTGTCTCCGGCGCATTGATTGTTGCAGTGGCTTCTGTGGCATTGTTCGGTTCGGGGCGTTTTTTTACCGAAACCGTGCAGTGTGTCATGTTTTTCAAGGGAAGCGTTAAAGGGCTGACCATAGGTTCTCCCGTGATGTTCCGCGGAGTGAAAGTGGGATCAGTTTCCAGTATTTCCATTTATACCGATCCGGAAGCTCTGGAGTTTACCATACCGGTGGTTGTGGATTTTGATACCAGGCAGATGGTGGTTTCTTCCAGTGCAGTCACGTCGGGCGAAGCTTCTCTTGAACAGATGCTGGGCGTTGGAGAGCAGGGAGTGTTAGACCGGCTGATTGGCAACGGGCTGCGGGCGCGCCTTGACCTGCAAAGCTTTGTGACCGGTCAGCTTGTCATCACGCTGGATTTTTATCCCGATACCAGACCTGTCCTGCATGAAAGGGCGCGGCTGCCTGAAATTCCCACTATATCATCAGCCATGGAAGAGGTTGCCAGAACGCTTGAGCAGATTCCCGTCAAAGAGCTTGCAGGACGGTTTGCGAACACGCTGCAGGCTGTGGACAGGTTGGTCAGCAGACCTGAAACACAGGCCTTGCCCGCGGAGCTTCTTGCCCTTGCGCAGGAGGCCCGTCTGGCTGTGTCGGCTGCAGAAAGACTGATGCGGGACACGCATGCGGCTGTGGAGCCGCTTGGTAAGAAGTCGCAAGATGTGCTCGGCAGATACGGTTCACTGGCGGATACTCTGAAGTCACAGACCGAGGAAACGGCGGTTGCCATGCGCGCTTCGCTGGATGCACTGGAGGCCGCTGCCCGGCGTTCGGAAAAAGCGATGGAAGGTGTGGAGGCGCTTACAGCTCCTGATGCTGCCATCGTGCGTGATATGCGGGAAGCGTTGAGAGAGCTTACAGGCGCAGCCCGTTCGTTGCGGGTGTGGGCTGATTATCTTGAGCGGCATCCGGAAGCCCTGATCCGGGGCAAAGGTGAGTACAGGAGGTAGCATGCGTATGAGTGTCTGTTCCGGAGTTTTGCGGGCTTTGCTATGTCTGCTGTTTGCTGCAGGTTTGCTGACAGGTTGTGCGGGAAAAAGCGCCCCCACGAGATTTTATCTGCTTTCTGCTGATGACGTGCTGCCGGCCGCGATACCGCAGGAAACCCGCGCAGTGCTGTGGCTGGAAAAGGTCGAAATTCCGCCGTATCTGGATCGTCCGAATATCGTTGTACGCGGAGATGCAGGCCGGATCTATCTTGCAGAGTTTGATTACTGGGCTGAGCCGCTGCGTGATTCCATCTCGCGCATGTTGGCCAGAAAACTTGCCGGAGATACGAACCGTGCTGTTGTCACAGAAAGTTATGCAGCCGGTGAAGACCGGGTGAAGATTGTCATTTTGCGTTTGGATGCTTCGACAGACGGTGATGTGACAATGGAAGCCATGTGGCGGCTGGACAGCGGTGCGGATACCGGGGAGTGGCACTACTTTGTGAACAGGCTTTCTGCGCAACAGAATAATTACAGCGGATATGTGCAGGCTCACAGCCGCCTGCTGGCGTTGCTGGCAGAAGACATCGCGCGCAACGTGCCTGCCATCTGACTCGTTCGTTCTTTTGCCATGTGCATAAAAGCCCGCCGACACCACACCGGCGGGCTTTTATGTTCGGGGAATGGACAGCATGCGCAGTCAGCCAGTGCTGCGGAGCAGTGCGTGTTGACTTTTATTAACACCGCAGCCGCAGCTATTTGAGCTGATTGATATCCAGCTTGTTGCCGCAGCAGGGACAACGGGCAAGCAGGGCAGAAGAGTCTTCATCTTCGCAATTGAAGAACACGCTGCTCCATGAGTTGAAAAGGTAGCAAACCCAGACTGCTGTTCCGCAAGTGCAGAATCGTTTTTGCATGGCGGCCTCCTTGTTGCAAAAAGTGAACATGTTTTTGTAAAATAAAGGGCGGCGGGCCGCCCGTATATATTGTCCTGTCAGCGGTATTCTCTGCTTATCCAGATGACTTTGCCTATCACCCTGACAGTTTCAATCTCATCGCCCTGAAGAAGCACCGGAGAATATGACGGGTTTTCGCTGAGCAGTATCAGACCTTCGGGGGCACTTTGTACGCGCTTCACAAGTACCGAGTCATCCACGCCCATGGCGAAAATGGCTCCGTTGCGCAATGTCTGGTTTCCCTGATCAACAAGCACAGTATCACCTGCAAATATTTCCGGTTCCATACTGTCTCCCACCACATCCATCAGTACCATGTCTGCGGGATTTCCTTTACGGCGCAACCATGTACTGTGGAACAGATGCTCTCCGGTCGCAGTGGCGCCCACTTCAAGCGAGCCGCCCCCCGCAGATAGTTTTGCCTCCACTTTAGGTACGGGAATGAAAATTCCGTCCGGCATGTCGGAAGCGGCAGTGCGGAGCGCATGGCTGCCAGAGCCTGATTCCAGCCAGTCAGGGGACAGCGCAAACATGCGTGCGATTTTCAGTACCCACTTCTCAGGCACTTTTTCACGCTGTTTGGCCTGTGAAACGGCGGACCTGTTAACCCCCAGTGCCCTGGCCAGCGCTTGTTGGGTGTTTATTTCGGTCGATTCTTTCACGCGCCGGAAGAATGTATCAAAAGACAGCTTCTCCATGGTGTCCTTGTTGCTTTGCTGTTTGATGTTCACTTTTGTAAACGCACGCTCCAAAGATGTCAACGGTCAGAGCGCATAAAGTTAATTTTTGTTAACGTGTGCAGATTGCTATTTAGCGCCAAGCCGCTTCGCGTACGGAGTATAATCTTTTATTTCAGGAATATACTCTCCGGTCATAAACGGGCTGGTAATAAGGAAGTCCGCTGTGGAGCGATTGTAGGCTGCAGGGATGTTATACAGCACTGCCAGTCGCAGCAGTGCTTTGATGTCAACATCATGAGGATGGGGTGCCATGGGGTCGATGAGAAAGAAAAGCATATCCAGCCTGCCTTCGGCAATCATGGAACCCAGTTGCTGGTCTCCGCCCAGCGGGCCGCTTTTCATGGGGGTTATGGTCAGGTCGCAGAAGCGCTGACGCAACAGCCCGCCAGTGGTGCCGGTGGCAAATATCCTGTGCGGAACAAGAGCCTGCAGGTTGTGCTGCACCCAGTCCAGCAGGTCTTCTTTGCGTTCGTCATGCGCCACCATGCCGATGTTACGCTGGCCTTTCATAGTGCCTCCGCTTTTAAGAACGTGTTTCTTCAGGCGCAATGAGGTCCTCATAGGTCTCTCTGCGCCTGATGAGGTGAGCAGTATCACCCCGCACCAGAACTTCAGCGGCACGAGGCCGCGAGTTATACTGCGAGCTCATGGTGAACCCGTATGCTCCGGCGGAGAACACCGCCAGCAGTTCGCGCGGTTCTACCGCAGGCATGAGCCTGTCGCGTGCCAGAAAATCGCCCGATTCACAGATGGGGCCCACAACATCCACCGTGTGTTTTGCCCTGCCTCTGGGGCTGACTTCGGCAATATGATGGTGTGACTGGTACAAAGAAGGTCTGATAAGATCGTTCATGGCGGCATCGACAATGACAAATTCTTTGGTAGCGGTTTTTTTGGTGTACTGGACTTTGGTGACCAGAATGCCCGCGTTGCCTGCAATGACCCTTCCGGGTTCCAGTATCAATGTGATGCCAAGTCCCGAAAGCATATCAGTAAGCAGCTTGCCGAATTCCTGCGGATGAGGCGGTTCTTCGGTGTCATACGGTATTCCCAGTCCTCCGCCCAGATCTATGTAGTCAATGCACAGTCCTGCAGAGCACAGCTTTTCCCGGAAAAGAAGTATCTTTTCGACAGCTTCTCTGAATGGTGACAGACTGGTCAGCTGTGAACCTATGTGGCAATCAATACCCATGGGTGTGATGGCGGGCAGTTCCATGGCACGCATATAAGCCGCATAGGACTGTTCCATGTCCAGACCGAATTTGTTTTCTTTCAGTCCGGTGGATATGTACGGGTGGGTATGCGGGTCCACATCGGGGTTGATGCGCAGAGCTACGTTGGCTGTGTGACCCGTCTGGTTGGCCACTTCGCTTATTTTTTCCAGCTCTCCCATGGATTCCACATTGAACATCAGGATGCCAGCTTCCAGTGCCTGCAGAATTTCAGTGCGTGTTTTTCCTACTCCGCTGTAAACGATTTTGGCCGGCTGAATACCTGCCCGCAACGCTCTGAAAAGCTCCCCGCCCGATACAATGTCCATGCCTGCGCCCATTTTGCCGAGAAAGCGCAGAATGTGCATGTTGGAGCATGCTTTCACCGAATAGCAGGTGAGGTGGGGCAGCGCACCGAATGCTGAATCAAACGCTGTGAAATGGCGCTGAAAAGTCGCTTTGGAGTATATGTACAAAGGAGTTCCGTATGTGGCCACAAGTTCCTGAACAGCTACATTTTCCACAAAGAGTTCATTGTCGCGGTATGTGAAATGATGCATGGAAACTCCTTTTGATCTGCGGCTAGCGCAAAGTCATCATCTTGATGGTGCTCAGCCCGTACGGGGCGTTGCGGTGGGTGCTTCTGGCCACAAATCTCCAGCGGTAGCTTGCCGCGTCATCTTCAACGCAGATAGTCTGCATGAACTCTGTGGATTCGCCCTGCAGGCCCAGCATACCGGCAGAGTATGTCCGGCGCATGGTGGGCTTGAAAGGACAACTGGGGCAGTTTGCATCTTCCGCAACAGCTTCCAGTTCTATAACCACGGAATCAAGCTGCAGCATGTCACCCTGCAGTGAGCCGGAAAAACCTATGCAACCGTCCCCTGCGGGAACAGCCTGTGCGGTAACCCATGTGAATGTGCCGGGCTTGTCCATAGGCAGCGGCGGCCCTTTTTTGCCGCAACCGGTGGCCGAAAAGGCAAGGGTCAGCAGGGCGCAAAGGCAGAGCAGCCTTCTGCACACAGTCCGTGCGTGTGTGGTTCTGCGTTCAGCATTCATTTTTTCCGGCTCCCCATAAAGTTTTCCATTCCGTCAGGACGGTAAGGGCTTCCAGTGGTGTCAGGTTGTCCGTGTCAAGGTCACGCAGGGCGGTAAGCACGGGAGGCTCAGGCGGCGTGACGGTCTGAGGTGGTTCTGCACTTGCTGTTGATGGCGGTTCGGGCATACCCGGCAGCAGCGGCTGGGCTTCGTGGTATGATGCCGGGCGTCTGGTTCCGTCAGCTTTGCTTTTCTGCTCCAGCAACTCCAGAATCTGTCGGGCACGTTGCACCACGTTTTGCGGTACTCCGGCCAGCTTTGCCACCTCTACACCATAGCTGCGGTCGGAAGGACCGGGCACCAGCCGGCGCAGAAAGACAATCTCGCCTCCCCATTCCTTTATGGCGATGTTCATGTTGTGCACGCCGGGAATGGTTCCCTCCAGCGACGTCAGCTCGTGGTAATGGGTGGCAAACAGCGTGCGTATGCCGGCCTGCTGTTTTTTCATAAGTTCTTCAACTACAGCCCACGCCAGAGCCAGTCCGTCAAAGGTTGATGTGCCGCGGCCGATTTCATCAAGTATGACCAGACTGCGCCTGGTGGCCTGCCGCAGAATACGGGCTGTCTCCATCATTTCAACCATGAATGTGGACTGCCCCTGCGCCAGATTGTCCGAAGCCCCCACACGCGAAAAAATACGGTCGCACAGCCCTATGCGCGCCTCCCGTGCAGGAACAAAAGAACCTATCTGGGCAAGAATGCAGATAATCGCAGCCTGTCTCAGGACTGTGGACTTGCCGGCCATGTTGGGGCCGGTAATCAGCAGCAGGCGGCGCTGGTCATCTATGCGCAGATCGTTGGGGATGAATCCCGCAGGTCCCTGTACGGCTTCCACCACAGGATGGCGTCCTTCGCGGATGACAATATCCTGCCCGTCATGCAGAACCGGGCGCACCCAGTTCCAGTGCCGGGCGGCTTCCGCCAGTCCCTGCCAGTGGTCAAGGGTGGCCAGCAGATCCGCCATGAAAAGCACTCTCGGTCGGGCCTGGGCCACATGCTCGCGCAGTTGCTGAAACAGCTTCAGTTCCATGGTCTTGCGCTTGTCGGCTGCTGAAAACAGCTTTTCTTCCAGCTCCTTGAGGCGCTCTGATGTATACCGTTCTGCGTTGGCCAGCGTCTGACGGCGAACAAAGGTGTCGGGCAGTTCTTCCGAAACAGACTTCGGTACTTCAAAATAATAACCGAACACTCTGTTATTGCCGAGTTTTATTTTGCTGATGCCTGTGGTCTGCTGTACCTCTGCAAGCAGGTCATGCAATTTCGAGGCTCCGTGTTCGGAGAGATCCATCAGCTCGTCCAGAGCAGGGTGGAATCCCTGACGGAACAGTCCGCCTTCCGTGATGACGTGGGGCGGGTTGTCTACCAGCGCTTTTTCCAGAAGATCGTGGTAGTCGGCAAGGTCATCCCAGCTTTTGAGCATTCTGTGCAGAAAGGGCGGCAGGGCGGCCCCCAGCTGTTCTTCCGGAGTGGCGTATCTGCCGTCTCCTGTCTGCGGGGCCTCCAGCAGTTCTCTTACTGCCGGCAGTGCTTTCAGGCTCTGCCGCAGCGCCACGTAATCCCTTGGGGTTGCCCGGTTCAGAAAAATCCGGGTGCTCAGCCGCTCGATGTCATAAACCGTATCAAGTGCTTCTCTGAGCTGTCTGCGCAGTGTGTTGTGGGCAAAAAAGTGCGAAACGGCTTCCTGCGTTTCGTCAATGGGGGCCTGTTCGCGCCACGGGTGTTTCAGGCGTTCCTGCAGCAGTCTTCCGCCCATGGGGGTGACCGTATGGTCCAGAACATGCCACAGGGTGCCTTTGCCCTTGCGACCGTCCAGCCGTCTGAAAAGCTCGAGATTCCTCTCGGTTATTTCGTCAAGCAGCAGATGTCGGTTCAGGTTCAGCGGCTTGAACTGGCAAAGGTGGTTAAGGTCCTGCTTCTGTGTCTGGGAAAGATATGTGAGCAGCGCCCCGCAGGCCCGGACGAGTTCTTTGCGGTTTTCCAGCCCCAGTGCGCCGAGTTCGGCAACCTGCTGGGCAGACATGATCTTTTCCGCCGAGCGTTTGTAATCAAAATAAGCGCGTTCCGGCACTTTGCTGAACTGGGTTTCGGTCAGTTCCAGCGATGCAGGCGGTGTCAGCGTGTCGGCCAGCAGCAATTCGCGGGGCGCCATTTTCTGAACCCATTGCCAGAGTTCCTGTTCTTTCCGGCTTTGCAGACCGGACCACTCGCCTGTGGAAAAGTCCACCCATGCAAATCCGCCGGCTCCTTCCGACTTGTCCCAGCACAATGCCCCGAGATAGGTGTGAGCCTTGGGGGAAAGGTTTTCGTCCTCCAGCGCAGTGCCGGAGGTCAAAACTCTTATGACTCCCCGCTTCACCAGCCCCTTGGCTTCTCGCGGGTCTTCCATCTGTTCGCAGATGGCGACTTTGTAGCCTTTATCCACCAGCTGGCTGATGTAGCTGCGTGCGGAGTGATGGGGCACACCGCACATGGGCACTTTGTTTTCGGCATTGGGGTTGCGGCATGTCAGGGCTATCTGCAGCTCGCGGGCAGCGACTTCCGCGTCCTCAAAGAACAGCTCGTAAAAGTCGCCCATACGGTAAAAGAGCAGGGCGTCAGGATATTCGGCCTTGATGTTCATGTATTGTTCGAACATCGGGGTCAGCTTTGGAGAATGGCTAGTCATTTATTCAGATGAACAATCGTATGTATTTTATTTAATTTAAAATATATTGTTGATGAACAATGCTTTGCGCATGCGGGAAATCAGTCCTGCAGCGAGGTCCTGAACGCAATGGAGTGCCAGCTGCGGCAGCGCGGGCACCGGTAGAATGTGGTTTTGCGGTGCAGGCCGCACGCACGGCACACAAACTTTTTCACATGGTGTGCCTGCTCAATGAAAAATTCAAGCTGGCTTTTGAAGACAGGCGAAAGCTGCTGCTCTTTCATGGCAATATCAAGCAGCGCAAGGCGGGCCGCCCAAAAGTCCGGGCTGAGCACCATGGTTTTGGCCAGCCACGCATTGGCCGTTTCTGTATCGTTGCAGCGCAGCAGGTACAGCGCGCCGTAATATTGCAGCAAAAGATCCGGCGACTGTGCCTCAAGCACGGGCAGTACTGCTTTGCACAGCTGAACGCGGAAATCTTCGGTCCGCGTGGCGGTGCTGCTGCCGGAAGGCGAAAGCTGCAGCAGATTTTCCAGCAGAAGAAAGCGCAGGTCGGCAGGAACAGTTTTCAGCGCCTCATCCAGCCGCTTGCGTGTTGCCCGCCAGTCCTCATTGCGCGCGGCCAGGCCTATCAATTCCTGACGGGCTTCAATGCTGCTCTGATTGGCTTTCAGGGCTTTAGACAAAAATTTTCGGGCTTCGGCTTCGCCATGAGACTGCATGACCTCCTGCGCGTGACGCACCAGATAGTGTGCCTGCGGGATACGCATTCCCAGCCTGCCGAACAGTGTGGCCGCCTGCAGAAAGTTTCCGCTTTCCGCGTGGAGCCTTGCCGTATCACGGGTTATTTCGTCAGATTCACCGCTCAACCTTCTGGCCTGCTCAAAAGCCTGCAGCGCCCGGTCGATGAATCCGCCGCGCTTGTAGTCGTGTCCCAGCTCAAAGTACACTCTGGCCTTCAGGCGGTCTTCAAGGCTGGGGCGCGCAATCAGCGTGCTGCGCAACTGGACTGCGCGCTCTATGTCGCCCTGGGCACGGTAAAGGTTGCCCAGGGCGAGATAAATCTCAACGGAATCGGGGTCGTTGCGGACTGCCCGGCTGAGCGCACTGATGGCCGCGCGTCTGTCACGCTCTCCGGGGTCTTCTCCCTGAGGCGGCGTCAGGATGTTTCTGTCGCCGGGGGAAGACAGAAAATCCGGAAGCTTTATGCGGGGCAGTTTGAAGCGTGACAGAAATGACACATCATTCTCCGCTGTGGTTAAGCGTTGGCGGACGTTTTTTCTGCTGCGGGCTGTGCAGGCATTTCTTCGGCGGCAGGCAGCTGAGCGGACTCTTCAAGCGGAAGGGTGCGCAGCGAGTTAACTTCTTTTTCCAGACGGCCTATCTGCTTGCGTGCACGGCGCAGGGCCGCACCCAGACGGATACGCTCGGCGATGAAATACACCAGCGTTGCAAGCGAACCGGCCAGAAAGCCGAGCAGCAGCAGGAAATAGAAGGGCAGGGGAATGGTTTGCCAGGCCCCCATGAAAAGATCGAACCGGAGCGTGATGGGCTGTGAAAGCACCTGCGTGTTCTGAACAAAGAACAGCATGGATACAAAAAACAGCAGCACCAGTCCTAATACTTTAATGAAACGCATATATCTCCTCCTAAAGTTGTTCGCCCGCGGGCAGCCTTTCAAAATACGGTTTCAGTGCGGCATAGGTGGCATTAAGATGCTCGGGTATGACGCGCGTTTCGTCCATCACCGCCATGAACGAAGAGTCTCCGTTCCAGCGGGGCACAAGATGGAAATGCAGATGCTCACGGATTCCGGCCCCGGCAGCTTCTCCCAGATTCAGCCCCACGTTGATGCCCTGCGGAGAAAAACGCTCATTGAGGATGCGGACGCATGCCTGAATCAGATCCATGTTCTCATGCGCCTCATCCACTGAAAGTTCCGCCAGATTCATCACATGGCGATAAGGGGTTACCATGAGGTGACCATTATTATACGGAAATTTATTCATGATGACAAAGTTGAACTTGCCCCGATACAGAATAAGCCTTTCCTCATCTTCCTGCGTGTGTTCGGGAAGACAGAAAACGCAGGTGTCCGGTTTGGGGCCGAGGATGTACTCAAGGCGCCATGGTGCCCATAGTGTTTTCATATTTTCTCCGTCTGATTTCCCGCAAGGCCGTCTGCATGATAAGCGCCTGAAACGGGCGGCAAGCGCGGCAAACGCCGCCTGTGCCGTATGATACCGGTGTTGAAACTACCTACACAGTCAATACGTTGAACGCAATCAAATCCTTGCAGTGATTAGTGCCCGGTGCCGCGCTGCTATTGCTGTTCGTCGCGGCCGTAATTATAGCGTCGCAGCATGCTGTGGGCCAGCTCCAGCTGTTCTTTACGGCTGTGGGCTGCTCCGTCCAGTTTGGCTGCCAGCACATGGTTCAGCACCTTGCCGAAGCAAGGGCCGGGGTGCCCGCCCATGGCCTGCAGGTCTTCGCCGCTGATGTCTGTCCGGATATCCCGCAGCTTGGTAAGGTAATGCGAGACGAATTTGCGGATTTCATCCACACGTGTTCTTGCCATGATGTAAAGAAGGCCTTCGGGCGGCAAAGAATGCAGGATGTTGTAAAGTCCGCTCATGGAACGGTCTTTTTTCAGCCATGTGGAAAGCAGGGCCGCCGCTTCGCGGGTGTTTTCACGCAGCAGCATAAAATCACGGCTCTGCTTACGCGGCAGATACAGTCTTTTAAGCAGATCGCGCACGTCGGCATATTTGGCATTGTGGCACAAGGCAAGCAGATGCACAGTCCATGCTTCCGCCGCAGGGTCCTGATACAGCAGCCTGTGCCAGCCGAGCACCTTTTCCACGTCGGCGATAATTTGTTCTTTGCCATAGCTCAGTGCCAGCACCGGGTGCACACTGCGCAACAGGTCGAACTCTTCCATCCTTTTAAAGCAGGCGAGCGGGGAGGCCTCTTCAGTGATAAGGCGCAGTTCGTGGAACAGGCGTGAACCGGACAACTTTTCCATGAGTCCGAGACCGAGAGCGTTTTTGATGAGCCGTGAAGTCTGCGGGCCTATAGCAAAATTGTATCGTTTTTCAAAGCGGATGGCTCTAAGAATCCTGGTGGGGTCTTCCACGAAGCTCAGCGAATGGAGTACCCGGATACGCTTGTCTTTGATATCCTGCTGCGAGCCGAAAAAGTCCACCAGTCTGCCGAAACTGCTTTCATTGAGCTGAACTGCCAGAGCGTTAATGGTGAAATCCCGCCGGAAGAGATCCATCTTGATGGAAGATAGCTCTACAGTGGGCAGGGCCGCAGGGTATTCATAATATTCCAGTCTGGCCGTAGCCACATCTATCCGGCTTTCTACACCGTTTTCGTCATCAAAGATTACAACTGCGGTTTTGAACTTCTGGTGCTCGCGTATGCGTCCGTTCAGTTGTTTTGCCAGTCTGCGGGCAAATGTTATCCCGTCTCCTTCAACAACCAGATCAAGGTCCAGATTGGGCCTGCCCAGCAGCAGGTCGCGTATAAAGCCGCCAACAGCGTATACCGCGACCCCTGAAACATCCCCCAGCTTTCCTGCGGCTTCCAGCCAGCCGCAGTGCATGCGGGGCAGCCGTTCACGTATCAGCGAACGGATGTTCCGGTCACGCTTTCTGTCGGGCTGAAGCGTTTCTGGAATCCGGGCGGGCTCTTCAATTATTGTATTGATGAGATCCGTCCGGGTGATCACTCCGATGGCGTTGCCGTTTTCGTCCACCACGGGCACCAGACGCTGACGCTGACCTACTATTATTTCCATCATGGTGTGCAGGTCGTCTTCGGGCGATGCAGTATGCACATGGCGGTTCATGTAGTCGGTCACGGGGGCTGCGCCCAGCCCGTGAGCGACTGCGCGGGTGGCGGTCTGGTATTCTATGTAGCCCGTACAGCGTGCGGTACCCGGCATCACCACCGGCACGGCCTTCAGGCCGAAGCGCTGCATGGTTTCCGCCGCTTTGGCAATGGTTGCCGTTTCCGGTTCGGCAATGACCGGCGCAGACATGATGGAGGCGACAGTCAGCTGTTTGTTGACCGCGGAATAGAGAAGCGTAAAAAGTTCATCCTTTACTTGAGAAAGTGTTTTGAATTTGACGGATGCTGAAGCTGCGTATGTGTGTCCGCCACCGCCGAAACCGGAGCATATGGCTCCCACATCAACGTCTGAAGAGCGTGCGCGGGCCACTATCTGTACCCTGTCTTCCATGCGTCCCAAAGCAAAGAGCACGCTGATGTTTTCCATATCCATCAGCTTGTGGGCCAGCAGGGCAAAGTCGCCCATGTATTCATCCATGCTGGCTTCGGCTATCACAACGGGAACACCGTTGATGTCGTGCGTGTGCGCTGTTTCAAGCAGTTCATTAAGGGCGGATATCTGTTCGCTGGTCAGATCACGGGTAAGCAGTTCAGAAATGGTGTTCAGGTCCATTCCCTGCGTTTTCAGCCAGCCTGCGGCGGCAAAGTCATGTTCGGTGGTTGAGGCGAAGGTGAAGGAGCCGGTATCCTCAAAAATACCCAGCCCGATGATGGTGGCTTCATCCGGAGTAAGCGCGAGTCCGGCCTGTTGTATTTCGGTGGTCAGGATGGTGGCTGTGGCTCCCCACTGGCGGACCGTCACAAGGCTTCCCTGTATGTCCTCGTCCGTGTCGGGGTGGTGGTCATAAAGGTGTACTTCAACTTCCGGACGTTCAAGTATAGCATGAACATGAGGCACCCTTGAGTGCTGGCGGGTGTCGACTATGACCAGCTTTTCAACGCTGGTTACATCAATGTCCTTTGCCTGCCGGAAGTTGAAAAGATAGGTGGCGCTTTTGATGAAGAAGTGTCTCAGGGTGCGTTCCTGGCTGCCGGGGAAAAGCAGTGTGGCACCGGGGTATAGTCTGCCTGCGGCGACAATGGAAGCCAGCGCGTCAAAATCGGCATTGGCATGGGCGGTCACAACCACGGGGGCGGCTATAAGAGGGGGTGAAGTCGTCATACGTTTCTGACCGTCGCTAGATTTTGATTTTGGAGCGCGGATGGAACTGTTTGTGTATCCTGCGCAGGCGTTCTGTTTCTACGTGGGTGTAAATTTCGGTGGCGGCGATATCGGCATGGCCCAGCAGCAGCTGGACCGTACGCAGATCGGCGCCGCCTTCCAGCAGATGGGTGGCAAATGAGTGCCGGAAAGTGTGCGGTGATATCTGCCTGTGTATGCCTGCATCTGCCACATGCCGCCTGACAATCTTCCAGACTGCCTGTCTGGTCAGCCCCTTGCCGGAGCGGTTGAGGAAAAGAATATCTTCCACGGGTTTGAAAGCCGGGCGCCAGTCGCGCAGGTATGCGCCAAGAAAACGGGCCGCGGTTGCATGGACCGGCACCGTGCGCTCTTTGGCCCCTTTTCCGAAAACACGGACAAGCCCTGTAAGCGGATCGAAATCGAGGGGCTTGAGAGTGATAAGTTCTGATACCCGCAGTCCCGCAGCGTACAGAAGCTCCAGCATGGTTCTGTCGCGGAAGCCCAGCTTTTCTTTAAGGTCGGGCTGTGCGAGGACTTCGGCAATTTCCTGCTGCGAGAGGTACTCGGGCAATGACTTGGGAATTTTCGGATTTTCAAGAAATCTGCAAGGATTTTCACTCAGCAGATTCTGTTCTGTGCCGTAGCGGAACAGTCCGCGAAGCGCGGCAAGCTGGCGGGCAAGCGACTTGCTTGATAGCCCTCTGCGCCGCAGGTGCATGATATATAAAAGCAGGCTCTGGTCCGTCACATCCTCAAGCCGGCTTTTTTTATGGTGCAGAAAATCGAGAAAGCTCTGAAGGTCCGTGCCGTATGACGACAGCGTGTTTTCAGAAAGTCCGCGTGAAATAAGCAGATGCTGCAGAAAGCTGTCAACAATGGGGTGGGGCGGGGCGGCAGCTTCATTTTTCTGAGAGTTTTTCAGCATGGTATTCTATATCTGGGTCTATTGATCAGGGTATGTTTTCAGGATACTACACAGGGCTGTAATTCGGAACAAGAGCTAAAAATTGACTCCGGTTACGACAACAGTTACTTTGTCAGACTCAGCCGGAACGCCCGGACAGTTACGGCATGAACAGAAAACAGGGCTTATGGCAGAGCCTTGAGATACCGGCGGGGATGAAAATCCCAAGGAGACAACACGAATGACCCAGTTTACACTCGCTGACCGGCTTGCGACGCTTCCTCCCTATCTTTTCGCACAGATAGACAAGGTTAAAGCGGAAGTTGCCGCCCGGGGCGTGGATATCATCAGCCTTGGCATAGGCGATCCCGATATGCCCACACCGGACTTCGTCATCGAAGCCCTGAAGAAGGCGGCTGAAAAACCGGCAAATCATCAGTACCCCTCGTATACCGGTATGCTGGCTTTCCGTCAGGAAGTGGCCAACTGGTACAAGCGGCGGTATGCGGTGGAACTTGACCCGAAAACCGAAGTGCTGACGCTTATCGGTTCCAAGGAAGGCATTGCGCATTTTCCCACAGCCTTTGTCAATCCGGGGGATCTGGTACTGGTGTGCCCGCCTTGCTACCCCGTGTACGCCATTGCTTCCCGCTTTATGGGTGGGGTGGTGCAGGAACTTCCGCTGTTGGAAGAAAATGATTTCCTGCCCGATCTCGATGCCGTTGATGAAGCCACATGGGAAAAAGCCCGCTGCATTTTTGTGAACTATCCCAATAACCCCACTGCAGCTATGGCACCGCGCAGCTTTTTTGAAAAGCTGATCGGCATTGCCAGAAAGCATAATGTTATTGTGGTGCACGATGCCGCTTACACCGAGATGTATTACAACGAGAACAACCGGCCTCTTTCCATTATGGAAATTCCCGGTGCCATGGATGTGGCCATAGAGTTCAACTCGCTTTCCAAGCCCTACAACATGACGGGCTGGCGCATCGCCATGGCAGTGGGTAATGCCTCTCTGGTGGCCGGTCTGGGCAAAGTCAAGGAAAACATGGACTCGGGCGCTTTTCAGGCCGTTCAGGAGGCCGCCATCGTGGCCTTGCGCGACGGTGACGCTTTTCTTGCAGAAATCCGTGACATTTACCGCAAGCGTCGCGATACCGTTATTGCCGCATTGAATAAAATCGGCATTACCTGCCGTGTGCCCGAAGCCTCACTTTATGTTTGGGCCAGAGTGCCCGAAGGTTATACCTCTTCGGACTTTGTGACCCGCGTGTTGCAGGAGACCGGCGTGGTGATGACACCCGGCAACGGTTTTGGTGCGGCAGGCGAAGGGTATTTCCGTATTTCTCTTACAGTCAATGACGAGCGACTTGAGGAGGCCGTATCCCGAATCGCCAGCCTGTAACCGTTTATATCTGCCTTGGCTCCAATCAAGGCGATACAGATGCAAATCTGGAAAGGGCAGTGGCTGCCATTGCAGCCCTGTCCGGCCTTACGGTGGAAAAAAGGTCTTCTGTTTACCGCACAGAGCCGCAGGAAAAAAAGAATCAGCCGTGGTTTGCCAATCAGGTGCTGAGGTGCCGTTGTTCCGGATGGACTCCGGCAGCACTTATGCAGTCTTTGCTGGACTGCGAGACGGCTTTGGGCCGGGTGCGTGATGTGGCGGACCCGGCTGACAGATTTGGTCCGCGGGTGATAGATATTGATCTGCTGCTGTTTGCAGATGTGGAAAGCTCTTCTTCTCTGGTGACGCTTCCCCATCCGCGTATGTGGCAGAGAGCGTTTGTTCTGGTTCCGCTTCTTGAGGTTTATGAGGAACCGGAAGATGTTACATCGGTCTCGGCAGACAGGCAAAACAGCCTGTTTTCTGCCGGAGCTATCCGCAGCCGTCTTGCTCAGCTGCAGTTCCGCGTAGAAAGAGACTGTATCTGGCAATAAACTGCACAAGGAGAGGGATCGTTCATGCTCAAGTGGTTGATTATCGCTGTCGCCGGCTACCTGCTTTTCCGTATGCTGACCAATGACCAGAAGCGTAAATCGCAGGATGGTGACAAGGAAAAAGAACGTATGTACGCAGCCGGAGAAATGGTGAAAGATCCGGTTTGTGGGGCATATGTTGAAAGTGACGGGGGCATAAGTGTCCGCGACGGCGAAACTGTTCACCGCTTTTGCAGCTATGAATGCCGTGACAAATTTCTTGAGCAGTTGAAAGGGGGCGGAAGAGAGATTCCGGCCACAGCTCAGACAGAAAAAGAACCGGAATAAAAACCGGCACATTTGGCAATCTGCAGATGCAGAGAAGGCCTTTCCAGCCCGCGGCAGTAACTGTCGCGGGCTTTTTTGTATATGGTGGGCTCGGAAACGGCAGTTTGGAGTATTAAGCAGAATCATGCGGAGACCGCGCGCTCTGGCAGCGTTTGTCCTGGCAAGTGCAGGCCATTGGCATCCATATACCGCCAAGTACCGCTAGTAGGCCCAATAACTGTGGTTTGGAAGATTAGAGTGAAGAAACAGATAGATAGTGAAGACTGAGTGAGGCATATGGCAAAAGAAGATCGCTGACATCAGGGAACTGCAGGAAGCGCATTGTGCGGGATACGTGTGAATTCTTCAAGATAGTGGCCGAGAGCCCTGACAGGCGGAGGTAGCCCGATTGCTCATGCCGCCGGAGCCGGACGGCGCTCATAGGGGGGCTTAGCTGGCTGCCGGATTTGTCGTCTTCCGGCGTCTTCCGGTTTGGGGGGAACCCGTAGGCAAGTGCCTTGGTCTTGGGCTGGCTGCCGAAGAGATTTTCAGATGAGGTCTGAAGATGGGCAGGGAAAAACACCGGCGGAGGCTGACAGAAAAGCGGGATAATGACTTGAACTTTCCCTTTATTAATGTCTCATAATGTAAATTATGTTAACTTTAAGTAATGAGATGTTGAATTATTTAGAGCAAGTATGTTTTTAATGCTTTTTGTGAAACAATCGGTAAGTGATGTATTTAAAGTGCCCGCTTGAAGGATTTGGTCGTGTTTGAAAAAGGCTGCTTAAATGTCTTTCTAAGGCCTTTTTTTTGTCATTGTGTATAATCTTGCGTCTGCGTGTTTTTGGCGCCTGCAATGGCCGGATACGGCTCACAATCCATGTGTCCGTACCCTTCGAGGTCTGTCTATCGCGGATCTGCTTCCGGGTCTGCCCTGCCATGCCCCCCTGTTGCTCCTGTTGATTTGCCCCCGTCGCGGTTGCAAGCTTCTGAGCCACCGTATGGATACGAGACTGCTGAGTTACGGGAGGGATGGCGTTCTTGAGTAAATTGCCCTAAAAATCTGGAAGGTTTCTCTGCCGGCAATTTCTTTAATTTTTTCCTGAAATAAAGCCTTGTAGCCGCGCTATTACGGTCGGGACTCTGCTTCGGCTGCTGTTTGCGGACTGCAGGCTTAATGTGATTATTTTTAAAGATTTACCAGCTGTTATCCGCTTTGGGGGGCATTCTGTGGGGCAGCGTAGCCGGGCAATTTACACAACTGCCCTGCATTCACTTTTCGAGGAGACAATTAAACGACCCCATCTCTTTTGTGTTTTAAAAGATGGGGTCCAGTGGCTTTTTTCAGGTGTATGGCATGGTTCTGTGTCAGAACATGCCGGAGTTTGATGTCAGGCTTTGGGGATCATGGCGTGGTTGCAGCACTTTTTTTGTATCGCTCAACGGGAGTCTTTCAAGCGGGACATGCTGTAATCATAAGCGTTCCGCATCGCAGGACCCTGTTATAATTGTGGAATGGCAGCTCCGTCGCCGGATTTTCAGATTGTTTGAGGTATGGATGCCCGGGACTGCAGAGCTCCGCAGATCCCTTTACGGCATTCATTTATTCTGTCCCCTGATTCTTCTCCGTCTGGACTCGGCGGGACCCGGATGGCTGGGTTTTCCAGCGTTTGTGCATCCAGAACCACTGTTCTGGGTATTTTTTGACCATCGACTCTATGGCACTGTTATAGTAACGCGTTACGGCCTCGACACGCTCGTCGGCTGTACCCTCAAGCTCCGTGGTGTCCAGTGGCGGCAAGTGATGAAAACGGAATCTGCCGTTTGGAGCTCTTATCATAAATGCTGGTAGCACAAGGGCTTTTGCTCTTACAGCAAGAATGGCAGGGCCTCTGTTGACTGCTGCGGTTTTGCCGAGAAAGGGCAGGAACAATGCCTCGGCTTCGCTGCAGTTGTGGTCTGCCAGAAAGCAGGCAATGGCGTTGTTTTTCAGCGCCTTGAGCACGGGCCTCGCAGCATTTCTATGATCTACTATACGCAGATTGTTTGCGCTGCGGAGAGCGACAATAGCCTTTTGAAAAAACATGTTTTTTTGCCTGCGCGTGACCACAAGCTGCTCTTTGCCGCAGTGTGCGTGTTGGGACAGGCAGCCGGTCAGCATTTCCCATGCGCCCAGATGTGCGGTAATGCCCACTATGGGGCGCGGCAGCGCCAGAACGCCCGCCAGCTGCTCTGCATCGTCAATGTCGGTCAGCGGGGGCAGAGAATCTTTCAGGCGGGGGTTGAGCAGGATTTCGGCAAACGACTGACAATTGCTTTTAAAGCTTTCTCTGGCGATTGCTTCTGCTTGCCGTCTGCCGGCTCCCAGACGTTTTTGTATAGATTCTACGGCCAGCTTTCGTCTGTCCGGAAGAATGTGCCACAGCAGCGTTCCCAGCCCCCTTCCGCATCTGCGAACCGTGGAAAAGCCTATTCTGTTACCGATAAAGAGTGCACTTTCTGAGGCGAAATCAAACATGGTACGGGTTCTTCAGGGAATTGAGTTTTGTCTGCAGTTGCGCCGCTGCACTTGCCAGCATGTTCTGGTCTGTAGCCGTTGCCTGCGGTGCATACGGCTCACCAAAGACAATATGGACGCTGCTGAACGGTACAGGCAGCTGAAACTGGTCCCACGCTTTTTCAAATACCTTGCGCCGTTGCATGAATATGCGCACAGGAACCACCTGCGCGGGCGTTCTGGCCGCAAGAAACAGCGCCCCTTCTTTCACCACATGGCGTGGTCCGCGCGGGCCGTCTACGGTCACACAGCCGCAGATGCCTTCATTGCGCATCATGCGTGATGCCTGAAGCAGAGCTTTAACTCCTCCTCGCGAGCTTGAGCCCCGCGCGGTGCGCAGCCCCAGTCTGCGCAGTACTCCGGCCAGATACTCGCCGTCTCTGCTCTGGCTGACAACCGTTACAATGTCCAGCTGGCGTTTGATGTGCATGAGCGGAAACAGCTCGTCATGCCACAGAGCAAAGACCATGGGAGTCCGCTGATTCCACAGCGCGTCCACTGCTTCCCGGCCGGTTTCGGAATACCGGAGTGTGGAACACCATAACTTGTATAGCGTGTACAAGGGCGGACAGACCAGAGAAGGACTTATTTTCATACTGCGCCTTTTTATGCCTGCGGCAGTGCACAACCGTTGTCTTCGGTTGTGTGCTCTGTCTGAAACTGCATATTGTACAGACGTGTGTACAGCGGGCACGATCCCAGCAGGTCTTCATGACGTCCCTGCGACACTATCCTGCCCTTCTCCATCACCAGAATTCTGTCTGCTCCGAGAATGGTGGAAAGACGATGCGCAATGACTATGCTCGTCCGGTGTGCCATCAGATTTTCCAGTGCTTTCTGGACAATGCGTTCCGACTCGGAATCAAGTGCGCTGGTTGCTTCATCCAGAATCAGCAGCGGAGCGTCCTTAAGAATCGCCCGTGCGATGGTAAGCCGCTGTTTCTGCCCGCCGGAAAGCTTTACGCCTCTTTCGCCGATGACGGTCTGGTACCCGTCTTTAAGCTGCAGGATGAAATCGTGTGCGTATGCCGCACGGGCTGCTTCGTAAACTGCTTCTTCCGAGGTGCTTTCCATGCCGTAGGCAATGTTTTCCATTACAGGAATATTAAAAAGGAAAGAATCCTGCGACACCATGGCCACGTTACGACGCAGTGTGGCCAGGGTGTATTCTCTGATATCTGTTCCGTTCAGCAGAATCCGGCCCTCTGTCTGTTCATAAAAACGCGGTATCAGGTTGACAAAGGTCGTTTTTCCGGCCCCGCTGGGGCCAACAATGGCAACCCGTTCTCCTTGTCTGACGGTCAGGTTTATGTTGTCTAGCACGGGGGCGGGACAGCCTTCGTAGTGAAACGTCAGGTTTTCAAACCGAATTTCTTCAAAGCTGCCGGAAAAAGGTACGGTGCCGTCTTTTTCTACAACAATATCTTTGGAATCAAGGATTTCAAATACCCTTTCAGCACCGGCCAGAGCCCGCTGGATGTCCATGTTTGCCGAGTTCAGGCTTTTTACAGGGTCGTATAACATGACCAGTCCGGCAACGAACGAGAAAAACGTTCCCGGTGTGGAAACGCCGTCTATCACTTGTTTGCCGCCGTACCAGATGACAAGTCCTATCCCCACCGCACCTATCAGTTCCATCACAGGCGAAGACAGTTCGCTGAAGACGGTTTCTTTAATGGCTATTTTGACAAGGCGGTTGTTTTCCTGCTTGAAGCGCGCAGCTTCCTTGTCTTCGGTGGCAAAGGCTTTGACTACCCGGATGCCGCTGAAAATTTCCTGCAGAAAGATAGAGATGTCGGAAAGTTTGTTCTGGTTGCGCCGGCTCAGCTTACGCAGTTTACGGCCGAAGTAGATGAACGGAAAGGCCGCAAGCGGCAGTACCAGCACAGCCCATATGGCAAGAAACCAGTCCTGATAGAACACCACCCCGATGAGGCAGCACATGGTGATCACCTGTCGTACAATCATGACGACAGACGGCAGGCTTGCCCGTATCAGCATGACATCGTTTATTATTCTGGACATCAGCATGCCGACCTGATTTTCTTCGTAAAAGCGGGTCGGAAGGCAGATTATTTTCCGGTACAGTTCGTTACGCAGGCGTTCAAGCACCATGAGCCCGCAGTAGCGCATGAAATAGTTCTGAACATAGCGCCCCAGGCCCTTGATGGTTATGATGACAATATAGGCGAAGGGCACAAGCAGCAGCATGGTTTCGTTTTTGCTGATGAATATGTCGTCCAGCGCCGGTTTGACCAGATACGCGGCAGCACCGGTGCACGCAGCCACTGAAAGCATGCCCAGCGTGGCAATGGTTATATGAAGCTTGTAGGAACTGAAGTAACCGAGTATCCGGCGGAAGAGTATGCGCCCTTCCGATTTTTTTGTGTGCTGCTCTCGCTGTGCTGTAGACATCGATATCCGTTACGGCGTGCGGCCGTTGCTTTTTGCGGTTAATGCCGTCAATATCAGGCTCTGCCGGACGTTGTGCGCCGGACTTATTTTTGTACCCGTCCAAAACAGGAGTCGCATAATGCCAGAAATTGAACTGAACTGCCAGAACCTTCCCTGCCCCCAGCCTGTGCTGAAGTGCAAGGATTGTATTGATACCCGGTCTCCCGCACAGATGGCTGTCATTGTGGATAACGCTGCGGCAAAAGAGAATGTAACGCGTTTTCTGGGTACCCGCGGGTATGCGGTGACGGCAACGGAAACTCCGCAGGGGGCATGGAAACTTCAAGCTGTACTTGAATCTTCTGTCGGGGCTCAGAGCGGTTGCGAACAGTGCGAAGTGCTTTCGTCTGAAGAACTGCGTGCTCTGGATGAAAAAACGGTTGTTCTGATTACCACTGAAGTGCTGGGGAGCGGAGATGATACACTCGGAACAAGGCTGATGAAAAACTTTCTGGCAACGCTGCCCGAGCTGGGCAGTACCTTGTGGCGGGTTGTTTTGCTTAACGGCGGAGTAAAGCTCGCTTCGGACGGCCACGAAGCACTTCCTGAACTGCAGAAGCTTGAGTCTGCCGGGGTGGACATTCTGGTCTGCGGAACGTGCCTTGACTTTTTCGGTCTGCTGGAACGCAAAGCGGCCGGACAGACGACCAACATGCTGGATGTTGTGACAAGTCTGCAATTGGCTACAAAAGTTATCCGTCCCTGACGGCTTCCGGTCGGTTCTGGGCGGGCATATAATTGTGCCTTAAAGTTTAACTTGAAGAATATATGACTAAAAAAAATGATCTCGTAAATAAAGCGCGGGCACGACAAAAGCCTGCACGCAGCGGCCTTTCCGCCCCGCGTACGGCCCGTTCCGGTGCACTGGCACAACGCAATGCTCCTGCCGGACATGAGGCGGAACAGTCTGTGCGGATTAACAAGGCACTGGCCGATGCCGGAGTCTGTTCGCGCCGTGCAGCCGATGAACTTGTGGCTCAGGGGGTTGTAACGGTTAACGGGGTTGTGGTGGATACCCCCGGCGTGAAAGTTGTTCCGGACAGGGATGAGCTCTGCGTTCGTGGTAAAAAGATTTTCTTGAAGTCTTCTTCCTCTCGTAGCCATACCTATTTGATGATGCACAAGCCTGTGGAAGTGGTCACTACCGTCAGTGATCCTGAAGGGCGCAGGACTGTCATTGATATTCTGCCCCCATTACATCGTAAAAAAAGACTTTTTCCTGTAGGAAGACTGGATTTTTTTTCAGAGGGCCTGCTTTTGCTGACAGATGACGGCGTGCTAACCCACAGACTTACTCACCCTTCCTGGCATCTGCCCAAGACATACCTGGTAAAGGTCAGAGGCGTGGTGCAGGACAACGATCTGCAGGCTATGCGAAAAGGGATGACGCTTGCCGAGGGGGAAAAGCTTGCCCCCGTGGAGGTAGAGGTGCTGAGCCGGCATCATGACTGGCTGCTGTTGGAGATGACTCTTTTTCAGGGTATCAACCGGCAGATTCGCAGGATGTGCAGGGATGCCGGTCTGACAGTGCTTTCTTTGCACAGAGTCAGGCAGGGACCGCTGTCGCTGGGAGAACTGCGTACGGGTGAAGTACGGGAATTGACTGACAGTGAAATTGCGGCGCTGAAGGCTTCTGTGGATTTGTAAGAGATTGGCGTGGATTTTCTTGTCAGTCGGGAGGGCTGCCTGTACCCTTCTGGCTTATTCCTCTTATATCTCTTGCAGCGTGGCCAGCAACCTAGCTGTGCATAAAAAAGGCCCTCTGGTGGACAGCGTCCACCAGAGGGCCTTTTTACTGAATAACCTGTCAGCATTTTTTACTGAAAAAGTTTTTTTTCCATCACCTTGTCCGAGGTCCTGTCTTCAATATCTGTTCCGGCGGGCGGCGAAAAACGGAAACTGTCTGTTCCAGACTCGATGTCAAACTGCATGTCCGAAAATTCAAGCATGTTTTCATTGCCGTAAAAGTCTGTAACGGCCACTTTTTTCAATTCACCGCTTTGTGTGTCCACCCAGAGAACAGCCTCCGTGAGAGTCTGCTGCGGATGATAAGGATACAGATGGATTCTGGTACTGCCCTGCTCTTCTTCGACTTCTATTTCAAAGTCTGAATCAAGATTCGTTCTGCCTGTGATAAAGCGCATGATGGTGTCAGAATCTTTCAGAATATCAAGAGGATATTTGTAGGCGACCTCTTCGTCGGGAATGTAATTCCACACCGCCGAGTCTGTAACAACAATAAGTTCGCGCGAAGGATGTACGGTTTCCCAGCGCAGCGAATCCGGCTTGCGGAAGATGATGCTTCCCTGCCTTGTTTCTGTGGTGCCGCTTTGTCTGTGGGTGAGTGTTTGTACAAAATCTGCTTTAAAAGAAGTATAGCTGCGTACTTTTTTTTCCAGCGCTGCTACCGCGTCAGGGGCTGCTGCGGCCTGACCGGTGAGAGCCAGCGCTGCGATAAAAAAGACAATTGTCAAAATATGTTGTTTGTGCATGGAATTCTCCGGTAATTAATTCTCTCTGGCCCCGATGACTGTTCTGGGCTTGCTGCCATCAGCCGGGCCTATGATACCGTCCTGCTCCATCTGCTCCACATAGCGGGCGGCTCTGTTGAAGCCAATCCGGAACCGCCGCTGGATGAGAGATATCGAGGCCTTGCCCTGACTCATGACAAACTGCACTGCCTCGGCGTACACCGGGTCGTCGCCCAGACTGTCCCCGGCGCCCCCGTTTATGCCGGAATCGTCGGCAGACGGACTGCCCCATTCCGAAAAGTCTACCCTGTAGCTGGGGGCCTGACGCTCTTTCCAGTATTCAACCACGGCTGCCACATCCTCGTCGGAGACAAAGGCACCGTGCATGCGCTGCAGACGCCCTCCTCCCGGTTTAAATAGCATGTCGCCCCGTCCCAGCAGATGTTCTGCTCCCACGGTATCGAGAATGGTCCGCGAATCGTGTTTGGAGGTGACCTGAAAAGATATGCGGCAGGGGAAGTTCGCTTTGATAAGCCCTGTTACAACGTCCACGCTGGGGCGCTGTGTGGCCAGAATCATGTGGATTCCGGCTGCACGGGCAAGCTGTGCCAGCCTGACGATGCTTGTTTCGACCTCCTTGGCCGCGGTGAGCATCAGGTCTGCAAGCTCGTCAATGATGATGACCAGATAAGGAAGCTTTTCAAGGTCGCAGAATTCAGCAGGTACGGCATCGCCGAAGCTTTCGATTTTCTGATTGTATCCGGTGACGTTGCGAACTCCCAGCCGGGCCATGGCTTCGTATCGTTTGTCCATTTCATGCACAGCCCAGTCCAGAGCATTTTTAGCGTGCGCCATGTCGGTGACCACAGGATGGACAAGATGCGGCAGGTCTGCATAAACCGCCAGTTCGATGCGCTTGGGGTCCACCAGCAGCAGCTGTACTTCTTCCGGTCGCGCTTTGAACAGAAAGCTCATAAGTATGGAGTTGATGCATACACTTTTACCGGCACCAGTGGCACCGGCCACCAGAAGATGGGGCATTTTGGCAAGGTCTGCCACAGTGGGAATGCCGGAAATGTCCTTGCCGATGGCCATGGTCAGATAGGATTCCGCTTTGCCGAAAGGCTCTGACCCCAGCAGTTCTTTAAGGCTTACTGTTTCGCGATCCTCGTTGGGAATTTCCACACCGACGGTGTCTTTGCCGGGGATCGGGGCCTGTATACGGACCGCAATGGCCTTGAGTGCCAGAGCCAGATCGTCGCTCAGGTTGGCTATACGGCTTACTTTGACACCGGCAGCGGGTCTGATTTCAAACATGGTGACCACGGGGCCGGGGGTGATGCGGACAAGTTCTCCCTGTATACCGAAGTCCGCAAGGCAAGAGACAAGTGTCTGACCTTTACTTTCCAGTACTGCCTTGGGCGTTTTTTTATCAATACCTTTAGGTGTTTCCAGCATGGATGCGGACGGCAGTTTGACCTTGCGTCTGGGCCGCTGCCCTGCACCGCAGGATGTCCGGCCCGCCGTGCCTTGTGAAGGTGCGGTTTCCGGTTGCAACTCGGCCAGAGGGGCGGGTTCGTCTTTTTCAGGGCCGATGTAGAACTGCGCGGAATTGCCGTCGGCTGATATTTCTGCCCCGCTGTTTTCCGCCGGCAGCGGAGAGGCAGAGGCTGAGCTTTCCGACGGCGAATCATCTTCCGTGTCAGATTCGAGCCGCGCAAAAGCCGTCCGGGCTTCTGGCCGGCTCTGTTTTTCGACAGGAAAGAATATATGCCAGAAGTTTCGTAAGGCCGCCGCAGCACGCCGGGTGCGCGCGATTGCAACGCCTCGGGGGCGCTCTTCGGGCTCTTTTTGCGCCATGACAATCAGGTCGGCTTGCGGCAGAGCCTTGCTGCGTGCAGAACGGAAACTGCGCTTTTTTAAGCCTTCAGGAAGGGAAAATGAGCCTGCGGCTTCTGTCAGCACTGCGAAGAGTGCAACCCATGTGAATCCCACGGCAAGCTGTATAGACACAAGAAAGGCGAAAATCCACAGAATAACAGCGCCGGCTGTCCCAAGATACCGCTGACCCAGCCGCGAAAGCTCGTGTCCGATAAGCCCGCCGCCGGTGATATCGCCTATGCCGATATGGATGGCCGACGTGAAGGAGGCTATGCACATACCCAGCAGGGTAAGCCCCACCCATCGCCACCATAGAATGTCGCCGGCTTTCAGATAATGGCGTGCCGCGGAAACGAATACCGCGACAGGAAAGAGAAAGGCGGACAGGCCGAAAATGTCGACCAGCAGGCCGGAAAGATATGCACCTGCGAGCCCTGCCCAGTTGTCAAAGCCGGAACGTCCGCTGACGGCATGGTTGAAGCTTGGGTCTGCCTGACTGTATGAGATGAGACTCAGTAGCAGGACTGCCCCGCAAAAGACGAGAAACAGCGCGAAAATTTCACGCGCCAGTCTGTTGCCTTTTGAAATGGTCGGCCTCCGGAAAAAAGAGATCAAAGGTTAAAGAAAGAAGGGATACAGCCTCTTCAGCCATATCCCTTACCGTAATCAAAATGCTGCGTCCATAGCCGCGGGCAATAACGCCGGCGGGACAGGACGCCGGGGGCTATTCCCGTCCCATGTATTCACGGGTGTCCGTGTTTACTTTAACCTTGTCTCCCTGGTTCACAAAAATAGGAACCTGAATGACGATACCGGTTTCAAGGGTTGCCGGCTTGGTCACGTTGGAGACGGTGTCGCCTTTTGCACCGGGTTCTGTTTCGGTCACTTCGAGCACCAGCGCTGCAGGCAGTTCGATGGCCAGCGGCGTGCCGTTGAACAGCAGTACGCGGATGGTTTGCCCTTCCTTGAGGAATCCTGCTTTGCCTTCCGTGGTTTCTTCCGGCATGTAAATCTGCTCATAGGTCGTCATGTCCATGAAAACAAGATTGGCGTCTTCACGATACAGAAACTGCATGTCGCGGTTTTCCATGTCGGGACGGCCTACTTTTTCGCCGGAACGGAAGTTGTTGTCCATAATGCGGCCGGTGAGCAGGTTGCGCATTTTGGTACGCACAATGGCCCCGCCTTTGCCGGGCTTGAAGTGCTGGAAGTCGACAATTTCAAAAGGGGTGCCGTCAATTTCGATACGCAGGCCGCGTCTGAAATCGGTAGTGGAATACATGGGATGCCTCCGAAAAAGTTGATATAAAGCCCGCAGGCCTGTGATGCCAGTTTACTGTTGAGTGTCCTGCAGGTGCGTTACAAGCGCCTGCACGCCCAGGGCATAGCTTGCCATGCCAAAACCGGCCACAACGCCGATGACATGACGGCCGATGAGGCTGCGGTGACGCAGCTGCTCTGCCCGTGCCAGAACATTGCTTATGTGCACTTCCACGCACGGCAGGTTTATCCATGCCAGACAGTCTGCCAGCGCAAGGCTTGTGTGTGTATAAGCTCCTGCGTTCAGAACAACTCCGGCTGTTCCGTCCTGCCGTGCCCGTTCGAGCCTGTCTATAAGAGCCCCTTCGCTGTTACTGTGAAAATATTCCAGTTCCAGCGCTTCTGCCTGCTCGCCCATCAGGCGCTTTAACATACCGGGAAGAGCGTCCATGCCCGTGCTGCCATAGATTTCCGGCTGTCTCTGACCCAGATGGCCGAGGTTCGGCCCATTCATCACGAGAATTCTGAAACGGTTCACGGCAAAAAACCTCTTTGTTTTTGCAAGCCGGTTCTGCTAGCATTCATTGACAGAAGGTGCCCTGCGAAAAGCGGAGTATTTTTTCCCAAGGTCATTATCTTGTCAAGCACCACGTTATCCGCCATTTTCCGACCACCTTTAACGAACCATATATTATGCAACCAAAGCTAGTACTTGAAAATACCATCTACACACTGGAACAGCTCGTATCATTCAACGCCCCCCAGATAGCTCTTGCGGGCCGTTCCAATGTCGGTAAATCGTCGCTTGTGAATACTCTTGCCGGACGTAAAGGGCTGGCAAGAACCAGCTCCACGCCGGGCAAGACCAGAAGTATCAATTTTTACAAGGTTGATCCCGACGGCTATTATGTTGTCGACCTGCCCGGTTACGGGTACGCACGCTGCAGCAAGGCAGAACGCGAAAAGTGGGCAAAGCTCATCCGTCGCTACCTTGTGGAAACGCCTGCCGTGTGTGCCATAGCCATTCTGCTCGACTGCCGTCTTTCACCTCAGAAGCTTGATGTGGAACTGGCTGCATTTGCACGGCAGGCCGGGCTGCCGCTGCTGCCAGTGCTGACCAAAGCCGACAAATGCAAACAGCAGGAACGGTCGCTGCGTCAGCGGGAATGGCGGACCATTCTGGGTGGTGAGGTGCCCCTGCTCTTTTCCAGCAAGACGGGTATGGGGAAAGATAAATTGTGGCAGGAACTGCACCGGCTGGCTTTTCCGGATATGGCTTTTGACACACCGTCAGACGGGGCGCCGGAACCGGCTGATGAGCCGGAAGCGGCAAGCGAACGCGCTGAGTGATCACAAAAAGCCCCGCAGACGATGTCTGCGGGGCTTTTTGTCAGGCGGCGCGGGCTCTGGATACATAAATCAGTCTGGCGATGGCTGAAAGGCTGAAAAACGCGTTGGCTGTCCATGCGGCAAACAATGGGGGGACTATGCCGTTCTCGCCCAGAGAACCCCCTACGGTGAATAGCGTGTAAAAGACAAATACCAGCAGCAGTGATGTTCCCACGTTTATGTATATGCTGTCTCGCCATGTTATAAGTGCCAGTGCCAGCAGAGCCATGGTTACCAGCGAAAATGCATAGGAGAGCTTCATGTGCCATGCCGTGCGTAAGGCTTCAACATTGGAGCCGCTTTCGGTAAGGCGGGCTATGGCGTCCTGCAGCTGCCACAGGGGCAGACGCGAAGGGTCGCCTCTCGGATCGACAATGGAAAACGCTTTGACGTCCTGTTCAATGGGCAGGACAATCGATTCGGAGGTGGCCACCTCGTAACTGCCCGGAATAAGAATGTCGCAGCCGTCAAGAGTCCAGCCGGAAGAGTCGGCACGAAAACTTTTGCCCCGGATCACCCGCTGCACGGAAAGCTCGTCGGGCGTGAGCTCGTAGACCGTTATGCCGGAGCCTTTCTGGGCCGCAGGGTGCAGCGTTTCCAGATGGATGATGCGACCATGCTCGGTGAACCACAGGTTGGTAAGCTGCACGTCGTCTATTTCCCGGTTACGGACTTGTTCCTTCCAGATTCTGCTGGCTTCCCGTTCTCCGTATATGCCCAGCACCTGCGAAAAACCCAGCTGAACAGCTGACCAGATGAGTGCATAAATTATAAAGAAACGCGCGAGGCGCAGGAAGGAGATGCCGCCCGCCTGAAGGGCTACCAGCTCTCTGTCCCGCGCCATGACACACAGCTGGATGACTGCCGACAGCAGAAATACGGCGGGCAGGATCTGAGAAATGATCAGCGGTATTTTGACCGCAAAGTACGTCAGGATAACTTTGAGGCCCAGCCCGGCTCCCAGAAAATCATCCAGCCTGTCAAACAGGTCGGAAAGCAGATAGATACCGGTGCCGATGGTCAGTGTCAGCATGGTCAGAAACAGGTTTGTTCTGAGCAGATAGCGGGAGAGGATGCTCACTGTGCCCTCTTTTTGCGGAACAGGTTCGCATGCAGAATAAAACTCATGATATTGAGCGAGCGCTCTCTTTCCGCCCTGTCCAGCCAGAAAAGCCCTACGGCAAGGAATATGAGGTTAGGCATCCATAATCCCACGGCAGGAGGAACGGTGCCGGATTCTCCGGTGGAAAGGCCTACTGAAAGCAGCGTGTAGTAAATCAGAAACATCCCCAGAGCCAGCAGAATGCCGAATTGTTTGTCCAGTCCCTGAAAAGCGCATGCAAGCGGCATGGCGAAAAGCCCCAGAACAAGGCATGCCATGGGCAGTACCCAGCGTTTTTGAAGCTCTACATGAACTTTGCGCAGAAAATTACTGTCCCTTCGGGCTTCCGGGTGGTCCGGACCGATGCTGCGCAGCTCGCTCCATGAAAGCTCTTTGGGTTTTACTTTTCCCAGACTCACCCCTTTGAAAATCTGGCCGAGGTCAAGGCGGACAGTGTAGTCATTAAAGTCGAGCACGCTTACGCTGTCTTCCTGCTGGCGGTATATTTTTCCGTTGTGGAGTATAAAAACCAGTTCGCCCCGCTGTTCATCCGAGCGCAGCTGTCCCCGGGGTGCCAGAATGAGAATACTTGTTTCGTCTCTGCTGTTATCTTCAACCAGTACATGCCCAAGTTTGCCCGAACTGTTGTCCACCGTGCGGGCAAAAACCGTAAGCCCGGGAACAGTCTGATTGAACACGCCCGGCTGGAGAACTATCTTCGCACGGGTGTTGGCTATTTCCATTATGGTGTGGCGAAAATTGCCCATTCCCCAGGCGACACCGCTGAGAGAAATATACAGGTTGAGCAGGCCGCACAGCAGACAGAAAAGCAGCGGCGCCGGAAGCAGTTGAAACAGGCTCAGCCCGCCGGCCTTGAGCGCCACAAGCTCTCTGTCGGTACTCATACGCAGAAAAGCCAGAAACACGCTGAGCATGCAGGCAATGGGTATTATCAGGGTGAGAAAAAGCGGACTCAGGTATACGAAAAGTGTCGCCATATCGAGCGCATTCAGGTCGAGACCCAGAAACAGCTCGCGCAACTGCAGCATTCTGCCGATAAGAATCAGAGAAAGAAGTGAGCCGAGGCAGAGGCCGAAAAGAGAGACAAGCTCTTTGAACAGCTGCTTCTGCAACAGCGTTATATGAAAACGGAACAGAGTCCCCTCCACTATTCCTGCGGGGTGTCGCCCACAATGTTTTTCTTCAGGAAATGCTCCAGCATTTCACATTCCCGCGGGCTCAGGTTAAAGCGCATACCCGCCTGCTCGACCTGTTCTTCCACAGAAGAATTCTGCTTGTCCGACTGAAAAATGTATTCGACGGCTTTGCGCACAAGTTCGCTGTTCGGCATAATGGTAGTCATGATAACTCTCCGAAAAAGCAGGCTGGCGGCAGGCACACATTGCGCCCGTCAGGTGAATGCCGCTTTCTACATCATCACCATGCTGCTTGCAACCGGTCATGGCATAGGCTATTCGCGTGCTCTGATGATGTTTTCTTCTTTATTCACCTCTTCCGACCGGATGTTGTTTAATGACTGATCTGCTTACGGCTGCCGTGCTGGGACTTGTGGAGGGTCTGACAGAATTTTTGCCAGTATCTTCAACGGGGCACCTGATCATTACGGGCTACCTGCTCGAATATACCGGCCCCAAGGCGGAATCGTTTCAGGTCGCCATACAGCTTGGAGCCATTCTGGCCGTCGTGTTTCTTTATAAAGAACGCTTTGCCGCCCTGTTTCGCTTCGGTACCGGTCACGGGCGGTTTTCCGGATTGCGGGGGTGGTACCTGCTTGCTCTTACCTCTGCCCCGGCCAGTGTGCTGGGCCTTTTGACACACAGCTTTATCAAGGAGCATCTTTTCGGGCCGGTCACTGTAGCATGGGCGCTGGCTGCAGGGGCGCTGTACATTCTGGCTGTTGAGCACAAAGGTGAAGGAACCCGTTACGAAACGCTGGATGATGTTTCTCCCGCGCTGGCTCTGGGAATAGGCATGTTCCAGTGCCTTGCTTTGTGGCCGGGGTTCTCACGGTCGGCGGCAACCATCATGGGGGCTCTGCTGCTGGGCAGCCGGCGCCGGCTTGCTGCGGAGTATTCGTTTGTCGCCGCTGTACCCATCATGTTTGCCGCCACAGGGTACGATATGTACAAATCTTATTCTCTCTTCTCTCCTGCGGACATTCCTTTCTGGGCTGTGGGGCTGCTGGTGTCTTTTGCTTCGGCATGGGCGGCGGTCAAAGGCTTTATCCATCTTGTGGGGCGGGTCACATTCCGTCCTTTTGCCTGGTACCGGCTTGCGCTTGCCCCCGTCGTGCTTCTTTTTTGGAGCTGACGTCGAAAAACTGCTTGCAAAGCTTGGTGTTCTTGTATAAACACTGCCTCCGTCGCAGCAATACATACGTGGCGAGGTAGCTCAGTTGGTAAGAGCATGCGGCTCATATCCGCAGTGTCGGGGGTTCAATTCCCTCCCTCGCTACCACGTATCAGCCGGTAGAGTCCGTAATACAGCGGGTTAGCGGCGATCAGGCTTTAAAGGGCGAATTTGTCTGCAACAGGCATTGACATTCGACATAAAAAAGGCCACAAACCAACTCCCGCAGGAACAGTCCTGCACACATGGCGAGGTAGCTCAGTTGGTTAGAGCATGCGGCTCATATCCGCAGTGTCGGGGGTTCAATTCCCTCCCTCGCTACCATGTTTATCAAAGCCCCTTTCACGGGGCTTTTTTCTTTTTGTCCGTTCTCAGCTGCCGTCCGCTTCCGCGCCGTCTTGTCCTTACGTTATTTACCCTCAGTTGTTTTATGCCGGAATATCATTTCCGCCCTGCTGTCAGCTATCTATATTGATGGCATGATTGCTCCTGATTTCAAGCCGTTTTTTTTAAAGAAAAGCAGAAATTCCTCAGGCGTGTTCACAGCCTTTCTCACGCTGTTCATTCCTGCGGTGTTTCTGTCTGCTCTGGCCATCGCGCTTTTTCTCTATGCGGATATGCAGCACCGGATCGATCTGGAAAAAAGGCAGGAATCCGCCAGCGTGAGCAGCGCATATGACGGTATTTCCATGGAACTGAATATCGTTTTTCAGAGTATACTGAATGCGCTTAACAGAGGGTCTTTGAAGGAATACGCCGCGGTTCCCTCCTCTGAAAATTTTGCACGTCTGGTCTCTGACATGTACTCCTTTGCACTGGATAACAATCAGTTTGACCAGATTCGTATGCTTGATCCCGCAGGCATGGAACTGCTGCGCATCAACCGGAGTGACAGCGGGCCGGTTCTGGTCCCCGAAGAGAATCTGGCTGATAAATCAAGGCGCTATTATTATAAAGATATTATGGAGCTGGCTCCTGACAATATCTACATATCACGCTTGGACCTTAATATTGAAAACGGTGTGGTTGAAGTCCCCTACAAGCCTATCATCCGTATCGGGACAAAGCTGCTGGACAGAAGCGGCAAACTTCTGGGTATCATGGTTTTTAATTACCTTGCGGATAATATGCTGAACGGCGCCTGGATGTTGCGCAGCTCCGATCAGGGTGTGCTGATGCTGCTGGATCATGAGGGATACTGGTTGCAGTCGGATACCCCTTCGCAGCACTGGGGGTTCATGTTCGGTGATACGCTGGGTATTAATTTTGCCCAGCGGCATCCGGGGGTCTGGCAGCAGATGCTGCAGACGGGCTCCGGGCAGATCGCCACCTCTGACGGGGTGTTTACGTATGCAGCCGTCGCGGCCTCTCCGGCGGGCCACACCATCTATTCCTACAAGCAGATACATGTGCCGGATAAGTATCTGCGCGACTGGTTCATTGTTTCCTACATGCCTTTTCCGTCCATGACGGAGTTTCTGTGGGCAGAAGGACTGCCCTACTCCATGGCTTTTTTTCTTGTATGTCTGCTGAGCATGGTCGGGACATTCATGCGGGCCGGTTTTCTGCAGGAGCGCAAAGAGGCGGTGCTTGCTTTGCGGAAAAGCGAAGAACGTTTCAGAGGGATTGTCGAAACTTCGCACGACTGGATATGGGAGATGGATCTGAGCGGGTGGATTACCTATTCAAGCCCGCGCATACGGGAAATACTGGGATACAGTGTGGAAGAGGCATACGGAAAGCGTATTTTTGACCTTATGTCCTACAATGATGCCCGCACCGCATGGGGGCATTTTATGAAAGCAGTGGAAAACGCCGCCGCCGTTGAACACCACGAAAACGCTTTTCAGCACAAGGCCGGCCTGCGGGTGGTGCTGGAATCGAACATGGTGCCCATGGAAGGTGATTCCGGAGAACTGCTGGGCTTCAGGGGCATTGCTCGGGACGTTACGGAAAAGAAGATTGTTCTTTCCCAGCTGGAAACGGCGCGTAAAGAGGCTGAAAATGCCAGCCGGGCCAAAGGAGAGTTTCTGGCCCGTATGAGTCATGAAATCCGCACCCCCATGAATGCCGTCATCGGCATGTGCCATCTGGCGCTGAAAACAGCACTTACGCCTAAGCAATTTGATTATCTTACAAAAATACAGTCTTCCGCCAATTCGTTGCTCGGGGTCATTAATGATGTCCTTGATTTTTCAAAAATCGAGGCCGGCAAACTGGATATGGAGCGCGTGCGGTTTAACCTGGAAACCACTTTGACAAATGTGGCCAGTGTCAATTCCATTGCGGCATCAGATAAAGGTCTGGAGTTTCTGCTTGATATGGGCAAAGACGTCCCCCTTGATCTTGTGGGAGACCCGCTGAGGCTGGGGCAGGTACTGACTAATCTGGTAAGCAATGCCATCAAATTTACATCCAGTGGAGAGGTCATTGTTTCTGTCAAGCTTGTTAAAGGCTCTGGTGAAAAGTCCCGCATCCGTTTTGCCGTCAAAGACAGCGGCATAGGCATCAGCAGCTCTGATCTGGCAAAGCTGTTCAACCCGTTTTCTCAGGCCGATGGCTCGATTACCCGAAAGTACGGCGGAACGGGGCTCGGGCTGAGTATCAGTAACAAGCTTGTCCAGCTGATGGGCGGCGAGATGCATGTTGAAAGTGAGCCCGGCCGCGGCAGCATTTTTTCTTTTGAGCTGGAGTTTGAACGGCACAGAACAGATTCCGCCGCAGAGCACCTTTCATTTACCGGTCTTGAAGGCACTCGGGTGCTTGTGGCCGACGACAACTTTACATCGCGCGCCATTCTTAAAGAGGTTCTGGAGTCCCTCCGCTTTGATGTGACTCTTGCAGAATCAGGTGAAGAGGCGGTCGATCTTGTTCAGAAAACAGCCGAACCCTTCAAGGTAGTGCTGCTTGACTGGCGGATGCCCGGTCTGGACGGTCTGGCGTGTGCACGGCATATCAGGCAGCTTGATCTGCCGGTGCGCCCCACCATTCTTATTATTACCGCTTACGGACGTGAAGAGGTTCTGGGTGAAATTCCTTCAGAGATTATTGACGGGGTGTTGCTCAAGCCTGTTGCCAGATCTCTGCTGTTGAATACCATCCTTGATGCCCTTCCGGAATACAGCAGCCGCCCCGAGCAGGAAAGCCGCATTATCCAGATAGATACGGCTCAGTTACGGCAGGAGCTGGCAGATACCAGCGTGCTGGTTGTTGAGGACAATAAAATCAACAGACAGATCGCCAAGGAACTGCTGGAAGGTGTCGGTGTGCGCGTCACATTGGCGGGTGATGGGCTTGAGGCTTTGGCTCTTGTGGAAAACTATGACTTTGACCTGATTTTTATGGATATCCAGATGCCCAGAATGGACGGGCTTGAAGCCTGCCGGCGTATCAGGCAGTTGCAGCACAAAAAGCAGCCCCCGGTCGTAGCCATGACGGCGCATGCTCTGGCCGGCGACAGAGAGACCAGCCTGCGTGCAGGTATGAATGATCATATAACCAAGCCGATAGACCCTGATGAGCTGTATGCTGCGCTGGCAAACTGGATAAAACGGAACCATGCCCCAGAAGGTGCGGACGGCATTGCGTCTTCTGCCGAGATGGAACTGCCGCAGCCTGATGACGCTGGTGATGATGCGGATCAGCCGTATTCTTCAAGGTATGCAGATGCTCCCCTGCTCGATTTTGAATCGGGGCTGAAGCGGATCAAAGGGAACAGAAAACTGTACAACGGGCTGTTGCGAGAGTTTGCGGATGAGTTTGCAACTTATCCGCAAACCATAAGGCAGTATATCGGGCAGGATATGCCAGATGAGGCAAGACGGGTTAATCATGCCCTGCGCGGTGTTGCCGGTAATATCGGCGCCAAGCGCCTGTACAATATCTCAATTGAAATCAGTGACTGCCTTAAGGAACAGCTGCTTGAGTGCGCGCCTCTGGTGACGGAACTGGGCAGCAGCATGCTTATGACGCTCCGCGAGATAGAGCATTATCTGGAAACACTTGAAGCGGAACATGCCCCTGAATCCGGTCATGTATCTTCAGAAGGGCTTGCGGAACAGGTTGAAAAGCTGCGTGCACTTCTTAAAGTGCATGATACGCGTGCACTTGAATCTGTTGAAGGCTTGAAAAGCGTTCTGCAGGGCAGTCAGCCGGATATATACGATGATCTTGTCCGCGCGCTGAATAAGTTCGACTTTAAGGCTGCGCTGAAGCTTCTTGACCGTATACATCTGCAAACCGAAGAGAACGGGATGGTGCAATGATGAAAAGAACCAACCGGATTCTCATAGTTGATGACAACCATGTGAATATTCTTATCCTTAAGCAGATTCTGGAACAGGAGCATCAGGTGTTTGCTGCTGTAAACGGATACGAGGCTCTTGAACTGGCCTCGGGGCCGATGAAGCCCGACATTATTCTGCTGGATGTGCTGATGCCTGAAATGGACGGGTACGAAGTGTGCCGCAGATTAAAGGAAAATGACGAGACGCGCGATATTCCTGTTCTTTTTGTAACTACACAGGGAGAAGAAGAGGATGAGGCTGCCGGTCTTGCTCTGGGGGCTGTGGATTACATAGTCAAGCCGGTACGCCCTTCCATAGTGCTTGCGCGGGTAAGGAATCATCTGCAACTGAAGACGCATCAGGATCAGCTGGAAGATCTGGTGCGGGACAGAACCCGTGAGCTGCAGCTGACTCAGGATGTGACTATTTTTTCATTGGCCTGCCTTGCCGAAATGCGTGACAACGAACTTGGTGGGCATTTTAAGCGGACGCAGAACTATGTCCGCCTGCTTGCTTCCGCCGCCAAGGCCAAAGGTGCCTATAAGGAATATTGGCGTCAGATTTCTGTAAGTATGTTGCACAAGTCTGCCCCCCTGCATGACGTGGGCAAGGTTGGCGTACCCGACAATATTCTGCTGAAGCCGGGCAAGCTTACAGAAGAAGAATTTGCCATCATGAAGCTGCATACGGTGTATGGCAGGGACTCTCTGGAGCGAGCGGAGTCGTTGCTGCAGTACAAGTCTTTTCTGAGCGTTGCCAAAGAAATAGCTTATTCGCATCACGAGCGGTGGGACGGCCGTGGCTACCCTGAAGGACTTGCCGGCGATGCTATTCCCGTTTCGGGCAGGATTATGGCTGTTGCCGATGTGTATGACGCACTTATCAGCAAAAGAGTGTATAAAGATCCCCTTCCCCATTCCACTGCCGTGCAGATAGTGCTGGAGGGCAGCGGCAATCATTTTGATCCTGTGTTGTGTGAACTGTTTGAACGACATCAGGAAGAAATCCGCGCCATAGCCATCGCAGACGCAGATCTGGAAGAAGAGCGTGAGGCATTGAGGAGATGACCGTTCAGGGCGGTGCCATATGATACATACCGCAGAACGCTTTTCCGTGCTTTGTGTGGATGATATGCCGGCCAATCTTGCCGTTCTTGATGGTATCCTGCGCGACGAATACATTGTGCTTACGGCTACCAACGGGCACGATGCACTGGAAATCGCAACGGGAGACTCTCCGCCGGATCTTATCCTGCTGGATGTGGTGATGCCTGGTATGGACGGGTATCAGGTTTGCCGGACGTTAAAAAAAATACCGGCTACTGCGGCCATTCCGGTTATATTCGTGACATCACTGGATGATGAGGGCAATGAGGAAAAAGGGTTCAGCCTGGGGGCTGTGGATTACGTCCAGAAGCCTTTTTCTCAGCTTGTCATCCGTGCACGGGTAAGAGCGCATCTGGTGATATACCGCACTCAGCGCATTCTTGAAAAGACAGTCAGAGAGCGGACAAGAGCTCTGGAACGTGCAAAAGAAAAAGCTGAAGAAGCCAACAGAGCCAAAACCGTTTTTCTGGCTAACGTCAGCCATGAACTGCGCACTCCGCTTAACGGAGTGCTGGGGATGGCACAACTGCTCTCCTCCACTTCCATGAGCGGTGAACAGCGGTACCTTCTTGCCAGCCTGAAGCAGTCGGCGGGCAGGCTGGGGTCGCTGGTTTCCGACATCCTTGAACACTCGAGCCTTGAAGCAGGAATGCTTCGTCCTTCCCAAGATAATTTTGTTCTGAAGGAAGCTCTGGCTCCGCTGATAAGGCACTTTGGTGCTGTGGCGGATAAAAAAAATATTCTGTTCACGCACACAGTGCAGGATGGTGTTCCCCGCACGCTTGCCGGAGACCGCGGGGCTTTGATCCAGATTCTGCACAATCTGCTTGATAACGCATGCAACTACACCTCTGTCGGGACTGTGGATCTGCATGTTGCTCTCTGGACGTGCGAAAATATCTGCACAGCCGACAACCGGAAAGCTGTCTGGTTGCGTTTTGATGTGCGTGATACAGGCAGCGGTATTCCGGAAGCCAAAGGGGGTGATATCTTTGCTCCTTTTTCCATAGCGGAGCATTTTCTTACAAAGCGTTTGGGCGGGGCCGGTCTGGGGCTGGCTGTGGCCAGACAGCTGGCAGAGCGTGATGGCGGGGAAATCAGCTTTGTCAGCAAAGAAGGTGTGGGCAGCACCTTCAGCGTGGTTCTTCCCTTTTTGCTTCCCTGCTGAATGCCTGTTCTGGCATCCATTTTGCTACTTCCCTGCGGAATGCCCTGAGGGGGAAATACATGCAGTGTCGGTCAGGAGGTAGCTTCCGTGCCTATAGATGGCGCTTTTAACCCGTTAGCCAGAATGATGCACATTTCGCACAGCGAAAGGGCGCATTCTGCCGGTGCAGACGATAATGCGCCTCCTGCCCGTCCGGCCGAAAGTCTGGCCCGTCTGACGGACAGAATCAGTCTTTCGGCTGTGGACCCTGCAGTGCGCCGGCAACTGGAGGCCATAGCAGAACAGGGGGGGAGTCTTGCTCCGGTGCTGGAAAACAACATATCTCAGCTGCAGGATGCCTTTATTGATGGGTTGCGCAGTGCTTTGACCAGTGCAGGTCTGAGCGTTGATGAAAAGGTAACTTTGCAGCTGCAGGACGGAGAGCTTGCCGTGCTGGGCGGCCATCCGGACAAGCACAAGCTGGACATGGCTGTTGCCGCCGTTCCGGAACTTAAAGAGTCTTTTACTGAAATCAAGGCGCAGGCCGAACTGGTGCGGGATTTGAACAGCATACAGGCTGCTGTCAACGCCAGCGGCAGACACGAGAGGTATCTTGCTCAGTCATCTTTGGGCGGAAGAGACTTCCGGGTGAGCCTCAGGGGATCCATGTCTCACTTCTATTTTGCCGGTTAACGTTTTCCCCCTTGCCAGCCGCTCTGTTAATGGCTACATGGTGTGTGCAGCCGGACAGAATCCCTTCTGTGGCCGGTAATATTTTGTTTATGAAGGGGGCGCACTGGTTTCGACGGGGATAAAGAAGCCGGAGTGGCAGGTCGAGGCGCCGCTGGCCTCGTTAAAAGCGGCACAAATGTAATTGCCAACAACGATTACGAATACGCAATGGCAGCCTAATTAGGCTTGCCGCACTGATTGGCTGACGTCAGATACGCCGACCAGTGACAAACTTATCCGACTGGCACCCAAAGCCGTCTGTCGCAGCGGGTGTAAGATTTTTTAAGACAGACTTGCCGCCGGTAGCCCGATCAGGGGCATCACCGGATGGCGAGCTTGAATACCTGATCTAAACCTGTAGAAGCTTCGAGTGGACTGTTCTCGGACGCGGGTTCGATTCCCGCCGCCTCCACCATTTAGAAAAGACAAACCCGTCTCTCTGGGGTCATTCTCCGGGGTGACGGGTTTTCTTTTTCCCCTTGTTTCTAAAGGGTTTGCGCCCGTTTCACATCTTTCCAAAGCACCTCTCCGCACCATCGATTCTCCCCATCTTCCAGCCTTTCTTTCTCTGTTTGGCCCCTGATTCTCTGTTTTCTCCGGACGAAGTCCGAAGCGCGTCCGGAAAGCTACATCCTTGATTGATATGGGTTTGCGGCTGATTGCCATTTTGGGCGGTTGTCTTATGTCATCGTTCGATGCCGCAACCGGACGTTTTTTTCGAAATCGCCCGCCTCGGCCATGAAAAGAAGCGCGGTCAACTCCGGCTTCCTGCCCCCTAAAGAAGAAAAGCCGACGCTGATGGTCGGCTCTCTGGGGCGGTCTCCGGTCCGGTCGTCAGTCGGTGGCAAAGCCGAACTGGCGGCGCTGCTCGGCCCAGTCCTCCGGGAAGGTCTGGGTCAGTTTGGCCAGCGAGAGCCCGTTGGGTTCCTCGCCGTTGATCAGGGCTTCGACGATGTCGGGGGCCAGGGTCGTCAGCTTGAGAATGCGGGCCACATACGAGCCATCGACGTCGAGGGTACGGGCAAGCTCGCTGATGGACCTGATCTGGCCGGATTCGAGGATGTCGGCCCAGGAAAAGGCCCTGCCCAGCGCCTGGAGGACGGCGGACTGCACCGGTTCCTGCGCTCCGGTGATTTCTCCATCCAGGGCCTGGGGAGCGATGACCGTCTTGCGGCCACGCATGCGCCGGATCAGCATCGGGATGTGGATCTGCAGGTTGCCGTTGTCCGCAACGGTAATGGTCGGCTTCATTTTCATCGGCTTGCCCTCCGTTCGGTGACTTCGCATGCCAGACCGGCCAGCTCGGCGATGAGCGTTGTCAGCCCGTTGGTGCGCAGCTCCATGTCGATCCCGGTCTCGCGGATCTCGACCTTATCCACCAGGAGGCGGATGAGCCGGTTTCGCTCCACCGGGAAAAGGTCTTCCCAGAAGCCTTCGACATTCTGGAAGGCCTCCGATACATCCTGTTCCGTGATGCTGTTCCCCCGGTAGGCTCTGCATCGCTCGCTCACGTGCGTCAGTTGTTTCGAGAGCTCGACCGCCTGGCGGTTGACGGTCGTCAGCATCTCTGCCTTGCCCGGCTGATCGCTGCCGGGCTTCATCAGTTCGAGTGCCTGCTCCCGCGCCTGCGACAGCTCCATCTCGAGTTGGGCTTTCTGCTTGAACAGCCGCTCCCGCTCCACCTGCTCGATGTCCCGGGCCGCGAAGTAGGTTTTGGCCACCAGCGTCGGTGTGCGGAACACCGCGCTCAACTGCTCGATCACCGCCTGCTCGATGTCCCCGGCGGGAATCCGTTTGAGCGGACACCGGCTCAAGGTCCGCTTGCTGTCCTTCTGGCAGATGTAATAGGTGTAGTGGCGGCCGTTCTTGCGGGCGTAGGTCGGTCCCATCGCGCATCCGCAGTGGCCGCAGCGAATGACGCCTTTCAGTGGGGCGACCATTTTGGTTCTGGCCATGGAAACCTTGACCGGTTTGTTGTCCTCCAGGATGGCCTGAACCTTGTCCCAGGTCGCCCGGTCGATGATCCCTTCGTGCTCACCGGGGTAGCTGCGGTCCTTGTGGGCGATCTCGCCGATATAGATCCGGTTATTGAGCAGCCGGTAGATGTGGGCGGTGTTCCATTCGGAGCCCTCACGCACCTTGCCTTTCTTGGTGGTCCAGGCCTTGGTGCGGTATCCCTGTTCGTTCAATTCCTGGCCCAGCTTCTTGGCCGAGCCGATCTGGATGAAGCGGCGGAAAATGTATTGCACCGTCCTGGCTTCATCCGGGTTGACCAGCAGCTTCTTGTTGTCCCGGTCGACGTCGTATCCGAGGATGGGCACGCCACCGCAGTATTTCCCCCGGCGCTTGGCTGCCGCCACCTTGTCCCGGATACGTTCGGCGATGACCTCCCGCTCGTACTGGGCGAAGGTGATCAGAATACCGAGAAACATCCGGCCGGTGGGGTCGGTGGTGCTGAAGTGCTGGGTGACCGAGACGAAGCTGACACCCTTCTCGTTGAAGAGGTCGATCATCTTCATGAAGTCCAGCAACGAGCGGGACAGGCGGTCGACCTTGTAGACCACGATCACGTCAATCTTCCCAGCGTCGATATCCGCCAGCAAGCGGCGTAGCCCCGGACGCTCCATGTTCCCGCCCGAGAAACCACCATCGTCATAGCGATCCGGCAGAGCCGTCCAGCCCCGCATCCGCTGGCTCTCGATATAGTGTTCCGCCGATTCCCGTTGCGCATCCAACGAGTTGAACTCCTGTTCGAGTCCTTCTTCATGACTCTTGCGTGTGTAAATAGCGCAGCGCAGGGTCTTGTTCTTGCCCGGTGCGACATTGCTGTTATCAAGCATCCGAACCTCCCTCGGCTTTTCTGCCGTAAACCTTCTTCAGCCCGAAAAAGACTTTGCCGTTCCAGCGCGTCCCGGTGATCTCCCTGGCCACCGCGCTGAGCGACCGGAAGGTGCGACCTTCGAACTCGTAGCCATCGGCAAGGACGATCACCTCATAGCGCCGGTCGTTCCAGATCCGCACCAGTCTGGTCCCGGGCAGGATCGCCTCGTTCGATTTCCGCTCTTCTGGGATTCGTCGATTGACAGTGGCTACCGGGTCCTCCTTGGCGGCCTGCTGAAGATGGACCTTGGCCAGCTCGGACAGCCCGCCGTAGAAAAGCTCCTGGATGCGATAAGCCAGCCGCTTGATGAGGAATTGCTTTTTGTACTGGGGCGGCTCTTCTCCGTAGAGGTCGAGCCATTTTTCCCGGAGCTGTTCCAGGGACATGGATTGCAGCAGGGCCATCTGCCGAAGGACTGAGTTTCGGGTTCGGTCCTGATTCTTGCCGCCGGTGGCGGCGTTCTGTAACTCATTCATTTTCAACTCCTTATTTTGGTTTCCGGACGAGTTGTCATGAATGAATGCTCTGTTCCGGCAATGAATCAAGTCCTTCTCCGAGCACAGGGGAAGAATCTTCAAAAACCTCTAACTCATTGCCCACACATGCGTTTTTTGCCTTTCGGCGCAGGACCGCCGTGGCCAGAATGGAGGCGGCTGACTGGAGCCTCGCCTCACCCGACAAGCGGCCGGGTTTGCCGTTTTTGCCAAGGTCATCCGTCCCCGGCCCATCATTCATTTCCTGGACATCCAACATCGAACACCTCCGGTTGGACCGGGGGGCTGGATGGCGTGGATGCCAGAAAACGGCGGCGGTCGGGATGCGCGTTCTATGGCACCCACAACCGCCTCAGCTCCGCCTCTGGTCGGTTATCTGGTTACATCCGGCTTGAACCGGACTTGCGTTCGTTACCTACCGGAGGGACGTGCAAGATGACGGAATCAGACGAGAAGTCCTGTTTTTTTGATTGACCTGATGTTCATCAGGTCGTATATTTTGTGGTCATAAATTGGGCTTAATCCGCTCAGTGGCTACGACACGGAGCAATCGCCATGGGAAAGAAAAAGGTATCGGAAATAACCGACCCACAAGCAAACACGCTGAGGGTCATTTGCCAAATCATCGATGAAAAGGGGTTGCCGCCAACGGTGAAAGAATTGTCGGAAGTCCTTGGTATCAGCCACGCGAGCGCCCACGAGCAAATCGCTCAACTGGTACGGAAAGGCTATCTGAAGAAAGAAGCTCGTAAGGCCCGAAGCATCGTCGTCATCAGGAGGCCCGAATAACGATGCTGGGTCGCGAAAAATAAGGAGATCGACATGGGGCACGTCAGACTTGGAAGCCTTCCGAGGTCGAGGGCATGGAAAGAGGTGGTCGGCCTGATCACGGCCGGTGCCGACGTGTCCCAAATCGCAAACGCAACAATCCGGGCAGCCGATAAAGCATTCACCTTCGTGCTCAACGATAAGGGGTTCACCGAGGCGGTCTGGTTGATGACGCAACTCGCCATTGCCGCAAAAAAGGAGAACCTCGGCGAGCATCTCCAATCCCTCGGTGTCAACCTGCCGCAGGATACATCTCTTCCCGATCTTGCAGCCGCAGTCTCCGAGGCCCTGGATAACAAATTGGAGTCCAACGGTGGCCGATCTGACCTCGGTGAAATGTCTCAGCGTGCATTGGTCGGAGCCCTGGTAGAGCACATCTCACCAAAACTGCCGTCTCTCTTCGCCCCCGGGCCAGATGATGTTCGGGCCGCACTGGCAGCGCTCGGGAAAAAGCGGGAGTTCGGAGAGCTGTCGCGGACTTTCTTCGCCAAGCTGACCAACGAGAGCATGAACTACTTCCTCTCAAAAACGCTGGCTACCCATCTGGGCGAGGGCCAGCGCTTTGCCACCATGAATGAAATGGGACAATTCGAGAAGGCTCTGAACACGCACTGTAAAGAGGCGTCCCTGATCGTCGAGCAGTTTTCAGCAGATTGGTTTTCGAAGCACAGGTACGAAGAAGGTGGTGACATCTCCAGGGAGTCTTCCAATGGCTTCGCCTCTTACGCGCTGAAAAAGATGAAGGACGAGCTAAAAGAAGGAGCGCGAGCCGATGCAAGATAAACGATATATCATCTGTGGGAACGCACCGACCGATGGGATTGAAGAAAATCCTGACCGTGATCTGCGCCTGCGCCTGTGGGGCAAGGATGGGCCGGACAAGATCACCCTACGCATTGAAGACATCCACAAAAAGATGAGCAAGGACGTGCCTGATTCTTTCCAGGACCTGCTCGAAATCGCCACCTACGTTTACAGTGCCGATCAGGCCATCCCACGAGGGGCCGACGACGTCGATTCTTTTGGCCATGGCTGGCGCAGGGATCTGCACTTCATCATCCCGGTGCGGAAGCCAGATTTTTGGAACGGAGACGATATCCACCAGGCGCTGCGCTCCACGCTTGGTTTCTTGTCTGACGACAACTATCACTTCGAGTTCGTCAAACTGAAAGAGGCTCAGGCATTCCAGGGATATCTGAAATTTGATGATGACGGACGGCTCTTCGGCTATCCGGAACAGGTAGTGATGTTTTCAGGTGGGCTGGACTCGCTGGCGGGAGCCATCGATGAAGTTCTGAATGAAAAACACAAGGTCGTCCTTGTTACCCACAAGTCGACACCGAAGCTCAACACGCGCCACCGGCGACTGGAAAAGATGATTGCCGACAAGGCTGGGGAAAACGCCCCGCTACACATCGGCGTCCGGGTCAACAAGAACAAGGGGCTGAACTACGAGTACACCCAGCGCAGCCGATCCTTCCTCTATGTGTCTATCGGGGCGACCATCGCAAAAATGCTCAATCTGAAAAGCGTCCGTTTTTACGAAAACGGGGTCATCAGTTTGAATCTGCCGGTCTGCGCTCAGGTAGTCGGCGGCCGGGCAACACGCACCACCCATCCCAGGGTGATTCGAGGTTTTCAGGAAATCATCAGCCTGGTGGCTGGCGAACCGTTCACGATTGAGAATCCCTACATCTGGAAAACCAAGGCCGATGTCATCCAGGTGATCACCAAGGCTGGATGCCAGGACATGATCGCGGCGTCGACTACCTGCACGCACACCTGGGAGATGACCAATCACCATACCCACTGTGGGACGTGTTCGCAGTGCATCGACAGGCGTTTTGCCATGCTTGCGGCAAAGGCCGATCAGTATGACCCGGTTGAAGCCTACAAGGCCGACATCTTCACCCAAAGCCGAAGCAAGGACGAGGACAAGATTATGGCTGCCGCGTACCTGGAGCGTGCCAACCAGGTCCGTGATCAGGATGACATCACCCAGTTTATCGCTCGATTCAGCGAGGTGAGTCGGGTCTTCCGCTACTTGAATGGGAACCCAGGAAGCGTGGCCCAAAAGGTCTATGACCTTTACAAACGCCACGCCAAGGAGGTCTGCGAAGCGATGGACACCATGGTCGCCCGCAACATCACGGCCATCCGTCAGCGCACCTTGCCGGGAGACTGCCTGCTCAGGACGGTCTATGAATCGGGATCGGTGATCTCTGTCCCAGCTATTCCGGTCGAGCAGAAGCAGCCAGACAACTACTTCAGGAAGCGTGGGGGTGTCTGGGCCGCACGCTTTAACGGCAACGCCGAGGTGCTCGTGACGGGTGTCGACAAAGGAGCCGAGTACATCAACTTCCTCCTAGCGAGGCCCAACAAGGAAACCTCGGTCTACGAGATCGTCTGCGGGTTTGCCATCGATAGCTGCAACGCGGTCCTGAACTCCAATGAGACCGACGAAGGTTTTCAGGTCACCCAGGGGGTTCCGTTGGGTGATACCGGCTTCGTTGCCGACCGCAAGGCCGTCGAGCAATACCGGGAGACGGCTCACGAGCTTCTTCGGGAAATTGAAGAAGCCCGGGCAGAAAACAACGATGCCGAAATCCAGCGGCTTGAGAACGAAATGACCCAGATCACCGCCGCAATCAACGAGGCGGTTGGTCTGGGTGGCAAACTCCGGAAATCCAACGACAAGCGGAAGAACATCCGCGACGCCTTCCGGAGTGCCGTGAACCGGGCCATCACGTATCTGGAAAAGTATGACAAGCCGCTGGCCGCCCACCTGAAGGAGTCCATCAAGTGCGGCAACGAACCGGTCTACCGGACCGAAGAGGAGATCGTTTGGGAGGTCCGCCCGATAGTCAACGAGTGACCCGGGACCACCCAGGAAGAAAAAACTAAAAAAAATTTCCGCTACGCCAAATGTAGCCATTGCGACGCCGGATGTAGCGCCTTCCCCAATGAAGGCGCGATCCGGCGTTTTTTATTGGTCAGCACAGGGTGACCACCGGGCGTGCCAGAACTTCCGAACAAGGAGACTGGCAGTGGCACAAATCAACAAAGCACACCTCACCCCACCGAAGCGGCGACTCATCGAGTTGATGCAGGACATCAACTTCGGCCGCATCACCAACATTCCGGTCCGCGACGGCGAGCCGGAACTCACTCCTGACACGGTCATCGAGCGCGAGATCAAACTGGGCGGACAGAGCGGTCCCCGGCCCGAGCGCGACCAGGATGACTTCATCCTCAAGCAAGAGGTCGTGGCGCTGCTGGAGCACCTCGCGCAGATGGGCAGTGGAAAAGTCTGCCTGCTCGAAATCAAGCACGGTCTCCCGTTCCTGATTCGCATCGAGGAACGGGCAGCCTGAACACGTAACGACCTGAACCCTTAGACACTGGACAACAAGCTGGACGCATGGCGGAGGCTGTTGTGGGTGTCGCCGAGCCGAATACGGCAATTGGCGGCGTACCTGCGACCCCTTCGCCCACGCGACAGCTTTGTCCTGTGATCTGGCCCGTGCCGACACCCACGCGGACCTCCTCCTCGCTCCGAGGAGGCCCCGATGGTTTCTCAGAATTCTTACGACGGCATCGACAAGTATGCCGCCGACCTCATTCGGCACAAAGCACGTCAACTCGTAGGCAAGGCCGGATTCACCGAGGACGACAGACCCGACCTCGAACAGGAACTGATGATCGATCTGCTGCAGCGGATGCGGCATTTCAATCCCGCAAAGGCCAAGAAGACCACCTTCATGGCCCGGATCGTCGAACGTCACATCTCCACCATTCTGGAGGCCCGGTTCGCCCAATGCCGGGACTGGCGGCTCTGCCAGACCTCACTCAACGAACCCCTCGACAACGGCGAAGGCGACACCACCGAGCGGATCAACTTCCTGGATAGCGAAGGCTCTCTGGGGGGCGGCACCCGCGAAACAAGAGAGCGCCTCGCCCATGAGATCCGCATGGATCTCGACCGGGCCATCGCCTCGCTGCCGGAAGAGCTCCGGGATCTGTGCTTGCGCCTGCACGACAGCACCATGGCCGAAGTCGCCCGGGAGATGGGCATTCCCAGAACCACCCTCTACGACCGGCTGAGCAAGCTGCGGGAGGCGTTCCGCGAGGCCGGGCTCGAGGACTACCTGTGATCTCCGACGCATCGGCTCCGCCTCCGGTAAGTAAGCACCGTGCCGCATGGTGCGGCTATCCGGGGCCTCGGAAATCAGAACCTGACAAACCGGCAGGACAGCCGGTTTGGACGGCCGTCAGGCCGCCCGTAGGGGGCGAGCCAGGACGGCGAGCATCAACAAAGAGGAGTTCAACCATGACTCACGACACCTACAAGTACCGTTTTGACGAGTCGGTCCCGGCCCAGGAACTGGAAGACACTTTCATGCTGGCGATGCTGGCCGTCGAAAGCCTGCATGGCCGTTCCCGTGTGCGGATGGAGAGCCGGTTCAATCTGGACAAGGCCCGCCGTACCTGCGTGATCGACGCCTCCACCGATGTCGGCAGTGATCTCGCCCGCATCTTTACCGGCTTCGCCACCAAGGAGTACGGCGAACGCTCGGTCCTGATCGAACGAACCCAGCCGTCGGGCTGTGCCTGCGCCTCCAAGCATCGCGCAGCGCCCGCCGCTGCTACAGCGGGGGTGGCGGTATGAGCGAGCTGATGACCACCACCTATTCCATGTGGCGGCTGTTCCGCAACTGCCGCATGGCCTGCAAGTGGCGCTACATCAACGAGCTGGTGCCGCTCGAGCGCGACCCCAATCTGGCCTTCGGCTCGGTCATTCACGACTGCCTGGAGTGCTGGCACGGTGAGCGGGATCTGGCCAAGGTCCTCGACCACATCGACCGGACCTATCCGAACCGGGCGCAGGACGATCATCAACAGGCCGACTGGCATCTCGCCAGGGCCATGATGAGCGCCTATGCGGAACACTACCCGGCCGAAGAGTTCGAGGTCGTCGCACTCGAGAAGACCTTCGAAGGCCCCATCGTCAACCCGGCGACCGGGGCGACCTCGCGCAGTTTCATCCTCGCCGGGAAGGTGGACGGCATCGTCCGCCAGGATGGCCAGTATTTCCTGCTGGAACACAAAACCGCCTCGCAGATCGACGCCAGCTACCTGGAGCGGCTGTGGACCGATTTCCAGATCATCCTCTACGCCTGGTACCTGGAGCAGACCCTCGGCATCACGGTCAGCGGCATCATCTACAACGTCCTGGTCAAGGCCAAGTTGCGCCAGGGCAAGGGTGAGACCGAAGCCGAGTTCGAGGCCCGCCGGGCGGAGCTGATCGCCAAGTCGAAAACCGGCAAGAGCAGCGCCAAGCGCAAGCTGCCGGAGGACGACGACACCTTCCAGCAACGGCTCCAGGAGAAGTACCTCGAGCCGGGAATGTTCCATCGCGAGGTGCTCTACATCTCCCGCGACCAGTTCGAGGAACTGCGGGCGGAGCTGTGGGAACTCTCCAAGGCCATGCTCGACGCCCGTCGGCGCGACACCTTCTACCGCAACACCAGCTACTGCTTCCAGTACGGAAGGCCCTGCGCCTACTTCCAGCTCTGCCGCTCGGGCGGCAACCCCAACGTCATCGAAAACCATTTCCAACGGATCGCCCCGCACGAAGAGCTGCGGGACGGAGCCGGTGAAGACGCCGCTCCGGTGTTTTGAAATCCCAACCATAAGGAGACGAAGCCATGCTTCCCAAGACCAAAAGCAAACCCAAACACACGCTCTCGGACCTCACCGTTCTGGTGTACGGCCCGAGCAAGATCGGCAAGAGCACCTGGTGCTCCAAGGCCGATGATGCACTGTTCCTGGCGACCGAGCCGGGCCTGAACGCCCTGGAGGTGTTTCAGACCCCGATCACCTGCTGGGACGATCTTCTGCAGGCCTGCGCGGAAATCGCCGAGGGCAAGCACGAGTTCAAGACCATCGTCGTCGACACGGTGGATAACGCCTACAAGATGTGCTCGGACTACGTCTGCAAGAAATTCAAGATCGAGCACGAGTCCGACCTGGGCTACGGCAAGGGCTACGCGCTGATCAACAACGAGTTCCAGCGCGTCATCAACAAACTCGCCTTCCTGCCCTATGGGTTGATCCTGATCTCCCACTCCCAGGAACGGGACATCGAGACCCGGGCCGGCAAACACACCCGCATCGTGCCGACGCTGCCGGAAAAGGCGCGGAAGCTGGTTACCGGGCTGGTGGACCTGATCCTGTTCTGCGACCTGGACATGAAAACCGGCGAGGACGGCAAGCCGGTCTGGCAGCGCGTGATGCGCACCAAGCCCAGTCCCAACTACGACGCCGGTGACCGCACCGGCCGACTCCCCGAAGTCATCCCCCTCGATTTTTCGAGCTTCATGAAAGCGTTCAACAACACGGCAGCCGGAGCTGCGGCGAGTGCCGCCCGGCCGAAGCCGGAGCCGACCGCGAGTGCGGCGGCGAAACCCCAACAGTAAGGAGATCCGACCATGGAACACTACGAAAACCAATCCAGCAGCAACCTCGACCTGGCGCAGTTCGACGACGCCTTTGAAACCGCCGAAGTCGAGGAACGCGAGTTCGAGGCCGTCCCCGACGGCAAGTACCAGGTCAACGTCGACCGGGTCGAACTGACCCGCGCCCAGACCTCGGGCAACCCCATGCTCAAGTGGACCCTGCGCATTCTCGCGCCGACCCACAAGGGCCGTCTGCTCTGGCGCAACAACGTCATGGCCAGCAACGAGAACATCAAGTGGCTCAAGCAGGACCTCTACACCTGCGGGCTACAGCTTCAGAAGCTCTCCGACCTGCCGGGCCACCTCGAGCAGCTTCTCAACATCAAGCTGGAGGTGACCAAACGCACTCGCGGTGAAAACGAGAATATCTACTTCAACCGTCGCATTGTCATGGCCGACGATGCCGGAGCTCCCGGCGCGGCGATGGACGACATGATCCCGTTCTGATGATGGACCGGATCACCGTTGTCGTCGATACACGCGAACAGGAGCCCTACAGCTTCGATACAGACAAGGTTTCGACGGTTCGCAAGGCGCTGCCCGCCGGTGATTACTCACTGGTCGGCCTCGAGGAACGGGTGGCGGTGGAGCGCAAATCCCTGACGGATTTCGTCTCCACCGTCATCCGGGGGCGAAAGCGGTTCCACCGCGAGCTGGAAAAGCTATCCGCCTACGAATCCGCCTGTGTGGTTGTCGAATGCAACTTTCGCGATCTGGTCGATGGCCGCTACCGAAGCGATGCCCACCCGCACGCGCTGATCGGAACGGTCGCCTCCATCGTCGTCGACTTCGGTGTCCCCGTCTACTTCTGCTCGGACCGGCAGGCCGCCTGCCGTTTTGTCGAGGAGTACCTGACACGTTTTCACCGGAGGATCGCGAGATGCCAAAAAGAAATGAGAGTAACCCGGCGCGACTCCGGGGAAGAATAGAGCGCGTTTACTATGCCGGACCCAAGTTCTCCGCAGGGCGACTGCTTACCCCGACCGGTGAGGAAGTCCAGTTCGCGGGCAATTTGTTCGCCCGGGAAAATCAGCCTGTGGTCCTGCTCGGGTCGTGGTCCACCCATCCCAAATACGGCCGTCAGTTCAAGGTCGACGGGATGGAGCACGACCTCGAACTCGATCCGGAGGGGCTGATCCACTATCTGGCCAACCATCCGGAGATCAAGGGCATTGGTCCGGCCAAGGCCAGATTGATCGTCGAGAGCTTCGGCGACGCCTTTGAAGAAACCCTTCTGAATGATCCCGAACGCATCGCGCTCAAGGCTCGGCTGCCGCTGGACGCGGCCCGGCGGCTGCGTGACGAGTGGTTGAAGAACCGCAGCGTCAACACCGTCATGGCCTGGCTGTCGGCATTCGGCCTGACCCATCATCAGGTCACCACCCTGGTCGAAAGGCTTGGCGGCAACTGCCTCGATATTCTGAAGGAAGACCCGTACATCCTCATTCGGGAGATCCGGGGATTCGGCTTCAAGAAGGTCGACAAGATTGCCCGCAAGCTGGGAACCCCCAAGGACCATACCCCTCGTATCCGGGCCGGATTGAATTTCTGCGTCCGTGAAGCCCTGGACAATGGCCACTGCTGGATCGAATACGAGGATCTGGTGGACCAGGCCAATCTGCTGCTGGTCATGGATGCTCTGGACAGCCGGGTTCGTATCGAAAGCGCCCTCGATGCGCTCATCGAAGAACAGGCGCTTGCCTGCGATTCACACGGCGGACGCTTCGTGGTCGCTCTGCCGGAGATCGTCCGCATGGAGCGGGAGCTGGCCGCGCTGTTCGGCCAGGCCGAAGCACCCAACCCGCATTTCCAGTCCGTCAAGAAACTCGATGCCCTGATTTGGCGCTGCGCCGCCACGCTGAACGAGAAGCAGCTCGACGCGGTCCGCTCAGCCCTAAAGCACAGCATCAGCCTGATCTCGGGTGGAGCCGGTTCTGGCAAGAGCTACACCATCTCGGTCATCAACACGATTTGTGAGGAGAGCGATCTGGAGGTCGTGCTTGCCGCGCCGACCGGCAAGGCGGCAAAGCGTCTGGAGGAAGTCAGTGGTCGCAGCGGCACCACCATTCACCGCCTGCTCGGCTATGACGGCAAGGGTTTCTCGCGCAGCAAGGAGAACCCCATCGATGCCGACGTCTTGGTGGTCGACGAGTTTTCGATGGTGGACGTGCCGCTGGCCTGGCACCTGTTCGAGGCGGTCGACCTGTCGCGGACCACGGTGCTGCTGGTCGGCGATCACAACCAACTTCCGCCGGTGGGACCCGGAAACATCCTACGCGATCTGATCCAGACACGCGCCATCCCCTCAGTCATCCTCGACAAGGTCGTGCGTCAGGCTGGCGTCCTCAAGGAGAACTGCACCGCCGTTCTCAAGGGCGAGGTGCGCAAGACCAGCGAGGCGTCGGTGGGCGGATGCCGGGATTGGTATCTGGTGGATCAGTTCACCGACCCGATGGCGGCACGCTCGTTCCTGCTGGAGCTGTTTCAGGAGCGGCTCGACGCCCTGGGTTTCGACATCATCAAGGACGTGCAGGTGCTGACGCCGACCCACAAGGGGCCGCTCGGCACCAAGGAACTGAACGAGGAACTGCAGCGGCTCATCCAGCGCAAGCTCTGGAACGCCGAGGTACCGCCGGTCGCTATGGGCCGCCGCGCTCCGTTTCTCAAGCACGACAAGGTCATCCAGACCCGGAACAATTACGACCTGAATGTGATGAACGGTGCCATCGGCTATGTGGTCGATGTCCTCGCGAACGGCACCCTGGTCATCGACTTCGACGGCATGCCGGTGGAGCTGGAGAAAGGGTCGCCCGACCTTCAAGACCTGCAGCTCGCCTATGCGCTCACCATTCACAAAACCCAGGGTTCCGAGTTCCCCTGCGCCGTGGTGGTGGTCCACAAGGCACATTCCTTCATGCACCACCGCAATCTGCTCTACACCGGGGTGACCCGCGCCCGGCGCACCGCCATTGTCCTGGGTGATCACTGGGGCATCCAGAACTGCGCCAAGCGGTGCCAGGTGGATGACCGCCGGACCTTCCTGCCCCTGTTTCTGGACGCCGCCCAGCACGCGGATGCCGATTCCGCCCGTGTCGCGGAGGCCGAATGAGCATGGGCGGAACGGATAACGTCAGGGAGTATTACCGGCTCGTCACCGAGATGGACATCGGTGACGTGGCCCGGGAACTCCTGCCGGGGCGGATCACCCAGGAGACCGGCCAGCGCTTGATGTGCGACTGCCCCAACCATCAGAGCCAGTCGCGCCTGTCGCTGCACGTGATGCTCGACAAACAGGGCTGGTACTGCTTCGGTTGCGGAGTCGGCGGTGACGTGCTGCAGCTCGTGGAGTTCATTCAGACGGGCTCGGTCACCGCCGGGCAATCCGGCCCGATGCCGGACAGCCACCGCCAGGCCCGGGACTATCTCGCCAAGAAGGCGGGCTTGCCGCCGCTGTCGCGCTATGGTCTGAGCCAGGAGCGTCTGGCCCAGACGGAGGCCGACCGTGCCTTCGAACTGCGGGTCAAGGATGCGCTGACCGCGCTGGCCAAGCTTTACCACGCCAGACTCAAGGAGTCGCCGGAGGTCCTCGACTGGCTGAAATCCAAATACGCCCTGAGCGAGGAGACCATCGACGATCTCCTGATCGGCTACGCGGACAACGCGTCCGGCGCGGTCGCCCAACTGACCGGGGGTGAAGACGGCTTCTCCAAGCGGGAGCTCGCCGCCACCGGTGCTTTCCGTCCCACCAGCCAGGACGGCCTGACGCCATTCTTCGAGCGCCGGATCGTCTTTCCGTACTGGAGCCGTGGCCGGGTGGTGTTCATGATCGGCCGCAAGACGCCGTGGACCCCGGACGTGGGCTGGGAGCAAGGGAAATACAAGAAGCTGCCGGTTCACGACGAGCACCAGCGGCCTTACGTCGCCGATTTCATCAACAACGCGCTGCTGTTCAACGAGGACTGCCTGCTGGCCAGACCCGGCAAGGTAATCATCACCGAGGGGGTGACCGATTGCCTGGCTCTGATGCAACTGGGCCTGCCCACCGTGTCGCCGGTCACCGTCCGCATCCGGGCCGCCGATTGGGAGCGCCTGATCCCCAAGCTGCGCGGCGTCGAAACCGTCTATATCTGCCAGGACAACGAACTCTCCCAGGCCGGTCTCAAGGGGGCGCTGCAAACCGCCCGCACCCTGGCCGAACACAAGATCGACACCCGCCTGGTGACGCTGCCCTTGTCGGAAACACAGATCTCGGCCCGGCAGGAGCTGACCGAACGCTTCGGCCTGACGGCGAGCGTGGGGCCGAAGGAGCTGGCCAAGCTGCTGGCGGGACGTCCAGCCGAGGAAATCCAGGCGGCCGAGGCGCTTCTCGCCACCGCCAAGATCGACGTCAACGATTACATTGCCGCCGGGCATACCCGGGAGGATTTCGAACGTCTGCTCGCTGAAGCCAGCACGCCCATCGAGTTCGGCGTGCGCTCGCTGCCCGAGGGCGCTGAAGAGGAGGAACGCAACCGCCTGCTCGAACCGATCCTGGGGGAGATCTCCGAGCAGTCTCCCCTGGAACAGGCCCGCCTGCTGAAGCTGGTGCAGGAGCGCATCGGCGGTGGCGTATCGATGGCCACCCTCAAAGAGCAGATCCGCGCCATTCAGAAGGACCGCAAGGTCGAGTTCCGTAACGAAAAGAAAAAGGCCAAGCGGATGTCCGGCGCGATGCCCGGATCGTGCCGCGCCAGGGTCGACGAGGTGCTGATCGACACGGAACTGGAGAACGGCGCTCCCGACTACACCCTGGCCGCCGAGGCTGCCTACGACTGGTTCAACGCCAACGGTGCCCAGTTCTTTCACACCCTGCAGGGCGAGCCGTTCATGTATTTCGACAACGCCATCTACTGGATGGATTCACCGGACCGGGGCCGCAAGCGCCATTACGCGGCCATGCTCTACAAGCACACGGGCATGGTGCCGACCACGGGCGGCGGACGGACATTTTTCGAGGTACTGCCCAGCCTGGCGATGATCCGTGGCCAGGTGCGCGACCATTTTTCCTGGCTGCACACGGACGTGGCTTCCTACACCGTCTATTTCAACCTGAACAATCCGGAGCACGAGATCGCCAAGATCACCCCGGACGAGATTCAGATCATGAAAAACGGCGGCAACGAGGATGGCATCATCCTGGACGGCTCGCGGAAGATGAAGCCGCTGAAATTCCTGCCCGACGCCGACCTCGAAGAGGCGGACCGGCTCCTGGTCGATCTGCTGGTGGGCAACATGACCTGTCCGCAGGGAGATCGCTTTCTCATCCTTTCCTGGCTCTCCTGTTTCTTGCTGATCGACTTCGCCGGGACGCGGCCCATGACCCGCTTCGAGGGCTCGGCCGGATCGGGCAAGACCACTGCCAGCAAGATCACGTCGACGCTGCTTTACGGCGAGCCCCAGCACAAGAAGGCCACCGACGCGGCGAACTACACAGACGGCTCGCAGAACCCGCTCATCGTCCTCGACAACATCGAGGTCAAGCAGATGACCGAGGATCTGACCACCTTCATGCTGACCAGCATCACCGGGATCGCCAAGGAGAAACGCAAGAGCGGCACCGACAGCGAGACTATCACCGAGCGGACAAAGTGCCTGCTGAACACCACCGGCATCGAGCCGCTGTGCGGAGAGCTTTCGGAGATCCTGTCGAGGTCCTTCGTCATCAACTTCGACCTGGCCAACCAGGCCAGCGACTGCTTTCTGGAATCGGAGGTCATCTCCGCCATCCAGCAGAACCGGGACCTGATCATCTCGGCCATTATGAAGCGGACCAGCCATGTGTTGGCGATGATCCGGGACGGAGCCCAGAAACAGGTCATGCGCCTGCTGCACCGAACCATGCCGACCCATGGCAAGCGCCGGTGCAACGACTATCTGAGCCTGATGTACCTGATGATGCTGGCCGGGTCCGAGGAACACGAGGTGACCACCGGACTCGAGGATTTGAGCCCGCTGTTCATCGAGCAGATCCATTCCATCAACGACACCAGCCAGGAGATGGCGCGGGAGTCGAACCCCATCGCAACGGCGCTGGCGTCGCTCTTCCATGCCTACCGGAACGCGGTGGAGCTGGACGAGAAGGCCCGCTACGGCGAGGACGACCGGGCAAACCATGTAGTGGGGTTCATCGAACGCTACCAGGTGAGGTTCGAGAACGAGAACACCATGGAGCCGGTATCGGCGGGACGGCTGCTCGCGGCGCTACGCAGGGTCGGCCGGGAATTCAACCTCGAGTTCGAATACAAGAAGCCCGCCCAGCTCGGTCGGCGCATCAGCAACGACCTGGACGTCATCCGGGACGCCGGGTTCGACATCGACCGGCAGCGCAACGCCCACACTAAGAACTTCGAGTATCGGATCAGAGCGAACAGGGGGAAATGATGGAGAACTGGAGGGCTATGCCTGTAAGAGACGACGTTGCAGCAAGGTCTGCATATCACGGCGGCCGTCGGCAATCACCATGACATAAACATTTTCGGCCATGACTCGATAGATGATGCGGTAGGGTTTGAAAAATATCTCTCGGTACTCGCGAAGCCCGACGGCCAGCAGTTCCTTCGGATAGGCTCCTCGCTCCGGGTTCTCGGAGAGGCTCGAAAAGGCCTTCTCTATTTGATCGAGAACGTAATCCGCTTTTCCCGGCGCGTCGTGGGATGCAATGTAGTCGTACAGCTCCTCCAAATCCCGTGACGCATCGTCGGTCAGAAATATCTGAAAGGCCATCAGCGACTCTTGCTCCGGTCGCGAAGCCGCTGAATGACATCACCGGCGGGCTGGACCTTGCCTTCCTCGATCTGGCGCGAGCCGAGCGCGAGGATCTTCAGAAGGGCCATGGTCTCCTGGGTTTGCTCATAGCTTTCGATGTCCTGCATCACGACCTTGGCTTCGCCATTCTGGGTGATGACCAGGGGTTCACCTTGCCCCGACATGTTGCGCACGATTTCTGCGGCATGGGCCTTCAGGTAACTGATCGGTTTGATCTGACTCGATAGTTTCATAACCATCCTCCTTTCATGACCAAATATAGTCCTAAAACAGGTCAACTGTCAATCTGAAACGCCACGGGCAGTCCCAGTTGGGAACCGGAAAATCATTCAGGACGCTCTCGGGCGTCCTTTATTTTTGCGGTGGTGCGGTGGATGGCTGAAGCCTTTGCGGTGGATAACCACCGCACGCCAAACCCTTGCCAGATAAGGCTTTCATGCCTTTTGCGGTGGTTGCGGTGGTAAATCCAGAGGTCTCACCCCCTATGGGTTGAAATATTTTTTCTACCTACCAACCCGACATCCCACGCCAGGCAAATTCCGGCCCAGCGTGAGAGACATTCCCCAAATACCACCGCAACCACCGCACTCTATCTTCTCTTTCTTCATAACTATCTAAAAACAAATAACAAACAAAGCGCCATCCCCTGCGGTGGGACAAGAAAACCTTCCACCGCACGACCACCGCAACCACCGCAAATATCCACCGCAGCGGGTGGTCACCGACGGTTTCAGGGCAGCTCCGGTAAGTAACGGGAAAAGCGATTAACCCGTATTTCTGGAGCCCGAAGCCATGAGCCTTCTAAAAACCATGATCAAGCACACCGCCGGAGGGCAGGAAGCCTCGGCCGGATGTGAAGTCCCATCATTACCACCGCAACCACCGCAGCCTGCCATCTATGTCTCCACCGGAATCGACGTTCACGAGGTCGAGGACGCCCGCGACTGGCCTGAAGACCGGGAGATCGACGGCACGCTGTGTCGCCGTCTGTCGCCTGAATACTTCGCCTGGCTACGTTCCCGCATGGTCACCGCCCAAGCCGCGCACAAGGCCGGAAAACTCCCCGAGGATGCCTGGAACACGCTGCGGCAGCGATTCAACGCCCTGCAGGAGCTGGCCATCCGGGAGTTCGGCAAGGAAAGCCTGCAGGAGGTCCTGCACTCTTTTTCCCCGAAGAACTATCAACCACCCGCGCTTCGTCCCGAGCCCCAGGAGAAACCCGTCGAAGTTCCCAGTAAGGACTGGATTTATCCCGGGAACCAAGCTTGGAAATGTAAGCAGCCGGTGACTTCCCAGGCAGTCGCCAAGGTCGACGCCATCCGTGAGGAGGCCATGGCCAAGGGCTGGTCCGAGGCACGCCTCTATCAGAACCAGGGCCGGTTTCGGTTTCCCTGCGGCGAGGACTACGGCCTGGTCTGTTTCGTCGATGGCGATCAGGAGATTGGCGAGGTCACCGAGCGTTCTATCGAAATTGTCCATGGGCCGAAGTCCGGGCGTCCCTGCACGCTGCGGTTCTACAACCCGGACGTACCGCAGCCGTGGATGAAGAAAGTGGAGGATTGAGACGTGAAGAAAAAGAAACGCTACGCCAACGCCAAGGATGTCCTGCCCGAGGAACTCTTCGAGCAGGTTCAGAAGCACTACACCGGAATTCTCTGGGTCCCTGCACCAAGCCGCTTCTACCAGGAACGCCGTGACCTGGTGCTTGCCCTTCATCTGCAGGGGATCAGCAGCCAGGAGATCTCCAACCTCGCCGGAGTGACCACCCGCCGGGTCAATCAGATCATCGCCGCCGAACGAAATCAGGATCGGGACCGACAGTTGGCCGTCGCTTCCGGTAAGTAACCCCTGAACCGGCGGGAGCGCGTTTGGAGGCTAAATCGGCCTCCCGCCCCGCATCCCGGCTTGGGAAAACAATATTCGGCAGGATTTCCACGTGGCACTGAACAAACCGGACAAAGAGACGCTGGACCGCTGGCACCGCAACGAGGGCAAGACCGAACCGCCCCGGCGCGGTCCTGGTGCGCCCGAGGGTAACCAGAACCGGCTGCGCCACGGCATCTTCGCCGACCGCTGTCTGACGCCGGAAGAGAAGGTCATGTTCGACGCCATCATCGACCGCCTCAACCAGGACTTCGAGTTCAACAAGTCCAGCGACTTCCTGCAGGTGGAGCTGGTGGGCGTCTACTCGGTGAAGCTGGTCCGCGCCCAGATCGAAGGGAACACGGACGCCGCCGAAAAGCTCGACCGGATGATCCGCTGCCACATGAAGGATCTCAAGACCACCAAGATCGCCCGCGAGGGTGAGGAGCCGAAAGGCCCGCAGACCTCTCCGGCGGAATGGGCGGCGGCGCTGCTCGAGAAGGTGGCCGAGGCCGCCAACGCCCCGGCCACGAAACCCTCCGGCCGCAAAAAACGCGGAAAGAATTGCGGATAACACCATGGAGGGCTTTTCCGATGACCCCGGCACACGGCGACTTGCGGCAGACAGCTTCACCAGGAATTGCGGATAAGACGTGTTCCTTGCACTTTCGGAATCGGCATTCTCCGGCTGCCGATCATCATTTCCACTCCTCGATTTCTTCCTGCAGCTCTCGATATCCGCTTGGCATGTGTGCGCATAAGCCGAGCCGCATAACCCAAGTAGATATTGGCATGTTCGCGCCGGAGTTCTCTCACACAACCCAAGTAAATATTGGCATGTCGAGCCCCAGGCAGAACCGGCCAGGCCCCGCAAACAGCCATTCCTTCGGCAGCGGCCCTCACATAAGCCAAGCAGATATTGCCATGTGTGTTCCGCGCCTGGAGCGCACAAGCCAAGCAGTTATAGCCATGTGCGGCCGACAGACAGCGAAGGAGAAATTACGGTCAATCGATATTTCCCGCTCCGCCCGGGAGGAAGAGACCCTCCGTCATGATCATTCATCATCGGCGGATGTGTTCTTCTGCGGGCACTGTCATTCACTGTCTTCGACACTGTCTCGGCCAACGAAAACAGGAGCAGCCGAGGCCGCTCCCATCGTCGGGTCCGGAAGGATCAGAGGCGTTCGAGGGCTTCCTCGAGCTGACCGTCCACGAGGTGGGTATAGATCTGGGTGGTGGACACGTCGCGATGCCCCAAGGCCCGCTGCACCACGAGCAAGTCATTGGTCGCGCCGTAGAGGTGGGTGGCGAAGGTGTGCCGCAGCCCGTGCGGCGTCAGATCCTTTTCGATCCCGGCTTTCCGCAGCCAATGGGCGAGCCGGTTGGCAATCTGCCGCTGGCAGAGTCTGCCGTCCCGGTTCGACAGGAACAGGGCTTCCATTTCCGGGCGGCCATGTCGACGTCGCTCGGCCAGGTAACGGCGAAGCAATGTGCGGAGGTCGGTCTTGATGAACTTGACCTGCGGCACATTCCCCTTGGCCCGCACCCGCAGATGCTTGGCGTCGAGGTCGATGTCATCCATGTCGAGCGCGGCCAGCTCGCCAAGCCTGATCCCGGTGCCCAGCAGCACCTCGATCATGGCGCGGTCGCGCAGCGTGGAGAAATCGGTCCGTCCCTTGAGCTCTTTGAGGAGCCGTTTCTTTTCAGCGGCGGTCAGGAACACCGGCAGCTTTCTCGGCAGCCGATGCATGCGGATTGACCGGGCCGGATTGTCATTGACCACGCCCGCCTCGACAGCCCAGGCGAAAAAGGCCCGCACCGCAGCCTTCATCCGATGGAGCGAAGCTGCCGAGCGAGGGCCTCGCTCACTCTCGATAACCGCCCCGGCGGAGAACACCTGGTCGAGGAGCCCGGCCGTGACCGCCCGGCAGACGATACCCGGCGTCAGCTCCCCGGCCACGCGGGCCACCAGGGCGAGGTCCCGGCGGTATGCGGCTATGGTCGCCGGGGAGCGTCCTTCGGCCGACAGGCGGGCACAGAACGCCTCTGTCGCGCCCGTCAGATCGAGGTCAGCCGTTCGGTTGCTCATCGCTGGACTCCTTCACCCGGCTGTGGCCCATGGGTGTGCTCTTGGGCAGAGGCAGCTCCTCGATGCGCCCCGACTCCCTGGCCCAGACCATCATCATGCGGAACACCCGGACGGTCTTGGCGACGGTGCGCTCGGCCCGCTCCCTGCCGTCGGGGAGTTTGAGCAGCAGATCGGATTTGTAGAACTTGCCGACCTGGGGAAGCCGGATCTCGACGAGCTGGCGATCCGCGCCGAAGAAGGACTCAACCACGTCGAGGTCCTTCCGGTAGGTGTAGAGGGTCCGCTCTTTCTTTCCGGATTCCCGCAGGTGGCCGATGAAAGCCTCGGCGGCTTTATGCACGGTGCATTCGGTCATGTCGATGTCTCCTTTGTCGGTGGCCCGGTGTGTTCAGGACAGGAACTCGTCCAGCTCCCGCAGCAGTTCCTCGACGTGGCCGAGGGAGCCGACGCTCGCCCAGGTGATGTCCGGCTGCTTCGCGTCCGCTTCGAGCTTGCCGCGAATGCTCTCGATCAGCCGGGTGATGTTCTCTTGCTTTTCTCGGTACGCCTTGAGTGCCTGCTGGCGGTTTCTGTCGTAGGTCATGGCCTGCCTCCGGTTCCGGTTTTCGTGGATGCGGGACCATCCCGCGTCACATCCAATGACGCTTCTATTTCGTTGGAAATCAAGTGTTTGTAGAGATGTTTCTGCATGTACCCCAAACCCATAACCAAAGGAGATCAACATGTTGAAGAAGACCATCGAATGGACCATCCCGCTGGCCCTGGCCGGGATCATGACCGGCTGCGCCACCTACCGGCCTCCGGCCCAGATCCAGTCGGCGGTGGCCACCGTCAACCGCCACACGCCCGAGTACGTGACCGAGGCCAATAAGGCCCTGCGCGAGATCGGCCACCCGGACGCCGAGCGCCTGACCGGAGTCGGTCTGCGCCTGCAGACCGCCGTGGACGCCCTTGACCAGTGGGCCAACGGCTCGAACCGGGAGGAAGGCCAATGAAAGAAATCCTTCAGGAAAACAGCGATGCCGTTCGCCAGGCCGGTGAGGCCCTTGTCGAAATCGGCACCGAACTGGCGGCGGGACGGATCGAGAACGCCCTCGGTCGTCTGGAAGCGGCCCAGCAGCAGTACCAGGCCTGGGCGGAGTTGGACCAGGCCATCATCGACATTCAGGAAGCTGTCCACGACCGGAAGAACACCCTGGCCGTGCAGCAGATCCTGACGGAACTGGTGGGCACCATCCTCGGCAACGCCTTGAGGACAGGAATGCACTGATGGCGGTAACCGACAAGGAGCGCAAACTCGCGGCGACCCTGAGCGATCCCGTGTTGTGGGGGCAAGCCTACCTCTACAACCGGGATGGCTCAGGCCGCGACTACTGGCCGCACCAGGTGGAGGACCTGCGCTGCCCGGCCAAGAACATCATCCACCTCGACGGCCGGGACGTGGGCAAGTCCATCGTGCTCTCGACCGACGCGCTCCATTACGCCTTCACCACCCGAGGTGGCCAGGGCCTCGTCGCGGCTCCGCACCAGGGGCACCTCGACACCATCATCGAGGAGATCGAGTTCCAGCTCGACAGCAACCCGGATCTGATGAACAGCATCGCTCTGACCAAGTACGGCAAGCCCAAGATCCACCGCAAACCCTACTTCCGGCTGGAGTTCACCAACGGTTCGGTGCTCTATTTCCGCCCGGCCGGAGCCTATGGCGACGCCTTCCGCTCCCTGCACGTGGGCCGCGTCTGGGTCGATGAAGGAGCCTGGCTGACCGAGCGTGCCTGGAAAGCGCTGCGCCAGTGCCTCAAGGCCGGGGGAACCTTGCGCATCTACTCCACGCCCAACGGCCTGCGCGACACCACCTATTACCGGCTCACCTCGTCGGATCAGTTCCATGTGTTCCGCTGGCCGTCCTGGCTCAATCCCCTGTGGACCGAAGATCGCGAAGCCGAACTGCTGGAGTTCTACGGCGGCCGCGACAGCTCCGGCTGGCAGCACGAGGTGGCCGGTGAACACGGCAAGCCCTCCTATGGGGCTTTCAATGTCGAACAGTTCAACCTCTGTCGGCAGGATCTGCTGGAGTACCAGAAAATCGTCATCACCGATTCCGAGCTGCGCGACTGCGACACCGAGGAAGCGGCCCATGACCGGCTGGAGATGCTGCTCAACCTCACGCCCCGCAGCGGACAGTTCTGGGTTGGCGGCGACCTGGGCTACACCAACGACCCCACCGAGATTGTCGTATTCCAGGAGATGGAGATCGGCGAGCGGACGCTGCTGAAGATGATCCTGCGCGTGCATCTTGAACACGTTTCCTATCCGCACATCGCCCAGATCATCGCGTTGCTGGAGCGTTACTACACCCCGGCGGGCATCGGCGTGGACAACGGCGGCAACGGCCTGGCCGTGGTTCAGGAACTGCTCACCCTGGACAAGTACAAGGGGCTGGAACTGGAAGGCAGACTCAAGGGATACGACTTCGGCGGCATGACCCGGCTGGCGGTGCGGGACGGAAAGGAAATCAAGAAGCGGACCAAGGAGCTGATGACCAGCCTCATCAACGGAGCACTGCAGCGCAAGCAGGTCATTTTCCCCTCGGACGACCTGGAGGTGGAAGACCAGTTCACCACCCACACCTACACACTGCGGGACGGCAAGATCATCTATTCCAAGGGCAACGACCACATCATCGACGCAGTGCGCTGCGCCATGCTGATCCGGGAGGAAGGCAACCTCGACCCGGTCGGCGAAGAAGTGGTCTCGCTCAAGCCCGTACTCACCAATCCGGTCTTCATCTGATCGCATCCTCCGACGCTTTTCACCCCGCTCCGGTAAGTAACCGGCATCGAGCCGGGTTCGGCCCACACGGGCCGGATGTGCGGCTGTCATGGCCGAAACTACCGAGAGGATCACGTGGAAAGCACTGCCCATCAGGACGACCAACCCGAAAGCCTGGACACCACCGGCTTTGTCATCGCGCCGCTGGCCGCAGCGGCAGCGCTCGACTCGGCCGCCTTCAGCAAGGTCAACGCCACCGAAGCGATTCCGGCCACCTGGGAAGAACGCGCCCGCAAGGCCTGGGAATACTACGTCGAGGAGCCGTTGGTGAAGAACTGCGTCAACTCCTGGCGCACCTTCGCCGTGGGCGACGAGATCAAGATCACCAGCGACGACGAGAACCTCAAGGAGCAGGCCCTGGAAGCCGCCTGGCGGCTGAACATCTCGCAGTTCATCAAGGACATGGTTCTTCAGCTCCTGGTGAAAGGCGACGCCATCGGCTTCAAGCGCTTCACCAAGTCCGGCCAGGACATCGAGGAGCTGGTCTGCGTCAACCCGGTTTCGGTCAAGGTCAAATACGCCCAGGGTGAACTGATCGAGGCCCGGCAATTTCCCGAGGACACACCCGGCGGCGGGGAATCCATTCCACTGCCCGTCGAGCAGGTGGTCCACCTCAAATGGGACGCACCGGCCTTCTCGCCCCGGGGCAACTCCCTCGTGCTTCCCGCTTTTCAAGCCATCGAACTGCTGCGCGACTACCGCCGGGCCGAACAGGCCATCGCCAAGCGCTGGGCCACGCCCTTTCGCCTGCTCAAGGTGGGCGGCGCGTTCGGCCAGAAGATGGTGATGCCGGACCAGCGGATGCTCGAACAGGTCCGCGACATGGTCAACAAGATGGACATGAAAAGCGGCTTGGTGGTCCCGTTCTACGTCAATGTCGAAACCCACGGCACCGACGGCCAGGTCCTCAACGTCGAGGACAAGGTCAAGGAGGTGAAGGAAGACATCGTGGTGGCCCTGGGTCTGTCACGCTCGCTGGTGACCGGCGACGGTCCGAACTTCGCCACCGCCTCGGTGAGCATGCAGAAGATGATGGTCATGATCCGCGAGATCAAACAGGCCGCTCGCAAGCTCCTCGACTGGGTGTTCGACGACTGGATGGAGCTGAATGGCCACGGCGACAAGAGCATCCAGTTCATCTTCAACGACCTCGACCCCAGCGACGCGGTCGATTTCAAGAAGCTACTCATCGAACTCTACGACCGCAAACTCATCAGCCGCTCCAGCCTCCAGCTCAAGATGGACCTGGACCCGGACATCGAGGCCGCCAACCGCGAGACCGAACGCAAACAGATCGACCTGATGGACGAGAAACAGGTGAAGCCGGTGGTGGATATGGTCGTCTCCGGTATTCTCAGCGTGCCTCGCGCCCGGAAGATGCTCGGGATTCCGGCCGAGGACGATGAGCCCACGGCGGAGGCGGCATTGGTCTGGTCGGGCGACCTGGAGTCCACTGGCATTGCTGCCGTGTGCGACGAGTGCAGCCACTTCATTGCTGACACCAACCACTGCCGGGTCCACAACAGCGAGCGCACCTTCGACGCCCCGGCCTGTCGTTTCATCGACCGCCGGGAGCCCCGCTGATGCCTTCGGACCTCAAGCAGCGCATCCAGGCGGCCACCCTGAAAAGCCTGACGGCCCGCAACCGCTACAACGACCAGGTCACGGCCCAACTCACCCAGGCGCTAAAACAGGCCGAAGACGAGGTCGCCCGCGCCATTCTCCAGTACCGCTCCCTCGGTTCCCTGCCGGACAACAAGCTCGCCGCGCTCAAGGGGCTGGAAAAGCTCCAGCTCGAACTCGACGACACCATGAAACGGCTCAAGCGGGAGCAGACCCTGGTCTTTCGCAAGACGACCAAGGACTCCTTCAAGCACGGCATCCAGCAGGGAATCGGAGAGCTCGCCGACGCGGCGCTGCCGTTCTACGCGGACCTGAAGCCAGATGGCATCGACAAGTTGGCCACCAAGGTGTTCACCATCGTCGACACCAATGCCCTCGACTTCATGGCGCTGGGTTGCCCCTCGAATAAATTGGACACACATTTGGTTGCAGAGAGAGTGACAGGAGGTGTCCATGAGTGAGAAGTCGGTGAAACGTTGGTCGGCAAAGCGTAAGCAGGAAGTGGTTTTGAGGCTTCTGCGAGGTGAAGGCCTGGATACGCTGAGCCGGGAGACAGGGCAGCCGGCATCGGTGTTGTCCCGGTGGCGAGAGGAGTTCCTTGAAGGCGGTATGGCGGCTTTGAAGCGACGTACGGATGACCCGAAAGTCAATGCGCTGGAGAAAGAGCTCAGGCGAGCCAAGCGCCTGGTGGGAGAGCTGATGATGGACAAGGAGCTGCTGGAGATGCGGATTGCCCGGCATGAGGGCGAGCTCCCTTTTCCCAAGCGGAGATCGAATCTGTGAGCAGGGCCTGCTCGGTCTCCGCACGGCGTACGTATGGCAGGGCCCGGGTGTGCCGGTTGTGGGGAGTACCCCGCTCCACCGACTATGCGCGCCGGGTACGCGCGCAGCAGCCAGCCAAGTTCCACCGTCGGGGACGCCGGCCCATGGTTGCTGACGATGTCCTGCTAGAGAAGGTTCGCGAGATGCTGGCCGATGCTGAGTCCTTGGGGTTTCGGGGCGAGGGCTATCGCAAGGTATGGGCACGGCTGAGGCACCATGGCATCCCGGTTTCAAAGGAGCGGGTTCGGCGCCTGATGCGTCAGCACGGCCTGCAGGCGCCACACAGGATGGGTTCCGACCGAGGTCCCAGAGCGCACGACGGTTCAATCATCCCCGATGGCCCTAACCGGATGTGGGGCACCGATGCCACTCAGATCCATACCCGTCGAGAGGGAACGGCGACAGTTTTTGTGGCTGTAGATCACTTTGTGGGTGATGTGGTCGGCATCCATGCCGCGCGTCCTGGCACACGTTTCGAGGCCTTGGAGCCGATCCACCAAGGCGTTCGGGATCTCTATGGTCCTTTGGCAGGAGGCATTGCCAAGGGCTTGGTGCTGCGTCACGACCATGGTGCGCAGTACATGAGTCATGCCTTCCAGCAGGAGCTTCGGTTTCTCGGCATTGAATCGAGTCCCAGCTTCGTTCGGGCACCAGAGGGCAACGGCGTGGCTGAGCGGTTTATCCGAACCTTGAAGGAGCAGCTGCTGTGGGTGCGAACCTTCGATACCGTCGAGGAGCTCCGCCAAGCGCTGCTTGAGTTCAAAGAACGGTTCAACCAGCATTGGCTGCTTCAGCGACATGGCTATGCCACTCCGGCCAAGGTTCGTGCCGGATACATGCCCCTGGCGGAGGCGGCGTGAATTTTGTGCAAAACAGCGTCCAACAATTCAGGGGCTTTACAGCGCAATACAACCTCACACTCGCCGGTGACGTAAACCGGGAACTGGCCGACGGAATAAAGCGCGTCATCATGCAGGGAATAATAGAAGGAAAAGGAACGGATGATATTGTCCGGGACCTCGGACGGGTTGTCATTTACAAAGACTCTTTCAAACAGGCCGGAACAAAAGTCTTCAGCAAAGCGCAGTACCGAATGGAAATGATCGCCCGGACTGAGGTGTTGCGGGCACACAACATGGGGCGAATAAAGTTCCACCAGCATGTCGGAATTGAGAAGCTGGAGTGGATGACCATGGGGGACGAGCGAACCTGTCCGGTATGTGGTCCGCTCAATGGTAAAACCTTTCCAATTGATAAATTCCCGGGGCAACCGGCACACCCATTCTGCAGGTGCATCAACCTTCCTGTGTTGAGTTATATCAAACTGAAAAATATTTGAGACGCCATTCCGACACATTTCAAAGCCTTCCGGTAAGTAATCGCTGAAACCATAATGAGGAAAGGCTATGAATTACAAAAACCACTTGATTGCAAACATGAAAGTCGCCATTAGATGTTTTGTATTAATGGTGTTCCATACCTTGCACGGAATAATTCCCTGCAAATATACAAGCCATGATTATTGGGGGATTTGACTGCTCAGGAAATAAGGAGTTCCGTTATCCTTAATTTTACGCAGCATTTTAATTCTTTTTAATTTTTGAAATTTTGAAACGAAATCACTCTTAAATGCCGTGAGTTCACTTTTTGAATACTTGGATAACCCGTTTTCAGAGCAAGAAAATAGGTGAATTTTCCCTTCTTTCACTTTGTCCGGCAATCCTTCATATAGTTCCGAGCCTATCATGTAATCCAGTAACTTAACATTTACATCATCAAAACGACTATGGATTGCATAATTAAGTGATTCTTGAATCGTCTCTTCATCGTCATCAGGTGCACCTACAATGAAATTACCGATTGTAAATACACCCACTCGGTCGGCTTCTTCTAAAATTTCATCCAACAATTTAAAATCAATACTTTTTTTATAATAGTCTAAGATGCTTCTATTCTTGGATTCTACGCCAAAGCTGATGACTGAGACCCCGGCTTTTTGTGCTACAGATATGAACTCCTTGTCGATTTTTGCCCAAGAACTAATCGCAATTTTCAAGCGATGAGTTCCCTTCAATTCGGCAAATTTGTTCAAGATTCTTTTTGCTCGTCCAAGGTTCGCAGTGAAGTTTTCATCAGTGATCCAGATATTATTTATCCCAGAGGAAATTAATTCCTGAAAATCAGTGTAAATCTTTTCTTCACTAAAAAACCTAAGCTTTTTGTCCCACCCTTTACGTTGGCAAAAAGAACAGCTTCCAGGGCAGCCTCTACTTGTTTCCAGTAATGCAGAAGGGGCTAAGTGTGCTTTTTTGTTTAATCGCTTACCCTTTATTTGTTCCTCATCCAATAGTTGCCTGTCTGCAAAAGGTACTCTTGATAAATCAGCTATTGTTCCCAGGCTGATAAAATTATTCTTTATTTCACCTCCTGCGAGAAATCCATTGATGATTCTTGGAAGTTCAACTTCTGGCTCACCGGAAACCGTGAGATCAAAACCCGGAATAGATTCATTAACAAGAGTACAATGTTTTCCTATTGCAACGGTTAAAACCTCATCTCTGTACTCTTTTGTTAATTGAGCAATCTGGAAGCCGTTGGATACATTTGCGGATCTTTTTAAAGGAAAAGCATCAAGCTCAACAATTACACAATCAATATTGTCGATACTTTCATGAAATTTTTGCTCGTCAAATTTCTCAACAGAATAGTCAACAAATTTTACCTTAAAATCCAGCTCCTTAAGTGAAGAGGATAGGTATAAAAGCTGCAGTGAGTAGCCAAACCGATGGTCTTTATCAAAATCGGGTTCGGGATAAACAAGAAGGATTGATTTATTCATTTACAGTTCCAAGGTATTCATTGAGCCTTTTTAATGCATATAAGCCCCAAGAAGCACCGTCCTCAATTTCATGAAATGCCCATATCCCATTCTTCAATTGATTGTCTTCCAGCCATTTAAGTGTGTTTTTGAATAGATCAACTGGGACCATGTCTTTATGTCGCAACAATCCCAAGATGGCGATCGACGTACAAAAAACATCGCTTGCGACTGGGTGTTCTTTCCAAGGAGCAAAGCTTCCATCTTGTCTTTGATTCATGGAAAGCCATGAGACTGTATCGCTTATTATTTTGCTGTCCTGCGGAACATATTCACTGGAAGAGAAAGCCATTAAAGTGTAAGCAGCTTTGTATGTAAGCGAGTTTATTTCTGATTTCCATAACTCTTCTAATTTTTGCAAATAACATTGTTTTTGAAGTTGGGGGATCATATCCAATAAAAGCCCCGATACCGGAATCCTTGACATATCCCTGGAAGACCGTCCCCATAAACCACTTTTGTTCGTGTTTGCTTCCAGATAATTTATTCCATTATCAATAATCTCTTGATGTGTATTTTTATCATAAAGAGATAGGAAAACGACGTTCCAGGTAGTGTCTGTGATAGCAACCCAACCACCATCTTCATTCTGTTCATTCTTGCAACGATCAATAATCCTCTTGGGTATACTACTGGGTGAAAGTCCAGACATTAATAACAGGCTGGCGGTCTTGGTAATTCGTCGTAACTCTAACTCTTTGGCCAACATTTCCTTGAGCATAGCTCGCAAAGAAGTAGTAGCCTTTAACACGGATAAATTTGGTAGTTTATTTCCCATATTTCATGGTCTCGCTAATGTTTTTGTCTCTATAAAAACAATTAATGACTCGGATATTTGTTATGCCAAAAAGCCACATTGCTAATCGCTCAATTCCGAGTCCAAATGATAAGATCTTTATGTTTGGCAATGGATTGAGGTCTACATACCAATTTAGTTGGTCGCACAAATCAAGTTTTTCAAACTTGCAGCGCAAAAAAGATTCTCTTGTATCTCGTAGGCATCCTTCTGCAACTTCACCCACACCAGGTGCCAAAAAATTCAATGAATAAGTGTAGTTGTCGTCAATTGGTAATGCAGACCAAGTAGAAATTTTCGAAGGAAAATGGATAACCGTAGTAGGGCCGTTTTTTGAAATTTCACGTTCATGCTTTCCAAGTCCTTTATTTAGAAGGCCGTACTTGCAATTCAAATCGGCATATGAAACGATAGGTATTTCTTCAAATGGCAACGCCTTTATTTGATCAGGAATTAGTTTACTTACTCTATTAAAAATGTCTGAGATAAATTTCGATAATTCACAAATCAGATCTTCAAAGCAATGGCCTACAAATGACACTTCCAGCATGTCAAATTCAGAAAGGTGCTTGGAGGTTTTTGATGGTTCTGCCCTGTAACATCTCTGTATAGAATAAACTTTTCCCATATTGGCAGCCATTACCGTAGAATATAAAGCATTGCTGGATGACAACCGGGCTTTCTTTCCAAAGAAGTCAATCTCAAAAATATCACCTTTATTATTGCCGGGATGAATGCTGGGCAACCTGACTTCAAAAAAGTTGTTGTCATAAAAATAGTTTCTTATTTGATTCAGCAATATCGCATAGTTTTTTACATTTGCTGATTCAGGAATAACGCCCTTGTTGCTTTTCACTGAGCCAACTAATTCTTTGGCATGAATCTCACCATTTTGCTGATTTGTATTTATTGTTATGTAGTCGTTTATTTTTAAGTTTTTAAGCTTATCGTAGCCAACTGCTTGGTCGTGTGTCGCGACAATATTGAATGTTTCGGCCCCATGAGAAACTGTTATAAAAGTTATCTTCCCCAAACATTTAATGTCTGTGACCATGCCGGATATGAATGATTCGTTTTTCACCCCAATCTCCAGTTTATCATCGTCTTTTTAGGAGTGAACGTTGGCGTGAAGCCTAACTTTTTTGCAATATTGACCATCGGGTCATTGGACGAGTACGTTTTCATTTCAGCATAACTCAAGGCCTTTGTGACCGACTCAATCAGTAGTCGTCCGATTCCACTGCCACGGGAATTGGCTGGCACGTAGACTTCTTCAATGAGAGCACCATTCTCTGGCCTGTCACTTTTTCTCAGGAATCCAAGGATCTGTCCTTTGCTGTTCTCTGCTACAAAAACGTGTTTTGGCTTGCGGAGCATCTGCTTTAAGAACGATGACTTCGCACTTATGGCAAGCAATTTCCTTTCAGGCTCTGATATGCCTTCGAGCATGTTAATGAGAGTGTCGGAGTCATGGTCACATGCGCGTCGTATCCAAATATTATCTGCCTGAAAAAGATGCCGAAAATTTTCACTAAGGATCTTCTTTCTTGAGTCGTCTGAGAGTTTGGAAGATGAGATGAATTCACACTCGAGTTTGTAAACATCTTCATCCTTGTCTTTGTAAAACGGGAAATCCGATCCCCAAAGAACATGCTCATCTCCCACGAGATTTATTAACTCCGCAAGACTTGCTCCGTTCGTTCTGATTGTAGACGTCTCAAAGTAGAGATTGCTCCGATTATTGCTTGCTGCGAGAATATCTTTAACATTGTCAACTAAGCCTTCATCTGAGAATGGTTGTTTCCGTGCACAATGGGCTATGATCACCTTAAGCTCTGGAAAGTTAGATGAAATTTCAGATATCTTTTTTCGCCATTCGTTCCTATGGGCATGAATAAGTAAAACTTTTCCTGTTTTCTGAAGGAGATCATAAATGGGAAACATTACGTCATTGGAGTTTTCGAGGTAGAAGTGTTCCTTTATCCCATATATGTCGGTAATGTTGGCCTCTATACTTCTTATGTCATCAGGCAACAACAATGGTAAAATTAATGTCGGTTCCTTTTGTGTACATTCGAGTATATACTTATTGGCTGATGCCCTTTTTACTTCGTTAAAAGGGAATGGGAATGCAAGGCACTTTGTAACTCCCTTCGCACTACTGACCCTAAGGTAGTTGCTAAAAGTATTGGCTGTAGCATTATTGTAGGCCGGAAGCGAGCTGTGCCCTTCTTCAATATTTTTAATTTTCGCTACGCCTATATGAACATGGGAATCAAATAAAAGCATTGCATATCCTTAAATGTTAACAACCAGCCTCCTTGTGCAATGAGGCTGGTTGTTGTTGGTTTTAGTTGCAGTTACAGTTAGTGCAACCAAAACACCACTTACCCTGACAGAACTCAGCCCAAATCTCTTCGGGAAAAGTCATGCCATCGAGCTCTTCAAACACGGGTGCTTCATAAGTGACCATTATAACCTCCTTGCATTAGGATGTTTTACAAAGGCGAACCTAACCATTAGGCTCTACCAACCCTGTAAACTGCTGCTTACTCATTTTCAACAAGAACGCCACTCTCTGTCCATTTTTCCATAAGACCAGAAAGATCATTGATTAAGATGCCTTTCTCAACCGAGAACTTTTTTGTCAGGTTGTCTACGACGGCAGAGAAGGATACGTTCTCGGAGAAACTTTCCAGAATGGTAAAGGACGTTTCGTTGAGCTTGAATATTTTCCCTGTTGAAACATTAAAAAGGAAAAAGTCCTTTTCTCCATCATTACCCCGGTGCAACATATAGTCATCGGAGAGAATAAAGAATTTGTGCATTATGTCATCAAGGTTCATTGTGATTCTCCTGTTTTATATTTCCAGCATAATGGATCTTGCGCTAAATAATCCCCGTTCTCTGCATAAGCAGCAGCCCTGCAACCTCCGCAGCGGCCCAAGTCTTCACATGTGCCACATGAGGATGTCATTCGATTTTTTCGTCTTATATTCCACAGAATATCTGACTTGTACCAAATCTTAAAAATACCATCGTTAAGTACGTTGCCTATGGGGATAGGTAGCCGCCTGCAAGGATATGCCGTTCCATCATGCATAATGCATAAACTTGAATAACCGACTGGGCAGAATCCTCCGAGAGATTCATCAATCAGATGCCACAACGGTCGAGATGTTCTGATCTTAAGTTTTCTCCCGCTGCTCTCGATCTGTTTTTTCTTCTGTTTAATCTGCTCATAAATTTCTTTTAATCTGTCTGCGGACAGCTTCAATTGATCAGAATCAGAATTCCCTAAGGGAGTGTAGCGCTCAATTGTTAACGCATCTATCCCCATTCTGTCTGCCAGATCAATGATGTCCGCTACAGATCCTGCATTTTCTTGATTCAGAGTGAACATTACGGCAGTGGGAATGCCGACCGAGATAAGTTTTTCTAGACCATTAATTGCTTTGCTGAAACTCCCTTTCCCCCTCATAAGGTCGTGAACCTGTTCAGTTCCACCATCAATGGAGATCTGCACCTCTTTCAGCTTCTTAAATTTTGTGAGCTTGGCAATTTTCTTGTCATCTATGAGAGTTCCATTAGATAAGATCCCAGCCCAGTAGAAAGCCTTATCCTTCTCGATCTTATTAAGGAGATGCAATAGCTTTTCAAATTCAAGAAAGGGCTCACCTCCTGTAAGTGAAATCCTTCCATTTTTTTTCCATGTTGAAATGGCCTTCGATAATTCAGCATATATTACATCAAGCTGGGCAACAGGCACAGGTTGAGCCTTATAATCTTCTTGGTAGCAATGCCGACACCTCAAGTTGCATGATTCCAGAAAATGCCATTGGATATAAAATCCCGAATTCTCAACCTGTGAGGTGTCGTCAGTTATTTTAGTCATTGAAATTCCTTAAATTTCTTACTTTTAACCCAGACGTCAATCTCGTCCCGGTCAAACCTCCACTGGGTTCCGATCTTGGAACCGGGCAGCTCGCCTTTTTGGGCCATCTGATAGAGCTTGCTGCGGCTCATTTTCAGATAGCCGGAAAGCTCCTCGATGGTCAGCCATTTGTCTTGTGATTCCATGTTAGTCACCGCTCATCTAAATTCTTAGCAACAAATAATAACATAAAATAACGAATGACAGGCATATTTTCAAGCCAAATCTCGGAAACTTCGAGGAAATTCCCGGCTGAACCCTGCCCGCTGAAATTCGCCGTCACCCTCCGACACATCGCCGACGCTTCCGGTAAGTAACCGCTGAACGCTCCCCGCAGGTCGCGGAGAGCACAGCAAACTGACCGGAGACGTTGATGGAACTGTTCGCCACAGACCTGGAAAGGCTGGCGTTTCTACTGGAGGCCGATGCGGCGCTGACTCTCGATCCCGACACGCTCGGGACCGAGGCCGCCGAACAGTCCGCTCCTGAAGAGCTCCCTCCCGAGAAACGCCCCAAGTACATCACCAACTACATCGGCAGTAAGCAGAAGCTCGTCGACTGGATCTGGAAGCATACCCCGGAAGGCGTTGGCACCGTGCTCGACGCCTTTTCGGGGTCTGCGGTCGTGGCCTACATGTACAAGACCAAGGGCCTCCAGGTCATCGCCAACGACCGGCTCCGCTACTGCCACCACGCCGCCAAGGCGATCATCGAGAACAACTCGGTTCGCCTGAGCGAGGACGAGATCGAAGCACTCCTGGCCGACAACGCCAAGGCGGGCAGCTTCGTTCAGGACAACTTCAAGGGCATCTTCTTCGCCAAGGGCGTCCATGCGCTGATCGACACCATCCGCGCCAACTGCGACAAGCTCTCCGGCTTCAAGAAAGACATCGCCCTGTTCGGCCTCGGCAAAACCTGCATGAGCGGCAAGGGCGGTTTCGGCCACTTCTCGTCCTCCACCGACTATGGCCGCCGCCAGGACACTCCAGACGAGTTCAAGGATCGTTTGCGCAAGAACCTGCAGCGTATCAACGCCCTGGTCTTCGACAACGACAAGGAGAACAAGGCATACCGGCAGGACATCAACGACCTGCTGCCGAAAGCCAAGGCGGATCTGGCCTACTTCGATCCGCCCTACGCCACCGAGTTCTCGACCACCAACTACGAGCGGGCCTACCACTTCGTGGAGGGGCTCATGACCTATTGGGAAGGGCTCGAAATCAAGTCCGACACCAAGGTCAAGTATTACGAGACCGACCACAAGACCGTCACCAAGGCCAACGCCAGCGAATTCTTCCAGACCTTTCTCGGCAATGCCAAACACATTCCGCACTGGCTGATTTCCTACCGCGATCACGCCTATCCCAACGAGCAGGAGATGAAGCGGATCATCGGCTCCTTCGGCAAGCAGAGCCGGATGAAGTCCAAGGATCACCACTACGCCATCACCTCCAAGCACGGCGAGGCTTCCAACGCCAAAGAACGTCTGTTCGTCTGCGCTCCCGGGGCCAAGGCCAGCGCCGAACGGGAGGAGAAACCCGTTCCGATGGCCGCCGCCGCGAACTTCCACACCAGCATCCCCGTGGACATCCGGCTGGGCGATGGTGAACGCCTCGCGACCGAGGCCATGGATGTCGGTTCGGCGGGCGACCCCCAGTTCAGCTTCGTTCTCTGCCGCACAGGGACCAACAAGAACGGCGACCACTTCACCGCCGAGGAGTTGTCCGGTCGGCACATGACGGCCGTGAACAAGAAGGTCGATCTGCAGCATTCGCAGGAGTTCAACGACATCGTCGGTGGCATCGTCGCCGCCGACTACCTGGAGGACGACAACGGCGGCCGCGTGGAATGCGTCGGCGAGCTGTACGTCCACGACACCCCGGCTGCCCGGCTGGCCTACAAGCTGATGAAACGCGGGATCATCTCCCAGGTCTCCATGGAGTGCGACTACCAGGAAGGCGAATGCTCGGTCTGCCACAAGCGCTTCCAGAACAAGGCCGACTACTGCACACACCTGCGCAAATTCAAGGGCCGTGATGTGGGCGGCCAACCCGTTTTCGAGATTCTGCACGGCGTCACTTTCACCGGACTGGGACTGCTCGACCGCAAAGGCGCGGACGAGAACGCCAGGATTCTGCAGGTGGCGTCCCTTCAGAGCCAGCCCGACCAATCCCAACCCGAAGGAGATTCCACGATGGAAGACAAAACCAAACCCACCGATGACCAGGCCGCCAAGACCGAATCAGACGCGGCCAAGAAGAAACCGGCCCAGCAGGAAGCCGATCCTGCCCGCGTTACCGACCTGGAAAAGGAAAACCGGCAGCTCAAGGCCCAGGTCGCCGAGCTGCAGAAACGCGTCCAGGAACTGGAAGCCGAACAAAAGGCGGCCGCCTGCCGCTCCCGGGCCAAGAAGCTGCTCACCCGTCTGGAGAAGCAGGGACTCTCCTTCGCTTCCGAGGAGGACCGGGAAGCCGAACTGAAACGCCTGGCCGAACTGTCCGACGAAGCCTTCGCCGCCACCGAGGCTGCTTACGAACGCCTGCCCAAGTCGGCCAAAGCGGACAAGGACAAGGAAGAGAAACCCGCCGACAGCGATCAGGGCGGCAAGCCCGCCGTCAAGGCATCGACGGAAACCCCGCTGCGCAGCGACGCCGGTGTCCGGCCCCACGATGTGGACGACCGCAAGGTGTCGCTCGAGGACCGCCTGCGCGACGGGTTCATGGCCGCTTACCGCAACCGTGTCGGCGAGGACTCTCCCGAACACTCGGAACACAACGCATAAGGAGGAAACACCATGTCATTCATTAATCCGTGTCACCGCAGCCTCGCCTACGGCGATGGCCACATCCAGGGCGACGGGCAGCTCGGTCAGATGGTCCGCGTAGTCGGCAACGACCTGTTCGCCGTCAACACCGATCCCACCAAGCGCTCCTTCGGCATCCTGATCAAGGACTACGCCGGTGGCGAAATGCCCGGCATCTACTGCGACGGCGGCGTCTACGAGACCGACTCCTTCGAAGGGACCGTCGTCGCCGGAGACGACCTGAAAGTTTCGGCGGGCGGTCGCCTGACCAACGGCGTCGCGGCCGGAGAGCATGTCGTCGCCCACGCCATTTCCGTACAGAGCGGCGTCCTCAAATTCCGCCTGCTCGTCTAACCCAAGGAGCCAACGCACATGAAAACCAATCAGTTGAAGATCCACTCCCAGGAGTACATGGAAACCATGGCGCGGCTCATGAGCGAGGCTCTCGAGTCGCCCGAAGGCATGCGGGCACTTGCCGCCGCCATTGCCGCGCCCATCGAACAGGAGATCAAGCGCAAGGAGATTTCCTCGCTGCTGCTCACCAAGCACACGCTGCCCAAGGGCGAACGTCCGGTCTACCAGAAGAAACCGACCGTCAAGGCTCACTGGATCAGCAAGGACGGCGACGCACAGGAGCAGGAGGTGGGCAAGGACGAGGTCGAGTTCCCCACCAACCGCATCCACTCCAATCCGATGGTGGACGTTTCCGTCCTCAAGAACGGCAACATCGGCACGCTGATGGACATCCAGACCAGCGCCGCCGACGCCATCCGCAAGGAGATGGACCGCCGCACCATCTCGGTGCTCTCCTCGGCCATCCCGGCGACCAACACCATCGAGGTCACCGGCGACCTGCTCACCGAAGAGGCGCTGAACGAAGCCATCTCGATCATCGAGGACCTGGAGCTGTCGGTGAAGTACATCGTCATGCGCGGCCGCCGGTTCAACGACATGCGCGGCTGGAACCTCGATCCCCAGACCAAGCTCGAGCTGCGCCAGAAGGGTGTCATCAAGAACTACGGAACCGGCGGCATTCTGCTGACCGCCTCCATGCCGCTGGACGAGATCATCATCGTCCCGGATGAAGAGGTCGGAAAGATGCCGGTGCGCGAAAACCTGAAGACGGAGTCCATCGATCAGAAGACCCGCTTCAAGACCGGCTGGCTGGTGTGGTCCGAAATCGGCCAGGGCATTACCCGCCCTGACATCATGGCCAAGGTCAAACTGGTTCCGTAATCTTAGGAGGTGACGTGAGATGAATCGAATCAAGAACATCCGTCCCGGCGTTCTGGTGATCCCCGACGCCGGGCTGAAACTCAAGCCCGGCCAGGTGGTCGAGGTGGAACGCCTCACCAAGCAGATCCAGGCGGCGCTCAAGAATGGCCGCCTGGCCATGGCCGACAAACCGAAGCAGGAACCGCTCGCCCCTCCAGAGCCCGACCAGGACGCGGAACCGGTGGACCTGAGCAAGCTCTCCGCCACCGACGCCATCTCCAGGGTCAACGAGGAGGCCAATCCGGAGACCCTCAAAGGCTACATGGAAACCGAAAAACGCCGCACGGTGATCGACGCGCTCAAGAGCCGTCTGGAGGGCCTGCAAGGTGCTGCTGAGTGACCTGATCGCCGACCTGCGGCTCGACCTGTCCGATCCGGGCGCATCTCTCTTCGAGGACCAGACTCTGGAGAGATGCGTCCGGAAAGCCGTTTTCCGGGTCGGCCGCGACCTCGACCAATCGCTGACGATCACGGCCGGAGAGATCACCCCCGATCCCACCGGCGAGGTCCGCGAGCTCCTGGTGATCATGGCGCAGATCCACGCCTGCCAGGTCATGCGTTCGGCCACCGCCAACGCCTTCTCCTTTTCCAGCGGTGACAAGCGGGTGGACAAAACCGGCCAGCCCGGCCACTGGGCCAAGCTCGAGGCCGATCTGCTCGCCGACTACCGGCAGCGGCTCACCGAGCTGCGTCCGGCCACCCAGCTCGATCAGGAAGCCTACATCCTGACCCCGAGCGGCCTTACGCCGGTCATCTACGAACAAGGGATCGATCTCGATGTTGTTGAATGACCGGGAACGCGCCGAAGCCGTGGCCGACGTCGCCCGGCTGATCCTCTCCTCGGGTCAGACCGCACGGGTTCTGCGCGTGGTTCCCGGCGAACGGCTCTACGGCACCGACGATGCCGAATACGCGGAGATCTCCGTCATCCCCCTCGAACTGAACGAAACCCCGCCGGAGGAGCTGAGCGGCAAGATCGACGCGCTTGCCTGTGTCCTTCCGGATGCCGACGTCCAGGGTGAAGACCGCCTGGCCACCGGCAGGGAAACCTACCGCATACAGAGCGTGGAAGAGGAACACTTCTTCGGCACCATCACCCACAAGAACCTGCAACTGGTGAAACTCAATGGGCGTTAGGCGAACCGGTGACTGGGACAAGGCCCGCGCCAAACTGACCTCCGGCATGGGGCCGCGCCTGGCCACGGCACTGCGTCAGGCCACGATCCGCAACGCCCTTTTTCTGGTACGCGAGATTCAGCGGGGGATTCGCTCCCAGGCCCCGGGCGGACAGGCCTTTGTCAAACTCGCCGAGAGCACCATCGAGCGCAAAGGCTCCAGCAAGGCGCTCATCGACACCGGCTTTCTCGTCAACGCCATCACCCAGAAGATCATGGCCGACAAGGCGTTCGTCGGCCTGCTGCGCGGCACCGTCAACAAGGACGGGGAAGACATGGTGAACATCGGTGCCGTCATGGAGTACGGGGCCACCATCAAACATCCGAACGGCGCGACCATCATCATCCCCGCCAGACCCTTTCTGCATCCGGTGATGGAGAAGTACCGCGAGCAGATCCTCCAGAACTATCGCGAGGCGATCCGCTCCGCGCTTTGAGCCTCCGACACATCGCCAGCGCTTCCGGTAAGTAACCAGGCAGAAAACGGAGGCGTCCCTTGAGCACGATACAGACCGTCACAGAAATCCTGATCCGCCTGGCCAAACAGGCCATCCACCCGGACACCGTGCTGGTGTTCCCGGATGACCTGTTCGAGGTCCAGCGTACCCCCAGCGTCATCCTCCAGGGGCCGAAGCTGGCGGAAGACCGTTTCCGCCGCAGCCAGAGCCGCCTGTTCGAGAAGAATGTCGCGGAGCTGAGTTTCGAGGAGTGCCGGTTTCCCCGTCTCTATCACCTCGATTTCGACCTGGTGGTGACCGTGGACCGGGAGGCCGAACTGCTTGGTTTTCACGAATCGGTGTCGCGGTTCCTCCAGCTTTACCCGGAGATCGCCATCGCCGACCAGGGCAGCCTGAACCTTACCGAACTGGTTCCTCTGGGCGGCCTGGCCCGGGTGAACCTCTCCAATCTCCGGCAGAGCTCCGGACGCATCCGCATCGAATCCTGCCCGGTGTACGACGGCGACCTGCGCGACGGTCGGCTGATCCGGGACCGGACCTTCCAGTTTCACGGCGACGTGACAGAGCAACGAACCATTCAACCGTAAAGGAGAACAATCGTGATCGAGATCAGAAACCTGCAGTTCCAACCCCTGACGTTCAACCTCTCCGGCCAGGGAACCCTTCACCTCGGGCCGCGAGAACGCAAGAGCATCGCCCGCAAGGACCTCTCCGCCGAGATCAAGACCGCCGGAAAACGCGGCCTGGTGCGCATCACCGACCTGACCGGCGGCGCGGAACCGGAGCCGGAAAAGCCCACGGCGACCGAGGACGCCGGAAACGATGAGGCCAAGACCACCAGCAAGCGGAGGAAATAACCATGCCGACCTATCTATCGCCCGGGATTTACACCCGAGAAACGGACTTCAGTTTCTATGTGAAGCAGATCTCGACCTCGTCGGCCGCCATGGTCGGAGTGGCCGAGAAAGGCCCCATCAACAAGCCCATACTGGTGACGAGCTGGGAGCAGTTCATCAACCGTTTCGACTCCTACATCAATGAGAGCTATCTGGCCTACGCCGCCCGGGCATTTTTCGACAACGGCGGATCGGTCCTCTATGTCACCCGCATCGCCCATCTCACCGACCCCACCGACCGGGACACCCTGACGGCGCTGAAGTCATCCGTCGTGCTGCAGAACCGGGAAGCGACGCCCGCCGACACCCTGCGGATAGAAGCAGTGAACGAAGGCGTCTGGGGTGACCGACTCTCCATCTCCATCGAGGACGGCTCTCTCGATCCGGCCAACCATTTCAATCTGGTGGTCCGGCACAAAGGCGATGTGGTCGAGGTGTTCAAGGATCTGAGCATGGACGAGACGCTGCCGAACCATGTGGAGCTGGCGATCAACGACCGCTCGGATTTCATCTTGGTCCAGGATCTGGCCGCAGCAATGGGAACGCCCAGCGACCGTCCGGCATTGGGCGTGTTCACGCTCAGCGGCGGCGACAACGGGCTGACCGATCTGGCCGATGCGGACTTCATCGGCGATCCCTCGCAGCATACCGGCCTCTATGGCTTTGACGAGATCGACGCCCTGAACCTGCTGATGGTCCCCGGCGTCACCACAGTGCCGGTGATCAACGCCGGAATCGCCTATGCCGAGGGGCGCAAGGATCTGCTGTTCATCGCCGACACGCCCATGCACCTGGAGCCGCTCGAAGCGGTCGACTTCCGCAAGGGACAAGGGATGTACAGCCACGCGGCCTTCAACTCCTCCTACGCGGCGCTCTACTACCCCTGGCTGGAGATCAGCGATCCGGTCAACTCGCGCAAGAAGCTGGTGCCGCCCTGCGGCGCGGTGGCGGGCTGCATCGCCCGCAGCGACCAGAAGACCAACGTCTGGAACGCGCCCGCCGGTATCGACCGTGGCCGCATCTTCAACACGCTCTCCCTGGCCTACAAGACCAGCCGTGGCGAGCGCGATGTGCTCTATCCGGAAGGGGTCAACGTCATCGCCGTGTTCCCCGACACCGGCATCAACATCTGGGGCCAGAAGACGCTGCAAAGCCAGCCCTCGGCCGTGGACCGCATCAACGTGCGCCGTCTGATGATGTACATGGAGGAAGCCATCTCGGAATCCTCCCGCTTCGTGGTGTTCGAACCGAACCATCCCCAGACCTGGCGTGCCCTCGGCCGCCTGATCAATCCCTTCCTTCAGGACATCAAGGACAAGGGTGGCCTCTACGACTTCGCCTTCCAGTGCGACGAGGAGACCAACACCCCGGCGGTCATCGACCGCAACGAAATGGTGGCCCGCGTGTTCGTCAAGCCGACCAAGACGGCGGAGTTCATCGAGCTGAACTTCATCCTGACCAGCACCGGCGCGGACTTCAAAGAAATCATCTAACGGGAGAACACGGCTATGAGAAGCGGAAACATGCCCAAGAGCCTTTACCAGAACTGGCAGTTCGCCATCGAGGTAAACGGCTTCGACGTGGCCCTGTTCCACAAGGGACAGGAGCCCAAAACAGAATTCGAGGAAGTGGCCTTTGCCCCGGCCGGTTCGATGTTCGACCAAAAGGTGGCGGGGCGGGTCAAGTTCGAGGACATCACCCTCGAAAAGGGAAACCTTCAGGACGGCTCCGACGAGGCGGCCCGCGAATGGATCAAGAAACAGGTGGACGTGAACGCCGTCACCGGCGGCCTTCCGGCCGACTACATGCGCGACATCGACGTTGTCCGCTACGACCGCACCGGCAACGAGACCCGCCGCTGGACCCTGCACGGGGCCTGGGTGAAGGCGCTCGAATACGACGAGCTCGAAGGCGGCAACACCGAGAACACCATCGAGAAGCTCACCATCTGCTTCCAATACTGGACCTAAACCGGAGGATCGACCATGTACAGCTTTGAACTGCCAAGCGGCACTGAACTCGAGCTTCGGGAAATGACCGGGGCCGAGGAAGAACTGCTCACCAACCAGCGCCTGATCCGCTCCGGAGAGGCGATCAACCAGGTGCTCCGCAATTGTTTCGTCCGGCTGGGCGAGAAGACCGACCCCGATCTTTCCGAGGTGATGAATCTGCTCTCGGGTGACCGGCTGTTCGCCCTGGTCCGCCTGCGCCAGATTTCCCTCGGCGACGAGGTGGAGCTGGAGCTGAGCTGCCCGAACAGCGCCTGCCGCATGACCAACTTCGTGACCGTCAATCTCGAGGATCTCAAGGTCACTCCCTACGGCGAGGAGCGGGAGTTCGCCTTCAAGCTGCCCGGCTCGAAGAAAACCGTCCGCTTCGGATATCTCGACGGCCACAAGGAAAAGCGTCTGGCCAGCCTGCGCGAGCCCAACATCACCTCGGCCATGCTCATCCGCATCCTCGACATCGACGGCAAGGCTCCCTCCAAGAAGAGCCTGGCGGAAATGTCGATGCGCGACCGCAACGCCCTGCGGCAGGAGATGTCGCGGGTCGACGCGGGAATCGATACCTCGGTCGAAACCGAATGCGATGGCTGCGGCACCAAGATCCGCACCCGACTGGAGGCCGAACCGGCTTTTTTGTTCCCCGGAGTTCGCTTGTAAGCGACGCATTCTTTCTCGCTTACGGCGGACTGCACTGGGGCTGGTCGGAAACCCGCTCGCTGCCGCTCAGGGTCCGGCGTCAGTTCGTCGAGGCCCTCGAGCGGCAGCTTGATTTTGAACGTGAGCAAACGGAACGGCGATAGATGAACGGCGATCTCGGACTGGGCATAGTGGTATCGATGAAGGATGCGTTCTCGCAGAACGCGCAGCGCATCCGTGGCTCCATGATGGACCTCGATTCCACCGTGGCGGATGCCAGCGAGCGGATGACCAGCAACCTGGACCGTATCCAGCAAGGCACCATGATGCTGGGGGCGGGACTGGCCCTGATGGCAGTGCCCGCCGCCTTGGTCGCATCCACCGCCGCGACCCAGAAGGCCCTGGGAGAGCTGGCGTCCTTGGGCGTGCAGGATCTCCGCGCCATCGAGGACGCCGCTGAATCCTTCACCAACCAATGGTCCGGTGCCGACAAGGCCGCCTTCATCACCGCCACCTATGACGTGAAATCGGCCCTGTCCAACCTCAGCGACGAGGCGGTGGGCGTCTTCACTTCCATGGCCGCCATGACCGCCAAGGCGACCAAGGCCACCATCCAGGAGATGGTCGGCACATTCACCACGGCCTACGGGATCTTCAAGCCCATCATGGCCGACATGAACGACATGGAATGGGCGACCGCCTTTTCCGGAGCCATGGCGCAGACCGTGGCCTCGTTCAAGACCAACGGCACCCAGATGGCCGACGCCATCAAAAACATCGGCGCGGTGGCGGCGGCGAGCAACATTCCCCTGAACGAGCAGCTCGCCGTGCTTGGCCAACTTCAGACGACCATGCCTGGCTCCGAGGCGGGCACGCTGTACAAGGCGTTCATCATGAAGGCGGCCGAGGCCGGAGACGAGCTTGGCCTGTCCTTCACCGACACCAGCGGCCGCCTCAAGGGCGTGGTTCCCATCCTGCAGGAGATCAAGCGCCAGTTCCCCGACCTCTCCAACGCCGCCGCCCAGGTGAAGCTGAAGAAGGCCTTCGGCTCCGACGAGGCGGTCAAGTTCCTGCTGCAGATGTCGGCGGGCATGGAGAGCCTCGAAGGCAATATACAGTCGGTGAGCCGGGCCATGAAGACCGGCACGGCAGTCACCGAGCAGATGGCCGAAGCCATGAACCAGGACATCGGAGCCCAGTTCCTGCTTCTGCGCCAGCAGATGACCAACCTCAGCGAAATCCTGGGCCGCACTCTGCTGCCGGTGGTCACGCCGGTGATCAACGGGGTCTCCCGCTTCATTCTGTTCCTGCAGCGCATGGCCAAATCGATGCCGGGCGTGACCCGGGTGGTCCTGGGGCTGTCCATGGCCCTCGGCACCATTCTGGTCACGGCCGGAGCCGTCACCGCCGCCGTAGGCATGGTGGGACTCATGCTTCCCGCCATCAAGGCCGGGTTCGTGGCCATCAGCGCCGCGCTCGCCGGGGTGGGTTCGGCGGTCGCGACCTATTTTCTGCCCGTCACCGCGATCATCGCGGGCGTGATCCTCTCGGTGTATCTGCTCAAACGTGCCTGGGAAACCAACTTCGGCGGCATCCAGGATGTCATCACCGGGGCCTGGAACAAGGTCTCGCTGGTCTTCCAGGGGATCAGGGAGCTGGTGGGTTCGCTCAGCGGCGGCGTCGGGCAGATGTCGGCCGAACTGGCCCAAAAGCTCGAATCCGCCGGGCTTTTGGGCTTCGTGGTCACCGTCTTCAAGGCCTATTACCGGGTTCGTGAGGCCATGGCCGGATTGTGGGGCGCGTTCTCCCATGCCTTTGGCCGCATCCGCGCCATCCTCGAACCGACCGTCCGCACCCTGATGAGTGCCTATGCGGCGCTGGCCAGCGCGGTTTTTTCGGTGGTGGAGATCTTCGACGTGGCCGCCAGCGCCACCGATGGGTCGTCCTGGCGCACCTTCGGCACGGTTATCGGCACCGTCGCCGGTGTGCTTCTGCAGGGGCTGGCATTCGCGCTGAAGATCGTGGCCTGGAACCTGTCGCTCATTGTCAGAGCCCTGGCGGTGGTGGTGCGCAGCGTGGTCTGGGTCGGCAAGATCATCGTCGGGTCCCTGATCGGAGCGACCAAGTTCATCTACAAGTTCCTGTTGCCCGTGCGCATGATCGGCGAGGCCTTCATGGCCGCCGGGAAGATCGTCTATTCCGTCTGGCAGGTGCTGACCGGTGACATCTCCCTGCTGGATGGTCTCAAGGCCATCGGCGGTGCGGTCTACGATTTTCTTGCCACCCCGTTCCGCTGGGCGCGGGATGTGATGGTCGGTGTCTGGGATTTCATTTCCGGCATCTTTACCTCCATCGGACGCCTGGTGGCCGACGCCGCCGGACAGATCGGCCAGGCGATTCTGAATCTGCCGATCATCAGCACACTGCGTGAGCTGTTTGCCACCGTGCGCTCTTTCTTCGCCGGGGACACCACCTTCTTCGAGGCGGGCAAAAAGCTGCTGATCACCCTGGGCGAAGGGATCTGGTCGGCGGTGACCTATCCCGTCACCATGCTCAAGAACGCCCTGGGCAAGCTGCGCAATCTGCTGCCGTTCTCCGATGCCCGCGAGGGACCACTCGCCAGCCTGACCGCCTCCGGTTCCGCGCTGCTAAAGACCCTCGCCGACGGCATGAGCCTTACCCAGTCGCTGCCCGCGAAAGTGTTCGGCTTCGCCGCTCGCGGGATTCTCTCGGCCGCTGCGGGAGCCTGGCAGCAGATCAAAACGGCGGGCGGCAACCTCATGGACGCCGCCTCGGCTCCCTTCCGGATGGCTGGAAAACTCTGGGATGGGTTGACCTCCGGGGCTCAAACCGTCGCGGCCAAGGCCGGTGCCATCTTCGGCGGTCTCAAGCAATCCCTGTTTGACGACACGCCCGTACTGGCGCTCAAACCACCCCAGGTCAATGCCTGGGATGCGCTGGCCACGGGAGCCGTCAATCTCCGCGACCGGATCGTTGCCACGCTGTCGGCCGTGCCCGGCGCTGTCGGTCGAATCTTTACCAACGCCGGTGCCGAGGGGCAAACCCTCTGGCAGAGGCTTTCCAGTGGCGCGAGCGCGGGCATTCAGGCGATCAAGGATCGCAGTGCCGGGATCGCCAACGGTTTGCTCTCCTCCGCTCGCGCCATGCTGGGAGCCCGGACCCCGATTCCGCAGGTGGCCGAGCAGAAGGAACCGCTCAAGGCCGCGCCGCCCGCCGAATCGATTGGGCAACGCATCATCGAAAGCGTGCTGAGTCTCGTACCGCGTCTGGACGAACGCCTGGTTCCCAAGGCTCTGAGCGCCATGCTGATGCTCCAGCCGGTCATGGCCACGGCCGCGCCGCCTCCGCAACCGATGAACGGCACCGTGCAGACCGTCGCGGCGGCCGTCGAGCCGGTAAGTAAGAGCTATATCCACCCGTTCGCGGTGGAACCGGCACTGGAAAAGGGAGACGCCTCTCTGGCTCCGGCCGGGATAGAGCGGCCCATAACGGCCGCTCCGACTCCGATAGCGAAGCCCCTGCAATCGGGACTCGCCGAGACGGTGCCTTCCGAACGGTTGATCGCTCCGGCTCGCACCGCTCCATCGACACCCATGCGCGGAGAGGAAGCCGGTCCGGGTCTGCGTGAGCTGCTGGAATCGCTGCTCTCGCGCCTCGATGGCCTGGCCGACCGACCGGTGGAACTGAGCGTGACCACCAACATCGATGGCCGGAAGGTGGCCGAGGCCGTCTACAAGGATCTTCGGGAGCGGAAGATCAGAAACTACGAAACCCTTTGAGAGGACCGATGAAACGTATCTTTGTCTGCAGCCCGTTCGCGGGCGACATAGCCCGAAACGTCAGGGTCGCCGAGGCGCTTTGCCGCCGGATCATGCGAAGTGGTCACGCGCCGTTCGCGCCGCACCTGTTGTATCCAACCTTTACCGATGACAGCGTTCCCGATCAGCGGGAGACTGGCATCGCCTGCGGCCTGGCCTACATGGAATGTTGCGACGAGGTGTGGGCGTTCACCGGCAACGGCATTTCCAGCGGCATGCGGCGGGAACTCGACCGGGCCAGACAACTGGGCAAGCCAATCATCGAGATCGCCGAGGTGTAAGCAATGGCCTGGGATCAACAGCCCATCAAGGGATATCTGGTGGACGCCGACACGGGGGAGCGGCTCGAATTCCAGTACAACCCCAACTCCATCAGCGACGAGAAGTCGACCGACTACGCGACGATCAAGATCCCCGGCATGAGCCACCCGCGCTACCAGTACGTCGCCGGGGAACCGCGCCGGATCGCCTTCAAGGTCGAGCTGTTCAAGGGGCCGGTCAAACAGAAGGTCGACTGGCTCCGCTCGCTGCAATATCCGGAACACGCCGGTACCATGCTCAAGAACGCGCCGCACCGCGTACTGCTCATTTTCGGCGATCTCTACCCCGGCGTGACCTGCATCGTCCGGCAGGTGAAGGCGCGGTTCTTCGGCCTGTTCGACCGGGACAGCCTGCTGCCGCAACGGGCCGAGGTGGACATCGTCCTCGAGGAATATGTGGACCGTTCCATCAACTGGTCGGAGGTACGTTCATGATCGGCCGTGATTCCCGCTACGCCCGCAGCATTCTCTACCGGGACAGCGACGGCACCTCCCTCGGCATGCGCCAGCGCATCGACACCACCCCCAGACACGACGACCGCCTGCACACCGTGGTCGAGGGCGACCGTCTGGATCTGCTGGCGTACCGCTATCTGGGTGACGCCAGACTCTGGTGGATCATCTGTGATTACAACGACCTCTTTTTCCCGTTGGCGCTCGAGCCCGGCCTGGCCCTGCGCATTCCTTCTCGCGAACACGTCCAGATGCGCCTGCTCGACTGAAGCGTCCGACACCTCGCCATGCCTTCCGGTAAGTAAGCAGGGAACTGCGAACCGCCGGAGAGACGCATGGATCTGGATACCTTCAAGCCGACATTTCTGATTCAGATCGAGGGGCAGGACCTCTCGAAGGACATCACCCAGGAGATCACCTCGTTCGTCTTCACCGACAACGAGGAGGAGCTGGATGTTCTCGAGCTGTCGGTGACCGACCGCAACCTGCAGTTCGTCGATGATCCGCTGTTCCAGGAAGGCAACGAGATCGTGGCCCGCTTCGGCTATGTGGGGAACCTCTCTCCGCGCAAGAAGGCGGTCATCAAGGACATCGATTACGACTTCCCGGAAAACGGCGATCCGACCATCCGCATCAAGGCCTACGACAAGGGATTCAAGCTCGCGGGCAAGGAGAACCAGAAGGTCTGGCAGAAACCCGCTCCCGGCATCCTTTACTCGGAAATCGCCGAACAGATCGCCGCCGCCAACGGCCTCACCCCGGTGGTCACGGCCACCAAGGGAACACATCTTCGCGTCACCCAGAGCAACATCTCGGATGCCCAGTTCCTCAAGGAGCTGGCGGAAAAGGCCCGCGACCGCGATGGCGACGGCGTGAGCGGCTATGTCTTCTATATCCAGGATGACGAACTCCATTTCCATCCTCGCGAACTCGACCAAACGCCGCTGCTGACCCTCGAATATTTCACCGACACCAAGGGCCTGCTGCGCTCGTTCCGTCCCAGCACCCAATCCCAGGGAGCCAAGGGCGCGGGTGTCGAGACCAAGACGGTCGGCGTCGACCCGCGCAAGAAGGACGTGGTCGAGCACAAGGCCAACAACGCCACCACGCCCGAGCGGACGGCCCTGGGCAAGCAGACCTATCTGGTCGACGGCAACACCGGCGAAGGCAACTTCAAGGAACAGGAGACGGGGCAGATCGTGCCCAGCTTCGACCGTTCCGAAGGCTTTCACGAAGAGCCGCGCCAGGAGCCCGCCCAGGACAGCGCCGAAGGCAAATTTCGCGAGGCCGAGCTGCGCCAGGTCGAGGCGGATGCGGCCACCATCGGCATTCCCCAGCTACGTGCCAAGAAGAACGTCGAGATCAAGGGCGTGGGACGGAAGTTTTCCGGCATCTACTACTGCCACTCGGTCCGCCACAGCATCAGCGGCGCTGGCTATCTCTGCGAACTCAAACTCAAGAAGAACGCCCTCGGCAAGGGCGCGGGCGACAAGTCCGCCGAGTCCCAGGGCAAACCCAACGACAAGGAGGCCCCGCCCACGCCGCAAAACGAGCCGCCAGCTATGGTGACCATCAACGCGGATTCCGGCGCGGTCACACAAGGAGGCGGCAATGGGTGATCTCAGCAAGAATTTCAACCGTTCGGAATTCGCCTGCAAGGGCAAGAACTGCTGCGGCCATTCGGCTGCGGTCCATCCCGACCTGGTCGACGCCCTGCAGGCGTTGCGTGACCACATCGGCAAGCCGCTGTCCATCACCAGCGGCTTCCGTTGCAATCGGCACAACAAGGCGGTGGGTGGCGCGGAGCAGAGTTTCCACACGCTGGGCATGGCGGCCGACGTGAGCTGTCCCGCAGGCGTTTCGCCCGAGGAACTGGCGGTCATCGCCGAGGAAATTCCGCTCTTCCGCGAGGGCGGCATCGGCGTCTATGCCTCCTGGGTCCATCTCGATGTGCGCCAGTCGGGCAAGGCGAGGTGGCGGTCATGAGCGCCGAAATCAAGACCCTGTTTTCGGGTACCGCGCTGGGTCTCTCCGGACCGCTTCGGGTGGAGATCCTGCCCAATGGAATGACCGCGAGGCTGACCCAGCCGTTCCGTGTCCGCACCGGCGCTGGCCGCATCATCGAAGTGCCCGCCGGGTTCGAGACCGACTTCGCCTCGGTGCCGCGCCTGTTCTGGCGCGTGGTGCCGCCTTGGGGACGATATTCCCCGGCGGCCGTCGTTCACGACTACCTCTACCACACCGGCAAGGTCTCGCGGCTTGCTGCCGACCGCGTCTTTCTCGAACTGATGGCGGCCCTTGGCGTGCCTCTGTGGAAACGCCAGGTCATGTATTGGGCGGTTCGCCTGGGCGGCTGGCTGGCCTGGGATGCCAGTCGAAAGCGGGAGACGGAGCATGCTTGAAACTCGCGACCGTCAATCCGAGGAGCGCTACCGCAACCGCTGGTACGGCAAGTACCGGGCCTTCGTGCGCGACAACAACGATCCCGAACGCCTTGGCCGGGTCCGCCTGGAGATCCCAGCCGTGCTCGGCTGCGGGCGGGAGAACTGGTCCGAATGGGCCGTTCCCTGTTTCCCCTACGGCGGCAACGACGACACCGGCATGTTCCTGGTCCCCGAGGAAGGTGCCTCGGTCTGGGCCGAGTTCGAGGGCGGCGTTGTCCAGTATCCGATCTGGACCGGGGTCTGGTTGGCCAAGAGCAATCCCGGCGAGCAGCCCGAGGAATCGAAGCGCACCTGCGCGAATGCCTTCTGTCATGACTGCGAGGACAAGATCGAGCATCAGGCCAACCGGCACGACGATCTCGAACACAAGAAGTACCACGGCCATCCGCCGTATTACTGCCCGCGCCTGAAGGTCCTGCTCAAGACCGAAACCGGCCACACCATCCTGGCCGATGACCGCGACGGCGACGAGCTGCTGCGCATCATCGACCGCGCCGGACAGATCCTCACCATGGAAGGGAAGGTGAAGCCCGAGATGCAGAGCGGCAACGCCCTGCGGCGCGGCACGAAGGACGCCGAGAAAGGCGACCAGCTCGACATCGCCTCGCAGATCGTCGGCTCCCGCGCCCGCATCCAGCTCACCGACCTCTGCCGCCAGCAGGTGATCCTCGAAGCCTGGCAGGACAAGGAGAAGGTTCACATCCTCTCGTGCGACAAGGGCCGCTCCCGCTGGCAGAAGATCCTCATCGATACCACCAAGGGTCGGGAGAAGGTTCACATCTGGGGGCTCAACGGCACTCAGGAAATCCTCGTCGATTCCACCACCGCCGCCGAACAGATCCGGCTCACCGACAAGGCCGGTCAGGTGGTGCGCATGAACGCCGCGCCCGGCCAGGAGAGCATCAGCGCCACCGACAAGTCCGGCAGCCTTGTGTTCATGGATGGGGTGTCCGGAAACATCCTCATTCGCTCGACGAACACCGTCTTGATCAACACCTGAAGGAAGCATTTCATGGGAGAAAGAACAACAACGCCCTCCGGGCTTTCGGGCAGCGAGGAATTGCTGGCCCGGACCTTCGATCATTGGCGGGAAGAATTCCGCAGCATCCTCGAAAACCACCGCCGGGAAATCCAGGACCGCCTCGAGAAGATCGAGCGTGAAATCGAGAAGAAATCGGACAAGGAAAACGTCGAGGTGCTGGTCCGCTCGATCTATTCCGATCTGCACCGGCACGCCGAGGAGATCGACCGGCTACATGCCCGGGTCGGCTCCAAGATGGGGACCGAGACCATGTGGAAGATCGTCGGCCTAGTATTGACCATCGGCAGCACCATCGGCGGACTCGTCGGCTTTCTGATCCATCTGCTGCTGAAGGTGAACCCATGAGCTCCCAGGCGCGACTCGGCGACATCAGCAGTCACGGCGGCGTCATCATCACCGGGGCGAGCCGAACGCTGGACAACGGCATGCCGGTGGCCCGCATGGGTGATCTGCACGTCTGTCCCATCCCTGGGCATGGCGTGACGCCCATTGTGACCGGCAGCTTCGACACCATCACCGAAGGATTGCCCAACGCCCGCATCGGCGACATCACCGCCTGCGGAGCCATCATCGTCACCGGCAGTCCCGACACCATCGACAACTGAGGGGGACGCGATGAACAATCTCGAACAGCCGCAGGAACCGCACTACTGGGATGTCTTCCCGAAGTTGATCCGGGTCTCGCGATCCCCATTCGTCCAGCGCATTCCGCTCTCGATCCGTGGTCTACCCGAAGCGCCGGTGTTCGAATCGTCCAATCCCGACGTGGCCAGTGTCGATGAGGACGGCAATGTCGAATGCGGCTTCGTTCCCGGAGCGGCCATGATCCTGGTCTGGGATTCGCCCGAGCGGCTCAGCCTGCGTCACGTCCAAGTCGAGGTCTATGGCGGCGGCGTCTCCGCACCGGTGGAGGTTCCTTCATGACCGATACCGTGCCAGACTACAGCCACTGGGAGGTTCAGCCTCGCTCCATCCGCCTCTCCGCTGGCGAGTTCGAGCAACGGATTCCGCTCTCCCTGCGCGGCGACGTGGACGCCCCGGTCTTTTCCTCCAGCAATCCGGAGGTCGCGGAGATCGGGCCGGACGGTGTCATTCGCTGCGGCTGGACCATCGGCAACGCCGTGCTCATGGTCTGGCGATCCTCGGCCCGGGACAGTCTCCGCCATGTTCTGGTGGAGGTCCGCGATCCGTCCTGGTTCGCCGACCACCCGGACTTTGCCAGCGGAGCATCGGTCTTCCTCAGCGGCACGGTAGTCAACGCCCTCAACACCAGCGGCGTCGGCAACGCGTTGATCGAATTCCGCCGCTCGGAAACCGGCCCGGCGGCGTACCAGACCTTCGCCAACGCCTATGGCGGGTTCGAGCTGTCCGTACCCGAGGGGTTCTATTACGTGGAGGTCACCGCGCCGGGATACATCGCCTGGCATGGCTGGGTGAATGCCGCCCCCAACACCTCCGGCGACATCCAGATCGTTCTCTCGCCCGAGCTCGACGGCCAGGTCGCCCGCATCGTGTTGCAGTGGGGCCTGAATCCCCGGGACCTCGATTCCCATCTCACCGGACCGACGCCATCCGGCGGCAGGTTCCATGTGTTCTATTCCCACACCATCGAAAACGAGGCGGCGGAATTGGACGTGGACGACACCAGTTCCTACGGGCCGGAGACCATCACCATCCATCGGCTCATCCCCGGCGTCTACCGCTACGCGGTCCACGACTACACCAACCGCAACGCCAATCCGAGCACCGGCCTGGCGCAGTCGGGAGCATCGGTGAAGGTGTTCTTGAGCGATGGCCGTGAGCAGACCTTCAACGTTCCCAACGCCCCCGGCACGGTCTGGACCGTGTTCGAAATCGACGGCGCGACCGGAACAGTGACGGCGGTCAACGCCATGAGCTATCAATCCCAACCCGCCAATGTCGGCATGTAATGGAGGTTGTCGATGATTTCCGAAGAACCCGCCGACTTGCAGGCCACCATCGAACAGACCGATTCCGGCGAGCAGCAGTATGTGCTGCGGGCGCTCTGCGATCACCTGTCCGGCATCCGTGAGGAGCTTTCCGGCATCCGCACGCTGCTGGAGGCCGGTCACGTCGCCTCGGAGGCGATGCGCGGCCAGGCCCAGGCCTATCTGGAGGCCCAGCAGGCCAGGACCCAGGAGTACCTGGATCAGGTACAGATCGGGCCGGAGCCCGATTTCTATCCCTTCGTCGAACTGCCAGCGGGCACCGAGCCCCGGGATCTGCCGGACGGCAACCGGCTCTTTACCTTGCCCGACGGCATGATTCTTCGGACCACTGACGACCAGCGAATCTGCGTCATCGACGGAGGAGAACAGCAGGTCGTCACCCCCGGACCCGGCACAACCATCGAGGTTTCCCCGGGACGCCTTTACACCCTGATCGAGTCCTATCTGCGTTCGACCCAGGAGGCAGCCGGTGTCAGCGGACTGCCTGCCGGGATCGAGCCGACCGCCATGGGCGCGGGACGCTTCGCGGTGGTTCTGCCCGAGGGCATCCGTCTCGACGTCGATCACCGAGAGCGGTTCATCACCCTGATCAACCCGGCCGGACCTATCGACATTATCGGCATCGGCCGCATCGAGGGCATCGGCGAAACCATCGCTGTCCGTCTGCTCTCCGGCGGAGCCAAGGGATTCCAGTGCGGCCAGTCCGGCCACGGCGGGCTGATCGAGGCGGACGGCACCATCCACCTGGGTCTGAAAAATGGTCTGGATCTGGTGGTCCGGTTCCAGGGAGAACCTATCGACGACGGCACTTCGGAAAATGGCTGCTCGGGACAGTGCGGCATCGACTGCGAGGAGCGTACCTGATGAGCTACGACTTTCTCGGCAAGGGGTTGCGCTACCCGTTCCGGTTTCAGTCGCTATCCGGCGGCACCCAGGTCTCGACCGCCACCTCGCGGGAGCACGAGCATATTCGCGAAAGCATCCTGCAGATCCTCGGCACCCGGATCGGCGAACGGTTCATGAATCCGGAGTTTGGCTCCCGGCTGAAGGATCTGGTGTTCGAACAGAACGACGAGGTGCTCAAGGGCCTGCTGCGCCATTACGTGATCGACGCCATCAAGCGCTGGGAAAAGCGAGTGATCATCACGGAGGTGCGCTTCGACGACCGGCCGCTGAACATCGACGGCAACCTGCTGCTGGTGCATATCGCCTACCGGGTGATCCAGAGCCAGGTGGACGGCAACCTGGTCTATCCCTTCTACAGAGAAGACCCGAACAATCCCGCGCCCAGCTATCCCCAGCCGGAACCTGGGCCGGAACCCGATCCGGAACCGCCACCGGTGCGCAGCGTGCGCCTGTCGCCGGACGTGCGCTCGCTGTTCAATCTGCTCTGGTTCGACGCGGCCGAGCTGAGCCCCGATCCAGATGATTCCTTCATCTGGCCAGCCGGAGAATACGAAGTCGCCTACATCGAGGGAGCCTTTCAGGATCGCAACGGCAAGTGGATCGTCAGCGATCCGGGTGACAACCACGGCCATTACCTGACATTCGAGGGAGCGCCCGAAACAAACGCCCCCCAGGCCGAGCACGCCCTCTATCTGGCCGCGAGCGGTCTGGGCTTCGACACCCAGAGTCAGGCGGAAGACAACGCCGCTGGCACCGTTCACCGGATCACCACGTTGGAGCCGGGCCGCATCGGTCTGTTCTATTTCGAAGGCAAGAAGGAATCCCACTACCTCAACAACACATCCGGGCAGCCCAATCCCGTCTGGCAACTGCGCGGCCCGCTCTGAGGCATCCCGCCTCCGACACATCCAGGCCCCTTCCGGTAAGTAACCGGCGTGGCGAGAGCATCAGGCGCTCTTGCGTAACCGCCGAAAACCGGAGAGACCATGGGCCGCGCAAGCATCGGATACATCAACAAGGATTACGAATCGATCCGTCAGGAGCTGCTGGCGAAGATCCCGCAGCTCACCGACCGCTGGACCGATTTCAATCACTCCGATCTCGGCGTCGTCCTGCTCGATCTGTTCTGCGGCGTGGGCGACATGCTGGCCTACTACCTGGATGCCCAGGCGGCGGAGGCCTTTCTGCCCACGGCCCGCCAGCGCCAGAACGTCATCAACCTCTGCAAACTCATCGGCTACCGGCTGGATTCTCCGGTGGCCTCCACCACCACGCTTCGCTTCCGGCTCTCCGCCCCGCTTGGCAAGGATCTGACCATTCCGGCGGGGACGGCCTGCCGCGCCTTGCTGAGTGACGGCGAGGCGGATTTCGAGACGGTCGAGGACGGCTTGATCCCGCGAGGCGTACTCTCGGTAGACATCCCGGGTCGGCAAGGCGTGCGCCGCACCGAGACCTTCACTTCGACGGGGCTGCCATTCCAGCGCATCCGCCTGACCGGCGACGTCATCGCCCAGGGCACCATCACCGTTACGGTGGGGGACGACGCCTGGAGCGATGTCGATCACTTCCAGGACAGCCTGGCCGACAGCCGCCATTTCATGGCCGACCTGGACGCCCTCGACATCTCCACCCTGATTTTCGGCGACGGGCAAAGCGGCGCTGTACCCGCTCAGGGAAGCGCCATCACCGTCAGCTATCTGCAGACCATCGGAGACCAGGGCAATCTCGGTCCGAATCGGATCACCCAACTGCTGAGCCCGGTCTACCTCGACGGAGGCCAGGTCTCCCTGACCGTCACCAATCCTGTGCCCGCCACCGGTGGCGCTTCGCGGGAAGCACTCGAACACGCCCGCCGACAGGCACCGGCGGAGCTGCGCAGTCTCTGGAAGGCCGTCACCCTGGAGGATTACCAGGCCCTCGCCGAAGGCTACCCCGGCGTCGCCAAGGCCAAGGTGCTCGACACCAATGCCTGTCAGAACATCCGCTATTACAACGTTCAACTGGCCATCGCCCCCAACGGCGGCGGAATGCCCTCGGCGCTGCTCAAACGGGACCTCGCCGAGTTTCTCGAACGCCGCAAGGTCATCACGGTCGAGATCAACCTGTTCGACCCGATCTACCGGCCCGTTTCCATCGACGCCGAGGTCTACATCTGGCCCGGTGAACCGCTGGAAAACGTACGCAGCCGCATCGAAGCCGCGCTCACCGATTTTTTTTCTTTCGACCGGGTCTCCTTCGGGCAGACCATTCACTTCTCCGACCTGGTGGCCCTGATCGATGGCGTGCGCGGCGTCAGCCACATGCATCTCTACGCGCCCCAGCAGGACATTGAGCTGCGCCACAGCGAAATCCCGGTTCTCGGCACCGTCAACCTAGATCTGCGGAGGGCCGGTTGATGTCTGATTGGTTCAAGGACAATCTGCCCGGCCTGCTGCCGCCGCTTTACGAGCACAACGACGAGGCCGGTGACCTGCGCACCTTTCTGAGCCTTCCCGCCGGAACGCTCGACGAGCTCAAGCAGGCCATCGACGACTTCCCGACCATTTTCGATGTCGATCACTGCGACGAGCGCTTTCTGCCGCTGCTGGCGAGACTGGTTGGTCTCGAGGTGGACGGCACCTGTTCGCCGGACTGCCAGCGCCGCCGTGTGCGGGAGGCGGTCGAAATCTATCGCCGCAAGGGCACCATTCCGGCCATCGAACGCGACTTCAATGCGCTCGGTTGGCAGGGGGAACTCCAGGAGACCTTCCGCTCGGCTCTTCGTCTCAATGCCCGTTCCAGACTCAGCAGCGCCAAGCTGCCCGGGCTGGTGTTCAGCCTCGGAGTGTTTCGCGTGCTGTGTCTCAACCAGACCGAGGGGCTGCGCGACGCCCTGGTGTTTCACCACCCGGCGGGTACGCGCTGTTTCTGGCTCCAGTTCCTGCTCGAATGGATCGAAGGCGGCGCAATGCTCGACTTCGGGCATGCGAACGCCGTGCGACGGATCGTGCTGGCGTTTCTCGACGAGACCTTCGTCCTTGGCCGCTCCTCGCTCGGTTCCTGCCGTCACCTGACCAACAAGCAGAGGGCCTGGGAGCTGCTGCAGCTCACCAGTACCACGGAAATGGTCCCGGAAATCGACCGGGCCGCCGTGAAGGTCTCCCGTTTTCACGGCCGCCAGAACCGGATGCGCCTGAACCACAAGGCCCTCAACGACTGGCGGCTGCCGTACACCCGTGTCGGCGAGGATCGGGTTTCCTTCTGCACGCCCATCTACACCGGCCGCGACTTCGAAGGGGATGTGCTGGAAAGTGGCTTCGGGCTGGGCGAGAGCCATCTCAACCGCAAGCCGCTGACCCATGGCGAGACCGCGCTGCGCTACTGCTTCCGGCAGAAGGACTTCTTTTTCGACACGCAAGCGGAACCGGTCGAACGGGCGGAGGCCAAGTACGACCTGCGCCTGCCCTTGGAATCCCGACACCGTCTCTGCTTCCAGCTCGGCCGCGCCAGGCTCAACGCCGGTCTCGATCTCACCGCCAACCAGGGCGGCATCAGCAATCTGCTGCTCGCCTCCACCGCTGGCTGCGACGCGGACGTCACCCTGGCCGTCGACCGGATCGACCGATGGCGGCGGAGAGGGCCTGTGTTCCGGCTCAACGCGAACACCCTGAACACCCGGTATCTGAGCAATGCGAATCTGACCGGCGAACGGGCCTCGCTTGAAGTCTACGTGGACACGGGCTCTCTCCAGCGCCATCGGGTCGAGACCATGAAGCTGGGCGCAAGTCCGCTCAACACCACCGGCCTGCGCCTTTCCGTGGATCGGACCCGACCCCTGCGCGTCAGCCGCATGCGCCTCAACCAGGCCGGATTCCGCTGGTCGCGGCCGTCCTACCTCTGGCTGTTCCGTCAGCAGGATCTGCACGCGCCCACGCAGGCCGGGTTCGAGGCCGCCATCAACAACTATCGCGCCACCCAGTGGCCCACCTGAAGGAGAACCCATGGCTATACATCTCTACCTTGACGAAGCGCTGACCCAGCAGATTTCCGAGGGGGATTTCAGCCGCCCCGAGGCCGAGAGCTACAACGGCACCGACGGCGACATCAAGGATCGGCAGCTCTACGTCGCCAACGAGCAGACGAGCCTCACCTCGGCCATTGACGCGGCGCAGACCTCCATCGTCCTGGCCGAACCGCGCTTTACCGACGGCGAACTCATCATCATCGACGGCGAGCAGATGCTCGTCGAAAGCGGCGGCGGCACCGCCAATCTCACAGTACAGCGGGGCGTTGCCAACACCGCTCCGGCCGCGCACGACGCCGGAACGACCGTCTATTCCGGCTACGACTACACCGGGCTGGTGCTCGATCCCATCGACGAAACCGGCACCGACGAAGCGGTCTGGTACCGCCTGGCCCTGACCCAGGCCGGACTCGACACCGCCACCCAGGGCGCACCGCTCAATCTCGGCGACAAGGCATTCCTGCAGACGCTGTCCTTCTGGCGGCGCTGCACCGTGCTCCCGGGCACGCCGGTGCAAAACAAACTCGACATCAAGCTGCGCCTGACCGGCACGGAAAACCCGATTCTCTAAAGGCGCATAGATGGCTGGCATAACGGTTGACATCGACATTTCCGCGAAGGTGACCCGGGCTTGGGCAAGGGACCTGGACACCCGTCAGGCGCTCCTGGGCTCGATCCTGGTGGATACGGATACCGCCAGCCGGGTTGTTCGCGCTTTCGAAGCTGAGTTGGATGCGGCCTGCCGAATCCATCAATCGGTTGAAGTGATGGCGCTGACACAGGCGGTCGTCCTCGCCGAAGTCACCAAGTTGCTCGCCACCGGCCAAGCAGTCCACAACCGCCTGAACCGGAGCGCCGACCTGTGGCTCGTCGTCCATGGCCGTCTGGGCGTCGATGCCGACACGGCGGTGCGGGTGACGCGCCCCTGGCTGCGGAGCATCGACACCAGCGTCCGGACATCCGGCGCACACATCAGCCGATCCGACACCGTTCAGCGCATTGCGATCCCGGCCGGGCTGCTGGCCGACACGCGCCAGATCCTGTTCGCGGTGCTCATCGATCAAGACCACGAAATTCAGACCTAAAGGAGAACAGCAATGGCACTGGGACTCATCGTCAAAACCGGCCGGATACTGACGGCCAAACTCCTCCTCGGCCAGGCCGTGGACGGCATCACTCACTGCGCCATCGGCGACGGGGATGCCAGCTTTACCGACCCGCAGAATCCGCCCGCGCCGGACATCGGCCAGACCGGGCTCAGAAACGAACGCGCCCGCAAGCGCTACTACAAGCGGACCTTCCTCAAGGAGGACGCCGAAGGGGCGCTCCTGGTCAACGGCGTGCGCTACCTGGAAACCGGCGAGGAGACCAACACCATCGGCATCTTCTTCCGCTTCGACGAGGCAGAGGCCAACGGCATCACCATCCGCGAATACGGCTTCTTCGGCGGCGACGTGCAGTACGTGCAAAGCGTCACCGGGGATCTCTCCATGGGCGGCGTGTTCCATCAGGACACCAACCCGACCGGCGAGATGCTGCGCCCGGGCTACCTGTACGAGGTGAAAAACATTCCCGACTTCAACAAGATTTCCGACACCCGCGTGGAGCTGGTCGGGATCATCAAGATCTAACTGGAGGATTCAAACATGAGCATCTCACGCGAGACATTCGACCCGACCAAGAACTACAAGCGCATCCGCTACCATCAGGATCGCGACCTGCTGGATTCCGAACTCAACGAGCAGCAGGACATCATCAACCTGGAGCGGCGCAAGATCGCCGACCTCCTGTTCAAGGAAGGCTCCATCATCATGGGTCTGGAGGTCAGCGCGGCCGCCAACGTCCTGACCCTGGCCCCGGGCGTGGTCTACATCGACGGCCATCTGGAACAGGTGAGCGGCGCGACCCTGACCTATGATCCGGCCACCACCAGCGGAGCCGATTACGTTTACGTGGAGCTGCTGAAGTACAACTACGGCTACACCCAGGACCCGGCCCTGATCAATCCCGCCACCGGCGAGCCCACCGCCGAGCGGGAGAAATGGGTACTCTCCCTCAAGGCGACGGATACCAGCGGCCAGACGCTGCCCAACAACGTGGCCGAACGCCGGGTGATCCCGATCTACAAGTTCGACCGCGAGAGCGGCGATGTCACGCCCACGGTGCAGGAGAAGTCCAACCTCTACCTGCGGGATCTGCTGGGCACTCTGCCGGGCAGCCGGATCACCGTCTCCTCGATCACCGAGGACCAGCTCTCCTTCGCCGCCGCCGAGGGGCTCAATTCCCTGATTCAGAATCTGGCCGAGCGCACCTTCGACCAGGCCGGAAGCTATCTGGTGCGTGGCTTCGACACCTTCATCGGCGGTGTCGACGACGACAGCGTGGAGGCGATCACCAACGCCGGACGCGCCTACATCCAGGGCTTCCGCCATCAGCGCGATCTGCCCACCTCGACCCTGGTGCCCAAATCCATCGCCACCAAGTCGGTGCGCGGCGAGCAGAAGACCTTCGACATCAACAAGCGCCGCTATCCGGTCAACTCCACGCCGCTCAAGGAGACGACCCAGGTGGAGGCCATCGTCGAGATCACCCGCAACGTCACTCGGGGCTCGGTGGGCGGCGGCGAAGACCTGCTCGACCCCAATCCGGTGGTGGACATCCTCGAGGTCAGCCAGGGGGCGACCATCTTCCAGGAAGGCGTGGACTGGCAGCAGTCGGGCAACCATGTCGACTGGCTCGGCTCCGGCAACGAACCGGCCATCGGCACCACCTACACGGTGCGCTGGACCTACACCAAGCAGATGATCAAGGGCACCGACTACGTGGACAGCGGCTGGTTCGGACAGGCCAACCATCCGGCGGCCGGAAACTACTTCTATCTGGTGACCGCCTACAACGCCACCGGCGAGACGGCCTTCAACGCCGCTGCGGTCATTGCCCGGGCCACCGCAGCCGGGGAGATGAACAAGCTCTCCTGGCTGCCGGTCAGCGGCGCGACCGGCTATCGCGTCTACCGGGCCTCCACAAACGGCGCACGCACAGACTACAAGCGTCTGATGGAGCTGGGCAGTGAGGCGCTCTCCTACGTCGACGACGGCGTCGAGGAGATCGGCACCGCTTCGCCTCCGGCCACCAACACGGCCGGACTCACCATGTCGCCGGTTCAGCTCGAGCTGGGCAACCTCAACGTGATCAATTTCGGGCGCGGCAGCCTCGGCGATCAGCCGGTGAACGGCTCCAACTGCAGCCTGGACTATGACTATTACCTCGGCCGCCGCGACATCGTTTACGCCACCACCACCGAGATCAAGCGGCTGGAAGGGGCTCCTGCGGATTTCCCGAAGCTGCCCATCGTCCCGGAAAACGCCCTGGGGCTGTGTAGTATCGATTGCCCGCCCAACTCCACCGACATGGAGATCCGCAACTTCGGCCTGACCCGCATCACCATGGACCAGATCCACGACATCATTCAGGACGTCGAGGACCTGAAGTACAACGATGCCCAGTACCAGATGAACAACGAGCTGCAGAACCGGGACGCCCAGACCAAAAAAGGCATCTACTCGGACGACTTCTCGAACACCGCCCAGTCGGACATCTACCACGCCGAATGGGACGCCCGGGTCAACGAGATCGCCCGTTTCGTCGCGCCGGACCGCATTCCGCACTCCACGGTGCTCTCGGTCGATCAGGCGGGCAGCAACGCCAGCTTCTTCGGCAGTCTGGCGCTGCTGCCGGGCAACGAGACCGTCCTGGTGGAGCAGAACGACTGGTCCGAGGAGCGCAACATCAACCCCTACGCCGTGTTCGACAAGCCCCCGGCCATGCTGCAGATCACGCCCAACCTCGGGCGGCGCGGCCAGACCGGCATCGCCGTCACCGGCATCAACTTCACCCCGAGCAAGTCCGGCATCGTGCTGCGCTGCGACGGCCAGGTGATGGCCAGCAACCTGATCAGCGACGAGGCCGGTCGGGTCAGCGCCTCCTTCACCATTCCGACCAACGCCCGCAACGGCAACCGGATCGTGGAGATGGCCGATGGCGTCTACTCGGCCCGGGCCAGCCTGCAGATCAACGATCCGCTGGTCATTACCCGCATCGAGCGCATCATCGAAAACCGCATCATCCGCGTGCCCGTGGTGCAGGTGGTCTGGCGCACCCAGACCATCTTCGTGCCCCGCGATCCGCTGGCCCAGACTTTCAGCTTCACCCAAAACCAGGTGATCTCCAGCATCGGACTGCAGTTCACCGCCAGGGACCCGAGCATCCCGGTCACGGTGCAGATTCGCGGCGTCACCACCGGTCTGCCCAACGGCGTGGTGTTCGCCGAGAAGGTGCTGGCCCCGAACGAGATCAGCCTGAGCGGCGAGACCCGCATTCGCTTCGACGACCCGTTCTACGCCGAGGCCAACACCAGCTATTCCGTCGTGCTGCTGACCAACAGCACCAATTACAAGGTCCGCACCGCCACTCTTGGCAAGATGGGCCGCTGGGGCATCATCACCCGGCAGACCTACATGGAAGGCGTGCTGCTGGAGAGCTCCAACGCCGAGACCTGGACGCCGCTCAACGGCTCCGACCTGGCGATGAAGATCTACGGCTACAACTTTCAATCCGAGGGCATGATCCGCTTCCAGCCGATCACCGGCGTGCAGTTCTCCGATATCAACCTCGACGAATACTCGGCCATCCCCCAGGGCACCGGCCTCGACTGGGAATACTCCACCGACGGCGGCGTGACCTGGGACGCCATGGTTCCCGCAGAGGAGGAGCGGCTGCCCAACCTCGCCACCCGGGTCCAGATCCGCGTGCGTCTGAGCAGCTCGCTTTCCAACGACACCCCGGCCATCAACTTCCGCGATGTCAACCTGGTGGGCTACCTCAACAAGACCACCGGGGCCTACCTGACCCGCGAGAACGAGCTGACCCAGGGCGTGGAGTCGACCAAGGCCTATGTGCAGATGCAAATCCCCAGCGGCACCACCCTGCAATGGTTCGCCAGCAACGACGGCGGCCTGACCTGGGAGGCGATGACCATCCAGGACACCCGGCCCATCGACGAGAGCTGGACCGAGTACACCCTGGTGCGCACCTTCACCGACAACACCGGCAACAAGGTCCGCTACAAGGCCGAAATGACCGGCACGCCGCTGATCTACCCGCGCATCCATTCGCTGGGCGCGACCCTGAGCTAAGGAGGCACAGCCATGATCGTTCGACGCAAAGGCGGCCTGACCGAGTTCATCCCCACGCCGCAAGAGAAGCGCGATGGCCTGATCCGCGACCACGCCCTGGGCCTGCTGGAGAATCTGCACCAGCGCCTGGCGCGGCTGGAACGGGCGTCAAAGCTCCCGGCCACCGAAGCGGAGGCCTTCACGGCGCTGCTGGCGCGGATGCGGGCCGACGAGTCGCGCAACCTCGAGCTGCACGCCAGCCTGATCACCTCTGATACCGCTTCCGGCTGACCGGCTCACTGCCACCACCAACCCAGAAACCCCGGATACGGCCAGCCCGTTCCGGGGTTTCTGCCGCCTGTGCGCCGCCCAATCCAGCCAAGTTCTCAAGTCATTGAAAATAAAGGTGTTAAATGTCGGCTTCGGCTGTTCTTCTACTTGATTTGTGTCCGGAAAGAAGCATTCATTCATGGTGTAAGCGGAGGCTAAAAAGCCTTGCCTGACAACGACTTAGAAGCGCCATGAACGACGGAGGCACGCATGAACCTGAAAGAGATCCACTACGGGATCGAGATCGAGACCGTAAAACGCACCCGGGAGCAAATCGCCTGGGCCATTCACTCGGTGGTGGGCGGCACGGTCCGCCATGTCGGCATCCCCAGCAGCTACGACCCCTGGGAGGTCGAGGACCTGCGCGGCCGCGTCTGGAAGGTAGTGGGGGACGCCTCCCTGACCAGCGTCCCGGCCCATCTGCGGGCCGAGGTGGTCAGCCCGGTGCTCGGCTACGACGACATCCCGCAACTGCAGGAGGTGGTCCGGGCCATCCGCCGCGCCGGGGGCAAGATCAACAGCCAGTGCGGCATCCACATCCATATCGACGCCGCGCCCTTCGACGGCAGGCACCTGGGCAACCTGGCCAAGATCATCTACAAGCAGGAGCCGCTGATCCTCCACGCCCTCGGCATCAGCCGCGACCGGCTCAACCGCTACACCCGGCCGGTCAGCGACGAGCTGATCCAGCGCATCGAACAGCATCGACCCCGCACCAAGGACCAGCTCAACCGCATCTGGTACGGCTACCACAACCGCCAGCCCCAGCACTACGACAACAGCCGCTATCACGGGGTCAACCTGCACAACGTCTGGTACCGGGGCACGGTGGAGTTCCGCTGGTTCGAGGCGACCCTTCACGCGGGGCGGATCAAGGCTTACCTGCAATTCTGCCTCGCCGTCGCAGCCAAGGCGCTCAACGGCCGGGCCGCCTCCAGCCGCAAGCGGGACTTCGATCCCCAGAGCGCCAAGTACGACTTCCGGGTCTTCCTGCTCCACCTCGGCCTGATCGGCGACGAGTTCAAGACCGCCCGCAAGCATCTGATGGCCAACATGCCCGGCGATGCCGCCTTCAAGAACGGACGGCCCAAACCGGAGGACGTCCTTCCGGACGAACCCGAAACCACCACTCTCACCAACGAGGCCGGGCAAGTTCCCGGCCTCACTGTTTAAGGAGGTGACCCATGAAGATTCTGATCCGCTCCACCACGCTGGACGGCGAACCGATCCCCGGCAGCGGGGAAACCCTGCAGGCCGCCGACTGCCTCGAAGTTGTCGAGCTGATGCGCGGCCAGACGCCATTTACCGCCAGCCGAGCGCCCCGGGACTACATGACCGAAGTGCTCTCCGGCATCGAAGGCGGGCCGACCCAGCCGTTGCCGGAAGACGCCGCCGCTGCGGCCGCCGAGTTTCTCACCCGTCTGGCCCGGCACGGCCTGATCGAGTTTCTGCCTGACGACAAGGCCAGCGATCCCTGGCCGGAACGATTCCTCGAAGCCCTGGAGACGGTGCGGCTCTCCGGGCGCACCAACATGCTCGACCACCCGGAGGTGACCCGGCTGACCGCCGAGATGGGCTACCCGGAGGTGGCCGAGTGGCTGGCGGTCCACCGGCGCGAATACGCGGCCTTCGTCCTTGAGGGGGTGAGACCGCTCGGCAAGAACTTCGGCGGCAAGGAGGACCCGGCTCCATGTGCGGACAAGTAGGCATCATCTTCGGCCGCAAGCGCAGACGGCACGACGAGCAGGATTATCTGCGCGAGCTCTTCATCCGCATGCTGCTGCACAGCGAGGAGCGCGGCCCGCACGCCTCCGGTCTCGCCTGGCTCAAGACCGACGGCAGCCACCGCATCTTCAAGCGGCCGATGCGGGCGCACGAGCTGGTCTACGAGAAGACGTTCCAAGAGCTGCTCGGGCAGGTCGACAACGAGACCACCGTTCTCATGGGCCACACCCGCTGGCGCACCCGGGGCAACGAGTTCAACAATCGCAACAACCATCCCATCCGGGCCGGGATCGTCATCGGCACCCACAACGGCACCATTTACAACGCCGATTACCTGTTCCGCCGCCTCGGGCTGCCGCGCTACGCCGAGGTGGACAGCGAGCTGATCTTCCGCCTGGCCGACCGCTTCGCGCCCGAAGGCCCCATCGACCAGGACGGCCTGAAGAAGGCGCTTGCCCTTTGTCGCGGCCAGATGAGCGCCGTGCTGGCCTCACGGCTCGACCCGGGCACCATCACCGTGCTCAAAGGCAACAAGCCGCTCTGCCTGCGCATCCACCGCCAGCACCGGGTGGTGCTTTACGCCTCGGAGGCCGCCTTCATCGACTTTGCCGTGGACAACGAGAAGGGCTGGCGCGAGCTGGAGGTGCCGCCAATGACCATGCTCACCATCCGCCACGCGGATGTGCGGGCTATCGAAAACAGCGAATTTCGCTTCATCACCCAGGAGCGCAAAGGGACACTGCCCGAAGGAGTGAATGCATGAACATTGGAGACACCGCGAAGCTGAACACAAACCTGGAAGACACTCCCGAGACCATCCTCCGGCTCTTCGTCTACGGCACCCTGAAACGGGGCTACTGGAACCATCAACGCTTCTGCGCCCAAGCCCGCAGCGTCGAACCGGCCGTGGTCTGGGGCAGGCTCTACCATCTCAATGCCGGTTTTCCAGCCCTCGAAGTGCCGGAAGGTCTGATCCTGGCCCGGGGCACCGCCGATCCACTGGCCGACGCCAGCAGACAGCAGGAGATCGGCATACCGCGGTTCGGCCGCCCGACCGGCGACTGGGATCTGATCCACGGAGAGCTGGTGACCTTCACCGACCCGCAACGCGACCTGCCACCTATCGACCGGCTGGAAGGCTTTCGGCCCGGCGGGCACAGCATGTACCAGCGGGTGATGGTGGCGGTGCTGGTGAACAGAAAGCCCTGCGCCGCCTGGATTTACGACGGTTCACCGATGCGTCCAGGTCTATCCGGCAATCGAACCGAAAGGATCTGGACAGGGACTTCATTCGGATAAACTCGGTTAAAAAGGCAAACATTGCCTTGACATTTTCTCGCCCGCCACGTAGTGTTATTCTGTTTTAGTCCGACCAAACCGGATGAGAACGGGTATAGACCACCCAAACCTTAAACATTTGGCTTTGTCACCGTTTGAGATGGCGGCGAGCACCCGGAGTTAAGACGATGGAAGACAGATGGCTATCCGTAGATGAGATTGGGGCCTATCTCGGCATAAAGCGAGATACGGTCTACAAGTGGATCAGCGAAAAAGCCATGCCTGCCCACAAAATCGGTCGTCTCTGGAAATTCAAGAAAGACGAAATCGACGAGTGGGTTCGCAAAGGCGGAGCAAGTGAGACCAGCGGTGAGCATGACGGAAAAGAATAAACAATTATCCCGGTTCGGGTTCAGCTTCGAACGCGGAGGCGCTCATACTTCTCGCACCATGATGCTTGAGGAGCTGGGGGCCTTATTGACCTATGTCGACCGGCCCGAGGCTGAGAAGAGCGATTACCTCCAGGCGATAGATGATGAGAACTGCCTGGGCAAGCGCTCTGGCAAGACCCGCACACTCACCTATCGACATCTCGTTGATCTTTACTCGCTTGACCGCACCAACGTCCTCTTCCGGGCTCTTCTCTACTTTTGGAATCGCGACATCGACGGGCAACCGTTGCTGGCGCTGCTCTGTACATTCGCTCGGGACTCCATTTTCCGGTCTACAGCACCGTTCATTCTGAAATTTCCTGAAGGCGCAACGATTACCCGTGAGTCTCTTGAGGAGTTTATTGACGCCCAAGAGCCTGGCCGCTTCAGCAAGGCGACGCTGAAGTCAACGGCGCAAAACATCAATTCAACGTGGACCAAGTCCGGCCACCTCTATGGACGCGCCCGGAAAGTGCGCTCCCGCGCTAATCCTACCGCCGGGAGCGTCTCTTACGCTTTGCTCCTTGGCTATCTCGCAGGCAGTAGAGGACAGGCGCTTTTCCAAACGGAATACACCAAGTTGCTCGATTGCACGTTCGACAAAGCCATTGAACTTGCCGAATCGGCCTCTCGCAAAGGCTGGATCGTGTTCAAACGCGTGGGTGACGTCATCGAGGTTCTGTTTCCGAACCTGATCAATCAAGAAGAAATGGAGTGGCTTCGTGAGCAGAGTTAAGCGGCTGATACAGTCCTACAGCAAATACATCTCCGTTCCGTGGCGCGATGATGCCGCTGCTGCACAGCGCGTGATCTTCTGTGTTTACAACGAAACGGAGGAACGCTGGCTGCGGGCCAAGGTCGATGAATTCGAAATCGTCACGCGACAGGCAGGCCACGAGTGGGCCATGTTCGACCTGACGGATACTTTTGCCATTTGGCTCGCCTCGCAAAGGTACGCCAAGAGCTACTTTCAGAAGCCGCATCTGCTCTCCACGCTACTGCCGAAATACCTCGCATTCATCACCGATGAATTCGAGACCTTCCTCCAAAAGAACGAGATCGGACCCGATTCCGTCGTGGCAATTAAAGGCGTCGGTTCGCTTTTCGGATTTCTGAAAGTGAAAGAGGTCGTCGACAAGTTGGCCCCGATGGTCAAGGGACGGCTGCTGGTCTTTTTCCCGGGCAGCTATGAAAACAACAACTACAGGCTGCTGGATGGCTATGACGGGTGGAACTATCTCGCCGTACCGATCACTGCGGACAAGGAATATTGAACGAGGGGTTGATGATGAATAATCGCGATATTTACCAAAAAGATCCGGCCACCCGAAAACTGGTCAACGAGGGTGTGGCAAGCGTCAACGACGAGAAGACCAGTCAGGCCCTGGCGGTACTCCGTTACGAGCTGGAGACCTTCGTCTGTGACGGCCAATACGAGAAAGGGATGTCACACATCCTTGAGACCTACCTCAAAAACATCGACCAGGCACAGCAACCAGCCGTCTGGGTCAGTGGTTTTTACGGATCAGGTAAATCGCACCTCGTCAAAATGCTCCGTGCGCTTTGGGTCGACACGGTCTTCGAGGATGGAGCCACGGCTCGCGGCATTGCCAACCTGCCTCAAGGCATCACTGATCATTTCAAGGAACTGAGCACCCAGGCCAAGCGCCATGGGGGCTTGCACGCCGCATCCGGCACGCTGGGAGCGGGTGCGAGCGGCAGTGTCCGGCTGGCACTCCTGCGCATCCTCTTCAAATCCGCTGGATTGCCTGAGCAGTATCCGGTTGCCCGATTCGTCATGTGGCTCAAGCACGAAGGCATCTATGACCAGGTTCGCGCTCATGTTGAACAGAATGGCTTCGACTGGGACGAAGAGCTGGACAACTTCTATGTGGCCGAGGGCCTTCACGATGCCCTGGTTCAGGCCAAGCCCAAGCTCTTTTCATCACCCGCATCCTGCGTCGAGACACTGAACAATCTCTACCCCTACGTTCAGGACGTCTCCAGCGACGACATGCTCAAGGCCATTCGCCAGGCGCTGACGAAGGACGGCAAATTCCCGCTGACGTTGGTGGTGCTTGACGAGGTGCAGCAGTACATCGGTGAAGACAGCCAGCGCTCCATCGACGTCCAGGAGGCGGTGGAAGCCTGCAGCAAGAACATTGGCGGCAAACTGCTCTTCATCGGCACCGGTCAGACCGCCGTGACCGGCACCAGCAACCTGAAGAAACTCGAAGGTCGTTTCACCATCCGCGTGGAACTCTCCGATGCCGACGTCGACGCGGTCATCCGTCAGGTCATTCTGGCCAAGAAGCCGGAAGCCAAGACGCCCATTGAGCAGATCATGCAAACCAACCTGGGCGAGATCTCCCGGCATCTGGCGGGCACGACCATCGGTCACAGGCAGGACGACATTCCGCATTTCCCCCAGGACTATCCCATTCTGCCGGTGCGCCGTCGTTTCTGGGAAAACACCCTGCGGGTGATGGATCAGACCGGAACCGACAGTCAGCTCCGCAACCAGCTCAGCATGGTTCACAAGGTCATTCAGACCAACCTGAGTGAGCCCCTGGGCCATGTTGTACCGGCCGACTATCTCTACTTCGACTCTGCCGACAAATTGCTCCAGTCACGCATTCTGCCGCGCAAGGTCCATGAAAAGACCATGAGCTGGAACAAGGGATCGGAAGAAGAACAGCTCATGGCCCGCGCCTGCGGCCTGGTCTTCCTCATCAATAAGCTCGGTAGCCAGAACAACGAAATCGGCATCCGGGCCACCATTGATACCCTCGCCGATCTACTGGTCGAAAACCTTTCTCGCGGCAGCAGCAGTTTACGCAGCAAGTTGCCCAGCCTGCTGGATAAATGCGAACTGCTGATGAAGGTCGGTGATGAATATCGCATTCAAACCGAGGAAAGCGCGGCCTGGAGTGATGAGTTTCTGAGCCAGCGCTCCGCCTTGTCCAACGAGGCGCACCGCATCGAGGCCGAACGCGACGACCGCATCCGCAAGCGCTTTGGCGAGATGGTGCGCAAGCTCTCCCTGACCCAGGGTAGCTCGAAGGTCACCCGCGACATCTATCCGGTGTTCGACGCCCAGCTTCCCACCGATGCCGATCAGCGCATTTGCGTCTGGGTTCGCGACGGCTGGAGCATTGACGAAAACTCGGTGCGGGCCGATTCAAGGCAAGCGGGCAATCAATCCCCGACTGTTTTTGTGTTCATTCCCAAGCGTTCGGCCGATGACCTCCGCCACCACCTCATCGATTACAAGGCCGCCAGCGCCACGTTGGATAAACGCGGTGTTCCCAACACCCCGGAAGGCACCGAAGCCCGAGCGGCCATGGAGACCACCAAGCAGACCGCCGAAGGCAAAATCCGCGAACTGCTCGAAGAAGCCTTCTCCGGAGCCCGCGTCTTTCAGGGCGGCGGTAATGAAATCCTCGGCAACGATCTGCAGGAGATGGTGCTCGAAGCCTCCGGCAACGCGCTGCAACGGCTCTACCCGCAGTTCCATACCGCCGATCACGTGGGCTGGTCCAAGGTTTATGAAAAAGCCCAGAAAGGCGCTCCCGATGCGCTCAAGGCCGTCGGCGATGAAGGCGAACCTGCGAAAAATCCGGTGTGCAAAACCATTCTCGGCTTCATCGCCGGTGGCAAAAAAGGCGCGGACATCCGCACTCAGTTCGAGTCTTCACCCTACGGATGGTCGCGCTGACGCCGTGGACGGCGGCCTGCAAGTGCTGTTGGTGGCCGGGCTGATCCGGGCGCAGGACGAGCGTGGGCAAACCCTCGACCCCAAGGAGCTGGAGCGCAAAACCATCGGCAAGGTGATGTTCAAGGTGGAATCCGCCACCGTCACCACCGCCCAACGCATCCAGATCCGCAAGCTGTTGCAGAAGGTCGGCCTCTCGGCCAAACAGGGCGAGGAGCTGGCCTATATACCGCAGTTCCTGCAGAAAATGGTGGAGCTTGCCGACCAGGCAGGCGGCGAGGCACCGAAACCGGCCCGGCCGGACACCACGCCCCTCGACGAAATCCGCCTTACTGCGGGCAATGAGCAATTGCTTGCCCTCTACAACCGGCGGGAAGAGTTGGGCGGCAACATCGATAGCTGGACCGACCTTGCCGAGCGCATCACCAAACGCTGGCCCAACTGGAGCGTATTGAAGCGCCTGATGACTCACGCCTCCGGGCTTCAGGACGCCGAGGCGATACTGGCCCAGGTGAAGACCATCGAGCAGCAGCGCCAGCTTCTGGAAGAACCCGACCTGGTCGGGCCGCTGATCGCCAACCTGACCCAACTGCTGCGCGATGAGCTCAACAAGCTCGATGGCGAATATGCCGCCCGTCATGCGGAAGGCCTCAAACGCCTGGCGGATGACAGTAACTGGCAGCAACTGGAACCGGAACAGCGCTACCAGCTCATGTCCGCCCAGTTCCTGCACGAATCTGCCCGGCCCAAGGTGGAGGTGCAATCGACCAGCGATGTGCTGGCCACTCTGGACAACTGCGCCCTGTCGATGTTTGCCGACCGCGTGGCGGCCATGCCCGCCCGCTTCGACAACGTCGCCAGCGGGGCCGCCGAACTGTGTGAACCCCAGGCTCAATTCATTCAGGTGCCGCGCCGCACGCTGAAAACCGACGAGGAAATCGATGCCTGGGTCGACGACGTGAAACAACAACTCAAGGCCGCCCTGCAAAACGGGCCGATAGTGATTCGATAAGCAGCCTTCAGGGGAAATAACGCATGCAGCCGCTCGACAAAACATTAAGAAACCGACTCGAACGCACCATCAAGGATGCGCGTGATATTGCCGAAGACGCCGCCCGTGCCGCGCTGGAACAACTAGGTGTGGGTGAAGCCGCGCCCTTTGCTCACTTGAGCGAACAGGACCGGGAGTTGCGCCGCAAGCTGCGCGTCCACGGCCGTCAACTAGGTGACTCCCTGAACGGTGGCAAGATCCAGACCATGGACCGGCTGATCGAAGAGGTCGCCTACGAGCACTGGCACCGCATGCTGTTTGCCCGCTTCTTGGCCGAGAACAATCTGCTGATGTATCCGGACCCGGACGATCCGGTGGCGGTCACCCTCGAAGAGTGTGAAGACCTCGCTGCCGATGAAGGCGCGGCCAACGGTTGGGAGCTGGCCGCCCGGTTTGCCGCCCGCATGCTGCCGCAGATCTTCCGGCTCGATTCACCTGTTTTTCATCTGGTCCTGCCGCCCGAGTATCAGCAGAAATTAGAGCGCCTGGTGGCCGACCTGGAGCTTCCGGTCTTCACCGCCTCCGACAGTTTGGGGTGGGTCTATCAGTTCTGGCAGGCCAAGAAGAAGGACGAGGTTAATGCCTCCGAGGTCAAGATCGGCGCACGGGAGCTGCCTGCCGTCACCCAGCTCTTCACTGAGCCCTACATGGTCAGCTTCCTGCTCGACAACTCCCTCGGAGCCTGGTGGGCGGCAAAACGGCTCACCGAGGCCGATCTCCAAAACGCCAAGAGCGAAGAGGAACTGCGCCGGAAGGCGGCCATACCCGGTGTGCCGCTGGACTATCTGCGCTTTGTGCAGCAGGAAGACGATGCGGGGAACAAGCGCTGGACACCGGCGGCCGGAACCTTTGACGGCTGGCCGGAGCAGCTTGCCGACCTGAAGACCCTCGACCCCTGCTGCGGCTCCGGTCACTTCCTAGTGGCAGCCTTTCTGATGCTTGTACCCATGCGCATGGAGCGCGACGGTCTTTCCGCCAGAGAGGCGGTGGACGCGGTGCTGCGGGAAAACATCCATGGCCTGGAACTGGATCAGCGCTGCGTGGAGCTGGCCGCTTTTGCCCTTGCCCTGACCGCGTGGAAATACCCGAGCGCTGGCGGCTACCGGGTGTTGCCGGAATTGAATGTCGCCTGTTCTGGTTTGTCGATCAGCGCCAAGAAAGAGGAATGGTTGGCGCTGGCTGGAGACAACACCAATCTGCGGCTTGCCCTCGATGAGCTTTATAAGCAGTTCAAGGACGCACCAGTACTTGGCAGTCTGATCAATCCGGAAGCAAGTTTGGGCAAGGGGTCGCTGTTTGAATTGAAGTGGGAAGAAGTCGGACCGTTGCTTACGAAAGCATTGGCTGGCGAGGAAAATGATGAAAAAAGTGAGATGGGTGCTGTTGCGAAGGGCATTGCAAAAGCGTCCGTTTTGCTCTCACAAAAGTATGCGTTTACCATGACTAATGTCCCATATCTTGGCAAAGGCAAGATGAACGAAATCTTGCTGAAGTATCTAGATAAAAACTATTCAAGTGCCTCAAATGATCTTGCAACATCACTAATAGAAAGAATGGAAGAGCTTCTCATTGACCATGGCAACGTTGCTTTTGTTTCATCGCAAAACTGGATGTTTCTTGGTTCGTTTTCTTCATTTCGAAAACAGCAGCTGCAAAATATGAGCTGGAAACTAGCAGCCAGGCTTGGTTATAAAAGTTTTAGCACGCAGATGTATGATTTTCCTGTTGTTTTAGGTGTTTTTGAAAAAAAATCTCTACGCGTTAAAGATAAAATACACAGCGTTGCAGTTGAGGAAGTAGAGCATCTTCAAAAATCTAAACTCCTTTGTTGTTCACAAGTTTCTTCAGTATCACAAGCAAAGCAGCTTAATAATCCGCAATTTCGACTTACTTTTGACCTAGATTTATCAGGGGGAAAAGTACCTGTTAAATCAACAGAAGGTCTTTCAACTGGTGATTCTGCAAAGTATATTTGTTGTTTTTGGGAAATAGCTAATAAGGGTTTGTTTTGGGACTACTTTCAGGCATCTCCGTCACAAAACATGGCTTTAGACGGACTATCTACCTTCATTCGTTGGGAAAAAGGTGAAGGCGAATTAGCGCAGAGCAAAGCTGCTAGAATTCAGGGCCACTATGCGTGGAAAAAACAAGGGATTATCGTAGGTAGAGTTGGGGATATGAGAAGTACCCCGTATTTAGGCAAATTATTTGATAAGAGTGCTGTTGTTTTGACACCCCAAAAAGAAACTGAATTAATAACAATCTATTCTTTTTGCACTCATCCGGATTTCAATTCATTGGTTAGGCAATTAGACAAAAAGCTTGGTGTTGCAACTTCAGTATTTGAAAGTCTTCCTTTTGACCTCGACCACTGGACCAAGGTCGCCGAAGAAAAGTACCCTAACGGCCTGCCCAAGCCCTGCACCGACGATCCCACCCAATGGATCTTCCATGGTCACCCCTGTGGCTCGGTGGTCTGGGATGAGGAGAAAAAGTGGACAGCTCACGGCCCGCTACGAACTGATGACAGCGTGCTGCATGTTGCCGTTGCCCGCCTTCTCGGCTATCGCTGGCCTGCCGAACTGGATACCAGCATGGAACTGGCCGACGAGCAGCGCGAATGGGTCAAGCGTTGTGAAGCCTTAGCTGGCTACGCCGATGATGACGGCATCGTCTGCATCCCGCCGGTGCGGGGCGAGGCTTCTGCCTCCGACCGCCTGCTGAACCTGCTGGCCGCCGCCTATGGTGATGCCTGGTCCAACGACACCCTGGCCTCGCTGCTCAAAAGCGCCGATCACGCGGGCAAGACACTGGAGACCTGGCTACGGGAGAAGTTCTTCACCCAGCACTGCAAGCTGTTCCAGCATCGTCCCTTCATCTGGCATATCTGGGATGGCCTGCGCGACGGCTTCGCTGCTCTGATCAACTACCACAAGCTCGACGCCAAGCTGCTGGAGACCCTGATCTACACCTACCTGGGCGACTGGATCAGCCGTCAGAAGCAGGACATCGCAAGCCACGTGGACGGAGCCCAGGAGCGCCTGGCCGCCGCCGAGGCCCTCAAGAAAAAACTGGAGCTGATCCTCGAAGGCGAAGCACCCTACGACATCTTCGTGCGCTGGAAACCACTAGAAAAACAGCCCATCGGCTGGGACCCGGATCTCAACGACGGCGTGCGCCTCAACATCCGCCCCTTCCTCACCGTGCCCGATGTCGGCAAGAAAGGCGCGGGTGTCCTGCGCGACAAACCCAACATCAACTGGAACAAAGACCGGGGCAAGGACGTGGAATCCGCCCCCTGGTATCACGTCTTTGACGGCGACCGCATCAACGACCACCACCTGACCCTGGCCGAAAAACGCGCCGCAAGGGAGGCCGCCGAATGACCTTCTGCTACAAAGGAATGCGCTGGTTGAAATGCGACCTGCAGATGCAGACGCCTGCAGATGCAAGGCATTGGGCCGGAGACCGCCTCGAAGCCGGACAAGAGGCTGCCGCAGCGAAGGCTTTTGCGGAGGCCTGTTATGAGAAGGGGCTGGATGTGGTGGGCATTACCGACCACAACTTTCTGAGCAAGGACTTTATTCCACATCTGCAGACTGCGTTCGATGAGATTGATCGGGAGTTCAGCCACAAGATCACCTTGTTTCCAGGATTTGAGTTCGAGGCGGCTGGCGTTGGCAGGGGCGTTCATGTTCTTTGTCTTTTCGAACCAGGAACGGACCTGACTCGGCTGGACTCGATTCTTACGGAATGCGGTGTGAGCTACCCGAGAGTGAATGCGGCAGGACAGCTCGAAAAATCAGACAAAAATCTGAAAGAGATTTTGCGCATCACCCAAGACAAGTATGGCGGAATCGTCATCATGCCGCATGCAACCAGTAACGACGGCATTTTCGACAGCGATTCGATAGCGGAATGGTTGCAACAGGATCAATTCACGAATCCTGATCTGCTTGCGGTAGAAGTGCCAAAGCCTGTTCACTTGATGAGCGCTGGATATCAGCGGCTTCTGCGTTCTGGAGACGATTGTCAGCCAGGCTGGAAGCGCATTCGCCCCATTGCCACACTCATGTCTTCGGACAACAAGAAGCTGGTCGACTTCGATGAGCATCAGAAGCCGACGCCTAACAGCATTGGCTACCGGTACTCATGGTTCAAAATGTCCGAGCCCTCCATCGAATCGCTCCGCCAGGCGTTCCTCGACCATGAATCCCGCATCATTTTGCCGGAAGATGTAACAACAGATACGCACCCCGCACAGCGTGTTCGTCAGGCGACCATCAAGTCGATCTCGATCAAGAACGTGGCGTTCCTGGCCGATCAGCAGGTGCATTTTTCCCCCAACATGAACTGTGTCATTGGGGGCCGAGGCAGCGGGAAATCCACTCTGCTTGAATACCTGCGAATCATCCTTGGAAAGGACAAATCGAAGGATCTTGATTACGGGACCAAAGAGCGGATCAAACGAGTACGCGATACGTTGAACGAACCCCGCGCAGAAGTCGAAGTGTGCTGGGTCAGCGCGGATGGCGTCGAAGATCGTATCGTTTGGCAAAACGGCAGCCCAACCGTGCAGGGTCGCGACCTGGCCGATCCTGAAACCTTTTTCAATAGCTTGCCTCTTCGCTTTTACAGCCAGCAGCAGCTCAACCGGCTGACCGAGTCGAAAATCGATGACGGAAGCGTTCGGCAGGCTCAACGGCTGCTGGAGCTGGTCGACGGATTCACCAAAAACGAACTGGATGAGCTGGCAGATCGGGAGCACAAGCTCAAGCTGCAAATCCAGGACGCTTTTTCCAATCTCCGCAAGGCCAAGACACTCGAAAAGGATTACAAGCGGCTCCAGCAAGAGCATCAAGAACTGGACCGGCAATGGAAGGCCCGAAGCGAGATTCAAGAGGATGCCCGCCAACACCAACTCCTCAAGGCCGAGGCACGTTACCTCGAAGGGCTTGCAGGAACACCAGGCAAGCAGTTCACCGACGTTGCCTCCCTGGCCGAGACAATCGCCGCATCGCACGTAGCATTTCAGGTTACAGATTCAACTCACGCGGCTTGGTTTAGGCAATTCGACGATAAGGTAAAGGCCGCCAAGGATTCGTTGGCCCGAACTATCCGCGATGCCGTCGAGCAATTCGAAGCCGCTGTCGAGGATCTTAAAACCAACGATCCGGCATGGAATGCGATCAGGGAGGAACTGGATCAGGCCGACGCCAAGTTCAGTGAAGCCTGCGCGGCTAAAGGTCTGACAACGGATGATGTTGGCCATCTTCAGGAAATCAATCAATCACGCACCAAGAAACAGCGGGAGATTGATGAAACCGGGGCTGAAATTCAGCGGCTAAAAGAAGCTGCGGGAGACACCGGTCTGCTCATGCAGCAGTTGCATCAGATCTGGCGAGATCAATTCCAGAAGCGCGTTGAAGCCGCCGAACGAGCCAATGAGCTCGCTGTACTAAACGAAGGCAGGCAGCGTTTTATCGAGGTCTCAGCAAAATACCAGCAAGATTATAAAAATTTCCGGGAGCTCTGGCAGAGCTTTGCGCCCTCTGATGGGCGGACGCGGCTAGGTAAAAATTGGGAAAGTTGTGGGGAGACGCTCTATACGCTGTTTACCGGACAGGAAGATGCTGAGTCGCCCTGGCAAGTTCTGGAAGAGCGTTTGTCTGTGGAGCAAGGTTCGACAGGGCCGGATTTCGGGTCGAACAGCCAAGATCTGTTCCAGCACATTCAAGACAATCTTGAACGTTGGGAAAAACTGCGCTGCTCTCGGGTACAAGACACCGTCGACATGAAACTGTTTCGGGCGGATGGATCGACTGCAGGCAGTATCGCCGAAGGTTCCCTCTCTGACGGTCAGCGAAACACCGCCGCCCTTGCACTGTTGCTGGCGCAGGAAGGTGGGCCGTTGGTCATCGATCAGCCCGAGGATGAGTTGGACTCCAACTTTGTGTTCCGGGAGCTGATCCCGATGCTGCGCAAAGTGAAATCGAAGCGTCAACTCATCATGGCTACGCACAACGCCAATCTGCCGGTAAACGGAGATGCCGAGCTGGTCTACGCCTTCGAAGCCCGAGACGGCAAAGGTGAAGCCCTTGCTTGCGGGGGGCTTGATCAGGCGTCTGTAACCAAGGCTGTTCTCGACATCATGGAAGGGACGGAAGAAGCATTCCGCCGTAGACGTGAGAAATACCATTTTTGAGGCGTTAGATGATTAAATCCGTAAATAACTACCCAGTCTCACAGCTCTTCGATATCGAAGCGGGCGTGGTCTATGCCATTCCACGTTACCAGCGTGAATACACCTGGGGCAAAAATCAGTGGGAAAACCTGTTCGACGATGTGCTTGAGAACGATCCGGGCTATTTCCTTGGCTCAATCATCTGCATCAACCAATCGACCGATGCGCTTTCAGTTCAGAAACTTGAACTGGTTGACGGACAACAACGCCTGACGACGCTCTCATTGCTTTTTGCCTCGGTCTACCATGCCCTAAAAAGCCATGAAACCGATTTGGATGATGAACAGCGCGTTGAGCTAATCAATTTAAAGCGAAAGTTGGTCCTCAAGAAAGGGGACGATCAGATTCGTCTGATCCCGCAGATTCAGAACAATAACAACCCCGATTACCGCGCTGTTCTCGCCGAAATCGGGGTCATCAGTGAATGTGATGTCCCCGCCTACGCTGGCAACCGCAAGATCTTTCGGGCCTATCGGTATTTCCAGGATCGCATAGATGAAATGGCAAACGGCCGAAGCAACCGGCTGGGAACCATCATGGAATTTCTGGACAAGGTCAGCCATGCGTGCCTAGTCAAGATTGAGGTGGCGAGTCACGCTGACGCTTATACCCTGTTCGAGTCGTTAAACAATCGAGGCATGCCGCTAACGGCCATCGACCTCATCAAGAACAAGCTGCTGGCTCGTCTGGAATCCATCGAGCCGGGCAAGGTAGATCACTACTTTGGGCACTGGAATCGTCTCTTGGGTTACCTCGGTGACGACTACGCCATACAGGAGCGTTTCTTCCGTCAGTATTACAACGCGTTCAAGGATCAGCTCAAAGCGGTCCACCAAGTTCCGGTCGCCACCCGGTCCAACCTGATTCAGATCTATGAAAAGCTCATCAACCATGACGCGAAGGATTGCCTGCAGAAGATCAGTGCCGCTGGTCGACTCTATTCGCTGATACTTTCTCGCAACCAGGATGACGCGCTCAATGGTCTCGAAAAACCGATCAAGGATTTGGAGCGGATTCAGGGTGCCCCATCGTATTTGCTGATGTTGTATTTGCTTGTGCGAAAGGATGAGCTCGAGCTTACGAATGCTCACCTGAGCTCCATAGTCGAACTACTCGTCCGCTTCTTCGTTCGTCGTAATTTGACCGATACACCTCCAACCCGAGACCTTACTCGACTGTTCATGACTGTGATCGACAAAATCAGTGGGCTGCGTGCTGATGCGATTCCCCAGTCAATTGAGCAGCAACTGGTGGCCGTCTCCGCAACGGATGAGGCATTCCAACACAAGCTGGATGGGCCGATTTATGAGGAAAATTCAGGAGTAACCCGGTTCATTCTTTGCGCACTCGCCGAACAAGCCATGACCAAAGAGAGCTGGGTCGATCTGTGGCGTTTTGAAAACAAGCAATTCGTGTGGACCATCGAGCATATTTTCCCGCAAGGGGAAAACATCCCACAGTCTTGGATAACCATGATTGCCGATGGCGATGAGATAAAAGCGAAGGAAATTCAACAGACGCATGTTCACAAATTGGGCAACCTGACAATTTCTGGATTTAACAGTGCGCTAGGCAACAAGAGCTTTGAGGACAAGCGAGACCGTGTAGACCGGCAAGGTCGTGCTGTTGGCTATAAAAACGGGCTCAAGCTCAATGAGGACTTGGCCGCTTCGGCGGGCTGGAGCGTAGTTCAGATCGATTCGCGGACAGACAAGCTCGTTCAGCAAGTAACTCAACTCTTCAAGCTACAAGGAGGTGAAGCATGAGAGTGCTTGATCATCTCCTGAAAACGGTTCGTGATGCCGCTGTCTTCAACCCGGAGGTTCAGGTCGCTCCGGCCTGTATTCTGTGGCCGGATCGTGACCATCAGTGGGAAGCCGTCATACCCGTTCTTCAGGCCGAACTGCCTGAACTCATGATTCTGGGCGACTATGCGCCAGACAAGCGTATTGGGCCTGCCATCTGGTTGCGTTGCGTGATTGCCGGTCGTGCCGAAGATCTTTCGCTGCCCAAGGATCGGACACCGATTTTTTATCTGCCGGGCGTCAGCCGCCAAGACCTGCGGGCTGTCGAAAGTTGCCCGGATCACCTGAAGCCGCTTGCTGAACTGCAATACCGGGGCGTGATCTGGTCACAAATCAATGCGAAAGACTGGACGATCCTGGCCTATCTGAAATCCGATCAGGGAGGGCTTGGGCTGGATGTCGCCCAAGACAACGATGCCAAGAACGCCATGCAGCTCGCGTTGTATCGGCTCCTCGACGAGGATGTCTCCTTGCTGAAAGGCAAGCGTCTGGACAAGGACTACTTCAACACCCTGTTGACCGGTGGCGACCCGATTCGCGACCTCCTGCAATGGCTCGATCAGGGGGACGCCTTCCAGGCAAGTCGTGGCGAGAACGAGTGGAAAGCCTTTGTCGAGGTCTGCAAGTCTCAACTGGCCTTCAACCCCCAGAACGAAGGCGTTTTGGCCGGGAGCACCAAGCTCGCAAACCATGAAGGTCCGTGGCATGCCGTTTGGGAGCGCTACTGCGAGGCACCTAAGCGCTACCCCAACATTCCGGCACAAATCAGAAAATGTCGTCCGCCGAGTGACACCATTTTCTGGCACATGGGAGACGGTTCTTTCGACGGCTGGCCTCAGTGGAATGATGACCAGGAGAAAAACCTTCACCGTGATTTGATGGCCCTTGCCAAAGCGCCCGCGCACGAAGCGAGGGCGAAGATTAAGGAGCTGGAAAAACAGCACGGGCGCAGGCGCTCTCTGGTCTGGGCCGAACTGGGTGATGCGCCCCTGGCCTGCGCAGTGGAACATTTGGCGACCATTTCCGAGATCACCAAAAGCGGCCTTGCCGCAGGTTCGGTGGACGACCTCGCAGCGGGATATCGCAGTCACGGATGGCGGGTCGATGACGGAGTGATCCGGGCTTTGGGCCAGGTCGAAAGCTCTGCCGACTTTGATGCCGTAACGACCGCTATTCGATCTGTTTACCTGCCGTGGGTGGAAGAATCAGCCCGCTATCTCCAGAAATTGGTAGATGGTGCATCGTACCCGGGAGGCACCTGCCTGACAGCAAAGGCAGCACCTTTCAGTCCCGGGGACTGCGTTCTCTTCGTCGACGGACTCCGTTTTGATACTGGAAAGCGTTTGGTTGGCTCTTTAGAGGCATGCGGATTTGAAATTTCCGAGGAACCTACTTGGACAGCCCTGCCGAGTGTAACGGCAACCGGCAAGGCGGCGGTAACCCCGGTACGAGACAGGATTCGCGGTGAGGATGGCAGCCCTGATTTTGAGCCGTCTGTAGCAGATACCGGTCAGTCATTAAAAGGCGGCTATCACCTGAAGAAGTTACTGGCCGACGCGGGATGGTCGATCCTTGAGCGCTCTGCTGATGGCGATGGCCAGGGTATGGCTTGGTGCGAGTTTGGAGACATCGACCACGAAGGCCACGACCGTGGGTGGAAACTTGCCAAACACATCGATGCCCTGATTCTGGAGATCACAGACCGTATCACGGAGCTTCTGGCAGCAGGATGGAAGCGTGTTCGGGTTGTGACAGACCATGGCTGGTTGCTGCTGCCCGGGGGATTGCCAAAAATCGATCTTCCCAGCGCCCTGGCCGATAACAAGTGGGGCCGATGCGCCTCATTAAAACCAGGGGCCACTTCCGAGGAGCGGCTTTACCCTTGGTACTGGAATCCAAACCAGTATTTTGCCCTCGCTGATGGTGTGAGCTGCTTCAAAAAGGGCGAGGAGTACACCCATGGCGGCCTGAGCCTGCAAGAGTGCCTGACGCTGCAATTGACGGTAACTCGAGGCGAATCTGCTCAGGCTGCGGCATCTGTCGAATTTACCGACGTGGTGTGGAAGGGGCTGCGCTGTACCGTTGCCGTGGATGGCAACTTCTCGGGTTTATCACTTGATGTTCGTAGCCAAGCAGGCAATTCATTGTCCAGTGTGGTCGTCGGCAGCAAACCGCTTAAAGACAACGGAACAGCCTCTGTAGTCGTCGAGGACGAGGACATGGAGGGGCGTGAAGCAACAGTGGTCTTGATCGATGCCAATGGATCGCTGGTTGCGCAAATCGCCACAGTAATTGGTGGAGGTAATACATGATTGAAATGGACCAGATCGACAAAAAAGCGGCCTCCTCGCTAGAGGGGTACCTGGTCCGGAAGGATCTGGTCCGGACGTTTAGCCGCCAGTTTCCAGTGCCGACCTATGTGGTCGAGTTTTTGCTCGGCCGGTACTGCGCCAGCACCGAGCAGGACGAGATTGATGAGGGTCTCGAGATCGTCCAACGGCAACTCAAATCGCGAACGGTCAAAGCCGGGGAAGAAGAGCTCTTCAAGGCTCGGGCCAGGGAAAATGGCGAGGTCAAAATCATCGACCTCATCACCGCTCGCCTGGATGCGAAGACCGACTCCTACATCGCTACACTCCCCAGTCTGCGTCTGACCGATGTCCGCATTAGCCCGGAACTGGTGAATGAACATGAGCGAATGCTGACAGGTGGCTTTTATGCCGAAATCAGTCTGAACTACGATGCGGCTATCGCCCAGGAGAGTAAAGGTAGACCATTCGGTGTCGAGTCGCTCCGGGAAATCCAACTCTCCAAACGAGATGTGCTCGACATCCTGGCCGAGGCTCGTAAGTCCTTCACGACGGACGAGTGGAAGGAGTTCCTGCTTCGATCCATCGGCATAGAGCCAAACGGATTGTCCCGGCGGCAACGCGATGCCTTGATGCTGCGAATGGTTCCTTTTGTCGAGCGCAACTACAACCTGGTGGAACTCGGTCCCAGAGGAACGGGCAAGAGCCATCTCTTCCAGCAGGTTTCTCCGTATGCGCATCTGATTTCCGGGGGTAAGGCCACGGTTGCCCGGATGTTCGTCAACAACGCAACCGGCCAGCGCGGATTGGTCTGCCAATACGATGTGGTCTGCTTCGATGAGGTGTCCGGCGTCTCTTTCGACCAGAAGGATGGCGTGAACATCATGAAGGGATACATGGAGTCCGGCGAATTCAGTCGTGGCAAGGAAAGCATCCGAGCCGATGGCAGTATCGTCCTGGTTGGCAACTTCGATGTTGATGTTGAACATCAGCAGCGCATCGGACACCTGTTTGGCCCCATGCCACCCGAGATGAAAGACGACACCGCTTTCATGGACCGAATCCACGCCTTTCTGCCCGGCTGGGATGTTCCAAAAATCAGCAAGGAGCTGTTGACGAATCACTTTGGTCTGGTGAGTGATTTCTTGTCCGAGTGTTGGAGCCAGCTTCGCAATCAAAGCCGAGTGAGCGTACTGCAAAACCGGGTGTTCTTCGGTGGCGCTCTGTCAGGGCGCGATACCAACGCGGTCAATAAAACGGTGAGCGGATTGCTCAAGCTCCTCTATCCCGGTGAAGGCGAGACGGCCGATGAGGACATCGAGTGGGCCGTCCATATCGCCATGGAGGCAAGGCGTCGCGTCAAGGAACAGCAGAAGCGCATCGGCGCGGCGGAATTCCGTAATACTCACTTCAGCTACGTGATGGGGGCTGATGGCGTAGAAAAGTTTGTCTCGACTCCAGAACTGCAAAGCGAAAACAGCATTGGTGGCGACCCTCTTGAGCCAGGCCAGGTCTGGACCATCTCGCCAGGTGGCGGTGAAGAGCATCCGGGACTTTACCGTATCGAGATCAATGAAGGCCCAGGTTCCGGCGTCAAGATCCTCAACAAACCCGTGCCGCCAGCATTCAAGGAAAGCATGGGCTACGCAGAGCAAAACCTCTACGCCCGGGCGATGCAACTGGTCGGGGACAAAGACCCTCGTCACCATGAATTCACCGCCCAACTCCGAGCCTTTGACGCATCCAAGTCCGGCGCGAAACTCGGCATGGCATCACTCATTGCGCTTTGCACGGCTCTCTTGAAGAAGAGTGTTCGCGGCGGCCTCATCATCGTGGGAGAGATTAACCTGGGCGGATCTCTCGAGCCTATTCACAACCCTGTCACCATTGCCGAGATTGCAGTTGAAAAAGGTGCCTCGGCTCTCTTGATGCCGGTTTCCTGCCGTCGGCAACTTTTCGATCTATCTGACGATATGGCGACCAAGATCGACATCCAGTTTTATTCCGATACCAGGGATGCCCTTTTGAAGGCCATGGTGGAGTAACGAGTATGAGTGTCCAGAGCGCAGCTATCCAGATACTGAAGGAGGCAGGCAAGCCACTCCATGCCACTGAAATTGCCAAGCTGATCATCGAAGCTGGGCTCTGGAAGTCTGATGGTAAGACACCGGAGGCCACCGTTAGCGCCCGGCTCTACACCGACATCAAGAGCAAAGGGGATAAGTCGTCCTTTGTAAAAGTAGGCCCTCAGACCTTCGCACTTCGGGATTCCACAGAAATAGAGGGTGACACGGCGTCGGTTCTTGCACCTGTCGAAAAGCCCTCAAAACCTCATCCCACAAACGCGGTTTTTTCCTTCATCGATTGTGCTCAGAAGGTGCTTGAGGAGTTCGGCAGTAAAATGCCGATGCACTACAAGGAAATCACCGAGAAGGCGTTGGAAAAAGGATGGTTGGTGACGAGCGGAAAAACGCCAGAAGCCTCCATGTACGCCCAAGTGATCACCGAGATCAAGCGCCAGCAGAAACGCGGTGAGCGGCCCCGCTTCGTTCAGCACGGCCGTGGCTATATCGGTCTGAGCCAATGGATGGGACGCGGTCTCGCATTCCAAATCGAGCAGCACAACCACCAGGTTCGGGAGGTCTTGCGAGAGCGCCTGCTGGCCATGAAGCCCGGAGAGTTCGAAGAACTCATCTCGCAGTTGCTGGCGGAGATGGGCTTCGAGATGGTCGAGGTGACCAAACTCAGCGGCGACGGCGGTATCGATGTCCGGGACACCTTGGTGGTTGGTGACGTGGTCCGCATCAAGATGGCCGTCCAGGTCAAGAAGTGGAAGCTCAAGAACAACATCCTGGCCCCGGTGGTTCAGCAGGTACGCGGCAGCCTCGGAGCGCACGAGCAAGGGCTGATTATAACCACCAGCGACTTCAGTGCCGGAGCCATCAAGGAAGCAGCTCAGCCCGACAAGACTCCCATCGCCCTGATGAACGGTGAACAACTCGTGATGCTGTTGATGGAACACGGCATCGGCGTCCATCGCTCCACACCGGATCTGTTCGAGATCGATGAAGAGTTTGCCGTCATCACCCTGAATGCAGTGAAGGAATAGCCATGTGGAATGATGTAGAAACAACTCAAGACCTATTGAACTTCAAGGTTGTCGCAGACACAGCAGCGCAAATGATCAAGGATGGAAATGGTCAGCCTGTCTCTATTGGTGTTTCAGGAAGCTGGGGCGTCGGCAAGTCCTCTCTTGTTCAGATGATCGGCGAGTCTCTCAAAAGTCTTGATGGTGGAAAAAACTACATCTTCATCAATTTCAATGCTTGGCTGTATCAAGGCTACGATGACGCACGCATGGCGCTTCTCCAAAAAGTTGCCGACAAAATAATGGAGGAGTCCGAAGCGCGTAAAACCTGTGTCGACAAGGCCAAAGAGTTTATCAAGCGCATCAATTGGTTGAGAACTGCGAAATTCATGGCTCCGGTTGCCACTGGAATCATTACTGGCGGGGCTGTCGCTGGACCTGTCGGCTCTTTCATTGGTGCGGTCAGTGGTTTGTTAGGTCAAAGTGGAATGCCGAGCCAAGAGGATCTGAGTAAGATCAAGGAATCCTATAATCAGGTTGCGCCTGATCTGCTGAAACTCTTGAATGAGAAAGAAGAAAAGTCGGTTCCGAAGGAAATAGAGGCTCTTAGAGCACTGTTCCAAGAGTTGCTCAAGAAACTCGAATTGACGTTGATCGTTCTGGTCGATGATCTCGATCGGTGTTTACCCAATACGGCGATCTCGACACTTGAAGCCATGCGGTTATTGCTTCTGGTTCCTCAAACGGCATTCATCATTGCAGCTGACGAACAGATGATCCGAAATGCGGTGAGATCCCACTTTGGCAATATCGACCTCAGCGATGAACTCGTAACAAGTTACTTCGACAAACTGATTCAGATTCCGCTCAGGGTTCCGCGTCTTGGTGCCAATGAGGTCAAGGGGTATCTGATTTTACTTTTGGCCGACCTCGCTCAACGGCGTGGTCAAATCACGCAAGAAGAGAAAGATCAAGGTCACGATGCAATCGTCAGTGCTATCAAAAAATCGTGGGCTGGTGGCCTAACCAAAAAGGTTATCGAAGATGCCTATGGCAATGCAGCTTCAAAACTTGCCATTCAAATAGATTTGGCGGACCAACTTGCCAATATCATGGCTACCTCAGATCACATCGCAGGCAATCCGAGGCTCATCAAGAGGTTTCTGAATAACCTCATTATTCGGGAAACGGTTGCCAAAGCTCAAGAGATGAGCGTTTCCTTTGAAGAGCTCGTTAAACTACAGCTATTTGAAAGATGCGCCCCTGCCGCCGCGTTTGAGTATCTTGCCAAACAGGTCGGTGACAGCGAGGACGGCAAACCGAAATTTCTTCAGGATCTTGAAGAAAAGGTCGCCAAAGCTGAAGAACTCACATTTTCACATGAGTCGTGGAAAGCTCCATTTATTTTAGACTGGTTGAAGTTGAGCCCGCCGCTGTCTGAAATCGACTTGCGTCCTCTGCTCTATTTGAGCCGGGACAAGGCTATATCCCTTGCCAGTTTCGATGAACTTTCCCCTGATGGTAGAGAGCTATTGTCAGCTCTTTGTGAAGCCAAGGGGCTCTTGCAGCCGCTTATCGCCAATATCAAGCAAATTGGAGTGATTGAGTCAGAAAAAATCCTAACTCGAATGAAACGGCGAGCCAGAAACCAGCAATGGGAATCCACTGTTATCTTTCAAGCATTGCATCTACCTAAGGCGTTTCCAGAATTGGCAACTTCTTTCATTGCCATGCTTGATGAAATCCCGGCTGGCAAAAGACCCGCACCGTTGATACCCCAATTACGCAACGAGACATGGGCAAAAGAATTATTGGCACGCTGGGAAAAGGATGACAGCTCGCCTGCTCCTGTAAGGAAAGCTATCAATACAGATGGGAGGAAAAGGTAATGGGAACCTCTTCGTCAAGTTCAGGCCCCGGAAGTGGGGTTCCATTTGATCCTCCTTGGCTAAGTTCTGTTGCGTCTGAAATCGGTTCGCCATTGGAGCAGATTTCCGGTGAGCCTGCGCAGGCAGAGCAAAATCTTCAGCAAACCGGACCTGCAGCACAGCCTGTGGAGATCGCTCCCCCAAGGCGATTTGGCAACGCACGACGGCATTTGGGTGAATATGCAAGCAGTGGTGACAGGGGTTCTTTAAAGAAAGCTCTAGGGAACTACTCCCGAAAAGGTATGGGAGGAGCCTCCAGGGTTGCCAGCCGAATGCTGACGTCAACGTCTGCCGGTGCAGGGCTTTTCAATTTTCTTCAAGGAGTTCGTGACAGTGCTGACATCAGAGTCAGGGACTGGGTAAACCAGCTTACCGCAAAGAACCTTTCGGCATATGAAGTTGCCGATGAAATCATAGATCAAGTGATATCAACTGGAGGTAGCCTTGAAGAGGAGTCTTGCAGGGACTCCATGGCTCAAGCCATGTCAGATCTTTTGACGATAGCCCCAGATGTTGACTTTCTCAACATGGATAACGACAGCATTTGGACCGTGATGGAACTGTTCATGGCCAACGAGGCATTCAATCGACTCAATCTGGATATAGGTCAACTATTTGAAAGTGACAGATATTCCCCACGGGAAGCCGTTTCCAGAATGAATGATATGCGAGATTATCTGAAGTCAGAAATCTCTGCACAAATACAGGAGCTGAGAACGGATACGTACAACCCGACAAAGGCAGAGATGAACGCCCTGCTTCAATCAGCAATAAAGACCACTTTCGAAGTGTTCGAGGAGGAAGCATGAGGAAGATCGTTTGTGCTCCGGAAAACCTCATTCCACAGCAGCTTGAGGAAGATACAAAATATTTCTCGATATACTCGAATCCTCGAAGAGAAAATGTCGGCTATTTCGGCTCAACCTTGATAAGAGACGTTCAAAGAGCTGGACTGCGTCCTTCGGAAAAAATTTGGGATTTCAATACAATTGCCTTGGCTGTTGCGGCCGCCGATAATTCGCTGACAAGGAAAAACAGTGCGGATGGGTGGACTCGGCAAATAGATTTAACCGTTCACCTCAATGATCCGGGTGTTTGGGAGCCTGCAAAGCAGGAGCTTGAAAAAACTCTTAGATTTCTTACAGGAGATTTTTGGTCTTTTACTTTTAAAGATAATGGTGTCACTCCGCCAAGTGCAAAAAGACTGAAACGATTCGATTGCGACTGTGTTTCTCTGTTGTCCGGAGGTGTTGATAGTTTAGCCGGGGCAATCGATTTGGTAGCTGACAATCACAAGCCGATTTTCATATCACAAGTTGTGAGGGGAGATGCAAAAACACAAAGAGACTATGCTAAAAGAATCAGACCTGATAGCGCACATTTCCAATGGAGCCACAAGATTCATCCCCCGCAAGGGGAATCTGAAGGTTCAACGAGAGGCCGGTCGATCATTTTCTTTGCTTTTGCAGCATTGGCAGCGTCTGCGCTCCAAGGTCAACCCAGCTCTCCAGCTAAAATATACGTTCCTGAAAACGGATTCATCAGTCTAAACATTCCGCTAAATTCAGGCCGCATGGGCAGCTTCAGTACAAAGACTACTCATCCTGTTTACCTTAAAGGTATTCAGAATATTTGGAATGAAGTTGGAATCAGCCTGAATCTCATAATGCCCTATCAGTTCAAGACCAAAGGAGAAGTGCTGGCAGAATGCAAAAATCAACAGCTTTTGAAGGAGTTGGTTTTTCAATCTGTGAGTTGTGGAAAATATCGGGTTTATAAGATGCAACATTGCGGCAGATGTGTTCCTTGTTTGGTTCGGAGGGCTGCATTTCAACACTGGGGAGAAGTCGACCAAACGTCAGGTGGCTATTATTCAGAGCAACTTGAACGAATAAATCATGGGAATCCCGATGATGTAGGTGCCGCTGCCAACGCATGTTTAGTTGCCGAGCAATCAGGAATTCAGCGTTTGGTTTCTGGGAACTTGTCTTTCGCCGACCACCAGAATCGAAGTGAATTCGAAGGAGTCTTTTCGCGAGGACTTAACGAGGTTAAAGAACTTTTATTGGGGAAAGGGGTGATATGATAGATCTGCATACACACCTTGATTTATACCCTAACGCGCTCGATATCCTTGCCCGGGTCAATAGTGAGAACCGCTTTACACTGGCTGTTACAACAAGCCCAAGGGCATGGGTGGCAACCTCACAGGTCTTCAAAGAATATGGGAACATCAAGGTTGCCCTTGGCTTACACCCTGAAATTGCTGTTGAAAAGTACAATGAACTTGACCTGTTATTGAGTTCAATTCCGAAATCCTATTTTGTTGGGGAGGTTGGAATCGATGGTTCCACAAGGTATTTAAAGACTCTGGACAAGCAGGAGTTGATATTTGATAGCACTATCCGAGAGTGCGAAAAGGCTGGTGGACGAATTATCAGCATTCATTCTCGAAATGCGGTCTCAAAAGTCCTATCAATTTTGAAGAAATACCCTGGCTGCGGAAAGCCTGTTCTTCATTGGTTTTCCGGATCTGTCGCGGAGCTGAAAGATGCGGTAAAAATGGAATGCTTTTTCAGTGTCAATCCCGTGATGACTTCAACGAAAAAAGGAAAAGACTTAATTTCAAGAATACCGTCAAGATTAGTATTGCCAGAGTCTGATGGTCCTTTTGCATCCCGCAAGGGGAACCCCGTTATGCCTTGGGAAGCTATGGATGTTGCATCTGCTCTAAGTGAACTTTGGTCAGTATCAAAGAAGGCAGTTGAAGAGACTCTTTTGAGAAATTTAGATTCGCTCATGGATGGGGAGAGCTAATGCTCGGACTGAACGCCATACCCGCCCAATGGGTCGAGCGGGTCCTGAACTGCCACCCCAAGGCCGGACATCCCGGCGTCCACCGCCCACGACCGGAGTGCTTCTTGCCGGTGGATGCTTTGCAGGTAGTGGAACAACTCATTTCAAGCGAAACCATGTAACCCAGGAGGCGACCATGCCAAAGAAACCAGGATCACATCATGTCGTGCCCAACGCCGACGGCGGCTGGGATGTCAAAAAAGACGGCGCGACCCGTAGCAGCGGCCACTTCGACAAGAAGCAGGAAGCCGTCGATGCCGGGCGTAAGATCAGCCAGAACCAAGGCACCGAGTTCTACATCCATGGCAAAGACGGGAAGATCCAGAACAAGGACAGCCACGGGAATGATCCGTATCCGCCGAAGGGGTGATGAATTCGATTCCCGTTTTGGGAACCGAACCGGCGTCCGAAAAGCGGATTCGAAGTTGTTGCGGTTCGATGCCAGGTATCCGGTGTCAGCGGCAATGTAAAAATGACCCACCTCGGCAACTGAAAATTGACCCGCCTTGGAAGAACTGATGCCCTCCGTCAGGAGGCGCGATGCTTACCAAGGAAGGAGTCATGGAAATTCGAATTTTGCGGCGGCAGGGAAAGTCGATCAGGTGGATCGCCAGAGAACTTGAAATTTCACGCAATACGGTTCGTAAATACCTGCGCGATTCAAGCGAGCCGATTTACGAGCGTCAGACGAAACAGCCCGGAAAGCTCGATCCTTTCAAGGATTACATCGACGAACGGGTGCGGCAGGCTTCTCCACACAGGCTGCCTGCGACGGTTATCTTTCGTGAGATTGTCGAGCAGGGATATGCGGGATCCGAGCGTCTTGTCCGATATTATGTCAGCGGTCTGTATCCTGTTCCGGCTCCCGAGCCGGACAATCGGTTCGAGACGGCCCCCGGCATACAGATGCAGGTTGACTGGTGCGTATTTCGGAGAGGGAAGGAACCGCTTTCTGCCTTTGTGGCTACTTTGGGCTTCAGCCGCCTTACGTATGTGGAGTTCGTCACGGACGAGACCTTTGCCAGCCTTCGCAAGTGCCATGAGAATGCGTTTGCCTTTTTTCAGGGTATTCCCCAGGAAGTGCTGTACGACAACATGAAAACGGTAGTTGTTGAGCGGGATGCCTATGGCTCCGGAAAACATCGCTTTCACTCCGCATTCCGGCAGTTGGCGACGGACTACGGCTTCACGCCCCGGCTTTGCAGGCCGTACAGGGCTCGGACAAAAGGCAAAGTCGAGCGTTTCAACCACTATCTGCGAAACAGCTTTTATGTGCCCCTGGTGACAAAGCTCGCCAACTCCGGTCTGAAGCTGGACGCGCTGACTGCCAACCTTGAAGTCGGCAAGTGGCTCCGGGAGGTGGCAAACTGCAGAAAGCACAAGACAACCGGGCAGCGCCCTGACAGGCGGTTCCTCGAGGAGCGAGAGTCGCTTCTGCCGTTGCCGAAAACAATTCGGCAGGACTCTGCCTGCCTTCTGGATGGCACCGGCAAATTGGGAACATGGCCTGTCGAGATGCTTCAGCGTTCCCCAGCGTTTTATGACCGCTTCCTTCAGGGAGGTGCGTAGTGGATAGCCTCCAGCACGAACGAATGGTTTCGGTCTGTGAAAAGCTCAAGCTATGCGCTGTGCCGAACTGCTATGACCAGCTTGCGGAAGCGGCCGTCAGGCAGGAGAAGAGTTACATACAGTTTCTCGAAGAGGTCTTGCGGGCGGAAGAGGCCTTCCGCAAAGAGCGGAGCCGTGAAGTAATGACGCGTATGGCGAAATTCCCGGCACCAAAGACCATTGAGGGATATGACTTTTCCTTTGCCGCAGGGGCTCCGAAGAGACTGATCCAGGAGCTTGCCGGACTGACCTTCCTGAAGCGCAGGGAAAACGTTCTGCTGCTTGGCCCCAGCGGGGTCGGCAAAACGCATCTGGCAATTGCTCTTGGCCTGCGTGCGGCTGAGGCCGGTCTCAAGGTTCGCTTCACGACGGCGGCAGACCTCATTCTCCAGTTGGAGACCGCGATCCGGCAAGGCCGCTACGCACAGACCATGAAACGCTCCGTCAGCGGGCCGAGCCTACTCATTGTGGATGAGGTCGGCTATCTCCCGATGACAGGCGACCAGGCAAACCTCTTCTTTCAGGTGGTGGCCAAGCGGTACGAGTCAGGTTCAATCATACTGACTTCCAACTTAAGCTTCGGCGAATGGGAGACCGTCTTTTCCGGAAATACGGCCCTGACCTCAGCCATGCTCGACCGGCTGCTGCACCACTCCCATGTCATCCAGATCAAGGGAGACAGCTACCGGCTGAAAGACAAAATCAAATCCGGCGTGTTCGGAAAAAACAACTGAGGCAGGTGGGTCAAAATTCAGTTGCCGACCGAAACGAAAAGTGGGTCAGTTTTCAACTGCCGTTGACACCGGTTTTACTGCAAACCCGTCACCCTCGTCCGGTGCTGGGAAATCAGGGGAGAAAATCGTTTCTCTGGTCGGGTTGGCGGGAAGTGGTTGTGCGAGATGCTTTCAGCGTTTATTATCAAGGAGTTACGAGGAGCGTGGGCTTTGAGACTGTTTTGCGGTAGGTCGGCGTTCCCTCCACCAGACCCCTATTTCGGTGGGTTTCATGAAGTCTCAAAACTCCATGAAACCCTTTTATTTTTGATCTTTAGCCCGCATTGCTGCGCGGGATTCTCGTGCTTTTTAAGCAAAAATGTGTGTTATCATAATGTTGACATGGATTGTGCGTTTCACCATGATGCTGACTATTGCATTTTGATGCAGATTGACAACGCAATGGGTTGAGGTTGTCGGTGATGACAAACAACGGAACGGCCTTCGAGCAGAGCAAGCTCGGTCGAAAATATATCAAGAGCTTTGCAAGCGGCATTGCCCATATGTTCGCCTATTCGGCGGAACATTATGCATGGCTGGCCTATAGATATCAGGCTCCGTCTGTGACGATCGATATATGGTCACAGCGTATTGAACCCAGCTTGTTTGACATAGAGAGAAACCGGATTTTAGCTGGCATGTGCCAGCAGGCGCTTCAGCGTAACGTTACAAGACTGGCGCCGCCTGCTGAGGTGGTTTCGGCAACTGTTTCCGCCCGCTTCGGCATTGAGAACTATCTTAAAGATGGTAACAGCGCCTCAATTGGCCGGTCAGTATTCACTGCTGTGCTGGTTGATGAGTGTGGCAAGCAATGGCAAGCAGGACATGTTGAAGAGCGGATGCTGATAGAAGGTTGAAAAGCGAAGCTCAATGAGCAGAAAGTAAATACTCAGGGTTTCATGGTGTGTTTGCAGCCATGAAACCCTTTGTTTTTTCTTTCTGGAAGCAACATGGTGATACTTCAGGTAAAAGTCGTGTTCGCGGGAGGTGACAATGAGCTTTTGCAACAGACGTTGTACTGCAACGGCCGGTTAATCAGCGATAATAGTATTGAGGTGCAAAATCCTGCTGGAGCGCTGTGTATCCCGTTGAGAGTGGCTCGCCGAAGCTTACTCCCACTTCGTTTCCCTGTTGCCAGACAACGTGGTACTGAATGTTTTTCATGTATTCCGGAGAGTTTTCGATCAGGCGCATGATGCTTCCGCTGCTGTATTCATAGGAAGGCAACTGGCCGTACTCCATGCCGAATCTTGCACCGCCCTGGCTTATGTCCAGCAGTTTGACTGAATATTGTGCATCTCCGTACTGGATATAACATGGATATTCATAGTCATACTCATCAAGATACACCCGTTGATATTGCCTTCTTTCTTCCATGATACACCTCCTGCGCAAAATTTGCGTTGAGTGACTTCCGCATACTGCTAATAGTAAGTACATTACGCATGCAGGTGTTCTTTATCAATCGTCGGACAAAAAAAATAATGTTCAGAAAAAATTAAAGCCTGTCTGAACAGTATACCTTTATGTAACGTTGTTGAACGACGTTATTGCTGAGATAAAAAAAACGCCTCCGAAGAGGCGTTTGTCTTAATTCTTTTCTGAATCCGGATAGACATCTATCGGATCGGATGTTTTTCCCTGCTCCCCTTTTGTACCGGCAGAGCCTTGGGGCAGGCTTTTGCGGGAGGCCCCCAGAGCCGTGACTGGGGTTATTTCCGTTGCCTGGCTGCCGCTTTCCAAAGCCTTGATCAGTTTGCCGTCCGCTGTCAGGGCTGTCTTGCCGTCAATGATGGCAATGCCTGTGCGTTCCAGCACTTCACGTCTGAATGCGTATTCTTCCTGCAGCTTTCGTGTCTTATACATAAGAAACAGTTTGGCAAAGTAGCTTGCCAGCCACGCGACAAATACAGCAACTCCCACCCAGACGGCAATCTTCATGGCTGCTGCGCCAAAACTGACTAAGGCCGCCATAATTACGTCCAGTTTGTATATCAGCCCCCCCAGCAGAATAAGGCCGCCCAGCAGGATAAGGCTGGGAAGGCCCTGCGCCATGCTCAGCCAGCGCCTGAGACGTTCGGGGAGATGTTCCTTGACTGCGTCGGAAGAAGATTCACCGCCGATAAGCCGGGAAAAACAGACCCCCACCATCTGGGTAACAAACATGACGGCCACGGGAGCAATGAACAAACCGATTATATAGGCTTTCCAAGGGAATTCATACGTGACGGTTCCGTCAGGCAATTTCTGGATATTGGTGATTCCATGAAGTATGGCTACTACCGTCACCACAAATTCCACCAGAATGATTCCTATGGCAATGTAGGCAAGCAGCGATTTTTTTTCCCTGTCGCTTAACAGGGCGCCGACCATGGAACGCTTTTTTTCAGCTCCCTTATCGGCTGCGTTCTCTTGCATTCATTCCTCCTTGGCGCGGGCCGGAGCCCGGTATGGAATTATTGCCGCGTAACCAACCTGTTGACGGGTCGGCTTCTGCGAGGCGCTGTGGAGACTCTCTACTCTTCTACGATTGAAAACTCAAATCATAAAGCAAGATCAAACAGGATATAATACCCCATGTGAGTGTGACCAGCGTGAAAAAAAGACAGTATGTGCTTTATATCCGGAAAGACAAATAAAAAAGAGCGCCGGAAGCGCTCTTTTTTATTTTGGGGGTGGTTGTGGCTTAGCGCGGCTTGCCGCCGTTGAAAAACTTTTTCGTTTCAGAAGCGATAACCGGCGAAAGCATGATCAGACCGATGAGGTTGGGGAACGCCATCAGCCCGTTAAAGATGTCCGATACGGTCCATACCACATCAAGCTTGAGCACGGCACCCAATCCCACGGATGCCACAAAAAGCCAGCGGTAGGGCTTTACGGCCCAGGTGCCCAGCAGGTATCCGATGGATTTTTCGCCGTAATAGCTCCAGCCCAGAATGGTGGAGTATGCGAAAAGAATAATACCCACAGTAACGATGAGGCCGCCCATGCTTCCGGGCAATCCCAGCGAATAGGCATAGGAAGTCAGTGAGGCGCCGTTTTCACCCGAAGTCCATGCACCGGTGACCAGTATGACAAGGCCGGTCATTGAGCAGACGATGATGGTATCGATAAAAGTCTGCGTCATGGATACAAGGGCCTGCATGACAGGCGAATTGGTCTGCGCTGCGGCTGCTGCGATGGGGGCCGATCCCAGACCTGATTCGTTGGAGAACAGCCCGCGCGCCACACCCATGCGGATGGCAAGCATGACCGCGGCACCGGCAAAGCCGCCGCTGGCTGCAACAGGCGAAAATGCGTATTCAAATACCAGTGACAGAGCACCGGGAATTTTGTCTGCATGAATGACCAGAATGACCAGCGACCCGGCCATGTACAGTACAATCATGAAAGGCACGAGGATGGAAGTGACGCGCCCGATGCTTTTAATGCCGCCGATGATAACGAAGGCGGTGAAAACCATGAGCGTGATCCCCGTGATTTCAGGGGCGATGTTGAAGCTGTGGTTGATGGCGTCGGCTACGGAGTTGGACTGCACCATGCTGCCGATACCGAAAGCCGCGACGGCGGCAAAAAAAGCAAAGAGCGAGCCCAGCCATTTCCAGCCCAGCCCGTTGGAAATATAATACATGGGGCCGCCGCTCATGGTGCCGTCTTCATCCTGAATGCGGTATTTTACAGCCAGCACGGCTTCGCCGTACTTTGTGGCCATGCCCACAAGACCTGTCATCCACATCCAGAAAAGAGCTCCGGGGCCACCGATGAAAATAGCCGTGGCAACCCCTGCAATGTTGCCCGTACCCACCGTGGCTGAGAGAGCCGTCATCAGAGCCTGAAAGTGGGATATGTCCCCTTCTGCGCCGTGTTCTTTACGTTTGATGAAGGCCAGATGGAGCGCGTAGGCCAGTTTGGAAAACTGCACTCCTTTCAGCAGTATGGTCAGCCACACCCCTGTGCCGACCAGAAGCAGCATCAGGGGCCAGCCCCATACATACCCGCTGAGCAAATTGAGAAAATCTTGCATACCGGTGTTCTCCTCCATTTCATAGTACACAGGCCCGCAGTGCACCCCCCGACAGGGCGCAGTGCAGTAACCGGCAGTAAGCGATAACTAAAATGCCGTGTTACTTTATGGGTCATGCACCAATGATGACGTTTTTGCAAGCTATGATTGAGGTATCGTTATGAAAAACAGAAAAAAACACCATTTGCAGCTGCAGATTTGTCAATTATGCAAAATGGCGTTTTTATGAAAAATGCGGGAATGGAGGCATGATAGGAAGCGTGTGGCAAAGAGGCCGGAGCCTGCGTCGTGATACCAGCCGTACGACAGGCGGTTGTCATGCCGCCTGTCGTATGGCTGCTCTTGAAAGCGGGAACACGGTCAGTCGGTCAGCAGAACAAGCAGTTCCTTGGGACCGTGGACACCGAACTGAAGGATCAGCTCTATGTCAGCTGTTTTGGAAGGGCCGGAGACCAGCAGCGCGTTGGTAGGCATCTGCCCTGCCCAGTTCTGTGCGGCCATGGCCTCGGAAAAGGATGAAAAAAGCTGATTTTTATCGACAATCACAATATGCAGCGGCGGCACAAGCGAAAGCATACGAGGCTCATGCTTGTCCGGCCAGAGTATGATGGCTCCGGTATCCGCAATGCCGCCCAGAGAAGATGTGATGCCCGCCTCTATAGAGAACAGTTCATCCCTGAAGGCCTCGGCACTGCCGGAAACCGCTACGAGTCCGGTGGTGCTTTTACTCTGCTTCCATGATGCTTCCAGCTGTTTTGCCAGCTTTGAGCCGGCACCGTATGCCAGTCTGGTGATGTTTTTTTCGGCCAGCAGGCGCCGCAGTGTCGTGAAGAGTTCTTTCTTTTTGACGGAAACAACCTCGGCCTTCATGGTTTCAAGCAATCTGACGAAGCGTTCTTCCTTCTCTTTTTCAGTGAATACAGGCGGCTCCCAGTCTGTTGACGGAGCGGGCGCCGCAAAGCTGCCGGCAGATTTGTACAGCCGTTCCAGAATGTGCTCACGAGCCTGACTACTCATCGCGTATGCCCTCCTCTTTTGCTAGGTCATGCAGACTTTTGGGTGCGAATTTCGGGGTGGTGCGTACGCTTGTCCACGCCTTCAGGGGGCCGACTTTGGGCAGCCTGTGGCCGAAGCGCCCCAGCATGCGGGTTGTCAGACGATTGAGGTACGGCAACCGGTAGACGGCGGCCCATCCTTTCCAGACAATGGACTCAATGATGTTTTTCTTGAATCCATGTCCCTTGATTATTGTTTCGGCGTGGCTGTCGGCACAATTCCCGTAACTTTCGTCGCGCATGCGCCGGATGATAGCGGGAATGGGTATCATGACGGGGCAGACTTCCTGACATGCATTGCACAGGCTAGAGGCTGTTGCCAGACTGCCTTTCAGGTCCAGCCCGTCAATTTGCGGAGTCAGAATTTTACCTATGGGGCCGGGATAAACAGAACCGTACGCGTGTCCGCCGATGCGGGTGTACACGGGGCAGTGGTTCAGGCATGTGCCGCAGCGAATGCATTGCAGCGTCTGTCTCAGTTGTCTGTCTGCAAGCATTTTTGAACGCCCGTTATCCAGAATGACAAGATGGACTTCCGTGGGACCGTCTTTTTCTCCTTTTTTGCGCGGCGAGGTGATCATATTGACATACGTGGTGATTATCTGCCCTGTTGCAGAGCCGGTCAGCAGGCGCAGCAGCGGCGGCACGTCATCAAGTTTTTCCACCACCTTTTCCAGCCCCATGAGGGCGATATGCACAGGCGGCACCGTTGTGCACATGCGGCCGTTGCCTTCGTTTTCAACCAGCACCAGTGTGCCGGTTTCCGCTACGGCAAAGTTGACACCGGAAAGTCCCACCTGTCCCATCCGGAACTTTTCCCGCAGCGTCTTGCGGGCAATGGCATTCAGCTTTTCCACTTCTTCGACATAGGGCGTGTCTTTCAGCTTTTCGTGGAAAATCTGGGCAACCTGTTTTCTGTTTTTGTGGATGGCGGGCACAATGATGTGCGAAGGCGGCTCATTGTTGAGCTGGATGATGAATTCACCCAGATCTGTTTCCAGCGCTTCGATGTTTCTTTCTTCCAGAAAGCGATTGAGGTGCATCTCTTCGGAAACCATGGACTTGCCTTTGACAAGGCGGGTCGCGTCATGCCGTTTCATGATCTCCAGCACAATATTATTGGCTTCCGCGGTTGTTTCGGCCCAATGCACCACTATGCCGTTTTCAGTACACTTTTTTTCCAGCTTTTCCAGCAGCGCAGGCAGCCGTGAAAGACAGCGCCGCTTGATTGCATTGCCTGTCCTGCGCAGTGCGGCGGTTTCTTCCGGATCCGCAAACACGGCCTTGCGTTTCTGTATCATGGTGCCCATGGCAAACTTAAAGTTGCTTCTGAGCTGACTGTCGTTGAGCGCTTCCTGAATATGCGCGGCAAAATCAAACTTTTTTTTGCTAGCCATGGATACGCTCCCATATGAATTCTGCAAGGTGCTGTGCTCTGACGCCGATCCCCTGTTTTTCCATGGCACCGGCAATGTTCATCATACAGCCGCAGTCGCCGGTTATAACCCGTGATGCTCCTGTTGCCACGATATCGTTGATTTTATCCTGCACCATGGCACCGGACAGTTCGGGTTGCTTTATGGAAAAGGTTCCGCCGAATCCGCAGCACTCATGCTCATGTTCAAGTTCCACCAGTTCCACATTGTCCAGCTGGCGCAACAGCGCTTTTGCATGCTCTGTGACGCGCATTTCCGTTCTGGCGTGGCATGATGAATGCCACGTAACTTTTACAGGCTCCCCTTTGTCTTTGTAGCGGGCCCCCAATGCGTTGAGCAGAAAGTCTCCCAGCTCATAAATTCTGTCAGAAAAAGCCTTGATATCATAGTAATCAGGATGGCCGGCAAAAAGTTCGGGATAGTGGGTTTTCATCATGCCGGCGCAGGAACCGGAAGGAACCACGACTGGACAGTCCCGGGCAGAAAAAGCCTGTACCTGCTTGAGGGCCACCGCCATGGCTTCTCTGGGAAAACCGGAATTGTAGGCTGGCTGTCCGCAACAGGACTGCTCCTGCGGAAAGATAACCTGCACCCCCTGCTGCTGAAGCAGCTTTATGCCCGCCATGCCTGCATCGGGATAGGCCATGTCCACAAGGCAGGTGCCGAAATAATACACAGTATCAAGCTTGTCGGGGTATAAACTCATAGCGCTCTCTTTACGTTGTATTACTATAGATTGCCCCCGGGACATGGCAAACATGTCACAGAGGAGTAACAGAATGTTCAGTGTAGCACAGCCCCGGCAGCGTGTCGACTTGATGAAAATTTATCCTTCTTTTCCGGAGGGGTTGCCCCGTATACTAACCCATAGTAAGAAAATCCGCTTGAGGATAGCTCAGTTAAACGACAAGTGCGCACTTACGGAGGCCGCATGAGGAAGATAGCGTTTATTACCGGAGCGACGTCAGGATTCGGCACGGCCTGCGCCAGAAAGTTTCATGGTGCAGGTTGGAATGTGGTTTTGACCGGCCGCAGAGAGGACAGGCTTTCAGCGCTGGCTGAAGAACTGGGAAGCCGCAGGGTGCATACCGCATGCTTTGATGTGCGGGACCGTGAGGCTGTTTTTTCGGCAGTGGAACAGCTGCCCGATGATTTCCGCGAAGTCGATGTGCTGGTAAACAATGCCGGTCTGGCTCTGGGGCTTGAGCCTGCACACAGGTGCGATGATGCAGACTGGGACACCATGGTAGACACCAATATCAAAGGTATTCTGCACTGCACCAGAGCCGTTCTGCCCGGTATGGTCGCCCGTAAAAGCGGCCATGTTATCAATCTGGGGTCCATTGCCGGCAACTGGCCTTACCCCGGCGGCAATGTGTACGGGGCTACCAAAGCATTTGTACAGCAGTTTTCCAGAAACCTGCGCTGCGACCTGCACGGTACCGGAGTCCGCGTCACCAACATTGAGCCGGGGCTGGCAGAAAGCGAATTTTCCGTGGTCCGTTTCGGCGGAGATGCGCAGAAGGCAGCCAAGGTTTATGAAGGAACAACCCCTCTGACGCCTCATGACATTGCCGAAAGCATATGGTGGGTTGCTTCGTTGCCTGCACATGTTAATATCAATGCGCTGGAAATTATGCCGACCTGTCAGTCATGGTCTGCTCTTTCCGTTCACAAAGAGTAACCTTTCAAAGCTTAACTAGGCACAAAAGCTGCGGGTTACCGCAGCTTTTTGCGTTATGGAGTCTTTATGCCGGATGCCGTGAACCTGTTTGTGTCCACTGCCATCAAGTTTTTCTTTCTGCTCACTCCTTTTTTCGGGCTGACCATGTTTCTGGCCATGACGGAACACATGGACAGGAAACAGCAACGGAAAATTGCCGTGCGGTGCATTGTTTCCGTAGTAATCATTTCAATGGTTCTTTTTCATTTCGGCGATATCATTTTTTCTCTGTTCGGCATCACGCTTGATGCTTTCAGAATCGGCGCCGGAGCCCTGCTTTTTCTTTCCGCGGTCAATCTTATCCGTGGTCCCAGCGGGACTGTGGGAGCCAGTGCAGAAGGTGATATCAGCGTTGTGCCCCTTGCCATGCCCATAGTGGTCGGTCCGGCGACCATAGGTACCCTGCTGGTGATGGGAGCAACCATGCACGGCACCACAACGCGTCTTATAGGCAGTTTTGCGCTGGTTACGGCCATTCTGGCACTGGGCATTCTTTTTTTTATGGCTCCGGCTCTTGAACGCATTCTCGGGCGCACCGGACTTTCCATCATGACCAAAATAACCGGACTGATCCTCTCTGCTCTTTCCGCCCAGATAATTTTTACCGGGGTACGGAATTTTCTTATGTAGAGCTTCGGTGTCAACCGGCATAGTCTGCAAACAGAAAGGCCCGCCGGATTGCCGGCGGGCCTTGTTGTCTGTCCGATGATAAGAGGGCTACTGGTCTGAGGGAAGCTTATCTGCCGTACCTCGTCCGCACAGCATATCAATATCGCCCAGCAGGCCGCGTTCTGCGGTTGTTTTCGCTGCTGTCTTGCAGTCGGGCCACGTGGCAGACCGGCCCAGCAGGTAGTCAAGACGTTCGAAGAACAGCGTGTACAGCGCCTGACTGAGAACCATGTCTTCCTGCAGAATGCTGTTGTCGGCCACGGGTTCTGCTCCTGTCTGCGGGCCGAGGACATACGCTTCTTTACCGGTGGCAATGACCTGAACGCGGGTGCCGTTTTCTGCGGGCACGGCATTGACAGTCCAGTAATCAGTACCGGCTGCGGCGGTAACTACAAGATACCGGAAAAACTCACGTGTTCCTGCAATGCCATGCTTTTTGCGGGTAATGATCATGTCCTGCGGGTCGGCAAGCGTAAGCACAGTTTCGGCTGCCTGCAGCGCCTGATCCGGTGTAACGTTTTCGTACACACGGACAGAGGCTGCCAGTGCTTTTTCACGGTACAACTCAGCTTCTTCTGCGGGGACAGAGCCTCCCGCAGCACATCCGGAAAGCAAAAGTATGAGCATAAGCAGGGCGGTTCTTCTCATGGGCGACTCCAGTAATTCGTATGAAATGCTTGTGGATCAGAATATCAGCAACAATAGCCCGACGTGACAGCCTTGGCAAAGCTTTCCCGGCGTAAGGAGATCACCCTTCAGGCTGTGTGTGTTGTTCCAGCCCCGCAAGGGGCGACTTGCCAATCTGGTGCTTGATGTACTGTTTTACCAGAACCCCTGCGCGTTGTTCTGCCGTCAGCGATGCACCGTATCCGCCGTTTCTGAGTACCTGCTGAAAGTCATCACGTTTCAGAATGCTGTCTTCGGCGGAAATCTCTTCAAGTCTGGCGCTGTACCGGGCAAGGCTTGCAATCTGTTCTTCTTCCGGTTGCATTTTCAGCTTTTCGGCATAGGTTGCGATCTCGCCGGCAGGCGGAAGACGCGGTGATTCTATTACCGCCTTGAAGCCTTTCAGAAAACGTTCCGTACCCGACAGGATATGGCTTTTTTTGACAACGTTGAGCCCTGCCCAGCCGGCCTTCAGCCATTTGAACATGGCGTAGCGGGTGCGCGAAGCTGTCTCGTCATCAAAGAAAAAAGTCACGCTGGCGGAGTCGTACATGTAGGTATCCATCCAGCCTATGGCGCGAGCTGTACCGCCTTCGACACCTGTGTAAACATACTCCCAGTCACTGTCGTCGCCCACAATGGCTCCTTTCAGCCCTACGCCGGAAGGTCCGGCCTGACGCGACACACTGATAAACACGCGTTTTCCGTTCCACGGCATGAGTATAAGCAGCCTGTGCAGGTCGTATCCGTAGTAGCACCCGCTGAAGTGGTCGGGGGTGATTTCTTCGTACTCCGTGCCGCGCAGTATATGCATGTCGTTCAGATTTTCCGCCTGCTTCCACAGCGGGGCAGCGGCAAAGATATCACTGCCGGGCTTCCAGTGGCCCAGACGGACGCTGGCAGGAAACAGGGCTGCCGGTGAAATGGCAGGATCGTAGCAGTATTCCAAAAAGGTCGTCAGCGGGACATTGATGGTATCTCTCAGAAAAATACCGCTCCCCGCCTCATTCTTGGAAGGCTGGGGCAGCGAGTCCGGCGTTGCGTTTTTTCCGACTACAAGTTCAAGCAGCGGTTCAAGGTTTTCCGCTGTCAGAGGGATCGTTTTGTCAGTGACTGCCGCAAGCAGCGTATCAAGGGCGCTGTTGACCTCCTGACTGGTGCGTGGTGTCTGGTCATCAGTTTTTGCTGCCGCATGCTGCACTGTAACAATGCAGCATGACAGCAGTAATACAAAAAATGCGCTGCACAAAAAGCGGCAACGCCTGAGATTCTGTCCAGTGTTCATGTAAGGTTCCTGCTAAAGCTTGAAAGTATGTGCCTGCTCACCCGAAGGTGTGCTTGTTGTCCGGACGATAATGGGCTATCGTCTGCCGGTCAAGTCGTGCGTTGCGCCTTGTGCATGTAAAAACAGCATATTAGCATTAAAAATAAATAGCCTCCTGTAAAACAATGAGCCTCACTCAGACACAGATATGGCAATCCATACTGGATCTTTCCGGTATTTCGGCTTCTGTTTCCAGTTCCATCCAGCGTACGCTGGGTAAAAAACATCTGGAGATGGATGCTCTGGGGTTGGGTACATCACCTGCGCCAGAGCGTCCTGTCGCGCAGAGGGTGCCGGAATCAGTGGCCGGCAGGCTGCTTTCCACCTCATCATAGCTTCATGTTTTCTCTGTTGCTACTGTTACTCGGCCTGCTGGCCGGACTGGCTCTGCTGGTAGGCATGGCCTCGTATCTGTTGTATTCTTACGAGGTGGCCAGTACCTCGCGCGGGGCTTCCGCGCGCCGCCCCCCCATTCCCCGGGCCATAGTCCGCGGCATTGCCATGAGCATGACCGGACAGATTCTGGTGACACTTACCTATCCGCTGGGATTGTGGGAACGGTTGTGGTTTTCTCCTGCCGGCGGACATTCCGTGACAGATGACAATCCTCCCCTGCTGCTTGTGCATGGTCTGTACCACAATGCTTCAGCCTGGATGGCCTACCGCAAATGGTTGCGCGAGGCAGGGTTCACCAACGTTTATGCTTTTTCCTACTCAAGCTGGCGTACTGACTTTGATACGCTTGTGCTCGAACTTGATGACCGCATTGCAAAGCTTGAAAAGGCTTTTCCCGGCACGGCACCGGTGCTTGTGGGGCATTCGCTGGGCGGGCTGATCATCAGAGGGTGGATTAAGCGGTTCGGCGGGTGCCGCAGGGTGCGGGCTGTGCTGACATTGGGCACTCCCCATCAGGGCAGCAAACTCGCCCGTCTGGGGTTCGGGCGTCTGTGCCGCAGTCTGGCGTTCAGAGGCCCCCTTGTACGCGCTCTGGAAAAGGACGAACCTGCTGTAAGAGTTCCGGCTGTGGCACTGTATTCCGGAATCGACAACATGGTGCTGCCCGTAGAGGGGCTGAAACCGCGCGCGACGGGATGGCGCCTGCATGAGGTGCATCCGGTGAGCCACATTTTCATGCTCTACAGTAAAAAAACGTTCGATGAATTTCACTGCAGGCTGAAAGAGACTCTTGCGGGGGGCTGTCCGGTTACTCCGCAGACTGGCCGTGCCGGTGATACAGTCTGACATAGTCCTGTGCCATACGCCGCGCAGTAAAGCGGTTCAGCCAGCAAGTTCTTGCAGCCTCTCCCATTTTTTTCAGTCCGGTCCGGTCTGCCGTCAGGTGCATAATCTGTTCTGTCATGGCGGGCCAGTTTCCGGGCTGAACAAGCCTGCCTGTCTGGCGGTCGATCTGTTCCGGTACGCCCCCCTCGGCAAAGGCCACAACAGGGGTACCTGCTGAAAAAGCTTCAAGAACCACCAGAGGATGATTGTCCGCCAGTGTGGGGTACACCAGCAGGTCGGCGGCCGTGAGCACCAGCGACAGGTGCCGGCGGTCAAGATACGGCAGTACCAGCAGACGTTCTTCTGTCCGGCAGCTGTCACCGCCCGCCATTATGCATATGATGTCGCGCCTGCCGCGCACGCTCCGCCATAATCCTTCCCATTGTTCACCCGCCTTGTATGCCGCCTGCTGCCCTCCGTGGGCAAGCATGAGTATGACTCTGGCTGCTGCAGCAATGCCCAGACGTTTCCGGGCTGCATTCTTTCCTTCCGTAAAAAATGTATCTTCAACACCGTTGGGTATCACATGGCAGGGTATGCCCGAAACTGCCTGTCCGGCCATTTTTTTCAGCCACAGGCTGGGAGATACCATCTGAACGGCTGACACGGCACAGAGCTTTTCCAGCGCGTCCCTGAGAGCGGCCTGCCGTGCTGCGGCATACGGGTAGCCGCGCGGGCAAGGGTCAGAACACCCGTCCTTCCAGCCACTGCACGCCAGCGGAAAAGGACAGCCGCCGGTGAGAAGCGATGCGTCGTGCAGCGTGATGACCACCTGCGGGAAGCGCTGGGCATCGCTCAGCAGACGCTGCCAGTCGCAGGTGCTGTGCAGGTGCAGAACGTCACAGGGCTCAGAGAATAAGCTCCGGGCAGGTGCTGTTGTTATGCACTGACATTGCCCCTCTTCAGGCAGGAGCGGGTCACTGTCGTCGTATTCTGTGCTGCGGACAACGCGGTATGGCATTTCCGGTGCACAAAGTTCGTTGTGCAGCAGGGTGGCCACCCGTGCCGCACCGCCGCGCCTGCACAGCATGCTGTGCATCAGAATGCCGGACGAGGCTGTCATACCCGCTCCAGCAAATCCTGTTTCAGGGCCCAGAGAAGCAGGAAACAGGCATCTTCGGCAGTCATGCCGCAATGCTGCACCAGCACGGCTTCAATATTGGCCGCACAGACAGGACTGCGGGCGGCAAAAAGCATCCGGTGCAGAGCATTGCGCGGGATTCTGTCGTCCACCCCGGCATATATGACGGGATGGTCCGCACCTCTGTATACGGCCTGCCCCGCCCTGCTCCACTGCAGCATCAGCCCGCCGTGCAGGCGGTCTGTGGGGTGACCCGCAAAAATGGCGGCGTAATCCATCTGTTGCGGATGACGGATTGCGCGGAGCGCCTGTTCATCAACCGCGGTGGCGGCCAGCGAATCCCACAGGGCTATGTGACGCCGTACCACGCTGTGCCATGTGAACTGTTCAAGCACACGCTTGCGTCCTGCAGCGCCCATGGTTTTTGCTTTTTCCGGAAACGTGAGCAGCAGGTCGAGAGCCGCGGTCAGCGCAGGGACATCCACCGCTGTCTGCTGAGCCAGCTGCAGGTGGTAGTGATTGTCGTACACCACACGGGCTGCGGTATCAGCGGCACGGGTGTCTGCCGGTCCAAGGGTGGGAACAAGCAGCCCTGTCTTTTCGTGTTCCACCAGGTCGCGGTAGCCGTTCCAGTCCGAAGCGATAACGGGCAGTCCGGCTGCAGCGGCTTCCAGTACCGTCAGTCCGAACGACTCCTGCACATTGTCTGATGGAGACAGAAAAATGTCAGCCGCGCGATACAGCGCATCGCGCACCTGATCATCCGGGCGGTGGAAAAAGCGGAGCTGCAGCCTCATGGCACTTGCCAGTCCGGACAGTACATCCGGTGTGGTGTCGCCCTGCTCTGTCCAGCCTGCAACGATAAGCGTGATCGAGCCGGGGGCGTGCCCCGCGGCAAACAGCCTCTGAAAAGCGCGCAATACCGGCAGCAGGTCCATTTTTGAATAGTGTGACACCCTGCCTGTGATCAGAACTACCCGCGATTCACCATGAAGCCCCAGCTCTTTTCTTGCTGTGTCACGTGTCCCGCAGCTGTCTTTTTTTTCCGGCAGATGTGCGCCAAGCGGAATGAGTGCCACCGCAGGCGCCCTGTAGCGTTCATCAAGACCGTATGCCTGCCGCAGCGAGGCATATATATTTTCCACCGCGCATTTAGCCGCGCGTGATGTGGCAATAACCGCATCACGCGCACAGGTGCCCTGCCACATGTGACCGAGAAATGCCGAAGGATACCATGCATAGCTCAGTGAATGGGTGGGGCCGGTTATGGGGAAAATATTGCAGCCGTGCAGGTTGCGGACTCTGGCAAGACTTGCCGTGTCTTCTATGCAGTCTGAAAGATGAAAACAGTGATAAACCGTTGTTTTTAACGCGTCCGGCAGCTGAGGTCTGGTGGTGACGCGCACGCGGTCCTCCGCGGAAAAATCGGGCAGCGCAAGCTGTATCCACCGGACAAGCTGACGGCACTGGGATTCGTTCTGCAGAAAGAAATGATACTCATCATATGGATTCTGCTGAAAAAGTTCTTTGAGAAACTGCGTGTTGGCCACACTGCGTCCCATGATATCGCCATGCTCGACGAAGGGGTGCAGGCTGCCCCATATGCGCTTGCGGCAAGGTGTACTGTGCATGCTTTTGAAAAGACACAGAACAGGCCGGTTGTCAAACAGAGACAGTATTTTGACGGTACCCTTGTGGGAAAATGAGTTCGTTACTCAACATACTGATTTGCGATATTTTTATTTTCACGGCGCAAAGGTTGCATGCAAGATGGCAAGAAGAATCACCCGATGATATCGGGGGGAGGATATATACGTGAAGCGTAAGAATCCGCTTGTCATGTGGGGCATAGCTCTTGAAACAGAAGCGGCAGCCTTTCTGGAACAGGCAGCCTGTAGCGGATGCGTGCTGCATAACTGGGATGGGCGTATGCCTGATAACAGTGCGCTGGAATCCGATGAACCGGTTCTGGTCTGGGTTTCACAGCGGGGATGGGATGCTGTGTCTGCTCTGCCGGACGAAGAAATGCAGTTTCTGCATCTTGTTCCCAGAGTTCTGTTGTTGCAGCAGGATGTTTCGCCGGAGTATGTGGAACGGGCGCTTGATGCCGGTTTCACCGACATTCTGAAGGCTCCTTTTTCTGAACCCAGAGTACGCGAAGTTTTTCTGCGTGCGGCGGAAATGCAGAACCTGTACGACGATATCATCCGTATGACCCGCGAGATATGCCTTGAACGTGAGGTGCTCGCACGAAAGAATGATACTCTGGAGTTTATCGTCACCTTTTTGTCCCGTGCCACAGAAAGTCTTGATCCTGTGGAAATTCTGAGCAACGCCCGGGAAGATTTGAGCATGCTGCTGCCGCTGCGCGCGCTGCATGCCGCTTTGTGGCATCCGCAGCAGAAAGACTCCCTTGAAGCGGAAGTGTTTCTGGGGGTGGGCGAGCACACGCAGGCCGGTCTTGAGTGGAGTCAGATGCTGCTTAAGGCGGCGGCAAAGCTGAGCGGCGTGCCTGTTTCGGGCTACACGGTGGAGCAGCTTGGACAGGGAGGGGCGGAAGATGCTCCCGCACCGGGAAAAGTCATTCTGCTGCCTTTGAAAATGAGGGATGAGACGCTGGGCTGTCTTGCTCTGCTTACAGAGGATGACTGCCAGCTTGGCAAAGATCAGGTTCAGGTGCTGCATTCTGCCATGCGCCATCTGGCACTGGCGGTAAAAAACGCCCTGCTTTTCCGTGAAATGCGTTTGCAGGCTGACCACGACGGGCTGACCCAGCTGCACAACAGACGTCATTTCGATACACGGCTGCGTGAGGAACTGGACAGGCACGGTCGCTACAGCATGCCGCTTACCCTGATGATGCTGGATATCGACTATTTTAAGCAGATCAATGACCGTTTTGGCCATCAGGCTGGCGATGCCGTTTTGCGGGAACTTGCCAGTGTGCTGCGTGAAACCATCAGAACCACGGATTACTGCGCACGGTATGGCGGTGAAGAGTTTGTGGCCATATTGCCTCATACCGATGAACAGCAGGCACGCGTGCTGGCGGAACGGTTGAGAAAAAATATAGAAAGCAGAGTGTTCCGTCACCATGGAAAAACAATACAGGCGACAGTGAGCATAGGGCTGACAGGCTTCAAGCCGGGTGCGCTTACTCCGCGTGACGAACTGGTGCGCGAAGCCGACGCGGCGTTGTATCTGGCCAAGGCCAACGGCAGAAATGTTGTGTGTACTTTTGCAGGCAGCTGCAATGAAAAGGTAAAAAAGGCCCAGTAAGCCGCACTTGACCGTCTGCCGGGAATCCGGCATTTCTCCGGATCATATCAGACAGAGCTTTTGCGCTCTGTCTTTTCATTTGCCGGAGGTCATGTTTTGAACGAATTACTTTGGATCGGGTTTGCTTTTCTTGATCTTACGCTGACGCTGCTGCTCTACCGTTTTTTCGGCAGAGCCGGCATCTACGGCGTCATTGTTTTTAACCTGCTGCTCTGCAATATTCAGGTGCTGAAGACCGTTACGCTTTTCGGGCTGACAACCACGCTGGGCAACATTCTGTATGCCGGTGTTTTTCTGGCAACAGACATGCTGAGCGAGTTTTACGGCCGCAAGGAAGCACAGCGGGGGGTTCTGCTGGGATTCACTGTTGTTGTGCTGGCCACGCTGTATATGCAGATAGCGTTACTTTTCTCGCCCGCCGAGGGCGATTTTGCCCAGCCCCATCTTTCAGCCATTTTCGGGCTTCTTCCGCGGCTGGCCATAGCCAGCATCTGCGCGTATCTGATTTCACAGATGCACGATGTGTGGGCCTTTGAATTCTGGAAAAAGAAAACTCAGGGCCGTTTTCTGTGGCTGAGAAACAATGCAAGTACTCTTGTAAGTCAGCTTCTTGATTCCGCCGTTTTCTGCCTTATTGCTTTCTGGGGCGTGTTTCCTGTTCCGGTACTGCTTGAGATCATGTTTACCACATACCTTTTCAAGGGTGTTGTGGCGTTGCTGGACACGCCTTTCATGTATATTGCCCGCAAAGTGCATGCGGGGAACCCCGACTCACGCTGGTAACGGCGCAGCCGGTTTTCCGCATAATAAAAGGCCGGTGTCCGCACCGGCCTTTTTGTTTGTTTTTAAAGCAGCAGAGTTGTGGCCATACCCAGAAAGATAAAGAAACCTGCACCGTCGGTAATGGCTGTCAGAAAAATGCTGGATGCCTGCGCGGGGTCTCTGCCCAGTTCCTTGAGAATAAGCGGGATGGATGCCCCTGCCAGTGCCCCGAGAAGCATGTCGAGCAGCAGTGCCACGGCCATGACCTGCGCCAGCAGCAGATTGTGCGTAAGCAGAAAGACCGCCACCAGCACGAGAAATGCCACAATAAGTCCGCTCAGCAGGCCGATTTTTGCTTCGCGCCACACGGCGATCCACGACTTTTTCCGGTCAAAGCGTTCGGTGGCCAGCTGGCGGATCATGACTGCCAGTGCCTGCTGGCCTGTGTTTCCGGCCTGATTGGCCACAATGGGCATAAGTACCGCCAGAATGGCCATGGTGGCGATGGAACCTTCGAACAGGCTGACAACCCATGCGCTGAACGCAGAGTTGACCATGTTGATGATGAGCCACGGCAACCTTTTTTTAACCGACTCCATCCAGGGGGTGTCGACGGTTTCGTCCTGCCCTGCACCCACCATGCCCAGCATGTCTTCGCTGGCCTCATCGTGAATGATGTCGATGATGTCGTCATAGGTTACCACGCCAAGCAGGCGGCCTTCATAGTCCACAACGGGCATGGCCATGAAGTTGTAGTGCGCAAGCTGGTGCGCTACCTCCTCTTTGTCCGCATCAAAGACAACGGAAATGAGGCTCTGGGAGCTCACCTCGTCCTTGAGAAGCGTCCGGGGGCGGCAGAGCAGCAGGTTACGCAGCGAAAGCACGCCCACAAGGCGCTCCTGCTCATCAACGATATATGCGTAGTACGGGATTTCCTTGTCTTCGATCTCCCGCCTGATCTGCATGATGGCCTGATCGGCGGTTACATTGTGATCGATGATGATGATTTCGGTGTTCATGACCCCGCCGGCGGTGTCGGGGTCAAACGCCATGAGCGTTCTCAGTTCTTCTGCGTCATCCGCTTCAAAATAGCGCAGCAGCGCGTCGCGGTGATCTTCGTCCAGTTCGTCCAGCACGTCTGCGGCGTCGTCCGGTGACATTTCCGCCAGAATGCTGGCTGCTTCGTCCCAGTCCAGATTCCGCAGAATGTCCGCACGTGCGTATTCATCCATTTCCGCCAGAGCTTCCGCCGCGTCTTCAGGGGACAGGTGCTGCATAAGGCAGACCTGCTTTTCCAGCGACAGATTTTCCATATGCTCTGCCACGTCCGCAGGGTGTGCGAATTCGGCTTCGGCTTTTTCTTCGCGGCAGAAATGCAGGGCTATTTCACGCCGTTCCATGCTGTCCTGCACGGAATCTGTTTTTGTGCGCTGCTCGTGCACTTGTTCTCTTTTTTCATCAGTCATATGAATTTATCCTATGAAAGCTGTATATTGGCAGCGCTATGTTCCGCTTGAATGTCGGAGATCCGCTTGACGAAAAAATCTCAGAGTCGTAACACCCCAAAGATCAGTCTCCGAAGGCATTGTGCCTCTATCATGTAGCATGTACCTTAACAATCCCATGACAACGAGCACTACCCACTTTTTTTTCGCAGGCGAGGCACTGCGGCACACTGTTGCCGCCATTGATCTGGCGATCACCGAAGATGGTCCCGACCTGACCAGCAACGCGGTTTTCGCCCCTTCTCACCAGCTTGCCGCGCAGATAATCGCAAAGGAAGACTCCCTTGTGTGCGGGCTGGCATACATACCATACATCATGGACCGCGTCATTGCCTGCGACCCGCAGCCGCAGGGATGGGACGACTACACCGTCGACACTCCGTATGCTGACGGTGCGCATGTCACTGCGGGAACCACCGTCGTCCGGCTTCGGGCTTCCGCCCGCCGCCTGCTCAAGGCGGAAAGAATTATTCTGAATTTCATGACCCATCTTTCCGGAATAGCCAATCTGACTGCCCGTTATGTTGACGCACTTTCCGGTACGGGCACCCGCCTTCTTGATACCCGCAAGACATTGCCCGGATTGAGATATCCGGAAAAGTACGCGGTTGTTATCGGCGGCGGGCTCAACCACCGGCGGAACCTGCAAGAAATGCTGATGCTCAAAGACAACCATATTGATCTTGCCGGCAGCATCACCGCCGCAGTGCAGAGGCTCAGGGACACGTATTCCCCCTGCCCCCCCGTGGAGGTGGAGTGCCGCACGCCGGATGACGTGTGTGAAGCCGTGGCCTGTAACGTTGACAGAATTATGCTGGACAACATGGATGCAGACGGGCTTGCAGCCGCTTTACCGCTTATTCCGGATCATATTGAGACTGAAGCAAGCGGCGGAGTGACTCTGGAAACCATCCGCGTTCTGGCGCAGGCCTCCTCTCGACGGCTTGATTTTATTTCCGTGGGCAGGCTGACTCATTCCGCCCCTTCCGCAGATTTCAGCATGCGTATAAGCGAGTAGCAAATGAATACACAAAACAGCTATGACACCATTCAGGAGATCAGGTCCCGTATGGGCAGCCGCCTGACCATTATGGGACACCACTACCAGCACGAAACCGTAATCCGGCACACTGAGCTGCGGGGCGACTCGCTGGAACTGGCCCGCAAGACATCTCAGGTTGATGCGGAACATATTGTTTTCTGCGGGGTGTATTTCATGGGAGAATCGTCTGCCCTGCTGGCCCGCCACGGTCAGAAAATTTATCTGCCCGAGCCGGATGCGAACTGTGTCATGTCGCAGATGGCTCCCGCAGAAAGGGTCGACCGGGTACTCACCGCGCTTTCCGGTCGTGGCAGACGCATTGTACCTCTTACTTATGTCAATTCATCGGTGGCTGTGAAAGCCGTGGTGGGCAGACATGGCGGTTCGGTGTGCACGTCGGCCAATGCCCGTACAATGCTTGAATGGGCGTTTGCACAGGGCGATGCGGTGCTTTTTATTCCTGACAAGAATCTGGCGGCAAACACAGCGGATGCTCTGCAGATTCCTTTTGAAAAACGCCATATTCTTAATATCCGCCAAAACGGGGCTGCCATCGACTTTGACGCGGCGGACAGGGCTGACCTGTTGATGTGGCCGGGCTGCTGTGCCATTCATGCCCGCTTCAATCTGCGGCAGATCGCCACAATGCGCGAAGCCCATCCCGGATGCCGCATCGTGGTGCACCCCGAATGCAGCCCCGATGTGGTCAGACAGGCCGATGCCGCAGGGTCAACGTCTTTCATAATCAGATACACCGAAGAGGCGCCCGAAGGTTCCACTGTAGTTGTGGGTACTGAAATCAATCTGGTGGAAAGGCTGGCAGCGCAATATGCCGGCCGCAAGACCGTGCTGCCGCTGCTTGAAAGTGCGTGTTCACACATGAACAGCGTCACTGAAGAAAAGCTGGCGGCAACGCTGACCGCAGTTGAAAACGGCACATGTGCGCCGGTTATGGTTCCCCTAGAAATGCAGGACAACGCCCGTGTTGCCCTGGAGCGCATGCTGCAGGCCTGCGCATAAAAAGAGGCACTTTTATGTCCACTTTCCGTCCCGTCACTCCTGTTCTGGTCATCGGATCCGGTATTGCCGGATGCACTGCGGCTCTTACTCTGGCCGACATGGGTATAGAGGTCACCCTGATAACCAGCGGTGATACGCTTGATAAAGGCAACACTGCGCTGGCACAGGGAGGCATTGTTTTCCGTGCGCACGACGGTGACCCCAAGCAGCTGGAAAAAGATATTCTGGTGGCCGGTCACAGGTACAATTCGACAAAAGCCGTACGCCATGTGAGCGTTGAAGGACCTAAGGCCGTTCAGGACGTTCTTGTGGACAGGCTGTCCATTCCTTTTGCCCGTCAGCAGGACGACAGCAAGACCGGCGCCGACTGCGAGTGGGACATGACCATGGAGGGCGGTCACGCTGCTCAGCGTATTCTGCATTGTGCTGATTACACCGGCCGGGCCATTATGGACGGGCTGATGCGCGAGGTGCAGGCATCACCCAATATACGGGTGCTCACCAACCGCACGGCCATCGACCTGTTGACCAGTCATCACCACGGTACCAGTCTGGAGTTCAAATACCAGCTGGTGAACCAGTGCGCCGGAGCATATGTTTTTAACGAACAGTTACGTTGTGTGGAGACCATTCTGGCAGATTTTACCGTGCTGGCCACGGGAGGAATAGGACAGATTTACCTGCACACAACCAACTCTCCTGTGTGTGTCGGTTCCGGTCTGGCCATGGCATACAGGGCTGGTGCGCGAATTGAAAATGCAGAATTTGTTCAGTTTCATCCCACAGCGCTGTATCACCGCACTGAACGCCGTTTTTTGATTACCGAGGCCATGCGCGGTGAGGGAGCCCGGCTTGTCAATGCGTCCGGCGAACCTTTCATGCACCGCTATGATCCCCGGGCCGATCTTGCGCCGCGTGACATTGTGGCCCGCGCCATTGTGGAAGAAATGCTCTCCACAGGCAGCGACTGTGTTTTTCTGGATGCGGCCAACTATGTCGAGCACAATCTTGAAACGCGGTTTCCTACCATTTTCCAGCGATGCCTGAATCTTGGTATTGATATCCGCAGACAGCCCATTCCCGTTGTGCCCGCAGCACATTATTTCTGCGGAGGGGTGCTGGCCGACCTGAACGGCAGGACTACGCTGGAACGCCTTTACAGTGTGGGCGAATGCAACTGCACCGGGGTACACGGCGCCAACAGACTTGCCAGCACTTCCCTGCTTGAAGCCCTGCTGTGGGGCCGCAACGCGGCATTGAATATTCATGGCAGACTGGGACGCCGGGCAGCGCTGAATAAGAGGCTGCGTGATTCCATTCCTGACTGGAATCCGCTGGGCGATGAAAAAAATGATGACCCGGCCCTGATTGCTCAGGACTGGACAACCCTGCGCAATACCATGTGGAATTACGTGGGCATTACCAGAACATCCAGCCGTCTGCAGCGTGCTCATGACGAGATGCGCGACCTGTGGCGTCATGTGAGTGACTTTTACAAGCGCACTCCCCTCTCCAAGCCGCTTGTGGATCTTTTCCACGGCTGTCAGGCGGGTTACGTGGTTACCATGGCGGCACGCCGCAACAAACAGAGCGTTGGCTGCCATTACCGGATAGACTGATACGCAAATAAAAACGGGACCTTCGGGTCCCGTTTTTATTTGCGTATATGCTTTGTGCTGCTGTTACAGCAGATAATCGCGGATGATGAGAACGCCCGTGTACAACTGAAACAGTATGAGCAGCATGAGCACCAGATTGTTGATGCCGTGGGCCAGCGGGAGCACGGCCCGCTTTTTTTTGTATTTGTCGAGCACATACCCTGTGGCGAACCCCGCGGCGGCAAGAGGAATTATGATGAACCCCGCAATGTAGTGCCAACCGGTTATCAGCATGACTCCCCATCCCATCCACGCAAAAAAGAGCCCGAGCCCCATTCCTGCAATCCATAGGGCGATTGCAATTTTCCCCCATAAAACGTGCCCTTTCCAGTTGAAGGGTACTTTTTTCTTCATGTGCAGCATCATGAATCGTCTGATGCCGAGATAAAAAACATATCCGCCGGCAATGGTGGCGAACAGCTGGAGTGCCGGATGAATCCACATGCTCGGCATGTAATCCTCCTTTCAGGTAATAATACCGGAAGTGACAAGCCGGTCTGCGACCAGCAGAAGCATGACAAAAAGCATGCTGACATTGACGGCATGAAATCCCCTTACAGGCGACGCCAGCAGATAGCCCGAGGCTGCCAGACCGGTGATACCGGCAAGGCACACGGCAATGCGCACCGCTGTTTCGGCTATGAAGGGGAATACGGGCAACAGAAGCAGCGCCACCATGTATGACGCATACCACAGCCGCAGCAGTGCATGATACCTGTGCGGCAGCTCGACAGAAGGTAAGGGAAGACCGGCCCCAAGGTACGACTGGCGGTCGCGTTCTGCCCGCAGCCAGAAGTGCGGGACCTGCCACAGATAATACACGATGAAAAGCAGCGCTATCTCGGGTGAATAAAGATTACCACCTGCCGCCAGCCAGCCGAACACAGGAGGCAGAGCACCCGGTACTGCCCCGGCAAGCAGCGAAAAAGCCGTGTATTTTTTCATCGGGGTGTATACGCCATTGTATAATGCCAGCACGGCCGCGGACAGCAACACCAGACGGACGCCGCCCGCCGCATGCAGCAGTATCAGTGCGGGTAGCAGTGCCGCCATGCCCACAGCCCATGCCGCCGCTGTTGGCAGCCTGCCGGAGGCAACAGGCCGGTTGCGGGTGCGGGGCATACGGGCATCCAGATCTTTTTCCTGAATCTGGTTGAACACCGAGCAGGCACATGTCAGCAGAAAGGTGCCGGCTGCGGACGTGACCATGTCCGGCCCCGCTGCGCCTGCTGCCAGCAGATAGCCGAAGACACAGGACAGTGCCACCATGCCCGCCACGCGGAACCTGAACAGGCTGGATGCTGCCCGCAGCACTATTGCGCCTTCCCGTTTTTGTCGGACAGGCTCTTCATATATTCCACAAGAGCGTTTAGCCTCTCTTCGTCCATCTCGTACGGCGGCATAACGGGATCATATCCCTTGGTCAGCTTTTCAGAAGGATTGAGTATGCTTTCAATAAGATAGCTCTCGTCTGCCGTGACAGTCCTTTCTGTACCATCTTCTATGACCAGACGCTGATAGCCGTACAGGTTTTTAACACTGGGGCCCATAATTTCGGAACCGTCCGTAGAGTGACAGGAAATGCAGCCTTCTTCCTGCATCAGCTTGCGGCCTGCACTTATCGCAGACTGGTTGCGGTTAAGCATCCAGCCCACCATCAAGTCTATTTCGCCGGGGGGAACACTGTCCTGATACGAGGGCATCATGGGGTCATAGCCTTCCACCACCTCGGCGTTGGGCTGCAGCAGTGCGCGGCGCAGGTACTGTTCGTCGGCCACCATGGTTGTCTTTGTACCGTCGGGCATAATAATCAGGCGCTCGGCACCGTAGATATCTTTAAGCGTCGGTCCCAGACCGGGGCTGCCGTCCAGCGAGTGGCATGAAATGCAGCCGTGAGTTTCCAGCAGTGCCAGCGCCTTGGCCTCGTCATCGGTCTGTTCGGTGGCATTCAGCCAGTCTTCGAAGTCTTTTTCCGGCATTACGGCCACCGTAGAAAGCATGTTGGCGTGCTTTAACCCGCAGTATTCCGCACACAGGATGTCATATTCTCCTGTCCGTTCCGCCTTGAACCAAGCGTAGGTGTCCATACCCGGAACTGTGTCCATCTTGATGCGGAAGGCAGGTACATAAAAGCTGTGCAAAACATCTGCTGAGGTCATATCAAGCCGTATTGCCTTGTTGACCGGCACATAGAGGGTGTTTGCCCGTTTGCCGTTGGGGTATTCAAAAACCCATGACCACATGCGTGCAGTCACTTTGACTTCCATGGCATTGGCAGGAACAGAGCGAAGTGCCTTGAAGCCTATCCAGCCGTAATAGAACATGCCCATCACAAGCAGGGATGGAATAACGGTCCACAGCACTTCTGCTGTCACGTTGCCGTCGAAGCGCGCCGGTTTGGGGTTGCGCGTGTGGTGATAGCGCCATGCGAACCACAGCATACAGGCGGTTATGCATACCAGAATTGCTATTGAAATGCCGAAGATGACATAGAAAGCCAGATCAACCTGTTGCACAGGGCTGAGTGATTGCGGAAACATAGGCACCTCACCTGTAGGCTACGTCAAAAAATGTGAATCCTATGGCGATGGCAAGAATTGCAAAGGCAATGAAAACCATCAGGCGGATAAGATTGCCCTCATACCGCAGGTGCATGAAATAAAGCGTCACCAGACCGGCTTTGCAGGTGGCTATGCCAAGGGCAACGACGATGTTCAGGAATCCGAAATCAAAGCGGGACGCGGCAACCGTGATGGCAGTGAAAACGAGCAGGACAAGCCAGATGATGGTGTTTTGCCTGAAACTGACAATATGGTGGTGTTCGGCGCTCATGATCTCTCCTACACAATGAGGTAAAAAAGCGGAAAAAGGTAAATCCATACCAGATCAACAAGATGCCAGTACAGGCCGCTGTTTTCGAGAAAGATGAAATTGTCAGCGGTTACCCTGCCCGCGTTGATCAACCGTAATGCATAAAGCAGTACGGCTCCGCCTATGATGACGTGTATGCCATGCAGCCCCGTCATCACATAGTAAAGGCCGAAATAGACAATCTCGCCGGCGGGACGCAGCAAAAGCTGGTCTGAATCGGGGTATATCCCGTGATGAATTTTGGCACTCCACTCAAAGTACTTGATAACCAGAAAGATAAGCGCACACCCTACGGTGGCGGTGAGCAGACGTTTACAAAGCACAACTTTGCCCTGCTGCAATGCGCTGATGGAAAGAGCCACAAAAAAGCTGCTAGTGATAAGCACCACGGTGTTTACCGTGCCCAGCAATACGTCCAGTTCCTTGCTGGCCTTATGGAACTCTGCAGGGTGCTGATGCAGGTAGATGGCATACAGCAGGAACAATCCGCCGAAGAGAAGGACTTCTGTAAACAGGAACAGCCACATGCCTATTTTGGCGCCCAGATAGTCGTTATGGACGTTACTCATCGGAAGTCACCTCCCTGAAGTCGTACGGCCCGTGTGTGACTACAGGTTCTTCAACAAAGTTGTGATGCGGGGGAGGAGAAGGAACCTGCCATTCCAATGTCACGGCGTTCCAAGGATTGTCACCGGCCCGGGGGCCGCTGCGTGCTCCCTTGAACAGATTCCACAGCATGAGCAGAAGCCCTGCGGCCAGAATCCAGGATCCTACTGTGGAAATGAAATGCCCCGTGGTGTACTGCGGCAGATAGTCGTAATATCTGCGCGGCATGCCCTGCAGGCCGATGACGAAAAGCGGAAAGTACAGAACGTTGAAACCGATGAAAGTAACCAGACAGGAGATGTTGGCCACTCTTTTGTTATACATCTTTCCGTATATTTTGGGGAACCAGTAATGCATGGCTCCGAACAGACCAAACCCGAGCCCGCCGAAAATGACATAATGGAAGTGCGCGACAACAAAATATGTATCATGCACATGGATATCAGTTCCGGCCCCGCCCAGCACCAGTCCGGTAAGCCCACCTATGGAAAAGAGAAAGATGAACGCCATGGCGTAGTACATGGGCGGTTCAAGATAGATGGACCCCTTGAACATGGTGGAAACCCAGTTGAACACCTTGATGGCAGAAGGAATGGCGACGACAAATGTGAGAAACGAAAAAACCAGCACTGCGGTATCGCTCATGCCGCTGGTGAACATATGATGCGCCCATACCAGTGAACCCGCAAAGGCTATGGCAAGGCTGGAAAAAGCGATCATCTTGTAGCCGAAGATTTTCTTGCGGGAAAATACCGGAATTATTTCGGAAATTACACCCATGGCGGGCAGAATCATTATGTACACGGCCGGGTGTGAATATATCCAGAAAAGGTGCTGATACAGCAGCGGGTCGCCGCCTTTGGTGGCGTCAAACAGCCCCACCCCCATTACCCTTTCAACCACAACCAGCAGCACGGTGATACCAAGCACCGGAGTGGCGAGTACCTGAATCCAGCCGGTGGCATACAGCGACCAGACAAAAAGAGGCAGCCGGGTCCATGTCATGCCCTCGGCCCGTAATCTGTGGATGGTGGTGATGAAATTGAGGCCGGTGAGTATGGAAGAAAAACCCAGAACAAATACGGCTGCAAGAGCCACGTTGACGTTTGTGGTGGTCACGTTGCTGAAGGGGACGTAAAACGTCCAGCCCGTGTCCGGCGGACCGTCACCCGTAAAGAGAGAGCTGAGCGCGAGCACGGCACCGGTGACATAAAGCCACCATGAAAAATTGTTCAGGCGGGGAAAGGAGACATCCTCGGCCCCTATCTGAATGGGAAGAAAGATATTGCCGAATGCGGCCGGAATGCTGGGGATGACCACCAGAAAAATCATGACCACGCCATGCAGCGTGAATATGGCATTGTATGTCTGCGCGTCCATGATGGTTTTTCCGGGGGCGATAAGCTCAAGGCGTACAAGAAAGCCAAGAAGCAGCCCCACGAGGAAAAATCCGATTATACCATAGAAATACAGTATGCCGATACGTTTGTGGTCTGTTGAAAAAATCCATGAACCGATGCTGTTTTTTGTGCCCTGCAACGGTCCCCAGAAGCCCCGGGAAGTCTGAACCGCGTCAGCCGTAGCCATAACCACCTCTCACTTGGGACGTTTAGCTTATTGTTGTGCCGCTAAGTCAGTTTCTTTTTTTTCCGCCGCGCAAAAGAAGAAAGAGGAACAAAGCTATGCCGGAAAGAACCACAATTCCTGCAATACGCATAAAGTCGAATACATAGCGTTTTCCTTCCGGGTCGTATGTAAAACAATATGCCAGCACTCGTTTTACAGACAGTCCCACTTTTCCTTCTGCCGCTTCCGTTGCAGCCATGGTGATGTCAAAAGGCAGGAAACCGCTGCCATACAGGTAGCGGACTATTTTCCCCTCAGGTGACACCGCCACAAGAACTACAGGGTGGATGAAGTCTCTGCCCTGTCTTTGAAAGCGGAAACCGATGCTGTCCATAAATGCATCGATGTTATGTTTGTCACCGGTGAGAAACAGCCATGCTTCGGGTGGAAAAGCGTTATCAAGGGCCTGCATGTAATTGGCTTTTTTGCGGGCTGCCAGCTCGGGGGTATCCAGTTCGTCAAAACTGACGCTGAGCACCTTATAATCTTTGCCGGGGGTAAGGGTGACACCGGGCAGTACGCTGGCTATGGAACTCATCAGAATATTGCATACCGTGGGGCAGGAATAATAAACAGGGGCGACAATGGTCGGTTTGTCCATAACGGATCGAATATCGACCACGCGCCCCTGTGAGTCTGTGAAGCTAAGTCCTTCGGGCACATACTGCCCGAGCTTTTCATCCACTTCTGCCGCCTGGGGGGCGGCAGAAGCGGATGGATGAACATGGGCGTCCTCTTTCTGAGGCATCCCCTCCGCTGCCGTATGGGCTTCGTGGCCGGTATCTTCGTGCCCGTGCCCTGTCTCGGCATGTGGCACTGCTGCCGGCCGGGCTTCCGGATTCTGCATGGTATGAGCTGTATGCTCTTCGGCTGCAGCGGGTATGCCGGTAATGGCAAGCAGGCAGAAGATCACAACAGCTGCTATTGACAGCAAGGCAGGCATCTTCATGGGGACCCTCCGAAAGATGACGGATGCTTAGAACTTTGCGATGTGGTCGGCCAGAGTCTTGATCTGCTCGTCGTTGAGGCGCTTCATGATATTGATCATGACACTTTTTTTAGATCCGCCGAAAGAACCGTCGAGGTAGCCTTTCATGTTTTTATACAGCTGTTCGGCGCTCTGCCCCTTGATTGGTTCGCCGACCCCCATGGCCAGTTTGCTGCCGTCGGCGCCGTGGCACCCTGCACACATTCTGTACAGTGAGGCTCCGTCTTCAGCTGCCGTGGCAATGGCTGCTCCGGTTCCGAGAACAAGGCACAGGCTCATGATTGCGATCAGTTTTTTCATTACATCCTCCGTATTTATGGGTATTGGAACATGGGACATGCAGTCCATATTGCAAACAATACTAACAGTGCATGTATAATAAACGCAACGTCTTCATGCATTTATTTTGTTATGCCCAAAAAAAAGAGCGCCCGCAGGCGCTCTCTTGTTTGTCAATGAATGACCGGAAAGGCTCAGGGGGTATCCTGAGCAGGTTCTTCTGCAGGCACATCCACCCCGAGCATGAGCAGGATGGGGCTTGCGACGAAGATGGACGAATAGGTACCTACGCCCACACCTATCAGCATGGCCAGCGCGAAGTCGTGGATAACGCCGCCTCCGAGGAAGTACAGCGTGATGATGACAAGCAGCGTGGTGCCGGATGTCAGGATGGTCCGGCTCAACGTCTGGTTGATGGCCAGGTTGATTACCGAACCGAGCGATTCGTTCTGGTGCGACAGCCGGTATTCGCGGATACGGTCGTAGACAATGATGGTGTCGTTCAGCGAGTACCCGATAATGGTCAGCAGCGCTGCCACGATGGTCAGGTCAAACTCCTTGTCCAGCAAGGAAAAAAGCCCCACCGTAATGGTTACGTCGTGTATGAGCGCCACAAGCGCCCCCAGTGCGAAGTTGAGCTTCAGCTTCCAGCAGAGCGCAAGCGTAAGCAGCAAGGCGGCAAACACCAGACCTGCTTTGCTTATACCCAGCTGGCCCAGCAGATACATGCCGGTGGCAAGGGCCGCGGCCATGATACCCGCGGTGAACCAGCGTTGTTCAAAACGGCCTGAGATGTAAATGGCAATGAGCAGCACGGCGAAGTAAAGAGCTTCAACCGCTTTCGAGCGCAGATCGGCCCCTACTTTCGGGCCTACCATTTCCAGCCGTTTGATTTCATAGCTGGCCCCCGGAAGTTTTCCGGTAAAAGCCTGTGCAATGTCACTGCGCAGATCTTCGGGATTTTCTCCCGCCTGCGAAACGCGCACGAGGTATTCATTGTCTGCGCTGTCTCCGAAACGCTGCACGCTCAGTCCAGGAAGGTTAAGGTCTTCCAGACTGCTCTTGATGGCGGCCGGCTCGACGGAGCGGTCAAACTGCACCTGCACCACCACCCCGCCGGCAAAGTCAATTCCGTAGCTCGGGCCGCCTTTGATGAAAAGCGAAAGCAGCCCGACAAGGAGAACCACTCCGGAAAGGCACAGAGATATTTTGCGCAGACCGACAAAATCAATATTGATATCGGGCTTTATTATGGACAATCCCATGAATTCCTCTCCTTAGATGCTGAGCTTTCGGCCCTGGCGTTTCAGGCTCCAGATATCCATAAGCACGCGCGATACAAAGATAGCGGTGAACATGGAGGCCAGAATGCCGAGACTCAGCGTGACGGCAAAACCGCGTATCGGGCCGGTTCCGAACTGATACAGAATGACAGCCGCTATGATGGTGGTGATGTTGGCATCCACAATGGTCAGAGTGGCCCTGCTGTACCCTTCCTGAATGGCTGCCCGGGGGGTTAGCCCCTTACGCAGTTCTTCCCGGATTCGTTCGAAGATCAGTACGTTGGCGTCTACGGCCATCCCCAGTGTCAGGATGATGCCGGCAATGCCCGGCAGCGTCAGGGTTGCCCCGAATCCGGCAAGGCCGGCAAGGATGAGCACCAGAGTGAAACTGAGTGCCACGTTGGCAACCAGACCGGCGAAACCGTAGTAGACAACCATGAATATGACCACCAGCACACCGCCGGCCAGAGCCGCGGTGACACCCTGGTCAATGGACTGCTGGCCCAGCGAAGGGCCGACAGACCGTTCTTCAAGAATATGTACCGGTGCGGGCAATGCGCCGGCACGCAGCACAAGCGCAAGGTCGTGTGCTTCGGCATCGCTGAAGCGGCCTGTGATGCTGGCCCGCCCGCCTCTGATTTTTTCCTGAATAACAGGCGCGGAGTACACTTTGCCGTCCAGCACAATGGCCATCCGCTTACCTTTGTTTTCACCGGTCACCAGTTCAAACATCCGTGCCCCGCGGTCGTTGAAGGTCATGATGACGTAGGGCTGGTTGAACTGGTCGAAGCTGGCGCGGGCGTCCACAATATTTTCGCCGGTCATTACCGCTTCGCGGTTGACTACAACGGGTATCGAGGCACCCGAGGCGCCCCGTTCCTGCATCTCGCGGATTTCAGTTCCGGGCGGAACAATGCCTCTGGCCACATTGGCGGGATCCACATCGTCGCGCACCATCTTGAACTCAAGGTGGGCGGTTTTGCCGATGATCTGGATGGCCCTTTCCGGATCGTTAAGGCCGGGCAGCTGCACCTGAATGCGGTTGTCCTGCTGCTTGCGTATGTCGGGTTCGGCCACGCCGAACTGGTCAATACGGTTGCGAATGGTTTTAACGGCCTGATCAAGTGCCAGATTAGAAAGATACTTTTTGTACTCAGAGCTGAAGGCCAGAGAATATTTCACCCTGCCGTCGTTCAGCACCTGAGGGGGCGAAACAGTAAGTCTTTCGAACTGTTTTTTCAGCAGGCTATCCAGTTCACCCCGCTGCTCTTTTTTCAGCAGAATGAACTCCAGCCGGTCTCCTGCGACCACGCGGGGCCGCATAAGAAAAATTCCTTCGTCACGCGCGATCTCACGCAGATCATTTCCCGTCTGGGACAATGCGTTTTCCAGCGCTTTGTCCACATCTACACCCAGTGTCAGATGAATACCGCCCATAAGGTCAAGGCCGAGGCTGACTTTGTTGTCGGGCAGGATTTTCTGCAACGGGGAGGATTTGAAGGCGGGAATGCTAGGCAGTGTATAGGCCAGCCCCATCACTGCCACAACGAGTGTGAGCGCGATTCTCCATCGCAGGCCCTCTTTCATTGCAACTCCTCTATTCAGTGGGCTGAAAAACACGCCGTTGTGTACCTGCTGCTGCAGGCAGGCGTGCCTTGTCGCCCGATGCGGGGCATCAGGCTTCTTTACAACAAAAAAGCAAGCATTCAGGCAGAAAAGACCGCGGGAGGCGGTCTTTTCTGTATGCTTGCATAAAAAGACGCCGGAGCGTCGTTATTTCTTGCTGTCCTTGGCGGGTTCTTCTTTTTTGCCGTTTTTGGGATCGGCAAGACCGGAAATGAAGCCGCGGCCGACTTTGACGACAGTCTGCCCGAGGTCAACGGACAGCCATTCATCACTCACTTCGACGATACGTCCATACAGGCCGCCGCCGGTGATCACACGGTCACCTTTTTTCAGGTTACCAAGCATTTCGCGATGCTCTTTTGCCTTTTTCTGCTGAGGCCGGATGAGCATGAAGTAGAAAATCGCGAACATCAGAATCAGGGGCACAAAGCTCATGATCGGGTTGCCACCCTGTGCTCCGGCTTCCGCGCCGGCACCCATGGCATAGGCCACACTAGTCGAGAACATATATCCTCCTTGCCAGTCAGGTTTCTTGCGTTGCAGCCCGCAGATGCGGGAAAACGCAATCTACCTACCTGCTTGAACAGAAACTTTCAACGCTTTTCTGGACTAGTTGGTACCCACGTACATGTTACCGTAAGGCCTGTGCGAAAAAGGCTTCACCTTGGCAAAGTCAGCGTCCAGCACCATGGCCGCGTCCATTCCGAATTCGGTGCAGAAGTCGCGGACATGCTTTGTTATGAATGCCGTGTCTTCGGGCGTGAGCGGTTCAAAATGCAGCCCCGGCCCCAACTGGTATCGGGGTACGGTGCCGCGGATGTATATTACGCCGCCGTGCATGCCCGTTCCCAGACTTCTGCCGGTAATGGGGGCTTCGGGCTTGGAAGTATCCATGCCCAGCAGGATGATGGCTCCGCCGGCCATGTATTCTCCCAGAAAGTCTCCTGCCTTACCGCCGGCAACAATCACAGGGGATTTGTCCATATAGGCTTTCATATGAATTCCCACGCGGTATCCCACGTCTGACCGGACAAGTATTCTGCCGCCGCGCATGGCATAGCCCAGAACGTCTCCTGCCATGCCGTTGATAACAATGGTGCCGTCATCCATGGTGTTGCCCACGCCGTCCTGCGCGTTGCCTTCCACCCGTATGGCCGGCCCGCGCATAAAAGCGCCCAGATCCTGTCCCGGCACGCCGTGCAGAATAAAGCGGACATCTCCTTCGACGGCGTTACCGATATACCGCTGTCCACGGATATTGAATATTTCCACCGTGTCGGCACCGTTTTCCAGCGCGGTGTGAATCTGCTCATTAAGTTGCCGGTAGTATACTCCGGCGGCATCTATTTCCACTTTTTTGCCCATGTCACGCCTCCACTTCAACAATGACAGGTTCACCGGCTTTGGGCGCCCATACTCTGTCAAGTTCGGGACACACTTCACGGATGGAGCTTTCTTCGCTGGACATGAACACCATGTCATCTTTTTCCGCCACAATAAGAGGACGGAGCTTTACACGGTCATTCAGGCCCATCATGCTTTTGCCGTCGGTGACCAGAATGGCAAACGGACCGTTGAGCATGGCCGAACCGTACACCATGCGCAAAGCCTCGCACGCCCTGCGCTCGTCTTCGGGCATTCTGTCTATCTCATCCCAGAAAGGCGGGGCGAAAACTCTGCTTGCCATGCGTTTGCTCAGGCCGTGCTTGCGGATAAGAAGATCAAGCAGATACGCAACAACTTCAGTATCTGTCATCAATGTGCACTCATAATCATGCTGACACAGATACCGCTTGTTGATGCCGTATGAAGATATTTCGCCGTTGTGCACAATGGCCCAGTCCAGAATGGTGAACGGGTGCGCGCCGCCCCACCATCCGGGCGTATTGGTCGGAAAACGGTTGTGTCCCGTCCATATATACGCGTTGTATTCGTCCAGCCTGAAAAAATCGGCTATGTCTTCCGGAAAACCAACCCCTTTGAACGCCCCCATATTTTTTCCTGACGAAAAAACAAACGCTCCGGCCACTGTTTTATTGATATGCATGACCACGCTGACCACATAGTCGGCCTCGTCCAGATGTTCCCATCGGGGGCGCACCTGTCTGGGCGTGACAAAAAAACGCCATACAATGGGCGGATTTTTGATGGCCGGAGTTTTTCTGGTGGGAATGGGCTGAGACTCCGCAATGTCGAAGAATTCTTTGATAACCTTTTCCGCCTTGTCCAGAGATGTCTGGTCGTCACACATCAGGTGGAAGGCATACTTGTCGGCGTGGTGAGGATAAATGCCGTAAGCGGCAAAACCACCGCCCAGTCCGTTGCCCCTGTCATGCATGGTGCACATGGCGCTTATGGGCATGGAACCGGAAATGAGATTTTTCTTCCTGTCAATGACACCGAAGACACCACATCCGGAAATGTCTTTATCAAACTGCCAGAATGTATCCGGAGCTTTCATGTCGTTCTCCTGTCGCCGGATTAGTCCGGCCTGACGGCAAAAAGAGCCGCCCGAGCATTTTCGGGCTATCTGCCCGCGTGTTTAACGCCCAGTATGTCCAGTTCCACCTGATTGAGGCCGATGCCGCGCAGCTTGTCGCGGTTGCCCCGCAGGCTTTCAATGGAGTTCAGGCCCATGCCGCCCAGCATTTCCTGTATTTCGTGCCCCCATGCGCGGATAAGGTTGGCAAGGCGTCTGGCTGCCACATCGGGATTCTGGCGTTTTTTCAGGCGTGCTTCATTGGTGGCGATACCCCACGGACATTTGCCGGTATAACAGCGGCCGCACAGGGTGCATCCTACAGCCACAAGAGCCGCAGTTCCTATGTAAACAGCGTCCGCACCCAGCGCTATGGCCTTCACAACGTCCGCGCTGCAGCGCATTCCTCCCGAAACCACAAGCGAGGCATGGTTGCGGATACCCTCATCGCGCAGGCGGTTGTCTACCGCGGCAAGGGCCAGTTCGATGGGTATGCCCACGTTGTCGCGGATCATGGTGGGCGCAGCACCTGTGCCACCTCTGAATCCGTCAATCACCACAATGTCGGCACCGGCCCGGACTATGCCCGAGGCAATGGCCGGAGCATTGTGAACGGCTGCAATCTTGACGGAAACGGGAACACGGTATCGGGTGGCTTCCTTGATGGCATAGATAAGCTGCAGCAGATCTTCAATGGAGTAGATGTCGTGGTGCGGAGCCGGAGATATGGCGTCCGAACCGAGAGGTACCATGCGGGTGCGTGACACTTCTTCGTCAATCTTTTCACCCGGCAGGTGTCCGCCGATACCCGGCTTTGCCCCCTGACCAACCTTTATTTCCACTGCCGCACCTGCGTTCAGGTAGTCTTTATGCACCCCGAAACGGCCGGAGGCTACCTGTACAATGGTATTGGCCCCGTAGCCGTACAGCGAAGGATGGAGCCCGCCCTCTCCCGTATTGTAGACTATGCCCAGTTCCGTGGCGGCCTGAGCCATGGCTTTGTGCAGGTTGAAATTGATGGATCCGAACGACATGGCTGCAAACATCAGCGGATACTCCAGCCGGATCTGCGGAGGCATTTCTCCCTTCAGCCTGAATGTGCCGGCTGTTTCTTCAAAAGCCGCGATATCCGGTTTGGCTCCCAGATAGGTGCGCAGCTCCATCGGTTCACGCAGCGGATCAATCGACGGATTGGTGACCTGGCTTGCGTCAAGCTGCAGGTTGTCCCAGTAGACGGGTTTGTCCGCCGGACTGCCTGATCCGGAAAGCAGAATGCCGCCTGTATCGCTCTGCTTGTATATGTGTTTGATGAACGCAGGTGTCCAGAAAGCGTTTTCACGGAATTCCGAAGGATTTCTGCGTATGGTCAGGCAGCTTGTGGGGCACTGCGCCGCGCATCTGTGGCAGCCGGTGCATTTTGAACTGTCGAAGCTGACACGCTGTCTGGTGTCGTCCCAGTAATGTGCCTCATAGGAGCACTGTCGCACACAGACCTCGCAGTTGATACAGCGCGAATCATCGCGGACAATGACAAAGTCTGTGAATTTTTGACTTATCGGCTTGAAAGGCAAAGCGTGCCTCCTTTGCTGGATGGCGCATCTGTGACAAAAATGTTTATTTTGCGTATTGCACAAATAAACAGCAGGAAGATGCGCTCTTGATGTTAGAAATTAACGTAAAAGTATAAAAAATGTCAATTCACAGGGCGGTGCTATCAGGCAGTTTGATTCTTTACTCTTTATTTTTAGTATATTAGTCCATTTTTTATATTTTTGAGAAAAAACCATCCATATGATTTTCTGCAAGATAATTACAATTTTGTAATATTATCTTTGATGAATCCAGTGACAAGCTGCCCTACTTTGCCGGAGGTTTCTCTGTGTGTGGTAAGCAGATGATGGGCGGTTATCTTCTCAGTAACCGGCAGCAGGTGCATCTGCCTTACCGCAGAGCTGATGGAAGTGATGATCCGCCATGCGTTGCTGGGAGGGGATGTTCTGTCTGTGGGAGCATGGAGGACCATCGCCGGACAGGTGACGTTTCCGAGCATGCGCCCGACACTTCGGCAACCTTCTATAAGGCTCCAAAGCTGCGGCAGCAGATTTACACCGTCATAACCGCGCCACGGCGCAATCTCCTGTGAGGCGGACGAACGCGGTGCTGAAGGCCACACGGGGCGGACAAACCGCAGAAAGCGCACAAGAGGCAGGCGCCAGTCTTTCATTTCCCACGGGATGATCCGGTAAACATGGATGGGAGCGGCAATGCTGACAACAGCCGCAGGTGAATGCCGCGCCGCGATATATAATGATAGAGTGCCACCCATGGACAATCCTGCCACTGCCGCGTGGTCAACCTCGCGAGAAAAAGTCACAAACTGCTCCTCGGCATAAGATGCCCAGTCGTTGAAAAAAGTTTCGCGGAAGCGGGTCACGCTTGAGTCATGTCCCGGAAGGGTTATGCATTTTGCCGTTCCGCCGGCTCTCTTCACAGCTTCAGCCAGCGGTTGCATCTCGAAAGATGCTCCGCCGAAGCCGTGAATCAGAAGACATCCCCATCTCATTTTTCACTCCTGAGTTGTTAGTTATTGCCTGACAGACGATGTCTTTATACCATATGTGATTACGCCTGTCGCAAAGGAGACCTGAATGAAGCAACATTGTGACCGGATTATCAGAGCCGGTGTTCTTGTCACTCAGGACGAGCAGCGCCGTGTGCTTGGTGATGCGGCTGTGGCCGTGACCGGAGACACCATAACCGCCGTCGACCATGCTGATGTGATAGCCGCGGAATGGAGCACCGACGCTGTAAGCGACCTTTCGGGCATGCTCGTCATGCCGGGGCTGGTCAATGCCCACACCCATGTGGCGATGACTTTTCTGCGCGGGCTTGCCGACGATTTGCCGCTAATGCAGTGGCTCACCGAGCATATTTTTCCGGTTGAAAAGCACCTGAGTGCCGAGATAGTCGAAGTCAGCGCTCTGCTGGGCTGCGCCGAAATGGCTGCCACGGGCACTACCACCCTGTGCGACATGTACCTTATCGAAGATGCCACATTCAAGGCCGTTGACCGTGCGGGGCTGCGCATGCAGGGCGGAGAAGGCCTTTTCGCCTTTCCTTCGCCGGCATATGCCTGCATTGAAGATGCCTTTGAACTAGTACGCCGGCAGCATGACAGGTATTCCTCTCACAGCCGCATACGTCATGCGGTCATGCCTCACGCCGTATACACCAGCAACCCTGAAATGCTGGCCCGCTGCGCCGCGCTGGCCGGAGAACTCGGTTGCGGGCTGCATATCCATCTGGCCGAAACCGCAGCCGAAACCGCGCAGTGTCTTGCGAGCTTCGGCAAACGCCCCATCCCTTACTGCCGTGATCTGGGCGTACTTTCGCCGCGTACCACTGTGGCGCATGCGGTGGATGTAACCGATGACGAGCTGGAGATACTGCGCGAATCCGGGATTTGCGTGGCACACAACCCGGTAAGCAATATGAAGCTTGCATCAGGTGCCGCACGTGTTCCGGAAATGCTTGCCGCAGGTATCTGCGTAGGCATTGGTACTGACGGTGCGGCCAGTAACAACGGGCTTAATATGTTTACGGAAATGAAAACATGCGCCCTGCTGCACAAGTTGCGCTATGCCGATCCGACCTGCGTGCCTGCGGCAACGGTGCTGGACATGGCAACCACGGGGGGGGCGAAGTGCGCCGGCTGGCCGGAAACCGGTGCGCTGGTGCCGGGAGCCAAGGCAGATCTCATTGCACTGGATTTGTCAGCCCCGAATCTGCAGCCTCTGTATTCTGCGGTTTCTCATATTGTTTATGCCGCCACAGGGCACGAAGTTACCCACACCATGGTCGGCGGCGAATTTGTATATGAAAACGGACGACACACCAGATTTGATTATCCGGCCTTGCTGCGGGAAGTGGCCTCTATCCGCAGGTGGGTGCAGAAAAAAATCACGGGATGATCCGGCTTTCTGGCCTGTTGAAACGCTTTTATGTTGACATTTGCCGCAATCCGTATCATGGATTCCTGCTTTCAAGACAACAATACCGCGCAGCCTGCGCGACTGGGAGGTTTATATCATGAGTGATGAAAGAATGCTCGAAGGCGCGGTGAAGACTGCCGAAGGCGTTGAGCTTAACGGCATGGTGATGGCGCCTGTTGTTGAGCAGTGTGACGGTTGCGACCGTGTACGCTCTTTTGAAGGTGAAAAGTTCTGCAGCAGCTACCCCTTCCCCGCCAAAAAGTGGGCACAGGGCAACTGCAACTTTGCTACCCACGTAGCCAGAGTGACCGCCAGCGGCAAAAAGGTTAACCCCCTTAAAGCATCCAAGCGTGCTGCCCGCGGGTAACTGCTCTCTTGTCGCGAGCTTTCGAAAGGGCTGCCCTCGGCAGCCCTTTCGTTTTTTTGCACAGGCGTTTTTACTTTACTTTCACCGTGTCAGGCTGCATTCTGCCCCGGCATTACCGCATAACCGTGCCATGCATGTCAGGAGCAAACAATGTTACAGACTCTTTTTGCCTATCTCGACACCCAGCGCGACACCGTGGTGGAACTGCAGCGCGAGCTGACCGCCATTCCTGCGCTGGATCCTCAAAGTGAAGGAATCGGCGAAGAAGCCAAGGCTGAATATATCATCGCCAGACTGCGGGAATTCGGGGTGACGGATATTGAAACCGTCAATGCTCCGGATATCCGTGTTCCGTGCGGATATCGTCCCAACGTCATCGCCCGCATCGCCGGACGCGATACCTCCAGAACTTTCTGGATCATTTCGCACATGGATGTGGTCCCTCCCGGAGATCTGGATCTGTGGGATGCCGACCCCTATACCTTGCGTACCGAGGGTGATGTCCTTATAGGGCGGGGTGTGGAAGATAACCAGCAGGCCATTGTTTCCAGCCTGCTGATGGCCCGGGCATTGTGTCGTCATGATATCACGCCGGAAATAAACATTGGCCTTCTGTTTGTGGCGGACGAGGAAACAGGGAACACGTTCGGGCTTGACCATGTGCTGGCCGTCCGTCCGGAACTTTTCCGCAGTGCAGACCTGATTCTTGTTCCTGACTGCGGCAATGCGGACGGCACCATGCTTGAAGTGGCCGAGAAGAGTGTCCTGTGGGTAAAAGTAACCGTTACCGGCAGGCAGTGCCACGGCTCGCGGCCGGAAGAGGGGATCAATTCGCTGGTGGGTGCGGCTGCCATGATACTGAAAGTTCAGGACCTGCACACCAGTTTTGATCTGCGTAATGATCTTTTTGTTCCGCCGGTTTCCACGTTTGTGCCCACCAAAAAAGAGGCCAACGTGCCCAACGTGAACACTGTACCCGGTAATGACGTATTTTATATCGACTGCCGTGTACTGCCTGAATACGCCCTTGATGATGTCATGCAGCAGCTGCAGGCCATGGCCGCAGAGGTGGAGACGCAATACGGAGTGACCATTGCGCTGGAGCCGGTGCAGCGCGAGCAGGCCACAGCGCCTACGGATACGGGTGCCCCTGTGGTTCTTGCTTTGCAGCATGCCGTAAAGTCCGTATACGGAGCAGATGCCCGTCCCATGGGTATAGGTGGCGGTACCGTGGCTGCTGCCTTGCGCCGCAAAGGGCTGCCCGCAGTTGTCTGGAGCAAGATTATCTCCAATGCGCACACGCCCAATGAGCGCTCGCTCATTTCGGCCAATATAGGCGACGCAAAAGTGATGCTTCATGTCGCCCTTGCTCCGGCCCGATAAAAGTCAGCCCGGCGCGTCGAAATGACGCGCCTTTTTTAGCTATGTCAGTAAAAAAAGCTTTTTTTCCCGAACTGTTCGATCTTGTGGTGGTGGGTGCCGGCCATGCCGGATGTGAAGCCGCCATGGCTTCTGCCCGTCTGGGGCTCAAAACGCTGCTGCTGACCATCAACGCGGACAGAATCGGCCATTTGTCATGCAATCCTGCCATAGGCGGGCTGGCAAAAGGGCATATGGTCAAGGAAATTGACGCCCTGGGCGGCATGTTGGGACTGTGGGCCGACGAAGCCGGCATTCAGTTTCGTCTGCTGAATACAAGCAAGGGGCCTGCCGTCCATTCCACACGGGCCCAGATAGACCGCGATGCTTACATGAAAGCCGTGCAGCGGGATGTTTTCCGGCAGGATAATTTGTGGGTGTGGCAGGATACCGCGGAAAACGTGCTGGTGGAAAACGGCCGCGCCGCCGGGGTGTCCACTCTGCTCGGTCAGGAGTTCAGGTCGCGGGCGGTCTGCGTCACCGCCGGAACATTCATGAGCGGGCTTATCCACGTGGGGTTGACCCACTTTTCCGGTGGCCGGCTGGGTGACCCTGCCGCACAGGGACTTTCCGCAAGCCTGCGTGCCGTCGGACTGGAACTGGGCCGTCTGAAAACCGGCACCACCCCCCGCCTGCTACGTGACAGCATCAATTTTGATGTCATGGTGGAGCAGCCCGGCGATAATCCGCCGCGCCCTTTCAGCTTCCGGTCTCGGCATGCACGCATGCCGCAGGTGCCGTGCTATCTTACGTGGACCAACGAGGCGACGCATGAGACTATACGGGCAGGTTTTGATCGTTCCCCCATGTTCACCGGCATCATTTCCGGTACCGGAGCGCGCTACTGCCCTTCCATAGAAGACAAGATCGCGCGTTTTCCCGACAAGGACAGGCATCAGATTTTTATCGAGCCGGAAGGCCTGCACAGTCCGGAAGTTTACCCCGGTGGAATTCCTACCAGCCTGCCGCTGGACGTGCAGAAAGCCATGATAGCCACCATTCCCGGTCTGGAAAAGGCCCAGATTGTGCGGCCCGGCTATGCCATAGAATATGATTATGCCAATCCCACGCAGCTTAAGCCCACACTTGAAACAAAAGTTCTGCCGGGATTGTGGATGGCCGGACAGGTCAACGGCACCTCCGGCTATGAGGAAGCCGCCGCTCAGGGGCTGTGGGCCGCTCTGAACATTTTCTGCGGTCTGCGCGGTCTGCCTGCTTTTATTCCGGGCCGTGATGAGGCGTATATGGCAGTGCTGGTGGATGACCTTGTGACCAAGGGAACGCTGGAGCCGTACCGCATGTTTACGTCGCGCGCAGAGCACAGGCTTCTGCTGCGGGAAAATAATGCCGACAGCAGACTGACACCCGCGGGTCGCAGTCTGGGGTTGGTTGATGACGCCCAATGGCAGCTGTACACCGCCAAAAAAACGGCGCTGGAGCAACTGCTTGCGGAGCTTGACGCAAGACAGGTCAGGCCCGATGCCGCAACCCGGGATATTTTTGTGCATATGAATGAGGCGGTGCCCACCAGATCGGTGAGTCTGGCAGACCTTTTGCGCAGACCGGCACTGGGCATCACGGACCTGCAGGCGTTCGGCCTTGAAACGGCCGGTTTTGCCGCGGATGTTCTTGAAGAGGCCCAGACCATTGTAAAATATTCCGGGTATCTGAAGCGGCAGGAAGAGTTGGTGCTGCGTACTGCGCGACATGAATCTGTGGTCATTCCCGAAGCGGCGGATTATGCCGCTGTTCACGGATTGACTCGGGAAGCTGTTGAAAAACTGAGTAAAGTCCGTCCACGGACCCTTGGTCAGGCTGCGCGTATTTCCGGAATCACACCCGCTGCATTATCGTGCATAGAGGTCTATCTGAAAAAAAACGGCTGGCTGTAACATTATTATGGTGTTTTTTTTGCATTGTTCAGCGGATACTGCCGTTGGTACAATGCCCTTGAAATACACAAGGCTGTTTTCAGCCTTTGGAGCAGCTTTTCAGAATGGATCAGATTGCAATGAACATCCAGACGTCTTCCGCAGCTGTCCGGTTTTCTTCACTGGACCGTACGACCAACTACTTTACGGAAATCGGTAACAGCTTCGGTGCCACATCGTTTTCATCCACTGCGTCGCTGACGGTCATAGCCGTACTGTGCGGTGTCATTGTCGTGCTGCTGGGTGTCATTGTCGTTCTGTCATATCTCAAGCGCAAGCACGGCAGTTATGTGCCCGCGGGCTGGATTCTGCGTCCCGCAGAAATTGCACAGCAGCTGCAGACAGCCATTGACCAGCGGGGAAAAGTCGAGCTGCAGTTTCACACACCGGGCGCACGCCGCCACGCCACAACCTGCCTGCCTGTGGCGCTGGAACATGACACTCTGCTGCTTGAATGCTCCGGTCTGGAAAAGCTTTCGCCGGGCTGGATAGGCAGAAGTGTGGAATGCTTTTTTTGTCTGAAGTCAGGAACACATCCTGTCTATTACACGTTTGTGACCACAATTGCCGGCATACGCATGGAGGGGGAAGGCATCTGCATGATGAACGTGCGCCTGCCCGAAGTGCTGGAACAGCGGCAGAAAAGAGCTTTTCTGCGGGTGGAACCTCCGGAGCAGTATGTTCTGGGTATGGCTCTTTGGGCTGAACCGCTGGATACCACCGGCAGCATGAAAATGAATATCAAGGACTGGGGAAAGCCTGCTTTGGTATTTATTCCTAATAAAACCTCTGATATTGAGCTGGTTAATATCTCTGCAGGCGGCGCCAGACTGAAGGTCCGCCGCGAGCGGGCTAAAAAATGCGGACTTACGTTCACCATTGCCGAACGTTTCATGCTGCTGCTTGATCTCTGGGAACCTGAACTGGGCAAACGGGACAGATATTGGCTGCTCTGCCGCACTCAGACGCCTTTTATCGATTTTGAAACACGTGATGTGGATCTGGGCGTACAGTTTATCGGGTATGCCCGTAACAGGGAAAACAGCACTCACGAGCTGGTCTGGCAGCCCATGAAAGCCGGAGAAGGCATAGAGGTTATCGGCAACTGGGCCATGAAGCGCCATCTGGAGCTTTACCGCGAAAGGGGCCCGGAAGAGTAAGAGTCATTTTTTAGCCGGTAAACCGCTTGCCTTGAAAAGCGGTTATGCTTATTCGAAAAGGAACAGGTATCCGGACCCGCTGCCCAGCAGAATCGGAAGACATTTTAACAGGAGTGAAAACATTGGACGGAGGCTCGGACAGTAGGCTCTGGTCGCTTTTTTCAAGATTCTTTTCCGCAAAGAACGGCGACAGTGTTGAACAGGCCATCATTGAAGCTCAGGATGACGGTGAACTGGATTCTGAAGAAAGCACCATGCTTCTCAGCATCCTGCGGCTGGATGAAATGCAGGTCTATGAGATCATGACTCCCAGAACCGACATTGACTGTGCGGACGACCAAAGCTCTCTCGGGGACATCATCGATCTGATTGTTTCTTCGGGACATTCACGCATTCCCGTTTATCGTGACAACCGCGACAACATCATCGGCGTTGTTTATGCCAAAGACCTGCTCAGTGTCCTTACCGACACCGGTCAGCGCAGTGCGCCGGTGACTGAAACCATGCGTCAGCCCATCTTTGTTCCGGAAACGAAAAAGGTGAGCGAGCTTCTGCAGGAATTCCGGACCCGCAAGAATCATCTTGCCATTGCGCTTGATGAATACGGCGGCACCTCCGGTCTTGTGACCATTGAGGATGTGCTGGAAGTAATTGTGGGCGACATAGAAGACGAGCATGATGCGCCCCGTCAGGAGGATATACGTGCTCTTGACGACGGAACACTTGAAGTTTCAGGCAGGGCTTTCCTTGAAGATCTGTCAGAACGGCTCGGAGTTTTGCTCGAGTCCGATCAGGTGGAAACAATCGGCGGTTATCTTTCTGAAATAGCAGGGCATGTCCCGCAGGCAGGAGAATCTTTTACTGTCGGCGCTCACAGCTATACGGTAATGGAAGCTGACGCCAAGCAGATAAAGACAATCCGTGTTACTCCCTCTGAATAATTCAAGGCGGCTCCGGCCGCCTTTTTCATGATGACACACCGTTATGACCATGCGTGCGAGCTTTGCAGTGAATAACAGGTCAATCGTTCTTATTGTTCTGGTTTCGGCAGGCATGTTTGCCGGGCTGCCAAACCCTTTCTGGCAGAATTCTTTCCTTGTTCTGCTTGTTCCCGCTGCCCTGTACGCAATCGCCTGGCACGTCCGGTCCGCATCCGCTGCCTTTCGTCTCGGCTGGCTGGCTTCCGGCGCAGGTGCTGCTGCCGCTGTGTACTGGGTTGCCTATCCTGTGCATGTCTACGGCATGCTGCCGTGGCCTCTGGCTGTGCCCTGTGCCCTGCTGCTCGGCGCGTGGATAGGTTTGTTCGGTGCAGTATTTTCCTGCATCATGCACTTGCTGGTCAGACCGTACTCGCGCGGTACCCTGCCGCTTTTTTGGCAGAACGCCCTGCTCCTTTGCACGGCGGCAGGCAGCTTGTGGGGTATTCTCGAATGGTTCCGCGGTATTTTTCTGACAGGTTTCCCGTGGGCCACCCTGGCATCAGCTTTTGTGGCCGTCCCGCAGATGCTGCAGGCTGCTTCCGTGGTGGGGGGGACTGCGCTGGGAGCTTTTTTTGCCTGCGCAGCATGTTGCAGTGTTCATCTGTGCGCCGGAACCCTGCGTTGCAGGAGACTTTCCGTAATTTCTGTTGCTATCCTCGGGATAATTGCACTGTTCGGTTTTTACAGAACAGGCTCTTTTTCTCCTCAGGGCGAGGAGTATGACGTCGCCTTGATTCAGGGCAACATTGATCAGGGGCAGAAGTGGCTGCCCGAGTACCAGCAAGGCACCGCTGACCGCTATATTTCCATGTCGCAGGGGGCAGCGGACAAACTGAAGCCCGACCTGATTATCTGGCCGGAAACTTCCATGCCTTTTTATTTTCAGGAACATGCCCTTGGCGAGGACATACGCCGTGCGGTGGCCGGGCTGGGGGTTCCGCTGCTGCTGGGCACGCCCGGTTATACACTGGGGCCGCAGGCCGGCAGTTACACCACGTACAACCGCGCATACGTTCTGGACAAACAGGGGCGCGACATCGGCTTTTATGACAAAGAGCATCTTGTGCCCTTCGGCGAATACATTCCTTCTTTTCTGAATCTTGAATTTCTGCAGACCATGATGCAGGGTGTCGGCGATTTTACTCCCGGCAAACAGACTACCCCTGTCAGAACAGGAAATCTTGCGTTGGGAATACTGGTTTGCTATGAGTCCATCTTTCCCGAACTGGCGCAACAGCGTGTGGCCGATGGTGCCACCCTGCTGGTCAATATCAGCAATGATGCATGGTTCGGCAATACTTCTGCTCCGCGCCAGCACCTTCACCTGACTGCAGTCCGGGCTGTGGAACAGGGCCGGTACATAGCGCGCTGCACCAATACCGGAATCAGTGCTATCATTGACCCCTTCGGACGTATGCAGGAAACTGGACCTCTGTTCAGGCCTGCGGTTGTCGGCGGAGCGGTTAAAAGCATTACGAAAAAAACAGTATACCATTTAATTTACCAGTGGATTATGCCCGCCATGCTGGTTGTCTTCTGTACGACGGCATTCTGTCTGCTGCAGACAGGACGGCGGCAAACGCCACAATAACAGGATATTTTATGCTTCAACTTTCCGAACTCCGTTCCAGAGGCAATGCCCTTCTCCAGCAGTTTGAAACACTCTGGGGGCGCCTTTGACCACGCGCAGAGTAAATACAGGCTGGAAGAGATAGAAAAACAGCTGTCCAGTCCAGACGCGTGGAATGCGCCGGAAAAACTTACGCCGGTGCTGCGGGAAAAAAGTCAGCTTGAAAACAGCGTTGCGCGGCTGGACGCACTGCGGCAGGCCAAGGACGACATGCTGGGCTGGCTTGAGCTGGCTGAAGAAGAAAATACGCAGGAAGTTCTTGAACAACTGGAAGAACAGGCCGGAATTCTGGAAGCTCTGCTGGAAGAGACCGAAGTCGGCCTGCTGCTTTCAGCAGAAGAAGACAAGCACGCTGCCATTCTTGAAATTCATCCCGGTGCCGGAGGCACGGAAGCACAGGACTGGGCGGAAATGTTGCTGCGCATGTATGTGCGCTGGGCGGAAAGCCATGAATTTAAAGCCGAATACCTTGACTATCTTGACGGAGACGAAGCCGGCATCAAAAGCGTGACGCTGAAGATTGACGGCACCAATGCCTACGGGCTGCTTAAAGGTGAAAAAGGTATTCACAGACTTATCCGTATATCGCCTTATGATGCCTCCGGCAGACGTCATACATCCTTTGCATCGGTAGATGTAATTCCAGATGCAGGCGAAGAGATCACCATCGATATCAAGGATTCTGACCTGCGCATTGATATTTTCCGCTCCAGCGGACCGGGAGGACAGAGCGTAAACACCACAAGCTCCGCCGTGCGTGTGACACATATCCCCACCGGTATCACTGCCCAGTGCCAGAACGAAAAATCGCAGCATCACAATAAAGAGACTGCCATGCAGATATTGCGGGCGCGGTTGTATGAGGCTGAAATACGCCGGCGCGACGCTGAAAAGCAGGCGGACTACGCCAGCAAAGAAGCCATCGGCTGGGGCAGCCAGATACGCACCTATACGCTGCAGCCGTACAGGCTGGTGAAGGATCACCGTTCCAACTTTGAAGTGGGCGATGTGGAAGCGGTGCTTGACGGCGAGCTTGATGCGCTGATGCGCAACCACCTGCTCTACCAGCATGAGCGACGATAGTATGCAGAATGAAGAGCATGATGCCGGCTCGCGGAGAGCTGAACAGCATAAGCATGAAGAGCTTGTCGAAGCCGCCACCGAGGAAATTCAGACCCTGCGGCGGGCACTGCAGGAAGGCCTGTGCCGGTCAGATGCCTGCAACGCGGGGCGGATGCTTGCCGTAACGCGACTGCTGCCGGGATGTGATGAAGAACAATGGGCGGCGGCAGCCGAGCGGTTGGGGCTGACAAACTGGATAGCCTATCCCCTTGGCAGCGATGCGGGAATCAATCGCTGAAAGTGCAGGACGCATTGGATGATCTGAGCTGGAAGTCGGAACACGATCCGCTTACCGGGCTTCCCAACCGCAGAGCCTTTGAACGCATGCTCAAACTTGAACTGCAGCGTGCGGAACGCGGGAATTCGCAGGTAAGCGTGGCCGCTTTGGATCTGGATGACTTCAAGGCTGTGAATGATGTCTACGGTCATCCCTGCGGTGATGAGGTGCTTGTCCATGTGGCGCACCATCTTGCTTCGGGCAAACGGGCGTATGATGTGGCTGCCAGAACCGGCGGAGAGGAATTTGCTCTCATTCTACCCGGGGCATCGGCAGTTACCGCGCGGCTGATGGTTGAGCGTCTGCTTGCCGCACTGCGGGCAGCACCTGTGCGTTGTGCCGGCACCGGCCCTCTGCATATCACGTTCTCTGCGGGGGTGGCGGTATGCAAAGGCAGCATTCCCTGCAGCGCGGAAAAGCTGATGGCTTTTGCCGATGAAGCGCTGTACGAGGCCAAACGTGCCGGCAAAAATCGTGTGATGATTTCCCGTAAGTCTCCCGGTGCTCCCTACGACCGCTCCACCATGGTGCAGTCTCAGGAAAAGCAGATACTTTTTTCTGGAAAAGAATAGCAGAGCCAGATGGTTATGAGAAAAACACTAAGCGTTTCGATTTTGAGCGGCAAAGGCGGCGTAGGAAAAACCAATCTGGCTTTGAATCTCGCCTTCTGTCTGCATAAGGGCGGTCATCCGCTGCTGCTTATGGACTGCGACATGGGGCTGGCCAATCTGGACGTTCTGTTGGGGCTTGCTCCGGAACACACCATGTACGACCTTCTGGAAAGCGACATCGAACCGCAGTCCATCGTTGTTCCCATTGAGCAGGGAGGCTTTGACTTTCTGCCTGCGGCTTCGGGGCTGACAGATCTTATCGAGATGGATAACGATACCCGTGAACTGCTGTTTCACCGTCTGCTGCCTGTTTTCGACGGATATGACTATCTTTTTATGGACCTGGGTGCCGGTATATCACCCACTGTGCTTTCACTGGGAGCCATGTCCGATATGCGGGTTGTCATCATCACCCCCGAGCCCACATCGCTGACGGACAGTTACGCATTGATCAAGATGATGCACGCCCAGCACGGGGTTGACGATTTTCACGTCATAGTCAATCAGGCGGAAAACCCCGGTGAAGTGAAGCAGGCTTTTCAGCGCCTTGCGGCTGTTTGTGACCGGTTTCTGGGCATCAGCCCTGTTCTGCTGGGTGGTGTAAGTTATGACAAAGCCCTGCCCGAGGCCGTTCGCAGGCAGACTCCGTTGATGCGTATGAACCACAAATCACCGGCAGCAAAGGATATTTTTTCGATAGCTGTTAAGATGCAGCGCCACCGTGCCGCCATTGTGCACACGCTGGGGCAAAGCCCTTTATTCGGCGAATTGACGGGAAAAGAATATTAAGGCTTGAACTCGTAGGCTTTTTGCATAATATTCACGTTGTACACACTCTGTTATTTTGTAACTCACCTCTTTTTCGGGAGGCTCCATAGATGAACAAGAGCGAATTGATCAAAGTCCTTTCTGAAGAAAACAACATCTCCATCGAAGAGGCCACCCTTGTGGTGACCACCTTTGTGGATTCGATGAAAGACGCCCTTGCCGAAGGTGACCGTGTTGAAATACGGGGCTTCGGAAGCTTCAAGGTAAAACAGTACGAAGGGTATTCCGGACGAAACCCTAAAACGGGCGAAATCGTCAATGTTCAGCCTAAACAGCTGCCCTTTTTCCGGGCGGGTAAAGAGCTGAAAGAATTTCTAAACGATTAGCAAACGTTCTGAATCCGAAGTTCGCCCGAACCGGCAATGCCGTTTCGGGCGTCTTTTTTTCTGCCGGTTCCTTTCGGGGCAGGCAGTTGACTGGATACGGGATGTAACGCATTGTGGTGCGTGAAGTCTGCCGCCGGAGAGGTACCGCGACAGACCGAATGCTCTGGTGATTGCGGGCACATAACGGCAACCTCAGGAGAATGATCTCATGACGCGGACACCGCGTGCATCCGTGCCTTTTTACAAGATGCAGGGATGTGGAAACGATTTCGTATTCATTGACAACAGAGAGCTGAAGCTGCCTGTTGCCCTTATGGAAGACTGGGCGCGCAAAATCTGCAGGCGTTCTTTTTCCGTCGGTGCGGACGGCCTTGTTTTTCTGGAAGAAGCTCCGGACATTCCCGGTGTTGACTACCGGTGGCATTTTTATAATGCCGATGGATCCCGTGCTGAAATGTGCGGCAACGCTTCACGTTGTGCCGCGCTTCTTGCTTTCCGTACCGGCTTTGCCGGTGCCGAACATGTGCTGGGAACCGATGCGGGACCGGTACGTGCCAGAGTGGATGTTGCCGCAGGCATGGTTAAAGTGGAACTGACTCCGCCAAAAGAGCTTAGTCTTAACAATGTGCTGCGTTTTGGCGATGAGACACACGAAATTCATTTCGTCAATACAGGGGTGCCGCATGCCGTCTGGCTGGACGCAGATGCAGCGGCACTGGACGTACGGGCGCTGGGAGCCTCTTTGCGCTATCATGAACGTTTCGCACCTGCCGGCACCAATGCTAACTTTGTCACCGTGATTGATCAGCACAACATTTTGCTGCGCACCTATGAGCGCGGCGTGGAAGACGAAACCTATGCATGCGGTACCGGCGCGGCCGCAGGGGCTGTTATCACCCATGCGTTGGGGCTTACCGGCCCGCAGGTGACAGTGCGCAGTTCCGGCGGCGAACTGCTGGGCATATCGCTGGAAGACGGCTCGGTGTTTCTTGAAGGAAAGGCCCTGCTCGTCTACACAGGCGAAATGCAGCCCGAGTCACTGGGTATTTCACTAGATTAGTTTCAACGGCCGGTTTTTCCGGCCATTTGCTTTTGCAAACACAGGAGAAGCGTATGCAGTTTTCCGGAGCACTGACCGCCATCGTCACCCCCCTCAAAAACGGCCATATTGACGAGGAGGCTTACCGCAACCTCATTGAATGGCAGATAGAACAGGGCATCAACGGTCTTGTCCCCTGCGGCACAACCGGTGAGTCGGCGACGTTGTCTCATGAAGAACACCGTGATGTCATCCGTATCTGCATTGATCAGGTCAAGGGCCGTGTTCCCGTGCTGGCCGGTGCCGGCTCCAACAGCACCAAAGAAGCCTGCGGGCTGGCCCAGTTTGCCAAAGACGCAGGGGCCGACGGTGCCCTGCTTATCACGCCGTATTACAACAAACCCACTCAGGAAGGGCTTTACCAGCACTTCAAGGCTATCGCCGCCGAAGTTTCCATGCCGTATATCATGTATAATGTTCCCGGCAGGACAGGCGTGAACATGACGTCGGAAACAGTGGCACGCGTTAAACGCGATGTGCCGGAAGTTGTCGGCATCAAAGAGGCTTCAGCCAACCTGAAGCAGGTTTCCGAGATTATCGAGTTCTGCGGCCCTGATTTTCAGGTGTTGTCCGGCGACGACTTTACAGTGCTGCCTCTGCTTTCCGTGGGGGGATGCGGTGTTATCTCCGTTGTATCGAATATTGTGCCTGCTAAAATGTCAGGCCTCTGCAAAGCGTTTGCCGGGGGCGACCTTGCCAGAGCTAAAACACTGCATCATGAGCTTTCACCGCTTTCCCGGGCCATGTTCTGTGAAACAAACCCCATTCCGGTAAAAACGGCACTGTCCATGATGGGCAGGCTTTCCCTTGAACTGCGCCTGCCGCTGGTGCCCATGCAGCCGCAGAACGAAAAGTACCTGCGCGGCATTCTGTCACTGGCAGGGCTGGTCTGATAATGTCCGGCGGGCGTGCACCGGCACGTCCGCCGTCCCGCGCGGAAGGTTCCTTTTCCGCTTGAAGCTGCGGCATGGCTGCGCTAAGCTTGTCAGCCGTATCCGGACTCCGGAATATCGCTTGCGACACTATCTCATAAACATTCTGTACTGAGTGCAATACTCTTTCTTTTCTGACGGAGGAAACAGGTAATGGAAGCCCCTCAAAAAAACCTTGCTCTTGACCTCGTACGCGTAACGGAAGCCGCTGCGCTTGCTTCTGCGCGCTGGCTCGGCAAAGGAAATCAGGATGCAGGTGATCAGGCTGCTGTGGACGCCATGCGGCTCTGCTTCAACTCGCTGAATATTTCCGGCGTGGTTGTCATCGGCGAAGGTGAAAAGGATAATGCTCCGATGCTGTTCAACGGAGAAAAAGTCGGTGCCGGCAACGGTCCTGCTCTGGACGTGGCGGTTGATCCGGTTGAGGGGACCAAGCTGCTGGCATATGGCCGTCCTAATGCAATTTCCGTCATCGGGGTGGCTCCTGCAGGCACCATGTATAATCCGGGTCCCAGCTTTTACATGCAGAAGCTTGTGGTGCCCGGTGCCGCGAAAAATGTTGTTGATCTTGATGCGCCTGTGGCTGAAAACCTGCACAAGATTGCCAAGGCCCTTGATAAGGACGTTGATGACCTTGTGGTCTTTGTGCTGGACAAACCCCGCCATGCCAGCCTGATTGAGCAGGTGCGCGCAGCCGGGGCACGTATACAGCTGCATACCGACGGCGACGTGTCGGGTGCCCTTATGGCTGTGGACCCCCGTTCTGAAGTTGACGTCATGATGGGTACCGGCGGCACTCCCGAAGGAGTTCTTGCAGCCTGTGCCATCAAAGGTATCGGCGGTGAAATGTTTGCCCGCCTTGATCCTCAGTCATATGTGGAAAAAGAGGCTATCCTTGAAGCCGGCATTGACCTGCGTGAAATCCACACTGTGGATACTCTTGTGCGCAGTGACGAAGTCTTTTTCTCCGCCACCGGTATATCCGGCGGTACCTTCCTTAAAGGGGTGCAGTACACAGGTACCGGTGCCGTGACCCATTCCATGGTCATACGCGGACGTACAGGTACCCTGCGCTACATCGAGTCCATCAATAACTGGGACAAGCTGATGAAAATCAGCTCGGTGAAATACGATTAAGCAGTCTGTGGCCGGCCTTCGGGCCGGCCTTTTTTTCATTAATTCCCTTCAAGGAGCCGCCATGCCGCGCGTCGCCGCCATATTTTCCGCCCTGCTGCTCATATTCATGTGCAGTCAGGCATCGGCTGCTGAGCAGAATTTCCATGATCAACCGGAATTCACACAGCAGGAACTGCAGCAGTTTTTAAAGGATTTTCCGGCATTCAGAGAATGGGCCGTTAATAGCAAGGACACCTCCTCTCCGGTGGTGACTGACGCCGGTGAGCCTTCTTTTGTATGGAGCCCGCAGGCAGAAGCTTATCTGCGCGAGAACACGGGGTGGGCTCCTGAACGCTTCTTTTATGTCATGACCCATGTCTTTGCAGGGCGCACGGTTCTCAGGCACGGCAGTCAGGTAACCGGCGACAACCGTCCGCCGGATATGCCTGTTGTGTCCGATGCAGAGCTGGATCTCATCAGAACACTTATGCCGAACTGAAAAAGGGCACCGCGAGGTGCCCTTTTTCAGTTCATGTGTCCGGAAATCAAAACGTTATCACCTGAAATCCTTCGTCAATCCAGTCAGACATGGCCGGATGCCCTCCCATTTCGCCCACCAGAGTGATGCCTGCCGCGATAACGGCATCGGCTACTCCCAGCTTGGCAGAACAGGCCTTGCAGGCTCCATACAGGATTCCGCTTTCCGCAACGCGGGCAAACAGCTGGTGCATGGGGTGTTCCGGATTGGCCAGCCGCGGAAGCAGCGCCACCGCCGCCCCCTCTACAACCAGCCGCACGTCATACCCTTTGCGTTTCATGTCTCCGGCATTCAGCAAAACGTGAATGAAACACATTTCTTCTCCGTTAAACGGAAACAGAACGACTTTTTTCATGACCGCTCCTTACAGGTATCCGTCCATGATGGTGTCCAGTGTTCCGTGGTCGACCGGCTGCTTGCACAGGGGGCCTTTCTGCAGAAAGTCGTACCGGCTATCAAGGGTGGGACGCGGATTTTTGTACAGCACGCCAATGGGGATGCGTTCGCCGAACTCCTGCGCCTTTTCCATTGCCCCATGCCAGTCGGTGGGGTCGTAGTCTGCCGGCAGTTCATAACAGCGTTGTTTATACCATCCGAATGTATTTACTTTGTTAAAGGAAATGCAGGGCGAAAAAATATCGACCAGCGCAAACCCTTTATGTCTGATGGCCTGCTTCATGACGGAGACAAGGTGAGGTACGTTGCCTGAAAAAGCACGCGCCACAAAGCTGCATTTCATACCGATGGCCACGGCCACCGGATTGAAGGGGGAGTTGTAAACCCCTCCGGGCTGTGATTTCGTGACGTGTCCTTCCATGGTGGTGGGGCTGGCCTGCCCTTTGGTCAGACCGTAAATCTGGTTGTCATGTGCCAGAAGAGTCAGGTCCACATTTCTTCTGATCGCGGCAAGAAAATGGTTTCCGCCCTCACCGTAGTTGCAGCCGTCGCCGCTTTCGGCAATGACAGTCAGGGCCGGGTTGGCCAGCTTTACGGCCTGTGCCGAGGGCAACCCTCTCCCGTGCAGTCCGTTGAACCCGTTCAGGCTGATATAATGCGGAGCTTTGGCAGCCTGGCCTATACCCGAAACATGAGCAACATCTCGCGGAGCAAGATCAAGTTCCGAAAGAGTCTGCTTAAGCGCTTTCAATACGTCGTGGTTTCCGCATCCGGGGCACCACGAGGTGGTATATTCGCCGTATTCCTTTATATCAATCATGGATCAGCCCTCCTCTTCTCCGAGGTTCTGCAGGATATACCGGGGGGTAAACGGTCTGCCGTCATAGCGCAGCACAGTACGGTGCACTTTAAAACCGGTTTCCTGCCGGATCAGTTTCATGAACTGTGCCGTGGCGTTCCCTTCTATTCCGATAACTTCTTCAGCATTTTCAAGAAGCGGCATAAAGCTCTCCGGGGCAAGGGGCCATACCTGTGTAAAGCTGAGCACGCCGACCCTGGCTCCCTTACGGCGCATCCGCGCAGCAGCTTCGCGGGCGGGGCCTTCGGTACTGCCCCAGCATACGAGTATGCGGGAGGCTCCCTCATCGCCGAAATAACGCGGAGCGAGCGTTTCAGCCCGCATTCCCTGCTCCTTGCGCATTCTTTTGTCATTCATGGCCACGCGGACATCCATGGACTCTGTTATGTGACCGTCCTCGGTATGCTCGTGACAGTCGGCAAGCACAAGCGCTTCGCTGAACCCGGGCAGTTTGCGGGGCGAAACTCCGTCTTCGGTGAACGCATACCGTTTGTAGCTGCGGTCTCCTTCGCTGCCGGTATCGGGTTCGGCCACAGGAGCAAGCGCCGCAAGGTCAAACTTGTGCACGGCTCTGTAAGAATCTGCAAGATACTGATCCGTAAGAACAAATACAGGAGTTTGGAAACGTTCTGTCACATCGAAAGAACGGTAGGTCAGTTCAAAGCAGTCTTCCACCGTTGCAGGAGCGTAAATCGCGCGAGGAAATTCGCCATGCCCTGCATAGAGTGCCAGATTGAGGTCGGCCTGTTCTGTTCTGGTGGGAAGCCCAGTGGCAGGGCCGGGGCGCTGTGCCAGCACGATGACGATGGGCGATTCCATCACACCGGCCAGACTGACGGCTTCGGTCATAAGAGCAAAACCGCCGCCCGATGTGGGCACAAGGGTTTTCGCTCCGGCGTAGACTGACCCCAGCCCCATGTTCAGCGCAGCTATTTCGTCCTCGGCCTGCTCCACGATCAGCTGCATGCGTTCAGCATATGTAATGAGGTTCTGCGCTACAGAGGTGGCCGGTGTCATGGGATAAAAGAAGCAGCATTTGACACCAGCGGCCAATGCCCCGAGCGCAATGGCTTCGTTGCCGTGAATTACCATCCTGTCGGAATCGCCTTCGGCAGGCGGCAGAGGTGTGCAGCTTGATTTATGTGCTTCTGTCCAGCGGCATGCTTCGTCCAGCACAGTGAGGTTCTGTGTAACCACCTCATCACCTTTACGCCGGAACGTGTTGCGGATCAGCTTCTGCAGCACTTCCTGCCCGATGCCCAGCAGTTCTGCCACCACTGCCAGTCCGGCAATGTTCTGATAAATGGGTCGGGGAGCAAGCTCTTTGAAGGGGACCCTGACAGCCTTGAGTCCTTCAGGGTCAAGCGTTTCATCCAGAATGACAATGCCGGACTCTGTCATGTTGGCTTTGTGGCGGGAAACGGTTTCCTGATCAAGCGCCACAAGAATGTCAATGCCGTCCACAGGTGAAACAATCTCACCGTTGCCGGTTCTGATTCGGTATGTATTGTGTCCCCCGCGCACGCGGGACATGTAATGCTGGGCCACAAGCACTTCATAGCCGCTGCGGGCCAGAGCCTTGGTCAGCATCTGTCCTATGGTGACAAGGCCCTGACCGGCCTCGCCGCCTATGACGATATGCTTGTCTTTCGTTTCCACGTGAAGCTCCTTGTGTTGGTGGACAGGGGCGTTTTTCCAGACGCCCGGGCAACGCCGCTAAGCCTGCGCAGGCGGGGTGAAGACTCGGGCCGAAAGCTCTTTATCAAGCATCAGCAGGCCCTGACCTTCACCGCCTATAAGCCGCAGCTTATGTACCAGATCTGCCACTGTGGCTTCTTCTTCCACTTGCTCCGAAATAAACCACTGCAGGAAAATCGAACCGGCATGGTCGCGTTCGTCCAGAGCAAGATCGGCAAGCGTATGGATAAGGCCGGTGACATGCTTTTCATGCTCCAGCACCTTTTCAAATACGTCGAGAGGCCCGCCCCACTCGCTGGGCGGTGCGTCAATGGGCTGCATGATGGCTCTTCCGCCCCGTTCCATGATGTAATCATAAAACTTCATGGCATGGAACAACTCTTCCTGAGCCTGCATCCGCATCCAGTTTGCAAAACCCGCCAGTCCGAGGTTGTTGCAGTATGACGACATGGACAGGTACAGATAGCTTGAATACAGCTCCCACTTGACCTGATCATTAAAGGCTTTTTCCATTGTCTGACTAAGCATGTTTTCTCCCGATGTTATACCGGCTTTGATGTTCATAAAAGTAATCGGCATGTTGCACTATCTTCCATCATACATGACAGAAGGAAATCTGCAAGGACTATCCTTGATTTCATAGTTGCCAGCGATGATTCCTTACGCTATGAGAGCGTTGCTATACAGCTAACTCAATCAAGGGGGCCGGGTCATGTGGGGAACATCCTACAGCCGTGCGCGGCAGGCACAGACAACCATTGTCTGCCGTGAATGCGGCGGCACGTTGCGTGCTGAGCGCACCTGCCATGATGTCTATCTGCGGTGTACTGCCTGCAACAAGGTCACACAGGTGCAGGAACACATTGACGAAATGGATGAAGCGCTTGAAAGCTTTATGGAAAATGTCTTCTGTGACAGAGTGTGACAGGAAAAACAGCCGGGCCGTGATACATCACGGCCCGGCTGTTTTATGTGGTGCGGACTGCATGATTGCGTTAAAAGTAGCCGAGACTGCGTAACGTCTGCATATTCTGCTCTTTAACAGCGTTTCTGCCCTGCCGCTCATGCCCGGATGTATTCGTGGGCGGGCTTGTGCAGGGTTTGCAGCCAAGTGAGCGGTAGCCCTCATCATACAAGGGGCAGTACGGCAGCTGACGCTCGAAAGTATATGCCCACACATCCATCTCGTTGAAATCAAAAATGGGATGCAGGCGCTGATGAGGTGGTGAAATAACCTTTTCCGCATGCCCCGATGAAGCTCTTGCGGGGTGTTCGTCTCGGCGTATGCCTGTCAGCAGAATGCTTACGTTCAGGCTTTCAACGGCATGCTGCAAGGGGAGGACTTTCAGGCGGCGGCAGCAGTCCACCACGTTTGCGGCCACAGGATAGCCGGTGTTGTCAGCTGGCGGGGTGACTATGTGCATATCCAGCTGCCAGCTGGCTGCCAGTTTGTCCCGAAAGGTTGTCACCTCGGGAAATTTGCAGCCTGTGTCAAGGCTGAGCACCCGCGGCGGAGCACTTATGCCCGCATCGCGCAGCACATTGCGCCACAGGTCAAGAACCACGGTTGAATCTTTTCCGCCTGTCCATGCCACCACGACAGATGACGGCGGAGTGCCGTTGCTGATGATTGTTTCGAGCAGTGATCGCGCGTAGGCTGTTTTTTGTGAAAGCTGTATCATCCGTCTGTCCGAAAAAGTTGAGGCATTATGCTGAATACAATGCTGTCGATGCTGGGAAGTCACGGGCTGTGCGTACTGGCCACAGCCGCTGCCACGGCAGGGGCTGTGGTGCCCCATTGCTCACTGATGTCGTATGTTGTTACCGGTGAGGGTGTATCGCTATATGTTGCCACAGGCAAGAACAGTCGCAAGTATGAAAACATGCGGGCCAACCCGGTGGTCAGTATTCTTGTGGATAACAGAGACACAGCCGGAAACGGCCCGTATGCACTTACTCTGGCTGCACAGGCTGTTATTGACCTGCCCTGCGCAGAACGGCGCAAAGCTGCCGGCCTGCTTGCCGCAAGCCATGCTCCCTTGCGTCAATTGCTGGAAACGCCGTCATGTGCTGTCGTCCGGCTTGATGTGTCTGAAATGACGCTGCTGACGGATGTCCGGACTGCCTTTACAGAAAAAATCGAACTATCCCAAAAAACCGCTTGACGTCTTCGGGCGTCACACATATAAGGCACTTCCACGTTGCGGGAATTTCTGTTCAGCACAATGAACAGTGCCTGAAACGTATTGCGCGCCCGTAGCTCAGTTGGATAGAGCACATGGCTACGAACCATGCGGTCGGAGGTTCGAATCCTTTCGGGCGCGCCACTTCAGATTTTTATTTTTGCTGCGCCCGTAGCTCAGTTGGATAGAGCACATGGCTACGAACCATGCGGTCGGAGGTTCGAATCCTTTCGGGCGCGCCATTTTTTGACATACTTTTTATTTTTGCTGCGCCCGTAGCTCAGTTGGATAGAGCACATGGCTACGAACCATGCGGTCGGAGGTTCGAATCCTTTCGGGCGCGCCAGCTTACAAAACCCCGGTTTCCGGGGTTTTTTTATGTCCTTGATTCACTTTTCACAAAAATCAGCGGCCCTGCCCTGCCCATCCCGAAAAAAAGCAGATGCCGCCGGCAATTCATTGCAGAATATTCTGATCATCCGCGTAAAAAAAGACCGCCGGTATTCCGGCGGTCTTTTCAGATCTTCGTGTTTACAGCGTGTTATTTGGTATCCGGTGCCGGTGCGTCGCCGGTGGAGTTGGTTTCCTCAAAAGTGACACTGAGCTTATTCATTTCACTGATGATGTCCGAAGTCACGTCTACGCTATCGTCGTAGGAAATGACTCCTTCCTTATGCATGAGCACGGCGTAGCCTTTTTCGGCTCTGTACTTCTGCATCACGCTTTTAAGATTTTCATCCAGCGCAACCATGACGCGCTGCTGGGCGGCATTGATTCTGTTGCGCAGGTCGGTGATGGAGGCATGCATTTTCTGCGTGGCTTCTTCATTTCCCTGAGCATTCTGCATTTCTGCCTGCATGCCTTCAAATTCTTTTCTGGCGTCGGCTGCCAGATTTTCAAGATATTCCTGTCCGGCCTTTGCGGCTGTGGATTCTTCGTAGACACGGGTCATGTCCACAACACCCACAACGGGGGTATTTTTAGCAGGCTGGTTACAGCCGGCCAGAACCAGCATGCTCATAACCGTCAAAAATAAAACAGCACGTTTTTTCATCAAAAACTCCAGTTAACGTTGATAATTATGATGCCTGCGGCAATCGCGCACAGGCCGGTATACAAAAACAGACATTGGCGACACTACATTTTCCGTTCCGGTGCGGCAATGGCTTTGTCTGTCAGAGTGCAACAAACTCTTTGCGCGCTTGCCCCACTTTCCACAGATATCTGCGGGTTTCCATGGACGGAAGCCGCTTTTGCAGCCTGTCATACACTTCATCGGGCGAAAGTGAGTTGATGATTTCTGCGGCAGTCCGCCTGTTTTCGTGGAAGCTGCGCAACACGGCTCCTGCGCCGCCGTTGTAAGCGGCAATCATGCAGTATTCGCGGGATACCGGATGGCGGATGTCGGAAAGGTACCTGTTATTGAGAATGAAAAGATACGCCGTGCCGTAGCGGATATTGATCTCGGGATCAAAAAGCTGCTCCGGCGTCGGGGAACCCTTCCTGCCGTTAAGCATTGTATACACGTCGCTTCCCGCGGTGGAAGGCACAACCTGCATAAGTCCGTAAGCGGGAGCATGGCTGACCGCAAAGGGGTTGAAGTCACTTTCCGTTTTCATGACGGCGTATACCAGATTGGGGCTTATTCCGTACTCACGGGCAAACCGCCGGACAGGCTCACGAAACTTGCGCGCCCGGATATGCAGATGGTCTTTGACCATGGCAAACGAGACACTGTGTACAGTAACCCGTTTTCCGTCCACTGTGACCTGCCGCATGGTCCTTGCCCGCCGGATGAGATCGCTGGCGTAGCGCTCGGCACGCCATGCCCAACGTATGGGCTTGCCGTGGTAGTCTACCACCTCATTGTATAGAAAAGGTTCCTCGCCCAGACGAACTTCACCGGCGGAATACATATCCACAGCGCGCGGATCGGCGGGGGTCAGCAGCGTGGTTACAATGGCACTGTGCAGGCTCTTTTCTGGTGATTTGTCGTCAACAGTCTCCACAGTCACAACGCCTTTGTCAAAATCAACGCTGGCACGCGACAGATAATTCTGTGTGTATTTGACATATTCTTTGGGACCGGCCTCTCTGGTTTCATCCTTGCCCCATTTGCCTGCCACGGCGTCTCTGAATTCCTGCAGGCGGCGGGCAAGCTGTTTGAGGTCAGCCTCCAGCTGTGCCGGATTCATGGCATAGCGGATACCCTTGTCACGGGCCAGTGCCGCGGCTCCGGCCATGTCTCCTGATGCGGCCACGCGGGCCATGCGTACCGCCTCGCCGGGGGTGCATGCGCAAAGCAGCGTTGCGCAAAGCAGCGGCAATGCCATTTTTTTCATTATTTTCACCTGTCGTGCCGAAGCTGCGTCATCAGTACAAAGCTCTCACGGTGGTATGCGGATAGTATTGCCTGAGAATTGCTTCATAAGCGGCCCCTTTCCGGGCCATGCCTTCCGCACCCCACTGGCTCATCCCCACTCCGTGTCCGTACCCTCTTCCCCTGAAAAGAATTGTCTTACCGCTTATGCCGATACTGCATAGTGTGCTTTTCATCTTTGTGGCACCCACCAGCAATCTGAACGGATTGGAATTCATCTCAATATTGCCACCGTCTGTGGCCATACGCACCCTGAGCACCCTGCCGGAAGCAGAACGCTGCGATACAGCCACACCGCTGACCTGCCTTACGGGGTACCCTCTGCTGCGCAGCAGCATTGCCAATTCACTCAGAGGGAGGCTGCAGCTCCACTGCATATCTTTTATGCTGTTGCTTACAGGGTCTGCCTGCACTCTATAGTACGGCATGTCAACATCCCAGACGGCAGAATCATCTTCCAGCACACCGCCGCTGTGAGAATGATAAAAGGCCAGCGCGATTGCCCCGTTATATACAAGGATGCGTCCTCTTGTGGCTTTGACAGCTTCCGCAGCCTGCCGCCCGCCGGAAATGACGCCTCCGTACACCTGTGATGCAGTTGTTGACCATACGTCATATGGGCGTTCGCTGCTGCGCAAAAGCATGTACAGGGCATGCGTTCGCGCTGCCACTGCCTGAGCACGGAGTGCCTGCGGCCTGAAAGAGTCAGGCATTTCGCACGGAACAACGCCTTCCAGATACCGCTCCAGCGGTAATGTGTTCACTGCCAGCACCTTTCCTTCGCGCACATGAAAGCTCATGCTGCCGGCATAACGGGCATCGCCCATGGCAAAGGTGCCGCCGCGTGCCAGCAGGCTGACGGAAGCCCCCATGGGACGGCCGTTGAGGCATATATCGTCTCCCTGTACTGTTATGCGCAGCTTTCCGGCCATGACTCTGGCTCTTCTGCCTTCATAACCGGCCACCGTGCCGGAAGGAGGAGTGACTATGATTTCAGAGGCATGCTTCAGGGCAACCCTGATATTGGGCTCTCTGCGCGGTATGGGGCGGGGGGTGATTTCCGCAGGAGGAACATCGGCTTTACCGGCAAAGGAATGCTTTTGCAGGCGGGTGAGCATGTGGCGGCTTCCTCCGGCCTTGGGACCGTTGGGAAAACGCTTCAGATAGCCTTCAAAGGCCAGACGGGCAGCGGTGTACTCTCCCCTGTCGTACCGGAGCATGGCCAGATTGTACCATGCCCTTGCAATGACATGAGGCAGACCGCCAAGGGCGATGCCTTTTTCGTAAAGATCGATGGCTCTGTCTTTGCGGTCCAGAAACATGGCGTTGATATCGCCCAGCATGACAAGCGCTTCCGACCTGACGGCCGCTGAGTCACCCAGACGGTAGATGGCGTGCCATAGCTCAAGACTTTCAAGAATTTTGCCCTGCTGATACAGATTGACGGCCTGTGCGCGCAGCGGAGCAGGATCAAAACTTCCCTGAGCGGCTGCTGCCGAAGCTTTGAGCGGCAAAAGGGAGCAGGCAAAAAGCAGAATAACTCCGGACAGCAGAAAACGCAGACAGATGCCCATCAGCCGGTGCTGCCTGCCACAGAGTGTACCAGCCGTTCCATGGCCGCCATATCCGTACCGTCCAGCCAGTGCAGATTCGGTTCTCTGCGGAACCAGGTAAGCTGGCGCTTGGCATATTGCCGTGTGTTGTGCAACCACAGGCGCTTGCATTCATCAAGGCTGACCGCTCCCTTGATATAAGAATACAATTCGGCACAACCGATTCCCGACCAACCGGGAGCGCGGGGATTGTCACATATACCCATGGCGTTCCGGGCTTCATCAAGTGCCCCGGCTGCAAGCATCATTTCGATGCGCTTTGCAAGACGCGGTGTCAGTCCGTCCAGCGTTGCGCTGACCCCTATTTTTACAGCACGATACGGCGACGGAGGAACAGGCTGGGCATGCCACCATGAAAGTGGTCTGCCTGTGGCCTCCTGTACTTCCAGCGCACGCACTATCCTCTGGCTGTCATTGGGGTGAAGCCGCTCTGCTGTCTGCGGGTCCTGCGTTTCAAGCAGCCTGTGCAGTGCCGGCGCCCCGCGGGCTGTACATCTCTCCTGCCATTTCTGCGATACCGTTTCGGGAATGTCGGGTATGGCGGCTATGCCGTCGAGCAGCGCACGCAGATACAGGCCTGTTCCTCCCACAAGCAGAGGAAGCCTGCCGTGTGCGTGCTCTTCTTTGATGATCCGGCGGGCCAGATCAAGAAAAACACCGGCACTCATCTTTTCCTGTATGCCCATGAATCCATACAGATGGTGCGGACAGGATGCCTGCTCCTCAAGCGTAGGCTGGGCAGTGATGACAGGAAAATCTTTGTACACCTGCCGTGAGTCGCAGTTAATTACCGCGCCGTCGAACACGGCGGCAAGATGCAGTGACGCGGCAGTCTTACCCGCGCCGGTAGGGCCGACAATACATACTACAGGAATCACGGAAGCCTCTGACATGCGCACTACCCGTTAAGCGGATAAGGGTAGCCGTATTTTTCACGCAGTCTGCGGTAGACATTGTCCGGAACAAGTCCTTTGATATCTCCGCCCAGACTGGCCGCAGCCTTGATAATGGTGGAACTGATGTAAAGCCACTTATAGTCGGTCATCAGAAAGACTGTCTGGATATGCCGTTTCATTTTGCGGTTCATTAAAGCCAGCTGAAACTCATATTCAAAGTCGGAGACAGCCCTGAGACCGCGCAATATGACCCCCGCACCTCTTCTTTCCGCATAGTCAACCAGCAGGCCGGAAAAAGGTTCCACTGTAATGCTGCCCACGCCTTCCAGCGCTTCCTGAGCCATCTGGACACGCTCATCAATGGTGAAAAGCGGAGTTTTGGGTGTATCATTGGCCACTGCGACCACGATATGATCGAAAATCTGGCAGCCACGTTGTATCAGGCTGGCATGTCCATTAGTCAGCGGATCAAACGTTCCGGGATATATGGCTATTTTTCCGTCAGTTGACCCCATATGAGAATCCTTGTCTGTCCGTAAGTTCTGTTGACCAGAAGTTCAAGACGGCTGTCGACTTCCGGCAGTTCTGATACTGCGGCCTCAGCTTCCGCCACGATCATGGCTTCAGGAGCAAGCCAGCGGTTGCGCAGCAGAGCGGTGGCCGCCGGAGAAACAAAGTTTTTGCCATAAGGCGGGTCGATGAAGACAACATCAAAGGCGCGCGCAGGGGCAACCCTCAGGAACTTGCTCACATCTTCATGAAATACCTGCCAGCGGGCGGCTTCCACTTTCAGCAGCTCCGCATTGCTGCGGATAACCTTGACCGCCGCAGGATTGCTTTCCACAAACCACCCTTCAGCCGCCCCGCGACTTAAGGCTTCAAATCCGCAGCTGCCGCTTCCGGCAAAAAGATCCAGCACCCGGCATTCTGACCAGTGCACTCCCCGTGCCTCCAGCATGGAGAAAAGGGCCTTGCGTACTTTTGCCATGGCTGGCCGGTAACCGGGGCCGACTGTTGTTTTCAGAGTACGTCCGCCGTACTCTCCGCTTATTATTTTCATAGTATTTTTCTGGTTACAGCTCGGAAAGAATACCAAGCATTTCGTTGTTTAATTCAAGCAGACGGTCACGTATTTCAACCTGCTGCGCCCAGTCGGCATGTTCGATGTCGCCTTTGCGGGCGCGCAGCTGCATCATGCGTGCCTCTGTTTCCGAAAGCAGAAAATCCCAGTTAAGCTGCGGCTGATAGCGCTGCGGGTCGCCGGTGGTGACAACAGCCTCCCCCGGTTCCAGCTCTATTTCTTCCAGATATCCCGGACTGTGAACAGACAACTCATATTTCTCTTCCAGTATGGCCTTAAGTGCTTGCTGGGCTTTCTCTTCACCATGCACAAGAAACACTTTCATCTCTTTGGTGGTAAATTTTCCCACCCAGTCCAGTATCTGGCTTTGCCCCGCATGCCCCGAAAAACCGCCTATGGTAAAGACTTTTGCCTGTATGGCAATCTCTTCGCCGAAGAGACGGATACTGCGGGCACCGTCCACAATTCTGCGGCCGGGGGTTCCCACTGCCTGATACCCCACAAAGACAATGCTTGCACCGGGACGCCAGATGTTGTGCCTGAGGTGGTGCTTGATGCGACCGGCGTTGCACATGCCGCTGGCTGAAATGATAACGGCCGGTCCCGTGTAATTGTTGATGGCCTGAGATTCCTGCGTTTTTGTTGTCAGCCGCAGGCTGGGCATGGCAAACGGGTCTTCTCCGGAAAGCAGCAACTTCTGCATTTCTTCATCAAAGAAGCGCGGATGCTTGCGGAATATCTCAGTGGCACGGATGGCAAGAGGGCTATCAAGGAAAATGGGCATATCCACCGGCATACGCCCCTCTTTCTGCAGCAGGAACAGGGTGTACAGGACTTCCTGTGTTCTCTCAACCGCAAAGGCGGGTATGATGACCTTTTCACCCTGCCGGTAGCTGTATGCTATGGCTTCTGCCAGCTCCTGCCTGCTGTTGCTCTCATCTTTATGGTTTCTGTCACCATATGTTGACTCCACAAACAGATAATCCGCTGCGGCAGCAGCTTCGGGGTCGCGCACTATGAGCGAGTTGGGTTTGCCAAGGTCGCCGGAAAAAATCAACCGCGAGCAGCGCCCGTGTTCACAAACTTCAATTTCAAGAAACGCGGAACCCAGAATATGGCCTGCGTCTTTATATGTCACCGTAACCCCTTCCACAGGAGAAAAAGGCCGGTTATACTCTACATTCTCGAAAAATCGTGAAACCCGCGCTGCATCTGCAAAGGTGTACAGCGGGTCTACCGGTTTGCGCCCTTTACGTTTTTGCTTGCGGGTCTGCCATTCCGCTTCCATTTCCTGTATATTGGCGCTGTCCTGCAGCATGATCTCAAGAAGGTCTCTGGTAGGTTCGGTACAATATACCGGCCCCGTAAAACCGTCGCGCACCATGCGCGGCAACAGGCCGGTGTGGTCTATATGAGCGTGAGTTATCAGAAAAAAATCTATCGTTTCAGGCGAGTATACATCTGTCTCGTAGTTTCTTTTTTCTATTTCGTGGTTTCCCTGATGCATGCCGCAATCAACTGCAAAGCGGACACCACCGGATTCGACCACATAACATGAACCAGTGACAGTACGGGCTGCGCCGAGAAATTGAACTTTCATACGAGAACCTCTGGGTTAAAATGGCGTACTGACATATTGAACACAGAGCGGAACGAGCGCAAGTAATTTCAGCCGATTGCGCGGGCTGCAATAACAGACTATAGTCGGCACAACATAAGGAGATAATAATGAGTCAGTCCAAACAATATGTTATAGACACTCTTTCTACCAAGGAATCATGGCGGTTGTTCAAGATAATGGCCGAACTGGTGGACGGGTTTGAGACCCTGAACGACCTTGATAACTGCGTCTCTATTTTCGGTTCTGCGCGGGTTGATCCCTCCAGCCCGCTCTATCAGGAAACGGAAAAACTGGCACGTCTGCTTGTTGAAGAAGGATACGGCGTTATCACCGGCGGCGGGCCCGGTCTGATGGAAGCGGGCAACAAAGGCGCCACCGAAGCGGGCGGCAAGTCTGTGGGGCTGCACATTCATCTGCCGTTTGAACAAAATTCAAATCAGTACATAAAGACACGCTGCGATTTTAAATACTTTTTTGTACGCAAGCTCATGTTCATCAAGTACGCCATGGCCTATGTGGTCATGCCCGGAGGCATAGGTACGCTTGACGAACTGACAGAGGCTTTTGTGCTTACCCAGACCAAGCGGATCAAGGCCTTTCCGATCATTCTGTACAACAGCAGTTACTGGAACGGCCTGCTGGACTGGATTCGGGACAAAATGGTGTCTGAAGGATTTATAAGAGAAGAAGAGCTTGATCTTATTACGGTCAAGGATACACCGGAAGAGGTGCTCGCCTACATCAAGCGACATGTCATTATCTGACAACGGCATGAAGCAGAAGATGCAGATCATTCCTCCTGTGCCTTCCGGCTGGAAAAGCTGGGAGGCACTGATGGAGCTGGCTCTGGAACAGGCTGTGCTGGCGCAGCTGCACGGGGAAGTGCCCGTGGGTGCCGTGGTGGTCGCACCGGACGGAGCATTGCTCGGCTCCGGACGCAACAGGCCCATTGCCACCTGTGACCCCACGGCGCACGCGGAAATCCTTGCCATACGTCAGGCGTGCATCCATACGGGCAACTACCGGCTGGACGATGCCGTACTGGTCGTGACGCTTGAGCCTTGCCACATGTGCACAGGCGCCATCATTCACGCCCGACTTGCAGGAGTGGTTTACGGGGCATCGGACAAGCGTGCCGGAGCGGTGGATTCCTGCCTGGACGGGTTGGAGCTGCCTTTTCACAACCACAGGCCGTGGTATATGAGCGGTGTGTGCGAAGCTGAATGCTCGCGGCTTCTTGCAGAGTTTTTTAAAGAAAAAAGACAGTGACAGGCCGTCTGCCGGTTTTATGCCGCCGGTTTGCTGTTCTGCACAGCGGGTGCAGCGCAGGCGCTTTTGCCGGTGATGTCTGCCTGTGCGCGGCACGGGCTTCGCGATTTTTGTCATTCGCACGCATAAAAACGTGCAGCAAATGCCTCCGCGCTTTTGTTTCCGGTAAGAGCCTGTCAGGTACAGGTGTACTTGATAATTAAAAAAGCCCGCCGTAAGGCGGGCTTTTACAGTCAGGCTCGGAAGCTTATTTGAAGGCCTTTTCAAAGTTGGGCACAACCTGCTTCTTACGGCTCATAACGCCGTCCAGCCATACGGAGCGGCCTTCGGGCTTAACGCCGAAAGCTTTTTCAACCACAACGGTATCATCGGAAACGATCAGCATTTCGCTGCCTTCCTTCATGATGTCCGTGAGCAGCAGGAATACAGAGTGACGGCCGTCGGCCTTCACTTTCTGAATTTCTTCGTACAGGCCGTCCTTGACCGGATCAAGGATGCTCAGGTCGACAACTTCCAGCTGGCCGATGCCAACTTTGCTGCCGTTCATGTCGAAATCTTTGTAGTCACGGAAAACCAGTTCGCTCATGGTGGCGCCTTCAACAGCGGACTTCACCTTGAACATTTCCATGCCCAGAGCCATGACATCGTTCACACCGGCGATCTTGGCAAGTTCTTCCACAGCTTTCTTGTCCTGTTCGGTGCAGGTGACCGACTTGAACATGACGGTGTCGCTGAGGATTGCACACAGCATGCCGCCTGCAATACCCTTGGGCACTTCGATGCCGTAAAAATCGTACATGGCCTTGATCACGGTGCAGGAACAACCCACAGGCCATACCCACATTTCCAGCGGGTTGGAGGTAGTCACGTTGCCAAGCTTGTGGTGGTCGACCACGCCTTTGATTTCTGCATCGGCGATGTCGGCGGGCAGCTGGGCGCCGTCGGTGGTGTCCACCAGAATCAGGTCTTTACCGGCAACGGAAGTTACGACTTCAGGAGCGGCAAGGCCGAATTTTTCCAGAACAAAAGTGCTCTCAGGGGTGCATTCGCCCTGAGCTACAGCGGTGGCTTCCACGCCGCGCTTGGACATAAGGTCGGCGACGGCAAGTGCGGAAACGATGGAGTCGGTATCCGGGTTCATGTGGCCCATTACGAGTACAGCCATGGTGAAATCCTCCATAAATCTTGTTAGGAAAGCGAAGGTTCGCTTAGCGCCAAGTGAGTTTGTGCCAAATAGCACAATCTGGCGCAACTGCCAAGTGGGGCAAGGCGTGCAAACAGAAAAAAAAGCGCAAAAAAAAGCCCCCGGGCTATAACCCGAGGGCATAAAACATGAATAAACAGATTGTTGCAACAAAGAGTGCATACGCGCGGGGTATCCGGACAGCCAGCACGCCCCCCACCGCGCTTACAAACCATAAAGCCGGCCATTCTGCTCCCTGTATGTAGGGAAGATGGCCCAGAAGCGAGCTCAGGCCGGAGATAGTGCCGATAAGCACAAGCAGCGCCGCAAGAAAAAAGCCTGCCTGCAATAACAGAAGCTGCAAAGATGCATTCCAGACCAGCATACCGAACGGAGGCACTTCCTCAATGCCCGAAGCCACACGTCTGGCACCTCCTCTGCCCCACCCCAATGCTTTGTTATAGGCTTTGTCCTGCATCGTCCGGTGCATATATTCCAGCCTGGCGCTTATGAACGCAGCAGGCAGCGAAAGCAGCGCCGGAACGGCCACCTCTTCGGGCGTACGCAATCCGAAGTAGTCTGTTGCCGCGATGGTCAGCAGCAGGCAGCCGACTGCATTGGGGGGAATATATGTGCCGGCAGGAAAAAGGTCGAGCCAGAGGAGTTCGAAGAAGATAGCAAGGCTGAGGCTGAGTTCCCATTCGCCGGTGATTACGGCCCACAGAAAGCCGACACACAGCGGACGCTCAAGAAATCCGATATTTATGCTGAAGCGCGGGAGCGAAAAGAGGGCAAAAAAAAAGCGATGGGGAGACCCCACATGAGGGAGTGAAAAGAAAAAATCATGACCACCCCTTAACCTGAACAGGCGCGTTTGGAACACACCGGAAATCCAGCGCGACGGCTTTGCGCTTGAAAAAGCGCAGACATGCTTCGTCGTCATCGGAAACAGCCACGTGCGGACACAACTGGCGCTTGCCCGGACTGTAATGCAGGTTGCCTATATTCAGTGTGTCAAATTCAAAACCATTTTCAGAACTGCGACGCGCGTCGCCACAGTTGGCAAAAAGTACCAGCGTGTCCGGCAGTGCTATTCCGCGCCGCATAATGATTTCCTGCAACTCATCAATTCTCACAAACGTGATGGACACACGCCCGGGTACTGCCAGAGAGACAATCTGCTGCTGCAGATCATCCGCCGCCAGTTCGTCGTTGACAACCAGCAGATGCCTTGCTCCGGTATAGGGCAGCCACGTTTCTATTATCTGACCATGAACCAGACGATTATCAACCCGCACCCACATATACTCTACTTGCCTCGCGCTTTACGGCGCAGAACCTCGCCGGCCACAACGATGCCGTTGCCGCCGGACTCTTTGGCTTCCAGTGCCAGATTCTGCAACTCCATGGTACGGCTGGAAAAAACTTTAAGCAGCATAGGCAGGTTGATTCCGGTGACAACCTCTATGTCCGCACTGCTGAGCAAAGAAAGGCTGAGGTTTGTGGGCGTGCCGCCGAACATATCGGTGAGCACGATAACCCCTTTGCCTTTATCCAGCTTGCGGACTGCTTCTTTCAGTCGGTCGATTGTTTCTCCCACCTGCAGTGTGCCGTCAACACTCACCGACGTGCAGTCGGTCAGCGGACCGAGAATAAATTCGGCAGCGCGCAGCAACGCAGCACCGTAGTCCGCGTGCGTGACAAGTACAATGCCCACTACGGGCTCTTCCACGGTTGGTTCAGAAGACATATTTTCTGCTTTGCACATTTGGTTATGGTGGAAAAAAATCAGCCCAGATCGATATGCCGGTGTTCCAAGGATACTGCATAATCGGACTTTTTCAAAGCGTCCCGCAATGCTTCGGCTGTGGAAACAGACCGGTGTCTGCCGCCGGTACAGCCGATGGCCAGCGTTATCCGGTAGCGGCCTTCCGCCTCATACTGAGGAAGCAGGAAGAGAAGAAAGTCTAAAAAACGTTTAAAGAAAGTCTTGCCTTGCTCGCAACCCAGAACAAACTGCTGTATTTCAGGGTCTTTACCTGAAAGCGCCTTTAATTTTGCGTCGAAGTACGGATTGGGCAGAAAGCGCAGGTCGAAAACCATGTCGGCGTCGGAAGGGACACCGTATTTGAACCCGAAGGTAATCAGGTTGACGCGCAGACTTCTCAAGCTGCCTCCAAGCGAACTCCATTTTTTTTGTACAATGCGCCGCAGGTCGTGAATGGAGAATTCTGAGGTATCGAGAATAAGGTCTGCACGTTCACGCACCGGAGCCAGCAGATTCCGTTCATGTTCAACGGCGGCCTCTAGCCCCAGGTCGCCGCCTTCCAGAGGATGAGGTCTGCGTGTGGTGGCAAAACGCCGTACCAGAGTATCACTGTCGGCTTCCAGATAGATGATGCGGGGAGAAACCCCCATCTTTTCCAGCCGCATAAGTGCGCCTTCGAATTCATCCAGAAAATCGAACTGGCGCAGGTCCATGCCCAGCACCACGCCGCGGTAGCGCCCCATGGCATCACGTGCAAGATGTTCCAACAGGTCGGCCACTACCCCCACCGGCAGCCCGTCTATGGTAAAAAAGCGCAAGTCCTCGAATACATTGAGCACCGTGCTTTTGCCCGCGCCGGAAAGTCCTGTGACTATAAGAACCGGCAGACTTTCACTCTTTTTCACGGCGCAACCCCTTTTCCTACCTTTTAGACAGAGCGGCACCACCGGCGTCCGCCCCTTTCCGTTACGCCTTCTGCAAAAGCTCCCACAAGGTATCTTCCGAATCTGCCTGAGCAAATTCAGCTCTGAATTCTTTGTCTTTCAGCAGACGCGAAATCTGTGCGAGAATGCGCAGATGCATGCCGGCCACCTGTTCTGGAGCAAGAACAAGAAAGAATACGTTACACAGCTTGTAATCAAGCGCTTCAAAATCAAGCCCTTCAGAACTGCGACCGACCACCAGCACGATGTGGTCAAGCCCCTCCACCTTGCCGTGCGGTATGGCTATGCCGTCACCGATGCCGGTTGTTCCCAGATTTTCACGGTCCTGCAGAATGCGGACCACGGTATTCTGATCCAGTTCCGGATATTTTTGGATGACCGGTTTCACAAGTTCCGCCAGCACCTCAGTTTTGGTGCTGGCGGAAAGCTCATGAATTATGAGGTCTTTATCCAGGTATTCACCCAGTTTCATTTTTTAGAATCCCGGATCGATCAGCCCGAAGTCTCCGTCCTTGCGACGGTAGATGACATTCACGCGGTTGTTCTGCGCGTTTTTGAAAACGAGAAACTCGTAATCCAGCGCCTCAAGCTGCATGGCAGCTTCATCAATATGCATGGGTTTGGGATCAATCTCATCAGTTTCAATGATGGTGCGCTCGCGCACGCCGTCATTGTCTTTGTAATTGAACACATCCATACGCACGCTGTCATCACTGCTGGAACGGCGCCGATCCTTAGTCTTTTCTGCGTGTTTCTTGACCTGTGCTTCCAGCTTATCCAGCACAAGATCAATAGTGGCATACATATCCTCGCTCTGCTCCACTGCAGAGAGATTCAACCCCTCGCCCGTGCATTGTACTTCCGCCTTGTGCCGGAATTTATCAACGCTCAACAGAACCTGTAACTCAAGGTTTTCTGACTTATTCAAAAAGCGTCCGAGCTTTTCAAAACGGCGGTTGGCATACTTTTTCAAGTGATCGGAAGGCTCGAAGTTCTTGAAAGTGAAAGCGATGTTCATAAAAACCTCCAGAGATTCAGTATCAGGCATTTCTGCCGGAAATCCTTTGGCCTAAAATACAGCTTTTCGTTTCGAAGAAGAAGGGATTCCCATAGCTGTACGATACTTCGCCACGGTTCTTCGAGCAATATTGACTTGCAACTTTTCTTTAAGAATTTCTCCGATCTTTTCGTCACTGAGCGGTTCTTTAGGATTTTCTTCAGAAATCAGGTTCTTTATCAGCGCTTTCACACTTTCAGAACCTACCTCTGTTCCGTCGTTTAACGCCAGTGCACTGTTAAAGAAATACTTAAGCTCCACAATACCATGGGGGGTAGCCACATACTTGTTTGTTGTAATACGGCTGACGGTTGATTCGTGCATTCCTATGTCGTCCGCTATATCCTTGAGAATAAGCGGGCGAAGCCGGGATACGCCTTCCTCGAAAAAACCCCTCTGATATTTAATAATGCTCTCAACTACTTTGTACAGGGTTCGCTGCCGTTGATAAAGGCTTTTTATAAGCCACGAGGCGGAGCGCATTTTTTCCTGCACGTAGTCCTTTTCTTTATCAGTGGTGCCCTTGACGCCTTCTTTATAAAATTCACTCAGCTGGAGATGTGGCAGGCCGTCTTCGTTCAGCAGGATGATAAAATCATCCTCGCTTTTATACACGTAGACATCGGGGCTGACATACGCGGGCTGTTCGTTACCGAAGCGGGAGCCCGGCATGGGGTCAAGAGTCTGGATAAGGTCAAGATATTCTTTAAGGTCGTCCATTCCCAGACGATATTTTCTGAGAAGAGGCTTGTACCGTCGTTTTTCCAGGTCTTCCAGATGATCGCGGATCAGCTCGACAAGCACAGGGTCGCGGTCGTATCCAAGCACTTCGACCTGAACCAGAAGGCATTCCTGCGGAGTACGCGCCGCTATGCCCACGGGATCAAGCCGCTGCAGCAGATGCAGCGTTTCTTCCACCTCTGCCGTACCGGCACCGGCCATTTCCGCCACGTTTTCCACCGTCGCCTGCAGATACCCCGCAGGCGAAAGGTTGCCGATTATGACTTCTGCTATGTCCAGCTGTTTTTCCGTGGCGGAAGACAAGCGCAGCTGCCAGCTGAGATGCCCTTCCAGCGTGGGGCTGGATGAAAAACGAGCCTCAAAGGCGGTCATCTCTTCCGGCACTTCCGCGTCGCGTCCGCCTGCCTGTTTGCCGGTACTGGCAAAATCGCCAAGATAGTTTTCCCAGTCGGCATTCTTTACCAATTCCTGACGGAAAGGGTCGGCTTCTTCTGCTCTCGGGGCTCTCTCTTCAGCCTGAGAGACTGGGCGCTCTTCCTGTGTTTCTTCAAGAAACGGGTTTTCCAGCAGTTCCTGCTGAACGGTTTCAACGAGCTCGACGCGTGAAAGCTGCAACAGTTTGATCGCCTGCTGAAGCTGGGGCGTCATCACAAGCTGCTGAGCGAGTTTAAGCTGCTGTCGTAACTCTAAAGCCATTGTTCAACCGAATCCTTAAGATTATAAAAGCTGAATATATTTTGTTTTTATTGCTCAGAGAATATCAAAGCCCTGATACCGGAGACAGCGGAAACGTATATTCCGTTCTGTTATCCAAAAATCATTCCAAAATACATTCCATGACTCTTTTCTGCCACATATATCTGTGTGATGCAACCGGAGCCGGGGGACTTACAGGCAGAAGCCCTCTCCCAGATAGACACTGCGGGCCTTGGGATCGGCCACAATGGCTTCCGGAGTGCCTTCCAGAATGACCCTTCCTTCGTAAACGAGATAAGCCCTGTCGCAGATATTCAATGTTTCACGCACATTATGATCAGAGATCAACACCCCGATACCTTTGTCGCGCAGTTTTTTGATTATTTCCTGAATATCATCCACGGCCAGAGGATCAATGCCGGCAAACGGTTCATCAAGCAGGATGAACTTCGGGGCGCGGATGAGGGCCCGGGCGATTTCCAGCCGCCGCCGTTCACCGCCGGACAGGTGCATGGCGTATGAATCGGCGATGTGGGTGATGCCGAACTCTTCAAGCAGTTCCTGCGCTCTTGCCTGCTGAGCTTTTTTGCTCAATCCCACATGTTCCAGAATCATCTGCAGATTCTGAGTGACAGTGAGTTTTTTAAAAACAGAACTTTCCTGAGGCAGATAGCTCAAACCGATACGGGCGCGTTCATGCAGCGGCCAGTCGGATATGCTCAGGTCATCCAGCTGCACCTCGCCGGCATTGGGCTTTACAATGCCTATGAGCATATAAAATGTCGTGGTCTTGCCCGCGCCGTTGGGGCCCAGCAGGCCGACAATTTCCCCCTGTTTCACATTCAGGGAAACGCCGCAGACCACTTCGCGCGAACCGTATTGCTTGCGCAACCCTGTAGCCTGAATGACCGCCATTTACTTCTTCATCCTTTTGGGGGCGGAAAAAACCGCATTGACGGGCTTACCAGGCGCGCCCAACACTTCACTTCTGTTCTCGTTCACATAAAACCTGATTTCCTGCCCGCCGATACTGTTGCCCTCGTCGCGAAGTACGGGGTCTCCTTCCATCACAAGCAGTCCTTCCGAAACCTTGTAGGTGGCCTTGCGGCATTCTCCCGATTTCGTCAGCTGCTTCATGCGTACATTACCTTCGGCCACCAGCCTGTTGATCTGGCCGGCGTCAATGGCAGGGCCTTCGGCGTCGTTTTGCTTCGCGGCGGCACTGGCGTTCTTGTCCAGATAGACGGAGATGGAGTCCGCCCACAGTTCAAACTCACCGCGCTGCACGTACACATCCTGTTCAAAAATGATCAGCTGGGCGTTGGCGTCATAAGTCATGGTCTTAGATGTGATGGAGGTGGGAATATCCTCTGCCGCGGTGGCGGGGGCGGCCTGCAAAACCAGACAGGCAAGCAGCACCATAATCATGTGGCCTGTTATGCTAATTCTGTTCATGACGTTTTTCTCCTCGGGCTAAGCCGCTGAAGCCGTCTTCAAGGTACAGAACCATGTCAACGCTTCCGCGGGCTTTAATGACGTTAGTGTCCAGCAGCCACAGCACGTCATGCATGGTACCGTTCATGGCGCCGGTTTCAAACCATACCTTTTCGGGCATGGTCAGTTCACGGGAGCTGCCAAGGTAGGTCAGCAGAGATGTTTTAAGCATTTTGTCTGTCTGCACCAGAACCACATCGTCCCACAGACGCATGGACTGGCTGCTCTGCTTTATTTCGCCCCAGCGCGCTTTAACACTCAGGTTGTCGTTTTGTTTTTCAAGAAAATAGACAATGTCGGGCTGCTTGATGCGTACAGTGTCGCCCTGCTGGTCATAAAACGCTTTTTCAGCTTCCAGCGTCCACAGTTCGCGTCCTTTTTCGCCCTGCTTCAGGCGCACACCCGACAGCGCCAGATCGACATTACCTTCCACGGCAGGCTGGGCATCGGTCAGAGAGCGTCGCACTTCACTGACCTGACGTGCCCCCATGGCCGCATACAACAGCAGGCCGGCGAGCAGAATCAGCATACCGGCGACCCAGTACATTCTGCGGCGGGACATCTAGGAAGACCACTCCCTGAGCATGGGAGCCAGTTTGTTCTGGGCATCAAGGATAAAACGTACAGCTTCGCGCACGGCGCCATGGCCTCCCGTGGCGGTGGTGACATATTTGGCCACGGCCTTTACCTCCGGCTGGGCGTTGGCCACTGCCATGGGCAGCCCCACAAGATTGAGCGGGGCCAGATCCACCCAGTCATCGCCCAGAAAAGCGGCCTGCTCCGGTTTGAGAGCATATTTTTCAAGCAATCCCTGCATGACGTCCAGCTTGTGCGTGAAGCCCGCATGGTAGTCCTCTATGCCCAGCCCGCGCACACGCTCGGCCACGGCTTCAGAGTCAAGACCGGTAATCACGGCCACGACAAGCCCTGCTGACTGAGCCATCTTGATTCCCAGCCCGTCCTGCACATTGAAGCGCTTGGCCACCCTGCCGTCACCAAAATAGTACAGACCGCCGTCTGTCAGCACCCCGTCCACATCCAGAACAAGCAGGCGGATGTTGGCGGCCAGCTCTTTAACACGCATAGTCAATACTCCAGATGCTCTTCAGATCTCCTACAAGATCGCTCAGGCGCCCCGCGGGCCAGCTGTTGGGGCCGTCGCACAGCGCCTTGTCGGGGTCGGGATGACATTCCAGAAAAACACCGTTTGCACCTGCTGCCACAGCTGCGCGGGCCAGCGCCGGAACATGCCTTCTGTCTCCTCCGGAGCAGGAACCCTGCCCGCCCGGAAGCTGTACGGAATGGGTGGCATCGAAAATTACAGGAACATTCAGGCTGCGCATGATGGAAAAAGAGCGGAAATCGACCACAAGATTGTTATAGCCGAAACTTGCCCCTCTTTCGGTAAGCATCACGTGACGGTTTCCTGCCGCATGCAGTTTTTCCACCACTGGCCCCATATCCCAAGGCGCCACAAACTGGCCTTTCTTTACATTGACCACGCTGCCGGTGGCGGCAGCCGCCTGCAGCAGGGCTGTCTGCCTGCACAGAAATGCCGGTATTTGCAAAATGTCAGCCACAGCTGCCACAGGTGCGGCCTGAGCAGGTTCATGAATATCGGTAATGACAGGCAGGCCCGTTTCTTCGCGGATGCGGGCCAGCCACTCCAGCCCCGTAGTCATTCCGGGGCCGCGGAAGCTGGAGGCCGATGTACGGTTGGCCTTGTCAAAAGAGCTTTTAAAAATTGCTGTGACAGCATGTCTGTCCGCAGCCTCACGCACAATGCGGGCAGTTTCAAGCGCCAGCTCGTAGCTTTCGAGCACGCAGGGGCCTGCAATGATAAACGGGCCGTCGCACAGGGTTTTATAGAGTTCTGTCGTAGAAAACGTCATGCATCTCCGCCATGGTAAAATCTTGGTGAGGTGGCCGCGGCGCACGGCTTGGGCGCGGCTGTCCGGCAGCATGCCGGAACCGGAAAACCACAGGAAACCTATCCGATTCAAAGCCGGATTGAAAGTCTAAAAAAACGGGGCGCACTGGTGTGCGCCCCGTTTATGGCAGGAGTTCAAGCGTTACCGCTTGCTTTTTACAGCCTGTTTTCCGGCGGCTTTTATAAACTCGCGGAAAAGCGGATGCGGTGTCATGGGGTAGGACTTGAATTCAGGGTGGAACTGACAGCCGAGGAACCAGGGATGATCCTTGATTTCAACCATTTCGACAAGTTCACCATCGGGTGACAGACCACTGAATACCAGCCCGGCCTCTTTGAGCTTGTCAAGATAGGCGTTGTTGAATTCAAAACGGTGACGGTGGCGTTCGTCCACTTTTTCAGCCTGATAGGCAGTGAAGGCATTGGTACCCTTGACCACGGCGCAGGGGTACGATCCCAGACGCATGGTGCCGCCTTTTTCGCTGCCTGAATCACGCCGCTCCACCTGCTTGCTGCGGAAATCAAACCATTCCGTCATCAGGTAGATCACCTTGTCGGGAGTCTGTTCGTCAAACTCTTCGGAGTTGGCGGCGGGCAGTCCGGCTACATTGCGGGCAAATTCGATGACCGCACATTGCATACCCAGACATATGCCGAAGAAAGGCACCTTGTTCACACGGGCATAACGGATGGCCCGGATTTTTCCTTCCACGCCTCGGCTGCCGAAGCCGCCGGGAACCAGAATGCCGTCGAGACCGGCCAGAGATTCCGCCACATTTTCATCGGTGATGAGCTCGGAATTGACGTACTTGAGCTCCACAGCCAGCTTGTTGGCCACACCGCCGTGAATAAGCGCTTCGTGCAGGCTTTTGTATGCTTCCTTAAGATCGACATACTTGCCCACGATACCGATGGTCACCTTGCCCTGCGGGTTAGCGCATGTGTCCACCAGCTCCTGCCATTTGCTCAGGTCAGGATTTTTGGCCGGCAGCTGCAGCATGATGGCGATCTTCTGATCAAAGCCTTCCTCGTAGAAGCTGAGCGGCACTTCATAGATGTTTTTCACGTCAACAGCAGAAAAAACAGCATCTTTTTCCACGTTGCAGAACAGAGCAATCTTGTGCTTGAGGTCATCGGTGACGGCTTTTTCGCAACGGCACAGAATAATGTCGGGCTGAATGCCTATGCTGCGAAGCTCTTTGACGCTGTGCTGGGTAGGCTTGGTTTTGTGTTCGCCGGCGGCGGCCAGATACGGTACCAGCGTCAGGTGGATGTACATGCAGCGGTCACGGCCCAGATCGGAACGAAGCTGCCGGATGGCTTCAAGGAACGGCTGTCCTTCGATGTCACCCACGGTTCCGCCTATTTCCACCAGCGCCACATCAAGGTCGTCGCTGGCCAGATTCATGATCACGCTTTTGATTTCGTCGGTGATATGCGGAATAACCTGAACGGTGCCCCCCAGATAGTCGCCGCGGCGTTCCTTTGTGATCACGCGGTGGTAGATGGAACCGGACGTGTAGTTGTTGCGCTGGTTCATGGGAATGCCGAGGTAGCGCTCGTAATGGCCAAGATCAAGGTCGGTTTCAGCGCCGTCGTCGGTCACATACACTTCGCCGTGCTGAAACGGGTTCATGGTGCCGGGGTCGACATTGATGTAGGGGTCGAGTTTCTGAATGGTGACCTTGAGTCCCCGGGCCTGCAGCAGTGCCCCCACAGATGCGGCAGCCAGCCCTTTGCCCAGCGACGAAAGCACCCCGCCGGTGATAAAGATAAACTTGGTTTTCATGTAACTCCTGCCTCAGCATGATTTGATTCGGAAACGGGAAAAAATCCTGTTTCACACGGTAACAGCTGATTGTATCAAAAACGACACCCCTCGTCAGCCATTGACGCCGACAGGGGCTGCCACTATTATCTGCGGTTCCGAGCAGCAACTGCCCGGATATCTCCGCACGCACAAACGTGTGTTGCTACGGAATGGACATTCCTCTGTCAAGCAAACATTTTCAGGAGCCATGATGACCAAGGTGAATACGCTGGTTATAACCGGCTACGGGACTAACTGCGAAGTTGAATGCGCGCACGCTGCGCGTATTGCAGGAGCCGATGCCGTCGAAATAGCCCATTTTTCCGATCTTGAAACCGGCAGAATCCGCCTTGAGGATTTTAATTTTCTTATTTTCCCCGGCGGCTTTCTTGATGGTGACGATCTGGGAGCGGCTCAGGCAGCAGCGCAGCGCTGGAGACACGCCCAGACCAAGGACGGCACCCCACTGCTGGACCAGCTGAAAAACTTCTTTGACCGCGGCGGGCTGATCATGGGCATCTGCAACGGCTTCCAGTTGCTTGTCAAACTGGGACTGCTGCCCGCTCTCGATTCAATGTATTTCGAACGGCAGGTTTCGCTCAGTCACAACGATTCAGCGCGGTACGAAGACCGCTGGTGCCACCTGAAAGTGAATACGCACAGTCCCTGTGTATTCACTCACGGCCTTACTTCGCTGTATATTCCCGTGCGCCACGGCGAAGGCAAGTTGATTCCCGAAAATGAAGAAACGTTGAAACGACTGGTGGCGGAAAACCTTGTTGTCTTTCAGTACGCCCACCCCGAGACCATGGAAGTAACTCAGGAATACCCATGGAACCCCAACGGTTCCCCTCTCGGCATCGCGGGACTGACCGACCCCACCGGGCGTGTGCTGGGCCTGATGCCGCATCCGGAAGCATTCAACCACGTGACCAACCATCCCGGCTGGACCCGTGGCGAGAGTGACCCGCTGGGTACGGTTTTGTTCGAAAATGCCGTTGCCTACCTGAAAAAACAATAGCACTCAGAGCGGAGCATGAATTCATGCTCCGCTTTTCAGTAATTTTTACGGCGCCGCAGAGGTGATGATGGTACCTTGCCTTATTTGCGGAAAAGACGCTTCCACCGGCTGGCTGCTCGGCCTCTCTCCTTCGCCGGACAGCCTTAAAGTGGCATTATGTGCCGGGCATGACACGGCGGAAAACAGAACGCTGGCCGCTGCTGCCTGGGAAAAGCTGATGCACGGGGAAGTCGTCCGGCTGATACAACTGCATGCTGTTCCTTTCCGGTCGCGGACTCCCTATGTTTTGACGGTGCGCTATGTTGATGGCGGCAGTGAATCCACGCCCTGCGTCGCACATGCCGTTTTTGAAAATATGGCGCTGCAGGTCACTCCGCCGGAAGGTGCGGTCCGGTATTACCTGCTGCGCTATATCAAAAGTTTTGAGACATCAGCCTTTGCCCGCTGACACCGCAGGGACAAGGCTGTTTTTAGTCTGTTACAGAAAAAAGGGCCGGAACGCAGTGCGTTCCGGCCCTTTTATGGTCTGATTCTGTTCAGATTATTTATGTCTGTTATTGCGGATGGCAGTGACAAAGCACCAGCAAGCCCCGCCCCAGGTCAGCCCCAGGCCGACAATCATCATGATTATTGCTTCAATACTCATTAGTTTCCTCCTGCCGGCTTATTGATAAAGCGTTCCGTTGCGGGCTGGTTTTTCAGCCAGAAGGCGATAACCAGAGAAACAGGCAGCAGCGACCAGCCAAGCAGCATCAGGTCTCTGACAGGATACCCGCCGTAGCCGTTCACCAGGTCTCCGTGCAGGTTGGAAAGGATGGAGTATCCGAGCACGGCAACGGTCACATACTTGAGGCACTTTTTCCAGAGGTTGTTCACCGAAAAATCGGAGAGCGAGTTCACATGGGTGCGTATGTCTTCAAGATTCAGCACCCAGCTAAGCAGAATAATTTCGATGATGGCGCCAAACAGCAGAGCCTGACTGTTCACAAAATGGTCGACGATATCAAGAATGAACAGGCCTGCGCCGGTGGTGAACACCACGGTGACCGCAAACCCGCCCAGACAGAAAAACGATACCGTGTCGCGGCGCCGCCAGCCGAATTTGTCAATCAGCGAAGAAACGCAGGCTTCCACGATGGAAATGTGCGAACTCACCCCGGCCATGGCCAGACACAGGAAGAACAGCGTGCCTATGAGTTCCGGCGCAGGCAGCGAATTGATGGCCTTGGGAATGGTAACAAAAGCCAGCCCGACGCCCGCTCCGGCAACGTCTTTGATCGAAGCGCCGGTTTCAAGAGCCATATTGCCCAGCACACTGAAAATAAGAACGCCTGAAAGCAGCGAGAAACCGCAGTTGATGAACACGGTCATGGCTGCGTTGTTGTTTACGTCTTCATCGGGCGGCAGGTAGCTGGAATAGGCCACCATGATTGAAAAGCCCACACTGAGGGAGTAGAAAATCTGCCCGTAGGCGGCGGCCCATACTTTGTAATCAAGCACCTTTGAAAAGTCGGGCTTGAAAAGATAGTTCAGACCGTCAAGAGCCCCGTCCAGCGTTACAACACGGACAATAAGCAGGAGGACCAGCAGGAAAAGCGCGGGAATAAGCACCTTGTTTGCCCGCTCAATGCCTTTTTTAATGCCGGAAACACAGGCAAGCCATGTGATGCCCCAAGCGGCAAGGCAGGAAACAAAGATGGGCCAGCGTATGCCGCCGAATTCAAGGGGAGAACTGGTGAGGCCGAGGAATTCACCGAAAAAGAACCCCTTGGGATCGTCGCCCCACGAAAGGTCGAGCGAAAAGGTGACATAGTTCAGCGTCCAGCCGATGACGGCAATGTAATAGGTTGCAATGATGGCCGCCACCATCACCTGCAGCCAGCCGACCCATTCCCATTTGGGATTCAGGCGGGCAAAAAGCCGCGGGGCTGAGCTGCGGTACTTCTGCCCTACGCCGAACTCCAGAATCATAAACGGAATACCGGCGGTAAGCAGGGCAAAAATATAAGGAATAAGAAACGCCCCGCCGCCGTTATCATATGCTACATACGGAAAACGCCAAATGTTACCCAGTCCGATGGCGGACCCCACAGCGGCCAGAATAAAACCGGCCCGCGAGCCCCATTGTTCACGCTTGCTCATTGCTCTTCCTAAAGCGTTTGCAGAATACGGCATGTCGATCCGCTATTCTGATTGATGTGAAACCTCTGACTTCACTGTTTTGTATAAAACCTGTGAAACTGGCCCTGAACAGACAATTCTCCCCCGTCAGGAGAATTATGATGCCGCATGACAACACGTTATCTGCGGCAGAAGACGCGTGTACATCTCCATCTTTTCAGAGCGGAGAAGCACTTTTACGTTCCGTGTGCAAAAATGTCTATCCCAAACCCGCCTCTCCTGCGGGAGAAAGACTTTTTTGCACTTTTGCAAACTTTTCCTTCTGATTCGGGCAAGGCACTGTTCCTGCCGTGCCTCACTGTCCGGTTCAGGCATCCGACATTGACAAACCACAGCCACAGTGCGAGAGAACTCACCAGAAAAGAACGATTTTCATTACTTCAATAAAGGAGCTGAACGTGCATCCCGAATCAGTCAAAGAGCTGGAAACCCTGCTTGCGGCATGGGAAGACAGCAACGGAACCCGTAAAGCTTTCGAACTGTTCAAGCATCATCTGGAATCCTTTGAAGGGGTCACCTTCGACTTTAAAGCGCGCCCCGGCATCAGCTACTCACTGCGGGCTGCGCACCCCAGCCAGAAAAACCGTAAACTGTTCACGCTGGTTGACGTCATTGACGACGATCCGGCAGCCCGCTGGCTCTCCGTATGTTTTTACGAAGACATGATCACCGATCCGGACGAGCGCGGCGACTTTGTGCCCGGCGGCCTGCTGGGCGAAGACGCGCACTGCCTTGATCTGGACGAATGGGATGACGAACACGTCGATTACATCAAAAAACGGCTTACAGAGGCTGCCACATCAGCTTCAGCCTGACCGGAAAAGACACCGATACAAAAAAAGCCCCGCACGCGGGGCTTTTTTTGATTGAACGGCCGCCGCAGGCAAAGGCATCCTGTCTCACCTGCGGCTGAAAAAATCAGTTTTACATAAAATCAGGATCGATGGACGCTTTTCCGTTATCTAGAATGACTTTTAGAAAGCTTAGCGTCCGTGCATCCACAGGAACAACGGGGAACGTGTTGAGACAGCTGTCGCATTTAGCCACGGTCGGTTTCACCGGATTAAGCATGGGAATTTTATGCTCGCAGAACGGGCACGGATAAAAAAGCAGCAGCTCAAGCGCCACAGGCTTTACTGGAGCCACTGGCTTACGTGTTCTGGTACTCATACAGATTCCTTTACAAGCAGGCTCTGTCCGGTCATGGCTTCGGGCCGGTGCAGCCCCAGTATATCAATAATTGTCGGTGCGACATCCCCCAGTTTGCCTTCCGGCACAAGGCGCCATGCGGCCGGTGCACCCAGCAGAGCCACAGGCACGGGATTCATGCTGTGCGCAGTATGGGGGTTGCCCTGTGCATCCAGCAGCTGCTCAGCGTTGCCGTGGTCGGCGGTAACCATAACCACGCCGCCCCTCTCTACAAACGCGTCTATAATTCTGCCGGTGCAGGCGTCAACGGCCTCGCAGGCTTTTACAGCGGCGGAAAACACTCCGGTGTGTCCCACCATGTCAAGATTGGCAAGGTTGCACACAATGAGACCGTACCCTTTGTCCAGAGCGGCAAGCAGCGAATCCGTCACCTCATAGACGCTCATTTCGGGTTTGAGATCGTATGTGGCAACATCGCGGGGCGAGGGAACAAGCAGACGGTCTTCACCCGTAAAAGGCTCTTCGCGTCCGCAGTTGAAAAAATACGTCACATGGGCATATTTTTCTGTTTCGGCAATTCTGAACTGGCTGATACCGGCCAGAGAGACAATTTCACCCAGAGTGCCCTCAAGGGGGTCTTTGTCAAAAGCCACCGGCACATCAAATGACGCGTCGTAGGATGTCATGGTGGCGAAGCGGGCAAGAACAGGTACCCGCCCTCTGTCAAAAGCATCAAACGAGGGGTCAATAAAGCAGCGGGTGAGCTGTCTGGCCCGGTCTGCCCGGAAATTGTAAAAAAATATACCGTCACCATCGGCAATACCGGAGGCAGAGCCGACAATCACGGGTTTTATGAATTCATCGGTCTGGCCTGCGGCATACGCGTTTTCAACAGCTTGGGCAGCACTGTCCGCAAATTCGCCCTGCCCGTGGACAAGAGCATTCCATGCGGTTTCATTACGTTCCCAATGACGGTCTCTGTCCATGGCATAGTACCGGCCGGTGACACTGGCAATACGGCCGTGCCCCAGTCTGACGAGTACCTCTTCAAGGTCATTGATGAACTGCAGGCCGCTTTTAGGAGCGGTATCCCTTCCATCCATAAATGCGTGGATGCACACAGGCACACAGGCATCGCGGGCGGCTTCCACAAGCGCATAAAGATGACGGACGTGACTGTGCACCCCGCCGTCGGATACAAGCCCGAGCAGGTGCAGTGTTCCGCCGGAGCTTTTCAACGCGTCGAACATGTCTGCAATTGCCGGACGGGCCGACAGCTGCCGCTCCTCCACCGCGATATCAATGCGGGTCATGTCCTGATAAACAATTCTTCCGGCACCAAGATTCATATGCCCCACTTCGGAATTGCCCATAAATCCGTCGGGCAAACCTACAGATCTGCCGGAACATTGCAGGCGGCTGCGGCACGGTGCAGCCATAAGGCTGTCCAGCACGGGAGTACGGGCTGCCGACACTGCGTTTCCCTTGCCGGCGGGGGCAATTCCCCACCCGTCAAGAATGAGCAGCAGAACAGGATTCAGCGGGCCGGAAGATGACATTATTCTTCTCCTGTCCGGTTCCGGACGGCCTCCACCTGCGGAGCGTCTGCCCAGAGCCCTTCAAGATTATACAGTTCGCGTGAATCGGGCTGAAAGATATTCACCACGACATCGTTCATATCGAGCAGAATCCATTTTCCGGCCTGATAGCCTTCCACACGCAGGAACTCGAAATTATTCTGCTTGCAAAAATCAAGCATGTAGTCGGCCAAAGCCTGTCCCTGACGCACGGAGCCGGCAGTACCCACAATCATAAAATCGGTAAAGCCGCTGATTCCGCGCAGATCAAATACAAGCAGGTCACGCGCTTTTTTGTCATTGAGCAGCGCGGCAAGGCGCTGGGCTTTTTCATGCCCGTCAGCAAGGGAGAACTTCTTTTCTTTCTTGGTAACCATATATATCAGATGTTCCTCAGGTTATTTGCAAATTGTCCTTCAGGCTCCGTGGTTCACAACTTGAACCGGCCGCCCTCCGGAGTGTTGCGTAATACTGCATTTGGCTGCAACGTGCAAATGATTATGGGACACCGTGCTCATGCGGGCGTGGCCATATCAGTGTGCGCTCAAGCGCTGGCAATATTCGGCATCGTTCCGGCCCCTTTTTTTGTTGTTTCTGCCTACGGCGTGCTCACGGCACGCACCCCAGCTTCAGACTTCGTTATTCCTGCTCTGTTTACTTCCTCACATGTGATGTTTACAATATCGCCTTCCGCGGGTTGCCGCCTCCGGAATCGAGATAAAAAGCGGCCTGCTGCGGTCCCATTCTCTTTTCCGTCATTCATGTCACTTTTTGGGGGAATCAATGATCCGTCGTGTTACCATCAGTTCACGCATATGGTTTTTGTGTGCGCTGCTTTTTCTTGTCCCTTCTGTAATTCTTTTCATGTACTGGAACTCTGCAAGCAAACTTGCAGACATCAGCAAAACTGAATTCCGTAATGCTATCGAACAGGACGAACGCCATAAAATAGAGATCGCCACTTCTGTACTGGCTGAATCGCTTGCTGTAGCCCTGCAGGACGTCACTGATCCAGCGCGGCAGGCAGTTGTGGTACAAAATGCCCTGGATAAAATACGGTTTGAGCAGGATAGCTCGGGTTATTTTTATGCATACAGAGGCACCGTCTGCGTGGCCCACGCCACATCCCCTGCCCTGATCAATAAAGACCTGAGCGGACTTAAAGCCGCTGACGGAACCTATATTATACGTTCACTTTTCAGACTGGCACAAAGCGGGGGTGGCGTAATGGCTTTTCCGTGGGAAAAGCCAGGCGAAGGAATGCAGGATAAAATAGGCACCGCACGCTTTATTCCCGGCACTGACATCTGGATAGGTACCGGCGTATATCTTTCCAACATCGCAAAAGCCGAGGCCGCCTTGCAGCAGACCCTGACTCGCAGTATCCGGCCGCTGCTTGTTACCACCATCGGCGCGCTGGCGGCCGCGGGCCTGCTGGGTATTCTTCCGCTATGCTTCATTATCACCCGCAGCATACTTACCCCCCTCAGAGAGGCTGTGCAGGGTGCCGGCAGGATTGCCGGCGGCTCGCTTGATGTGCAGCTGAAAGATGACGGCAACGACGAGCTGGCTGCCCTTATGCGGGCACTGAACACCATGACCCGTAATCTGGCAGAGACCCATGTCCGGCTGGAAACAGCGCTGGAGGAAGCACGGGAAGAATCGCGCAAGGCCGGAACGGCCCGCAGTGAAGCCGAAGAAAGCAAAGCGCAGGTTGAGCGTTCCTATGGAGAGCTTCTGGCCACCGCCGGAGTGCTGGAAGAAACCGTAACGGCAGCAACCGACGCCATGAACGCTGTGCAGAACAACATGCAGAGCCTGAGGAAAAATTCCGCCGCACAGCAGGGTCAGATGGCCGAGATAGAACAGACTGCGGAAAGCCTTTCCAGAGCGTCCCGTCTTATAGGATCACTCAGCGAAGAGACCATGACACAGGGCGAAGCGGAAAAAGCGGCCGCGGCCAAGGGCGTGGACAGAGTGACCGCCTCGGTAGAATCCATACGCGCCATACAGACACAGGCCGGTTTGCTGAGCGAGGAGATGGCCGCGCTTGAAGACCATGCAGGCTCCATCACCAAAGTTCTGCACGTTATTTCAGATATAGCCGACCAGACGAACCTGCTGGCGCTTAACGCGGCGATCGAGGCGGCCCGCGCCGGAGATGCAGGACGGGGCTTTGCCGTGGTGGCGGACGAAGTACGCAAACTGGCTGAAAAAACCATGACTGCCACCCAGGAGGTGGGCCAGATAATTTCTGGCATTCAGCAATCGGCCCGTACCAATGCCCAATCCATGCTGACCATGGCAGAGAGTGTTTCTTCCGCGGCCAGACAGGCGGAAGATTCCGGCCATGACCTGAAGCAGATAGCCGCAGGTGTGGAGACAGCCTTTGTCCGGTCGGAAAGCATTTTCCGTGCGGCTGAAAGCCAGAACAGAGAAGTGGAAAACGTCACACAGGCTCTTGCTGCCATGGACGGTGTCATCGGAGAATCCGATCTCAGTGTACAGAGCACAGACTCTGCTGTCGGTAATCTGCTGGCAGAGATGAACAAACTGCAGACCGTAATTGCGGATTTGCACCGTCACACGCGGAAACGGTAACATTCCCGATGGCGCAGTGCAGATTGCTGCGCGCGGGCAAATATGACAGCCGCTCCGACTTCCGGAGCGGCTGTTTTTTATAGAAAAAAGGAAGTGCTACGCCTGTTGGGGCGGGGCAAGAAACCGAAGTCCGTTGCAGGCCGGTCATGGTATATGCCCCGCAGGCAAGCGGGCTCCACCGTGCTGCAAAGCAGGTAACACGCATGCGTGCGGCCGCCCTGCCGACGGCGTTTACTTTTTTTAATACCGCATGATAAACTATTCATGTAGGCAACAGTCGCTGACGGAGCGGCACCGGCTCTTTTTATAAGCAAACAGGAGTTAACATGGATTTCTTGCGTATTCTGGTCGCCATCCTGCTTCCCCCGCTGGGCGTATTTCTGCAGGTGGGGCTGGGCGGGGCTTTCTGGCTGAATATCCTGCTGACGATCCTCGGGTACATTCCCGGCATTGTTCATGCCGTATGGGTTATTGCCAGACGATAATCAGGCGGCGGAACACTTGATGTTCCGCCGCCTGCCATTATAACCCGCCGGATTCCGGCGGGGATGTCATTTAATAAATGTAACCCTTGCCGTTGTTCGCCCCTTACCGGCATGCTCCGAGCTGATACGCACTTTTTCCTTTTTAAACTCCGCAGCTGCCTTGATGATGCCCACAAAGTATTCTCCGTAATCCCTCTGCGACTTATATGTCATAACAAGCGTATCGCCCTGATCGTCATACTCAAATTTAGGCGGGCGTACGCCGGGATTGTCCTTTGTCAGGTGCCTGTGGATATCATTCATGGCCAGCAGAAACTCTTTAAGGGTTTCCCCTTTAAAGTACTGCCTGTACATTCTGTTAAAAGCCTGCAGGCTTGCACGCCCTGCTTTTTCAAAAAACAACTTGGGCTGCTCGCCCGTGCGCTGGCATACTATTTCAGCCATCTGGCGCAACACCTGATCTGGGTAGGAATTTCCCGGCATGAAGACAGGCTCGCCCATGGTTTTAGAAACATGAGCAAACACGTCATCCCCATAGATCTCTTTTATAAAATTCATAAATATTTTAGGCAAAATACCGCGCATCTTTCCGGAAGACTCATGCAGCAGGCCTTCATCCGTCTGCTCATTTTTAAACTTTGATGACAGGGTGTGCAGTTCCGTGGACAACCTGACAAGCGCCGTGGACTCCCTGTTGGCCTCATGAGAAAACTCGTATGCGTCCACTGCTATTTCATAAATTTTGTCAATACGGCCGCTTATCTCCTCCGTAGCCGCAGACTGTTCTTCAGCGGCGGTGGCAATCTGTGAAATGCGAGCAGTCATTTCTTCAATATTATTCATAATATCTTCAAGCGCCTTACCTGCATCTTCTGACAGCTTGGAAGATTTTTCCACATGCACTTTCGTTTCATCCATTGACCGCACTGCCGCTGTGGAACCTGTCTGTATCTGCACGATGGCGTTTTCAACTTCCTTGGTTGCGCTCATGGTCTTTTCAGCAAGCTTGCGCACTTCATCCGCCACCACGGCAAATCCCCGTCCGGCATCCCCTGCCCTTGCTGCTTCAATGGCTGCGTTAAGTGCCAGCAGATTTGTCTGATCAGCTATATCATTAATTACAGAGATAATACGTCCAATTTCTTCCGCCTTTCCATCCAGACTGTTCAGTACCGATGCAAGATGCTCTGCAGAAGAAGATACGCTGCGCACGGCCTCTATGGCGCCGGTTACCAGACCTACCCCTCGACGGGCGGACTCCGCTCCTTCTGATGCGGTGTGTGATGTCGAGGACGCGTTACCTGCGACTTCGTTCACTGTAGTCATCATCTGGCGTATGGCGGCAGCCACTATTTCAGACTCTTCTTTCTGCGCTTCGGCTCCGCGCGCCTGATGGTCAGCGGAAGATGACAGGATTTCTGAAGAAGCGGAAACCTGCTCTGCCAGCTTGTTTACCTTAACTGACCGTTGAAAAAGTCCTGCAAATCCGTGACACTCCTCTGAAGCACAGGAGGATTCCATGGCATTGGGCAAGCAAGGTGATCGAGGCGGAAAGATGTTCATCTCGTGGGACGAGATTCCGAAATCACCAGGGCATGCATTTTACGATCGGCTTCAATCGGTGTTGCTCAAGACTGGATTCGACCGCTTCGTCGAGGAACTGTGCACCCCGTTCTATGCCTCCCGCAAAGGGCGTCCTTCCATTCCGCCCGGTCGGTATTTCCGCATGCATATGGTCGGCTATTTCGAAGGCATTGATTCGGAGCGGGGTATCGAGTGGCGTTGCGCGGACTCCCTTTCCCTGCGTGAGTTTCTGTTGCTGGACACTGGTCAGGGCGTACCGGATCATTCAAGCTTGAGCCGAATTCGCTCCCGCCTGCCCTTGGAGCTTCACCATGATGTTTTCACTTGGGTACTCGGCGCTATTACCGAAGCAGGCCTTGTTCAGGGCGACCGTATCGGCGTGGATGCTTCCACCATGGAAGCCAACGCTGCCATGCGTTCCATCGTGCGCAAGGATACAGGCGAAGGCTATCGGCAGATGCTTCATCGTATGGCCGAAGACAGCGGCATGGATACTCCCACGAAGGAGGATCTGTCGCGTATGGATCGCAAACGCAAAGGCAAGAAGGTTTCCAACAAGGATTGGGAATCGCCGGTCGATTCCCATGCGAGGATCGCGCGGATGAAGGACGGGCGCACCCGTCTGGCCTACAAGCCGGAGCATGCCGTGGACTTGGACACCGGCGCTGTTGTGGGAGTAGTGGTGCATCCGGCGGACTCCGGCGACACAACCACACTGGGCAAAACGCTCGAAACCACGAAGGCGAATCTGGAATGCATCGGCAAGGCTCCATCCTGCGACAAACCGGCGGAGCTTGTCGCCGACAAGGGCTATCATTCCCGGGCCGTCCTCAAGGAGCTGGACGGTAGTCCTTGGAAAACGCGAATCACGGAACCCAAACGCAAGGGGCTCAACCTGTGGCACGGTGATCATGATGCGCGACGGGCGGTGTACAACAATCGAGTGCGGCTTGGCTCCGGCAAGGCAGCTTGCTCAGCCAAACGCCGAACCGAGCTTGCGGAACGGAGTTTTCAGCACGTCCTCGATCGTGGCGGCATGCGTAAAACATGGCTGCGCGGCAATGATAACGTCGAGAAGCGCTATCTGTTACACGTCGCCAGCTTCAACCTGGGCCTGCTCATGCGACATCTGATCGGATTCGGCACTCCGAAGGGGGCTGCCGAGGCCTGGAATCTCGTTTTTGTCGGAGTCCAGACGGAAATCGACTGGATATTGCTCATTTTCGCTGTTCGCGAAGATCTACCCGATAGTTGGGCGACGATTGCGGTCGTCTCAGTTGCTGTTTGGTGATTGCGGCGAAAAGTGACTTTTTCAACGGTCAGTTAAGCCCGACACCGGCCAGTTCCGCCTTCTGTTCTTGAAGAGCGGTCTGTTCTTCTTCCGTACGGTTAAGGGCAACCTGCGCTTCCTGCGCTTTCTGCCTTGCCTCTTCTACCTGTACAAGAACGCTTTGTTTTTCTGCAGAAAGACGCGCTACGGTGGACTGTATTGAATTTTTGAGCGGAAGCAGACTTGATGAAAATACGCCGTGAACCTCGGCCGTCAGGTCACCCCCATTAATTCTTTCAGCATAATCAACAAGAACAGAAAGAGATTTTACAATGGATGAACCAGATGCCCAGACAATAAAACAGGCCATTATTAAAGCTACCAATGTCAGCGCCAGCGAGCTGTATAGTTCGTTCCGGTAGTGTGAAATGCGTTTTTCCAGCAAGATAGTCATTTCGGCGTCTGCAGCATCCCACAGAACAGCCAAGCTGCCGGAAAGAGCGGAAACAGAGTTCATAAAACCATCCGGAACATTGCCCGCAGCCATACTTTCAAGCTGGGCGGCTAATGCGGTATTGGCTTTGGCGTATTGTTTGAAGGCCGGCGGAATGTTTTTGTGCAGGGAAGGAGATTCGCCGTAAAAATTCTGATCTTCGTTCATTGCCGTATCAAACGAAGCCTGAATGCGTTCCTGATCGTTTTTCAGCTGCGCTGCGAAAATAGAAAGCTCCGTGGCTTCCTGCCTGCTGACGCTTTGACTGCGCAACAAGCGGCTGCCTGTTTCCGCTATGGTTGCCAGCCTGATATGGGCTGCGGGCACTGCTAGCAGCGTTATGTCCATCAGATAATAACTGTCCAGATCGGGATCGAGAATGAGGTTTGAAGTGTCTCCCCCGTGGGTCACCATCCTGCCGATGTCAGTGATCATCCGTCTGACGTCGGGCAGCATGCTCTGCTCCACGCCGCCTGCCAGCTTCTTCCACCTGTTCATGACAGCCGAATACAAAAGGTCCTCTCTATCCCGCAGAGCAAGACCTTGCGGGGTAAACTGCAGGTCATCTCCCACTTCGGCGTGTACAGGTGCAAGGGATCTGAGATTGCTGTCAATCACAGCCAGCGCAGCTTTGACCTTTGCGGTATCTTCCGTAACAAGCCCCCCCGTCACATCAGGAAAAGCTGCCAGTGCATGCTGCAGCGGGCGTTGATATCTGTTTCCGTAAATTTCAAGCTCACTGAATCTGATATCGTACCGGATGCCTGCGACGAACGCATACAAAAGCACGGCGATAGGCAGCAGAAAAACCACACTGGACAGAGTCAGCTTAAGCTCAATGGACTTGGAATCAAGAAACCGCATAATCATCTCCGTCAGTTTTATTCGGCAATGCTCTGTCAGGACACTGCAGAGCTATCTATCATTCCCCGCCAACCTAAAAACATTCTTCAATATAAAATGTGTATGAGCTCAACTGTAATGATTTTTTATCGTAATTTATTACTGACCTCTTCAGGCTGGATTTAAAAAAAGCGCTACGACCCAACGAGCAGGACTGCCAGCACCACGGCAATCACGATCCGTCCGTAAATGAAAAGGCTGGCTGAGAAATGAACCTCAGCCAGCCTTTTTGTGGATACCCTCTCAGCTGCATTTGCCTTCACTGTCCGTGGAGACTCGTTACGTCTAGCAGCCAAGTGTCGATCTTCAGTTATGTTTTATGGCAGGAGAACAAAACGACACAGGCTTATACCCCTTGTGTACCACCGCTGTGTACCAGCCGGTGTTTTGGGATATAAGCCTGCTAAAAATTCAGCTATTACAGCTGCTTGTATGCGCTGGCGGAGAGGGTGGGATTTCACTGGTGGGAATCCCAAAATCTCCAACATGCTGAAAATACAGGGTTATATCCCGTTTTCAGTGAAAGAGTGTGTACCCTCCCTTTGTAGCTAATGAATTGCGTTTGGTCAAGATTTTGCATCAGAGAAATCGCTTCAGAAGAACGAGTGGATTCCAGCCTTTGAATTATGGCTGACTGATCGACGCCCCATGTCCACAACAAATCGTTCCTTAGAGTCGCAATCTGGCGTTTGTTTAACTGCTCTTGTCCGTTCAGGATGATGGCCCTGCTTATAGCGGAACCGCGCGCCATTTCACTTAGCGTTCGCGTTTTGATGACGTGTAAACACATAGCAGTTGTCAGAATGCGTTTAGCTCATTCCTTAGCCCGCGCTACAAGCTATCCGATTCCCGCCAAAGCCCTTGCCTGATCGTTGCTGAAAGCCAAGCATTTTGGTAACTACCCGGTCTGGTTATTAGATAACCGTTGAGTCCATTCAGCACAAAGGCAAGCACGCATGTTTTTAGATAACAAGAAGCATGGAAAAGTTGGCGAAACGCTCCTGCAAAGCATTGATAAGCAGTCAGAGCTGGCCGTCATTTCCAACGCATTTTCAATATTTGGTTTTGATGCCCTTAAAAAAAGTATCAGCAAGGTATCCAAAGCCCGCCTTCTTCTCTCCTGCAACAGGAAGGACGGCTCCTTGTCCCAGCTTTTAGCAGGTGACGAATTCGAAACTCGTTTCCGTAACCAGCTGAACCAAAGCTATATAGCTCGTGAGTGTGCTGAATGGATTAAGAAAAAAGCCCAAATCCGCTTGGTAAAGAATCCTGCGGCACTTGGGCAGAACCTGTTTGTTGTGGATGGCAAGCCTTCCCCGTTGGCAATTCAGGGCAGCTCCGCTTTTACGTGTGAAGGGCTAGGCTTTGCAGAGTCAGACCGCCACCACATGAATATGTGCGTGTCCGATGCGCCCAATGTCAGCCCACTTTTGAGCTGGTTTGAAACGCTTTGGCGCGACACTGGCCTTACGGAAGATGCAACAAGCACCATCGTGAACGGCCTTGAAACGCTCCACAAAGATAACTCGCCAGAATTTATATATTTCCTCACGCTCTACAATATTTTCAATGACTTGCTGGATGATATTGACGAAGAAAACATCGTGAAAACAAAAACTGGATTCCACGACACAATCGTCTGGAATAAGCTGTACAAGTTTCAGCGAGACGGTGTGCTGGGAGCTATTGATAAGCTTGAGAAGTATAACGGCTGCATCATAGCCGATAGCGTCGGCCTTGGTAAGACGTTTGAAGCCCTTGCGGTGATCAAATACTACGAACTCCGTAATGACAGGGTTCTTGTCCTTTGCCCCAAGAAGCTCCGTGATAACTGGAGCATTTACACGATCAACGACAAACGCAATCTCTTGGCGAAAGACCGTTTCAATTACGATGTGCTCAACCACACCGATTTAACTCGAAGGACGGGCAAATCCGGCGAGATCAATCTTGAAACGATCAACTGGGGCAATTATGACCTTGTTGTCATTGATGAATCCCACAACTTCAGGAACAACACCAAGTCAGACAACGGCCTGACCCGCTACTCCCGCCTCATGACAGACATCATTCGCTCCGGTGTGAAGACCAAGGTGCTGATGCTGTCAGCCACCCCAGTCAACAATCGGATGAATGACCTGAAGAATCAGGTTGCGTTCATCACGGAAGGTTTTGATGCGGCCTTTGCTGATAACGGCATTACGAGCATTGAAGATACGCTCCGTAAGGCTCAGACCAAATTCAACCAATGGCAAAAGCTGGCCGAGGAAGAGCGCACCGCCGAAAAGCTGCTTGATAGCCTCAACTTTGACTATTTCAAGCTTTTGGACATGCTGACCATTGCCCGTTCCCGCAAGCACATTGAAAAATATTATGATGTTGCGGAAATCGGCGAATTCCCGGAGCGGTTAACCCCGATCAATATCAAAGCCGACATAGACCTGAACAACGAATTTCCGGCACTGCGCGACATAAACCGCACAATCAGACGGCTCAATTTGAGCGCATACTCGCCGCTGAAGTACGTCCGCATGGAAAAGCGGAATGAGTACGACCGCAAGTACGATACCCTCATGAAGGACGGTAAATCCGTTTTCAGGCAGGTTGACCGTGAACAAAGCCTTGTTCATTTGATGCGGGTGAACCTGCTCAAACGCATGGAAAGCTCCATCAATTCCTTTAGCCTCACGCTGGAAAAGCTCCTCAGGGAGGTCACGAACCTTCTTCAGAAGCTGGACGACCACAACGGCAGCGAGATTGAGGAGTTGAGCATTGAGGATATTGAAGTTGATTCTCCTGAATTTGATGACTTCCTGATTGGCCGCAAGGTCAAGGTTCTTATTAAGGATTTGGACCAGATTCGCTGGAAGCAAGACCTTGAAGACGACAAGGAAAAGCTTGAGCGGTTGCTCGCCGTTTCCCGTGCTGTAACGTCTAATCGAGACGCCAAGCTGGACAACCTGAAAAGCCAGATCACGGCCAAATGTCAGGAGCCTATCAACGCCAGGAACAAGAAGGTCATCATATTCACTGCATTTGCTGACACTGCTTCCTACCTGTTCGAACACATAGCTTCATGGGCAAAGACCAGCTTGGGGATTCATACCGCCCTCATCACTGGCGGTGGAGCAAACAAGTCCACCTTGCAATCGGTTCGTTCTGATTTTGACGCCTTGCTTGCAGCGTTTTCCCCTGTGTCAAAAGAACGAAGCAAGATTGATGATACCGTAAGTGATGAAATTGACATTCTCATAGCAACGGACTGCATATCAGAAGGCCAGAACCTGCAAGACTGCGACTTTCTTGTGAACTATGACATTCACTGGAACCCGGTCCGCATCATCCAGCGATTTGGTCGAATTGATCGCCTTGGCTCCAAGAACAAGCGCATCCAGCTTGTCAACTACTGGCCCAACATGGAGCTTGATGAATACATCAACCTTGAAGCGCGTGTAAGTGGCCGAATGGTGTTGCTGGACATATCCGCTACAGGCGAGGAAAACGTCATCGAGCAGGATAGCGCATCGCATATGAACGACTTGGAGTACCGAAGGAAGCAGCTCCAGAAGCTGCAAGAAACAGTCGTTGATTTGGAAGACCTGTCAAGCGGTGTGACTATTACGGACATGACGCTCAACGACTTCAAAATGGATTTGTCCGCATATTTGAAAGACAACGCCAGCCAGCTGGAAAGTGCTCCTCATGGCCTTTTTGCCATTTCAAGGCTGGAATCAGACCTCGCTGCGGATGGTCTCGAACCCGGCGTTATTTTCTGCCTGAAAAGCAAAAAGGACGAACCAAGTGACGATGGGTACGCCCTTGCGCCGTTTTATGTGACCTATGTGTCTGACGACGGTGACGTCACATTGGGGTTCACACAGGCCAAGAAGGTGCTCGACATCCTCAAAAAGCAGGGCGTGACGCACAAAAAGCCAGACAGCGCGTTGCTCGAAGATTTCAACCGCCGAACGCAGTCTGGTAAGGACATGCGACATTACTGCAATCTGCTTGAGAGCGCAGTTACAAGCATCGTCGGTAAGGCAGAAGAAAAAGGCGTTGAAAGCTTGTTCAGCAGGGGCGGAACGAACTTCTCCAAACAGAGCTTCAAAGGCATGGAAGACTTCGAAGTGGTCAGCTACATGATCGTGGAGGCCAAATGAGTTACCCCAAGTCTATTGCGGAGTTTTTCGAGCACCTTGCTCTTCCCCGCTCCAGCGAGGTTGGAAAACGGATTTTCAAAAAGCTGTTTTACGAGAACGGCCAGTTGAATGCGACGGATAAGAAGGCGTTTCAGGAAGATATTGATTTTATAGAAATCAGAAACAGCCTTTCCCCTTCGAGTTCGAACATTCAAGCCTACCGGGATGACGAAAACGAATATGAGGAGATTCAAATTCTCCATGTAGCACTTTCGTCTGGCAAGCGTGTCTCGCGCATAGCAGATGTCATACAGAAGGCAATACCCTATCCTGTAGTTATAGTGGCGTCGTGCAATGATGATATTTGCATCAATGCCGCGTTCAAAAGAATTAATAAGGCAGATCAATCAAAGCTGGTCATTGAAGAAGCGCACGAAACAGGCTGGTTTTCCTTAGCCTCACCAGAAGAGTGGCAGCAAGACTTCCTCAAACAGCTTCATGCAGCGACCTTCTCCTTCCAGAATCTGTACGATTTTTACACGGATGCGGTAAATCGCATCATTGCCTTCAAGTGCGCCTCACACACAGGTGAATATACCCTGTTGGCACAGGAAGGCACCAAAGCCCCTGATCGAGCCTCTTCGTTGCAAAGGCTTGAGGAGCTTGAAAAGGAGCTGGCAGGTGTGCGCAATCAGCTGAAAAAAGAAAAGAATATGGGCACTCAGGTTCAGTTGAACACGCGGTGCAATGAAATTAAGAATAAAATTAAAGTAATTACTTCACAGCTTTAGAGGGTACTCGAATGCAGAAAATGACGCCAAGTGATGGACAAAGCATGAACGTTGTCGATGAAAATATCGAGGTATTGAAAAAAGCATTCCCTGAAGCCTTTACCGAAGACGGAATTGACTTTGAAGTGTTGCGGCAGCTTCTGGGTGACAATGTCGCCGAAGGTGAAGAGAAATATGGCCTCAACTGGTTTGGGAAGAAAAAAGCTCGCCAAATAGCCTTGTCTCCGTCAATGGGAACGTTGCGACCTTGCCCTGAAGAGAGTGTCGATTGGGATACAACGCAAAATTTGTTTATTGAGGGAGATAATCTCGAAGTTTTGAAAATATTGCAAAAAAGCTATGCGGGTAAGATAAAAGTTATATATATAGATCCACCATATAATACAGGTAAAGAATTTATTTACCCTGATAAATTTCATGATAATTTGGATACATACTTAAGATATACAGGTCAGAAAGGAGAAGATGGGCTCGTTGTAAGCTCCAACAATGAAAGTTCTGGCCGTTTTCATACTAACTGGTTGAGTATGATGTATCCGCGGCTTAAGATTGCACGTTCACTTCTTACCCATGACGGCGTTATCTTTATCAGCATTGATGATGGCGAGCAGCCTAATTTACGTAAAATTTGTGATGAAATTTTTGGTGAAGAGAACTTCATCTCTTGCATCATGCGCAAAAGAAAAAAGGAAATTTCTAGCGACTCAAAAAATGTATCTATTCAAGGTGAATATGTTTTAGCATATGCCAAGTCAAACGAAGTTAGCTTTATGTCAGAACCTCTTTCTGAAAAATACATCGCAAAAACATATAAAGAGCCTACGCGCGAATTTCCTGAGGGGAAATGGAGACCCGTTCCAATCACTGTATCTAAAGGACTTACAGGTGGTGGGTATAGGTATTCTATAACTACGCCAGGAGGTACTACTCATGATCGATTGTGGGCTTACCCAAAAGAAGGATATGAGCGGCTATTAAAGTCTGGACGGGTTTATTTTGGAGCTAATAAAAATGGTGTACCACAGCGCGTAATATATGCGCATGAAAGCAATGGACAACCTACAACAAATTACTGGGACAATTCACCAACCAACAAAGAGGGAAAGAAAGAGGTTTTAAACATCTTTGGCGATAATGTTTTTGATACACCAAAACCTACAGCCTTGTTACAAAGGCTGATTGCCCTTGTGTCAAAAGAAGAAGATATAATTCTTGATTTTTTCTCTGGGTCATGTGCTACAGCGCATGCTGTGATGAAAGGCAATGTGTATGAAAAAACTAAGCGGAAATTCATTATGGTCCAACTCCCTGAACCGTGCGACAAAAACTCATCAGCTTTTAAGTCTGGCTTTTCTACTATCGCTGAACTAGGGAAAGAACGTATTCGAAGAGTGATTTCTCAGCTCAGCGAAGATAATCTTAGCTATTCAGGTGATCTCGGTTTTAAAGTCTTCAAACTCGAAAGCAGCAACATTGTTGCTTGGAACCCAGACAAATCTGACCTTGAGAATACCCTTATGGCTCATTCTGAGCATCTTGTCCCCGGCAGAAGCGAACAGGATGTGCTTTATGAACTCCTTCTAAAACGTGGCGTTGAGAGAAGTGGGTTCGGAAAACTGGACCAGTAGCTAAGGTGGACATATAAGAGCCGAAGGAGGCCCTTGATGTCCAAGAAGAGAAGAAAGTTTACCGCCGAGTTCAAGACCCGCGTCGCCCTGAACGCTTTGTCCGGCGAGCACACCCTTTCCGAGATCGCCAGCAAGTATGGCGTTCATCCCAATCAGGTTTCCCAGTGGAAAAAGCAGGCCAAAGAAGGCATTGCTGCTTCCTTTTCAGGCAAGGCCCAGAAAGTCCAGCAAAGCGATGAGGCCCGGATCAAGGAACTGCACGCCAAGATCGGCCAACTCACTGTGGAGAAGGATTTTTTACAACAAGCCTTCGCCAAAATCTGAGCCATGAGCGAAGGCGGGAGATCGTCGACAAGGGCCATCCTGCGCTCAGTGTTCGGCGGCAGTGCGAAGCCCTGAAGCTGCACCGCTCAACGTATTACTATCAGCCGATCGGCGAGTCCGAGTACAATCTGACGTTGATGCAGCGCATCGACGAGTTGTTCATGGAGTTGCCGTTCTTCGGCTCCCGGCAAATGCGCAACATCCTGCGAGATGAGGGACATTTCGTCGGGCGTAATCGTGTGCGTCGGCTCATGCGCAAGATGGGGCTGATGGCGGTCTACCAAAAGCCGCGAACCAGCCAGCCACACCCGCAGCACAAGACGTATCCGTATCTGTTGCGGGGCAAGGCGATCACGAAGCCGAATCAGGTGTGGTGCGCCGACATCACGTACATTCCGATGCGGCGTGGCTTCCTGTACCTCGTGGCGATCATGGATTGGCATAGTCGAGCCGTGCTGTCATGGCGCTTGTCGAACACGATGGACGCTGACTTCTGCGTGGCAGCCCTGGAAGAGGCCATGAACCGATACGGCGTGCCGGATATCTTCAACACCGACCAAGGCTCGCAATTCACGAGCTACGAGTTCACACGGACGCTCAGACAGGCAGGAGCCAAGATCTCAATGGATGGTCGAGGCCGCTGGATGGACAACGTTATGATCGAACGCCTCTGGCGTTCGTTGAAGTATGAATGCGTGTATTTGCGGGAAATTGAGACAGGAAGCGAGCTTCGTCGCACCCTGGCCTGGTGGTTTGAGTTCTACAACAATCGCCGTCCGCACAAGACCTTTGACGGCAGGAAGCCGATGGAGATATATCAACAGTTCAAGCCAGAGGGGGTACCCCCTCTGGCTTGCCCCAGAAAGGCGGCATAGCCAACGAAACTGTCCACCTTAGTTTTGCCGCTGACTGGTCCAAAGAAGTGAACCCACTTCTGAGCTGACAGCCCCTATTGAGGAAAAGGAAATCGCAGGCAAAAAGGTGTATAGCATCGGCTTCGGAGTTCTATTCGCCTGCCTCGATAAAAAAATTCAGCGCGATCAGATTGAAGAATTGGCACACGGCATCATTGATTGGCACAAGGAGCTTGACCCCATCAGCGACACGCAGGTTGTATTCCGCGATAGTGCCTTTGAAAACGATGTCACCAAGGCGAACATGACGGCCATTTTGGAACAAAGTGGTATCAAGCACGTCCGTAGTCTGTAGTGGAGACCAGTATGAAACTTCACTTCGAAGATAACCTTGACTATCAGCTTGATGCTATACGTGCTGTTACTGACATATTTAAAGGGCAGGAGCGCAACGCCTCTCTGTTCTCCGTTTCCAAGACGTATGCCAAGGGCATGATTGAATCTGACAAGGGTATTGGTAACAGGCTCGAACTTCTCGACGACGAGCTTCAGGAGAACCTCAACGCTATTCAGCTGAGGAACGGTCTACGCCCAACGCATTCTCTGACCAGCGGCGACTTCACTGTCGAAATGGAGACCGGAACAGGCAAGACCTACGTCTATCTCCGCACGATTTTCGAGCTGAATAAGCGCTACGGATTCACAAAATTCGTCATTGTTGTGCCTTCAGTGGCCATCAAGGAAGGCGTCTACAAAACGCTTCAGATTACGAGAGATCACTTCGAGAACCTCTATCCCGAATCGAAGGGATATGACTATTTTTCTTATGATTCATCGAAGATGGGACAAGTTCGCAACTTTGCGACAAGTCCAAACGTTCAGATCATGGTTGTGACTGTCGGTGCCATCCATAAAAAGGACGTCAACAATCTTTACAAGGAAAGCGAGAAGACAGGCGGAGATAAGCCCATCGACCTTGTGAAGGCGACACACCCTGTCATCATCGTTGATGAACCGCAAAGCGTTGATGGTGGCTTGAAGGGCCAAGGCAAGAAAGCCCTTGAATCAATGAATCCGCTCTGCACGTTGCGTTATTCTGCCACCCACGTGGACAAACATCACATGGTGTATCGTCTCGATGCTGTTGATGCTTACGAAAAGCAGCTTGTTAAACAGATTGAAGTCGCTTCGCTTGAAATTGATGGCGGTTACAATAAGCCTTACGTCAAGCTTATTTCTACACAGAACAAGCGCGGTGTCATATCCGCAAAGATTGAAGTCCATATCCAAAGTGGCAAATCTGTCCGTCCTCAGATCATCACTGTTCAGGACGGCGACGACTTGGAGCAAGAAACCGGTCGCGCCATTTATGAAAACTTTCGTATCGGCACGATCAACTGCGGCAAGGGAAATCAGTCCATTGAGCTGAGCGTGCCTAACGGCGAATATGTCCTGTATCCCGACGATGAAATTGGTGGAGTCAATCAAGACGACATCAAACGCCTCATGATCCGCCGCACAATTAAAGAGCACCTTGATAAGGAACTTCGCTTTGCCGCGCTCGGTCACAGAGTGAAAGTGCTCAGCCTGTTCTTCATCGACAAGGTTGAATTTTACCGCCAATACGATGAAGACGGGAACGAGATTCAAGGCAAGTATGCCAAGATATTTGAAGAAGAGTATCGCAAGCTGGCACATAGCGACGATTACCGCACGCTCTTTGAGGGGATCGATCTTGAATCCGATGCTTCGGAAGTCCACAACGGCTACTTTTCCATCGACAAGAAAGGCAAGCTGACCGACACAGCCGAAAACAACCAGACCAACCGCGACAATGCAGAAAGGGCGTACAACCTGATCATGCGAGACAAGGAAAAGCTTTTGAGTTTCACCTCAAAGCTCAAATTCATTTTCTCGCACTCTGCGCTCCGTGAAGGCTGGGATAACCCCAACGTCTTTCAGATTTGTGTGTTGAGAGACATGGGAACTGAACTGGCAAGAAGGCAGTCCATTGGGCGAGGGCTTCGCCTTTGCGTCAATCAGGACGGCCAACGACTTAGGGGCTTTGACGTAAACACGCTGACGGTCATTGCTAACGAAAGCTATGAACAGTTTGCGGAAACGCTCCAAAAGGAAATCGAAGAGGACGCCGGAATCCGCTTTGGTGTTGTTGAAAAGCACCAGTTCGCAAACATTCCTGTTCAAGGAGCTGATGGCGAACTTCATCCCCTCGGTTTCAAGAAGTCGGAAGAGCTTTGGCGTATTCTCAAAGAGAGAGAGTTCATCGATAAAAATGGCAAGGTGCAGGACACTCTTAGGACTGCCCTGAAAGAGAAGACGCTCGAACTTCCTGAAGAATTCAAGCCTGAACTTGATGCTATATCTTCTGTTCTTCGAAAGCTGGCTGGCAGGCTCGATATTAAAAACGCCGATGAACGTATCACGGTAAAGCCAAACAAAGAGCGGCTGCTAAGTCCTGAGTTCCAAGAGCTTTGGGAGCGCATCAAGCACAAGACGACCTATCGTGTCGATTTCGACAATGAGAAACTGATTCAGGATTGTGCAAAATCCATCCTTGAAGGACCGCCCATAACCAAGACAAGAGCGCGGTTCAGAAATGCGAATCTGGCGATTGGTGAGGGCGGCATTGAGGCAGATGAAAAAGCTGTTAGCCAGTACACGACGATAAATGAGTCTGACATCGAATTGCCGGACATCCTCACCGATTTGCAGGATAAGACGCAGTTGACGCGAAAAAGCATCGTCCGCATTCTCACGTCTTGCCGAAGACTGAACGATTTCAAACGTAACCCTCAAGAATTTATTCAGCTGGCGGCAGAGGCTATCAACCGGACAAAGCGTTTGGCTCTTGTGGAAGGCATCAAGTACCGCAGAATCGGCGACGAATACTACTACGCTCAGGAACTCTTTGAGAAAGAAGAGCTGACCGGATACCTCAAGAATACCGTTGAGGTCCAAAAATCCGTTTATGAACGCGTCGTGTATGATTCTGCCGGAGTTGAACAGCAATTTGCCCAAGCACTGGAAAAGAACGAATCAGTCAAAGTGTACGCCAAGCTCCCCGGCTGGTTCAAAGTTCCTACCCCGCTTGGCACCTACAACCCGGACTGGGCCGTCCTTGTCGAGGAAGACGGACATGAGAAGCTCTATCTGGTCGTAGAAACAAAGGGTAGCCTCTGGTGGGATGATCTTCGTCATCATGAGGGGGCAAAGATCAAGTGCGGCAAAGAACACTTCGCCGTTCTCACCGAACACGCCGATAATCCCGCGCGGTTCATCAAAGCTAAAACGGTAGAAGACATGCTGTCATACGATTAGTTTATACGACCTACAAAACACATAGCCCAAGGCTGGTTGAGGAATATTCCTTAGCCAGCCTTTTTGCGTTTACAGAGGTGCAAACTGCTGGGGTTAAATCTCAATAAAAATCAGAAAGTTATCATTTAGGTTGCACTAATGAGCAGAAGAAACTGCTCAACAAACGCTCTCTTCAAGGATGGTAATCAAAAAGCACATAATTTCAGATGGATGCAATTAGGTTGCACCTTTGAGCGAAGGAAACCCCAAACTCAAGGAGGACATAATCATGGGTGAAATCAGCACACTCACACTCAACGGGATGGCCGATGCCCGAACCATCGTGGATGAAGACGGTAGACTTTGGTTCGTCGCAATGGATGTTTGCAAGCACCTAGGTCTCAAGCCGAGGGATTCAGTGCGCTACTTGGACGACGACATGAAAAAGCATCTTCCAAGAACCGCCCTCGGAATGAAGCCCGGAAAGCCGCTGCTGATTATTAACGAACCAGGTCTGTATACGCTCATATTCCAAAGCCGAAAGCCTGAAGCCATCGCGTTTCAGGATTGGGTTTGTGAGGACGTCCTGCCTTCAATCAGAAAGCACGGTGCGTACTTCATGATGAAGCCCACGGACACGGATGAAAGCATAATCCAAAAGGCAATGCAGGTCATTGAACTGGCGCGTGAAGATGACGGCATTGAATGCCCCGACATCTTGCGAGAATTGGCAGACAAGCTTGAAGCCGCCCTGCAAGGTCAATTCATGCCGACATTCACGACTAGCACTTGCAAGGCTTATTCGAATGACACCAGCGACTTAGGCCCAATTATTGACGTCTAACCCAAAGGAAAAAGCTATGACACGCAGTCAATTATGCATCAAAGCTAAGTGTTTTAAAAACGGACTATCACCGCCGCATGATGCCCTAAGGCAAAAGGTACTGCGGAAACACTTAGGAGAACCCCAAACATGAAGGCTGGTTGAGAGAAATCTCGCCAGCCTTTTCTTATTTCAACCATTCCATTCTAAAGGAGAACTTATAATGGCTAAAGAAACCCTCATTCCTGTCCGTCATGAAGAAGTCGCTGTCTGCGGCGAATACATCCTTGCCGCTGTCACCGAGGATGGCAAGGCGTACTTCTCGCCGCGCCATGTGTGTGATGCGCTCGGTATCGACTGGAAAACCCAGTACCGGAAAGTCCAGTCTGATCCTGTCCTGGCAAAAGCTATGGTCATTATGCCCACACCTTCCCGAGGTGGCGATCAGAAGACCTCCATGCTCCCCATCGAGTTCGCCAATGGCTGGCTGTTCACAATCAAGAAGGTTCGCCCTGAACTCCAAGCCAAGCTGAACCTGTTCCGCGCTGAAGCCTACCATGTTCTGGACCTGTGGTTCAGAAAGGGACTTCGGTATGAAGAAGATGTACTCGAAGCCCTTGGATTGCCTGATTTCGAAAGCCCTGCTGAAGCTGCAAGAGCGTGGGCAGAAGAACGTGAACAGCGCATAGAACTGGAAGCGGAAAATGCCACACTGAGACCCAAGGCCAAGGTCTATGAAGCCTGCTTCGCCGATCGCCAGATGAGCGTTGTCCAGTTCGCGAGGACGCTACACGGCGTGAACAGCATGAAGGTCAAGGAAGACCTGATGAGAGCGGGATACCTGCGGCGTTCCGGTGGCGTGTATAGGGTGCGCGGCAAGTTCAGAGACAAGTTCTTCGCAGAGCGCATCAGCCCATTCAGAGGCTTTGTGACCATCATTGCCCTCGACGGTGGCAAAGAGAAGATGGTGGAGCTGTATCTCGATGGCAAGCTGACCATGCGAAGAGGTTTCGAGCATGCTCACGAGCGATTCTTTGATGAACTGGACTTCTAGAGAAATCGCTCAAATTTGCCGTATAACGAATGAAAAGAGCCGGATAAAGCCTTTGCCTTGTCCGGCTCTTTTTTCGCCCTCAGCAGGCTTAATTCACGCAAATTCCAGCAAGTAAAATCATAGGAGAGAGACCATGACCAACACCAAAGCCATTGCCAATCAGATTGTACGATTCGAAACTGTAACCATTTGTGGCAGTCCCATTCTTGCAGCAGTCGCCGAGGATGAACGGCGTTACTTCTCGCCAAGGCACTTTTGCGAATCCCTTGGAATAAGCTGGCCTCGCCAATTCAGAAAAATCAAAGCAGACCCATTGCTTTCAAGTAGCGTAGTGGAAATGGCAACGCAGCTTCCCGGCTCAAGACAGCGGAGAAAATACACGATGCTCCCAGTTGAAATGTTATCTGGCTGGCTCGTGAACATCAAACGGGTTCGTCCCGAAGTCCAACCACAACTCACCCGCTACAGGAAAGAGGCATTCCTCGCTCTTGATGCTTGGTTCCGTCAGGGAATTAGGAATGACGAATACGTTCAGAAGAAAGTCATAACGCCTTCATGCCTACGGGAATTAGCGGATATAATGAAACAAAAAGAATGTGGCGATTTGTACTCTGCGGAATTGTAAGCAGGCAGCCATGAGGAGGTAACGAGCTTGCCAGTCATATAAGCGAAGAAGCAGGTAACGAATTGAAAAGGCTGGTCGAAAGTTCCCCTTGGCCAGCCTTTATATTTCACAGCGAGCCTGAATCCCATTTGGCATAAACAGACGCTATCTATTCTGTTTTACAGGGCATTACTCGCATGTTGCGCAATTTTTGCAACTCTATCTTGACACGTCGTTCTTTAGATTTATTCATGCTGTGCTGACCATAATTTTAAACTCTTCAAGGAGGACGCTATGATGGTTTCTAAGCTGAATCCATGGAACTGGTTTAAGAAGGAAAGCGAACAGGAAAAGACCCTTCCGGTTAAGCAGACGGAACGGGGAGCAAGGGAATACGCTTCTCCGCTTGACCACTTCCACGCAGAATTCGACCGTATGGTTGATTCGATGTTCTCTGGCTTTGGAATGCCTTCGCCTCGCCGCTTGTTCGACGCTGCCAGCCCGATGCTTGGCAAGTCTGTCATCAAGCCGAAAGTGGATATTTACGGCACTGACAAAGAGTATGTTGTTGAAGTGGATCTTCCCGGCATCGAAGAGAAAGACCTGTCTGTTGATCTGAAAGACGACGTGCTGATTATCTCTGCGGAAAAGAAGCATGAAGAAAAAACAGAAGAAAAGGGCTACTACCGCGTTGAACGCTCTTACGGTTCCTTCCGCCGGGTGCTCAATGTCCCTGATGATGCGGACAAGGAAGGCATAAACGCCAAGTTGAACAAGGGCGTGTTGCGAATCACCATGCCGCGAAACAAGGCCATTGAAACAGAATCCCGCAAGATTGCGATTGAAAGTTCAAAAGAGGACTAAACTGACAAGAGTATCTTAAAGAAACAAGAGCACTTTTGATTCCATAGTCACATAGACGATACAACCCCGAAGGCTGGTTGAGGACGATGATCCTCGCCAGCCTTTCTTTTTTGAAAATCAAGAACGTGAAGGAGAAAACTGATGAATACTGCGACTGTGACCAACTCCCTTGTGATGCTTCTGGACGACAAAGCCATGACTACGAGCCTCAAGGTGGCGGAGATGTTCGGCAAGGCGCATCGTCATATCCTTCGGGACATCGAACGCCTGATCGAAAGGGGTGTGCCCAATTTTGAGCAGACCTCATACGTCCATCCGCAGAACGGTCAGGAGTACCGCATGTTCCTCATGGACCGTGACGGCTTCTCCCTGCTCGTCATGGGCTTCACCGGAAACAAGGCACTGGCTTGGAAGCTCAAGTACATCGAAGCCTTCAACCGCATGGAAGCCGAACTGATGAAGCGACAGGTGAATGTCCTGCCCGACTTTACCAATCTTGTTGAAGCTGCTCGTGCGTGGGCTGATCAGGTCGAACAGAAGATGATTTGCGAAGCACAGGCCAAAGCCCTCGTTCCTTAGACTGCAAGCAGACAAGAGTTTCTTTGAATGTACTGAGACGAGGAGCATCACGAAGGGGGCAAAACGCCCCCTTTCAAATAACTAGCTCAAGATATACCAGCCGATTTTGGTGCAAAAATCTGAGCTGGTTTACAACGTTATGAAAAGCGAAAATCCCCCCCATGCCCTTTGTGTGTGCTGAATGGGCGAGGCGTTTCAACCGCTGAAGACTGCAAGGCGTACTTCTCGCCACGCCATGTGTGTGAGGTGCTCGGTGTTAGCTGGCCTCGTCAGTTCAGAAAGATCATGGAAGATCATGTGCTTGAGGGAGTTGTTGCCATTTCGGAAACAACTGGACGTGACGGCAAGACCAGCAAGATGTCCATGCTCCCCATCGAGTTCGCCAACTGTGGCCGAAATGACCATGGTTACCACTGGCGGCTGATGGGTACTTTCGAGATGCGTTACCGAAATGGCAACGCAGCTTCCCGGCTCCAGTCAACGTGTGAAGATCATGGCTGATCCGGTACTCTCGACCACCGTTACCAATTCGGTAACGAAGCGTTATGGAAATCATCCCGGTACATCCTTGTTCCATCTCAAAAGGTATACCTTGTGGAGCACACATGCCATTGCCCGAAAAGCCGCTTTGTTCCGTGTCTCAAAACCTCGCAATCTCATTTCTTGACACACCTTCTCGAAAAGTCTAGTCCTTCTGTTACACAATGAGCACAGAAGGAGGAAACAGGAATATGGCTCATGTTGGATACATCCGTGTTAGCTCAATCGACCAGAACACTGACCGCCAGCTTGCTGACCTTGACTGCAACTTGGTGGAAGTATTTGAAGAGAAGGCAAGTGCCGCTACGTCTAAGCGGCCTAAGCTGGAAGAGTGCATGAGGTTTGTCCGCAAGGGCGATACGCTCCACGTTCATTCAATAGACCGCCTTGCCCGTAACCTTGACGACCTGCTCACGCTCCTAAAGAAGTTCATAGGCAAGGGCGTCGCCGTTCAGTTCCACAAAGAGGGGTTAACCTTCACAGGCGAAGACAACCCATTCCAAACGCTCCAGCTTCAAATTATCGGAGCCGTCGCCCAGTTTGAACGCTCCATCATCAAGGAGCGACAAAGGGAAGGTATTGCCAAGGCACAAGCCAAGGGAAAACACTGCGGCAGAAAGGCCAAACTGACGCCAGAACAGGCCGAAGAGCTTCGACATAGGGCAACAGTCATGGGTGAAGAAAAAAAGGCGTTAGCGGCTGAATATGGCATAAGCAGGCAGACCTTGTACCGCGTCATCGCTGAATCCAATTAACATGCTGAAATATTTCAATAATCAATTAGGTTGCACTAATGAGGGGAGAGAACGCTCCGCGTCTCACTCTGTCAGATCATCTTCAAGGTTACGCCTATCCCAAATAGACGACCTCTCTCCTACACTTTCTTTCTTGGTAAGGCCGGAGGACACTAGCCCGACACAGCAGTGTTCTTCGGCTTTTCATGTTGTGACGACTTGTGACAACGACAAGAAGAAAGAGCTGAACTTAAGATCAACTATAGTGACAGCTAAGGAGCAAGGGGAAGTAAGCAGACAAGGAAGAAGAGGAAAGAAGATACCTAAGTCATACAGCAGTGAACATAACGTGAACTGAAGTAATGACAGTGTAACCTAGGTTTCAACCTACCCAATGGCCCTACCCACTCCCACAAGTAAGACATCCTAAGTATAACTTAGGGAGCAACCTAAGTGTACAGACAGGATTGAAGGAAGTAGTAGGATAGGGAGAAGAAGAAAGGGTGCAGACTTAAGTCAAACTTAAGACAACTATAGTATATATAGGGGAGTGGTCAGGTATCAAAAATAAAGAAATTTGTCAAGATAAAATATTGTCGTTGTGAATTTTTTGTGTACGTCTTCACAGCTACCTACCTCATAGCAACCCTTTAACAGTGTATCAAGATTGAGTAGGAGACAGGTCTATGTGTGAACCAGCTTCAGCTACAGCGGGAACAACAGCCGCAGTAGGTGGAACCACAGCAGGCACTACTGCCGCAGCGTCTACGATTACAGCGTCTCAAATGTTCATGTACTCCCTAGCCATTGCCGCCGCTTCTACAGCCGCCAACATGGTCGCTCAAAGTGAACAGGCGAATGCCATGAACTCATATCAAAGCGAAATGGCAGACAATTACAACAAGACAGCGGTCAAGAACGCCGAACTCGCCAACAAGGATTACATCGAACAGACAGCCGCTGAAAGCATTGCGCTCATGCAGAAGCAAGAGGCGGCATCTCAAGAGGTGCAACGGATTCAAAGGGAACGCCTTGAAAAGCAAGGGACGGCTTTAGCTTCAAGTGAGGCGGCTGGTCAGTCGCTCCAGTTCCTCATGGACGACTATCACAGGCAAGAAGCCCTCTACAGGGATTCACTGAAGCACCAGCTTGATATGGACAAGGACGCATACGGCATATCCGTGAAAGGCTTCAGGGATACCGCAAAGAACCGTGGAACGGCTTCAGGTCGATACATCCCCAAGCCTGTCAACTTCCCTAATGTCGGTTCAATGGTCGGTGCGGCTTTGTCGATTGGAAGCAAGGGGCTTGGTTACTATGACCAGTACAAGCAACCGATATACGACCAGAACGGCAAATTCACAGGCCGCTATTCGCTGACAGGGAAATGATATGACAGCAACGGGACTGGCAAGCAGGAGAGGATAAAGGTACGAAGGCATGAATGAAGTGTGAAGACTGACACAATGGACACATAAGAGGTAGCCTTGTCGTTCTCCCTAGCTTGTCAGTCTTTTTATTGAAAATGAATTTCAATTACAATTATCCGTGTGTTTTTGTCTTTATCAGTGTTTTGTCTTCCTTCATTCTCTTAATGCCCTCAAGTGGCTAAGAGTGGGGGTATTTGCTTCATATTTTGATTCTGAGGCATTTTTTGTCGTTTTTGCTTGTCATTCGTCGTGTTTTCTTTTTTAAGCCTTTAGAAGCGAAATGTGGACGTTTTCCTTGTCATCCTTGTTGTCGCTACGGTGCGACGGTGAAGTATCTGGATGATGAGAAGTTGGTTGTGACTCGCGCTGACTCCCGCGAACTGTTCGCTGGAGTACGCAAAACCCGAAATGCCATTTCCACCCACTGCAAGGGGGCCTCAATTCAGGGCGTCCCTTCTAATGGTGGAAACAGTCGTCAGGCTCTGAGTTTCTGGATGATGAGAAACATACCCTGCACAATAAGCAGGATAATCCGGACGCCAGATAAAGCGTTGGCCTGTTGGATGAAGATGAGCGGAACAACTTCAGTAATCCTGATGGTAATCCACGGAGAGGTATTCCGCACAGTTACGTCATCATCAACGAATCCGGCCTCTACTCTCTGATTCTCCGCTCCCGCAAGCCGGAAGCCAAGAGGTTCAAGAAGTGGCAACCTTGTGACCGTCCTTGAGAACAACAAGCCCATGACCACCAGCCTCAAGGTGGCTGAGGTGTTCGGGAAAAAACCACAAGCATGTGATGGAGGCCATCAGGAACCTCGACTGCCCTACATCCTTCATTGAGTCGAACTTTCGGCTCAATGAGTACGATGTCAAAGTTGGCTTCGGAATAAAGAAGGCTCCGATGTACCTCATGACCCGTGATGGGTTCACCTTCTTGGCGATGGGATTCAACGGAGCGAGAGCCGCCGAGTTCAAGATCAAGTACATCGAAGCCCTTGAATGTTCGGCAGATTTTAGAAAGCCCAATTTTGGACTCTCTTCCTATTCCGTTCCCAATAACCGCCGTCCCTATCCCATGTATCTCATGACCCGCGACGGCTTCACCTTCCTCGCGATGGGCTTCACCATTCCTGTCTTCCCGTTTCTCCTTCCCCTTAATCCTGCCAATCCCGCTGAAGATTCGACGCAGAAAGCCGCAAGTTAGCTTTCATATTTCGCTTCTAAGGCGCGTTTTGCCTCGCCCATATGAAATCCATCATGACAATCTCAAAAAGACGCTCTAAAGGCTTTTAATCCATTGCTTTCCATGCGGCACAAGGGCGTCAAGCGTGATTTCCCTGTCCCAGTCCACAGGCTGGATGACATCACGGAAGAGCGTGGATGCTGGGTAGCTGCCTTCATAGATTGACGTGATGTCGTCGAACTCGCCTTTTTCGTGGCCTACGACTTCCTTCAATTTGCGGCGGTCAATGTCGTGGAGCTTTGCCCATGTGATGAACGTATGCCGGAAGGAATGGAAGGTAACGTTGCTGACTTCGCCTTCACCCGCGCCAACGCCGCAATCACGACGGAAGCGCGTGAACCACTGCGTCACGTTGGCGGAGACGTTTCCTTCACGCTTGCTCAAGGTCTTGCGGGAGAACAGGTGTAGTTCGCCTTTTGACCTAAGTGTTTTCACGCGCTCAAGGAGGCCGAGCCTGATAAGGAACGGATGGACCGGGACAATGCGTTTGCCTGCGGCTGTCTTGAGTTCCTTGTCGCCTTCGTTGTTGATGTCGATACAGGGAACTCCGTCGATTTCGCGGATGTCGTCCAGATGGAGCTGGCATATTTCTTCAACACGTGCGCCTGTAAACAGGGCGATAAGCGGTGCCCAGAACTGCCATGCTTTTGTGAACTTCTGCTTACCCGTGGTCGTGCCTTGGTAAGGCGCGCTGTGGAACAGGGCTTTCAGTTCATCACTGGTGAAGGCGCGGCGTTTGGCCTGCTTCGCCTTGAGGGTGTTCTTCTTGAAGGCCAACGCCACGTTGAGAGGCTTGGCCTTGTCCACGTAGCCCTCAAGCTCTGCCCAGTTGATGAATGAGCGCACATTGTCAAAGCGCGTCTTGATGGATTTTGGCTTGAGGCGGTGGTTCTCAGGAATATCCATTTTCAGGAGCTGCGCCTTGCTCTTGCCCTTGTAATGACAGCGGTAGCGAAGCGAGGGCAGCTTGACCAGCTCCTCGCGGTATTTCCGCATGTGGTCGCGGGTGATTTCGTGAGTCGGCAGTTTCTTGCCATTGGAAACCATTTCCGCGAACTGCCGAAGCTGCGGAGCCAAGTCCTTCACGCTGGTGACTTTCCATTCACCGCTTTCCGTCTTGGTCTTGATGTACTTCTCAACGGCTTCGGTGATGGTGGGCGATTTGCGGGAAGGTGCGGCAGGTTGCTGCGTGACGACAACCGTTTTGCCAGTTTCAGCTTCCGAGAGCTTGCTGGCAAGCGGTGAAAAGTCAATGGAGCCAGCTTCGTCATACGCCTTGGCAATGCCTTTCATAAGGGCGTCGCACAGCTTCTTGTAGTCCGTGGACTTCTCCGAGACCTTGATACCTTCCTGCTCCAGAATCCCGCTGACAAGATTCTTCACGCCGCGATAATCGGCATGTGCCGCCTGTTCGCGAATGTCCGAGGCAATGCGCTGGCGGGAAGCTAAGTGCTTTTCAAGCTCATTATCCTGCCAAGGTCTTTCCCGATTGACGCGCAACTCAAATTCATAGTTGAGCGTCTCCTTCATTTCCCTGTCTACAAGTTCCCGAATCTTTTCGTCGGTAAGATGGTTTTGGAGTGTTTCATTCGCTTCAGTCATGGCCTTTCGGTTTCTGTTTTCAAGAGTGGTCGATTTCGTTTTCAGTCGTCGGATTTCCGAAAAGATGTCATGCGCCTTGGATGCCAGCCGCATAGCCTTTGGACGGGCTTCCTTCAGGTGCGAAGTGCCAAGGGAAAGACGATACTCAGTCCTTCCCAGCGTCGGCTGAAGGTCGGCTGGAATACGTATGCGGAAATATAATCCGCTTGGACGAGGAAGCAAGTAGGCAGGTGCGGCTGCGTTTAAAGCCGAATTTGAACCAATGGCAGGAGAACAAAACGACACAGGCTTATACCCCTTGTGTACCACCGCTGTGTACCAGACGGTGTTTTAGGATATAAGCCTGCTAAAAATTCAGCTATTACAGCTGCTTGCATGCGCTGGCGGAGAGGGTGGGAGTTTGTTTTTACGTCTCACCTAACCACTTGATTCTATGTGGCATTCTTCGTGTAAGTCGTGGGCGTATACTCTCTTTCTGTGTACCCGCTTGGTGACGCTTAAGTCAAGCACGGGTCGTCCTTGGATAGACGCGTGAAAAAAGCGAAAAGTTAGCTGCGCCTCCCTAAGCCCGGAGCTCCACAGGTTACCCAGGTTTCGTTGTTCTCAGGATAATGAGCATGTGGATTTGAATTCATAATTTGGCGAGCGTAGCTTTCTCTAATACTTGTGTTGTGTTCGAGTTTGTAATGCTGAGTGACCGATTCAATGCTCGCAATAATTTTGGATTCACAAAGCGGACAATGACAATAGTATTTCTTTTTTAAAGACGGGATTCTAGGCATTTGACTCTCCCTGTTGCAAATAGCCCGAGTGTATTTGTATTTCCCGTTATCATAGGTTGCTGTTTATTGCTATAAGATATGCGATTGTTAGCCGAGTTCGAGGCGCCTCATCAAGCGTTGAACACTAGCCGCATACCATTGGCCTCCACGAGGTGTTCTGATGCTGTTTCTATTCAGCTCAGTCGCAATCCCATTGGCACTGTTTATCCCTTGTTCAAGCAATTTGGTAATGTGACCACGAAGCCGTTCCGCGCGATGATTAGCATTGTCCTTGATCCTTTTGACAGCTTGATCATTTCCAAGCCCTCGTAGATGTTTAGCTCCCTTCGGATTGCCTAGCTTTACGCCACGTGCCTTTGCAGCCTCCAGAGCGGCCTTTGTTCGCTCTGAAATACGTTTACGTTCTTCCTGTGCCATTAAGGCCATAATGCCCACGGTGAGTTCATTTGCTTCAGGCATATCGGCACATACGAAGCGGACGCCAGAACGTTGAAGACCGAGCAAAAAGTATGCGTCACGAGACAGGCGGTCGAGCTTTGCGATGAGGAGGGTTGCTCCAGTCAAATCACAATGCTCCAGAGCTTGCTTCAGTTCAGGACGGTCATCATTCTTTCCGCTTTCAACTTCGACGTACTCTTCAAGAAGTTCCCACTGTCCTCCATTCAAATAGTCTTCAACAGCCTTGCGCTGGGCTTCAATGCCAAGACCACTTCTTCCTTGTCTCTCTGTGCTGACACGCAGGTACGATACGAACTTGCCTTCCACAACTCACTCCTTTTCAATTTGCATAACGTTCGTTTGGCAATTTGATAAGCAAAAAATAATGCCACATGTCAAGAGTTTCGAAGTGAGATTGATAAGAGGGGGCATTCAGAAAAGCAGCAGGTTGAGATGGCTTGGGAACGTATAGAAGCGAAGGCGGGGTATGGGGGGAAACGCGCTGATTGATATATCGTAAAGGCGCTCAGATTTTTGTGGCAAAATATGCTGGGGATGGAAAACGAGGGGGAGGACACAACGGCCCTCGCCCCTCTTTGGGTTTAGTTGTTGGTTGAGATAGTAGACAGCTTGCTGCCATCGATCAGCGCGATCTCGCCTTTGTTAATCAACGTATCGACCTCTTCGACAGAGATGTTCAGCTCATTGGCTACATTACCAAGTGAGTAGAAGACATTGCCTTTGGAATTGTGATGGGTAGGCTGAATTCCAGGGAACAGCTCTGCGAATTTGTCGTCGATCATTTCTTTGACTTCTCCAGGTGCCGTTGAGCAGAATGCGCCAAAAGCCTCAGCGGCCAATTCAGAATCAGTCTGTTTGACATATTCCAGCGCTGTTAAGACTGAAACGACCTCATCAAAGTCGGAGAAGTTCAGTTCACCTTTCAGGCGTTCCACTTCCTTCTTGTAGGCTGTACGAAGGTCGTCCTGCAACTGAATCATCGGCATGAACTCATTCATCCGTTCGCACAATCCACGGCGAGACTCCATAGTCGATTTGACGATAACTTCTGCGTATTCAGTAATACACTCAAGCTGGAGTCCGGTTTCTTGCTCGCACCAGTCCAAGAGGATTTTCATCTTGCGGTCATAGTCTTCATACTCATTTTCCAGAGTAGCAATCAGGATGTCGGTCAGTTCGCAGTCGTTGGTAAAGGTGATATTGTTGTTCATCTTTTAGCTCCTTATATTTTTTAGTTATTGTTAAAGGGGACGTGGTATCCGTCGATGTCGCAGCGCAGGAAGTCGTTTTTCTGGTTTTCATCCTCCGCGATATGTTTAGCGATCCTCAGCGCCAGTGCGCCGAGCTTAGAATGACAAAGGCGCTCGGAAAGAAAATCCCGAACGCCTACCGTGATGCGATCCTTTCTGCGGTGTGTGAATGGATCTCGTCGTGTTGGTGCCAGACGTAACAGTCTGACCACCATTTGATGCCTGAAATGCTTGTCGCTCCTGAATGCCTCTGGAGACAGCTCCTGGTAAAGGAAAATGGCGACGAGGGTTGCCATCATGTCCTTCGGCTCGACATGGCTTTCCCGAAGGTGAACTAGCCAGTTGTTCGTTCGTTCCCAGGCTGACTTACTACCAGACCAGACACGTCGAGGCTGAGCAGATTGAAGCAGACGATCCAGTACGTCATACGCTCCTTTTATAGCCGGGTGGTCTCCGTTCTCATCAAGGAAACGGTAAACCGACGACAGGCATGGAGCGAGTTCACCTTTGGTCACTGTGTGGCCTCTGGGATCTCCTGTACGCTGACAACGGTCATCGTGTGCATCACAATAGCGTCCCCATTTCTGTACAGTTCTGAAACAGCCGGGGACGTCGCAAGTGCGCCTTGCAGATTTGCATTGAGCAAGACGCAGCCATGAGGGTGTCGACATGCGACCTCCTTGTAGTTTGTGCCTGCCAACCAGGCGTTGATGGGATGGGTAAGGGACAAGGAATGAGTAGTTTCCAGTTTCCGACCTATAAGGGTAAAGAAACTGGAAACTGAAAGAAGGTAGGAAGATAGGTGCGGTCAGCGAGTTACTCTTACTCGCTGAGTCGCAACTAATAGTCTTCTTCCTCGTCTACCTGCTTCTGACTCTCCGCAGCCATAGACAGCAATTCATTCCATTCTTTCTTGCTGATGAAACCATTGGCAATGGCCTGGCTCTTCAGCTTGGACATCTTCGACTTGCTGCATTCGAAAGGTAATGCTTCACAGAGTGCATCCTGTGTCGGATACTCCAATGTCTTAAGCATATTGATGATGGTCTGAATCTGGTCGTCCTTTGATTGTCGTGAGTTCCAAAGAGCGCCCAGGTCTTCGTTGGGTTCCAGCCACACTTCCCGTTCTTGAATGGTCTCATCTCTCGGACACCGGAATTTGTCCCAGCACAGTCTGAAAGACGTCCCATTCGATTGGATCGACTCAACCGCTTTGAGACCGAGGATAACCTCAAAGGTCGTGGCAAGCTTCGAAGAACCACGATAGTTGTTTGCGTTCTTATTTGAATGATGAACGAGAATACAAGCTACCTTTGCTTGCTTGAGCTTCATCAGGAACTGGAGAACCTCGTTGAAGTCGCCTGCGTCGTTCTCATCCTTGATGGATGCCAAGGTCGAGAGATTGTCGAGGATTACAAGGTCGTAGTTCCCGATGTGATATGGGTTTGTCTTCTCATCCATCGTTGCAAGATCCAGCATCAACTCACGCCCTTCCTCCAGCGCAAGGTCTGGGAAGTCAGCGTCTGGTCGTTGATACTGTCGAGCAAGAACGGTAATGTTTTGGCCAGTCAGTTCTTCATCGAGATTCAAACCTGGAAGAAGGATCTTGGCTCGTTCGATGATGTCCTGAATGTGCATTTCTCCGTCTACGAATAATACCCGGCGTGGCTTGATGGCTTTCCAGCCCATGAACTCTCCACCGCCAGCGATGACCAAAGCCAACGTCAGTGTCAGCATGGACTTGCCGACACCAGGAGGGGCGTAGATCATGGCGCTTTCTCCGTCTCGAAGCCACGGCTTGAGCAAGTGTTCTCGTGGCGGGAATTCAGTCTTCAACAACGTGTCCAGCGAAGGGGCTCTCAGCTTACTATTCATGCTGCCCTCCAAGCTATCCTTTTGGGGATGAGGAATGCCCAGGAGACCCGAAGCGCTTTCCTGCCTTTCTGTCCAAGATCCTGCTTCCAGTCGTGGAGTGTTGTCTTGGTTTCTTCATGAAAGTCGCTACAAAGGCTCCTAAACTGCTGAAGCCATCTTTGTAGTGTCTTGGGTCGTTTCTTCATGGAAAGCCCGTTTGAGCAGGCTTTCAGCCACTTGCCGAACCTGAATGATGTCTTTGTATGAACTCGCATATGAGTCCTCCATTTGTTTATGGCCGAATTTGGCCGTTCATAGAAAAAGGCGAGACGCGCTATGGCTATCCCGCCTGACCAAAAGGATTGTATGTGAACTGAGCATGGATCTGACTGGTGTGCAGACAGTTAAGCTCAGATTTCACCTGGAGGTGTTCTTCTCTTTTAGGTGAGGGTTAATTCTAACACTATGAAATATTTTAAAATTGCAAAAAGAGATCTGATTAGAGTCTTGTTCCAAATAAGTGACCACATAAGCGATATGATGTCCTACTACTTATTAAGTGGGCCCTAATCTCATCCTGCTGTTTTTTTGTTTATTAAGAAATTCTTCATGTCCTTATCCAGCGAAGCGATGATCTTCTCCTTCGCCTTCACGATCACCTTGGAGGTCGCCAGGATTCCCTGCACGTCGTCACCCTCAAGCGTCGGACGCCGGAAGGTATCGAAGGTTTCCACCAGAAACTCCTTCAAGATGGGCAGGATCACCCTTGGAGACAAGGAAGCGCGACAGTTGTATGTGGGTAGTCCCGAAGGAACGCGCCACCTCACGAAGGTAGTATTCTTCACCGTCCTTGGTGGCACCGACGTGGTACTCAGCCTTCGGAGCCAGTACCTTGTTCTCGGCTGCCAGCCGCTCGCTCTTACGCACTTGCTCTGCGGCGAACTCAAGAGCTTCGGCCAGAGACTGAGGCACCTTGAACTTGGCCTGGAGTTCAGGGTCGTTACGGAGACCCTGACGGAACCATGCGTCGAGCGCGGCGTAACCTTCAGCGCGGAACAGGTTCAGCTTGGCCTGGAGTTCAGGGCGGACCTTCTTGATCGTGAACAGCCAGCCATTGGCGAACTCGATGGGGAGCATGGTGTTTCTGTATTTCTTTCCGTCTGCGGCAGTTGTTGGCATTTCACCAACGACTGAAACGAGTACCGGGTCTGCCTTGATTTTCCTGAACTGGGTAGGCCAGTCGATGCCAAGCGCATCACACACATGGCGCGGCGAGAAGTACGCCTTGCCATCCTCGGTGACTGCGGCAAGGACACGTTCGCCGCACACGTCGACTTCCTCGTGGCGCACCGGGACGAGGGCATCGGTGATGTCCAGGTCAGGCAGGAGGTGTTCCATGCCGGACTTCTTGGCGATCTTACGGACAGCCTTGTCGTCGTAGAAGTAGATGAGGTTGAAGTTCTTGCCATTGTAGGTCTCGGCACAATGAGTGGCGACATCGACGCCGCCGAAGAGTTCATTGATGTCGGTGGAAACATAGAGGTTGTCCAAAGCACGGACGACGCAACCATCGACGAGATAATTCTTGCCAGTGTAATCCTTCATGTTGATCTGTTTCATTCTGAATCTCCTTTTCACTTTGGGTTTCAGAAACGAGAAAAGGACAGGCCGACCTAATGACCTGTCCTTCTCGCTTGTTGTGTTGAATGAGGTGTTCATGCTTAGAACTCTTCACCTCACCCATATGGCACAGCCGTGGGGCTTATTCAGTGCGTCTTAATTCTAAGACATTGGTTTATCTGTGGTGGAACCTAATTGAATCTAGTGTGTTTCCGCCCAGTTACTTCCTATCTTGTATTCGCCGTCCAGAGGGCAGCGGAAGTTGAACGACTCAATAGAGTTTATGAGAAAATTCTACTTTTCAGAAGCATCATTTTTCGGGGGGATTACCTTTTCAGGGGAAGCTTACGACGGAACCTCCTTGATTTTTTTGATTTGGTTTGTTTGAGGGCACGAGAAAAGGGCAAACCAAATAAATGGCATGCCCTTTCAAATTAGCTTTGTTCTTTTGCTTACTAGTGTGGGTTAATTCTTTGCGCTTTCAAGTTGCGTCTGACAGGTCTACCTCAGCTACGTGTTGGCTGCTTACATAGTGGGGGATAATTATCAGCCTGTCGTGCTAGAGCTCTCATTGCTTACTAGTGGGCCTTAATTTTTAACCTCGATATTTGACAGCTATCACGGGCTCGGTTGAGTTCCTCCTGCTTACTAGTGAGGGTTAATTCTTGTTGTATTGAATTTTTATTCTACTTACTAGTGGGTCTTAATTTTCAACATGCTGATTTCATTTAATATCATTCAACGCCTAAAGCCTTGTATACAGCGTCGATAGGATCTGAATAGAAACTGGTTTGGAACTTGGCAAAAAGTTCACCTGGAACCGTGGGGATTTCCCCAACGCTGCTCATGGGAATCAGCACTCGTTTGGCCCCTGCATCAAAGGCAAGCTGAAGTGTTGCCGCCAAATCGCTGGCAGGTATGATACTGCCTCCAAGACTCATATCTCCCAGAACAACTAAGCTTCCCTGGACAGGCTTACCCAGCAGACCAGAGCATAGCGAAATGAAACTGGAGAGAGTCATTGTGCTATTAGGACCTGCGTTGTGTAAATCAACAATATGCAAGTGATAGTCACGATCTCCAGGTTTGGATGATGCACTGACTCGATTGGCATTGGCCTTGAAATAATCGAATGCGATGCGGAGTGGCTCCTTGGCCTGCATACCGGATCCAACTCCAGAGATAGAGAACTTGCCGTTTCCGGCTGTCACCTGCAGTTCAATACGATACAGACCAAGATGGGCAGACCCGCCAGATCCAACGGTATGAAGCGTACCCGGATTAAGCGGCCCTTCAGGGATCAGAGATCCGCCTCCTTGCTCCGGCAAACTGACGAATTTTTCTTCCATGGTTTCGCTGTCGATATAGCTGAAATGGACATCATAGAATTCCATTCCACCGAGCTTTTTGAGTTGCTCCTTGACGCGTCTGCGGCATTCCAAGGCGTAACGGATGCACTTCTCGACTGCCTCTTTGGTAAACTCCCCATGAGGGTATAGCAGTTTGAGCAGGCCTGAGACCGTCTTACGGACAGCAATTGTGTCTCGTTGGTTGAGGTTATTACCCAGTCTAAAATACTTATCGATTGCGTCGGCAAAGGTGGTCTTGCGCATCTCACGGAAGTATTCCGCCATATAGTCCACGATGAGCCCATATTGGTTTGTGAAGAATTCTGGACGCATCTTGGGGATCTCCCATCCGGGAGTATAGCAGTGCATGCGGTCAAAGAACGCTGTGTCGATCATGGCCTCCGGGAACGGTGCAAACAGATGGCTTGTCTTTACCAGTGTGTCGACGCTCTGGTTGATATTACCGACAAAAACCATAGAGGCATTAGCACTGATGGCGTCACGGCCTCGGGAGAAGGAGCCTGATGCCATGTAGTCCTTCATGATCTGCACGCCGTCCTTGTCCTTGAAGCTGATCCCGGCAACCTCGTCGAAAGCGACAACATCCCATACGCCTACCAAGCCGACCTTGTGACTGCTCATGTTGTAGAACAAGTTGGCAACGGTTGTTTGGCCACCGGACACAAGGATGCTGCTCGGACTGATCTCTTTATAAACGTGGCTCTTGCCCGTTCCACGAGGACCAAGCTCGCAGATGTTGTAATTGTTCTCGACCAGAGGAATAAGCCTGGATAAAAGATGCCACTTCACGCGCTCTTCAATAGCGGTAGGTTCAATGCCTGTTGAACGCATCAGCACATCAAGCCACTGTTCTTCGGTCAGCTTTCTACGGCCTTCATACACAGTCTGCATATCCATGTTGGGCATCTGGATAGGCTTGAGTTCGCTAATCGAGAACGGCGATCCTTTCTGCCCTTCCTCGAAGAAGTAGTTGATGGAAATGATGCACCATATGCCTCCGACCAACAGCTTTTCGAACTGTTTAACCGTGTTGCTCGATACTTCAACCCCCTTGGTTCCTAAATTCGAAAGGAAGGCCTCATAGCAATCGCGCCTCTCGTTTAGTTTGACCGTAACCTTATCAATGACCTTGAAGCTTCCACGTTCACGGATTGTCGACTTGACCTTTTCCGCTTCATCTGGACGCACGTAGTTTTGTGAGAGGATGTCCTTAACGCTCTTGATGCCGTCTTGGATGACCTCTTCATCGTCCGAAGCGCAATAAATACCCAGAAGATATTCCAGAACGTAAACAGGGACATTTGCTCCTTCTTTGAGAAGCTTGGTGAGATCCTTGCGGACTACCTTGCCCTGGAAGTGTTCATTGAGAAGTGTATCGAGACTGATGGCTTCATTTTCCATTTCAATATCCTTAGAAATCATTGATGAATGCCAAGTCGATGGTCATAGGCACTCGTTCATATTCAATCTGTGTTGCGGGATCTCGGAGCACCAGAGAATACTCTTTGCGGTTATTGTAATCACCTTTTTTGAGCATGAGCTTTACTGTACGCTTGCGTTCTTCCATGGAATCAGAAGCGCTGTCGAAGGTGACTGTTTCTTCATTACTGATTGGAGTATCCCCGTCACGAAGGGAAATGACGAGAGTTCTCGGTATAGTTTTCCCAGCAACTTTTTCCGTTTGGATCAGCTCGAACTTTTGGATGTAGTTGACGATCTTGCGGGTTGATCCAAGCAGGGAAACTTCAACCTGTTTTGCAGCTTCTTTCTCTGCCGCTTTACCTTCCAGCTCTTTAACCTGAACTATGGGCACAACGATTTCTTGAGGAAGCGCTCCTCCATGGATAAAACGGGCTCCTCCGGCAAAGTGAAAGCGATTGATGCCTTTGGGGATCCAGAACTCCATGTCATCAGAAGTGCCAGCCGTGGTTCGTGTGGAACCATGCCATACCTTTTCAGAGACTCCCAGATCCTTGCCAATGACATACCGTTTTTTGGCTTTGATGACGCCCTCGGGTTTGATGCCCAGATCGCTTCGTTCCAGAGATGTGGGAGGCGTGTCTTGATAAATGAAACCGTGATCCGCAGTTACGAAGACATTGGAGCCGTTCAGGCTGTTTACGATAAAACTTATCAATCTACTGATTTTGTTGATTGTGTTTCGGGCTGCGAGGAAAGCTCGTCCTTCCGAGCTTCTTGTATCACCTGTGTCATCAATCTCATCATGATAAAGGTATATCACTCGCCAGGGACGGACCAATTCTCGGCCTTCCTCTTTGTTCATGGCAAGTAGAGCATCAGCTTTAATAGCGATGCCATCCACATCAGCGAGAATCGCTCCTCGTTGCTCCAGAGAAGCGCAGGACTGACCATCTATTTGAATCTGGTCAGTTCCTTCTTTGTAACCGTACTCACGGCGCGGCAAAAGGGAGGCCATGCCGAGAGCTGTATAACTGGGAAGAACCCCAAGCTGGGATGAAAGCTGAGCCTTGAAACGGAACTTGGAGTTGACATCCCGAGTCAGCTCTTCGGCCACCTCGTATCGCAGTGCGTCGCTGATAATGACAAAAACCTTGCTTCGAGGATGCGATTGTAGAATGGGTTTGACCTGCGTTGTGAAAAAGTCCTGCTGATTGCGCACGTCGGAAATCGCCCAACGTTGCAGCAATCCGTCTTCCTGGCCAGATGCGTTTTCAATGAAGCCGCCCCATGTGACAGACAGTTGGTCGAGATACCAGCCGCCATAGCAGCTTTCCACAACCTTCTGAACGTCCTTGAGAACGTCCCATCCTGCAAGCTCGACTGTATCCGCTTTCTCGTGGAACAAGCGGTAAAGCTGGTCGAAGCGATACAATTCGGACGTGTACGCCTGATACATGGCTTGAGCCGTGGCATAGCTCAGACCAAGGTCGTACTGTTTGCGCAACGTGAGTAGCTCCAGAACGGCATCCAGAGCGTCGTAGGTTGTGGCGTAGATGTTTCCATTATCGCCATACTCATCAAGCTTGATGGTGGCCCAATGACCATCTTTTCTGCGCAGGATAACAGGTCCGAGTTCCTCAGGCTTTTCAAGGCGTCCTTGTGTGATTCTGGTGCGCAATGAACGGATGATCTGCCGTTCGGCTTCCTCAAAGGTCATGACGTCGATGAGAGCCTGTTCGTCGTACCCAACGATATGTTCGTCGAGACGTAGCTCTTTTGCTATTTCACGAGCAATGGTCACGTATTGGCGATAGTGGCTCAGATTGCTGCGCCATTGCGAGACGAAAACAGAGGCATTGGTTGCCAGTGCTTTCTGAGTGAGGATGAAATGAGCCAGAGATCCAGGGACATCTCCGTGCAATGTGTTTGCAAAGTCGTTCACCAACAGCCGTATCAGCAGGTCGGATAGACTAGGGTTTTCGACATCATAGCCGAAGGTCTTGGCCATTTGATCCCAGAAGAATGGTGCGAGATCGAACTTCTCAATGTCTTGCCATGCCTTAGTCGGAGACTTGAAGTCGCAAGTATCATCGGAGCACATCTCACCAAACAGTTTCATGAGGATATCAAAAATGCCTGCCTGCTCTGCACGGCTGAGCACAGCGAGGATCTTCATATCGATGTCTCGCTCCCGATCCTCAGATGCTATAAGCTTTTTCAGACGGTTAACTCGTTCTTTGCTGTTAAGGAATTTCTTCCGATCACTTAAATGAGCTCGCATGCTCTGGCTGGTAAGTCCAAGTTCTCCCAAGAGTATGGATGCACGATCCGCATGGAAAGAGCGGCTATACAAGCGAATGTCGAGTAGCCAGTCATCCTCTGGTGCAGGTTCCATTGCTGGGGAGTAGATCAGGTACTTCCCGGTAGCATCTTCCAGCTCAAGCTTTACTTTCAGTTCCAGCAGGCTTTCATTTTCGGTATTGACCAGCGTGACTCCATCGAGATCTAGCTCAGCAACAGTTTCAAGGAACTCTTGATCTGGATCATTCCAAAAAACAATGCGACAGCCTTCAGCGTGGAAAAGCTTGGAAAGGGATTCGGTGATTTTTGAGGCGTCCATTTATCTATTCCGTTCTGGTGGTGCATTGTTTACGACGTAATCGACGAGGGAAAGCGCGAGAGCCTTTATACTCGCTGTGTCCATTTGAATTCGCCAATTTGTGTTGCGGCTATTAGGTCCATCATGCAGCTCAAATCCTTCAATATCCTCACGAGTTCCATAGGCCTCTATGCGGCAATGAGAGATTGCATTCCTAAAACGACGAACAAATTGTCTAAATGAATTATTTGAGTTTTCTTCATCAAGCAGTGTGACAATATGAATGTCTTTACAAAAGTCTTCGATTGAGCCTTGAGGAAGGTATTCCGCTTCCTTGATGAAAACTATCATGCCCAAACAGGAATTGATGAGTTGAGTTACGTTGTAGACGTTCTCTTCTCGTGCATCCCATGCTGCTTGGATATGCTCAAGGTTTGCCTTTGTCCTAAGTGCAAAGTCCCGATGAAATCTATCGTATAAACCCATGACTAACTCCTATTGTGGATTGCTTCCGGTCACAGCTTTCACTTCAGCCAGCAGCTTGCCGAACTTGCCGTAGTTGACCTTCACGCCGTCGTCGAGGTCGAGGGAGATGCGTTGGTCTGCGTAGTGGCGCAGGAGTTCGTCGAATTCGCGCAGTTCCTGTTGCTTCTTACGCATGGTATCCAGCTCCTTTTGCAGCTTTCTGGCTGCAGTGGCTGAACCTGCGTTGTCCTTTTCCTTATCCAGGTAGTCGATACGGGCGTTGTACTTACCCTGCAGGGGAGTGACGTACATGGCACGCATCCGAGCCAGGGTGTTCTCGTTGTATCGGTGCAGGTAGACGAGGCACTCGAAGGCCTTGTGCTTGCCGCTGGAGAAGAGCCAGTAGATGGGGCGCTTTTTGTAGACCTTGAGGTGGTGGTCCTTGAAGAACTTCTGGCTGATGAAACGCCGGATGGTATCGATGGGCGCTTCGCCGCGTTTGGGATCCAGGCTGTCGGCGACGAACTTCAGGTTCTCGTCCAGCGTCTCTGGCGACCAGGCGACCTTGAGAAACTCCTCGAAACGATTGGTTGCGTCATCCTCAAACCAATCGTCGTCCATGACCGGCACGATGCCGTCCTCATCCGCCGGGAAGGTGGCGTAGCGAGATGAATCAAAGCCTTCATTGCCGCTGTGGGCATAGATCAGCCCTGGCTCGTCAAGGGAAAAGCGCCCCATCATGCAACCGATGGCGTAGGAGATGAGTTCTTTTATCGTGTCGGTTCTAAGAAGTGATTCATATTCATCTTCAGCTTTTCCAGAACCATATTGGTAAGAGGGATTACATGCTAAGGTTATCTCATTGTTTGGAATACCAATTTGCACCTCCTCTGACAGGCCATACTTGTCAGCAAATACCCCATTGAGGCTCTCTTCCAACTGCAAGCATTTATTGGTGATGTTATTCCATTGTTCTTTGCATTTACTATATGAATCCTTAACAAGATTTCCCTTTGTCTTAGTGCTAAGCAAGTCAATTGTCTTGAAGTTCCATGAATATTCATGACGATCCCAATCTTCTTTTGAAATATCAATGAGCTGATCGACTGTGTCCACAACGAATTCTTTTTCAAAATCAATTATGGGAAGGCTTGCTATAGTTCCTGCCTCGAAATTAAGAGTTGGAGATATGCTGGCTAGCAACGCTCTAGTGATTAACGTATTTGATAGCCCTAGAAGGAACTTCAGATCATCAGATTTTTCCGAAAAAATGCTACAACCAGCGACGTCAAATATATACCCATTTGGGTAATATCTCATTGCAAGATGAGAGCTGGATATTTTAGACCAGCTAATGCTTTGCTTGAAGTACTCTGAAATACTTTTTATTGTCCTCGTAGGGCTCCCATAAAGGGAGGCAGCGTGACCTAATATTTCTTCTCCATCATTTTCCCAGTTGACAACGAAAAAAGAATTTCCAAACCATTTTCTAAAGTCTCCCCCCTTGTTATAGGGAAACCATTTCCTATTAACTCTTGCTGCCTCATTCCTGCTTTTTGCATCAAAACAAACCTTAGTGAAGCTAACTTCGGGCCAAAGTCTTAAAAAACGATTGTTATCACTGGTAGCCATTCCTTGGCGAGTATCCCCTATAGTTTTTAGCGGGAAGCTTCGAGAAAACACATCGCGCATCTCATCACTCACCCAATACGCAATCGGACTCCCAGGAATCTTCTTGAAGTCGGAGGCGGAGGCTGTGTAGTACCAGCCGCAATCCTTGTCTCGGATCGCTTCCAGTGTCTTCGGAGCTTGGTTGTCGGCTCCACGGAAGTCGGACAGGCGGATGTAGCTGCCCTTGAGGTTCGGCAGGTGGCTGTTGGCGAGGGTGTACGTACAGATAGGGACTGTTGCCCCGTCAAAGCCCGAGTATTCGAGCTGAATCAAGGATGTGATGGTCTTCTCGTCGATCAGGTAGTCCCGCAGTTTTTCGTAGGAGGAGATGAACATCCACACGAATGGCGACATGAAGCCAAGCTGGGCGTGAGCCTCCGACATCTCGAAGTTCCGCACCACAAAGGCTGAGAAGAGGTCGGATTTCACATCCGCATAGTTGTCCTTGAGGAATGATTTCAGGTTTGGGTTCAACCCCTTACCGCCCATATATGGTGGGTTGGTAACTACATAGCCATACTGCCTTGCGATGAGTTTTGCTTGGGTGACCAACGGCAGCAGCGCCTCCGCCCACCTTCGAGACTCCATGTCCGAAGCAGTCAACGCCTTGGCAACCAGCTTCTCCAGCCTGGGCAGAGCGTCCTTGAGCCTGTTATGCACCGTGAGCAATGAACCAAAGGTCTTGCCGTCCTCGAACAGGTGCAGCAGCGAATACAGTTCCTGCTTGGTCACGTCCGGTTTTTCAGTCTCACTGAGGCTGGCTTGAACCGTAGTCGGTTGCATCAAGGAAAGCTGCTTGGCTTCTCCTTTGCCTCCGATCTCTTTTACTCGTTCCCGGAGCAGCACCCCTGCCACCTCGTCCACATCCAGCCCCTTGCTTTCTTGAATTGCCATGACGTTCAGCTTGGCTGGATTTTCAGGATCAAGAATACGCCGATCATCGGCTCGCGCCTTCATCAGCACGGTGAAGCGAGCAAGCTGCGCGGCACGGTCGTCAATGTCCAAGCCGTAGAGGTTCTTCTCCAGGATGAGCCGGGGGATGTCGCGGGTGCGGTAGCCGCGCTCCAGATAGATTTCCTTGAACAGGTCATAGGCTTCGGCCAAAATGTGCCCGGAGCCGCAAGCGGGATCCATGAAGGTCAGTTCTTCCGGGTTCAGTTCCTTGGGGGTGATGGCGGTAAGCCTCGCCTGGACCTCGGGCTCCTGCTCGGCGGGTTCGATGTAGAACTCCATCTTGCCCTTGATGCCTGACGCCGGGTAGGTCATCAGCCATTTGCGACCGACTGTGTTCTGAACCATGTACTTGACGATCCAGTTGGGCGTGAAGAGCTGCGTCGCCGCCGGGATGTCTTCGCTTTTGACCACCTTGCCGATGACCTGGTCCTTCTTCTCCGAGATATAGAACTGGTACAGCCAACCCACGATCTCGATCTCGTCCCAATTCTCCTCCGGGATGTCGTTCACCAGCTTGCGGATGGGCGAATTGGTCTGGAGTAGGTTCTCAGGTAGCAACAACTCCGATGCTCCATGAACAGCCTCGAACATCATGGGCATAGCGCGATGCAGGGCATTGCATTGTTTGACCAGCAGCAGGCGATACAACTCGGCGTCCTTGTCACCAGCCAGACGCAATTCCGCTACTTTGTTCTTGTCCAAACCAGGCAGATCTACGCTCGTGGCTTTTTCAAGGATTTCCGGAATGTCAGATCCGCTCGGATTGCTGAGCACACGGTATCCATGCCCAAGGTAGTCATGCAGTTCCATGTAGCGTAATGCGCAGAAACGGTTGAACCATGTGTAGGCCACCGTTTCCATGACCTGATGAAAGCCTTTGATCTTGATGCGTTCTTCGAGTTTCTTGCGGCGTTTTGCCACATCCTTGGGAAATGGACGTCCTGCAATGATTGCGACGTCGCCTTTGACTTCCACGGGCTCGATTTTCTTTGCAGATAGGCCGAGGACGCTGGCCCTGTCAGTCACTGCCTGAATGAATTCGCGGCGAGCCTTTGGCGCATAGGATTTGAGTATATTTCGATTGATGGTCATGTATTTCTCGTATGTTCGTTCTATGTGAGATTATTGGAGTCGAATCCGAACGTCATTTTTCAGTTCTGCAAGCAGTGCTTCCTTGAGCGCCTTTACATATGCATCAACATCCTCGGGTGATTCGATGTATGCTTTGGAAGCGACGGAGGTCGCTTTGACGATCTTGGTCTGTTTGACCGGAGCAGGCTCTCTACCTGGCTTATCTGGCTTAGGCTGCTTCTTGCGCTCAATGGCATCCAGAGCCTCGTCTACGGCCTCCTGAAAGTCTTCCAGTCGATATGAGATGTTCGGGATGGAAGTATCTTCTTCGATGGCCAGCTTGGTCTGCTGCAGCGGGTAAAGGACCTGATTACGAAACTCGCCGTCCGCTTTCATCGCTTCGAGTTCTTTGGTGATGAGACCTATCTTGGCATCTAGCTCCAGCATGGCCTTCCGGCGCTTATCAGCTATCAGAGCATCATTGATGGCGGTCACCTTGGAAACATGGGTGTCGACATCCTTGAGCATGCCATACGGGGCGGGAGCTTCGGCAATGGTTCGAAGCTGCTTCAATGCCGTTTTTGCGTCAGCGTCCTTATTGAGAGCGGTTTCGTTTTTTTCGAACTCATCCAGGGCGCTCAGTAGTTTTTCCCAGGTTAGGCGCTGGTTCGTGTAAAAGTCCTTCAGGTCGTGAAGATCGTCACTGGCATCCTGAAGATCTTCCTTTTTCTCGTTGAAACGATTAATGAACTCGAAGGTGTCGCGGATATTCAAGACCGACCGTATTGTGGCAAGGCCGTCAGCAATCTCGCTGTCTCCAGGGAATTTCCCGGTCTGAGCAAGAGGCTGGTATTGTTTCAGGCTTTCCTGCCAACCACCGAGTTCATTTCGGATAGTTCGCTCAAGATCATCCAGCGCTTCAGGACCATTTTTCCCGAATAGCGTCTGACAAAGCTTGCGAGCCTTCTCGATCTGATCCTTGGAAGGCACTTTGCGTTTCATGATCTTGATGGTCTTCCATTTATTCACTTTGGTCATCGGATCCACGGCATCCCGAGGCTCCAAGCTGGAACCATCAGACAGCAGATTGATCTCTCCGGCTATAAGCAAGCGAGCCACCAGAAGTACGATTTCGAATTCGGGCCAGCCGTAAGGTTTACTTCCAAAACGGTCGACGAGCTCATTCAAGAGCACGGGGTGATTGCGAGCCACTTGTAGGTCAATAAACTCCCGTACTTCGCGAATGGCGTCTGCGTTGACGTTGGTGAGACCTTTCTCCAGTTCCATCTGACTCACGTCATTCGACAGCAAAACAGACCGGATCTCACGAACAGGATCATCTTCCAGCTTCTTGAGGTAGCTGAATTTGTTGTAGAGATTCTCGACAATATAATTGAGCGCCTCTTCAACCAGAACACGCGGGGTCGAGGCCTTGAGCGTGAGCGTCTGTCCCATGGCGTACACGTCGGCACCGGGCATCAGTTTTTCCAGCAGTCCGGTTATCCGAATACGGCGTTCCCTGTTTTCATCCTGCTTATCGCGGAGGATTTTCTTGAAGCTATTGGACTGAGATGCATCACTTTTCTGTCTGATGTATTTATCCGTTTGCAGGTATGACCGGATTTCTCGTCCAAGTTCTTTGCTGTCCTGCAGTCGGATCAGAACACGGCCGTAATGTTCAGACGTGTACATGGTGCATTTGAGGGAATTGAAAGCATCGTGCTCAAAGAACAGAGGCGTGATGATCTCGACGCCAATCTCCTGATCCAGCTTCGAGCTGAATGGGTGACCGTCAAGCAGGCGGCTGTATGCATAGTCTCGCTTGTTCGGCTTATATCGGTGTTTGTCTGGTCCTTTGATGATGTCAGTATAAACGATTTCCGCCAGCAATTTGGTTTCATCGCTGGGGGTAATGTCTACGCCCTTGATCTCTCTGCTGACATCCCGTTCCTCGTTTGTGAGGAAGAAATAAAGATCTCCATTACGACTGATGAGAGTTTGCTTTTCCAGACGCTGCAGTCCCTCTTCAATTTTCCGCTTCAACGCTAGGCGGTCAGCATCCACTTCGTCGATGAATAGAGTAACGAGGTTGTCTACGTTGGGCTTGATAATGTCCACGTAGCGGATAAGGAAGAGCGTTTGCAGCAGGTGGACGTCAAACGGCTTTTGAAGCTCGTCGTTCTCTGCTGCTTGGTCGATGGTCCTGCTGACCGCTGTATCTAGGAAGCTCTCGATAGCCGGATAAAACTCATACAAGGGCACCAGAGCGCCAATGCCTTTGGTTGAGATGTTCTTTGCCGCAGACTGGAAGGCATCGAGCATGGAACGCTCACCACGGCTGAGATGCATCCCGGTAGCTCCTGCCTTGCGGATTGACTCAAAGATCTTCTGGATCAATTGGAAATGGTATGGTGCGAAGGGGTAGTTGCCAACAAAGTCTTGCTTGTCTTTGTACGTGCGCAAAGCCGCGCTGTCGTGCGTAAAGTCAAGCTGGCTTTTAATGATGTCTCCCTTAGCATCAAACAGCGTTTCCAGCTCACTGGAGGCATCTGATGTTTTTTCAAGCAGACGAGCCTGGATGACTTCATCTGTGTTGGAGCTGGACAGAGCAAGGCGGGTGTTGAAGCGGCCTTGAATTTTGGAGAAGTCATTAGCTTTTGTAGCCTTGAGATCTCCGAGGACGGCATCAATGTCTTCTTGGGAGGTAACCACAACCCAGGCCCGACCTTGGCAAACACGTCCAAGATCCTCGGTGATGGTCTGCAGGTTGAGCATGAGGTTGCCATTGTTGCCTATAAACTGGCCGACTTCATCGACGAGAAAAATAATACGATGGTCTTTCCCTTTCCTATCAAGGTATTCCTTCACCCGTTTGGCAAAGTTCTCAATAGTCACGCTCAGCGTCTTTTCGGCGTTATCGAACCAATCTGAAGCTGATTCTTTACTTTGCCCGAGTGTGTTAGAAAGTGCTTCGACAAGTTCGTCTTTGCGGAAGTAATATGCATCACGCTCCTCAACCCAGTTATCACCAGTGAGCGTTTTGTACTGACTGCAGAACTCCTCGTATTTTCCCTTTTCCGTCAGATAGCGCTCCATTTCAGCGATGTGGGGATCGTCGCCAGAGTATCCCTGCATTTCGTTGAAAACTCGCCAGAAAACGGAAAGGATGGCTCCCCAGCCGTCTCTGGAGTCCGCTCTGCTATCGATGTTGAAGAGGATGACATCAGTATCGCTGGTAGTACATTTTTTGATGTCAGCCAGCAGCATCGGATCCTTGATCTTGGTGTCAAAGAACTCGACTGAGCGGCGTGTGTCTTCAGACAAGGGTGAGGTGGCTGCACGGTTGTTCAGCAGATATGAAAGAATCTTGATGAAATGAGATTTACCTGATCCAAAAAATCCAGAGACCCAAACACCAATACGGCTAGCGACATTGGGATCATGGCTGTTTGAAATTGAGTAAAGATATGTTTCGAAGAACTTGCGGAAGTGTTGATCCAGTTCCTTAGTCACAACATATTCTTCAAGCTCTTGCCAAACGACAGCATCATCCTGCTGGTCAGCTTTGACAACGCCATTGATGGGACGGAATAGATCCTTGGAAAAAATATTTCGTATTTGCATCATGTATCTCCTAAGCAGCGGTCGGGTCTGGAACGAGTTGGAATGCTCGGTAATAGTTGCTTTCTTTCAGCTTTCCGAAAAGTCTGAGCCCTTGTCCATCATATTTGCCAGGGTAAAAGACCACCAAGGGAGTATCTTCCATAAGGGGATGAAGGCTGTTTAGTAGAGTATGACTCCTCAAAATAGGCCAAGCACTCCCAACGCCAGACATGAGAATGACATCCTGTTGTTCAGGCTTAGTCTTTTCAACGAGATATTTGGCTATTTTTAATTCGTGGAGTGGCCCTTTCAGTGCTTTGAGGAGCTCTTCACTCCCTTTGGCTTTTTGCAATTCAAAGGCTCGGTCAAGCAATTTTCGATCTTGCAGGTACTCAACAATCAAGCTGAATAAATTTATGTGAACAAATCGAATACCAGGTTTTCTTTTTGGCAGTTGATCTTCAACAATTCCGAGGAAGCCTCGGACTTTAATTTCTTCGGCTGGATCATAATCAAAAATATAAAAACCAATCTCGTTGCCAAGGCCTGCGTTTGAAAGCAGTTCTTCAGACAAGATCCGGTCTATGACTCTGTTTAAGCGTTGGTCCAATGATGCTTTCATCGAAAAATCTCCAGGCAATCTAATGGATATACATGGCCATGCTTTTCTAGCAATTCCTTGACTTCGGGGAGTAGCGAAAATGGAAGTAGATTCATTGTTCGAGTCGAATCAATGATGCCTGCTTCGGCAAGAATTCGAAAAATGACCTGACGCACTTTCTTGGTGGTCGATTCAGCCCATTTTTCAAGAGAGGGGTCGCGATGCTTACATTCCTCAAAGAAGTAATCCCAGTCGCGATATGAGATTTCTTTCTGGTAGGTCTTGATCTGTGTTGTGATAGCCTGTTTGATGAAATCCCCCAGCAAATGACTGTGCATAATGGCCGAAGCCAAGAGTAGTTGTACAGCCTGCTCGTGGGAGCCATTCTGTATGAGTTGCAACAGCTCCCCATCAAAAGAACCCAGCCGATTGCGGATCAACTTAGCTTGACGCTTCGCGCTGGCTGGGCTTCTTTTCTGGAGAATGTTTTCAATTATTACTTTCTGGTGAAATAGGTGATCGTTGGCACCTTCTCTAAGAAGGTTAGCTATGACTCTGCTTTCAGGGATCAGAAGCGAGCCTGCGACAATTTCCCCATTGTAAGCTGATGATTCCACAAAAATCCTATTAAATACTTGAGTGAAAGGTTTTTAGAGTTTTCACTCTGTTGGTAACACTTTCATATTGAGGCGTAAATCCTCGAAGTATCAATTTTAGGATATTTTTAAATACTATCAATAAAATCAGGTTATAAAGTGGACGTTTGAATTTTTAGTTGCGGATCCACGAACTTCTGTGAGGCTTAGTAGCTTCCTTCGAGGTGACCCAAATCAAGCATTTCATGGAAATCGATCTTAGCAACAACATCATTTAACAGCGTTTCAACGGGATAGTTCCCTTCATATCCTGCCGTCACATCGTCAAACTCGCCTTGCTCATGCCCGACGACCTCTTTGACTTTGTACCTTGCCAGATCCAGTAGCTTTGCCCTGGTAATAAAGGTGTGGCGGAATGAGTGGAAGGTAACATCGCTTACGCCTTCCTGAGCGCCTACATTCTGCTTGCGCCTGAATCGAGTGAACCATTTTGACGCCGCATGGGAATACTTGCCTTTCACATCTGGCGGTAGATCACTGAAAAGACGCTTGGTTGTTCTTCTGCGCTTTGAGTCGACAAAAGCTATGAAGCCAAGCTCATTGGCAAGATATGGATGAATCGGAACCAGGCGTTTACCTGCTTCAGTCTTAACATGCTTGTCGCCGCCTTGGTCGTTTATGTCCAATATCCAGACGCCGGACTCCTCACGAATATCTCTTATTGAGAGCTGACAGAGCTCTTCTAAGCGAGCTCCTGTAAATAAGCCCAGAAGCGGAAGCCAGTATTGCCAGTCCTTGCGCAAGTTACGGCGTTTGTATGTGTCGGGGCTGAAAAGTCGTTTCAGCTCGTCCTCAGTGAAAGCCCTGCGTTGTGATTTTGATGCCGCTTTGCCTCCGGGGACTTCGAGAACCTTGTTCAGTGGTTTGGCCTTGTCGATGTATCCTTCAAGCTCACACCAGTTCAGGAACGAGCGTATGGCAGTGAAGCGTGTTTCGAGAGACTTCGGCTTGTAGAGATCCTTTTCTGGGATACTCATCCGAAGCAATTGATGAAGTGTTTTGTCCTTGTAACGCTTCGTCCTCGCTCCTGGCAGTTTCTGGACCTTTTTCCAGTAGCCTTTCATGTGGTCGCGTGACAATTCACTCATGGTCAATTTGGCATTACCCATTTTGACCAGCTCAGCGAATTGCTTCAATTGTGGCGGTATATCCTTGCGACTTGCAGCACCCCACGGATTAGGACCTTCCGTCTTGAACTCGATGTACTTATCGATTGCTTCGAGGATTGATGGAGATGGGGGAGGCGTTGGAACAGTCGGTTGCACTACTTGAGACTGCTCTTGGCCTTGGAGGATTCCTACAAAGCCTGTTTTACGAGCTGCATTCAGGAATCTTGCTTCGACTTCAAGCAGGGCAGCGCAGAACTCACGGTATTCTTTGGAGTCCTTTTCAATATCTATTTCTTCACGATCCAGTAGCTCTGAGGCTCTACCTTCAACCTTCTTGAGGTTGCTGCATTCAAGAGCTTCTTGGGCGTCTGTGGCAAGGATTGTGAGCTGTTCATTGCGCTTGTCCAACTCGTCTAGCTCCCATGAACGGGAGAGGCGGTATTCACGTTCTTCTTCGAGCGCCTCATCGAGCCATTGCTGAGCGATGCGGCGTATTGTTTCACGACTTAATCTACCAGACATGACCTCATCCCTCCTTTTACGAAATTCATCAAATATCGCATGCGAGGTAGTGACCAGTCTTATAACCTTAGGCCGCGCTTCTCTCAAGTATCTGGTTTTGAGCGACTTCTTGAATTCTTGCATACCCATGACCGGGCGCAAATCGCTTGGAATTCGAAGTCGAAAATAGAGGCCATTTCGATGGCTGGTGAGGTAGGATGGGGCAAAAAAAGACATTGGACAATCCTCCTTGTGTGTACCCGTTTTGTGTACCCACCGCTCTGACGAGCTTGATTCGGAAGAATGTCCAATGTTTTCAAATGCTTGGCGGAGAGGGTGGGATTCGAACCCACGTACGGGCTATTAACCCGTAACTCGATTTCGAGTCGAGCGCGTTACGGCCGGACTTCGCTACCTCTCCGCGTAAGAACGCTTGTGACGTTCAAGAGGCGGCATATTTAATTTATTTCCAAACACCATGCAAGCGAAAAAATGATTTTTTCGGAGCAGGAGTTATTTCAGACACCTGCGCTTCATGCAATTCTTGACCTATCGAGCACGATAGTATATCTATTTATGTCGTATTTTTGGGATCGGCGCACAGCTTTTTTTGATGCGCCCACCGGGCAGATTTTATTGACTCCTGCCAAGCACTGGGAGTCCGGCTGCTGGAATACCAACGTGTTGCGCGGTGCTTTCACGTATACAAACGTCGAAGCGCCTTCTTTTTTTCGACGGAGAAGGTTCACATGCACCTGACTGACTTTATTCATATGATTGAACGCATAGCCCCCGTTTGCGGTGCTGCGGAATGGGATAACAGCGGTGTGCAGGTGGCTTCGAGGTGCACGGAAATACACAGCGTTGCAGTTGCGCTTGACCCTTCGGAAGCCAATATCGAAAAAGCAGTATCTCAGGGTGCCGATTTTTTTCTGACACACCACCCGCTTGCGTTCAAGCCTCAGCCGCTCTCAGGCAATGACAGTTATTTCAGGTCGGTTTCACAGCTTATCACAAATGATATCTGTCTGTATTCGGCGCATACCTCGCTGGATGCCAACCCCGCTGGCCCCGTCGGCTGGCTGGCAGAATCCCTGAAATTGCAGAACTGCAAAACGCTTGAGCCTACCGCCGCGAGCATGCAGCACAGAATCATCGCCCCCTCTGCGGACAGCGGCTCCATACCTGCAGTGATCGCCGGCTCCATCCGTTGCCGGCACATACAGGGTATCGGGCACGAATTCGAGTTTGACACTGAAGACATCGTTTACGAGACAGCAGCAGATCATATCAGGCAGGTTCTGCCCGCCGGAACGTCTCTTCTGAAAGCAGAGGAACGCGCTGGCAGACGCGAACTGGGGCTGGGCATATCTGGCTCCCTCCCCTGCCGGCTGAGCTGGCACGAGTTTGTACAGCTGCTGGAAAAAAGTGTAGAAAGAACATTCTGGACAACATGCGGACCTGTTCCTGAAACTGTGGAAACAGTGGCGTACTGCACGGGGTCCGGCAGCTCTCTTGCCGAGACTGCCTTTGCCCGTGGCGCCGATGTTTTTATTACCGGTGACGTGAAGTACCACACAGCACTGGACACGACAGGCTGCATCATTGATGTAGGTCATTTTTCACTGGAAGAAGAAATGATGCGCCGGTTTGCCGCCCTGCTGGCCGCCGGAGCACCCGATCTGGATATAACGTTCCTGCCTTCGCAGGATCCCATACGGCTTCATCCGGTTCACGGCTGAGCCGCAAAAGCCCCGGCTCCGCCGGATATTTTGAAGCCATCAGGAGGACACGACATTGAGCCTGTACCTTAAGCAGATTGAACAGCTTGTAGCATTGCAGAAGGTCGATAATGAAATTCTGGCCATCCGCAAAGACCTTGAACAGGCACCTAAAGAAGTTGAAGCCCTTATGGGTCGCTTCAACGCGCTTGAAACCCAGCGCAATCATCTGCTGGACAAGATAGAGCACCTGCGAGAACAGGAACGCCGTATCGTTACTGAAATTGAAGATGACTCTCTGCGGGTAAAGAAAAGTAAAAGCAAGCTGATGCTTGTGGGTAACACCAAAGAGTATCATGCAATGATGCGCGAGATGGACAACCTTGAAAAGGTAAACCGTCTGCGTGAAGAAGAAAAGATTACACTGATTGAAGAGCTGCAGCGTCAGAATGAAGCCATAACACAGCTGGAAGAAACATACACGGAAGTAAAAAAAGACCTTGAAGCCAAGCAGGCAACTCTGCAGGCGCGGCTTGAAGAGGCTGAAAAAGAGCTGGCCAAGCTTGATAAAAAGCGCGCTGCCGCCGGAAGTGTAGTTCCGGCTCCGGTGCTGGCCCGCTATGAATTTATCCGTGAACGCCTCGACCATCCTGTCATTGTTCCCGTGGTGGATGGTATATGTTCCGGCTGCCATATTGCCATTCCGCCCCAGAGCTTTATCGATTTGCAGAAAGGTACCCAGATTCTCAGCTGCACCAACTGCCAGCGGCTGATATACTGGTGCGAACATTTCTGCGATGATACTTCAGCAGAATAAAATGTATTCGGGAGCAGGACGAGCTGCCGCTGCGTGTCATTTGTACACGGAGAGGAAAGTCCGGGCTCCGCAGGGCAAGACGCTGGGTAACCCCCAGGTGAAGTGATTCACGGACAGTGCCACAGAAAACAAACCGCCTGCCATGCAGGTAAGGGTGAAACGGTGGGGTAAGAGCCCACCAGAGGTGACGGTGACGGCACCTGCTAGGTAAACCCCGTCTGGAGCAAGACCAAATAGGAAGGCGCCAAGGCCGGCCCGGCCGATGCCTTCGGGTAGGTTGCTTGAGGCTGCAGGTAACTGCAGCCCTAGAGGAATGGCAGCTGCTTCCCTTTATGGAAGAACAGAACCCGGCTTATAGTCCGGCTCCCGTCTGTACCAACACACAGGGGCGCTCATTGCGCCCCTGTTTTTTTCACAGAGAGACATAACCATGCACACATGGGCACTTCTTCTGGCGGCAGGCCAGAGCTCCAGAATAGCGGCAGCGTGTCCGGGCGTCCGTAAGCAGTTTCTGCTTTGGCAGAACGCCCCTCTTTTCTGGCATTCCGCAGTCATGCTTTCCCGCGTCAGTCGCATGCGGGGCATAATTTTTGTTTTTCCTGAAGACATGCTGGAAGAGGCAACCGCCATGGTCAGGGAACTGGATGCAGGCCGGGCACTGGGCATACCGTGGAAAGCCGTATCAGGCGGTGCCCGTCGGCAGGATTCCGTCGCCAGCGGTCTCGGGCAGCTTCCGGCAGAGTGCGATACGGTGCTTGTGCATGATGCAGCAAGACCTTTTGCCAGCGCGTCACTTACCAACAGCATTCTGGATGCGTTGGAGGCCGGAGCTGAAGGAGTGGTGCCGGCACTGGCCGTTACCGACACTATAAAGGTGGTAGAAGACGGCGCGGTGCTTTCAACTCCGGACAGGACAAAACTCGTGGCCGTTCAGACTCCACAGGGTTTCAGCCTTCAGGCGCTGCTCGGTGCGCACCGTCATTGCGCAGAAAAAGCACTGGCCGTCACCGATGATGCATCCATGCTCGAACTGCTCGGACAACATACTGTCATAACAGTGGAAGGTGAGGCATCCAACATAAAAGTGACGCATCCGGAGGATCTGACCATGCTGCATTCTTCAGAAAAAAAGAATATGCAAGTCCCCTGTGTCGGATGGGGATACGACGTGCACCGGTTCGGTTCTGACGGCCGTCCCATGAAACTTGGCGGTGTGCCCATAGCAGGCGGCCCGGGCGTTATAGCGCATTCAGACGGTGACGTGCTGCTGCATGCCCTTACAGATGCCGTGCTCGGCTGCATGGGGCTGGGAGACATCGGCATGCTGTTTCCCGACACAGATGCGGCGTACGATAATGCTGATAGTGCCGTCATGCTGAACGAGGTGCTTGAAAAAGCCAGAAATGCAGGCCTGCTGATTACGCACGTTGATCTGACGATAATAACGCAGATTCCCAGAATCACACCATGGCGCGACCAGATACATAAAAATATCTGCAGAATCACCCGCCTGGACGCATCTTCTGTCAACCTGAAGGCGACAACAGAAGAAAAACTGGGCTTCACCGGGGAAAAGAAAGGGATAAAGGCAGTTGCGGCCGTGACCGCCCTGCGCCGGGTCTCTTCCTGACCGGCTTTTAGTTTTCCGCCTCTTGCACCCTGCGGTTCAACAATATAACATACAAAGACAACTCAGAAAATACGGAAATGCCCAACCAACCTGAACAGCAGCAGACGGCTATGATGACATCTGAAAATTCCACCGGCTTCCCGTGGCTTACCCATTACGACGAAGGGGTGCAGCCGAGCATTGAGTATAAAAAACACGCTCTCTTCGCTTTTCTGGATGAAGCAGCCGCGGAACACCCGCGCCGTACGGCCATCATATTCCGCAATTACAGGCTTAACTACAGAAAACTCAATGAGCTTGTGGAGATTGTTGCCGCAAATCTGCGCGCGCAAGGTCTGAGAGACGGAGACCGTGTTTCCATAATGCTGCCCAACCTGCCTCAGACGGTTATTGCCTTCTGGGCTGTACTCAAAGCAGGCGGCGTGGTGGTGATGACCAATCCGTTGTATATGGAAAAAGAACTGGTGCACCAGATACATGATTCCGGCGCCCGTTTCATGATCACACTGGATCTGGTCTGGCCGAAAATCAGTGAGCTTCGCGACAAACTGGGCATTGAGAAAATTTTTGTCACTAAAATTTCCGAAGCACTCCGCTTCCCGCTTAATATTCTTTACGATTTCAAATCACGTCGCGAGGGCACAGCAAAACAGGTTCCGTTTGACAACGAAACCCTGCTGCCGTGGAAAGTTCTTCTGAAAGGCAAAGAACGCTTCTGCACCCGGATCGATGACCCTGCCGAACGTCTGGCCCTTCTGCAATACACGGGCGGAACAACCGGCATCGCCAAAGGGGTCATGCTCACACACCACAATATCAGCGTCAACGTGCAGCAGTGCTGTGCCATGCTGCAGGAGCTGGTACACCAGAAACATACTTTCATGGGGCTGCTGCCGTATTTTCATGTATACGGGCTCACAACCTGCCTCATTTTTCCCACTTCTCTGGCGGCCACTATCATTCCCTTCCCCCGATATGTCCCCAAAGATGTTCTTGATGGCATAGCCAAGCACAAACCCACCATTTTTCCGGGTGCTCCTTCTGTCTACATTTCACTTATGCAGCAGAAAGATGTTGCAAAATATGATCTGACCTCCATTGATTACTGCATTGCCGGTTCCGCTCCCATGCCTGTGGAACAGATGAAGCGGTTTAAAAAACTTACCGGTGCGGCCATCATCGAAGGCTTCGGACTTACAGAGGCATCGCCCATTACACATCTCAACCCCATACGCGGTCTCAATAAGCCGGGCTCCATCGGCGTTCCTTTTCCGGATACCGAAGCCCGCATTGTGGATATGGAAGTCGGTTCAGTGCCGCTGCCCCCCGGTAAAATCGGGGAGCTGATCATCAAAGGACCGCAGGTCATGCAAGGCTACTGGAACCGTCCGGACGAGACAGCAGGTACGCTCCGCAACGGCTGGCTGTACACCGGTGACATTGCCACCATGGACGAAGACGGCTATTTCTTTATTGTAGACCGCAAAAAAGATATGTTTATTGTGGGAGGCTACAATGTTTATCCCAGAGAGATCGACGAGGTGCTTTACGAGCATCCCAAGGTCAAGGAAGCCGTCAGTGTGGGTGTGCCCCACGCCACCCGCGGTGAAATAATCAAAGCCTACGTGGTACCCAAGTCAGGAGAAACCCTGACAAAGAACGAAGTAATAAGCCACTGCAGGGCTAAACTGGCCAACTACAAAGTGCCGCGGCAGGTCGAATTCAGAGAGGAATTGCCCAAGACGATTGTGGGCAAGGTGCTGCGACGCGCTTTGCGCGCCGAGGAAGAAGAAAAGCTTCGGAAAAAGAAAAACACAAAAAGTGATGATCAATGAAACTGCTTCTTCAACGTGTAAATCAGGCCAGTGTTACTGTTGATAACGAGGTGATCGGCGAAATCCAGTGCGGCCTGCTGGTTCTTGCGGGCTTCGGAGTACAGGATCACCCCGCCCTGCCCGAAACGGACATGTGGAGTGCACTGATCCGTAAGATGCTTGACTTGCGCATCTTCCCTGACGGGCAAGGCAAAATGAACCTCGGTCTGCGTGACTATGGCGGCGAGTTGCTTCTGGTGCCGCAATTCACGCTATATGCCGATTGCCGCAAAGGCAAAAGGCCGTCCTTTACCGATGCAGCGCCCCCTGAGGTGGCACAAAAACTTTTTGACCGGCTGGTGTGCGATGCGCAGGCCCTGCTGCAAAAAAAAGTAAGCACCGGTCGGTTTGGTGCGGAAATGTATGTGCAGCTTACCAACTGGGGGCCGGTAACCATCGAACTTTGCGGAAACGCCCCCGGGGGACAGAACAGCCATGCCCGACAGCAGCTCCATCCTGATCGTCGATGATTCGCGTTCTGTCCGCAATGCGCTGGCTTCGCTGCTCAGAAAGAGCCATGCCATAGAACAGGCGGAAAACGGGGAACAGGCGCTTGCGTCCTATGCGCGCAACCGCCCCGATATCATCCTGCTGGATCTGAACATGCCCGGCATGAACGGTCTGGAAGTGCTGCGCACCATCCGCGAAGGCTTCGGCGATGATGAAACATACATTCTCATTCTCACTGCCGACGACAGTTCGGGCACCAAAACCCGCGGCCTCAGCCTGGGTGCCAACGACTTTCTTTCCAAACCATTCGATATCGCAGAACTGAGGGCAAGGGTGGGCGTGGCCGAGCGCCAGCGAAAGCTTACCCGCCAGCTCGTTGATTACGCCCGTCGCATTCAGAATGAGATAGACCTTGTGGCTTCTCTGCAAAGTAAACTCCTGCCCACTGCAACGCCCTACCTGCAGGGAATTCATATTGAAAGTCTGTACGAGCCATCCGGTGAAGCCAGCGGTGACTACTATGACTTTTTTCCGGTGCAGGAAGGCAGAAAAATCCGGACGGTGGTGGCCGATGTGTCCGGCCACGGCGCCCGCGCAGCATTTATCATGAGCATAGTACGCACGGTATTCCGCATCACACAGTCGCGCTATATGCCGCTTGATGAAACCGTGGCCCTGCTGGAAAATCATCTGATGGATGCCATAGGGGACGAAGAGGACTTTGTCACTGTATTCACTGCCGATGTGGATTTCACGGATGAACGGCTTGACTACATCAACGCCGGTCATTGCCCCGGCATCCTCCGCCAGCCTTCGCAAGAGCCTCAGCTGCTCACAGGATCAATGCCCCTGCTGGGCTTTCTCAAGGCACCGGTAAAAATGCGCAGCATTCCTTTTACAAAAGGAAGCGGGCTGCTGCTTTTCACGGACGGTTTCTATGACTGGAAAAAGCAGGACGGTACGCTTTTTTCTCTGGAAGATTTCATAGCCGCGGCTACCGGCTGTCTGGGACGCGACGAGCATGTGCTGAAAAAAATCACCACCACACTGGAAGAAGCCGGCGGCGGAATGCCGGCTTACAGAGATGATCTTACGGCATTGTGGATTTTTAATGAAACAACAGCCAGTTAAATTTACTTTTTGCACCCGCGCCGAGGCGCAGGCATGCCGCGCACTTGTAAAAGGCATAGTGCAGGTTGTCTCGCAGTGGATAGTCAGACAACAGCTGCTAGACGACCTTGATCTGCTGCTGACTGAAGCCTGCGCCAATGCTGTGCGCCATGCTTATCCGCCGGACAGCCCCGGCTGCGTTGAAATTGCCGTCAAACTGCTGCCGGGCAAGGCTGTGGTCTGCTCCATATCAGACTGGGGCGAAGGTTTCAGGCAATGTCCTCTGGACCTGCAGAAACCCATTCCGCTCTGCCCACCTGAAGCCGAAAGCGGCAGAGGACTTTATATTATTTCCAATCTGGTGGATAAATTTGCTATTCTGCAGAAAGACAACAAAAATACCCTGCGGGTAACAATCAACTTAGGGAGTGAAGCATGGGCGGCCTCAGCGTAGAGCAACAGGGAGATATTCTGCATCTCGGTGTTGACGGGGAACTGACGCAGCAGGTGGTGCCAGCCATCAGAAAACAGTGTGACAAGCTGCTTGAAATCGGCGTATTCACGCACCTTGTCGTAGATCTGTCAGGAGTCCCTTTTATTGACAGTTCCGGCATCGGCCTGCTTGTTTCCATAAACAGCCGGCTAAAAGGCGGCGGCAAACATATGCTTTTGTACCGTCCGTCCGATCAGGCGGTAAAGACTCTTGATCTTGTGCAGCTGCTTGATTTTTTCACCATCATACATACCGAAGACGAACTGCTGACGGTGGTGGGCTCATAGGACAGACGACATGCCGCCGGACTGACGGCCGGCAATGAACATCTCAGGCCGGAAGGAGTGCCCATGCCGTGGTACTTAGAGCATCATTTTGATCCTGATTTCGACCACATGCATTTGAAACCCCAGGAAACGGAGTCGGGTAAGGTGGACCACTACAATCTGGGGTACGCCCAGAATGTGGTGCATGGACAGCTGCTGGCAGAACTGAAAGAGGTTTCGCAGGAAGAGACCGCCGGACTGGACAGCAGATATGTCTATGAAAAGCCGGTACTGCCCTGCGGTCCAAACTGTGCAATTGACCCTGCCAACAGCCATGCCATCGTCGCCGCCGCCAACGGATACGTTTTTTATAACGAAGGGCTGATAACCGTAAAAAAGATGCTTAATGTCCGCCGCGATGTGGACTTTCACACCGGAAATGTCGTTTTTGTCAACGATATCGCAGTACATGGCAGCGTGCGCACCGGATTTGAAGTGCATGGCAACAATGTACTGGTCAAAGGGGTTATCGAAGGTGCCAGAATACATGCCCGCGGCGCTCTTGCCAGCGAAACCGGCGTCAAAGGGCAGAAAAGCGCGCAGTTGTATGCTGCCAAAGCCATCCGGCTTCCTTTTTGTGAAAATGCCCAGCTGCGCACGCACGGCAATGTCATGATTGATACATCATGCCTGCACACTGATGTGTATGTGTCGGGCAGTCTTGTGGTAAAAGAGCGTCTTCAGGGCGGCACCGTATACACCTCCGGCCTCGTCTATGTTATGGAGCAGCTGGGCGGCGGTCAGGGAACGCCTACACAGTTTGTTATGGGCTACGACCCGTTCCTGTTCAGCAAACTGCGAGATGTGGAAGCAAGCATCAAGAACCTGAAAAGTAAAGTCGATTCACTGGAAACGCTGTGCGCCAAAAGCCCGGAACACCGGACAGAATTTTCGCCGCTTAAGAATGAAGCCAGCAGAAAATTGCAGGCCATGCACCGCATCCGCACGGAAATTTGGGAAAAATTTGACGCACAGGACGTGCCACCCGGCTGCAGAATACTGGTTCCGGGAAAAGTGCGCCCCGGCGTTGAAATCAGCATCGGCAGAGCATTTCTGAAGGTAAATGACTATCTGGAAGATGTTCGTTTCTGCCTTGAAAATGAAGAAATTGTAATTCACTCACCTGCTGTGGATAAGTAACTTAACACGGAATTAGTGCGAAGATTATGGATATAGGAACAATTATCGGCATTGTCGGTGCTATCGGGCTCATCATCGGTGCCATCGTGATGGGCAGCGGCCTCGGCGGATTTATAGACATACCTTCGGTTGCCGTTGTTGTGGGGGGAACTATCGCCGTTGCATTCGTCATGTTCCCTATCAAAACGGTGCTCAGTTCCATCAAAGTGGCCATGAAGTGCTTTTTTGCCAAGGCGCCTGATCCTGTCGAATCCATTCAGCAGATCATCAGTCTGGCCGAAAAAGCCCGCAAAGAAAGTCTGGTCGCTCTGGAAAAAGTTTCTGTGGACGATCCGTATCTTAAACGCGGCGTACAACTGGTGGCCGACGGAACGGAAGAATCGCTGGTCAGGTCTGTCATGGAGATAGACATCAGCATTATGAAACAGCGTCACAGACGCGGGCAGGAAGTATTTAAAGGGCTCGGAACCTACGCACCGGCCTTCGGCATGATAGGTACGCTTGTCGGACTGGTACAGATGCTGCAAAACCTCAGCGACCCCGCATCCATCGGCCCTGCCATGGCCGTTGCTCTGCTGACTACGTTTTACGGTGCGGTACTGGCCAACGTGTTTTTTTTACCCATGGCCAAACGTCTTGAAGAACGCTCCAATGAAGAAGCACATAATATGGAGCTGACCATGGAAGGCGTGCTTTCCATACTGAACGGCGATCACCCGAGCATTGTGCGGGAAAAGCTGGAATCATTCCTTCCCCCGAGCCAGCGCTCGGCCAAGAAGTAGGAAACGATGGCTGCAGAAGATAAAAAAGCTCCACCACCACCGAAGCGGCAGGACGATACCCCCTGTGAAGAGGGGCTGCCGCCGTGGATGGCCACCTTTGCCGACATGATGTCGCTGCTGCTCTGTTTTTTTGTGCTTCTTTTGTCGTTCGCTCAGCAGGATGCAAATAAATTCAAAACACTTATGGGTTCGATAAAAGAAGCTTTCGGGGTACAGATAAAGCGTAAGGAAGCCAGTTTTGCGGCATTCTCACCTTCCGAGTTCGAACGCAAGGACGTGGAGCTGGACAAAGAGAACAAAGAGCTGCTGGGGATGGTTCTGGAAGTAAAAAACTTTGTCATTCAGGATCCCGAGCTTAAAAAGACCGCAAAGATAACCACTGAAGACGCCGGCGTTGTCATCAGAATACCCTCTTACGCGTTATTTGCTCCCGGATCGGCAAAGCCGCTGCCCGATGCCGCGTCAAAAACCGCCACAGTTGTCAGAATACTGCGTGAACGCAATCTGGACCTTGTTGTCCGTTGTCACACAAGCGATGAAAAAGCAGAGGAAGAATCGCTGTATCCCAGCAACTGGGAGCTGTCTTCAGCGCGGGCGGCCGCCGTACTGCGTCTGCTGATAAAAGAGGGAGACATACCCCCGTCGCGTATGAAAGCCGTGGGGTATGCCGATTCACAACCTCTTTTGCCCAACAACACCGACGAAAACAGAGCCATCAACAGCCGGATGGAGTTTTACTTTCACGCTCCGAGCGTGAAAAGCTGGTAGCCCGATGCAGCAACGTACCTCTTATTCCGCCACGCCGCTGTATTCAGCCGACGGAACGCTGTGTGATATTGAAATAAGCGTCGGCACCCGGCGGTGGAAAATGCTGGGTGCTGCCGGCGCGCCGCGGGAGTTGTCCATACTGGTATCTTCACCTGCCCGTGACGCTGCGGCTCTGCTCCCTGTCTTTATCGGCAGCGGGACCGGAATTGCCATCAGAAAATTCATGGAAAGCTATGACGGTCCGCTTGCTGTTGTCGACAAAGAACCGGACATTGCAGACCATACGGGAATCAGGCAGCATGTGCTCGCACGGGCCGGCAGTGTGTGGATTGACTCTGACTCGGCCGACGATGCACTGCGCCGGCTGACACTCTGGCAGACGGCGAACGGCGCGGCTCCGCTGCGGGCCATGCTCAACCCCGCATGGCTCAGGCTGGACAGATCATATTATGCGGCAGTGCACGAGGCCGTGACTGCGAGTGAGAAAGCTGATTTCTGGGGCAAGGTGGCCTACCCTCGTTTCCAGAGCACCACACCTCGCATTCTGCTGATCACCAGTCAATATTTTCTGATGGGCGAAGTGGTGGCCGCACTGAACAGGATGCAGGTGCCGTATGAGTTGCTGGCACTTGATGATGACAGTCTGGGACAAAACGAGTTTGTCGAGCGCCTGTTGAAGGCCGTTGTCAGCTTCCGACCTGATTTCGCGCTTACCATCAACCATCTGGGGGTCGACAGAGAAGGTGTGCTGACCGACCTGCTGGCCCGTCTCCAGCTGCCGCTGGCATCTTGGTTTGTGGATAACCCGCACCTTATCCTGTACATGTACAAAAGGTTGGTTTCCCCGTGGACGGCACTTTTTACATGGGACGCCGACAATCTGGAGTCATTGCGCCGCCTTGGCTTTGCGCATGTGTTTCATCTTCCGCTGGGTACCGATGTCACGCGCTTTGTCCCGCTGCAGAATCCCGTTGCCTCCCACCCTCTGCGTGCCGATGTTTCCTTTGTCGGCAACTCCATGGTGTACAAGGTGGCCCAACGCATGAAAGCCGGGCGCTTCCCCGCTGTCATGCTGCGCAGCTACAAGACGGTGGCAGCAGGCTTTTCCAACAGTGATGAGCGCTGTGTGCGTACCTATCTGGAGCAGGCCAGACCGGACATTTTTGCCGCATATCTGCAGCTTCCCGCCTCTGAGCAGCGCCTTGCATATGAAACCATGATTACCTGGGAAGCAACAAGACAGTACCGTAACAGCTGCGTCAGGCAGACGCTGGCGTTCCATCCGCTCATTGTCGGTGACAAGGGCTGGCGCACGGCCCTGCGGCACGAACCCGCTACCTGGCGCGCCCACAGTGAACTGAGCTATTACACCGACCTGCCCTGGTTTTATCCGCTTTGCACCATCAACTTCAACTGCACCAGCAAACAGATGAAAGGAGCTGTCAACCAGAGAGTTTTTGATGTTCCGGCATGCGGCGCTTTTTTGCTGACCGACAAACGGAAACAGATGGACGAACTGTTTGAGCCCGGCAAGGAAGTCATTTTTTATTCCGAACCGGATGAAGCCCCGGAACTGATACGTTTTTACCTGAAAAACTCCGCCGCCAGAGCAAAAGTGGTCGCAGCAGCCCGCAGCCGCATACTTGCCGCCCACACATACGAACACAGGCTCCGGCAGCTGATGAACGACATGCGGACAGCATTCGGCAGGCCATGAAAAATCCTCCCGTGCTGGTTATCCAGATGCAGCGGCTGGGCGATCTTGTGCTCAGTTTTCCTTTGCTGGGCTGGCTGAAAATGCGTTATCCGGACACCCCGATCTGGGTTGTGGCCGAGCCTGTTTTTTTCAAAGGTCTGATGACACTGTCTCCGGAAGTAACGTACTTCCCTCCGGAAGCCGCCCCTGCACTGGCAAAAGAGTCTTATACGGCCGTTATCAACCTGAGCCACCGGCCCGAAGCGGCAAAACTGGCCGGCGCGGCACGGACTGAAGAGCTTTACGGCCTGTACCAGTCGAACGGCGCCACACGCATAAAGGGGGACTGGCATCTGTACCGTGCCGGTCTGACTCACAACAACAGGCATAATGCATTCCACTGGGCCGACCTTAATGCACTTGACTGCATCGGGACATCCATGCTGCAAAAAACAGCCTGGCCCCCCATGCGGTACGCCAGCGGCTCGGAAGGCCGCATAGGCCTTTTTCTTGGCGCCAGCGAACAAGATAAACATCCCGATGCTGTTTTCTGGGCGGCCTTTGCGGAAAAACTGCTCGCAGCAGGATTCAAGCCTGTACTCCTAGGCGGAAAAGCAGAAATGCCGCTGGCGGCACGCACGGCAGCCATCCTTAAAGCCCCCGCCCTGAACATGGCCGGCCGTTTTTCGCTGCCTGAATTTGTGGAAGTTCTGCGCTCGCTGCGGCTTCTTGTCACACCGGACACCGGTCCCATGCATGTGGCGGCATGGACAGGCACACCCACGCTCAACCTTTCTCTGGGACCTGTCTCTGCCTGGGAAACCGCCCCCTTTCCTCCGGGGCATTTTGTTCTGCAAAGCACTCTCAGCTGTGTAGGCTGCTGGCGCTGTAAACACCCCCGCCCCTACTGTCACGACCAGTTCAGTCCGGCACGCATTGCATCGCTGGTACGCATGATTCTGAGCCGCACCCCAACCGCTCTTTCCACCCTGCATCTGCCGGGCCAGCGTCTTCTGCAAAGCTCACGCAGTACCGCGGGGCTTTTCCGGCTTGTTCCTCTTGATATTTCGGGAAAAAAACTGCAACCGGCATATGGCAGGGACTTTCTGCGCCGGTTCTGGCAGGCTTATTTTTTTCATACCCTTGCTGACGGCAAAAGCGAAAGTCTGCATACCGCCTTCAGCGCACTGGCAACCGCCATGCCGGCAATTGCAGAGCGGCTGCCCGCCGCATCCCTGCAACTCAGCCGTATCCTTTCACTGGGGCTGCGCAAAGGGCATCATGCCTTGGGCGACAGTTTCTGGCTGCAGTTTCCTCCTTTTCTGCGTCCGCTCACAGGCTATCTGCAGCAAGCTCTTAGTAATGAAGACTACAGCCGCCCGGCCTACGCGCATGCTCTCAAGCTGGTGGAAACCCTCTTCGCGGCATTGCCGCGATAGGAAACTTCTTCCGCGGGATGTCTTGCCATAAAACGCAATACGCCGTTTTATATAAATAAAAAAATCTGGAACGCCTTTTGTATTCTATGCTGCCAAAGGAGTTTCAGTATGCAAGTTTTTCCCGCTTTTGCCGCAGACCCCAAAGCCCCGTCCGGAACGGGAGCGTCTGCGCGCGGTGACTATACCGCTTTCGCAGCTGCGTTGCATGCTGCCGTCGAAGCTCCCGCATCCTCCGCTCAAGGAGGGTTTAATTCGGCTTTCCGTTCTCTCAGTGCTGTTATAAACGGCGACTCGGTGGTGCCTGACTCTCTGGACACCCCTTTTGTGCCTGAAAAAGCTGCTGCAAGAGCCAACGATCTTTTCTCTTCCGTGCCTGCATCTCCCGATACACTGAAAGACCTGCGCGATGCGCTTGCCGATTTAGGGGTTTCCGAAGAGACCCTCGATAAAATGATGACGCAGGCCTCTGCATCCGGCGGCATCAGCTGGAACCAGCTCATGCAGATGCTGCAGCAGGACATTACATCCAGAACGGCTTTCCCCGCAGCGGAATTTGATGCTCCCACCCGGAACGCATTTCAGTCTCTGCTTCAGAAACTCGGCTTTACCGACAAGGAAGTGGGGCAGCTGACCGAAGAAGTGCAGGCTGGTAATGTTTTCGGTTCATGGCAGGCGATTACCCGCAAGCTCGATGCCGCACCGGATTCTGCGGTCTTTTCTCTGGACCGTTCGGAGCTGCAGGCCCTCGGCATTGCCATGCGGCTCCCCTCCGATGCTCTCAAACGCCTGCAGTCTGCAATGGGCAATGCAGAAAGCATGACCATCACCCGTGACGGCCTGAAGCAGGCTCTGTCGGAAATCTCCGGAACAATTTCTCAGGTGCAGGATTCCATTGACAATAAAGTCGACCAGCTCAGAGACATCATACGCCCTGCTATGAACAAGGCTCTGGAGGACACGACAAAAGCCGCGCAGGCCGACAATCGGCAGACAAAAGAAACAGGCAACAGCCTGATCATAATGCGCGATACCACGCAAAGCAAAATAACCGAAAGACTGCAGGCAGAAGCCCATCCATCCCGCGGGGCTGCGGAAGCTGCCGCAGCGGCTGAAAAAAACCGACAGGGTTTACGCGACATCAAAACCGCAGAAAACGGCACAGCTGATGCCGCGAGCACGGATGCTGTGTCCGGAGACGGGCTGCAGCGCACGGCAAAAGCTGTGGAAGGCAGCAGTTTGTCCGACAACGGGCGCGAGCAGCAGCACGGGCACGAAGGCAGCAGAGACAAAGAGTCGCTGCACTTCAGAAACGCCGCCGAACAGCTTATCCGCCACGCCGAAGTGCGTTCAGCCGAACCTCTGCTGCCCGGCGCGCAGCAGCAGCGGGTAACGCCGCAGGAACTGCAGCAGCAGGCCGCGGACAAAGCCCGGTCCGAAAAAATACTTGAGCAGGTGGAAAAAGGCCTCATCCAGACCATGCGCAACGGCCAGAACAGAATGACCCTGCGCCTTGATCCGCCTGAACTGGGGCGCATAGCCGTGACGCTGAGCGTTGTTAACAAAGAGGTCACAGCAGTCATCAGGCCGGAATCGCCCGAAGCCGTGAAAGCCGTTAATGACCAGCTGCATCACCTGCGGGCCAGCCTTGAAAGGCAGGGCCTGAAAGTGGAACGGCTGGAAGTACAGCAGCAGATGCAGGATACGTTTTCTTCACCTTCGTGGCAGGGGGCCGAGCAGCACAACGAAACCCGCCAGAAGCACCAGTGGCAGCAGCGCGAACAGCGTCTGGCAGCCATACGGCGCGAAGGCTCAGCTTTGGCCCAGGAAATGCAAAGTCCTGCCCATAAGGCAAGAATTACCACCTCGTCTGTGGATATCATAGCATAATAAAGGGTTCAGTCATGGCTAGCAGTGGTCTCATAGGTCGCGCCGAACAGGAATTTTTCACTAATGATCCTTACGCCAAGCGTAAAGGGGCGGATCTGGGCAAGGAAGACTTTCTTACCCTTCTGGTGACCCAGCTTTCGCATCAGGATCCGCTGAACCCCATGGACGACAAGGAATTTGTAGCCCAGCTGGCCCAGTTCTCCAGCCTTGAACAGCTGACAAACATCAGCGGCGGCATAGACAATCTGAACGATGCCTCCAATCAGGGGCAGATGATCAGCGCCGTGGGCTTTATAGGCAAGGAAGTCCGCGCTGCGGGTAACAGTCTTTCGCTGGAAGACGGCAAGGCCAGCTCTGTGTACTTTGCGCTTAATGCGCCCATCGTCGAAGGCTATGTGAATATTTATGATTCTGAAATGAACCTTGTGCGTACCGAAGCACTGGGTGCAAAGCAGGCCGGTGAATACGAATATGTCTGGGACGGCGAGGACTACAGCGGCAAAGGCATGGCCGACGGTCCTTACTACATTACCATGGCAGCTGCCGCGGCCGACGGCACACCGGTAATGGTCTACACCGAAGTGAGCGGCAAGGTGGCCGGCGTACAGCGCGACGGCAACGATTCGTGGCTCCGCCTTGATGACGGCCGTTTTGTCAAATTCACCGAAGTCCGTGAGGTTGTTAACACAAGCACAGTGGACAACGGCAACGCAAATGACGGTGACGACGGCACAGGCGGTGACGGCACCGACACAGGTTCCGGCGACGGTGAAGGCGACGCAGGTACGGACGCCCAGAACGGATAATGCAAAAAAGAAAGGGATAGCGGCTCAGGCCAGCGGCCCGGGCTTTTCGCCATACGCGAATATATCAGGAGGTCAAAATGAGTCTTACAGCTTCCATGTGGACAGGGATTTCGGGCTTGCTGGCCCATGGAGAAAGGATGAACGTCCTTGGCAACAACATTGCCAACGTGAATACCGTGGGCTTCAAAGGCGCCAGAATGGACTTTGAGGACTTCATCAGTCAGGACGTCAATACCGCATCGGGCACGCGTCAGGTGGGCCGCGGGGTAGGCATAGGCACCATTTACGGCGACTTCAGTCAGGGTTCGTTTGAAACCACCACGGAAGCGACTGACCTTGCCATAGGCGGACGCGGCTTCTTTGCCGTATCGCCCAAAGGTGAAGAGACCGCATACTACACCCGCGCCGGCAACTTCCGCTTCGACAAGGAAGGGTATCTGGTAGATCCCCACGGCTATGTGCTGCAGGGCTGGCAGATTGAAACTCCCAGACCTTCTCTGGCCACCAGCACAGCTGGCAGTGTCAGCTCGACATCCAAAATCAAGGGCGCCGGTGTCCCCAAAGATATCCAGCTGCCCGGTTTCACCGCGGAACCCAAGCACACATCCAATGTGACCATCATCAGTAACCTTGATGATGCCTCCGGCGGTGACAACAGCACCAACGCGGCCAACCCCATGTTTGCCCTTTTCAACAGCTGGGACGGCACTGCCGAGCCTCCGCTCAGTGAAAACAGCTTTGCCTATCAGACCACCATCAAGGTGTACGATGAAGGCGGCACCGCCCACAACCTGACCATCTACTACGATCAGGTGGCAAGTGACACCATTTCCGGTGAAGGCAGCGGCCAGAAGCACTGGGAATATATCGTCACCATGGATCCCGCAGATGAACAGCGCAGCATCAACGGTATCGATTTCAAGGGAACCCCCGCAGCAGGCATGCTTATGGCCGGCACCCTGACGTTTGACAGCTCAGGCCAGCTTATCGACCAGAGCGCCTTTACGCCGGGCAGCAGCGCCACAGGTTCGATGAAAGATCTGAGCAACTGGAACCCCACCACGTTCTCTACCAACGGCTACCCCATGTTTGTGGCCAACTTTTCCGGCATTTCCAATGCAAGCTATGTCACCCCGAACCCTGATCCGGCCGCGCAGCCGTATATCATGGAACTGAATCTGGGGCTTAAAAACTCCGACCCGTCCACATGGGCCAGTGCCGGGGTGTCCAACGCTTCGCTTGTGGGAACCAACGTCGCCAACCTGCCGTCGCTGGGCAACCAGGCAGAACGTCAGTCGTCTGCAACCACCAGTTTTTCGGGCTCTTCGTCGACTCCGACGCGCTATCAGGACGGGTATACCTTCGGCTTTCTGCAGAATGTCACCGTCACACGCGACGGCATTCTTCAGGGACGCTATTCAAACGGTGCAGTTCTCGATCTCTACCAGATCACGCTCTACGACTTCCAGAGCAAGGACAACCTCCGGCGTGAGGGCGGCAACCTGTTCAGCGAAAGCAATGCATCGGGACTGGCGGCCCCCGGCCCTGCCAATGCCAACGGCTACGGCACGGTCAACTCCAACTCGCTTGAGCAGTCCAACGTTGACCTTGCCAAGGAGTTCGTGAACATGATTACCACGCAGCGTGGCTTCCAGTCCAACAGCAAGGTGATCACCACAACAGACACCATGCTCGAAGTTGTTATTCAGATGAAGCGTTAGCAGAAGGCTGCAAACCTCCTGAGACCCGCTGCAAAAAGCCCCGAAACTTTTTGCAGATGCATACAGCAAAAGGCTCCCCCGGAAACGGGCGGAGCCTTTTGCTGTATCGGCAGTAAAAAGGAGCCGTATCGTATACGATGCAGAACGCGGTAATACTTCAGTATGATTTGTTAAGGAGCGTCCCGATGCGGGAATCCCCTTCCTGTGCCAGACGCAAAACGCCTTCCGCAGGAATGCGCATAAGCACCCTGTCAGAATCTTTATCTGTCACCGTCACATTGACCGAATGACCCGTGGTATCCACGGTAAACGTAAATCCTGCCCCTTTTTCGGCAAGGCGCTCCTGAATGCGCTTTACGGCCTGCTGTACCTGAGCCACATCAGGGGCAGTATCTGCCGCTTCACGTCCGGCTGCTGCCTCATTCATTGCAGGCGCCGCCGCCCGCTGTTTCGGCTCTGCTGCCATTTCTTTTACCACGCGGGAGAACGGGTCCTCCGCACGCATCAGCTTGCTGGCGCTCAGTTCTTCAATTTTCATGACCGGACCTCCGGGCTGTGCCCGACAAAGTCGGAACGATTGCTCCCCTTCATTATTCCTATCGACAGCGCAGCGTATCACTTTAGGCAAGGGTGAAAAAAATTCCACAATCAGTTCCAACAGGCCGTAGTTTCGTCACTTCCCGAAGGGAAAAAATGTCCTTCCTAGCAAAAAACCGACGCAGGCTATTTTATCGCACATTTTAATGTGCTGTAATTAATAAATAAAAAGCTTTTGGCACCACCTTTGCTGAAAACACTGCAGCAATCCATAAGGAGGTCACCAAATGTCTTTGGTCATAAATCACAACATGATGGCTATGAACGCCACCCGTAACCTCTCTGAAAGTTACGGGCGCCTTGCCACTTCAACCCGCAGGCTTTCTTCGGGGCTCAGAGTCGGCACTGCGGCGGATGACGCTGCAGGTCTTGCCATCCGCGAATTGATGCGCGCAGATATTTCCACCATGCAACAGGGCATCAGAAACGCCAACGATGCCATCTCGATGATCCAGACAGCTGATGGTGCGCTGCAGGTCATCGACGAAAAGCTCATCCGCATGAAAGAGCTTGCCGAACAGGCCGCAACGGGTACTTACAACTCTGACCAGCGTCTGATGATCGAATCGGAATATCAGGCAATGGCATCTGAAATCACCCGTATTGCCATGGCCACGGACTTCAACGGCATACACCTGCTCAACGGCACGCTTTCCGGCACCCACGACGGTACCGGCCTGCAGCAGACCGGCGCCATGAAGATCCACTTCGGCACCGGCAACGACTCCAGCGAAGACTACTATTACATCAAAATTGCCGGGTCCACAGCATCCATGCTGGGCATAGGCAATCAGGCCGACCCCAGAGTGGCAGGCGGTTACACCATTTCCACCCAGTCCGCCGCGCAGGGTGCACTGACCGCCATCGATCAGGCGATTATTTCCAAGGACAAAATCAGAGCGTCTCTGGGCGCGCTGCAAAACAGGCTGGAAAACACCATCACCAACCTGAGCATCCAGTCCGAAAACCTTCAGGCTTCCGAATCGCGTATTTCGGACGTCGATGTGGCCACTGAAATGACGGAATTCACGCGTAACCAGATTCTTACGCAGTCGGCTGTCGCCATGCTGACGCAGGCTAACTCACTGCCTCAGATGGCCATGCAGCTTATCGGCGGCTAGCAACACTAGCACCGCCCCACATCGGTTTTCGGGTGACCAAAGACAGAATGACCGGGGAGCTCCCCCTCCCCGGTCATTTTACCGATGTTCATCCGCAATCAGGCGCTTTCGCCTTCCAGCAGTTCAAGAGCAAGTCCGGCAGCCTTCTGCTCGGCTCTTTTGACGCTTTGCCCTTCTGTTTCCAGCGCTCTGCCGTCCGGCAGCAGCAGCCTGACCTTAAAAATTTTTTCATGCTCCGGCCCGCTGCTGCCAAGCAGCGTATACACCGGCCGTTCCTTAAACAGACGCTGGGTAAGCTCCTGCAATGTGCTTTTGGCATCTTTGGTGCGGGCTGCCTCGGCCCCCTGCGGCCAGCGCGAGCTGAAAACATGCAGCACCGTCTTGCCGGCCGCGGCATAGCCGCCGTCCAGAAAAATCGCTCCGAGGATCGCCTCAAAGGCATCACTGAGTACAGAGCTGCGGGTTCTGCCCCCCTGACTTTCTTCACCTTTGCCCAACAGCAGATAGGTATCCAGCTTCAGCTCACGTGCCAGTTCGGCCAGCGAAGGCTTGCTCACCAGCCGTGCCCGCATGCGGGTCAGCTGCCCTTCTCTGGCTTCGGGAAAGCGTGTGAACAGCTGCTCGGAAACTGTCAGTTCCAGAACTGCATCGCCCAGATATTCCAGCCGTTCGTTATGCTCTATCTCCGTACCGCGCTCGTTAGCGTAGGAACTATGCGTCAGCGCCGTTTCCAGCAGACGTACATCTGCAAAACGATAACACAGCACATCCTGCAATTTTTCAAACATTTTCAGAATTCTCCATATAAAAAAGCCGGAACGTCTTCGTTTACCGGCCCATTGCGATAGCGCAACCTTGAAAAAACATCCGTCGCCAGAAAAGCCGGATGCCGGTGCAGTACACGGCAGTTGCTGCCACGCACGGAATACTCGGGAAAAATAAGTCCGGTCAAGTGACTGGCACACACCGGTTCCGGCAGACCTTGCAGCATAAGATGTATTGCAAAAAAGCACCACCCTGCAAAACAGCTGCGGCAGACAAGATATACGCCGTGTATTGTCTTTCTCCTATGTCAAAAATATGGCGAACCGCTGTACTCAAGGTACCTCCGGTGCCCTGCAGCAGGCTGTACGCTGCCGGCCAGCCCTGCGGAAAACAAAAGCAAAGCCCTTGTCGCCGCGGCAGCCTGAAGATAAGGTGAACGGGCAATCTGCACTTCGGCTGCCGGCACAAAATAAACGGTGCTTTGCCTGCACTGAAGCTTGCACTTGATTTTCCGCCATAAATAGCGGCAAAATATATATTGTTCCTTAAGGGGAAATGCACACGGCGGACAGCCGGCAGGAGTCTGACCGGCCGGAAGACCGCCGCATGCGGGTAACAAACATCCGCCCCCGAAATATCATACGGTTATAACCCGCACAGGAGGTCGCTATGGCTGCCGGAATATACATCGGTTCCACATCCGGTTACTCCGGAAAAAACATGGTCGTCATGGGGCTCGGCATGCGGCTTCAGAAAGACGGCTACAATGTAGGTTATATGAAACCGGTGGGCGCCGTTCCTCAGGAAATGGACGGAGTCATGGGCGATGAAGACGCTTTTTTCGTGCAAAGTGTACTCGGGCTGGAAGAGCCCGCCGAGCTTGTCACGCCCGTGGTTGTCACGCAGGACTTCCGCGTCAGAGCTTTCAGCGGTCAGTGCGGCAACCTTATGCCTTCCATCGCTGAGGCATACGACACCCTGCAGCAGAAACGTGATGTCATGCTGGTGGCCGGATCCGGCAGCATGTATTCCGGCAGATACTGCAACGTGGACGGTATACGTGTTGTCAAGGAACTCGGGCTCAAGGCTGTGATTATCGACAGACTGCACAAAGAGCTGAATTACGACTACCTTGTAGTACTGAAAGACACTCTCGGCGACAGTCTTGCCGGTGTGATTCTGAACGACATACCCGCAAACTACATCAATGAAGTCGACGGCCTTATCAAACCGTTTCTTGAATCAAACGGTGTCAAGGTACTCGGCGTCATTCCCAAAGACCCCCTTATGGGCGCAATCAAGGTGGGTGATCTGGCAGAAAGGCTCGGGGGTAAAGTCATTTCCGCTCAGAATAAAGCGGACAAAGTTGTGGAAAATTTTCTTATCGGCACCATGCAGGTGGAAAACTTCATGACCCACTTCCGCAAAAACAAAAACTCCGCCGTCATTGTGGGCGGAGACAGGTCCGACGTGCAGCTTGTCGCCCTTGAAGGCAACTGCCCGTGTCTGGTGCTTACGGGCAACCTGTATCCTAACGATATCATTCTTACCCGCTCGGAAGTGCTCAATATTCCGATAGTCGTGGTACGTGATGACACCTACACCGTGGCTAAAAAAATGGAAGTCATTCTTTCGCGCCACAAGCTGCGTGATGTCATTAAAATCAGACAGGGCGCCCAGCTTGTCAGCTCTTCGCTGGATTTTGCGTATCTTAAGGAAGTAATGGGCATATGACGCAGCGACAGTCTGCCTGAACGGGAAAAGGGGCCGTCAGGCCCCTTTTTTGCTGCACCGGCAGCCAGTCAGAATCTTTCTGCCGACACAGGATACAGATTTACACGTCCTCGGGCTTCATACACAGGCTCACCTTTGGCAACCTGTGCTATCCTGTTGGAATAACTCTGCCCGGCACTTACGCACCCCCAGGTCAGCGCCGCCTGCAGAAGCAGCCGGCCCATGGCAGTCATTACTCTGAACACGGTTCCTCCTGAAGTCAGGCTGTGCATCAGGCATTTTTTGCCTGCCGCAGTTTCTGACAGGAGTGCTAGCAACTTTCATGCACAACGGTGCCAGTGGCATCCGCAACATATTCAAGCCGTTTTTCGGGAATTCCATTGCACACTTCATCCTCCCCCTCTTTTTCAAAAGCGTTTCCCTGGGTGCTGTTCGTCACGCTGATTTTTTTCATCAACTACCTGCCGCGCAGTCTTGTTTCTCCGCTGCTGGTACCCATGGAAGCAGAGCTCAACATGAGCCATTCGCAGGCCACCGGCCTGCTCTTGCTGTTATCGGCAGGCTTTTCCGTCAGCATGGCTCTTTCCAGCGTGCTCAGCAGGGTGCTCGCGCACCGCACTGTGGCTGCCCTTTCAGCAGTGGCAGGAGGCCTGGCGCTGGGCACTTTCGCTTTTGTGGAAACACGTGTGCAGGCAGGAGCGGCCATACTCTGTTTCGGCCTTTCGGCGGGGCTTTACTTTCCTTCCGGCATGGCCACGCTGGCCGGTCTGGTGCGGCACAAAGACTGGGGCAAAGCCATCGCGGTGCATGAACTTGCCCCCAATGTCAGCTTCATTGCCGCTCCGCTAATCGCCTCGCTGGCGCTTGCCTTCATGTCATGGCGCGAAGTTCTGTGCTTGACAGGTGCGGTGTCTTTCGTGCTGGGTCTTATGTTTCTGTTTTTCGGCAGGGGCGGCGAAAAACAGCGCGAAGGCAATCTGCCTGTCTCCTGCCGCAGCCTGCTTGTCCGCCCCAGACTGTGGCTTTTTGTTGTGCTTATCGGGTTAAGCATAGGCGGCGAGTACGCCCCCTTCAGCGTTCTGCCGCTTTATCTTGTCAATGAAAAAGGCATCCCCTTTGACACCACCAACTCCATTTTAAGCGCTTCGCGCCTGGCCTGTCCCTTTGTGGTACTGGCCGCCGGAATTGTGGCTGACCGGCTGGGCACAAAAACGGCCGTCAGGCTGTACCTCATATTTCACGGCGTCATGCTGTTCGGGGTCGGGCTGGCCTCCGGCATGCTGCTGACGGGCAGCATTATCATGCAGGCCTTACTCACAGCGTTTGTCTTTCCCGCTGTATTCAAGCTGCTTGCAGAAGCGTTCACACCGGCAGAACAGGCAACGGCCATGAGCCTGATCATGCCCATGGCCGCAGTGCTGGGCACAGGCATCATTCCGGCCATACTGGGAATGTGCGGAGACGCCGGCAGCTTCGGAGCCGGTTTCATTGCCATGGGACTCATGAACTTTGCCGCGCTGGGAGCGCTTGTAAAAACAGCCGGCAGCAGGGGGTAACGCGCCGCGGTATCCCATCTGTCTCTTGCGCACAAAACTTGACAGTTACGGCATCAGCCCCTACGTATGCCGGAACTTACACTGCGCTGTGTAAGCGCAACGCAAAACGAAAAGGGAGCAAACCAATGGCTTACGATATCCGTCTTGTAAAACTGATCACCGGCGAACTGGTTCTTGGCAAACACGATGCGGAAAATGACAAGCTGCTCGAAGTAGCCACGCTTCAGACAGTGCCCACCCAGCAAGGCGTGCAGATGATGATGCTTCCTTACGGTTACCCTTTCGAGCAGGATTTCACAGGTGAAATATCCTGCAAGCATGTGCTGTACGAGTACAAATCCGCCCCCGAAGATCTGAAGACAAAATACATGGAAGCCATCAGCAATCTGACGCTTTCCACCGGTGGTCTGGGCGGCCTTAATCTGGGAGGAGCCTCTGCCGGAGCCGGCGGAAGCAAGCTTTCCAACGTATCTGAACTGCTCCGTAAATAAACGCGTTTTTCTGCGCGGTCTGTTGTACTTTCAGGGGGTGACCTGCCGGTCACCCTTTTTCCGTCTACCCAGAGGATATCATGCGTCAACTGCTTTCGCTTTTGCCCCGCCCCAGCCGCTATGCCGGCATAGAGGAAGGAACCGTCACCAAGGACCCCGCAACAGTGGATATGCGTATCGGGCTGGCCTTTCCTGACATGTACGAAGTGGGCATGTCGTATCTGGGCCAGAAAATACTGTACGGAGTGCTTAACCAGCGGCCGGAATTCTGGGCGGAACGGGTATACACTCCCTGTACGGAAGCCGCCGATATTCTGCGTACGCACAATGCCCCCCTCTGTACGCTAGAGTCGGATACGCCGCTGAAGGATCTGGATTTTCTCGGATTCAGCCTTACGCATGAACTGTGCTACACCAACGTTTTGTACATGCTTGATCTGGGCGGTATTCCGCTGCGGGCTGCAGACAGGGGGGATGACCTTTCCGCCTGGCCGGTTGTGGCCGCCGGCGGAGGGTGTACGCTGGCAGCCGAACCTGTGGCAGATTTTTTTGACCTGATGGTTCTGGGCGAAGGCGAAGAAGCCATGCTGGAAGTGCTTGACCTGCAGAACAAAGCCCGCCTTCTCGGGTGGAGCCGCTCGCAATTTCTCTACGAAGCCAGAAATATTCCTGGAATTTATGTTCCCTCACTTTTCAGCTATAACAGTGCGGACGGCACACTGACCCCGAAGCATCAGGACTATACCCGTGTCACCAGACGTGTCATTCCCGATATGGACACGGCGTTCTTTCCCGCCAGTCAGCCGGTGCCCTTCGGCGCCGTGCATAACCGGCTGGCACTGGAAATAGGCCGCGGGTGCACCCGCGGCTGCCGGTTCTGTCAGGCGGGCATCATCTACCGCCCGGCGCGTGAACGGTCGGTGGATCATCTGCAGAACCTGCTGGAAGAATGCCTTGCCTCCACCGGCTATGATGAGCTGTCTTTTCTCTCCCTGAGCACAGGAGATTTTTCGGCGCTCAAAACGCTGTTCATGAGCACAGTTGACCGCTGCGCCAAAGAACAGGTTTCGCTCTCGCTGCCTTCGCTGCGTGTGGGTTCCATTGACGACGATATCATGGGGCGCATGGCGGAAATACGCCGTACCGGCGCCACGCTTGCCCCCGAAGCAGGCAGCCAGCGTCTGCGTGATGTCATTAACAAAGGCATTACGGAAGAAGCACTGATGCTGCACGTCCAGAAGCTTTTCCAGCACGGCTGGCAGCAGGTCAAACTTTACTTTATGATAGGCCTGCCCACCGAAACGTATGAAGATCTTGATGCTATCGTTGATCTGTGCAGAAAAGTACGCGGAGCCGCCGGCAGAGTGCGCCGTCTGCAGGTGACTGCGGCCATATCACCTTTTGTGCCCAAGCCTCACACCCCCTTCCAATGGGAACGGCAACTCACGCTGCCCGAAATACGTGAACGCATCCAGTACCTGCGCGATGCCTTCAAGCGTGAAAAAAGCATGAAGATGCGCTGGCATGAACCGGTAATGAGCGCTCTTGAAGGCATTTTCTCACGCGGAGACAGACGGTTGTCCGGCGTGGTGGAAAGCGCCTACCGGAAAGGCGCCACATTTGCCAGCTGGGTTGAAGGTCTGTCGCTCGATCCGTGGATGCAGGCAATGGAAGAGCATGGGCTTTCGCCCGACGAATACACACGGGAACGCACCGCAGACGAGCCGCTGCCGTGGGATCATCTGCACAGCGGCACAACAAAGGAATTTCTGGCAAAGGAACGTGAGCGTGCCTATGCCATGAAAATCACTGAAGACTGCCGTTACGGAGCCTGCCGGCTTTGCGGCGTATGTGATGTGGGCAAAAAGGAATCCGGTCTTGACCGGCTTACAGATACCACATCATACCGCAACCGGCTCAACAGACAGGAACGCGATCAGCAGGCGCACACCCCCCTGACGGACGAAACCGGCAATGTGCTTCCCTCCGCCAAGAATGAACCGCCGAAACTTGCTGACGAACTGAAGGTGAAAGCAGGACATTTCCGCGTCTGGTACTCCAAAGAGGATCGGGCTGTTGTTCTGAGCCAGCTTGAACTCCAGAGTCTTTTTGAACGGGTCATGCGCAAGGCATCCCTGCCCATGACTTTTTCTCAGGGATTCCACCCGCTCCCGCTTATATCGTTCGGCAGAGCCCTTCCTGTAGGCGTGGCCAGCCGTGCGGAATGGTTCAGCATATACCTGCGCACTCCGCATACGGCAGAACAGGTGCGTCAGGCGCTGTACGGCAAACTGCCTGCCGGAATGGAAGTGCTCTTTGTGGAAGAACTGTTCAACCAGAAAAAAGTCATTCAGTCGGTGACAGAAACCTACAGGCTGGATTACACGGGCCCCGAAGAAAAAAAAGCTGCATTCTTTGCCGCGTGGGAAGCATTCAGAAATCTGGACGAACTGGTCTGGACACGGGAAACCAAAAAGGGACCCCGCTCCACGGATATCAGGCCCATGTTCCGCAACTTCAGCATGATCGGCGGGACAAGCATGGCTCTGGATATGGACTGGTCACAGCAGTATCTGTCACCGCTGGCTCTGGTCAAAGTCATAGTTCCTGATTCGACCATTCTGGACTTTTCCCTGATCAAGCTGTCGCAGGAATTTGAATAGATACACAACAGCCAGCCCCTCAGCATCTCAGAGGGGCTGGCTGCGTTAATCTGCCTGTCCGGCAAATCTCAAAAGTAAAAAACTGTTCAGAAGCAGGCCGGCTGCATATTCATCATCTGCCGCGCTCAGTCGCCGGACCCCGTAAACGTTTCAAGCCCCCTGCGCTTCATGGCGGCATCATCAAAACCTGCCAGCACAAGAGTCTGCATCAGGCCTGCGGAAGGCAGCCCCTCGCTTTCCAGGCGCCCTCCTCTTTCCTTGGCCTGGGCAGCTGCTGCACACAGCAGTTGCACCAGCGTAAGATCTGCCGATTCCAGCTGCTGCGAATCAATACGCAGCACTTCGTAGCGTGAAAGAGCCTCCTGAAAAGCCTCCTGCAACTGGGCGCTGCGCTCGATGGTGATATCACCGGCAAGCTGCAATACGCCCGCGTTGCCGTCCTGCGCCGGTCCCACTGCAAATCCTGCAATCATTTCAGCCTCTCCCTTGTGTTTGGCATCCTGCAAGGACGCAGACTGCAACCCGGTATCGCTTTCTGCCACCGGCATGGCCAGATCAAACACAACGCCGCCGGCAGGAGTCTCATCAGGCAAGGCTTCATTCAGGTAAGATAAATCGGGCTGCTCTTCCGTATCGCGGAAAAACTCTTCGTCGCCCTGTGGCTCCGCTTCGTAGGCAGCCCGCAGGGGATGCTCTTCCGGCAGTTCATTCAAAAGAAGCTCTGCCTCATCTTCCATGAAACTGTCCTCGAACTCCGCCACCAGTCCGGCCTCGTCAGCGTCTGCTGTCTGTCCCCGCGCAACTGCACAGTCCGAGGCGGCCGTCGCATCGTATGCAGTATTTTCAGCCCCCGCAGGATCGGCGGCATGCAATTCGACAGCCATGCAGAACGGGTCGGCAACTTCCCCGCCGTTCCCCTGAGAAACAACCGCTTCAATGTCCCAGCCTTCCAGCGGTTCCTTGTCCTCGTCAGCAGCGGCGCGCAGTTTCTCCATGGCATTGTCGTACTGCCTTACCAGTTCATCCACACTGTCCTTGTGCGGCTCTCTGACGGCGTGCAGCAACGCATCTTCGGCATCCTTCACTACAGCTGCCTGCCACATGGCTTCTCCGGCAAGCAGGTCCTGCAGGTCAACGGGGTGCACCTTTTCCGCTGCAATCTGAAACACCGCGGCGATAAGGTCTTTTTCAAGAAAAGAAGCATACAGAACACATAAAACGTCGGCCGGTTCGTATCCCACCGGCACAGTACGCCCGCCGATGGCCAGAATATAACCGCTCTTCTGCAGAAAACCGAGCAGCGCCTGAGGTGAAAGATCCTTCCGGTTCAGATCTTCTTCATAGATAAACTCAAGAACATACAGGTTGCTGCCGGTTTTTCCCGCAAGGTGCAGGTCGGGGCAATGGCCTTCAAACACCAGCGCACCGTCCGGAGCGTACACCCGGTATTGCGCCGGGCACTGTGTTCCTCCGCCGTTTTCTTCAACCCCGCCGGCGGCATCCAGCACGGCGGCCAGCGCTTCCGCTTCAGCACTTTTTTCGCTCCTCGCGGCCTGCTCGCTTTCAGATGTACCTGAGGGAGTCAGAAGGACCGCCAGAATATCAAAGGCCTTTTCCACGCGCGCGGCTGTCGATTCATCCGGAACCAGCGTCCCTTCGCGCCACATGTCAAGAAAAGACTCCAGAGCCCGTGCCAGCGTGAACGCACGGCGGTAATCCAGAAAGCCTGCAGAGCATTTCAGCGCGTGCGCAGCGCGCAGCAGACCATCCAGCAGTTCATGGTCGGCATCCTTTCCTGCCACTTCCAGTTCCAGAAGCAGAACTCCCATTGCTGCCAGATGATTCTGGGCATCATCAAAAAAAGCCTGACGAATGTCTTCCCTGCTATTTGGCAAAAAAATTCTCCATTCCTGCATGACAGATAAACCGTGCACAATTTCCACCACTGCAAATTACCACATAGCATGCCGATGCGCCAGCGCATGATAGTGCCGTACAGGCCGCGCGACTTTCTTGCCTTGTCCCGCAGAAGGATTACCTGTAAAATTCTGCACCGTACGATGAGGAAACACCTTGCAGCGCCTTTGCGGACCAAGGAGACACATATGAAAAAACAGCGAATTCTAGCCTTTTTTATCGGAGCAGCCTTAATGTTTTTTTCTTTTCAAGCCGCTCATGCCGCCAGTGTAACCAGACTGGCCAACGGTCTGACTGTACTGATTCAGCAGGATGACCGTTTTCCGCTTGCCTCGCTCAGGCTGTATGTCCATGCGGGTTCAGCCTATGAAACACCGCAGCAGGCAGGCATAAGCCACCTGCTTGAGCACATGGTATTCAAAGGGACGGAAAAACGCCCCGAAGGCGGGGTTGCCGGAGCCATCGAGCAGATAGGCGGCAACATCAATGCCGCAACAAGCTTTGACTATACGGTATATCTTACAGATGTACCCTCCGAACACTGGCGTCTGGGCATGGACGTACTCAAGGATATGACTTTCGGTGCAAAAATCAGCCCTGAAGCGCTGGCTCCGGAAAAAGAGGTTGTTCTTGCCGAACTGGAACGCGGAGAAGACACCCCCGGCAGTCTTCTCTTCAAACGTCTGACGGCAAAAGTGCTGGCCCGGACCCCGTATGAACGCCCCATCATCGGGTACCGCGAAACAGTGAGCGCGATAACCAGCAAAGACATTCACGACTATATCGACCGCCTGTACCAGCCGCAGTCCATGCTGCTGGTGGTATGCGGAGCCGTGAACGAACAGGAAGTTCTGGCAGAAGCTGAAAAGCTTTTCGGAAATCTTGCAAACACCCGGACTTGCGTGCCCCCGCAGCCGGTCACACCGCCCGTTTCGCCCGCCGCCCCCGCACTGACTGCGGAGCCGGGCAAGTGGAACAAGGTCTACGCGGGATTCGCCCTGCCTATTCCCAACTTTCATGATGCCCGGATTCCTGCCGTCGAAGTACTTGCCCAGATGCTGGGCGGAGATAAAACCTCGCTGCTTTACAGAGAGTTCAAGTACGACAAGCAGCTTGTGGACGATATCTCAGTCTCTGCCTATTCCTTCGAGCGCACAGGACTTCTGCTGATTACGGCCATACTTGATCCGCAGAAAACAGAGGAATTCACCCGCGAGCTTTCGGCGGCACTGGCGCGGCTGAGTGCGGACAGTTTCACAGACAACGCTCTGGCGCGGGCAAAGCTCAATCTGGAAGACGAACTGTTCCGGTCCAAGGAAACGCTGTCCGGTCTGGCTTCCAAGCTGGGACATTTTTATTTTTTTGAAAACGGCGAACAAAGTGAACTGAACTATCTGCAAAGCCTCCGTCAGGTAGAAAAAACATCAGTTCAGGACATTCTGGACACTTTTTTCACTCCCGAAAGGCTGAACGGAGTGCTGCTTACTCCGCAGAATGCCGGACTGAACAGCGATGACCTGACAGAGCTGTTCCGCGACGGCTGGCCCGCCAAGGGCAGCGGGCATGCCGCCCCCGCGGAAAAAGGTGACAACGGGCAGCAGCAGGAAGTGATTGAACTGGGCGACGGGCGCACTGTGGTGCTCATTCCCGACGAGACACTTCCTTATACGGCGGTCGATCTGGTGTTCCGCGGCGGTGATGCCCTGCTGGATGAAGACAGGCAGGGTCTTGCAGCCCTTGCAGCCAGAGTGCTGACCAAAGGCACCCAGCAGATGGACAATGCCGCTCTGGAGGCTTTCAAGGCAGACAGAGCAGCCAGTCTGTCAGCTTCTGCAGGCAGATCGTCTTTCACCATCAGCGCGCGCTACCCGGAAAGATTCAGTGCCGACATCACCGGTCTGTTCCGCAACGTTGTCACCGCTCCGGCACTGGCTGCAGAAGAAACCGCGCGTGAAAAAGACAACCAGATTGCATCCATAAAGGCCCGTGAAGATCAGCCGCTCGGGCTTGCGTTCCGCAGATTGTTTCCGTTTCTTTTCCACAACAGTGCTTACGGATACCTGCATCTGGGTGAAGAGCAGCGTCTGGCCGCCTACACCGCGGAAGATGTGGCCGGATTCTGGAAAGTGCAGCGGACACAACCATGGGTGCTTGCGGTATGCGGACAGTTCGACCGCGAAGAGATTCTCGGGCTGGCACGCAGCCTGCCTGCCCCCTCCGGGCCTGTCGCCGTGCCTGCGGTGCCGCTGTGGTCTGCTGAAACACAGCTGGATATCTCGCTGGAGGACAGAAATCAGGCGCATATGCTGATGATATTCAAAACCGTGCCCATAACGCATGAAGACACCTCGGCGCTGGAGCTGCTGCAGACAGTTCTTGCCGGACAATCCGGCCTGCTTTTTACAGATCTGCGCGACAAACAGGGGCTTGGCTACACTGTGACGGCGTTCCCGTGGCAGTCGGAACATGCCGGTCTGCTGGCTTTTTATATTGGCACCGACCCTGAAAAACTTGCACAGGCCGACGCCGGTTTTAAAAAAGTAATCCGCGACCTGCAGGAGGCCCCCCTGCCTGAAGAAGCCATCCGCCGCGGTAAAAACATGCTGCGGGGCGACTACTACCGGGGCAGGCAGAGTCTTGGCAGCCGCAGCAACGAAGCCGCCCGCCTTGCCGGCTCGGGGCTGCCTCTTGATTTTGAAAAAGGACTTATCGAAAAAGCGGAAAAAGTGGATGCCACCGCCCTGCAGGAGGTGGCCCGCAGATATCTCATTCCGCAGGATGCGTATATCATCAGGGTACTGCCCTGACATTCCGGGCCGGTTTGGCGCAAACCGGCCCGTTTTTTTCTTTGTCAATCATCACAAAAACGGCTAAGAAGCCGCCCGAAGGCTTCCGCGCCTTTCCATATTTTTTTCCGGAGAATAAACCATGGCACTTAGCATCGGCATCGTGGGCCTGCCCAACGTAGGCAAATCCACCCTTTTCAACGCGCTGACCAAAGCACAGAATGCGGAGTCGGCAAACTACCCCTTCTGCACCATTGAACCCAACAAGGCCACAGTGCCCGTGCCCGATGCCCGCATCGACAAGCTGACCGCCATGGCCAGACCGCAGAAAACCATCAATGCCACCGTCGACTTTATCGACATAGCCGGACTTGTGCGCGGTGCAAGCAAAGGTGAAGGGCTGGGCAACCAGTTTCTGGCAAATATCCGTGAATCGGCAGCCATTCTGCAGGTTGTGCGTTGCTTTGACGACGAGAATATAACCCATGTAGACGGCACGGTTGACCCGCTGCGCGACATTGAAACCATTGAAACCGAGCTGCTGCTCGCAGATGTGCAATCCGCTGAACGCAAGCTGGACAGAACCCGCCGCCAGTCCAAAGGTGACAAGAGCATGACGGCTACCGTCAGCGCTATGGAACGTCTTGTGGACCATCTCAACGCCGGCAACCCCGCATCCACCTTCGCCGAAAAAGACAGCGATGCCATCAGCGCACTGTACAAGGAACTCGGCCTGCTGACCGCCAAAAAAATCATCTACTGTGCCAATGTGGATGAAGAAGGTCTGGCAGAAGACAACCGACACGTTGTCACCGTCAGAGAGTTTGCAGCCTCGCGCTCATGCGACGTGGTCAAAATATGCGCCAAGGTGGAAGAAGAGCTGCAGGGGCTTGATGAAGCTGAGCAGCTTGATTTTCTGGCCTCCTTCGGCATTCCGGAAAGCGGGCTGACCAAAGTGATACACACCGGCTATCATACGCTGGGACTCATCAGTTATTTCACCGTGGGCGAAAAAGAAGTGCGCGCATGGACCATCAAGGAAGGATGGAAAGCCCCTGCCGCAGCCGGCGTCATCCACAGCGACTTCGAGCGCGGCTTCATACGGGCTGAAGTCATAGGATACGACGACTATGTAAAGCACGGTTCCGAAGCGGCCTGCCGCACAGCCGGAGTCCTTCGCGTGGAAGGCAAGGAGTACGTTGTCAGCGACGGGGATATTATTCACTTCCTTTTCAATGTGTAATACATTCCCCGGAGGTGCTTTGCGGCACCTCCGGGGCTGTCAGGAATTCCGCAGGAATCTGGCCTGATCCGTGTTTCCAGATATATTCACGCCCCGACCGTCTGTTGCGCCGAGCAGCTGCTGCGGTGCTCTTAACCCAAAGGGGCAGCGATGAAATCCTCTCCGCCTGCACACACCGGCCTGCAACGCGGCAGGCTCCTTTTTCTTCTTCCCGCTCTGGCTCTGGCGGCTTTTATCGTCTGCCTCATCAGCTTTGTGTACATATCTCAGCGGCAGACTCTGGAGGCCAGACAACTGCGCATAATGGCGCAGGCCGAGCGGCAGGCGTCGGCCATCAGCCATCTGATAGGGGAAATCAAGCTTGATGCCGCCCTTCTGTTCCGGCAACAGGACTTCATAGATTTTTCGGACAGTACCCCAAAAAGCGTACAGCCCGGGCAGACTCACCCCGCCGGACGGGAGGCAGTCCGGCGCCTGCTGACCGATTTTATCGCTTCCAAAGCCCTGTCAGGGGAGCGCCTTTACAACCGCATTGTTCTTTTTTCCTCTACCGGGCGGATGCTTATGGACACATCTGCAAACAAAGAGCCGGTACATCTGCCTGCGGGCATAGCACGCGCACTGGCAAGCGATGTGGATTACCCTCTCGTTTTTTCTCTTACCCCTGAAATCAAAGAACTTACATTCGCTGTGCCTCTGGTTACAGACAGCACACGGGCCGGATACGCCGTGGTGTTCTGCAACACACGGGCCGTCACGTCCTTCCTTGAATCACTATGGGACCTGAACGATGCCTACATACTGTTATTACAGGGACAAAGCGGCATAGCCCTGCACCGTGCAGAGCAGATATCACCGGAATGGATACGACAGGCTTCACGGCTGGAACCGGGCCTGCTGTACACGCTGTCTTCCGAGGGCGAACCGGAAATGCTGCAGCACGGCGCCGCCACCAGCAGAGAAACCGGTATACGCCATCATGTTGACAACTCGCCTTTTGATCTGCTGCTGGTCTTCAGCGGTCCGAGCATAGGCGGTGCTGTGTCGCCCAACGTCACGCTGGTTGCCGTTGCCCTGCTGGCCGCCATCATCGCGGTTTCATTTTATCATGTTTTCAGGTCGACCATGCGGGCACGTGAACACAAAGCCCGTGCGGAGGCAGCCGCCGCAAGCGAAAAACGCATACTTCAGCAGAATGCCTTGCTGAACGCTGAAATCGAAGAAAGGATCAAGGCAGAGCATGCTCTGCGGGAAGCCAAGGAGCTTGCGGAAGAAGCGGATAAGGCCAAGGGCGAATTTCTGGCCAATATCAGTCATGAGTTCCGCACCCCCATGAATGCCATCATCGGCATGTCCGAAGTCATACTGAAAACAGAACTATCTGCCCCGCAACGCAACCACTTGACAGTACTGAATAAAGCAGCTCATTCTCTGCTTGATCTCCTTAACACCATTCTTGATTTTTCACGCTATGAATCCGGCAAGGCAACACTGGCGCTGAGTCCTTTTATGCTGCATGCCCCTTTTACACAGGTACATGAGATGTTTTTAAGCGCAGCGGCAGCCAAAGGTCTGCCCCTGCAGCTGGAACTGGCACCGGACATGCCCCGTGCAGTGGAGGGTGATGAAGGCAAAGTACGCCAGATACTTGTCAATCTGGTCAGCAATGCGCTCAAATTCACTGATACGGGCAACATCACAATTACCTGCAAGGCATTTCCTGCTCCATCAGGTCACGCAGACATATGCTTTTCCGTTTCCGATACAGGCATCGGCATTGAAAAAGAAAAACACAGCGCTATTTTCGACAGCTTTACGCAGGCTGACGGGTCTTATACCAGAACATACGGGGGGACAGGGCTGGGCCTTTCCATCTGCAAACTGCTTGCAGACATGATGGGCGGAAGCATAACCGTGCGGAGCGCCCCCCGGCAGGGAAGCACCTTCACCGTCTGTCTGCCGCTGAAGGCAGTGCCGGAAGAACGGGTCTTTCCTGCGGCTGAAAATCCGGCGGTCCGCCCGTCCAAGGCCGCCAGCCCTCTTTCTGTTCTGGTGGCGGAAGATAACGAGTTCAACAGAGAGGTCATCCGCGAGATACTGGGACTCAGCGGACACAGCAGCACGCTGGTGCAGAACGGTGAGCAGGCGTTGCAGGCCTTGAGCACGCAAGATTTCGATGTGGTTCTGCTGGACATCCAGATGCCGGTCATGGACGGTGTGCAGACCGCACAAAAAATCAGATCAGGGGCGTGCGGCAACCGTAACGCCGATATTCCCATTATCGCCCTGACGGCCCACAGTATGGAAGGTGACAAAAAAAGGTTTCTCCAGGCCGGTATGACGGAATATCTGGCAAAGCCTGTCACCCCCGACCATCTGAATCATGTGCTTGGCAAATACGCCCCCCTGCCGGCAGCAGCATCAACCGGCCAGTCTTCCGCCGCACATGGATTCCAGCCCGCCGCCGGCAAAGGAAGTACGGCACAGGCGGATGCAGAGATTCCGCCGCCTGACCTGTCTCTTGCGCTCTCCATGCTGAACGGCAAACAGAAAGTACTTACCGTGATGCTGGGAACTTTTGTCAGAACCATGCCGGACAGGATAGCCGCGCTGCACGACGCTTTGCAAAAAAAAGACATACAGGCGCTGGCCGAACAGGGACATGCCCTGAAATCAACGCTGCACAGCATAGGCTCACTACCGGGGCGCAGCGTAGCGGAACAGCTTGAAAATGCCGGACGTTCAGGCAATACTGAAGCGGCAGTCACTCTGGCCCCCAGACTTATTCATGTACTGGAATTTATGACAGAGCATCTGAGACGGCAAATTGACAGTTCGCAGTCCCATCATCAGCCTTCTTCCGGAGGACGGTGACAACACCCTGCAGAACTGTATTTTCTGATTTCAGGCACGCTTTGTGCCTTTATGAAATGCAAGCCTGAGACTCAGGAATGCCGTATCAGCCAGAGAATCAACAGACCAGAACCCGTCAGTAAAACAGGATTCACGGCGATGCGGAATTCGGAGTTCCCGGGCTTTTTCTTTTCCGCCTGCGCCGCACAAGGAGAACAGCATGCCCCTTCGTGATCCGGTAAGCGGTCTTACCCATTGCATCGGTGCCGTTCTGGCACTCATCGGAACCATAATCCTTATTGTGCGTGTGGCTTCGCCGGAACTGACGCGGCACATAATTTCCTTTTCCGTTTTCGGCGTCGCCATGGTGCTGCTGTACACAGCCAGCACTCTTTACCACTGGCTGCCACTCCGGCAGGCGGGAATCAGGCTCCTTCGCCGCATCGATCACTCCATGATTTTTATTTACATCGCGGCAACATATACACCGATATGCCTTATTCCCCTGCAGGGGGCGTGGGGCTGGTCGCTGCTGGCCTGCGCATGGGGGTTTGCGCTTCTGGGAGTGTTTGTCAAAATCTACTGGCTGCATGCCCCTCGCTGGCTTTCAACGGCACTCTATCTGGGTATGGGCTGGATGGCGCTGGCCGCAGTATACCCGCTGGTCACCTCATTAAAATGGGGGGCACTGGCATACCTTTTGGCAGGCGGACTTCTGTACAGTGCCGGAGCCCTCATCTATGCATGCAAGCGGCCGAACTTTTTTAAAAATTTCGGCTTTCATGAGTTGTTTCATATTTTTGTGATGGGCGGCAGTTTCTGCCATTTCATGGTCATGTACCGCTATATAAGCGTACTCCGCTAGCATACAGCAACCTGCCAGCCTCCCTTGATAATTTTTCAGCCGTACTTGAATTATCATTACCGCTGACAGTATATTGCCAGCGTCAACAGTTCTTTCACGCCGTCAGGCAGAACGTAAGGAAAATGACATGACTACTGCCGCCAAAGCCGGCCAGTTGCCTGCTCACGACGAGCTTATAAACATAGCACGGCTTGTAAGCGACTTTTACACCGTCAGCCCGGACCGCCAAAACCCTGACGAACGCGTGATGTTCGGCACTTCGGGACACCGCGGCACTTCAGGCACCGCCAGCTTCAACGAAGCGCACATTCTTGCCGTGACACAGGCGGTATGCGACTTCCGGCGCGATAACGGTTTTTCCGGCCCTCTTTTTATGGGCATGGATACGCACGCCCTGTCCGAACCGGCGCGTTGCGCTGCACTGGAAGTTCTTGCCGCCAACGGGGTGACCACTTTCATCGAACCGGAATCCGGCTATACCCCCACCCCCGTAATATCGCATGCAATCCTGACCCATAACGCCGGCAGAACAAGCGGTTTCGCCGACGGCATCGTCATAACGCCGTCGCATAACCCGCCGCAGGACGGGGGGTTCAAATACAATCCCCCGCATGGCGGCCCTGCCGAAACCGGCGTCACAAATGACATAGAAAAAAGAGCCAACCTGCTGCTCGCTTCGGACAACAAAGCAGTCCGGCGGATACCGCTTACAAAGGCTCTTGCGTCGGAGTACACAGTCCTTCACGATTTTGCGGCGCACTACATCAACGACCTTGGCTCTGTCATCAATATGCAGGCCATTGCCCGTTCAGGCCTCCGGCTGGCAGCCGACCCGCTGGGCGGAGCGTCTGTAACCTACTGGGACCGCATAGCAGAAACATACGGACTGAATATTGATGTGCCCAACCGTCAGGTGGACCAGACGTTCCGGTTCATGCCGTATGACAGGGACGGCGTCATCCGTATGGATTGCTCTTCACCGTGGGCCATGGGCGGCCTGCTGGAACTGAAAGACAGCTATGACCTTGCTTTCGGCAACGACCCCGATGCCGACAGACACGGCATTGTCACTCCTGCCGGACTGATGAATCCCAATCACTATCTTGCTGCGGCCATTGCCTATCTGTTCCGGCACAGACCCGCATGGAAGGCAACAGCCGGCATCGGCAAAACACTGGTGAGCAGCAGCATGATAGACAGAGTCGCCGCCGACATGGGCAGGACGGTCATTGAAGTGCCTGTGGGCTTCAAATGGTTTGTACCGATGCTGCTTGACGGCACTGCGGGTTTTGCCGGAGAGGAAAGCGCCGGGGCATCATTGCTGCGGCAGGACGGAACAGTGTGGACAACCGACAAGGACGGTATTGCCCTGAACCTGCTGGCGGCGGAAATCACCGCGGTGACCGGCAATACGCCTGACAGACTTTACAAAGAGCTTACCGGACGCTTCGGCACGCCGGTGTACAGACGTCTGCAGGCGCACGCCGACGGACGGCAGAAAGAAGTGCTGAAAGCCCTGAACCCTGAAACGGTAACGATAACAGAGCTTGGCGGCGATCCTGTGGAAAAGGTTATAACACACGCACCGGGCAACGGGGCGGCCCTAGGCGGCCTGAAGGTAGTCTCCGCAGGGGGCTGGTTTGCCGCCCGCCCTTCGGGAACTGAAGATATCTATAAAATCTATGTAGAAAGCTTCAGAGGAGAAGAGCATCTGGAACAACTGGCCGGAGAAGCACAGGCAATTGTCAGTAACGCATTTGCCGCTGCGGGTATAAAAAACTAATACAATAGCACGTTGACGCATACAGGCACAAGAGGCTACCTTGCCGGAGCGGCATTTTCAAAAAGACACGTTGCGGAACAGGCGCACCCCGCAGCTGCCACTAGCGGCTGCGCCGACAGACAAAAGTTCCGGCCTACAGGGAGAGTACCTATGAAGTTTCTTATCGTCGATGACGATTTTGATAGCAGGCGCCTTGTCCAGAAAATTCTGCACCCTTTCGGGTATGTGGACGTGGCAACAGACGGAGAGGAAGGCGTTGAGGCTTTCAGAACGGCCCTCAAAGACGGTGAACCCTACAGCCTCATCACGCTTGATATCCTGATGCCCAACATCGACGGCCAGCAGGCTTTGCGTGAAATCCGCGAAATTGAAAAAGAAATGGGTGTTTCTGCAGAAAACGCTGTCAAAGTGATCATGATATCCGGCCTGGATGACTCCAAGGAACTGCACGACGCTTTTTTTCTGGGAGAAGCCACAAGCTACATTGTCAAACCCATAAGACGCCAGCTGCTGCTGGACGAAATAACGTCACTCGGCATTGAACTGGATCAGGCTGTGGCCTGACCGGCTGCCCGCCGTTTTCTCTTCTGCTCTTTCCGGCCATGCGCATAAGCGCCATGGCCGTTTTCATTTTATTTGCCTTGCCCCGCACGCGTTGTGGATGTAAAAAGCGAACCAACCACACCAACTTTTTCAGGAGAAGAATCATGAATATTCCCGCAGAACTGAAGTTCTCGAAAAGTCATGAATGGGTCCGCCTTGAAGGCGATGAGGCAGTTATCGGCATAACCGAGTTTGCTCAGGAACAGCTGGGCGATCTTACTTTCATTGAACTGCCCGCCGCAGGCGATACCCTGACAGCAGGCGAAGAAATGGGGTCCGTCGAGTCTGTCAAAGCCGCAAGTGAACTGTACGCACCTGTCTCCGGCGAAGTGACAGAGGTGAACCTGCACCTTGAAGATGCTCCCGAAGCCGTAAACGAATCGCCCTACGACAAAGGCTGGATGCTGAAGGTCAAAGTGTCTGCCGTGGCTGACAGTCTGCTTTCCGCAGAAGAATACGCAGCCCTCATCGAAAGCGAAGCGCACTAGGCCGCAAGGAGAACTTTCATGCCCTACACTCCGCACACTCCCGAAGAAATCCGCCAGATGCTGGATGTCATCGGGGTGAAAAGCATTGATGACCTGTTTGCAGAAATACCGCCCGAAATGCAGCCGCGCAGCTTTGATATTCCGGAAGGTATGAGCGAGATGGAAGTCTGCGCCCGCATCCAGCGCATGGCCGCAAAAAACCGTATAGATCTTGTCAGCTATCTGGGAGCTGGGTTCTACGATCATCACATTCCCAAAGCTGTGGACAACCTTGTTTCGCGGGGTGAGTTTTATACGGCGTACACGCCCTACCAGCCCGAAGCATCACAGGGAACCCTGCAGGCCATTTTTGAATACCAGACCGCCGTCTGCCGCCTGATGGAAATGGAAGTGGCGAACGCCTCGGTATATGACGGCGGTTCGGCCATTTTCGAGGCCATGATGATGGCCGCCAGAGCAACCAGACGCAGCAAGCTTGTCATTGATGAAGCCCTGAGCCCCATCTACCGCACCATGCTTGCCTCGTACACGTCCAACCTGAATATGGAACTGGTGACCGTTGCGCACAACGAAGGCCGGTCGGACAAACAGGCGCTGATGGATGCCGTAGACGATAAATGCGCTGCTGTGGTGGTACAGAACCCCAACTTCTTCGGGGCGGTGGATGATTTTACCGAACTGTTCACCCACGCCCGTTCCTGCAACGCTCTGGGAGTGATTTCCGTTTATCCGGTCATGCAGTCTGTGCTCAAAACCCCCGGTGAGATGGGCGCGGATATCGCCGTTGCAGACGGACAGTCGCTGGGGATGCCCCTGAGCTTCGGCGGCCCCTATCTGGGCATAATGACCTGCACCAAAAAACTGGCGCGGCAGATTCCGGGCAGAATAGCCGGACGAACAAAAGATGTGGACGGCAAAACCGGATATGTACTGACGCTGCAGGCACGTGAACAGCATATCCGCAGGGCCAAGGCCACTTCGAACATATGCTCCAATCAGGCGCTGTGCGCGCTGAGAGCTATCATCCACATGTGCCTGACAGGCCCTGAGGGCCTGGTCCGCACCGCAGAGCTGAGCATGGAGCGCGCTCATTATGCCGCAGACAGACTCACGGCCCTGCCGGGCGTTTCACTGCTGCACGATGCCCCGTTCTGCAACGAATTCGCTTTGCGGCTGCCGGTCAGCGCCTATGATGTTGTGGACCGGCTGGTAAACCATGGTGTCGTCCCCGGTTTCCCGCTGGGCGGATACTACGCCGGCATGGATGACGTGCTGCTTGTGGCATGCACTGAAAAGCATTCATTTGAACAGATCGGCATAATGGCTGAACTGGTGGGAGGCATGCTCTAATGAAGACCGTATTTTCACAGTCTGTACCGGGCCGCATGGCCTGCGTTCCCCCCGAAGCAGAAGAGCACGCAGCCGACTTCATCCCGAAGAACCTGCTGCGTACCCGACGTCCCGCTCTGCCTGAGCTGAGCGAACTTGATGTGGTACGCCACTTCACCCGCCTCAGCCGTCTTAATTACAGCGTGGACAGCAATTTCTATCCTCTCGGGTCGTGCACCATGAAGTACAACCCGAAATTCACCGAACCGCTGGCCGCTTTGCCCGGCTTTACCGAACTGCATCCTCTGATGGCACAGATTAAAAGTGCAGGCCTGTACACGCAGGGAGCTCTTGAAGTCATGTACGAAACAGAGCGCCTGCTGTGCGAAATCAACGGGATGCATGCATTCACCCTGCATCCCATGGCCGGTGCTCATGGTGAACTGACCGGCGTAATGCTTATCGCGGCCTATCACCGTGATAAGGGGAACAAAAAAACAAAGATCATCTGCCCTGATTCGGCCCACGGCACCAACCCTGCTTCCGCTGCGCTGGGCGGCTACGAAGTGGTCAACGTGGAATCAAAAGACGGCATAGTCGACCCGGAAGCCCTGGAGGCCGTGCTGGACAACGACGTGGCCGCCGTGATGATGACCTGCCCCAACACGCTTGGACTGTTCGAAAAACACCTGCCGAGAATTGTGGAAAAACTGCGCTCGGTTGATGCTCTGCTGTATTATGACGGCGCCAACCTGAACGCGATCATGGGTAAAATGCGCGTAGGTGATGTCGGATTTGATGTCGTGCACCTGAACCTGCACAAAACATTCGGCACCCCGCACGGTGGCGGCGGCCCCGGCAGCGGTCCCGTTGGCGTCAGCGAGCGGCTGGAACCCTATCTGCCGGTTTCCCGCGTTGACAGACTTCGCGACGGACGCCTGTTCCTCAACTACGATTACCCCAAATCCATAGGGTACATGGCTCCCTTTTACGGTAACTTCGGTGTGTACATCAAAGCGCTGGCCTACATCATGCGTCTGGGCAGAGAAGGAATACCCAAAGCCGCTGAACTGGCTGTGCTGAACGCCAACTACCTGCGCAAAAAGCTGGAACAGTATATAACCATACCCTATAACCGCATATGCATGCATGAATTCGTGGCTTCCGCCTGTGACAAGGCTGAATGCGGTGTGCGTGCGCTGGATATAGCCAAAGGTCTGCTGGATAAAGGCTATCATGCTCCGACAATTTACTTCCCGCTGATTGTCAAAGAATGCCTGATGTTTGAACCCACAGAGACTGAAAGCAAGGAAACGCTTGATACGTTTGTGGATGATCTTGCAGCCATACTGAAAGAAGGTGAGCAGAATCCCGAAGCTCTGCATCAGGCTCCGCTCACCACGCCCGTCCGCCGGCTTGATGAAACACTGGCCGCGCGCAGCATGGTGCTGACAGATGACGCATGAACAATATGATCTGGTCATTATAGGGGCCGGTCCCGGCGGAAGCCGGGCGGCCCTTGACGCGGCAGCGGCGGGTATGCGCACGGCACTGGTGGAAAAAGCTGACGCCGGAGGAACATGCCTAAACTGGGGATGCATCCCCACAAAGTTTCTCCTCGGAGGAACAGCCGCCGTCCCGCTGCTGCAGATTCAGAAAAAATACAAGGCCGCCGGTGGCGATGTACACCTGTCGCTGGCGGCGCTGCATCAACGTAAAGACCGTTTTATCAAGGGAACACGCCAGAATCTGGTGAAGCAGCTGACGCAGGCCGGAGTAAACTTCATTACCGGCGCGGCAAGCTTTGCCGGACCGCGCACTGTGGTCGTGGAAAAAGAAGACGGTTCCTCTCTGCTTGAATTTGAAAACCTCATTCTTGCAGCCGGCTCTGAACCGGCCTCTTTTCCCGGTCTGATTCCGGACGGAAACTGCGTGCTGCATTCTTCGCACATACTGCAGCTCGAAACACCGCCGCAAAGTCTTATTATTGTAGGCGGCGGAGCCATTGGCCTTGAAATGGGCGACCTTTTCGCGCGGTTCGGCACACAGATAACCATTGTCGAAGCACTGCCGCACCTTGTGCCGGCAGAAGACGGCGATATAGCAGACGCTCTTACCAAAGCGCTGAAGCGCGAAGGATGGACCGTACATACCGGTCGCCGTGTACGTTCGCTGGTCACTGACGAGGAAGGCGCGTTGCTCACTTTTGAGGACGGCACAGCCATCCGCGCGGATAAAGCTCTGATGGCAGCCGGAAGAAGCCCCGCCACTGCCGCTCTGCACCCTGAAAAAGCAGGCATAATGACAGACGGCAGAGGCTGGATAAGTACTGATAATTTTCTGCAGGCAGCAGAAAATATATACGCCGTCGGCGACGTGAACGGGCGCACCCTGCTGGCCCATGCAGCGGAACATCAGGCACGGTACGTTGTTTCACGGCTGCGTGGTCTGACCGCCGCGGAATACCCGGCTCCTGTCATGCCTTCGTGTGTCTACGGGCACATGGAGGTTATGCGCACCGGTGCCACCGCCAAGGAACTGACGGCACAGGGCATCTCCGTGTCGGTCTCACGCGCTCCGCTGGCTTCTAACGCCATAGCGCAGTCCTGCGGGGCCACTCAGGGGTTCGTAAAAGCTGTCTGGGCTGCCGGCAACGGCACTCCCGAACTGCGGGGAATCGCTGCCACGGGGCACGGAGTCTCGCATCTGGTTGGTTTGGCCACAGTCATGGTACAGCAGCGATGGCGCCGTGAAAATATTCACGACATAATCTATGCGCACCCTACACTGGACGAAGCTCTTGAAGCCGCACTGAGCGCTCCGCTTGAAAATGCGTGAACAGGAGGCAGCACAAAAAGTGCTGCCTCTTTTTTCTTTTAGTGTTGTCACAATAAAGTATTCGCGCTATGTTTTTCACCATCAGTATCGGCCGTAACTAATTTTTTCATTATTCCATCTGGAGGTATAGTTATGAAACTAACACTCAAACCTGTCTTCATGTTCCTGCTGGCCATGCTGATCATGGCTCCGGCATTTTCCCATGCAGCGGACATGGAGTACATCCCCAAAATTGCCAGCTTCGACTTTTTTGTCGATGATTCCGGCTCTATGATGATGACGCATCAGAAGCTGGATAAACCGAAAATCGAAGTGGCCAAAGACGTGCTCAGCAAGATCAACAATGCAATACCTGCGCTGAAATACAACGCAAGCATGCATATGTTTGCTCCTTACGAAGAAGTGGTGCCTTACGGTCCCTACTCCAAAAGCGGCTTTGAGCAGGGCATCATGAGCCTGAAGGCCGACAAGGAGATCTTTGCCCGCCGTACCCCCATGGGGGACGGTCTTAACATGCTGCGCCCCGCAGCGGACAATATGGCCCGCAATGCCGCTGTCATCATAGTCAGCGATGGCGAATCCAACTTCGGCAGCGACCCCGTTGCTCAGGCACAGGCTCTGTACGAAAGCGCCCCCGGTCTCTGCCTGCATGTGGTTTCCGTTGCCGAAACTGAAGCAGGCAAAGCCGTGCTTGACCGTATTGCCGCGCTGAAAGGCTGCTCCGTAACTGCCGATGCAGCAACCCTGCTGGCTGATGAGCAGGCACTGAACGGCTTTGTCAAAGACGTCTTCTACGACACCCGTGAAGTGAAAAAGGCACCTGCCCCCGCTCCGGTTGTCACCCCCGAAACTGAAGAAGTCATCGTTCTGCGCAGTGTCCAGTTTGCTTTTGACTCTGCAGAAATCAGCAATGAGGCCGAAGATGTGCTGACCGAAGCCGCAACGCTGATCGAAGAACATGCCGGCAAGCAGGTTACTCTTGCAGGTCACACCGACAGCACCGGCCCCGAAGCGTACAACCAGAAGCTCTCTCAGCGCCGAGCTGAATCGGTTAAGGCATTTCTTGCCAAAGAGGGAGTTGACGCCAATCGCATCAAGGCCGTAGGATTCGGCGAAAGCGAACCCAAGTTCGACAACAATACCGCCGAAGGAAGAAAGCTGAACAGAAGGGTTGAAATCACCTTCAAGTAAGGCTTGTAATCGCTAATAAAAACAGCCCGGCGGAATCCCGCCGGGCTGTTTTGCATCAACACGTTTGCCGGAGACGACAGCAACATGAAACTGTTCATGGCCCTTACACTAAGTATCACCTTGCTTGCCGCCACCGCTTTTGCAGGTCAGGACCCTTCATCTGCGGTAAATCTGCCGCCGGAAAATCCGGCAGTAGCCGCTAAACTGGCCGCCTTTGCCAGCAGTAAAATGCAGGCAATCTGCGCCAACATAAAACCTTCTCCCGATGCCAAGGAACTGGTGCAGGAAAATGGTGAATATGTGGCCAGATACCTGCTGGTTAACACCGACAACATGACCACAAAGGTCAAACGCTCGGCTTCATCCGGAAAATACGTGGGAATCATCCGCTATCACGAGCTCGTATTTGAAGCCCGCGGCAAAACTCCCTCAGAGGCTCTCGGTGGAAAATTCGACATGGTTAAAATGCGTCGGATAACAGAGATAGTGCGCTACAGCAAAGGCACATGGCTCTAACCCCTCCTGCCGAGAAAAAAGGGACCGGAATTCCGGTCCCTTTTTCAATTGTCTTTCCCGCCTGAAATCATTCATCATATTCAAAGCAGTCTTCAGGGCAAAAGGCGATCAGTTCTGCCACCACAGCGTCAGGTGCCACATCGGAAAGCAGCATGGGACGCTCGTCTCCCTCCACCCATGCCACATGATCCGGTGCAAGCTCAACACAGGCCCTGCACCCGCTGCAACCTGCGGTTATAAGAGAAAAATCTTTATCTGTATCGTGTCGTTCACTGCCCATGAGAACCTCCCTTATGGCCTGTAGAGTGTGCCATACCTATACTCAGATAAGAGCAGCAGCAGAACCTGACAAGAGGTACACCCGTCAGCTCAGGAACAGACTGACTTCATGCCGCAGGCAACGTGCCTCCGTTTCAAGATTTTCCCAGGCTTTCTGCAGCAGGCTTTCTGCAGCGCCCTGCGTCATGGCAGCCTGTTCAAGACTGGCTGCGCAGTGCTGCAACCCTGTGGCATAAATGGTTCCGGCAACTCCCTTCAGTGCATGGGCAGAGCGGTACAATTCGGTACGGCTGTCCCGGGAATACATGGTACTCATACGAAGCAGACGCTCGTCGAAGTCACTCATAAATATGGTCAGAATTTTCCTGACCGTATCTTCATTGCCGAATTTATTGCGCAGACGCGGGTAATCGATACAGCTCATAAAAAAGATAACCGTTTTGCTAAAAAACTATCGCACGGCAGAGGCACGGACAGCAATCATGGCACACCAAGCCCCGTGTCAAAAAAATACACATCCGGACAAGACATGGGCCGCCGGGCAGCCCATGACGGAATCTGAATCAGCTGCGCCGTGTCAGACCGAACTTCTTAAGCTTATATTGCAGTGTCCTGCGGCTTATACCTAGCGCATCGGCTGTTTTTTCGCGATGTCCGTTATGCGCTTCCAGCGCCTTGAGCAATGTTTCGCGCTCGGCATCGTCAAAAGACGGCACAAGAGCTGTGGAAACCATGCGCTGCGGTAAGGGGTCTCTGCGTTCTTCGACCTGCAGCAACTGGGCGGGCAACGACTCGGGCCCCAGAATATCAGACCTGCTCAGAATAAGAGCACGTTCAAGCACGTTTTCCAGTTCACGCACATTACCCGGCCAGTGGTACGCCATAAGTGCATCCAGAAACTCCGGACTGACGCTGCGTACTTCCTTGCGGTTTTTGCGGCTCAGTTTATCTACAAGCCGGCTTACAAGCAGCGGAATATCATCAATGCGTTCACGCAGCGGCGGGGAAACCACCTCAAGCACGTTCAGGCGGAAAAACAGGTCTTCGCGGAAATCCCCCTGTTCGATAGCTTTACGCAGGTCGCGGTTTGTGGCTGCCACAATGCGCACATCCACATCAACGGGCCGGACGGAACCCAGCGGTTCGATAACCCGTTCCTGCAGCGCACGCAGCAGTTTTGCCTGCAGTTCAACGGGCATTTCACCTATTTCATCCAGAAAGAGAGTGCCACCGCGTGCCAGCTGAAAACGGCCGGGCTTATCCTTTACGGCACCGGTAAAAGCGCCTTTGACATAGCCGAACAATTCGCTTTCCAGCAGGTTGCCCGGCAACGCTGCGCAGTTGACTTTCACCAGTGTTTTTTCGCGGCGCAGGCTTGCATCGTGCAGAGCTTCGGCAATCAGTTCCTTGCCTGTTCCGGATTCACCCATAACAAGCACAGTAGCCTCGCTGGGACCGGCCTGTCTGATAAAATCCAGCACCCGCAGCATGGCGGGGCTTGAACCCACAATTTTCTGAACAGGGTCTCCCTGCCCCAGCTTCTGGCGCAGATTCTGATTTTCTGCCAGCAGCAACGAATACTCCCATGCCTTTTCGAGCACTGCTGCCAGCTCGTCATTGTCCGCGGGCTTGCTCAGGTAGTCAAAAGCTCCTTTTTTCATTGCTTCAACAGCAGATCCGACAGTGCCGTATGCTGTAAGCATCACCACCGGCAATTGCGGATTGATATCCAGAATACGGGCCAGCGTCTCTTTGCCGTCCATACCCGGCATGCGCATATCCAGCAGAACCACATGCACAGAATCGGTTCCGAGAAAAGATAGCCCGTCTTCTCCGCTTGCGGCTTCAAAAACCTGCCATCCGTTGTCTTCCATAACCGCACGGACCATCAGGCGGTGGCCGGGTTCGTCGTCAATAACCAGCAATCGCTTGATCATGAATCCCTCTCAGCGTCAGCTTCATTGGTATCGTCAGCAACCTCATCGTCATGGTCGGGAAAAAACAACCCCACAGTGGTTCCGTGACCCGGAGCAGTATCGATTATCGCCTTGCCGCCATGGTCGCGCATGGTCTTGTGCACAAGGGCAAGCCCGAGCCCTGTTCCTTTTTTCTTGGTGGTGTAAAAAGGCTCAAACGCCTGTTCGGCCTGTTCTTTAGTCATTCCGTTGGCCGTGTCGCGCACAAAAAGCCAGACACCGTCTTTTGCCAGCCCCGATGCCACATCCACCTGTCGGGCACCACCGTCAGTTTCCTTCAGCGCGTCCAGGCTGTTCAGTACCAGATTGAGTACCGCCTGCTTCAGGGTATCCTCATCTGCCCAGACCTCTTCAGGCCCTAGGCTGACAACCATATTGACCTTGCGTTCGTCCAGATCAAAGCGGACCAGATCTTCCACCTCGGAAACAAGTGCACGCAGCCGGACAAGCCGCGGGGTAACGCGTCGCGGACGCGCAAGATACAGAAGATCGGTGATGACCCTGTTCAGACGGTCAGCCTCGCGCACCATGGTCTGCGCGTAAACTTCTTCCGGATGTCTGTCCTTGAATTTTTTGGCAAAATACTGGGCAAACCCGCGCAGCGCGCTCAGCGGGTTGCGTATTTCATGTGCCACACCGGCAGCCAGCGTTCCCACTGCAGCCAGTTTTTCAGCATCGCTCAGGCTTTTTTCCAATGTACGTATCTGGGTTCTGTCACGGATAATCACAAGGCGCGAAGCATCGTCTGTTTCGCTGCTGCCGGGCATCCGTACACTCAGAATTTCAAGATGCGCTCCGCGGACACTGTCCTGACGCCACCCTGCCGTTTCCGTTTCCGGAGCCGCAAGGCAGCGCAGAATATCGTCGGGCAGATCATCCAGCAGTTTGCCTGCCAGTCCCTCTCCGCGCGCCTGCAATATGCCGTTTGCCGCCGGATTAGCCGCCAGAATGGTGCCGTTTTCACCAATGGTGACAAGCCCGTCGGGCAGATTATCCAGCAGCTTTACCTGAAAACGCTCGAGCTGACGTGCTTTGCCTGCCATTTCTCTACGTTTGATAAGCCCCATGGCCAAAGCCCATATCAGTACAGCGGCTCCCAGAATGTAGGCAGCCTGAAAAAGAGCATTCTGCCGGAATTTCCGGTAGATGGCCTGATGCTTGGCCATATCCAGCCCCACCACGAGAAAAGCGGGTAGAGGCTCGCCGGTTTCCGCCCGCGGAATACTCATGCTGCCGGTGTTACCGGGAATAATCCTTTTGCCGTATACATAAGCGCTGGCCAGCCCGAAGCCGACTCTGCCATGCCACTCGCCGGTCTGTGCCAGAGTGCGCAACGCATCAGGAGGAAAAAGGATGGTTCCGGACTCTCCGCTGCTGCGCGATGTGAGCACGCGCCCGCCGTGCTTGTCGATAAGCCCGACAAACAGCACTTCTCCGCTCTGTTCCAGTTCACGGAAAAATTCTGCTGCTCCTGCGCCGAATGTTGCCCCGCCCTGCGCATCGGTCGTCATATTGCGCCGTAACGAACTGTCCACAGCCTGAAGCACAGAGCGCGACGCAAGAATGAGGTGCTGGGTTCCTGCCTCTTCCTGCTGCGAAAGCACCTGCCCGGTGGAAACAATAAGACTCAGTCCCACCGTTACCAAAGTAAGAACAGCGATGATGAGCGTGCTTCGTTCACGTTTATAATCAGCTACTTCCATTATGCCTTCCTGCAATACGTGTCGAAGCACAGCACATGAAAAACACGTGCCAAAACACCGCACATCATAATATACTGTTATTAAAAATTAAAAATGGCTCTCTGCACAGATGCACAAAACGTATGCGCAACATCTTGCACAAATATATGCACAACAAACCTGGGTGTGCAAATACATTTTGCACACCTGAATGCATCACCGGTCAGGTGCAGCTTTTTCCAGTAGTTTATCTGCGGCTTTCAGCGGTACGGAAATAACCCCGCGTATGATGTTGAAAACACCTCCGCCAATGTTACCGATGGTCCGCGGCAGAATTTCAAGATGCTTCACGCGCACATTGGGGTCATACATGGAGCCGGTTAACTTTACGGGAAAGCTTGGAATTCCGGCAAATGACACCACTGCGGTATAGTTAATCCTCTCACGGGGGAGGTTGACCTCTCCTTTACCTGCCATGGAAATCAGCTGGCCGGAAAGTGAGAAGTCATCATTGCGGAGCACTCCGTCGTCCAGCAGGCCGGTAGCAGATGCCCGAGAAAAGGAATACTGCGCAGGGGCGGCTCCCCCGTCTTCCTGCCGGCGCAGCCGGTATGCCCCGTCGCGGACATCAAATCCCCATCTTCCGTCGAGAGACGCCGGAATATCAGCGGAAGAGTCAATCATCCCTTCGGCATCAAAGGAAATATCTGCCACTCCGGTAACAAAAGAATCACCGGCAAAACGGGTAGTCAGTTTTCCGAAGTCCACTTTTTCGAACGAAAACGCAATCTTGGACTGCAGCGCACCGTTATCTTTTATATCCCCGCGGAACATTCCGCTAACCGTGCCGTCGTACAGTGTGGCCCGCAGAGGCTCCATGGCTACCCTGCCGCCTCCGGCGCTCAGCCCTGCCTGCACATCGGAGTACGTCATATTCCGGTATACAAGGTGGTCCAGTGCGACACTGCCCTGCAGCGTCACATCGCGCAGGAATGAAAAATCCAGCGGCTCATCCTTTTCCTCTCCGCCTTTATCCGGCAGATATCTGTCCAGATCAAAGCTGTCCGCCCGCACATCCACTTTGAAAACGTCTCTGCCAGCAGACACTGCCAGCGCACCGGAAAACACTGTCCGGTCGAGCACCCCTTTGTCCAAACGCAACTCGAGCTGTTCGGGGCGATACACGAAACTGCCGCCAACCGCGGCTCTGCTGAACACCCGCGGATCAGAAGGACGATAGGCATCCGGCCCCCACAGTGCGGCAACAAGGCGTGAAGGCGAAAGTCCATCTGCAGAAAACACCCCGGTCCACGGGCTGCTGCCATAGATATCGTCACATGCAACGTCAAAAAACAGCTTCTCACCCCACACTTCCGCGCGTCCCTTGCGGAATGTCAGGGTACCGGTTTCAAAATCAGCGCCAAGCATGCCGGACACAAACATTTCAAGGGGGCTGTCACCGCGGGGCAGACGGACCGTGTCTTTTTGCCGGACAGATACGCGGGCTCCGGCAATCTGGCGCGGAAGCAATGTATCCGGTTCCAGCAGCACGGGGCCGTCAAGCTCGAAAGCGGACGAAACGCCGGCACTTGCAACTCTGGTACCTTTCAGCCGCCATGCATAAGGCATAAGCCCCCGCTGTGCATCAGGGTCCGCGCTTTTACCTTGCATATTCAAGGTAAAATCAACCGACCGGAAGGCGGAAGGTTCCATTGCAAAACGGCCATCGGCCTCACGCCGGGTGCGTACGGCAAAAAAACCACTGGCAAGCGACACATCCAGCCTGCCGGACAGATCGGCCAGAAGCCCCTGAATGGTCGAGGCGTCCGCCGTCACATCCGCTTTGGCCGCAAGCACTCCCCCTGCGGCAGGAAAACCTGCCAGCAGCCTGGCCGGTGTGGCGATATCCACGCCGTTCACATCCAGCTTCAACCCGAAATCATCCCGGATATCAAGCACTGCATGCACTCTGCCATTGTAAAAAGAGTTCACGGTGTAAGAGGTGTAGGTGCCTTTTTCAGACGGCCAGCAGCGGAAAGAAAGTCCCTGCCCGCTGAAATTCCACACGCTGAAACTTTCCGCGGCAATACGGATATCGTAGCCCACAGATACCCCGCCGGCGTCATCAGGTCCGAAGACCAGCACCGGCGGCAGACTGACATCCGCCACCGGCAGCGTGGCGGGCGGGACCGGCGCAAGCTCGGGAAAAACAGCATTCACATCCAGATGTTCGGCTGCCACATCTATATAAATGACCGGAGCGGAAAAGTCGGAGACGGCCCCTTTGCCGCGCAGGACCATGCCCAGCACCTCGGCCCGCAGGTCGGAAACTTCCAGCCCCTCACGGTCGAGGCTGAACAGCAGTGAGCCTTTCAGGTCATCCAGCGCATGCTGCAGACTGTCCGGCAACTGCTGCCCGAACTCGAACCAGAACGGCAGGCTCAGATGCTCCACATCGGCTCGGCCGGACACCACGGGCGCTCCGGACAGTGCACCGGCAACGGATATGTCGCCGCTTACCACGGCGGCATCCAGTGCCGCTCTGGTTACAGAAACCGCAAACTCGCCGCTGGCATTGTCGTAGCTCACAGCCGCATCCAGCGCAGTATCAAGCCGCCTGCCCATGATGGTGACAACCCCTCTGGCAGCAACATCAGAAACAAATCCCGCAGGGGAGCCTCCGGAATCGAGCCCCAGTTCTCCCTTAAGGGCAATATGCTGCACGGCTGCAGCCTCCGTGAGCTCTACATCCGCCTCCAGAGTAAAAAACCGCCTGTCACCTCCGTCGAAAGCTGCGTCAAGGTTTGCGGCAGCCAGCGATACACCGCGCAGCCCGTCTGTAAAAAACAACTGCCCCTGTGCAATGTACACCCCGTCATACCGGGCATTTTCGAGCCGCAGAGGTATGGAGCCCCAGCCACCTGAAGAAACCTGCCGCTGCCTGCCCGCGCCCATGAAGGCGGAGATGACCTGCCAGTTTGAACGTCCGTCTGCCTGACGCACCAGCCGGATGACAGGACGGTCTATGGCGGCCTGCCCCAGCTCTATGACGCCTTCGCCTATGCGCGAAAGAGAAAAATCCAGACGTACGGTTGCCGCGGTGAGCAACGGGGCATCACCGGAAAAGCCCTGAGGCTGCTCCAGCACCACATCATGCACCGATATCCCCGGACGCGGAAAGACACCCACATCAACCGCACCGTTAATGCGGCAGACAACGCCCAGCTCACGCGAAACCATATCTTCCAGAGCTCTGCCCAGCGCTTCGCTGTCCACCAAAACACTGAGACCGGCAATGCAGAGGAACAGCACCGCAGCCAGTCCCCCCGCTATATAATATAAAGTACGCAACACGTTGAAAGCTCCGTCGGAAAACCCTGTATTCGTCAAAGCAAAAAGATAAGACATGCCAGAACAAAATGCCAACTCTTTCAAATTGACACCGCAGGCGGAATAAGGTCCCATCCTGCTTTCCGGTATCATCGCCAAGGCATTCAGTACCACTACCTACAAGGAGAAAGCCATGCGCATCACTGTGCTTGACGGATACACCCTGAATCCGGGAGACCTTTGCTGGGCAGAAATCGAAAAACTGGGAGAAGTTACTGTTCATGACAGAACGCATGGACAGGATATTGTGAAACGGGGCGGGCAGGCGCAGATACTTTTGACCAACAAAGTCCGTCTGACCGCCGAAACGCTGGCGATGCTGCCGCAGCTCCGGTTCATATCGGTTCTTGCCACCGGATATGACGTGGTGGACATAGCCGCAGCCGCAGCCAGAGGCATACCGGTATCAAATGCGCCGGGATACGGGGTGGAAGCCGTCGCCCAGCATACCATGGCACTGTTGCTTGAATTATGCAGAAAAACAGCGCGCCACGATACGCTTGTCAAGCAGGGAGCATGGTCTCAGGCCCCTGACTGGTGCTTCTGGGAAGGAACGCAGCAGCAGCTTACCGGAAAAACCATGGGGATTGTCGGGTTCGGCAATTCAGGACGTAGGGTTGCGGTACTGGCCGACGCTTTCGGCATGGATGTCATAGCCTATGCTCCGCGCCCCAAGGAAGCTCCGGCACTCAGAAATTTCAGATTTGCCCCGCTGGAAGAACTGACGGCACAGGCGGACGTCATCAGCCTGCACTGCCCGCTCACCGCCGACAACCGTCATCTGATAAACGCGCAGCGCATAGCGTCGATGAAAGACGGCGCGCTGCTGCTGAACACGGCACGGGGACCGCTGGTGGACGAAACGGCTCTGGCACAGGCACTGGTGTCGGGCAAACTGGGCGGAGCCGGTCTGGATGTGCTGGAGACGGAACCTCCGCTTCCGGACAATCCGCTTTTCCGTGCCCCCAATTGCCTTATCACCCCCCATATTGCATGGGCTACACAGACTGCCCGGCAGTCACTGATGAGCATAACAGCCCGCAACATCGAGATGTTCAAACACGGCACACCGCAAAATGTGGTCAACGCGCACATGCTGTGACCAGAAAGAAAGGCGGGGTGCCGCAGCACCCCGCCTTCTAGTGTCGTTACGGTTTGAAAGGGCTAAATTTTGCCCATGGGGTCTTCGCGCAGCATTTTCACCGCGCAGAACTTACCGCACATGGCGCACTCTTCCTCGTCTTTATGTTCGCCACGACGCTCATCGATTTTAGGCGCATCCAGAGCGTATTTTTTCATGGCATCCCAGTCGAGGTCCTTACGCGCGCGGGAAATACCCTCTTCGCGTTCCAGCGCGGCAGCCCTGCCAAGAGCAACTTCACCAGCCTGTGCGGCGATGCGTGAAGCCACAACGCCCGCATGGACATCATCCATGGTGGGCAAAGTCAGATGCTCGGCGGGAGTAAGATAGCAGAGGAAGTCAACGCCAGCCTCCACAGCAATGGCTCCGCCGATGGCACCTGCAATATGGTCGTAGCCGGGGCAGGAATCAATGGTCAGCGGCCCCAGCACATACAACGGGGCATTGTTAGTCATCCGCTTGATAGTCTGAATCTGGCTGCGTACCTGATTGAACGGCACATGGCCGGGACCTTCAATCATGCACTGCGCACCGGCGGCAAGAGCTCTTTTGGCCAGCTGCCCCAGCACCATGACTTCCTCGTACTGGGCCGCGTCCCCCGCATCATGACCGGCGCCGGGGCGCAGACCGTCACCCAGAGAAAACGTCACGTTATGTCTGCGGCAGATGTCGATCAGACGGTCAAATCCGGTAAGCAGAGGGTTTTCTTTGTTGTTACGCAGCATCCAGCGCGCAAGAATGGAACCGCCCCGCGAAACTATACCCAGCAGACGGCTGCCGTCGGTAGCCAGTTCGGCTCCGCGACGGGTAAGCCCGCAGTGCACTGTAATAAAATCGACACCCTGCCCGGCCTGCTTTTCGATTTCTTCGAAAAGCTCTTCAGGATCCATTTCAGCAGGATCGCGATCTGCATCAAGATACCGCTGAGCCACGGAATACATAGGTACCGTGCCCAGAGGCAATCTGGTCTGCGAAAGCATTTCGCGTCTGATGGCGTCCAGATCTCCCGCAATGGAAAGATCCATGACGGTATCCGCGCCGGCCTGTTCGGCCACCTGCAGCTTGCGCATTTCGCAGGCCACACTGTTTTTCAGAGGAGACGTGCCGATGTTGGCGTTCACCTTTACACCGGCAGGCTGGCCGACCAGCGTAGGCAGTACATTGCCGTGTGAAGGGTTACCGAGCAGCACCATAGTGCCGTTTTCTATACCGGCACGGATTGTCTCTGCGGAAATATGTTCTTTTTCCGCGAGCATGGAAATGTGCTGGTCGAGAAGGCTCCGGAGAGCGGTGTTTGCTTCAAGAATGGACATAAAATTATCTCCCAGGCTTGGTAAGCACTGCGGGAGGGGCCAGGGAACACACACAACGTCCGGAACATAGCTTTGCACCGCCGCGTTGGCAACAGAAAAACAGCATGCGGCAGTACGCACAGGTATTGCGCGCGCCGTCAGTAATGGCTAAACAAAGGGCATGTTGACCATCTTCTGGCTGGGAAGCCCTTTTTTTGCGCCATCACTCGGCGCACTGGGATGCAATGTTATCCGGCATGACTTCAAAGGGCCGGAAACTTTCGGCTGGAACGATATTGTGCGGCTTGCGGGCTGTGTGCCCGACATGGTTGTTGTGGCAGACAAAAGCAGGCCCCCCTTTGTCAGAGGCATTGAGACATTTCCCTGCCTGACTGCTTTTTTATGTATCGATTCGCACATTCACAGCTGGTACCCGCGTTATGCACAGGCATTTGATATCTGCATGGTAAGCCTGCGAGACCACCTGCCATGGTTCCGCAACATGCGGCTGGCCGATGATTCTGTGTGGTGGATGCCCGCATTTGCCAAAGACCAAGACCTGCCCCGCACCATGACCGCGGCGTGGGATCTTTTGTTTGTGGGCACCGTGAACGCCCAGACAACTCCGCGGCGTAAAATTTTTCTGGAAAAACTGCGTGAAGAAATACCCGGCAGGCTGCATGTAACCACGGGCAGCTATCGGGACCTGTACCCGCAGGGCAAAGTAATACTGAACTACTGCGAGCACGGAGATCTGAACTTTCGGGTATTCGAGGCGCTGGGTTGCGGCTGCTGCCTGCTTACTCCGGCAGTGGAAAACGGACAGCAGGAACTTTTTCGCGACGGAGTGCACCTGCGGACCTATCCGCCCGACGATGCACATGCGGCCGCCCGGGCAGCACTTGATCTGCTGGCTGCAGATCCGCTGCGCAGAACACTTGCAGAAAACGGTCTGGCCGCAGTTGATGCGGGACACCGGTCACGCCACAGAGCACAGAATTTTCTGGAAAAAATTGACAAGATGGATGTGCAGAAAACTATAGACCGGAGGCTGCAGCAGGCTCCGGCAATTCATGACCGTTACCTGCGCCTGCTGTACCTGCTGCACGCCGAAACGTCTTCAGGCCCGTATCTGCGGGAAACATATCTGAAAGAAGCCTGCCGCTACCCCCGCGGAACGTAACCGCAAGCCGGAAGTCCGGCCTGCTCTGTCAGTATTTTTCCACTCCGGAGCTGCCGTCCGACAGTCTGCCGAACGCTTCTTTCATACTCTGCAGCTTTTCCCGGCTCAGCATATCCAGAACAATAAGCAGCTCTTCAGCACTCATGGGGCTGCCGGTCTGCACTTTGTACCGTTCTACCTTTTTCAGCTGATCCGATGTAATTCCCCCGCGGTGTACCAGATAGTCAAGAAAACGCATTCCGGCTTTTTGTTCTTCAGGAGCGTCAAGATGCTCCGTGGCCTGCAGCGCCGCCATTTTTATCTGGCTGTCGAGCGCGTCCAGCGAGTCATTAAGACGCCCTTCCTCGTCTGACAGGCGGGAAAGCTGCAGATTCAGCTGGGCGTTCTGACGTTCCAGCTTGTTGATGATCTGCTGAAAAGACTGCGTCCGCCGCCGGAAAAGCATAAAAATGACTGCCACTGCGGAAAGAGAAGCCAGCAGCACAAATAAAGGATCCATCCGCCGCTCCGGGCTAATCGTGCAGAATGAATTCGGTTATGTTATCGTCATGTTCCCCGCGTTCGGGCTGGGCAGCGGGTCTTGCCGCATCCAGACTGGTGCCGTTTCTGCGTGGTGCACGGGTATCCGCCTGTGTTACCCCGGTCTGTCTGCGCATGACGGTTGTCAGCACGTCCAGCCTGTCCTCGATGGCACGCAGCTGCTCCAGCATGGCGGAACGCTCGGAACGCAGGCTGCGGGACAGGTCGTCAATACCGCGCAGCATAAAGAAAAACATTACCATAAGGCCTATGAAGCACAGCAGCATGAACACCATGAACGGTGTGAGCAGTTCTTCGAACATGAGAAAATATGACTCCCTGATTGCGGAAGCGTATAGAAGGCAGTGCGCAGTACAGAACAATTTCCCTTGCCCGCTGCTTTCGCATTCCGTATGAATTCCCGTTTAGCACAAAAGGCGCTGCCGCCACAATAGCCGCTCCGGAGGATATGCCATGGCATCATCACGCATACAGCCCAGACTCCTTGTCGCCGACAAGGATGGAAATATATACGATCACCCTGACCTGCTCATGGTATGCCGCAGAGGGCACGAGTTTGCCCAGCCGCGCCCCGACGAGCTTATGCCGCTGCCGGAAGAAAGCGACCTGTTTCTGCTGCCCGGCCGTCAGGCAGTGGGCCTTTCTGAAGAAACAGGTGAAATAGAGGCACTGGAAGAGCTGGCTGTGGCGGCCTTTGCCGCGCCAGCCCACACCCTGACCGCACATGCGGCCTATATCTCCTCGCCAGACGCCCCTACACTGCCGCTGTTTGCCTACGGCGCAGTAGGATACGCCAACGGCAGGTTCTACATCTGTGCCAAAAGGGTTGATCAGGACGAGAGACAGGTTTTCAGCAGTATTTCAAAAAAACGCATCAAGCAGAACGCGCATGCGCTTATGAAAGCCTATCCTGAAAACAGACTTATGCAGCACCTGATGAGTAACTGCGCGCTGACATACTGCTGCCCGGCAGCGCGTAACCTTGCTCTGGGCAGGTACGAGGCTCCCCTGCCCACATCGCGCAGCTGCAATGCCCGCTGTGTCGGATGTATTTCCCAGCAGGAAGACGGCTCCAGAATCTGCAGCACCCCGCAGAACAGGCTCAGCTTTACCCCCACGCCGGAAGAAATTGCAGAAGTAATGCTGCACCATGGCAAAGCTGAAACCGAAAAACCCGTATTTTCATTCGGGCAGGGCTGCGAAGGCGAACCGCTCACCGAGGCGGACATCATCGCTCAGGCCGTACACCTTTTCCGCAGCAAGGGCGGAACCGGCACCGTGAACGTCAACACCAACGCCTCTCTGCCGCAGGCTGTCATCAAACTTGCCGAAGCCGGCATCAGCTCCATACGGGTCAGTCTGAACAGCGCCAGAGAAGAAGTATATAACCGCTATTACCGCCCCCGCGGGTACACCTTTGCCGATGTGCGCAGTTCCATTGCCGAAGCGCATAAACGGGGAGTCTTTGTTTCGCTGAACCTGCTCTACTTCCCCGGAATTTCCGATTGCGAGCTTGAGCTGCAGGCTCTGGACGAACTGATCGGCACGGAAAAGGTTGACTTCGTGCAACTGCGCAACCTGAATATTGATCCCGAAATGTATCTCGAGCTACTGGCCGGCATTGAGTTCGGCCCCAGCGCGGGGTTCATCAACTTCCGGCGCAGGCTGCGCAAATCCAATCCGTGGCTCCAGTTCGGCTACTTCAACCCCTATCTGCCACAAAATCCGGCTTAGATGGGCAGGACAAAACTTCCCTTTGTGGCGCCGCCTGACGACAACACGCAAAAAAAGCCGGAGCATACGCTCCGGCTTTTATCATCATAAAGCATCCGGCCCGATCAGCCGAAATCCACATATACCTGTTCTTCGCTTTCTTCGCGGCGTCTTTCTACAGTGCCGATGGCCCATGCGGGCTGATCAAGCGCAGCAAGCCTGCCCAACACATCGTCTGCTTCTTCCTGCCCCACAATCACCACATAGCCGATACCACAGTTGAATATCTGCAGCATCTCAGGCCAGCTAAGCTCACCCAGATCACGCAGCCAGTGGAAAACAGGCAGAATATCCCACGCGCCAAAGGCTATGCGGGCATCTACAGAAGCAGGCAGCACACGGGGAATGTTGTCGTAAAAACCGCCGCCTGTCACATGCACCATCCCTTTTATCTGAAAATCCCGCATCAGGTTACGGATGGTTTCCACATAAATTCTGGTGGGAGTCATCAGTACGTCACGCACGGAGGCGTCGGTGCCGGGCATAATATCATCGGCACCCAGCCCGCTCTTTTCAAAGAGCTTCCGGACAAGGGTGTATCCGTTTGAATGGACACCACTTGCTCCCAGACCGATAATCACATCACCCACGCGGATATCCGAACCGTCCACGATGCGGGCATTGTCGGCAATGCCTACGCAGAATCCGGCCAGATCATATTCTCCCGGGGCATACATGTCGGGCATCTCGGCAGTTTCTCCGCCCAGCAGGGCACACTGTGCCTGGCGGCAGCCTTCTGCCACGCCGGAGACAACCTGTGCGGCAGCTTCCACGTCCAGCTTGCCGGTTGCAAAATAATCCAGAAAGAAAAGGGGCTTTGCACCCTGAACCAGCACATCGTTGACACTCATTGCCACAAGATCGATACCCACGGTATCATGCTTGTCAAACATGAATGCAAGCTTAAGCTTAGTACCCACGCCGTCGGTGGACGAAACGAGTACAGGGTCTTCCATGCCTCCCAGATCAGGTTTGAAAAGGCCGCCGAAGCCTCCGATGTCGGAGATCACACCCTTGGTGTGGGTGCTTGCGACCATGGACTTGATTCGCGAGACAAGAGCGTTGCCGGCATTGATATCAACCCCCGCCTCGGTGTACGCTTTTGCACGATCCTCAGGCATGTAATCTGCTCCTTACAGGTTGCGTCAAAATTCGGAAGGCATTCATAGGCTTTTAGGGTCTCAAGCGCAAGGGGTAGCCTATGCGGACAGTCATTTTTTCATGCAGTGCTCTTACCATCGCATGCGCTGCTATTTCGCTTTATGTGGCAATCGCTGCCGGTTCGCACTCTTATGCGGCATTTACCGGCAGGCAGGCCGAAAACAGCACAACCATGGGAACATCTGTCAACGCGACACAAATCCGGCGTAACGATCAGGGAGACCTGATCATCAAAACGACTCCGCGCCCTGCACGGCCTGCGGCCAACTCGACAGTACCTGTTCTTATTATCACGCCGGAGATTACTCTTCCGGTGAACAAGCCATAAGCAGACTTTATCGCCATGCACAAGGCCATTCTGTGGAGACCCGGAAAAAACAACGCGGTGCAATGCACATTGTGCTGTCACTACTGCCTTATTCCCGCAGGAGGCAAAGGCGCCTGCGGAGTACGCCTCAATGACAGAGGCGTGCTGTATACGCTGGTGGCTGACAAGGCAGCCGCCCTGAATCTTGATCCGGTGGAAAAAAAACCGCTGTTCCACTTTCTTCCGGGTACGCAGACGCTGTCGCTGGGTACGGAGGGGTGCAACATGGGGTGCGTATTCTGCCAGAATCACCACCTGTCGCAACCGGTCAGGGCAGGAAAAAAGCCTGCCGGCACACCGGTTTCTCCTGACTCACTGGTCAAGTTCGCCCTGCATTCCGGCGCGCAGAGTATCTCTTATACATACACCGAACCCACGGTGTTTTCAGAGCTGGTCATATCAACTTCGGCCGCTGCAGCTGAGCAGGGGCTAAAAAACATCCTGGTTTCAAACGGCTATCAGAGCCCTGAAGCACTTTCCCGACTTGACGCGACGATACATGCAGCCAACTTTGACCTGAAATCTTTTTCTGACAACTTTTACCGCGCACACTGCGGGGCCCGCCTGAAGCCCGTGCTCCGCACATTACGTGCCACAAAAAAATATGGCTGGTGGGTTGAAATAACAACACTGGTCATTGACGGAATGAACGACAGCATGGAGGAACTGCAGGCCATCGCAACATTCATTGCCGCAGAACTGGGACAGGATGTACCGTGGCATGTTTCCCGTTTTCACCCGGCCTACCGTATGACCGGCACAGCCCCCACAGTACCGGCTGCCATTGAACGCGCTCTCGAAAGCGGTTACAAGGCGGGGCTGCGCTTTGTCTATGCCGGCAACATGCCCGGGCATGCAGCAGAAAATACCTACTGCCCCGTCTGCGGCCAGCTGCTTATCAGCCGGGTCGGCTTTACGGCACATTTCAACACCGCCGGTCGTTGTGCACGGTGTAACACCACTTTGCCCGGCATATGGACACGGGAGCAATTCTGATGCTGCTTATTCATACAGGAAATGGAAAAGGAAAAACAACCGCCAGCATAGGCATCGCCATACGGGCGCTCGGTCAGCAGATGCGTGTGGGTTTCGGCCAGTTCATGAAGCGCGATGGTCAGGCCGGCGAACAGAACATGCTGAAGCAGCTGCTCAACGACAATTTTCATGCCGAAGGTCTGGGCTTTTTCACCCGCGAAGAAGACAGAAAAATACATGCAGCGGCTGCGGAAAAACTGGTATCATGGGCTTCAGCGAAACTTGAAAATCTTGACCTGCTGGTTCTGGATGAAGCTCTTTACGCTCTTGGCTGCGGACTTGTTTCACAGGCACAGCTGCAGGGCCTGATTGACAAGGCGGGCGCATGCGGTACGCATCTGGTGCTCTCCGGCCGGGGGCTGCCCGGCTGGCTGGAAAAACAGGCCGACACAGTAACTGAAATGACAGAAGTAAAGCACGCGTACAAAAGCGGTGTTCCGGCTACCAGAGGCATTGAGTTCTGACAACCGCAAGGAGTTTTTTGCATGACTGAAATGCTGCCGGTTCTGGATACCGAATCCACCTTGCAGCGGCTGGGAGGCGATGCAAGCCTGCTGCAGATTCTTTATGCGGCCTATCTGGAAGATACGCCTCAGAAACTCTTGGCCCTTGCTGCTGCAGTCAGCACAGGTAATTTTAAAGAAGCAGGACATGTCGCGCATACATTAAAAGGCAGCTCCGCTACGGTCGGAGCCGCCGCAATGAGTGATAAAGCCCGAGAAATGGAACTTGCCTGTCAGCAAGGCAACCTGCGGGAAGCCGAATCTGCAAGACACGCTCTGGAACAACTTTTCTCTGCTGTGCGCAAAGCCATACTTGAACCCCCGGCCTGACCATTTTTCCCTTGCATGTCCTCTCTGTTTAGACTATCAGTCCTCTTCGATCATTACGGGGCGTAGCGCAGCTTGGTAGCGCACCTGCCTTGGGAGCAGGGGGTCGCACGTTCAAATCGTGTCGCCCCGACCATAAAAATTTCGGGTTGCAGCATGGCTGTAACCCGTTTTTTTATGCTTTGCTCTGCATCTGTTATCCGGCACGCTGCACACTGGCAGAACCGCTGCAGTAGCGCAGAAACTTCTCAGCCTCGGAGAAGTCAGGGTTAAGCTCCAGCGCCCGCTGAAGGTGGCTTATGCATTTGTCCACCGCCCCTTTTTCGTAATGCACCCGGGCAACATTAAAGTGCAGGTGATCATCTTCCGCCACCTGCAAAGCCCGTTCATAAAAACGCAGCGATTCTTCATAATGCCCGTTTTTGCGCAGGCTGATGCCGAATCTGTTAAACCGGCTTTTCTGCTCTTTACAAAAAACCTGATCAAGTCCCAGCAACGTGTCGATGACACGCTTTAGCCTGCGGAAGTCCTTTTTTTCAGAATAGACTTCGCCAAGACCGTAATTGGCAGGAACATTCAGATCGTCAATCATAAGAGCCTTGATGAACATACGCTCTGCATCATCAAGCCGGCCGATATCCAGAAGAGTCTCCCCCTCCTTCAGCTTTCTGTTTAATGAATTCAGAGCCGGAACAGTATGCGTTCTGTAATAATCAGGCTCGGGAACATACATACGCAAAAAATCCAGTTCAGGATGTTCCCGCCGTATGCCCGATGGCACATGATGAGCATTCAGAGGCTGCACCTCGTAAACATCCTCTGAAAGCCTGCGTACATACCAATACGTCACCTGATGCTTGAACGACTGGGTCCCTCCAACTCCCACAGTTGTTTCCTGCTGCAGAGAGTACACGCCAAGAATTTCAGGATACAATTCGCTATCAGACACGTCTGCCCCTTTAAAAAAACAACGGAACCGCTAACCGGTTGCAGAGTACACCGCGCCATACCCGCCGACAACACCCCTTTTTATCAGGACACATACGAGCAACGAAGCATAGGCACATCATGCCTGCAACTCCGGACGCAGCCAGCTACATAATTCACTGTGGCACATGCCGGCAATAAAGCGCAGCGACAGAATCAGGATATTGTACAGTTATTGACAAAAGTCCAGCATACAGTAAAAATACAACAAGTTCACTTCCATAGACAGCTTGCGGCATAAAGTGGATATACACACTATCCTCCGTCAGTCATACATCTTTCGAAATAAGGAGCAGTGATGAATCTCAGAAGCATCAGCGCCCAGCTTTCGGCACTTATCACCGTCCTGATCGTTCTTACCATAGGCGCGCTGATATTTTTTGCCACGGCCAGTTCATATGAAAGCACTATAGAAAATCAGGAAGCAAATATAAAAACACTTAACAACCAGATCGTCAGCAGTACCGAGCATATCCTGGCGTCAAACATCGCATCGACACAGGCATTCGGCGAACGACGCTATGTTGTCAATGCTCTTAGATACAACAACGCCCGCTCCATCCCCATAAAAGAATACCAAAATACCGTTGAAAGTCTGGACCTTATATCTTCGCTGCTGGTCACTGACACCCAAGGCAATATTCTCGGCGGTGTGAATGAAAAAAATGAAACGGTAACCGACGGGCGGGAAGAAGATGAAAAGCTGATCGAGGCGGTAGCTCAGGGCAAAAAATATATTGCCGGTTATGCCGTCAGATCGGAAAAAACAGGGGACGCTCTTGTCAAACTTGCCGCTCCCATCATTGATCCCATTACCGAAAAAGTTCTCGGCGGAGTTATTGCCTGCCTGGACTGGTCGCGCATCAGCGAAAATTTCATTTCTCACGTAACCATCGGCAAGGCCGGATACATCGTGGTTACCGACAACGCCGGAGTGGTTATAACCCACCCGGATAAAACCGTGCAGTTCACTTCTCTTGCCGGTTTTGATTTCATGCAGCAGGCTCTGCAAAACGATGAAACAGCTATTTTTTATTCATGGAAAGGAAAGAAGAAGGCGCTGATCAGCGCGACAATTCCCGCAACGGGCTTCAAGGTACTTTCAACAAGCTACGCAGACGATCTTGCAGCAGCGGCCGCTACACAAAGAAATATGCTTATGCTGACCGGCACCGTTGCAGCTGTCACGCTTATCGCCGTTGTTCTTTTCTTTATGCAGCGCATGGTTATACGTCCGTTACGCTGCCTGCAGGACTACACCAATTCGGTTGCATCGGGCAACCTGTCTGCAGTCATGACAGGAAGCCACAGATACGAAATGGCCGCACTGTCCACCGGCCTTCAGAACATGGTGCAGGAACTGAAAGACAAGCTTGCTTTCAGCCGCAGTGTTCTGGAAGGTATAACCCTGCCCTTGCTCATTGTGGACAAAGATGAAAAGGCGACATTCATCAACACACCGTGTCTGGAAATGCTCCAGATAGACAAAGCTCCGGAACAATGTCTGGGCAGAACTCTTGCCGACCTGTTTTACAACGATCCCGGAAGAAAGACCGCTGTCGGGCGCAGCATGGCCGAAAAACAGGTCATATCAAATCTTGAGGTTACCATAACCGGTCACAAAGGCAGACAGACCGAAGTGCTGGCCAATGTCACATACCTGCAGGACATGGAAGGAACCATAACCGGCGGGATGTGCCTGTATCTTGATATGACGGAGTTTAAAAAACAGCAGAGACGTATTGCAGAACAAAATAAACGTATTGCAGAAACAGCGGAAAACGCGGGCAACATTGCGGAACAGCTGGCTTCCGCTTCCGCGGAACTTTCTTCCCAGATAGAGCAGTCGTCGCGCGGGACTGACATTCAGCGGGAACGCACGGGCGAAACAGCCGCAGCCATGGAGCAGATGAACGCGACGGTACTGGAAGTTGCACGCAATGCCACCGCCACGGCTGGCCTTTCCGAGCAGACAAAGCAGAAAGCCTTTGAAGGCGGCCGGGTCGCACAGCAGACAATTGAAAAAATTACACTGGCCCATGAACAGGCTCTGGCCCTGAAGGCGGATATGGCAGAATTGGGACAACAGGCAGAAGGAATCGGCGCCATAATGAACGTCATAGCAGATATTGCCGACCAGACAAATCTGCTGGCCCTTAACGCAGCCATTGAAGCTGCACGGGCAGGAGACGCGGGGCGCGGCTTTGCTGTGGTGGCCGACGAAGTGCGCAAACTTGCTGAAAAAACCATGAGTGCAACGCAGGAAGTGGGCCAGAGCATCAAAAGAATACAGCAAAGCACGCAGAAAAATATCCGCAACACGGAAAGCGCTGCAACTGCCATTTCTGCCGGAGCGGAAATGGTCACGCTTTCCGGAAAAGCTCTCGAAGAAATCATGCAGCTGGTGCAGGAAAGCGCTGATCAGGTGAACAGCATCGCCACAGCCGCAGAAGAACAATCGGCCACCAGTGAGCAGATTAACCGTTCCACTGAAGAGATAACCCGCATTGCCGACGAAACAGCCATGGCGATGCAGTCCTCTTCACAGGCTGTGGCCGACCTTGCCCGTCTGGCAGACGATCTGCACACCGTTATTGCACAGATGAAAAGCGATAACGCGGCATAGCGCCCCCCTGCCCTGCTCAACCCGCAAACCAAAACACGCCCCGAGAGGGCGTGTTTTGGTTATTCTGCGCAGTAATCCATTACGGAGCCCTACGCTCCGTGCTGTTTTATTTTTTCCGGCTTATGTCTCCGCACTCTGACGGCAAAGACGCAGATCAGTGCTCTGAAAAGTACCCCGCCGCAACGCGGAAGACTTCCAATCCCTCTCCTGTCAGGCATCCACAAGAACTGTGACCGCGGCAGGAGCACCAGTCCCGCCCTGTAAGGCAATAACCCCCAGAACGACAGTCGCGCCGATGGCAGGCAGTGCCCCGAGAGAACACAGACATTCCGCAACAATACCTCCGGCAGAAAGAATCATCCGGTTGCAGGTGTAGTTTGCGTCGTCGGGAGCATCTATGCCATGTGTATCAATGCCCAGACCCGCTATACCGCGCTGCTGTACAAGCAGCCTGGCTGCCGCACGGGACACGGCAGGAAAGCGCATTCCTCCGCCCGCACACCGTCCCAGAAACCTGTCAGGACTATGCCAGAAAGCATCCCAGCCTGTGTGCACGGCCACAAAAGTCCCCGCCTGCAACGGCCCGTGCCGTTGTTCCCAGTCCAGAACATCCTCCGGCTGTAACAGATAACACACATCCTGCGCAGCCTGCTGATGCACATCAATAACAGCCAGCGGAAAAACCAGCGGGGCGGAGGCAACACTGTCAATACCGTGCCCCCCCTGAAAGAAAGCCGCTGGCGCGTTCACATGGGTGCCGCTGTGCTCGCCCATACAGAAACTGCGCAGAAAAAAACCGTCCGTGTTCATGTCCGACCACGGAGTGAACACAGTGGGCGGATCTTCCGGCCAGTGCGGCATGGCGGAAGAAACAGGATGCGAGCAGCAGAAAGCAGTTCTGGTCATTTATCCTCTGCCGCTTTACGGTTCGGCAACTTTCTCGGAGCAAGCATCTTGCTCGGATCCAGCAGCTCGTTATACTCTTCGGCGGTCATAAGCCCCTGCTCGTCAAGCACCTGTCCCACGGGCTTGCGCGTTTCCTGTGCCTGTTTGACCACTTTTGCAGCCGCCTCATATCCTATGGCGGGAGCTAAAGCCGTCACCACCCCCAGAGAACCTTTGAGCAATTCAAGACAACGCTCATCATTAGCGGTTATGCCCTCGATGCACCGCTTTCTCAGGGTGTGCACACCTCTGGTCAGAATTTCCAGTGACTGAAACAGATTAAATGCGATAATGGGTCCGAAAACATTAAGCTCAAGCTGCCCTGCCTCCGCAGCCATGGTCACTGTCATGTCATTGCCGATAATCTGGTAGCATATCTGGGTGACCACTTCAGGAATGACAGGGTTGACCTTGCCCGGCATTATGGATGATCCGGGCTGCACCGGCGGCAGATTGATTTCGTGCAGGCCGGTAAACGGCCCTGAAGACATCAATCTGAGATCATTACATATCTTTGAAAGTTTCACACTGGTGCGTTTCAGCAGTCCCGAAAGAGTCACATATGCGCCGGCATCGCTGGTTGCTTCTACCAGATTCGCCGACTGAGATATGGGCAGGCCTGTCACATCAGCCAGAATGGCGCAGGCGCGGGCTCCGTAGCCCGGAACGGAATTGATGCCTGTTCCCACTGCCGTAGCCCCCAGATTGACTTCGCAAAGCAGGCGCATCACCTCTTCCAGACGGTCAATGTCTTCATTGACCGTAACAGCATATGCCGCAAACTCGGCTCCGAGCGTGATGGGAACGGCATCCTGCAGCTGTGTGCGGGCCATTTTAATGACATTGCCGAATTCTGCACCTTTGCGGCTCAAAGCGTCGCGCAGTTCGCGCAGCCCGTGCAGCAGTTCGCGGCTGTACCACACAAGCGCTATGCGCAAAGCCGTGGGGTAAACATCATTGGTGGACTGCGAAAGATTCACATGATTGAGCGGATGGATAATGTCATACCGCCCTTTTTCATGCCCGCTCAGCTCAAGAGCCCTGTTGCAGATCACTTCATTGGCGTTCATGTTTACCGACGTTCCCGCCCCGCCCTGAATGACATCCACTACAAACTGGTCATCCAGCTTGCCCTGCCGCACGTCTTTGCAGGCATGGATAATAGCTTCGCCGACGGCGGAATCGAGTTCTCCCAACTCCATATTGGCCATGGCCGCAGCTTTTTTAACCACAGCCAGCGCCTGTATGAACCTGCTGTAATGCGAAACAGGAATAGTTGTGATTTCAAAATTCTCCAGAGCCCTCAGTGTCTGAATGCCGTAGTAAGCCTGTGCGGGAACCTTGCGTTCGCCAAGACTGTCATGTTCCGTACGGTAGGTCATGCTGCCTCGCTGTTTCCGGGTGGGGTTGGATAAAAATACCGGTTTCCACGTGCCACAGCAGCTTATTGCAACACAAACACATCTGACAACCGCAAAAAAAAAGCCTGCCGGAGCAAGCCGGCAGGCGCAAAGCCGCAAGGCAGCAAAGCCGGGGCGGTATCAGTCCATGACCACAGCTTTGTTGATTACAACGGGTACCAGAGGAACATTTTCAAAAGGTCCGTAGCTGCCCGTAGGTACTCCCTTGATGGCGTCAATGGTGCTTTTGCCTTTAACCACCTTGCCGAAAACTGCATAGCCCCAGCCGGACAGGGACTTTCCGCGATGATTCAGAAACGCATTGTCCTTCACGTTAATGAAAAACTGCGCTGTGGCGGAATGCGGATCCTGCGTACGGGCCATGGCAACGGTATATTCTTCATTTTTCAAGCCGTTATCGGCTTCGTTCTGTACAGGCTCGCGGGTTTCCTTCTGCTTCATATTTTCCGTGAAACCGCCGCCCTGCACCATGAAGCCGTCCATGACACGGTGAAAAATGGTACCATCGTAAAAGCCGTCACGCACATACTGCAAAAAGTTTTCGCAGGTGGCGGGAGCCTTTTCCGCGTCAAGTTCCACAACAAAGTCACCCATGCTAGTCTCAAAACGAACCATAGATTTCTCCCCTTGGGCAAAAGCAGTACCCGCCGCGCTTACAAGCAGGCCTAACGTTAATAAAGAGCAAAAAAACAGTCTTAGGCTCATAAATCACCTGTCCTGATCTTCCCGCGTACAGCGGGACTTTATATGGAATGGGTCAGCATGTAGCAGACAACACAGCCGCACGCAACGCAGAACGGCCGCCCTGTACGGCGGCCGTCCTTTTTGTCGCATATACTGTTATTCAAAAAACAGCGTATGACCGTCGGTATCCACGGTCACCTGCTGTCCGTCACGCAGTTCTCCGGCAATTATCCTGCGGGCCAGCGGAGTTTCAAGGCGCTGCTGCAGGTACCTCTTCAGCGGACGCGCTCCGTATACGGGATCGTATGCGGACTCGGCAACGAACCGTTTCGCCTTGTCTGTCAGGCTCACGCGGATTTTGCGTTCGGCAAGGCGCCCCAGCAGGCGCTGCATGAGCAGATCGACAATATGCATGATCTGTTCAAGCATAAGAGGTTTGAAGAGCACTATCTCATCAACCCTGTTGAGAAATTCCGGTCTGAAATGCCGCCGGAGTTCTTCAAGCACCCTGTCTTCCACTCCTTCGGTAAATTCGCCCTGCGGCGAAATGCCGTCCAGCATGAGCGGGGCACCTATGTTGGAGGTCATGATGATGATAGTGTTTTTGAAATCCACTGTCCGGCCGTGACTGTCCGTCAGTCTGCCGTCGTCCAGCAGTTGCAGCAGCACATTAAACACATCAGGATGCGCTTTTTCAATTTCATCAAAAAGCACAACACTATACGGTTTGCGACGCACCGCTTCGGTCAACTGCCCGCCATCGTCATAACCCACATACCCGGGAGGCGCTCCGATAAGGCGTGCCACGGTATGTTTTTCCATGTATTCACTCATGTCCAGCCGGACAATATTATCTTCAGTATCAAAAAGCGCCTGCGCAAGGGTCTTGCACAGTTCGGTTTTTCCCACTCCGGTGGGTCCGAGGAAAATGAAAGAACCGATGGGTCTCGCAGGGTCGGACAGCCCGGCGCGCGAGCGCAGCACCGCTTCTGCCACGGCATCTACCGCCACATCCTGTCCCACAACCCGCTGATGCAGCACATCGGGCAGACGGAGCAGCTTTTCCCTTTCCGATTCAAGCAGACGCGTCACGGGAATTCCTGTCCAGCGGGCTACTATCTCTGCCACATCATCCGGACCTACTTCCTCCTTCAGCAGCCGCGGGCCGTTTTCGCCGCCGCCCTCGGTTGCCGCAAGACGTTTTTCCAGATCGTGCAGCACTGAATACTTCAGCTCCGCAGCACGGTTAAGATCGTAATTGCGTTCCGCCTCCTCTATCTGACGCCGCGTGCGCTCAATGTCTTCTTTAAGCGCGCGCACGCTGTCTATAGAGCCCTTTTCGCGTTCCCACTGGGTATTCAGTCCCGCCTGTACCTCGCGCAGTTCAGCCAGCTCATTCTCCAGCTTTTGCAGCCGTTCACGAGACGCCGCATCCGTCTCACGCCGCAAAGCTTCACGTTCAATTTCCAGCTGCATGATCTTGCGGTTGGCTTCGTCCAGTTCAGCGGGCAGCGAATCAATTTCGGTCCTGATAAGCGCAGCGGCCTCGTCGATAAGGTCAATGGCTTTGTCCGGAAGCTGCCTGTCGGCAATATACCTGTTGGAAAGCGTGACAGCCTCCACCAGTGCGGAGTCACTGATGCGTACCCCGTGGTGCACCTCGAACCGCTCCTTGAGACCGCGGAGAATCGAAATGGTATCTTCCACGGTAGGCTCATCCACCACCAGAGGCTGGAAACGGCGTTCCAGTGCCGGATCCTTTTCTATATACTTGCGGTATTCATCCAGCGTTGTGGCCCCGATGCAATGCAGTTCGCCGCGTGCAAGCATGGGTTTGAGCAGGTTGCCCGCATCCATGGCACCGTCCGTCTTGCCGGCCCCCACAATGGTATGCAGTTCGTCTATGAACATGATTATGCGGCCCTCGGCCTGCTCAACCTCTTTCAGCACCGCTTTCAGGCGTTCCTCAAACTCTCCGCGATATTTGGCGCCTGCAATAAGCGCCCCCATATCCAGTGCAAAAAGGCTCTTGTCGCGCAGACTTTCGGGTACGTCACCGTTGAGTATGCGGTGTGCCAGCCCCTCAACAATGGCGGTTTTACCCACTCCGGCCTCGCCGATGAGCACAGGGTTGTTTTTTGTGCGCCGCGAAAGAATGCGTACCGTGCGCCTTATCTCGGCATCACGGCCAATCACCGGATCAAGCTTGCCCTTGCGCGCCTCCTCCACAAGATCTCGACCGTAACGGCTGAGGGCTTCATAGGTATCTTCAGGGTTGGATGACGTTACGCGCTGTGCACCGCGGACCTGAGTCAGTACGCCCAGCAGCTTTTCCTGTGTCAGCCCGAACTGAGCAAACACTCTGCCCACCGGGCTTGAGGCTGGTTCTTCAGCCATGGCGCAGAAAATATGTTCCACACTGACGTACTCGTCCTGCAGACGACGGGCGGAATCCTGCGCTTTTACAAGCAGCCTGTTAAGCCGCTGTGTGACAAAAATCTGCCCCTGCGCCGAACCCGGACCGCTTACAGCAGGCTTTCTGCCCAGTTCCGCCTCGACAGCCGCGGCAAAAGCTTGGGGGCGCACTCCCGCCTTGTCCAGCAGACGGGGAACAATCCCATGCTCCTGCACCACCAGCGCGAGCGCAAGATGCTCGACATCAACCTCCTGATGGCCTGCCCGCACGGCCACATTCTGTGCTTCGCCCAGAGCCTGCTGCGATTTTTCAGTAAACTTGCTTATATCCATTTTTTTCTCCTCCGTATCGTCAGAAAATGCAGAACTAAAGCAGTTTTTCCAATGAACTAACTTTACGCTCCAGCTGATCGATACGTTCCAGCAAATCGACGATTATCACCCCGCCCACGCTGGGCAGTTCAAAATCGTCACAAATTCTTTGCAATTTCCTCAGACGGTACACATCCAGCCTGCGGAAAAGATATTCAGCCCCTGCGGTACGCACGGGAACAAGCCAGCCGTATTCAACCAGTTCCCCCAGCCTTACGGGGGGCACGCCGGTAAGTTCAATAAACTCGGCCCATGCGATATATTCCGATCGGATAGGTAAGTCTCCGGAATGCCTGTTAACAGTCATGGCGCGTCTCCTCGTGCGTTCCGCTTTTCGTTGATCAGGGTCTTGGGTTGAAAGCTGAAACAGCCGCCAGCTTTTCCCACAGTTCGCGTTCTTCCGGAGATGGGTTCTCCGGTACACGTATCTGAATCCTCACATACTGGTCCCCGCGGGATGCTGCGGGTCCCAGCCCCTTGCCGCGCAGCCGCAGTTTTTTGCCGCTGCCCGTACCGGGAGCAATTTTCAGCTGCACTTCGCCATCCAGCGTGGGTACACGCACTGCGGCACCCAGCACAGCCTCCCACGGAGCCACATATACATCCACAAGCACATCACTGCCATCAACATGAAAAACAGGATGTTCAGCCAGCCTGACACGCAGGTACAGGTCTCCTGCGGGGCCGCCGCCCATGCCGGGGTCCCCCTGGCCGGAAAGCCGGATTTTTGCACCTTCACGTACACCGGCAGGAATTGACACCTCCAGCCGTCTGGAATCACCGCCTCCCTGTCCCTGCAGGGTAAGCGATTTTTTCCCGCCTTTCAGTGCTTCTTCAAGGGTCAGGGTAAGCTGCGCCTCCACATCGCGCCCCTTGCGCTGCCTGGCTGAAAAATTACCGAACGGATCAGGCCCGAAGCCTGAAGAGTGCCTGTAGCCTCCTGCACCGGCATTGCCGAAAATCATATCGAAAAAGTCGCTGAATCCCGAGGAATCAAAACCGGCCCCTCCGCCGAAATTGGCGTACCTGTGGCCCTGCGCGCCCTGAAAGCTCTGGCCGTGCTGCCAGTCCGGTCCGAGCTGGTCATAAAGACGACGCTTTTCCTCGTCTTTCAGCACCTCGTGCGCCTCGTTCACCTCCTTGAATCTGGCCTCCGCATCAGGGTCATTCGGATTAAGATCCGGATGATATTTGCGGGCCATCTTTTTGTAGGCTTTGGCTATCTCCTCTTTCGAGGCACTGCGCGACACGCCCAGCAGCTTGTAGTAGTCCTTGTATTCAACTCCCATCTCGTATAGCTCTCCTTTGACAGCATCCTGATGATGCGGCCATCCTGCGGTCTGCAACCGTCGACGGCCTCGTTATTTCAAGTAATCCGTATTAATCAGCAGTCAAGCGAAATTACTCATGACAAAGAGTCTGCCGGTACTCATGTACCATTATGTCAGCAAGTGCGAAGGCTCCATATCCGTTGATCCGCGTACATTCGAAGATCATTGCAGAACCCTTGCGGCCCGCGGCTGGCACGGCATAAGCCTGCACGAAGCAGAACAGTTTCTGCTCAACGGCACGCCCCTGCCCCGCAGATCCGTTCTGATAACCTTTGATGACGGCTATCTGGACAACTACATATATGCCTGGCCCGTTCTTAAAAAATACGGGCACAAGGCCGTCATTTTCGCGGTTACCTCTAAAATTGAAAACCACGCCACCCTGAGACCGACCATCGACGATATCCGCGAAGGAAGGGCCAGACCTGACGCTCTGCCTCAGGTAGATAAACCTTTCATTGAAATTGCAGAAGGCGTGGCGGAACGTCAGGACACATTTTTCAGCTGGAGCGAGGCGCGGGCCATGGAAGCTTCCGGCGTTATCACCATTGCAGCGCACTCGCATTCTCATGCCAACATTTTCTGCGGGCACGAATACTCAGGTTTTATCTTTCCCCGCGGCAGAGGGCGCACTTTTTATGAGGTTGAAGGTGAAAACCTGTGGGGCATGCCGGCATATCCCAAGGCTCCTGCGTTTTCCGGTAATGCATTTCTGCCTTCTGCACGGCTGATGGACATAGTGCGCAGCACTGTGCCCCAGAACAAGATTGAAGCCTATAACTTTGCACAGCAACCGGAAAACAGGGACAGACTGCAACGCAGGCTGGATGCGCTGTCCGCAACAGAGGCCGGCCGCTATGAAACAGATGAGGAACGCGACGCCCGTTTTACAAAAGACATCGCCGCCTGCAAGGCTTTGCTTGAAAAAGAACTGGGCCATGCAAGACGGTCTTTCTGCTGGCCATGGGGCGTGGCGGGAACAGCGGCTAAACTTATGGCGGAGCAGCAGGGTTTCAGTGTTTTCTTTACCACTGCTCCCGGCGCCAACCCGCCGCACTCTGCCGGTGCAGTGCACCGCTTCAAGGTAAAAAACAGGCCCGCCCGCTGGCTGCTCTCGCGGGTCAGGCTGTATGCAAATCCCGCGGCAGCGCGGATTTATTCGTTTCTGCGCAGATAACAACAAGGCGCGGCAGCCTGACAGTCTGCCGCGCCTTGACTTTCCATCCGGACGAAAGGGCGTCAGCAAGCTGCGCGGACAGCCTGTACAAATTCGGCCACTTCGTCTTCCGTGGTGGCAAACGACGTCATCAGGCGCACTTCGCCCGTTGCGGCATCCCACACATTGAAAAGATACTCGCGCTGCAGCGCGGCAACACCGCGTGCAGGCAGACAGGCAAAGACAGCGTTGGCCTGTACCGGACGCGTTATGGATACGGCATCGATGCCGGACAGTCCCTGTGCCAGAACGGAAGCCATGGCATTGGCGTGGCGCGCATTTTCAAGCCACAGACCGTCCTTCAAAAGCTCAACGAACTGCGCACTGATAAAACGCATCTTTGAACAAAGCTGGCCCGTCTGTTTGCGCAGGTAGGCATAACCTTCTGCACGGCGCTCATCAAAAACAACCACGGCATCGCCAAAAAAGAGACCGTTTTTAGTTCCGCCGAAAGTCAGCACATCCACTCCCGCATCCCGTGTCAGTTCCCGCAGCGTAAGCCCCAGTGCCGCGGCGGCGTTGGCAATGCGGGCGCCGTCCATATGCAGCAGCAACCCCCGCCCGTGGACTGCATCGGCAATGGCACGAACTTCGTCCGGCGTGTACACGGTTCCGTATTCCGTTACCTGCGTGATGGACACAACACCCGGCTGAGCGTGGTGCACAACTCCTATCTGCTCAAAGGCAGGCTCCAGACAGGCGGCAGTCAGCTTGCCGTTTTTTGAAGGCAGCGCCACAAGTTTCATACCGCCCATGGCTTCCGGGGCACCGGTTTCATCCACATTGATGTGGGCCACATCAGAGCATACCACCGCCTGCCACGGTTTGAGAGCTCCTCGCAATGCCAGCACATTGGCTGCCGTTCCCGCAAAAACGGGAAACACATGCGTTTCCTCACCGAAAATGCGGCGGAAGCACTCCTGCGCCTGAGCGGTGAAAGGGTCGTTACCATACGGGGCAGCATGTCCTTCATTGGCCCGGGCCAATGCATTCAGAATTCTGGGATGCGCCCCCGCCGTATTGTCACTGGCAAAGCTCTTCACTATGTATTCCTTGTCGTCGGAGATGTTATACCCTGCACAGACGACAGACTATGCCTGTTCGTACATGGCGAGTGTCGTATCAAGAAAATCCCGTTCCCGCAGCGTCTTCATCCTTTGCACACAGGCTGCCTGCAACCAGTGACGCCACGGCTCGTCGCGCACTGTTTTTTCCAGCAGGTCTGCCAGTGCCGTCACATCGCCTTCCGCACACAACGCCTCATGCGGCAGCAGGTCGGGCATAACCCCCACACCGGTGGAAACCAGCGGTCTGCCGCACGCCATTATCTCCAGTGCGGCACGGGCAATGGTTTCCGACCACAGCGAAGCAACAACACCGGCATCCATGGCGCTGATGCAGGCTGCCACATCCTCCCGTTTGCCGGTTATCACGGTAATGTCACGCACTCCGGCTTCGTCTATCCACGCCTCAACTTCTGCACGGCTGGTAGCTGTTTCAAAGCCGGCAAGCATCAGGCGGACATGACGCAGCCCCCGCCTGTGGTACAGATCGGCAACAGCGAAAATAAGTTCTTTCTGCCCCTTTACTCTGTCAAACCGCCCCAGCAGGCCCAGAACAAAATCACCAGCACCATACCCGTAGCCGGCCCGCACCCGCTGGCGTCCGGATTCGTCATAGCTGAACACGGCGGTATCAACCCCGCCGTAAATAGTATGAATTTTCTGTTCCGGCACCTGAAGCACATCGCGGAAATGGCGCGCCATGACGGAGTTTGTCGCCACAACAGCATCCGCCGCATGACAGTGCAGCCAGCGGTTGGGTATATTGTTTCTGGGCAGCCGCTGGTCGCCGCGTGTGCGCACAAGCTTGAACCGGCCACCTGCTTTACGCAGCATTCCCCACAAAACAAAAGCCTCTCCGCGGTGACAATTGACCACATCGGGCCGGAAATCGCGCACCAGTGCACGCATACGCCCCCACAATGCAGCAAGCCGCAACGGGCTGGCCGTGTTCAGGTCCAGTGCCACCGGCTCAAGTCCCCATTCCTGTGCCCTGACAAAAGACTGCGTGCCGTCAAGACCTATGAACAGAGTTTCGTGACCGGCTTCACGCAACAGACGGCTGAGAAACGCGCCATACCATGCCGTGGCATTAAACCATCGTACATTCACAACTTGTATTGTTCTCATCAACAGCCTCCGGCTATGGCGACAGTAACCGGAAAAAAAAGCCGCCCGCAACCGGGCGTGCACAACACAAAAAAGCGGTCTTTCTTCCGGAAGAAAGACCGCGCATTAGCCTGTTTGCCCGCGTATGGCAACCAAATACAAAGGTCATACCCGCATGTTAAGCCCGTTCATCAGCGATGCGCTGCCCTGAAAATAATCCATCACCATGGCCCCTGTGCCCATACCGTTGGAAGAAGCCGACATGAAAAAACTGCCCAGCGCTTCCATCTGAATCTGACGTTTCATATCCGCACGCGAAATGCCGTTGAACTGCCGGGCACGGTCAAGGTTGGCAATGGTCTGTATCTGCTTGAATTGTTCAACCACCTCAGGATTGTCCTTCAGATACTGCTCCACCTTGCCCTTATCTTCATGATTACTCACCACTTCCACCTTGCCGGAAGAAGGGTCCGCCACCAGCCGGAAGTCAATGTCCTCTGCAACGCCCAGTTCGCGCAGGTCGGCCTTCACCTTTTCGGCAAATTCCTTTTCCATCGCTTCTCTGTGCTTTTCCAGCTGGGCAAAAGTAACTCTGCCGTTGCCGTCGGGCTCCACCCCTTTCAATGCCGCGTTGATCATCGATTTAATCTCGGACAGTGAAGAAGCACCGCCGGTATAGGCGCTGATGCGCCGGGGGCGTGCGCTTTCCGTGTTCTGCTGCGCGGATGTCTCAGCAGCGGCGTCGCCGGTTTTATCGTTTTGTTTCGGGGCGGTAAAGTTCATGCCATATGCGGAAGAAAGGGGGGAAGTGTACATTTTAAGGCTCCTGAATTTCCGGATTCATACGCGGGGCGGCTGCATGTTCTGCCGCCTCGCCTTTATGTGAGCATAAAGCATGCCACCAGTACAAAACCATCGTTTTGAACATGTATCTTCCGCTATTTCAGCCATCTGGACACACATAGACTCGGTATCCGAAAAGAGGTAGTTTCTGCCAGATATAACCCCCTTACACCTGTAACAGGCCTGCTCACAGGACAGCATGACAGACACAACCGTTTGCAAAACTCTTGAATTTGATGACCCGCAGCTGGCGAATGTTCTCTTCGGCCCGCAGAACAGCAACCTCAATCTGCTGGCTGAACGCTCCGGTGCGGGTATTTCGACACGCGGCTCCATGCTGTGTGTCACGTCGCCCGAAACAGGCACAGCTGATACCATGGTCAACCTGCTCACCCAGTTGTACGGTGTGCTCAAGGCCGGCCATCCGCTTTATCCGAGAGACGTGCTGTACGCATGGACCATGCTGCAACGCGAACCGTCCACTGAGCTGATCAGAATATTCAAGGAAGCGGTTTTTGTTGTCTCGCCCCGCAAGACCATCACGGCCAAAACGCTGAGCCAGCGTGACTACATTGCCGCTCTGCGCGAAAACGACATGATCTTCGCCGTGGGGCCTGCCGGAACTGGCAAGACCTATCTGGCCGTAGCCATGGCTCTTTCCAGCCTGCTGTCCAAAAAGGTCAAACGTATCATCCTGACCAGACCTGCGGTGGAAGCCGGTGAAAAACTGGGATTTCTGCCCGGTGATCTGGTAGAAAAGGTCAATCCGTACCTGCGGCCCCTTTATGATGCGCTGCATGACATGCTGGACTTTGAAAAAGTCTCTGAAATGCTTGAAAAAGGGATCATCGAGATAGCACCGTTGGCATTTATGCGCGGCCGTACCCTGAATGACGCATTCATCATACTGGATGAAGCACAGAACACGACACCGGAACAGATGAAGATGTTTCTCACACGCATGGGGTTCGGTTCGCAGGCGGTCATTACAGGTGACATAACCCAGATAGACCTGCCCGGCAGCGGCGGCAGGCAGCTTTCCCGTTCTGGACTGGTGCACGCCGAAAGAATACTCGGCAACGTCAAGGGAATACGTTTTCTGCATTTTCATGAAGACGATGTCATCCGGCACCCTCTTGTGGGCAGGATAGTTCAGGCATACGACCGGTTTGAAAATGAGCATAGTGAAAAAGCCTAACGGCGGTCCGCAGGTAAGCGGCATACGCCCCCGCAAAAAAACCGTTCCGGCAGCCGGAATAGCGTTTCTGTTCATCAGTCTGCTCTGCCTGTCCGTTGCGGCTTCGGTGCAGTTTGAAAACAGCCCCACTGTATATCTGGCAGGCGAAGTTGCCGAACGCGACATTCAGGCCGATCAGGAACTGCGGGTTGAAGATGCAGCCGCCACCGAAGCACGGCGCAACGAAGTTGCACGCACGCAGCCGCCGCTTTTTGACCTGAGCACCGCCACCATAGATGTGCTGCGCGCCAATGTGAACGCCACCCTGGAGTCTTTGCGCAACCTGTCCGCAGACAGACACGAAACCCACCGTCAGCAGCTGGCGGAAATGCTGAACAGCGATATTTCGACGCGCACCTTTGATATCTGGCGCACCCCCGTGTTCGCCACCCTGCTGCAGCGTGAAGTGCTGCCGTGGCTCGAAACACGCCTTGCCTCAGGCGTTGTGGCCGACCAGCGCATCCTGCTGCAGGAACGTAACGGCATCATCGTCCGCGATCTTTCCTCCGGTTCCGAGGTGTTGCGCGAAGACCTGCGCTATGTGCCCGACATAGAAAAGCTGGAAAAAGATATGGAAAGCTTTCTGCGGCACGACCTTAATATTCCCCTGCGCATGCGCCGCGCCGTGACAGACATGCTCTTTCCTCTGCTGGCGCCCACTCTGACTCTGAACAGAGAAGCCACAACCCGCAGAACACAGGAAGTACGCAATGCGGTTTCGCCGGTGTATTACCGTCTGCAGAAAGGTGAAATCATTGTCAGACAGGGTGAAAAAGTAACCGAAGACATGCAGCTTAAACTGCAGGCTCTTGTGTCGCAGAAACAGGAACATCTGTCCGCACCGCGTGTTGCGGGCGTTTTTCTGACGGCACTCATTCTGGCCGCCGGGCTGCTTTTTTCACACCGTACAGGCAGTTTTTCATTCAAAAGCAGCAAAGACATCATTTTCCTTTCCTGCGTGGTACTTGCTTTTGCCGGCATGGCCAAAGGGCTGGATGTGCTGGGAGCGGCGCTGGCCGAAGGCAAAGGGGGCGACTCATTCGAGCTTCTGCCGTTTCTGCTGCCTGTGGCAAGCGCGGGCGGACTGATCGGGCTCATATTTTCATTCAGGCGCTGCGTCACCACATCGCTGCTGCTGGCCTTCATCTGCATGGCAATGATGGACGGCGGCACAGATGTCATGCTCTTTTTCTTTCTGTCATCCGTCTGGGGTGCATGGGTCATCCGGCGGGCTCAGACCAGACAGGAGGTTGTCTGGAGCCTTTTGCCGCTGGCAGGGGGCATACTTGCCCTGTGGTGCGGAATGGCCTTTCTGGAAGGCTCGGGCTGGGCACGTTTCGGTTACGGACTGATGCTTGCTTCGGCCAACGCCGTTCTTTCACTGCTGCTCATTTTTGCTCTCAGCCCCATTGTCGAGCTGGCCTTCCGCTATACCACGCGTTTCCGCCTGATGGAACTGATGAATCTGGAGCAGCCGCTGCTGCAGGAGCTTATGGTCACAGTGCCCGGAACGTATCACCACTCACTCATCGTGGCGAACATGGTTGAAGCCGGGGCAAAGGCAATCGGCGCCAACAGCCTGCTGTGCAAAGTGGCCGCGCTGTATCATGACATCGGCAAACTGGCCAAACCGGAATATTTCATCGAGAATCAGGCCGGCGGCAAGAACAAGCATAACAAGCTGGCTCCTTCCATGAGCGCACTCATTCTGCTGTCTCATGTCAAAAAAGGAGTGGAAATGGCCCGCCAGCACCGGCTGGGTAACCGGATAACGGACATTATTCAGCAGCATCACGGCACATCGCTGATCCGCTTTTTCTACCAGAAAGCCATCGATAACGGCGAAAACCCCAGAACCGAGGATTACAGCTATCCCGGCCCCAAACCACAAAGCCGTGAAGCCGCCATCGTCATGCTGGCCGATGCCGTGGAAGCGTCCAGCCGCACGCTGAACGAACCGACGCCAAGCCGCATCCGCGGGCATATTGAAACAATCATGAAAAACATCTTTGCCGAAGGGCAGCTGGATGAATCCGAACTGACTTTCAGGCAGCTGTCTATGCTGACAGACAGCTTTCACCGCATTCTGGCCGGCATATTCCACCAGCGCATAGAGTACCCCGAGGCGAAACAGGGACAACGCGCAGCCTCTCAGGAAGATAAGAGCGAAAAGAAAAAACAGGCCGTGACGCAACAGCCTGAAAAAAGAACCACGCTCATCGCTGTTTCCGACAGACCTGCCCGTCCCCAGACATCTGCGCGCAGCGGAGAACAGCCATGATTGTCATAACAACACGCACCGGTGCCATGACCGGTTTTCCTCTTTCCCGTCACGACATCAGAATAGCACTGCATAGCATGCTTAGCTGTCTTGGACTTTCCGGTGCGCATGTGGAGGTCATTCTGACCGATGACGGGGAAAGCGCACAGCTGAACCGCGAGTTTCTGGGCTGCTACGGCCCGACGAACATACTTTCGTTTCCCGCCGCTGGCCCTGTCGCAGCCCCCCGTCAAGAACCGGACAGCCCCCCTGCATGCCGGAAAGACAGCAGCCACGCCGAGGACGACACAGACCTCGGGGTTCTGGCTCTTTCCACCGGTGCCGTGCACAGGGAAAGCTTTCTTTACGGACAACCACCGCACCGGCACGCCCTGCGCCTGCTTGCTCACGGACTGCTGCACCTTGCAGGTTACGACCATGGCCCGCAGATGGACGACATGACAGAAACACTGATGCAATGCGCAACCGGCAAGGCAGCAGCGGATACGGTCGTTACCGGATTCTGATTCCGAGCCGTCCGCCACTTGTCTGCCGTGCAAACTTTGCAGCCGCTGCCGGCGTCAACGGCAACTGTCCCTGATCCTGCCACCTTCCGCGCTTTAACTGCACTCCGCGGTCTGTACACCGGCAATCCGGCTTCCATCCGGCACCCGCGTGCTGATGCAGTGCAACACGGTGAGGCATGCACAGTCCGTGGCGGCGCCGAGGCTTTCAGGGTGTACGGGCAACTGTAAACGGCGGCACCGCCATACGCTGTGTCACGAACGGCGCAATTCCTCGATGATGCCCTGAAGCGCCGAGGCATTGCCCCGCAGCCCTTCCACAGACCGGGCAGACTCGTCCATGCCTTCCTCGGTCTGTCTGGCTATGCGGCTTATCTCATCCACAGTCTGTATGATGCCTTCGTTTGCTCTGGTGTGTTCTTCGGCAAAGCGGGCTATCTGCTCAATCTGTCCGCCCATGTTCACAGCCAGCCGGGCAATGACGCGCAAGGCCTCGCCCGACTCGGCCACCAGCTGTTCAGTTTCCTCCACGGCACCGGCGGCTGCTTCGGTATGCGCCATGTTTTCATCCGCAGCCTTCTGGATAGTCTGCACACTGCGGCGCACATCATTGGTGGCACTCATGGTCCGTTCTGCGAGTTTGCGCACCTCATCAGCCACCACGGCAAATCCCCGGCCGGCATCACCTGCGCGGGCGGCCTCTATGGCGGCGTTGAGTGCCAGCAGATTAGTCTGGTCTGCTATGTCACGTATGACATCCAGAACTCCTCCGATGGCCTGTGCCTGCTGCCCCAGTTCATGCATGCTTTCGCGCAGAGTGGAAGACATGCTGCTGACTCTGTGCATGGCTTCTTCGGAAGAAGTCACAATGCGCGCACCTTCTTTGGCACGGGCCACCGCGGTTTCGGCACCTGCCACGGCCTCACGGGCATATCCTGCAGATTCCTGCAGGGCGTTGTTCATGCGGCCGACAGACTCCGCCGCTTCTTCAAGCCGCATGACCTGAGTCCGTGCTCCGGAAGATACATTTTTGACCCGGTGCGACAGCTCAGCCACTTCGCCGGAAATCCCGGCAGCAATACTGTCCGCACGACCTGCAACTTCGTGCATCGTCTCATTCTGCAGACTGATATGGTATTCTTTGCTTTTTATGTCTGTAAGATCAGCAACCAGTGCGATGGCACCGATGACTCTGCCATCCAGATCATGCAGCGGCGCGGCATCAATACGCACATGGCGCATGTTGCCTTTTTCCGTACGCCATTCACGCTCCACATTGGTCACCGTCTCACCTGATTCGATGCACCACGAGGTTGTCCCCCGGCCGTCCTTGCCGTGCTGCAGCACCAGCGAGGCGGGTTTACCGCAATAGACGCAGCCTTCGCCTTCCAGCTCCAGCAGCGCCAGCAGTTGCGGATTGACAAATGAAATCACGTTGCGGGTATCCACCACCACACACGGCACCACGATACCGCTCAGCACGCCCGAGGCAAACCCCAGCTTTTCCTTGAGCTGGCTCACCATCTGCAGAATCCCCTGCGACAACTGGCCTATTTCCGCCCTGAAACGGACGCCTTCCGTCTCCATGCGGGCCTGCAAAGCGCCTCCGGCGACATTCTGCACATACGAACGCATGGCCCCCAGCGGAGCCAGCAGTTCACGGCGCAGAAAAACAAATGTCAGCAGTATGACCACCACAGTGGTAACGGCACCAGCCATACCGGCTATAAACCGCAGCTCGCTCACCGCGGCAAAGGCTTCTTTTTCTGAAACAGAAGTAATCAGTGCCCATGTGACCCCGGCTGCCTGCACCGGCTGATAGGCCATCACCGACCGGCCTCCGGACAGACCGTCACCCGAAGTGATGCCGCTTATGCCCTGCAGGGCGTCCTGAACGGCCCTGTTATCCACCTGCCCCTCCCTGCCGGCGCCAAAAGATGTCTGCAGGGCATGTTTTTCCGGATCCTGACGTGAATCCGAACGCATATGAAGATCCGGCCCCACAAGATAGCTGTCCCCTGTACAGCCTGTGCCGTACTGTTGTTCCATCAGGCCGGTGATGTTTCCCAGCGGCAGCCGCAAAGCGGCTACCCCCAGAATATCTCCGGTGTAGCTGTATACCGGAGCCGCAAAAAAAGCCGCAGGACGCCCTCCGGACGGAGCATAGGGAGCCACATCGGCAAAAGCTGTCTCGCCGGCCACGGCTTTACGCCAGGCCTGAGCCAGATTGGTAGCGGAAAACTGTCCCGATCTGAGGTCGGCACCCAGATCATCACCGCGCTGCACAGAAAAAAGAACCCTGCCGTGATCGTCTATAAGCAGGGCATCTTCATATCCCAGCACTTCAACATACGGGGTGAAGGCCGCCTTAACATACGTGTAGAGATCTTCATATTCAGGTGTATCCACCGGCATGGGCAGGCCTTCTTCGGCCAGACCGATGGTATAGTCGCGCAGCATGCCTATGGCGTTGTAGACTTCCTTGACTTTGGAATACATGACTGTTTCCTGCCGCCATGTGGCAATAACGCCTGAAACAGCTTTGCCCTGTATTTCACGCACAGACTCCAGCTGACTGCGTGCTTTGCCGCGCAGACTTTCAGACGCAGTGTTCACACTGAAAACACCCATGAAAAGCAAAGGAAAAAGACCGATAAGCAGGCAAAAGCCGGCCATTTTGAAACGCAAGGACATCATTCCCACCCCGTTGTCCGATATCATGAAAAAACAGAGGCCTGTATGACTCCGGATTGTTACGGCAGTGTGAAAACGATATGACAATCAAGCGGACGGCCCTGATTATAACAAGGGAGGATGGCAGAAAACAGCCCGCTCCGGCAGCGCCTTGAAGGAACGCAGCGGGCATAAAAAAAACCGCCTTGCGGCGGCCGGTCAGATCAGGATTTGATAAAACATTCCGCGGGCAGCACAAGGCCCTCGGCACAGTACGGACATTTCACGGAGACGGAGTTCTGCCCCTCGCGCAGTGTTTTCTTTTTAAGCAGAAAAACCTTCTGGCAATAGGGGCACCGCACACGGGTTGCAGCCTCTGCAGTCATATTATGTGCCTCGTAGCATAGACAGCGGTTTGAGTTTGATAGCGGGTATCCGTAATGACAAGATGCTCATGATATCCCTCAACCGTGACAATGGCAACACAGGGCCCGCCTTGACCGGTGAGGCTATCAGGCATATGGACTACAGTTCATTGCCGTCATCCCGCGCCTGCCGGACAAGGCACAGCATGCAACCGTCTGCCGGAAAGCTCCATGACAATACCCCCGCTGCTGCGAGACAAAAATCTGCTGATAACTTTCGGAATCACTCTGACCGTGGTCATGGGGGTTTCAAGTATCATTCCCGCCCTGCCGCTGGCCGCGCACGAGCTCGGCGCACCCGTTGCCACCATAGGGCTGATAATCACCGCGTTCACGCTGCCCGGCATAGTGCTCACACCGCTGGCCGGTATTCTGGCTGACAGATACGGCAGAAAAAAAGTGCTCATCCCGTCACTTTTACTTTTTGCCACAGCCGGAGGGGCCTGCGGCTTTGCCGACAACCTGCATACACTGCTGATGCTGCGTTTTCTGCAGGGTGTGGGCGTAGCCCCGCTGGGAATACTGTATGCGACAATCATCGGCGACCTGTACGAAGGCCCCGACCGCGTAAGAGCCATGGGCTACAATGCCGGAGTGCTGAGCCTGGGGACCGCTCTTTATCCTGCCATCGGCGGCATCCTGGGCGAGCTTGGCTGGCATGCGCCTTTTTTTCTTCCGCTTGCCACACTGCCCATGGCGTTCATAGCCTGGCGCGGTCTGACCCTGCCCGCACCGGACACATCGCAAAGCATGGGGGCGTACTTCAAAAATACCCTGCGTGCCATGAAAAGCCCGCAGGCTGTCGGACTCTTCTGTGTTTCTTTTCTGACTTTCACCATGCTGTACGGCCCTGTCATCACGTTCATCCCCATTCTGGCTGACCATCGTTTCACAGCGTCGCCCGCCACCATCGGTGCACTTTTTGCTCTGACATCACTGGGCACGGCCCTCAGCGCTTCGCGCATGGGCAGACTGGCCGAACAGTTCAAACCGCACCGCCTGCTGCTTGCAGGGCACGTTTTCTATCTGGTCGCCATGCTGCTTATGCCGCATATGCCCACGTTCTGGTGGCTGCTGCTCCCGGTCTTTCTTTTCGGTGTGGCACAGGGGCTCAACTATCCCAATCTTATGACGCTGCTTACAGCCCTTGCCCCGCTGGAACAACGCGCGGCGGTCATGGCTGTAAACGGCATGGTGCTGCGCCTTTCGCAGACCATCGCCCCGCTGGCTGTCACCAGCATTTATGCCGTATCCGGATTTTCCGGAGTGTATGCTTTCGGCGGTGCCACTGCCGTTGTAATGTTCATCATTACGGCGCACAGCATCCGCTGACGCATAACTTCTCAACAACAGCACCCGAGAGTTTCACCACTCCGCCGGCCATTCCCCGTCAACCCGTGCCGAAAAAAAATGCCACCGGAGCTGCATAAACTTCCGGTGGCACGTCGCATCTGCTTGTAGCTGTATACAGAATCAGGCTTTCAGCATGGCGATAATGGCCTTGCAAAACGCAGGCAGGTCTTTGGGCGTACGGCTGGTGATATGGTTCTTGTCCACCACCACCTCCTGATCAACCCACTGAGCTCCGGCGTTCTGCAAATCGTCACGGATGGCGTTTACCGATGTGCACCGGATACCTTTCATCACTCCCGCCGAGATGGGCACCCACCCCGCGTGGCAGATATGCGCCACAGGCTTACCGGCATCATGGATGGTTCTGGTTATTTCCAGCACTCTGGGATCACGGCGCAGTTTATCCGGAGCCCACCCGCCGCAAAGCACAAGGCCGTCGTACCCGCCGGCGTCAACGTCCGCAATGGCAACATCAGCCTCGCACGGGTACCCGTTTTTGCCCTTGTATACCTTACCGGTCGCAGGACCGGCCACCACCACCTCGGCTCCTTCCTCCTGAAGCCTGATTTTCGGGTACCACAGCTCCAGATCCTCGTAGTACTCTTCAACAAACATCAGAATTTTCTTACCTTGCAGATCGGACATATTCTTTCTCCCCGGGCGTAGCAGCCCTGTCTGGTCATACTTGAAATCCGGCTACGGCAAAACCGCACCGACCCATGTCTTATCACACGTCAGGCACTGTACCAAGCTCTGTGCGCCCACCCGCAGCACAAATGTCAGAAATAAAATATAGCTTTTACATAACAGCATATTGCAGCACAAAAGCAGAACCTTGCACATGCGCATGATCTGCTTTATACCTACAGCGCACGATCACATGGGGGAATCGTACTTTTCCCGCCGAGGAGCCTTTCTTTGACCACCAGCACAAATAAGATAAAATATCTTGATGGCATACGCTTCAAGCGGGCCATTAACGCCGCTGCACACCGGCTTATTGAAAAACACGGACACCTGAACGCCATCAACGTGTTTCCCGTTCCCGACGGTGATACGGGCAGCAATATGGCCGGAACCATGCGCAACATTGTGGACAACTCTGCGCAAACCAAAGACGGTTCCATCGAAGGTATGAGCAAGGTCATTGCCGAATCGGCACTGATGGGGGCCAGAGGGAACTCCGGAGTCATTCTGGCGCAGTTTCTGTGCGGTTTTTCAGAAGGCGTCAAAGATCTGAAACGTGTAACGCCGCCCGATTTCATTCAGGCCGCTTCGCTGGCAACCAGACGCGCACTCGAATCCATATCAAACCCCAAAGAAGGGACCATCCTCACGGTTATCCGCGACTGGTCCGAGCATCTTTCAAGCAACGCCGACTCGTACAAAGATTTTCAGCATATCATGTATGATTCACTGCGCAAGGCGCGGGAATCGGTGCAGCAGACCAAAGAAAAACTGGCCACCCTCAAAGCGGCAGACGTGGTGGATGCCGGGGGGCTTGGTTTTTTATATCTTCTCGAAGGCATTGTAGAATTTACTGAAAAAGGCTCGCTGAACCGTCAGGATTCGACAAAAAGCACTGTTGTCATAGAGGAAGCGGAAGAAAACGCACAGGAACGTGTGGCCGTGGATTCGCTGGAATTCAGGTACTGCACCGAATGCATGATCCGCGGAACGGACATTGACACCGCAGCGCTGCGGGAAAAGCTGGCCGCCATGGGTGACAGCCTTGTTGTGGCGGGCACAGCCGAAACCGTACGGGTTCATGTGCACACCAACAGCCCAGACGAAGTCTTTGCACTGGCAGCGGGGTACGGCACCGTGGAATGCCGCAAAGCCGACGATATGCTGGCCCAGCATCTTGCACTCACTTCCGGCCGCACCCCCCGTGTCGGCATTGTCACTGACTCCACATGCGACCTGCCCGAAGACCTGATGCAGGAGTACGGCATACGCTTCGCTCCGCTGAAGCTCTATCTGGATGAAGAGGAGTTCATTGACAAACTGTCCATCAGCACTGCTGAATTCAACAGCCGCCTGCGTGTTTCCCGTTCGGCGAAAACATCTCAGCCCTCGCCCGCCGACTTCAAACACCTGTATGACGACATGCTGGCGCTGCATGATGAAGTCGTTTCGCTGCATGTCATGGCCAAATACAGCGGCACACTGCAATCGGCAGCCAACATAGGCAAAATGGCTTCAAAGCCGGTGCACACATTTGACGGCCAAACTCTTTCTGCCGGTCTCGGGCTGCTTGTGCTTGAGGCGGCCAAGCGTGCCAGAGCCGGACTTGACGCACCCGCCATACTGGACATGGCCGCAAAAGACGTAAAAAATCTCCATGTATTTGTCGCCATGGACACGCTTGACTTTGCCGTGCGGGGCGGCCGTATGAGCAAAGGCGCCGGAGCGGTGGCAAAATTTCTTAATATCAAGCCGGTGCTTGAATTTGACGCGCGCGACCATGGCACGGTAAAAGTCGTGGAAAAAGGACTCGGAAGACGCATGGCGGAACTGAAACTGTTACGGCGTCTTGAAAAAACCATAAGCGGCAAAAAAAATATACGGATTGCCATCGCACATGTATCCGCGCCGGAAAGCGCCGGGCATCTCGGGCGGCTGATAACCGAACGTCTGGGCACTGCCCCGCTTTATACCATTGAAGCGTCACCGGTGCTGGGCACACACAGCGGACCCGGAGCATGCGCAGTTGCGGTGCTGACGGACTGATGCGAAGAACAGGTCCTGCTTGCACAGCGGGATGAGGAGTCGTTTGCACGTGAAAATGCGCCATATACCGGGCTTCATACTTCTGGCGCTGCTGTTATGTGCAGCTCCGGCAACCGCCCTGCCCGCCGAAACCGGCGGTGAACAGACCCTGCAGCCCAAATCGCCGCCTCCGGAAGGAACCCCCACCAGAGTGATCAATATAGGCGTCAGCAGGCAGGGGGAAGCTGATGTGTTCTGCATCGATTTCAACAAACCGCGCATTCCTGACCTGCAGACGGTGGATAACGGCGCACCGCGCATTTATTTTGATATAACAGACATTCATGAGTGGTCCGGCGCAAAAAGGTACGATGTGAACGGTACCTACATTCAGGCAGTAAGAACGCATCATAACACCGACAAAAAAACCATGCGGGTGGTGCTTGATCTCAACGACAGGTACAACTACCGGGTCGATCCCTCATGGGTTGAAGATTATTATCTTTTCTGCATTGCCATTTCAAAACGCTGACGCATACATGCCCATATGACAGGGGGCGGCCGGAATCTTCCGGCCGCCCCCTGTTTTTATGCCAACTATAACTTCCGGTGCTCTTTTCAATCCGTACCTGCCGTGCTTATACTGTAGGGGACAAGCCGAGGAGGAAATAGACATGGCATACATCGTTTCCGACATTTCCACGTTCAGCGGCCGTGACCTTCTGGAACGCACTCTGAGTCAGAACATGCATTCCGGCAAAAAAATGGCCATCTCGGATGAACTGATAAGCTTTTATCTGCTGTCGCTGAAAGTAAGCGAGCAGTACCCCACACGGATACAGACACCCATGCCCACTGTATCACAGGAAATGCTGCGCGGGCTGTTCACCAACATATCTCTGTGATCAGAAACCCAGCGCAAGTCCGTCTGCGCGCCCGTCACTGCCGGCTTCCCAGAATCCGTTGGGCTGCCGCAGGATAATCTGCCCGCGTCCGAACAGGTCGCGGGCGTATCCGCTGACTGGCCGGACATCATGACCTCTGGCCTTCAGGCTGTCCGCCAGCCCCGCATCCATGCCCTCTTCCAGCGCCACAACACTGGCTGCACCGTCAGGCTGAATGCAGAAGCGGAGCCTGTCCAGAGCCTGCTGAGGATTGCATCCATCATCCAGCAACGCACTGAGAATCTGCACATGCCCCTGTGGCTGCATAAATCCGCCCATAACTCCCATAACTCCGTGCAGTTCACCGTTTTCGTGCGTTGTCAGGCACGGAATTATCGTATGGTAAGGTCGTTTATACGGCGCAAGGCAGTTGGGATGATCCTGCCGCAACACAAAGTTGTGCCCCCTGTTCTGCAGAGCCATTCCCAAAGAAGGCACAACTACTCCGCTGCCGAACGTCATGTATATGCTGTTCACCATGGAGCAGGCATTACCGTCTCTGTCGGTCACGCAGAACTGTACAGTATCGGAAGAAGACTGAGGAACACCGCACACGGCCTGCGGCAAAGCCCTGCCGGAGTCTATCAATGCAGCCCGTGCGGCCGCATATTCCCCGGAAAGCAATCCATCCGCAGGAACGGCCGAAAAATCAGGGTCTGCAATATACGCTGTTCCGTCAGCGAAACCGAGCCGCAGAGACTCTATCATACAGTGCAGACGTTCTGCGGACACAGGGGCACCTTTTATCTTATCACTCAAGGCGGCAAGTATGTTGAGCGCACTCAGAGCCACCAGCCCCTGACCGTTGGGCGGGCATTCATGCACGCGTACACCGCCGTACACGGTACTGGCCGGTGTCTGCCACTGCGCCCTGCACCGGCTCATGTCATCCGCGGTCAGCACGCCGCCGGCAGCCTGAACCGCATCGGCCAGAGCCGCGGCAGCAGCCCCTTCGTACAATGCTGCAGCTCCCTTGCGAGCTATGTTTTTCAAAAGACGGGCAAGCGCATGGTTGCGGATACGTTCGCCCGCACGGGGAGCCCTTCCGCGGACCAGCAGACTTTTTCCACCTTCGCTGCCACGCAGCAGCGCTTCTTCGGTTGCCCATAACCGCGCGGTAACGGGTCCGACGGCAAAGCCGTCACGGGCAAGGCGCACTGCAGGAGCCAATACCTCGGCAAGATCCAGCCGGCCGTATTTTCTATGCAGTTCACACCATGCGGCACATGCCCCCGGCACAGTTACTGCCAGCCCGTGCCTTGCCGGCACTGCGTCATACCCGGCGGAAAAAACAGCTTCGGGGGTATGGCCGCCTCCGCTTTTTCCCGAACCGTTCAGCGCCGCCACATGCTGTGTGGCTGAATCGTAGTACAGAGCAAACGCATCACCTCCCAGACCGGTGCTGCACGGCTCGACAACGGCAAGCACGGCCGCCACGGCCACGGCCATATCGGCGGCGCTGCCGCCACGGGCAGCAATATCCAGACCGGCGCTGACAGCCAGAGGCTGTGACGCAGCAACCATAACCTCCGGTGCATAAACAGGTGAACGACGTGATGCGAACTCAAAAACAGGCAAGGAACTTTTCACGATACGGCACTCCTGACGTATTTTCTGCTGACTGAAGACTCAACTACCACAAATAACGGATTTAACCTTGCGCAGCATTACAAGCTGGTTTAACAATAAGGCACAGTAAACTCTGGACGCGACGTTATATGCGTTGCCTGCGCCTGCATTCCCATGCAGACAGTGTTCACCCCATCCAACCATTTGCGGATCGGCAATGCCAAAAAAAGAAAAAGGGCAAACTCTGGTGTGCGTGTACCCGGACTGGTGTAAAGGCTGCGGCATTTGTGTAGCCTTTTGTCCGGGCAAGGTTCTTGAACTCAATACACTGGGCAAGGCTGAGGTCACAAAGATGGATCAGTGCATAAACTGCGGCTTCTGCGAGCTGCACTGTCCTGATTTCGCCATCGTGATCAAACCCAGGGTAGCAGGTGCCAGCTGTCCGGTCTACGGGCCCTCCGCACTGCCTCAAACTGAGAGTGAAGGTTGATATGGCCCAAAGAAAAAAGAAAAAAAAAGAAATTTTTGCACAGGGAAACGAAGCCATCGCACAGGGCGCACTGCTTGCGGGCTGCACTTTCTATGCGGGCTACCCCATCACCCCCTCCACTGAAATAATGGAGGTCATGGCGGCCCGTCTTCCGGCCCTCGATAACGGGGTTTTCATACAGATGGAAGACGAAATCGCCAGCATGGGTGCCATAATCGGCGCATCGCTTGCCGGACGCAAAGCCATGACCGCCACCTCCGGTCCCGGTTTTTCGCTCATGCAGGAGCATATCGGATATGCCTGCATGGTAGAGGCTCCTGTGGTGGTGGTCAATGTCATGCGCGGCGGCCCCAGCACGGGACTGCCCACCAGCCCCGCACAGGCCGATGTCCAGATGGCGCGCTGGGGCACCCACGGCGATCATTCAATCATCGTGCTTTCGGCTTCCACGGTGCAGGAATGCCTTGATATGACCATCGTGGCCTTTAACTTTGCCGAAAAATACCGCACTCCCGTCATCTTGCTTATTGACGAAGTGACGGCGCATACGCGTGAAAAAATAGAGATTCCCGACCAGAAAGATGTGGAGATACTCTCGCGCGTTCTGCCTTCCGTGCCGCCGGAATGGTTTAAACCGTTTGCGGACACGGCACGCGGTGTGGCGGCTATGCCTCCCATAGGTACGGGGTACCGCATGCATTACACGGGACTGACACACGACGTCATGGGCTTTCCCACCTCACGCCCGGAAGAAGTGAACGAAGCCATGTCGCGCATGTTCCGCAAAATTGACCAGTTTTATCCTGATATCCAGATGGTTGACGAATACCTGCTGGATGATGCCGAAATAGCGGTCATTGCCTACGGCAGTGTTGCCCGTGCTGCGCATCTGGCCGTGGAACAGGCCCGTGAACGCGGTTACAAGGCAGGTCTGCTGACCCTGAAAACCCTGTTTCCCTTCCCCAGACCTGCGGTGGAAAAGCTGACCAAACGCTGCGGGGCGGTTATCGTGCCCGAAATGAACATGGGCCAGATGTCCCGCGAGGTAAAACGGGTTAACAGCGGCAGCACGCGGGTAAAGACAATCAACCGTGTCGACGGCCAGATCATTTCCCCGTCGGAAATACTTAAAGCCATAGTATAGGTGGAGCATGTCAGACGTCACCCAACTCATCCACGAATACCTGCGGCACAATAAGAAATTTCCGCACGTGTTCTGTCCCGGCTGCGGACACGGCATAGTCCTCGGCTCGCTTATCCGCAGTGTGCACAGCCTGAATCTGTCCAAAGACGATGTGGTCATCGTTGCCGGAATCGGCTGCTCAGGCCGCATGGCCGTATATGTGGACTTCAACACCGTTCACACCACACACGGCCGCGCCCTTACCTTTGCCACCGGCATCAAAATGGCCAACCCGGCGCTCAAGGTCATCTGCGTCATGGGCGACGGCGATGCCATGTCCATCGGCGGCAATCACCTTATCCATGCCGCGCGGCGCAATATCGGCATCACCACTCTCATACTCAACAACTTCATCTACGGCATGACCGGCGGCCAGTGTTCTTCCGCGACACCCCACGGCGACCTTTCCATGACCACGCCTTACGGTTCGCTGGAACCTTCCTTCGATATCGTGGAAATGGCACAGGCGGCCGGAGCCAATTATGTCGCGCGCGGCACTACCTTTCATGCCAACCTGCTGGACAGGCTGATAACCGGTGCGCTGCAGAGCCCCGGCTTTTCAGTGGTGGAGGCTCTTTCCCCCTGCCCGACTCAGTACGGCCGCAAAAACAAATTCAGAAGTGCCGTGGACATGTATCAATGGCTCAAAAAAAACACAGTCAAACTGGAAGCCATTGAATCAGGCAAAGCGCCCAAGAGCGACCCGCGTATCCCCATAGGTCTTTTCCGCGACAGAAAGCTGGACGGACTGGAAGAAAAATACGCGGCACTCAAGACAAAACTGATGGACGGTGCCCGATGAAAAAAACATTGCAACATATCCACCGGTTTGAAATCCGTCTTTCCGGTCTCGGCGGGCAGGGCATCATCACTCTGGGCCGGCTTCTGGGGGCATCGCTTGCGCTGGGACACGGCTACCATGTAACACAGACCCAAAGCTACGGCCCCGAAGCCCGCGGTGGCTCCAGCCGTGCCGACGTGGTCATCAGTTCAAGCCCCATCAGCTACCCCAAAACAGAAAATCTTGATCTGCTGGTGGCGCTCAGTCAGGAAGCCTGCAACAACTACTACCGGTATATGAAACGGGCCGGAGTGCTGCTTGTGGACACCACGCTGGTACAGCATACCCCCACCAACCACTTTCTCGGCCTGCCCTTTACCCGCATGGCACGAGAAAAAATAGGCAACCCGCTGACTATCAACACTCTGGTGCTGGGCGCGGTGACGCACCTTCTGCCCTTCGCCGAGCGGCGGCTGATACGCAAAAGTCTGGAAGAAAACCTCCCCCCCAAGATTCAGGCCATCAACGTCAAGGCGTTCAATCTTGGACTGCGGCAGGCAGCCAAACACTTCGGCGAGGCACCGGAAATATGGAAGCTTGCCAAAGATCAGGCAAATGCGGCAGAAGAACAGGAAACAGACTGACACACTGAGGGAGCGCGGCTCCCTCTTTTTATCATCAATCCCCGAAGACATGCAGAAGCATGCCGGAGCAGTGAGGAGCGTTCATGAGTGCAACAGTGGAAGAACTGACAGTCGATTATGAAGAAGGCGGAATTCTTGTTGTCAAAGAAATTGATAAGGTCATTCTTTCCAAGGGAGCATGGGCCACAGTGCTTTTCCGGTACAAACAATGGGACAACAAGCTGGAAGACTACGGCACCGACAAGTACATCATCCGCCGCTACCGCAAAATGAACGGCGAGTACCGTGCCCAGTCCAAATTCAATATTTCCAGCCCGAAACAGGCCAGAATGATCGTAGACGCTCTTCAGACCTGGCTGGCGGAAACAGACGAAGCGTAGCCTCCTCAGGCCGGCGCCTTTACTCCGGCCCGCAGTATGCTGTGTGCCGCCCGGCGAAATACAAAAAAGCGGAGGTTCCGGCGGGAACCTCCGCTTTTACTTTCATCCGCCAGAGGCGTCTATCTGCCCATGCGTCCTTTACTGACAGCGAACTTTTTGGCATCGATACCGTACTTCTTAACTTTATAGTTAACAATACGGTAGCTTACGCGCAAATCGCGGGCAGCCTGCAACATATTGCCACGGGCTTTTTTCAGCGCGTCAACCAGTAGTTCCTGCTCAAACTTGGCCACCGCCTCGCAGAACGACAGACTGGAATCTGTTGCTGTGCTTTCTGCTGTCTGCAACGAAGGGGGCATGTGATACGTACGGATAACCTGTTCATCACACACCAGCACTGCACGCTCTATGCAGTTTTTCAGTTCGCGGATGTTACCGGGCCAGTGATACTGTGTAAGCAGGTCGATGGCAGGGGTGGAAATACGCTTGATGCTTTTCTGATATTCCTCTGCGTATTCTTTAAGAAAATGCTCAGCAACGGGAAGAATATCTTCGCGGCGTTCGCGCAGCGGAGGAATGAACACCGGAAACACATTGATCCGGTAATAAAGATCCTCACGGAAACTGCCGCTCTCCACAAGCTCTTCCAGATGCTGGTGTGTGGCGCAGATCAGGCGGACATCAACGGAAATGGTCTGTTCACTGCCGAGCCGCTGAATTTCCTGTTCCTGAATGGCACGCAGCACTTTAGCCTGAGCCGAGGCACTCAATTCACCTATTTCATCAAGAAACAGCGTCCCCTTGTGTGCAAGCTCAAAAAGGCCTTTTTTATTCTGGACAGCACCTGTAAACGCGCCCTTCTGATAGCCGAACAGCTCGCTTTCCACCAGATCGGACGGTAAAGCCGCGCAGTTAAGCTTGATAAGCGGCATATCACGCCGGGGGCTGGCCTGATGTATGGCCTCTGCAAGAAGCTCTTTGCCGGTGCCCGATTCGCCCCGCAGCAAAGCCGTCGCCCTGCTGGGACCAACCTGAGCCACCTGATTGAGCACAAGGCGCATGGACTTGGACGCAGCCACAATATTAGCGGCCTGCACCGTGTTTTCGGCAACGTCACCGCCTATGAGGCCCTGCGTCATCATATGCTTCTGACGAGCCATTTCTTCCTGCAGGTAGGCAGCCTGGTTGGCTATCATACCGGCAACAACCTGCAGAAAACGGCACTGTCCTTCCAGAGAGGGCAGGTCAGTTATGGGCGTGTCCACGCTCAGTGTGCCGATAACCTCCCGGGGAGAGGCTTCTTCGCCCGGTCCGAGCACAGGCACGCATATAAAGCCCAGAGTTGCCAGCTCTTCTTCCGAACGGCCGAACGCTTTATTGAGAAACGAAGGATGATCTTTCATCCTCGGCACGATGACAGGCTGTCCGGAACTGAAAACCTGTCCGGTCACCCCCACTCCCGGCGAATATTCCACATCCTGCGCTTTGGTAGGATCATGCGTCAGGCTAAGCTTGAGCGTTTGTGTTTCGGGATCGAAAATAACAAGGTGGGGGCGTTTGAAGTGGTGATTTTCAGCCAGCGTGCGCAGTAATGACTTCAGCGAAGACTGAAACGGACGCTGCGGGCCCATGTCGGAAACAATGCGCTGCAGCGTGCCTAGATATGGCTGTAATCTGGAATCTTGGGTATTGATCTGGTTCATAATAAGTGCTGATTGCGGCGTCCGGCCACGGCGCTGAGACCTAGGTCGACTACCAGCATGGTTCAGGTCAAACACATTGTGCTGTTCACGGCAAGTCACCGCAAAAAACATAGTCGCACACAGCCGTGCCGGATGAAACCGACACACGGCAGAAACAGGGTAACAACCATGCTCCGCCGCCGGTGTCCGCTCGCCGCATGACAGGCAGGGCTAGCTGCCGCTCTGCATATGCTGTTTCAGGCTCTGGACACGAAAGGCAATATAGCCTTTTTCATCTGCTGCAACAACACCTTGCAGTGTTTCAAAAGCAGCCAGAGCCTGATCGTAGCGTCCGGCTTCAAAAGCAGCTTCGGCCAGCATTCTGTTTACGGAAACAGTAAAACTTTCAGGTGCTTCTGCTGCAAGGGCCATCAGAATATCTGTCGCCTCAGCAGCTTTATCCTGCTGCAGCAAAGCCTGCGCCAGGCCGAACCTGGCCATAAACACGGGGCCTTCCCCATACGCTATGACAGCGTTGTAAGCGGCGGCGGCACGGTCATACTGCTTCAGTTCCAAACCGGTTCTGGCAATTTCCAGATTTACGGCGGTCTGCAGTTTGCCGGAAACGCCGGAGGCAAAAGTGTCCAAAGCCTGAAGCTTTTCGACACCGCTTTTGGTGGCAACAATCATGCCCAGTTCGGCCTGCTGTTTTTTCAGCGTGGCGGCACTGTTCCACGAATAGGCAGCCGCTCCGCCGGCCAGTAAGACAACAGCCCCAAGAGAAAGACTGATCGTTTTGATATTATTAAGAATAAAGCGCAATGCAGGGTCAGCTTCCGGTGTAACTTCAGAACTCAGCTGATGCAGCAGCGACGTCTGTTCTTCTCGGGCTTGCGACATTCGTACTATCTCCTTGGGTGGAAGCCGCATAACGGTATTCCACGTGATCGTTTCTTGGAAAACGCAGTCACTTGTAAGCATGGCTTACAGAAATGTCAAAAGGGAATTAAGCGATGTAACCGTCAGGACGGTGTATTGCCACTTAGTGCAGAAACGGATAATTTGCCAGATTCATAATGCGGTTATCAAGCTAGGAGGCATCATGGATATACAGGAAACAATCAACCAGATGGGTAAAAAAGCAGCCGCAGCCGCCCGTGCCATGCGCGCTGCATCCCCTTCTGCAAAAACAAGCGCCCTGCTCAGTCTGGCACAGCTTATCCGTCAGGAAAACAAAGCCATCACCCAAGCCAATGCCAGGGATCTGGCCGCAGCGGCAGACCGGAGTCTTGATGCTCCGCGCATGGACAGGCTGCGCCTGACCGATGCTGTTATCGAAGAAATGGCCCGCGCCTGCGAATTTGTCGCCGGACTGCCCGACCCCATCGGGGCCACCGAAAAACAGTGGCAAAGGCCCAATGGACTGCTGGTGGGCAAAATGCGCATCCCGCTCGGCGTCATATCCATGATCTATGAATCACGTCCCAACGTCACGGTGGACTCGGGCATTCTGTGCCTGAAGGCCGGCAATGCCGTGATACTGCGCGGCGGTTCGGAAGCTTTTCATTCCAATATGATGCTGGCCTCGCTTATCCACAGGGCACTTATACTCGCCGGGCTGCCGCAAGACGCCGTGCAGGTGGTTCCCTCCACCGACCGCGGCGCCATCAAGGCCCTGTGTGAACTGGAAGAATATATTGATGTCATAATACCCCGCGGTGGTGAAACACTGATCCGCACTGTGGTGGCCGATGCGCGCATGCCCGTGCTCAAGCACTACAAAGGCGTTTGCCACGCCTATGTCGATGAAGGCGCCGACCTTGAGCAGGCCTGCGAAATCATCTTTAACGCCAAAGTACAGCGGCCCGGAGTGTGCAATGCTCTTGAAGGTCTGCTGGTACACCGCTCCGAAGCTCATACGCTGCTGCCCGCCGTAGCGCAAAAGCTCGGCGACGCCGGGGTCAGTTTTCGTGCCTGCCCCCGCGCCCTGCCCCTGCTGGCACCCCATGGCGTGCCTATGGCAGAGACCGATCCCGGCACGGAATTTCATGATCTGGTGATGGTCGTGAAGGTGGTGGACAGTCAGGACGAAGCGCAGGACTACATTGCACAGCACGGCTCGAACCATACGGAAATTATCTGCACCCGCAATCATCAGAACGCCATGCGCTTTGTGCGTGAGGTGGACGCTTCAATGGTTGCCGTGAATGCCTCTTCCCGCTTCAATGACGGCGGGCAGCTGGGGCTCGGGGCCGAAATAGGCATCAGCACCTCAAAGCTGCACTCATACGGCCCCATGGGAGTTGAAGAGCTGACCACGACAAAATTCGTGGTGCTCGGAAACGGTCAGATTCGTCAGTAGCCTTTTCACCTGCCGGCAGGGCATCATACCGCCCTGCCGGCAGATACTCCGGTACCTCAATGCATACTAAAGCGCTGTTCGGCGGCACATTCAACCCGCCGCATGTGGGGCATCTGCGCCTCATTATTGAAATATATGAAGCCCTCGGTCTTGAAACCGTTGAGCTGCTGCCGTGCAGTGTCCCGCCGCACAAGGATGCGGGCGGCATTCTGCCGTTTGCATTGCGCTGCAGTATGCTTGAAGCCATGGTGCAGCCTTTTGACTGGGCAAGGGTAAACAGAACCGAAGGGGAACGCAGCGGCCCCTCGTACACGTATGACACACTGCGGATGATGACACGGCATACCAAGGAAAAACCGCTGTTTGTGATGGGAGCGGGTGATTTTCCCACATTACCGGCATGGCATAAAGGAACCGAGCTTGCCGATATGGCCGACCTGCTGGTGGTCACACGCGGAACAGATACGGCCGGAGAGTTCATGCAGGCAGTACATGACTGGCCGGGCAGTGCACTGACTCCGTGTATGCCCCAGCACCCGGCCGTGGAACACGAATTCCGCACAGCGGCCAACGGACGCATTCTGTATATGCCTATCCCCGCGCTGCAGGTCAGCGCATCTCTGATACGCGAACGCTGGCTACAGAGAAGAAGCATTCACGGACTTGTGCCGGACAATGTCATACATATTCTGAACAGCAGCGCCGCCGAAGTGCAGCGCAGCTGGAAATAGCGGTCAGCACGCCTTGCTCTGCAGCATGCCTTCTTCCCAGACGACAACCCCCCGGCCTGTTGTTTTGGCATGATACATGGCCGAATCGGCACGCCGCATGGCTTCGCCCGCGTCAACAACATCGGGCGGCTGTAGCAGCAGCACGCCTATGCTCATGCCCAGACGATGCTCTTCGGGCAAATTTTCAAAGGGCTTGTCCAGCACTCCGCGCATATCTTCGGCCAGACTGACGGCACGTTCCACCCCGCCTACGCCGCGCAGCAGCACACAAAACTCGTCACCGCCCACACGTCCGATAACATCGGCCGTGCGCACCCTGCTGCTCAGCCTTGCCGCCACCTCGCGCAGAACCATATCACCCACGTAGTGACCGTATTTATCATTAACCTTTTTAAAATAATTAAGGTCAATATACAGTAACGCCGAACAGATGGAGCTTTCTTTCACCTCTTCGACAGATTTTTTCAGCATATCACGAAACGCCGCTCTGTTGCTCACGCCGGTCAGATCATCCTTTGTGGCCAGCCGCAGCAGATGCAATTCGTGCTTGCGCCGCTCGGTCACGTCAATGATCATGCCTTCCAGCCGGTTTACGTTACCGGCAGCATCAAGCACGGTATGGCAGCTAAGCTCCACCCACACGGTGTCACCTTTGCGCGTCATGAGCTGCAGCTGAAAACCATGCACCGACTCCTGCGAAGCAAGAAAAGGCAGGCAATGCTCACCCTGTTCCGCTCCCGTGGCAAACAAAGCGCAAAGCGAAGGCACCTCGTGCAGCATGGTTGCCGCATCGGGAAAACCGAAAAGCGCCGCCATGGATGGATTGACTTCCAGAAAGCGACCGTCTGCTCTGGCCTGAAAAATTCCTTCGTGGGCGTTTTCAAAAATTGTGCGGTACTTTGCTTCGGCTTCACGCTGCGCCGCCGCAGAAGCAACCAACTCGGAAACATCCGTCAAAACGCACACATATTCCGACTGCCGGTTACCTTCAGCCTTTCGGCAGGATACCCCCACCCGGACAGGCAGAGCCACATCGTCGACAGCCTGCAGATTGCCACCGAAAGAAGCAAATCCGCTTGTCGCTGCGCTTTGTGCGGTGAGCAGAAAGCGGGAAACGCTGCCCGGATGCAGCAAAGAAGTGAAAGGGGCATGCAAAGCCACGGCACCGGTATTCTGCAGCATGGCCACCAGCTTGGTATTGCAGTACCGGATGTGGTACCCGGCATCCAGAATGGCCAGTCCGTCATTCAGGCTTTCCACAATCAGGCGGTAGCGGGCTTCGCTTTCCAGCAGCCGCTGTTCCAGCTTTTTCTTGTGAATGGCCATCTCTATGGAACGGTGCAGCGTGTCCGCCGCCACGGGCTTGGCCAGATAACCGAACGGATTGACCCGCTTGGCCCGCTGGAATGTTTCCACATCCTGACTGCTGGTTATGAAAATGATCGGCAGATTGCATCCGGCTGCAAGACGGGCTGCGGTTTCCACACCGTCCAGTGCCCCGCACAGCATTATATCCACCAGTGCTATGTCCGGACGCAGATCAGGGGCACAACGCACCGCCTCTTCACCGTTATCAAACACCCCGAGCACATCATACCCTAATGACTCCAGCTGGATACGCAGAGTTGCAGCGGCAAGCCTGCCGTCTTCGACAATCAATACTCCGGGCAAATCATCTGAAGCTGTCATCAGTCCCCCTCACACCCTGCCTATCCCCCCGCAGTTTCGAACGCTATTTCCTTTATCATCAAAGCAATGTAAAGGGAATCCGCTAACGGTACTCAAATAGCGTCTTTACAACAGTACTCATGAAAGCTACTGTTGCCGAATTATCGCATAAGGCCTGGTCATGCTTCGTAAAACATCTCCCAGAACCGTACGCCAAAATCTTGCGCGCGCCAAGTCCGCCATACGGCGGGACAATATTTTCAAAGCAATAGAATGTACACTGGCCGCACTGCGCGCCTATGTACCGGGCGAACTGCTTGCCACTGCCCGCTTTGAAACCGAAGTCCTGCTGGAAGAGGTTATAACAGACCTCAACCGTTCTTCAGGCATCACCGGTTTTTTCCGCCACCAGAAGATAGAAACCTCCGTTCCCATACGGTATGCCCGCGGCAGAGAAGATGAGCTGGTGGACAGGCTGGAAACTATCCTCCACGGACTTATACGTCTGCAAGAAGAAACCCTGAGGCTGGAAAAAGAAGAAGAGCAGGCCAGAAAGCTGCAGCTGCTGGAAAACGGCCGTGCCTGTCTTGATAAAGGCCAGCTGCCCAGAGGAAAAAGCTACCTGCGCAGAATTGTTGACGAGTGGGGCCATGAAGAAGGCATAATGTCGTCCATCGGTCTGATCATGCTTGAATACGGGCTATATTTCGAGGCCGCCGATGTTCTGAGCCATGCCATACGGCGCTTTCCCGCCGACAGCAAAGCATGGGCCGGGGCCATTCAGGCATACAAGACTCTCAAAGAGTATGAAAAAGCGGAGTCGCTGTACCTGAAGGGTATGAAACAGTTCGGCAGGCACCCAGTCACTCTGCTGAATCTGGCAAAGCTGTACATGGACTGGCGCAAGACAGATCTGGCCTATGATTATGCACGGCTCGCTCTGGAACGCGACCCGCAACTTGCTGAAGCCTCCGACATTGTCCGGCAGGCAGAAAAAAAACTCTTTTCGCGCTAAAGCGCTGCACTGTTCAGCACCTGCCGTATCCCCTGCCTCACATCGTCAACACTGATGCTCTGCATGCAGCGCTGACCATGGGCACAGGGTTTGCTGCCGTGCAGCGAACAGGGCCTGCACGCCATATCGGCTTCAAGCACCACATCACGGGGACCCTCGGGATAAAACCCCCATGCACGGTGTGTGGGCCCGAACAGAGCCACCACAGGAGTGCCTGTTCCGCAGGCCATATGCATGGGGCCGGAATCACCCGTTACCAGCACATCGGCAGCGGCCAGCAGCGCACAGCTCTGCCGCAGGGACGTACGCCCCGTACAGTCGGCAAAGTATGCCTCCGGAAGCTGCATACCTGCAAAAGGCGACTGCCCCACCCCCACAACCACACAGCGCAGTCCGCTATGCACCAGTCCCACCGCCAGCTCGCGCCAGTTGTCGTCCAGCCATGCCTTGTGCGAATGGGTTGAGTACGGGTGCAGCGCCACCAAAGGCCTGTCAGGTGCAGACGGCAGCAGGCCGCCGGCAGCTGCAGTTTCGGCCTCATCAAGCCTGATGACGGGCAGCAGCGCATTTCTGGGCGGCGCCTTTTTTTCCACTGCCAGAGCATACCGCTGCGGAACATTGAACTGCTCCAGTGCTGCAGCGCATAAACGCCCGCCGCTGGCCAGAAAAAGCCGGCGGCAGACCGCCATTTTAGGATACCTGCGCACAGGTCCCCGCCACAGGGAACCAAGCAGCCGCGACCGCAAAGTGCCGTGCAGGTCAAGCAGCCCCCAGCCTTCATACTGTCGCGCAAGGCGTCGCAGTACCCCGGCCATGCGCGGCATGTGCAAATCCGCGTCATCCAGAGGGGCAACCCCTTCTACGGCGGGCAGCCCGTCAAATACAGGTGCCCAGGCCCTGCGCGTCAGAACGTGGAACCGCCACCCGCGGTGCCGGGACAGGTAGTCGAGCACGCCGGTGGTAAGCACAACGTCACCAAGAGCGCTGAGCCTTACAACCAGCCATTTCTGAGGTTCATTCATCCCGCATTCCTTTACGCGGACGGCGTATTGTACAGTAACCGGCCGCAAGGGCGCGACCGTAGCAGGTGGCAGCCCGAAAGAAAAGTCAAAGCCGCACTGCGACACCGCATCGCTTTGCAATTGTCACACAGCTGGCACGGTCTCCGGCGTTCCTGAACGTATAACATCCCAGCTTTACAACACAGCCTGTCAGCCAAGGGGGGATCCATGGCAAGGCAAGAAACGCTGCCGCTCTTAACAACCGGCCGGGCTGACGGGGACACAGCTCCCGACTCGGCTGTCCGGCCTCTGCTGAAGGGCGGAGTCCCGCTGCATATCATCCTGCTCATACTGCCCGAACACAGCCTCATGGGTAAACTGTACGGTCAGGAGATGGCGGACAACATCATCACCATGGCCGCAACCGCCATGCACAAAGCCCCTGCTCTGAAGGGCGCAAAACCTGTCCTGTTTTCTCCGTCAGCGGGCGAACTATGCGCCGCATTTCCCGCTGAAAACGCACAGCGCGGCAATCTTGCCGACACGGCGTACACCATCCGACTTATGGTCCAGAACAGCATCGAGCCCGAGGCTGTCCGCTGGACAGGCAGAAGCATACAGATAAACGCAGGATGCGCAGTCTGTCAGCCGGCGGCAGACAGCGTCCGGCAGGCCCGCGGATTCATGAGTGCCCTGGCCGAAGCGCGGCAGCTGGCGCAACAGGGTATGAACGCCGGTCAGTTGCATATGGCAGGCGAATTGCGCAGCATACTTGCCCGCAAATCACTGCGGACGCTTTATCAACCCATCATCAACCTGAGCACAGGCGAAACAGCCGCATGGGAGGCTCTTACCCGGGGGCCGGAGGGCACCGTTTTCGAGTCTCCTCTCATTCTGTTCGACATGGCCGAAGAACTGGGACAGCTTTTCGCCATTGAGCGCCTGTGCCGCGAAAGCGCTGTACGCGGCGCAGGCACCCTGGGACCGGAACAACTGCTGTTCCTCAACGTGCATCCCCGCACGCTTACAGACCCGGCTTTTTCCACTGGCAATACCCGTAAAATGCTGGAAGCTGCGGGGCTGAGCCCGCAAAACGTGGTTCTGGAAATAACGGAGCGCCACAGCATCAGAAACTTCACCCTGTTTTACAAGACACTGGCCCACTATAGGGGCCAAGGCTATAAAATAGCCATTGACGATGCGGGAACAGGGTATTCCGGACTTTCTTCCATTGCCGAAATAACACCCGATTTCATCAAGGTGGACATGTCGCTGATACGGGGCATCAACAGAGACCCTGTCCGGCGGGCTCTGATGGAGACCATGATTTCGCTGGCAGATAAAATAGGCTCGCGGGTTATTGCCGAAGGCATTGAAACCCGCGAGGAAGCCATGACTCTGGCGGAAACAGGTGCGCATTTCGGACAGGGGTTTTATTTCGGCAGACCGTGCGCCGGCCGCAGGACAATCACAATCAGCCCTGAAAAGCTGCGTATACAGCCTTTCAGCACGGTATTGCACCCTGTGGGCTGCTCTGTACCCACCGGCAACCTTGCTCTGCCGGTCACCAGCGTAACGGGCAGCACCAGAGTAAGTACCGTACGCGAGCTTTTTGAACAGCACCATCCGATGACCAGCATAGCCGTGGTCGATGACGGGCGGCCGGTGGGGCTTGTCATGGACTATCATCTGAACCGTCAGTTGTCGGCGCAGTACGGTGTGGCCCTGTATTTCAAGCGGCCCGTGTCGTCGGTTATGGACCATACACCGCTTGTGGTTGATGAAAACGAGCCGGTGGAGTGCACAGCCCAGAGAGCCATGGCGCGGGGAAAGCTGCAGGCGTACGATGATGTTCTTGTCACCCGCGCAGGCAGACTCACCGGAGCGGTATCAGTGCAGAGCCTGCTCAACACGCTGGCAAAGGTGCAGGTGGAACTGGCAAAAGGGTCAAACCCGCTCTCCGGTCTGCCCGGCAATGTGGCACTGGAAAGAGAAATGGAGCGTCGGCTGCATTCCGGTCAGCGCTTTGCGCTTATCTATGCCGATCTGGACAACTTCAAAAGCTACAATGACAGCTACGGATTTAAAAACGGCGACAGGGTCATTCTGCTGCTGGCGCGTCTGCTTTCATGGGCTGTAAGGCGGCACGGCACAGACAGCGATTTTACCGCGCATATCGGCGGCGACGACTTTGTGTGCGCCGTGCATGCAGACAGGGCGGAAAGAATATGTCAGGCAGTGGTGCGCTGCTTCAAACGTCTGGTGCGCTCGTGCTACTGCGAAAAAGATCTGGCAAAAGGCTGGATACGCGCACGGGGCCGTGACGGGGTGGAAAGACAATACAGCCTTGTTTCTGTATCGCTGGCGGTCATTGAATGTCACGGCAGCGTCTCGCTGCAGGAAATCGGAGAACGTGCGGCACAGATAAAACACTTTGCCAAAACGCTGGAGGGCAATGTCTATGTGACCGACCGGCGGGCTCCGCTGGGCAGCGGCAAAGCAACGGCATGCACCTGCCAACCGGCATAGACAAACATGTGCCGCCGGTGCATGTGACGGTCGTGCAACACCGGCACCATCTCTGCCGCGCAGAACCGGCTGCCTGCCGGAGGCTGACGGCAGCGTACCTTCCTGTATCCCGCACCGCAGCATTCCGCGTATTCTGCTTAACAGACGCGGTATCACGGCATTGTGCCCCTGCCTGTTGCAACTTGCATGAAAAAAAGGCTGCGGAACAATACCGCAGCCTTACGAGTTCATATGTATACGGATGAAAGAATCAGTACCGCTCGAATTCGCGGTCGTCATCCTGCGGCGCTTTCTCCATGTCCAGCCGTATCCTTACAGGCGCCGCCGCTTTTGCCGGCGCAGCCTGCACTTGTCTTACAACTGCAGCGGAGCCGGTGCCTCCCGAAGACACCACCCCGGCCATGCCTCCGTCCAGCTGAAAAAAAGCCACGGCCTGCTGCAGCTGCCCGGCCTGAGCCGCCAGTTCCTCAGAAGTGGAAGCCACCTCTTCGGATGCCGCTGCATTCTGCTGCACAACCTGATCAAGCTGATGCAAAGCTTCGCTCACCTGCTCGGCTCCGGCACTCTGCTCCATGCTGGCTGCCGCAATTTCCTGCACCAGCTCAGATGTTTTTTCAATGGCCGGAACAAGCGAGCTCAAAAGCTCACCGGCTTTTTCGGCAACTTCCATGCTCGACGCCGAAAGACCGTTGATTTCTGCAGCGGCGGCCTGACTCCGTTCAGCCAGCTTACGCACTTCTGAAGCAACGACAGCAAACCCTTTGCCCTGCTCTCCGGCACGCGCAGCCTCAATGGCGGCATTCAGCGCCAGCAGGTTGGTCTGCCTTGCAATTTCCTCAATAATGGAAATCTTGCTGGCAATTTCACGCATGGCCGCCACGGTCTCTGCCACCGCTTTGCCCGATTCTCTGGCATCTCTGGCTGCGTCAGCGGCAATGCATTCGGTGGCTTTGGCATTTTCCGCATTCTGGGCAATCCGGGCTGCCATCTGCTCGGTAGATGCAGAGCACTGCTCCACCGAAGCAGCCTGCTCCGTTGCCCCCTGTGAAAGCGCCTCGGCCGTTGCACTCAGCTCCTCACTTCCCGCCGATACGTTTTCCGCGCTTTGCTGCACGTCCCGCACCACCGCGGTGAAACGGTTCACCATGGTCGCCAGCGAGGCAAACAACCTGTCCTCATCGGAACGCAGTGACAGGCTGACGCGTAAATCGCCCGCTGCCAGAGCATCCGCCACACCCGCAACCTTATGCTCGGCATCCACCATATCGCGCAGTGCAAGAAGCAGAGCGTCTTTATCCGAACGCGGCGTGACACTTACATCAAGACGCCCGTGCGCAAGATGTCCGGCCACGTCCGCCACCTGCTGCTGAGCGTCCACCATTCGCTGCATGGCGGACATGAGCGTGCCTATTTCGTCACTGCCACCGGCATCAATGACCACTCCGGCATCGCCGACGGCCACTGCGTCGGCCACCTGCACAGCCTGTCCAAGCCCGCGCCGGATGGAACGGATAATGAAAAACGCTGACAGAACACCAAGAAGGAGCGCCCCGGCAGCCATGCCCAGCAGCATACGCCGGGCGGCAGCCGTCTGCGCGTCCATGGATGCCTGCTGTTCTTCCAGAACAGACTTCACAATGGCAGCCACCTCATCCGCCACAGCGGTCATTGCGGCACCGTATTCCTTCTGCTGTCTGCTTACCTGTTCAAAAACAGATACACCGCTACGATAGCTCGTGACGCTATCGGCAAGAGCTTCCACGGTTTTACGTTCCTGCACGGAACCGGACTTTGCGGCAAGGTCGTGCATGCCCGCCAGCACATCATCAAGAGCGGCGTAAACGTCCCGAAGCAGCGCCGGATCCTGCCGCTGCAGGAAAGAAAGCACCGCGATACGCGAACGCAGAAATCCGGCCAGTACCTGCCCCTGCACCCGTGCCTTCTCAACGGCATCCTCTGCAGTTCCCGCAGATACGGTCCCTGCTTCCGGTGTATGTTCTGAAACGACCTGCAGCTTGTCCAGATCTTTGCCCAGTGTCTGTGCCACAGCGATCATTCTGGCAAGTTCCTCTTCATAGGCTTTCTGGGCTGTGATGTACTGTGCAAAAACAGAGGCGTAAGACTCATATTTCTGGCGCAGCATGATATACCGCTGCGTTTCATGCTCTGATAAAGCCTGTGCATGCAACGCAGCAAGTGCGGCATTAATGTGCTCGCCTGTATCTTTAAAATTGCCCGCATGCCCCGCATCCGCAGTCATCATGTAGTAGACCACCTGCAGACGTGACCGCAGCATATCTTCCATGACGCCGTGAACAGCACCAGTTGTTTCAGAAGCAGTCATCAAAGTGCGCTGCCCTGTAAGGGAAATCAGCGAAACAGCCCCTACAAGCAGCAAAACCCCTCCGAAGCCGAGTACCAGCTTCATGGCTATGGACATGTGTCTCAGCATACAACCCTCCCGGTAGATGGCCTGACATGACAGAAAAAAACCCCCTGCGCACGGCAGAAGACGCGCAGGCTACATTAGCTGATAGAAATTCTCAATCATGTTTATGTTACAAGACCGTCAACAAAAAAGCCTCTCCGGCGACTGCCGGAGAGGCTTCACGGTAAAAAAACAGTTCATATTTTCTGCTCGACGTCCATGAAACACGGTATGCAGAGCGTACGCCCCCCGAAACGGCGGGTACGCGACTCCATCACATGCTCACCGCATTCCGCGCATTCAAGACTCGCAAGCACGGCTGCCGGTCTGGGAGCCATATCCCACCCTGAAACGCTGAACATCTCTTCCAGCGGTAACGTGTAAAACTGTTTTTCCTGCGCATCGCGCAGAGCGGAAAGCTCTGCCTGCATTTCAGAGGTCAGTTCCGCCTGCGCCCGCATCTTCATCAGTTCCGCCATGCGCACCGCACCGGCACCTCTTGCCTCCGGACGCAGCACCGCGCGTATACCTCTGCCGGAAGTTCTGTCATAAAAACAAAAAGCCATCTTGCCGTAATCGCGATGGATCAAATTTCCCTTGCCCAGTGTGCAACCGGTGATGAACTGGATAGCATCCACCCCGCACATGTCCGTTTCCACCACGGACACCATATCAACATCCTGCCCGCTGCCCAGAGTGTTCAGCGCAAGTTCAGCGGCGCGCACGCCGATGGCAAGCCCCGGGCAGCGGTGCCCGTGAAAGGCTTCAACCCTTTCCAGCAGTTCAGTAGAAAATCTGCATGTCATCTCCGCCTCCTTACGCTTTGGGCACCACGGTAGGGTACCCGTTCAGGCTATGCACTGTCACAGGCAGGTCATACACAGCCTCAATGACCGAAGCACAGACCTCCTGCGCGGCGACCTCGGCAAACACTCTGCCTTCTTTGACAAAAACAGCTTTATCGGCATATCGCAATGCCGTGTTCAGATCATGCATCGTCATCACGGCAGCAATGCCATGATCATCAATTACATGACGCAGCATGCGCATTATTTCCACCTGACTGCGCAGGTCGAGAGAACTTGTAGGTTCATCCAGCAGAAGCAGTGACGGTTCCTGCACCAGAGCCCGCGCTATGCACACCTTCTGCAGCTCGCCGCCGCTCAGCTGGTCAATGTACCGCAATGCAAGTTCTTTCAGTCCGAGCCTGCGGATGGCTCCGTCGGTAATGCTCAGGTCATGCTCCTGCACCTTCCAGCGGATATGGGGCTTGCGGCCCATCAGCACCGCATCAAACACCGTCAGCCGCGCCGCCTCGGAGCGCTGCGCCACATAGCCTATGCCCAGCGCCACCTCGTGTGGACTCATGGCAAGCACGTCTTTTCCCTCAACCCATACCGCGCCGCCTGTGGGACGGTGGATGGCGTTGATGCACCGCAGCAGGGTGGTCTTTCCCACCCCGTTAGGCCCCAGAACGGCCACCAGTTCCCCCGGCTGCACGCCGAAAGCAATGCCCCGCAGAACGTGCCTGCCGTTATAGGCGAACGAAACATCACTTACATTCAGCACTACGGCCTCCTAGACTTTACGCCCCCTGATAATCAGCCAGATAAACACCGGTGCCCCCATGAATGAGGTAAGTACCGATACCGGAAGAACATGCGGCGCCAGAATCAGACGGGCCGCAGAGTCGGAAACCAGCAGAATCAGCGCGCCGCCCGCCACGGATGCAGGCAACAGAAAACGGTGATCGGCCCCTATGACACGTCTGACCATATGCGGCACCACCAGCCCCACAAAGCCGATGATTCCCAGAAACGCTATGATGACCGCCGTCAGCAGACTGGCCACAAGCATGCCTGTCAGCCGCACCCTGCCCACGCGTACTCCCAGCCCCATGGCAGTTTCGTCTCCGGCATCTATGGCGTTGTAATTCCATACGTTGGATAAAAAATATACACTGCATGCCGCCGTTGTCAGGGCCAGAACCGCCAGCTCTGTCCACGTGGCCCGTGCCGTATCGCCAAATGTCCAGAACACGATGGCCGCAAGCTGCACATCGTCAGCGAAAAACTGCAGAAACATGGTTCCCGCGGTAAAAAGAGCTCCCAACGCAACGCCGGTCAAGACCATGGTTTCGGGAGAAGCCCCGCGCAGACGGGAAACAGCGATAATGACCAGCGCAGCGGAAAGGCTGCATGCAAAGGCCGCCGCTGTCGTCATCAGCGGCGAAGTGACACTGACGGCACCCGCGGCTGTGGATGTCATGGCCCCGCCGCCGAGCACCATTACCGAAAAAGCCGCGCCAAAGGCCGCCGCATGCGAAATACCCAGCGTGAACGGTGACCCGAGCGGGTTGCGCAATATGGCCTGCATGGCCGCACCTGCCACAGCCAGCCCCGCTCCGGCCACAATGGCGGAAAGAGCCTGCGGCAGGCGGATGTTCCAGATTATGGCCTCGGTGCGGGCATCGGCTCCCAGTCCGGCAAGGCTGCGGACAACAGACCCCAGCGGGATATCCGCCGCCCCTGAGCTGACGGAGACAACCAGCGCTGCCAGCAGCGCTGCAGAAACACCACACAGAAACACAGCCTTGGCCCATATATACCGGCGGTACTCTTCGGGAACCTTTCCGTCATGAAAATGCATGTCAGTTCACCGGAACCGCTCTGTATGCAAGGCCGTCAAAGGATCTGTTCAACTGCTCAAAAACGGGACTACCCACAAGAAACGTATAAATTTCATCAGCTTTTGCTGCGGGATCCACGTCGGCAAAACGTTCGGGATACAGCACGGAGCCGATATAGTAGGCATTGGCAAGTATGGAACCGTAATTCTGCGTGTACCAGTTGTACGGCAGCAGGCCGAACACACGCCCCTGCCGCACCGCACTCAGCGTCGCATATGCAGGGTCGGAACGAAGCTCTTCTATACCGTTGGCTTTGTCCGCCAGCCGGAGAGTAGACAGATCGACAAAGAGGTAGTCGGGATTCCATTGGACAATTTTTTCACGGGCAACGTCAGAATGCTGCAGCCTGCTGCCCACGGCATCCTGCCCGGCAAGGTTGCGTGCATTTACAAAACTGAAAGGCGGGTAAGCAGGCTCGGTGGACTGAAACCCGTGCGGCCCCTTGAAAGCTATCCCCCCCACAAAAACAGACGGCCGCATATTTTCCGCAATGCCGGCGGTCCGCCGTTGCAGATCGGCAATGGCGTTTTCAAAAAAAGTGATTACTTCTTCGGCACGGCCGGTCTTGCCCACCACATGCCCCATCATGCGCAGGCTGTCATACAGATGCTGGCGTCCGGCTCCAAGATCGCCATAATTGAGCACCACCACGGGAATGCCGGTTTTTTGCTGCAGCTCAAGGGGATCGTACCCCATGGAGCTTGTGTAGGTTTTAAAAACAACCTGCGGCTGAGGCGCAAGCATAAGAATGCGTTCCGGGTTGTCGTATCCGCGGAACTGCCCGAATACGGGAAGATTTTTAAATGAAGGGTTGGCAAGAGCGTATGGCCGGGCGTCAAAACGGTCTCTGCGGACTTCGATATCGTCCACCGCCACGGCCATATGCTGAGCCTGAAGGTATGTCAGCAAGCGCAGACAACCCGAGCCCGAACAGATAACCCGCTGCACGGGAACCGGTACGGCAAGAGCCTTTCCTGCAGCATCGTGCACAGCCGGCAGGGACAGCGCAGCCCGGGCACCTGAAAAACCGAACAGAACCACCAACAGGGCCGTGACAACCGAAATCATGCGCATACAGTCTCCTCCGGCATCCGCTTATTGTGCTACAAATTTACCTTTTTTGTTACATCTAGCCTGCCGGTGGCACAAGGTCAACAATCACTTACACAAAGAACCGGCAGTAGAAAGCCGCTCCGCCCTGCCCCTCGCAAAAGACATGAATTGCTGTTACCATCAACGCACAATCGTTTTGAAAACAATAAAAAATTATGAATAATACCATGCATAAAAAACACGTTTTTTCACTGCCCCCCGCACTGCTGAACGAACAGGGAACCATGCGCAGGGTCGGGTTCGAACTGGAGTTCACAGGCGTGGAACTGGAGGATGTGGCGCAGGATGTGGCGGCGCTGTATGGCGGTGCCGTGTCGCGCCGGAGCAGCTTTGTGTACGAAATCAGCGGAACACGCTTCGGCGATTTCACACTGGAAGTGGATGCATCGCAGCTCAAAAGCGAAAAATACAAAGAATTCCTTGCAGATCTGGGGGTCCGGCTGGAACCGGACACAGCCCGTTCTCTCGACTCGCTGCTGCTGAAGCTTGCCTCGGTGGCGGTTCCCTTTGAGCTGGTTATGCCTCCGGTACCGCTGGACGAACTGAACGAACTGCGTCCGCTGGAAAGCATGCTGCGCAGACGGGCGGCCCGGGGCACCAGAGATTCACTGCTGTACGCATTCGCCATGCAGTTCAATCCGGAACTGCCCAGTTTCCGTCCGCAGGACATACTGGATCACATGCGGGCTTTTTTTGTGCTGCAACAGTGGCTTGAACAGGAAATCGACGTGGATATTTCGCGCCGTCTTTCCCCGTTTATCGACAGTTTTCCCGAAAAGTACGTCCGCATGGTACTGCATGCGGACTATACCCCCGACCAGAACCGGCTTATTGACGATTACCTGCGGTACAACCCCACCCGCAACCGCCCTCTGGATATGACCTGCGCTTTTGCCTTTCTGGATGCCGGACGCGTCATGAGCCGGGTTGAAGAACCCCACCTTGTAAAACCGCGCCCCACATTTCACTACCGCATGCCCGACTGCCGTATAGATGAACCGGCTTGGAGCATGGCGCTGGAATGGAACCGTTGGGTCAGCGTGGAGCAGCTGGCAGCGGACAAAACAGAGCTGCGCAGAGTGTGCGACGCGTTTCTGGCCACGCCGCCCGGCCTTGGGTGCCTGCTGAGCGAACTGGGAGAATGGCTTTCGCGATGAAACGGCCCGTGATTCTGGTTTCAACTCCCGACGCCGGCGGCATTGCCGCCTGGTGGTTCATAAAGCTGGGGGTCGCGCTTGCCGGCGGCAGAGCTTTGCGGGCCACACCTGCCAAATCTCCGCCGCTGTGCACGGCTGAAGGACTGATTGTCAGCGGCGGCTCCGATGTTTTTCCCGAACTGTACGGACAACAGCCCCAACAGAAGAAAAAAACAGGCATTCTCCCGCCGCGGCATCTGCTCAAAAGGGTTGCAGGCTCCGTTATCCTGCCGGTTTTTCTTTTTCTGCTCCGGCGCCTGCTGAGCCTGAAACAGGCTCCCCGCCATGACCGCCCGCGGGATGCACTTGAAATGTCTCTCATTACTCAGGCAGAAACGCTGGGAATGCCGGTGCTCGGCATCTGCCGGGGTATGCAGCTCATCAACGTCGTACGGGGCGGTTCACTGCATCAGAGCATCGCCGACTTTTACGAAGACGTCCGACACCCTCATACAGTGCTGCCTCACAAGCGTATTTTCATTGTCAAAGGCTCGCATCTGCAAAGCTTTTTTCCGTACACCTCGCTTAAGGTGAATGCGCTGCATCATCAGGCTGTGGACAGGCTGGGCACGGGACTTTCGGTGGCAGCCAGAGACGAAGCAGGGGTGACGCAGGCCATCATTGATGAAAAAAAGCCTTTTTTCGTCGGAGTGCAATGGCATCCGGAATACATGCCTCAGCACAATTCACAACGCAGCCTGTTCACCTGTCTTGTCCGGCACGCCCGTAACTACGGCCGGTATAAAGAAAACCATGAAACCCCTGCCCCGGAAGGCAAGCTGGACAACAGATGACACAACGGTTCATTAGCAGAGACAATCCGGCCCTGAAAACAGTACAGGATACGCGGACGGGCCTGATGTGGACGCGGGACGCATGTCTGCCGGATTTTCCCATGAGCTGGGCAGAATCGCTGGAGTACATTGAAGGTCTCAACAAGCGGCAGGAAGGTGGCTTTAACGACTGGCGGCTGCCAAACCGGCGTGAACTTTTTTCGCTCATCGATACTGCAGCCAGCAACCCCGCAGTGGCTCCCGGCAATCCGTTCCTGCGTATCTGGTCCGGCTGGTACTGGAGCAGCACCACCTTTGCCGCGCTACCGGAGTATGCATGGCGGGTGCAGTTTTCCGGCGGGCGCATGTTCTACGGCAAAAAGACAGAAGACTCTTTTCTCTGGCCTGTCAGGGGAATATCGCCAGTTCTGCACGCCACAGGGCAGCAGCAGTGTCATAACACACACGGGCATCCCGTCCCCTGCGAGGGGTCCGGGCAGGATGGAAGTCTCAGGACGGGCCTGCGCTGGGACACACGCCGTTTTTCCGCAGAAGGTGCCGGAGTGTCCGATACTGTCAGCGGTCTTTTGTGGTCACGTTGCGCCGACCTGACAGGCGGAGCAACAACTTACGCCGAAGCACTGCGGGCGGTGACACGCTTTGCTCAGGAAACCGGCAGAAACTGGCGGCTGCCGACTATTGATGAACTGGAACTGCTGACCGACTGTTCGCGTGCTTACCCGGCGCTTACCAGCGGTCACCCGTTTGATGCCGTGCGTCCGGCGTACTGGTCCTGCACATCCAGCGGTTACGAAAAAGGCTGGCAGTATTGCCTGTATATGGAAAAAGGAGCCGTGGGTGTGGGGCACGCCGCTGCGCCTGAATTTCATGTCTGGCCGGTCTGCTCCCTTCCGTAGTCTTCGCTTTCATCCCCCGCTCTGCCCCCTGACCGGTTACCGTCCGCCGCAAAGGCATCTGCCACAAAGGCCCTGCATTGACAGCAGGCAGCCGGAGCGTGCTATAATGCAATGTCATTCTGACACAAAACAGCACGCCGTTTACGGCAGGAGCCGGCAATGAAAAACATTCTGATACTTAATGCACATGAATATTACAGTTTTTCTCAGGGAAAGCTGAACGGATCTCTGGTGGAAATCGCCCGGAGCACACTTACTGCCAACGGATATTCCGTACAGAAAACGACCATGACGGATGCCTATGACGTGGATACCGAGCTGGAGAAACACCGTACGGCGGATGCCGTCATTGTCCAGTCGCCGGTCAACTGGATGGGCATGCCGTGGAGCTTTAAAAAATATATGGATCTGGTCTATACGGCGGGAACTGACGGACGGCTGTGCAACGGCGACGGCAGAACACGCAAAGACCCTGCCCGCCAGTATGGTTCCGGCGGTACCATGACGGGGAAAAAATATCTTCTTTCCCTGACATTCAATGCTCCGGCAGACGCATTCGGTGATCCGGCGCAGAAATTCTTTGAGGGAAAAAGCGTGGATGATCTTTTCTGGCCCATGCACCTGAATTTCCGTTTTTTCGGCATGGAGCCACTGCCCACGTTCAGTTGTCATGATGTGGTGAAAAATCCGGAAACTCTGAACGACCTGTCACGCTACGAAGCGCATATCAGGACGCACTTCCCCGCCATCCGCCCGTAACGATAAGAGCACACCGGCAGCCGCTTTTCCGCCGCTGCCGGTGTGCTCTTATCAACAGCTCCGCAAGGCCGTTTTTTTCAGCCTGTTCCTGCGTGCCGTACTGTACGCTGCACTGTACGCTGCCGCAACACGGCTTTATTCCCGCGTTGCTCCCAGCCGCTGCCAATGACTGTACAGCGCTTCGTCATCAAGGTTTTTACCGATGACAACCACAAAGGGCTTTCCCTCAAAGCCACCCAACAGTTCAAAATCCGTCCTGCCAGCCACATGCTGGACCAGCAGACTCTCCCGCAGGTCTGCGTCCTGCCCTGCCGAGGTTACTATCCCCTTGATGCGGAACGGTTGCCCCGGGCATTGCTGCACAGCCTGCCGCAGCTGCTCCCGCGAAACGGGGCGCGGCATGAAAAAACGTACAGCGCCATAGCCTTCGTGTCTGTGGTCGGCATGCGCCGCGGGTACGGCCGGCATCAGGCCGCTGCCGCTTCTGCCTTCGCCGGCATCCATAAACAGTGCGGGATGCACGCTGCCGAACTCCGTCGTATGAATCATTGCTCTGGGGTTAAGGCCCTGCACAGCGTCCTTCAGGGCGGCAACGGCTTGCGGCCCGGCCACATCACATTTATTACACACGACGACATCTGCCCCCCGTATCTGGTCGCGGGCGACTTCGCTGTCAGACAGCGTCGAAATTCCGTTTGCGGCATCCACAACGGTTACCATGCATTCCAGCCGCACAAGCTCACGCAGCGAGCCCATTTCCTCCAGCAGGTTCAGCGGATTGGCAAGTCCTGTTGTTTCCAGCAGAATCACCTGAGGGTTGAAACGCGCTGTCAGATCACGCACGCCCGCAGCCAGACTGCCTGCCAGAGTGCAGCACACACAGCCTTCATCCAGTGCCAGAACAGACGCGGAATCGCCCAGCAGATGCCCGTCGACGCCGGTAGCCCCCATTTCATTCTGAATAACAGCCACAAAGCGTTCGCGGGCACGGTGGTATTCTATGCAGTTGTTGAGAAAAGTTGTTTTTCCGGACCCCAGAAAACCGCTGACCACCACAAGGGCAGGTCGCCTGTCGTTGAGCACCGGATGCATGCGGCCGCAGGCTTCCGATTCAAGATCATGCGCCACCCAGCAGGGGGCCGCCGCCACTTCTTCCGGCATGTTTTCTTTCTGCACGTTGCAGTCAGTGCAGGCAACATATGACAACACCTCTGCGCCCGGCTGAGGGCCCGCGTCAATGTCTGCAGTCAGACTGCCGACGTTACCCCAGACAAGCAGTTCGCCGGTACGACGCCCGGCATCGGCTCCTTCCGCCCGCTCGTCAAGCCTGACACTGCCGTCAGCCAGTCTGTGCCGCAGTCCGCAGCCATACTCCGTGCGCGAAAAAAACACAGGGGCTTCCTGCAGACATGCAGAAAGAGCCGCGCCCAGCACATCATAAATCCTTCTGGACAACAGCAGCGCAGGCAGGTCTTCTTCCAGCCCGCCCGGCTCAACCACCCAGCCGGTTTCTTCACTGTACAATCCGGCATCGCAGCGTATCCGCAGCCTGTTTTCAGCCACAAGCCGCAAACCGAAAGCCGCAGGCACGGAACCATACAGAACATCCAGTGTTCCGGTTCGGAACAGCCCCGCAAAATCAGGATCGGTGGCAAAGCCGCGCACCCGTGCCGCATAGGCCGTATGTTGCGTCAGTACAGCAGCATCAAGCCGCATGGCATCACACAGCTGCTCGTCCGCATGGGGGAAATAATAAATACCGAACCGCGCCTGCTGAGTGCAGCCCGAAGAGCATACTTCTTCGCATGCCAGCCCGAACACTCCCGGCATATCAGCCACACGGCAGGTAAAAGCCCCTTCCGCCCCCTGACAGCGGGCCAGCCCGAGCCAGCGCACCAGCCGCCTGAAGCGGTCATCACGGCAGGCTACGGCAATGGCATTGGCCGGCAGAGCACACAACTGGCCGGCTGTGGCTGCCCCGCCCGATGGCGGCATGAAAAAATCTGTAAGCATAACGAAACCCGAAAACGGGCGGAGCATATGCCCCGCCCGGTTACACAGCCTAGAAGGTAATGGTATCGCCGTTGCCCAGATAATCAGGCGAAGACGAACGGAACCGCGCCGACCCGCGTACCACGGGATAGCCGCGCTCTATGAACTTTCTGGCGGTCAGGTGGCCGGTGCAATGGTTGCAGCCGATGCGGTCGAAGTTCCACTTGCCCAGCGAGATCACCAGATCGTCGTACTTGGGATCCCAGTCTTCGAAGGGCGATATGTGCAGTCCGCCGTAGATGCCGTAGAACTTGTCATTATCGTATTTAAGGTCGGTATAGGCAAAGTCGGCCATCTGCAGAATGCCCTGATGGCAGCAACCCGAGATGAGCACAAGGCCTTTGTCCTTCACATTGAAGGCCAGAGACGTTTCGCCGAACACGCGGTTGATGATGGGCACATCGAACTTCACCACTGCCATGCCCGGCATGACCTGATGCAAGGGTTCCTTCTGTATGAAAGGTGTTCCCTTGTACCCGCTGTCCTTTATGTACTGCAGCCCTTCTTTGTAAAAGCCGTCGTGTATGTACAGCGGAATACGGTTGTCATACTTCATGGTGACGGGCAGTCCCCAGAAATGATCCCAGTGTTCATGCGAAATGAACAGCCCCTCAATCTGCCGGGCCTCAAGCATCTTGTCGATGCCTTCCCGCTTGAAGCTCTTATCCATCCATTCGTAGGACCAGCCGCTGTCCAGCAGGTAATTATGCTTTGTGCCGTCCAGAGCTTCCACTTCCAGCAGGCATGAAAAACCGCCGGGGTTTTCGGGGTGCAGAGCCAGCTTGCGCTGGATATCCCACGCTTTTTCCAGATCATGGGGAATAAGATCTTTGATGCTTGCCAGACCGGAATCATACGAACCCTTTGCAGTGCCTTTACCATTGGCAAAAGGTGCCCAGTTAAGCGTGTACTGGTTTACCAGCAGGCCGCCGGCAGCATGAATGTCTCCGATCAGGTCAGCATTGCTGAACCAGCTTGTCTCGGAAATGTTCACAACTTTCACGCTGCGCACAGCACCGAAATCATGAAACTTTCTTTCCGACTTGGGCAGTCTGTCGTAGGCCGCACCGGTATAGGAATAAAGGCCCATGGAGGCAAAGGCACCAGCGCAGACACCGGTGGCCACACCTTTCACAAAGTCGCGCCGGCTCATATTGTTTTCTTTCATCATATACTCCTGCGCTTTCCTTTATTTAATTATCTGCACGGTCTGCCCTATCCACGGCAGGACACCCACCACTACGGCATACAGCCCCACACCGCAGGCAATGCCCACGGCAAGGCCTTTTGCCAGAGCAGGCGACCAGCGAACATCACTGGCAACCTTTTCGTCTTCCACTTCCTGCAGTTCTTCAGCTGTTCTGGGCACAGCCTTCCATCCCGGCCAGCCGTCCATGAACCAGACGTTGATCAAAAAGATATTGATGAGCCAGATCATGGGAATCATGGGGAACTGCTGCGGATGCGAAAAGCCCTTCTGCGTTCCCAGGAAAAGGTGCGACGTTTTGTAGTAGACAACGTATACCAGTACGGCCAGCGCAGCGGTCAGGAACGTGCGGATGCACACCCGTACCGGACGGCTGAAGTTGTTGGGCCAGTTGCCGCAGTAGAAATTAAGAAACAGGGTGGGTACCAGCCAGAAAATGGCCATTTCACCCACATGCAGCCAGCGCCAGTCAGGTGCGGCCAGACGGCGCGTACCGCGTACGGTTTGGCCCCATACAAGATCCTGCGCGTAGTACAGGAAAAAGCACAGTGCCAGAGCTATCAGAATAATACCGAAGAAGGATGCGGTGCGGCGCAGCCAGTCGGTTTTGATCAGGTTAAAGGGATACCTTTCCCAGATGGTTTCAAACTGCCAGACAACAACAGTGCAGCACATGATCCACGCAATGTGGAAGTTGCCTGAAACCGTATTGGCAAAAGTTTCCCAGTACGGCGGGGTAATGGCTGTGTACTGCTGCCACGGGTAGAACAAGATGGCCATGTGTGAGTGCATGGTCACAAAATAGACAACCATGCTCAGGAAGAACGTCACGACCATTATGGTAAGCCCCTTGGCCGGCTGCTTCAGCTTGTTCCACGGAGCCCCCTCGCAGGCGACCACCCAGCTGGGTGAAAGCCACGAAGCAATGGCTGCAAACATCATGATGGCTTCAGTTGCGTATTCAAGGGCATAAAACTCGGTGATTCCCATTTCTTCAAGCCGCGAAGGGTTGAAATACGCTATGCCGTAGTTACCCAGCAGTTCGATGAAAAAGCCCTTGATAAGCACAAACATGGCGGCCACACTTACCAGTGTGAGCACCGTTCCCTTGACGACGGGATGCGTACGCTCCAGCCACGACCGTTTAAACGGCCAGAAGTCGAAAATATACGCAAGCCAGATGAAAAGAATGAGCATCCAGCGGCAGACCATATAGCCCACATACGGCGTATAAAGACGGAATACGCCCCGCGGGTCCTGAAAAATCCACCACGTGATGTAAAAAAACACCGCCATCACAAGCGTGTTGACCAGAGCAGGCCACGGTCCGCTCCAGCGTTTGACCAGCCTGCGGCTCTCAAGATACAGTATACCGGTGCTGTCCTTGTCCATAAGGAACTCCCCTGCGGAAAACGGCACTTGTGTCGGGGCCAGACTTGGCGGTCGCCCCGGCACTCCTTCAGCCGTCTGCCGCATCATTAGACGTTACCTCTGAAGAAAACCTTCTCACCAACTCTTCGGGTGCCAGCGTTGCGGGATCAACTCCGGCCCCCATGGCCCGCAGATAGGCCCTGCGCAACGCATCCGCATCCTGCGCTGCTCCGCCATCTGCAGACCCTGTTGCGGCAGGAGGGGCGGCTGTGCCCTTCCAGAACCGCAAAAATTTTCTGCGCGTCATCATCAGTTCCGCTCTCCGCCGTTTTTCTGCCACAGCATTCTGCCAAATGCGTCAAGGCTGCCTGCCGCGCACCGGGATGCCAGAGCCACATCGTGCCGGCGCATGGCCTGCAGCATTTCCACATGCTCTGCAAAAAACTGCTGCAAGGCCGCAGGAGCCAGTTCCGGCAGATTCTCAAACCCGCCTGCCGCGCCGGAGCGGGCAATACTGCCCATGGCCGCGCACAGCAGACTGTTTCCCGTTATTTCAGCCAGTGCGCTGTAAAATGCCGTCAGCCCCCGCCACGCATCCAGCGGGCTGCGGTCTACCAGAGCCCTGCCCAGCCGGGCCGTGATACGCTCCGCATGTTCATGTTCAGACACGCCTGCAACCCGGCACACGCGCTCCACAAGAGCCGGACCAAGAGTGACCAGCGCGTCCAGTGCTTCGGCGGGTCCGGTCCGCCCGCCGTCCGGTGACGGGTGGTTCTGCCTGCACAGGTAGGCACCGCTGCGCATGCGGATTTCCACCAGACCTCTTGCCGACAGTGCCGCCAGCGCCTCACGCACGGTATTTCTGCTGCAGCCCAGCCTCTCAGCCAGTGCGCGTTCACCCGGCAGTCTTTCTCCGGGCCTGACAGCGCTGTTGCTGACCAGTTTCAGAATCTCTTCGGCAACCTGATATGCTGCTCTCTGCACCTCTGGTCCCACCAATTCTTTTTGTTGTTCTGTCGTCATGTTGTTGATTGAAAGCTACGTCTGTGATCATTCGCTGACAACAAGGAAAAACCACAAAAAACCAAACTGGCCCATCCAGTGAAACAATCTGGTACCACCGTTCATTGCCGCCTTTTCCCATACGCATAAAAAAACACCACAGATAACATCCGTGGTGTTCACACCGGCGCCTGCCACTAAGCCGCCGGCCGCGTTGCAAAGGCAACCGCGTATAAAAGCATATATAGTCCGCCCCCGTCTGATGACAGGCTGTGCGATGCCTATATGCCTCCGCCAGCTCAGTCCAGCCGCTTCAGGGTCTGAGCAAGAAGTCTGACCACCTCCTTGCAGGCGGGTGCGCCGTCGGCGGAAAAAGCCTCGCTGCGGGTAGAACAGTAAATCAGCACATATTTCAGAGTATCCCCGGCATAGAACGGTTCGGCATAATAAGAGTGAATACCGCCGGGAATGAACAGAGCCCAGTCAATGGGCCGTATGCTGCGTGCAGTTTCATCGACCACAAGATAAGGCAGGTTGTAACGGACAATATTCTCTGCGATGGACCCTCTGTAGGGGTAGGCCGTACCGGGCTCCATGCCGTCAAAAGGAGCTCCCGCCCCTGTCACTTCAACTTTATCGTCGGCTGCGTAAATACGGGACAGCATAACCCCTTCCGCCTGCATACCCTGCGGCTGATGTTCCAGCACTGCGGTCAGGGCGGACATATCATCGGCTGCGCGGCTGAGGGCTTCGCGCAGCGCGGCGGAAACAGGGCTGGAAACGGGCGCTGCCTCTGCAGGCTGCACCGCAGGTGTAAGACTGACCCACAGATAATTATGGCCTTCACGGGAGACGGGACGCAGCTGCGCCCGGCAACACATGCGCATGCCGCCGTTGCCCGCCAAGGTGAGTGCCCCCCGCCATGATGCGTGAAAAATAAGGTGCTCGTATATGCTGCGCCTGTACTGCTCTCCTGTTCCCTCCAGCATCGTTTCAAACGAAGGAAAGTCGGCAGCTGCAGCATACCCGAAGCATACACATGCCGCAGCATTGGCGGCCTGTACATTTTTTGTCGTGAAATCAACAAGAAGAGCCGGGCTGTCGAGCAATTCCATACTGCCCGCCAGCAGGCTGTCCGCCCCTCTTTCCATCATGGACTCCACCAGAGAGGTGCATTCCGCAGCCAGCCCCACGTACCCGAAAGACTCGTCAGGTGCGGGCATTCCCATCAGCACCAGCCAGTGCCAGTTGCCTGCATCGTCATGCACACGAAAGGACACTGAACATGGCTGGAGAACCCGCACCGCATCAAGCGCTCCGCGAAACACACTGAAGTCGTCAGGGTGCACCAGAGCCTGCGCCAGAGACATATTGCGCAGCATGAGAGGTATCTTGCCGTTAAGCCCCGCAACCTTATGATCATTAAAAAATATCATCTCGTTACGCACGGTATCCACATGCCACATCAGCGCCGGCAGCGCATCCAGATAGGCTGCCAGCGTCTGCTGCAGTTGTTTCACACTGCGCGCAGTCTTGTCATAGCGTATTTCCACACTGATTCTCCCGTCACATGCCCGTATGCCCTGCGGCAGCGTCCTTTTTGCCGTGCTAACCCCGGTGCAGGTCAACAGCGCCGAAAAAGAAAAAAGCCTGCAGAATCCCCTGCAAGCCGTCTATCTGTGCCGCATAACCGACCTGACCGGCGCACAGCCGCAACCGGCACAGCTGCGTCAGTAACCATTCACAGCCCACATACTGCGCCCCTTGTTTTTTGGCAACCGGCCCCCGCGTGCCCCCGCAGTGAAAAAACGAGCGATATAACCACGCAACACGCTGTTTAAAAACAGAAAATACTAAAAGAATACGGACACAAAAAAAGCAATGACCGGCCTGTATGACCAGTCATCGCACGGAGTCCGCAGACTACAGGCTTACACCTGAACAGACTGAAGCAGCAGGTCCACCAGATAAAACGCCTGCAGTCACATGCCTGCAGTGTGACGCAGGCAGTACCGGCCTTTTGACACATCTTTGGGCAATACGCCGAAATTCTCTTTAAAGATCCGGCTGAAGTGCCCGAGACTGCTATACCCCACACTGACAGCAGCTTCAGTGACGTTCATCTCGCCTGATTCGATGCACCGTCTGGCATTTTCCAGACGTTTTTTCTTTATATACGAATAAACAGAGTCACCGGTATATTCTTTGAAGCAGGATTTCAGCTTGCTTGCACTCATGCCCAGCCGGCTTGCCAGTCCGGAAATGCATGGCGGATCCTCCAGATCTTCAGCAATAATCTCCACCGCACTGGCCATTTTTCTTATTTCCGCCACAGTTAACGGCTTTCTGCCCTGCGCATTGCGAGCCACAAGAAAGCTGTGCAGCAGCTCTATGGTTTTCGCTTCCAGAAAGAGCTTGCGTAAAGCGTCCACAGAGCCGGCCATCAGCACCTGTTTCACGCCTTCCATTTCCTGCGCCGTCATCTGGCCGAATTCAAGAATAGTGGCATCGGCACCGCCTTTGAGCAGCCGGTTCAACCCTTCGTGTGTAACCGGTTCATCCTCAAACATTGAGCGCAGTGCATCAATACGCACCGAAATTCCCACGCCCTGAATGCATGTATCGGGCGGATAGAGGCTCTGCCACGAATCGCCGGGCAGATGGAACATGCCGACATTGCCCTTGCCGGTACTCAATTTGCGCCCCCCCAGAAGCACATGCCACGACCCGCTTACACAAAAGCCGACATCCAGCATGCCGTCCTGCTGAACGTAAGAAAAAGAAATGTCTCTGCCCCGCCCTGTGCGCTGGCAAAAGGTAGTCAAAGAAAAATTACTGAAGCCGGTTGTTTCAACCTTTGAACATACTCTCTCTTGTATCATTTCCACTTCCTCTGTTCTGCTGGCCTATATACGGTCGATTAGCGAAAATGATTTTCAATGTCAACAAAGACTGAAAAGAACATTACACGGTAACGTTTTGATTTTCAGAATATTATTTTCTGGCTCATCGCAATAAAAAACTAGCTGTTCCTTACAGCCAGTCATACGTCAACCGGCTACAGGTAACGGCAAGCTTGTCAAACCTCTTCAACGCCCAGAGGACAGTATGAACTTCGACCCTGAAAGCACTACCGGTTCCGCACCTGCGGTTTCTTTGAGCGAAAATGCACTTAAAAAGCTTCTTTCTTTATATATTAACAGCATATTTCCGCACAAAGAACCTATAGAAGAAAGCATGGCCTTTGCCCGCTACGGCCTCGCCTCTGCGGATTTGCTGAATATGACCGCAGCCATAAGCAAACAGACAGGTATGCGCCTGCCGTCAACACTGGCTTTTGACTACCCTAACATACAGCTTATGGCACGGGCGCTCTACCGCAGACAGCAACCGCAGGAACGCACCACGGAGCCGGTTGCCGCAACGCTCCGGGAAATACAGCAAAGTCCGGGCTTGCCCCGCAATATCGCGGATACTGACATTGCCGTCATCGGCATCGGGTGCCGCTTTCCCGGCGGCGCAGACTCTCCTGAAAAATACTGGGAACTTCTCTCGAACAGAGCCGATGCCATCAGTGAAATTCCGGCTGAACGCTGGGATATAGAACAATTTTATGATCCCCGACAGGGTGTTTCGGGAAAAATGAATACCAGATTCGGCGGATTCATTGACGATATTTACGGCTTTGATGCAGATTTCTTCGGCATATCACCAAGAGAAGCCAAAGCCATGGACCCTCAGCAACGCCTTGTGATGGAAGTTGCCGTACAGGCCCTCGGGAGTGCCGGACTGAACTGGCAGAAACTGGCAGGGACAGCCACAGGAGTTTTTGTCGGCGTCAGCGGCAGCGATTACGGCAGGCAGGCGCTCGTGTCTGCCGACAGCATTTCATTATACAGCGGCACGGGGTCAGCATCGTCCATCGTTGCAAACAGACTTTCATACTTCATGGGACTGCGCGGCCCCAGCATGGCTGTAGACACGGCCTGCTCCTCATCGCTGGTGGCTGTACATCTGGCCTGCCGCAGCATTATAAACAATGAGTGCGCAATCGCCATAGCCGGAGGAGTAAATGCCATCCTGACTCCTGAAATGCACATCATGTTCTCTCAGGCGGGGCTTATGGCACCTGACGGACGCTGCAAAACTTTCGACGCTTCCGCCGACGGGTATGTTCGTTCCGAAGGCTGCGGTATTGTGATTCTCAAATCATTTACCAAAGCCGTTGAAGACGGTGATCATATATGGGGAATAATCAAAGGCTCAGCAGTCAATCAGGACGGATTCAGCAGCGGACTGACCGTACCCAACGGCAGCTCTCAGGAAGAACTTCTGCGGCAGGCTCTGAAAAATGCACGATGCCTTCCGGATGCCATAGACTACATAGAGCTGCACGGAACGGGCACCGCTGTGGGCGACCCCATCGAATTTTCGGCACTGCTCAGTGTGTTCGGTAACGATTCTGCCCGCAGGACCCCGCTGGCTTTAGGCTCGGTAAAAAGCAATATCGGCCATCTGGAACAGGCAGCAGGAATAGCAGGTTTCATAAAAGTGCTGCTGTGCATGAAGCATGGATTCCTCGCGCCGAACCTGCACTTTACCCGCCCCAATCCTCATATTCCCCTTGCAGACATGCCTGCCGCCGTCGTGACTGAAAGCACCTCTCTTGATACCTTTCAACAGCCCTTCACAGCAGGTATAAGCGGATTCAGCTTTGGCGGTACAAATGCGCACATCATTGTGGAATCGTATCTTTTTGATGATAATGAAAATCAAACTCATACAAAAAACAACTCCAACGCACCTCATATCGTCTTTTTTTCAGGCAGCAGCCACAACACGCTGATGCAGCATGCAGAAGCGATGGCAGCGTATATCAGAACGGCAGACCATGCGACGCTGGGCAGCATCAGCTACACTTCCGCTGCGGGCAGAAACCATTTATCACATCGGGCTGCCATCATCAGCACCGACAAACAGGGCCTGACAAACTCGCTTGCTTCACTATTGCGCAACGAGCCAGACAATATGACCTTTACCGGGGTACGCACCGCCGGTCATCTGCCTGCGGGCATGGCCTTTACCGGACAGGGTGCACAATATTTCGGAATGGGTAGAAGCCTGTACGCAACCGAGCCTGTTTTCCGCAACAGCCTGCGGCGCTGCGCAGAAGCTCTCGCTCCTCATATGCCCGCACCGCTTATCCCTCTGATGCTCGAAGACGCTTTCAGCGCAGAGCGTATCAACGAAACAATTTTTGCCCAGCCCGCGCTCTTTGCTCTGGAATATGCCCTTGGTGAATTATGGCGGCATTGGGGATTCAGCCCAACGCTTGTGCTCGGGCACAGCATCGGTGAATTTGCAGCTGCGTATTTTGCCGGAGTTTTCAGCCTTGATGACGCCGCCATGCTTGTGGCCACCCGCGGCAGGCTCATGCAGGCGCTGCCTTCTTCGGGCGGCATGCTGGTTGTGTTTGCCGCGGCCGAAGCGCTGAAAGAAATTCTGCAACAGTACACAACATTGACCATCGCTGCGGAAAACACACCGTCAAACACTGTCGTCAGCGGCAGCCGTGAAGAGCTTTCCCGTCTGGAAGATCACCTCACGGACTCCGCCATACCTTTTACCCCGCTTGCAGTTTCCCACGCGTTCCACTCGCCCCTGATGCAGCCCATGCTCGATGATTTTATGAAGGCAGCTGACAAGGTTTCTTTCAGCCAGCCGGAAATACCCTTTCTTTCCACAGTCACAGGCACGCTGCTGACGCACGAGATAGCCTGCCCCGAATATTGGGCCAGGCACATCACCAGCCCTGTCATGTTCAGGACTGCCATGCGCAAACTGCGCCACTCCGGAACAGAAGCAATCATCGAAGCAGGGCCGGGCGCGGTTCTGTGCGGCATGTCGGCGGAATCCGGACTGCTGTGGGCGCCCACCCTGCAACGTGGGATTAATGACAGGGAACGCATCTCGGAAACACTGGCCGCCATGTTCGCCGCAGGCATCGCACTGGACTGGGAGCGTGTTTTCGGAACGGCAAAACAACGCAAAATTCATCTTCCATCATATTTTTTCGACCACACATATTACCGGCATGATGTTCCCTCCAGCGCGGCTTGCAGCCTTCCGGCAGACCGCCGGATACAGCAGCACATAGCCGGTCGTAAAAAGGAAGCACAGGCGGAACGGAATGAAAAACAGCAGACACATGATGCGCTGTCTGACGTAGTGCGTGCAGTACTGCAGTGGCCGCAGGACAAACCCCTGCCCGAAAACAGATCTTTCCTGCGGCTGGGCATTGATTCGCTTATGGCCATGCAGTTACGCAGCCATCTGCTTAAAGAGTACGCTGCAGAAATGACCCTATCAGAAATTCTGGCAGCCCCTTCGCTGGAGTGGCTGCGCTCGCAAATCGGTTCCGGAGGACAGAGTGCCTCCGGATCCGGCACCACGGCAGCCCTGCGGCACGACCCTGCAAACCGGTTCGCCGAATTTCCCCTGACAGAAGTCCAGAAAGCATACTGGATGGGACAAAATCCGGATATGCCACTGGGGGGGACATCGTGCCACGTATATGCCGAGGTGGATGTAAATAATCTGGACATAGCGCGTTTTGAGTTTGCCATACGTCTGCTCATAAAGCGCCACGACATGCTGCGGGCGAGAATACAGAAAGACGGAACCCAGCGAGTACTGCCTGAAGTTACGCCCTTTACGCTGCGTATCGACAGTCCCTCTTCAGAGCAGGAACTTGATGATCTGCTGAGGCACAAAAGGCATAAGCTGTCACAGGGGCTGCCGCAGGAAGCTGACGGCGCGCTGTTTTTCCTCTCCGCCACCAAAAAAGATACCGACGGACTGCGCATCCATGTGGTCTTCGATATGCTTGCCGGTGACGGACACAGCTTCATGATTCTGCTTGACGAGCTGGAACAGTTGTATGCAGGCAACACACCTCCAGCACCCATGCCGGAAATAACTTTCAGAGACTATGTGGCGTACAGCCGCAGCAGTGCAGAAACAAAAAATAGTGCTGCAGCGCAGGAATACTGGAACCGGAGACTGCCGGAACTGCCTGCAGGCCCCGAACTGCCGTTGGTGGCAGACCCTGCCGCCATATCCTATCCCCGCTTCGTCCGGCATAAAGGAAAGCTCTCCGCCGGTGCGTGGCAGACATTATGCGACAAGGCGTCTTCATACGGACTTACACCATCGGCAACGTTACTGGCGGCTTTCAGCAGGGTGCTCGGTGTCTGGAGCAGCACCAAACACTTCTGCCTCAACCTGACCCTGTTCAACCGCCCTGAAGAAATGCCCGACCTGCGCAATGTTGTCGGCGACTTTACAACACTGCTTCTGCTCGAAACCCATAACGCGCAGGCTCTGCCGTTCATCCGGCACGCCGATGCAGTTCAGCGCAGGCTGATGACGGACCTTGAACACAGGGAAGTCTCCACGCTGAACCTTATCCATGAGCTGAGAAAGCAGCATGACGGTAAAGCGCTGTTAACCCCCGTTGTCTTCACCAGCCTGCTGCCTCTGACTAGATCAGGCGGGCGCAGGGGCTTTTCTCCCCGCGGTGCCGACGCCCGCGTAGAGTTCTGCATATCCCAGACACCGCAGGTTTACCTTGATCATCAGGTATATGAAGAAAAGGGAGAGCTCCGTTTCAACTGGGACATAGTGGACGGCATTTTCCCTCAGGGCATGATAGAATCCATGCTGCAGGCCTATATAAACCTGCTGGAAACACTGGCAGCCACAACGCAAGCATGGGAGCAGGATTTTTCGGCCGAAGCATTGCTGCCGCCCCTGTTCATGCAGCGCATCCGCGAACTCAACACGCCGCAAGACGGACATTCAGACGACACGCTGCTCTCGCTGTTTGAAAAAACCGTGGCCGGCACTCCGGATGCGGTGGCCGTACAAACAACACAGCTTACACTGACCTATGCACAGCTCTCGGGATATGCGGACGCAATAGCTTCCATCCTGCACCGCAACGGTGTTGCGGCCGGTGCACCTGTAGCCGTCATCATGAAAAAAGGATGGGAACAGATTGCGGCGGTTCTGGGCATTGTCAGGGCCGGTGCGGCCTTTCTGCCTGTCAATACAAGCCAGCCCTCAAGCCGCCTTGCCGCAATTCTGCAGCAGGCGCAGGCGCAAATGGCACTGGTTCAGAAAGACTACAACGCTCCTGCAGACTGGCCTCAGCATATAGACAGGATAGAGGTATCGGCCGGACTGTGCAAAGCGGGCGGCAGCGGTCCCTTTGTACCGCCCGCCCCGTCCGACCTCGCCTATGTCATTTTCACCTCCGGCTCCACCGGCACCCCCAAGGGGGTCATGCAGGACCACGCCAGCGTTGTGAACACCATCACCGCGGTAAACAGCGGATATGGCATCACCTCCGAAGACGTCGTTTTCGGAGTCTCCAATCTGGACTTCGACCTTGCGGTATATGACATATTCGGCACCTTTGCCGCCGGAGGCACGCTGGTGCTGCCGGATGCGGAACAGCGCAAGGAACCTGCACACTGGCTTGAACTGATTGAACGTTTCGGCATCAGTGTATGGAACTCCACACCGCCCCTTATGCAGATGCTGACAACATACGCGGAAGCCGCCCCCCGGAGCTTGCCGCAGATAAACACGGTAATGCTGAGCGGGGACTGGATTCCCGTACCGCTGCCTGCGGCCATACACGCGCTGTTTCCTCTGGCCCGCATTTTCAGCATGGGAGGCGCCACAGAAGCGGCAATATGGTCCGTCAAATATGATACTGCGCAGCTACCGCAGGGCAGCCGTACTGTTCCTTACGGAACGCCCCTGCCCAACCAGAAACTGATGGTTCTGGACGAACAGCTTGAAATTGCTCCGGCATGGGTGACAGGCGAACTGCACATAGGCGGCAAAGGGCTTGCTCTGGGGTATCTGAATGATCCGGAAAAGACTGCCGCCCAGTTTATCAGGCATCCGCGCACAGGAGAAAGGCTGTACAAGACCGGCGATCTGGGGCGCTACCTTCCCGACGGCACCATAGAATTCATTGGACGCAAGGACGCGCAAGTCAAAATACGCGGACACAGGGTCGAACCGGGAGAAATAGAACACTGCCTGTTGCGGCATCCCGCTGTCCATAAAGCTGCCGTAATCGCAGTGGGTGACGCAGGCAAACCACGATCGCTGGCAGCGTTTGTCGTGACAACGGCCCACGATGAGCTGCGTACGTTTTTACGGAGCAACCTGCCGGAACATATGGTTCCTTCACGGATAATCGCCGTACCTGCTCTGCCGCTTACAGAAAACGGCAAACTGGACCGCAAGGCTCTGCAACGGATGATTCCGGCCAGAGAAGACCGCAATGCGGCAACGGCAGGCCCTGAACAGCAGCTTCTCGGCAGCATATGGGCCGCTGTACTTGGGCAGCAGACGGATATGGACACAAGCTTCTTTGAAGCAGGCGGGGATTCTCTGCTCGCAACACGGGTCATGGCGGATATACGCCGGCAAGCCGGAATAGAAATAAGCCTGAACACACTGTTCATGCACCCCACAATCAGAGAACTGGCCCATGTGATAGCTGAAAAGCGCGCTGAAAAAGAACAAGGCCCGGATGAGCAGCGGATGCTTACGGCAGACAGTGAAAACCGTTATGAGCCATTCCCCCTGACTGCCGTGCAACATGCCTACTGGCTGGGCCGGAACGCTTCTTTTGAACTGGGCAACGTGGCAGCCCACTTCTATTACGAAATCGACGCCACCGGTCTGGATATCGCACGGCTGTCAGCCGCATGGAACATGGTCATCAGCCGTCATGACATGCTGCGCACCATCATTCACGACAACGGTACACAGCAGGTACTGCAAACAACCGGTGCCTACAGCTTTCCTGCAACTGATTTAAGAAAGAGCGACAGCCAGACCATAGACCGGCACCTTGAAAAAGTCCGGCAGGAAATGTCCTGCCAGATGCTGGATACCAGCCGCTGGCCGCTTTTTGACATCCGCATCACCATGATGCCCGAAGACCGGTTCCGGTTGCACATTGACATTGACAACACCATCGCTGATGCGTGGAGCCTTTTCACCGTACTGAGAGAATGGGCAGACCTGTACGCCGATCCGGAAAAAAACCTGCCTCTGGCTGCAATAGGCTTCAGAGACATAGTGCTGGCTTCGCAGGCAATTACTGACACCCAGGCCCGCAACGCAGATAAACAGTACTGGCTGGAAAGACTGAAAACTCTTCCTCTGGCGCCCGAACTGCCACTTGCCGCTGATCCTTCTTCAATAGAAAAGCCCGTTTTTTCGCGCCTTAGCGACCGCCTTGCCCCGGCAAGATGGAAAAAACTGCAACAGCAGGCACAGAAGCACAATGTAACCCCCTCTGCCCTGCTCATGTGCGCATTCGGCACAGTGCTGCGCCGCTGGAGCAAGGAAGACGCATTTTCCATCAATGTGACGTTGTTCAACAGACCGTCAGTACATCCTGACATCGAAAAAGTTGTCGGGGACTTCACCTCGCTGACACTACTGGAAATGCCCGATACACGGGAAAACTTTGCCCGCACGGCACAGGCGCTGCAGCAGCAGCTGTGGACAGACATGGACCACAGCCGGTTCGACGGTGTGGAGGTAATGCGCCATCTTGCCCAGCAGCATAATCTGGGCGGCAAAGCAGTCATGCCGGTAGTGTTCACCAGCGCTCTTATGGGGTCTGCAGGGCAGGATGCCTCTGTGCTGACCAGTCTGGGAGACATGGTTTACAGCATTTTCCAGACACCGCAGGTGTGGCTTGACCATCAGGTGTATGAACACCACGGAGAACTGGTACTCAACTGGGATTCCATTGACGGACTTTTTCCGGCCGGGGTCATGCAGGACATGTTTACAAGCTACATCGGCCTGCTGAACAGCCTTGCCGACCGACAGGAGAATTGGGGTTCTGCGGAACTTGCGTTGCCGCCGGAACAGGTCAGGCGCAGAAAGCACATGAACGATACCACGGAAAAGGTTTTGCCGGTCACGCTGCATGCCCTGTTTGAAAAAAGCGCACAGAAACACGGACAGCGCCCTGCCATCAAGGCGCATGACCGCACCCTGACATATGCCGAGCTTGACCGCGAATCGGCAGCCGTTGCGGCGCTGCTGAAAGCCAGAGGAGCCGGCCCGGGGGATATTATCGCTGTCTGCATGGAAAAAGGATGGCGGCAAAGTGTCGCAATACTGGGCACAATCCGTGCAGGAGCTGCGTATCTGCCCATAGCCATGCCGCATCCGGCAAAACGCCTTGAGGCCATTCTCTGCGATGCGGGCGTAAAAGCAGTGCTTACCCGGCAGGAGCTGCAGGCAACGGCTGGCTTTGAAGCTGCTCCGGTACTGTGCCTGGAAGAGGCTGATATTTTTTCCGGAGAAAATGCCCCGCCGGCTGCGGAGTTATCTGCTGCGGCAACCGCCTACGTCATTTACACCTCAGGCTCCACAGGCCTTCCCAAAGGTGTGGTGTGCAGCCATCAGGCTGCCGCCAATACCATTCTGGACATCAATGCCCGTTTCGGCGTGTCAGAAACCGATACCGTTCTGGGTATTTCGGGTGCCGGGTTCGACCTGTCAGTTTACGACATGTTCGGCGCGTGGGCAGCGGGCGCTGCCGTGGCACTGCCCGATCAGGCCTGCGGCAACGACCCGGCAGCATGGTATGAATGCATCATCCGGACAACGGCCACCATCTGGAATTCTGCCCCTGCCCTGATGCAGATGCTGCTGTCGCATGTGACAGGCACAGCAAAAGCATTTCCTGCAAGCGTCCGCCTGACGCTGTTAAGCGGCGACTGGATATCACGCCGTATGGCGGCAGACCTGCGCAGTACGGCTCCGGACATGACTCTTGTCAGTCTGGGCGGCGCGACGGAAGCCGCCATCTGGTCGGTGCTGCACGTCATAAAAGATGTCGATTTCAGCCTCCATGCCATCCCGTACGGTACCCCCATGACCAACCAGCAGATGCACGTGCTGAATGCCGCACTGGAACCTTGCCCCGAGTGGGTGCCGGGACAACTGTACATCGGCGGCAGCGGACTGGCGGAAGGTTATCTTAACGACCGGCATAAAACGCAGGCGGCATTCATCACCCATCCTGCAACGGGAGAACGTCTGTATAAAACCGGAGACCTTGCCCGTGTAAGACCCGAAGGATTCATAGAATTTCTCGGAAGAGAAGACCAGCAGGTCAAAATAAGGGGGCACAGGGTTGAACTGGGTGAAATTGAAAACGCACTCACACTCCATCCGCAAATTAAAGAGGCGCTGATCACGCTGCACGGCGAATCCATATCCGGCAAGCGCCTGCTTGCCTACCTGACAGTACAGCAGCAGCCACCTGCAGCAGAAGAACTGCGGGACCATCTGGCTCAGGTTCTGCCTCGTTTCATGATTCCGGACCATTTCTTTTTTCTTACGGAATTCCCTGTGACCGCCAACGGCAAGATTGACCACAAGGCTCTTCCGCTTCCTTCCGAAGAACAGGCTACGCATGCCGTACAGACCGGCGGCAGCGATCTGGTGCAGGCACTGCAGGGCTATCTGGCTGCAGCTCTGGAATCACAGGCGGTGCTCCCTGATGCGAACTTCTTTGATATGGGCGTCAGTTCCTTTCATCTGGTGCAGGTACAAAACGACATCCGGAACCATCTGGGCAAAGAAGTCCAGATCATGGATTTCTTTATGTACCCGACAATTACGGAATTTACCGCCTTTCTGGAGCAGGACATCTCCGCAGTACATACGGAGCAGTCCGCATCCGCTGCCGCCGCCTCAGAAAAATCGCCGCGAAAACGTCAGGGGAAACGCCGGAACACAAGGTAGCCAGTTCCCTGCCGGACGGGAAGGAAAGCCCCCCGCCGCTTTCCTTCCCGGATTCAGGCTCTGCACACATTTTCCCAAGAACAGAAAGGAATATTATGTCTTCTGAATACATTGCAGAAAGAATTGCCGTAATCGGAATGTCCTGCCGCTTTCCCGGAGCATCTTCTCCCGACGCCTTCTGGCACAACATCCTGCTCGGCACCGAGTCACGTTCCGAGTTTACCGGAAGTGACCTTCTTGATGCCGGAATTACCGAAAAGTCCCTGAAAGACAAAAACTATATTTCTTCAGGCTGCATAATCGACGACAGCGATGTGGAAACATTTGATCCCGCTTACTTTGCCATATCCCATACCGAAGCAGAGGTAATGGATCCTCAGCAGCGGCTTTTTTTGAAATGCGCAGTGGAAGCGATGGAAAATGCCGGCTACCACGGCCGGGATGGCTTGCGCACAGGTGTTTATGCCGGATCACGCACCAGCACCTATATTCACGGTTTTTGCGGCAACCCCTATCTGCAGTCCGGCACGGGTGAGGGGTTTCAGATTCTCGTGGGCAATGACAAAGACTACCTTGCCAACCGGGTGGCATATAAGCTCAATCTCAAAGGGCCTGCCGTAGTTGTCCAGTCTGCCTGCTCCACATCACTGCTGGCAATTCATCTTGCCTGCGAAGCTCTGCGCAGCGGCGAGTGCGACATGGCCCTTGCGGGCGGCGTTGCGCTGATGATTCCGCAGCGCATGGGCTTTGAACATCAGGAAGGAATGATCCTGTCACCGCAAGGGCATTGCAGACCCTTCTGCGCAGATGCGGACGGCACTGTTTTCGGCAACGGTGCCGGTATTGTCGTCCTGAAACGTCTGGAAGACGCTCTGCGTGACAGCGACCACATAGAGGCAGTCATTGCAGGCTCAGCAGCCAACAATGACGGTGCAGCCAAGGCAGGCTATACAGTACCCAGCCACGAAGGACAAACAAGAGTCATAGAAGACGCACTGGCATACTCCGGCGTGGAAGCTGCAAGCATAGGGCTTATCGAGGCCCACGGCACCGGCACCCCGCTTGGCGACCCCATTGAAATAGCCGCGCTCTCCTCTGTCTATGCAGACAGAACAACCCGTAAGGAATTTTGCGCCGTAAGCTCCATCAAGGCGAACATAGGACATCTGGACGCGGCAGCTGGCGTTGCAAGCTTCATTAAAGCCGTCCTGTGCGTCAAACATGCCCGGATTCCTCCCGCTGCAAACTTCACCACCCTCAATCCGCGGATAAAACTGGACGGATCGCCTTTTTACATCCCTCGCCGGGCGGCGCAGTGGAATCGCACGGTAACACCGCGGCGGGCAGGAATAAGCTCGTTCGGCATAGGTGGAACCAATGTGCACATGTACATTGAAGAGCCGCCCTTACAGCCGGCAATGCCGGATACAGGCAGCAATCCTGTTCTGCTGACAGTATCCGGCAATGATGCCGCTGCGTTGCAACGCAATCTCATACGTTGGGCAGACTATGTTGTTCAGGAACATACAACACAGGACTGGCGGCTGGCAGATGCATGCTATACCGCGGCCACGGGAAGAAAACACTGCCGGTACCGTTATGCTGTAACAGCCTGCACTGCGCAGGAAATGCATACGCACCTGAGTAATGCAGCGCAAAGCAGCATGTTCCGGCAGACCGGCGGAGGGCTGAAAACAGCGTTTGCCTTTACCGGACAGGGCGCCCAGTACACAGGTATGGGGCAAAAAGCATACAGCACATACCCCGTGTTCAAAGAGGCTTTGGATACATGCGCTGATATTCTGGCCGATACCCTCGACTATCCCCTGCCTGAAATTCTCTTCAACCCTGCCTGCAAGGACCTCCTCTGCCAGACGCGCTACGCCCAGCCCGCACTTTTTGCTCTGGAATACGCGCTGGCTACTCTGCTCCGGTCGTGGGGAATAACTCCTGCCGCAGTGATAGGCCACAGTGTCGGAGAATATGTGGCCGCAGTCGTAGGCGGTATTTTTTCTCTTCAGGACGGTCTGGCGATAATAGCCAAACGCGGCGAACTGCTGCAAAACCTTGCTGGCGGAACCGGCATGACCGCAGTCCGGCTGCAAGAGGATCAGCTTGAAAAGCTTATAAAAAAAATGGGCCTGCCTCTGGATATCGCAGCTGTGAATGCCGATTCCGGCACCGTGGTTGCCGGCACGTCAGAAGCCCTTGCACTGCTGCACGCCGAACTTGGCAGACAGAATACAGCCCACACGCCTCTGAAAGTTTCCCACGCGTTTCACTCACGCCATACCGAACCGGCAATGGACCCGTTCGCAACGTTCCTGCAGGACTTTTCCATCAGCCCCCCTGCAATGGATTTCATATCCAACCTGACGGGAAAAAAAAGAGAATTCCGCAGTGCAGTCCCCGGAATACTGGGCTTCCCACATCCGGAATACTGTCAGGTTCAAAGACGGGGTCCGCTGCCTGCAGGAGTGCGGCATCACAACCGTTATAGAAATCGGCCCCGCAGAAGTGCTCTCAACACTGGCGCAGTTCAACGCAGACGCTCCGGAAGAAAACCCGCGCAACCGGCAGATGCCGCTATGGATTCCTTGTTTGCGCAGGGGAATTGATGATGAGCAGAGCCTGCTTGACATGCTTGGCCGCATATACCAGCAGGGCCACAATCCGGACTGGCACGCTGTATTTGCACACCGTCCGCACCGGCGTATTCCCGCACCGGTGTATTCATTCAGCACCGAACGGTTCTGGCGCGGCAAAACACACGCCCGCATCAGGCACACGCTCCTGCGCGGACTGAGCTCGTCGCAAAAGCCGGACAGCTCTATCCGGGATATCGATATCAGGCGCTGGTCCGCCGCGTCTGAAGAGCTGGCAGCACTGTACTGCCGGAAAGCACTCCATGAACTGGACCAGCAAGCTCATCCTCCTGCTTCCGGATATTCTGAGCTTATAACCTCACTCCGTAAGCATCTGTCAGAAAAACATGCAGATATGCTCCCTGCAGGCGATATCACCATCGGACATCTGGAACAGAAAGAAAGGCAACTTGCAGAAGAATTCCCTCAGGCGAACGTCCTTCTTGCTTTTTTAAAACAGCGGGGAAGAACATTAAAGGACGTGCTCAGCGGACGCTGCAGGCCGGAACAGGCTGTTCTGGAAATGGGAGACACCGCGGATTTCATGCAGCAGCTGCACGCCACACCTTTTTTCCGCTTTTACAATGAACAGTTGCAGAATGCCGTCAGCACCATCATTGCCGACACCTCTCACGGCAGCAAAGCAATCAGAATTCTGGAAGCAGGCGCTCTGACAGGTGGAGCATCGGCGTATCTTGCCCGTACCCTGAAAGAAAACATTGCATTTTCCATAGCGGAAGCTTCCGCGCACGCCGGAGCACTGGCCAAACGCAACATGCCTCAGCAGACCCGGGTGCTTGTTGCAGACATCTTTTCATCCCCTTGTCCGCAACAACACGGCCTATATGACATTATTATCGCCGCAAACCAGCTGCACGGTACTCCGGATGCAGAACTGGCCCTGCGCAATGCTGCTTCTTATCTGCTTCAGGGCGGGATACTGCTCTTCAGAGAGACATACAGACCGACACTGGTCACGCTTATGGCTTTCGGTCCGCTTTTGCCTGTACGGAAAGATACGGTCCTGCGCCCCCGCTCCGCGTATTTGTCTGACGGACAGTGGATTGAGCTGTGCACACGGTGCGGCTTCAGCCACGCAGTCAAACTGTTTGCCGGACATGAAGAAAACAGCATTCTTGGAGAAATAACGCTGGCGGCACAACGCGCAGAGAACAACCCCGGCGGCACATGGGCATTTGAAAACGACCTCTCCGGTTCTGCCGCACGCACTGACAGCATAACAGAAAAAAACAGCGGGCAGCCTTACGGCGTCTATACCGCCGAATGGATTCATGCGGGAAAGACAGATTCCGCCGGCAGCACTGCGGGCGTAACGTGGAGCGTCTACCCGCACCCGTCCGCATCACCTTTTGCTGAAAGCATCATTGCTCAGCTGCGCGCAGCCGGAGCGCCGTTCAGCATCCGCTTTGATGAGGCTGACACCCCCCTGCCGCCGGATAACATACTTTTTATTCCCGCAGAGCGGACAAGCGCGGACAGCAGCGAAGCCGATACAGCGGGACATGAAACCGGACGCTTTATTGCGCTGCTGCAACGCCACAGCAAAACCGCACGCCGGATACTGCTTCTGTGCCCGGCAGGCACCGATGCCATGCCGACTCCCACAGGTGCCGCACTGCAGGCTCTTGCAGAAACAGCGGCAGCAGAACACCCCGGAATAGAAATATCTGTACGCCATTGTAGCGCGGCAACATGCGCACGCCAGCTGCAGGCCGTGCTGACAGAAAACATGCGCGAGCCTGTCGTCATCACGGAAACAGGGGAGCTGCGCGTACGCCGGATACGGCGCACACAGCTTCCCCACGGACAACCCGGCATACAGATTGGCACCGCAGCAACATGCCTTATCACAGGAGGTCTGGGCGGGCTGGGGTTGCAGCTTGCCGGCTGGCTGATACAGCGCGGAGCACGCTCTGTTGTTCTGGCGGGCAGAAACGCCCCTTCGCCGGAAGCAGATGAAAAAATCCGTGCATGGGTCAGGCAGGGAGTCCACATATCCACGGCAGCGGCGGATATTACCACTGAAGCAGGCTGGAGCCGCATTGAAACCGTACTGCGGGAACACCCCGAGGTAACGTATGTATTTCATGCTGCAGGAATTGCCAGCCAGAAGCCCGTCAGCACACTGGAACAGCATGAACTGCAGGCAACGCTGGCAGCCAAGACATCAGGGACAGAACGTGTTCTTGCCTTCTGCGGCAGACACAATGCACATGCTGTTCTGTTCTCATCTATAGCCACCATGTGGACTACTTCCGGATTCGGTGCCTATGCGGCAGCCAACGCGTTTATGGACGCTCTGGCAATGCGGCAAAAAGTAACCGTGCTCAACTGGGGCGGCTTTTCCGATGCCGGTATGATAGCCGGCAGCAAAACGCTGCTGGACGGGCAACGCTCCATGGGGCTCTTTCCGCTTGTATGCGCAAGGGCTTTCGATACTCTTGATCTTGTACTGGCAAATGACATTCACCATGCCGCAGTCATTGATGCAGACTGGAAAAAATTCTTTGCCTCCCTGCAAACCGTACCTGCAGTTTTCACAGAACTGCACCCCTGCGGTGCCGAAAGCAGCCCCGCGGAAAAAACGCAACACAACTCCGGCATACAGGAGCAGGGCCACGACATCACAACAATGTCTCATGCTCAGCGGATAACAGCAATTTCCGGCTGGCTGCACAACAACATTTCGGCGACACTGCGCATTGCTCCGGAAAAACTGACAAGTGACACTGATCTTCTCACTGTGGGGCTTGATTCTCTGCTGTTCCTCAGCCTTTCGCAGCAGCTCGAAAAGGAACTGGGGCTCAAGCTTTCTCCCGGTCGTATATTTGAAATGCCGACCATAGCAGAGCTTGCCGAATTTCTAGCCGGTGTGGAAGACAATGCAGAAGGACAAAAAAATACCAGAGCAGAAACACAGACCACCGGCAACACCTGCGCCATCACACCGCAGCCGCACCTGCGGCATGAACCGTTTCCCCTTACAGACATTCAGCATGCCTACTGGATAGGCAGGACCGGCGCTTTTGAACTGGGTGGCATTGCCTGCCAGAGTTATGCCGAATTTAACGCCGCGGATCTTGACCCTGTGCGTTATGAAGAAGCCTGGAACAGGCTGATTGCAAGGCACGACATGCTGCGCGCGGTATTCATGCCGGACGGGACCCAGAAAATACTGGCGGAAGTTCCCCGCCTGACCATTCCTGTAAAAGAGCTGGCAGACCTGCCAGCTGCCGAACAGCAGAAACAGCTGCTTGCAATGCGTGAGTCTCTCTCGTCCATAACGCTTGATCCGGAGTCATGGCCGCTCTTTCATGTTGAAATTTCCCATACAGGGCAGGGCCGTTACCGCATACATATGATCCTCGATCTGCTCATCGTGGACGTTTTCAGCGGCATGCTGCTGATACGCGAGCTGCAGCACCTGTACGACGCTCCTGACACTGCCCTGCCTCCGCTCGAGCTTTCATTCCGCGACTATGTCATGGCGGAAATGGCATACAGAAAAAGCACCCGGTGGCAGCAGGCGCAGGATTACTGGATGCAGCGGCTGGACACTCTGCCGCCGGCACCGGACCTGCCGCTTGCCCGACAGATCAGCGATATAGAGCGCCCCCGCTTTTTCCGCAGACAGTACAGACTCGGCAAAGAACGCTGGAGCGCCATCAAGGGAGCTGCAGCCGCTAAAGGGATCACGCCTTCAAGTGTGCTGCTGGCAGGCTATGCCGAGGTGCTGGCGCAATGGAGTGCCTCCGCCCGCTTCACGCTGAACGTCACCCTCTTCAACCGCAAGCAGTTCCACAAACAGATCAATGAAATCATCGGAGACTTCACCTCCACCACTCTTTTGGAAATAGACATCACCCGGCAGTCCGGCTTTGCGGAACGGGCTGAAAGCCTGCAAAAACAGCTGTGGAAGGACCTTGAACACAGGGATTTCAGCGGAGTGCGCCTGCTGCGCGAGCTTGCACGCAAAGGCAGCCTGCGGCTGGGGGCTGCCATGCCCGTGGTATTTACTGCAAACATAACCAGCCAGAGCACACAGGAAAAAGCCGTGCTCGACACCCTGCATTTCCAGAGCACCCAGACCCCGCAGGTGTGGCTGGACAATCAGGTATACGAGGAAGAAGGCAACCTGCTTGTTTACTGGGATGTTGTTGATGACCTGTTTCCGGACGGCATGGTGGACGACATGTTCACAGCATATTGCTCCATTATCGATACTCTTGCCTCGGAATCCTGCAAGAGCGCGTGGGATGCGCCTGTACCGCAGCTGACACCCGGGGCGCAGCTTGCCGTGCGCAACAGGCGGAACTATCCCGTTCACCCCTGCTGCCACGACCTGCTGCACACCGCCCTTGAAGTACAGGCGGCAGCTGCCCCCCGTAAAACAGCCATCATCTGCCAGAACAGACACATCAGCTATGCACAGCTATGGCGTCAGGCCGCAGCGCTCCGCAATCAGCTTGCGGATGCAGGTATACGTTCCGGCACTCCGGTGCCTGTCCTGCTGCCCAAAAGCTGGCAGCAGATCGCTGCCGTACTGGGCATACTGCAGGCAGGCGGCGCATACGTCCCGCTGGATGTCGAATACCCCAACGGCAGAATACGACACCTGATCAGCGAGCTGAAAACCGGCGTCGTTGTCACTGATGCAGCAAACAGCGCCCGGATCGAAAAAAGCGCCGGCCGGACCATTCTGGTCATGGAGCACCTTGAACCTGTGGCAGACCAGCCTGAGGTGTCAGCTTCACGCAGCACTCCGGATGATCTTGCCTACATAATTTACACATCAGGCTCCACGGGTACTCCCAAAGGGGTGATGACAAGCCACAAAGGCGCCGTCAACACCGTTCGGGATATAAACAGGCGCCTCGCGGTGACGGCTAAAGACAATGTTGCGGGACTAGCCAATCTGAACTTTGACCTTTCGGTCTATGACATTTTCGGTGTTCTGGGATGCGGAGGCAGCCTTGTACTGCCGGACATCCGGGACATGAAAAATCCCGCTTCATGGATCGATATGATTGAACAGGAACGCATCACCCTGTGGAACTCTGTGCCCACATTAATGCAGATGCTGCTGGAATACCTGCCAAACGGCCTTGAAGGACGCCTGCAGACGCTGCGCTGCATCATGCTGAGCGGAGACTGGATTCCGATACAGCTTGCAAAAGAAATCAAATCACGCCTTCCCCTCGCTGCGCTGTTCAGTCTCGGCGGCGCTACCGAAGCCTCCATCTGGTCTGTGATACATGCAGTCGAACAGATCCCCCCGCACTGGAACAGCGTTCCGTACGGGCGTGCAATGGATAACCAGACGGTTCAGGTTCTTGATCATCTGCTGCGCGAACGTCCGGACAATGTCACCGGCGGCATATATCTGGGCGGAACAGGACTGGCAGAGGGCTACTGGAACGCACCGGAAAAAACAGAGCGCAGTTTTATAACCCACCCCGCTGACGGCAGACACCTTTACCGGACAGGCGATCTGGGCCGTTACCTGCCCGACGGCAGCATTGAAATTCTGGGACGCGAGGATTTTCAGTTAAAAATATCAGGCTACCGCATTGAACCGGGAGAAATTGAAGCTCAGCTCAACAGTCATCCTGCGGTTTCGCAGAGTATCGTTTCCGCAATTACTGACAATTCCGGAAAAAAAGTCTTGTGTGCGCACTGGACAGGTAAGAAAGACACCTCGCCGGAAGAGCTGGCACTTTTTATCTCGGAAACACTTCCACACTATATGGTGCCCAAAATATTTGTGCATGTGACTGCTTTTCCTCTGAACGCCAACGGAAAAGTAGACCGCAGTGCACTGCACGTGCCGCAAGAACACTATGCAGTACCGGAGCGGACTGCCACCTTTTCTGCCGCGGAGCAGCTGGTGGCGCAAGCCATGACAGAAGTGCTTGCCGTACAGCCTGCCGGTCCGGAAGCTGACTTCTTTGACATGGGCGGAGACTCGCTGCTGGCCATCAGGCTTATCAACAGTCTGAAAAAGAAAACCGGCATATCTGTCTCTGTTCCGGAATTTTTTCAGGATTCAACCATAAAGGCCGTGGCAGAAAAAATCGCCGCACATGGCAATACCGGCACAGGCAGCAGAGCGGAAACATGCCTGACAGCACCGGCAGGACAACAGAACGGCCCTTCCGTATATCTGGTGCATGAAGGGTCGGGCACGCATATGCGGTTGCGTGAACTGCATATGCAGCTGAGCAGGCGCTGCAAAGTAACCGGCATTATCCTGCCGCAGCACCTTCCGGCAGGGGTCAGCGCCCGCAAGCCTGATACACTTGCAAACTACTATGCTGACGCCATTGCCGCATCAGGCGAAAAAGGCCCCTGCCTGGTTGCAGGATACTGCATCGGCGGATTTCTCGCCCCCCTCATATCCCGCCGCCTGCAATACCATGGCATTGCAACTTTCCAGCCGGTGGTCATTGATCCGCTGCCCGCCAAACCGCTGCTGACCAGAGACCCTGTTGCCCTGCTCTACTGGGCGGCATCCTACTTCAAAATTCCGCCGGAAACACTCGGACTGAATTTTATCACGCTGGATGTTCTGGAACAGATACAAAACAATACACTGGAAAAGAACCACCCCGCCGGCAGTGTATATCATTCCCTGGCAGGTCTTTCGCAACAGGAAGCCGCAGCAAAACTGTTCAGCAGTCTCAATGGCAATGCAGACAGTTTTGACAACGCCACAATGGAACAGTTTTCACTGTGGGTGAACAACATCATGAATCTGCAGATGGGGACCGCAGATATCCGGTATGTTCCGCCGTTAAAAGGCATCACGGTAATCGAGGCGCAACTGCCCGAAAGTTATTCGGGAGCGGAGTTTGAAAACATCAGAGACTTCTGGACCAAATGGAGTGAAGGACCGGATTCCGTCACTGTCATTCCGCGCAGCGAAGACCATTTCGACATCATCGGACAATCAGGAAGTGCATTCATCGCCGACACAATAAAAAGCATTATGGAGCAACAGTTGTATGCAGGCTGATAAAAACAGCGTTTCCAGATGGCTTCCGGACCTTAAGGCAGAAGACGAAAACAAAGCCGGTGTGAGACTTTTTTGTTTTCCGTATGCCGGCGGAGGAGCTTCTGTCTTCAGGCACTGGCAAGTCGGATTGCCGTCACAGATACAGGTTTGCCGCGTTCAGCTGCCGGGCAGAGAGCGTCGCATGCAGGAGCCGCCGCACACAAACCTTGTACAGCTTGTCAGAGAGATGCTTGATGCTCTGCTGCCCTGCTTCGAAGAAAAACCGTTTGCTTTTTACGGCCACAGCATGGGCACCCGCATTGTTTTTGAAACAGCACTCCAGATCCGCAATCGTACGGGACTGACGCCGGTGCACATGTTCATGGCTGCCTGCGATGCCGTGGGCTTTCCGGAGCGGCCACCGGCGCACACACTTCCTGATGATCATTTTGTCGATGTAATCAGACAACTGAAAGGAACACCTGAAGAAGTGCTGGCAAATGAAGAACTGATGAATATATTCCTGCCTCTTTTACGGGCTGATTACCGCCTTAAGGAAACGTATAAGCCCGGGGAAACAGAGCCTTTTGCATGTCCCATAACAGCATTTTCGGGAGCGGACGACGCGGAAACATGTGCCGCCGGCATGCTTGCATGGAGCAGACATGGAAATGACCTGCACCTGAAGACATTCAACGGTGGTCACTTTTTTCTGCACACACATGCCGACGCCCTGTTGAGCGAAATTGGAAACAGGCTGACGCAACACGCCCCTGCAACCAGCCGGAGCACGACAATCCATGCACACCTGTAGCGGTCACAGCATGCAATGCAGGTGCAATACGGTGGCTGTGGCGCGGTCTTTATCGCCGGATATACAGGTATTCTTCAGCGATGCACGGCATAGCCGGTGGCCGGAAGACTCTTATTACAAGACACTTTCCGAGCATGAAAAAAACAGAATGGCCGCGCTGGCCACCACACAGCTCAAGGAACAATACCTTTTTGCGCATGGCGTCAAACGCCTGATTCTGGGCCGGAAAACACGCTGCGCCCCCGAACGGCTTGGCTTCGGCTTTTCACGCTTCGGCAAGCCGTTTTTGGCACATCCTGCAACCTCTCTGCAATTCAACATGTCCCATTCCGGCCCCTTTTGCATGCTGGGCATCAGTGCAGAATCACAGATAGGAGTTGATATTGAAATTCACAGTCACTCAATTTCATATCACACAATAATAGAGAACTACTTTTCTCCAACAGAGATAGCCATATGGAAAAAGACAAATCCAGCAAACAATAAAAAAGCATTTTACAGATTATGGACACTCAAAGAAGCGGTTTTCAAATGCATAGGCTCAGGCCTGCTCATTCCGCTTAACGGCATAACCATCACTCTTACAGGCGGGCATTCTGCCATTGCCCACGCAGACAACGGGCTGCCATTGCCGTTTACACTGCTTCACGGACATATACACAATACTGCTTCATGGGCTGTCGCAGTACGTAACACGTCAAAGGAGCCACATAATGTTCCAATACACTGAAAAAAGATGCAGCAAGTGCCTTCTTCAGGAAGATACTGCGCGCAATTTTTTAATTAACGATGATGGTCTGTGCAGTTTTTGTGCAAATATGACCGAAGAAAAAAAGGACTATGCAAGACTTGAAGGTGTGTTCAGAAATAAAATTGAACAAATAAAAGCACAAAAAAGCAAATACGATGCCATCCTGATGATGAGCGGAGGAAAAGACAGTGCTTACCTTGCATGGCTTTTAAAAGAAAAATACGGCCTGACGATGCTTGCCCTGACTATAGACAACAATTTTGAATATGAAGAGACGTTTGAAAGAGCATCTGAGCTTTGCAAGACACTCGACATTGCCCATATGCAGTTCCGTATTCCACCCAGCCTTACCAGAACATTCTACCGGTTCATCATGAGTGAACAACCGCTGAAGGAAAAAGACTTCGGGCAGTTATGCCTGTATTGCGGCAAGTACCTTCTGGACCATGGCATTGTCATGGCAGAGCAACTCGGTATTCCGGCAGTTATTGTCGGCTATAACCCCGATCAGCTTTTCGGAATGGGCAGATCCATTGAAGTTGAAACCCAGACGTTCCGCATCCGGCAACAGCAGGCGATAGCCAGAAAAATAGAATTCCAGTTTAAAAAAGCCGAAGCCCATGCAGCGCAAAACAAGCTGCATGAACTGATACCTGTTTTCAAACTGGAGCACCCCCGATGCCAGCTGATTTATCCTTTTCTTTATCTGGAATACGAGCCGCTGAAGATGATGGACACAGTCAGGCGAGAGCTGGGCTGGCGCCCCATAGAGAGCTTTTCAAAAGGCACATACATCGCGTCGGGATGCAAGCTGCTTAAGCTGATGGCTGTTCTTGCAAAAATCAACAACGTCTCAAGTTACATGGACCTTGAATTTTCGAACCAGGTGCGCACTGGCGCCCTGACAAAAGAAGCACTGGAAAAATACTATGCCTCGCTTGAAGAGGATGAATCATTTTACACCGAACTGCTTTCACAGCTCGGAATCGCAGAACCGCTGCAGAGCCTTGCGGCAATTTCGCCTGCCGGTGCAGCAGGTAACAAGGGGTAATCATGCAAATGTACAAGAAAGTAATTGTCATGACACGCGGCAATCATTTTCTGCTAGGATTCGCCGCATTTTTTGCAATTCTGGATGTCCTGTTCGAGCTCATTCCATACTTTGCAGTCTACAGCCTTGTCATTCATACCACAGAAGGAACACTTACGGAACATGCCGTCGCTGTCCATAGCGGCATTGTGCTTTGTGCAATAATACTGCGGACGTTATCGAGATGGGCAAGTGCAGTGTCGGCGCACAAGGCCGGATACAGGACACTGTATAACATACGCATCAGGCTTGCGGACCATATCGGCAAACTTCCCGGCATGTATTTCACCCGGCAGTCCACAGGTAACCTGCACAAAATAATGACTGAAGATGTCGAAAGAATAGAAAATCTTCTGTGCCATCACCTGCCGGACCTGTTTGCATCCATTGCAGCCCCGCTTTTTACCCTTGCCGTATTTTTTGCCGTCGACTGGCGGCTGGCCCTTTTTGCACTGTGCCCGCTGCTGCTGGCAGTCTTATGCCAGCGGATACTTGCCAAAGAAGCCGCAAAACACATGCACACCTATCATGCAGCCATGGGAGCAATGACAGACAGCATCATGGAGTACACACGCGGTATAACTCTTATCAAATCTTTCAACCGCACTGCACGCACATTTACACGCTTTACAGACAGCGTACACGCTGTACGCGATGTTATGATCACATGGAACAAGAACGCCAGCACGTTTTATGCACTGTTCGGCACATCGCTCATAAGCGGTATTGTTTTTGTTCTGCCTCCGGGAATATGGCTCTACTCCGGCCATGGACTGACTTTTGAGTCACTGTTCCTCTTTTTGCTACTTGTTTCCGGCTATGCGCTGCCTCTGGACAGGTTAAGCCGCTTTGCCAGCAAATTGCGGCAGATAGAAGAAGGCGTCGGCAAAATTGATGAAGTGTTATCAACACCGCCTCTTCCTCCTTCGCGTACCAACCTGAGCCCGCGCAGCGGTGACATACAGTTCAGCAACGTCACCTTCGGCTACACACCTGATGCGCCTTTTTTCCAGAATATTTCATTTACCATCCCCTACGGCAGACTCACAGCGCTGGTCGGCCCGTCAGGAGCAGGCAAAACAACGGCAGCGCAGCTTATTGCCCGCATGCAGGACGTATGGAGCGGTTCCATTTCGCTGGGGGGGGATGACTTGCGCGACCTGAATCAGGAGCAGCTGTTCGAACACATCGCTTTTGTATTTCAGGATACGTTCCTACTGAGCGACTCAGCCATGGCCAATATCCGCGCCGCGCGCCCTGATGCATCAGACGCTGAAGTAATACACGCTGCGACCATGGCGAAAGCACATGAGTTTATTGCATCGTTGCCGCAGGGCTATGCAACACCTCTAGGTGACGGCGGTGTACCGTTGAGCGGCGGAGAAAGACAAAGAATAGCCATCGCCCGTGCGTTCCTCAAAGATGCTCCCATTGTAATTCTGGATGAAGCCACAGCGTACACAGACCCGGAAAATGAAGTTGCCATCCAGCAGGCGTTAAGCACTCTTCTGGCCCGCAAAACCGTAATTGTCATTGCACACCGGTTAAGCACCATCACTGAAGCAGACAAAATCATTGTTTTTGATAACGGCAGCGTAGCGGAAACCGGCAAACACGATTCGCTGGTTGCTAACGGCGGAGTATATTCCCGCCTCTGGGCTGCGCAGCAGGCAAGCGACCAATGGGGGTTCAACATGCCGGAGGAACAGCATGCATAACATCACAGCACGTCTTAACATATCCAATGCAAAATTTATCCGGAGCACTTTGTATGCCGTGGGTGAAGCTTTTCTTAACGGTGCACCGCTGGGGGTTATCTATGCCGTACTCATAACCCTGCTTTCACCGTCAGCGCCTTCCTTCAACGTCACCATTGCCATTGTCATGCTGCTTGCCTGCTTTACGGTACAGGCATTCTGCTCCATACGGTCACACAAGCTTGTTTGTGAGTACGCCTTTGAACTGGGAAGCAGAATACGCATTGCGCTGGGAGAACACTTACGCAAGCTGCCACTGGGAACAATTTTCAGCAGGGACTCCGGCCATAATGTGGAAACACTGCTGCTTGACGTCACCAATGTGGAGCTGACCGCTTCACATATTTACAACAAAATCCTCTCGTGCATAGCCGTTCCTGCCATGATTGCAGTCATAATGCTGTTCATCAACCCATTCATGGTGCTTTTACTTCTGTCAACTCTTCCGCCGGCATTGATATTCCTTTATCTGTCCCATAAAAAAATGGACATTCTTGGCGGCAGAATGCTTACAGCAAGAAAGGATAGCACGGCACGCATCATAGAGTATATTCACGGCATTCAGACATTTAAAACACTGAACATCACCGGGCGCGCTTTCAGCCGTCTTACAAACACACTGCAGCACCTGACAAGCAACAGCATCCGCTTTGAATCGTTTATCTGGCCTGTAACAGAGCTCTACGCGTTCACAGCGTCACTGGGCATAGTCTGCATTCTTTACGTGGGAGGAACTCACTTCATTGAAGGTTCGCTCCCTCTTTTTCAGTTTCTGCTCTTCATGCTTGTGGCCTTACGGTTTTACATCCCTATCAATTCAGTAGGGCCATACATCTCCACACTAAGTTATCTGAAGCACTCCGCCGACAATATCGACGCACTTCTGAGCAGCCCGGAACAGACAGGCTCCATAACCAGTTTTCCGCAGGACTTTGAAAGCATTGCATTCCGGAACGTCAGCTTTGCTCACGGCAGCAAGCAGATACTGCGTGACCTGAGCTTTACCGCAGGACAAGGCACGGTAACCGCATTGGTCGGACCGTCCGGAGCCGGCAAGACAACCATAGCCAACCTGCTGATCCGCTTCTGGGACAGGCAGTCGGGTACAATAACCATAGGCGGTACCGATACGCAGACTCTTTCGCCGGACACCATATTGCAGAATGTTTCGCTGGTCATGCAGGACGCCTACCTGTTCAACGACACTGTTCTGGAAAACCTGAAAATGGCCAGAGAAACAGCCACGGAAAGTGAAATAATGCAGGCTGTAGAAGCGGCACGCTGCAAAGACTTCATAGACAGGCTGCCCCGGGGGATACACACCTGCATAGGAGAAAACGGCGCCCTGCTCTCGGGCGGAGAACGCAAAAGGCTTTCCATCGCCCGCGCAATCCTCAGGGACGCCCCCATTCTGATTCTGGATGAAGCGACAGCAGCGCTGGACACTGAAAACGAACGACTGGTGCAGCAGGCATTTTCAGCAGTGGGCAAGGGAAAAACCGTATTCATTATTGCCCACCGGCTTTCAACCGTGCGCAACGCGGACCAGATTCTTTTCATCGAGCAGGGCCAGATTGCCGAACAGGGAACATTTTCCGAACTGCTGAAGCTGAACGGACGCTTCGCACATTTCTGGAATCTGCAGCACGCCATAAGTCAATGGAAACTGCGGCGCAGCAACGACTGCGAAGCCTCGGCTGCCTGATGCACGACACGGGGACAGCACGGCTATCTTTTTGCCGCAAAAAAAGAACCGATCGCGACAGCACCCCGCAACTTACTGACATACTGAATAACTTCAAACGCCTGTACGCTGCAAGCACACTACACTACTTCCAGCTACTTGCCGGTTACCTGCCGGAACATGTTCAGAGGAGAACGGACGTATGCTTTATTATGCAAAGCAATGGGGAGGCTTCGTTGCCTTAGGCTTTCTGCTGCTTGCGACCCCGTGGGCCGCTTTGGCAGAAGATGGAAAAAACTCACCTCAGACTGATAAAGAAACTCACTATCAGCTTGATACTGTCACTGTCACAGTGGAAAAACGCGAACAGAACTCTCAGGATGTGCCAGCCAGCCTTTCTGTTCTTTCTGAAACAGCCATAGAAGATGCCGGGCTGACCTCCGTTGAAGAGGCGGTTTCCTACATGCCCAACATCCACTTCATTGACTTCGGCGCCGCATTCGAACAGCGCATATTCATGCGCGGACTCGGCTCCACACATAACGCTCCGGCTGTAAACTTCAACATCGACGGCGTCACGCAGTTCCGCAGCGAATCGCTGGACATGGCCCTGTACGATATTGAAAGCATAGAGGTGCTGCGCGGGCCTCAGGGTACCCTGTACGGCAGAAACAGTCTTGGCGGTGTTATCAATATTACAACCCGCAAGCCGGACAACGAACTGCGCGGGCAGATACGCACCGACTTCGGCAACTACAATCTGCAACAGTATCAGGGTGCTGTCAGCGGGCCGGTAATCAAAGACAGTCTGTACCTCGGGCTGGCGGGCTCGTACAAAGTCCGCGACGGATTCACCAAAAACGACTTTCTCGACAACGATGTCGACAACATGGAATCGGTAGACGGCCGGGTACATCTGCGCCTTGCCCCTGCAGACAGCAACTTTGAAGCCAACCTCAAACTGTATGCCGAAGGCGACAGACACGGCACCTCTGCCCTGCAGCTTCTGGACGATGTAAAAGACAACCCTCACACCGCCAACTTCGACCATGTGTCGGATACACACAGGCAGGTGCTGGGCAGTTCGCTTTCGCTTGAATGGAAACTTGATGACGGAGTATTCACCAGCATTTCCGCTTTCCAGAAGCTGAACCTCTGGTCCGACTCCGACTTCGACTTTTCCACCGCAGACATGAACACGTTTACCAACGACAGTGAAAGCTACCAGTATTCACAGGAATTGCGGTACTCGGCCGGAACCGACAAAGATATCTTCCGCTGGACAACCGGCGTGTACGCATGGGGCAGCCAGCAGGAAGATATCTCCTCCACCACCGACGGCAAAGATATGCCGCCCATGTTCGGCTTTCCCGGCAATGCAAACCACAACAAAGCCGATCTTGAAGGTTATGGTTTTGCTCCGTTCGGTCAGGCCACGGTCACCGTTTTTGACAAGCTGGACCTGACGGCAGGCATAAGGTGGGAATGGGAAAAACGTGACGGTGATTTTCACGACTATACCGAACGCGCCGACACAGGCACCACGGTGGAAAACCTGAAAGGCAGCGACAGCATCATTTCGCAGCAGTGGCTGCCCAAATTTTCGGCGGCATACCACTTTACCGATAACCTGATGGCCTATGCATCGCTGGCGTGGGGTTACCGTTCCGGCGGGTTCAACTTCATGTACGACCCTAACAATCCGGAATCCGTCAGCTTTGATCCTGAAACTTCCATAAACTATGAAGTCGGCGTCAAATCCACCTGGCTGGACAGCAGACTGTACGCCAACCTGTCTGCCTACTATATCGAAATTGAAGACATGCAGGTTTCGGTGGGGATTCCCGGCAAAATGACCATGCTTGTCGACAACGCAGGTGAAGCGCATTCCCGCGGAGCCGAACTGGAAGTGGGTGTGCGCCCCTTCACAGGCATGGATATCAACGCTTCATACGGCTATACCGAAATGGAATACGACAAGTACACAGATCCTGTTAAAAACGTGGATTATTCCGGCAAGACTCCCCCGTATGTGCCCAACCATACCTACTCGCTCTCTGCCCAGTACCGCTACCCGCTTACCGATACGCTTACGCTTTTCACGCGGGGTGAAGTCATCGGCGTGGGCAAACAGTACTGGGGCAGCGACAACGCGGTAAGCGAAGACCCGTATCAGCTGCTCAATGCCAGAATCGGGGTCGAATCCGAAGACTTTGACGTATACCTGTACGGCAAAAACCTCACAGATCAGGAATACCGCAAAATCGGCTATCTGACCGGCATGGGCGCCGTCTATGCCCAGTCGGGAGATCCGCTGACCTTCGGCGTCAACCTCGTCTACCGTTTCTAGCTCCCCTTACTGCCCCGACTGTCACAGACAGTCCCCGAACAGCGGGAGGCTCTGCCTGAGAGCCTCCCGTTTCTTCTGCCGGTACGTTTGCGTCAGAATTATGCCCGATCACGATATTCCGTTCCGCACCGTTGGCGTAACTGGAATACTATATCACCCCTCAAGGAGTTTATATGTGCCTGACCCATCTGCAGGAACTGCAAAAAGCCGTTGTGACCGCCGTTAGCGGAAATCAGGAATTACTGAAACGCCTCGCCTCAATGGGACTGTGCTCCGGCACCACGGTGCGCATGCTGAAAGCACGTAAAAAAGGCCCTCTGCTGGTCGAATGCAAGGGAACATATCTGGCGCTGTCGTATGATATCGCATCCCGCATCCGTCTTGAACCTGCTCAGGCGGTGTTGTGACATGTCAGCCGGTACTCACGTAGTTGCCCTTGCAGGTCAGCCCAATACGGGAAAATCGACCATTTTCAACGCCCTGACAGGAATGTATCAGGAAGTGGGAAACTGGGCCGGAAAAACGGTCGAAAAAAGAACCGGCCAGGCAAGCAGACAGGATGGCGGCTACGCAGTGATCGATCTGCCCGGAACATACTCGCTGGATGCTCTTTCGCAGGAAGAACGTATCGCCGCTGATTTCATCAAAAACTATTCACCGGATGTCACTGTAGTTGTGGCCAGTGCGGTAAGCCCGCAAAGAACATTGCATTACGCGCTGGACGTCATCATGCTGCAAAAGCCCATGGTTCTGGTGATGAACATGGCGGATATAGCCAGAGGCAATTCGCAGCATCTCGATGTTGAAAATATCTCACAAAAAACCGGTGTACCGGTTCTGCTGCTCTCCGCCTCACGCAAGCAGGAACTCGGCCAGCTCAAGCAGGCCATCGCACAGGCCCTCAAGGTTCCTCCTGTTCCCAAGCATATCGTGCCGGAGCTTGCTTCCGGACTTCCTGAAGGACTCAAACGCAGCTTCACCGCTCTGGTACAGCAGGTCTGCGATGTTTCGGGATTTACCCGGATGCGGTCCGAAATACTTGTATGGAAAGCTATGGAAGGCGGGGAAGAAGAAAGGGACATCCTGCGCAGCACAGTGGGCGAAGATGCGGCGTGGGTACAAAATGACCTGCTTGTGCAGCCTTATGTGCAGCAGGCACGCTACGGCTGGCTGGAAGAAGCTCTGGGGACAGGCAGCACCGCACCCGCATCGTCAAAAACCGTTTCATATGACAGGTGGCTCCTGCATCCTTTTGCAGGTGCGCTCGCCATGGCAGGCATACTGCTGCTCTCCATCATCGTGGGATTCGGGCTGGGGTTCCCGCTGGCCCTCAAGATCGGGCAGACATCACAGGCACTGGAAGCAATTGCCAGTGCAGGCATTCCGCAGGATATGATTGTCACAAAGGCACTGTTCACCGGCACATGGCGCGGGGTGGGCGCGGTGCTCAGCATGCTGCCGTTCATCATGGTTTTCTACGCGGTTTTTGCCGTGCTTGAAGACATCGGCTACATGGCAAGGGCGGCGTTCATCATGGACAGGGCCATGACCCGCATAGGGCTGAACGGCAAGGTATTCATTCCTCTGCTTTTTTCCATGCCGTGCAACATTACCGGAATCATGGGCTGCAGGACCATAGACGACCAGCGCATGCGCAAACTCGCTGTTCTGCTGGTACCGCTGGTGCCCTGCGCGGCCAAACTGATAGTGCTGGTTTCTCTGGCAAGCTGGCTCTTTCCGCCTCTTCAGGCTCTTGCCGTGGTATTTTCGCTGATAAGCCTCAACATGCTTATTCTGGGGGGCTGCAGCCTTGTTTTCGGACGCTTCATTCCCCGTCAGAGCAGCATCAGCGGTCTGCTGATGGAACTGCCCCACTATCACCGGCCCAACATCCGCACCATTTCGCGTCAGGTATTCAGAAACACACTGGCTTTTCTGAAAAAAGCGTCCACATTGATTGTCAGTTTCAGTGTAATAGTCTGGTTTGTTTCATATTACCCCGGCGGCAGCATAGAAACAAGCCTGATGGGCCAGCTGGGCAAATACCTTACCCCGCTGGGGGCCCCCATGGGAGCAGACTGGCGGCTGATAACCTCGCTTCTGGCTTCGTGCATCAGCAAAGAGGCGGTGCTGGCCACCATGGGCGTTATCTACAACACCCCCATCGGGGCGCTGCCCGCAACGCTCAAGGCCACAGTCAGCCCACTTTCAGCCATTGCCTTCATGTGCGCGCAAAGTCTGTTCATTCCGTGCATTGCCACTCTGGGCATGATGTACAACGAGACAGGCTCTTACCGCACGCTTGCGGTAGTCATCAGCTATACCATTCTTCTTCCTTTCATCGTGGCCACTGCAGTTTTCCAGATAGGCAGCATGGTGGCAGCAACATACTGACGTCCGATACACATCTTCCCGCGGGCAAAACCAAACGCCGCCTGCGGGAAGATGCATAATCAGGCCCCCGGGGCGGACAGCGCATAAAAGATGCTCCGTAAACGGCACACCGTATGGCATCCGCCTGCAAACATCCCAACCTGATGCTAGATGATGGGCTGACGCAAAACAGACTCTCCGGCAGGATGGAAAACAACAAAAAACGGCAACCAATCTTCTGATCGGTTGCCGTTCTGCGTTCATGGTAGCGGGGGCAGGATTTGAACCTACGACCTTCGGGTTATGAGCCCGACGAGCTACCGTGCTGCTCCACCCCGCGACATGCAGCCAGAGATGTTTCCCTGACCGAGAGGGAGTATCTAGCCCTTGCCGCGACAAGTGTCAACAAGTGATTTACATCCAATGCCGAATTGCATATGAAAGCCGAGCTATGTCTGACATTACTTTTTTCTCCGTTGTCGTTCCCGTTTTTAACGAAGAAGAAAACCTCCCTGTCCTGTACGACGAAATAAGCCGCGCTGCGGCTGTCACAGGCAAAGAGTGGGAGGTTGTCTTTGTTGATGACGGCAGCAAGGACCGCAGCCTTGATGTCATAAAGGAGCTTGCGGCAAAAAGCTCCCATGTGCGCTTCGTTGCGCTGCGAAACAATTGCGGACAATCTGCCGCATTCAGTGCGGGCTTTGAAGCTGCCCGCGGCGATGTTATTGTCACCATGGATGCAGACCTGCAGAATGACCCCGCTGATATTCCTTCCATGCTTGCGGAATACGCCCGAGGCTTTGACATGGTCATAGGATGGCGTGCCAACCGCAAAGATACCGTTGCCAAAAAAATCGCTTCGAAAATAGGCAACCGTATACGCAACTGGCTGAGCGAGGAAACCGTGCGCGATACGGGCTGCTCACTCAAAGTCATGCGCAGCAGCATGGCCAAGCGCATCCCGATGTTTACGGGCATGCACCGCTTTCTGCCCACATTGATGAAGTGCCAAGGCGCCACTGTTTCCGAAGTCAGGGTCAACCACCGTCCCAGACTGCACGGCACATCCAAATATGGCATATGGGACAGGGCAAAAACGACGTTTTTTGACCTGCTGGCCATCCGCTGGATGAAAAAGCGCTACATCTGTTACGCCATCAAAGAAAAAAACTGATCCGCCCCATGGAAACCCCGGATCTGCGGCACTGGATTCTTTTCTGGAGCGGACTTGCCGCCCAGATTCCGTTTCTGTGGTTTCTTGTACGTATTTCCTTTACGGGAAGGTATTCCAGCACATCGGCACGGCTGAAAGCCCGCTTTGCATGTGCCGTTGCAGGAGCAGCGGCCTGCTGTGTCTTTGCCGCACTGGAACAGGATCAGCTTTTATTCTGGGGACAGGCCGCGGCCATGATGTGCTACATAAAACTGGCGCAGCACCAGAGCAGAAATGAACAAAAAAAATAAAGCAGTCGCCAAAACCTTCATGATTTTTGCCGCACTGGCCGCTGTCATTTACGCGGTTCATGCCGCAGGTCTCGATACCATGTTCGATACGGCATGGGTCGATACCCATATCCGCGGACGCGGCGTGTGGGGATATGTCCTGTTTCTGCTTGTCAGCGGCGGGCTGACTGCCGTAGGCGCTCCGCGGCAGTTTGTCAGCTTTCTGGCGGGGTACGCCTTCGGTGCGCTGATGGGCACCGTATGGGGCGTGCTTGGCACCACGCTGGGCTGTGCCTTTGTTTTCGGCTGGGCCAGAGTGGCAGGACGGGGCTATGTGCTGAAAAAACACGGCAGACGTATAGAAAGACTGAACAACTTCATAGAACGCAACCCCTTCAGCATGACACTGGTCATCCGCTGCCTGCCCGTGGGCAACAACCTGCTGACCAATCTTGCCGCCGGAGTAAGCAACATCCCCGCCGCAACATTTATCGGCGGTTCGTTCATCGGCTACATACCGCAAACCCTCATTTTTGCCCTGCTGGGCAGCGGGGTGCGGGTGGACCCTGTATGGCGGACCACCATCAGCGGCCTGCTGTTTGCCGTTTCCACCCTGCTGGGCTGGATGCTGTACCGGCGTTACAGGGTAGAAAAAACACTGGACGACCCTGAAAACGGATCTGAATAGCCCGCCTGCACCAACTTGCATACTTTCCGGCTTTGCCGACAAAAAAACGCCGCCCGAGCATCTCTCAGGCGGCGTTTGTATTTTTATCCTCTGCAGGTCTGAACCGTCAAGAAGCCCGCGTACCGGCAGGAACAGGATTGGATGCCGTAAGCAACTCCATGCCGTCTTCCGTACGCAACGCCAGAATCATCCCCTGCGACTCCAACCCGCGCAGTTTGCGCGGCTTCAGGTTGGCCACAACGACCACCTGACGTCCCATCAGCGCATCGGGAGCAAAGAATTCTTTCAAACCGGCGATGATCTGTCTGGGCTGCTCTTCGCCCAGATCGACCTCGATGCGGTACAACTTATCCGCCTTGGGATGATTTTCAACTGTCAGCACGGTGCCCACGCGCAGCTCGACCTTCTGAAAGTCTTCGAACTCGGCATACTCGACAGCAGGCACTGCCACTGGCTGTGCTTTCGGAACCGACTGCTCGGCAGGGCGGTCTTTTTCCTTTGCCACCTCCACCCGCGGGAAAAGACCGGAAGAAACTTCGACCTTGCCACCCGCCTGCAATGTGCCCCAGGCTTCGGCTTCATCCTGCAGCCTGGTACCGGCAGAGTCAAAGCATACATGCAGCTGACCCAGCATTGCTTCGGACGCTTCGGGCATGACAGGCCACAGATTGACAGCGACTTTCCGCATGCATTCCAGCAGCACGTACAGCACAGTGCCCAGCCGGGCCGTGTCACCGGTTTTATAAAGCGTCCACGGGGCGCTGCTGTCCACATACTTGTTCAGCGCGCGCACAAGCTCCCACAATGATTCCAGCGCATTGGAAAAACGCACGCGTTCAAACAGGCGGACATAGTTGCGGCAGGCATCCTTGGCCAGATTGATGATATCTTCATCATCCGCAGTATATGCGGCAGGAGAAGGTACCACACCGTCAAAGTACTTACCTGTCATGGAAAGCACACGGCTGAACAGGTTGCCGAGATCATTGGCCAGATCAGCATTAAGACGGGCTACCAGTGCCTCTTCGGAAAAACTGGCGTCACTGCCGAAATGCATCTCGCGCAGCAGAAAATACCGGAAAGCACTCAGCCCGTACCGGCCGGCCATTTCAAGAGGCTCTATGACATTACCGAGCGACTTGGACATTTTGGTGTCGCGCACCAGCCAGTAACCGTGCACATTCAGGTTGTTGTACGGTTCAAACCCGGCCGCTTTAAGCATGGTGGGCCAGAACACGGCATGGGGCTTCAGAATGTCCTTGGCCACCAGATGCTGCACTCCGGGCCAGAACGTCGTAAACTCTTCTCCGTCGGGCCAGTTAAGCGCCGACACATAGTTCAGCAGCGCGTCAAACCACACGTAACACACGTAATCCGTGTCAAACGGCAGTTCCACCCCCCATGAAAGGCGGCTTTTGGGACGGGAAATGCACAGGTCTTCAAGCGCGCCGCTGTCCAGCAGCGAAAGCACTTCGTTACGATACCGCTCGGGGCGGATAAAATCGGGATTGTCCAGAATATACTGCCTCAGCCAGTCCTGATATTTGGACATTCTGAAAAAGTAGTTCTTTTCGGCAATGTATTCCGGCTTGACCTGATGCTGCGGACAAAGTCCGTTCTCCAGCTCTTTTTCGGTATAAAAACGTTCACACCCGTAACAGTAGTGCCCGCCATATTCGCCGAAATAAATATCTCCGCTGTCGTACACCTTCTGCAGGACGGCCTGTACGCATTTTTTATGCGATTCATCGGTGGTGCGGACAAAACGGTCATAAGTAATGCCCATGGAGGGCCACAGGTCACGGAAAGTGGCACTTATGGAGTCCACATATTCCTGCGGGGTGCAGCCGTTTTTTTCTGCAGCCTGCACTATTTTATCCCCGTGTTCGTCGGTACCGGTCAGAAAAAAGGTTTTCTTGCCCAGCAGCGTATGAAAACGGCGCAGCGCATCAGCCACGATGGTCGTATATGCATGTCCCAGATGGGGCTTGGCGTTAACGTAGTAAATGGGGGTCGTGATGTAAAAAGGTTGCAACGTCTACTCCTCGTCTTTGCAACGGCGATATGATCGTTCGGGGTTAGTCGTTCTGATCGTATTCGTCGGTTCTGGTACGGCGTTTGCGTTTACGCTTGCCGCGGGTGGTCCGGCGTGATGTACCGTCGGCGCTCTTTACCTGACTTTTACGGCGTTCGGCCTGCTTGGCCGTCTTGTCATCAGCGGCAGGCTCGGAAGGTGCCGCAGGCGCTGCGTCAGCAGGCTGCGGGGCAACGGCAGCCTGAGGAGCTTCAGCCGTCTGAACAGGCGCAGCAGGCTCACCCGCCGGGGCAGCTTCTTCCGGTGCGGGACGTGCCGCCTTTTCGGGCTGCGGCTGCTTCTGCGGCTGGGGAGCATCCGGCCTGTGCGGATTGATCTCACGCCAGTCATCAAGCGAAATTTCTGCTTCTTCGCCCCCCTCACGCAGCACAGTTACACTGTTGCGGAACATGTTGGCCCGCAACACTTTTGCTCCGCCTTCATCAGTCTGGTATTTTTTACCAAGCTTGGGGCAACGGCGGTGAAAATCTTCATAGTTTTCCTGCTCATAGCTCAGGCAGCACAACAGGCGTCCGCAAATGCCCGAAATTTTGGCAGGATTAAGAAAAAGATTCTGTTCTTTCGCCATCTTGATGGTGACAGGTGCAAACTTGCGCAGAAAGCGACGGCAGCAGCAGACCATACCGCAGTTGCCCACCGCGCCGATCATCTGGGTTTCATGGCGAACGCCTATCTGCCGCAGCTCGATACGGGTGCGATAGTTTTTAACCAGTTCCTTGACCAGTTCACGAAAGTCTATGCGTGTGGGAGCTGTAAAATAAAAAACTATCTTGCTGCGGTCGAAAAAAACCTCCACATCCACAAGCTTCATATCCAGCCCGAGGCTGCGTATGCATTCGTTGCAATATGCCGCGGCTTCACGCTCCAGTCCGGCATTTTCTTCCGCCGCGCTCAGATCTTCTGAACCTGCCAACCTTTCCACCGGCTTCAATTCGGTGGTTTCGGCATCTTCGGGCAGGTCATCGCGCAGCGTTACCACCTCGCCCAGTCCTTCGCCCTGCTCGGTGCTGACAACAACATTGTCTCCGGGCTGCAGCTCAAGACCGGCGCGGTCAAAATAATATATCTGTCCGTATTCACGGAACTTAACGCCAACAATACTGCTCATTGAAAAAATATCCTTTGCAGCGGGCGTGCCCGCCGCCTGCGGTGCGCATGACAGGCGTTTTCACACGCCTTTTTATTTACTGTACGAAATAACCTCCTCTTTTCCGCTTTTATGAGCAAGCTGTCAATAAAGCCATTCTGTGGTTGTCAGCAGGACGATTGTGCATTATTTAACTAGCTCCGGAATAAAAATAAGTCCGGCATGTTTCCGGACGAAGACCGCTCTGAAAGGAGAACGTTCATGCTGACCAGAACCGAAGCGCTGGAGTTGCTTCGCGGTCCGGGTCCCGAGCCGCACCTTGTGCACCACGCCCTCCAGTCCGAAGCTGTCATGCGCAATGTCGCACAGCGTAAAGGCGAAGACGCAGACCTGTGGGGCCTGGTCGGACTGCTGCATGACATCGATTTTCCTCTGACCAAAGACACCCCCCAACGCCATGGCCTGGTGGCTATGGATCTGCTGGCAGAAAAACTGCCCGAATCTGCTCTGGCCGCCATACGCGCCCACAATTCAGAATGTACCGGCCATGCGCCGCAGTCCGCACTGGACTGGGCCCTGCGCTGCAGCGAAAGCGTGACCGGCCTGGTGGCCACAAACGCGCTGGTACGCCCTCAGGGTATGCAGGGCATGACACCCAAGAGCCTTAAAAAGAAAATGAAGGACAAGGCGTTTGCCGCCAGTGTCAACAGAGACAGAATACGGGAATGTGAGCAGATTGGCCTGGAGCTTGGTGATTTTCTGCAGATCGCCATTGACGCAATCAGCCCCATCGCAGCCGAAGTCGGCCTTGCCAAAGCGGGCTAGCCCAAAGGATTCGCCATGAAACTATCATTCGTTATCGTAACCCGAAACGTCAACAAGTACATCGGAAGCTGCCTCGAATCTGTTTTCGGCGCACTGGCCGACGTGTCTGCTCTGGGCGCGGAAGCCGAGATTTTTGTTGTGGATAACGCCTCTGCCGACGGCACCGCCCGCAGCGCCCGCAATGCCGGCAGCGCCGTCACTGTTATTGAAAACACCACGGACACAGGATTTGCAGCAGCAGCCAACAAAGCTCTGCGGCAAGCCACCGGTGATCTGGTATTTTTTCTTGATCCGCGTACGGAAGTACTGCCCGGCTCTCTGCGCCGCATGCTTGACCACATGGAAACACACACCGACTGTGCCATTGCCGGCGGCAAAGTGGTGGACAAAAAAGAACTCACCGTCCGCGGTGCCCGCCGTTTGCCCGGTTTTCTGACAAAATTCACCGAAGCTTTCGGCCTTGCCGCCATGGCTCCCGCCACATGCCTTAATCATGCTGCCTATGGCGGCAGACGCATGGAGCAGCCCGCAGAAGTTCAAAGCGTGCCTTTCAGCTTTGCCTGCGTACGCATGGAAGCCTTCCGGTGTCTCGGCCCGCTGGACGAACGCTTTTTCGGAGGATTTGCAGATACTGATTTCTGCCGCCGCGTGCACAAAGCGCTTAATCCCGCAAGAAAAACAGCATATGTGCCTCAGGCCAGAGTCCGCCTGCTGGACGGTTTTGCCATGAAACAGGAAGTGCACGATTTTGATCTGTACGGCACGGAAGTCGTGCGCCACCGCGTACGCAGCGAAATGATGTACGTATGGAAAAACTACTGCATTCTCACCTCTGCAGCCAATACGTTGCTTGATCTTGCAGCCCACTCTCTGCGTTTCTGTGTCAACATTCTGCCTGTGGTGGGAGACTGCACAAAAAGCCGCCATAATGCAGTGGTTATTAAAGAAACCGCACTGGCCATGATAGACACCCAGCTGGGAACACAGTATCCTGCCACTCCGTGGGAATAGCCGGTTCTCTCCCGTTTTACAAAAAGGCCGGAACGCTTCCGGCCTTTTTTATGCGCCTGTCCGTAACAAAAAATACAGGCAGAAAGGGGCAAATCCCGCTATCGTCATGTGAGGCATCTGGAAAAGCAAACAACCATGTGATACTTTTGCCTTTGTTCATCAGCCAACCTGTATTCAGGAGGAAGCATGACTGCCACCCGTTTTGAAAGCGGTTCCATAGTTCTGGACACCACCATCCCCAATCTGGGACCGGCCAAAATTCCGTCGCCTCTGTCATACTGCCGCTTTGCCAACGAAGAGCAGGGACTCAGTCTGTTTCTTGATCACGATCAGGTTGAAGAACTGGGCGATGAAGTAGTTCCGCTCACATTCGAGCCTGCCGGCCCCCGCCGTCATGTCTACTTTGACACTTCCAAAACCAAATGCGCCATTGTCACCTGCGGCGGGCTGTGCCCCGGCATCAATGATGTCATCCGCGCCATAGTGATGGAAGCGTACCACAACTACCGCGTTCCCGCAGTGCTGGGCATCAAGTACGGGCTTGAAGGGTTCATTCCCCGCTACGGCCATGACGTGGTGGAACTGACGCCCGCCCTTGTGGGCGACATACACCAGTTCGGCGGCACCATTCTGGGTTCTTCGCGCGGGCCGCAGTCGCCGGAAGAAATAGTGGACGCTCTGGAGCGGATGAACGTCAATATTCTTTTTATGATTGGGGGCGACGGCACCATGAAGGCCGTCAGATCCATAACCGGCGAGATCAATCAGCGCAGGCTGAAAATCAGCGTGATAGGCATTCCCAAAACCATCGACAATGATATCAATTTCATCAGCCAGTCATTCGGGTTTGAAACCGCTGTGGACAAAGCCACCGAGGCTATTCAGTGCGCACACACCGAAGCTGTGGGCGCCATGAACGGCATAGGACTGGTCAAACTCATGGGGCGCGAATCGGGCTTCATTGCCGCGCAGGCGACATTGTCGCTCAAAGAAGTGAATTTTGTTCTGGTACCGGAGACTCCTTTCACCCTGCACGGTGAAGACGGTCTGCTCAATGCACTGGCCCAGCGGCTGCGCGAACGCAGCCATGCCGTCATCGTGGTGGCAGAAGGTGCCGGCCAGCATCTGCTTTCGGGTTCGCATGACACCGACGCCAGCGGCAACCCTATTCTGGGCGACATTGCAACTCTGCTGCGCACGGAAATCAAATCACACTTTGACAAACTGGGCATACCGCACACGCTTAAATACATAGACCCCAGTTATATCATCAGATCAGTCCCCGCCAATGCCAACGACAGGGTATACTGCGGTTTTCTGGGCCAAAACGCCGTACACGCCGGCATGGCCGGCAAAACCGGCATGGTCGTGGCCAAACTGATGGACAGGTATATTCATCTTCCGCTGGACCTTGTGACCAGCAAGCGACGCAAACTCAATATCATCTCCGACTTCTGGCGTGCGGTGCTCGAATCAACAGGTCAGAGCCATCTGGCCGGTATGGTTCCGCCCGAAGCCAGAAGCTGCCCCAGAGCGTAACATGCTGCAACAGATAAAGGCGTCTGCCGGTTCCGGCAAAACGTACCGGCTTACCGGTGAATTTCTTGACCGGCTGCGCGCCGCGTCCGAAGAGTCTTCCGCCGCCTGTGCATTAGCCCCTGCGGGCGCGGCTTACTGCTGGCCTGAAATACTGGCCGTCACCTTCACCAACAAGGCCGCCACGGAAATGCAGGAACGCATTATCCGTACCCTAAAGGAACGGGCTCTGGGCATGGGCGCCAGCGGCCCCGCGGCTGACTGGCCGGCGTCCGGAGCGCACCGCTGGGTGAACACCATGCTGCGGCGGTATTCTTCGCTCAATGTGCGCACCATAGACAGCCTGCTGCATATGCTTGTACGGCTGTGTGCTCTAGAGCTCGGCCTGCCGCCGGACTTCGAGCCGGTCTTTGACGAAGAGGAAATTTTCACCCCGCTGTACGAACGCATGCTCGAACAGGCCCGCAGCGGCTCTCCTCTGCTCCGGCAACAGCTGGTGGATGCTTCGGAGTCGCTGCTGTATCACGCCGACATGCAGGGCTTTATGGCGGGCAACTCCCTGCGCGAAAGGCTGCTTCACCTTATGCGGTACCGCCTGCGCCATCCCGAGGAAGAAATGCCTTGCGTCGACGCCGCAGAGCTGAAGGCCCGCATGGCGGAACATATGCATGCACTGCAGGCATCCGCAGGTTTTCTTCTGCAGGGCATTGAACGCGAAAAACTGGCAGCCAGTGCGCACTATGTCAATTTTCTCAAAAAACTGCCGCCTCTCGGCAGTCTTTCCGTCGTTCCCGAATCAAAAATGGGAACCAAGCCGGATATTGACGACTGCCTGAACAAAAAATCAAAGGGAACCGCATCTGCAGACATGCGCCGTGCCCATGATGAACTGACCAGAGCGTACGGCTGGCTGAGCCGGGAAGGCAAACTGATGCGCCGCGCCCTGCAGCAGGCGCCGTTCATCACCCTTATCAACCTGCTTACAGAACAGGCCCAGAGCATGCTCAAGCAGGAAGGGCTGGTACCCAACGCGCTCTGGCCCGCTTATGCCCGCACCGTGCTGTCCGGCGAGGCCGGCGCGTCCGAAGCGTTCTGCCGCATGGGCACCCGCCTTACGCATCTGCTGGTGGACGAATTTCAGGATACCAGCCGGGATCAGTGGCAGGCCATCATGCCGCTGGCCACTGAATGTCTGGCCAAGGGGGGCAGCGTCACTTACGTGGGCGACGTAAAGCAGGCCATTTACAGCTGGCGCGGCGGCGATTCCGACCTGTTTGACGGCGCTCTGGAAGAACCGGAACTGCGGGCCATATGCCCCTCTCCGCGCCAGCTGCTCCTGCCGTTCAACTGGCGAAGCAGCGAAATTGTGGTGACCACCAACAACCGGCTGTTCGAGCCCCTCGGTTCCGGCCAATCAGCACTGGCTGCCGCACGCGCCATCTGCGATGACGACGCTCCCGAAGAAGTTATCCAAGAAGCAGCGTCACGCATTCTGCGCTCCTTTACCGGCACCGCCCAGCAGGTGCCGGAACACAGACAAGGCTCGGGCGGTCTGGTACGGCTGTACGACCTGTACGCCGATTCTTCGGAAGATCTGTATGAAAGTGTGAAGGATGAACTGCACAGACTTATCACTGAAGAACTTTCCGGACGCCGCCAGTGGCGCGACATTGCCGTACTGGTCCGCTCAAACCCTGAAGCCGGACGGGTGGCCGAATGGCTTGTGGAATGGGATATTCCCATCATCACCGAAAACAGTCTGCGGCTTGCCGACCACCCGCTGATCACGCAGACCGTGGCATTTTTGCGTTTTCTCGACTACCCGCTGGATGAACTGGCGCTGTGCGAAGTGCTCTGCGGATGCGAACTGTTCGGCGGCGCAGGCGGACTCGCTCGTGCCAGCCTTGACGGGCAGCTTGCAACGCGCGGTGACAGGCCGCTCATCACATGGCTGCGGGAAACTTACCCCGACATATGGAAAACATGGTTTGCCCCGTTTTATACTCAGGCAGGCCTGATGAGCGCGTATGATACGGTGCAGGAACTTTTCAACCGGTTCATGGTCTGCCGCCGCCACCCTGCGGATACCGTGTTCATCCGCAGGTTTCTGGAAATAGTCCACGCTGCGGATGCCAGAGGACTGCGCTCGTTGTCCACATTTCTGGAATACTGGCAGCAACACGGCACGGAAGAAAAAGTGCCCATGCCCGATAATCTTGATGCGGTGCGCATCATGACCATGCATAAATCCAAAGGCCTTGAATTTCCGGTGGTCATCATCCCATTTCATCATCACACGCTGCAAAACGACAACACGCCGGTGCGCACCACTGTGGACGGGCAAGACGTCATGGTTGCAGCCTGTGCCGAACTGGGTGCGCAGTGGTACGCCGCACGGGCACGTGACGCATGTGAGCAACTTAATCTGCTGTATGTGGCGTGGACCCGTCCCGTGGATGAACTGCATGCCTTTCTCGGCTGCACCTCCCGCAACGAAAATAAAGCACCTATGCTATCCGCTCTGCGTGTCATGCTGGGAGAAGATTACCCCGCACGGGGCGAAACGGTGCAATGGGGCGAAACACCGCACGCACAGGCTGCAGGCAGCAGCCCCGCCGGCACAACCGCCGATGCCGTGCAGCAGCCATGCGCTGGCTCCGCCCCATGTTCCGCCCCTGCGGAACCGGCAGCGGCGCTGCAGAGCTGGATGCCCATGGACTGGTTGCCCACGCTCAAGATTTTCCGCAATCCGCTTGAAGATGTGGTTTTTGACGAACGCAGACGGGGAGAACTGGCGCACAGCTGCATGGAGTCACTCAAGCTGACAGGTGACACGGAAAGCGATATCCGCAGAGCTGTCAGCCATGCGCTGGAAAAATGCCCTTTTCCTGTACCGGACAAAGAAAGCACCGCGCAGGAACTGCATGGCATGCTGCGCTGGGCTGCCTCTCTGCCTGACATGCCCCGCTGGCTTGCGCACGGACAACCGGAACAAAGCGTCATGGACGCCGACGGTGCTTTGCACCGTGTGGACCTGCTGGTGGATGACGGGCACACCCGTACCGTTGTGGAATACAAAACCGGAGCACAATCTGCCGCCCACAGGCAGCAGGTATCGCGCTATCTCAACCTGCTGCGGCAGATTTCCCCCGTGCCTGCGGCAGGCGTCATCATCTATCTGGATCTGCAGCAAACAGTCACGGTATAACCACGGAAGCAACCCCCATGACTTTTTCTGACCGGACAATTCCCCCTGTGGCCATTATACCGTGGCAGAACGACTTTCTTCAGGCACTGCTGCGCTATGTGACGGAACATACCGATGGTGAAACCGGACGTGCGGTCATTGTGTTCCCGCACAGCAGACCCCGCAGATATCTGCTTGATCTGTTCCGTACATCACCTGACATCCCGAGGCCCTGCCTTATTCCCCAGATACTCCCCGTCAGCGAGTTTCTGTCCGCCGTCAGCACGGCCGGCAGCACGGCACAGCCCCGTACCATTGAGCTGCTCGACCGAGTGGGGCTGCTGCTTGAATGTGTGCGGGAACTGGGAATAGGTGAACAGCCCCCCTCTGCCGGGGAAATGCCTGCCAGTGCAACATTTACCCCGCGCGGGCCGCTGAGCGCTCTGCCCCTGACCGACGCAAGGCGCTTCTTCCCCTGGGGCATGCGTCTGGCGGCACTGCTGGAAGACTTTTACAATCAGGGTCTGGAGCCTGACGACTATCACTACATGGAAGGCGATGTGGTGGACTTTGCTGCCCGCCTGCTGGAACAGCTGGGCAGCATACACCGGCTGTATACCGGCCGTCTTGATGCAGAAAACTGGACAACACCGGGATACGATGCATTCAGGGCCGCACATGCTGCTGACAGCCTTCCCGCCATGTTCTCCGGAAAAATAATATTTATAGCAGGATTTTACGGACTGACCGGTGTGGAAAAAAAGGTATTCACCACGCTGCGTTCTGCCTGCGGGGCGCATATGGTGCTGCATACAGACCCTGCCCTTGCCGCAAAAAAACCCGTTCACTGGTCTTGCAAAGAGCATGAATCGCTGCTGGAACAATGGCAGGCCGGAACAGTTCTGCTGGAAGAGCCTGAAGACCGGCACGCAACCATTGAATACCATGAAGGCTTTGACCTGCATTCACAGCTTGACGCCCTGCAGAAAAAACTGACGCAGACCGACTCGCTGGAGCAGTCCGCCGTCGTGTTGCCCGACTCCGGCATGCTTATGCCGCTGCTGCATCATCTGCCGCGCAAAGACGTCAACATCTCCATGGGCTATCCTCTGGGCAAGTCTCCGCTGGCCCAGCTGCTGGATACCATAATGGATCTGCAGGAGGGGCGTACTCCCTCCGGCTACCCATGGCGCAGAATAATAGACCTCATCCGGCACCCGTATCTCAAGATGCTGTCGCTGCACAACGCGCGGCCCCTGCAGCAGGTTTTCCGTCATATGGAGCGCTCCGTACGTCAGGGGGCGCGCCATACCGACCCGCGGAACCTGCAGATAGAATACCTTGCGGAGGCAGACGCAACCGGTGCCGGTACGGCCGCCGTGGATGACGAAGCTCTTGCCGCGCTGGTCTCGCGTATCTTCGACCTTACACTCACACGCTGGGAACGCGTATCCACTCCGCAGCAGCTTGCCGGCGTGCTGGCAGATATGTGCACGCTGCTGCTGGAACAAGGCGCCGATATGTGGAAACGCTTTCCCGTCGATGCCGAATGCATGTACCGCCTGATGCACAGGGTCATTCCGGCCCTGAGAGAAAGTACCGTCCGCGATGCAGAACTTGATTCCGGCCTGCTGTACACCATACTGCGCGAAGTGATGAACGCGGAACGGGTGCCTTTCGAGGCGGAACCGCTCACCGGACTTCAGGTTATGGGCATGCTGGAGGCCCGCCTGTTGCGCTTCCGGCGCGTCTATGTGCTGGACGCCACCGAAAACAACCTGCCCGGAGTGCCTGCCAACGATCCGCTGCTGCCCGAAAATCTGCGGGGACTGCTGGGGCTGCCCGACATCCGCCACAGAGAACGGATTTCGGCCTATAACTTTTTCCGCCTGATCAAAGGCGCCCGCGAAGTAACCCTGTTGTATCAGGCTGGCACAACACAATCAGGGTTGTTCGACGAAAAAAAACAGCGCAGCCGCTTTCTTGAAGAGCTCATATGGCAGGACGAACAGCGCACAGGCCGCCTGCTGCAGGCAGGTACACCGCCTCTGCATGCCGTTTCCTACTCCATTCCGGCCATCAGTCTGCATGATGCCGTTATACCGCGCTCGGCCGCCATAGACGACAGAATACGCGAACTCCTCGCCCGTCCCGTTTCAGCAACCATGCTTGACAGCTACCTACGTTGTCCCGTGAGCTTTTTTTATGAGCGCCTGTGCCGCATCACTCCTGCTGAGCAGGTTAACGAAGGCGATGACCATCTGGGCGTGGGAGACCTGATGCACGCGGTGCTGCAGGAGTTTTTCACCCCGTATGCAGGACAAGAAATCACACGCGGACAACTGGATGCCAAAGCCCTTACCGGCCTGTTTCATCAGCGGCTGCATTCAAGCGGCCTGCAGGACACTTTGCCTTATGACTCCTACTGCATGCTCAGTGTTGCCGGTCCGGAACGCCTGACCCGTTTCTTGAATAACCAGCCGGAAACAACACGCATTCTGAAGCTGGAAGAAGCACTGGAGGCAAAAGTCGAAGCCGGAGGCAGCACGTACTGGATTGCCGGAAGGCTGGACAGGGTGGACGAACGCGACGGCTGCGACATAGTGCTGGATTACAAGACAGGCACAGCACGCAAACCCGCACAGGATGTCTGGAAAAGTGAAGACCTGTGGGAAAAAATCGCACGCTGGCATCCGGCAGCCGAAGACGACCCCCTGCCCCTTCTTTCCGATACTCTGCGCAGTATCCAGCTGCCTTTCTATCTTTATCTGTATGCAACCGCCTGCGGCAGGCCTGCCGGCAATGCCGGCTGGATAGCCCTGCGTGACAGCGGCAAGGAAGAAATGCTCTTTACCGCCGCCGGGCGAGACGAAGTGCAACATGCAGCGGCCCACCAGATTCCCGCCATAATCGGCTTTCTTCTGCAACACATGACCACATCCTCCTGTTTTCGCCCGCGACGCGGAAAACATTGTGACTGGTGCTTTTACGCCAATCTGTGTACATTTCGCCTTGAGGGACCAACGGGATAGGTGCGTCCACCGGACGCCCTGCCCTTCCGCTGTCGTTCCCGACGGACCGGCAGCATCATCATAAGGGGCTGTTCTGCCCCACGGAGGACTGAATCATGGTTTTTCCAAACCTTAAAATCGGCGACATCGTCGCCAGAGTTCCTATTATCCAGGGAGGGATGGGTGTAGGAATCTCGCTTTCCGGTCTGGCAAGCGCCGTAGCCAACGAGGGCGGCATAGGCGTAATTGCCGGTGCCATGATTGGCATGAACGAACCGGACGTGGCTAAAAATCCGCTTGAGGCGAACATCCGCGCCTTGCGCAAAGAAATACGCAAAGCCAAAGAGATGACCAGAGGCATCCTCGGCGTTAACATTATGGTTGCGCTGACCAATTTTGCCGATCTGGTAAAAACATCCATCGACGAAAAAATCGATGTGATTTTCTCCGGTGCCGGACTGCCGCTTGATCTGCCCAGATACCTTAAAGAAGCCAGTGAACAGGGCAAGGAAGAAGTGCGCACCAAACTGGTGCCCATTGTATCCTCTGCACGCGCGGCTTCAATCATCTGCAAAAAATGGCTGAACCGCTTTGACTACCTGCCCGATGCCTTTGTGGTGGAAGGTCCCAAAGCAGGCGGACATCTGGGTTTTAAGCCCGAAGAGCTTGATGACCCCGAGTTTGCGCTTGAAAAAGTCATTCCGCAGGTCATTGAAGCTGTAAAGCCCTTTGAAGCACAGCGTAACAGACGTATTCCGGTGATTGCCGCAGGCGGTGTGTACAGCGGCGACGACATCCGCAGCTACATCGATATGGGCGCAGCCGGTGTACAGATGGGCACCCGTTTTGTGGCCACGCATGAATGCGACGCCGACGACCGCTTTAAGCAGGCGTATGTCGATGCAAAACAGGAAGATGTGGTTGTGATAAAAAGCCCTGTGGGCATGCCCGGCAGAGCCATACGCAGCCAGTTTGTAAAAGATGTGGATGAAGGCAGACGCCAGCCCGTCAAATGCGCCTTCCACTGCATACATTCCTGCAAAGTGGAAAAAAGCCCATACTGCATAGCTGCCGCACTGTTAAATGCCAAAAAAGGCAACCTCAACAAAGGGTTCGCTTTTTCGGGCACCAATGTTCACCGTGTGGACAAGATACAGTCGGTAAAAGAGCTTGTGGACTCGCTCAAAGAAGAGTTCGAGGCCTCACGGCTGTCGCACCCCCTTCCCCGGACAAGCTGATTCAAAGCGCTCCCGAAAGGGGGCGCTTTTTTTGCAGCCGCCGGCCCGCAGCGTAAAATTCCCCGGCAAAACAGCAGCAGACTCGCTGCATCACAATGCGTTGTTATTTGGAGCCGCCTTTACCCGCTTTGCTTCCGGGGTGCGCCCTGTCGTATACCTCTACAATTTTACGCAACGTCAGGTGCGTATAACGCTGTGTAGTGGTAAGGCGTTCATGGCCCAGCAGCTCCTGCACACTGCGCATGTCGGCACCCGCCTCCAGCAGGTGGGTGGCAAAAGAATGCCGCAGAGCATGGGGCGATACGGCCTGCGGCAGACCGGCCGCGCGGCACAGGTCTTCAATGATGCGCAGCGCCTGCCGCCTGTTCAGGCGTCCGCCGCGCGCGCCCAGAAAAACAGCCTGTTCCGCTCCGCCGGAAACATCCAGCGTTTCGCGTACATCAAGCCACAGCTGCAATGCCTGCCGGCTGGTATCGGAAAGAGGTACAATCCGCTCCTTGCTGCCTTTACCCGTCACCTTTATAAGCCCGCTTGAAGGGTCTGTATGGCACAGGTCAAGGGCAAGAGCCTCTGATATGCGCAGGCCTGAACCGTAAAGCAGCTCCGCCAGAGCCAGATCGCGTGCCAGCTGCTCTCTTTTATGTGCCTGCCGCACGTGCACCTGCGCACGTGAAGCTGCCTGAGTTCTGGTGTCCAGCACAGCATACGCCTGATCCACGTTCAACGCTCTGGGGCTGCGCTGCGCCTGCCGGGGGTTTGTTATACCTTCCGTAGGAACAGAACGTATAAAGCCCTTGCGGGCCAGATATCTGAAAAAACCACGCAGGGCGGAAAGTTTGCGCCCCATGGAAGACTTGCCCACATGCTGCCTGTGCAGGTCAGCCAGAAAATCATGGATAGTACGGGGCACTATGTCCGCAGGCGTATCCAGAGACATGTCCCGCCGCTGCAAAAAATCTTCAAACTGCGCAAGATCACACGCATACCCGCGCACTGTAGCTGAAGAATAGCCCTTTTCCAGCGCAAGATACCCCATATACATTTCGGCCGTATCCGGCAGAGGTGGCAGGTTGAAATCAGGCGCGCCGCCTGTCCATGACATAATTACTCCGTGGATCTTCCTTTGCTTTCTTCTTCAGAGCAGAGGCAATGGCAGACACCTCGCCATAATGCTGCAGCCTTCCGCCCGTGTTCATCACAACAGCAATGGAGATGGCCATCAACGGAAACGAACACACGTTTCCCTGCCTGTCCGTGGAAACTATACCTGAGCGTGCTCTGTCTTCCGCATCATAAAAATGCGGTACGATGGAATCGAAACTCGACACAATCCGCTGGCAGGCACTTTCGATACAATCCTCCGGCAGGCCGAAGACAAAATCATCCCCGCCCACATGCCCAACAAAGGATACCGTACCCGCATATGCCTTTATAATGTTGACAATAATCCGCGCAGTCATCATCAGGGCTTCATCACCGCGCGAAAAACCGTATTTGTCATTGAACGACTTGAAATGATCCAGATCGGCATACCCGAAGGCATAGTCCGCTTTTTTATCGAGCTGTTCCTGAATAAAGTGAATGATGGAGGTGTTGCCCGGCAGTCTTGTAAGCGGGTTGGCGTCCAGCGACCGCGAAGCCCGGCTTATGGTCAGTTCCACCCGTGCCTGCAGCTCGGCAGGACCGCACGGGCGTACAAGAAAATCATCGGCCTCCACCAGCGACCAGTCCATGCCTTGCTCCAGAACGGCAGACGGAACAAAAAGCACTACCGGTATATGGCGGTATACATTCTCGCTTTTCATCATGCGGACAAGGTCAGTTCCCTGCATGTCGGCAAGCTGCATATCCACCAGCACCAGATCAGGCGGCTCGGAAAAAAGCGATTCAAGAGCAGCGGCCCCCCGCTCAAAAACAGTCCAGCGTATGACTTCGGAAGGCCATAACGCCGACACGGTGCCGGGCAGGGCCGGATCGCACGTAAGCAGAAAGGCACGCATGCAGCGGGCCATCTGTCCGTCTCCTAACTGCGGCATGTCTTGCCTATCCCAGTTTAAGATCAGCCACTTCAATAAACTTGGCGCACAATGCGTCCAGCACCTGTTCCAGCATCCGCTGGTTCAGCTTAAGCAGCTTCATGGCATGCGGCAGCATATACGGAACATTGTCATCGCCGCCGTTGCCGTATTCGAACACTCTGGTCAGAAAATTCCCCACATGCACCACGCAGGCAAACTGGGTATAGTTCTGGGCCGACAGCGGTTTGTGATGATAGGCTATGGCCTCACAGATGTTGGGGGGCAGATTCCAGTGTCTGCCCAGCCACAGGTTGACCCTGTCGTGGCCGAAGCCCAGCACCCTCTTTTCCGCCTCCAGATAGGTGATATCTTCTGTGCGGACCAGCACATCCAGCGCTTTTTTGGCCTGCGGCAGCTGCACGGCAGTCACAACCTTGCCCAGATCATGCAGCAGACCGGCCACAGCATACTCTTCCGGATCTTTAAAACCGAGCACACGGGCCACCTCGCCGCAGGCAAGGGCACACCCCACGCTGTGATCCCACAACCCCACCATGGTTTTATTCATATCATCAAAAACCGAGGTGGAAATGATAAGCCCGCGGATGACATTGAACCCCAGCAGCACAAGGGCATGCTGCACAGACGATATGCGCCCCGGAAAACCGTAGATGGGTGAATTGACCATCTTGAGCACTTTTGCCGAAAGCACCTGATCATACGCTATGACTCTGGCTATCTGCTCGGTGGATGAATTCGGGTCTTCCACAAGGCGGGAGACTTCTTCCAGTGCCGTGGGCAGCGTGGGCAGATTTTTTACAGCCAGAATCTGACCTTTATATTGCGTTGCGAGATCCTGAGTCACTGTTCCACCTTTCAGGCATCCGCCTGCACAGAGTCATCGGCATCATTTTCTTCCAGAGAGCGCAAAGCTGCGGCCTCGGCAGCGGCTTCGGCGGCTTTGGCGCGAAAATATCTGTCAAAGGTGCCGTGCAGAGCCGCCATGAATCTGTCGTCGCGGTGCTTACGGAAAAGATGCTCCAGACGCCCGCGGATTCTGCCATAGTCGGCACCGCCTTCCAGCCCGTCCATATCCACGGGGCTGCCCTGAACCACTATGGATGAAACCCCGGCCTGTCCGATTCGCGTAATAAGCGGGTCACTCAGTTCCGTGCCTTCACCCACCAGAACAATGCCGTCGGCACGTTCCACACTTTTAGCCAGCTTCATACCGGCAGCGGCAAGTTTAAGCGGTATTTTCTGCATATATTGTCATCCGTCCTGTCAGAACAGCATCATTACGCCGGGCAGTAAAGCATGCCGGGAGCCTGCCGCACGCTGCCGGCTATTTCCAGAAGCAGCAGGGCGGCACTTACTCTTCCCGCATCCCAGTCCAGTTCCCTGCACAGCACATCTATATGAAGCCCGCCCCGACGTGCAAGTACTGCAAGAACCTTCTGCCCGTCAGCATCTGCCGGAGAAGCTGCAGGTTCCGTACCTGCAGCGCCGCCATCTGCCGGTGCGGCCGCAACTACAGACGGCACATCGGAGTGGCAACATGCACCGGCAGACTGCGGCACGGAGTGTGCCGTATGCGGATGCATCGGTTCCTGCACGGCGGGTGACGACGGGTTTTCCGCCGCAGCCCTAAGCAGCGGGGCCAGTTCCAGCAGGATGTCCTCCGCACCGCACACGGTACGGGCCCCCTGCTTTATCAGCTCGTGGCAGCCGGAAGAAGTCTGGGCGGTAATCCTTCCCGGAACGGCGAAAACCTCTCTTCCCTGCTCCAGAGCCAGACGTGCGGTTATCAGGCTGCCGCTGCGGGCGGCCGCCTCAACAACCAGAATGCCCAGCGACAAACCGCTGATTATTCTGTTACGCACGGGAAAATTTTTGCTTTCAGGGGGTACTCCCGGAGCAAACTCCGTCACTACCAGCCCCCGGCCCGCAAGAGAAAAAAGCACATCCCTGTTTTCCGGCGGATAAATCTGGTCCGGCCCGTTGCCCAGCACCGCCACAGAACTGCCTATACCCTCCAGAGCGGCAATATGTGCCTGCCGGTCTATCCCCCTTGCAAGCCCCGACGCAATGGTGATTCCTCTGCGTGACAGCTCGCGGCTGATGCAAGATGCCACATCCAGCCCGTAGCGTGAACAACGCCGCGCACCCACCACACCCACCATGGGCGCCGACAGCAGCGAGGCATCTCCCAGATAATAAAGAAACAGCGGCGGGTCGGGAATCTCTTTCAACCGTTCAGGATAGCGGGGATCGTTCCACAGCAGAATTTTGTAGCCTGCCTTGCCTGCCGCATCCCATTCAGCACGGGCCTGCTCTCTCCAAAGCCCGCGGCGGCATGAATCGGCCCGGGTGGCAGACACACCGGCAGCAGCCCAGTCCGCAACATCCATCACGGCAGCATAGGGCGATCCGTACCACGTAAGCAGGCGCTTCCATGTACGGGGACCAATCCCGCAGGAATACCGCAACGCCAGAGAAGCCCAGAAGTTACGACGTCCGGCTTCGTCCATCCGCTTCAGCGTGTATGCGTCGGGGTGTTCAGATATCGTTTCCATCTGTGCACCCGCACATGAAGAGCCTCTGCGGCAGGAAGAAGACACGGAAAGCAACCCCTGTTGTTACAGCGATTTCAAACGCTTGCGCGCAAGGGCAGCAGGTTCTGAAGCGGAATATTCATCCACAAGGGTCTGCAGATAAAAACGGGCATTGCTTTTATCGCCCAGCATTTCGTACGCATAGCCTGTTTTCAACATGGCTGCGGCGGCTTTCTCGTGCTTGGGATAATTGCGTACCACCTCTTTAAAGGTAAGAATGGCTTCGGCGTAACGCTTTTCGTGGTAATAGGTTTCACCAAGCCAGTAGGACGCGTTGGGGGCAAGGCCGCTTTTGGGAAAATCAGCCAGAAAAGCTTCCAGAATGCTGCGGCCGGTCTTCACATCTTCATTCATCACCGCTTTTACACCGGCCTGATAGCGAGCCGTCTCATCAGCCGGCTGTGAAGCAGGGGCCTTCTTTGCAGAGGCTGCATGCCCTGCGGCCTGTACCGGACTCTGCTGCGGCGCTGCAACAGGAGCAGGCGCCGGTGCAGGTGCAGGTGCCGTTGAGGCGTACTGCTTCGCATTCTCCGCGGCTTTACGGGCTTCAGCATCCGCCTGTGCAGCGGCATTCATGCTGCCGGTATCTTCCAGCTTCTTTTCCAGACGTTCCAGTCTGTTTTCCAGCGCCTGAAGCCTGCTGCGCATTTCGGCACCGGCAGCGCGGTCTTTTTCCTGCATTTCAAGCTGATTCGCTTCCAGATTCTGCAGCCGCCATTCACTGCTGGCGGCAACGCTATCTCCGCCGCGCGGAGCACAGCCAGCCAGTACCGTCGCTGCCACCACACATAATGCCAATGCCATACTCTGCCGAACGTTCATTCTAGCGCCTCCGGATACCCGTGAATCTGTACTTGCAATGCATCTGCTTTAAATAGGCGACATGCGGCTATTAATCAAGACAACCCTTGCAGGACGAACGCTTCTCATACCCCCGAAACTTGCATGAAACGGCTTTTTAAGGCAAAAGACCCATGCCGCACCCTGCGGCGCGCCAACACGGTGAACGCCACCAAGGAGCCTGTTTCATAATGACCCCGCTTATAACCGACCCGCTTCAGCCGGTGTTTGTGATTGCCGGAGCCGCCTTCTGCGTATGTCTGATGGCCACCATATGCTCACCCGCACTCACCCTTTTCAGTCAGATACTGGCTTCTGCGCAAAAAAAAGTTTTTTACGATAAATTTGCCCGCCAGCTTGCCACCATGGCCACTACGCTGGGGGTTTTGTGCTTCACCACCATGGCCGCAGGCATCCTGCACACCGCGCTGGAAGAACCGGCTTTATTCGAAGGTCCGCTACGCCTGCCGCTCATGGCGGCTCTGGGCACCCTCACTCTGGCGTTCGCGCTGCAGGTCATCTATTCCCTCACATGGAATTCCCTTAAAAAGAACAAAGCCCTCCACAGGCTTTTCGGGCTGTTTGCCGGTCTGTCCATGTTCACGGCGGTCTTCCTTTCGCTGGGGCTCAAGCGCACAGTACTGGCCGCAGGGCTCAGTATTCCTTCCAGCGCTCCCGCGCTGGACACGTTTCTCGCTGTCTACTCCATTCCTGCACAATCTGTTTTCTGGCCCCTGCTTGCTCAGGCCCTTCTTGCCGGTATCGGGGCAGCGGGCGCGCTGGGACTTTGCTATCTGCTGCTGCGGCGCGAGGCAGACAACTACGGGCGCGATTACTACAATTTCAGCACAGCCTACTGTGCCCGCTGTGCGCTGATTCCCTCCCTGCTGCAGACCATACCTGCAGCGCTCCTGCTGTGGATGTCGCAGCCGGTGCTTTCCCCTTTTGCACTGGAAAATCCTTTTGTGCTGCTGTGGGCGGCAGGCATAGCAATACCCCTGCTGGCCTGCGCGGGGTGGATGATTGTTGCGGTCAGCGCCGCCCCGCTGCGTCATAAACCGGCCATGATAACAGCGCCTGTGCTGCTGGTGGCAGGTTATGCCGTCCAGATGTTCGCCGCATTGCGCGTTTACGCGCTTATCTAGTCCGGACATTGAAACAACACAAAAGCCGGTGCAGCGTTTGCTCACCGGCTTTTGTGTTGCTGAACATCCCCGTGCAGGCCGCTGCTCAGCTGCAGACCATTGCTGCAACGTCCCGCTGGCCATATCTCCCGTGCCGGAACAGGCCTGCAGCAGGCTCTTTTCAGACGGCACACTACAGGTGCGCCGCTGCGTATAACCGGCTTTTTCCCTGCCCGCGTACCCCGCCGCGCTCTTCTGCCCCGTCACGGTAGCCGGAATGCAAAAAACCTATCAGAACAACTTCCGGCAAAACGGGCTGCCGACAAAAATAAAGCCGCCCTCCCGGCAGGAGAGCGGCTTGTTTATCCATTTCGGTTATACAGCCTTGGATGTGGCCATCAGATATATTTCGTGCGGATCAAGGATCAGCACAACGCTGCCGTCCCCCATAATGGTGGCGCCGGAAATCCCCCTCAAATCCCCCAGATATTCACCCAGCGGCTTGATGACTATTTCCTGACGTTCCAGCAGCCTGTCCACCACAAGCCCCAGACGGCGGTCATTATCATGGATGACAACCACAGAAAGCACTTCGTCATCTTCCGTGGTACCTTCCAGCCCGAGCAACTCGGACAGGGTGACTATGCCGAGCACTTCGCCGCGCAGGGTCACCGCCTTGCGGTTGTTCACATCAGTCAGACGCTCGGCCTCTATCTTGGTGGTCTCGGACACCGCATCAAGCGGTATGGCGTATGTCTCACCTGAAACATTGACCATAAGTGCATCGATAATTGCCAGCGTGAGCGGCAGGGAAAGAATGAACCGCGTTCCCTTGCCTATCTCGGACTGGATACTGACACTGCCCTTGAGATTTTTAATGTTGGTGCGCACCACGTCCATGCCCACACCACGACCGGAAATATCCGTAATGGTCTCTGCAGATGAAAATCCCGGGGCAAAAATCAGCTCCATGGCTTCACGGTCATCCAGAGACTTGGCTTCCTCCGGACTGATGATGCCTTTATTCACTGCGACTTCGCGCATTCTTTCAGGGTCAATGCCTTTACCGTCATCTTCAATCTCAATGGCGACCGAGTTGCCTTTGTGGTATGCCCGCAGCCATACCCGCCCTTTAGGACGCTTGCCTTTGGCTATACGGTCTTCTTCGGGTTCAACGCCGTGGTCCATGGCATTACGGATAAGGTGAACCAGCGGGTCACCGATGACCTCAACCACGCTTTTATCCAGCTCTGTTTCCTCGCCTTCCATGATGAGTTCCACTTCTTTCCCGCTTTTGCGCGAAAGATCGCGTACCAGTCTGGGAAAACGTGAGAACACAGAAGAAACAGGCACCATGCGCACTTTCATGATGGTGTCCTGCAGGTCATCGGAAATGCGCGCCATGGCATAGGTGGTTTCAGTCAGATTCTGCGCCACGTCCGCCACGTTCACATCTGTCTCGCCTTCAAGTCTGCGGGCCAGCATAGTGTATCTGTTACGGTTGATTATCAACTCACCGATGAGATTCATCAGGTGATCAAGCTTTTCGTGGTCAACGCGTATGGTGGAAGAGGACTTCCCTTTGTGTACTGCCTGCTGGTCATTGCCGGCCGGAGGCTGGGCCGCCCCGCCTGCCTGCGGTGCGGCAGCCGGCTTGGCCGGAGCGGCAGGCTTTGGAGCAGCAGGCTTGGGTGCCGGCTTGGCAGAAGGCCGGGGCGCAGGAGCCGGTTTTGCTGCGGGAGCAGCTGCAGGTGCTGCCTTTTCTTTCTGCACGGGTGCCGCGGGGGGTTCTGTTTTTCCGGCCTGTCTGGCGGCCGGACTGTCGCCCGCCGGTTCTGCCGCATCGTCAGCGCCTGTCGAGGCAGCAGGAGAACTGAGCTGCGTCAGCTGGGCGTCAACCATATCTTTCAGAATGGCACATTCCTGCTCAAGCAGGTCTGTCATAAGAGAAAAATCAAGATCACTGGAGCGGGCCTGATCAACCAGCTTAGCCGTGCGCTCGGCGTACACCTTTGTCTCTTCCAGCCCCATGTATCCGCAGGAATTCTGCACGGTGACCAGCGAGCGGAACAAGGCATCCACAAAATCTTTCTGGCTGCTGTCTTTGCTCAGTTCAGCCAGCGCGATGCGGATACTTTCAAACTGCTGTGAAACCGTATCACGGAAAACATTCAGATCGTCAGGATCAACACCGGGTGCCACAGCGGAGGAAGGCTCCTGCTGTGCGGGAGCGGACTCCTGAGGGGCTTCCGGCTGTGCGGCCGTCTGCTGACCGGCAGGTCGGGCAGGGGCATCGATAATGCCTTCGGTAACCGCCTTCTGCAGCCTTTCCAGCAGGTCGTCGATGCGCACGGGCGTGGCTACCCCCGTGGTCGCATCAATGCGTTCCACCATGGCGTCAATATAATCCACGACCACAAGCAGCAGATCAACCAGCGCATGCGAAGACGGCATCTCGCCTTTACGCACTTTATTGAGCAGGGTTTCCGCTTCGTGCGTCAGGCTGTTCAGCTCGGCAAAACCGATAATTCCGCTGTTACCCTTGAGATTATGAAAATATCTGAACAGGTCGTTAACCAGATCACCTTCCGCATGAGGGTTGGTTTCCAGCTCCAGCAACCCCGCATTCAGGTTTTCAGATATATCTCTGGCTTCTTCGACAAAATCACGCAGATGCCCTTCACCGAAGGCTGTCAGGGCATAGGGTTCCAGATTCACAAAGACACGCTCTGCCGCATTCTGTGCAGCAGAAGAATCTGCACTGTCATCGTCAGACGACGAGTCTTCCTGCTGCTCGCGGGGCTGTTCTTCCTCAGAAGCAGACGGCGCAGGCGCGGCTATGCCGCCTCCTGCCATAATGGCGTCAATGATTTCAACAATAGACGCTATCTCAACATCGCCTTCCTGCCCGGTAACATCCAGATTATCAATCATCTGGCGCAAAGCATCTGTCGCAGACAGAATCACATCCATGATTTCCGAAGAGACAGACATCTCTCCTTTGCGCAGCTCATCAAGAATATTTTCGGCCTTATGCGCAAGGGAGTTTATTCTGTTCAGCCCCAGAAATCCGGACGCCCCCTTGAGAGAGTGCATGGGCCGGAAAATTTCATTAAGCAACGAAAGGTTATCGGGAGAATTCTCAAGCTCAAGCAGATTCGGCTCGATAGTCTCCAGATGCTCTTTCGCTTCCAGAATAAAGTCGGCGAATATTTCCGGATCCATGAAATCCTGACTCATGTCATAACCTCTGTTCTAGTCGCCGTGAAAGGCATATAAATAATCCGCACCAATTGTTGAAACTACTCTGCAACAGCTGATCGGCACTTTACCATAAAAGCTTTAGCCCAGCAGCATTTTGATGTTTTTAACCATCTTGTCAGGCTGGGCAGGTTTAACCATATACAGATTGGCCCCCAGACTCATACCCATCTGAATATCTTTCTCCTGCCCTTCCGTAGAAAGCACCACAATGGGCAGATCGCGGTATGTGTCCTGCTCACGCACAGTCTTGATGAAGGTAAAACCATCCATACGCGGCATATTAACGTCTGAAATGATAAGATCCACAGTTTCTTCGGCAGAATAGAGTTTTTCCAGTCCGTCCAGCCCGTCTTCCGCCATGGTCACCCTGAAGCCTTCTTTCTTCATAATGAAAGCAACAAGGTTGCGTACTGTTTTGGAGTCATCGACTATCAATATATGTTTACTCATGACGCACTCCTTTAACTTTGCAGAACCCGCGCGACAATGCGGTCGACAGAGATGATGCTTACCAGACGCTCGTTCGAATTCATCAGTCCCGAAACAAAATCGACAGAGGTTCCCAGCCGGGATTCAATGTTCCAGTCAATGGTGCGTTGCGGTACACGGTACATGGTGTGCACTCTGTCTATAATAAGCCCCACCTGCAATCCCTTGCGCTTGCAAATGACAATGAAACGGCCGTCGTCTCCTTCTCTGGCGACAATACCCAAAAGATCACGCAGATATACCAGCGGAGTCACCCTGCCGCGCAGGTTCACCATACCGGCGATAAAACGCGGAGCCGCGGGCAGTTTTGTGGGCTGCATAAAGCGGATCACTTCCTGCACAGCCATAATGGGCACCGTAAATTCCTGTTCGCCCAGATAAAAACTGACCATCTGGACTTCTTCCAACGTCTTCAGCTGGTCTTCCAGCTCTTCATGCAGCAGACCGGAAGCCGGCTGTGCATCGTGGCCCTGCGTCGCAGGTTCCGCCGCCGGCGCGCTCTGCGGCGGGGCAAGCGTCATCACGGCATCAGGTTCCTGCTCTCTGCCCATCCGTTGCAGCACATCCTGTTCATCCATGCCCAGATATTTCTGCATGAATGCACGCTCGGCATCGGTAAAACGGCGGTCTTCCACCTTACTGTCCGTGCCGAAGTCCTGCTCCTGAAAGTATTCTTCGGGTGTTTTCACCATAGTGTCGCAATCTCTTCTGCCAGGGCTTCGTATGCCTTCGCCCCTCTGCTGTTACGGTCGATATCGTAAATCACCTTGCCCTGTGCGCTGGCTTCCCTGAACTTGGTATCAATGCCTATGACCGACCTGAACATATTGTCGCCCATTTTACGGCCGATAAGATCAAGCACTCTGTTACAGGCCCCCGCCCGCTTGTCGTACATGGTGGCCAGCGCTTTGTACCGCACGGGTTCCGGCATGGCCTTGTTGAGCACCCGTACGGTGTCAAACAGCAGCTTAAGCCCGTGCAGTGCCAGAAAATCTGTCTGTATGGGAATTATCAGCAGATCAGCTGCCACAATGGCGTTGACCAGCAAAATGCCCACATGCGGCGGACAGTCCAGCACGATATAATCATAATCGTCCTCCACCGCCTTCAATGCCTGCTGCAGAATGGTTCCTTTCCCTTTTCTGCTCCGCAGATCAACTTCAAGCTCTGAAAGCCGGATGTGGGCAGGAACCACATCAAAGGGCTGCATTTCATGCCGGTGCCTGATCTGTTTCCACAGCGCTGCGGTATCCTGTCCGTCGCCTGAAAACAGATCATATGCCGTGCCCACCAGTTCTTCAGGGTAATACCGCAAGTGCACGGAAGCACAGGCATGCGGGTCAAGATCCATTATCAGAACTCTGTTTCCCCTGTCTGCCAGTGCAGCGGCCAAGGTAAGCGTAGTCGTGGTCTTGCCCACTCCGCCTTTCTGGTTTGCAACTGCCAGCACCCGTGCGCCCACTATATGTCTCCCTGCTTTCGTACTATTCTGACTGGTTCGGCCCGCACGCACGCGTTATTCAAGCTTTCTGTATACGATGGCACCCTGATGATGCTCCGGTTTGAAGGCTCTGGTGATATTATGCAGCGATTCAGAGTGCCCGATAAGCAGATATCCGCCCGGTGTCAGGTTATCATAAAACGAACTGATCACCTGTTTTTTCATCTCGTCATCAAAATAGATGATCACGTTTCGGCAAAAAACAATCTGCGAGCGCTCCACACGCTTAAGCTGCATCCTGTCGCTCAGGTTTATCTGCCCGAAATTGACAAGCTTCTTCAGTTCCGGCTTGATCTTAAAATTGCTGCCTTCCTTGATGAAGTATTTCGAAATGATTTCCGGCGGCGTGGTGCGCAATGCATACTCGGTGTAAATGCCTCTTCTTGCGGCATGCAGCACGGCTTCGGAAAGATCATTGGCGGTTATTTTAATATCCCACGATGCGATTTCAGACCGCAGGATTTCATGCAGAATAATGGCCAGCGTGTAAGGCTCTTCCCCTGTGGAACAGCCGGCAGACCATATGCGCAGCCGCTTCGAGCGGGACGCACGCAGATCGGCCAGTACGGCGGAAAGAACTTTTTCCTCAAAAACCTTGAGCTGCGGCGGATTACGGAAAAAGCTTGTTTCGTTGGTGGTAACCACTTCAAAAAGTCGTGAAAGTTCCTGCTTTCTGCCGGCATCGTACCGCAGATAATAAAAATACTCGCCATAGGTCTTCAGATTCAGCTCTTTGAGCCTGTTGGCAAGCCGGTTTTCAATCAGATACTTCCTGTTATCCGCAATATAGATGCCGCACTGATCATAGATGAAATCCCGCAACTGCGAAAATTCTTCATCGGTGATCTTCTGCTCTTTACGTAGCGTGATCGACTTGGAAAACAGTGACGACATCTATGCGTCCTCTCCTTGTTCCTGAATACGGCCGATAGCCTGCTCTGCCGCTTCCTGAATCTCGATGCTGTCCGAATCCATCATGGACATGAGAGCCCGGAAAGCAGTCTTGCCACCGGTGTTGCCCAGCGCTTCAATGGCTTTGATGACAACAAGGGGGCTCTCATCTTGCAGCATGTTCACCAGTGCAGGCAGAGCCTCTGCAGTCCGCAACCCGCCCAGAGCTTCAGCCGCCCGCATCCGCACCCAGTCGTCCTGATCGCCCAGCGCCTGCAGTAACGGTGCGGTAACGTCGGCACAACGGCATTTGCCCAGCAGTTCAACAAGTGCAAGCCGCACTTCGCTGTTTTCATCATGCAGGCGCGGCAGCACCATATCAAGCCGTGAAGAAATATCACTGCACACGTCAGCCACAGCTTCCAGCGCCACCTTTCTTATGTCCGGAACGGCGTCTTCCAGCGCGCCTTCCAGCAGGTCGATGTTATCATCAACACCCAGCCTGCCCAGCGCATAGGTAGCCATCATCCTGTTCAGCGCATCTTCACTTTCAAACAAAATGCGGAAGCGCCGCATCATATCATCGCCGCCGAGCGCTATGCAGGCATCCAGCGCCGCCTCTTTCACGTCATCGTACGGATGTTCCAGCAGGGCAAACAGCGTGCCGCCCACAGCGGCCACATCGCCTTTGTCCCCCACAAACGCCAAAGCGCTTTTCAGCACATTGCCGTCGTTATGCTTTTCAAGAATTTCCAGGAAAAAAGCTGAATCTTCGGCACCGCACACCGAAGCAAGAACGGTCATAAGCGCACGCTGCACATCGCGCGGCTTGTCCCAGAATATTTCTTTAAGCACCGGTATGACGGAAGAGGCATCCTGCATGCCCGCTATGGCTTCCACAGCTATGCGCACACGGTATTCATCATCGGAATGCAGTTCGTTTTCCAGAGCGTGATTCGGCCCCACAGCAGCAAGGCACTCCACGGCACGCACCAGACGTTCGTGGTCTCTGTCCGCGTCCAGACGGGCTGCCACATCCATGACGGCTTTTGTGGCCTGCTCGCCGCCCATAAAGCCCAGCCCGACCACTGCAGCATCCTGAATGTCTTCTTCTTCATCCTGAATGGCCACAAGCAGATACTCGCGGAACCGCTCATGCTCCTTGTCGGAAAGCAGTTTAAGCAGCTTTCCGCCAAGCAGCTGCACAACAGCCTTGACTATTTTATTTCGCAGCGGCGCAGGGGAAGATTCGAGCCGTTTAAGCAACAGGCTGACAGCCTTTATGTTGCCCATCTCGCCCAGCGCATCCACAATCATGGATGCCACCAGATCTGACGAATAATCGAGAGCGCGCACCAGAGCATTGACAGAAGATTCCGCCCTGATTTTTGTAAGCGCCTCAATTACGGAAAACTGAACCCACTCCTCATCATGCAAGGCACTGTTCAGGCATTCCGCAGCCTCGGAAAAGGCCAGATTGCCCAGACTGACGGCGGCCTGATAGCGCACGTTGACTTCGGGGTCGCGCAGCAGGGCTTCGCACAGAGGACGCACAGCCTCAACCCGTGCGCATGATCCAAGAATATCCGAAGCAAAAATACGCATATCCGGATCTTCATCATGCAGAAGCCGGGTAAGCGAATCGAAATCGTCGGCGCCGATTTCGCGCAGGATGTCCATCGAAATGTTACGGGCAGGGGCATCGTCGGAACGCAGCAACGGAATAACCGCACGCACAGCGGCCGTACCGCCTATCTTTCTTATCGCCTGCTCTGCAGCTTCCTGAACTCCCAGATTGGCGCTTTGCAGATGCCCTGCCAGCAACGGCACGGCATCTTTCAACCCCATATCTCCGGCAGCAAAGGCTGCTTCGCGCACCAGTTCCGTATTATCACTGCTCAGCTGCTCAAGAATCTGACGATGCTCAGCCATGGTTTATATCCTTACTCGTTATGATTTCAGCAAAGCGGCACTATCTACTGTCACCAGCATAACAGAGACCTTACGCTGATATCACTTATAAACAGCATTCATAATGGCCTGCGCCATATCGTCAATATCGACGACACTGTCAGCCAGACCGGCGTCGACAATCGCTTTGGGCATACCGTACACAACGCAGGTGGAGTCACTCTGCGCCAGAGCATGCCCACCTTTCTGCTTGAGCACCTTGATGCCCTCCAGCCCGTCACTGCCCATACCGGTAAGAATGACACCGAGCGAACGTCGCCCGAGAGCAAGACCGGCAGATTCCATAAGCTCATTGGCGGAAGGCTTGTAAAGCGCCTCTGCCGGTTCGGCAGACACTTCCAGAGTCAGGCGGCCGCGGGTGTTTCTGACCCGCACATGTTTGCCGCCGGGCGCAATGTAGGCCTTGCCCGGCATCAGCATCTCGCCGTCTTCGGCTTCTTTGACGGCAATGGCGCACACCCCGTCAAGCCTTTTGGCAAACGGCCCGGTAAACGCAGCGGGCATGTGCTGAGCAATGACAATACCCACGGGAAAATCCTGCGGCAGACGTGAAAGCACTTTCTGCACAGCCGGAGGTCCCCCTGTGGACACCCCGATGGCCACCACATCGCGCACCGGCTTGCCACCGGCAACCTGCAGCGTTCCCGTTGAAGAAGCAGCGGATGAGGGAGCAGCGGAAGGCCGCGGCGTGGCACGCAGAGCGGCAGGGGCAGCAGGACGGACCGCGGGGGCAGGACGGAAAGACCGGCCCGGAACCCTGCGACGGGAAATGGCCTTTACCTTTTCCTGCAGGTCTTTTTCAATTTTAACGATATCGAGCGACACAGTGGAAAGCTGTTTGGGAATAAAATCAACAGCGCCCAGCTCCATCGCCTTCAGGGTCGCTTCCGCCCCTTCCACGGTCAGCGAGCTGACCATGAGCACCGGGCGGGGCATTTCCATCATTATATGGCGCAGTGCCGTCAACCCGTCCATGCGGGGCATTTCAATATCAAGCGTGACCACATCAGGGTCATGTTTACGTATCTGCTCCAGCCCTTCTTCACCGTTGCGTGCCGTGGCAACCACGGAAATACCGGGGTCTTTCTCCAGCATGCTGCTGAGAGCCTTGCGCATAAAGGCGGAATCATCAACAACGACGACTTTTATCACCAGGAACTCCTGCAATTCATGACAACGCTGTCCTGCATACCAATTGATTCAGATTCATAACATAATGTCCGGACAGCCTTAGTGCCGGATGACAGCCGGCGGACACATCAGACGCATCCGCATATACAAAACAGCCATCACCTGACAAGTTTAGTCTTTTAGCAAGCATAAGGAAACACCCTTTTTTTGCAACTAAAACTAAAAAAGTGCTTGCATTTATCTTTTGACTCCGATAAATACTGCCTCCTCACGGGATGTGGCTCAGTTTGGCTAGAGCGCAGCGTTCGGGACGCTGAGGCCGAAGGTTCGAATCCTTTCATCCCGACCAGAACACCAAGGACTTGCAATTTCGATTGCAAGTCCTTTTTTTATTGCCCCCGTTCCCCGATCCGCACCACATGCAGAGCCCCCTGCCCCTGACATGCCCGCAAACACTTTGACATAACAGAGTATTACAGTAAAAAATATTTTTTATTCATTCGAAGCCTAAAGTAACGCCGCACGCCGCCGATAGGAAAAGCGAGTGGGGAGGGGAGAACCTTTTGGTCAGAAGAGCGTGACTTCCGCTGACCGCTCCCCTACTGAGGCAAGGAAGCCGTGACTCATTCAAGGAGGAATGGTCATGTCTCTTATTATCAACCACAACTTGATGGCCCTTAATGCGGCGAACAACCTCGGCAACTCGTACAGCAAGCTTGCCACCTCCATCCGCCGTCTTTCATCGGGGCTGCGAGTGGGAACAGCAGCCGACGACGCCGCCGGTCTGGCAATCCGCGAAATCATGCGTTCGGACATTGCCGCCCTTAATCAGGGCATCCGCAACGCCAACGATGCAATTTCGCTTATCCAGACGGCCGACGGCGCTCTGCAGGTCATCGACGAAAAACTCATCCGTATGAAGGAGCTGGCCGAACAGGCCGCAACGGGTACATACACCTCGGCCCAGCGTCTGATAATCGACTCCGAATATCAGGCCATGGCCTCGGAAATCACCCGAATAGCCAACTCCACAGACTTCAACGGCATCCATCTGCTCAACGGGCACCTTTCCGGCGCCACCCATGATGGAAGCGGCCTTGTGGCAACCGGTAAACTCAAGGTGCACTTCGGCACAGCCAACGACTCGGCGGAAGACTATTACTACATCCAGATCGGCGCCTCCACGGCATCTGCACTGGGCGTAGGCACGCAGGCGGGCACCTCTGCCAAAGCGGCCAGCATTTCCACCCAGTCCGCGGCACAGGCTGCACTGGCAGCCCTTGAGGACGCCATCGTGTCAAAGGATAAAATCCGGGCAAACCTCGGAGCCATCCAGAACCGGCTGGAAAACACCATAACCAACTTGCAGATCCAGTCCGAAAACCTGCAGGCGGCGGAATCACGTATTTCCGACGTGGACGTCTCTCTGGAGATGACAGAATTCACACGCCAGCAAATTCTGTCACAGTCCGCGGTCGCCATGCTGTCACAGGCCAACACGCTCCCCAGACTGGCCCTGAATCTTCTCGGGGCCTGATTACGACACATCGGGAGAGGCCGTAGCAGCAAAACAATCACAGGCTTCCGCATTGCCGGAAGCGGCACGAAGTCATTACTTCAGGGAAAGACCATCCTCCTCACTCAAAGCGCCAGAAAAAAGGGCCGCCCCGCAAAGGGCGGCCCTTTTAAATGGCATCCGGATAAAACTATTCGCTGTGCGAGGAGTGCCTTGTCACTTCGATGACGGCATCAAGATGACGCAGCCTGTCGATGGTACGGTACAGATGAGCCACATCGCGTACCTCCACGGTCACATCCAGCTCCGAACGTCCGTCAACATTGGACCGCATGTGGCATGCATCGATATTCACCTGCTCTTCCGCCAGCAGTGTGGTAATCTTGGCAAAACCGCCTATTTCATTATGGCAAAGCATGTGGATGCGTGCCGGATAGGGTTTGCCTTCGGTGCCGTCCCAGAACACACTGATAAGGCGTTCCGGTTCCATGGCCTGCACGTTGACACAGTCCGACGTATGCACGGTCACCCCACGCCCGCGGCTGATATACCCCACAATGGCATCACCGGGCACCGGATTGCAGCATTTGCCGAAACGCACCAGCACATCGTCAACGCCCTTGATGCTCACACTGTCAGACTCACGACGCGACTTCTGTGGTTCCGGAGCTTTTACCTCCGGCTGACGTGCGGGTTCCTCTTCTTTGGGCAGCAGCTTGCGCAGCACCTTGCGCGGAGTAAGGCGGGCATACCCCACGGCAGAAAGCAGCTCTTCTACCTCGCGGTAAGAAAATTCTTCCGCCACAGGCATCAGACCGCCTTCCTTAAGCAGCTTGGGCACATTCAGCCCCATGCGCCGGCCCTGCTTTTCCAGCATTTCCCGGCCCAGTGCAATGCTGCGGCTGCGTTCTTCCGTACGGATATAGTTGTTGATACGGGTACGTGCCTTGGCTGTTTTGACAAACCGGAGCCAGTCGCGGCTGGGATGGCGGTTGGCATCGGTTATTATCTCAACGGTGTCGCCATTATGCAGCTTGGTCGAAAGCGGAACCAGCTTGCCGTTGACCTTGGCGCCGGAACAGTGGTCTCCCACCTTGGTATGTATCAGATAGGCAAAGTCGATGGGGCTTGCGCCTTCGGGCAGTTCCTTCACCTCGCCGCGCGGGGTGAAGACATAAACTTCTTCCTTGAAAAGATCGAATTTCAGCGACCGCATGAATTCGCGCGAGTCGCTTTCCATCTTCTGCCAGTCCAGCATTTCACGCAGCCAGGCAAACTGCCTGACGTCCTTGGATTTTACGCGCTGCCCCTCTTTGTACAGCCAGTGCGAAGCAACCCCGTGCTCCGCCATTCTGTCCATTTCCTCGGTACGTATCTGTATTTCTATGCGCTCGCCCCCGGGGCCCACAACAGTGGTGTGCAGGCTCTGATACATGTTGGCTTTGGGCATGGAAATGTAATCTTTGAACCGTCCGTGAATGGGCTTCCATGCGGCGTGTACAAGCCCCAGCATGGCGTAGCAGTTTTTTACGTCATCCACGATAACGCGGAACGCGATGACATCGGGCACCTCGTCCAGAGCAAGGTTCTGATGCACCATCTTGCGGTAGATGCTGTTGATATGTTTGATACGCCCTTTAACCTTGCCGGGAATATCGTTTTCATCCAGCATACCGCGCAGCAGACTGATGACATTGTCAATGTAGTCGCTGTCTGCAACCCGCTTTTTTTCCAGCCAGTCAGACAGCTGACTCCACACATCAGGACGCAGATACCGCAGCGAAAGGTCTTCCAGCTGCAGTTTAATGCGGTGCAGCCCCAGCCTGTTTGCCAGCGGGGCATAAATGTCCATGGTTTCCTGCGCGATGAGCTTCTGCTTGTGCGGTTTCTGAAAGTCCAGAGTGCTCATGTTATGCAGCCGGTCCGCCAGTTTGACGATGAGCACGCGGATATCTTCCGCCATAGCCAGAACCATCTTGCGGATGTTTTCGGCCTGCGCCTCTTCCTTGCTTTCAAACGTCATCTGGCTGATTTTAGTGACACCGTCCACGATATCAGCCACTTCTTCGCCGAAAAGCGAATCGATCTCTTCAATGCCGGTGCTCGTATCCTCCACCGTATCGTGCAAAAGACCGGCAGCGATGGAAGCCTCGTCAAGACGCATCTTTGCCAGACTGTGCGCCACGGCAAGCGGATGCATCAGGTACGGTTCACCGGAAAGACGCGTCTGTCCGGCGTGCGCGGCGGCAGAAAAGACATACGCTTTCTGGATAAGCGCAATGTCGGCGTCCTGCCTGTATTCGGCAATGGTATCGAGTATGTCCTGAATGCGGATCATTTATTTCTTCTTTGTCCCGTCTTCTGGTCCGGATGAGGAATAACGCTGCAGCCCGGCAGGAACCCACCAGCGGATGAAATTATGCATTATGCCCTTGGGCGCGGGTTCAACCCCTTTGAACCGGCTGTGCACAATGGGCAGAGCATAAGGTACATACAAAAAGGAATAGGGCTGTTCTTCGTGCAGGATGCGCTGCACTTCATCATACAACGGCTTTCTGCTGTCGCGGTCAAGCTTTGAGCGAGCCTGCTCAAGCAGCGTATCCACCCTGTCGTTACGGTATTTTGTCAGGTTCAACCCGCCGGCAACCGCCTGCGAGGAATGCCACACCATGAATATATCCGGGTCTTCCAGAATATTCCAGCCGAGCAGGATGGCATCAAAACGCCCTTTTTCCACAAATTCCTTGATAAAAGCCGCCCATTCCACAGTGCGGATGCGTACATCCACGCCAACCTGCTTAAGCTGGCTCTGGATGATCGTAGCCGCCTTCACGCGCTGATCATTTCCCTGATTGGTCAGTATGGTAAATGAAAAAGGCTTGCCCCCGCGCTCCAGTATGCCGTCCCCGTCGGCGTCGGCAAAACCTGCCTGCGAAAGGAGTCTGCGGGCTTCCTGCGGACTATAGGGGTAATCCGCAAGCTTGTCATTATATACCCATGTTCCCGGTTTGTAAGGCCCTACGGTGGCACGACCTTCCCCCAGCAGCACACCCGCGATAAGCGCATTCCTGTCTATGGCGCAGGAAAGCGCACGGCGCACAGGTGCTTCGTCAAAGGGGCTGCGCTCCATATTATACCCCAGAAAAGCATAGCCGAAAGACAGGTAGCGGAATTTATGCCACTGTGTGTCCCAGTCACCGCCGGTTGTCTGAAATTTATACTGCTGCGGGGTAAGCGACATCATATCGAGCCTGCCCGCTTTTAATTCAAGGAACATGGTAGCCAAATCAGGAATGTTGCGGTAAACCACCTCATCAATATACGGGCGCCCTTCAAAGTAGGTGTCGCTGGCTTCCAGCACCACCCTGCTTCCGGGCACCCATTCTTTCAGCCTGTAGGGCCCAGCCCCCACGGGCTTTCGCAATAACGGCGTCGTCAGCAGATCCTGCCCCTCCAGCCGGTGCCTGGGCAGTATGTCACTCATCCACGTGATGAGGGAACGCGCAAAAGGTTTTTCGTAGCGCACCTCTACGGTGTACCGGTCTACTTTACGGAATTCCTTTACCGCCAGAAAATCACTGGCGTACGCCGTGGGGGTTTTGGGGTCAATCATCAGCCTGTAGGTAAATTCGACATCGTCTGCTGTCAGTTCCGTACCGTCCTGCCATTTTATTCCTTTACGGAGTCGAAAACGCAACAGCGTTCCGCCTTCTTCCACGTCATAGGATTCGGCAGCCCACGGAACAATCTCCAGATTTTTGTCGTATTGCAGCAGGCCTATGTAAAGCCAGCTGGTTATCTCGCGCGAGACACTGTCTGACGCAAGCGCGCTGATAAGGTTGGTGGGTTCGCCTATGGACCCTATGATTATACGGCCACCGTAGGCTGGTTCGCCGTCATTCTGCGTTCCGGAGGGGGAACCTGTGACGGCAGAAACCACAGTGGCGTTTCCGGCGGTTCCGCCGGAAGGCTTGTCACCGGCACTGTTGTCACATGCCGTGACAGTCAGCAAAAACAGCATGCTGACAAAAACAACATAAACACGATTCATGAAAACCTCGCAGGCTATTGCCAATTCCGGCGGATACGGTATTCTCGGTCGATGGGGCACAGGTCGCACGACCTATGATAAACATCTACCAAAGTTCCGTTGCGTTGAAAACAGTAAGGTTTTCACCTAGTACTAGAAACGGCCTTGCACCGCATGCAATGCACACTCGAGGCGGGAGCTGCTGCAGCAGACATAAAAAGGCCGCAAAGGAGCTAGATCACACCATGGATAGAAAAGAGGAGACGACCGTAAAGACGATGTTGCAGGAATTCGTGACGGACACGATTCCGGAATACATCATCGACGGTTCGCATAATATCCTCAACAGCGGGGGAGTCCTTAAACTTAGCCTGAAAAAAGGTGAGGGCTACTGGGATGTTGAGGCACATATCCAAGGCGATGACTTTCAGAACTATTCGCCCAAACTTTCTTTGAGCATCGGTGAAGAAACCGTAAACTACATGTGCAACTGTCCGGATTCTTTTTCCGGCGTGTGCAGACATGTGGGGGCTGCGGCTCTCAAGCTGCTGGCTTCGCTTGAAACATCGGACGATGCGGAACCGGTTGCCCCGAAAACCGAGTGGCGCCAGAGCTTCCGCAATTTTTTCTCCACCGAGCTGGAGCCGGAAGCGGGCAAACACTATCTGATATTCCGCTTTCATCCCGAACCGGGCAGACTGCAGGTTTCGCTGTTCCGTGCCCGGCAGAACAAATCCGGTCTTTCCACCGTTCACAACGAAATCACTCTGGAACAGATCATCCGCAATCCGGACTGGTGCGAGCTGTCGCCCGATCTGCCGGCAGTGGCCCATCAGATAGGTCAGTACCTTGACTATCACGGGCACAGAATAGAAATACCCGACGGACTGCTTACATGGTTTCTGTGGACCATACGCAACGAATATTACCTTTTCTGGCAGGAAACGGAAAAGCCCTGCCACATAGACAGCTCGACCATGAGACTCAAGCTGCAGCCCCGCCTTGCGGAAGACGGCCTCGGCTTTGACGTCCTGCTGCACCGCGAGGGCAAGCCGCCGCAGTCCATTCTGGACTCGGAAGTGACCTTTCACGGACAGCTGCCGCTCTGGGTATGCTGGCGCCGCGGTTTCTACCCCGTGCACACCAGCCTCAGTTCCGGACTGGTTCAGGAAATGGTGCAGCATCCGCCGGCTATCCCGCAGGAAGACATTTCCGAATTTCTGGACAGGGTATGGACACAGCTGCCGGCTTCCGACCTGTATGGGCAGGAAGAGTTTCTTGAGCATATGGAGCCGATTTTCGTCCCCGCCAGCTACAATCCCAAACTGTATCTGGACGAGGAAGGAAGTCTGCTTACACTGCAGATCCAGAACATCTACGAAACAATACACGGCGAATTCCTGCTGCCCGGTCCCAATCCCGAATTCCAGACAGGCAGTTATCCTTTTGAAGGACATACGTTCCTGCTGCGCCGTCAGCAGGAGGAAGAAGCAGCGCTCACTCAGAAGCTCATCGAAATGAACTTCCAGCCGCGTAACAACCGTGTCTGGTTTCTCGAGCCTGAAGAAGCCATCAATTTCCTGCTGGATGCCTACCCCAAGCTCATTGCGGAATACCGCGTGTACGGCGAAAAAGCGCTTTCGCGTTATAAAGTGCGCCTTTCACAGCCGGTCATCTCTGCCAAGGTGGAATCCAACGAGGAAGAAAAATGGTTCTCGCTGGATCTTAATGTGGAATATGACGGCCAGAGTGTACCCATTGAAAAAATCTGGAAGGCATGGACACAGGGCAAGCGCTATGTGCAGCTGAAAGACGGCTCTTACACCAGCCTGCCCGAGTCATGGCTGAAGACTCTGGGGCACAAGCTGCGGGCCATGGGACTGGACCCTGAAAAGGCTCCTAAAAAGCGTTTTGAACAGTACGAAGCCCCGCTTCTGGACAATCTTCTTGAAGATCTGCCCGAAGTACAGACCGATTCTTTCTGGAACGCACTGCGTGAAAAAATTCATACCTTTAAAGAAATCACTCTCATTGAGCCGCCGCAGGGACTGAATGCAACTCTGCGCGGATATCAGCAGCAGGGACTGAGCTATCTCAACTTTCTGCGGGAGTACGGTTTCGGCGGTATACTTGCAGACGAGATGGGCCTTGGCAAAACCATCCAGACCCTTTCTTTCATCCAGTATATGGTTGAAACAGGCCGCACGGGTCCCAACCTGATCGTGGTGCCCACATCGGTGCTGCCCAACTGGGACCGCGAAGCGGAAAAATTCGTTCCGGGGCTGCGCAGGCTTATCATCTACGGCACCCGCCGCGAAAACATGTTCAGCCATATCTCGGAATCAGATCTGGTCATCACAACCTATGCCCTGCTCCGCCGCGACCTGGAGGAACTGCAGGAACACGAATTCAATTCGCTGATTCTGGACGAAGCGCAGAACATTAAAAACCCGAACACCATCACGGCACGTTCCGTGCGCAAAATCAACGCCGGACTGCGCATATGTCTCTCGGGTACGCCCATTGAAAACAACCTGTTCGAACTCTGGTCGCTCTTTGAATTCCTTATGCCGGGCTTCCTTGGTTCGCAGCACAGCTTCCAGCGCGGTATCATAAAGCCCATCAAGGACGGTGATCCCGAAACTCTGGAATATCTGCGTACGCGGGTTAAACCGTTCATTCTGCGACGGACAAAGTCGGAAGTGGCCAAGGACCTGCCGCCCAAGGTGGAAAACGTTTACTACTGCGCCCTTGCAGAAGAACAGCAGGAACTTTACGGCGCACTGGCCAAAAAACTCAAAGATCAGGTCATGGCCGACGTGGACGAAAAAGGCATTGCCAAAAGCCAGATGTCCATACTGGACGCCCTGCTCAAGCTGCGTCAGATATGCTGCCACCCGCGTCTGCTCAAACTGGACATGCCGGGCCTGACCACCAACCTGCCTTCCGGCAAGTTCGATGCCTTCAAAGACATGATCACCGATATTGTCGAAGAAGGTCACAAGGTGCTGGTTTTCTCGCAGTTTGTTCAGATGCTGCATATCATCCGTTCTTGGCTGCAGATAAACGACATGCCGTTCTGCTATCTGGACGGCACCAGCAAAGACAGGTTCGATCAGGTTGACCGGTTCAACGATTCGCCCGATATTCCCATCTTCCTCATTTCACTGAAGGCAGGCGGCACCGGGCTGAACCTGACCAGCGCCGACTATGTCATCCATTACGACCCGTGGTGGAACCCGGCGGTGGAAAATCAGGCAACGGACCGTGCACACCGTATCGGCCAGAAGAATCAGGTGTTCGCATACAAAATGATCTGCCAGAACACCGTGGAAGAAAAAATCCTCAAGCTGCAGGATATGAAACGCGGCGTGGCCGACGCCATCATCCCCGGGCAGGACAGCTGGAAATCGCTTACCCGCGATGATCTCGAAATGCTTTTCGACGTCTGATGCCCTTTTTGCAAACATCAGCCCCGCTGCGGAGGATTCCTCTGCAGCGGGGCTTTGTTATTTATACCACATGCTACGGCAGTACATCTATGCGGCCGCGCAAGATACACCGCTACTCGTGCATTGCCCGTCCGAAGCGCCTGCTTCGCCATTCCTGATACCCCATAAGCAGATGCCACTGCACCGGTACGACAAAAAGGGTAAGAAAGGTAGCCGTGCACAGGCCGGTTACAAACGTGGAAGCCATGGACCCCCAAACCAGTGAATAGCTGGGGATACCTACCGCCATGGGCAGCAGCCCCAGCATGGTTGTAAGGGTGGTCAGCAGTATGGGCCGCAAGCGGATGCGCATGCCCTCTATGGCTGCGGCAGTTCTGTCCAGTCCGTCACGGTAGAGTTTGTTCATGAAATCCACCAGCACCAGTGAATCGTTGACCACCACGCCGGTAACCCCCACAGTGGCCACAAAGCTGTTTACCGTAAACAGTGTACGGGTGAAAAACGTACCGAAAACAACACCGGTCAAAGCAAAAACAACAGCCGAAAGGATAATGAGCGGCTGAACGTATGACTGAAACTGTGTGGCCAGAATCACATAAATGATCAGCACCGCCAGCACAAACGCCATCATCAGAGACTGAAAAGAGCGTTGCGTACTGGCAAATTCACCGCTGAAGTCAAGAGTGGCTCCGGGGAAATCATTTTCTATTTTTCTGTAGTGTTCCTGCACGGCATGAATGACAAACTGGGGCGATATGGCTGCATCAGGCCTGATGTTGGCTGTCAGGGTAACCGCACGCTGCCGCTGATAACGGTTCAGCTGGCCTACCTCTCTGTATGAAGAGACAGTGCACAAATCTCCCAGCCGCACCGGCCCGCTGCTGTGTTCCAGCACCGGTACATCCAGCGCGTCCTCAGGCCTTTCCAGAAACACGTTGTCTATTTTCAGCCGCAGGTCCACATCTTCATCAGCCAGACGGAATTCCCCGACAAAACGCCCGTCAAGAACAGAACCGGCCAGTCCGGCCACTGTACGGGTGTCCAGCCCGTATTCTGCCGTACGCTCTTCGCGCGGGCGGAACCGGAAGACATAGCTTGGCTGACCGGTGTCATCGCCCAGATCCATAAGGTGCGGAGCTATGTCGGCACGCTGTTCCAGAAAGGTCTGCATGGCCGCCGCAAGACCAGAAACCGATGCGGGGTCGCTGCCCAGCACGCGCACGTTGACGTCTTTGCCCACGGGGGGACCGTCCTTTTCGGCGCGCACACGCACGCGCCAGCCTGCCGGCGTGTGCTGTGCAATGCGGCTCCGGACATCATCAAGGTGTGCCTGCGGATCGTTACGGGGATAATCGGCAAAGTGCTGCTGACCGGTCACGGGCAGTTCCACCGTCACCATACCCAGATTCGACCCGTGGACTGTCTGATAGTCATCGTCCAGATAATAACCTGCCACGCCCGAGGCAGAACGCGTCATGCCCGCGCCGAGGCTGTCCATGAACTGAGCAAACCCGCGTATGACACGGGATGTTTCACTGATAGGAGTGGCTTCCGGTGCTTCCACGGAAATGTAAAAGGTGGTGTAGTTATCAGGAAAGAACTTAATGCGCATGAGCGGCATGACTCCGCTCATGGAAACGCCGAAAATGAATACAGCCACGGAAAAAGCGGCAAGCACCGCCCCCAGAGTAAGCCAGCGGAAACGCATGCTGAACCGCAGAAGCCGCTCTGCCAGATTGCGCAGAGCAATCATGAAAGGCTTTTCACGGGTATGGTCAGCATCGCCGGATGCCAGCCGGCCTCTGCCCGGCCAATCCAGAAAATGCAGCGGCAGAATGAACAGACACTCCACCAGTGAAGCAACCAGCGCAAAGCTGATGGCCTTGGGAATAAGCGCAAAAAACTGCCCTGTGGAGCCGGTCATGATAAGCATGGGCAAAAAGGCGGCCACCGTTGTGGCTGTGGCCGAGACAATGGGCAGGGCGACTTCGGCCGTTCCGTTGACCACGGCCTCGCGCAGCGGGCTTCCGGCCTGCACGTGGCGGTAGATGTTTTCCACCACCACCACGGCGTCATCCACGATGATGCCCGCCACCAGCACAAAGGAGAAGAGTGTTATTTCGTTCAGCGAATTGCCGGTAAGCTTCATCAGCACCATGGTGACAAGAAACGCAAAGGGAATGCCCACTGAAGTGACCATGGCGTTTCTGAATCCCATGAACAGCCATATGACGGCGCATACCAGCACAATACCAAGCAGCAGGTTGGAACCCAGCGTGCTCATGGCCTGATCAATATGACTGCGCTGATCACGGGTTATAACCGCTTCGACACCTTCTCGTTCCAGCACCGGAGCATATTCCGCCAGCACGGCTTCCACAGCCTTTCCGATGTCCAGCGCATTGCCGTTATCCAGTTTGATTACATTAACAGCCACGCTGTCGCGCCCGTTGACTGAGGCAATTACCTCCGGCTCGCGGTACGAGACAAAAGCACCGCTCATCACGTCACCCACGCGGACAAACGAACCGTCACCATCCCGCCGGATGATTGTTCCGGCAATATCGTCGCGCGAACGGAACCGTTCATCCACCAGCAGGGCGTATTCCTTGCCATGGCTGGAAAAATCGCCCGCCGGCACAGAAACATTGCCTGCCGCAAGCGCCGCGGCAACCTCGTCGAATGTCACCCCGTAACGGCTCATGCGGTGCGGGTCCAGCTCCACATGGTATTCACGGGTGTATTCGCCCTCTATGGTCACTTCCTTTACGCCGGGCAGCCGCTCAAGATAAATCTTCAGTTCTTCCGCCATCAGCGTCAGGGCCCTGTTGGAGCGGTCGCCCACCAGGTTCACGGACATCACCGGCATCCATGTGTCCATATCTATCTTGATGAACTGCGGCGGGTCCATCGCGTCGGGCAGATCATTCTGGACGGACAGCACCCGGAAGCGCAGTTCGTCATACTGTGCGTCGTAGTCCGTATCGTCCAGAAACTTCACAATGACATCGGACCGCTGGCGGTAAGATGTGGCCCTGACAAATTCCACATTCTCCAGACCGTCAAGCGCATCTTCTATCTTTGTCGTCACCAGCGCTTCAACCTCCTGCGGCGAAGCACCGGGCAAAAAGCCCACCACGACAACCTTGCCCATATCCACGTTGGGATACCGTTCGACAGGCAGCGAAAACGTGGCAAACACGCCCACCACCATCAGCAATACAAACAGCAGGTTAAGCAGCACCGTCTGGCGCAGGGTAAAGCGTACTACAGATTTCATATACGGCTCCGCTACCCTGCCTCGGGGGTGACAAGAAAGACATCACCGGCATGCACCTGCGCGGAACGCACACGCATGGTACCTGCCTGTTCACCGGGGCCCAGTACCAGCACGCGGACACGCTCTCCGTCGGGGCGCACCAGAAACCAGTCCTCGTACGCCCTTGTCAGAGCAGACTGAGGCACCGCCACGGCGCCCCCTTCATCCGGCATACGCAGGGCAAGCTCTGTCCGGATGCCGCCGCGCAGGACGCCGGTTTCGCCGGTTACCTGCAGGTCGACGTTGATCTTGCGTGTGGCGGGGTCAAAGTCGGGCGAAACTCGCTCCACAACGGCAGAAATACGCGTACCGCTGTCGGGCAGAGTCAGTTCTATGCGCTCCATTGCCTTCAGGGCTTCAAACTCGCGCACGCTGAGCGCCAGCGGCACAAGCAGGGTATCAAAGTCGCCGATTACGGCCAGCTTCTGCCCCTGCGTCACCCACTCTCCCGGCTCCACACTGCGTTCGATGACGCGCCAGCCCGAAGGTGCACTGATGGTATGCCGCCGCAGGCGTTCTGCCAGTGTCATTTCATCAATGCGCAACCGTTCCAGCTGCTGTCTGGCGGTCACCAGATCGCGCACAATACCGTCCAGCTGCGACTGCGCCGCGTGTTTGCCGCCCACAAGATTCCGGTACCTTGAAGTTTCCTTGTCAAAATACGCCACATCACTTTTCAGGCGCTGCTGATCGGCCCTGTTGGCCTGCAGTTCCAGCCTGATAAATGTGGTGTCCAAGGTCGCAAAAACACCTTTTTCACCTATGGGGTCACCCACGTCGGCGTACACCTGCGTGCAGCGCGCCGGAACTTCGCTCACCAGCGCAAGGCGGGTACGCGGCCGCGTAAAACCGGTCAGGGTGACCACTCTGTGCGCCGGTTCCACCACAAAAACAGCCGCCGCACTCTGTGCGGCGGACGGCAGACAACACGCCTGCCACACTCCCAGAAATGCGGCAAGCAACAGAATTATCTTCAGCGCCGGAGCGCCTTTTCCCTCAATCATATTCCTCCTCTGGCAGCCCGTGCCAGCCCGGCAATAAAATCCGGTACCCTGTCAATCATCGCATGTGTATCCAGCGCCCCCATCATCAGCGGAGCCCTGCCATTCAGTATCAGACTTACCAGCCCGTGCACCAGAGACCACATGCTGCTGACCACGGTTGTCACATCGCTTCCGGCAAAATACCCCAGTTCCAGACATTCCGCTGCCGTCGAGTGCAGCAGCACAAGAGCATCATCGGGCAGACCGTCCGGCAGCGAGCCGGCATCGAATTCGTAAAACGGCGTACGAAACATAAGCTCATAATATTCCAGATTATCAAGCCCGAAAGACACATACGCCCTGCCAAGCTGCTGCAGCCTGAGCAAAGGGTCGGCGGCATCTGCCGCCCCCATGAGGGCATCGTTCAACAACACGATACCTTCACACCTCAGTTCCCACAGAATGGATTCCCTGCTTCCGAAATACCGGTACAGCACCGCGGCACTGCATCCGACCTCACGTGCCAAATTACGCATGGAAACACTGCCCGCACCGTCGTGTGCGAACATCCGGCGGGCGGCATCAAGAATAATCCTGCGCTTTACATCATGCTTGATGCTCTTTGCGCTATGCGTGGGGGTATGTGCCTGCTGCATCCGGCATGGGCTACATCGCATTATAAAAAAAGTAAACAGTGTTCACTTTTTTTATAATGCGATGCCAGCACTACGGCAGAGCGGATTGTTCCGGCGCCCTGCGGGTTGCAGTCAGAACGCGGTTTCTTCAATGCGGCGGCGCAAAGCGTCCAGCAGTGCCGTGGCCCTGCGCACATCAGTGCCGTCTGTACCGCTGAAAATCGTCTGGATCATTTCGTTTTCTTTGCAGACTGCCGCATTGTACGCCTGCTGTCCGGCAGCAGTAAGCACCGCCAGTCTGGACCGTTTATGCTTGGGATTATCTCTGAATTCCAGCAGTCCGGTAAGGTGCAAGTCGTTGCATACTGTCTGAATGAACTGCCGGGAAACACCCAGAGCAAAGGCGATATCAGGAACTGTAAGCGGTCCGGATTCGGCAATCTGCGTTGCCACACGCTTCTGCGGGGTAGTCATGCCGCTTTGCTCGTGCACACTGTCCATAATAATACCCAGCGCCGCATTCAGTCTGACAACCTGCCGGAAAAGATCGTGCAACTCCGCGCCGCAGGCGCATGTATGCGGCTTCATTACAGCCACCTTCTGACACTGAGACAAAACTCTTCATATCTGTTTCCAAACGCGGCACGGAGGTAGGCTTCTTCCCGCGGGACAACATGCAGATGCAGATACAGTAACAGCATAAACGCAGCACCCAGCAGCCACAGGCTTGCCATCATCACGCCTATACCGGCCATAATGGCCACCCCGCCGGTATACATGGGGTTACGGCTGTAACGGTAAGCCCCTTCAGCCACCAGCATATGCGAAGGGCTGTCGGTGCGTACCTGCACCTTTCGGCTTGTAAACAGGTTATGCCCCCACATCATGAACGCGCCTCCTGCCAGCACCAGAAAAAGCCCCGCCGGCACATGCAGAAAACGGCCGCTTAACGGCAGTGAAGTAGGAAAGACAAACTCAAGCACGCCTCCAGCCACAAGGCAGGCATAAAAAAACAACGGCGGAAGAATCCATACTTGCGGCGGCTGCAGCGCAGCGGTTGATTTTGCGGGCATAAGCACCTCCCTGTCATATTGACAATAAAAATGTCATATTGACAACTAAATTGTCAATATATCGATCAGGCAACGCCCGCTCATAAAAAAAGCCGCCCGAAGGCGGCTCAGCAGACTCAAACACAGCGGAAATACAAGCACAAACGGCCAGCCTGCATATTCCGGCAACAAGGGGAAAAAAAAATATGGCCGGCACTGCACCCGCTACAGATACCAGAGCACCGGAAAGGCCCCTCGCAGCGCAGCATGCACGGCCGACACAAGGACCACAGTAATCAGCGACCGGAGGCACTCCTCAACCTGCCGCGCAGACCGGCGACGGTGGCTGCTATGTCATCTGCTCCCGTAATGGCAGAAACGAGCGCGCAGCAGCGCGCCCCGTGAGCCGCCACTTCCTCGATATTATGTTCCTTGATGCCGCCTATGGCCACAAAGGGCACAGTGTGGTTTGCAGCCACATAATCAAGGTATTCAAACCCCACAGGCGCACAGACATCTTTTTTGGTACGGGTGAAAAAAACAGGCCCCACCCCTATATAATCAGCGCCCTGTGCAACAGCGTCACAGCACTGCTCCGGCGAATGGGTGGAAAGCCCGATGATTTTTCCGTCGCCCACAAGACGACGCACTTCCGGTACGGGAATGTCTTCCTGCCCCACATGTACGCCGTCCGCATCGCACAGCATGGCCACATCAATATGATCGTTGACAATAAAGCAGCAACCGGCATCTCTGGTCAGCTTGCGAATTTCCATGCATTCACGCAGCATTTCACCGGCTTTTTTGTCTTTTTCACGATATTGAATCACTCTGGCGCCGCCCTGCAGCATGGCACGGACAACCTCCACGGTATCACGCCCGCGTGAAAGTCCGGCATCGGTCAGACAATAGATATCCCAGTCAGCCATATTATTCTTCATCACTCCTGCTCCCTGATACAATCTGCCGTCACGCAGGGGCCCAGAATCCGGCAAAGAACTGCGTCCGCCTGCATGGCGGCAGCCATCTGTACCCGCGGCGCCATAGGGGGTACCCCCGGGACCACGGCAGTCTGCATGTCTCCCACCACCACGCCGGCATTCCGCACTCCGCGCACCTGCATACCGGGGCCGCCCCAGCCGCCCATGCCCGAAGCGCTTACAAAAAAAATCCCGTGCTCCATGCAGTAGGAAACAATCATGCTCTTGGTTGCGGCATCATCCACAGCCTCCACCACTACGGAGCAACTGCCGAACAAATCATGCAGCAATGTGCGGTCAATACGCACCTGATGCACGCTCAGAACCAGTTCCGGTTCCAGGGCATACAGGTTGTCGGCCAGCGCGCGCACCTTGGGCTTCCCGACCTGCTGCGGCGTGAACCACTGTCTGTTCAGATTGGAAGGTTCCACATGGTCATGATCGGCCAGCACCAGATTACGGATGCCGCTGCGCACCAGCATGGCCGCACAGTTGGAACCCAGTCCTCCGGCACCGGCAATCCCCACCACAGCACCTGCCAGAAGCTCAAGCTGATGCTCCTTCAGGTGACTGCCCAACCCCCTGCGCAACATACCCGTCATACCGCGCAGCTGTCTTCCAGCGGATGCCAGTCTTTAAACACGGCCTGATAACCGGCCCGGCTTACGGCTTCAACCACCTCGTCCACACTGCGCGGGTCAGAAATTTCAAACTGCCCTACAGAGGAATGTTCGCTTTCAGCATGTCCGCCCACAGCGGTGGATACACCGGCACTCATGCGGGTCACTCCCAGCGGTATCAGATTATCGCGGAATGCAGGCCGTTCGCGCGTGGAAATGGTAATGCCGCACCGCGGCAGAAAAAGCCGCATGGCCAGCAGTATCTGCACCAGCGCACGATCATCCACGTCACACACCGGCTGAAAACTGCCGGCATAAGGACGCATACGCGGCAGCGAAACAGCAATATCCACTCCCGGATACCTGTGCTGCAGCCAAAGGGCATGCATACCCGTCATAAAAGCATCACGCTGCCACTGATCCAGTCCGAGCAACGCACCTATATTCACATTGCGCATTCCGGCACGGCATGCTCTTTCCGGCGCCCCCAGCCTGAAATGATAATTGCTTTTGGGACCGGCAGGATGCAATGACGGGTACAAAGCCTCGTTATATGTTTCCTGAAAAAGTGTCATGCCGTCCACACCGGCAACGGCAAGTGTGCGGTACTCAGGCTCGGTCAGGGCGTACACTTCAATACTCAGTGACGGAAACAGAGGACGCAACACGCGCACACAGTCGCGGATGTAGTCAACGGAAGCCTTTGCCGGAGCCTCGCCGGTCAGCAGCAGCAGATGGCGCAGTCCTGTGGCGGCTATGGCCTGCCCTTCGCGCAGCACGCCCGCAGCATCCAGCTGCATGCGGTCTATGCCACTGCAGGCATTGAAGCTGCAATACACGCACCTGTTTGTACACCAGTTTGAAAGGTACAGCGGAGTAAACAGCTGGATGGTGCGGCCGAACTGGCGCACCGTGACATCACGGGCCTTATGCGCCATTGATTCCATGTACGGACGGGCTGCGGGTGAAAGCAAAGCCAGAAAGTCTTCCGGAGAAAGGGTATCCTTTGCCAGAGCCTGCCGCACTCTGTATCCGTCAGCCGCCATGCAGGCGGCCTGCACATCCACATCCTGCAACTGGCGGACAACTTCGTAAAAACCTCCCGCCTGTGCGGTTCTCACACTCATGTCAGCGCTGATTTCACTCATCACGCTCCCCGTCATTTTCTCATGGCTGCACATCATGAATCCAGAAAGCCCAGCAAAGGCGAAGAAGCCTGCGCCTGCCCTTCCAGCACGGCGCCTGTTCCGGCCAGCCAGGCTCTGCGCCCGGCCCGCACTGCAGCGCCGAATGCCGATGCCATAAGAACAGGATCGCCCGCAGAAGCTATGGCCGTATTGACAAGACAGGCTGCAGCGCCCATTTCCATTGCCTCGCAGGCCTGCGAAGGACGCCCTATTCCGGCATCGACAATGACGGGCAGTTCAATCTCTTCAATAAGAATACCTATCATCTCCTGCGTGCGCAGCCCTCTGTTGGTTCCTATGGGGGCCCCCAGAGGCATGACCGCAGCGGCTCCCGCACTGACAAGGTCGCGCGCCACATACAGGTCGGGATTCATGTACGGCAAAACCACAAAACCGTCCCGTGCCAGTATCTCAGTGGCTTTTGCAGTTTCATACCCGTCCGGCAGCAGATACCTGCTGTCCGAAATCACCTCGATTTTAATCCAGTCGCCGCACCCTGCGGCGCGGGCCAGCCGGGCGATGCGCACGGCTTCTTCAGCCGTGCGCGCCCCGGATGTGTTGGGTAAAAGCTGCATATGCTGCGGAATGTGCTGCATGACGTTGCCTGCGGCAGCCTGCATGTCCACACGCCGCAATGCCACCGTAATCACCTGTGCGCCGCTGGCTTCTGCCACCCGGGGTATGAGACTGTCGGAGCCGTACTTGCCGGTGCCTATGAAAAGACGACTTTCCAGAGCGCGTCCGCCAAGTACCAGTGGATCGTTGTTGTGTGTTGTTGTGTGTTCCATTAGCCCCCTCCTACAAAGTGCAGGATTTCCAGTTCATCCCCTTCGTGCAACACCGTTGCCGCAAATGCGTCCGGCGGTATGATGGCGCGGTTGCATTCCACAACCACCGCAGCTGCATTCAGACCTTTACCCTTCAGCAGTTCGCTGACGGTGAGTCCGGAAGGTATCTCTTCCTCTTTACCATTCACCCTGATGTTCATTGTTCCGCCTTTTGTTCTGCACCCGACAGGCCGCAGCGTCCGGCAACGCCGGAATCTTCCGGCGGGCGGCGCGCTGCTGTCTTTCATACATCGGACATAAAAAAAGCGGCCTGCCCGAAAGACAAGCCGCAGCATTTCCGCAATGAAAATATCATGGCTTCCCTTCGGCAGTGTTAACTGCATCAGGTTCAAGGGGTCAGAAGCTTTGCGCTTCAATCTCAGCCTGACAAGGCCCCCCCAGCACTGGCGCATACGCGCCCTGGTCATACATACAAAAAAAGCCGGCTCAGGCCGGCTGCATATGTATGATATGTCTGCCAGCTTCCCTACGGCGGTTACCCGCATCAGGTTCCAAGGGTCAGAAACTCCTGTTTCAATCTCAGCCCGTACGGGCACCCCTAGCTGTTTGACCGCACAGTAGCCGACCGGCCACATGCTGTAAAGCACTTATTTGTAAAAAAAGCACCGGCCGGAGTCTTCCGGCCGGTGCGACTTTTGCTCACGGCAGCAGGCACCCGACACGCTGTCAGGATCATCTGCCTGTTTCTACAGAAACTTTTCCACTCCGGCGTAGGGCATATCAAATGCTTCAGCCACACCTTTATATGTGATTTCGCCATCGATCACGTTGGCACCCAGCGCAATTTCACGGCTGTCCTGCATGGCTTTTTTCCACCCTTTATCCGCCAGAGTCACGGCATAGGGCAACGTGGCATTGGTCAGAGCCAGTGTGGAGGTTTTTGCCACGGCGCCGGGCATGTTGGCCACGCAGTAATGCACCACATCGTCCACCACAAACGTGGGATCCTTGTGTGTTGTGGGATGAGAAGTTTCAAAACATCCGCCCTGATCAATGGCCACATCCACCAGTACGGATCCGCGCTTCATGGTTTTTATCATCTCACGTGTTACAAGACGCGGAGCCTTGGCGCCGGCAACCAGTACGGCACCCACCACCACGTCAGCCTCGCGTACCAGCTTGCGCAGCGTGGCGGGAGAAGACATCAGAGGAAAGCAGTTGGCCGGCATGATATCGCTGAGGTGACGCAGCCGGTCAAGATTCATATCAAGAATGTACACCTTTGCGCCCAGACCGCATGCCATCTTGGCGGCATTGGTACCCACCACTCCGCCGCCTATGACTACAACTGTACCCGGATCAACCCCGGGAACGCCGCCCAGCAGCACGCCGTGCCCGCCCTGTGTCATCTCCAGATATTTGGCACCCTGCTGAATGGCCATCCGCCCGGCCACTTCGCTCATGGGAGTAAGCAGCGGCAGGCTTCCGTCCGGCTTCTGAATGGTTTCATACGCGATGCATACCGCCTTGCTGTCCACCAGAGCCTTGGTAAGCTTTTCATCTGCGGCAAGGTGCAGATAGGTGAACACAATCTGTCCTTCACGGATAAGGCCGTATTCAGAAGGCAGAGGTTCTTTGACGTGCATAACCATATCAGCGCGGGCATAAATCTCTGCAGGAGTCTCTACAATTTCCGCTCCGGCTCTGGTGTAGGCCTCGTCCAGAAATCCGCTGCCCGTCCCCGCATTTTTCTCCACCAGCACGGTATGTCCATGATGCACCATCACTTCCGCACCGGCAGGCGTCATGGACACCCGGTTCTCTTCGGACTTTATTTCTTTGAGAATGCCTACGATCATATTGCTTTCCTCCACGCTGAAATATGCAAAGCAGCAGACACCATGCCTGCGCCCTTTTCATAAGAAAGCAAACACCTTGCCAGAATGCGGAGCTAAAAAACAACGGAAGAAAAGTAAAAGTGAGGCCGGAAAAAAGATGTTTAAAAACAGAACATTATTTTGATGAAAATATCAAAAAAGACTGTACTGCTATTGCAGAAATGAGTGATTGAACAGCTAGAAATGGTAAAAAAACAAACCAGCGAAACAAAGAATACGCACTATCTATCTGTTTTAAATAACCATGTGCATGATGGTCAAAAATCAAACCATTTGGACATAAATCAAACCGAACCGACACCCAGTTTGCGCATTTTTGCCAACAGTGAGGAGTGAGAAACCCCGAGAGCCTGCGCCGCCTTGCGGATACTCGGCGTTCTTGTCAGGGCATCGCGTATGACACCGCGTTCAAAGTCGGCCACAGCATCGCGCAGTCCTGTACTGGCAACACGCGCCCCCTGCCGTAACGCCTGCCGCGACATGCCGGCTTCGATTTCATGGCTGAAAAGTATATGTGACTGGCGCACTATCTGCCCCTGACACAATATGGCCGCACGCTCCACAACGTTTTTCAACTCCCGGACATTACCCGGCCAATGATGCGCGCGCAGCTTGTCCAGCGCATCGGGGGTAAGCGAACGCGCCGGCTTGTCCAGCCGCGCCGCGAGATTCAGCAAAAAATGCTCCACCAGCAGCGGGATATCGTCCAGCCGCTCTTTTAGCGGGGGTATGTGGATAGGCAGCACATTGATGCGGTAATACAAATCCTGCCGGAAGCGTCCTTCTTCCACCAGCCGCTCAAGAGTTCTGTTGGTGGCGGTTATAATGCGCGTGTCCACCGCCACTTCCTGCGAACCTCCCAGCCGGCGCATTCTGCTTTCCTGTATGACGCGCAGGATTTTCACCTGCGATGCAAGCGGCATATCGCCTATCTCGTCCAGAAAAAGAGTTCCGCCCCGGGCCACTTCAAACAGCCCCTGTTTGCCCTCGCGCCTGCCGCCTGTGAACGCCCCGCGCTCATAGCCGAAAAGCTCGCTTTCCAGCAGTTGCTCGGGCAGTGCAGCACAGTTTACAGGAACAAAAGGTCCGCTGCGCCTGCTGGCTGTATGAATGGCACGGGCAAAAAGCTCTTTGCCCGTTCCGCTTTCTCCGCGGATGGAAATGATGGAGTCTGTTGCCGCAACCTGCTCTGCAAAGCTGATGGCAAAAGCGATGGCAGCATCCCTGCCGACAATATCGCCAAATCCGATCTGTTCCGGATCGGTTATGGAACGGGCCAGCTGTCGGATTTCACGCATATCGCGGGCCAGTTCCACAGCCCCGACAATGCGGTCATTGGAGTCGCGTATGGGACGGCGGGTCACAAAGTACTGTACCCGCCCGTCAGAGGTGGCTATCTCACGCTTGGCATTAAGCAGCTCCTTACCCTCAAGGCACTCCAGAAGCCCGTTATCCGGCAGTCCCAGAGAAGCAAGCGGCTTGCCCGCCGCATCTGGGCCGCAGCCGTAAACCTGACGCAGAACGGCATTGATGGCTGTCACCCTGCCCCGAGCATCGATGGACAGCACTCCGTCACTGATATTGTCCAGCACGACCTTGAAACGCTTTTCACGTTCTTCACCGGGCAATGTTTCCATAATGCGGAATTCCAGCAGGTCGGGAATTCTGCTGAGCACTTTAAAAAGCGCCGCCCGCTCCACGGCCTCGTCCCACTTTTCCGCCTCGATATATACAAAGGCTTTGTCAGTCTTACGTTCCACCTCCATGGAAGAAATGGAAAATGCATGGCCGGCCAGCAATGAAGAAAGGTCGGAAACAACACCCACGCGGTCTTTGAAAATAAGTTCAAGCTTGAGCTTCATACCATGCCGTTTACGGATACAGAATTATCAGCCGCCACCAGGCGGCTCAGGAAGTGCCCGCTGCAAAGCAAAGCCAGTAAAACACCGTTTTACCGGACAAACAAGCCTGCAAAGCTGTTCCGCTCCGCAGGCTTTGCACGCCGGATATACGGTTTCCGGACGACCTGTTCATTTTTTTTCAAACGATTCAAAAGGATTCAGACATACCCGCGAAGGTCCGTACACGGCAAAATCTTCACCTTTTTTCAATGCCCAGCGCTGGGTGCCGTACTCGAAGTGCCACCATTCACAGGAATAATTGACAAATCCGGCCCGGACCATCACGCCGTACAGCAGCCGGCGGTTGCTCAAGGCCTCTTTTTCCTCAGGCTGCAATGCGATGCCCTGCTCAAGACGTTCTTCCAGATGCCGCGTGTATGAGATGTCTCTGGGATAATCAAAGGGCGAACCGAAAAACAGCTGCCTGCCGGAACGGGTTGCCAGAGTAAGGTCAACCGCCCCTCCTGTCACATGCGGCGACGGCGCGGAAGCGTCAAAGCCGGGGCGTGCCACATACTGCTGGGTCAGCGCGTGCAGCTCATCTTCATCCGCCTGCGGGTTGGCTCTGGCCAAAGCACTGCGGCAGCGCTGGAACAGCACCGTCTGGACCTGCGGGCTGCGCCATCCGTCCAGCACCACCATACGCAGATCAGGCGGCAACATTTCGGCCGCCAGCAATAATTTTTCAAACACACTCCGGCGGGCATAACATTCCGGCAAGGCTCCGCCTATACCGGCGGCAAAATAGGCCGAACGCACCAATATCTTCTCCGGAACCAGTGACAGCGGAACCAGCGGTTCATTATTTTCGGCAATGGACACGGAGTAGACTTCTTCCCAGCTGTGGGAACGTACAGCGGGAATGGGGGCGCTGTAGTGATTATACATTATGTTCTCCGCAAAAAACGACCGGCGCGGCATCAGCCCGCGCCGGTCAGCAATGTTAATAGCCCAGCATATGCGGCAGCCAGACAGATATCCCGGGAACAAAAATCAGCAGCAGCTGACAGGCCAGCGCCACCAGAACAAACGGCCAGATGTGCCTGAACATTTTTTCCAGCGACACATTGCCCACGGAGGATACGATGTACACGCAGGCTCCCATGGGCGGAGTGATAAGCGCAATGGTGATGTTCAGTGTCATCACGATGCCGAAATGATACGGATCAATTCCCGCCGCCACAGCCAGCGGCGCGAACACCGGAGTAAGCAGCACCAGAGCCGCAATTTCTTCCATGAACATGCCCACCACAAACACAATCAGGCTTATCAGCAGCAGAACCTGTTCAGGACTCGAGGCATAACTCATGATCACCGGAGCCATGGACTGCGGTACTTTTTCGGCAGACAGAATCCAGCCGACAATAGTCGCCGCCCCGATAACCACAAAAATGACACTGGTAAGCCGGACCGTGTTCGACAACGCCAGCAGCACGCCCTTCACCGTCAGCTGCCGTGTCCAGACAAAACCCACGATGACCACATACAGACTGGCTATGGCACCGGACTCGGTGGGGGTCATGAACCCGAACAGGATACCGCCGATAATGATACCCGGAGCAATGAGCGCAGCCATGGCTCCGCCGGTGGCCCTCCAGAGATCAGGCATGGAAAAGGCCGTATTGACCGTAGGCAGGTTGAGCCGCGCGGCACTGATGCGGTGCATGACCATAAAAGCGACACCAAGCAGCAACCCCGGCACCACACCCGCCATAAACAGCCCGCCCACATTCGTCTTTGTCATGGCGCCGAACAAAATCATAAAAATGCTCGGCGGAATGATGGGACCGATAAGCGAACTGCCGGCAGTAAGGCCCGCGGCATACGAGTCGGGGTATCCGCCTTTTTTCATGGCGGGAATCATGATGGAGCCTACTGCGGACGCATCCGCCGCGGCAGAGCCGTTGACACCGGCAAAAATGATGCTGGCCACCACTGTCACATAGCCCAGTCCGCCCTTGAGGTGTCCCACAAGAGCCTCGGCAAAACGCAACAGTCTGCTGGTCAGTCCGGCGCAGCCCATCAGTTCGCCCACCAGAATAAAGTACGGTATGGCCAGCAGGGAAAAAGGTTCCATGCCGCCATAAAACTGCTGCACCATCAGCCTCAGCTGACCGGACTCGCCGATGTAGGCAAACCCGGCCAGCGCTGTACACAGCATGGCCACAAACAGCGGCAGCCCCGATGCCAGCATGGCAAAAAAGACAAGCAGCAAAAGAATGCTCATGACGCGTCTTCCCCCTCTGATGCACCGCGCACGGGGCGGGCGGCCAGCGCATCAAGCGCGATGAACTGCTGCAATGCGTATTCTGCAAGCATCAGCGCCATGCCTACGGGTACCGCCAGCAACGGTATCGTTTTTTTCACTCCCAGCGTCATAATGGTGAACAGACGCATTTTGTAAGCATATGCACCGCCCAGCCAGATCATAAGCACAAGGATGCCCGCAAACACCAGTGTACGGAATATCACAGCCGCCCTTCTGGCGCCGGGAGACAGCCTGTCGACCAGAATGTGAATGGCCATGTGCTCGCCGCGCTTCAAAGCAGGAGCAGCAGCCAGCATGACCATCCAGACAAGCGTGACCTTTGCCAGATCAGTTGTCCACACGGGCGCACGGTAAAAACGGGAAAACACACCAAGCATAACCGACAGCAGGTTGACCACGAGGAGAGCCCCCGCCCCCATAAGGCAGAGGCGCTCCAGCAGGTCGGAAGCCTTATAACAGACGTCCGCCACACGGCCCATCTATTTCACTGCCTCATTGGCCTTGCGGGCGTCTTCCATGGCATGGTCTATCCATGCCGTGTCAATCTGTCCGCTGAGCCACTTGATGTAGGAAGGACTGCCAAGTTCCTTGAACTGCGCCAGCTCTTCCGCGGTGGGGGTGTAAACGGTCATGCCCTTGCCGGCCAGAAACTTCACACGCTCGTCCACCTGAGACTCCACAAACTGGCGGGTCTTGACGTTTGCCTCGTGCGCCGCCTTACGGATTACCTGACGCTGGCTGTCGGGAAGAGAGTCAAGCAGTTCACCGTTGATCAACAGGAACTGATCGGAATACTGGACGTTGGCAAGGGTGAGATGGTCCTGCACCTCGTACAGGCTGCCGATGATGATATAGGTGGGGGGGTTCATCTGGCCGTCTGCCACGCCAGTTTTAAGCGCAAGATACACCTCGGTCCACGGAATAGGAGTTCCGGAAGCTCCGAAGGCTTCGTACATGGCTACCTGGCTGGCATCCATGGCGCGGAATTTCATACCCTTGAAATCAGCCGGAGACCTGACGGGCTTTTTGGAAGTAAAGGCAATGAAGCCCCCCTCTTCCACCACGGCCAGCAGCTCGATGCCGGTGCGCGAACGCAGCTCTTTTCCGGCTTTATCCATAAAAGAGCTGTTGTCGAAAAATTCATGTGCCGCAGCGTAGCTTTCAAACATGAAGGGTACGTTGGTGGCGAACATTTCAGGAAACACGGTCTCCATACCGCCGAAAGAAGCCACATTGATCATGGGACCGGTCATCACCTGTTCCATGCGCTGCTGCTCATTACCCAGCTGACTGTTGGGATACAGGTCGATGACAATGCCGCCTCCGGACTCTTTTTCAACCAGTTCCTTGAAAGTGGTGGCAAAAGCATGCACGGCGTTGTCTTCCAGACTGGGCGGCCCGTTGTAACTCATCTTGACCGTCATGGCGGCCACAGCCAGCGCCGGAACAGCCAGCACGACCAGTGCGGCGGCCATAAAGCGCTTCATGCCTCTGAAAAAATGTCCCGATGGTTTCATAGACATCCTCCGATAGGAATAAGGTTGAACCGCCCCGCCTGCGGCGCACTGCCGTACGGACAGGGGAAGCACCAATCCCGCGGCGCCGCCCGGCGCAAGCGGGTCATTACTCTGCGTTTTCCACATAAACCCGCGGCACACGGGCAAGTATGCGGGAGACAACCTCATAATTAATAGTGGAAGTCAGACGGGCGTGATCGTCTGCCGTCACGCTTTCGGCGCCCTGCCTGCCCAGCAGGACAACCTCGTCCCCCTCCTGCACTCCGTCAATGTGCCCCACGTCAATCATGGTCTGGTCCATACACACCCTGCCGGTTACCGCGGCCGGGCGGCCGTGAACCAGCATGGTGCCGCAGGACGAAAGCAGGCGGCTGTACCCGTCCGCGTACCCTGCAGGCACAGCCGCAATGACAGTTCCGGCGGCCGTCACGTGGGTATGCCCGTAGCTTACCGTAAATCCGGCAGGAACACGCTTGACGCTGGCTATACGTCCTTTGAGGCTCATCACCGGACGCAGGTCGAAACCGGCGGTGTCCATCTCTGCCGAGGGGCGGAGCCCGTACAGGATGATGCCCGGGCGCACCATGTCAAAACGGGCATCGGGCATGACCATGGTTGCCGCACTGTTGGCCGCATGCACACACAGCCTGTCGCGCACACCGACAGGCAGCTCTGACAGTGCCTGTTCAAACACGACCAACTGCCTGCGCGCCGTGACAGGGTCGGCGGCATCGCTGGCGGCAAAGTGGGTGAACACACCGCACACATCCAGCATGGTGCGGGAAGAAAAACCGGCAAACACCTGCCCCAACGGAACATCACCGCCGTTTCCCGTGGCGATATACCCAAGACGCCCCATGCCGGTGTCCACCTTTATGTGCACCTGCACCCGCCTGCGGGGCTGCTGGGCCAGCAACGCCGCCTGCAGCGCCTCTGCATAGGTATCGGAATGCACGGTCTGTATGATGCCGTAGCGGGCAAGCAGCGGAGCCTTCTGCGGCGGGGTGGGCCCGAAAATGAGCACAGGCCGGGTGATACCGTTCTCGCGCAGTTCCACTGCCTCATCCAGTCTGGCCACTCCGAAGGCATCAGCCCCCTGACGCAGCAGTTCGTGTGCCACGGCCACAGCCCCGTGACCGTAAGCGTCGGCCTTGACCACTGCCATAATGCGTACACCCTTTCCGACGTGCGACCGTACAGCGGAAAAATTGTGCCGCAGGGCGCAGAGATCTATCTCCGCCCACAACGGCTCGGGAAATGCTTCATATCCCACAGCGACAGCTCCTGATTCTGCAAAACAGTATTGCAATGCAATACTTTTTATCATAATACAATTGTACATATTGCAGTTGCACTGTCAACAACAACATCAATAACGACAGTTGTGCAACCAAACAACATCATACTTCCACGCAGCACACGACAAACACAAAGCAGCACAGCAGGGAGGCCTTCATGGCAGAAGAACCGGCCGTTACTGACAGACGCCCTGACCCGCTTTTTGTACATTCACTTCAACGGGCTCTGATGGTTCTGGAGGCCTTCGATTCCACTGCCCGCAATCTGAGTCTGTCGGACCTGAGCCGCAAGACAGGGCTGAACAAAAGCGCTGTTCAGCGCTTTCTCTTTACATGGGAGGCCCTTGGCTATCTGGAAAAAGACACAGATACCAAGCGTTATTCTTTAAGTCCAAAGGTAATGTCGCTCAGCTATCATTATTTGAAGGACAAACGACTTGTGGAAATTGCCACACCGGTGCTGCTGGAAATGCGTAAAAGAACAGGATGCGCCAGTTATCTGGGTATTCTGTACGAGCAAGATGTTATGTATCTTATACGCCTGCCCCAGCGGTTCATATTGCTTGAAAGCACGCTGGCGGGCAGACGGGTGCCCGCATTCTGCGGCGGCAGGGCTCTGCTTTCGTGTCTGCCGCAAAACAGCGCCCGCAGCCTGATAGAACAGAGCGTCAGAACGCAGCTGACGCCGTTCACCATCACTGACAGCGAGGCAAACATGCGGGCCGTACGGCAGGCGGCAGAACTGGGGTATGCGGTTTCGCGTCAGGAGCAGCTCATAGGTGAAGTTTCCGTTTCAGCACCCGTACTATCGTCCGGCGGTACACTGCTGGCCGCTGTCTATATTTCTGCAGACAACAACGAATGGGACGACAGCCGCATTGCCGCCGAGCTGGCACCGGTGGTACTCAAAGCCGCATCAGACATCGGCCGCCAGTTCTGATGGCACGCCGCGTGCCGGTGGAAAGCTGCATAAATAGTGCGGTGCACCCGGTCCCGCTGCGCACCGGAGAATCATACAGAATACAAAAGCCCCGCAGGCAAGCCTGCGGGGCTTTAACATCACGAATAAACACGATGTGCCTATATGGATAGGTAATCCTTTGAAGTTATCTCCAGATTTTCCCCCCATTCACACCGTGCAAGCGACTTTCACCGCACACGGCGTTCCATCGGTTTGGTTTGTCAAATCACACATGTCATGTGTCAAAAAGGCTTGTCTTCTTACCTGATTAAATCCAAGTCCATTATCTTACGAAACTGGTTCAATTTCTTGAGACCAGCTTTGTCAATTTTGGTCTTCTGAAGATAGAAATCAATGGTTTCTCGCACTGTAGCATGAATCAACACATGGATGTCTTTGCTGACAATCACAAGGTTTTCATATTCATCACCACCAAAGAATGCCTTTGGCAGCTTGTGGTGACAATGAACATCATCCATATCTAGTACGTCTCCCGTGACCGCACAACGCCCATACTGTGCCACAAAACGTGCTATTCTGTTGTCATTATACTGCACACTCATTTCTCGCACAGGGTGCGAAAGTAAGTATTGCAATTTTATGATCGGAACAGCCCTTTGCTTTGCATGAACCACCATCCTGTCTGCTTCCACATATTGGCTTAAGCCATTGTAGTTTTTACAAACTTTGTGTTGGATATATGCAATTGGTATCAGCGGAATGTCATGAACAAATCGGATTTGCTTTGACTTTCCATAAAGGGTCGCTATGTATGACGGAAGTTTATCTCCATCCTTCCTTCTTCTAGGATTCAACCTGTTTTTCAACACGGCTCGACTTCGATAGGCTATCCTTTCGAAATCCAGAATGCAATTGGTCGCACAATTGTAATAATTGTGTACCCCAAGAAGATATGCATTGAATCTGCTCGTAAGAGCGGCTCCAGACATTCTTTTTTGGCATTGTATTTCTTTTGAGTGATGTCTGACTTTTGCCATTATTGCCTTCACTGCTTTATCAGCAACTCTTGACTTGATGACATAATCACTTCTCACCCTATTATCAGCCGTATACTTCTTTCCTTTCCGAGTAAGCATCATTTTAACACCAAGGAAATCTGAATAACTTTTCCGAAGATTGGTTATTTGTGATTTTTCTTGGCTTATTTCAAGACCCAATCTTTCTTTCAGCCAATCCTTAACTCCGTGGAAAATCTTCTCAGCTTGATTATGGTTGCGACAGAAAATCTTGAAATCATCTGCATAGCGAACTATGTAGATTTCTTTTAGATTAGAGAAGTTCTTGAGTGACTGGTACATTGCATAGTTGCTATTTTTCCTAACAGCATACGTATGTTTTGTCCGTTTAGTCTCCCATTGATCACTAATCCACCAATCTAGTTCGTTAAGAACTACATTGGCAAGAAGTGGTGATAAAATACCGCCTTGTGGTGTTCCACATGTTGGCACTCCTTCACCATCTATTTCTGCTTTAAGCATCCGTGATATAATCTTTATTAGAGATTTGTCATGAATACCAAGCGTCCATAACTGTTTGAGAAGCTTCCCATGGTCGATATTGTCAAAGAATCCCTTGATATCAACATCAACTACGTAGTGTAGATTGTTTTTCTGAGCGAGATGATAGGCTCTGGCAATAGCATGTTTTGTCGATCTCAAGGATCTAAATCCATAACTATGCTTATGAAACTTCGCCTCGCAGATTGGATCAAGGACTTGCAAGATGCATTGCTGCACCAGCCTGTCTACGATGGTTGGAATCCCAAGCGGTCTGGTTTTACCATTAGGCTTAGGGATTATAACTCTTCTAACTCGTTGGGGATAGTAGTTCGCCAGTTTTCTTTGGACCAAAGATATTATTTCTTCTGTCGTTAATCTAGCAAGATACTTGATCGTGCGTCCATCAACACCAGGAGTATGACTTCCATCGTTATTCTTGATGTTCCTGTATGCTAACAGAATATTTTCGCATCGTTGTATTATTTCAACAAGATGATAGAATTTCCTGTTCCTACAGCTATCTTCGTAAAGACCATCAACAACTTTCTGGAAGTCATAGTATTCATTGTTCCGAAGATTCTGACGTTTTAGAAGCTTCCTTTTTGCACTCAAAGTCGGTGTCCTCCATATGGATTTCACCTCTCTTAGTCGTACCGGAACCTTTGAACTGACATGAGTTTCATTACGTGAAACAGAAACCGACTAGAGGCTATAGCTCCACTGTCATTACAACAGCTTCACAGCTTATGCCTCCACTTTCAGTCAGATAAAACACTTTTATCGCCCCGAAGGGTGTTTATATAGTGTACCGCTTCATAGCGTGCTATCGCTCTGCGTCCTGACCTTACCTTGTTCCGATAATCTTATCTTCATATAGTTTTAGGTGATCCCTATAAGCCTGCAAGCTTGGAGTTGCCTTTAACAACACATGGTCTTTCATACATTCTATTTTTACCGGACCACACTTGCGCCACTTTATGTGACATGTGCATTTCTACACAATCGTGCTTTGGACTCGTACATTCGGGATTTCGTCAGTCTACTTAAAGACATTCTCACCATGACTACTTTATAGACCCCCGATCTATCAGATGCTCGGCCACCTCTGGCTCGCATTTCCTAGTATTTTCATACCTTAGGGCATCCTCTCAACCGACTTCACCGAGCTTCAGACAATATGATGATAGCCCATCAACATGCCTGTCGGAGTATTAGGGAAAGCATTTCAGGGCGTTACCCCATCATTCTACTTTTCAGATTATCAGTTTATGTCAGCCTGAAGCATACGTAACAGGCTGACATAGTTGATCTTTTTAATCAACAACAAGTCGCTCAGAAAGGCACGTCGTCCATTCCGCTGACTTCCGAAGGAAATGCCGGACCGAGATCATCGAATCCGTCATCGGCAGGAGGAGCCTGACGGCCGCCACGCTGCTGTGACTGCTGCGGCTGCTGGAAAGAACGGCGCTCACCGCCGCCCTGTGCAGGCGCACCGGGACCATCGCCTTTTCTGTCAAGAAACTGGACGCGCTGGCCCTTAATCTCGGTGGTGTATCTGTTCTGTCCCTGCTGATCCTGCCACTGTCTTGTCTGCAGGCTGCCTTCCACATACACCATGCTGCCTTTGGAAAGGTAGTTGGCGCAGTTTTCGGCCTGACGCTGGAACACAACCACGGTATGCCACTCCGTGCTTTCCTGCCGGTTGCCTTCGCGGTCCGTATAGGTTTCGCTGGTGGCAATGCGCATACGCGCAACAGGGGTTCCTGATTGGGAATATTTAAGCTCGGGGTCGGCACCCAGCCTGCCTATGAGCATAACTTTATTAAGCGACATGAGACGTCTCCTTTTGTATCTCGGCTCTTCCTACGCTTTCGCCAGCTCTTTTTCAAGCTCGGAAAGTCCTTCCTCTATTCTCTCGCTCAGCGAGTTCGCCTGCCGGGGATCCCAGTCCCCCAGAGCGGTTTCAAGCTGCTGCATAAGAGCCGAAAGGCTGCGTACTCCCGGTTCGAGCACCTTTTTTACACGCCCGTCCCATGGCTCAAAGCGCAGACCGTCATCCAGAGCCTGAACCAGCTCCGCCACACCGCGCATTTCGTCGGGCCGGGGGGAGCGTTCACCCCATACCTGCGTGTAAAGCAGCGGCCAGGTACGCCTGACATCATCGGGGTCAAACGTATAGGCCATAACCCGTACCTGAAGCACTTTACCCATCGGTCACTCCTTTTCCACCCACTCCGTCTGCACGCGCATGACCACCTCTTCTATGGTTTCCAGCTGATCCGGCGGGCAGATGCCTATCAGCGGCTGGCCGGCGTCCACGTTTTCGTTATGCTGAAAGTACACCGCGTAAATCAGACCTTCGGGGCCTTCGTAATGCAGCGGCGTTTCGCGCTTCATACGCGACATGATGAAAAGTTCCATGCCGTTCTGCACAGTGACAGATCTGGAACCGGACACCTTGACTTTTTTGTCCACATCCGGCGTGAAGTAGTATTTGGCCCGCTCCGGCGCCTTGAACAGATGCAGCGCCTTACGCAGAATGATCCCCAGCACTTCCTCCTTTGACAGATAGTGCCGGATGCTCACAAGCGGTGTTCCGGCTTCGACAAAGGTTCCTTCGTACTGGCGGAATATATCCTTCACCTTGCCTTTTTCCGTGGCATGAATGGGTTTGGGGTTCCTTTCCCGTTCAATGGTGGCAAGCAGTGTGCCCTTCACTTCTTTCCACACACCGGAAGGCCCGCGCACACGCTTGCCTTCCTTGATGGGAGCAAAGGTCACCACCCCCGTGTGGGGGGCCACTATTGTCTCCTCCTGATAAGGAGACGCCTTAATCTCTTCAAGCAGTTGTGATATATCAAGCACGGTTTTTCACCCGTTTCCTTGCTTCGTTCGGCCCCGCGGCCGGTTGACGGCTAGCGGTAATAAAGATTGCGTCCGCCCATGGTCAGCAGTGCCTGGCGCAGATTCTGCCGCGCTTCTCTGCGGTCCCATATGCCCTGAATATGTCCTCTGCTCAGTGCCTTGAAGGCATTGTGGTAGTCAGGAGGAATATCCATACCGGTCGTTTCCTTGATAACCCCTCTGCCCGCAAAGCCTATGTTGGCAGAACGGATGGCAAACTGATACGGCGAACAGCCGAGAAAGCTTGCCAGAGGGCCGGCGTAGGAATTGGTGTCATAAACCACAAGGTACAGCCCGCCTTCTTCGATGTACCGGCGCACGGCCATGGTGCAGCGGGGCATCTGAATGACTCCGTTGGTGCCTTCCTGAATGCGGATACCGGCAGTGCCGTGCACATAGGCAAGAAACGGAAAACGCTTTTTCTTGGCCCGCTCAGCGGCGCGGATAAACTTTTCGCCTTCGGCGGCACCCACCGACCCACCGCGGAACGGTGCGGTAAGCATGGCCACCACTATCTTGATATTATCGAGCCGCGCTTCGAACGTGACGCAGCCGGACTTCTGGCCGGTTTTCTGCTTGGCCTGATCCAGCTTCACGTCCAGCCCTTCAAAACCCAGCGGGTTGGCGGCTTCCAGCTCGGAGTTGAACTCGAAAACAGAGCCGTTATCAAAGATATTATGCACGAACCACTTGCTTTCCATCGGAAAATGATGACCGCAATAGTTGCACACACCGGCAAATTCGCCAAAAAGATCAGGGGCCCACAGGTCAAGGCAGCCATGAGAATCCGCATTGGGGCAGGTAATGGTGCGGTCTTCCTTGGCACGCGGGCTTACATAGCGCCATTCGCCGTTGCGCTGGTCTTCCTGATCCCACTGCGAAAGCATGGTCAGCTCTTTTTCTTTGTCCTCGGCAGGCTTGCCGGAACCAGGCAGTGACCCGCTCAGCTTACGCCACGGGCTCAGCAGGCGGTTCATCAGCACACGCGCTTCAGCGTCCACCTCTTCCACCGCATAAACAATGCGCTGCTGATGCTTACGCCACAGGTCGTACTTGAAATAAGAATAAACATCCCAGCCGAGATCATATCCCCATTCCCATATTCTGCGGTGCACGGCGCGTCTGTCCAGACACGCCTGACGTGACAGGCGGCGGAACTTGCGGTGGCGTTTCATCACCAGTCTGTCACGGGCGTTGGAAGAAAGATTCCAGCGGACATAGATATTGTCAAAGTCAGGCGTCACACCCTTTTTGCCGTGCCGCCTGCGCAAAGCCATGGCGCGGAAAGGAGCAAATCCCTTGACCCCCAGCACAACCTCATCCGTCGCACGGATAACTTCCTGCCGCAAAGAACGGAAAAAATCGTAATGGTACGGTCTGGCTCCCAGCGGCGGCTCGTCTATAACGTGATCAATGTACCCCATGCGGCGGTTATCCGCAGCGGTGATACGCAGCTGGCGCGCGCATTTTTCAATCAGTTCCGGCGTGGCACGCTGGCCTTCTTTGAGCCTGCCTTCGATGGCGGCCGCCCCTTCGGGAGAAATAACAGAATAGTACCCGTGGGAGAGCATGAGCCGGGTATCGGCCAGCCCGATGGCTTCGGCACCGCCGGAGCCACCTTCGGAAAACACGGCCACAACAGGCACGCGCAGCCCTGCCATTTCGTACAGGTTGCGGGCTATCTGCTGGGCAGCTCCGGGAGCATCCTCCACCGGATATGATCCGGGTGTGAACACATATGTATGGATGGGAATATTTTCTGTTTCGGCAACTTTCATATAGTGCAGGGCCTTGGCATTGCCCCAGGGCTTTACAGAACCGCCGTTGCGGAATTCCTCTCCATGCCCTTTTTCCTGCCCTATGACCATCACCGGCTGGTGGTACACCTTTTTACCGCTGCGCCTTGTGATGTAGGCACGCGCAATAAGCATGCTCGGATCGATACTGTTCTCGTCCTTGCCGCCTATCTCGGTGTAGTTGTCGTACACGTTTTCAAGCACGTCGCGCAGGCAGACCCGCTGCGAATGACGTACGATACGCACCCTGTCCATGGGGGTAAGATCTTCTTCAAGCTTGCGCTCCACAAAGTCGAACAGATCGTCAACCGTGGCTGCGGCAGCCTGCTGTTCCGAAGCGGAAAGGTGCTTTTCCCTCAGCATCAATTCATTCAGCTTGCTCTCAAGCAGGCGGATATTTTCTTCCTGCTTGCCGGTAAACACGTCCCGGATGTAGTTGAGACGGTCGTTAAGCTGATGCAGTTTCTTATCAAAATCCATATCGCTCCTCCCCGCTTGCGGGGATATTGCCTTGTTGGGCTACGGCAGCCGCATACGGCATGCCGTGCAGAGTCCGCACAGCGCGGGCAACCGCGCGGCGGCTACACACCGGAATACCTGCCGGAAAAGAACAGCCGCCTCTGTACCGCAGAATAACGGACAAAAACGGCCGCACCCGACACATCAGAAACGGAGAACATCAGCCGTCTTTCTGCGCAGAAAAGCAATGTTGGTGCGCATGGGACCGGCCTGATTAACGCCCTCCAGCGTGATGGTGTCCAGCAGTTCCAGCCCCCGCTCCCGGACCTGTGCAAGGTCTTTGCCCCACACAATGGCAAGGGCAAGGTTGGGGTCGAACTCAGTGGGAATGTCATACGGACTGTCAGTGGGCACATGCGTATGCATGGAAAGCCAGTCACGTTCATCCCAGCGGAAGCCTTCTATACGTCCCACCCAGGGGGTGAAACGGTTGTCAGGATCTTCCGCGATGATGCGGTATTCAATGCCCACACCTTCGAATGTGATATCTTCCTGCGTGTAACCCAGCGGCTCGCCCAGCCCCACACGGATCTGCTCGGCGATTATGTCGACACCGCCTTTACCGTGAATGCGCGCTATGGCGGCAGAAACGCCGTTTTCCACCTGAATGCGGGTATTCACCTCCATCAGAAAGGGACGCCCGTCGCGCGAGACAATCCACTCCCATGTGCCCACATTGTCGTAGCCGACCTTGCGGGCCATAGCCAGAGAGTGGTTGGTGATGTCTTCCAGCAGTTTGTCTGCGTCAAACGCATAGGAATACGACGAAGAGTCGAACCCCGGAGCAATTTCCACGCGCTTTTGCAGACCGGTGGACTGTATGGAGCAGTTTCTCGTGCCGAAATGCACGGGATTTTTGCCGCTTCTGTCAGAAACGATCTGAACTTCCAGATGGTTGAAGTCGTTGACACGCTGCTCGATAAGAACACCCTCGTCATTGAACTGACGCAGGGCGTAATTGCGGATACGGCGATACACGGAGCGGAACAGATCAAGGCTGTGCACTTCCTCTATACCCATTCCGCCGCCTCCGGCGGAGGCCTTGACCAGAACCAGAGGGCGCTCGACGCCCTGCTCTTCCTGAAACTCGAAAAGCGACTGGGCCACTTTTTCGGCTTCCATCTCGTCGTAGATGGGTTTGTCTGAACCGGGCACAGTGGGCACGCCGAGACTGCGCGCAAGACGTTTGGTATTTATCTTGTCACCCAGCTCGCGGATAACCCGCCATGACGGACCTATGAATATCAGCTTGCGCCCGCGCTGCGATACCCGCCGCGCGAACCTGTAGTCTTCGGCAAAAAAGCCGTAGCCGGGATGCACGGCGGTGGCGCCGGCCTCGTCTGCTACGGACAACAGTTCGTTCGCATCATGATATGACGATACACGGAACAGGCTTTTTTCGCCGCCAAGCTGACGGGCGATGCGTACATGCCCCGACTCAGCGTCTTCCGCCGTGTATACACATACAAAATCCAGACCCAGCTTGCGGCAGGCCTGAACGATACGGATGGCGATTTCCCCTCGATTCGCCACCAGCACCTTATGTTCGGTATTCTGCACCAATGTCCCTCGACTGTTTATTTTTCCAGTTCTTCATCACACACAGTCGCCCTTTTCATGGCGATCTGCCGTTTCTGCACTTCCAGAATAAGCTTGTCCAGCCGCGCTTCCTGTCGCCGGTCAAGCTCTTCAAAGCTGCAGCCAAGGCCGCCGTCAGGTAACAGCCGCACAACTCTCAGCAGGAGTCCGGCTATGAACAGCTTTTTATTGACAAAAAGGTCAATGCGGAAGTCGTCGCCTATGCCAAAGCCCTGCTCGTCTCCGTCCACGGAGCAACCAGTGGCACTGATGTCCCTGACGGGCAGGAACGTACCGCGTTCTTCAAGAAAGGCTTCAAGCCCCCTGATACGCGTGCGAAAAGCCCGGCGCTGTCCGCCGGCCCCGGTAAAAACAATATCAAATTCTTCATTCATGACAGTTACTTACCCACACGGCGCTCCAGAACAAATTCAACCCTTCTGTTCTTTGCGCGGTTTTCTTCGCTGGTGTTGGGAAAAAGCGGATCAAGATCACCGAGTCCGGTCGCTGTCAGCCGTCCGGGCTCTATACCAGACTTGAGGAAAAAACGAAGCACATTCACCGCCCGCAGGGCGGAGATTTCCCAGTTATCCCTGAAGCGGCTGCCGGCAGCCGGCACACTGTCGTCGGTATACCCCCGTATATTGATGGACTGATCCTTTTTTTTCAGGAAAAAGTCATTCAACCCTTCAAGCATGGAAAGCCCGTCTGCGGAAATATCCACGGAGTTCTTTTCAAAAAGCACTCCAGCCGGCACTTTGATGGTGATCACGCCTTCGTCAAAAACCGCCCCGATCACGCCTTCCACCCCTTTGCGGTTCAAAAAGGTCCGCACATCTGAATACACCTTCCGCTGAGCCTCGATGAGCTGCTTCTGCAAACGCACGCTCTCAAGCAGGGCCGCATCGTCCGAACGCACAGATGACGTGAACAGCGTGCTTTCCTTGCCGCCGAAAACCGTCCGTACGGAAGTGAACGAGTCGGTGAACCGCTGTTCGTCGATGACTGACATGGAAAAAAGCAGAATGAAAAAAACAAGCAGCAGCGTGGCGAGATCGGCAAATGTGACAATCCACTCGTCGGTGCGGTCCTCTTCTTCCTGCTCTATCAGGGAAAAAGGCAGATCCTTATCGGACACTCCGGCGCTCCTGAGGTGAAAGGAATGACGAAAGCTTTTCATGCACCAGACGCGGGTTGTTATTCTCCAGTATGGATTTTGCCCCTTCGAAAATGATAAAAAGGTGCACTTCTTCCTGCAGGGTGCGGGCTTTCAGTTTGCCGGCGATGGGTAAAAAAAGCAGATTGGCCATCAACGCCCCGTAAAACGTGGTCAAAATGGCCACAGCCATGGCCGGACCGATGGCGGCAGGGTCGTTGAGACGGGTAAGCATCTGCACCAGACCGATAAGCGTGCCTATCATACCGAACGCCGGTGCAAACGCCCCCAGCCGGTTGAACACGGCTATGGACACGTTGTGCCGTCTGCGCATGGTGGCGATTTCAATCATCACAGTATCGCGTATAAGCGCATGGTCGGCATTGTCGGCTATCAGCTGGCAGGCTTTTTTCAGCAGGCTGTTTTCGGTTTTTATGTGTTCCAGAGCGGTCAGCCCCTCACGGCGGCTAATTTCAGCCACACGTACCATGGTATTGACCACATCACGGTTTTTCACGTTTCTGGCGCCGAAAACCTGCAGCCCCCCTTTCACGGCCTGCACCACTTCTTCAAAAGGAAAAGTGACCAGAATGGCGGCTCCCGTGCCGCCGAAAACGATCATCAGCCCCGGCAGGTTGACAAAGTCGGCAAAATTGCCCCCCATAAAGATAGCGCCGACCACAAGGCCGAACCCGGCAATAATCCCGAAAAGAGTTGCTATATCCATATGTTCGGTCTAAGCTCCGCAACTGGTAAAAAGGCAGGAAGACCGGCCATGAAGGCACAGGCCATCCATGAACCGATCGCAGAAGTATGATCGCGTCCCTTTTCTACACTCAATCAATACAATATTCTGGAGAGTTATGCAAAACCCGAAAAAAGTACAGAACGCTTCGGAATTTCTGAAAAAAAAGTTATCAGGGCACCCCGACCCCAAAGTTGGAATCGTTCTGGGCACCGGCCTTGGCGGACTGGTTGATGCCGTCAGCATTCATACCGTGATTGATTACGGTGAGATTCCCGATTTTCCGCGTTCCACAGTCGCTTCGCATCAGGGCAGATTCATAGCCGGCAGCATCGGCAGCACCCCCGTGCTGCTCCAGCAGGGCCGCTGCCACCTGTATGAAGGCTATTCAGCAGGTGACGTATGCACCGGTGTGCGCACCATGGCCGCGTGCGGAGCTGACACCCTGATAATCACCAACGCGGCAGGCGCTCTGAATCCCGCATGGTCCGCGGGTGATCTCATGGCCATAACCGACCACATAAATTTTACGGGACAAAGCCCGCTGACCGGCCCGAACAATGACCTGTGGGGACCGCGCTTTCCTGACATGAGTGCCCCCTACGACGCACAACTTATCTGTGCAGCCATGCAAAAGGCTTCGGAGCTGGGCATCCGTCTGGAACGCGGCGTCTACGCCGGAGTGCGCGGCCCGCAGATGGAAACCCCCGCGGAGACCCGCATGTACAAAGCGGCAGGAGCGGATGCCGTGGGCATGTCCACAGTGCTCGAAGTTATCGCCGCCCGCCACATGGGTCTGAAAGTGCTGGGCGTTTCATGCCTGACCAACAAAAACCTGCCGGACTGCATGCAGGAGGCTCCTTTGGAGGAAGTCATCCGCGTGGCCAGTCTTGCCGGAAACAGGCTGGCAAAGCTCATTGCCGCGGTTACCGCCGACCTGCCTGTCTGACAGACACGCGTTTTATGAAAAACCGAAGCTCCGGCACCGGTGCATGTGCACCGGTGCCGGAGCATTTTTTGTCAGCAAAAATGCGGGCAGACAACAGCCCGCTCGCTAGCCGTCCAGAGAACCGTCCGGCGCGGCGGCGCCCTGCACCTCGCGCAGGAGGGCCGCTGCGTCATTGATTTTCTGCACAAGCGCCGGATCATCAACGCGCTGCACAAGCCCTTCAAGCCTGTGCAGCACATCTGCCAGCACGGCGTTATTCAACTCGTCGCGCACCAGCTTTGCCGCATCATCTTTTCTGACAAGCTGCTCAAGGCCCGCTATCTTCTTTTCCAGAGCCTGAACCGTTTCCGCCTCTGCCGACAGGTGGCTGTTCACTCCGGAAATATTGCCGGACAAGCCGAACGCAAACACCGAAGACACGACGACCGCCAGAACGGACAAGACAAAAGACCACCTTCCTGCCGCACTTCCGGGCCCCTGCGCCGTTGTGGTGCAGCCCTGCTCTTCAGCACAGCCATCTTCGCGTTTACCACCGGAATCCTTCATACATCCCCCTGTCAGATATCGCCATGTTCGGCTATTTTACGGTCTTCATACGGCGCCAGCCGTTTCCTGTACCACTCAAGCTTTGCGTGCTCCATGGCACTGGAACACATGCTCAGGTTCGCGTAGCTTTCACCTGTCTTTTCAATAAGCAGCGTTGCCAGCTTATAAAAACAATAGTTCAGCTCGCCTTCGTTCTGCACATGCCCCGCACATTGCCGCAAAAGATTATCAAAGAATTCTCTACGGTTCTCAGGTATATACGGCATGGAGTCTCCTTATACACAGCCGCAGCCCGCCTCCGCATCCGCGGATTTGCGTTGCGTGCGGCCTTCGTCTATACATAGTGTATCTGGAATCGCCTTATAATTCACACAAGTAACTTTTATCGCTACCTGCCGCAAGACACCGGACATATCACACCATGAGCATGCGAAACGCAAGCATATCCATAGCCATATCCGAAGACGGTCTTTCGGCCGTCATTTCCGACTGGTCTGCGGCGCAGGAAGGCGGTGCGCTGATTTCTTCTTCGGGCCTCAATGACGCACTACGGCAGGCGGGCGTCATCACGCCCCCGCTCGTGGGCGTGCTGACCAAGATAAACACGGTGCTTAAAAAAGGGGAAGACCCGCGCGGCATAACAGTAGCCAGAGGCACCCTGCCGGAACCCGCCAAAGACGCAGCACTGCAGCCTGCGGGCGATTTCCGCATGCCTGTCTTTCCCGGCGACGTCATAGGCACCATCACGCCCGCACGCAGCGCAGTCCCGGGCAAAGGGGTCAACGGCACCGTAGTCAAATCTGAAGGCCCCGAGAAAGGGCAGGAAATTAGTTTTGCCGAAGATTGCGGCTGTCATCTGGACACGACGACACTGCAGGTGCGCGCTTCGCGCTACGGCATTATCGGCATCACCAGAAACCGCATACACATGCGGCCGCTCATAGCCGTGACCCCCGACGCCATGGTAGCCATGGGCAGTGTGTTCGCCAGGGATTTCAAAGGGCGGGAAGTCACCCCCCTGCAGATGGAAAGCGCGCTGAAGGCGGAAGACATCACCCAGCCGCTTGAAACGGCCGTGCTGCAGGCCGCACTTAAAAACGCACAAAAAAGCAACGCAGAAATTCCGAACGTGCCGCTAAGCCGCGGCGTGCAGCCCCAAAGCGGTAAAGACGGCTGGTTTGAGCTTTACATCAAGGACGAACGGTCCAGCATCGGCATAGAAGCGGCTGACGGAAGCATAGACTTCCGTGCACGCGGAATGATCAAAGCCGTAACCAGCGGCACAAAGCTGGGCAAACTGCACGCCCCCACCAGAGGACGCCCCGGCAAAGATGTTTTCGGCAAGCTTATTCCCGCACACGACGGCGCTGTTTTTCTGCTGCAGACGGGCGAACATGTGGACGCGCTGGAAGGCAGCGAGTTTGCCGCCGCCATCGAAGGCATGGTCATATACAAAAACAACAGCCTGTCCGTAAGCGAAGTGTTTCAGACCCGCGGCGATCTGAATATGAGCGTGGGTAATATCAGTCTGGAAAAAGGTTCCGCCCATATCCGCGGTGCCGTGCTGGCCGGATTCCGCGTAAGCGCACCGCGCCATGTGCGCGTGGACGACATAGTGGAAAACGCGGAAATAGAATGCGGCGGCGATGTGGAAATAGGCGCGGGCATTCTGATGGACCGTACAGGGTTCATCAAAGCGGGCGGCACCATATCGGCGACCTTTGCCAAAGGTGCCCGGCTGGAATCAGGGGCGGACATTATAATAGCGCACGAACTGTCGAACTGCACCGTCTTTGCCGCAGGCAGCGTTGAAGCTGTCAAAGGGCGCGGCAAAATAGTCGGCGGTGAAGTGCACGCGGTAAAAAACATTCTGGCAAATGAAGTCGGGTCTGATCTGGGTGTGCTCACCACCATTATTCTGGGCACGGAACCCCAACCCAAAGACAATACCCGCAGCGCCCGGCGCAAAGAACTGAACAGCCTTATAGAGCGCATTGACGCGGGCCTCGGTCAACGGGATCTGCGTACCCTGCTCGAACAGACCCCGCCGGAAAAACGCCCCGCCGTGGCATCTGTCATCAAGACGCGCATTGCCGCGCAGGAAGAGCTGCGGGCACTGGATGAAGAGGAAAAACAGGAAAAGGAACGGCTGCTCAACGCCCCCAAACCCAGGCTCAAGGTGCTGAAGACGCTTTACCCCGGCACCAGCATCAAAGCCGGCGGGCTGACCCTGTGCATCACCGACCCTGTACCCTACAGTCAGATATACTTTGACCCGCAGGCCGGAGAAATAGTCATAGCGTCGCTGTAGACTGCGAATATAACACTTGCCTTTGGGCAAAAACAAGGCTATTCAACCCTGTTCACCAATTTTCCGCCTCTCCGATTCTGCCGCAATCCGGAAACGATATGCGCCAGCCATCGAAAGGCGTTTCTTTTTTTGCTTACCTGCCAAGGATATAACAGTGACCACAATCGTAAACGAAAAGCTGCGTAACGTAGCTATCATTGCCCACGTTGACCACGGTAAAACAACCATGGTCGACGCCATGTTCCGTCAGGCCGGACTGTTCCGCTCCGATCAGGAAGTTCAGGATCGCATAATGGACAGCATGGATCTTGAACGTGAACGCGGCATTACCATTGCAGCCAAAAACTGCGCCGTGAACTGGAAGGGCACAAAGATCAACATAATCGACACCCCCGGTCACGCCGACTTCGGCGGCGAGGTGGAGAGGTCTCTTTCCATGGCCACAGGTGCCATCCTGCTGGTCGATGCTTCTGAAGGCCCCCTGCCCCAGACCCGCTTTGTGCTCAAAAAAACGCTGGAGGCGGGACTCAAGGTCATCGTGGTCATTAACAAGATCGACCGTAAAGACGCCCGCGTGGAAGAAGTGCTCAACGAAGTGTACGACCTGTTCATCGATCTTGACGCCAGCGAAGAGCAGATAGAATTTCCGGTGCTGTACGCCATCGGCCGGGACGGCGTGGCCATGCGCGACCCGCAGGATCCGCGGCAGGATCTCGCCCCGCTTTTTGAAACCATCCTCGAGGTCATTCCCGGCCCGGCGCACAATCCCGAAGAACCCTTCCAGATGCTTGTTTCCGACCTTGCCTACTCCGACTATCTGGGCAGACTGGCTGTGGGCCGCATCATACACGGAACGGCTCAGGCCAAAGAAGAAATGCTCTGCGTGGGTGAAAAGGAAAACCAGACCCTGCGTGCCACCAAGCTGCAGGTGTACGACGGGCTTTCGCTCAGCGAAGTGCAGTCTGCCGAAGCCGGCGACATTCTGGTGCTGGCCGGCATTGAAGACGTGACCATAGGCGACACCATCTGCACCAAAGCCGCCCCCCGCAAGCTCAAGCGTATTCACGTGGACGAGCCGACGGTGGCCATGCGTTTTTCCATCAACAGCTCGCCCCTTGCCGGCCGCGAAGGAAAAATTGTCCAGTCCCGTAAAATCGGCGAGCGGCTCTTCAAGGAAATGCTGCGCAACGTGGCCATCCGCGTGGAAGAAACCGACGACAAGGACAGCTACCTTGTGAAAGGCCGCGGCGAATTCCAGATGGCCATACTCATCGAAACCATGCGCCGTGAAGGATTTGAACTCAATGTGGGCCGTCCGGAAGTTATCTTCAAAAAAGACGGCAACACACTGGTGGAACCCATCGAACGCCTGTGGGTGGACTGCGACGAACCCTTTATGGGAGTTGTCACTGAAAAACTTTCCACCCGTAAAGGCCGCATGGTCAACCTGATCAACAACGGCACCGGCCGTGTGCGTATGGAATTCAGCATTCCTTCGCGCGGGCTCATCGGCTACCGTGATGAATTTCTCACGGACACCAAGGGTACCGGCATCATGAACTCGTATCTTGACGGATACGAACCGCACCGCGGCGATTTTCCCACCCGCTATACCGGTTCCATTGTGGCCGACCGTGCGGGCACCACTGTTGCCTACGGTCTGTACAACCTGGAACCGCGCGGCCGTCTTTTTGTGGGTGCGGGCGAACCGTGCTATGAAGGCATGGTTGTGGGTGAACACAACCGCGATAACGACATCGATGTGAACCCCACCAAAGAAAAGAAACTGACCAACATGCGTGCTTCCGGCAAAGATGAAAACGTGGTGCTTACTCCCGTCAAACCCATGACGCTGGAACAGGCACTGCACTTTGTGCGTGATGACGAACTGGTCGAAGTCACCCCCGTATCCATCAGAATCCGCAAGGCGGAACTCTCGGCACAAAAGCGGCACGCCGCTCAGGGGGCCAAGAAAAAAGCCTCGTTGCTGAAAAAATAACCGGCCAAAGAACACGGCGCGGCGGATGCATATCCTGCCGCGCCGTTTTTTTGGCTCTGGCCGTCAGCGCTGGCAACATATTCTTATAAAAACAACGCCTTAAAGCTTCCGGCCTGTATTTTGCTTTGGCTGCAGCATAAAAAAACAGCCAAAGGATAAACCATGTCCGGAAAAACCCCGCCGCTCTCCGCTGCCGAACAGGCCGAACTGCTTGCCCGCGTGCGTCAGGCGCTTGGCGACAGACGCACCGAAGATCTGCTGCACATGCCGCTGCGGCAGGCGATGATTGAAGAATGTCAGCGCATGGGCGCAGCTTCTCTGCAGCTGCTTAACATGCTGGGCAGGTACGGATTTGCGCAGCACCTCACCGGGCCGGACCATGCGCGGTATCAGGATATAATGAACACGCTGGCAGAATCGGCCACACGCTGCACCACCCTTGTGGGAAAATCGCGCAGGCTGGACGAGGATGCCCTGCTGGCCGGGGCAGATGCCGAATGTCCGGTACTGAACTGACACACAGGCATTACAGCCCCTGTTCATCCATAAAGGACAGCAGACGCTCTTCGGACCAGTAGATGTTCTGCCGGTTAAACTGGACAAACCCCACATGACCCCCGGTCACAGTAGTTTCAAAAAACAGGCTGCCGCTTTGCCGGGCTTCGCGGTACGGATAGCAGGAAGCGGAAAGAAAAGGGTCGTTCAGCGCGTTGACAAGCAGCGCGGGCACCCTGACAGATGAAAGAAACTGCCTGCACGAACTTTTTGTCCAGTAGTCAAGGGCACCGGAAAAACCGTGCAGCGGCGCGGTATACCGGTCGTCAAATTCCGCAAAGGTACGTATGGAATCCAGCCCGTCCATCTGAATCGTATCCGGATACATGGCGTGCTTGGCTTTGATTTTTTGCCGCAGCGTGCGCAGAAAGTACCGCATGTATACGCTGTTCTGCGGTCTGCCCAGCACCTGAGCCGCCCCTACCAGATCGCACGGTACAGAAAAAACAACAGCCCCGCATATCCTGCTGTCGACACGGTCCGGATCTTCACCAAGATATTTCAGAATCTGATTACCGCCCATACTCACTCCGGCAAGCAGAATACGGCGGTAGCCTTTTTGTGCGCATGCTGTCACTACGGTATGCAGATCCTGCGTATCACCGCTATGGTACATGCGGGGCAACCTGTTGGGCTGGCCGCTGCACCCGCGGAAATTCCACGCTGCGGCATCCCAGCCCCGGGCATTTAGCACCCGTGCCATCCCCTGCACATAGCGCCGGCGGGAATGACCTTCCAGTCCGTGAGAGATCACGGCAATGCTTTCAGACTGCGCAGCTGCTGCGGCAGAAGAAAAATCCACATCCAGAAAATCACCGTCCGGCGTTTCCAGCCTTTGACGATGATACTCCACCACCGGCATAGGACGGAACAGTACCGGAAACATGGTCTGAACATGGCCGTTTGCCAGCGGGCCGCTGCCCTTGTATGAAGAAACGGGTAAAACAGGCATTTTTTCTCGCAGGGCGGCGCGTGACAAAAAGCGCGGAACACGATAGTGCAGCGTTCCTGCAACGCCACGGACCAGCCAGTTATGATAACAACAGATATACTTATTATAGGAGCCGGAGCCTCAGGTCTGACCTGTGCAGCCCGGGCCGCCTCCGGCGGACATTCCGTAACGCTTATTGAAGGCGAAGAAAAGCCCGCCCGTAAAATTCTCGTTTCGGGCGGCGGCAAGTGCAACTTCACCAATATGGAAGTCACACCTGCAAACTACATCTGCGAAAACAAGCACTTCTGCAAATCAGCACTGGCCCGCTGGTCGCAATGGGACACCATATCGGCGTTTGCGGAATGGGGCATACCCTACGAAGAACGGGAAGAAGGACGGCTTTTCTGCCTGCGGAGTGCCGCCGATGTCACAGCCATGCTTATGCAGCGCTGCAAAGAATCAGGCTGCAACCTGCATACCGGCACAAAAGTGACAGAAGCCGGCCGGAAAGACGGATATTTCCATGTTGTGACCAGCCGCGGCCTGTACCGGTCAAAAGCGCTTGTGCTGGCCACGGGCAGCCCGGCATGGCCGCAGACAGGGGCAGACGACACAGGCCACAGAATTGCGGCACGCTTCGGACACCGCATTGTTCCCGTGCGTCCCGCGCTGGTTCCTCTTGTCATGCCCGCACACTGGCCGCTGCATGGCCTCAGCGGCATATCGCTGCCCGCCGCCGTCACATGCGGCGGAAAAACATTCACAGAACCGCTCCTTTTTACGCACAAAGGAATCAGCGGACCTGTAACCCTGCAGGCATCTTCCTACTGGAAGCCACGCCAGCCGGTCTGCATCAATTTTCTGCCGCACGAAGACACGGCGGCGCTGCTGCGTAGAGGCGGCAAAGGCAAAACAGGCAACCTGCTGTGCAGGCTGCTGCCGGAAAGGCTGGTCACAAGTCTGCTGGACGAGCCGTTGCGCCACAGAAACATTGCTGAACTCAGTGCGCCTGTCATTGAAGACATCGCCACGCGCGTCCACCGGCATACAGTCGTCCCCGAACGCACCGAGGGCATGCGCAAGGCAGAAGCCGCCTGCGGCGGTGTGGATACGGCCCATGTATCTTCAAAGACGATGGAAAGCACGCTGGTCTCCGGCCTGTACTTCACAGGCGAGATACTGGATGTTACTGGCCATCTGGGCGGCTACAATCTGCAATGGGCCTGGGCGTCCGGCCATGCAGCAGGAACAGCGCTGAAAGAGCAGATATCCTGACGCGAATGAACACGGCCTGCCGGCGGGATGTTTTCTGCCGGACACCTCGGCGGCAATCCAGAACTACAACGCGGCATGCAGCCACAGCGCAAGCAACCAGAGAACCCACGCCCCCAGCACACAGGAAAGGCGGACAAGCCGCAGCAGCATGCGGATGTCCTCAGCCCGCCACACGCCGGTGACAGGCCCGAGCAGCGGCTTGTTCACCGTCACCCCGTCATAGACAGCAGGTCCGCCCATACGGCGGGAAAGAAGCCACGCGGCCATGGACATGGGCCAGCCGGCATTGGGGCTGTCCATAAGTCCGGCATCAGATGCAGCCCTGCGCCATGTTCCGCGCAGGTCAAACGCGGTGGGAACCAGCATCAGCCGGGCTGCCGCCAGCATGAAAAACGCGGTGATACGCGCCGGAACATACGCCAGAACATCATCAAGGCGTGCCGCTGCACAGCCGAAACTGGCCCAGCGCCCTGTCCTGTAGCCCCACATGGAATCCAGCGTGCTGACAGCCTTGTACACCCACAGCACCACAGGGCCCCCCAGAACCAGATAAAAGAAAGGTGCCACAAAACCATCATTGCTGTTCTCGCTTACCGACTCGGCAAGAGAACGGTACAGTTCATCACGGTTCATGGCAGAAGTATCGCGGCTTACCAGCATGCCCACGGCATGCCGGGCCTCTTCCAGTGTGCCGCGCTGCACTGCAGCAAGAGCGGCCTCACCTTCTTTCAGCAGGCTGCCCAGTGCAAGTCCGGCATAGGCAAAATACAACGTGGCCAATGCTCCGGCCACAGGCAGTGCGCACAGCCCCCAGACAACCACAGCCACAGGCAGCACCACCAGTCCGGCCGCTAGCGCGCCCATACGCACCGAACTGCCGTACCCGCGCACGCGCCGTTCCACCATGTCGGCCAGTCTGCCCACCGCCCGTACCGGATGCGGCAGACAGGCGGGGTCGCCCGCCAGCATATCCAGCAGTACCGCCACAAAAGGAACCAACATCAACCACCAGTCCATAACACCAGCCTCTCTTCTTTTCCCGCATCACATCAGGCACAGCATGTGTGCATAACCACATCAAAGCGGCATGTCCCATGCCGCTCCGCAAGCTTCCGTTATCTGCCAGCCAGTTCACCGGAAGCCGCAAGTGCCTGATACAATACGATACCCGCCGCTGTCGACATATTAAGGCTGCGTACTTCACCCCATATGGGAATACGCACAACATGTCCGCTTCCGTCCAGCATATGGGCAGGCAGCCCTCTGCTTTCCGGCCCGAACACCAGCGCATCATTTTTGTTGAACCGGAAATCCTGCACAGCTGTGCCGCCGCGTGCACTGGTCATCACAAGACGGACTCTGCTGCCCACCTCGCGCATAAAGGCATACCAGCCCGGCCACACGGTCAGGTCCACATGCGGCCAGTAATCCAGACCGGCCCGACGTACATGTTTGTCATCCACACTGAACCCCAGCGGTTCGATAAGATGCAGACTGGTCCGCGTGGCCGCGCACAGCCGCGCGACGTTTCCCGTATTGGGCGGAATTTCCGGCTGAAAAAGAACTATATGCATATACGCTCCTCATAAAAAAAGCCGGTTCAGGTCATACCTGAACCGGCAGGAGAATCAAGCCGGTACCGCAGGTGCTGCAAGGGTACGCACCGGCGGCTACAGCCCGCGCACACCGGAGCTAGAATGTATATCAGATGGTCAGGCCGTAAATATGGGCATAGCTGTCCTTGGAATAGCTGTTCTGCACCACGCCGTCGGCAACGCTGTCGGCATAGGAACGGCCTTTCATCCACAGATACGTGTACGAAACGTCCGCAGTCCAGCTGTTCCACTTGAAGCCCGCACCCAGATTGAACAGATGACGGTCGTTACCGGGAACAATGTAGTCCGCGTATTTGGGATCAAGCGGGGATTCGTCAAAGACATAGCCCGCGCGCAGGTCAAGCCAGTCGGTAATGCCGTATTCAACACCCACACTGTAACGCATCACGTCGTCCCAGTTTTTTTCATCAACCTTTTCAGTGGAAAAGGCCACAGGATCATCGAATTCCAGCGCGAACTCGTTGTAGGTGCTCCAGCGGGTCAGCATAGCGCCAACTTCAATGCTGAGGTTGGGCATGGGGTAATAGGTAACACCGGCCGCTATCATGTCAGGCAGTACAACAGTGCCGCTGACGCCGGTCTTGGCAGGCAGCACGCCCGGTATGGCAGGGTTGAACTTCTGGGTGCCGGAAGCACCGATTTCCACCTGGCTTTTGTAGCTGAGGCCCACACGCCACTGGTCGTTAGGCTTCCAGTGCACACCAAAGTTGAAGCCCACACCGTCACCGGAGGCATCCAGCCTGCCGTCGGGACCGGCAGGGCTGCCGACATGCTTGCGCATATCCAGCCCCACATGGACAAATTCAATGCCGCCGCCGATGGAGATGGTGTCTGTAAGACGATACGAAAGCACCGGAGCAAATGAGACAGTTTCTATGGCAGCGTAATAAATATTGGCGGCACCGGGCCATCTGGCTTTTTCATATTCCGTGCCCAGCCCGAAACGGCTGTACACGCCAAGACCTATGGCCCAGTCGTCATTGAGTTTATGAGCAATGTAGGCATGCGGAGGCAGCCATGTGTTGTCGGCGCCTTTGGTGCTCTGCCCGTTGTAGACCAGATCGGCCATAGGGCTGATGGCGCTGAAGCCGACCTGAATCTGGGTGCCGTCAATCTGTGTGATACCGGCCGGGTTGAAAGCAACGGCAGAAGCATCGTCGGCACGTCCCACAAGGGTGCCGCCCAGAGCGTTACCGCGAGCACTCCATTCGTACAGAGCAAAACCGGCAGCCATGACCGATTGCGCTCCGGCCAGCAGCAGACACAGGCCGAGAGCAGCAGTGAGAAAATGTCGCTTCATTTTTCCCCCTTACAGAGTAACGCCGCTGGAATGCACGAAAAAAGCGCACAAAAGCACTCTCCCCGCGATTCCCCTCGCGCGGCAGCAAAAAGCGCAACGGTATTATCCCTCGCGCGTTGTACAAAAGCACAACGCAACCGTGCGCCCGTTCCTCAATACATCCGTGGGGATTTACGTAAGAAAACCGCAAAAGGCAACCTCTGCGCGGCATGGCCCGGCGCAGAAAAGACACCTGAAGGTAAAACAAATGTAAGATATTCAAACAAAATACGTATGATATGGCGGCCTGAGGAAAGGTTCAAAAAATTGCACTACAGCTTTGATTGCTGCTGCGAAAGAGCTTCAATGCGCTGCATCAGCGCAGGAAAGTCCACCGGCTTTGAAACATATCCGTCCATACCGGCAGTAAGAAAACGCTCTTTGTCGCCCTTCATGGCATGGGCCGTCATGGCAATGATGGGGATATCAGATCTGATTCTGCCGCCCTGCGCGCTGCGGATGGCGCGGGTAGCCTCCACACCGTCCATATCCGGCATCTGGATATCCATGAGAATCAGATCAAAAGGTTCCTGCGCAAGCGCCTGCAGCACTTCTATACCGGTGCCCACAGCCCTTACGGCATGACCCATTTTTTCAAAAAAGAACACGGCAAGTTTACGGTTTATTATATCGTCCTCCGCCAGCAGAATACGCAACGGCTTGGACGTTCTCGCAAGCGGACATGTTTTTTCGGCTGCCACAGGCGCTTCTTCTTCACATTTACGCAGCTCGACGATGCACTCAAACAGGCTGCCGCCTTCGGCGCAGCGTGACGCGTGCACATCCCCCCCCATTTTACGGGCCAGTTCGCGCGAAATAGCCAGCCCCAGCCCTGCTCCGCCGCTCTTTTTGGTCATAAAACTTTCGCCGAGAACAAACGGCTCAAATATGGTCTCGCGCTTTTCCGGATCAATCCCCACTCCGGTATCCTGCACATAAAAGCATAACCTGACTGTATCACCGGCAGTGCACGGTGCAGAAGAGACGCGCAGCGATACGCCCCCTTTATCGGTATACTTTATGGCGTTGACCAGCAGATTGCTCAGTATCTGCTTCAGCCTGCCTGCATCACCCACAAACAGATCGGGAATCCCGTCATCAAAAAACACTGCAAAATCGAGGTTTTTCCATCTGGCCTGAATTTCGAGAATGCGCTTGACCTCGCCCACGCTTTCGCGCAGCGAGAAAGGCGTTTCGCGCAGCACCAGACGGCAGGCCTCAATGCTGGACATATCCAGAAGATTATTGACAATGGTCAGCAGTTCCTGACCCGCCTGCTTTACCATTTCAAGATATTCACGGTGGTCGCCGCCGGCGGGGGCGCACAGCAGCAGATCGGTAAGCCCGATTATCCCGTTAAGCGGTGTACGCAGTTCGTGGCTCATGTTGGCGAGAAACTGCGACTTGGCCCTGCTGGCCAGTTCCGCCTCTTCCTTGGCCATGGCCAGTTCCCGGGTTCTTGCCGCCACCTCCCGTTCAAGATGCTGGTGGTAGCCCCGCTTGCGGCGTTTGCGGTCCGCCCGTTCGCGGGCGGATTCCACGGCCTTTCTGAGCACTTCAAAATCTTCGACAGGCTTGGAAATGAAATCCCACGCGCCGCTGCGCATGGCTTCAAGAGCCTGTTCAAGCACGCCCACGCCGGAAACGGCAATGGCGGGAGTATCGGGAAGTTCGGAAGAAAGCCTGCGCAGCACCTCTATGCCGTCAATGCCGGGCATGCGCAAATCTACCAGAATGACATCGGGCCGTTCACGCAGAGCGGTTTCAATGCCTTCATAGCCGTCAGACGCCTCCAGCACCTCGTAACCGCAGTCTTCAAAAAAAATCGCCAGACTCTGCCGGACGGAAGACTCGTCATCTATAGCCAGCACGCGGGGAAGAGCACACTCAGCCATCCTGTGTCTCATTTTGCCAGCAGGCGATCAATGCCCCGTACCAGCATATCCATATTCTGCAAAGGCTTTATATAGATATCTTCATGGGTTACACCGACATTCATCACCTCTACCGGCAGCTTGTAGTTGGTAGAACCGGTATGGATGAGGTACCGTAACGCAGGATTGACGGCATGGGCTTTGATAATGAAGTCGTTGCCGCTCATGCCCGGCAGCCGCATGTCTATGATGCCCACATGCGGAGAGACAGAAGCCAGCAGTTCCAGAGCTTCTTCGCCGCTTCCGGCAGTAGCCACCTTAAAGCCTTCGTCCTCAAGGTAGGCCTCCAGATTTTCACGCACCATCTCTTCGTCATCAACGACAAGAACGGTGACAGACTCGTAAGACATGAAGGCTCCGGTAATTCGGCCGCACAGACACAGGCATAGCCGCCAGTGCCGGCGGTTTGGTTAAGTGCGTCCCGCGAAATACCCCATTTACGATATCTGATAGTAGCCAACTACAGGCAGGTATGCAACGGTTGGAAGGCCGCTAACGGCCGAGACGGATTATAAACCGCTCTCTGCGCAGCACACACCACGAGGGACGGACCTCGTCGTCGGCCATGGGACGCAGACGCGGAGTAGCCACGGCGCAGCGTCTTTTATCCTGTTGCTGATGAAAAGGACACTGCGCACATTCCCTGTCGTCCACAGCCACCGGACCGGCATCAAGCGGACACCACTCGGGTCTGCTTTCGGGCTGCCCGTCAACGGCACGCGGCTGCAGGGCGTCGGCACGACAGTAAGAAATCTCACCACGCTGATAAAACGGGCAGCCGGAACATATTTTTACGCTACAGATCACAGCGGAACTCCTTTTATACGATTACAGCATATTCACGGGATCAAGGTCGAGACTCAGGCGCAGCCGGGACGAGGCAGGCACCCCCTGACGGGCGGCATGAAAGAGCATGCGGATGGTCTTCCAGTCGGAGGCCTTCAGCAGACACTGAAACCTTCTGCGCCCCCGCAGCACAGGCAGCGGCGCCGGAGCAGGCCCCAGAACAGAGACTCCCAGCTCGCGGCCGGAAGCCCGCACTGCGGAAGCCAGCGCATTCACACGGTCCTGCCCCTGCGGCCAGTCCATGGGATAGCTCAGACGGATAAGCGCCAGTTTGACAAAAGGCGGATATCTGCGTTTGCGTCTTGCTTCAAGTTCTTTTTCAAAAAAACCTTCATAATCGCAGTTACGTATATAATCCCAGCAGTAGTGTGCAGGGTCGCGGGTCTGTATGATGACACTGCCGGGACGTTCTCCTCTGCCTGCTCTGCCGGCAGCCTGTACCAGCAGCTGAAACGTTCTTTCAGTGGCTCTGTAGTCCGGCATATTAAGCCCGATATCGCCGTCAGCCACCACCGCCAGCGTGACGGAGGGAAAGTGATGCCCTTTGGAAAGCATCTGGGTACCCACCAGAATGCTGGACTCTTCTCTGGCAAATGCCGCCAGAATCTGCTCCATCCGGCCGGGCCTGCGGGTGCTGTCTCTGTCCAGCCGCAGTACCTTTTTCCCGTGGGGAAGCATGGTGGAGAGAGTTTCTTCCAGTTTTTCGGTACCTTCCCCCATGGGCAGATAGTGAACGCCTCTGCACTTGGCGCATGGCGAAGGAAACGGGACAGAATGTCCGCAGTAGTGGCAAACCAGCCGTTCGCGTCCCTTATGATAGGTCAGTCCTATCTCGCACTCCGGACAGCGGGCCACGCTGCCGCAGTCCAGACAATACATCAACGGAGCATAGCCCCGCCTGTTGAGCAGTATGACCGCCTGCTCTCCCCGGGTCACAGTCTCTTTGATGCGTGTCAGCGTCTGCGGTGCCAGAATGGTCTCTTTAACCGCGTTATCTTTGATGTTAACAAGTTCCACGGCCGGCAGCGTACCACCGCCCACCCGCTCGCTGAGGACAATGCCGGGCATGTGTCCTTCGCGCACGGCGTGAAAGGTCTTCACGTCCGGAGTCGCAGACCCCAGCACCAGCGCCCCTTTTGACTGGGCCACACGAAACCATGCCACTTCCTTGGCCTGATACGACAGCCGTTCATCCTGTTTGAACGAGGCATCATGTTCTTCATCAAGCACCACGGCCCCGAGCGACGCCACCGGCAGAAACAAAGCGGAACGCGTTCCCGCTATGAGCACCGGACGGCCTTCGCGCGCCTGTGCCGCTAGGTTGAGAAACTGCTGCTCCCGTTCATGTGCGGACTGGTACCCGTGATACAGCACAGCAGGCAGACCGGGAAAGCGCAGCTGCACATCGCGGTACAATTTACAGGCCAGCGCCACTTCAGGCGCAAGCAGCATGACGGACAGCCCTTTTTCCAGACAGGCCCGGGCCAGTTCCAGATACACGGCGGTTTTGCCGCTGCCGGTGATGCCGAAGAGCAGACGGGTTTCCGCGCTGTCTGACTCCACAGCGTCAGTGCAGGCCCGCAACGCCGCCTGCTGCGCATCAGTCAGCTCAAAAAGCTGATTCTCAAACGCCTCAGTGTGACACGCGCTGTCAATACCGCATCCGCAAACTTCCGCCTGCTCTGCATCAAGCGGCCCCACATGCACAAGACCCCGTTCCGCCAGCGTCAGCAGAGGCGTCTGTGCACCTGTACCCAAATCATGCAGCATGCGTCGCCGCGAAACAGGTCCGTTCTCCCACAGATATTCGAGCACTTCCGTCTGACGTCTGGCCGCCGGACGTACCGGCCACGGCGGATCTGCAGTCACATGGCATATGTCATTCTCCGCCTCGTCAGTTTCCGGTTCCAGCACTTCCACCCTGCCCGCACTCCAGTGCGAGGCCAGCACATGGCGCTCGGAGTCAGCCATTTTTGCAATATCGCGCAGCCGCAGCGTACGGGGTCTGCCTCCGGCACGCACGCGCAGACGCACACCGGCGCTGCGCAGCCCTGCAGGCAGCAGCATGCCCAGAATCTGTCCGGGGGGCACCATCTGGCGCACGGCAAGCTGGCGGACCATTTCCAGATACTCTTCGCCCAGCAGAGGAACAAACTCCAGCGGCCAGAGTACCGCCTTCAGCTCAACGCCCTGCGGCACGGTGTCCGGAGCGCAACCGCATGCAGCGATAACCCCCGCACGCAGGGTACCGCGCGCCCCCAGCGGCACAGCCACCCGCAACCCCGCGCACCACATTTCTTCGGGCAGCCACTCCGGCAGCCTGTAATGCAGCGTGGTATACGGCGGAGCCATAAGCGACACTGAAACTATACGCAGATTTTCATTCATAACGAGTTGCCGGTTGCCGGAAGTGACGAAAAAAAGCGGGCGACACCGCCGCCCGCACAGAATCATAAAAAAGCCGCCCCTGCGTCAACATTTGAAGGGAAGCAAAGGACGCAGCCGCTCCACCAGTTCATCGCGCAGGTCTTCCTCCTGCAACGCAAAATATATGTTGGCAGTCAGATATTCAGCCCAGTCGCCTGCGTCAAACCGCATACCGCGCAGTTTAACAGCCAGCAGACCGCGCCCCTGTGCCAGCACCTTAAGCCCGTCGGTGAGCTGTATCTCGCCGCCATGCCCCGGAGACAGATTCTTCAGCACCTTGAAAATATCAGGAGTCAGAATGTAACGTCCCACAATGGCAAGACGCGACGGAGCTTCGCTGACGGCGGGCTTTTCCACAAGATCGTGCACTCTGAAAATACCGGGGGAGATTTCCTCGCCGGAAATAATGCCGTACCGGCTCACTTTGTCAGCCGGAACTTCCATAACCCCCACCACGGGCAGCCTTTCGGCCACCGCCACATTGATAAGCTGCTGGATTCCCGGCTCCATGCCGAACTGCAGGTCGTCTCCCACCATCACGGCAAAAGGCTCGTTATGCACCACTTCGCGGGCGCACAGCACCGCATGCCCCAGCCCGAGCTGGCGCTTCTGACGCACGGAATGGATGTTCACCATTTCGGCAACTTCACGCACCTGCCGCAGCATTTCCGTCTTGCCGGCGCGCTCCAGTACACTTTCAAGCTGCAGGTTATAGTCAAAGTGATCTTCGATGATGGTTTTGTCACGGTTGGTCACAAAAACAACATCTGTCAGGCCGGAGCGCATGGCCTCTTCCACCACATACTGCACCACGGGCTTGTTATAGACGGGCAGCATTTCCTTGGGAATGTTTTTAGTGGCAGGCAGCGAACGCGTGCCCCAGCCGGCAACGGGAATGACTACTTTGCGTATCAGCATGACAGTCTCCTTAGACTTGCATCCTTCAACCGGTCAGCGCAGATGCTGCTGAAGGGTTTCCGCCAGACCGGCGGCCAGTCTGCCCACCAGAGCATCATCTTCACCTTCCACCATCACCCGCGCCACAGATTCGGTACCCGAATAGCGCAGCAACACCCGGCCGCGGCCGGCAAGTTCTTTTTCGGCCTGCTCAACGGCCCTGCCGATTTCGGGGCACTGTTCAAAGGGAATCTTGCGCTGGACGTGGACGTTGATGAGCTGTTGCGGAAACGGTGTAAGCAGCCCCGCAAGCTCTGAAAGCGGCCTGTTCTTTTCGCGCATGATTCTGAGCAGCTGCAAGGCGGCCAAAAGGCCGTCGCCGGTGGTTCCGTATTCCATAAAAACAAGGTGTCCGGACTGTTCACCGCCCATGGCGGCACCTGTCCGGCGCATGGCTTCCACCACATGCCGGTCGCCCACGGGAGTGCGCAGCAACGAACCGCCGCGCTCTTTCATAAACACCTCAAGCGCCATATTGCTCATGACGGTGGCCACCAGTCTGTTTTCCGGCAGGCGGCCTTTTTCCATCATATCCATGGCACATATGGCCATAATCTGGTCACCGTCCAGCACGGTGCCTTTTTCATCCACCACAATCAGCCTGTCCGCGTCACCATCAAGGGCAAGGCCGATATCCGCACCCGTTTCACGCACGCGCTGCGCGGCAAGTTCGGGGTACAGCGAGCCGCATTTGTGGTTGATGTTCAGCCCGTCAGGACTGGTGCCTATTCTGATGACTTCGGCACCCAGCTCTTCCAGAGCCAGAGGAGCCACGCGGTAGTTGGCGCCGTTGGCACAGTCAAGCACCACCTTCATGCCGTCCAGAGTCAATGTGCTGGGAAAGCTGTTCTTCAGGTACACTATGTACCGGCCGGGTGCGTCCTGAATCTTATGGGCTCTGCCCACACGTTCCGGCTCCGGGTAGTCCCAGCGGTGGTTCTGGTTCAGAACCATTTCAGTTATGGCATCTTCCTGCGAATCCGGCAGCTTGAATCCGTCTTTATCAAAAAATTTTATGCCGTTGTCATGGAAGGGATTGTGCGATGCCGAGATAACAACGCCGAGGTCAGCCCGCATGTTGCGGGTAAGAAACGCCACGGCGGGCGTAGGCAGGGGGCCCACCAGAAAAACGTCCATACCGGCAGCGCACAGACCTGATGTGAGCGCCATTTCAAACACATAGCCGGAAAGACGCGTGTCTTTGCCAATAACAACCCGATGCCGCTTATTGCCGTTGCGAAAAAAAGTACCGGCCGCCAGCCCCAGACGAAGAGCCATATCCGGCACCATGGGATATATATTTACCTGCCCGCGCAGGCCGTCAGTTCCGAAAAGACGTGTCGTCATACTGTACGACTCCTCATTGTGGGTGCTCCGCAACATGCGGACACGCATGAAAAAGCAGACAAGCCGCGCTGAAGAGCGCTACCTGCCGCTTATGCTGATATCAAGTGCAGCCGGTTTCGCCCCGACCAGCAAGGCATTTTCCGGCAGTTCCAGTCTGTATTTAAGCGCATGCCTGCCCGGAGCGATATTGTCGGGCACAGCCAGCACCACGCGCGCGGCGTTAAGGTATTCCTTGTTTCCCGCCTTGGAGCGCGGCACCTGCACAGTCAGGGTTACATACCGGCTATGCAGCTTTCCCGCAATCCCTTCAGGCAGTTCCAGCGACACCTTGCGCTTAAGAACCACTTCGGTGGTCACCAGCCTTGTGGTCACACGCACGCGGCCCTGCGGCGGTGTAACTTCCACGCCTTCGGGTACGGTGTACACCGCCGGAAAATCGGCAACCTTGGGCATGGTTCCGTTTGAAAGCCGTACAGTGGCATTGACCGACTCGATGGCGGAAACCAGAGACTGTGCCCCGCGCACTTTTACGGCTTCCGGCTGCGGAAGCAGTGCGCCTATTTCAACATCGGGCGCCAGAGCACCCTGCGGAAGCACTTCCACCGGCAGTGTTCTGGTAATCAGCGAATCCGCCTGCAGCTGCAACCGCGGGGGGTTGATTTCCACCACCTGAAATGCACCTTTAAGCGGAATATTGTCGGGCAGAACGGAAATCACATTCTCGCCCTGCTTCAACTGGCTTAAATCCAGAGGATACGAAAATTCGCGGCCGTTCAGCCCGCGGATAAGCCCTTTGGGGCCGCGTATGCGTGCGCTTATCTTGCTGGGCAGGCCGTCCAGAACAATCATGTCCGGCGGCATGCCGGTCATTTCGATACGCATGTCCACCCAGGTTTCCACCCGTTCACGGCCGGTCACCATAAACCAGAGCGTGGTGGCGATGAACACCGAAAGCAGCACAAATTGCCAGTGTCGCTGCATAGTCTACTTCTCCAGAGCGTTACGGAGAACGCGCTTCAACCTTACGGCGTCCAGTTCGCCCGTCAGCCTGCCCCCCACACTCACCGATACTGCTCCCCGCTCTTCAGAAACCACAACCGCCACGGAATCTGTTTCTTCCGTTATGCCCATGGCGGCACGGTGCCGCGTGCCGTAGTCTCTGCGTTCCTGCACGCCCTGTGAAAGCGGCAGAATACAGCCCGCAGCCACAATCTCGTTATTGCGCACAATCACAGCACCGTCATGCAGCGGCGTGTTGGGGTAAAAAATGGTGACCAGCAATTCCTTGGTCAGGCGGGCATCCAGACGCACACCGCCGCCCACCATGTCGCCCAGCGGTACGTTCTTTTCCAGCACGATAAGTGCCCCTATGCGCCGCTGTGCAAGGTAAAGAGCCGTCCCCACAAGTTCGCTGAACGCTTCGTCGGCCACAACCTTGCGCCGGAAAAAACTCCGCGCGCCCATGGCGGAGAGGGCATTGCGGATATCGCGCTGAAACAGAATGATAATGACAAGAAACAGCGAACCGAGGAAGTTTTCGAGCAGCCAGTTAAGCGTGTACAGACTGAGTTCCTGCGACAGAAAATACGCCAGCAGCAGGATGATAAGTCCGTATACGGCCGTCACCGCCCGTGTGCCCCGTATCATCACAATGACACGGTACAGCAGCAAAGACACCAGAGAGATGTCGAGCACATCCCGCCATGTGATGCTCAGATCCGCCCAGAAAGTCATGCAGCGCCTCTATGCGTTGTACAGTTCCGCAGCCAGGTTAAGGGTCTGTGCCGCAAGCCGCACCTCATGCACCCTGTGAAAACGCACACCCCGCGCCGCCAGCAGCGCCGTTGCTGCCTGCGTGGCATTCTGTCTTTCATCGGCAGCCAGTCCCAGCAACTGCCCGAACATGGATTTGTTGGACAATGCTCCCATGACCGGCCGCCCCAGCGACATAAATCTGTCGATGTGGCGCAGAATGTCCAGATTGTGCTCCAGCAGCTTGCCGAAACCGATACCGGGATCAAGAATGATGCGTTGCTCCGGTACACCGGCCACGACCAATTCTTTCAGCTTTTTCTCGAAAAAGTCCAGAATTTCCTCGACCACATTTCCATATGCCGGTTTGTCCTGCATGGTTTCCGGGCGGCCGGGGCTGTGCATCAGCACATAGCCCGGTTTGTACTGCGCGATGACGTCTTTCAGAGCGGGGTCAAAAGAGCAGGCGGAAATATCGTTGATAATACCGGCACCGGCCTCCAGCACGGCTGCGGCCGTGCCGCTTTTGTAGGTATCGACAGAAAGCGCCCAAGGCAGACCGTTGCCGCCGGTGCGGTCCCTCAGGGCCTTCACCACGGGCAGCACCCGCCGGATTTCATCTTCCTGCGATACAGGGTCGGCATAAGGGCGCGATGATTCACCGCCGATATCCAGCACATGTGCGCCCTGTTCCGCCAGTTGCAGGGCATGAGACACAGCACTGTCCGGTCCGTCATGTCTGCCGCCGTCATAAAAAGAATCAGGGGTGACATTCACAATACCGAAAATGAAAAAGGGGGCAGGCCCGATGGCTCTGCCCCCCGCTATTTCCCAATGGATGGGGGGAAGCATTGCTACTTCTCCCTCCGGTCAGCGGTATCTTCCTCCTGCCCGTCCGGAGCATCCTCCCCGTCCTTTGCGGCGGGGCGTGCAGCCTCGTCCGATTCCAGCAGGAATTCGTCTCCGGCATGCTCAGCCGGTGCGGCGGCCACGGAATCCTCCGGCCCGGCATTTTCTGCGTCGCCTTCAGGATGTGTGGCCGTGATTTCAGGAACAGGCAGCAGGGGCCGTCCTTCGATAAGACGCTCAAGATCATCCGCATTAATGGTCTCGCGCTCCAGCAGAGCCTCTGCGATACGGTGCAGTGTATCCAGATTCTCCTGCAGCAGCGTGCGGGCCTTTTCACGGGCTTCGTCAATGATGCGTTTTACTTCGGCATCCACCATGCGGGCGGTCTCTTCGCTGTAGTTGCGCGAATGAGCCCATTCGCGGCCGATGAAGACTTCTTCACCCTGCTCGCCGATGTTCATGGGGCCGATGGCGTCGCTCATGCCCCATTCACACACCATCTTGCGGGCCATTTTGGTGGCGCGTTCGATGTCGTTACCGGCTCCTGTGGTAATCTCTCCGAAGACGACTTCTTCGGCCAGACGCCCGCCGAGCAGCACCACAAGATTATTCAGCAGATATGTGCGCGAATAGCCGTGGCGGTCTTCGTCGGGCAGCTGCATGGTTACGCCCAGCGCCCTGCCACGGGGAATGATGGAAACCTTGTGCACGGGGTCTGTGCCGGGCAGCAGACGCGCAGTAAGGGCATGACCGCCTTCGTGGTAGGCTGTGACACGCTTTTCCTTGTCGCTCATCACCAGACTGCGGCGTTCCTTGCCCATCAGCAGCTTGTCTTTGGCCGTCTCGAAATCAAGCATGTTCACCTGATCCTTGTTCATCTTGGCAGCTTGCAGAGCCGCTTCGTTGACAAGGTTTTCAAGATCGGCACCGGAAAAGCCCGGAGTACCTTTGGCCAGCATTTCCATATCCACGTCACGCGCCAGCGGAGTACGCTTGCTGTGTACTTCCAGAATGCGCTTACGTCCGCGCAGGTCGGGCGTCGGCACCACCACCTGCCTGTCAAAACGTCCGGGCCGCAGCAAAGCCGGGTCCAGCACGTCAGGTCTGTTGGTGGCGGCTATCAGAATAACGCCTTCGTTGGATTCAAAGCCGTCCATTTCGACAAGCAGCTGGTTCAGAGTCTGTTCACGCTCGTCGTGCCCGCCGCCAAGACCGGCACCGCGCTGACGCCCCACCGCATCAATCTCATCGATGAAGATAAGGCAGGGAGCGTTTTTCTTGCCCTGTACAAACAGGTCGCGCACGCGCGAGGCACCGACCCCGACAAACATTTCCACAAAGTCCGAACCGGAAATGGAAAAGAAGGGCACGCCGGCCTCACCCGCCACGGCACGGGCCAGCAGCGTTTTACCGGTGCCGGGAGGCCCCACAAGCAGCACCCCCTTGGGGATACGCCCGCCAAGACGGGTGAATTTTTTAGGATTACTCAGAAAGTCAACAACTTCAGTAAGCTCTTCTTTGGCTTCGTCCACACCCGCCACATCGTCAAAGGTGACCTTTGCCGATTCGTGCGAGATCATACGGGCCCGCGAACGGCCGAAAGACATGGCTTTTCCGCCGCCACCCTGCATCTGGCGCATGAAGAATATCCATACACCGATAAGCAGCAGCATGGGGAACCACGACACCAGCAGCGTCATGTACCACGGAGCTTCTTCCTTGGGCTCTGCCTTTACCTGCACACCCTTTTCCAGCAGGCGGTTGACCAGGTCGGGGTCATTGGGTGCTATGGTCTGGAACGACTGCCCTTCGGCGGTCTGTCCTTTCAGCTTTTCGCCCTGAATAGTTACCTGAACGACTTCCCCCTGAGTGACTTTGTTAAGAAACTCAGTGTAGGACATCTGGGCCTGCGGCCCGGGGGGCTGGCTGAACAGGTTGAAAAGAACCACCATCAGCAGTGAGATGACGGCCCATAAAACCAAATTGCGCGAGAACTGATTCAACGCTAGTAACCTCCATTCCGTGCATGGACGGATATTGCTTTCGAGCTAAGAAGTTTAAGGTCGTGCGCACGGTTTGGCAATGTCTGCAACACGCTTTTTCGGGCTTTTCCGAAAGTTGCACGACCTGCACTCTAAAAACGCATAAACGGGCGGAGACGTCAACAGCATAACAAGCCTTGTGCCCTATGGAAAAAACTGATACATCCCGAAACCTGCAAGCAGTTCTGCATATAGCGCAGATTTCAACGGAAGCGTATCGTCACCGGTGTGGCGCCCGGTCTTCAAAACCGGTGGACGGCTGAGAGGTCGTCGGTAGGTTCGACTCCTATACGCTTCCGCCATTTTTTTCTTATCCCCATCATTTTCTTTTTGCATACCTGCAGCCGTTCAGGGGTTGCCTGCGCCCGTGCAGTGATTATATGCTGCGCAGAAACCGCGCCTGCGGGCGTGCAGTCATTCACAAACACCGGCAACGACAACAGGAAGTCAGCGATGCCTCTTTTTGAATTTGAATGTACCGAATGCGGCAACCGTTTTGAAGAACTTGTACGGGACAGCTTCAGCGAAATCACCTGTCCTGCCTGCGGAGCCGCCAATGTGCAGAAAGTGATGTCCATGCCCTGTCAGATTCCCGGAACAGGCCCCAACAGACTGCCGGGCGCTCTGGCAAAAGGCGGAGGCGCCCCCAAAATGCAGTATGTGCCGCATGTTCCCCGCCCGTCCAAACCATCGGGCGGATGCGGCGGATGCAGCAACGGCAGTTGCGGCGGCAATTGAATTCATACGGGATTGCGCCCGCACACAAAAGCCGGTCTCACCACAGACCGGCTTTTGTGTGCGCAAGGCACCGGACACATCTTTCAGGCCGGTACTGCAACGCCCGCACGCCGCAGCCAACCGGCCGGATATCGCCGCCGCAGTGCTCCAGCCGGAGGCTGACAAACCGCAAGACAGTCCGGCTGACATTCTGCAGCGCTCCTGCTTTTACACCTGATGCTTTTCACCGTCCGCACCGGCCCGCGGTGCCTGTTCCGGCAGCCACGGGTCCACATGCACCAGCACATCATGAATATGCGGCCCCAGCGCGTACAGCGCATCCTCCACAGCCAGAGCCACGGCATGCCCCTCGTCAACCGTTATTCTGCCGTCAACCTTGATATGCATGTCCACCTGCAGGCTGTTGCCCATGAAACGTGTCCGCAGTGAATGCACATCCTTCACTCCGGACACGGAACAGACCACCTGTTCCAGTTCAGCGCGGGTCGTTTCATCAGCACCTTTGTCCATCAGGGCTTCCAGTGCGGGACGGCAGATATTCCACGCGGCGTACAGAATGAAAACCGCTACAACCAGTGCACCGGCCAGATCGGCCACCCCCCATGCGGGTACAAACCATGCCAGCCCCACGGCCGCAGCAGCAGGTATGGAGCTCAGCGCATCAGTGCGGTGATGCCATGCATTGGCTTCCAGCGCCGAAGATCTGGCCTTTCTGGCCGCACGCAATGTCCAGCGGTACAGTCCTTCTTTTACCACAATTGAGAGTACCGCAGCCCCGAAAGCAACCGCACCGCGGCGATGGACGCTCTCGCGGCCCATGGCTGCAATGGCGTCCCACGCTATCCCCACAGCGGCTCCCGCCAGCAGCAGGCCGATGACCACCGTGACCATGGTCTCCATACGCTGGTGTCCATGCGGGTGTTCTTCATCGGCAGGGGCGCTCCAGAAACGCACCCCGACCAGCACCACGATATCAGTCACCAGATCGGAAAGCGAGTGGATGCCGTCTGCCACCACAGCCCTGCTGTGTCCGGCCGTACCCGCCATTATCTTGAACGCGGCAAGCGCAAGATTGAGCCACAGCCCTATCCACGTCACGCGGCTTACCATGGCTATGGTCTCCAGCTGGCTTCCGCCTGCATGTTTATTCATGGTCACACTCCTCTGACTGCACAATAAAAAATGCCGTTTGAAGAGTCCATGTGTGAGAATGACTATCCTCTTCGTGCACAGCGTGGCCGCTACTGCCGCAACCTTATCCGCATCCGCCAGTGTACGCACAGGTTACCGCAATGCAGCAGGAGGCATGCGACATACTGCGGCGTATGACAGCCCTGCGGCAAGCATACACCAAAAAGCCCGCCGGACAGCAAAAAGGCCGTCCGGAGACGGCCTGTAAAGCTGATATCGGCAGGCGGAGCTATTCCGGCTGCACACCGGCCATCATCAGACCGATGGCTTCGACTTTTTTTTCATCCGTACGGGGAAACACGTCAACAAACCTGCCGCGGTACATGACTGCTATTCTGTCAGCCAGTTGCAGAGCTTCGTTGAGTTCGCTTGTGATAAGCAGAATGCCCGCACCGGAACGCGCCTCAAGCAGCCGGTTCCAGACTTCTTCCGTGGCAGAAATATCCAGCCCCTGAGTAGGGTTTTCTGCCACAATGATAGCCGGTTCGCGAAAAAATTCGCGTCCTATGACCAGCTTCTGCAGGTTGCCGCCGGAAAGCGCGCGTGCAGGAGCATCAACATGCCCCGGCTGGACATTGTATTCCTGCACGATACGGCGCGTCACTTCTTCAGCCTGAGCCCTGTCCAGCAGACCGCGTCTGCTGAAGGCATGACGGGTGGTAAGCAGAAAGTTGTCCACAAGGTCAAGGTATTTGCAGGTGGCAAGCCCCTGCCGGTCTTCGGGAATATAGGCCAGCGATCTGCCCCTTCTGGGCGGATGCGGATAAAATGCGTTCCACGGGCGGCCGAGAATCTCCACACGACCGGCGGCGGGACGCCGCAGTCCGCAGACAACCTCTACCAGCTCCTTCTGTCCGTTACCGGCAACGCCTGCCACAGCAACAATTTCGCCTCTGCACAGCGCCAGCCGGATGTCATCCAGTCCGTCTCCGCCAAGGCCTTCTATCTCAAGGACCTTTTCACACACAGCCACCGGCGGTGCATCGACACTTAGCACAACATCACGACCGACCATACGGTTGGCCAGCACCTTCTGGTTAGGAACGTCTGATTCGTGGAACTCGTCCACTATCTCACCGCGGCGCAGAATGGCTATCTCGTCGGCCACACTCAGCACTTCCTGCAGTTTGTGGCTGATGAACACAATGGATTTGCCCTGATCCGCCATACGCCACAACGCCTCGAAAAGCTGTTCGGTCTCCGACGGGGTAAGCACCGCTGTGGGTTCGTCAAAAATAAGCACACGGCTGTCGCGGTACAGCAGCTTGAGTATCTCCACACGCTGCTTTTCACCCATGGAAAGCCCCGAAACCGGAGCCGAAGGCGATATTTCCAGTCCGTATTTCTCTGCCAGACGGGCAACAGTCTCTTCCATCCTGCGCGGCGAAAGCAGAAAACCACCACGCTGTCCCAGCATGACGTTTTCCGCCACGGTCATGGACTCCACCAGCATGAAATGCTGGTATACCATACCTATTCCGGCGGTAAGGGCATCCGCCGGCGAGGTGAAGCGTACCGGTGCGCCGTCTATATATATCGTTCCGGAATCCTGCGGAAAGCGTCCGGACAGAATGGACATGAGCGTGGACTTTCCGGCGCCGTTTTCGCCCAGCAGGGCCTTGATCATGCCCGGCCGGATATCCAGCGTGATATCGTGGTTGGCGCGTACTCTGCCGAAGGATTTACTTATTCCCTCCAGCCTGACCACAGGCGGAAGGTGGGTATATCTGTCCCGCGCAGTGCGTTTGTTGAGCGGTTTCTGTTCTGTCACGGCGTCCCCCTATTCGTCCGGCTCGATGTTGACGCCGAGAGCGGCAGGCGCATTTCCGCCGCCCCCCCTGAGCGAAGATACCAGCAGCACGACAACCGTAAGCGCGTACGGCAGCATGAGCAGCAGCGAGGAAGGCAGCGTGGCCCCCATGGCCTGCAGGCGCAGTTGGAAAACCATGACCCCGCCGAAGAGATAGGCACCCAGCACAGCCCTTCCGGGTCGCCAGAAGGCGAAAATGACCAGTGCCACGGCAATCCATCCGCGACCGGCCGTCATGTTGTTTGTCCACAGATGGGTGTACGCCAGCGAAAGATAGGCGCCTCCCACCCCCACAAGAAAGCCTCCCGCAAAAATGGCCATCCAGCGCAGGCGCACAGGGTTAAGCCCCACAGCGGCAGAGGCCGCTGGATTTTCACCGGCACTGCGCAGCGCCATGCCTGCACGGGTGCGACAGATGAAAAACCAGAACAGCAGCGGCATGACATAAGAAAGGTACACAAGGGCGTCGTGGCGGAAAAAGATATCGCCCGCCAGCGGTATGGATGAAAGCACGGGTACGGCAAACGGCGTGAAGCCTTCTGTGATCACGCCGACATAAGGCGTTCCCAGATAATCTGCCAGCCCTACCCCCAGAATGGTCAAAGCCAGTCCGGAAACAACCTGACTGCCCAGAAAGACCTGACAGACAAGGCCGTGCAACAGCCCCAGCATTCCGGCCGCTGTACCGGCCATAAGCACACCTATCCAGGGATTGCCTGTCCAGTGCGTGAACAGAAAACCGAAAAAAGCCCCCAGAATCATCATTCCTTCCACGCCCAGATTGAGCACGCCCGCCCTTTCGGTGAACATTTCGCCCAGCGTGGCAAACAGTATAGGCGTGCCAGCCTGAATGGTGGCGGCCAGAACGGGGATGACAAGTTCCGCATACATGGCTAGTCCTCCCCTTTGCTGCGGGGCTGCAGCGTAAACCAGACAAAAAACTGCCCGGCCAGCACTGTCAGCAGAATAAGCCCTTCGATAATGCCGCCGAATGCGGCGGGCACCTGCAGTTCCAGCTGCAGGTTTTCCACCCCTACCCGCAACCCTGCAAGCAGAAAGGAAAACACCGCGATGGTCGGAATGCGTAACCGGGCAAGCCACGCCACAACAATGGCCGTAAATCCATAACCGGCCATGACGTTGGACTGCAGCCTGCCAAGTGTGGTGGATGTTTCCAGAACGCCTGCCCAGCCGGCAAGAGCACCGCATAACACCAGCACAAAAACAACCAGAAAGTTGTACGGCATACGTGCGTAGCGCGCCGCTCTGGGGTTTTCTCCGCCCGCCAGCAGCTCAAACCCAAGCCGCGTACGATACAGAAAAAACCACAGCGCCACGGCCACCACGGCGCATAACACTATGCCCCAGTGTATTCTGCCGACAACAGGGGCAAAAACCGCGGCCACGGGAAACATGGGGGTCATGGGAAATCCGAAACTGGCCGGGTCTTTCCACGGCCCGTAAACCATGTATTGCAGCAGCAGAATGCCGATATAGTTAAACATCAATGTTGTGATGATTTCATTCATACCCAGCCGCAACCGCAGCAGTGCCGGCACAAGCGCCCACAGGCCTCCGGCCACGGCACCGCACACCAGCATGAGCGGAATAAGCACCCACGCCGGAGCAGCAGGAAAAGTCAGCACGGCCCATGTAGCCCCCACTGCTCCCAGCGCGAACTGGCCCTCGGCGCCGATGTTCCATATCTGCATACGAAAGCAGACGGCAACGCCCAAGGCGCACAGAAAAATGGGTATGGTTTTGAGCAGCGTATCTTCCAGCGCATACAGCTGGCCGAACCCGCCGTCCCACAACAGATACAGTCCCTTGAGAAAAGGTTTTCCCTGTACGGCCAGCATGGCGCCGCTCAGTGACAGAGAAAGAACAAGGGCAACCAGAAAAATGAAAAAGGAGCCCCAGTTAAGGGGCTCCTGTCGTTTAACGACTCTGTAACCCATCATCGGGCAATGTCTCCAGCGATGCAGGGTCTATTCGGTGGTGCCTACCACGCCTTCGACAAACCAGTCCATGCCGAGCAGCGCGGCATCACCGGCCTTTTCACCTTCGGCAATGCGTATCTTGCCGCTCTGGTCTTTAACAGGACCGGTAAACACGGCAACCTTGCCGGAAGCTATGTCAGCCTTTTTGGCCAGCACTTCGTCACGCACGTCCTGCGGAACCATGTCGCCGAAGGGAGCTATATCGACAATGCCGTGTTCAAGTCCCCACCAGTACTGACCGGACTGCCAGCTGCCGTCACGCACGCTGTCCACCACATGATCATAGAAGATCTGCCAGTTCCAGACAGCGGAAGTGAGGTGTGCCTTGGGTGCAAAGGTGCTCATGTCGGAGTTGTAGCCCACCGAGTACACACCGCGCTCCTGCGCTGCTTCCTGCGGGCCGGGAGAATCCTGATGCTGCGCAATGACATCCGCGCCCACATCCAGCAGCGACTTGGCGGCTTCTTTTTCTGTGGCGGGATCATACCAGGTCTTGGTCCAGACCACGCGCACCTGTGCGTCGGGGTTCACCGAACGCACGCCGAGAGCAAAAGCGTTGATGCCGCGGATAACTTCGGGAATGGGGAAAGCCGCCACATAGCCGAGCACGTTGGATTTGGTCATGCGGCCTGCCACCATGCCCGTAAGGTAACGGGCCTGATACACGCGGCCGAAATAGGCGCTCATGTTGGGGGCAGTCTTGTAGCCGGCACAGTGCATGAAGGTGATGTCAGGGTACTGTCCGGCCACTTTCAGGGTGGGGTCCATGTAGCCGTAGCTGGTGGTGAAAATCATGTCATAGCCTTTGCGGGCCATGTTCAGAATAACACGTTCCGCATCAGCACCTTCCGGAACGGACTCCACAAAAGAAGTGGTCACGCCGGGGCGTTTTTCCAGTTCCATACGGGCCTGATCGTGTGCATACGACCAGCCGGCGTCACCCACAGGGCTCACATAGACAAAGCCGATTTTAAATTCTTTTTCAGCAGGTGCTTCTTCCGTTGCGGCAGGCGCGGAATCCTGCTTGGCCGCAGATTCGGCCGTGGCGGTTTTTTCCGCCGGTTTTTCCTTTTCGCAGCCGGTCAGCCCGCCGAATACCAGCAGGGCTGCGGCAAGCAGCAGCATAAGCTTGCGCATCTAACGTTCTCCCTCGATGATGCAGACCATCCCAATATACATAGCGGGCAGCGTTCCCCGTGAACGCCGCCCAAGCCAGTAAACACTCCGGTTCGCACCGGAAAAAAACTATCTACCCTTCTTGTCTGCGGTTGACAAGAGGCTGAACATATTGAATCTCGGAGTCCCAGGGGAACAAAATCCATGTATCCTGACTGACTTCGGTAATATAGGTATCAACCACCGGACGGCCGGAAGGTTTTGCATACACGGTGGCAAAGTGAGCCTTGGGCAGCATTTCGCGCACTGCGCGCGCCGTGGTTCCGGTATCCACCAGGTCATCCACTATCAGCCAGCCCTCGCCGTCACCTTCCACCCCTTTCAGGACAGAAATGCCCCCCTGCGACTTCCAGTCGTAACTGGCTATACAGATGGTATCCACCAGACGCACTTCAAGTTCACGCGCCAGAATGGCAGCGGGAACCAGACCGCCGCGGGTGATGGCCACTATACCCTTGAAAGGCCCCCGTTCCATGAGTCTCCATGAGAGCGCTCTGGTATCGCGGTGCAGCTGCTCCCACGAAACGGGAAACATTTTATTGTAACGATCAGGATCTGCCACGTATTCCTCCTGTCACACAGGCTTGTAGTAACGTGCAGCGCCGTGCGGGGTTGCACATCCGGCGCTCAGCGGAACAAAGCGAAACACCCGCCGCATGATGCGGCGGGCGGTAACCACGGGTATTATTTTTTGTGGTTTCCGTTTTTGCGTTCCCACCATGATTTGTCGGGTCCCAGAAACCACCAGTCGGTATGATCTGTATGCGCCACGGTCTGCGCCAGTGCGGCGCCCGCTTCGGTTCGCAGGCGCTTCAGGGCGCCTTCCATCCATTTGCCCGCATATCTGTTGCCCAGATCAAGCTCCTGCTTCAGGTTCAGAATCAGGTCTATCTGGTCGGCATCCTGCGCCAGACGCGCCTCCACGGAGCCGGCTTCTTCCAGCTCGTCAAAAAGCGGCAGCACACGGTCTTCCAGACCGGTGCCTTCCAGCGCATGTTCCAGCGCGATGCGCTGGTTGCAGGTATTATATATGCGGTTCACATAGTTGAAGTCACCGATACGGCTTTCATGAAAATCATGAAAAAGGCACATGAGCGCGGTCCGCGCAGGATCGGCTCCGGCCTCGCAGGCCAGCACATAACCGATGACCGCGGTACGGAAAGAATGTTCCGCCACGTTCTCGCTGCCGGTACCCAGAAACTGGTACCCGCTGCGGGGAGTTTTGCGGAGCATTCCCGCTTCAAAAAGAAAATCGGCAAGACGTGTGAGCCTGTCACGCCCCTGCAGATTGTGCTGCGGGTTGCAGTGCGTCATAAAAGAACGCCTCCGGACATTTCTCGCACCGTCAGGCGCGGAACGACTCCATACGGCATTTCCGCACTCAAGTACACCCCCGCCGCACCGCCGCGGCGCATACACGGCAACGGCAACGGACAGCCTGCGGCGCTGCCGTCAGGGCCGGCTGCCCCAGCGTCTGCCCATGGTCCAGAACAGCAGCAACGAAAAAACAGCCCCCAGCGTGTCGGCCAGCATGTCTTTCTGCGCGTCCCACACGTCGCCCTGACTGCCCAGAAAAGCAACCCCGGCATCACCACCTTCCGCCGCGGCATACCACCATTCGATAATTTCGTATCCGGCCGCCACGGACATGATGAAAAAGAGGGCAAACAAGGTGGACACCACCGGACCGGCCAGTCTGCGGCGCATAAAAAGCTCGCACATGGCATAGGCATAAAAGCCGACACTGAAATGCCCGATGCGGTCAAAGTGATTGCGTCCGCCTCCCAGCAGTTCCGTTACCGCACCGAAAGGCACCTCGCTGAAGGTGAAATGCGCCCCCACCGTATGCCAGAAAAGCCACACAGCCATAAGCCCGTAAGCAATATTGGAAAAACGGAAAAATCTGTATGTGACCACCAGCAGCACAAACACGCTGACAAGCGGAATGACCTCTGCAATCCACACCGCGCGGGAAGCGGGCGCAATGCCCAGCAGTGCAAAAAAAACAGTAAACACGGCAGCAAGCACCACCGGAAAATTCTCGCGGGTAACATTGATGCGCATAAGGCTCCTCCTGAGCGAAAAAACGGCTTGCAGCACAATGCCGCAAACAGGCGGAGTGTGCAAACCGTTGCGCATGCAAAAGGCCGGAAAGCCTTTCGGCTTTCCGGCCCGTTTTCTCCGATTCCCCGGTCTGGCGACTATTAACCGCCAAGCAGCTGCATGGCCATTCTGGGCAGCGAGTTAGCCTGCGAAAGCATGGCCACTGCCGACTGGGTGAGGATCTGCTGCCGCGTGAACTCGGTCATTTCCTGCGAAACGTCCACGTCGGAAATACGGGATTCGGCAGCCTGCAGGTTTTCAGACTGAATCTGCAGGTTGGTGATGGTGTTTTCCAGACGGTTCTGGAGAGCACCGAGGTTTGCGCGGATCTTGTCCTTGGAGACGATGGCATTTTCAATGCCGACCAGCGCGTTCTGTGCGGCGGACTGGGTGGAAATGGTGTACCCTGCTCCGCCCACGGTGGACTGGTTGCCCAGCCCCAGAGCCGATGCCGTGGAAGTACCGATCTGGATGTAGTAGTAGTCTTCCGCGGAGTCGTTCTTGGTACCGAAGTGCACCTTCAGCTTGCCGGTGGACACAAGGCCGCTGCCGTCATGCGATGCACTGGAAAGGTTGCCGTTCAGCAGCGCGATGCCGTTAAAGTCGGTAGCGTTGGCGATACGGGTGATTTCCGAAGCCATGGCCTGATATTCGGAGTCGATGATCAGACGCTGGTCGGAAGTGTAGGTACCGGTTGCGGCCTGTTCCGCCAGTTCCTTCATGCGGATGAGCTTTTCGTCGATAACGGAAAGCGCACCGTCTGCAGTCTGGATAAGCGAAATAGCGTCGTTGGCGTTACGTACCCCCTGATTCAGCGCGGCGATGTCGGCGCGCATGATTTCGCGGATGGCAAGACCGGCTGCGTCATCCGCAGCGGTACCCACGCGAAGGCCCGAAGACAAACGGCGTACGGACGTGCTCAGGTTGCCATAAGACTGGCTCAGGTTACGGGCAGCATTCGTCGCCATCAAGTTGTGATTGATAACCAGAGACATAATATTCCTCCATGAATATTAGTGCTTTTTAGAAACACTCTGCTCCGGCCGCTTCCCTGCGGCCGCAAAGTGATCTTCCTGACTATCTATTCGACCGCGAACCGGCTTTCATTAGCCCTCCAGTCCATTTTTTTCGGACTGCACACAGCAGAAAAACATAACATGCTGTATTACATAAAAAAAAGCCGGAGCAGCAAACTGCTCCGGCACATACCCCAACGGTCTCTGCATCAGCCGCCGAGCAGCTGCATGGCCATACGCGGCAGCGAATTGGCCTGCGACAACATGGCCACCGCAGACTGGGTAAGAATCTGCTGGCGGACAAACTCGGTCATTTCATTGGAAACATCGACATCTGAAATACGGGATTCAGCGGCCTGCAGGTTTTCGGCCTGAATCTGCAGGTTGGTGATGGTGTTTTCCAGACGGTTCTGCAGCACCCCGAGGGCCGCCCTGATATTGTCTTTGGATACAATAGCCTTGTCGATGGCAACAAGGGCCTGCTGGGCTGCTGACTGGGTGGAAATGGCAAACCCGCCGAAGGTGGCATCGGCCTGATTGCCCACCCCAAGTGCCGAAGCCGTGGCGGTGCCTATCTGTATGTAATAGTAGTCTTCGGCAGAATCATTTGCCGTGCCGAAATGTATCTTCATTTTCCCGCGCGAAACGACCCCGCTGCCATCATGAGTGGAGCTGGAAAGATTGCCGTTGAGCAGCTGGATACCGTTGAAATCAGTCGAATTGGCAATACGGGTGATTTCCGAAGCCATGGCCTGATATTCGGAATCAATGAGCAGACGCTGATCCGAGGTGTACGTGCCGGTTGCGGCCTGTTCGGCCAGTTCCTTCATGCGGATGAGCTTTTCGTCAATGACTGAAAGCGCGCCGTCTGCCGTCTGCAGCAGCGAAATGGCATCGTTGGCGTTTCGTACCCCCTGATGCATGGACGCTATGTTGGCACGCATGAGTTCTCTGATGGCCATACCTGCCGCGTCGTCGGCTGCTGTCCCCACACGCAGCCCCGAAGAAAGCCGCCGGACGGATGTTGACAGATTGCCATACGCCGTACTCAGATTGCGCGAAGCATTCTGCGCCATAAGGTTATGGTTGATGACCATCGACATATATATTCCTCCTCGTCTGCTCACATGCCGCAACTGTCAGCAACTTGACACGTTTTTCCCGCAGCTTACGCAGCAAGACAGGAAAAACACGCCGGTCGCCCGTTCCGGCCAAAAAACAAGCATAAATCGTGCCAGATGCCCGCAAGTGCAGCACCGAAAGGGATTGGCGACAGACACGCTTTGCCTTATGGTACAGACAAAACACGGAGGAACCGTAATGAGCACACATGCCGAAACCCGCGCCATAACCGCGGCGGACATACGGGCGGCAAAAAACACAAGACGTCTGGCCATGCTGACGGCATACGACTACCCCACGGCATCCATTGCCGATGAAGGCGGCATGGACATGCTGCTGGTAGGCGATTCGCTGGCCATGGTGGTGCTGGGGCATGAGGACACGCTGTCCGTGACGCTGGACGAGATGATCCACCACTGCCGGGCCGTCACGCGGGGCGCCTCACGCGCGCTGGTGGTGGGCGACCTGCCCTTTATGACCTATGAACAGGGGCCGGATCAGGCCATGCACAGCGCGGCGCGACTGTTCCGCGAAGGCGGTGTGCGCGCTGTAAAGCTGGAAGGGGGCAAAGAAGTCGCTCCGCAGGTGGAGGCTCTTGTGAAGGCGGGGATTCCCGTCATGGGGCACATCGGGCTTACTCCGCAGCGTGTAGCGGCGCTGGGCGGCTTTAAAGTGCAGGGGCGTTCGGCTGCCGCCGCCCGCAGTCTGGCGGAAGATGCGCGCATACTGGAAGATGCGGGCTGTTTTGCACTGGTACTGGAAGCCATACCCGCCCCTGTGGCCGCGCACATTACCCGCACGTCAGGCATTCCCACCATCGGCATAGGGGCCGGAGCGCAGTGCGACGGGCAGGTGCTGGTGGTGCACGATATGCTGGGCCTGTTCGACCGCTTCACCCCGAAGTTTGTGAAACGCTATGCAGAGCTGCGCGGGCATGCCGTAAAAGCCGTGCAGCAGTATGGTGATGAAGTGCGTCAGGGAGAATTTCCCGCGGCGCAGCACTCCTTCGGCATGCCGGAAGACGAACAGCGCCGCTGGGAAGAAAATGTCAGCGGCGCGGACGACTGATGCTCATCCCCCGAGGCGGCGGAGCATCCAGTCCCTGCAGCAGCAGGCAGGACGAGGGAATAATCCGCACAAAGCGTTCCTCGTTCACACGTTCACGAAAGCAGGTTACCTGATGCCGCAAAAGCACGTGCAGCGCACCGGAGTCTCTGCTGGAATCAAGCAGAAAAAGCGAATCGCCCAGCAGACGGTCGGCGGCTGTCCAGTGGCGTACCACAGGGGCATCCTGTCCGGGCACATAGCGCATGAACCGCAGCAGCATCGTTCTTCTGGCACCCGCGGCAAGCCAGTCTGCAGCCATGCTCCAGAAATCGCTTTCTCCGGCCGGCTCATCGGCAAAAGCGCTCTGCACATGCAGCGGGAAAAGACCGGCCCCGTACCATTCCAGCATATCATGCACTATGCCGGTGTAGTCAGTGGCAGCGGTAACCGCCGCGGTAAAAACCTCGTCGTCCTGTGCAAGCCTGAGGAGCGTGTCATGAAACATGCGTCTGGCCTGAAACGCGGTAAGCGCGTGCGTGCGGCAAAAAGCATTGACCACCGCATACAGCGCGCAGAAATTATCCAGTGCTCCCTGATGGAAAGCCGTTCCCATGACGCCCGCCTTGTTATACTCTGTCCGCCTGACATCGCTGCGACGCCCTGCGCGGCACAGTATGTTCCGGATTTTGCTTTACAACAAGGGCCACTAAGTTTACAACCAGAACAACAACTATATGCGGATACATTGATATGCAGATAATCACATCTCCCGAAGAGCTTCAGCGGCTTTGCCTTGACTGGCGCTGCGGCGGTGTCAAAACCGCGCTGGTTCCGACCATGGGTTACTACCATGCAGGGCACGAAAGCCTTATGGCCTATGCCCGCGAACGTGCGGACAAGGTTGTGGTGAGCCTTTTTGTCAACCCCGCGCAGTTTGCTCCCGGAGAAGATCTGGCAGCCTACCCCCGCGACCTTTCCGGCGATGCCGAGGTTGCCCAGCGGGCCGGTGCCGATGTGCTGTTCACCCCGCAGCCGGAAGCCATGTACCCGCAGGGATTCGACACATGGGTGGAAATTCCCGGACTGTCTTCCGGCCTGTGCGGCGCCGACCGTCCCGGTCATTTCCGCGGGGTGTGCACCGTGGTCATGAAGCTGATGCTGCTCACCCTGCCCCGCCTTGCCGTTTTCGGCGAAAAAGACTGGCAGCAGCTGGCAGTGCTCAGACGCATGGCAAAAGACATGCATCTGCCCGTAACCATAGACGGTTGCCCCATTGTACGCGAAACCGACGGTCTGGCCATGAGTTCACGCAATGTGTATCTGACTCCGGAAGAGCGCAGACAGGCACCTGCCCTGTATCAGGGGCTGATCCGTGCACGCGACATGGTGGCCGGCGGAGAGCGCGACACGGCCGTTCTGCGGGCTGCGGTTAAAGAATACTGGAAGCAGCACCTGCCGGAAGGCAGGGAAGATTATCTGGAAATCGTTCACCCCGACACGCTGCAGCCGCTGGAACGAGTGGGGGGCATGGCCACATGCGCAGCCGCCGTACGTCTGGGCAGAGCACGCCTGATTGACAATCTGGCTCTGATATGAACGGCAGGCACGGATAATGACCGCTCAGGATTCTTCAGGCGGCTTTATGGCGTCGCTGCGCCGGTTCATCAAGGCAAACCTGTTTGCCGGCATACTGGTGCTTACCCCGCTGGTGGCGACTTTTCTCACACTGCGGGTGGCAGTGCGCTGGGTGGACAAACTGCTGCTGCTCCTGCCGCCGCAGTACCGTCCGGAGGCTTTTCTGCCTTTTGCCGTGCCGGGGCTGGGGTTTCTGCTGCTGATCGTGGTGCTGCTGGTCACAGGGCTGCTTGTGCGCAATTTTCTGGGGCGCCGCCTTGTAGATCTGGGCGACGCCATTCTGGCACGCATACCGCTGGTCAGTTCGCTGTACTCCGGTATCAAGCAGCTGGTGGAAACCATATTCACCTCTTCGCGCGATTTTCAGCGGGTGGTGCTGATAGAATATCCACGCAAGGGGCTGTATACCATGGCATTTGTCACAGGCGTTGCCGTGGGTGAAATTCAAAGCAAAACAGCCAGCAAAGTGCTGAACGTGTTTGTGCCCACCACCCCGAACCCCACTTCGGGCTTTTACCTCATGGTGCCCGAAGCGGATGTCATTCCGTTGGAAATGAATGTGGAAGATGCATTCAAACTGCTTATTTCCGGCGGAATTCTGAGTGCAGAGCACGAAAAGTCGAAAAACAGAAAAAAGAAAACAGCCATCAAGGCGAAGAACACATCCCAGGAGGAAACGCATGATCCCTTATAAGGGTAAATACCACTTCACTTCCGAATCGGTTACCGAAGGCCATCCCGACAAAGTCGCTGACCAGATTTCCGACGCCGTGCTTGATGTGCTGCTCGAACAGGATCCTGATTCGCGCGTGGCCTGTGAGACCATGGTCACCACCGGCATGGCCATCATCGCCGGCGAAATAACCACCAGAGGCTATGCCGACCTGCCGCAGGTGGTGCGGGATACCATCAAAGAAATCGGATACAATAACTCCTCCATGGGATTTGACTGGCAGACATGCGCCGTGCTGTCTTCCATAGACAAACAGTCTCCTGACATTGCTCAGGGCGTTGACCGCCAGGACCCCGAAAATCAGGGAGCCGGTGACCAGGGCATGATGTTCGGCTTTGCCTGCGACGAAACCCCCACGCTGATGCCCGCCCCCATATTCTGGGCACACCAGCTTTCGCAAAAGCTTACCGCTGTGCGCAAAGACGGCACCGTGGATTTTCTGCGCCCCGACGGCAAAACACAGGTGTCCTTTGAATACGTTGACGGCCGCCCGGTACGCATCAACAATGTGGTTGTTTCCACACAGCATGCGGAACAGGCCAGCCAGACAGACATCATAGACGCCATCAGAACCCACGTCATACGTCCCGTTCTGGAACCTTCCGGCTTCTTCAACGAAAAAGACTGCGAAATTTTCATCAACACCACCGGCCGTTTTGTTATCGGCGGCCCCATGGGTGACTGCGGTCTTACCGGCCGTAAAATCATTCAGGACACTTACGGCGGCATGGGCAGCCACGGCGGCGGCGCATTCTCCGGCAAAGACCCCTCCAAAGTGGACCGCTCCGGCGCATACATGGGCCGCTACATTGCCAAAAACGTTGTGGCAGCCGGACTTGCTCCCAAATGCGAAGTACAGATTGCGTACTGCATCGGCGTGGCCGATCCTGTTTCCGTACTGTGCACCTCTCTGGGCAGCAGCGACATTTCCGACGAGGTGCTCACTCAGGCCGTGCGCGATGTGTTCGACCTGCGCCCGTACCATATCTCCAAACGCCTTGACCTGCGCCGGCCGATCTATAAAAAATCAGCCTGCTACGGACACTTCGGTCGCGAGATTCCCGAATTTTCGTGGGAACGCACCGACGCTGTGGACGATCTGCGTGCAGCGGCCCGCCGCTAGCCCTATCCCGCCCGTCAGCTTATTCCGGCCGGAGCTTCTTGCTCCGGCTTTTTTTTAGGCCCGTATCCGGACACCACAAACAAAAGGCGCATCCGCCACATGGCGGATGCGCCTGAAAAGAGCCTTTCCGGCAATATGCGGTTACAGCGGAATAATAAGAGTACGGTCGGCCACCAGTTTGCCCACACGGTACAGATACACCACATATGCAAGACCAAACGTGATGACAGCCAGTATGATCCATAAAATAAGATGACCAAGCTGACTGCCGAGATCAAGGTCGCACTGCAGCCTGCCGACTCTGCGCCCGCCGGAAACAACATATGTCCGGCTGACAACAAACCGCGCCAGTGCATAGGGGTAGATAAATGCTCCTATCCCCAGAGTAAGCACGGAAATAATGATCCACAGCACAGCATGTCCGATGCATTCGGCCATGCTCAGGTCGCAGTCAAAACGCCCGTTGAACATCAGAACTCCTTACGTTTCAGGCAGGTGATCGGCACACATCCACAGGACGCACAGCCGCATGCGCCCCGGCGTCATGCCGTGACGTTTGCCGTCCTGTTACCATAACTTTTCCAGAAACGGTAGAGTTCACCCACATTTTGTGAGGTCAGCAGCGGCATGGCAGCACTCAGCATATCCTGCGGCCACTCCCACCACGCCATTTCAAGCAGCATGGCCACACTTTTCTCATCAAACCGGACACGCAGCTGCCTGGCGGGCATGCCGGCCACCACGGCGTACGGAGGCACATCAGAAGTGACCACAGCACGCGAAGCAATGACAGCCCCGTGCCCGATACACACTCCCGGCATGATCATGGCTTCGGCTCCTATCCACACATCGCTGCCCACCACCGTATCTCCGGCCGGCCTGTAGCCGTCACGGGCACCGGAAAATTCGGCATTGCCTGCGTAGTAGAAGGGAAAAGTGCTTATCCAGTCGGTACGGTGCCCCTGATTGCCCGCCATGACAAAGCTGGCGCCCGTTCCGATGGAGCAGAAGCTGCCTATGATCAGCCTGTCTACGGTATCCGGTTGCGGCATAAGATAGCGGACACAGTCTTCAAACGGGTGGTTGTGGTAATACCCTGAATAATAACTGTAACGGCCGACTGTTATGTTCGGATTGCTTACCTGCTCATGCAGGGGAATGCCCTTGAACGGACTGGTGAAGATGCTGTCTTTAGTCATAATGTCCACAGCGTTATACCATACTGCGGGCAAAAGCTAGATACCGAAATAAGAAGTGATCAGCGCACGCGCACGCGAAGTAAGCGACGGCAGGTCGGGTTTTGATACCTGATCGTCAGCGCCCACGGCCTCACCTTTGTGCCTCAGCGCTTCAGTTATCAGCGAAGAAAACAGCATTACCGGCAACTGTTTGAGCACAGGGTCATCCTTGATGCGCCTTGTCAGGTTGTGGCCGTCCATTTCCGGCATTTCAATGTCGGATACCACAAGCACCACAAAATCGCTCAGCGGGCGTCCCTGTTCCTGCGATTCCTTTTTCCAGGCTTCCAGCTGCTTCCACGCTTCCAGCCCGCTGCTGGTGGCCGTCACGTCAAAACCGGCTTTTTTCAGCGTCGCACCTATCATGTTGCGGATCGAAGAAGAATCGTCCGCAATGAGCGTTTTCAGATTATCACCGGAAACACTCTCTTCGATGCGTTCTGCGTGGGCTTTCAAATCAAGATGCGGATTCATTGAAGCAACAATGCGCTCCATGTCCAGCAGAAAGACGATGCGATCTTCAAAACGCACAACGCCTGTTATGGATTCATTGCTGAACCGGTGCAGATACGCATCCGGAGCTTCGATCTGACTCCAGCTGAGACGGTGAATGCTGGTAACCGAAGACACCAGAAAAGCCGTAATGGTGCCGCTGAATTCCGAAACAATGACTTTGGCTCCGGGGGAATCCAGACTGCCCTTTTCCAGCCACCGGGCAAGGTCGATGAGCGGCAGCACCCTGCCCCGCAGCGAAAAAGTACCCAAAGCCGCAGGATGATGCGTACCCGGCAGACCCACCACATCAGGACGCCGTATAATTTCAAGCACCTTTGCCACGTTCATGGCATAGTGGCCTTTATACAGAGTGCCCTCCGCATCGTGCTCTTCTATGATAAACTCAATTATTTCTAACTCGTTTGTGCCCGATTCCAAAAGGATGTTGCTCTGTGACATAAGTCACCCCCTATCTTCATACTATGCACGGGGAAGAAGGGAGTTACAAGCCCCGCCGCGTTATTCCTTTCACACTATCAAAACATTGCGCCGGACCGGGCTTCGCGCAGGGCGCGCGGGGAGGCACGGAAAGGATTGGGCGCCACCGGCGGCACGGACAAAGCTGCCGCCTGACTGAAAGGCGTGCCTGCAAGGTGCCTGTTGTAGGCATGATACATAAGAGGCTCCAGCGTCAGCACATCTTCGGCATTGTAGGCCAGCAGGGTTTCAAGAACACGCTCGTCGCCTGTTCTGCGGAAAAGATTCCACAACAGCACGGCCATATACCCGTCCACGCCCTCCAGTTCGCCTCTGTCAAATCCAAGGCAGTGCTCGATATGCTTCAGGCCGCCCCCCAGTCCGAGCGCTCTGAATACATAACGCAGATCCACGTGCCCCGCTGTCATGCGCATATCAAGCGCCCGCTCCAGAAAAGGCACATCAAAGCATTTACCGTTGAACGTTATCAAAAGGTCATAGGCAGCCATGTCTTCTGCAAAATCATGCAGATTGCGCCCGTGCACATATGTACGCACCTGCCGCCCGTCGTACAGGGCGATGGTGGTCACATGTGCCGACGGCCACGACAATCCCGTTGTTTCAATGTCCACGTAGGCGGCATTGCAGCGGAACGGATCAAAAAGGCGCCACTGCATATTGGCGGGCAGACTGCCCCCGAACCACGCAGCGTCGGCGGATTCCAGCCGGGCAAGCGATTCTTCGGCACCGCGGCGCAGCCGGTCGCCGTTTTTTCCCAGCAGCTTCTGCGGCGCATCCAGCGCATCTTCCCAGGTCAGCACACCCTTGTCCCACAGGCTGCGTTCAGTGCCTGCACCGACTCCCGGCAGATGACAGAACGTATTTTTAAGCATCAGACACCGGCCTTGCGGGCAGACGCACGCGCTGCCGTTTTTTTTCCCTGCACCCCTTTGCGCGGGCAGAAATCAAACATTTCACACTCATGGCACAACGGTTTGCGGGCATCGCACACATGCCGCCCGAACCACACCATGCGGTGGTTCACGTCGCCCCACTCCGCACGGGGAAAAAGGGGCATCAGGTCTTTTTCAACCACAACCGGATTATCCGATGCGGTGAACCCCATGCGGAAGGCTATACGCTTCACATGCGTGTCCACCGCCAGCCCCTCGTTAATGCCGTATCCGCCCCAAAGCACGATGTTAGCCGTTTTGCGGGCCAGCCCGGGCAGGGCCGTCAGCTCATCCATGGTACGCGGAACCTGCCCGCCGTGCAGGCGGGTTACCATATCTGCCGCGGCTATGAGATTTTTTGCCTTGTTGCGGTAAAAACCGGTGGAATGCACAACTTCTTCCACCTCTCCCTGCAAGGCCTGCGCAAGCTCGGCAGGGCCCGGCCAACGCCGGAAAAGCCCGGGGGTGACTTTATTCACCCTTTCGTCCGTGCATTGCGCGGCAAGCACAGTAGCCACCAGCAGTTCCCACGGGGTACGCGCATCAAGATGCGTGGCAGGAGCCGGATACCTTTTTTTCAGCAGCGCCAGAAAAGCCGCCGCACGTTCTTTCTTTTTCATTTACATGACCACCTGAGGATGAAAATCATACTGTGCAAAGCATACGGGCATACAATATCCCCGAAAAGAATCCGCGGCACAGGGCTTTGCACCCCGAAATTATTGCCGTTACCGCAGCTTTGCTGTACATAAGCTGTCGCGCGACGCACCACACCGTAACTCCGGAGGACACCATGGCAAAAATACTGTACATGACCGCCCCCGATGAACAGGAAGCACGGCGCATAGGCCGGATTCTTGTAGAACGCAGACTTGCAGCCTGTGTCAACATTCTCGGACGGATCGAGTCCATTTTCCGGTGGGACGGCCAAGTGCAGAATGAAAGCGAAGTCGCTTTCATCGCCAAGACATCGGACGACAGAGTCGAAGATGCTCTTGCCGCCGTAGCGGAACTGCACGGCTACGATGTGCCGTGTGCTGTCGCACTTGCCGTTTCAGAAGGGCTTCCCCCTTTTCTCAACTGGATAGACAACGAAGTACGAAAGGAGCGTTGAGCACATGTCCATTTTTATTTCCGGATCGCTCGCATACGATCGGATAATGAACTTCCCCGGCAAATTCAGCGATCATATTCTGCCGGATAAAATCCATATTCTCAACGTCTGCTTTCTTATCGACAGGCTGGAAGAAAAACGCGGCGGCACGGCGGGCAACATTGCATACTCACTGGCTCTGCTGGGCGAAAAGCCGACCATACTTGCCACTGTGGGCAAAGACTTTGACCGCTACGAAGAAGTGCTGACCGGTCTGGGACTGCCACAGGACGGCATCCGGAAAATGGACGACCAGTTCACCGCCGGAGCCTACATTACCACCGACCAGAGCGACAACCAGATCACCGGATTCAACCCCGCAGCCATGAGCCACCCTTGCGGGTACCAGTTTAACGGCGTCATCCCCGAAAACGATCTTGCCATCGTCTCTCCCGGAAACCTGCAGGATATGGTGGAACTGCCGCGTAAATTCCGCAGCATGGGCATGCGCTATATTTTCGACCCCGGCCAGCAGATCACTGCGCTTACCGGTGACAGCATGCTGGAATGCATCAACGGTGCACACATGCTGGTAAGCAACGACTACGAACTGGAAATGATAATGAAAGCCACCGGCCGCACCAAAGCCGAACTGCTGACCATGACCGATTACATCATCACCACCCTCGGTGAGAACGGTTCGCGCATAGACAACGGCGAACCTGTCATGGTGGGCATTGCCAGACCGCGGCAGGTGCTTGACCCCACAGGCGCAGGCGACGCATTCCGCGCCGGTCTGCTCAAGGGTCTAACCGACGGGCTGGATGTGGCCGGAGCCGCAAAAATAGGCGCCACTTGTGCCAGCTTCTGCGTAGAGCATTACGGCACACAGGAGCACTCCTTCACCCCTGAAGAGTTCAAGGCCCGCCATCAGGCGGCATTCGGGGCGTAACAGACCGTCTTGCATAAAAAAAGAGGCTGCCGCGTATGACGTGGCAGCCTCTTTTTTTATGGCGGTTGCGCGGCAGTACCCCTGCGGCGTCACTGATGGTCCGCATGCTTTCTGCTGCCGGAATACAACTCGTATTCCAGCAGGCGGCATTCTATTTTGGCACTGTGAAAAGGAATGCGGCGCGAAGTGCGCAGTCCCACGTTACCGGCCAGTTTCATGTTGCCGGTAAAAACATACCCCGTGTATCCGCCGCAGCGCTGTTTGAAAAAATCACCCACAGCCCGGTAGACACCCTCCAGCTGAGCAGCATCTCCGAGACGGGCGCCGTACTCCGGATTCATGATGATCACATCGCGCCCTTCAGACGGCTGAGGAATGTCGGTCTGCGTAAAATCACAGACGCCGAACTCGATAAAACCGGCAACACCGGCCCGTACCGCGTTTTCCTGCGAAGCCTTTACCGCCTCGGGCACAATGTCGGTTGCAATGACCCGCCCCGATATCTCTCCTGTTTCCTGCGCTTCCGCCCTGTCAAGCAGGGCGTCCCATATCTCCGGTTTATAACCGGGCAGATGCATGAAGCAGAAAGAATCACGCAGCAGCCCCGGTGCGGAGTTCATGGCCATGAGCACGGCTTCCACAGCCAGAGTACCCGAACCGCACATGGGGTTGATCAGATGCCCACCGCCCGGCCAGCCGGCAGCCATCAGAACAGCGGCCGCCAGAGTTTCCTGCATGGGGGCCTTCCACGGATTTTTTCTGTATCCCCTGCGTGAAAGCGGCTCGCCGGAGGTATCGACATACAGCCGGCACCAGTCATCATGCCAGTGCAGAAACAGCACTACCCCCGTCTGCAGCGGTCCCGAATCGGGGCGTCTGCCCGTACGGCTCCGTATCCTGTCCACCACCGCATCCTTCAGCCGCTGATTGGCAAAACGGCTGTCACGTATGGTGGGGTTGTCAACGGAAGACGCTATGCTCACATACCCTTCAGGGGCGATAAACAGTTCCCAGTGAATGCGCGAAGCCGCCCTGTACAGCGCATCGGCATCACGGGCACGAAACGCGGCTACCTGATACAGCACCCTGTTGGCCGTGCGCAGGTGCAGGTTCATCCGCATGCAGTCATTCAGGTCGGCCTGCACCTCCACACCGGCGGGCAGTTCATTGCGGGGCGTAAAACCCAGCGCCTTCAGTTCCGTCGCCAGCAAGGCCGAAGCCGCCAGCGGACACGTTACAAGCACAGTGCTTTTATGTGAAAAATCAGCCATCAGCTGCAAAATTCCTTACGTATTGCTCCGTCACGCCACGCTCGCGGCAAGCGCTGCGGCCTTGCGCAGCAGGTCCTGCTTCAGTGCGGCATAGTCGTGACGGCGCATGGTTTCAAATTCATCTTTTGTATAGCGCATCTGCAATTTATACATATTGGCAGAGGCATTCCCCTGCGCTTCGGGCTGCTGCAGCGCCGCCTTGCCGCTGCGTTTCATATGACGCACGGCAAGATGCCCCTGATAGACCGGCAGTCGGCCCTGCAATACCTGCCGCAGGTCATGCTCCAGATCGTCATACTGTGAAGGGGAGTAACGCAGGTCAAATCCGCCGCCGGAGCGCAGGGCATCCAGCAGAAAAAGATGGCAGCATCCGGTCACCGTGGCACAGGGCCGCATGTAGGTGAACTGCCCGAAATCCATATCCTGATGCTGCAGCATGGAAACCGCAAAGCGGCGCTCACCTTCGGCAGCCACCTGTTCGGCCGACTGCGGCTGCGGAGCGTCGAGATGCATATCCACCGACTGTATCAGCGCGGGGTTGGCATGGTCCACCACTCTGCACCCCCACGCGGCTGCATGGGGATAGCGCTGCATGGCCGCGCCCATGCGCCCCAGCCAGTCGGCGGGCAGTTCAACGTCGTCGTCGCAGTAAGCCACCCAGCGGCAGCCGTCAAGTTCCGTAAGATGCATAAGCCAGTTGCGGGCTGCAGGGGCCCCCACATTGCAGGGCAAGGAGACAGTCAGCAATCCGTCGCCAAGGTGTTCCTTCCAGCGGGCAAGCACCCCGGGTGTTGCATCGGAAGAACCGTTGTCCAGCACGATAATGCGCGCATCATCCAGCCGCGAAGCGGCAAGGCTGCCCAGCGTGATGTCAAGACAGGCAGCCTTGTTGTATGAATAAAGCAGCACAGCCCCCCTGCCTTCGGGCATCCGGCATGCCGTATGGGTTCCGTCAGCCACGTCAGACAGGCGCAGCAGCAGATTGCTGTCCCAGCCGCGCAGCGCAAAAGCCGTCTGCCACAGCCGCAGTGCGGTATCCTCGCGGCCGCAGCGGGTCAGGGCCTCTGCGGCGCGGGTCAGGTGTTCCGTCATTCCGGCGGAATGCGGCCAGACGGACTCATAAAGCGCTGCAGCCTGCTCCGCATCACCCCGCATCAGGTGCATGTCGGCAAGCAGCCGCGTACGCACCGGCAAAGGCAGGGAAGTTGCTCCGGCAATGACGGCTTCCACGCGGCCGGTGTCGCCTTCGTAACCGGCCAGCGCAAGCTGCTGCTGCAGCCAGTAGGCGTTATCCGGCTCCCGTGCGGTCTGCTTTTCAAGAAACCCCATGGTCAGGGCTGTGTCACGCTTCTGAAGCAGACGCTGATAATACCGCTGATCCTGCGGTACGCTCCACCCCTGCCGCATGTGCTGTGCAACACTGCGCACAGAATCCGGCAAAAAAGGCTGCATGTCGTCAAGAGCAAGCAACTGCGCGGCGGTGCCGCCGTCCAGCGGATCCGCGTCCCATGCCGCACAGATAAGGCTTCTGCCGGTTTCAAGCAGCATGCCGCCCACTCCGGCCCTGCCGGCCTTCTGCGCTTCCATGGCCTTCTGCAGGGCCATATCTGCCAGATAAAGCCGGTGCATCTTGCCGGTGCCGCCTTTGGCAAGCTCATTCATCATGTCCGTGCCGCCGGCCGCTTCCATGGCATTCCAGTCAAAAAGCACAGCGCCTCCTTTTCTCCAGACCGGAGTTGACATACTATACAAAGGGTTACAAGATGATCAGATACAGTGCGCACGTCTTTTGCGCAATCATTTTAGCCGCGCGGTGCAGCCCCGTCCACCGTGTTACACCGCTTCTGCGCGCGTACTGCGCATACTCTGCAATATGATGAATGATCACCGCACCGACACGTTGCTCCGGCTGTGCGAAACAATGCCGCTGTGGCAGCTGGGAGTCGAAGGACTGAACATACGCCTGATGCATGCGGAACAGGGGCTGCGGACACTGACCGCAGCGGCGCCCGACGCCCTGCCCGTCACGGTGTCCGGCGCTGTTGCCGCCCACATTTTGTGGTCATGGCAGAAGCATCCCCTCGACCGCCGTCTGTGCGGCTATGTGACAGCGCTCTTTGCAGGACACCCGTCCCACGACCGGACGGTTGCACTGGCACACGCCGTGCTGCAGCGCAATGCAGTCCCCCCGGAATATGAGACATGGCGCGCTCTGGCAGATGCCGATCCGCAAGGCGCAATGCTCCGGTGCATCAACCATATCGCGGACGAAAAACATGCCTGTTTCTGGCTGGGGCAGGCCTTTGAGCTCTGCCTTGCGCAGCCGCATGACGGCTTGTGGGAGAAAGCAGCGCAGGCACTGCCCGTCTTTGCCGGAGCGGACATACTGGCGGCCCGCCTGCAGGCCGAATACCGGGTGTGCATGCTGGAACAGAACAACGCTGAACATGCGGACAAAGTCCGCAGCCTGCTGCGCCGGCTGGAAAAAGAAGCCGGACCGCTTTTCGGCCTGTGGGTAGCAGAAATGCAGGTTGAAACCGCATTGAAGTGTGCCGATACCCGTGCGGCGCACAGTGTGCTGCAAGCGCTCTGGCGGCAGCACCCGTGGCATCCGTCCCTCACTCAGGGGCTGTACAGCCTTATGCACCCCGCGCCACTGCAGCACCGGACCGTGCGTGACAATCCGCCTGCCATCCTGCTGTATTCATGGAACAAGCCCGGACTGCTGCGGCGCACGCTGCAAACCCTGCGTGATTCGGACATGGGCAACGCCCCCGTATTTGTGCTCGACAACGGCTCTGACCGGCGCCCCGCCGCAGAGACTGCGGAAGATATGCAGACCATGCTGGAAACCATGCGCGCTCAATGGCCCGCGCAGCAGCTGCACACCCTGCGTCTGCCCGTGAACATAGGGGCCCCTGCCGCCCGCAACTGGCTGCTCTCACTGCCGCAGGTACGCCGGCATCAATGGGCTGTTTTTCTGGACGATGACATTCTGCTACCGCCGCAATGGCTTGTTCCGCTCATGAGCGCGGCACTGGAGAATCCGCGCACGGCCACGGCCGGATGTACGGTACTCGACCACACCCCGCCCTATGCCGTGCAATGCGCCGATTTTTTCCTCATCCCGCCGGATATGGGCACCCGCAGCTTTTCCGACATTGAAGAACAGATGCATGTATACTGCAATGCGGCCGGAATCCGGTCGGTGCTGGCAGGCATGCACACCCGCCCGTGCCTTTCCGTTTCCGGCTGCTGTCATGCACTGAACATGCGTGCTGTTGAAGAATGCGGTCCGTTCGACATCCGCTTTTCTCCGACACAGTTTGACGACCTTGAACGCGATATCCGATGTGCACAGGCCGGTTTCGCCACGGTGTACACAGGCAGCGTGCGCATTCCGCACATGCAGCATTCCAGCATGCGGCAGGCCGGTGCTCCGGCCAAGCTGGGGCACATCATGGGCAATAAAATAAAACTGGAACACCTGTATCCCGCCGGTTCCGTACAGGCCGTACGCGAACAGGCGCTGGAAACGGCACGCAGCGACCTGCTGCGCAAGCACTCCACCCTATGCAAAGATATTCCCGCAACATGAACACTACCACACCCCTTTCAATCATCATACCTGTCTGGAACCAGTGGCATCTGACACGGGCCTGTCTGGAAAGCCTGCGACAGCACACTCCCGGCGACTTTTTTGAAGTCATCGTGGCGGACAACGGCTCGGGAGACGAAACAGCCGTCCAGCTGGCTCCCCTCGGAGAGAAACTGTTCGGACGCATGTTCCGGCGCATAAGGCTGGACACCAATCAGGGCTTCGGACCGGCCTGCAATCTGGGTGCAAAGAGCGCCCGCGGTGAAATGCTGCTGTTTCTCAACAATGACACGCTGCTCACCTCAGGATGGCTGCCTCCGCTGATGAAGGCATTTGACGAGGACGCCAGGCTGGGCGCGGCGGGACCGCTGCTGCTCTATCCCGAATCGGACAGGGTGCAGCACGCGGGTATCGTTTTCACCCCCGCACTGCGCACACAGCATCTGTACGCCAACTTTCCGGCAGACCATCCCGTGCTGCGCACCCGCAGAACGCTGCAGGCCATCACCGGTGCCTGTCTGCTCGTTCCTTCCGGACTGTTCCGGCAGTGCGGCGGTTTTTATGAAGGCTACAAAAACGGCAGCGAAGACCTTGAGCTATGCTGCCGCATCCGCGAGGCGGGCAAAAAGCTGCGCTGCGTCACTGAAAGCAGGGTCTACCATCTGGAAAGCCAGACGCCGGGCCGGGGCGACGATGACGATACGAACGCGGCCCTGCTCAACCAGCGCTGCAAAGGCTGCTTCGGGCCGGACATGCACAGGCATGCGGCACGGGACGGCTACCGGTTTGCCATCACGCCATGGCTGGAATCGTACATAACGCTTGCAGAAGAGCGCGAGACAGCGCTTACATCATCCATGACCGGCGCCGGAGCAGGCGCAGGCGGAGAGTTCAACGCGGCGGCCTGCTGGCAACTGCTGCAGCAGGAACCGCTGTGGCAGACAGGATACGCTCTGCTGGCCGGTTTTCTGGAACAGAACCGGCTGTACGCCGAAGCCAGCGGGGTACGCCTGCTTCAGACGTACTTTTTTCCCATGCTTCCCCATTACCGCCAGCTGGCCGTCACGGCAGCCATGGCCGGAAATGAAAGTCTGGCAGCACAGGCGCAGGAAAAAGCAGCCCATATCAACGGGCTGCTTGAAGATGTGGGCGCACTGACCAAAAAAGCGGCAGGACTGGCAAACTGGGCCAGAAAAGCTGGAGAACAGGAGTTGCAGCACCTGTATGAAGGCTGGCTGAAAGAACTGGGTCTGTTATAGCTTCCCCCACAAAAAAAACCGGCCGCGGTCATACCCGCGGCCGGTTTTTTATCGCCTGAACGCTGCATGTCACGCGGCGGCTGATTGCGTCCGTCAGAGTCCGCCCCCACACACGGGCCGTGTCTATACGCAGCACAACCAGCAGAAAGCTGAAAACTTATTTTGCCAGCCACTCTTCCAGCACCGCAGCGTATTCTTCTTCGGTATATGTGGGAGTCTCGTATTTACCCGCCTGCTGACGCTGCCGCGAAGCCTCGGACAAAATAACAGCCGCCGCCACCGAAACATTGAAGCTCTGAATCATGCCGAACATGGGGATATAGACTTCACCGTCCACTATTTCCATAAGCTCGGCGTCCACCCCGCGGTGTTCGTTGCCCATAATGATCGCCGTGGGACCGGTCATGTCCCATTCGCGCAGCGGCCGGGCCGAGGGCGAACAGCTGGTGGCAAGAATACAGCATCCTTTTTTTCTGAGCGCAGCGGCCAGCTGTGCCGGATCTTCGTGCCTTTCAGTCTCCACCCATTTGCGGGCAGATGCCGAAGAGCGTCCGCTGAGCGGGGGAAAAGGGGTATCCGTATAGTACAGATGGACTCTGGAAACGCCGAAAGCGTCGCAGCTGCGGTAGATGGCCGACACATTGTGCGGATCGTGTATATTTGCAAGCACAAGAGTAAGGTCTTTCTGCCTCAGCGACAGCACCCTCTTGATTTTCTCCACCCTTTCTGAAGTACGTTCTCTGGTCATATCATTTTCATCCGTTCATATCGTTCTGACTTTTCGGTTCCGTGCATAAATCCAGCGTTACATACAGCGGAACGGGCCTGCTGTCACCCCGTGCCTGCGGCACAGCAGCGCCAGGCCGGACACTGCATAACGTGATGCCTGCCGCGGGGTTGTCAGCCAAAAGATGGCACAACCTGCTAAAAAAGCGAGCCTTTGTTCCAAGCCACTGACTTTTTTTCATATATTGCCGCCATGCTCTATTGAAAAGTCCCGTTTCGTCCGGTAGAACGGCAAAGGCATTCGCGACAGCTTCGGGCTTGTGCGCGAACAGCGCCCTGCTGTCAGGAAACGGCACAGGCTGCAGCTGTCTGCCATTGACCTTTTTCCCCAATAACGGCCTGAAACCCCGATATTTTTCAGGCGTGTTTCCGACACAACAAGGAGGCAAGGAACGGTGAACCGTTGGAGTTTTTCTCAACTTATGACCGCAGTGTTCACACTCACGGCGGTTTGTCTGCTGCCCTGTCTGGCGCTGGCTGCAGGCGGGCATGGTGCTCCTCATCTTGACGGGGCTGAACTGGGCGTCATGTGGGTTATTCCCTTTGCCTGCATGCTGCTCTCCATCGCCATATTCCCCCTCACCGCACCCCATTTCTGGCATCACAACTTCGGCAAGGTGGCTGCGTTCTGGGCATTGGCATTCATCATTCCCTTCACTGTAAAATTCGGTTTTTCACTGGCGCTGTACGAAGTTATTCATACTCTTTTCCTTGAATACATACCCTTTATCATACTGCTGCTGTCTTTGTTCACAGTTGCAGGCGGGGTACGCCTGAAAGGTTCTCTGGTGGGCACCCCTGTGGTCAACACCGGCCTGCTGCTCATCGGTACCGTACTGGCCAGCTGGATGGGTACCACCGGTGCCGCCATGCTGCTCATCCGTCCGCTGCTGCGCGCCAACGCACACCGCAAATACAAGGTGCATTCCGTCGTATTCTTCATTTTCCTTGTGGCCAACATCGGCGGTTCGCTGACTCCGCTGGGTGACCCGCCTCTGTTCCTCGGCTTCCTGAAAGGCGTGTCCTTCTTCTGGACCACCATCCATATGCTGGTACCCATGCTGTTTGTGGCTGCAATCCTGCTGGCACTCTTCTTCGTTGTCGACACCATGCTGTTCGCCAAGGAAGGCAAGCCGGTTCCCCCCACCGACGCATCCGGTGAAAAGCTGGGACTGGAAGGCAAGATCAACCTGCTCCTGCTGGTGGGCGTTGTCTGCTCGGTACTGCTGAGCGGTCTGTGGAAGCCCGGCATCAGCCTTGATCTCTACCACGTGCCGGTTGAACTTCAGAACATTGTCCGCGATGTCCTGCTGCTGGTCATCGCCGGTCTGTCTCTGAAGCTTACCGATCCTGAAAGCCGCAGAAAGAACGACTTCAACTGGTTCCCCATCATCGAAGTCGCCAAGCTCTTCTCCGGCATTTTCATCTCCATGATTCCGGCCATCGCCATTCTGAAGGCCGGAGAATCCGGTGCACTGCGCAGTGTTATTGAAATGGTGAGCCACAACGGCCAGCCTGTGAACGTGATGTACTTCTGGCTCACGGGTCTGCTGTCCAGCTTCCTTGACAACGCGCCCACCTACCTTGTGTTCTTCAACACCGCAGGCGGCGACGCCGTGCACCTGATGAACGACCTGTCACACACGCTGCTGGCCATTTCCGCCGGTGCTGTGTTCATGGGGGCCAACACCTATATCGGTAACGCTCCCAACTTCATGGTACGTTCCATCGCTGAAGATCAGGGCGTCAAGATGCCCAGCTTCTTCGGCTACATGATGTGGTCGGGCGGTATCCTTATCCCCGTCTTCATCCTTGTGACGTTCGTTTTCTTCTAGTCGGGCCTGGAAGAAAGCAGAAGCATGATGTGGGTGCCCTAGGGCTGGACTCCTCCTGGGCACCCATTCATGGCGGACAATCGGGGACGGAAGCTGCACTCTTCCGTCCCCGAATCTTTCCGGCGGCTCCAGTTACGCCTCATGTGACGGACACATGCAGTGCGTCCCGCCTCCGCCGCCCTTCAGTGCACCGCACTCAGCCAGCCTTCTGTCCCAACGCCCCCCATACAGCAGAACAAACCCGTCTGTGCATCCGTAAGCAACAAAGCATAGCGTTCAACGCACATACAGCAGGTCAGACTGACGACCGGCAGCCGCCCCCCCCGCAACACAGCCGGTAAAAACAAAACGCGAACAGCAGTCTGGTAAGACCGCCTAAGCCGCAGCCGACGGGTTTACCCGCGGACGGACACACCCGCGCATCACGTTCCGCTCAGCACGGGCAGAAAGCACAAAAAAACGCCCCGCGTAACCGCAGGGCGCCGTCGCCGTCATCATGTCCACATCCAAAAGCATCATGTGCGGAAAAGCTTGCGCTCCACATCCGCCCAGACCATGCCGGGAGTCACCTCAGCCATACAGCGGTGGTGCCCCTGCGGGCATTCCTGCGGGCCATGCAGGCCGCACGGACGACAGGAGACATCGGCCTCCAGCACCGTGGACCGGCTGCCGCGGGGGAAAAAACCCAGACGCCGGACGGTAGGGCCGAAAATGGCCGTCACCGGAGTATGCTGCACCCATGCAAGATGCATGGGGCCTGAATCATTGGTCACATAACAGTCCAGACGTCCCAGAAAGGCCGCAAGCTCGGGAAGCGAAAGACTGCCCGAAAGATCAAGCACAGCGTGGCGTCTGCCCCCGGTATCAATGCGGCTGATCACATCCTGCGCCATGGCTTCTTCTCCGGGACCGGCAAAAATCATCACCTGCGCCCCCGCGGCAACTGCGTGCGAAGCAACCTGCGCATACGAGGCGGCAGGCCATCGTTTTGTTCCCCATACCGAACCGGGATGCAGCCCCACAACCGGACCTTTCACATGGCTGGCAAAATATCCTTCGGCTTTATGGCGGGCATCCTGCGGCAGCACCAGCCGGGGCCATGTGTGCAATTCGCTGATTCCAAGTGGCTTTACCAGTTGCAGCAGGCGTTCGATTTCTTCCATGGAGTCGAAGCAGCGCGGAACGGTATGCGTATAAAAATATCTGTTCAGAAAAGGTCTGTCATACCCGATACGCGTCTTGGCGCTTGACCAGCGGGCCATCAGGCCGCTGCGGACACTGGTATGGGCCGATACAAAAAGCGAATACCCCTGTGCCGCCATATGCCTGCCCAGAGCGAAAGTTCCGCCCGGACCGCCCTGTGCTCCGTTCTTGTCATACCCGTACACCCCCGCCAGCTCCGGCTGGGATGCGAACAGCCCCTCAAACCCCTTGCGCACCCAGAAATCGATGGCGGCATCAGGATAGGCAGCCTTCAGCGTGCTGATAAGCGGCAGCGTCAGCACGGCATCGCCGAGAAAAGCGGTGTTCCAGACGGCTATGCGTCGCATTATTTCTCCTCCAGCACAGTTCTTACCCAGTCGAGCGCGGCACGCACATCGCATGCCACAACATCCGGCAGCACGCCTGAGCGTTTATGCACTTCCACCCAGCCGTCCTCACGCAACGCCATATCAGCTTCCGCTTTCAATCCGGCCTTTTCCGCCTCTGCCCGCCCTTTGCCGGTAAGTACCAGCACAGAAGCCGCCAGACAGGCGTTGCGCCCGAAGCCCACATCAGCCAGCTTGTCGCCCACCATCGCGCAGCGCTCCGCCTTCAGCCCGTAGGCATCGCGCAGGGTCTGCCACAGGCCTGTCTCCGGCTTGCGGCATATGCAGGAACTGTCAGGAGCATGCGGACAATGGCGCGAAGCAGTGACCGACGCGCCGCAGGATTGCAGCATGGCGTCAAGCTGCATCCTGCACGCCTCGTAGTCGTTTTCCGAAAACATTCCCCGCCCGATACCGGACTGATTGGTCACGATGAACAGCTTTCTGCCTTCGGCACAGGCTCCGGCCAATGCTTCTCCGGCCCCCGGCAGCAGTTCAACGCCCTGCGGGTCGCTCAGATAATGCTTGTCGACGATGACCGTACCGTCACGGTCAAGAAGAATACAGTCAATACGGGGCACTGAGCCTCCTTCATGCAGCTGGGTCAGGGGCGAAACAAATTGAATCGCGGCGGACAGCATAATCCTGCCGCACACACCACGCAACAGGCGTGTCTAGATGGCACGGCAGTTATGTTTTTGCAAGGCGCACGGCGGCCGCAGGCCCCGCACACCGGCGGCAGAAGCCCCCGATAAACTTCCCGCGCAGCAGGGGCTGCCGCGGCCGCAGGTACAGTGTTGATAATCATTTCCCGCATTGCTATACTTGCGGCATATGTCATACGCTTATCCGGTCTTTCCGGCCGTCCGTGGGTGCAACGTCCCCTCCTTTTTCATAACAGGATCATTCATCCGTCATGATTGAATTTATTCTGGCGGTTTCCTTTGCCGTCATCATATCGGCTTCTTGTTCCGTGGCAGAAGCAGTGCTGTATTCCGTTCCATGGAGCCATATCGAGCAACTGCGCAAAAAGGGTCGCCGTTCGGGCGAACTGATGTTCACCCTGCGTTCCAACATCGATAAACCCATTACAGCGGTGCTCACCCTGAACACCGTGGCCAACACCGCCGGCGCATCCATTGCCGGTGCAGCCGCGGCCAATGTGTTCGGCGCAGAACATATGGCCACCTTTGCGGCATGCTTCACGGTCATCATTCTCATCTGTTCGGAAATCATACCAAAAACGCTGGGCGTCACGTACGCACGCCCGCTGACTTCAGTGGTGGCCGCTCCGCTCAACATGCTTGTGTGGCTGCTTTCGCCTGTTATCATCATCGGCGGCTGGATAACCAGACTGATGACTCCGGCAAAAACGCGCCCCGAAGCCTCGGAAGAAGATATCAGAGCGCTGGTCAGCCTGTCGCGCAAGTCCGGTATCCTAAAACCGTATGAAGAAATTTCTATCCAGAATATCCTGTCGCTGGATAAAAAGCGGGTCGAAGACATAATGACCCCGCGCACTGTGGTTTTTTCGCTTCAGGCGGACATGACCGTGGAAGAGGCCCACGAGCGCCCCGGATTCTGGAACTACAGCCGTATCCCCTTGTGGCAGGACAACAACGAGGACATGGTGGGCATAGTCATGCGCCGCCACGTTCTGCAGGAAGTCGCTGCGGACAGGCATCTGACGCGCCTTTCCGAAATAATGACTCCGGTGACTTTTGTGCTTGAATCGCTGACTCTTGACAGGCTGCTCACTCAAATGCTGGAAAGACGGGTGCATCTGGCCGTGGTGCTGGACGAATACGGCGGCGTTGCCGGCGTGGTCGCACTGGAAGACGTGCTGGAAGAAATTCTGGGCAAAGAAATCGTGGACGAATCGGACCAGTTTGCCGACCTGCAGCAACTGGCCCGCTCGCGCAGGGCCAGACTTACGGGCGGCAAAAGCGTGTGAAGCCTTGATTCCCGACCGGAAAGTCCGTATTCGTAAAAACAACAATTCATCATTATTCGCGAGCAACGAGCCACACGTGCCCGCGGTGACCATACATACCGTTCGGAAACCGTAACACATGGAGCATCCATGCCGAAAAAAAACAGCAAGACCATCTACATAGCCGCCCTGCTTCTTTTTGTGGGCGGGGTGGGATATCTGCTCTTTTCCGGCTTGTCCCAGAACAGCGTTTATTTTCTGAATGTATCAGAAGCGCTGGCCATGCCGTCCGGCGACCTGAAATCGGCGCGGCTGTTCGGCACGGTCAAGGCCGAAGGCCTGCAGCGCATAGACGAGGGACTGGGCGTCCGGTTCCAGATTGAAGACAAAGACAACAAAACGCGTACCATGTGGGTTGAGTATAAAGGCGCTGTGCCTGACACATTCAAACCCGGTGCGGAAGTAATCATAGAAGGCGGCGTTGCCCCCCAGACACAGATGTTTGCAGCACGCACGCTCATGACCAAGTGTCCCTCGAAATACCAGAAGGAAAACCGGGAATAGACACAGGGCTGAAACAAGGCCGGCAGCCAGCTGGCCTTTTTTACAGGCAGGTTCTTCCCGCGGGCCTTCTTTTTTTACGCTCACTCACGGCTGACGCCGTATGAAATAGTCCTGTAAAGGAGACCACATGCACCTTACGGGGTACTTTATTCTCTCCGCCTGTCTGCTTTTGTCGCTCACTCTGGGCGGCCTGAGCATGGCGCAGGCCTGGCAGGGACGCAGAAACGCACTGCACCTGCTGGAAAAAGGGCAGATACTTGTCACGGGGCTCATGACCGCAGCTTCGCTCATCCTGCTTTACGGCCTCGTGATATTTGATTTTTCCAACGCATACATCGCCAGCTACACCGACAGGCTGCTTCCTGTCTTTTACCGGCTGACGGCATTCTGGGCAGGACAGGCAGGCTCGCTGCTGTTCTGGGCGCTGTGCGTATCGCTTTCGGGCGTGTATTTTATGTGCACACAGGGCTACAGGGTGATGTCAGACGGTACAAAAACGTACTTCTGGCTGTTTTTCATGATCATTCAGGCGTTTTTCGCCCTGCTTCTGACCACATGGAGCAACCCGTTCATCACCGTTAATCCGGCACCTGCCGACGGCAACGGGCTTAACCCGCTGCTGCAGAACCCGGGCATGATATTCCACCCGCCGCTGCTCTTTCTGGGCTACGGCGGATTTGCCGTACCGGGCTGTCTGGCACTGGCGCAGGCACTTAACAGAAACTCAGGTAATGAGGTTTCGTGGATCGAAGCCGGCCGCAATATGACCCTGCTGGCCTGGGCCACACTTACGGCAGGCATCATTCTGGGGTGCTGGTGGTCCTATATGGAACTGGGATGGGGCGGCTACTGGGCATGGGACCCTGTGGAAAACGCATCCCTCATCCCGTGGCTTGTGGCTTCGGGCTATCTGCACACATCCATTGTGGAACAACGCCGTAACAAGCTGCACAGAACAAACATATTCCTGATGGCGCTCACGACCATCTCGGCATTTTTCGCCACTTACCTTGTCCGCAGCGGAGTCGTGGACTCGCTGCATGCCTTCGGTGACGGCGGCGTGGGTGCGCCTCTGCTCGTGTTCATCATCGCCTTTACAGCGATTTCCGTCATCATCCCCATGCTGCACAAGGTGGAAGGCGCCCGTCCTCTTTCGGGCATTGCCAGCCGCGAAGGTTTTCTTGTCATTGTGGCGTGGGTGCTTATGGCGCTCAGCATCATCATACTGCTGGGCACCATGTGGCCGGTGTTTTCCAAATTCTGGAGCGCCAACCCCATGGGGCTGGAACCCGCCTTCTATAACAGAGTCTGTCTGCCGCTGTTTGTCATGCTTTCGCTGCTGCTGGTCATCTGTCCCTGGCTGGGATGGAAAGAAGGCCTGCGCAGTACAAAAGCAGCAGCGCTGGCGGGGGGCATTTTTCTGGCCCTGCTTGCAGGCTTCTTTGTGACCGGCATACGCATTCCGGCCGCGCTGCTGGGTGCCGCCAGTGCCGTGGGCGCCATTGCGGGCATAGGCATACTCTTTGCCACCCAGCCGCATCTGCGGCGCAACCGCTCATCCGTTGCGGCCTACGGTGTGCACATCGGGCTGCTGCTCATGGTGCTGGGCGTGGCTTTTTCCGGCCCGTACAAGGTGGAAAAAGAAATAGAAATCGCCAAGGGTGAAACAGTGACTCTGGGCGACTACGCCATGACCTACAAGGCGCTGTACGAAGGCGAAGGCCCCGGTATGATTTTTATCGAAGCCGAGCTGGAAGTAGCCAAAAACGGTAAAAAGATAGGCACCCTGCACCCGCAGCGGCGCATATACAGCAAGTTCAGCAGAAACCAGTATGCCGAAGCGGCAACCATCCCTACGCTGGGTGATGAACCGTACGCCACGCTGCTCGGTATCTCGCAGGACAACAAAGCCGTGCTGCGTGTCAGCATCAACCCGCTGGTCAACTGGCTGTGGATAGGCGGCACGCTGGCCAGCCTGTTCCCCTTCCTTGGCATGCGCGCCGTGCGCTCCCGCAGGAACAACGCCGCCATGGTGCAGGAAGATGCTGCTTAAACTGGAAAAGATAGCCAAATTCTACGGCACGAGACTGGTCATAAAAGATGTAAGCCTGAGCGTGACCTCCGGCAGCATCACCCTGCTGGCCGGTGCCAACGGAGCTGGTAAATCCACTCTGCTGCGCATCATGGCCGGACTTGCCCGTCCGAGTGCGGGCAAGGTGCTGTGTCATGCGGCCGAAGATAAAATTGGCTATCTGGGCCATCAGACGTTCATTTATCCGGATTTGTCCGCTCTGGAAAACCTGTCTTTCTGGGCAGGGCTGCACGGACGGCGGACTGACGAGCAGGCCCTGCTCGACATTCTGGACCGCGTGGAACTGAAGCGGTTCGCCTTTGAAAGGGCGGGCAGTTTTTCGCGCGGAATGGCTCAGCGGCTGAATCTGGCCCGGATTTTCCTGTTGCAGCCCGACCTAATTCTGCTGGACGAGCCGGGCACAGGACTGGATGTACGTTCCATGTCCATGCTGCGGCGCGAAATAGAAGAAGCCCGTAACCGCGGTGCAGGCCTGGTCTGGATCAGCCACTCCGTGGCGGAAGATCTGGCTCTGGCCGATGCGGTGGTTGCCATAGGGGACAGACGCGTGCTCTACAACGGCCCCGCCGCCGGTTACATTCCGGAGGCAGCATGCTGAACGCAGCCATGCGCATAGCCGCCAAAGACCTGCGACTGGTTCTCACCCGCGGCACGGGACTCACACAGGCACTGCTGCTCGGCCTGCTGCTCATATTCGTGTTCAGCCTGTCGCAGCAGATAGGAGAAGTAATGTCACCGCAGGGCGCCGCCGCCATATTCTGGCTGGCTTCCGCGTTCTGTCAGGTACTCATATTCAACACGCTGTACGGTCTTGAAGAGGTAAACGGCGCACGCTTCGGTCTGCTGCTGGCACCGGTGCCGGTGCAGTCCGTCTGGCTTGGCAAAGGGCTTGCCGGCCTTTTGCTGCTGCTGTGCGCGCAGCTCGTGTTTGTTCCCGCAGCGGTGGTTTTTCTGGGGCAGTCGGTCTCTGCACTATGGCCGGCAGGTCTGCTCGCAGTCTTTCTGGTAGACCTCGGCATCATGGCACTGGGCTCTTTGCTCGGGGCGTTGTCGCAGGGGCAGGCAGCCAGAGAATCCATGCTCAGCATTATCCTGTTTCCCCTGCTTATTCCTGCGCTTCTGGCCGGAATACGGCTCGGGGCGGCAGCGTTTTCCGGCCAGCTGCCGGAAGGTGCACAGTCGTGGATAGGCATTGCCGCGGCGTTCGACGCGCTCTTTCTGGGTGCGGGGCTGGTGCTTTTCCCCTTCATTTACAGCGGAGAAGGCTGATCCGACGGCAGACCCGCAGTCTGCCCTCATCCACAAAAACGATACGAGGTCCACATGCGCGATTCCATACGGCCCCGCAGCCCCCTGCCCCGCTACGCAGCGGCCATGGCAGGACTGGCTCTGGCCGTCAGCCAGTACTTCATCTTCGTATACGCCCCTGAAGAACAGACCATGGGCATCGTTCAAAAAATTTTCTACATCCACCTGCCGCTGGCATGGTGGGCGTTGATCAGCTTTTTTGCGGTGTTTGTAGCCAGCGCCATGTATCTGAACAAAAGAACATGGTTCTGGGACAATCTGGCCGGTGCAGCCGCCGAAATCGGCGTGCTTTTTTCCGGCCTTGCTCTGGTCACGGGTTCCGTATGGGGCAGGCATTCGTGGGGAGTCTGGTGGACATGGGACCCGCGGCTGACCACCACGCTGGTCATGTGGTTCGTGTATGCAGGATACCTGATGCTGCGTTCCATGGGACTGGCCCGCGAACGGCGCGCCGTGGTGTGTGCGGTACTGGGCATAGTGGCATTCATAGATGTGCCGCTGGTGTTCTTTTCCGCTCGACTGTGGCGGTCCATACACCCTTCCGTATTTGCCAGCCGCGGTGGCGGACTGGAGCCGGAAATGCTGACCACAGCGGTTGTCTGTGTGCTGTGTTTCGGCTTTCTGTGGTATGCGCTGACTGCCATCAGAACACGCCAGCTGGCGGACACGGACCGGCTTGATTCACTTGCAACCACAGACGACCTGTAAGGAGGCCCGCATGGACTCTAGCAACTGGCTGCTTATGGCCAATGCCGCTGTATGGCTCGGGGTGGGCGCCTATCTGTTCTTCATGGCACGCACACAGCAGCAGCTCGACAAGCGTATCCGCCAAATGGAGCTTATGAACGATGACTAATCACAATCCGGGGCCTGCTTTCGGCCCGAGGCACAACATAACCAAGTATATTCTGGCAGCACTGGGCGCCGCTCTGGCTGTCATGCTCATCACGTCGTTCATCTACAGGATGAACCATCCTTCTCTTGTCAAACAGGGCCGGGCGCCGCAACAAAACGCTGCAGCCCCGGAACAGGGCATGTCGGCCGCCGCAACCGGCGAACTGACTGAACTGATGCGCATGATGCAGGAAAACCCTAACGATCCTGAAGTTCTGCAGACGCTTGCGCAGCATTTTATGGACACAGGGGACTGGCAGCGTGCCCAGACGTTCCTCAACAAGCTTGTGGTGGCAGCTCCCGCTGATTCCCGCCCGCTGTATATGCTGGGTATTTCGCAATACCAGCTGGGCCAGCATGCCGAAGCGGCCACAACCTTTGAACGGCTCATAAAGCTGGAAGACGACCCCATGGCGCGGTACAATCTGGCCGTGCTGTACGGTCATTTTCTGGGGGCACCTGAAAAAGCCCGGCCGCATCTGGAAGCCATACTCGCTTCCGGCACTGCCGGCGAAGAACTGAAAGCCCGGGCCAAAGCCGAGCTGACCGGCAACAAACACGAAGACAAATAGCATGAAGCCGGCAGCCCCCTTTCATGACAGGCCTGCCGGCCGCACACTGACCCTCCACGGGCAGCAGGCTGCAACGCCTGTTGCCCGTTTATGCTTGGTCGGCTATACAATTACACTTGATCAGGTAACCTTGCGGCGCATAATCTGCGGACGTTGCCCCTTGGTCTGGTTCGCGGTGCACAGGGGCACCCGATGCTTGCAGAACCGCATCACAAGCCGCCTTCCGGTTGACAGAAGCCGCCCAAAAGGACTACTAAGGTCGATTAACTTTTCATTGATTTTAGACCGTTTCTTCCTCCACGGAAGCACGGCTCAGCGCAGACGGCGGCCTGCCTAAGGGCCGGCCGTCTGACGGAAACCTGTTTGGAGAAATATCATGGGCACGATTCTTGGCAAAGCTCTGACATTTGACGATGTGCTGCTTGTCCCCGGCTACTCCGAGATCACGCCGGATCAGGTGGACGTTTCCACCATGCTGACCGCGCAGATCAAGCTGAACATCCCGCTTATCAGCGCCGCCATGGACACCGTTACAGAGTCTGCCATGGCCATCTCCATGGCGCGTAACGGCGGTGTGGGCGTCATCCACAAAAACATGACCATCGACGAGCAGCGGCTTGAAATCGAAAAGGTCAAAAAATCGGAAAGCGGCATGATCATCGATCCGGTGACCATAGCCCCCGACTACACTGTGGCGCAGGCGCTGCAGATCATGCGCGAATACCGCGTTTCCGGTCTGCCCGTTGTTAAAGACGCCGAACTGGTGGGCATACTGACCAACCGCGATGTGCGTTTTGTCACCGATCTTGAAGGCACCAGAGTGCACGAAGTGATGACCAGCGAAGAACTGGTAACCGTGCCGGTGGGAACCACCCTGGATGAAGCCCGCCATCACCTGCATGAACACCGCATCGAAAAATTGCTTGTGGTTGATGAGAACAACAGACTCAAGGGTCTCATCACCATGAAAGACATCGACAAGGTGCAGAAATACCCGCAGGCATGCAAAGACGACAAAGGCCGTCTGCGTGTCGGTGCCGCCATCGGTGTGGGCGGCGAATGCGAAGCCCGCGCACAGGCCCTGCTCGGGGCCGGAGCCGACTTCCTCGTTCTTGATTCTGCCCACGGGCATTCGCAGAACATCCTCAAAACCGTGGAAATGGTGAAAAAAACCTTCCCCGATTGCCAGCTTATCGCAGGTAACGTGGCTTCCTACGAAGGCGCCAAGGCGCTTTTCAAGGCAGGAGCCGACACTGTGAAAGTAGGCATCGGTCCCGGTTCCATCTGCACCACGCGTATCGTGGCCGGTGTGGGCGTGCCCCAGATCACGGCCATCATGGAAGCCGTGCGTGCCGCCAGAGAATTCGGCCGCCATATCATTGCGGACGGCGGCATCAAATACTCCGGCGACATTGTCAAAGCCCTTGCCGTGGGTGCCAACACCGTCATGCTGGGTTCGCTGCTGGCAGGCACCGAGGAAAGCCCGGGTGAAACCGTGCTCTATCAGGGCCGCACCTACAAAATCTACCGCGGCATGGGATCCATCGACGCCATGAAGGACGGCAGCTCCGACCGCTACTTCCAGGAAAAGACCAAAAAACTGGTTCCCGAAGGCATCGTGGGACGTGTGCCCTACCGCGGACATGTGGGCGACACGGTCTTTCAGCTGGTGGGCGGACTGCGTTCCGGTATGGGATACACCGGCGCGGCCACCATTGCAGAACTGGATGAAAAAGCACAGATGGTGCAGATTTCCGTTGCGGGTCTTCGTGAATCACACGTGCACGACGTGATCATCACCAAAGAAGCCCCCAACTATAACATGGACAAGTAATCAACCGTCCCAAACGGAGCGCGTAACGCACGCCCCGGAGGAATAGAATGGAAAAGCAGAACAAAGTCATTATCGTGGACTACGGTTCGCAGGTTACGCAGCTGATCGCTCGCCGTATCCGCGAGGCCGGTGTCTATTCCGAAATTCATCCCTGCATCGTCACTGCCGCAGAAGTAGCCGCCATGTCTCCTTCGGCTGTAGTGCTTTCCGGCGGACCCGCCAGCGTGCTGGGCGAAGATTCCCCTGCGCTGGACAAAGGCCTGCTGGAACTCGGCGTGCCGGTTCTGGGCATCTGCTACGGCATGCAGCTGCTTGCGCACAATCTGGGCGGAGAGCTTTCCTGCTCCGAAACCCGCGAATACGGCCCCGCCGACCTGAAGTTCTGCGCCGGAAGCCCCCTGTGGGACGGCCTGAAAACAGATGAATCATCACGGGTATGGATGTCGCACGGTGACAGAGTGAAAAAAGTGCCCGCCGGATTTACGGTGACCGGCAGCACCGAAACACTGGAAGTGGCCGCCATGGCCGACGACCAGCGCCGCATCTATGCCGTGCAGTTCCACCCCGAAGTCCATCACTCCGAAGACGGCGTGCGCATGCTGCACAACTTCCTGTTTAAAATTGCAGGAATCAAGGCTGACTGGTCCATGTCCTCTTTCTGCGAGCGGGTGATAAAAGAAGTCTCCGAGCAGGTAGGCCCCGACGATCAGGTGGTCTGCGCTCTTTCGGGCGGCATAGACTCCACCGTGGTTGCCGTGCTGCTGCACAAGGCCATCGGCCACCGCCTGCACTGCATCTTTGTGGACAACGGAGTGCTGCGCCTGAATGAAGTTGATGAAGTTTCCGGCTATCTGCGCGAACACTTCGACCTCAACCTGACGGTTGTAGACGCCCGCGAACGCTTTATGAAGCAGTTTGCCGGAGTCGAAGACCCCGAAAAGAAACGTAAGATCATCGGCTACACCTTCATTGACGTGTTCGATGAAGAGTCGCAGAAGATTCCCAACGTGAAGTATCTCGCGCAGGGCACGCTGTACCCTGATGTCATTGAATCCATATCGCACAAGGGCCCTTCGGCCGTCATCAAAAGCCACCACAACGTGGGCGGCCTGCCCGAAACCATGAAACTCAAGCTCATCGAGCCGCTGCGCGAACTCTTCAAGGACGAAGTGCGCAAGCTGGCCGTGGAACTCGGCCTGCCCGACTTCATTGTCTGGCGCCATCCCTTCCCCGGTCCCGGCCTTGCCATACGCGTCATCGGCGAGGTAACGGAAGAGCGTCTGGACATCCTGCGCAAAGCTGACAAAATCGTTCAGAATGAGTTGACGGCGTCTGGCTGGTATCGCAAAGTGTGGCAGGGCTTTGCCGTACTGCTGCCGTTAAAGACGGTCGGTGTCATGGGCGATGACCGCACCTACGAGCACGTCATAGCCCTGCGCGTGGTGGACAGTGTCGACGCCATGACCGCAGACTGGGTGCGGCTGCCCTCCGAAGTGCTGGAGCGCATCTCCAGCCGCATCATCAACGAGGTCAAAGGCGTCAACCGCGTGGTTTACGACATATCCTCGAAGCCGCCCAGCACCATCGAGTGGGAATAAGGGCGGGTAACAAGCTGAAAAGGCGGATACCAGACTATGTTCGGCATCGGAACTACGGAACTCCTTGTTATCCTTGTTGTTGCTCTTATCGTTCTCGGCCCTAAAAACCTGCCCAAAGCGGCTCGCACGCTGGGCAAGGGTCTGGCCGAGTTCCGCAGGGTGTCCACAGACTTCCAGCGGACCATCAATACCGAAGTGGAGCTTGAAGAGCACGAAAAGCGCAAACAGGAAGCCAGAAAAGACCTGTACGGCGATGATGAAACTCCCGCAAAGAAGAAAACGGCCAAAGCGGAACAACGCGACCCCGATGCAAAGCCTGATATCGCCGTGGCACCTGACAGTGAACAGCAGGACACGGCAGCAACAGCTCAGGCCGATGCTGATGCCGTAACCGACAAGCAGAAGGTAAAGGCATGAGTGACGAGCTGAAACGCGACGAGCAGACCGGAGATTCCGAAGAGCACGAAACTGCGGCAAACGGAGAAACCGGAACTTCTACCGCCGATGCCGGGCAGGGCGACACAAACGAACAGCCCGCAGCGGAACAGCAGGATACAGCAGCAGATTCCACCCCCGGGGACGGAACTGATGCTGATACCGGCGATGCCGCAGCAGATGACCCGTCTGCCGAATCCGCCGACGATAACAATAAAGCCGGGGCGGAAAACGCCCCGGCTCTTTCTGAATCCGTTCCTCCCGTACCTGCCGTCAACCGCGTGACCGAGGCGGCGGCAGATGAGGAAGAGGATGAAGACGAACGGCCCATGACGCTGCTTGAACATCTGGATGAGCTGCGGTTCCGGCTTGTGCGCTGCTGTATTGCCGTGGGCATAGGCTTTCTGGCCTGTTACGGTTTTGCAGAACAGCTTTTCGGCTATCTGGTGGCTCCGCTGCTGGCAGTAATGCCCGAAACAAGCACTTTGATTTTCACCGAGCTGCCCGAAGCGTTCTTCACCTATCTTAAAATATCCATCGTTGCCGGTATGTTCCTGACCAGCCCGTACATATTTTACCAGATATGGGCTTTTATCGCTCCAGGACTGTACGACGAGGAAAAAAAATACATCATTCCCATGGCAGGTGTTTCCGCACTGTTCTTTGCGTCAGGCGCCTGCTTCGGCTATTTTATTGTTTTCCCGTTCGCTTTCGACTTTTTCATGAGCTTTAACAACGAGACCATTCAGGCCATGCCCAAGCTTGGTGAATATCTCGGTTTTTCGCTCAAGTTGCTTATAGCGTTCGGCCTGATTTTCGAAATGCCTCTGTTTGCCTTTTTCGGCGCACGGATAGGCATTCTTACCGCTGCAGCCATGCGCAAAGCCCGCAAAGTGGCTGTGCTGTGCTTCTTTATTGTGGCGGCCATTCTTACCCCGCCCGATGTCATCTCGCAGCTGCTTATGGCCGGTCCGCTGCTGTTGCTGTATGAAGTAAGCATCTACGTGGCACAGATTTTCGGCCGGTCCGCCAAAGCCGGCGGGCAGGATGAAGATGAAAACGATGAGCAGGAAGAAACAGCGTAGCCGCTTTTTTTCCGGCTTTCAGGAGACACCATGACCCGACGCGCTGCGACTGTGACGCGCACCACGACAGAAACTGCCATTTCCCTTTCGCTTACAGTGGACGGCAAAGGCGAAGTATCGGTAACAACCGGTCACGGATTTACCGATCATATGCTTACCCTGCTCGGCTTCTGGGCGGGCTTTGACCTGACCCTGACCTGCAACGGCGACACGCATGTGGACGCCCACCATACGGTGGAAGATGCAGGGCTCTGTCTGGGGCAGGCTTTTGCACAGGCGCTGGGTGACAGAAAAGGCATAGCGCGTGTAGGCAACGCACGGGTACCCATGGATGAAGCGCTGACGGAAGTCGATCTGGATATTTCCGGACGCCCCTATCTGGTTTACCGCGGCGACGAACTGCTGCCGCCGGTCATTGCCGGTGACGAGGCAGACCTGTGGCGCGAGTTTTTCAAATCATTTGCCAACGGTGCCAGAATCAATCTGCACATATCATTGCTTTACGGCAAAAACGGTCATCATCTGTTAGAATCCGCGTTCAAAGGTCTGGGGCTTGCTCTGCGCCGGGCCGCGGCTTGTGAACGCGAAGCACTGCTCAGCACCAAGGGGAGTCTCGACTGATGCGCAAACTCTGCATAAAAATCCTGCTGGTCACGGCGGCGGCTGCGCTGCTGCTTACCGGCTGTTACAGCCCTGTCCAAGGTCCCATGCCGTTGCCCGATATCAACATCGGTGTGGCGGGCTTTACCCAGCCCACCACCACGGCAGCGCTGCTGGCCGGTTACATTCCGGAAAATCAGCAGGAGGTGGACAACCAGACCCTGCGCGGTCTTGATGAAGACTTTGCCGCCATTCTTGCCGGTGCCACCGCACGCAAGTATGTTTCCAGTGAACAGGGAAGGCAATGTCAGGAAATAGTTTCCGCCGCACAGCAGGACGAAAAAAGCATCAGCGCTTTTGAACACTGGCTGCGCGTGGGCCGCTGCATGGAGGTTGACTACCTGCTGGTGCCGCATCTCATCGACTGGCACCAGCGCAAAGGCGAAAACATGACGGCAGCCAGCCCCGCAAGCGTCACCCTTGACCTCTTTCTGATGGACGTGCAGGGGCAGTCCCTTGTTTCGCGTTACCATTTTGAAGAAACCCAGCAGACACTTGCTGACAATCTGCTGGAGTTCAGCAAATTCGTCGAACGCAAAGGCAAGTGGATCACAGCAGAAGATCTGGCCCGCGAAGGACTGTATCAGGGAATCAAGGAGCTGGGTCTGTGATCATCTTTCCTGCTGTGGACATAAAGGGCGGGCAGGCGGTTCGCCTGCGGCAGGGCAAGGCCGATCAGGAAACGGTTTTTTCCGGCGATCCTGTGGCCATGGCACGCCACTGGGAAGAACAGGGCGGACGCTGGCTGCATGTGATAGATCTGGACGGTGCGTTTTCCGGCACTCCGGTCAACCGCGAGTTGATCAGAACCATCTGCGCCAGTGTATCCATTCCCGTCCAGCTGGGCGGCGGCATACGCGATACCGTCACCGCGCAGGCGTATCTGGATGCCGGAGTTGAACGACTGATAATCGGCACCATCGCCCTGACCGATCCCGATCTGTTCGGGGCCATGTGTTCAGCGTTTCCGGGCCGTATAGGCGTTTCGCTGGACGCGGAAGGCGGCAGACTGAAAACCAAAGGCTGGGTGGAAGATTCCGGCCTGAGCATTTACGACGTACTGCCCCGGCTGACAGAACAGGGAGCCGCGTTCCTCATCTACACCGACATCGACCGCGACGGGATGCAGAGCGGTGTAAACGTGGAAGCTCTTTCCGAACTTGCCGGCCGCTCGGCAATACCAGTCATAGCGGCAGGCGGCGTAGCGACCATGCAGGATGTCTACGATCTGTATCCTGTAAGCCGCAGTGCCAACCTGCAGGGTGCCATTACCGGCAAGGCCATTTACGAGGGTTCGCTGGATCTGGCAGAAGCCATGCGCTGGATAGACAGCCGGACAGCATGACGCATGCGCCATGCGTTGGCATGGCTGCAAGGCTTGCGCCGGATCATGTACCGTCGTATTCACGCACCGGAAGCCGGTAGCCGCAGACAGTATCATATGTTTTTGGTCAGGCCGGTTGCCGGCAGCAGCACAGACCCGTCTGCGGTGCGGCAGTCTGAAAAATTATCATGAACGGATACTCCGGCAGTACCTGCCGGTCATGCAGGGGGATGGAAACATCCCCTTTTGCATAATGCATCCGCAACTCCGGAGAGAACACAATGCAGCACACATTTCTTATGGAAGAAGGATTCTGGCAGCTTTCCGGTGTCTTCTCCAACATCAGCGGTGTAGCTGTTCCGGTGGAAGGCAGGTCCATAGTCACCCACACGCCGGAACAATGGTCCAACCATGCATTCATGCGCATTCTCACCGCGCAGCCGCAGGACATAGAAAACCTGTACACATTTCAGCCGCTGCCCCCCAAGGCAACCTACGCGCAATGGCGCTCCACCAGCCCGTCTCTGGGTGACGTCAGCGGCTGCTTCGCCTTTGCAGGCGATACCATCATATCATCGTCCATCATTGCAGAAACCCGCCAGCACGCTACCGAACACCTGAGGCTTATCAGCAGCGAAGCCTACGAAAACAGAGGGGCACTGTTTCAGAACGACACGCTGGTAGCCACATGGAGCGTGCTCATGCAGCGCATCCGGCAGCCGGAAAGACTGCAGTAGCGGAGCAAGCTAGCTGCACGCCTTGCCCTGATGGCGAAAAAGAAAACACAGTGCACTCTGCACCTTGCCGGAGAACAATTTGTCCGCCATCACATTGCCGGCCACCCGCTTGCTTATTTCGCCCAGCGTCGGATACGGATACACCGCACCGGCAATTCTGGACAATGAAACCTTCCCGGCCTGCACAGCCACCCACTGGTTGATGATTTCACCGGCCCCGGCACCGCATATCTGCACCCCCAGCACTTTTTCCCGCGGGTCAAGCAGCATTTTTATGCGCCCTTCCGGTGCTCCTTCGGCCAGTGCCCTGTCGTTTCCTGAAAACAACTCAGTGCGGACGGTATAATCGACTCCGGCGGCCTGCGCCCGCCGTTCGTTCAGCCCCACGGATGCCAGCTCCGGATCAGTAAACGTGCACCACGGCATGTTGGTATAATCAGCCTTTTTCGGCAGACGGAATACGGCATTGGCAATGATGATGCCCCCCTCGTACCCTGCCGCATGGGTGAAAAGGTAGCGGCCGGTCACGTCTCCGGCGGCATAGATGTGCGGTACGTTGGTCCGCATGCGTGCATCCACCCCGACCCCCCGCGCCGAATACACCACACCTGCATTTTCCAGCGTCAGTCCCGACACATGAGGAGCACGCCCCAGAGCCACCAGCAACTCTGCAGCAGACAGCAGTTTTTCCGATCCCTCGTGTACAAGGCGCACCTGCACACCGTCAGCTCCGCGCCGGACAGACTGTATCTCCGTGCGGGTAAGCACACGCACCCCTTCAGATTCCAGCCGCAGTCTGACGATATCCGCCATATCGGCATCCTCGTTGCTCAGCAACTGCCCCGAACGCTGTACAACGGTCACTTCTGTTCCCAGACGCCGGAAGGCCTGCGCCATCTCAAGAGCCACAGGCCCGCCCCCCAGCACTATCAGCGATGCCGGCAGCACCGGCAGAGAAAAAATCTCTCTGTTGGTCAGATATCCGCTTTCGTTCAGCCCCTCCAGCGGGGGCACCGAGGCTCCCGACCCGGTGGCGATGACAATTTTTGCTCCTGTGGCCCGCACCACAGAATCATCAGAACGGATTTCCACCGTGTGGTCATCCGCAAACGACGCCGCACCGAAAAGCACCTCTGCTCCCAGTGCAGTGAAACGTTCCACGGAATCATGCTGCTGGATGACGGCCTGAACTTCGCTGATACGCTGCGCCACCTGCGCAAAGTCCACCGGCGGCAGCTGCGCATCGGGCAGTCCGTAACGTGCCGCGTGCCGCATCAGATGCCGCACTCCGGCGGTACGCAGCAGTGTTTTGCTGGGTACGCAGCCGTAATGAAGACAATCGCCGCCCAGGGCATGCCCGCTTTCCACCAGTAACACCTTAACGCCCAGCTGAGCGGCTCCGGCTGTTACGGTCAGACCGGCGGCACCGCCGCCTATCACGATGATATCATAGTCATATTTTACCATCATCAGGCTCCTTTTGTGCTGCGCCATGCGGCTGCACGTTCCAGCACCTTGCGCGCTGCCAGCGGAAAAAGCCCCAGAAGGGCAAAAGACAGTATCAGCGAAGGCGAAAGGATGCCGGAAAGCGATTCAATGGCCCCCAGTTCTTTACCTGCATTCACATACACAATGGTTCCGGGCAGCATGCCCAGTTGCGAAACCCAGTAAAATGTCCTGATGGGCAGCGGGGTAAGTCCCATGGCCAGATTGATAAGAAAAAAAGGAAAGACAGGCACAAGCCTGAGAGAAAACAGATAAAAAGCTCCGTCCTCCCTTATGCCTGCGTTGATCTTTTCCAGCCTGCCGCCAAGCCGCCGCTGCACCCAGCCCCGCAGTACAAAGCGAGAAGCCAGACATGCCAGTGTGGCTCCTATGGTGGAAGCAAATGAAACAGCCGCCAGAGTCACCCAGAACCCGAACAAAGCCGCACCGGCCAGAGTCATAACCGTGGCCCCCGGCAGAGACAGAGCCGTCACCGCAATGTACAGGGTCATATATCCGGCCACCACAAGCACCCCGTGCTGCCGGTACAAAGCTGTGAACGAATCCTGAGAAGCTTTCACATATTCAAGCGTAAAAAAACGCCCCAGATCAAAATACCAGAATACTGCCAGAAGAACGGCCAAAGCCACAGGCAGAATCACCCTGCCCGTGTTACGAATAGTCATGAAAACTCCTTGCCCGCAGGCCGGACAACAGCAGCAGGCACAATCAGGCTCCGCCGGCGGAGCGTACAAGGCGGCCGGTTCTCAGCATCTGCACGCCGCACACGGCCGCGCCCCACAGGCCCGATTCTTCATTGCGGTTCAGACGCACAGGCACTTTGCGCAAAAGATGCCCGTGCACATCGCTCTGCACAAACTCCTGTACAAACGCGTGGTGGGTGACAAGTCCCGGATTACCCGAAGCAAGCCCGCCGGCGATATACAGCCCCCCCAGCGCCATGGTTTCCAGCACATAATCGTGGCAGGCTCTGCCGTAAAAACGGGCAAACCACTCAAGAACAACGGAGTCGCCTTCCAGCTTGCGGCTTACTTCACGCGATGACAGCAGTTCGCCGGTATGAAACTGGTGGAGCAGCCGCAGGCCTGTTCCTGTGACCACCAGATCGCCGATAACCTGCGGTCGTCCTGTCTCACGCAGTATAAATTCCGCAAATTCCAGTTCTTCTCTGCCTACAAAAGGAAATACTGAATGCCCGCCCTCTGACGGCACGGTGATATAACGCCCCACCCCGTCACACACCAGCAGACACTTGCCCAGTCCGGTTCCCCCCCCCACCACGGCTATGGGGGCGCCGTCCTCTGCAACACCGTGCTGCACCGTAACAGCGTCATGCACGGCTTCGGACAGGCAGGCGTAAGCCTGCGCTTCAAAATCATTGATCAGACGACCGCGGGCGATACCGAACGTCTGTGCCACTTCATCCAGATCAACCGCCCACGATGCATTGGATATTTTGCAATAGCGCCCTTTTTTTTCGACAGCACCTGCCACAGCCAGCACCATGACGTCCGCATCACGCGGCAGCAGCGAAAACCCGCGGTTTTCCAGCTCTGCCAGCAACGCCGGAAAAGACTGCGCGCCCTGAGTGGAAAGCCATAAGCTGTCTTCAAATTTCAGCGTACCGTCAGCCTGCAGCACAAAGGCCGCAAACCGGCTGTTGGTTCCCCCTATGTCCACTGCGAGAATGCGTTCCATGCCTGCTGCTCCTTGCTCGAAAAAAATAAACCCGCAGCCCCACGCGAGCACGTCGCAAAGGCTGCAGGCCTATACTACCCTACTTGACGCGGCGGGCAAAGCGCGCAGATGCGGTAACAATACATCTGCCCCGCACATACGGCATTTACTGAAACGGTACAGTTTCCTCCGCTTCCACCCCGTCTGCATCGCCCGCCAGCAGTTCGACCATATTACGCAGATGCGCATAGGTTTCCGGTGACATGGCTGTAAAACGCAAAGCTGTTTCATCACTTTCAGCACGCACCACCTCGGCATCTACCGACAGCTCATACCCTTCTGCAAGAGTAAGCAGAAAACGGCATGCCGCGCCCACCGGCAGCGGCGGATGCGCGATGCACAAGGCCCCGCGCAGACTCAGGTCAAGGGTCAACGCCCTGTTTCTGCTTCCGCCGTATTCCAGATGCACGGCATACCGTGCGGGCACACGCAACCTTCTGCGACGATCATCCATAAATCACGACCTCCGGAAAAACAGACTACTCCTGCCACTCCGGACGCTGGACATACGGTTCCGGCAGCAGCTCAGAGAGCATGCGCTCTTCGTAGACGCCTTTTTCAGGCTCTATCAGGGCCAGTATACCACGTCCGAACTCGTAGAGGAACTGTCTGTCAGAAGCGGAAGGTGATAAAAGGCGTCCGTCCGGTCCCACTGACACCACTGCACGGATGCCTATGTCGCCCTCCGACACGGCTTTAAGCGTGGCCGTACGCAGTGCCGTACCCGTAAGGTTGAGCATGGGATTCTCCACATTGCAGCCTGTGAAGATTTTTCCGGAGCGGGTAAGCACCGCAGCGCCCACCGGCACTCTGGAATACGGCGCATAGGCATTGATAGCCGCTGCCGTGGCCTGTTTTATCAGTTCGGCACGCTCTTCGGGCAACAGTTCCGGCACAAACCATTTACGGTAAATGCGGTCATACTCACCGTTGCGCATAACTTCCAGCATGCCGTCGTTGATTAACTTGAGCAGTTCAGGCTCTTCGCGGTTCACCGCATAAAAAACGTCGGTGACACGCAGCGGAGTGCCGACGGTGGTTATCCCGCCCAGCTTCAGCTTTTCTATGTAATAGTACGCCGTGCGCTCCGGCCCGCCGTATGCCACAACTTCGTCCCTGTACAGGGCCCGCAGGGCATCCACCTTGGTATTGAACAGCTTGACGTTAAGCCCGCCGAAGCCTTCCAGCACACGCTGCTGAAACGACCCTTTTTCCACAGAAACAGTCTGCCCGCGCAACAGGCGCACATTGCCCACGCGGTTATGATTTTTGGTAAACAGCATAACCCGCGCAGGCAGGGTGGGACGTTCTGTGAAGCGGTACAACAACTCACGCTGAGCTGTCTTGGCCATGCCGGATGTCACCGTGATATTTCCGGCGGAAAGTTCCACCAGCACCTGATCCCACGAAAGCGGACGCAGGATCAGCTTCACCGGCTTATCCCGCAGGACAGCTTTAAGCAAGTCCACATCAAACCCCGTGGGAATGCCCTGCGCTTCTTCAAAGGAAAACGGCGGAAACTCTCTGTCAAAACCGTATATCACTTTAAGCGGTGCCGCCTGCAACGGAAAAGCAAACAGCCAGCAGAACAGCCACACAGTGCAGAACAGCGCACAGAAACGCACCATGTGCGACGGACGCGGTATGGCGGCAATAACAGATTTCGGCATGAACAAACCCCGTAGTTGAGTAGACAGCACTATAACAATAATCCGGCCACCGGCAGTGTGCACCGGTTCACCTGTTCTATTCGGCAGATACGGCAGGGAGTTTAGTGCTGAAACATTGCACACCGCTCTGTATGCTACCCGCCCGGGCCGGCGGTGGCAACCGCTGCAGCAGCCGTTGCCGGCATACCGGCCATATGCTACTGCGGCATTACAAGGAGCCGGTATGTTTTCTGAACATCTGAAAGACATTGCGGTATCGCTGGGCAACACTCTGACGGAACGCCGCATGACGCTGTGCACCGCGGAATCCTGCACCGGAGGGCTTGCAGGAGCCGTCCTTACCGCCGTGGCGGGCAGTTCGCGCTGGTTCAGAGGCGGTGTCATAGCGTATGCCAACGACGTGAAACAGCATATTCTGGGAGTAGACGCGGCAGTGCTGCAGCAGCACGGGGCCGTCAGCGCACAGGTTGTGGAATCCATGGCCGCGGGTGCGTGCCGCCTGCTGCAATGTACTGCCGGCATCGCCGTTTCCGGCATTGCCGGCCCTGACGGGGGCACACCGCAGAAACCGGTGGGCACAGTATGGATAGGCTGGCACTGTCAGCAAAAAACAACAAGCCGCGTATTTCTGTTTTCCGGCAACCGCGACGCGGTAAGGCTGCAGACAGTGGAACAAGGCCTTCTGGGGCTTATGGAAATGCTGAAATGACCGCACCGGAAATAACGGAAAAATGTCCGGCTGTATCTTTACACAACCGGACACCGTAAACCGTTCTTCAGCCGTGGCTGATGCGATGCGGCTCCGCCTGCCGCACCTGAGCGCCGCTCATTGGCGCAAAGCAAGAGACGCGAACTGACTGCATGTGAACAGCAGCTTCCAGCGTTCGTGTTCCGGCACGGCCAGCGTGTCGGGAAAGGTCTGCTGCTGCAGAACAGGCGGCGGAGCCTCATGTCTGTTGATAACCTCCTGCCGTGTTTCAGCAAAACCGTAACCTTTCAGCTTTAAGACATAGGTCAGCGGATTTTCCCGCACCGGCAAAGGCAATGCTTTATCACCAGCAGGCAGATCAGTACGGGCAAGAAGACTTTCCACCGCTGCAGCGTACTGCCCGCCCAGCACCAGATGATTCTGAAAAAACTGAAGGGTGTACCTGTTCAGCGAAAAAAAATCGAACAGCATATTGGAATGGGAAACAGCCAGAAAGCCGCCACGCTTTACAATCCGCCGGAGCTGCGAATAAAATTCATGCTCTTCTTCCGGCGTAAAATAAGCAATGACGTTGAACGCCAGCACTCCGTCCAGAGAATCTGAAGGAATTTCTGCCAGATACTCAACTCCGGCAGCCTTCAGATTCTGTCCGGGCAGCGGCATGGCGCTCTCAATCAGGCGTCTGCGTACCTGATCAATCATTTTTTCTTCTTTGTCACATGCCAGAACTTCGGCGCCCGCCTCTATGAATAACGGCAAAAACGCGCCTTCACCACACCCGAAATCAAGAATCCGCATGCCCTGCCGCAACTCAGGCAGCAAGGAAACCAGCACCTTCATCCTGTGCTGATGGTAGGGGTTGGTCATTTCTTCGGTATAACCGGCCGCCTCTCACTCCAATCTACATTTCTGCTGTTCATTGCGCTTGGCCCTTTCACTTCAGCTGTCCGGCGGCAGGGCGACCGGAACTGTGTACATGCCGCATGACCGGAAACCGGCCCGCAGACGGCGGCAAGCTGCCACAAACCTTACGCCGCGGGCCATTCCGGCATCACAGAAGCTCAGCTTTCAATCAGGCGGAATAATCTCCGCGATTGATTTTAAAGCGTTCCGTGACGGTCATCACTTCCAGTTCGTCCACTATACGGCCCATACCGGGATGACGTTCTGCCAGATCGGGTACGGCATCACGGATGCGGGCAACCTCTTCGCCGATACCCTCCAGTGTGCTGTAAGCAGAGCGCAGATCGGCGTTTCCGCCTTCTCCTGCGATCATGCGGGAATAATTTTCCCAGTCGTCCAGCACCCCGCCCAGCGTGTCCGCCACGCCGGAAAGCGGTACAGCCCCCTCTGTCTGACCGGTCTGCTGCACCATAAGCAACGGATTGACCGATCCCGCTCCGGGGGGCGGCAGAACAGATTGCGCTGCAGCGCCCTGTGCCCCGCCCTGCAACTGGCCCGCAAGCAGCGAATCAAAACCGGCAGCCGCGCCGCGCGGCTTCTTTCTGGCTTCTTCCTGCTGCTGCAATGCCTGCAGTTGTTCATTTGTTATTTTCATAGCCTGCCCCTGCTGTTAGGGTTTTGACCGGAATGTAGCAATAAGTCTGCCAACAGACAGCACAAACATAAATACTTATTATTATGATAATTTTATAACAACAACGGGAAAAAAATACCAGCATTGCCTGCTTCTGCGGAAATTGTTACGGCAGAATTTACGTCATGTCTATTGCACCCGCGCCACGAACCCGTTATATTATAAGAAAGAATAATATCCGCGCGTTAAAGCTCGCGGTTTAAACAAGTACCAAGGAGGCCCCTATGCCCGCCATCAACAAGATACTCTGCGCAGTTGACTTTTCCAGCCACAGCAAGGATGTGGCCGAACATGCACGCCTGTTTGCCAAGTCTCTGGGAGCAGAAGTCATTGTTGTCTATGCCGCTCCTTCCCTCAGCCAGTATGTGGGCTTTCATGTGCCCACGGCTTCCATTGAAACACTGGTCGGTGAAATTGTAACCGGCGCGGAAAAAACCATGGAAGCTTTTGTGTCTGAAAACTTTGCCGATATCAATGCATCGGGACGCGTTGTCACCGGTTATGCGGCAGAAGAAATACTGGACGTGGCCGAAGCCGAAAAGGTGGACATGATCATCATGGGCACCCACGGACGCAAGGGCATCGACCGCATTCTGTTCGGTTCTGTGGCTGAAAAGGTGGTAAAGAGCGCCAGCATGCCTGTGCTCACCATCCGGCCCGAAATCGAAGACTAGCAGCAGCGGGCGCCTTGCCCTGACGCAAAAGGTGGATTATCCAGAGGGGCGGTTCTCACGAACCGTCCCTTTTTTTGCTACAGTTCCATACCTGCAAAGGAGCACCCCCATGACTGAACCCGCAAAGCGGGAAGATTCCGGGCTGCCTGAGGCCGTTACTGCCATACGGCCAGAGGTGGCGGCATTCAAACCATACGCGCCCGGCCTTTCCATTGATGAAATCAAGGAACGCTACGGACTTTCCCAGGTCGTGAAAATGGCCAGCAACGAAAATCCGCTGGGCACCTCGCCGCTGGTTCAGCAGACACTGCGTACCCATGCAGACCTTGCCTTCCGGTATGTCCAGTCCGGCAATCCCCGGCTGGTCAGCGCCATTGCCCGGTCTTTCGGCGTTGCTGCCGAAAGCGTGGTCACCGGCAACGGCTCTGACGAGGTGATAGACCTTATCATTCGGGTCAAGGCCCGCCCCGGAAAGCACAACATTGTCGCATTCAATCCCTGCTTCAGCATGTACGAGCTGCAGACGCGCTTCTGCGGTGTAGAGTTCCGGCAGGTACCGCTGCGTGCCGACTTCAGTTTCGACTACGACGCTTTTGTCGGCGCCGCTGATGCCAACACGGCCGTCGCATTCATCACCACGCCCGACAACCCGTCCGGCTACTGCCCCCCGGTCGAAGAAATAATCGATATTGCGCGGCGTCTTCCTTCATCATGTCTGCTGGTAGTGGACGAAGCCTACATGGATTTTGCCGATGACCCTGCCGCCCACTCTGTTCTGCCGCACCTGACAGAATTTCCCAATGTGGCAGTGCTGCGTACTTTTTCAAAAAGTTACGGGCTGGCCGGTCTGCGTCTGGGTTTCGGCGTTATGCATCCCGCCCTTGCTGACTATGTAAAAAGGGTGCGGCTGCCTTTCAGCATCAACATACTGGCAGAGTACGCAGGCATAGCGGCACTGCAGGACACCACATTCCACGCGCAGACCCTGCGTGTAACCCGCGAAGGCAGAACCTATCTGACCGGCGCGCTGACCGAGGCCGGATGCACGGTGTACCCTTCCGCAGCCAACTTCATCATGTTCGCGCTGCCGGAAAACTGCCCGCATGATGCGCGCGCGGTATTCGAGGCACTGCTGCGCCGCGGTATCATCATACGTCCGCTAAGCAGCTACAACCTGCCGCAGTGTCTGCGGGTCAGCATAGGCAACAGGCACGAAAACGAGCTGTTCATAGCTCAGTTCAAGGAGCTTCTCCGTGGCTGAACACATCATTGTCACACTGGACGGCCCCGCCGGAGTGGGTAAAACCACACTGGCCCGCAATATAGCCGAAGAGCTGGGCATAGCGTATATGGATACCGGAGCCATGTTCCGCAGTATAGGCTGGAAACTGGGCAATGTGGTGGAATCAGTGCCACCTGCCGAAATAGAAAAGAAACTTGCCGGATTCCGCTTTTCATTATCCGGAGCCGGGGCTGCCACGCAGCTTTCGCTCAACGGCACACCCGTGGGGGATGAAATCCGCACCGAAGAAGTTGCCCTGCTGGCCTCTGCCGTGGCAACGCTGCCAGTGGTCCGCACCTTTCTGAAAAAAAACCAGCAGAAACTCGGCAGTGAAGTTTCTCTGGTGGCGGAAGGACGCGACATGGGAACCGTCATCTTTCCCGCAGCCAGATACAAATTTTTTCTGGATGCCACGCCCGAAGAACGGGCACGCCGCCGGTACGAGCAGCTCACGGCTGCCGGTGAGACACCGGACCTGAAGGCCCTGACGGACCAGATACGCAAACGCGACCATCAGGACCGCAGCCGGGTGGTCGCACCGCTGCGCCCCGCAGACGACGCCATAATTATTGATACAACCGAACTGGATGTGCAGGGAGTTTTTGCAGCCATAATGAGCAAACTCAAATAACCGGACGCACATTTTCTGTATGCCGAAACGCCTGCATCAGCAGGCGTTTTTGCTTTCAGCCTATGTTAATACCGGTTATCTGTTGACAGAATATTGCACTCCGGATAAACATACAATTAAGAATGTATAACTACCGGAGGCACTCACCATGGCCGCAAGACAGCCTGTCATCCTTGCAGCGGATAACCTTGACCAGCTGCTTACTGATACCTGCAGGCAGATCAACGAAACCGCGCGCCGTTGCCCCGCAGAAAGCACACCGCCTGTTCCGCGGGGTTTTGCGATATTTTCCTTCATCATGCCCGCCGCCATCATCGGCGTAACGGCTGCCGTGCTGTATGGCACTGCACCTTTGCTGCTCGCCGTATCCGGCGTGGCGGCCTTTCTCATCATGATGTGCAAACCCTGTCACAAGGGATTGCGCCCGGCCGCTGCCCGTGCATCGGCCGCCATACAAAACATGCTGAATGCGGACCACAAGCCATACGGCTGGCATCCCGCCGCTCCGGCGCTGTGCCCCGTGCGCTGCACCCCGCGCACCGGACGCAAATTCAGGTCATAACGGCGTCCCCCAGACTCCAGCCGTTTGACATACTGCCCTCTCCCTCCCTTCACAGGGCAGCACGCTCCTCGTACGGCCGGTCCCGCCCCAGCGGGACCGGCCTGCATTTTTACCGGACACAACAAAGCCCGCTTTGCAGCTGGCCTTATTGTTAATCTACTTTCTAGCGTTTCCTGCGGGCAGGCTTGGGCAATATCATATTAAGCACTACACCGGTGATACCGGCCAGTCCTATACCTTTTATGGAAAACTCACCGGCATGAAAGGCCATGCCGCCAATGCCGAAAACCAGTATGACAGAGATAATGGCAAGGTTGCGCGGCTCCATGAGATCCTGCTGAGCACGCACCAGCGAATTGACCCCCACAACAACAATGGCGCCGAAAAGCAGAATCATGATACCGCCCATGACCGGCGTGGGTATGGTCTGCAGCAGCGCGCCGAGCTTGCCCACAAAGGCCAGCAGAATGGCGGTTATGGCAGCCCATGTCATGATACCGGGGTTGAACGAGCGGGTCAGCGCCACGGCTCCGGTCACTTCGGAATAGGTGGTGTTGGGAGGACCGCCCAGCAGAGAGGCAAACATGGTGGCAATGCCGTCACCAATCATGGTGCGGTGCACGCCGGGTTTATCTATGTAGTTTTTACCGGTCACCGAACTGATGGCCAGCACGTCTCCCACATGCTCGATGGCGGGGGCAATGGCCACGGGTACGATGAAGATGATGGCCTCGATATTAAACTCGGGTGCCACAAAGCTGGGCACGGCCAGCCACGGGGCTTCTATGACCCGGGTAAAGTCCACCATACCGTAAGCCAGCGCCGCCGTGTATCCGGCAGCAATACCACAGATGATAGGAATAAGACGGATGACACCGCGGCCGAACATGGAAGCGCCGATGGTGGCAACAAGCGAAATCATGGAAACAACCAGCGCATCATTGCGCGCAAAAAGCTCCGCCGAACCGTCACCTGTTTTTCCCAGCGCCATGAACACCGCTGCAGGTGCCAGCACCAGCCCGATAACCATGATGACGGGACCGGTGACAATGGTGGGCAGCACTCTGTCCAGAATCTGCGTACCCTGAATTTTAATCATCGTGCCCAGCAGCACATACAGCAGCCCCGCCGCAACAAGTCCGCCCATGGTTGCAGGTATACCCCAGGTGGCTACCCCGTGAATGATGGGGGCGATGAATGCAAACGAAGATGCAAGGAAAATAGGCACCTGCCGTTTGGTAATCAGCTGAAAGACCAGCGTGCCCGCTCCGGCGGTGAACAGCGCCACGTTAGGGTCAAGCCCCGTAAGCAAGGGCACAAGCACCAGCGCGCCGAAGGCCACAAACAGCATCTGCGCACCTATCAGACTGTCTTTAAGCCTGAAAGAATATTCGGTCGATTCGCTCACCACACTCCCTCCGTGTAAACCCAGATAATCCGTTACTCACAGCAAGGGCGGCCCTTTTTCGCAAAGCGCCACCCTCATATTCCAGCCCTTGGCCCAAAAAAAGAGCATTTCTGCAACGGGTGGGCTTTCACCGCCGCTGCAAAAATGCTCTGTCGCGTTCAGACGCGCAGATACCTATTTGGTACCGAAAATCTTGTCACCGGCATCTCCGAGACCAGGCAGGATATAACCGTTCTCATTCAGGCAGTCATCCACTGCGGCCACATAGATGTCCACGTCGGGGTGAGCATCCTGCACACGCTTGATGCCTTCCGGTGCAGCCACCAGAAAAAGCCCGCGGATCTGTTTGCAGCCTGCTTTTTTCAGCAGGTCGATGGTTGCCACCAGCGTACCGCCGGTAGCAAGCATGGGATCGATGATGATAGCCTGACGCTCTTCGATATTATTGGCGAGCTTGGTATAGTACGTCACCGGTTCAAGGGTTTCTTCGTTGCGGAACATGCCCACAACGCTGACCTTTGCGCCGGGAATCATATCAAGCAGCCCGTCCAGCATACCCAGTCCGGCACGCAGGATGGGAACAACGGTAATTTTTTTACCCTTGATCTGCTCGACTTCCACAGGGCCGGCCCAGCCTTCAACCTGTGTCTTTTCCGTTTCAAGGTCCTTGGTTGCTTCATATGTAAGCAACCGGCACACTTCGTTGGAAAGTGCGCGAAACTCGGCCACCGGCACATCGCTCTGGCGCAGCCTGCCCAGTTTATGTTTGACCAGCGGGTGGTCCACCGCGTAAACAGCCACTCTCGGTCTCCTTAAAGAGATTGCGTTGGTTCAGATGTTCGCATTTAAACTTTATCCGGATATGTGTAGTATGGTGAAAGATTTTCGTCAAGGACAACATGAAAAATTGACACAACACACTGAAAATAAAAACACTTCTTCCGGAAAAACCCTGCTTGACAGCATGGTCTCACCGCAGGCCGCGGGTGAACGTGCCGACAGGTTTATTGCCGCAGCGCTGGCCGGAGACGCCATATCGCGCGGAAAAATCCAGCGCGCCATAAGCGACGGACAGCTTCTGATTGACAATACTGTCTGCACCAGCCCGAAGACAAAACTTAAAAGCGGACAGCACATTGTTTTCAGCATGGAAGCCCCTGCCGCCTGTGTCTCGCCCGAAGAAGGCGAGCTGGAGGTACTCTACCGCGATGCGCACATGCTGGTAATCAACAAGCCTGCCGGATTGACGGTACACCCCGCCCCGAGTTGCCCCGAAGGCACACTGGTACACAGATTACTGCACCACTTTCCCGAACTGGAGGCACAGGAAGGATTTCGTCCGGGAATCGTGCACAGAATAGACAAGGATACCAGCGGCCTGCTGTTGATCGCCCTGACGGAACAGGCACGGCTGGCACTTTCCGACGCTTTTGCCGGACGCCGGATACACAAAGAATATCTGGCACTTGTAAAAGGCATTCCGGAAGGCGACAGCGGTGAAATTGACGCACCCGTAGGCCGGCATCCCACACATAAAACCCGCATGGCCGTCGTACGCGGCGGTCGCGAAGCCCTTTCCTCATGGCGGGTGCTGCTCGCCGACCCCCATGGCGGTGGCGGAACAGGCTGGACGCTTGTGGCGGTGCGTATTCATACCGGCCGGACTCATCAGATACGCGTCCACATGCAGCATACAGGACACCCGTTATGGGGCGATGCACTTTACGGCGGTATGCCCGGCAGAGAAGAACTTCAGACCACACCGGCTCTGGCGCAGACGGCAACCCGCCAGATGCTGCACGCATGGAAAATATCCTTCGACCATCCGGTCACCGGAGCCCCCATGCAGTTCACCCTGCCGCCCCCTGCCGACTTCGGCACACTTATCCGCGATCTGGGCTCTCGCTGCCAGCGTGTGGTCATCACCGGCATGCCCGGCTGCGGCAAGTCTGCCGTGCTGGGGCTGCTGCGTGACCGCGGCATACCCGTATGGAGTGCCGACGCCTGTGTCGCGTCGCTCTACGCCGCAGGCGGCGACGCGTGGCACGGCCTGAGGGGCAGGTTCGGAGACCGCTTTGTACCGGACGAATCTTCTCCCGTGGACAAACAGGCCCTGCTAAAAGCCATGCAGACCGATGCGGCCATACGGCGCGAAGTGGAAGACATAGTTCATCCGGCTGTACGCCATAATCTGGAACAATTCTGGCTGGCGCACACCGGTGCCGCGCTGGCTGTGGCAGAAATACCTCTTTTTCTTGAAACAGGCTGGAAAAAAGAAGCCGACGTGCTGGTGGGCATATTCACCCCGATGCACATGCGGCAGCAGCGTCTGCGGGAAAAACGCGGATGGACCGACGCAACCATAGCGTCCATGGATGCATGGCAATGGCCGGAAGCGGACAAAATGCGCGCCTGCGGCATGATTCTGGACAATTCCGGTCCGGAGGCAGAACTGCCCCGCAAGACGGCGGCGCTTGCCGCACAACTGGCAGTACTGCGCATGCACAGACTTGACAGACTGGAAGCCCGCGCCAGAACACTCTGGAGTGTTCCACCCGGCGGGCGGAAGTGATAGGATACTCTTTGCGCAACATGCATACGCTGCCCGCACACACGGCATAACGGAGCTGCCATGTTTCCCATCCGCGATTCCATTCCGCGCGTCCACAAACCGTGGGCCGTATGGAGCATACTGCTGCTCAACATCGCCGTATTCATGCTGCAGCAGGGCATGACGGAACAGATGCTTGTGAGCTTTCTGCACCTGTACGGCGTGGTGCCCGCCCGCTTTACCTCACCGGAATGGGCACTTTTTGCCGGCTATCCGCGCGGGGGGTATATCGCATTTCTCACCCACATGTTCATTCACGGCGGCTGGCTGCACATTATTGCAAACATGTGGACGCTGTGGATTTTTGCCGACAACATTGAAGACGTGATGGGACCGGTGCGGTTTGTGCTCTTTTATCTGGCATGCGGGCTGTCAGCCACTGTCGTGCATATTCTGTTCAACGCCGATTCCACCATACCGGTGGTCGGCGCTTCGGGCGCCATTGCCGGAGTAATGGGGGCCTATCTGCTGCTTTACCCCCATGCAAAGGTGTTCACGCTGATCCCCGTGCTGTTTTTTCCGCTGTTTTTCGAGCTTCCGGCCGCCATATATCTGGGCATATGGTTTCTGACGCAGTTTTTTTCGGGGGTCACCAGCATAGTGGCCCCTCAGCAAGGGGGCGGAATAGCATGGTGGGCGCATCTGGGCGGGTTTGCAGCCGGTATTGTGCTGCTGCCCTACTTCCGCCGCAATGACCGCTGTTACTTCTGCTACCGGCCGGATCCCGCGCGGCGTACCGCGGTGGTAGAACCGCCCCGCCGCGGCTGATGTCTGCCTGCCCCGCACTGCGCGTAAATACACGCTCGGTCAGCGACCGCTTTCGTTGACTTGCCCCCCCGTATGCAGCATAACTACGTTCCGCCGACGGCGCTGCTGTCCATATTCCGCCCTGCACCGGTCCGGTCCGGCGCCTGTGGCAGCGGAGCGGCAGAAAACCGGCTCCTGCCGGTCTCCGCAGCACGCACATGATCTCCGCACGGGATCATGTGCCTACGGCTTTGCCGGAAACTGTTTCTGCGCCGCGGTAAATTCGCAAGTGGGGTTCACACATGCTTGAAATAAAAAATCTTCGTGTGAAGATCGGCGATGTTGAAGTGCTTAAAGGCATCAACCTGCACATCAACGACGGCGAAACCTTCATTCTGTTCGGTCCCAACGGCTCCGGCAAAACCACGCTGCTGATGACGCTGATGGGCTTCGGCAATTATACCGTCACCGGCGGGCAGATACTTTTCAAAGGGCATGACATCACGCATATGCCCATGTACGAACGCGCCCGCCTCGGCATCGGCATGTCGTTCCAGCGTCCTCCCACCATCCACGGGCTGAAAACCCGCCACATGGTCCGCATGTGCGGACAGGGACGTGAAGTGGATGTGGACGGGCTGGCCCGCAAGGTCAATTTTGAGAATTTTCTTGAGCGCGACATCAACGCCGGTTTTTCCGGCGGCGAGATCAAACGGTCCGAGCTGCTCCAGCTTATGGCCCAGCAGCCCGACCTTGTTCTTTTTGACGAACCGGAATCCGGTGTCGACCTTGAGAACATGGCTCTGATAGGCAAAACAGCCCGTCAGCTGCTTGACGGTGTGCCCCCCGCAAGCTGCAGCATGAAAGAACACCGCGCCCGCTGTAAAACCGCCGGACTCATCATCACGCATACCGGCTATATTCTGGAATATGTCAACGCCGACCGCGGACAGGTCATGTACAACGGCCAGCTGTGCTGCGAAGCCCGCCCCCGTGACATTCTGGACCATATTTCCAAGCACGGCTACGAAGAATGCCTGCGCTGTCTCACCCCTACAGAGGGCACAATCAGGGAGACCATGTAAATCATGAGCAAAATAGATCTTTCGCGCTACGCCTTTGACGGCGGCACCGCCGATTCCATTGCCGACCTGACCACCCTTTCCAACGAAGACAAACAGCGCCTTCTGTACGCCGGCATCGACGTGAACCAGAACAAGCTGGGCGGCAGCTTCATGCACATGAACCACTCGGGTGTTCACTGCCAGAGCCGGCAGGAAGGCCTTGAAATCATGGATATCAAGGACGCGTACAACAAGTACGACGGGCTGCCCGAATACTGGTGGAAAATGGTCGATCCCGACAAGGACGAATTTACCAGAGCTGCACACGAACACCTGCATGGCGGCTACTTTATCCGTGCCCGCAAGGGCGTTAAGGTACAGGACCCCGTGCAGTCGTGCCTGTTTATCAAAGACAGCGGCCTTGCCCAGAACGTGCATAACATAGTCGTTGTGGAAGAAGGCGCCGAACTGCATGTGCTTTCCGGCTGTGCCACCGCTCACGGAGCCAAAGACACCGCCCATATGGGCATATCTGAATTTTATGTGAAAAAAGGCGGCAAGCTGACGTTCACCATGATTCATAACTGGGGCGACGATACCGCCGTCCGCCCGCGCTCCGGCGGCGTGATGGAAGAAGACTGCGTGTTTCTGTCCAACTACGTGCTGCTCAAGCCCGTCAGAGACCTGCAGATGTACCCCAGCATCACGCTGAACGGTTCCGGTTCCGTGGCGCGGTTCAACTCCGTCATGGTAACCCCTCCCGGCAGCTATGTGGACGCAGGCAACCGCATCATTCTTAACGCCCCCGACACACGCGCCGAAATCATCGCCCGTACGCTGACCACCGGCGGAACCGTCATCAACCGCGGATTCATCGGCGGCTACAATGTGCCTGCCAAAGGGCATCTGGAATGCAAAGGCCTTATTCTGGGTGGCGGACGCATCCATGCCATTCCCGAACTGGATGCCACCATCGACGGTGTGGAGCTGTCTCACGAGGCGGCCGTGGGCAAAATTGCGCAGGAAGAAATTGAATACCTGATGGCCCGCGGGATGGACGAAGACGAAGCCACTTCCACCATTGTCCGCGGCTTTCTTAATGTGGACATCATGGGACTGCCGCACGAACTGGAAGACGCCATCCGCCAGCAGATAGATCAGCTGGATGCCGGCGACGCCATGTAACCGCCCGCAGTTACCGCAGCACCGCTTGCAAGGCCCCGCGCATGTCGCGGGGCTTTCCTTATGCGGCGCCGGTTGCACGCCTGCGGGTATTTATCTATTGTCGCGCAGACCGGAAGCGGCTCTGTCCCGCCTCCGGCCGTTTCAATTCATTACAAGGACCTGATCATGCCGGGGTACAAAGCTCATCTGGCAGGGGGTGCCGCCGTAGCGGGCGGGGCACTGGGCGGCCTGCTGTATTGCGACATCATATCGGCCTCTCCGCTCACGCTGGCGGCGTTGTTTTCGGTGGCACTGCTGGCCACCATGTTTCCCGATACCGATACAGAATCCAAAGGACAGAACCTTTTTTATGCCATCATGGCCACTGTGGACGTTGTTCTGATACTGAACAAAGAATACGAATGGGCAGCGCTGCTGGGGCTTTTTGCCATGCTGCCCGCGCTGGGCAAACACCGGGGCTGGACACACAGCTGGTGGGCCATGCTCATTGTTCCGCTTCCGCTTATTCTGCTGCCCATGGCGTTTTACCATACCCCATGGGAGGCAAGCATGCCGTTTTACCTTGCTGCGGTCACCGGCTACGGCACGCACCTTGTGCTTGATGCGCTGTTCTGATGCCGCCGCCCGCGAGCGGGTGGATATGCCTTAAATAAAAACAGGCCCGCAGAAGCTCTGCGGGCCTGTTTTTATAAACGGTACAATCTGTTAACGGGCGTATTCCGGCGCCCACAGATAATAAAACCCTGTGGAAGGCACGTTAAGCGGACGGGCCAGCGGCATCTCCACAAGCGGAGCACTGCCTGCCTGCGCGGTGATGGTGTTGTACGGCGTATCGTTGGGGAACGGTTCGCGGCGGTACACAACCACAGACGCCTCATCAAGACCGGCCAGTTCATGCGCGGCGGCAACGGCGTTGTCAAAGTAGCCTATGCTGTCCACAAGCCCGAGTTCAAGGGCTTCCTGCGCTGTCATTATGCGGGCGTCGGAATAGCTGGATTCCCTGCCCTGCAGTTCGCGGCGTTCGCTGACAAGCTTTATAAAGCGACTGTTGAGCGTTGTGACCATATTCTGCAGAATGGCCTGCTCTTCGGGAGTGTTTTCCCTGAACGGCGAACCGATGTCTTTGTGCGCCCCGGACTTTGTAGTCACAGCCTGCACGCCTATCTTTTCCATCAGCCCCGTCACGTTGGGCCGCATGAAAATGGTCCCGATGCTGCCGGTGATGGTCGACGGATGCGCAATGATACGGTCTGCGGCAATGGACACATAGTACCCGCCGGAAGTGGCCATATCCATTTGCAGGGCCACCACACGGGTGCCGGTACGCTGTTTGAAGCGCATTATCTCATTATACAGCACATCGCTTGAGGTGACGCTGCCTCCGGGGGAGTCAACCGTAAGTATCACTGCGCGGACAGCGGGGTCCATTTCCGCCATACGCAGGCGGGCTACGACACTCTGCACCAGACCGGGCTTGTCGGCAAAAATTCCGCGTTCCGGTTTGTTATCGATAACACCGGCAACGGGCAGCACAACAATCTTTGCATCGCCGCTGCCCTGCAGCTGGTATTCTTTTAAAGCTTCGGGGCCGCCGAAAAGCTTGACCCCCGATGCGCATCCTGTGGCAAGCAATGACACAAGAATCATAAAAACAGCCATATAACGCATATAAAACTCCTGTAAGAACGGAAGATGAGAGTTGCAGTGATGCCGATTTAACCTTGACACCCCGTTCATCGGCGTCAAATATCTGCTGTGGAGAATAGCATGACCGACACATTTAACAATCCCTTTGCAGAAATTGACAACAACGAATTCCCCGAAGCAGAAAGGGAAGACCAGACTGCAGGTACTGCTCCTGATGAAGAGCTGGACGACGCCGGACTTTTCGCACAGGCGTTGCAGGGACTTGAGCGTCCCGCAAAGGACAGAAATCAGGCTCCGCAGCAGGGCCGCAGAACCGCAGAACAGTCATCCGGCGGTATGCTGCTGGGAGAACATGAGGCTTTCAGACGCGTGCAGAACAGAACGCCCCGCTCCGGCACGCAGGAGCGCAAGGACAAGGTGCAGCAGAAATCACGCGCGGCAGTGACCAGACGCGCCGCTCAGCCGGTTTCGACTCCGGACGACGATGCCCTGTTCGGACAGGCAATGACGGGAGTTGCTCCGCTTACTTCCCGCGGACGCGGAGTAAACCCGGAAGCCGCCCTGAATGCCAAAACCACGCTGTCGTCCGACCCGCGCGCAAGCCTGCAGGAATTTATGGAAGGCAAGGTGCAGTTCCAGATCGAATACACCGACGAATTCATTCAGGCGCATGTGCAGGGGCTTGATCCCGTCGTTATGGGTAAAATGCGTGCGGGACACTACAGTCCCGAAGGTCATCTTGATCTGCACGGCCAGAACATCATCCAGTCGTATTCCGCCATGGTGCAGTTCATCCAGACAAGCTATACCAAAGGCAAGCGCTGTGTGCTGCTTATACCCGGACGCGGAAAGAACAGCCCCGAAGGTTACGGCGTTCTGCGGGACAAAGTGCAGACATGGCTTACACGGGATCCGTTCAAACGGGTGGTACTGGCTTTCTGCACCGCCCAGCCCAAAGACGGCGGTGCCGGTGCCCTGTATGTGCTGCTGCGCAAATTCAAAAAAAGCTCGGGGAAAATACACTGGAACCGCACCCCCAGCGATGCGGACCTGTTTCTGTAACACCCTGCGTTTTTCTGCCTGCTGCACGCCGCAAAGGCGCCTTGCATGCAGCCTGCCTCATTCTGTCTGTCCGGTCTGCCGGATTATTCTGCGTATCCCAAAAAAACGGGATGCCCTTTGCGGGCATCCCGTTGTATTCTCTGTTGCCGGCAGGGTTATCTGCGCATGGCCAGACCTTTTTCATAGGCTGCCAGCACGGCATCAATGATGTGTCCCCGCACGGCGGTGCGGTCAAGGTGGTTGGTTCCGGCTATGGTTGTTCCGGCCGGAGAAGTGACCATCTCGCGCAGCAGCGAAGGATGCATTCCCGTCTGTTCGGCCAGAGCGCACGAGCCGGAAAACAGCTCCGTCACCATTTCTGTGGCCTGCTGCCGCGTAAACCCTACGGTTACCGCGGCTTCGATGACAGCTTCCATCATATGAAAGACATAGGCGGGACCGCATCCGGCCACAGCGGTAAATGCCTCGAACTTCTGTTCGGGCAGTACAATCACCTTGCCGATGGCTGCAAACAGGTTCCGGACAGCGGTTGCGGCTTCTGCAGACAAGGCGGGATCGTCCAGACACATGCCGTAAATGCCCCTGCCGACCATGGCCGGCGTATTGGGCATCACCCGCACCACCGGGGCCGCCCCCTGAGCAGCGCTGCGCATGGCTTCCAGCGAAACACCGGCGGCAATGGAAACCAGCACCTTGCCGGCATCCAGAACAGGACGCACCTGCCCTATAACATCGCAAATCTGATCAGGCTTGACGCCCAGCAGAATAATGTCGGCACGCCGCGCCAGCGCCACGGCATCAGGAGCAGGCTCAAGGCCTATTTCATCCCGCAGGGCTTCCACTTTCGGGGCACTGCGGTTAAAGCCGGCCAGCTGCAATCCTTCCACCCCGGCAAGACCGCGCATGATGGCGCCGCCCATGTTGCCGCAACCGATACACCCCAGAACCGTATTTTTCATCAGCCGGTTATCTCCATGGCGTTAAAGAAGTAGCCCATTTCAAATGCAGCAGTTTCGGCAGCGTCGGAACCGTGTACCGAGTTTGCCTCAAGTCCTTCTGCAAACTGTCTGCGAATGGTGCCTTCTGCCGCATTTTCAGGATTGGTGGCCCCCATCAGCTCACGCCAGCGGGCCACGGCATTATCCCCTTCCAGCACCATGGCCACAATGGGGCCTGATGTCATGAAATCCGTCAGGCTGGCGAAAAAGGGGCGCTCTTTATGAACATGATAAAAGCCTTCGGCCTGCTCTCTTGTCAGCCGCATTTTTTTCATGGCGACCACGCGCAGTCCGTTCTGCTGAATGACGGACAGAATGGGGCCTTCAAGATTGCGTCTTGTGGCGTCAGGCTTGATGATGGCAAAGGTTCTTTCTGCCATGTGTTCGTTCCTCCGATGCAGTGTGTTTGTGTGATGTGTGTGCATTAGGCACGCGGTACGCATCCGCGCGCCGACAGTGTTTATTGCCTGCGATGCCGTACTTTATCAAGCCCCGCCACACTGACAATCTGAATCTTGCGGCTGCGCACCCGCTGCCACTCTTCCAGCGCGGCCAGCGTTTCAGGCGTGGGATGCCCTATGGCAATGGCCGTGCCCTGACGCAGTGCCACGCCGGCAGCTTTGTCCAGCTGGTGCATAATGCTTTTTTTGTCACGCACCACATCAAGAAACACCGAACGCCGGAATGCATGCAATCCGGCTGCCGCCGCCTTACGGTACAGCACAGAACCGCCATGCGTCACACTGTCCAGCACAAACAGCTTTCTGCCGCGCAGTTCATCCACCACGGCCTGCACTCCCGCATCGTCCTGCGTAAAGCGCGATCCCATATGGTTGTTTATGCCTACGGCATGGGGCACCATACCCAGATTTTCGCCTAGCACAGTATGTATCTGATCCGGTGTCATGGAGACAAACAAGGCTCCCGGTCCCGGATTCACACGGGGGTAGCCCACCGGCTCCATGGGCTGGTGGATCATTATCTCGCACCCGTGCTGCCAGCCGTAATCCGCGGCGCGGCGGGCATAGGTTGCACGCGGCCATATGGAAAGCGTCACCGGATATTCCAGCGCCACAAGACGCTCCACAGCCCGCATGCTTTCACCTATGTCATCTATGACTATGGCAAGACGGGGCAGGTCGTTTTCCCGCTCCTGAATCTGCGTTGCAGCGGCTCCGCTTTCGGACCGGTCCGTGACAACGGCATCGGGGCTGCCGGCATCATCCTGCGCCTCCGGCAAGGGTGTGACGGCCTCTGATGTGCCTCTGTGCTGTCCGTCGACCGGAAGCTGCGGCTCCTGTTCCTGCAGCACGGCAAAAGCCAGTGCATGCGTCACCACACCGTCAAGCGAAATGCGCCATGCGCCACCGGCGGCCTGCTGCAAAGTCGCGGCCGGAACCCATGTGGCCAGAGCCGTACGCAACCCGGCAATAAAATCATCATGACCGTTGCCGAGTCTTATCTCCAGCTGCTGGAAATGATACTCCTCTCCGTTGTGCGACCGTACTTCGACCCGCTGCAGCCCCAGTGCCCTGCGGGGCAGATCCAGCCGTTCCAGCGTGCGCAGCAAAGCATAGTCCACCTGCTTGACGGTCTGATCCAGCGAGCTGCCCAGCGATTCTTCATAGGGAAGGCTCGAAGGATCGAGCAGATCGCGGACAGACGGCAGAGCCTCGCCCGACTGTGCCTGTTCAGCGTCGGCAGGGGCGCTAGCCGTACCGGAAAGACTGAAGTACGCAAGAAGCAGCACGCCGGTCAGCAGCACGCCGCAGGCAAACGCCACCGCTGCCAGCACAAAACGGTTGGCCAGCAGGCCGCCCGCGGAATCTGCTCCGCCGGACCGCTGTGCCGTGGAAGACCTGAATCTGTCCAGAACACGCCTGATGCGTGATATAAAATTGCCACCGGAGCCTGACGGCGTCGTCATACAAACAAGTCCCTTTATTTAACGGTCAAAGGGCGCGGTCTCCCGCGCCCTTGTCTTTTCTGGTGTATACATCAAGGCCTGCCGCCGCAGATAATCCTAGTGGATAGCCTGCAGGCGCGGCAGCTGTTTGACCAGCTGCAAAGCCATGCGCAGCTGGTTGTCGCGCTCAAGGCTTGCTACGGATTCCTTGTCCCGCTCGGTTTCGGGGCTCTTTTTGTCCTCGCCGTTTTCAAGATGTCGTGCAAGGTCCTTTTCACGCATGATGCCGAAAGGATGCTTTGCCTTGCTTTCTTCTTCTCTGGCAGGCTGGACAAAAGGCAGCTTGATATCGGGTTCGACCCCTTCCGCCTGAATGGAAGTGCCGTCAGGCGTATGGTACAGGGCAATGGTCAGTTTAAGACCGGAACCGTCTGCAAGGGGAATGACGTTCTGCACCGAGCCCTTGCCGAACGTCCTCTCGCCCAGCAGCAGCCCGCGCTTGTGGTCGCGCAGGGCACCGGCAACGATTTCAGAAGCAGAAGCGGATCCGGCGTTCACCAGCACAACCAGCGGAGCTTTTACGTCAGTGGCCTGCGCAGTGGCTTTAAAATCCCTGTTGTTGGATTCGATACGGCCTTTTATGGAGACGATGGTACCTTCGGAAAGGAACGTATCGGCCACATGCACGGCCTGATCAAGAAGCCCGCCCGGATTGTTGCGCAGGTCAAGGATAAGGCCTTTTATGGGACCGCGCTTACGTTCTTCGCGTATGGCGTCATGCAGTTCGTTGGTGGTCCGCTCGCTGAAGCGGCTGAGACGCACCCACAGGTAGCCCGGCTCAAGTTCATGAGCTTTCACACTGATAAGCGGAATGGAATCACGCTCTATGCTGACAGTCTCGGGCGAATTTTCGCCTTCGTGCAGAATGGTCAGTTTGACGGTGCTGCCTCTGGGGCCGCGAATCCTGCTGACAGATTCGCGCAGAGTCATTTCCTGCGTCAGCTTGCCGTCCACGGCCAGAATGATATCACCGGCCCGCAGTCCGGCACGGGCTGCGGGAGTATCGGCAATGGGTGCCACAACAACAAGCCTGTCGTTCTGCTGGGTTATCTCGATACCGATACCGAAAAACTCGCCGGAAGTGCTCTCCTGCATTTCACGGTATTCCGCGGCATCCAGAAACGCAGAATGGGGATCGAGGTTCTGCAACATGCCCCTGATGGCACCTTCCATCAGTTCGTCGCGTGAAACATCGCTCACATAAAAGCGTTCGACAAGGTCAAGCACCTGACTGAAACGCTTGAGCGACTCAAACCGGCCGGGACCGTCCGTGGCATTGCCCGGCCCGATGGACACGGTCAGCGTCAGAAAAACAATAAACGTGGCTGTCCACAGGGACAAACGCATAATAAAACCTCCGATCACCCTGAAAGCACTCACTTTACGGCTGTTAACCACGTTTCAGGGTTAATTGCTTTTTGATGAAAACGCAATTCGAAATACAATCCGTCTCCGTTCACATCGGGATAGTATCCCGCTGTACCGATGACCGCGCCCTGTTTCACATTCTCCCCCACCTCTGCAAAACTGTCCGAAAGATATGCATACAGGCTGTAATAATCCGTGCCGTGCATCAGGATGACAACCCTGCCGAACCCCCGCAGCACATCATTATGCATCACCTTGCCCCAGGCCACAGCCTTTACCGGAGCATTTTTGTGCACACGCAGTCCCACACCGCGTACAGGCGGTGAAGCCTTCAGGTTATACCGCACTGCCACGTCCCCGTCGGCAGGCCATGGCAAAATGCCCTTCAGCAGTGCTATATCTCTGCCGCCGCGCTGCTTTTCCAGCCGGAAGTTCAGACTGCGGATGACATCAAGCACATTGTGCAGTTCCGCCTCGGCGCTTGCCTTGCTTTTCTGCACTGTCTGCAGCTTGCGCCGGTAGCTCAGCTTATTCTGCAGCAGGTCTTTCTTGACCGCGTTCACCGCCTCCAGCCTGCTCCGTGCTTCGTCAGCCAGCGTCTGACGTTCGGCCAGCACGCTTTCCACCTCGGCCTGACGGCGGGCCAGTTCCTTCTGACGGGCATCCACCTTTTCGTACAGCGATCTGGTCCACACATATCTGCGGCTTGCCGCATCCCAGCCTTCCGGCGGAATAACACCGGCACTGCGCCGCTGTATATCCAAAGGCCACAGCGTGGCCAGCAGACGGCCCAGATCATCCTGCACGGCACGTGTATCAGCCGAAAGCCGCTTCAGGCGCTCTCCGGTCTCCTGCAGTGAGGCTTCCACCTTTGCCAGCTTTTTCTCACTTTCGGCAATGCTTTTTTCCAGACTGCGGATACGCGCTTCTGTGGTCTGCATGTCTCTGCTCAGGCGCGCTTCCTGTTTTGACAGTTTTTTCAGTCTGGCTTCACGTTCTTTAGCTTTCTGCTGCTGCTCCCTGATGGAACGCGTCAGGTCCTGCGCCTGAACGGCAGTAACAGCCGTGCAGCAGCACAGCAGGGCCACCAGAACAGCCCGCACCACAAATCCACGCATCAGCAGACCACCTCGTATTCAAGAAACTGCCGTAACGGGCAGGAGTCGCAGCGCGGGTGCGTTTTGCGGCACCATTCTTTGGCCACACGTACAAGCAGGGCATGATATTCATTGTATACTGATACATCCGCAGGCAGAACGTCCATGAAAAATTCGCGCATTTCGGCATATTGCACATCTTCGGGCAACAGGCCGTGCCGCACGCAGATACGCCGCGTATACGCATCCACCACAAAGCTGGGCATATCAAGCGCGTACAGCAGAATGGAATCTGCCGTTTCAGGCCCTATGCCTTTTATGTCCAGCAGCCGCGCGCGCAGACTGTCCATGGAAGTTCCCGCAAGGTTGCGGATGTCACCGTCCGCTTCTTCGTACAAAAACTGTACAAGCCGCCGCAGGGTGGCGGCCTTCTGCCGGTAAAAACCCGCAGGCCGCACCAGCTCTTCCAGCGTGTCAGGTGCCGCTGCGGCCACGCCCGATTCGGAAAGCATGTCCGCAGACCGCATCCGCTGCAGAGCCTGCCCGGCATTGGTCCAGCTGGCATTCTGGGTCAGCACCGCTCCCGCCGCCACCTCAAAAGGGGAACCGGCAGGCCACCAGCCGCTGGGGCCCAGACGGGCCAGCATGGCGCCGAACATCTGCATCAGGAGTGTCTCTCGGTTCATAGCGTTGTCATCCTATAGAGTTGCCGGTCGAAGCGCAATGAGCCAGACTGTACTTTGCGACAGCTTCAAGATACATTCCGCGCCTTGCAGGCGCCGGTGCCCCTGCGCCGCTGCCTACCCGTATACGGAGCACAACCGCCATAATGAATATGCATCATCAAGAGCAGATAACAGAAATCGCCATAAATGACAGCACTGTCCGTAAAATTCTTGTGTGCCAGCTGCGTCAGATAGGTGATGTGGTACTGGCCACACCCGCCATAGAGCTGCTTGCCAGACGTTTTCCCTATGCCGAAATACATGTACTGACGGAAAAACGCTGCGCCGCCATGCTGGAAAACAATCCTTTTGTCACCACCGTGTGGAGCATCGACAAAAAGGAACTGCCCGACCTCATCCGTGAAATAGCCTTTTACCGCAAGGTGGCAGCCGAAAAATTCGATATTGTGGTTGCCTTTCAACAGCTGCCCCGCTGCCGCTGGGTTCTGGCTTTTTCCCGCGCACCTGTCAGGCTGAGCTACCCGCCGGCATGGCACAGCCGCTGGCTTTTCACCCACTGGCATCCGCTGGAGCCGGGGTATTCCGCCCGGACAAAAGCCAATGTGCTCAAGCCGCTGGGAATCGCATGGCAGGGCGAAAAACCGCGCATATACCTGACCGACGAAGAAATGGACAATGCCGCGCACCTGCTGGAACAGGCAGGCGTGGCCCCCCGTCATCAGCTGATTACACTGGACCCGACCCACCGCCGCGCCACCCGCCGCTATCCGGCACGACACTACGGGCGTGTGGTTGCCGACCTGTACCGCCGCAACCCCGACATACGTTTTCTGCTGCTGTTCGGCCCCGGTGAAGAACAGGAAGCCATGGAGGTTGTCCGGCAGGCCGGGTGCGACGGGGCTTTCATCATTCCGCAGCACATCCTCACCCTGCGGCAGATGGCCGCGTGCATGGCGCATGCACGCATGCATCTGGGCAACTGCTCCGCACCGCGCCACATCGCCGTGGCCGTGGATACGCCCAGCATGACCGTACTGGGGTCCACCACCTCGTCATGGACCTTTCCTTCCCCCGAACATGACCACATTATTCTGGGGCTGGACTGTCAGCACTGCAATCAGGACACCTGCCGCCGCAACGACATGGCATGTCTGGAGCAGCTGGCACCGCAGGTGGTGACACAACGCGTGCTGGATCATCTGGAAAAGACCGGAGGGCATCCCGCCGCCCTGAGGCATCGCCAGAAAACAGCGGCAGTCTGAAAAAACCGTATCGTCCGGCACAAAAAAAGCGGAGCACTGCTCCGCTTTTTTACATCTTTTCACTGTCCCGTCCTGAAATAGGTTGACAAGTAAGGAGCCTATTTCATGGAAAGTGAAAAGAATCAGCATGTAAAGCGCACCCAACGAGACTACACGATGGCCTTTAAAATATCCGTCGTGACTCAAGTGGAACAAGGCGAAATGACATACAAGCAGGCTCAGAAGATGTATGGTATTCAAGGGCGCAGCACTGTGCTTATCTGGCTTAGAAAGCACGGAACTCTTGATTGGAGCAAGCCTGTGGTACATTCGAGTAAATCGCCAAAAGCTAAAGAGACTCCCGCGCAGCAAATCAGAAGATTGGAACGGGAGCTGAGGGACGAGAGGCTGAAGAACATGCTTCTCAACGAAATGATTGACATTTCAGACCGCGAATACGGGACTGCCATAAGAAAAAAGTTTACCCCCGAGCTGCACGAAATCTTCAACAAAAAGCCAAAGTAAGCTTGGCGGCTTGTTGCAGGCAGCTCGGGGTGAGCCGCCAATCTGTTTATCAGGCCGAAAAGCGTTTTGAATTCCGAGCTATCCAGCTTCAAGTTGTGAAAGAGCTGGTGCTTGCCGTCAGAGCCAGAATGCCTCGGCTTGGAACCAGAAAGCTGTATTCGCTGCTGTGCGATGCTATCAGCGCAAAGGGAATCAAGCTTGGTCGCGATGCTTTGTTCGCGTTGTTACGAAAGGAGCACATGCTCATAAGGCGCAAACGAAACTACACAAAAACAACAAATTCAAAGCATTGGCTCAAGAAGCACCCGAACTTGTTTAAAGATATCCGACCATCAAGTCCGGAGCAGGTTTTTGTTAGTGACATCACATATCTTTCGACAAGAGAGCAGACCTACTACCTCACCTTGGTGACGGATGCTTATAGTAGAAAGATCATGGGACATAGCCTCAATCGGGATCTTGGAGCTGAAGGGGTGTCCAAGGCACTGGAAAAAGCTGCCAGGAACCGTTTGACTACCAAAGAGGCAATCCACCACTCTGACAGGGGGCTTCAGTACGCATCGACCATCTACCAAGACAAGTTGAGTAAGGCAGGGATGCTTTGTTCCATGACTGATGGATACGATTGCTATCAGAACGCTTTGGCTGAACGGGTGAATGGCATCCTGAAGCAAGAGTTTCTATTTGTGCCATGCAAAAGTTACGATGAGTTGAAGGCAGTTGTGGACGAGTCGATCGGAATCTATAATACGGAGCGTCCTCATCTTAGCCTGAATATGAAGACGCCGGAGTATGTACATAAAATGGGCTGTGAGGTTGCCCTCACAGCCCAAACTTGAACAATCTAAAAAACGTCAACTCATTTTAGGACGGGTCACACAGCATGTCCGCAGGCTGCAGCCGCTATTCCCAGATCAGCGCGGCCCAGTCGCCCTGCACTTCCCTGCGGGCCTGCGGCAGTCCCAGAGCGGTGTACACCGCTTCAACGCCGTCTGCCTGCAGTTCCAGCAGACCGGAAAGCACAAGACACCCGCCCGGCCGCATCAGTGCAACGATATCCTGCGCAAGCTCCTTGAGAGGCTGCGCAAGAATATTGGCCAGCACCAGATCATACTGTTCGCCCTGCACCGCTTCCACGCTGCCCAGACGCACCTCGAATTTATCAGAGACGTTGTTTATCTCTTTATTTTCCGTGGTGTTTTCCACAGCAAGCAGGTCAATATCAGACCCCACACCACTGAGTCCCAGCATGGCACAGCCTATCCCCAGAATGCCGGAGCCTGTTCCCAGATCAAGAAAGCGCATGCCGGCGCTTATGCGGCCTTTGTCGGCCAGCGCGGAAACAGCGCCCAGGCACAAAGCCGTTGTGGGATGATGCCCCGTGCCGAATGCCGTTTTGGGTTCAATGACTATGGGCATGCGGTCCTTCAGGTCAACCTCGCCATGCATCCACGGTGCGATAACCATAAAGCGGCTGCCGGCTTCCACAGGCGTAAAATAGTCACGCCATGCAGCCACCCAGTCCTGCTGCGGCACGCTTTCGCGCTCCACGCGGGCTTCGGGCACTCTCGATTCCACTTCACCCACCAGCTCTTCGCAGAACTGGGGATTATCTGTATACACGCGAAACAGCGATTCTCCGGTGGGCAGATAGTCTTCTTCCCACCCCTGTGCCACTCTGAGGGTCAGCACACCGGTGGTGATGTCCTCGAACTCCTCGGGCACGACAATGTCAATACGAATCAGATCAGCCATATTATCCTCTTGCCTGATAGCGCTTCATCTGCTTTTCCAGCCGGCGGCTGGCGGAAGTGAGCGCGTAACAGATAAGAAAGTACATGACAAGGATGGTAAAGTATATCTCCATGGGTGCGGAAAGGGTGCGGTTGTTCACCTGCACCGCGGCGCGGGTCAGCTCCGCCACACCTATCACGTATGCCAGCGAGGTATCTTTGGTCAGGCTGACAAACTGGTTCACAAATGAAGGTATCATGTTGCGCAGCGCCTGCGGCAGAATGACAAAACGCATGGCCTGCAGTTTGGTCAGGCCCGTACCGCGGGCCGCTTCCATCTGCCCTTGCGGCAGTGCAAGCACACCTGCACGCACTATTTCCGCTATATATGCACTGGTAAAGACCACAAAGGTTATCAATGCACATTCCACTTCGGGCAGCGTCTGCCCCAACACCACAGGTGCAAGAAAATAAAACCAGAACAGCAGAAGCAACAGCGGCGTTCCGCGGATAATTTCAATAAACAGCACCGCCGGCAACCGCACCGGCCAGCGTTTTGAAAGACGCATCAGCCCCAGGGCAAGCCCCAGCCAGAACGCACCCAGTATGCCGCCCAGTGACAGAACGATACTGAGCGCAATACCGCCGAGAGGCCCTTCGGGGTATGAACCGATAAGCAGATAATCAAGATTGTCCCAGACAACATTCCACTGCATGGCTGCCCCCTAATACCTGACGGTACGCAAAAAGTACCTGTTGTACTGGGTCACCGTAAAGGAAACAGCCAGCGAAATGCACAGATATACCAGCGTGGCCACTGTGAACGCCTCAAATCCGCGGAAAGTATACGACTCCACCTGACGGGTCATGTACGTCAGTTCCGCCACGCCTATGGTCATACACAGCGAGGAGTTTTTAATGAGGTTAAGCGCCTGCGATATGAGCGGCGGTACAATGATGCGGAACGCCTGCGGCAGAATGACATACCGCATGGACTGCAGAAAACTGAGTCCGCACGCGCGGGAAGATTCCAGCTGCGTTTTGGGAATGGCATTGATACCCGAGCGGATTTCTTCTGCTATGAACGCGGCGGTATACACCGTAAGTGCTATGACTCCCGCGGCAAACTCGAAATCGCGTGCATAAAGCCATTCGAGCACAGGCCGGGGCAGCAAACCGTCCGACCCGAAATACCAGAAAAATATCTGTACCAGCAGCGGCGTGTTACGGAAAAATTCTGTAAACCCGGCACTGAACCACACAAAAGGACGGATGCGTGAAAGACGCATGACCGCGATGACTGTACCCAGCACCAGAGCCAGAAACAATGACACAGCTGAAATTTTCAGCGTGAGCAGTACTCCGTCAATAATCCACTCACGGTATTCACCGGTCAGTACGACTTGCCAATCAAACGTATAATTCAAGGTGCTCTTCCATTGAAAACAGGGAAAAAGGGCGCGACGGATACGCCGCGCCCCCGCGGTAAACCAGCCTTACGGCCGCAGCACTAGTTGGGCCACAGTTCCATGGTCCACGTAAGCGGCAGATAATATCTGGAATCGGGACCGAACCATTTGTTGTACACCTTTTCATATTCGCCGGAACGCCACATGTCGTTCAGCGCCTTGTTTACAAAGTCGCGGAAGTCAGAATCATTTTCAGGCAATCCCAGCCCGTAGGGTTCGGCTGAAATATAGTCGCCGGCAATAACCCATTTTTCCGGTTCGGGGTCGGAATTTTTAAGCCCGAGCAGAATGGTGGAGTCCGTGGTGACGGCAGATGCCTTGCCCTGCTTGAGTGCAAGCATGGCCTGCGGGTATTCGTCAAAAGAAAGCACACGGCAGTCGGGCTGGGCGGCTTTGATGTTCTTTTCAGACGTCGAGCCTTTCACCGTGGCGACCTTTTTACCTTTCAGGTCGGCCACAGAGTTGATACCGCTGTCTTTGGCAACCAGTATTTTCTGCCCGTCCATGAAGTACGTAATGGAAAAATCGATCACGTTATCGCGTTCATGCTTGTGTGTCATGGTTGCCGCCGCGATATCGACGGAACCCTGCGTGACCATGGGAATCCGTGTGGCCGAGGTGACTGTCTTCAGCTCAAGCTCGACCCCGAGCTGTCCGGCAATGTAACGGCAGATATCCACATCAAAGCCCACAAGCTGCTTCGAGTTTTCATCCACAAAACCGAAAGGAACGACCGAGTCCTTCACCCCTGCCACCAGCACGCCGCGATCCTTGATCTCTTCGATTTTTCCGGCAGAAGCGGTAGCCGCCGAAAAGATCATGCCCAATGCAACGGCAATCAACAGAAGTCTTTTCATGTAACAATCTCCATTGTTAGTCGTTTTCCGGCCGGCCCTCTGGCATGCCGACATATCCAGCATTTTTACAATATTTCTTTAAGGAACGCTTTCGTCCTTTCATGTTTGGGGTTGGTAAAGAACTCCGCCGGAGAGGCTTCTTCAAGAACGCGGCCTGCGTCCATGAAAACAACCCTGTCCGCCACTTCACGGGCAAAGCCCATTTCATGCGTCACGCACAGCATGGTCATGCCTTCGCGGGCAAGGTCCTTCATGCAGTTCAGAACCTCATTGATCATTTCCGGATCAAGAGCCGATGTGGGTTCGTCAAACAGCATCACTTTGGGCCGCATGGCAAGTGCACGGGCAATGGCCACACGCTGCTGCTGCCCGCCCGAAAGCTCCACAGGGTATTTACCGGCCTGATCATGGATACCCACACGCTCCAGCAACTCCATGGCCACAGTTTCCGCCTTGATACGCTCAACCCTGCGCACCTTCAGAGGGGCCAGTGTCACGTTCTGCAGAACGGTGAGATGCGGATAGAGGTTGAACTGCTGAAACACTATGCCCACTTCCGTGCGCAGTTCGTTCACATCCACCGCCTTGTCATGGATGGAGCGCCCTTCAAGCATGATGCTGCCCTTCTGGATATCCTCCAGCCGGTTGAGGCAGCGGATAAATGTGGATTTTCCCGAGCCGGAAGGGCCGCAGATAACAAGAACTTCGCCTTTTTCAACTGATTCGCTGATGCCCTTGAGGACATGAAAATCGCCGTACCATTTATGAATATCGTTGAATTCGATCATTGCCATAAGTCAGGCCGCTCTCTTCCCGCAGCCCCGCAGGGCATACAGCTGCTCAAAATTGTCAAACGCCGAACGGGGTGGTTTCCGGATTTCAACACCGGACAGCAGGACAGCACCGCACGGCAGAGTCATCCGACGACATCAAAAAAGATGCTTTTATCACGCGGATGCGTCACGCTTTTCATTTTCTCCGTGTCCAGCTTTTTCCTACGCAATGAAAAAACATATTGTCAAGCCCAGCTTGTTACATAATTGTAAAACAAATAAAAACAGACATGTTATGCGACATGTGACACCACAAAAAAAGGGCGCGACACCTTGCCGCAACCCTTTTGCAGGAGCACATAATAACCGGAGACCGTCATGAGTACATATCGATTATGCTGCCGACACCGGAATAGGCAGGACCCAGCACATCCTTGCCGAACTGGTAGGACTGCGCCACTGGATCGCCTTTGCCGAACACTGGCCCGTTCATATAATCCAGCGTCTTGGAAACGACAGCCGCACCAAATGTCTGCCTGTCGGCAGGCACAGCCTGAGCGGAAGACGGCATGACACCGTTCATATAGTCAAGGGTTTTGGTGACCACCGCAGCCCCTGCCGTCTGCCTGTCATACACTTTCGGCCAGCCTGCCTGAGCGGATGTTATGTTCATGCTGCCTCCGTCATTTTTGTCTTTTTCGTCAATACGCACTGTACGCCATACCAATATAGCAGACTACACATCAGGCACACATTATTTTTCCGCCCTGCTGGCGGAAAGGCACAAAAAAACGGTGCAGCCCGCATCAGGCTGCACCGTTGACAATTTCATCACCGGATCAAAAAGTACCGGTGAAAAACTATACAGTGCGCTCGCTCAGTATTTCTTCCAGCGCAGTCAGAAAGTCCTGCAGGTACGTTTCCGGCACTGTCAGCGCAGGCAACAGGCGCAATACCCGTTCCTGCGTCAGATTAAGCACAAAACCGCGCCGGAGCAGCTCTTCCCACACTTCCCTGCCGGGAAATGTCAGCACAATGCCTATCATAAGCCCCAGCCCGCGTACCTCCTGTATGGTACCGGGCAGACGGGCGGCCAGACTGCGCACATCAGCCATGAAAGCCCCGCCCACCCGCTCGGCGCGTTCGGCAAGCTTTTCCTGCTGCATGATATCCACAACACGGGCCGCCACAGCCGAAACAAGAGCTCCGGCGCCAAAGGTGGTGGCGTGGCTGCCGGGTTCAAACCCTTTAGCGGCTTCGTCGGTGGCCAGCATGGCTCCCATGGGCAGCCCGTTGGCCAGCGCCTTGGCGCTGGTAACCACATCGGGCGTCAGTCCGTAATGCTGAAAAGCCCAGAACCTTCCGGTACGGCACATGCCCGACTGCACTTCGTCCACCATGAAAAGCACCCCGTGACGGCGGCAGATATCCTGCACACCCTGTGCATATTCCGGGGTCATGGGGCGGATACCGCCTTCGCCTTGCACAATTTCGGCCAGCACGGCCACCACGTCGTCGTCCATGGCCGCTTCCAGCGCATCCAGACTGCCCCACTCCACCTGCCGGAACCCCTGCGGGATGGGCGCAAAGCCGTCCTGAAACTTTGCCTGCCCCGTGGCTGCCACAGTGGCAAGCGTTCTGCCGTGAAAAGCGCCGGTAAGCGTTATCACCGTACCGGCATCGCGTTCCTTGACCCGCTGCGCATAGCGGCGGGCCAGCTTTATGGCCGCTTCGTTGGCTTCTGCGCCGGAATTGCAGAAAAACGCCTTGCCCAGATGGGTGGTGCCGAGCAGTTTTTCCGCCAGCTCCAGCTGTTCCTGCTGGTAAAACAGATTGGAAAGATGCACCAGCCTGCCGGCCTGCGCGTGCATGACCTCTGCAAGAGCGGGATGGCAATGTCCCAGATTGGTAACGGCTATGCCTGAAAGCAGGTCAATGTATTCCCTGCCGGAAAAATCTGTCAGAACACTGCCCCGGGCGGACGCAACAGCCAGCGGATATCTGCCGTATGTTCTGCAGAGCAGAGATTCTTCACGCTGTTTCAATTCATCGAACGTAGTCATTGCAATGCACTCCTGTGCCGGAAAAAAGCTGAGAAAAAGACGGGATCAGATACGTCCCGTATGACCGAAGCCGCCGGTTCCGCGCTGCGTATCGCCCAGCTCTGCAACCTGCTGCAGTTCGGCCTGAAAAAAAGGCTGAAACACAAGCTGCGCGATACGCTCGCCTCGTCGCAGCCGCTGTTCCCCGCCCGAGGTATTCAGCAATGACACAATGATTTCGCCGCGGTAGTCCGGATCGATGACCCCCACGCCCTGACTGACAGTAAGCCCTTTTTTGGTTCCCAGCCCGCTGCGCGAATACACAAATCCGGCCACGCCCTGCACCATGGGTTCCACGGCGATGCCCGCGGGTATCGCCAGCCGCCCTCCGGCAGGAATGACAGCCTCGTCGCTTTCCATACAGGCCCGCAGGTCAAGCCCGGCGGAACAGGGGGTGGCGTACTGCGGCGCATCCCCGGCTTCACCGTTTTCATACAATTCCTGCGCGTTGCCCATATACCTGAAGCGGACGGCTATACGGGGCTGGACACAGCCCTGATCGTCTGTTTTGCTCACAGAATGCTCCTGATGAAGGGTAATTGCACACTACCGTGCAGCCCGAAAGGCAGCACGGAAAAGAAAGTGTTATGACACTCGGCAAGGCAAGTCAAAATCTGCAGATGCTTTTCGTCAATTTGTGTTGATGCATACCCGCGGAACAAGGTATCTTCACCGGAAACACCGTACCGTAACCGGTACCCAAAGGCACATCCGTGCACCTGAACGCGATACGCAGGAGGTCGCACATGCACCCCGTAAAGGTATTCAATGTCACTCCCCGGCTTCCGGAAGGGCTGGAACCGCTGTGGGATCTGGCGTACAATTTCTGGTTTGCGTGGAACGCAGGCATAGAAGAGCTTTTTGCCCAGATAGACTACAGGTTGTGGCAGCGCTGCGCCAAAAACCCCGTTGAATTTCTGAACAATGTCCCTCAGGCAACGCTGCGGGAACTGGCCGCGGACGCCATCTACAAGGAACGTCTTGCAGAAGCTCACCAACAGCTGCAACGTTATCTGGGCGCTCCGGTGGACAAAGACTTTCATATTGAAGACGAACGCCAGCCGGTGGTCGCCTATTTCAGTCTCGAATTCGGCGTTTCCACCTGTCTGCCCATTTATTCCGGCGGGCTGGGCATTCTTGCCGGCGATCATCTGAAATCTGCCAGCGACCTGAATCTGCCGCTTATCGGTATCGGGCTGGCATACCGGCAGGGGTACTTCCGCCAGTACATGACCCCCGACGGCTGGCAGCAGGAGCGCTACCCCGACTATGATTTTGAACAGATGCCCCTGACAGCGGCCACGGCACCGGACGGCACCGCAGCCATGGTGCGGCTGAACATAGGCGACCGCCCCCTTGCCGCACGCATATGGAAAGCACAGGTGGGCAGAGTGGCCCTGTACCTGCTGGACACCAATATTCCAGAAAACCCGCCGGATTTCCGTGAAGTAACCGCGCGCCTGTACGGCGGCGGACTGGAAATGCGTCTGTGGCAGGAGATACTAATAGGCATAGGCGGCATAAAGGCATTGGAAGCGCTGGGGCTGAACCCCAAAGTCATACACATGAACGAGGGACATTCCGCCTTTGCCGGGCTGGAACGCGTGCGCCTGTTCATGAAAAACTGCGGACTGTCTTTCGAGGCGGCGCTGGAGCTGGCGGCCTCAAGTTCCGTATTTACCACGCACACCCCCGTGCCCGCCGGCAACGACCGTTTTCCGCCGGACCTCATGCAGCGCTATTTCGAACCGTATTCCCGCGATATGGGGCTTGCCTTCAAGGTTTTTCTGGCCCTCGGCAGAGAAAACCCGCACGACGACGGCGAACCTTTCTGCATGACCGTGCTTGCGCTCAGACTTTCGCGGTTCAACAACGGCGTGTCCATATTGCACGGCAAAGTCTCACGCAACATGTGGAAACAGGTCTGGAACCAGTATCCGGTGGAAGACATTCCCATAGGCGCTCTGACCAACGGAGTTCACGCTCCTTCGTGGGTAGCCCCCGACATACAGTCGCTGTTCGACAGATATCTGGGCCCCAACTGGCGCGAAGATCCGGACTGCCAGCGCGTATGGGGGCAGGCGGACAGCATATCCGACGCGGAGCTGTGGCGCACGCACGAAAGGCTGCGCGCACGGCTCGTGGACTATGTCCGCGGCAGACTTATCCGTCAGCTTACAGCGCAGGGGGCCCGCAAAGCAGACCTGCAGGTGGCGCAGGAGGTGCTCAATCCCGAAGCCCTGACCATAGGCTTTTCACGCCGTTTTGCCACATACAAGCGGGCCAACCTGCTGCTGCAGAACAAAGAACGCCTTATCAGGCTGGTCACGGACAAGGAACGTCCCGTGCAGTTCATCTTTGCCGGCAAAGCCCACCCGCAGGATCAGGCCGGCAAACAGATAATCAAGGAAATAATATCCCTGTGCCGCACGGAAGAATGCCGCTACAGCATGGTCTTTCTGGAAGACTACGACATGGACGTGGCGGCGCATCTTGTTTCCGGCTGCGACATATGGCTCAACAATCCCCGCAGACCGCTGGAAGCCTGCGGCACCAGCGGCATGAAAGCCATGCTCAACGGCGTGCTGCAGTTCAGCACTCTGGACGGATGGTGGGACGAAGCCTACCTGCCCGACAACAGCCTGGGATGGGCCATAGGCAAAGGTGAAGAATACGAAGACCTTGAATATCAGGATTTCGTGGAAATACAGACTCTCTACAATATTCTTGAAAAAGATATTGTTCCGGAGTTTTACGACCGCGGACACGGCGGCATGCCGCGCGCATGGGTGGGCCGCATGAAAAATGCCATCAGGCAGCTGGGCCCCAGGTTCAACTCGCACCGCATGGTGGAAGACTATAAGGCCACGGCCTATCTGCCCGCATATGAAAACTACCTGCGGCTTACCAGCGACAGTTTCGCCCGTGCCCGCGAACTGGCATCATGGCGCATGGACATGATGACCCGCTGGGGGCAGGTGTCCATACACAACGTGCGTGCCTACGAACACGAATCCATACATGTGGGACAGACAGTGACGGTGGAAGCCGCCGTAGCGCTGAACGGCATAGCCCCCGAAAGCATTCTTGTAGAAGTATACGCAGGGCCGGTGGGGCTGGACGGCAGTTTTGCCGGCAGGACCATCTATCCCATGGAACCGGCCGAAGAAACACAGGACGGTATGAGAATGTACAGAGGAAAGGCAACCCCGCTCGAAGCAGGCAGGTTCGGCTTTACCGTGCGGGCCGTGCCGTCTCATCCGCTGCTGCTTGACCCCCATTCGCTCGGGCTCATACGCTGGGCTTCATAACACCAACGGCGCACCCCGCACACAGGGGCGGGGTGCGCCACAGCTCACAAAGGCCCTGAGCATGCTGCACCGATTGCTGTTCATCTGCTGCCTGCTTGCAGCAGGCGTCTGCCTGATCTCTTCACCGGCCGCATCGCGGCCCGTGGCGGAACTGGCAACACTGGAATGGCCTCCGTACTCCGGCAGCTATCTGGACAGACAAGGCTATGCCAGCGAAGTAGTACGTCAGGCTTTCGCCGCATCGGGCATGGACACCCGCCTGCATTTTTTCCCCTGGGAACGGGCCATCCGCAGCATGAAACATCATGGATATGCCGGATATACGCCGGAATATTACTCTGAAACCCGGCGTGACTGTCTTTTTTCCGCCCCGTTTCCCGCCGGCCCGCTGTTTCTTTTTCAGCTGCGGGGCAGAAACCTGCACTACACCAGTCTCGACGACCTGCGCGGACTGCGCATAGGAACTGTCTCAGGCTATGTAAACACAGACGCCTTCGACAGCGCAGAGTTTCTGCTCAAAGATCCCGCGGTGGATGATGTATCAAACCTGCGCAAACTGCTTGCAGGCAGGGTGGATGTCATTGTCGGCGACGCTCTGACCCTGCGCTTTCTGCTCACCCGCGAGCTTGGTCTGCCCGCCGGCACCATAGAGCCTCTTGAGCCTCCGCTGGATAACAAATCGCTGCATGTCTGCTTCAACCCGCAGCATCCGGCTGCAGGCGACTATATAAGCGCTTTTAACAGGGGGCTGGAGCAGATGCGGCACAACGGCACCCTGAAAGCGCTGCACAGCAGGCTGTACGACGCATATATGCCGGGCATGTGACGGCACGGGCCGCTGCCTCTTGCCTTGCGCCCCGCAATGGCATAGGTGCATGGCACAAAAACACACCAAACAATCGGAGAACGCCTTGACCGCTCTTACCTCTGCGGCAATTGTCGGCGGCGGCCTTGCCGGATGCGAATGCGCCCGCAAGCTGGCACGCGCCGGTATCGCCGTGACTCTTTTTGAAATGAAGCCCCACAGCTTTTCACCCGCCCATTCCTCGCCCGAACTGGGCGAGCTGGTATGTTCCAACTCGTTGCGCTCCGACGAGCCCGAAGCGGGCGTCGGCGTTTTGAAACAGGAGATGCGCGCACTGGGCAGTCTGGTGATGGAAGTGGCAGAAGCCACGCGTGTTCCGGCCGGTAAAGCACTGGCAGTCGACAGAGGTCTTTTCGCAGCCTCCATGACGGCAGCCATGGAGGCTGAACCGGGCATCACGCTGATACGTCGGGAAATCACTTCGCTGGACGACCCCGCCCTGCAGGGGTTCGACGCGGTGGTCATCGCCGCCGGTCCTGTGGCCAGCGAAAGCCTGAGCCGCAGCCTTGCCGATGCAGTGGGGGCGACACACCTGTATTTCTACGACGCCATAGCCCCCATCATCAGCGCAGACTCCGTAAATATGGAAAAAGCCTTCTGGGGTTCACGCTATCGCCCGGAAGACACCGACTATCTGAACTGCCCCATGAACCGCGAAGAATATTTCGCCTTTCGCGAGGCGCTGGTGGAAGGCGAAAAGGCCGCTACCAAAGATTTTGAAAAAGAACTGCACTTTGAAGGCTGCATGCCCATCGAGGCGCTGGCCGAGCGGGGAGAAATGACGTTGGCGTTCGGCCCGTTCAAACCCGTGGGACTGGACGATCCGCGCACCGGCAGACGCCCCTTTGCCGTGGTGCAGCTGCGTACCGAAAACCTGAACAAAACCATGTTCAACCTTGTGGGCTGTCAGACAAAGCTCAAGTACGGTGAACAGGACAGGATTTTCCGCATGATTCCGGGTCTGGAAGACGCGGAATTCGTGCGCTACGGCTCGGTGCACCGCAACACCTACGTCAATGCGCCGCAGGTGCTCAACGGCGACCAGTCGCTGAAAAACCGCCCCGACGTATTTCTGGCCGGACAAATCACCGGAGTGGAAGGCTATGTGGAGTCCGCCGCCAACGGCATGTGGCTGGGCATGATGCTTGCGGCCCGCAAGCACGGAGAAAACATCCCCCAGCCGCCTGTTGAGTGCGCTCTGGGTGCGCTGGCGGCCCACCTGCGCACTCCGGTAAAAAAGTTTCAGCCTTCCAACATCAACTTCGGTCTGACTCCGGAGCTGAATCAGCGGGCACGCAAAAAAGACCGCAAGGCCCTGTACGCCGAACGGGCACGCGAAAACTTTACACAGTGGTACGCGTTGCTTCCCGCATCAGCCCGCAGCTGAAAGTACCGTTAGCTCCGCAGCAAAAAACCGGCGGAACGTCATGCGTTCCGCCGGTTTTCTTATCCACTGACGCCCCTGCGCAGCAGAGTTGCACCGTCCCGCAGGGGTCAAGCCCTGCCGGCGTTTTCCAGACCCTGCAGCAGTTTTTCGCCTGTGGCCGATTCCACAACTTCACGCAGGCGGGCGATCACTTCGGCATCGTACTTGTCCTGCATCCGTTCCAGCGCGTCCAGCGTATCATCCACCGGTACTGCCGGACGATACGCACGGGGGCGCACCATGGCGCAGAAGGTATTTATCACCGCCAGAATCCGCGCCGGACTGCTGATGGCAGCACCTGAAATTCCGGCAGGATAACCGCTGCCGTCAAGCTTTTCATTCATCTGTTCGATGACCTGCAGCACAGGCAGGTCAAACTCGATGTCCGCCAGAACCATGCGGGCATGTTCCACATGGCGCTCCATCTCTTTTTTTTCCCGCTCGTCAAGCGCGCCGGGCTTATTCAGTATCTCCTTGGGCACAAACACCTTGCCCACCTGCGACAGGTTGGCAGCCGCCTGCACTGTGGCCACTTCCAGCGCGGAAAGCCCCATGGCTTTGGCCACCTGCGCCGACAGCCCGCTCATGGTGCGGGAATGACCGGCCAGATAAGGGTCTGAATGTTCAATGGTGCGCACCAGCGCATCCACTGTCTGCTGCACCAGCTTGCGTGAACGTTCCTGCGCTTCAGCCAGTTCCGTAATATCGCGGAACACATACACAAGGCCGCTCCAGTCACGGCGGGCGATACGGAAAGGCGTCTTGGAAATCTGGAAATAATACTTTCTGGACTGCAGATAGATTGTTTCGCTGATGGTCTGAGGCTCGTTGGACATGAGCACCTGCTCATCGGTGGCAGTAAGCCTGCGGGCCGTGTCAAACCCGAAAACAGCAGCAAAATCAAGACCGTCGAGTTCTTTTTCAGAACGCCCCACAGCCTCGGCAAACGCTCTGTTGGCGTAGCGGATAACGCCTTTATCGTCTTTCAGGCAGATAAAGTCGGCAATGGTGGCATTGATGCTGTCCAGAAAGCGTTTCTGCTCTTCCACCTGACCTGCCAGCTTGCTCATTTCACGGGCAACCTTGCGGCTTTCCACGCCCACCAGCCACCACCAGAACCCGCCCAGCATGCACAGAATGACCAGCGTGCTCAGCACACCGAACCCGACCACAGCCCGCGCCCGCTGCTGCAGCGGCTCTCTGGCTACGTCAATATCGGCCTCCTGCACCAGCCACCAATCCAGCCCGGGCACCCGCAGCCCCATGGAATAGACTTCTCCGCTGCCCGAAACCGATGTACGGCTGCCGAAAGGCAGGGCGTCATCCCCCAGCGACAGACCGGCCGAGGTGCGCACGCCCTCCGCCAGCCACGGTGCGACTTCCTCAGCCCGCTCACCCGAGCGCTGCAGCAGCTTCATGCTCTGCCCTCTGCCATGTCCCCCCTGCAGGATATCTCCCAGTTTGGCAGAGACATTTTTAGTCAGCATAAGCACGGCAACAGGCGTCGGTTCTTTTGATTCGTAACGCGGCGGATAAATGGGCAGAAACAGATCGACAACCAGTCCGGCAGAGCTGAGCCGGATATTGGAAAAAACAGGCAGGCCCGTCTGCTGTGTTCTGTCCGCATACTGCCGCTGAACCGGAGTAAGCGGCCGGACGGATGCATCGGTGGCGATATAGCTGCTGCCCTGCCGGTTCATGATTCTTCCGGAAACAAAGTCGGAATACTGCACAAACTCCCGCAGCAGATTGCGCATCATGGGCAGCTGCACGGCCAGTTCAGTGTTTTCTCCGCTCAGCAATGCCGAAAGATCGTCGTCCAGCGTGTCCACTTCTGAAGCATACAGCCGGAAAAGGTCGGCATTGATAAGCCTGTTGCCCTGTTCCACCATGGCATCAAGCCATGTGGTCACCACGTTGACCTGCCCGTTGAGCATGATGCTCTGCTGTTTGCGCACCGATTCCTCAAGGTCCGCATTCAGGTTGCGGATGCTGACCAGCACCAGCGTTGCAGCGGTCGCCACTGTGAACAGGGCGGCGACTATTCCAAACCACAACAACTTTGATCCGGCTCCGGTTCTGCCGCTGCCGCGGCTCAGCTCACGCGTTCTGTCGGAAGCAGTTTCTGCCATGGTAGTCTCCAAAATCTATTGTTTTCCTTCCGCTTTGCCTGTTGCGGCAGGCCGCACGGGAATGTGCGCCCAGCGGTACTCTTCATTCACCGAATATTGCGGCCGGTAATGGGAATACCGGTCGTGCGTCAACACAAGATCAGAAAGATTATCAAGGACGTAAGCCTTTGCGTCCAGAAAAACCACCAGCACCGCATGCCCTATGCCGCGGATGGAATCAAGAAGCACCACAATACGCAACGCGTCGGCCGGAAAGCCCAGCATCCGCAGCGCAAAATATTTGCTTATGGCGTAGTCCTCGCAGTCGCCGGAGTGACGCATGAACTCCGCAGGAGTGGCCCAGAAATCAGATACTCCGTAAATTTCCACATCCAGCCGGTAGGGCCAGCGGTTAAAAAACGCATTGACCATACGCAGCTTTTCCATGGGCGGTGCTCCGGCAGCTCTGTCCGCTACGGACTTCCACCCTTCTCCTCTGCCGCCTGCCGGTGCATCCGGACCGGACACAGTCTGCTTCTGCAGCACCGGATTACGACGGTTTTCGCGCAGCACACGTTCCCATTTGGGCAAGGCCTTCAGCGGACCGCGAAACGCCACGGTATTGAACAACCGCACGCCTTCTTTCTGTGCCCCGCCGATTACCTTTATACTACCGGATGCATTATTCCGCGCTGCTGCACGCGCTTGCGGCGCCGTCGCGCCGTCAGCAGAAACAGAACGACGGATGCTGAAGACAGGAGGATTGCTGCTCCCTGCCCGGTCTTCACTTTCTGCCCTCCGGTCCGGCACTCCGTCCGGCGCGGTTGCTGTACTGTTCCGGGCCGCTGTTGCATTTTTCCTGCCCGGAACTCCGTCGGGGGCCGGATCCGCCGCCGCACCGTTGCGCACTGTATCCGCTGCATCGGCCAATGTCTGAACACGGGGCGCAGACTGTGTGCCGGCATCGCGGTCTGCACGGTCTGCAGCCGCCTGCGCCGCGGCGTTGCTCCTGACATCCTGAGCAGTTCCGGACGCCGCCTTTTCAGGAGCAGCGGCGGGTCTTGCACCGCCTCCGAGACATGTCAGCGGTATGACAACACACAGCCAGACTCCGGCCGCCAGCATGCAGCGTTTGCATATACTCTGCCGTCCGCGCGCAGTCAGGCGGCGGACAGTATGCAGAAAGGCGGCGGTAACGCCCCGGCCACGCGTGTTTTCCATCAACGCTCCCTGAGCGCGTTCTGTCTGGCCTTCAGAATGGGCTTAAGCAGGTAATCGAGCACGGTCTTTTTGCCCGTAAGAATATCCACCGTGGCCATCATGCCCGGAATAATGGGCAACTGCTCGCCCCTGTACTGTATGGCGCTTGCTCTGGTACGCAGCTTGACCAGATAAAAACTGTTGCCATCATTATCCTGAATGGTATCGGCGCTTATCTGCTCCACCTTGCCTTCCAGACCGCCGTACACCGAAAAATCATATGCAGTTATCTTTACAGTGGCTTTCTGCCCGGGATGCAGAAAAGCGATATCCTGAGGCCTGATGCGGGCTTCTATCAGCAGAGTATCGTCCAGCGGAACAATCTGCATAATTGATTCACCGGGCTTCACCACCCCGCCGATGGTGTTGATATTGATTTTTTTCACGGTACCGCGCACAGGAGAACGCACATCGGTACGGGTGACTCTGTCGCCGCCTGCGGACAGGGTTTCCTGCAACGAGCGCAGTTCAACCTGACGTCTGTTCATCTCTTCCAGCGCCTCGCTGCGATATTCCGCTTCGCGCTGCCGTATACGTTCCCGCGCTTCTTCAGCCGCAAACCGTGCACGCGGTATATTCAGTGCCAGCGAATCTATTTCTCCGCGCAGTGAAATGACCTTCTGCTCAAGAGTCAGGTAATCCACACGCGGGTATACCTTTTTTTCCATCAGCGGACGGGCAATGTCACGCTGTTCCATGGCCACACGCAGGCTGCTTTCCAGATTCTGCCTGCGCTGTACCATTTCCTGCACTTCTTTTATTTTCTGTTCGCGCTGGTTTTCCAGCACGCGCAGTTCCACCTGCTGCTGCTGCCGTTTTGCCGCAGCAATGGAAGCCTGCCCCTGTATAACCAGCGGGGCGCTCTGCATGACATCTTCGGGAAAAACAATCTCGCGCCAGCCTTCCAGTTCAGCCTCCAGTCTGGCTATGGCGGCTTTGTGCTCCAGTGACTTTGAATAGGCGTCGCGGTAAAAACTGGCCGCGGCTTCATTGTCAATGCGTACAAGAATATCGCCTTTTTCCACAATCTGCCCTTCCGAAACGGCGATCTCCTGCAGAATGCCCCCTTCAAGGTTCTGGATTTCCTGCACGCGCTGCGACGGGATGACCTGTCCCAGCCCTCTGGTCACTTCATCCAGCACGGCAAAATGCGCCCAGATAACCAGCACGCCGAACAACAAGGCCACGCGGGCTGAAAGCATAAAGGCAAAGGGGTGCCCCCTGCGACGCAGGGCGGCATCAACCTCGCTCATATATTCGATATCTTCAAGACGGTACCCGTCAGTTCCGCGTCTGTTCATCCGCTGTGCTCCGTTTAGTCAGACCGTACGCTTCATGCCCGTGCCGCCGCCCCGCCGCGTGCCATCCCTGCCGGGGCTGCCGTGCGCACCTGTTCCGAGGCCAGCGCTTCAAGCACCTTGTCCTTGGGGCCGTCGGCCACCACTTTGCCGTGGTCCAGCACCACAAGTCTGTCCACAAGATCAAGCATACTCATGCGGTGTGTCACCAGTATAAGGGTCTTGCCTGCTATTATGGATGCAAGACGCTTTTTAAGATTATATTCCGCGCTATTGTCCATGTTGCTGCTAGGTTCATCCATAATGAGAATTTCCGGATCATGCAGCAGGGCGCGGGCAATGACCACTGCCTGCCGCTGCCCGCCGGAAAGGGCCATGCCCCGCTCACCCACCGGCATGCCGAAGCCTGCGGGATGGGTGCGCACAAATTCGGTCACACCGGCAAGCGTGGCCGCACGGAGTATCATCCGGTCATCAAGGTCGGGCTGGCCCAGCGCTATGTTGTCTCTCACCGATCCGTAAAACAGATAGTTATCCTGCGAGACATAGCCCGTGCGGGCACGCAGGTCGGCCACATCCAGCTGACGGATATCAACCCCGCCCACTTTCACCGCGCCTTCCACCGGCTGATACAACCCCACGCACAACCGCCCGAGTGTGCTTTTGCCCGATCCCATCTTGCCGATAACACCGACACGCTCTCCGGGGCGGATATGCAGATTGACATTTTCCAGCGCATACCGCTCTGCACCGGGGTACTTAAAGGTAAGCTGCTCAAGCCTGATGTCGTGAGAAAGGCCGGAATAGTCAAAATAGGTCTGGTCTTCGGAACGCTCCAGAGGCGCCTTCATAAGCATATCGAGCGACTTGAGCGCCATACGCGACTGCTGCAGGCGCGAAAGCATGGCCGCTATCTGGCTTAATGGTGCCATGGCCCTGCCTGCCAGAATGTTGCAGCCGATAAGCGCCCCCATGGTAAGCCTGCCGTCAGCGATGAGGTAGACCCCCCAGACGATAATGCCCACGCTCACCAGCTGGGCGGAAAGAAACGAAAACGTGACCGAAAGATTGGCAAGGCGTTTGGCCTGCTGGTTGGATTCGGCACTCATGCCGACAACCCTTTCCCACAGGTGCTGCATGCGCCCTTCTGCCTGCGATGTTTTGACTGTTTCAAGCCCGTTGATGATTTCGATAAGCAGCGCGTTTTTCTGGGCCGCCTCTTTATAGCCGGCTTCAACCACGCGCTGAAAAGGATACTGCAGCAGAATGCCGGCAATGGTGACCACAGGCACCGCGATGGCAGGAATAAACGCCAGCGGTCCGCCGATGAAATAAATGATCAGTATGAAAATGAACAGAAAAGGCAGGTCCACCAGCGCCAGTAACGTTGTGGAGCTGAAAAATTCACGCAGTGATTCGAACTCGCGCAGATTGTTTGCCAGTGCGCCTGTGGAGTCCGGCTTGTTGTCCAGCCGCATCCCCATAAGGTGCTGCAGCAACCTGCTGGCCAGAACGATATCTGCGTTTCTGCCCGCAACATCCACAAAATAGCTGCGCAGATTGCGCAGCAGAAAATCAAACGTATAGGCTATGATAATTCCCACAGCCAGCACCCACAGCGTTTCCAGCGCGTTGTTGGGCACCACCCTGTCGTACACGTTCATAAAAAAAAGCGGAGAAGCGATGACAAGCAGGTTGGTGACCAGACTGGCGACAATAACATGCTTGTATATGGGCATGAAATTCCAGATGGTACCCCAGAACCAGCGTTTGGTTTTCAACAGTTTGATACTGCTTGCGCGCTTGTCCAGCCGCTTGTGCAGCTTGCAGTACATGGCGTATCCGGCAAACTCATTTTCCAGCCGTTCAAGCGGAACCTGCTGTTCGCGCTCGCCGGACTCCGGAAAGATAACCGTGGCTTCTTCATCGTCCACAGCCGTAAGCACGCAGGAATGTCCGCCTTTGAGCAACAGAATGCACGGCAGGGTCAGCACGGAAATGTCGGCAACGGACTTACGCAGCACCATGCGTGCATCCATACCCGCATGGCTGGCCGAACGGATGCACGCAGCAGGCTTCAGTTCGCCCTGCCGCACAGGCAGAAATGATTTAAGGACATTTATGGAAACAGGCTTGCCCAGCAGCCGGAACATTGTGCACAGGCTGCGCAGCAACGCGTGTTCATAGTCAACATTTTTCGGAGAAGGCGCAAAATGCTCCGGCGCAGAAGGACGCTCCCCCGCCCCGCCGTGGTCTGCGGAATCCTGCCGCATGCCTTTATCCTCGCTTTCTTTTATGTCAGCCATTATCCCCCCGAATAAAAAAGATCGCCGTCAGGGCCGCCCGCGGATACTACTGCAGAGGCGCGGCAGACAGCCGGGCCTGCAACACGTTCCGGATGCAACCCCGCAGACTTACACAGGCGGTGCACCTGTTATCTGCACGGGAATAGCCCGCCGGTGAGGGTGCGTCAACTACAGGGCCCGATCCGGCAGCATACGGCGCCTGTTCTTCAGTGTACGCTGCTAAATAGAAAAGATTCTTGTTCCTGTCATTAATATATTGCGCTATATAGTGCGCTGTGATAGCCAAAAGGCAAAAAATACAGAAGGCTGTACCTTCTGTATACCGCACATGGTGGGGGGGATCCCGCCTGATTGCTTTTTCAGTTTTTCTACCAGCGCCCACCAACGGGAGACTATGCCATGGCCGACGTCCAAAGCATGCATTCTGAAGCCCTTACGCTTTCAGCCCCTCCGGCTGCCACATCAGTTACCGTCAACCTTTCCGGCTCCGAGCTTCTGCTTCCCCTCTTTTCACTTGCCGATGTGACCATAGTTCGCAACGGCGCAGATCTCGTCATCCGTTTTCCCGACGGAGGCACACTGGTACTGCAGCATTTTGCCGCTGCAGACGGGCAGTTGCCTGACGTACAGCTGGCAGACGGTTCCATTATTCCCGGCGAATCCATTCTGAACGCGCTTGCCGCAACTCCTGAACTGGAAACAGCCGCAGGACCGGCTTCTCCCAGCGGGGGCACCGGTGAATACGCCGACAATGCAGGAACCATTGCCGAAGGACTGGAAGCTCTGGGATCCGTCGACAGCGGACGCAGTCAGGCTTTGAATGATCCGGGAACACAAGCAGACTCCGCCACGCCTGCAGCTGTCTCGGCCGGTGGCCGTCAGAGCACTTCAGCAGACGCTTCTGCCGACATCTACGGCACCGAAGGCGACGACACGCTTACGGGCACCCCGTCGGCAGACCGCATACACGGGCTGGGAGGAAATGATCTGCTGGCCGGAACCGGCGGAAATGACACAATTTTCGGCAACGATGGTGACGATACGCTTATCGGCGGCAGCGGCGACGACATGCTGGACGGCGGAAGCGGTATCGACACCGCATCCTATGCCGGCGCAGACTCCGGCGTTCAGGCCGACTTATCCGCCGGCACCGCCACAGGGACAACCACGGGCAACGACACCCTTGACGGTATCGAAAATCTGACCGGCAGCGCATTCAACGACACCCTGACGGGCAGTGATGAAAATAACAATCTGCTGGGCGACGCCGGTGATGACAGACTGTTCGGCGGTGAAGGCAACGACACCCTTGACGGCGGCGCTGATAACGATTTTCTCAGCGGCGGCGCAGGCAATGACCTTTTGCACGGCGGTGCAGGTAACGACGAACTGCGCGGCGGCGGCGGTGACGACGACCTGTACGGCGATGCAGGGGATGATACACTGTATGGCGGAGCAGGCAGCGATCTGCTGCAGGGCGGTGAAGGCGACGATGTGCTTCACGGCGGCCGCGGGGTTGATTATCTGAACGGCGGCGCAGGCAATGACACCCTGAACGGCGGCTCCGGCGACGATACCTTGTACGGCGGTACCGGCGACGACCTGATACGGGGCGGAGCCGACAACGACACCCTGTACGGTGAAGACGGCAACGACACGCTGCGCGGCAATCAGGGCAACGACGACCTGTACGGCGACGCCGGTGATGACAGACTGTTCGGCGGTGAAGGCAACGACACCCTTGACGGCGGCGCTGATAACGATTTTCTCAGCGGCGGCGCAGGCAATGACCTTTTGCACGGCGGTGCAGGTAACGACGAACTGCGCGGCGGCGGCGGTGACGACGACCTGTACGGCGATGCAGGAGATGACACACTGTATGGCGGAGCAGGAAGCGATCTGCTGCAGGGCGGTGAAGGCGACGATGTGCTTCACGGCGGCAGCGGGGTTGATTATCTGAACGGCGGCGCAGGCAATGACACCCTGAACGGCGGCTCCGGCGACGATACCTTGTACGGCGGTACCGGTGACGACCTGATACGGGGCGGTGCCGACAACGACACCCTGTACGGTGAAGACGGCAACGACACGCTGCGCGGCAATCAGGGCAACGACGACCTGTACGGCGACGCCGGTGATGACAGACTGTTCGGCGGTGAAGGCAACGACACCCTTGACGGCGGCGCTGATAACGATTTTCTCAGCGGCGGCGCAGGCAATGACCTGTTGCACGGCGGTGCAGGTAACGACGAACTGCGCGGCGGCGGCGGTGACGACGACCTGTACGGCGATGCAGGAGATGACACACTGTATGGCGGAGCAGGCAGCGATCTGCTGCAGGGCGGTGAAGGCGACGATGTGCTTCACGGCGGCAGCGGGGTTGATTATCTGAACGGCGGCGCAGGCAATGACACCCTGAACGGCGGCTCCGGCGACGATACCTTGTACGGCGGTACCGGTGACGACCTGATACGGGGCGGTGCCGACAACGACACCCTGTACGGTGAAGACGGCAACGACACGCTGCGCGGCAATCAGGGCAACGACGACCTGTACGGCGACGCAGGTGATGACAGACTGTTCGGCGGTGAAGGCAACGACACCCTTGACGGCGGCGCTGATAACGATTTTCTCAGCGGCGGCGCAGGCAATGACCTTTTGCACGGCGGTGCAGGTAACGACACGCTCACCGGCGGCTCCGGCAACGACCTGCTGGACGGCGGCGCAGGAAATGACACAGCTGTCTTCCGGGGAGCTTCCGGACAGTATACCATCACCCGCACGCAAGACGGCGGATACCGCATTGAAGACAATGTGGAAGGAAGGGACGGCATAACCACCGTTACCAATGTGGAGCAGCTGCAATTCAAAGACGGGACATTCACTCCCGAAGATGTCGCAGCCCCTCTTTCCATCACGCTGAACAATCAGAACACTCCCGATCCGGACTGGCACTCTGCAGAAGCCAACATGGACGCCTCATACAGCGGCACCCACAACGCAGGGGCAGAACTGGGCGGGCGCGGCATGGTCACAGTATCAACCGGCAACACGGGCACAGATGTCACGCTTGATTCCGGCTGGAACAGTGTCAAAAGCGTAAAGGCCGAAAGTGCGGAGGCAGCCACACTGCACCTTTCCGGTTTTGTACATGCCGATGTAACACTGGGCAGCGGTGACGACAGCCATGTCACGCTGGATAACATCAAGCGGGGCACCATTACCACCGGCGACGGCAACGACACAGTCAATGCTTCCGTGACCACCAACGACCGCAGCGCCGGCGGCAACGACCGCTGGAACCATCTTGACTTCAACACGGGTGAAGGTGCCGACACCATTACGCTGACCACCGGTGACCAGCACAGCCATCAGAACAGGGCCACCCTCCTCACCGTGGACAGCGGCTCCGGTGACGACACCGTAACCGTCAACATTGATGCGAAATCCGTCACTGCGGAAACCGGCACGGGCAACGATACCGTCACCCTGTCGGGCAGGTTCGGGCAAGTCGACGTTGCAACCGGCGAAGGTGCCGACCACGTTACTGCGCAAGGCACCAGCCAGAACATGCACATTGCCACCGGTCAGGGAGCCGACCACATAACCTTGTCCGGCAGCCATACGGCAACCACCGTGCAGGCAGGTTCAGGTGCCGATCATATCACCATAAGCGGCTCCACCGGCAATCTTGACGTATCAGCAGGAGACGGGGCCAACCATGTGACTGTCAGCGGGGCACACGGTAACACGCAGATAGACACAGGCACCAATGCCGACACCGTATCGGTAAGCGGTACCAGCACCAGACTGGACATTAACACGGGCGGCGGCAGCGATACCGTCACACTGAGCGGCAGCCACACAGATGTATCCGTCAGCACCGGCGCCGGTAAAGACCATGTCACCATAAACGGGTTTGCCGGTGCGGCCGTGCTCGACGGCGGTTCCGGATACGACACGCTCAGCCTTGCAGGCAGCAGAGCCGACTACTCCTTTGAAAAACACGGCGACAGCCTGCTGATAACTGACACGTACGGCAACTCTCTGGATGCCACCAGCTTTGAATCATTCACCTTTGCAGACGGCGGCTATTCCGCAGACCAGCTGACCAATACCGCGCCGGTCATCACGGATGCACCGCAGACCGTCACTCTTGATCAGGCAGAGCTTGCAGCGTTCAGCATTGTGGCGCATACCCGTGCGGCAGATGCCGACGGCGATACGCTGCGTTACAGTATAGCCTCGCCCGAAGATGGCGCCGGCAACCCGCTTTTTGCCGTGCACACCAGCGATGCGGCAGACGGAACACACCACGCGGGTGACATATACCTTACCGAAGCGGGCGCACACTACTACCGCACACACGGCGGCGACAGCTCGCTCTCTCTCACCGTGCATGACGGCTACGACTCCGACACTGCGCAGGTGGACATCAGCTTCACCGACTCCACCAACACTGTTCATGCTGCGGTATCGCAGGGACTCACCGGGGAGCTGACTCCCGGCAGTGATTTAGTGGTATCAACGCACATCAATGCTGAGTCCGGCAGCTATGAAAGCTCTCTGGGCATTTACTTTGCCACGGCCGACGGCACACCCATTTCCGGCATAATTGTGGACGCCCATGCCCAGACCGGCGACGCCGGTACAATCACCATCGCCGCGCAGGACATTCCCGCAGGTGCTGAAAAGTTCGGCTACTTCATCGCCCCCGATGCTTACGACTCCAACGGAGAGACAAGCTTCAGCTGGCAGCACGGCTTTGAATTCCACTCTGACATCACCGACGGAATGAAGGTATTCTTCCAGAATAGCGGAAGTGCGGACGCCCCCAGATGGTCAGCCCATACGGAAGCTGGAGAGAAACTGACACTCGGCGATCCTCTGCAGCATGAAAACATCTACTTCAGCGATGCGCAGCTCAACGGCGGAAATCAGCATGCCACGCTACATACCGACGGCACCATAAGCTGGGAAGATTCGCGCCATTGGATCAACAACTTCGGCAACGATGATATTTTTGTCCAGCATACCACCAACCAGTCCGGCGCTCACGGTTCCGACCATGCAGACATGCTTATCGGCGGCACCCTGCCGGATAATCTTGTGGGCGGCGCAGGTAACGACATTCTTTTCGGTAACGAAGGACATGACGTGCTGAACGGCGGTGCAGGCAATGATATCCTGACCGGCGGGCAGGGAGCAGATACCTTTGTGTTTACTGCACAGGGGCTGCACGACGGCCAGTCGGCCATCGATCACATCACCGACTTTAACGTGAATGAAGGGGATGTGCTGGACCTCAGCGACCTGCTGGACGGATACGGCCACGGTGGAGCCACTGTCAGTCTGGGGGCTGATCCGTACAATGAAAACAGCAGTATGCTTACTATCACCCCGGCACAGGGCGACGGCAGCCAGCGCATAGTGCTGGAAGGTGTAAGCCTGGATTCACTGGGCGGCAGCACAGGGCACGACAGCCCGGAAGCCATACTGCAGGCACTGATCAATCAACACAAGATAATTGATGCGTAAGAACAGCTGCGTGCTTGGCAAAATGCGCCGTGTATGCTAGCTGTTGCAGGAGAATAAGACGAAATGGGTTATACGCTATCCGTTTTCCCTATACGTTGGAATATTATTACCAAGGGTTCTGTCATGTCACACACTTGTTCACCATTCTTAAGCGCCTGCAAAAATGCGGTGCTGCTTTCCGCAGCCGGAGTGTTTATGCTTTCCGGTCAAGCCTTTGCAGGAACTTCTTTACAGCAAAGTGTGGAAGCCACCCTGAAAAACAACCCTGTAATCAAATCATTCAAAGAAGGCGTGAGCGCCGCAAAGCATGATGTGCGCGATGCCGAAGGCGGCTGGTTTCCCCGGCTCGACTTCAATGCAGGGTACGGCGTGGAACAGGTGAACGATGCGCTGACCCGCACTGACGGCCGCAAGAACCACTGGGAAGAACGCAGCGACATAACCACCACGCTTTCACAGCTGCTGTGGGACGGCGGCAAGGTGAACAGCCAGATAGGCATTCAGGAAGCGCGGCTGGCAAATGCAGACAGCAGACTGACAGACAACGCGGAAGTACTCGCGCTGGAAGCCATCAGAGCGCACCTTGAGCTGTACCGCCAGCGCAATCTTGTTCTGCTGGCCGAACAGAATGTTAAAAATCATGAAGACATTCTGAAATCGCAGGAAGAGCGTCAGAGAATGGGTGCCACAAGTCTGGCTGACGTGTCGCAGACCAAAGGACGTCTTGCCCGTGCACAGGCATCGCTCAGCAATGCCCGGCAGGAACTGCTGGTGGCGGAAGCCAACTACAGACGCATTGCCGGTACAGATGCTCCGGAGGTGGACTGGGCCGATAAACCGGCCGGTGTGCCCGGCACGTTTGATTCCGCACTGCAGCTCGCGCTGACCAGCAACCCCAAGCTGGCAGCCCAGCAGGCTGAAATTCAGGAAAATGAACAGCGCATTCAGCTTGCACGTTCCGAATACTACCCCACCTTTACCGCTCAGGCTTCCAACACCTACAAGGATCAGGTGGAAAGCAGCACCACATGGGAAGTGGACAACGCCCTGCAACTGCGCGTTTCATGGAATATTTTCCGCGGCGGATCCGATCTGGCCGCAGAAAAAGCAGAAGGTGCCCGCAAGCGCCGTTCCATGATGGACCTGCAGAATATCAATGAAGCCCTGATGCAGGAAACCAGCGACACATGGAATGCTCTGGAAAACGCCCGTGAGCAGAAGCGGCTTTTCAACGAAGCAGTTGAATACAACACCCAGACCCGCGACATGTATATCGAGCAGTTCAGCGTGGGACAGCGCAGCCTGCTGGACGTGCTGGATGCCGAAAATGAGCTCTACAGCTCTTCCATCCAGCTGGTCACAGCCACGGTAAACGAAATCGTGGCCGAATACAGGCTGGTGGCGCTTGGCGGCAAACTGATAGAAACAGTCGGTCTCGATCCGGCCATCTACAAACAGGAAACCGCCGAACAGAACTCCTGATCCGGTACTTTTTCGAAGGGCCTGCAGTTGCAGGCCCTTTTTTTATGTGCAAAGCTGCACTGCCGGAGATGACTACCGGATGCAGACGGCCACCTGAATAAACACCTTTCAGCAGACTTAGCGCACCGCGCGGCAGAAGCCTCACCGCCCCTGTTCCGCACCGGCATACCCATATCCATCCTGCCTTCCCCGCAGCCATTGAGGCCGGCTATCCGGCAGACAAAAGAACCTGCACACACCGTACGGCCGTGCCCGCTCCATGCCGGCAACAAGCCTCCCTGACCTGACTGCAGACCGATACAAAACCGGGAAAAAGCCATAGCCCTTATGTGCTGACGAGACCGGATGCCTGCACTGGAACGGCACAGGCACGCACAGCCGCTGCCAGACGCAGCTAAGGCCGCATGCGAAAGATATCGGGCCCCCTGCCTTATGGTTATGGACACGCATAGGCTGCGGCGCTGAGAATAAAAAAAACTCCTTTCACCCGCGCCCGCGCAGCCGGTGACCGTGCAATGCATATCCGCCCTGCAAGCACCACAGGGACACACCTGCACCGGAAAACGCGCCCCGCAGCGCTTCTGCCCTGCGCCATACCGCGGCACGCCTCCGGTGCCGTATATTGATTGCGCCCCACGCGCCTATTCCGCAAAAAAAAAGCGCTGCGGAGGAAAGCTCCGCAGCGCTGCGAGTACACGTTTGCAGACAGGCAGGATAATCAGAAGCTAAGGCCGGGCAAAGCCAGCCACAACGAGAACTCGTCTTCCACGCCGTCTTTGGCGTAGCTGAACTGCAGATCGAAACACTGATGCGAATACAGCAGATCCACGCCTTTCTCTATATCTTTGCCTTTTTCCAGATCCACTTCGTAGTTAAGTCCCAGCGTCCACGGCCCCCACAGCTTCAGCTCCAGTTCTGAATTCATGGAGCTCAGCTTGTCATCCGTTTCTGTTTCTTTACGCTTGTACTCGTCCACCTGCTGGCGGAAGTCAAACGTGGTGCGGAACGTAGCCCGCTCGTAATACGTGAAATCCAGCGTATGCTCATGGCGGGTCACCATGCCGATATACGGAGACCAATAGGTGCGGCTGGTGAGCGATGCTATGTTGTCGTAGCTGAGGCGCGCTTCCAGCTCCACATCGGAAAAAGGACGCCGGCTGTATTTTTCAAGCTGCTCGGTGCGGTCGGCTTCGCGAAAGTCGTAGCTCTGCTGCAGCCGCAACCGCAGAAAATCGGAATAATCGTAGCGCTGCACCAGTTCGGGATTTTCCTCATCAGCCCCCGCGCTCACACTCAGCCGCTTGCGCGTGAACAGGTTGGTCACCGAATAGGTCAGCTCGTTACGCGCCAGAATACGGTCGTCCACATCGTAGAACGGGTTGTCATCCTGATTGACATTGGGGGTATTGTCGTAACTCACACGTGGCTGAATACTGTGCCGCAGCATTGTCCAGCGAGAATCTCCGGCTTTCATTCCTGCGGCAGGGTCCTGCCCTGCCAGACTGAAAGTGCGCGCCATTTCGGTAAAAGCCGCAATATTCAGGCTGGGAATGGTACGCGACGTACCGGTGGCACTTTGTTCCTGTATACCGTCCGGTTCTTTGTGACTGGTGGAATACTGCGTATGGCGCAATCCCACGGTGGAAATGACGGAGCCGTACCGGCCGGAAAGGGGAATGCTGATCTGCGGAGCCACTTCAAAGCGTGCGCCGGTGGTACCGTTGTGCCGCCAGAAGTTGGCAGCCTGTGCCGTGGCCTGAATCTCCACCGGCAGGGCGGCGCCGTCCACAAGGTTACTTTTAAAAAGATACAGGTCGATCTTGGGCAGGGTCTGCACGGTATTATCGGCAGAAGAGGTAAGGTTGCCGTTCCCCACGTTGACGTTCTGGGTAAAGCTGGAACTGATGCCAAGCCCCACCCGCTGCCAGTCACGGGAAAGAAGCACTTCACTGGTTCTGTTCTGCGCCTCTCCGGCCAGGCTGCGGCCGAACAGATCTTCCATATCGTCCTGACTGCGGTTGAAACCGCTCATACCGGACGAAAATTCACGCAGGTAATTCTGGTCGGAAACATAGTCCACCGTGGCTTTCAGCTTCCACTGCGTATCGTGCAGCGTGCCGTCGAACATACCGCGCACCCAGAATCTGTCATCGTTGTTCCGCACCAGACCATCATCGTCCAGTCCGCCCGGCTCGTCTTCTTCGGTGCTGTCTGTACGGGCATCCTTCAGGTAGTCGACACGCAGCCAGCTTTTATTGTCTTCAGTGGTGTGGTGACGAAACTCAAGCCCCTGCATCAGCCCGCGCAACTCCATCCAGTATGCATTGTACGTCAGGTCTGCCGTGTCGCTGATGGCCCAGAAAAATGGCTGGTTATAATACAAACCGCGCTTTGAGCTCTGCCCCACCTCGGGCAGCAGAAAGCCTGTCTGCCGTTTCTTTTTGGCAGGCAGAATGGCGTACGGAGCGTACAGCACGCTGTGGTCCTTCACCTGCATGCTGGTATGCCAGAGCTGTGAATACCCTTCAAGCTCGATGGTGGCTTCACGCGCGGTTATGGACCATGCGGGCACTTCGCCGTCACACGCGGTTATCTTGGCATTGCGGAACCGGTATGAATCGCCGAAGTCCTTCTGCACTCTCTCACCGGAAAAATAGATATGCGGTCCGTCAACAAACACCGAGCCATCGCGCAGCCATCCTACTCTGTTTTTCAGGTCAAATTCGGCTTCAGAGGCGTCCACCACGTCGCGCCCCATTTTTACGCTTACATTGCCCTTCAGCAGCACCCAGTCCGTATCGCCGAAATATCTGATAAAATCAGCTTTCAGAAAATCGTCGCCTTCGCGGAGCGCCACATTGCCGAACGCTTCGATCATATTGCTGTCACTATGGGTGACAACCCTGTCCGCGGTCAGATTCCAGTGAACGGTTTCCTGCTCGCTATCCGTCACCGAAATGGTGCCGGCCAGCGCCGCGCCATGCCCGGTCAGCAGAAAGCACGTCAGAAAAACAACGCAGCAGAAAAATAAATTTCGACAGTCTTTTCGCATCAACAGCGTTCTCGTGGTAGTCCCGCAGCAATCCGGGCAGATTGATTTCTTTGATATTACAAAAAGATGCCCCGAAAAAAGGGTACATCGGCCACGCGGCGCTCAGGCGGATGTACCACAGCTTTCCCCGCAGGAAAAGCTCGTTACAGCCGCCGGAAAATATTACTACAATAATCAGGCCATATGCAACGTGCACAATGGCGCTGCGCCATAAAGCCGTTGACACAAGCCGCGATGGCGGCTAATAGACCTGTTTCGCCCTTGCTCGTCCCTGCGGGACGGGCCTTAAGACCATAAGGAGATTCAACATGAGAAAGTTTGAAACGTTGCTGCTGCTCTCTCCCGAGCTCGGCAGCCAGCCCCGTGAGGATCTGCTCGCAGTTCTCACCGGTGTCATCGAGCGCGAACAGGGTTCTGTTCTGGCCGTTGACCACTGGGGCATGCGCGACCTCGCCTACCCTGTGCGCAAGCACATGCGCGGCTACTATGTCCGTCTGGAATATGCCGTTGCCGGTCCTTCCGTAGCCGAACTGGAACGCATCATCCGCATCACCGACGGCATTTACAAGTTTGTCACCGTCAAGCTGGCGGACGAAGCTGAGGAGGCAGCGTAACATGGCTTTCAAAAAAAGATTCACTCCCCGGCGCAAATTCTGCCGTTTCTGCGCAGATAAAGACCTGCCCATCAACTACAAGCGTCCCGATATCCTGCGCGACTTCGTTACCGAACGCGGCAAGATTATCGCACGTCGCATCACCGGCACCTGTGCCCATCACCAGCGCCTGCTGACCACTGAAATCAAGCGCGCCCGTCAGATGGCTCTTCTTTTCTACACGTCCACGCACTCCAGTGATGTGCTGAAGAAGAGCTCGCTGTAGGAGGCATGTCATGATGAAGGTTATTCTTAGAGCAGACGTTGAAAATCTGGGCAAGCTGGGCGACATTGTCGAAGTGCGCCCCGGTTACGGCCGCAACTTCCTGCTGCCGCAGGGCATGGCCATGGCTGCCACCGCTTCAAACATGAAAGTGTTTGAAATGGAACGCAGAAAACTGCAGGCAGAAATGGATGCAGTGCGCGCCACTGCCACCACTCTGGCAGAAAAAATCGCCGCAGCCGATGTATCCATCGCAGTGCGCGTGGGCGAAAACGACAAGCTGTACGGCTCTGTCACCCCTGCACACATTGCCGATGCTCTGGCAGAAGCCGGTGTTGAAATCGACCGTCGCCGCATCCTGCTGGATGCACCTATCCGCAATCTTGGCGAATACGACGTGCGCGTGCGCCTGCATGCCGACGTAGAAGCCGTAATCGCCCTCAAGGTAGTGGCCGAAGGCCGCACCGAGGAAGCTGATGCAGAAGAATCCGCAGCAGAAGAACCCGCAGTGGAAGAAGCCGCAGAATAGCACAGCCTTTCAGGGAAACGCTCCCGCCCGCACGGGCGGGGGCGGTCCCTTCGGGCAGGTGGATCAGGTTTCTGACGACCTGCTGCGTAACGTTCCCCCCCACAGTGTAGAGGCTGAACAGGCCGTGCTCGGGGGGGTTTTTTTACGCGGACAGGTATTCCACACGCTGGTTGATATCGTTAATGAAGACGACTTTTATCTTCCCGCTCACAAGACCATCTTTGAATCGTTTTCCGAGCTGTACCGCCGCAACTCACCCATTGATCTCATCACGGTAGCTGAATTTCTGAAAGATCAGGGTAAACTGGAGATGGCGGGCGGCACCGTGTATCTGGCAGAGCTGGCCGAATCGGTCATCAGCGCCGCCAACGCGGAACACTATGCCACGCTTGTGCGCAACAAGTCGCTGCAGCGCTCTCTCATCGGTGCCTGCAGCGATATAATCAGCAACTGCTACGATGCGTCACAGGACATCGAGCAGTTGCTCGACCATTCCGAATCATCCATATTTTCCATTTCCGAAAGGACCACGGGCAAAGTTTTCAAAAGCTCCAAGGAACTGGTCAGCAAGGTTTTTGAAGATCTGGAAAAACGGGTGGAACGCAAGGAGCTTGTCACCGGGGTAACCACAGGATACTTCCGGCTGGACAGCATGACGGCAGGCCTTCAGCCTTCTGACCTTATCATCATTGCGGCGCGTCCTTCCATGGGCAAGACCGCTTTTGTGCTGAACATGGCCATGCGTGCCGCCGTCAATGCGGGAACGCCCGTCGCCATTTATTCGCTGGAAATGTCCATGGAATCGCTCATGATGCGTATGTTATGCGCATGGGGCAAGGTTGATCTGGGCAAGCTGCGTAAAGGATTTCTGGACGACGAGGACTGGGCAAAGCTGTATGCTGCCGCAGACGTGCTTTCACGCGCGCCCATCTACATCGACGATACTCCGGCCATCACCACGCTGGATCTGCGTGCCCGTACCCGCCGCCTGCATGCCGACAAAGGCGTCGGCATGGTTGTTGTCGACTACCTGCAGCTTATGCGTTCCAGCCGCAGAACAGATTCACGCGAACTGGAAATTTCCGATATATCCCGAAACCTCAAAGCGCTGGCCAAGGAACTCAATATTCCCGTCATTGCGCTTTCCCAGCTCAACCGTAAAGTGGAAGAACGCACCAACAAGCGTCCCATGCTCTCCGACCTTCGCGAATCGGGCGCTATTGAGCAGGATGCCGACATCATCATGTTTGTCTATCGCGACGAGGTATATAACAAACGGGATGACAACCCCAAAAAGGGGGTTGCCGAAATCATCATCGGCAAACAGCGTAACGGACCAACCGGCATGGCAGAGCTTGCCTACATAGGGTCATACACGGCCTTTGAAGATCTGGCCGAAGTGCCTCCGCCCTCAGAAGAATTCCAGTAAACACAATGACGCCGCGCTCCCTGAGAAGCGCGGCGTCATTGTTTGTTCTGGCTGCGGTTGGCACCTACAGCCTGTCGGGATACGGCACCCCGGGCACCTTGCCTGCACGCACCACCTGATCCCATGTCAGACGGCGTATGATCAGCGTGCGGTCATCCTGCGCCGAGCGCCACATATCGGGCTTTACCGGAGCAAACAGATATCCGGCAAACAGCCGCTGCCCGCCTTCGTCAATACCGATACCGTCGGCAAAACTGCCTATGGCATAGTAGTGGCGCATAAGCAGCACAGCATCGGAGATCACCGCCGGATCATCAACCTTCCGCCAGCCGCCCTGCCGGAACTCCGGCTGCCATCCGGAATCTCGCGGCATAAAAAGAACAGCTGTCTGTCTGGCCCTGTCAACGCACAGCCACACTGTAAATGAGTCCATTTGAGCAACCAGCTGTTCAGGGCGAAACGATTCCGCACCATAGATGCTGGCAGGTCCCGTACGCACGCCCGATTTGACGCAGCCGCACAGGGCGAACAGCGCAACGCAGCACAACAGAAGAGATATGTTTCTTTTCATTACCGGATTCTCCTTAAGCATGGTCTGCACATTGTGCACCCGGCATGCCGGTACATGCAAGGGGCCGACGCGGTCAGCAACACCATAACACAAAAAAATCTCTCCGGCATGGCCGGAAAGATCTTTGTAAAGACAAAAAAAGGCCGCCCCTTTCAGGGCGGCCCGGGAATGCTCTGCGGTTACTCAAGAATCTTGTTGTTCACCAGCTCAACCTTTGTTTTGGTAAGCAGGTCCTGCATGTAGGCACGGTACAGCTCTTCGCGCTTGCTCTGCAGCATGGCGTCAACAAAACGGTCTTTAACCTGCGCCCACTGAGTTTCATCGGGGGTAAGCACAGCGGCGCGCTTAGCCACAACAGCACCGGTGGGAGTCTGAAACGCTTCAGCTATCCATGCGTCATCGGCAGCCTTGAATATGGCGGAAGTCACATCAGGAGCCTGTCCCACACCGGGAATAAAGCCCTGACGGCCGAAAGGTTCGCTTTTCTTCACACGGGCTGCGGCAGACTGCGGCAGAGAACCGTCGTTCTTCAGCGCTGCTACGGCTTCGCGCGCAGCATCAGCGGCCAGCTTCATGGCTTCCTGCTGCTTCAAACGGGCGATGACGTCCGCCTTCACAACGTCCAGCTCGCGGTAGGTTTCTTCCTTGCTGGAAACAACCTTGGCCAGCATGTAGCCACCTTCCACTTCCATGGGCGTGTCAATGACAGACCCTTCGGGCGTGGTGAAAATAAGCTCGACAGATGCAGGTTCAACACCAAGCAGGCCGGTGGCCTGAGCGCGGGTGAACTGACCGCTGTCACGCAGGGAAAGGTGCATGCGCTCCGCCACGGCAGGCAGGTCTTCACCGGCAAGCAGTGCTTCCAGTGCGGCGTCCAGAGTGGGAGTAACCTTTTCCAGCGCGGCCTCTTCGGCCAGACGGTGCGAAATCTCATCATGCACTTCGTCCAGCGTGCGGATACGGGCGTTTTCTTTTTCTTCCACTTTGATGATGTGGAAACCGAACTGCGTGCGCACAGGTGCGGTTACCTGACCGGCGGCAGCGGCAAAGGCTGCCTGCTCAAACTCAGGTACCATCTGTCCGCGACCGAACCAGCCCAGATCGCCGCCAAGCGGAGCACTGGGCCCTTCAGAGGCTTCTTTGGCCACCTTGGCAAAATCAGCACCCTTGCGGATCCGCTCATACAATTCGTTTATCTTTTTCTCAGCCGCGGCCACCTTTTCTTCCGACGCACCGGCATCTGCCAGAACCAGAATGTGACGGGCGTGCACCCGTTCTTCCTGACGGAATGATTCTTTATTGTCTTCGTAATAGGCAGCTATGCGGTCATCAGAGACAGAAGCGTCGTCGGCCAGTGCCGCAGGAGTGATCATCACGTACTGCAGCGTCACGCGCGGGGGCACTTTATAATTTTCAATATTCTGCTTGTAAAAAGCGGAAATCTGCTCTTCGCCGGGCTTCACCTGATCCAGATAATTTTCCGCGGCAAAAAGCACATAATCCATGCTTCTGCGTTCTGCAGAATACAGGAACATGGCTTTGGCCTCTTCTGCGGTGACGGCGGCAGGCATGGTGATGAAATCACGCATTTTCTGCGCCAGCATGGAACGACGGATCTTGTCTTCGTACGCGCCGGGTGTGGTACCCTGTGCAGCCAGCACCTGTTTGTAACGCTCACCGTCAAAGTTGCCATCGGCATCGTTGAACACGGGAATCCCGGCGATACGCAGCTTCAGTTCGGCGGGAGAAACCTCCAGCCCCTGCTTTTCAGCCTGCTGCACAAGCAGCACTTCGGAAATCATCTGATTCAGAACGCGCATTTTCAGCCCCGCCTGCTTCAGATCTTCCGAGGTCACGTCCGGAAACTGAGCACGGACAAGCTCGACCTGCTGTTCATATTCTCTGGCAAAGGCATTGACGGTGATGGACGTTTTGCCCACCTTTGCCACCACATTGGAAGGCTGGTTGTCCATGGAGCCGACGCCCCAGAAGACAAACACAATGATGATAAGCCCGAAGGCGATTTTAACGCCCCACGACTGGGCGTTCTGTCTTATTGAGTCCAGCATGAGCACTCCGTTTTTTCAAAGCAGATGGGCCGCCGCTAAGCAGCAGCCGTTTTCGAGAGACGTACGTAATTAAGCAATCCGCCTGCCCGAATAATGTCCAATTCCTTAGCAGTCAAATCATTCCTGACAGCCACTGCAGCGCCGCCGCCCACTGTTACCTGCACGACGGCTCCCGGAGCCAGCAGCGTGGTGTCCAGAGTGACGGTGCAGCCCTGTTCCAGCTGCGCATAGTCGGCTTTATCTTCCAGAATCAGCGGCAGAATGCCGAAGTTCACAAGATTGGCTCTGTGGATACGGGCAAGCGACTTGGCTATGACCGCACGCACACCCAGATGGCGCGGAGCAAGGGCCGCATGTTCGCGACTGGATCCCTGTCCGTAATTTTCACCTGCCACGATAACCCCGTTTTCCACGGCATCGGCCCGCGTGACAAAATCTTCGTCCACCCGGCCGAAAACATGCCGCGCAATGGCGGGCACATTGGACCGCAGCGAGGTTATTTCCGCGCCGGCGGGCATAATGTGGTCGGTGGTTATATCGTCACCCAGCCGGATAAGCACACCGGCCTGCAGCTGCTCCGGCAGCGGTTCAAAACGCTCCAGCGCCACGATGTTGGGCCCGTAGACAACCTCTGTGCCTGCTCCGTCCTGCGGCGGATAGGCAAACAAATCAGCGATGGAAGGGACTTCGGCGGGCAGATCGGCCACCGCGGGAGCTTCTCCCCATGTGGCGGGATCGGTGAAACAGCCGCGCAAAGCAGCCATGGCTGCGGTCAGCGGACTGACAAGATAAACCTGCCCGTCTTTGGTACCGCTGCGGCCTTCAAAATTGCGGTTGAAGGTACGGGCCGACACGCCCCCGCTGACAGGGGACCCCCCCATGCCGATACACGGCCCGCATGAACACTCCAGCAGCCGTGCGCCGGAATCAAGCAGCGGCTCGACCAGCCCTTCACGCGCAAGCATCTTCAGCACCTGCTTGGAACCGGGGGAAACCAGCGTATCGGTGCCGGCGCATACCCTGTTGCCTGCCAGCAGGCTTACCGCACCTTTAAGGTCGGCGTATGATGAATTGGTGCACGACCCGATGGCCACCTGATCAACCTTCAGACCGTCCAGACTGGCCACCGGCACCACCCTGTCGGGCATGTGCGGCTGCGCAGCCAGCGGCTGCAGTGCCGAAAGGTCAATGACGACCTCTTCGTCGTATTGCGCCCCGTCATCCGCCGCCAGCGGCTTCCATACATCAGCACGGCCCATGGCCTTCAGAAAATCGCGGGTGCGCTCATCGCTGGGGAACACCGACGTGGTGGCGCCCAGTTCGGCCCCCATGTTGGTGATGGTGGCACGCTCGGGCACGCTGAGGGTTTCGACACCGGGACCGGCGTATTCAAACACCTTGCCCACACCGCCCTTGACTGTCAGCAGCCCCAGCAGATGCAGAATGACATCCTTTGCCGTGGCCCACCCCTTCAGGCGGCCTTCCAGACGCACTTTCACCACGCGGGGCATGGTGATGAAATACGGCTCTCCTGCCATGGCCAGAGCAACGGAAAGCCCACCGGCCCCCATGGCAAGGGCACCTATACCGCCCGCCGTGGGCGTGTGGCTGTCCGACCCCACCAGCGTGGAACCGGGCACCGCAAAATTTTCCAGATGCAGCTGATGACAGATGCCCGTGCCCGCCGGTGAATAGACAATGCCGTACTTCTGCGCCACCGTGCGCAGAAAACGGTGGTCATCCGGATTGCGGAATCCCATCTGCAGCGTGTTGTGGTCCACATAGCTGACCGACAGGTCAGTGCGCACCCTGTCCACGCCCATGGCTTCAAACTGCAGATACGCCATGGTGCCGGTGGCATCCTGCGTCAGCGTCTGGTCTATGCGCAGCCCTATTTCGGCGCCCTGTGTCATCTCGCCGCTTACAAGATGGGCGGCAATGATCTTTTGTGTCAGATTCATAGTCATGGCTAATTCCCTCGTACTCACGGATAAAAAAAGTTGCCGCGCTCTGCGTGCCGCCGCACGGGGGAAGCATGCCGCCCCGTCCGGCTTGCACAAAGCCACGACAGGCAGCGGTCGTTTCATCCGCCCGCGCACAGGCGCAGGCAATCCATGAAGCGGCTTCCGGCATGTGGCGGCCGCCCCTCTGTTCACACACGGCTTGCGCCGTTTCGCCCTGCCGCCATGCAGCACGGCGCGGGTATTCGCTTATATACGCGCAAACCGCCCCGCAGGACGGCATGCTCTTTTCGCCGGAACGGAAAAAAACGGCCCGTGGCAGACCAGAACCGCCGGCCACCGGTCATAGGGTCCCGTTCAGGGTATTTCCAGTCCGGCGCTGCGGTATTCATTAAGCTTGTTACGCAGCGTACGCACTGAAATCCCCAGCAGGTCTGCGGCCATGGTCCGGTTTCCGGACGTCTGCTCCAGACCTTTGAGAATCATTATGCGCTCCATTTCATGCAGCGGAATGACTCCGCCGCTGAAAGGATCGGTGCCGCTTTCCGGCGAAGCACCGTCACAATGCTCCTGATCCGGCTGCTGCTCATGCGAGCCTTCATCGGCAAACACGGGCCAGCTGTCAGGATCAAGCAGAAAATGAGAAACAGTGATGGGCCCTTTGCCCGCAAGCAGCGATGCCCGCTCCATCAGGTTCTGCAGCTCCCGCACGTTGCCCGGCCAGTCATATTCCTCAAGCCACTGCACGGCGGCAGGAGCCAGCTCCAGCGGAGGCAGGCCGTAGTCGCGCACATACATGGCTATGAAAAAACGGGCCAGCCGCACAATATCATCGCCGCGTTCGCGCAGCGCAGGCAGGCGCAGCGGAATCACATTGAGCCGGAAGTACAAATCCTGACGGAACTTCCCTTCTTTGACCCAGTCTTCAAGCGAACGGTTGGTGGTGGCCAGCACCCGCACATCAACCTTGATGGTCTCGGTCCCGCCCACGCGGTCTATCTCGCCTTCCTGCAGTACGCGCAGCAGCTTGGCCTGCAGGCCCAGATCCATCTCCGAAATTTCATCCAGCAACAGCGTGCCGCCGCTGGCCAGTTCAAATTTTCCCAGCTTTCTGGCTATGGCTCCGGTAAACGATCCTTTTTCATGACCGAAAAGCTCACTTTCGAGCAAATGCTCGGGCAAAGCAGCGCAGTTGACCGCCACAAAGGCCTTGTCTGCTCTGTCGCTGCTGCGGTGCAGATACCGCGCGAACATTTCCTTGCCTGTGCCTGACTCGCCGGAGATCAGCACCGTGGCACGGGAAGGCGCAACCTGCTTTGCCAGTGCCAGCACCCGTGCCACGGCAGGATGCGAGCCGATAATACGCGAGCCGTCACCTTCGGGCAGGGGCGTACGCCCGCCCAGAGTGCTGGAAGCCGGTGCGGATGCCGGTGTCCGCGGCACCGCGGGCACAGCCGCTTTCACCTTTTCAAACTGCAGCGGCTCAAGCCAGTAATCGCGTGCTCCCATGCCTAAAAAACGCTCTGCTTCTTCTGCAGAGCCTTTGTCGGTGAAAATGATGACGGGAGGAAATGAAGAATCGTCAGCACTGACCGAAAGCAGGTCTTCGACCTTGTACCCCGGAAGCTGCGGACGCGAAAAAATAACCGACGGCCCTGATTTGCGGATAAACGCCGATGCACCTTTAAGGTTTTCGGCAATCCCCACTTCATAGCCGGCTTCTTTCAGCTGAGGGAAAATACGCGTGACGGACTGAGCCGGTGCGAGAAACAGAATGCGCCTTGATGACATGCTTATCTCAATACCCGTAAGAACAACTGGTTGCAATGCCCCAATGCATCATTATGCCACAATTCAGACAGATACGCAAAATACCCGTACAGGCGGCATAACCGCCTTTTCCACCGCGGGCTTGTGCGGTAGGCTTGGCGGCGCCGGCGGTATCCGGTACACCTTTTTTCCGGCCGTAACATCACTACACGCAACCAAAGAGAGAATCGCCATGCCCGATCCGGAAACAGACACTCTGCGCGCCTTGCTCCGCGCCGTCGCCTCGGGCAGAACCTCTGCCGAACAGGCACTGCAGCAGCTCAGGCTTGATCCGGGTACCGACATACTGGACGGGCTGCACCCCGACCATCACCGCGGGCTGCGCACAGGCATGGCCGAAGTTGTCTTTGCTCAGGGCAAGGACGACAGCCGCCTGCTGGCAGCAGTGGAGTCCATAGCCTGCCGCAGCGGACAGGTGCTTGTTACCCGTTGCACACCGGAGCAAGGTCGTTTACTTTCCCGCAGCCGGTCCGGCGGCGAATACTGGCCGCAGGCCGGTCTTTTTTCGCTGGGCAGACAGCTGGCACTCACCCCGCCGTGGCCTTCACGGGGGCGTGTGCTGATTGTGACCGCCGGCTCGGCAGATATGCGTACAGCCTTAGAGGCACTGGGAACACTGCGTTTTCACGGCATTGATGCCGGACTGATATGCGACGTGGGCGTGGCCGGTCTGCACAGGCTGAGTGCGCACATGCGCGCACTGGACGCGGCGGCGGCGGTGATTGCCTGTGCCGGTATGGAAGGTGCCCTGCCCAGTGTACTGGCAGGATTTCTGAGCGCTCCCGTCATCGCTGTACCCACATCTGTGGGTTACGGCACGGGAGCAGGCGGCATGGCTGCCCTGCTGGCCATGCTGAACAGCTGTGCCGCGGGCATCACTGTAACCAATATCGACAACGGCTATGGCGCTGCCGCCTTTGCCGTAAAAATGCTGCAAAAAACAACACCGGACACAGCAGATTCATGCGACTAGCATTTTTCAACAGCTCCAGAAGCTGGGGCGGCGTCAAGACATGGACCGTGGAGTTTGCCGCCGCCCTGCAGCAAATGGGCCACGAAGTGACCATTTTCGGCCGGAAGGGCCCTTTTGTGCAGCGTGCGGCCCATGCCGGACTGCCCGCGCACGAAGTTTCATTCGGGCCTGACTTCAATCCCGCGTCCATCTGGCGTTTTACGTCTTTTTTCCGCCGTCAGGGCACACAGGCAGTTCTGGTCAATGTAGGACGCGACATCCGCACCGCGGGCGTGGCAGCCGCCTTATGCGGGCTGCCCGTGGTTCACCGCATAGGCCTGCCGCGTGACATGCGCAATCACTGGAAAGTCCGGGCCGTGCACCGGCTGGTCAGACCGCACTATCTGTGCCCGTGCGAGTTTATCCGCCAAGGCATGCTGGACGCTCTGCCTTTTGTTGACAAAAAAGACTCCACGGTCATCCTGTCGGCCAAAACTCCGTCGCCTGCGCCCGCAGCACTGCGCCGCGACAGCGCCGCCCCGCTGCAGCTTGTGACCACCAGCCAGCTGAAGTCTGACAAAGGGCATGCCGACGTACTGCATGTGCTGCATGCACTTAAAGCCGACGGGCACCGCTTTCACTGGCACGTGGCCGGAACCGGCGACAAGGCCGGAGAGCTTAAGGCCACCGCCGCCGCGCTGGGTCTGGCCGGCGACATCACCTGGCACGGCTTTACGCAGGATATCGGCAGCGTGCTTTCGCTGGCCGACGTGTTCGTGCTGCCGTCGCTCAGCGAGGGGCTGCCCAACACTCTGCTGGAAGCCATGGCACGCGGACTGGTTCCCGTCGCCCGCAATGTGGGCGGCATAGCCGAAGTCTGGCCGCACCATGGCCGGCAGCTGCTTCTGCCCGCAGACTCTTTCCGTCCGGCGCTGCATAAGGCGCTGGCGGACCTGACACAATCCGGAACAGAGCAGCTGAACTCTCTCGGGGCCGCCGCATGGACACAATGCCGGACCACTTTTTCAATGCAGACACAGGCTCCCAGGCTGGAGCAGTTCTTCAACACCCTGATACACGGAAATCCTGCATCATGCGTATCATCCTAGCCACATCCTCCACCAACAAGAGCGGAGGCTCGCGGCAGGCCCTGTATCTGGCACAGGGGCTCAGACAGCGCGGCCACGACGTGACATTTTTCACCGAAAAAAAAGCAGGACTGCGCGAGCTGGACCCGCATATGGACTGGGGAGATCTGCCTGCGGACAAACGCCGCTGGCGGCACGCTGTGGAGCAGGCGCTGCCTGAAGGCAGACAGCCGCGTCCGGCCATTTTTCACGCCTTTCATAATAAGGCCGTCAAAAAAGCCGCGTGGTGGGGACTGTTGTGGCGCAGGCGCAACGTGGTCTGTGTCGGGCACCGCGGGGTCGTCTACCGTCCCGGCAATCCGCTGCCTTATCTTTCTCCGGGCATCGGGGCCTTTATTGTCAACTCGCGCGCCTGCGCCGATGTGCTGCGCTGGTACGGTGTGGGCGCCTGCAGGCTGCATGTGGTGTACAACGGCATTCCCGCCGGACGCAGCACCCCGTGCAGGTCTGCGGCGCAGACCCTGCAGCAGCTGGGCATACACAAAAAAGACGGTGATGTTTTTTACGGCACCGTGGCCGGAGACAACCCCATCAAAGGGACGGAAGTGCTGCTGCGCGGATTTGCTCTGGCGCGGATGGAAAATGCCCGTCTGCTGGTCATAGGCGTAACCCCCGCAAAATGGCAGCCGCTGTGTGATGAACTGGGGATCAGCCGACATGTAACCCTTTTGGGTAAAACGGAATGTGTGGCTGACTACCTGCAGCTGCTGGATGTTTTTGTACTGCCATCACTCACCGAATCCATGCCCAACACCCTGCTGGAAGCCATATGCATGGGACTGCCGGCCATAGCCACCCGCGTGGGCGGCGTGCCTGAACTGGTGGACAACAACGGCATGCTGATTCCGGCCGGAGACCATTGCGCTCTTTCCCATGCTCTGCGCGACATGCACAACGCTCCGCAGCAACGCCTGCGCTGGGCGGCAGCCAGCCGCAGCATGGCCCCGGCCTATGGTCTCGAACGCCGCGTGGAACGCATTGAAGGGATATACAGAGGCTTGCTGCGCAGACGCGGTCTGCGTCAGGACTGAGCATGCCGGAGGAAAGCAGAGCATGAATAGCGGACCGGTTTCTGTGGCATGCGCACAGGGCAGCCACGGCGGTGATGTTGTGCGGCTGGCCGGCAGGCTGGGCATATCGCCGACGGATATTCTTGATTTCAGCAGCAACGCCAACTCTCTCTGTGACGACCTGACCCGTCAGGTGCTTGCACAGACAGGCTATGCGCACAGCCACTACCCCGACAGTGAATGTACCGGCCTGCGCCACCGCATAGCCGGCTTTGAAGAGACACAGCCGGAACGCATTCTTGCCGGCAACGGCTCGTCAGAACTCATCTATCTGGCCATGCACAGTCTGAAGCCGCGCAGAGTGCTGCTCATCGCTCCTGTTTTTTCGGAATATGTCCGGGCCTGTCAGGCCTGCGGTGCAGATTACCGCCTGTTCGAAACCGACCCGTATGACGGCTTCGACATTCCGGAACGCCACATCTGCCGCCTGCACGATGCGGTGACGGCATACCGCCCCGACATGGCGGTCATCTGTGCGCCCAGCAATCCGGCATGTACTGATTACAGCCGGATGGACGATATTCTGTATGCGCTGGACTGCCCCCATGTACTTGTGGACAACAGCTATCTGGATTTTCTGTGGGGCACTCCGGCCTACAGCCGTCACGGCATGGCTGCCTACGCCGGATGCACGCGCACGGAAACGAAAGTTATCTCTCTGCGCAGCATGACCAAGTTCTTTTACTGCACCGGCGTCAGGCTGGGGTACTGCCATGCAGATGAACAGACCATCGAACGGATGAACAGATGCAAAACGCCGTGGTCTGTCTGGCATGCCGCCCAGCAGGCAGGGATGGCTTTTCTTGACCGCATGGATGAATACCGCCTGCGCCTGCCGGCCATGCGTGCCGAAAAAACAGCTTTTGCAGGGGCACTCCGGAACACAGGGATATTTGACAACAACCTTGTGCTGGAAGGGGCCAACTTTGTCACCGCGCGCCTGCAGCGTCCTGCAAAGGCCGCGACCGTTTACACGGAGTTGCTGCAGCACGGCATACTGGTCCGGCTATGTGATAATATTCCCGGTATGCCGCAGGGCTTCATACGGATGCAGGTACGCGAAAAAAAAGCATGGAGCAGGCTGACCGCGATATTGGGCACTCTGGACGCGGAATAACCGGCCTGCCCCGCTGTCCCCGCGCGGACGTCTGTCAAAATCAGCAGCACGGAAAACCGGCAGCAGCCGGCGCAGAACCTATGTATCTGCCGTGCATGGACGCACCCCGCAGCAACCGCAGAAGGCTGTTTCACGGCTGCAACAGGTCGACCATCAGCTCCAGTTCGGCATAAACAGTGCGCACAACCACATCCAGACTCTCCACGGGCACCTCTGCGGCGTTCCAGAAATAAGGTTCCAGCGCCGGGGCAAACTGATCTGCGGCCACGCTGTATCCCATGGCATGCACTATGACATCAGCCACATGCACCACGGCCGCATCAAAAACCGGCTGCCCTTTCGCATCGGCCGGCGGCTGATGATGCCAGCGCATGGCCGATGCAATGGTGGCAGGCAGTTCCCATTGCTGCGCCAGAGCATACGCCACCCCCGCATGATCAAATCCGAAGCAGTGCTGCTCCGCCTCGTGCAGGGCGCATCCGGTGCGCCCCGAGTGTCTGAGGGCGGCGCAGGCGAGGTCGGGTCTGCCGCAGCACAGCGCAAGCCAGCCGATGTCATGCAGCAGGCCGCCCACAAAATGGCGCTCCGGCATTGTGTGCCCGGCACAGATGGCCAGCGTTCTGGCAGCCAGACCACATGCCACGGAGTGACGCCAGAATTCATCGATGTCTATGGCACGGGGCGGCCGTTCATGAAAAAGCCCGAGCAAAAGCGTGCCCGCCGCCAGCGTGGAGATATGCTTGGCACCCAGTATGGCCACCGCCCGCGAAACGGTGTCCACCTTTACCCGCAGACCGAAAAGCGGACTGTTCACCAGCCGCAGCAGCGATGCTGTCAGCCGCGGGTCCATGCTGATGGTCCACGCGATATCGTCCGGCGAGGCAGCAGGGTCTTCCAGCTGGCTTTGCAGCGTATGAAAAACGGAAGGAAGAGGAGGGATGCAGGCGGTACTGACAACCTGCCGTATGTCAGGAGGAGGACCGGAGTCACAGGGTTCCGGCACCAGATTGCAAAGACGCGGCACACCGTGAATTTCAGAAGGTTCCGGCTCATGCCAGCCGCCGTGAACCACAGGCGCGCCGCGTTCAAGATGGCCCGCCACGGCAGCACGCAGCGCGGCAGCAGCCGGATGCCCCATATCCATGGCCCTGAAACGGTGGTCAAGCCACCTCCGCTGCACATCACTCAAACCGGTCATGCTATATCCCCCCCACTTTACGCATCGGTCATACATGTTTAGTATGCAGCGCATAAAAAGCCAAGACCCCGGAGGGGGGAACCACCGGGGCCTTGCCAAAATGAAGCGACTGAATCGAAGTCCGCGAAGCGAGGGACCACACGGACTCTAACACCGAGAAAAGCGGATAGCCGTTCTCTGTTTGCCCTTTATAAAGCACAATGCATGCCAAGCCGGACATGATGATATAAGTCAGCAAAAACATACCATTACAGAGCAGCACCGCTTTGAGTGTCGCAACGATATTTCGTTGACAACGACATTTCGTTACGATATTTCGTTGTTTACATGCATTATCTGAAAGACATCATGAACACACATTCGCCCACCACCATCAACGATCTTGATATTTCGCCGTTTTTCGACCTGATGCTTGCCATGGCGCGCGAGCGTTCTGTCGAGGCGTTACTGGATCTTACCGAAAGAGCATACCGCGGAACCCATGTCATCAGCGGTGCCCTGTGGTTTGCAGAAAACAGTCCGGAAAGTCCGCGCGGCAAAATGCTGCGCCTTATGGCTCACTCCGGCTGGACACGCCACACACCGCGCGAATGGCGGCACGATGAGGGTACATACACGCTGGTGCCGCTCACCGAACCTGTCATAGGCGAATGTGCCCGCACGGCAAAGCCCATGTTTGCCGAAGACAGCGCCCAGTGGGAGAGGCCTGCATGGGCAGAAAATGAGGGAATTCACGCCTACGCGACCTATCCCCTCATTTTCAAAAGCGAAATGCTGGGCGTGATGGCTGTTTTCTACGACCGGCCCATGCAGGACAGATTGTCTGATGTCATGCGTATGCATCGGAAAATGCATACTATTTTTGCTGATTCTCTTGCAGCTGCACTGGCAAACGCCCGAGCTTTTGAAGAAATCCAGCGCCTGCGCCGCGAACTGGAAATGGAAAACGAGTACCTGCGCCGCGCGGTGAGCACCGCCAATAATCTGGGCGACGACATTGTGGGTGAAAGCCCTTCTCTTAAAAAAGTCATGGAACAGATAGAGGTTGTGGCTCCCACAGATGCAACGGTGCTGCTGCTGGGCGAATCCGGCACCGGCAAAGAGCTGCTGGCGCAGGCCATTCACGCCAACAGCCAGCGCAGGGACAAGCCGCTCATACGGGTCAACTGCTCCGCCATCCCCCGCGAACTTTTCGAAAGTGAATTCTTCGGGCACGTCAAAGGATCATTCACAGGCGCGGTACGCGACCGTACCGGGCGTTTTCAGCTGGCGGACGGCGGTACGCTTTTTCTGGACGAAGTCGGGGAAATTCCGCTTGAACTGCAGGGCAAGCTGCTGCGGGTGCTGCAGGAAGGAACATTCGAGCGTGTGGGTGATGAGCAGAGCAGAAAAGTTGACGTACGCATTGTCGCCGCCACCAACAAGGACCTGCTTGAAGAAGTGCGCAAGGGAACATTCCGGCAGGACCTCTATTTCAGACTCAGTGTTTTTCCCATCCACAACCCGCCGCTGCGCGAACGCCCCGAAGACATTCCGCTGCTGGCAAGGCACTTTATAGCCAAAGCCAGCAGACGGCTGGGCATACCGGAACCGCGCCTGCCCTACCGTCATATCCGCAGGCTGGCGGCGTATCACTGGCCCGGTAACGTGCGCGAACTGCAGAACATCATGGAGCGGGCAGTCATCATGGCCGACGGTGGCGTAATATCTGCCGAGGCACTGCCTGAAGCACTGCCCCGGCGCCGGGAAGAGGCGCAACCGGGCGCACTTACGCGCAATGAATACGGCTGGCAGACCGAAGCACCTGACCGGCGGGTGACAGTGATCCGTGAAGAACAATGGGCGCACATGCAGCGCGAAAACATCCGTGCCGCGCTGGAAGCCTGTAACGGACGCATACACGGGCCGGACGGCGCCGCCCACCTGCTGGGGGTCCGCCCCACGACCCTCCAGTCGCGTATCAAAAAGTTCGGCATAGGCAGACAGGACGTATGACGCACCCCGCGGCGGGGCATCTGCCGCTTCACCATTCTCCCGCCCTGAAACAACAAAGCCCGTACAGACGGGCTTTGTTGTTTCTAAGCTTCCAGATCACGCAGATACCGGAACAGCGCCCGGTAGTTTTTCGGCGGCTTCTGGTTTTCACGCTCTTTACGGGCGTTGCGCACCAGCTGCCGCACATGCTGCACATCCGCCTGCGGATACTGTTCAAGCAAGGCCTGCATGCCGCTGCCGTCATCCAGCAGCAACTGCTCACGCAGCCGCTCCAGATGATGAAAGGCCTCGGCATCGACCTGCCGCCCTTCCTTCAGTGCGGCAAGGCGTTGCACCACGGCTTCGGCATCATCCATCTCGCGCATCATCCGCCCGATGTACTGCATCTGCCTGCGACGCGATTCATGCGTTTTCATGGCGGCATATTCACGCACGGCCTCAATAACGGCGGCGGAGACCCCCAGTCCGGCAAGAGCGGAATGCGGCAGACGCGTCAGGTCTTCTCCCAGTCGCTGCATGGCGGTGCTTTCGCGTTTGCGCTGCGACCGGCTTTTTTCAACCGGTTCTTCATCCTTCCACTGGTTCATATGATCCTTTGTTCCCTGTAAATCGGCAGACACCGGCGCGCCTTTCGCATCGGATGTCAAAACGGCCCCAAAGCCTGTCTGTTCAGTTTATATACCGGCCTCCGGCCTTCATACCCCACAGGTGAGCCGGAATCTCAACAAATGCCCTGCGACCGCCCTGAGGCATACTGATTGCAAGAATCAGCGCCCCGCTGGTCACGGCATGATACATATGGCGGTACAGCCCGCGCGCCACGGCGCGGAATGTATCGTCCAGCACCGCGGGATGCCCCGCGGCCTCGACCAGACGTTCCACCGCTTCTGCCAGAATACGCTCGGCACCGCTCAGCAGGTGAATTTCGTCCTCGCGCACGGCCAGCAGCGTTTCTCCGGCATAAATTCTGCGCAGTTCGCTGCCCGGCGGCTCAAAGCGTTCCGCCGCCCGCTCGGCATCAAAAAGATCTCTGACATCCTCGCCATGTTGCCATCCCGCACGAAACGGCCATACACGATGTATCATATCTACCCCCCGGTCAAAGCGGCAGCTGTCGCGCAGAACCTGCCGCATGGGTTCTTCTGCACTGCTGTAAGCAAAGAGTGCGCCTCTGGATAAAAAAGACAATGCCCGCAGAGAGGAAGGTCCCCCGCCTCAAAGCTCTCTGCCCGGCTGTCCGGAAAAAACAGACCACTGCAACCGCCGCCGGATATCCGGCGTAAATCAGGCCACCATCCGCCTAGGGCTTTTGCGTGTCATACGACCATTGGGAAGAAGGAGCTTCCACAAACAGCTCGTTTCCTGTTTCCGGCAGCGCCAGCACCCCCACGATGGTTTTCGAGGTGTCCAACAGATACATAAACTCTGTAAGCCGACGCGCAACCTCTCCGCGGGTCACCCGGGCGCTGTCGGCTATCTGCTCCAGCGCAGATTCAAAAGCTTTACGGGCATCTGCCTCCAGCATGATATTTTCTGCCGTCAGCGGCACGGCCACTTCGTTATACATGGCCTGCACCCTGCGCCGCATAAATTCCTGCTGCATGCTGTACTGCATTGCGGCCTCCCCGCGGTCTGTAAAAACCTACATGTATATGCCCAGCAGCACTCCGGCAAACACAACCACCGAGACAACACCGTTCATGGTGAAGAATGCCATATTAACCCGGCTCATGTCTTCTGCCGAAATTATCTTATGCTCGGCCAGCAGAATAAGACTGACAAGCCCCCACACCGCGAAAAAAGGCCACGAAAGCCCTGCAGCCCATCCGGCCATAAGAAAGAAAACAGAGGTGTTCACATGACAGAAAGAAGAAACGATAAGCGCCGAACGCACGCCTACTCTGGCCGGTACGGAATGCAGCCCCTCTCTTCTGTCAAAGTCTTCATCCTGACACGAATACAAAATGTCAAAACCGGCCACCCAGAACAGCACGCCCCAGAAGAAAAGAATGACAGGGACGGTGAATTCAGGCGTCACGGCAATATATCCGGCAATGGGAGCCAACCCCAGCACCGCGCCGAGAAAGAAATGACAGGCCCATGTGAACCGCTTGAACAGGCTGTACACCGCGGACATGAACAAAGCCACAGGTGCCAGCTTGAGACACAGCGGGTTCATGGCCGCGCACGCGGCAACAAACACTGCAGCCATGACACCGATAAAGGCCCATGTCTGCGCGGGGGTTATCTCACCCGTTACCAGCGGCCGTCCCTGCGTACGGGGGTTGGCGCGGTCTACGGGCAGGTCTATCAGCCTGTTGAAAGCCATGGCAAAAGAGCGCACAGCCACCATGGCCGCGGTAAGCACCACCATGGTATACCAACCGGGCCAGCCGCCTGCGGCGATAAATGCGCCGGTATAGGCGAAAGGCAGTGCAAATACGGAATGTTCAATTTTAACCATGCGGCACACCGCGCCGAATCTGCCGAACACTGTCATCTTCCGTTCCGTTCTGTTAAGGGTTGCAGTTTATTGATCCGCATCATCCAGTCTGGCGGCAAACGCTCTGAATTCCTTCAAAGCCTTGCTCTGGGCTGTCAGTCTTACATCGTCCAGTTCATCGTAATGGGTGAACAGCAGGTTGGCCACCACCGGGTCCAGCGCATCCTCGTTGCACAAAGCCGTCAGCACACCGTGCGCCTGTTCACGCGTCATGCCGCTGCGGTATGGTCTGTCTTCGGACAAAGCGGTAAAAATATCCGCCACAGCCATGATGCGCGCTCCCAGTTCAAGCTCGCCTCCCTTGCGCCCGTATGGATATCCGCTGCCGTTGACACGCTCGTGATGATGAGAAGCCCAGTGGCTCACCCTTTCAAGGCCCGGCACTTCACCCAGCACCTCGGCGGTATATTCCGGATGACGTTTCATCCGTGCAAATTCTTCTTCCGTCAGGGGACCCGGTTTTTCCAGCAGTTCGCTGCTGATGGCCAGTTTGCCCACGTCATGCAGCAGACCGGCAAGATACAGCTGCGCCTGTTCGGAGTGTGAAAAACCTGCCAGCTGTCCCAGCTTGGCCGCACACGCGGCCACACCACTGGAATGGGTGGCGGTGAACCTGCTCCGGAAGTCAATGACCTGAGAAAATACAGAGGCGAAATCGAACAGCCCGTCGCTGTCAAGCGTCTCACCCATCATGTCCGGGTCAAGGCGGCCCAGCACTCCCCAGGGCGTGGTGAAACACTCCTGCGCGACGCCCGTTTCCACGGCGCGGCACAGGGCCTCCACATAGTCAGGATGAAAAAGAGAACCCGCGTACCGGCGCATACCACGCGCCGTGGCGCAGATATCAACCGCCTGCCCGCCGCTGCGGGGCAAAGAAACATCCAGCCTGTCAGCCAGGTTGATAACATTGGCCAGCATGGGCGCCCTGCCTATGTTGCGCGCAAGCACCTGATAGCCGGTGTGATGATGCAGCACCAGCTCCGCCACGTCACGCAGCTGCGGACAAATACCCAGCAGCGCATACCCGGCACGGGCGTGCGTCACTCCATCGGTCTCGAACTGCAGCGCATCAAGCCTGCCCTGCAAAGAAAGCGCACCGGCATCGTGCAGCAGTGCCGCCAGCAGCAGGTTGCGTCGCTCTGCAGCGGGCAGCCGCAGCTCCAGCGCAATGCTGTCCGTCAGACAGGCCACACGGGCGTGATGGTGCGAGACCTCTCTGCTGACAAGGTCCAGCGCTCTGGCCAGTGCCCCCACCAAAGGAAAAAGCCCGACCCGAATTCCACAATCCATTATCAGTCTCACAAGCTCATACCGGCAAGATATGTCCCCCCCGCCGTATGAGACGTTCAGATTACGTTCCGCAGTCGGCCTTGTCTCCCCGCAGCTTGGCTGAAGCATGAGCAAGAGCGGGCAGCACCGCCTGCATGTTTTCAAGGACAGCCTTGCGGCTGCCCGGCATATTAATGATAATGCAGGTACCCAGCGTACCCGCCACCGCGCGGGATATCACCGCATGCGGCGTCTTGCACAGGCTGGCGGCCATCATGGCCTGCTCAAATCCGTGCAGCCTTTTTTCAATGACGGCCAGCGTCGCTTCGGGCGTCACGTCACGGGGGCCCAGCCCCGTACCGCCCGTCGTGAAAACGACATCGTAGCGCTGGGTCAGCGCAAGGTCGGTCAGCAGAGCCTTCAGGGCCGCTCCCTCATCGGGCAGCAGATACCCCTGCACATGGCTGTCCGCAAACGCCCCGCGAAACATCTCGCCGATGGCCGGTCCGCTGGAGTCGGTACGCAGTCCCGCGGCGCCTTTGTCAGAAAGAGTAACCCATGCGGCGGTCAGCTGCGGACTGCACACCGCCGCAGACAGACGGCCCGCGGGCAGGTCTTCCAGCACGGTTGCTGTATAGCCATATGCCGCATGCTGCATGCACGGCAGCACCAGCGGCACTCTGGCCGTCACACGCAGCACGGCGCGACGCGACGCATCATGCAGCACCGCACCGGCCTTCAGACCGGTACCGTCCGCACCGCCCGTAAAAAAGCCCGCGCACATACCGGAAAAACCATCCGGCATGTCACCGGCACAGCCGCTTTCAACCGCCGCACTCTGCCTGTCCGCCACCGGAGCGGCAAGCAAAATCATCTCTCCGCGCCTGCACGGAGATTTCAGCTCCAGATCAACATCCGCCGTACACACCATGCCGGACTCCCGCGTTGCGCCGCGCACATTTCTGTCCGGAGCGGACAGCGCGGCAATTGACGTCACTGCCTGAACCGGTCTTTGCATAATGCGGGAAACAATATGCGGTAGTAAGCGTCCGCAGCGTCTTTGCACCCTTTGCGATGGTACAGATGTGAGAACCGCTCATCGCAGCGGGACTTCATGACCTGCGTCTGCTCTTCCACAGCATAGCGTTCCACGGCATCACGACACTGCGCCTCGGAGGTGAACACACTGTCATACAGTACAAAATTTTCACGGGCCATGTCGCAGCCCGGCACGCAGCCTTTCACTGTCATGCGCGCCAGCTCGTCATCGCGGCGGCAACGCTCAAGACAGGCTTCATACAACACACGCTCGTCCACGCGGAAAGCCGTACCGCCATGGTCCGCCGCATCCGCTGACAGATACACGCCGGCAGACCGGCCGCCGGCCGTGCAGCCTGCAGTCACAAAAAGTAAACCGAGACCCAGCATCAGGAAAAAACGACTCGTCATGTGCAACTCCGTCCGCAGAAAAGTGCCACGGCTGCGCCCTGCCTGCAAGAAATACCGGACTAGCGCCCCTGTTCCAGTGCCAGCCGCACGCCGAAAAGCAGCATAAGACCGCCTGCAGCAGCGTCAAGACGACGCATGACCACCGGACGCAGCAGCCTGCCCGCTCTGCCGCACCCTTTGCTGAGCAACGCAAACCACAACACGGTGGCCGCCAGATGCGCGGCGGCGAACCATACCGCACGCCAGATTTCCGGACGGGCACCCATTATCTGGGGCAGCACTGCAAGATAAAAAACAGCAACCTTGGGGTTGAGTACATTTGTCACCAACCCCTCACAATAGGCTTTGCGCCTGCCCGGCGCTTCCGCCTGCAGCGCAGGGGCCGGGGCTGCCTCGTCTGCAGGGCCTGCACGCAGTCCGCCGGCGCGCCGGACACCGGCCAGCGCTTTTACGCCCAGCCATATCAGGTACGCCGCGCCGCACCAGCGCACAACAGCATATGCCTGCGCGGAATGCACCAGCACGGCGGACAACCCCAGACCGGCCAGCAAAGCGTGAAACAGCAGCCCGCTGGCAATGCCGCAGGCAGTCATGAAACCGCACCGCGAGCCACCGGTCAGAGCATTGCGCAGCACCAGAAAAGTATCCGGCCCCGGAGTAACGGTAAGCACCACCGCTATGCCTGCCAGCATGGCCAGTTCCGGCCCTGCGGCAGCAAGCAGGCTCCATAATGATTCAGCGGGCATGTATTCTCCTGTCTGCGAAGCTCAAAAAACGTTCATCCGGTTACTGTCTGCTTTGTGTCCGGCTTTTCCGTCCGTGATCACACTGCAAAGTGCCGGAAGTCTGCCCGTGCGGCGCGCCATATGCACAGTGTACGCCTGTGTGCCGTGCACACGCAAGAGCCGCACCCCTCCGTAAAACATAAGGCGGCGGCCCGCCAGGAAACCGCCGCCCGTCCCTCGGCGGGACTATAAAAACAGGCACCCACAGCCAGTGTGCATGCTGTTTTCTCCCCGATTACAGAATCTGATTAAGGAAGTTTCTGGCCCGCTCGTGGCGGGGGCTGGTGAAGAAGTGTTCCGGAGTTCCTTCTTCAATGATTTTACCCATATCCATAAAGACAACCCTGTCTGCCACTTCGCGGGCAAAACCCATTTCGTGGGTGACCACAACCATGGTCATGCCTTCGCGGGCCAGTGTCTTCATAACATCCAGCACTTCGCCCACCATTTCGGGATCAAGAGCAGATGTCGGCTCGTCAAACAGCATCACCTTAGGGTCCATGGCCAGTGCACGGGCAATGGCCACACGCTGCTGCTGCCCGCCCGAAAGCTGGTCGGGATATACCCCGTGCTTGTCGGAGATACCCACTTTTTTCAGCAGCCCCATGGCTTTGGACTCTGAATCACTGCGGTTGCGCCCGCGAACCGTCATCTGGGCCATGGTCAGGTTTTCCAGCACGCTCATATGCGGAAAAAGATTGAACGACTGAAAAACCATACCCACTTCGGCACGGACTTTGTTGATGTCGCAGGCCGGATCGAGAATATTGCGGCCTTCTATCCACACTTCGCCTTCATCGGCATATTCCAGCCGGTTAAGACAGCGCAGAAATGTGGATTTGCCGGATCCCGAGGGCCCGATAACCACCACGACCTCGCCCGCGGCAACGTCCAGCGATACATCGCTGAGCGCATGCAGCGGCTCGGGGGTGTAGAATATTTTATTCAGGTTCTTTGCCTTGATCATCGTACGGCCTTGTTTTCCAGATAAGAGACAAACAGCGAAAGCGTGAAGGTAAGCAGCAGGTACAGCACCGCGCACAGAATCCACAGCTCGAAAGGCTGCAGCGAAGAGCTGACAACTTCACGTGTTGCCTTGGTCAGTTCGCGGATGGCGATGACGCCCAGCAGAGAAGAGTCTTTGACCAGACTGATGAACTGCCCTGCCAGCGGCGGCATGATGCGGCGGAAGGCCTGCGGCAGAATGACCTTGCGCATGGCCTGACTGTAATTGAGACCCAGCGACCGGGCTGCTTCCATCTGCCCGCGGTGCACAGACTGTATACCGGCACGGACAATTTCGGCCACATAGGCACCCGTAAACACGGACAGCGCCAGCACACCGAACCACATGGGCGGCACCTGCCCCAGACCGGCCTGCATAAGCAGATTGTTCACCAGCGTACCGGCGACAAAATACCACAGAAAAATCTGCACCAGCAGGGGGGAACCGCGGATCAGCTCGATGTAGGTGATGGCCCCCCATTTAAGCGCGGGGTTTTCGGAAATGCGGGCAAGGCCGGTCAGCACACCGAAGGTGATGCCGAACACAATGGAAATGAGGCTGACCTCCAGCGTGACCCACAGCCCCTGCAGCAGCACTCCCGGCTCGCTGACCCTGTATGTGCCCAGCACATCGCCCAGATAAACGTAATCCCCCTGCGCCGGAGTAAGAGACATACCCGGTTCCAGCTTCTGCTGCACACGGGTACCGTCGTCTTCCTGCAGCACCACAAACCGTGCGCCGTCTTTTGTCAGCGTCTCAACAAGAGTTCCCTGCTGCTCAGCGCGCACGTCCACATGTTTCTGCACCCAGAAATACTGGGGAATGCGGTTCCACCGCCATACATACTCCACAGAATTGGACGCAGCCCACAGAAAACCGACAGTGACAAGCAGCATCGCCACAAAAGCCGCCTTCCAGAAGAGAAAGTATCCCGGACCTCTGGGCGCATCCAGCCCTCTATATGCCGTCATTGTATGCTAAACCTCACAAACGATGTCGCCGCCAACGGGCGGCGCAGAGGTTCCCGGCTGCGGGGGTGACAACGCGGCACGCCGCCCCCCCGGAAACCAGGAATCAAAAAAAGCTGAAGCGGGCCGGAGCACGGAGTTCCGGCCCGCCATATGGCTTACGCCCTGATTATTTAAGCTGAGACTGCCATGCGTCGGAACGCAGCCACTTGTTGTACATGCGCTCGTAGCGGCCGTCGTTTTTCAGCTGACGCAGAAAATGATTGATAAAGTTTGCAAAGTCAGGATCACCCTGCTTGTAGCCCACAGCCATGGGTTCAAAGGTGAAAGGCTCGTTCAGCAGGTAGGTTTTGTCCTTGCCCTGCTGTGCCTGAAACACCTCGTTCACCGGCAGGTCGTACACAAACGCGTCGGCACGGCCGTTCACCACTTCCATGGCGCAGTCCACTTCTTTGTCAAACGACTTGTAGGTCGCCTTGGGCAGGTATTTTTTGGTGGCTTCTTCACCGGTGGTACCCATGCGGGAAACAACGATGAACTTGGGATCATTGAGATCCTTGTAGGATTTCACGGTGCCTTTATGCTTTGCAGCTACCAGCACGGTCTGCCCCATGACAAGGTACGGTTCGGAAAAACCGATCTTCATGTTGCGTTCCTGCGTCAGTGTCATGCCGGAAATGATCACGTCAAACTTTCCGGAAAGCAGCGAAGGAATCATACCGTCGAAATCGGTATTCACAGGAACGAACTTAACACCCATGGATTTGGCAAGTTCTTTGCCGAGGTCAATGTCAAAGCCCACAAAATTGCCGGACTTGTCCGTCATCTCAAAGGGGGGATAACCGGCGTCGAAGCCGACGCGCAGTTCTCCGCGCTTCAGGATGTCGTTCAGAACGGATTTCTTGGCCAGATCGATGTCGCCTGCAAAAGCCGGTACCGCCATAACAGTAACCAGCAGCAGGACAAGCGCCTTAACAAACTTCATTTGGACACCTCCAGTATTTTCCCGTCAGACCCCGCGGGGCCTCTCCTCATCAATATTTGCCCTCGGTCAGCACTTCCTTGATGATCATATCTCTGCGGCATGTGGGGCAACGCGGCATGGTTTCCTCCGGCAGAGCGATGATCTGGGTTTGCCGGCATTTGGGACATATGACTTCCACAAACTCACGCCTGTAGCGGTCTTGCAGCGGCTTAGTGTCCTTGTTCACGATTCACCTCGCGGGTTGAAAAAGTGATGTCTCCGGCACCGTGTTCCCGATGCCGGCAGACCGGTCATTCTTCGCGAATTTGTATTCAAAATCAAGCGAAAACACAGGTTGTGTGTTGCCGAAACGACAAATATGAAAAAACGGCATGTTCCGCCGGGGCGGAACATGCCGTAAAAAGAAGCGCTATACCGCAGGAGCTGCTAGACAAGCCCCAGCTGCTGCATGGTCAGGTAGCGCACTCCGCCCGATTCCATAAGTTCCGTTATGCTGTCGGCATCGTCCACAGTGGCGCCCCGCAGTGCGGCCACATATCCGGCCACCTGTTTTTCGGCTTCGCGGTAAACGCGCATGACACGCCGCACATCACGCTTACGCACCAGTTCGCCCAGCCAGCCCATACCTTCCTGATACACGATGCGCGAGGCCACATACGCGCTGATAAGCGAATACTGGTGCCGCAGCGGCACACTGCCGAGAATACGGTCGCGGTAGCGTTCCACCAGTACGGCGGGACAATATTCCAGCAGCAATGACCGCAGCATATCGTCTGCGGCGATATCGGGCTGGTCCGCCATGAACCCTGCATACAGCGCATCGGCCACGCTGTTGATTTCCGTTGAAAGTTCCAGCGATATTTCATGCAGCGCCTTGCAGTCGTCGCATTTGCGCCGTTCACGCAGGAGCAGCCGCGCCTCGTCTCTGGCTCTGCGCCGCAGGATGTCGAACACATCTTCCACATAACGCGGTTTGTTGGCCACAAACTCTTCTTCCGTCATCACAAGGCCGCCCAGAATCTCGTATGACGAGCAGATGACCCCGGTTTTGTTGGCCGACGAGCCGTGCACCACAAGCACGCCTTTTTCAGACAGCTTCTGCCGTGCATCGGGTGAAATGAACAGGTTGGCGCCTTCCACCACCGCCCGTGCCGACGGAGTGCCGTCGGCGGCAAAGAAATCGCGCCAGTTTTTGCTGTTGATGGTATCGGGCCTGCCGCCCGAAGGGATGAATATATCGGCCTGCGCCCTGTTATGCAGCGCGTTGCGTATGCGGACATTTTCCGGAGTGTCGGCACTGATGACAAAGGCCTCTTCTCCCGTCAGCTTGAGCGAAGAAAAAGAATCGATGGACCGCTGCATGTCAATGAGACGGTTCAGTTCGCTCCATGCGAGTCCCTGCGGGTCATAGGCCGCGCCGTGTCCGTCGGTGATGGCAACCACGCGGGCATTTTCGCCGTAATCCCTGTACAGAATTTTGAGCACGTTGCCTGCCACGTCCCCTTTGGGACCGCCTGTTATCTTGCAGGTAAAGCGCTGCTTTTCAGGCTCAATACCCATGCTGCGCAGCACTTCGTCCACAAAGACCATCACCCCCAGACTGGTGACCCCGTATTCCTTGTGATTGATACCGGCATTGGGCTTTGAACTCATGAAAGCCGACGGCCAGCGGTACCCGCGTTCACGTGCACGGCGCACTGTCCAGTCTATGTGCTCTGGAGTGATGTGCTCATCGGGCCCCAGATAGATGATTTCTTCCTTGCCCAGATAATCCACCACCCCCGGCAGCGCGGGAGAATCCTCCCCCGTCAGTATGACATCCAGAAGCGAATTGATCATGCTGTGCACGGCCAGATTCACATCGCCCCTCGGTCCCAGCAGCATCACCGCTTTGGAGCCGCCTTCGGGAATATCCTTGTTTTTGTAATGCTGGGCGCGGGCCAGCGCCGTGACCTCGTCGTACAGCCGGTTAGACTCCAGCTCGAACTGTTCCTGTGTACGCGTGGTTACCATGCGCACGCCGCCCCGGGCCATATCGCGGTACCGTACATGAAACCCCTGCGCATAAGGCCCGTGGAAAAAAAAGACACCGTAGGGTCTGTCTTCCGGCGGACATCCGCCGGAGCATTCGGCCATAAACGAGGAATCAAGACGGAAGGAAAGCCCGTATATCTGATCGAGATAATAGTTGGTACGCAGCGTGTTGCGGAAAAATCCGAAGATGATTCCCAGAATCCGCCGTTCGTTTTCTTCCACGCATTCCTCAAGCATGGTGGCTATGCGGTCTTCCAGCGATGCCACCCTGTCCTGCCTGCTGCCCAGCGAAGGATCGAACCGTGCCTCGAAATATTCCACCAGAAGAGCAATTTCGCGCCGGCGCACCAGCGCCACATTGACCACATTGTCCGCCGTGTAAGCCCACAGGTTATCTTTGACCAGAAATACATGGGCAAATTCGCAGGCCGCCTGCAGCAGCATTACCCTTTTCAGGTTCCAGCCTTCCTCATCTGCATATTTTTCCAGATCATGCGGGGCAAACCACTTCACCAACTTCAGTTTGCGGGTCAGCTTGTGCCACAGCTCAGAATCAGGCAGCACAAGATCATCTCTCAGGCGCACATAAAAACTGAGCAGCGCCATGGTCTTGCCGTCCGGCAGTGTGAAAAGGTCGCCGTATGCCCGCCTGACAGACAGTTTTTCGCGGTGCAGAATCTTGGTCACCTGCAACAGCAGTCCGGTGGATGGCGGGTTGACCATGGCCACGGCAATGCGTGATTCGTTGCCGCCGGGGCACTGCTCCAGCGTGACCCATGTATCCTCGCTGCCGCGCAAGCCCTGCATGGCGCGGAAGTGACGCGCCGCGCGCAGGGTTTCAAATTTATGCACATAGTCACTATTGGTGCCGCTCAGAAAAATCTCAAACGCCCCGCGCTCATCCCCGCGTATCAGCCCTTCATCCAGCACGGCCTGCACAGCAGCGGCAAACTCCTCCGATTCGGGCGAAGCTTTGGGCTGTCCGGAAAGCAATATGGTGCACAGCTTCAGCTGCCCGTCATGGCTGGAGTACAGCCTTGCCGTTTCAATGCTGTCATCCAGATGGCTCTCAAGAATCTGCAGCAACTCAATGTCGCTGCCTTCGGGTGCAATGTAGGTAACAGTCCGCCTGTCGGGACTGACAAGATTGACGGTGTGGTTGTCTGTGGTCACCCTGCCGGTGATAATGGTCTGCAGGTGCTGAACCTGATCTTCCACCGAATGGGTTTTGAAATAGTAGTCGGGCATGTTGGCGTAAAACCAGGGGACAACGCTTTGCGCAACGCTGTCCAGTCCGCTTTTGACCGACTCCAGAACACGGTCTGTCTCTGATGCGTGCCTAGCCATGCAGTTCCTCCTTGCGTAGCCGCTCACTATACAATCGGGTGCAGAATACCGCATCATGGTGCAAGAGCAATACTTTTTTCCCTGATTTTTCCTTTCCGGCGTCGTGCGGGGGCTGGACACCCCCGCCCCGTTGGTTCACTATAAAAAAACAAATCCCCATCATAACAGCCACGGAGAACGCATGAGCGATACCGGCAAAAAAAAACTTGGTGTCATTGTCGACACCGTACGCGAAAACGACGACACCACGAGCATATTCTTCCGGCCCGAAGATGACGAACGCTTCAAGGCATTCAGACCCGGACAATTCGCATCCATACGGGTGATGACCGAAGAAGGATGGAGTGAACCGCATCCGTTTACCATATCAGGAGCTCCGGGCGATACGCTGCGCATGACCATCAAACGCAACGGCCGTTTTACCGGCGAAATCATTCCCGCGCTCAAGGCAGGCGTGCCCATCCAGTGTGCCGGACCGTTCGGGGCTTTCTGCCGCGATATCGAAGGGGAAGAACAGATCGTATTTGTGGCGGGCGGCGTGGGCATAACACCGTTTCTCAGCGTGTTACGCCATTTTCGCAATACTGACGCCGCCAACAGCATAGTGCTTTTCTGGTGCAACAAAACCTACGCGGACGCGTTTGCCGCGCAGGAGCTGGAAGAGATTGCGGATACAATTGATCTGACGGTGGTGCATGTGCTCAGCCGTGAGCACAAACCCGATCTGTACGAAGAAGAGGACAAGCCCCGCATCCGTTTTGAAAAAGGGCACTTTTCGCGCCATATGCTGGAACGGCACATCCGTTCCACCACGGCGTCGTTTTATCTGTGCGGTCCGGGCCCCATGCAGGAGCATGTTCTGGACGAGATGACCGCCTACGGCATAGACCCTGCAGGAGTGAACAAGGAACAGTTCGTCTTTACGGGAAAATAGCAGGCATGCCCTGCGGCGGTCTTTTTCTCCGCCGCCGCGCACGGGATGCGCGCCTGCACGCAACGCACCCCGCGCCGTTACAACATGGCATGCACAACATTCAGGAACCGCCCGCGACGGTTTCTTCCAGTGAAAGAAAGCGTTCCACGGCGCCCCGCACCGAGCCGCCGAAACCTATCCCCACACGGATACCGGCTTCGGCCAGCCCGAGGCGCGCTTTGGGACCGCACTCGCCGCACAGTACAGCCACAGCGCCATACTCATGCAGCAACGCGGCCATGCGTCTGCCTGCTTTTTCCAGATCGTCACGGAAGGGATTTTCCACCGCTTTGCAGTCCATGTCTTCCGTAGAAACCAGCAGAAAATAGTCCGCTCTGCCGAAAACAGGCTCCACTCTGGCGTCCAGAGTTTTTCCGTCCGCCGCCACTGCAATAAGCATACAGCCTCCCAGTTTACTGTTATCCCTGTTTACGGATGCAACTGCCGGTCAGCACTGCGCCGGATCATAAAACGGCTGCCGCACGCCTTTTTCCGCGGGCAACGGCACGCAGTGTTGCTGCCGCCTGCTGCGGGTCCGGACTGGCGCAAATGGCAGAAACAACAGCAATGCCGTCTGCTCCCGCTTCAAAAACCTCAGCCGCATTATCCGGACCGATACCGCCTATGGCCACCAGCGGCAAAGAAAACCGCCGCCGCAGACCGCGCAGCCCTTCCAGCCCCCACGGCGCGGAAGTGTCTGTTTTTGTGGGGGTGGCAAATACGGGGCTCACGCCCATATAGTCGGCGCCGCAACGTTCCGCTTCCGCAGCCTGTTCAACGGATTCCACCGATACGCCGATGACGGCACCGGCCCCCATGAGCCTGCGTGCATCAGCATAACGGATATCGCTCTGCCCGATATGCACCCCGTCGGCCCCGCAGGCCAGAGCCACATCCACCCGGTCGTTGACAAGCAGCGGAACCCCGCGGGGGGCCAGCAGCGCCCGCAGCGCCCGGCCAAGTTCGACAAACTCACGGGTACAAAGCTGCTTTTCGCGCAGCTGCACCATGGTCACGCCGCCCTGCACGGCACGGGCCACCACATCTTCCAGCGTACCACTGACACACAGCGTACGGTCAGTGACCAGATAAACCGAATAATCCGGCTGCATACGGGTCACCGCACAATCTCCACGCCGGCTTCGACATCAAATGACTGCATGCCGTACAGCGCATCAATAAAGTGCATCTGAAAACTGCCCGGCCCTTTGGCCTTGCGCGAGGCCATGGTACCCGCCACGGCCATAACTCCCATGCCTGCGGCCGCGCCGTCCAGCACACTGCCGGCAACAGCCGCATGCGCCGCCACCAGAGCAGTGGCCGTGCAGCCCATGCCGGTAATACGGGGCATCATGTCGTGTCCGCCGCGCACCAGCACGTCGCTGGAACCGTCGGTAATCAGATCTTCCGCCCCGCTGACAACAACCACGCAACCGAACTTACCGGCAAGTTCACGTGCGGCATCGGCGGCATCGGCAGCCTGATGTATGCTGTCCACCCCTTTCGTGCGTGATCCGGCACCGGAAAGTGCCAGAATTTCAGAGGCATTACCGCGCAGTACGCTTATATTGAGCTCGCGCAGCAGATCAAGGCTTGTCCATGTACGCAGCGAAGACGCCCCAGCCCCCACGGGATCGAGCACCACAGGCACACCGCGCGACTGCGCAATGCGTCCGGCTGCGAACATGGACTCTATCCACGGTTTGCTCAGGGTGCCGATATTCAGCACCAGAGAAGAGCACAGACCGGCCAGTTCTTCCACCTCTTCCCGCGCATGAGCCATGACGGGGGATGCACCGGCGGCCAGCAGCGCGTTTGCGGTGGTATTCATCACTACATAGTTGGTTATATTATGCACCAGCGGAGCACCGGTACGGACGCGCTGTACCGCGTCCCAGACGAAGCTATGTTCGCTCATTGAAAATCTTCTCCTTATTTATCACTGTTTTCACGCACTCACTGTAGCGCGGACAGCCGGTCACGTCCATTGCATGCTCTAAAAAGTATTGCAGGATGCGACCGGCACAGAAAGCACCGTGCCGTAAACCTGTTACAGCAGCGCGCCCCGGACGCGGCAACTGTGCGGCGCACAAAAAAGCCGCCCGCAGGCGGCTATCGTTTTTACAGAATAATTCAGCGGCAAAGGCGTCCGTCACGGGGCAGAAGTCCCGTTTGCCGTCAGCCATACGCCGCGGATCACGCCAGCACTTCGTGCAGGCAGGCTCCCAGCCTTGCTATGCCTTCGCGTATGGTCTCTTCGCTGGCATTGGAATAATTCAGCCGGAACGTATTGGACGTGCCGTCCACGTAAAACGGTCTGCCCGGCACAAAAGCTACATCACGCTCAAGCGCCTTGCGGAAGACCACCTCCGCATCACACTGCTCCGGCAGTGTACACCACAGGAACATACCGCCTTCCGGCTCGGTATACTGCACCTGCTGCGGAAAATGTTCTCTTATGGCCTCCACCATCACATCCCTGTGACGGCCGTACAGGCTGCGGATGGACGCAATGTGACCGTCCACGTCGTTCTGTTCGAGAAAACGATACAGCACACGCTGGTTGAATGTCGGAGTGTGCAGGTCCGAAGCCTGCTTGACGGTGACCAGCTTATCCATGAGCTCTGCGGGAGCGCACACCCAGCCCAGCCTGAGACCGGGGGCCACCACCTTGGAAAACGACCCCAGCAGCACCGAAGGCGCGCCGTTCATATATGCTTTGACGGGCGGCAGTGCCTGCCCCTTGAACCGCAGCTCTCCGTAGGGGTTGTCCTCAACCAGCAGACAGTCAGACTGCGCCATCAGCCGTGCGGTTTCGCGTCGTGTGGCTTCGGTATAACTGATGCCCGAAGGGTTCTGAAAACTGGGGACAGCATAAAACAGCTTGGGCGAACCTGCCTGCAAAGCCCTGTCCAGTGCCTGAGTATCCACCCCGTCGGCGGTCAGCTCCAGCGTGGAAAAAGCCGCGCGGTACATGCTGAAACACTGAATGGCACCCAGATAGCCGGGCCTTTCAAGCAGCACTCCGTCACCGTCGTCCAGCATGGCTTTGGCAACAATATCCAGTCCCTGCTGCGATCCTCCGGTTATGAGAATTTCATCAGGAGTCACGCTCAGGCCCTGCGCGGCATAACGTTCTGCAATCCAGCGGCGCAGCGGAAGATACCCCTCCGTCGTGCTGTACTGCAGGGTCTGCGCCCCGCATTCCTTCATTTCCTCTGCTGCGGCCGCAGCAAGCCCCGCCACCGGAAACGAATCGGGATTCGGTAGTCCGCCGGCGAATGAAATCACTTCAGGTCGTGCGGTAACTTTAAGAATCTCGCGAATATACGAGCGGTGCACAGTATTCATTCTTCCGGCAAAACGCATGAGTTGCCCCCATAAACACAATCAGTAAAAGATTACTCCGCGGCGGCGGTCAGCTCCGCCGACAGTGCGGGACCGATTCCCACTATGGATATACCATGTTTATCGGCCAGAGAGATACTCTCCTCTCTGTCGAAAAACAATGTATTTCCTGCCTGATAGCAAAGACATGTGTATCCGCCCTGTGCCAGAGTGCGCACAGTTGCCAGCCCGAGAGCGGGCAGGTCGATACGCTCGTCCTGTCCCGGCTTCACAAACTTCAGCGCCACACAGCCGTCTCCGCCCAGTTCGCCCCCGCGGCGCAGCGTGGCGTCAGTGCCTTCCAGACCTTCCACGGCTACCACCATACCGCGCCTGACAACCAAGCACTGCCCGATATCCAGCGCACCTATCTGCATGGCCACAGGCCACCCGTAACGGATATCCTGCCATTCTTCGGCAGAAGGCTGCCTGCGGGTAAGCACTCCTTCCGGCCCGCGCAGTCCGGGCACCAGTTCCGCAGCCTGCACTATGACAAGCCCTTCGGATTCCAGTTCGGCCAGCACTGCACGCAGCAGCACATCGTCGCCTTTGGAGCGCAGCCGGAAAAGCACCTTGGCCGCGCGCATGTCGGGCCGCAGATCAAGAGCACGGGGTTTGCTGATGGCTCCGGCAAAACAAAGCCGCGTCACACCAGCGGACACAAAAAAATCTATCAGCCTGCCCAGCTGCCCGAGATGGAGCATGGACCATACATCGGCCTCGTGTTCCAGTGCGGAGTCCGTGTGCCCCTGAAAGCCGCACATGACCACCCTGTGCCCCTCCAGACGGGCGGCACGGGCCACCAGCATGGGAAACTGTCCGCTGCCGGCAATGATTCCTATGGATTCCTGATTCATATGCTGTCCTGCCTCATCATGCATATACACCCCGCGGGGTGGTGGCCATGCCTGCCTGCCACCCGCGCCGCACACGGCGGCAATGCGACCGTGTGCAGACAAAACAGGGGAAAGAAGGCCGTGCCCGCTTTCCCCTGCTTGGTATTTCAGTTGACCGGCCGTGTACTATTCCACGGACAGAATCCCCCGCTCGCTGCTGCGGATAAACTCCACAAAATTGAGCACTTCAGGGAAGTTTCCATACTCGTATTCCAGCTGTTCCAAGGCCTCCTTACGGGGAGTTTCGGAATGCCAGATCAGCCGGTAAGCGCTTTTAAGCGCCGCTATGAGATCGCGGGAAGCCTTTGCCCGGCGCAGCCCGACAAGATTGGGCCCGTGCACGCCGGCGCGGTTGCCCACGGCCAGCATAAAGGGCGGCAGGTCCTGCGCGATGCCGCTCATACCGCCCACAAAGGCGTTGCGGCCGATGCGCACAAACTGATGCACAGCTGAAAGACCGGCCAGAATGGCATGGTCTTCCACGGTCACGTGCCCCGCCAGAGTGGCGCCGTTGGACATGATGATGCCGTCTTTCACGTGGCAGTCATGCGCCACATGAGTATAGGCCATAAGCAGGTTATCACTGCCCACCACGGTCTTTGCGCCTCCGCCTTCGGTTCCGCGGTGCAGAGTGGCAAACTCGCGTATACGGTTGCGGTCGCCTATCTCAAGCCACGATTCCTCACCGTGAAACTTGAGATCCTGCGGTTCGCCGCCCACGGCGGCATAGGAATAGATATGGTTGTCCGTTCCCATGCGGGTATACTGCTTGACCGAAGCAAAGGCATCAATGCGGCAACGGTCGCCGATGACGGTGTTTGCCTCGACAACGGCGCACGGCCCGATGACAACGTCTTCTCCGATAACGGCCTTGCTGTCCACAAAGGCGGAAGGATGAATCTGCGCAGCCACGCTACATATCCTCTCTGTTCATGACAGCGGCGGTCATTTCGGCTTCGGCAGCAAGCTGTCCGTCCACATAGGCTTTGCCTTCCATCTTCCACAGCTTTAGCTTGTGGCGCAAAAGGCGGCAATGCAGCTCCAGCCTGTCGCCGGGGTATACCGGCTTTCTGAAGCGCACTCTTTCCATGCCTGTAAACAGAAAAAGCTTACCTTCCACGCTGGTGTCGGTGCTTTTGACCACCAGAATGCCACCGGCCTGAGCAAGCGCTTCCATAATGAGCACGCCGGGCATTACCGGCACATCAGGAAAATGCCCCTGAAAAAAAGGCTCGTTCATGGTGACGTTTTTTACAGCGGTAATGCACTCGCCGGGGGTGTAGTCGAGCACTCTGTCCACCAGCAGAAAAGGATACCGGTGCGGCAGCAGTCCCAGAATCTGTCGAATATCCAAAATGCTTTTCGCCTTGTCGTTCATCAGCTATCCCTGCCTGATTCGCCTTTCAGCGCCTCAAGCTCTTTTTCTAATTTTCTCAGCCGCTTGTACATGTCAGGCAGTTTAGGCATCACCGTCAGTGTACGCATGTACACATCGCGCTCAACCGCAGGCTGTCCGCCCATGGTTTTGCCCGGCTCTATGCTTCTGGCTATGCCCGATTTAGGCCCGACGGTCACATCGTCACCTATGGTAAGGTGTCCGGCAACCCCCACCTGACCGGCCATGGTCACTCTGTCACCCACGTGCGTGCTGCCGGAAATACCCACCTGCGCAACGATAAGACAATCGTTGCCGATGGTGACATTGTGCCCCACCTGAACCAGATTATCCATCTTGGTGCCGTCACCAATGGTGGTCACACCCAGCACGGCGCGGTCTATGGCGGTATTGGCCCCGATTTCCACATCGTTGCCGACATGCACCCTGCCTATCTGCGGAATTTTCTGAATCCCGTATTCGGTACGGGCAAAGCCGAACCCGTCGGCCCCCAGAACAACTCCGGAATGCAGCACACAGTCGTCACCCACGGTTGTGGCAGCCATCAGCGTCACGTTGGGGTACAACAGGCAGTTTTCACCCACCGCACAGTCTTCCCCTACATAGCAGCCCGGAAAGAGCGTGGTTCCCTCACCTATACGCGCTCTGGCCCCTATGTAGACATGCGGGTAAATGGTGCAGCCGCCGCCTATTTCCGCTTCCGGATGAATGTATGCCATATCGCTGATGCCGCTGAAGCTGCCCTGCGGTCTGGCAAACAGATGCAAGGTACGGCCGAAGTCAAAATAGGGGTTGGCGCTGATAAGCGCGGTTTCCACCTGACCGGCGTATTCCTCGCTCACTATGACAGCTGCCGCCCGGGTACCGGCCAGCATGGGAATGTATTTCGGATTAGCCAGAAAGCTGATTTCTTCCGGTCCAGCCGCTTCAAGCGTGTTCACACCCGAAATTTCGCGGTCCGGACCTTTGAGCTTCAGCCCCAGTGCTCCGGCTATATCCGAAACCTTCATGACGGTTTTCTGCATGTGCCCGTCTTACTACTTTTTGGCACCGGCGCGCCAGATGCGGTTCACTTCAACCATCACCTCGGCGGTTACGTCCAGTTCGGGGTTGGCGTACACCACACCGGCATTAGTGGCATCGTAAATAGCAGCCATATTGTTCTTTTTGCCGTATTCATTGCAGGCTTTGGCAATGATGGTCAGAATGTCCTGACGAATCTGGGCATCGGCAGACTGCACTTTGCGGGTAAAGGTGCGGGCCTGATCTTCAAGATCACGCTTCAGACGCACAAATTCCACCTTTTTATCTTCGCGGGCTTCGGGCGTGAGGGCAGCAGCCTGCAGACGCAGCTGCTCGGACATTTTTTTCAGCTCTTCAGATTTTTTATCGATTTCTTTCTTTTCAGCAGAAAAGCTTTCTTCCATTTTTTTCTTGGCTTCGGCAGCCGGTTCGCTTTCAAGCATCAGCTTTTTAAGGTTGATCAGGCCGATTTTCTGGGGACCGGCTGCCTGTGCGGGAGCGGCGGCAAAAAGGGAAAGTGCGATGATCGCAAGCAGAATTTTACGCATTAAAGCTCTCCTGTGAGTCTTTTATTGGCAACGAATACACAGGGTTGAACCCTGTGACACTTCATGCTGTTCTGGGGTTAAAGATTAAGTGGAATACCGCCATGCGGGGCACCCGTCAAGCGGCAGAGAAACATCACATGGATGCATACCTGTTGATTTTCTTTTTGTACGCCACCACGCCCGCCACAATGCCATCCGCCATACGGTTAAGGTAGTTGTCAGACTTGAGCCTACGGGCTTCTGCATCGTTGGTGCAGTAGCCCAGTTCCATAAGAACAGAAGGCATTTTTGCGCCCATCAGCACATAAAACGGCGCCGAGCGGACTCCGTTGTCACGCGTGGGGTAACCGTACTTACCTTTTACCGTGCCGATGACATTACTCTGTATCAGTTCTGCAAGATCTTTTGATTCCTGCATTTTTGAATTGAGCATAAGGTCAGTAAGAATGAACTGCAAATCGCTGATGCGCTTTTCGCTGACGGCGTTTTCACGCGCGGCCACACGCACGGCACTGGCAGAGCGGGCAAGGTTCAGATAGTAGGTCTCAAATCCGTGGATTTTTGAACTTCTGTTGGCGTTGATGTGCACGGAAAGAAAAAGGTCTGCTTTTTTAACATTGGCCATGGCCGTGCGTTCTTCAAGGGGCACAAACACATCTTTTGTGCGGGTGTACACCACGTTGAAGCCTTTTTTCTTAAGCTTTTCGCCAATTATTTTGGCCATCTTAAGCGTATAGTCCCGTTCGCGTATACCGTTATGCTGCGTGCCGGGGTCCTTGCCGCCGTGCCCTGCATCTATCATGATGGTATCAAGCGTCAGCCCCAGCTGTTCCACAAGGTCTTTAACCTGTTCTTTGCTGCCCGAAGGCACCTTGTAGGGGGTTGCGGGTCTGGGCCGGCTGGCGGGTGCACCGGCTACGGCAGTCTGCGCCTTTTCTTCCGGAGAAGTGACATCGATGACCACCCGGAACGGGTTATCCAGCGTAAAGACATTGTATTTACGGACAGATGAAAAATCGAGAACCACCCTGCTCACACCGGGGCGCGGCGTACCTGTGCGCACCTCCCGCAGAATACCGTCCGCAACGGTCTCCTTTGCCCGCACCAGTTTGCCGTGCGATGCATTTTCCAGATCGACATACAGACGGAACGGCTTGGAGGCCTTTTTGTCTTCAGGCAGAAACTGATACCGGTAAGCGACTTCCTTGCTGCATTCAAGCACCACACGGGTGTAATCATCACTGGACTGGTAGCGCACGTCAACCAGAGTGGCCGGAGCGCCGCTGTTGGCGGTGCCCCCTTTGATTATTTCAGAAGCCTTCAGGGGTTCATCAGCTGCAGCGGAGCGTGCAGGAGCCGGCGCGGGCTCCGGAGCAGGCGCAGGCGCAGAAGAGGCGGAAGGGGCTCCGGCAGCGCCGCTGCCTCCGTCCAGAGAGCGATGCAATGCTATGGCCTTGTAGTACATGTCGCCCTGCTGATGGTCGCGCAGAATGGTGTTCAGCAGGCTTCTGGCCGTACCATGATCACCCAGCCTGTCCTTGTATATGGCAGCGGCGCGGTACAGCGCGTCATCTGTCCAGGAATGTGATGGAAAGCGGTTGGCAAGGCGCTGGAAATACTCCACAGCACGCCTGTAGTCGGAAGCAAGATATGAGCGGGCCCCCAGTTCGGAGCGCACTCGCCCTGCGTAGTACAGTGATTTGGGTGCAAGAGGGCCGCGCGGACTCCGCTTGTACACATCCATGAAATCCTGTTCTATGCGCAACCAGTTGTCACGGTATTTCCCTTTGCGGGCGTCTTTGGTGAGCGAATGAAACTGGCGCCATGCGCTGTTGAACGAGGCATCAAGCGAAGCGGCACCCGCAGGAGCGGGAAGGCACGCCAAAGACACCGCAATGACCAGCCAGAGCCACAGCAGGCGTGATGAAAATCTGAGATGCATCGGCATTGTGAGCTATTCCATAAGCGGCGGCAACTCCGGTGCAGCCGGGGAGTGCGATAATTTGCGAAACCATACGGCATACGGCCATTTATCGCAACCCGACACAGATGCAGCCCATAAGGCATGCACATGAACATGAAAAAAGGGGATGTCTTGCGACATCCCCTTGATGCGTTCCGGAAGGTTAGAAGGTCTGTCCCATGGTGAACTCGAACTTGCCGTCCTTGCGTTCGCCGTCCACCTCGTTCAGCGGGTAACCGTAAGCAAAGCGCAGGTTGCCCAGCGGGGACTGCCAGCGCACTTCAAGACCCACGCTGCTCTTGATTTCGTCACTCCATTCGTGCCCCATGTCGGGGTCGATGACGAAACCGGTGTCGAAGAAGGGAATCAGGTAAATGCCCATCTCGTCATCAAAGTACCAGATGTATTCAAAGTTTGCATACGCCGCGCGGGTACCGCCTATGCTGTCGCCGCTTTCGGGATCCTTGGGCGAAATATCGCGCCGGTCGTAACCGCGTATGGAGTTGATACCGCCCAGATAGATACGTTCGTGGACAGGTATTTCCTCACTCTGATCGTTTTCAAACAGGGTGGCACCGCGCACGCGCACATGCAGCACATGGTTGTTGGCCAGCTTCTGGAAATACCGCGCATCACCGTACAGGCGGATGAAATGGTCAGTCCCCTGCAGTACGCCTCCGCCGTAGTCCACGGCACCTTTCAGGTACGTACCGCTGGTGGGACGCATGCGGTTGTCAATGGTATCGCGCGAGAGTGCAAATCCCGTCACACTGGCAAGGTTTGTGCCTTCGTAGTCGCGGATGGTCTTTGCGGCATCGTCGTCCACGTCGGAATATTTGTACTGGTCCAGACGGTAATACCAGCTGGCCCGCGTAAATTCACCAAGAGGATAGGCAAAGCTCAGAATGCCGCCCACGGTGTCCTTGTCATAGTCTTCCATGTCGCTGCTGCGCAGATAGGCGTTCACACCGACCTGAAGCTTGGTGTCATTATAATGCGGGTTGATAAAGGTGAAATCGTACTCGTTGTCTCTGCCGCTGAACGTGGCGGAAAGCGCGGCACGGTACCCTTTACCGAACAGGTTTGCTTCGCTTACCGAACCGCCGATACCGAAGCTGGAATAGGTGGAGTAAGCGATACCAGCAGCTATCTGTCCGGTATTCTTTTCCTTCACCTTTACTTTCAGATCCACTTCCTCGGGATTGGCTGTGGGAATAAGCTCGATGTCAGTCTGCGAAAAGTAACCGAGGTTATTCAGACGCTGGTTGCTGCGGCGCAGTCCGGAGCCGCTGTACAGGTCGCCGTCCGTCAGACGCATTTCGCGGCGGATAACGTTGTCGCGGGTGTGCTTGTTGCCTTCAACTTCCACCCTGCGCACATAGACTTTCTGTTTTTTGGTCATCACATACGTGATGTCCACAATGGAACCGTCGCGCCGTTCGGTACGGAAACTGGTGTCGGCGAAAGCATAACCGTAGTCGTTGTAAAACTCGGTCAGCTTTTTGGTGTCCTTCTGCAGCACGTCGTAATTGAAATATTCTTCATCAGCGGCCTGTTCGTCCATTTTAATGACGTTCAGCAGCGCCTCGTCGGTATCAATCAGGTCACCGCCGAAAGCGATGTTACCCACTTTGTAACGGGTGCCTTCCTTGACGGCAAAGGAAACCACAATGCCGTCTTCCTCGTACTGGACATCGGGGTCACCCACACGCACGTCCATAAACCCGCGGTTGAGGTAGTACGCCCCGATGGCCGCGCTGTCGCGTTCAAGGTATTCTTCGCGCAGCACACCGGTGCCGGTAATCCATGAAATCATGTTGCGGGGACGCAGCGCCAGTTCATCCAGCACATCGTCTTCATCCAGCTGTTCCGCGCCGACAATACGCACCGCCTTGATGTACAGCTTGTCGCCTTCCTGCACCGAAAGCACCAAGCTGGCCGCGCCGCCGCTGCCTTCCACCACCCTGTGGCTTACATCGGCAAGATAGTAACCTTTTTTACGGTACAGGTCGGTCACTTTCATGATGTCCTGCGCCAGCAGTTTTTCGTTCATTACCGAGCCGGTCTTGGTGCTCATGACACTGAGGATTTCATCAGTGTCCACAGCATCGGAACCTTCCACGGTAATGGCTTCAATGCGCGGCTTTTCCTGCACGGTATAGACAAGCTTGAGTCCGTCGGAGGTCTGTTCGGCGGTGGCGCTTACATCGCTGAAGTACCCGAGGTCGTAAATACGTTTGATTTCCCTGTTGACCAGCTTGGGGTCCAGCGTATCGCCCTTGCGCGAGCTGAGCCGCATAAGCACCACATCGGGATCGAGAATTTTTGTACCGCGCACTTCCACGGCGGCAACGGTATCCTGCCGCAGCAGACTGGCCGCGGCTACCTGTGCCAGCTCATCCACTGCAGGCAAAATATTGATAAGGCCGTCTTTCTGTATGAACAGCGGCTTTGCGGGACGAACGCCCACAGCTTCCACAAGGCGGGCATCAAGGCTTATGCTTTCGCCCAGCTGGGTAAAACTGCCGTAAACGGCATAATCAGCGCGTGCCAGCAACGCCAGATCACGCGCAGAGGTGATATCAAGCACGTCCACGCCCTGTTTTTGCAGCAGGTCGGCGGCTTCGGCACGGGGAACAACAGAAAAGCCCTGAGCAACCAGACGTTCAATCACAAGGTCGGACAGACTGTCTTCCAGATAGGCCAGATCAGGCTCGGCATTCACTTCAAAAGGAAGGACAAGCACACGCACGTTGGCGGGCGCGGCGGCATTGGCCTGAACGGCCCCCAGACAAACCAGCAGGCTTGAGGCGACGTAAAGCCACAGCCTAGCAATTCTGGTCATACAGTTCTCCAGCTCTCAGTTCTAGACGTCTATTCATGAGTGATGCCAGGGAGTTGTTATGGGTAACCACAACAAGCGTCATACCCAGCTCTCTGTTTAAATCCATCAGCAACTGCCCGACACTGTCGCCCGTGCGTTCATCGAGGTTACCGGTAGGTTCGTCAGCCAGCAGCACGGCAGGATGCATAAGGATGGCCCTTGCGATGGCGGCGCGCTGGCGTTCTCCGCCCGACAGCGTACCCACCCTGTGACCTGCCCTGCCGGACATGCCCACAAGCTCAAGGGCGTGTGCGGCTTTTTTCATGGCTTCACGGCGGGGCATACCCGCAATGACAGCCTGCATGGCCACATTTTCCTGCGTATTGAATTCCGGCAGCAGATGATGAAACTGAAAGACAAATCCAACGTCTCTGCTGCGCATGGCGGCCTTCTGTTCCGCCGTCATGGCTGTGATGTCTCTTCCCCTGAAGAGAACAGTTCCCCGAGAAGGATTATCAAGGGTTCCCAAGAGATGCAATAGGGTCGATTTGCCCGAACCGGACGCCCCGACAACCGCCACAGAGTCACCTTGGGCAATATCAAGATTCAACCGGCTGAAAATAATAATTTTTTCTGCAGGACCCTGATATTCTTTACCCACATCTTTCAGGCTGAACAGCATGGTATTTTTTTCCATCATTCGTACCGCAGCGCCTCGGCAGGCTCCAGTGAAGACGCCTGCCGCGCAGGATAGATGGTGGCAAGAAAGCACAGCACCATGGCACCGACGGCAATGGCTGCCAGATCCTGCCACTGCAGCAGCACGGGCAGATGGTCAAGCGAATAGACGCCGGGCGGCAGTTTGATGAACTGATAGCGCTTGAGCAGCCAGCACACAAGCAGCCCCAGCCCGAATCCCAGAGTGGTGCCCACAACGCCTATGATAGTACCCTGCAGCATAAAAATGCGCCGGATATGTGATTTTGTAGCGCCCATGGACATCATGATGGCGATATCGCGCGATTTTTCCATAACCAGCATCACCAGTGTGGTGACAATGGAAAAAGACCCCACCAGCACTATGAGGGTGAGCATGATGGACATGGCAGCTTTTTCCAGCTTGAGCGCCGCAAAAAGGTTGGCATTCATTTCCATCCAGTTGCGGCTGTAAAAAGGATACCCGCCCAGAGCCTGAGTAACCGCCTGCGCCACGGTATCGGCGCGGTAAATGTCATCCACCACTATTTCAAGACCAGAAACAGTGCCAGCAGGCATTCCCAGCAGATCACGGGCGGCATCAAGCGAGACGAACCCCAGCGACGAGTCATACTCGAACATGCCGGTAGAAAAAATACCTGCGATCTTGAAAGAAAGGATGCGCGGGGTAAACCCCGCGCTTGTTTTTTCGCCCGAAGGAGACAGCAGGTTGACCCTGCTGCCCACGGTGATACCCAGCCGTTTGGCCAGTTCTTTACCGATGACAAGACCCGGCGCACCGGATCGTTCAAGGTCGGCCAGAGAACCGTCTACCATGCGGCCGGCAATGCCCAGCACCGCCGGCGCCGAAACGGGGTCCACCCCGCGCAGCACCACACCTTTGACTCCGTAGCGGGTCGAAAGCATGACCTCGGAATAAATGAACGGGGTCGCGCCCTTTACTCCCGGAACGGTTTCGGCCTTGCGCACCAGTTCAGGATAGCCGGAAATACCGCCGCCCGCAGCCAGCGTGATGACATGGGCGTTCACGCCCAGTATCTTTTCACGCATATCCACGGTGAAGCCGTTCATAACGCCCAGCACCACAATGAGCGATGCCACGCCCAGAGCCACACCCAGCACCGAAATGACGGATATGACCGAAATGAAAGTCTGCTTGCGGCGGGCAAACAGATAACGCAACGCAACAAACAGCTCAAAACGCATGCTGCTGGCTTGTCCTTTCCGGTTGGCGGGCCTGACTGCGGCCCGGTATGGCGACTGCTGTTGCCGTTTTCAGATCAGCTCTCCAGCTTAAGCAGCGGGAAGAGGATAACCTCGCGGATGGAAGCCGAATCCGTGAGCAGCATGACCAGACGGTCAATGCCCACGCCCTGCCCTGCGGCAGGAGGCATACCGTATTCAAGCGCACGCAGGTAGTCTTCATCCATAAAGTGCGCTTCATCATCGCCGGCTTCTTTTTCCGCCACCTGATCGTCAAAACGCTTGCGCTGGTCAACGGGGTCATTCAGTTCCGAAAACGCATTGGCCAGTTCTCTGCCCGTTATAAACAGCTCGAAACGGTCAGTCACGTCAGGATTGTCATCATTCCGGCGCGAAAGCGGCGAGATATCAGTGGGGTAATGATAGATGAAATGCGGCTGGATAAGCTTGTATTCCACATCCAGATCAAAAAGCTTTGCCTGCAGCTTGCCCAGCTTTTCGCCTTCGATGACCTTTTCGCCCCGTTCGCGGATATATGCGGACAGCTTTTCGTAATCGTTGTAAAATTCCGGCGCGTGTCCGCCGACTTTTTCCAGCGAGTCATGGAATGTCATCCGCTGCCACTTGCCGGGCGTCAGGTTCACTTCCTGCCCCTGATAGGTAATGACGGTGCTGCCGCAGACCTTTTGCGCCAGACGCGAAAACAACTGTTCCGTCAGATCCATCAGATCTTCAAAGCGGGCATATGCCCAGTAAAACTCACACATGGTGAATTCGGGATTATGCTGGGTGGAAATCCCTTCGTTACGGAAGTTGCGGTTGATTTCGAACACTTTTTCAAAGCCGCCCACCAGCAGACGCTTCAGGTACAGCTCCGGCGCAATGCGCATGTACAGCTGCATATCAAGCGCATTGTGATGCGTGACAAAAGGCTTTGCCGTGGCGCCGCCCGGAATGGGCTGCATCATGGGTGTTTCCACTTCCATGAACCCGCGTTCTTCCATAAAATTGCGGAATTCACGCACAATCTGGCCGCGTTTGCGGAATATCTCGCGGGTACGCGGGGTGACTATCAGGTCCACATAGCGCTGACGGTAGCGGGTTTCCACGTCTTTCAGCCCGTGGTACTTTTCCGGCAGGGGGCGGATGGACTTGGTAAGCAGCTGCACGGAAGAACACTGTATGGTCAGCTCGCCCGTTTTGGTGCGGAACAGCGTACCGCACACGCCCACAATGTCGCCTATGTCAAATTTTTTAAAAACGCTGTAGGCATCGGCTCCCAGCGAATCCCGCGAAGCGTAGCACTGCATTTTGCCGCTTTTATCAAGCAGGTGGAAAAAGGTAACCTTGCCGAACGAACGCTGGGACACGATACGCCCGGCGCAGCTGAACTCCTGATCCAGAGTTTCCAGTTCTTCGGCTTCCAGACCTTCATAGCCTGCCTGAATTTCAGCGACATCAATTTCTTTGTTGAACCTGTTGGGAAACAGAGGCACCCCTGCGTCCATCATGTCACAGGACTTGGCAACACGGCTCTTGATGACTTCGTTCAGTTCGTCACGCTCATCAAGCCTCGTAAGCATGGGCATAAAGTAAGCGGAATGCTCGGACTTGGTGGGAAGCTTGATCTTTTTGCGGTTTGAGGATTCTTGATTACTCAAGGGAAATATCTCCATGCTCTTAAATTGGTCGCAAACGCTGAATCGGGTATGGGTATTCCAATTGGGACGCTCCGTCAAGGAAGCCCGCCCCCCGTGAGTTTTTAAAGATTTTTTTCACATTATCATTTTTGTACTTGACGAACACAGCCGATCTTTATATCTCTTCCCTTCGCCGGACACGAGTTGTCCGCACCACACTCCCTGGTAGCTCAATCGGCAGAGCGGGTGACTGTTAATCACTAGGTTGGCGGTTCAAGTCCGTCCCGGGGAGCCAGAACATAAAGCCCCTGCTCAGGCAGGGGCTTTTTTTTGCGTCCCGCGCAGGGGCGGCAACGCACCGCGGCCATAGCCACATGCTGCCGCGTGCCACAGCCTGCAACAACAAGCCCCCGTAGCGCCGCCTGCCGCGCTGCCGGACCGGTACTATGCCCGCCTGCACAACAGATGGTGTACCCGCGGCGCCTCTTTAAATTCCCCTGCACCTCTCCGCTCATGCACCAGCCGGCAGCACGGTATATATAAATGTTGCACGCCGCGGCGAATCTGCCTGCAGCATGACGCACATCTGCCCGTACTTTCCCCCCGTCCCCGCACGCTGCCCGAAACTGCCGGCCGGATATTTTATGTATTTTCAGTTTCAGCTGCCGAACTGCCGTCGGCCCGCTGCCGTAACGCTTCAGCGCACTGCAAAAACGCCGGACACTTTTCATGACTTTTTTTAAACTTTTTGTTTTTTATGCTTGACGACGAAAACGTTACAGCATATACACCTCTCCTCGTTGAGGGCAACAGCGCTCAACAGCACACTCCCTGGTAGCTCAATCGGCAGAGCGGGTGACTGTTAATCACTAGGTTGGCGGTTCAAGTCCGTCCCGGGGAGCCAGAACGTAAAGCCCCTGCTTAGGCAGGGGCTTTTTTTTCATGCACCGGCAGGTATTATGCAAAGTCGTGCTTGACGATTGCTCTGCCACTTCCTAGAACGTAGGGCGAATCTGCCGCCATTGCGACCGCAGCGTACCGGAAGGCTCCGGTCTGCGTCGCCCCGCGGCATCCCGAATCAACAGGGCGGCTGCTCCTGCTGCAAACCGCCTGCAAATAGAGAGGGTACACACATGAAACGGCTCCTGCTGGCCAGCGCATTCATTCTTGCAAGCGCCGGTCCTCTGGCTGCTGGCGAAGAGTTCGGCCGTATGGATACCGACGGTAACGGTTCGGTCACATGGGAAGAATTCTCCGCGGCCTACCCGTCCATGCGGGAACCCGCCTTCGCCGCCATTGACACCAACGGCGACAAACTGATGAGCCACGAAGAATGGCATAATTTCCGCAACCGTCACGGCAAAGACGGTGCCGGCATGCAGAATATGGGCTCAGGCATGAAAATGCCTCCCGAAGGGATGACCATGCCGCCCAAAGGCATGCCCGGCAAAAACGGTAAACCCATGATCATGCCCCCCGCAGGGCACGGTAAACCGCAAAACGGAAAAATGCTGATCGAACCTCCTAAAGAATAATATGCAGGGCCGGACCAATCCGGCCTTTTTTTCCGCCTCATGCCATGCGCCACAGTCTGCCCGCACGGCTTTGCCGGACCTTCCCTCCGCACGAACCGCGGTACAAAAAAAACGGACCTGTGTCCGCTTTTCTGTACCGGCTGATGCACGGCAGGCACTGACGCGTCAGCCGGTGCCGCAAGAATGCTTTGCGCCTCTGTCTCTGTATACGCGTCTTTGCGCAGGCAGGTCATCCGCATACAGGTCATCCGTATGCAGGCCGTCCGCAGCAGGCCACGGGCACCCTGCTGAATGCCGACGCCCGCGCTGACAAGCCCTGAAAAATCTGTCCACGCCCCGATGGGCAGAACTACGCAGACAAGCCCGCCGTCATTCCTCTTCTTCAGACGCGGCGATCACCTTTCCGAGCGAACGCAGTTCCACCACACGCTTGCTCGAAGCCATGCGGAATTCACACTGGCTTACGGGGCTGCTGACCTCAAAGGAGCGGTCTTCAAACGTGACCACGGTACCCGGATAGACCACCCCGCTTACCTGCACGCTGACATTGGCCAGCCGTTCTTTGGTCACCTTTTTCAATTCGGCCAGTTTTTCCTTGCCGCTTTCAATGCTCCGCTGCGCCTCTTCTCTGATAACAAGCAGCTTTTCCACCGCCTTGTAATTTTCCTGCCGCACCTGATTCAGTATATCTTCGTCACTGCCGGTACCCAGCGTCTCATTGATGCGCTTGATGGCCGCCCTGCGGGTGCGCACTTCTTCTTCCATGTCTTCCAGCGCTTTCATGTCCAGCTCAATGATCACGTGTGTGCGCACGCCCAGCTCATTGCCCAGCTGCCCCACACGCACACCGCCCTTGGAACGCACAGTGCCGCCCACAATGCGCCCGCTGCCGCCCAGAGCAACCAGACCGCCGCAGGTGACATCGGAATTATCTATAGATTTGGTGACCTGTATGTTGCCGCGTACGTCTACGCTTCCCTCGCTTATAAAGCCGGCTTTCAGGTTGCCTTCAACAATCACATGCCCCTGATCCTGCAATACCAGTCCCCCCGCAAGCAGGTCGCCACCCGTATGCAGAAACGCCGCCTCCACAACCCCCTGCACAGTGACATTTTCCGGGCAGTTCACGGAAAAACCGCTCAGCACATTGCCGCGCACCAGCAAAGCTCCGCGCTGCAGGTCAACGTTTCCCGTCTCCATACTTACATCGCCGCGTACCACATACATGTTTTCGACAGACAGGCGCCCTTTGGCATGCTGTACAAACCCGTCCAGCGCAGCACGCAGCGTCACACCGTCTTCATCTTCCACTATGCTTTTAGGGCACAGCACACAGGGTACGGGACGTCCGGGATGCGGTGCGACGCTTTCGCCGAATACATCCCTGCCCGCATCACCGGCAGTGGGAGGATACAGCAGAGCGACGGCTTCACCTTCCGTGACCACCGGCAGACTGCCGCGGTCCTTATAGTCTATGGTTCCGTCCGCCCCCACCTTGCCCGCCATCTCCATGGTGTCAAACAGCAGCTCCAGACAGCCGTCGGTGCCGTGACGGGGCATGACCCCCCGGGCGATTTCCACATCGTGCACAGGCCCGCCGGTTTCCGCAGCACGCAGCAACGCGTCCCTGACAGGTTTTTCATTAAGCGGCGCCACCACCCCCATCGTATCCAGCAGTTCACGCAGCCGTTCCAGCGTCACGGGAATGCCCAGACAGTCACGGTGGTACAGTGTAGCCGTAATCCGTAACCGGTCCGAGGCAACGGTTATCAGCGGCAGCACCTGCACCACGCAACCGGTCACCATCACAGTGCCGTACACTTCGGCAACCAGCTGCCCGCCCTGCTCCTGCATGCTGCAGTTGCCATGGTCGGCAATCTGCAGGTCGCACGACAACAACTCGGGCGGAGGCGACACAGGCTTGCCGTCGATACGCATGCCGCCCTGTGCAGGAATGGCCGGCATAAGCGTGCCGAATGCCATACCCGGAAAAACGGGAAAACGTTCATCGCCGAAACACATAAGCCGCCCGTTGGTTCCCGCCACAGGCGGCACCCCGCGGGCGACCACAATTTTAGTCACATCCTCGCCGGCCTGAAGCTTTTCAATGACCGTCCGCGCGGCATTCACATCCAGCGGAACCCGTATACCGGCTTTTGCCAGCTGCTCCGCCATCAGATCAACGCTCAAGGGGCTGCCTTTACCCTTGGGCGGCACATAGCGGGCTATGCCCACTTTCATGTAATCTTTGCTGGCATTGAACCGGACCACGGCGTCGGCGTTGGCGGAACCGGTTTTCTGCCCGCTATGTGCGGTGTCGTCATGGCTCATTAAAGAAACCGTAGTTTACGAGTCATCGGTTGCAGACGCTCTGCCATCATCCGGCATGGTGGCCTTCAGCTCCGCGGGCGTCAGGAAAAATCTTCAGCAGTTCGTGCTCCAGATGGTTGATGGCATCCATGAGCAGCAGAAAAATAGGGCGCACTTCTTCCGGTCTCGCATCACGCACACGGCTTTCAAGCCGAGAAGCCATCACGCATACGCGGGGGGCGCCCATTTTGTCGGCTTCGTGCATCAGCGTATGCGCCAGCGAGTGCAGTTCCAGCAAGTTGCCGCGGTCAAAGGCAGACCACAGGCTTTCGCGCAGAGCCGCCACTGTAACAAGAAAACGCCGGAACCGGTAGGCCTCGCGCTGGCCGCCGGTGTACGGTTCCATGACAGGATGCGCATCATAGGCGGGCATAAGCGGCGCATCGGCCCCGCCGCCGTCTGCGGTCCCGGCCTGAAGCTGGACAAGATGCTTTTTCAGCGCTTCCAGGCGTACAGGCTTGGAAAGGTACGAGGACATGCCCGCCTGAACAAAGCGCTCTTTATCACCTGCCAGCGCATGCGCAGTCAGCGCAATGATATGCACATCCGGCGCCGTTGCCGCCGTATCAGGGGTAAAGCCGCGTATGGCCCTTGTGGCATCCAGCCCGTCCATCACCGGCATCTGCACATCCATAAAAATACAGTCATAGCGCTTCAGCGCGGCCTTTTCCACGGCTTCAGCACCGTTCTGCACCGCATCCGCCTGGTGACCAAGTTTTTTCAACGCCAGAATCATAGTGCGTCTGTTCAGGGCATTATCTTCCGCCAGCAGTATGCGCAAAGGCAGCATTTCAGGAACATCTTCCCCTTCCTCGATGGCACACGCATGCGTCTCGGCCACTTTAAAGGGCAGTTCCACCTCAAAACGGCTGCCCTTTCCGGCTTCGCTGCGCAGAGAAATACTGCCGCCCATCATCTCGACAAGCTGCCTGCTGATGGTCAGTCCCAGCCCTGTGCCGCCATATTTGCGTGTTATGGACCCGTCCGCCTGACGGAAGTTTTCGAATATGATGCCGTGCAGGTGCTCCGGAATCCCTATGCCCGTGTCCTGCACAGTAAAGCGTACACGCTGTACACCGGCTATGTAACCACCAGAAGAGGAAACACATTCCACAGCAACGTTGACGCCGCCTTCTTCCGTGAATTTGATGGCGTTGCCGATAAGATTCACCAGAATCTGACGCAGTCTTCCGGAATCGCCCATCAGCTCGCGGGGCAACCCCCTGCCAAGAAACATCGAAAAATCAAGGCCCTTACGTTCGGCTTCATGCCGCATAACGCGCATGACCCCGCCGAGGAAACGGGGCAGGCTGAACTCCACTTCCTCAAGATGCAGCTTACCAGACTCAACACGGGCAAGGTCCAGTATATCGTTAACAATATCCAGCAGCGCCTCGGCAGACGACAGTGAAGCCCTGAGGTTTTCCCCGACGCCTTCGGGCAGATCCTCCTGCAGCGAAAGCTCGGTAAGGCCGATGATGGCGTTAAGCGGTGTGCGGATTTCATGGCTCATATTGGCAAGAAATTCGCTTTTTGATCTGCTGGCCGCTTCCGCTTCACGCGAGGTCTTCTCAAGCTGCTTCTGCGCTCTGTTACGCTCTATGGCAGCCGCGATGATTTCTGCCGCGGTCATGAGCAGCTGTTCGTCCAGCTGCGTCCAGCGGCGCATGGTGCGTGTGTCGTCAAACCCGATCAGCCCCCACCACTGCCCGCCGACCTTCAGCGGCAGCACAAGAATGGACTGGATGTCCTGCGCCCGCAGCAACGGCTGTTCCTCTTCCGGAAATTCATCCACAAGCCCGCTCAGCGCCTTACCCTGCTCCAGAGTCTGCGCCCAGCGGCTGAAAGCCGGCAGATAGGGCACGCATTCCAGTTCTGATTTGCCGAACTGCGAGGCAACCCCCTCGGAGCAGACCTCAAAACGGTGGCGGCAACACAGCTGTCCGTCGTCATTTATAAAATTTTCAAAGATATAAACGCGGCACACGTCCACCGTTTCACGCAGGCTTTCCAGTGTGGTGTGCATGGCGTTAAGCGAACTGAACTGCGAAAGCAGTTCGCGCGCACAGGTGGAAAGCACTCTTTCGTACATGAGCCGCGTGGCCAGATCGCGCTGGGCGTCGCGGCGTTCGCTGATATCACGCGCCACCGAGACCAGCAGTTCCGAGGAAACGGTGGTCAGCCTGCGCAGCCCCACCTCCACGGGCAGCAGAGTGCCGTCCTTGTGCCTGTGATACGTTTCCACAGCCCCTTCGTCCCTGCCGTCAAGCACGTTACGCAGGTACGGCTCCAGACCGTGTTCGCTTACTGCTATATTGATGTCCTCCGGACGCATGCCCAGAATTTCTTCACGCGTATAGCCAAGCTGAGTGTACGCCCGGCTGTTCACATCCACAAAGAGTCCCGTCCGCAGATCTGTCAGGTATACCGCATCCGACGAGGCCTCCAGCGCCATGCGGAACCGCCGCATTTCCTCTTCCGCAGTACGGATGTCTGATATATCCAGAGCCAGTTCGTACCGGACCAGCCTGTTGCCCACCCATGGTATGGCCCTGTCGATGCATCTGTACCAACGCTTCAGTACAGGGTTATACAGCTCCCATATATGTGATGAATCAGGATCGTTACGTATTATATCGTTTGTACAGAAAGGACATGGTTCTTCAAGTCCCTGTAAAAACTGGTAGCACTTTTTACCGGTGCACGAGCCGATATCTTTCTCAAGCGTCCTGTTAACGTACAGCAGTTCATATGTTTCCATATCTGCAACATATACATACTCTTTCACGCTATCAAAAAGCCGCAGAAGAAGATCGTGTTCTCTGGAGCTGCCTGTAAAGACATTCCCTGACTTCAGAATCTCATTTTCGCGTTGCAGTTCGACAATCTGCTTTTTCAGCAGCTCGACTTCATTTTCCATCGCGTTATCCATTTCACCGCAAAACGGCAAAGATTGTTACCGGATCAAAGCAAGCAGTCACTCACACTTGCGCCTGTTATTATCTGATTTGCGGTGCCAGTTCAACACACTGCAGCAGGAAAGCACCGCCACCCCGCACAATGGCCTTGCGCAGCGGCAGGGCGCACCCTATATTCGCGCCATGCGCATACATACATCCTCTGTGCCCGCCATGCCTGCGGGCCGAACGCCCCTTGAGCAACCCGAATTTTTACCCATGACCGCAGCCGATGTAAAACACATAGGCTGGGACGGCATAGATATTCTGCTGGTAACCGGTGACGGATACGTAGACCACCCCAGCTTTGCCGCAGCCATACTGGGGCGGTGGCTTGTGGCGCATGGCTACCGGGTGGGCGTGGCCGCCCAGCCGGCCTGGGACAGCACAGCCGATCTGGAAAAAATGGGCAGACCGGCTCTTTTTGCCGGCGTAACAGCCGGAGCGCTCGATTCCATGCTGGCCCACTATACAGCATTTCGCAAAAAACGCTCCGACGATGCATACACCCCCGGCGGCAAAGCAGGAGCACGCCCCAACAGGGCGACCATAGTATACACCAATCTTGTGCGGCGCGCCTTTCCCGGTCTGCCCGTAATTCTCGGAGGCATAGAGGCTTCGCTGCGGCGCATAACACATTACGATTTCTGGACGGACAAACTGCGCAGACCGCTGCTGCTGGACAGCAAAGCCGACGCCATAATCTACGGCATGGGCGAACGGGCCATGCTGGAAGCGGCCGTGGCTCTGGATGAAAACGGCTATGCGCACCAGCAGGACACCGGAGCACTGCCGCCGCTGTGGACTGTTTTTTCCGCCCTGCGCGGCATGGCCTGCATGGTACCCGCTGACTACGCTCCGGCGGAAGCCGATGTTTTTGAGCTGCCCGCCCACGAAGCCATCGAAAAAGCCCCCCACCTGCTGCTGCAGGCTACCGTGATGCTGGAAAAGCAGGTGCACGCCATGAACGCTCCGGCCATCCAGCCCGCGGGAGGCCGCAAGGTACTGCTTACGGCACCGGCCCACCCCCTTGCTGAAGAGGAAATGGACCGTCTGTACTCGCTGCCCTTTGCACGCACGGCGCACCCTGCCTACACCAGTCCCATTCCGGCAACGGATATGATGCTGACTTCAGTCACCACACACCGCGGCTGCGGGGGGGATGCTCATTCTGTTCACTGGCGCTCCATCAGGGCAGGCGCATTGCATCGCGCAGCCGCAAATCGGTCATCGAAGAGGTGCGGGCCATGACCCGCCGTGCAGACTGGAAAGGCACCATAAGCGATGTGGGCGGACCGAGCGCCAACATGTGGCAGGCCGCATGCGCGGCCGACCCCGCCCGCTGCCGCAGGGAAAGCTGCATGCACCCTTCGGTGTGCAAGGCATTCAAGGCTCAGCAGCCCGCCGCCATTGACCTTCTGCGCACCATACGCGGCATGGAAAAAGTACGCCATGTGCGCGTGGCCAGCGGGGTGCGGTATGACCTGGCGCTGAAGGATGACACAGCGCTGCGCGCCTATACCATGGAATTCACCGGCGGCCAGCTTAAAGTGGCGCCGGAACACATCTGTGACAACGTACTGGAGCGCATGCGCAAGCCCGGACTTCCCGCCTTTGAAGCCTTTCTCGAAGCTTTTGAAACTTTCTCGCGTGAAGCCGGTAAAGAGCAATATGTCATTCCCTACCTTATGAGTGCGTTTCCCGGCTGCACGGACGACGACATGCGCACACTGGGCCGCTGGCTGCGTCAGCGCGGCTGGCAGCCCCAGCAGGTGCAGTGTTTCATACCCACGCCCGGAACAGTGGCCACCGCCATGTACTATGCCGGTATCGACCTGCAGGGAGACCCCATATATGTCGCCCGCACCGATGCCGAACGTCTGCGCCAGCACCACATACTCATTCCCTCCCACGGGGGGGCACAGGGCGCTGCCGGCAAAAAGCACGGGCAACAGCGAAAAAACGCCCCCCGCCATGCCGCCGGAAAACAGCAGGCTGCACAGCAGACCCGGCGGGACGACGACCGCAGATCCCGCGGTCGCAGCAGCGCGCGCCCCTCACGGCCGCAGCGCAGAAGGGGCTGAGCCGGACCGGATACCGTTCCTCAAAGGATGCACGCAACGCGCGCATCCTTTTTTCATACTTGAAAAAGCAGTGTCCCCTGACGTAATGACCAGAACACAGACCATGCACAGACTGACAGACCACTCATACACCGCCGGCACCGGCTGGCTGCTGGCCGTCGATGGCGGTCTGCGCGCCGGTGTGGCCATGTTTGACCGGCACGGAACCCCGCTGTGGTGCCGTTCATTTCATTACGCCACCATCGGGTCCATGCGCAGGGCCGCCCGCGCCCTGTTTTTTCGCCATGCACAGCTGGAGCACCTGCTGGTTGAAGGCGGCGGCGCAGCGGGCGGGGCATGGCAGCGGGAGGGAACACACGCCGGTCTGCAGGTGCATGCCATCGGTGCCGAAGCATGGCGCCGCGCACTGCTGCCCGCACATGCGGTGCGCAGCGGCAAAGACAGCAAGCAGGCAGCCGTGGCCATGGCCTCGGCATTGTTCCGCCGTCACGGAAAAGCGCTGGTCAGACCGCCCGCCCACGACGCTGCCGAGGCCGTCATGGCCGGAGTATATTTTTTCAGCATGCTGCAGCAGACAGACGGTCAGGACTGATGCCGCCCGCCCTGCCGCAGCCCAACGCAAGGAGCAGTGTGTGAAGTCCCCCTACCGCAGCCTGTTCATCCACAACAGTCTAGACGGCCTGCGCGAAGGGCTGAGCCATTTTTCCGGCCCCAGCCGTGTCGCCCTGCTGCTTGCTCTTGCCCCCGGTGACCCGCTGCATGTCATTGATCCGCAGCAGCTTCTTAACGGACACGAACCACGGCTGGAAGAGCTCTACTGTTCCACAGCCGGATGGAAAACCCCGCATCCGGCCCTTGCATGCCTGCGCAGCGGAGACATCATACCCGCGCCGGATCCGGGCCTTACCGGCCTGCTGGCGTTCGGCGGGCAAAGCAGTTCGGCGTTTTTTCAGATGTGGTTTACCGAACAGCATCCGGACCTGTGCTCTCCGGGGCCGACCCTGCGCTGGCTTGAACATGCCGCGGGGCAGCTGGCGCAGGATACGGCCATTTCCGGCACACTGCGCAATTCCACCTCGGCGTTTGTACTGCAAAGCTACGCCTTTCATGCCGTACGCGATTATATTGTGGACCAGCGCAACTACACGCTGGGCCCCGACACCCAACTGCGCGTCTACCCCACACTGGACGCCATACTGGGCATTTCATGCACGCGGGAGGAAGGAGCATGGCCCTGCGGACGGCTGGCGTTTGTGGAACCTTCCATGCTGTGCCGCATGAGATTCATGGCAGGTTTTCCACGCATGGAGCAGCCTGTGCTGCGTAACCTGCGCCACTGCCGCAAGTTTCTTCAGGCTGTGGAATGCGCGCCCCGCACACTGATTTCAGACGGACGCTCCATTGTGGGCATCAGCTGCGATGCCCTGCCGCCGGGTACCATCATTGCCGATTATCAGGGCAGGCACGGCTTTCTGCTGCTGGACGACGAAGTGATATGCAGTTTTGAAGAGGGAGTGTTCCACTCCACCAACCGGCGGGCCAATCTGGTGCAGTTTGAAGAGGCCCTGCTGGAAAGCGGGCTGACTGAAGACCACCAGCTCAATCTTATGCGCATTGTATCGCACATCGTACGTCACGCCCGCGAACGCAAACACGGCTGCACTCTGGCCGTTGACCTGCGCGCCGTTCCGCGCAATCTGGCCGGGCAGACCCTGCAAACCCCGCTTGATCTGCGCTGCGAAGACCACCTGCGGCTGGCCACATCGCTTTCTAAAATCGACGGGGCTCTGCACATCTCCGGCACCGGCGAACTGCATAATTTCGCCTGCTTGCTGGACGGCAGAACCGTGCCCGGCGAAAACAGGGCCAGAGGAGCACGCTTCAACTCGGCATTGCGTTTTACCGCCGCAAATGATGATATGATTGTCATTGTTGTTTCATCCGACAGGCCCGTATCCATAATCCAGCGCGGCATAGAGCTTACCGCCCGCTGCGAATGGAGCCCCCTGCCGGGCTTTGCCCCGCAGCCGCCCGTGCTGGAAGACTGGCTGCGCGGCTGACTGAAAACTGACGGACGCAGACCGGAGGCAATATGCGTTACTGGCTGATGAAAAGTGAACCGGAGTGTTTTTCACTGGAAGATTTGGTGAACGCTCCGGAGCAGACCACCCCGTGGGACGGAGTACGCAACTATCAGGCCCGCAATTTCATGCGGGACGAAATGCGCCCGGGTGACAAGGTGCTTTTTTACCACAGCGGAAAAAACCCCGCCATTGCAGGGCTGGCAGAAGTATCGCGCGAAGCCTACCCCGACCATACGGCGTGGGATCCCGAAAACAACCATTTTGACCCGCGCTCCACGCCGGAAGCGCCCCGCTGGTTCATGGTGGATGTGAAATACATCCGCACTTTTTCCAGTCCGCTGCCTCTGGCTTATCTGAAAACCGTACCCGAGCTGCAGGACATGGCGCTGCTGCGCAAGGGCAACAGGCTGTCCGTACAGCCCGTAACTGAAAACGAATTCAACGTCATCATGACGCTGGCGGAGATGAAGGCATGACAAAAACGCTTGAAGACCGCATTATCAAGCTGGAAGAAACGGTATATTTTCAGGAAAAAACCATAAGCGAACTGAATGATGCGCTGACGCAGCAGCAGTTGCAGCTGGACGAAATGCACAAGCTGCAGCAGGCCGTGGAAATCAAACTGCGCCAGATGGCCCCGCTGCTGCGCGATGCGGACGCAGGCGATGACGGCCCGCCCCCCCACTATCTGTAACGCGGCAGCCGGTCAGTAGTCGTGGCCGTGCTCTTCAAAACTGCGCAGCGGCGGCGGACAGGTACCGGCTTCCAGCGGCAGACCGGCAGCCACCCATGCCTGCACACCGCCCGCAAAACGGTACACGGCCGGAAAACCCGTTATCACCGCCGCGCGTGCTGCCACATCGCTGCGGCGGCACGTAGGCCCTTCGGTATAAAAAACCACGGGTCTGCACTCTGCCGTGCACAGCAGCTTGCGCAGCTTCCATCTGTGCTGCAGGCGGGCACGCCATGTCATGGGCAGCGGAAAACACACAGCAGAGGGCAAGTGGCCCTGCCGGTACAATAAAGCATCGCGCACATCCACAAACAGCGCTTCGCCGCCCAGCAACATGCCATGCGCCGACTGTGCATCCACCAGCCTGTAGCCGCCCATTTCCGCCGCGGCAGTCTGCCTGTGCGGAAAACGTCCTCCTTCTGCCGGTTCTTCCTGCATGATGCACCTCCATGCATTCATAACAGTACAGGCCCTGTTATATGTCAATGCGCTGCGCCTGCCCCAAAAAATAAAACGCCGCGGCACACGGCCGCGGCGTTATCACTGTATATGATACAGAAGCTTAAGGTATCAGGCGGCCTGTTCGTCGTCGCTGACCAGCAGAGCCAGCGGCATGAACGGTCCCAGCGGGATAAGATCGTATTCAAGCAGACCGTCACGGACCATGGGCAGCGTATCCACAGTTTTTCTGGCCTCTTCCATGGAAGGCACCTCCAGCATCATCACCGTGCCGGAACGGTCTTCCCTGAAATAAATTTCCCGGACCACATCTGCGAGATACATCTTGATGGTCTGATGAACTTCTTTCATGAACAGTTCACGGACCCGTTCCGGCGTGGCATCCGGAGACACCTTGTCTATAGCCAATACCTTCATGCGTCACTCCTTTATGGTGCGGGCGGGCAACTGCACGCCTCTGCATGGCAGGTATATGTTTTTACGCCGTTATTCAAGCCGCAGCACAGGCTGTGCGGATAATCTACCACCGGTTGCGACGTACTTTGGCTGCATCAAAGCGGCCACCGGGAGCAGGTGTTTTTGCCGCGTGTCCCGCAACAACAAGTGCCAGTGGCACAACATGTTCGGGCAGGCCGAACATGGCACTGAACTGACGCACGCGCTCCTGCTCAGGATAAATTCCTGTCCAGACCGCCCCCAGACCGGCGTCCACCGCTGCCAGCAACATATTCTGCACTGCCGCGGCGCAGTCCTGCACCCAGAATCCGGGGTATTTTTCTGCAGAAAGATCACCGCACACCAGCACGGCCAGCGGCGCCGATGCTGCCATGGCCGCATAGGGGTGAATGGCGGGCACTGCGGCCAGCGTATCTTTGTCGTCCACCACGATAAAACGCCACGGCTGTGCATTGCCTGCGCTGGGCGCAGCCATGGCGGCTTCCAGCAGCGCCGCCAGCTGCTCTTCAGTCACGGGTTCCTCCGTAAACTTGCGCACACTGCGGCGCATACGTACAACATCTTTAAATTCCATATCATTCTCCTTAAAAAAGCAGACTACAGCAACCGGCTGCCGCTGTATCGCACACATATGCACAGATACTAACACAACACAGGTCTTTTGTGCAGGTACATACCCTCAGGGAACCATGCAGGCTTTCAAGCGCCCTGCAGTCTTGCGCGAAACCTTTTTTGCCGGTAGTGGAAAAAAAAATCCGGAGGACGATATGAGCGGGTGCGGACTTAAACACTGTGCAGGCAGAACCTATTACTGCTCCGTAGAGCTGACCATCCAGCTGATCGGGGGCAAATGGAAACCTATCATTCTGTATCATCTGGGCACGCGGGGCACGCACAGATTCGGCGAACTGCGGCGCACCATTCCCAATATCACGCAGAAAATGCTTACCCAGCAACTGCGCGAACTGGAAAAAGACGGAATAATCGAACGTAAAGTCTATCCGGAAGTGCCTCCCAAGGTGGAGTATTCACTTTCCACAACGGGGCACAGCCTGATGCCCATTCTCAAGCAGCTGTGTCAGTGGGGCAAGGATTACGAAAAGCATTTCGGTGCGGACAGTCCCGCCGCAGAGCAAAACGGCAGCTCCAGCGCGGCCTGACCGGCGCGGCAGCACCGGCACAACCTGAACGGCGCGGCATGACGGCAATAATGGCAGGTTCAGACGGCTTCCGCCGGTTCTCTGCCGTTCAGCAACAGTTCTGCAGCGGCCACCGGCAGCGGTTTATGAAAATAAAACCCCTGAACGTAGGAGCAGCCGAGATTACGCAGCATCTCCAGCTGTCTGCTGTTTTCCACGCCTTCCGCCACGGTATTCAACTGCAGGCTGTTGGCCAGCACGATAATACTGCGCACTATTTCAAGGCATCCGGCCTGTTCTTCCATGGCGCTCACAAACATTCTGTCCACCTTCAGGGTATCCACAGGCAGCTTCTGCAGATACGCCAGTGAAGAATATCCCGTGCCGAAATCGTCGATAGCCAGCTGTACACCGATCTGCTTCAGCCGGTGCATCATGGCCAGAGCCGTTTCCGCGTTGGACATGATGGTGGATTCTGTAATTTCCAGCTTGAGCTGACGGGGGTCGAGGCCCGAATCCTGCAATATACCGCTTACACAGGTCACAAGGTCGGGCTGAGAAAACTGCCGCGCAGAAAGGTTCACCGCCAGAAACAGTTCTTCGCAGCCGGGGTAGCGCCTGCACCAGCGGGCCATTTCGCAGCATGATTTGCGCAGCGCGCTCAGCCCGATATCCACAATAAGACCGCTTTCCTCGGCCAGCGGAATAAAATGATCCGGTCCTATGATACCTTTATCGGGATGCCGCCAGCGGATCAGTGCCTCGAATCCGGTCAGAGTTCCGTCATCGGAACGCTGCACCGGCTGGTATTCCATAAAAAATTCATCGCGCTGCAGCCCCGAACGCATATCGTTTTCCAGAGTCATCACGCTGGCAGCGGCGGCAAGCATCTTGGGCCGGAAGACTTTCAGCTTGTCACGGCCCGCAGCCTTGGCGCGGTACATGGCAATATTGGCATTGCGCACAGCAGCCTGAGCGCCGACGCTGTCGCCGCCGTACTCAAAAATCATTCCGATACTGCATGTTATGCGCATTTCATGGCCTTCAAGAAGCAAAGGCTCCTTGAAACGCTTTTTGATCAGCCGCGCCATGCGCACAGCTTCACGCGGACCGGGCAACTCTTCCAGCACAATGACAAACTCGTCACCGCCGAAACGGGCCACAGTATCACAGGGCCGGACCGACGCCACCAGACGTTCGGCCATTTCAGCCAGCACCATATCGCCCTGTTCGTGCCCCAGACTGTCGTTGATAATCTTGAAGCGGTCGATATCAAGAAAAAGGACGGCAAACCCTACCTCCGGTCTGGGAGCCGTACGCACCATGGCTTTGCGGATGCGCGCCAGACACAGCGATCTGTTGGCAACCCCTGTCAGCTCATCATGCTGCGATTTGTAATCCAGCTCCTTTTCCATCAGCTTGCTTTCCGTCACGTCACGCACGGAAGAACGCACCCCCTGACAGATTCCGTCCGATGTCCATATTTCACGGGCAACGACAGAAACCCAGCGTACTTTGCCCGTCCGGTGTAACAGACGATACTCCAGCGATTCGCCTTCCAGCATACCGGGCGCACTCATGTGCATTCTGAAAGCCGGAAGGTCTTCGCGGTGCACCACCCGTTCCAGCAGTCCGGCATCAGCCATAAAATCGGCAGCAGGATATCCAGTAATGCGTTCGCAGGAAGGAGAAACATACAAAAGCTTTCCTTCCGCGTCATGCCACAGCTCAATGTCGTAGGCTGTGTCGGCCAGCTGCCGGTACAGTTCGGCAGACCGACGCAACGCCCGTGTGCGCTGTTCACGAAGAAACCACAGCGCCATCAGGGCAAAAAACAAAAACGCCGTAACCGCCAGCAATCCCTGCTGACGGTTCAGGGCGTACATGTCGGCGTTGATGTCCTGCACGGCGGCGGCCAGTCCCACTACAAGCCGGTGCGGTGGCAGTTCCACAGTGTTCCATGCCACCATTTTACGCACCGTTCCCCCGCTGCGGCGGGTAGCGTATTCATAGCCGCCCGCGCCGGAAGGCTCCTGCACCATGCGGGAATCAAGCTGTTCCAGCGCGGGAAAACCGGCATGCATACCGTCAAACACATTGCGGCCCGCTACAGGAGAACCGGCATGAAAAAGGACCGTACCCCGTTCATCCAGCACAAAACCCGAACCGCTGTCCCCTATGCCCAGCTGCCCCGCATAGCGCAACGCCAGTCCGTGCATGTCAAAAACAGCCACCACAGGAGCCTGCGCCGCATCCGCTGTGCATACCTGCACGGCAACCACAGACTTGTGCTCTACAAACACAGGGGCAAACCACCAGCCGTCGGGCGGCGGGCACCGGACAGGATGCAGCACCGCCTGCCGAAGCCACAGACGTGCCTGACCGCGCAATGCGGCGGAAGCCTGAGGCCGGATAACGAATATACCGGCATCGGCGCCGGTCTGCGTGCCGAAACACACAGCCACAAGTGAAGGGTGTTTGTCGAAAAGATGACTGAGAGAGCCGGAAGGAGCAGTGAACAGAGCCTCATCCGGCACAGGGGCGGGAGGCCGGGCAATGCGCAGATGGCCGGCAACTGAAGAAAAATATCCCTGCATGGCCTGTGCGGACAGCAGGGTCATACGCAGTTGCTGGCGCGAAAAAAGGCCCTCGTGGCGTTGCAGTGCCTGCGTGGCCACCCGATGCGAAACCACCACGGCAATGGCCATGACCACGCATGAAGCGGCTGCAAACCACAACGCGAAACGCGGCAATGACTTTCTGGAAAAGCCGGAATGCGATGCGTCAAAGAACAAGGCCGTCCTCCTTCCGGAATCAGCCTACTGGATGTAATAATAAATGCAACATAATATTATATACGACCCGATACAAAACACCTCGCTGCCGGCTACCCCTGTTGAACGGCCCGTCTGCGGCGTTTCCACAGAGACTCGCCGCTATATATGGCCACAGCCAGCCAGATAAAGCAGAATGATATAAGTCGTCCTGCTGAAAAAGGCTCGTCAAACACAAACACGCCCAGCATAAAAGCGATTGTGGGAGCGATGTACTGCAATATCCCCACGGTTCCCAGATGCATTCTGCGCGCGGCAAAAGCGAACAGCAGCAAAGGAACAGACGTACAGACCCCCGCACCGGCCAGCAGCAACGAAACAGCAGTTCCCGCATGGCCGAAGGCACCACCGTTGCCGTCAAGCCATACCAGATACACAAGTACCACCGGCGTCAGGACGGCTGTCTCAAAAAACAGTCCGGGCACAGATTCCACATTGGCCGTTTTGCGCAGCAGCCCGTACACGCTGAACGAACCGGCAAGCACCAGCGCCACCCACGGCAGACGCCCCAGCATGGTCAGCTGGACGGCAACCCCCGCAGCAGCCAGAACCAGTGCGGCCTTCTGGCCTTTTGACAGTTGTTCACCCAGCAGCACACAGCCCATCAGCACATTAAGCAGCGGGGTGATGTAATAGCCCAGGCTTGTTTCCAGCACTCTGCCGTTGTTAACCGCCCAGATGTACAAAAACCAGTTTCCGCCCACCAGTACACCGGCAACAGCCATGACAGCCATGTTGCGCACCGAAGAAACAGCCCGCCGCAGCTCGTCCCACCGGCGGGTGACCTGCATGAGCACAGCCACAAACACCAGTGACCAGACTATGCGGTGTCCCAGCACTTCAAGCGGAGGCACGCTGTGCAGCATTTTCCAGTACAGCGGCAAAAGTCCCCAGAGCACAAAAGCGCCGACAGCCGCCAGACCGCCGGCAACCGGATTCTTTCCGGAATCAAACATGAAAATATCTCCGCATGCGCAAAAAAAAAAGCCGGAACCCGCAGGTTCCGGCCCGTGTGAAACCGGTCGTCAGCGAGAAAAACTGCGTTCGAACAAAGCCTTGATCGCCGCTTCTCCGTCAGCCTGCATAAAGCGGGTACCCGTGGCGGTGAAATGTCTGTGCGTTATCACCGGATTTTCCACCGGCTGCCACTGGGCTTTGTCCCAGCGGTACCAGCTGCCTCTGTCCTGATCAAAGACAAACAGCGGCTTGTTGCATATCTTGGCAAATTCCGCACCCCAGCCGGTGCCGCCCTTGACGGTGTGGTCATCCATAATGGTACCCACTACAAAAACCTCGTGTCCGCTGCTCACCTGCCAGCAGATGGACTGTAGCACCTTGCGGAACAGGGGGGCACTGGTATAGCTGCGGTTCATCAGGCGGGAGACATAGGTAAGGCTCACATCCTTCAGCGCCAGTTCTTCACTGGTCAGCACCCGCACGCCGCGGCTGCGTTCGGCCTGATGGCCTTCAAAGCTGTAGTTGACCTCTTGAAGGCCGAACTCTTCAGCAAGCCTGCCGAAAACAGCCTCGGCACCACGTGCACCGCCGCTGTAAAGAATGCATTCCTTCGGATCAAGCATCGGAACCTCCAGTGTAGCGGTATGAATCATAACGGAGTCCGACCGCGGCAGGTAACGGAACCGCGGCCTTATGTGTGTACTATACCAACAACCGCGGTTCTGTATACCCCATAATGCCAGTACGGAAGACCAGCCGCGGCAGCACCCCGCAAGAGACACGGCATTACCGCCGCCGGACCGGACACGAACCGGCGGAACAGCACCGGCCCGGAAAGGCCGTCGTCATCACGGTGCATACATATTCAGGAGAATGCGTGAGCGCAGCCAACGTTTTCCACGCCGCAGCAAAACGCGGCCTGCCCTGCCTGCACAGGAAAACACATACCCGCACGGGGAAATACACCAGCAGGGGGGACTGCCGGAAAAGGAAAAAGACCACAGACAGATGTCCGGCAGGCAGAAAAAACTGCAAAAACGCGCAGACTCCGGATATCACCGGAGCGCTGCGCGGCTCTGCGGCCGGAGATGCTCCGGCAAAAACACTATTCCCGACCGGAAACCACTGACACAGGGCACAACAGGCACCTGAAGCCAGAGGTACCGGAGGCCAGAGGCGCCGGAAGCCCAGAGGCATCGGCACCGTCCTCAGCCGCACAGGGCGCAATCGCCGCGGCAGGCCCACTGCACACCGTCAGCGCCGGTCTGTTTCAGCGCCTAATCGGGACGAACCATAGTGGTGGCACCCTGCGCGCTGGTGCCGCGCCCGTCAAACGAGCTGCCGGAAGAACCTTCGGCGCCTTCACCCTGCTTCATCTGAGCCTCCGCCAGCTGCTGCTGCAACTGCATCAGCTCGTTGCGCTTCATCTCCAGCATTTTCTGCTTCGCCTCATCCGGCATACTTTTCTGTTCAAGCTCGCGTATCTCCTGCTTCAACTTTTCGATACGCTCTTTCAGCCGGTCAATCAGCTGTTCAAGGGTAGTTTTATCTTCACCTTCACCGCCATCTGCCTTGGCCGGTGCGGCTGTGAACGTAGTATCCGGTTCGCCGGCGGCCCTGCGCCTTGCCTCGTCGGATATTTCCACCACCACGCCGCCAGCGGAGGCGGCACCCTGAGCGGCTTCACCGGCTGCGGCACTGCCTGTGCGCAGTGTTCCCACAGCACCGGATTTTTTTCCTGCATCCTCGTCCACAAGATGCAGGTCACGCTTCAGCGCCGACATACCAAGCGGAAAACTGTCAAAACTAATAGCCATAACTCACCTCCGTCTGTCCGGCATATCGGCCAGACGGTGAAAAACTATAGGCCGTCCGTTGTCATGACCCATCACTTGAGTGAAGCCTGCAGAGCCATCAGCTGTTGCTCCAGAGACTGCACCTGCGCCTGCAGAGGGGCTATCTGCTGCATTTTCTGCTCATCCGAAACAGGGCTCGAAGTGATTTCGGCTATGCGGGCCTGAAGCTCTTCAATCTGCTTTTTCAGTTTTTCAATCTGCTCTATCCCGCCGTTACCGCTGACACTGCCGGAAGATGCTGCTTCCTCACCCTCCTGAGCGGCAGCCCGCGCCTTGATGCTTTCAACGGTTTCGCCTTCTTCTTCCTTTATTCCCCGTACATGCTTACTGTTTTCCAACGCGGCGGCTTTCTGCTCTTCCAGCAGACGCCAGGCTTCGTCAGAAATAGTCACCCTGTCACCCTGACCGTAAAAACCGGTAATGGAGTCGGCACTGCCGTACTGCCGTTTCGAGACCTGATGCGCAGAACCGGTCTGAAGCACATACCCGACAGAACTTCCGTCAATCTGCATGGCACCCTCCTGAACACCTTTGCAGGCGGCAAAAATTTCATTGCCGCAATCCGCTGCAAAAAATGTTCTCACACCATGACTCCGTGCAGGAAAACATTTTACTCTTTAAAATGCATGAACTTACAAACTGTACAGTCTGAAAGGAAGGCAGAATCCGGCCGCATGCGCAGCAGAAAGTGCCGTCTGAACGCTCCGCCGCAGGAGCGGCAACGGGTGGCAACGGGGTGGCAGAAGAGCATAAAAAAAACGTCCGGAACCAGCCGGACGTTTCAACGCGGCGTACAGCCGTCGTCACATGGTGCAGCGCAAAAGCTTGATGCCCTGCCTGAAAAGAATTTCCACTTTATCAGGTTTTACAAGCTGCTGCACTTTACCCACTCCGAAATTGGGGTGAGAAATAATCTGCCCCACTTCGTATGTGCTTTTCATGCTGTAAGGGGTTGCGTCGCGGTCTTCTGAACCGGCAATGGCTTTCAGCCATACTTCAGCGGTCTGTGCTGCTTCACGGGCGGCACGGGCGGCTGCGCGGGTGTCTGCGGCTTTGCGGGCAGCTTCGGAACGAGAAGCCGAAACGGTGCGTCCGGATGCGCCGGTGGTGGTAGCAGTTTCCCGTGCGGAACCTGCACGTACTTTTTTCACGGCAGGAGCCTGAGGCCGCGATTTGGGCTGCTTGGGCGGGCGGTATTTATGCTCGCTGCCACAGGCCTTACACTGAACCTTCACTACCTCATTGCCTACCATGGCCACTATCACGTGACCGGTAACGTCATTGCATCTGGTGCAGCTGGTGGTAATGTTGTCACCAGCCGTCAGTCCGGATGTACTCATGGAATCCCCTTGTGTTTCAGACGGGTAAACACCCGTAGACGAACGAATCATAGTCCGGCTCGGACAGCCGGCAAAAAAGGAGCCACAGGGCGAACCTGTGGCAGAACGCCTCTTAGGGCGGACGGGCTTAATACGCCTTTGCTGCCATCATGGCAAGCCTGCCTGTCCCCCCAAAAGCAGACAGAATGGCTTTCGCCTTTGCGCGAAAGCCATTCTGTCAGGTCGTACTCGTATCGCTTGCGGTGCCACCAGCGGCGGCACCCTTATTGAAACGGATTTGGCGACGAAAGGCAAGCTATACGGCGCGCACCTCAATACGTCTGGGTCTGGCTGCTTCCGCCTTCGGCAGATGCAGGTTCAGCAGACCGTTTTTGATGGTCGCCGTTATGCGTTCTCTGTCCACCACATCGGAAATGGTAAAGGTTCTCACAAACTCGCAGGCATCGAATTCCGCATGCAGCTTTCTGCCGGCTTTCTGTACATATGAGCTGCGTCCGGTGACAATCACTTCATTTTCTTCCAGATCAATGCTCAGTCCTTCTCCCGAAACACCGGGCAGTTCCAGCATGATGTGAAACCCGTCTTCCATTTCAAGAATGTCCGTGGAAGGAATAACTTTGGGCAATGCCTTTTCTTCGTGTTTTACAACTTCAGTGTTCATGTGAAGACCTCCATCAGGAAATAGCTATTTTTCTGGGTTTGACGGCTTCCGATTTAGGAAGAACAACCCTCAGAATGCCATTTTCGCAGGTTGCCTGCACGGCATCACGGTCAACAGGTGCATTCAGCGTAATGACACGCTGAAAAGAACCATAGCCCCTTTCCTGCCTGAAGAATTTACCAGCTTCTTTTTCCACTTCACCACGAATTATAAGATTCTTGTCAGAAATAGTAAGATCAATCTTTTCGGGGTCTACAGCAGGAACAAGAAGATCTACATAATAGTTTTCATCATCTTCAACAATGTTGAGTCCTGCAGTGGCGTTTCTGATGTATCCGCCTTTGCTGGCTCTTGCAAACTCATCAAAGAGTTTTTCAAAACTTCTCGGCATTTCATAAAGAGAACTGAAATCAATTACCATAGTAATGACCTCCTGATTCATCGTCTTGCGTTCAAGATAAAGCAGCTTTATGCGCTGTCAACAGCAGTTAATTTTTTTCTGCGCAAAAAAATGCCCTGCCGCAGCGGCGCACCCGCGGGGTTTACAACCACCCCCTCACGGGCTAAACGTGACGCGGGCGGAACACCGCCGGGAGATTTATCTATGCAGATTTATGTAGAAACAGGAAACAACGATCAACGCAGCGCCATCAAGACCGAACTCGGCATGCTGGCAGAAGCGGCCACACGGGTTCCGCTGATATTCCCCGTTGACCAGATTATAGTGCCTCAGGACTTCGACGCCAAAGTTAACGAGCTGGAAAATTCCGATGATTTCCGCTCCACCCCCGGGCTGGAGCCTGTGGCGCGCACGGTGCATACCCGCGCCGGATATGTGCTGCTGTTTCACCCCAACCTGTACACGGGCTGGTATGACGAGCAGGTACGGTTCTGCATCTACTGGCATGAATTCACCAAGCTGGTTAACCGCGGTCGTTTTCCGCTGCTTGTACGCCGGGGCCGCCCTGACAGTTTCGCAAATTATTTCATGAACCTGTACGCACTGTACGGAGAATACGAGGCAAGCCGCCGTTCATTTGAATTCCGCGATGCACTGGTGCAGCAGGTGTACAAGGCTCCCCTCTCCGCCAAAGCCCGTCAGGATCTGGAAAATTCGCTGGACGGTAACATCCGCCTGCTCAACAACCGCGGAGAGTACTACGACTGGATACGCTTTCAGATCTCCGAATACCGCAAGCATAACAACACATCGATTTTTCTTCAGAATGTGCGGCAAAAAGTTACCCAGCTGTCTTTTTCCCTCATCTATGCCTATGCCACCATGGACCACTATCCGGAATACCGCGTTAAAGAAGAAGCGCTGAAAGAAGCGCCCATGCTCAACGAAAAAACCCGTGATTTTCTGGAATACTTCCGGTTTGTCTACAACAGAGGATCGGCAGATCTTGTGGACGGTATCGGCCTGATGGAAGGGCTGTGGGCCAATTTCGGGTTCCGCTTTACCGATACGGAACGCGGAGGCATGCGCTGCGAAGTACTGGATATTTAACTGCCCCCGCAGATTGAAAAGGCCGGCCCTGTGCCGGCCTTTTTAACGTTCTGCGCATTTCTCCGCGCTTTCCCGCCTGAAAAAACACATGATGTAACACCTGAGTCTTGTCTTTTTATCCGCAATGCGTACCCTGTGACGTATGCCCCTGTATCAGCCCCTCACCCCCAGACTGTTTATGCGCCAATGGCGTACAAGCGACCTGCCCTGCTTTGCCCGTATGAATGCGGACCGCAGGGTGATGCGCTTTTTTCCCGCACCGCTCACACGCCGGCAGAGCGACGCCATGGCAGAACGCTGCAGCATGCTCATCGACAGTCAGGGCTGGGGGTTCTGGGCGGTGGAAGAGCGCAGCAGCGGCCTGTTTGCCGGTATGGTAGGTCTGCACCGTCCGTCGGGCGACCTGCCGTTTGCTCCGTGTGTGGAGGTCGGCTGGCGGCTGGACCCGGACCACTGGGGCAAAGGATATGCAACGGAAGCGGCTGCGGCCGCTCTGGATATCGCTTTCAATACGCTGGGACTCCATGAAGTGGTCGCCTTCACTGCTGTACTCAACACACCCTCTCAGGCAGTCATGCGGCGTCTGGGCATGCGACATGCCATGGATTTCGAGCATCCGGCAGTGCCTGCGGACAGCCCGTTACGGGCACACTGCCTGTACCGCACAGACAAAGAAGAGCATCAACGGCGCCACGGGCTCTGAAACAGGCCGCAACGCCGGATGCGGACAAATATCAGCACTGGATTTATGCAGGCCCCGAAGGTATACATGCAGCTTTGATCCAACACCCAACACACGGCACCTATATGCGCAAATTCATAGTCATTTCCCTGATACTTGTCTGTACGGCAGCCGCCGGCGGCTGGTTTTTCATAAATAAAAAAACAGGGCACGCCGTTGTGATCACCCGCACGCAGGAACTGCGTCCGGGCACCATACGCGAAGTGCTTGAAGCCACCGGCATCATCAAGCCGGAAGTGGGAGCCATTGTAAAAACAGGCACCCGCGCCACAGGACTCATCCGCAAAATGTACGTCCGGGTGGGCGACAGTGTGCAGAAAGGCGACCTCATTGCCGAAATAGATGACAGAGAGCAGCAGGCTTCATTAAACGAAGCCAGTGCCAATGTGGAAAAAAGCAAAGCGGAACTGCGGCAGATCGAACTTTCGTACCCGCTGCGCATTGACGAAGCCGCAGCCCAGCTTAAAGCGGCCAAAGCGGAACTGCGCTTTGCCGAACTGACGCTGCAGCGCACCCAGCAGCTGGTCACCCAGCATCTTGAAACCCAGAACAAACTGGACGACACCCAGCAGGCTGCCACGGTATCGAGCAACACCGTGCGGGCCCGTGAAGCCACTCTGCGCCGCCTCAGGGCGGAATTTGAGCTGGAGCGCACCAAAGCCCGCGAAGCGCTGCAGCAGGCTCAGGCCGGGCTGGAGTCCGCCCGCATACGCATGTCGTATACCACCATATACAGTCCCATAAACGGCATTGTCAGCCAGGTGACTGCACAGGAAGGCGAAACGGTTGTGGCCGGACTTGAGGTGGCAAACCTCATCACCGTGCTTGACCCCGACAGGCTTGAAATGTGGATATATGTCGATGAAACCGATGTGGGTAAAGTCAGGCCCGGCATGACGACGGAATTCCGTGTGGACACCTATCCCGATGCGGTGTTCACCGGCACCGTGGACCAGATATATCCGCAGCCGGAAGTACGCGACAACATTGTGTACTATCAGGCGCTGGTCAAACTTGCACCGGAAACATCGCGCAAGCTGCGGCCGGAAATGACCACGCAGTGCAGTGTCATTGTGCACGAAAAGGACAACGTGCTTGCCCTGCCCAATGCCGCGCTTAAATGGGTAGACGGCAAACAGACGGTGTTTGTACAGCGCGCCGCGGGCAACGTGGAAAAAGTCTACCCGCAGCTGGGGCTGCGCGGGCTGGACGCCAGTGAAGTCGTAAGCGGGCTGAATGCCGGAGACATGGTGGCCGTGGATGTAGATCTGGGCAGCGCCCCTGCCGCAAAACGTGGCGGGGCACACTGATGAATGAAACCGCAGCCCCGCTCATCAGCACACGCGGACTTTACCGCACGTTCACACAGGGTGACCTGACCGTGCAGGCCGTGCGACCGCTTGATATGGACATCATGCAGGGCGAATTTGTGGCCCTGCAGGGAGCTTCCGGCTCGGGCAAATCCACTCTGCTGCATATACTGGGACTGCTCGACAGGCCCACCGGCGGCAGCTATCAGCTGCACGGGCGTGATGTGGCCACCATGACCGATGACGAACTGAGCGATTACCGCAACAAGCTCACGGGATTCGTCTTCCAGAATTTCTATCTCATTCCTTACTCATCGGCGCTGGACAACGTGCTCATGCCGGGACTGTACAGCGATATTCCGCTGCGCACGCTGCGCCAGCGTGCGGCGGATCTGCTGCATCAGGTGGGGCTGGGCGACAGGATGGACTTCAAACCTTCCAGCCTGTCGGGCGGTCAGCAGCAGCGTGTGGCTCTGGCCCGGGCACTGCTGCTCGATCCGGCCCTCATTCTGGCCGATGAACCTACAGGGCAGTTAGATTCCGCCACCAGCGCCGACATTCTGGACCTGTTCTGCCAGATAAACGCCACCGGCAAAACAATTGTCATGGTAACCCACGACGAAGATACGGCGGCACGAGCCAGACGGCGGCTTTTTTTCCGCGACGGAGCCATTGAACGTGAGCACGTCATGTCATAAGAGCACAGCCATGCCGCACATTCATGATGCTCATTCCTGCAGAGAATTTTCCATTGACAGCAAAAGAGCAATACTGCACTATCCGGCCATGACACAACAGCTATCCGTTTTTTCCTTCAGCTTTTTCAGCTTTTTCTTTTTCGGTCGCACCTGTGACCGGAAGGTGGATACTGTTGTCTGAGTAACAACCGCAAACAACACAGTGCACCCGAAGGTCGCAGGCTTACCGCCCGCGGCCTTTTTTGTTTCACGCCCCGGCGGGGCAGACACGGAGGATAAAGACATATGATGCTGGGACTGGGGTCGCTGGAAGCCGCGCTGGCTTTCTGGCTGAGCATTATGGCGGCATGCGGCTGCGTAGGCTGGGGCATATGGAACTGGAACGAAAAAGGCTCTTCCGATGCAGGGCACCTGCCCCGCATGGATACCGGCAAAGCCGGAGGGACAGAGAATGACAGGTAAACTTATTGCCACCGCCGTATATCTGGGTTGCTGTTTCTGGCTTTCCTGGAAGGCTTGGAAAGAAACAGGCAGCAATGCCGACTACATGCTGGCCGGCAGACAGGCCGGGCCTTTTGTCATGGCCATGTCTTACGGAGCCACGTTCATTTCCACGTCGGCCATCATCGGTTTCGGCGGGGCCGCGGCCATGTTCGGTTTTTCCGTACTGTGGCTCACGGTGCTCAACATCGGTGTGGGCGTTTTCATTGCCATGGTGTTTTTCGGCAGACGCACCCGCCGCATGGGGCTGGCTCTCGATTCGCACACGTTTCCGGAACTGCTGGGCAGACGATATGACTCGCGTTTCATTCAGGGGTTTTCCGGCAGCATCATTTTTCTGTTCATTCCGGTTTACGCCGCAGCAGTTCTCATCGGCATTGCGCGGCTGGCCGAAGTGTCGCTGGGTGTGCCTTATGTGGCGGCACTGCTCAGCGTCACGGCCATTCTGGCACTGTATGTCATCACCGGCGGCATCAAGGCCGTCATGTACACCGACGCATTTCAAGGCACACTTATGGTGCTTATGATGCTGATGCTTGTGGGCTATACCTACTGGATGCTGGGCGGCGTCATTCCCGCGCACGAAACCCTTTCGGACATGGCGCCGCTGATGCCCGAGAAACTGCGCGCCGGCGGCATGCTGGGGTGGACACAGGGCACCGTGACCGGCTCGCCCCTGTGGCTGGTCATCTACACCACCATCGTTTACGGCGTGGGCGTGGGGGTACTGGCGCAACCGCAGCTTGCCGTGCGCTACATGACTGTGCCCTCGGACAGAGAACTGCACAGGGCCGTACTGTTCGGCGGAGTGTTCATTCTGCTGATGACCGGCGTGGCTTTCACGGTCGGCGCACTTTCCAACGCGGTGTTTTTTCAGAAGTTCGGTAAAATTGCCATACAGATGGGCGGCGGAAATGTGGACAAGATAATTCCCGCCTATGTGGAAACCATGATGCCCGGCTGGTTTTCAGGATTTTTTCTGCTGGCCATGATGGCCGCCGCCATGTCCACCATGTCGGGGCAATATCATACCGGCGGCACGGCGCTGGGGCACGACATCATCACACGCACTCTGGGCAGAAAGCAGCAGGGGCTTGCCGCCAACCGCATCGGTGTGGTCATAACCATACTTGCCTCGCTGGTCTGGGCATGGGTACTGCCCGGCTCTGTCATTGCCAGAGCCACCGCTTTTTTCTTCGGGCTGTGCGCAGCCACTTTTCTGCCTGCCTATTCTCTGGGGCTTTACTGGCGCGGCATGACCAAAACCGGCGCCAAGGTGTCCATGCTGGGCGGATTCGCAGCATCCATGTTCTGGCTGCTGTTCATCCATGAAAAAGAAGCCGCAGCCATCGGGCTGTGCCGCTGGCTGACCGGCAAAGCCACTCTGGTTGCCGACGCAGTGCCCGGTTCGGCACTGCATCTGCTGCAGTGGGTAGACCCCAATGTGGTGGCGCTGCCGCTGTCGTTTCTGCTGGCGGCGGGCGTCAGTACGGCTACCCGCCCGGTGGCACGGGAACATCTGGACCTGTGTTACAGCAGGTGCTGACGGTCCGGCACATCTGCCGGTACAATGCAGTGCCGTTATCGCCTCTGTCCGGCGTGCCGCATTTTTCCGCGGCCGCCGGACAGCCGTTTCAGGGCTTTTTTTACGCGGCGCTTACGGGTATGATAACGCATTGCAAGGAGCACCGTCACAGTGAAGTCACACCCGCACACCATATCCGGTTCGTCTGATTCTGTTCCCTCGGCGGGCACAGGGGCGCTGTCCGGTCCGCCGGATTCGCCGGCGCAGACACGGGCGCAGACACGGGCGCTGCACCGGCGCGTCATCCACGCGGCACGGGTTTTGTGGCGCATACAGCATATCGCCTTTACGGCTGTATGGGCGCATCGCCTGCGCAGTGCGTTTGTGGTCACAGCCATTGCACTGGGCATAGCCTCGCTGACGGTCATCATAGCGGCAGTGGACGGTGCACAAAAAAAAGCGCTCGAAATCACCAAAGAATTCGGCCCGGATGCCGCCCTGATTTTCGGGGGCGACATTTTCAACCGTGCAGTGGGACAGCGGCTTACCACCCTGACCCCTCATGACGCCCGCAGTATCCGGCAGATGCTGCCCGGTGTCTATCTGGTGGTGCCCATGCGCTCCAAGCGCGGCATCACGGCCAAAGCAAACGGCAACAACGCCGAAGTCGAACGCATTGTCGGGGCAACGGCAAACTATGCGGAAGCATGGAACTGGCCGCTTTCACAAGGTCGCGACTTCACTCAGGCCGATGTGGACAGAGGCGCACGGGTATGTCTGCTGGGTGTCGATCCCCGCGACAAACTGTTTGCCGGTGTTCCGCCGCTGGGCCGCACCGTGTTTCTCAACAACATCCCCTTCACCGTGGTGGGCGTGCTGAGCAAACGCGGCACGAGTTCCCCCAATGCACGGCTTGATGACCGCATTATTGTACCGCTGACAACACTGACCCAGCGCTTTAATATGGACAGGCGCCACTTTCCCGCCCTGCGGGTGAAATTCACCAATGCCGAAGCCATGGACGAGCACAAAGAGGGGCTTAAAAGCCTGCTGCGCCACCTGCACAACCTGCGTCCCGGCGACCCCGACGACTTTTCCATCATCACCGCGGATGAAGTGATGAAATTCATCGCCATGCTGCAGGGCGGACTGGTGGTGTTTCTGGGCATCACCGCTGCTTCCGCCATGGTTGTGGGAGGTTTTGTGCTGGCCAACCTGCTGTATCTGTCCATTGCCGAGCGCCAGATGGAAATAGGGCTGCGCAAAGCCATGGGAGCCCGCAACAGCGCCATTGTTCTCCAGTTTCTCATCGAATCCGTGACACTGACCGTCATCGGCAGCCTGCTGGGGCTGTGCATAGGCATCGTGCTGGGCCGTATTCTTTCCGGATTCGACCTCATCGAGCTGGAACTTTCATGGAAGGTCTTTATCATCGGCGTGGCCTCGGCCGTAGCGGTAGGGCTTGTTTTCGGCCTGCGGCCCGCACGCAACGCGGCCGCACTGGACCCCATACACGCGCTGAAAGGAAACCAGTAACATGAGCAGAACCACAGGCATGCTCAGCGGTCTGCGCATCGCGCGCCAGTCGCTTTCCACCCACCGTATGCGTACAGTTCTGGCCATGCTGGGAGTTTTTCTGGGTGCCATGGTGCTTACCGGCGTGCTTCATATTTCCAAATCGCTGGTGCGCAAGGCTGAAATAGAAACAGAAAAACTGGGGCCCAACCTGTTTCAGGCAGCATCCGGCACCATCAGCTTCCGCAGAAGCGGTTCTGCACGCTTCAGAGGAGAAACCACCACGTTTTCCCTGCGCGACGCCGAAGCACTGTTACGTTCTGTACCGCAGATAGAAAAAGGCGTGCCCTATGTCACCCGCACCATGCCCATCCGCAAAGGACGCATGGCCACGCAGTGTCAGCTTGTGGCCACCCTGCCGCTGTACACCGACGTGCGCAATATCGAAATTGATGCGGGCCGGTTCTTCACCTCTCGCGAGGTGGAAGAAATGGCTAAAGTCATCGTGCTGGGCCGTACCATTGCGGAACGGCTGTTCGGTTCCCCTGCACAGGCTCTGGGCCAGACGGTTTTCTTTTACCGCGCCAACCTTACCGTAGTCGGCATAATGGCCGAAAAAGGCAGTGATCTTTCCGGTACCGATCAGGACGAACAGGTGTTTGTGCCGCTGACAACCTACATGCGGCGCATGTCAAACCAGACATGGGTTTCGGGCGTGTTCATGAACCTGAAACGCGGCGCTTCGGAAGACGCCGCACGCAGAGCCGCCACGGAGATACTGCGGCAACGCCACGGCACTTCCGGAAATGATGACGACTTTTCCATCCTTACCGCACGCGAAGCCACGCAATTGCAGAAAAAGGCTCTGGATCTCGTATGGACGCTGGGACTGCTTTCCTCCGGCATTTCTTTTTCCGTCGGCAGTCTGGGCATTCTGTCCATAATGATTCTGCTAGTCCGCGCCCGCCGGCTGGAGATAGGCATACGCCGCTCTGTGGGAGCCACGCGGGGCAACATCATGGGACAGTTTCTTATGGAATCAGCCATCATGGCCGGTGCTGGCGGCGCCGCAGGCGTGATTACGTCAGCCGGACTGATTACAATTGTCTACTATTTTGCCGGCCTGCCGTTTGTATACGACCCGCTGCTCATCGGCGGCATATGCGCAGGCTCCGTTCTGCTGGGACTGGCCGCAGGGGCCTATCCGGCCTGGCAGGCATCGCGCCTTGAAATTCTGGCCGTACTGCGCAGCGCATGACGGTGGCCGCACATTGCGCGCCATCGCAAACCACGATATGCCGGATAAAAACAATCCACCGGCGCCCGCACCCGTTTCAGGCAGATGCGGTGCATACAGAGAGACCACATGATCCCTTTTGCAGGACACACCGGCACGGAAACGTTTCCGGTACGCACATACGATGCCGACAGCACCGGCAGAGCAGGTATACGGGCCATAGCTGATTATTTTCAGGAAGCCGCCTCCGGCCATGCCCGCACATTGGGCTTTCCTGCCGAACGCCTGAGAGCGGAACAGCTCGCATGGGTTCTTGCCCGGCTGCAGATAACTGTAAACCGCTTTCCTCCGGCAGGAGAAACAGTGACCGCCGTAACCTGGCCGGCCGCGCATGAAAGACACATGGCCTACCGCTGTTACGAGTTGTATACTCAGGATGGAGAACTGCTGGCCGCAGGTACCAGTGCATGGGTAACCATACATCTTGCGGACAGAAGCATGGTTCCGCTTCCTGATTTCATCAGGGACGGCTATCCGCAGGACAACCCGCCATGCCGCCCTTTTGAAACGCGCACCCTGCCCAGACTGCGTGAAGAAGCTGCAGGTGTGCGCATACGCACCCGCAGAGCAGATCTGGATATCAACGGCCATGTAAACAATGGGCATTATCTGCAATGGCTGCTGGAATGTATGCCGTGTGACCGGCAAAACGAGCTGCGCGCCGTGGATATATCATTCCGCGCGGAATGCTTTGCCGATACGGAAATTGTCAGCGCCAGAGGTGCACTGACCGGAGAGCACACCGTGCTGCACTGCATACGCACCGCGGACGACGCGAAAGAACTGTGCCGTGCCCGCAGCCGGTGGGCAGCCCCTCTGGGCTGAATATCACCCCGGCCGGAGCCATGAAAGACAGGAGAACGCACCAGCCATGATGCGCAATCTTGCCGCCGAAATACTGCGATATGTTCAGGCTGCCCCTTTTCCGCACCTGACAAGTGTCAAAGTGACCCTGCTGGCCGCCGTAACCGGAGCCGAAGCCAGAGCGCTGATGGCACAGGCCGGCAGCCTTGCCCAGATGGCCGAGACCCAGCCCCGCCTGTGGCAGTGGCTTGCCTTGTGGGGACCCGCATGGGTGCTGACTCTGCTGGCCGCGCTCTTCCTGTGGGGGGTCGTGCTATGTCAGGCCGACGCATTTTCACGCTTCCGTGAATTCAAACGGGTGCGTGCCATGCTGGCACGTTACGGATTCAACCCGCGCCTGCTGCGTCCGGTTTCTTCTTCGCGCTGTCAGCGCGATGCCGCGCTGCTGGCCGCGCGGGAGACTGGCTACCGTGTGCAGGCCGTGCGTTACTTCAAGGAGCGCGGTTACCGCTGGTATCACATTCTGCCCGACGCCATCGTGCGTAATCCGCTGTTTTTCTTCCATCCGGAATTTCTACGGGCCACGTTCATACCCGGCAAAACCGTCCGTGCCGCCGGCGGCAGAAAGCCCCGGCGCTGAAGCCGCGTGCCGCCTTTATTACTTGCAGACGGGCATACGGTGATTATTGTTACCGGGTGGGCGCCGGATGCATACTGCTGCGGAAGGACCGCCCCCGCTTTATATCACTTCATGCATCAGGCCATTCCGTAAAGGAGCCATACAATGAACTATACTATTCACCCGATGGTTGTCGGCTCAAAAGTGTTCGACAAAGGGATGATGACCTATCAGCAGAATTACGGCACCCCGTACACCATTCCCATATACAGCTGGCTGATAAAGGGCGGCGACAGGCCCATGCTCATCGATACCGGAGAAATGCACCCCATCAAGTCGGCAGACAGGGAAAAAGCACTGGGCGGCCCCATTGTCACTCTGGAAGAAGGGCTGGCCCGGCACGGACTCACTCCCGAAGACATAGGCGTCGTCATACACACGCACCTGCATAACGACCATTGCGAAAACGATTCCAAATGCGTGAACGCGGAAATATGGGTTCACGAAAAAGAGCTGGAACATATTCACAATCCGCACCCGCTGGATTTCCGGTACCTTGAGGATTACATAGAGGAAGTGGAAGAAAACGGTCAGCTGCGCGTTATCAGCGAAGCCGAAAAAGAGATTGTGCCCGGCATACGTGCGGTGCATACGCCTGCCCATACCGAAGGCGGCATGACCATTGTCGTGCAGACGGCTCAGGGGTCTGTCGCCATCACGGGGTTCTGCGTCATCGAAGAAAACCTGAACCCGCCTGCGGCGGTAAAAGCCATGGAAATGGATGTCATTCCCCCCGGCACCTGCACCAGTCCGGAACGCGCCTATGACATCATGATGCGGGTCAAAGAGATGGCGGACATCATCATCCCCCTGCATGAACCGCATTACGCGTCCGTAGAACGCATCGGCTGAGCGGCAGCCGCATATCACAAGGGCCTCCGGGCCCTTTTTTAACGGCTGCGTGCCCTGCATGACACCGCACCTGACGTGCAAAAAGAAGGCTGCACCATATCCCGCCCCCCCGAAAGCTATCCATCTGAGGCATCCTTGCCGGTGGTTGTGTGCTCAATGACAATTTATGTATACAACACCAGTTTTTTAGTAATATCTTTTTGACTTAAGTGGCACACAAGGCTACTCCATTAGTAAAATATACACGGAGGAGCCATGAATTCCATGCACACATTTGCCCGCAGGGCCGGATTTGCAGGCGTTGTTCTGCTGCTGCTTGTCATCGGGGCCTTTCCGGCTCTAGCACAGAAAGACACTCTCATACTCGCCGTGGGCGGCGAAAATACCGAAGGTTATGACCCGCTTCTGGGCTGGGGCAACTACGGCAACCCGCTTTTTCACAGCACATTGTTCAAACGTGACGCAACCCTGAACATTGTTCCCGATCTGGCCACAAAACGGCAACTTTCCGCCGACAAAAAAGTCTGGACCATCACCATACGCGATGATGTGCAATTTTCCGACGGCACTCCTCTGACAGCTGAGGATGTGGCATTTACCTACAACAAAGGGCTTGAAGCAGGAGGCAAAATTGATCTTTCGCCCCTTGTCAAAGCCGAAGCAACTGACAGCCGCACGGTAAAGCTGCACCTTTCGCAGCCGGACATCACATTTGTACAGCACCTTGTGACGCTGGGCATAGTGCCCCGCACGCAGTACGGCCCCGCATACGGACGCACCCCCGTCGGGTCGGGCCCTTACAAGCTGGTGCGCTGGGATGAGGGGCAGCAGCTGGTGGTGGAAGCCAACGAACGGTATTACGGCCATAAGCCGCAGATTAAAAAGCTTGTCTTTCTCTTTGCCGACGAAGACGCCGCTCTGGCGGCAGCCCGTGCGGGGCAGGTGGACGTGCTCGGCGTTCCTTCCAATCTGGCGGCGCAGGATATCGGCGGCATGCGGCTGCATGTTGTCAAAAGCGTGGACAACCGCGGGCTCATGTTTCCCGTTGTGCCTGATGAAGGGCGCACCACGCCTTCGGGTGCTCCGATAGGCAATGATGTGACAGCGGACATCGCCATACGCAAAGCCGTGAACTACGCTCTGGACAGGCAGGCGCTTGTCGCAGGCGTGCTGGACGGCTTCGGCAGGCCGGCTTACGGCGTGGTGGACGATCTGCCGTGGGACAATCCCGCAGTGCGCTTTGCCGACAACGATCCGGAAAAAGCGCGGGCCATTCTGGAAGCCGCGGGCTGGAAAGACACCGACGGTGACGGCATACGCGAAAAGAACGGACGCAAGGCTGAGTTCACCATTATCTACAACGCCAAGGACTCGCTGCGTCAGGGGCTGGCGCTGGCAGCCAGCGACATGCTGCGCCCCGTGGGCATACATGCCGTGCCCAAAGGTGAAAACTGGGACCGCATCAAAACCCGGCTGACCCATTCTCAGGTGGTCGTATACGGTTTCGGCGACCACAGCCCGCTCGAAATGTACAAGCTCTACCACACCCCCGGTCCTGACCCCATGTACTGGAACGCCGGATTCTATTCCAACCCCGTCGTGGACAGCCATCTGGAAAATGCCCGTTCGGCAGAATCCTTTGAAGCTTCCATACCTCACTGGCAGAAAGCCCAGTGGGACGGCACCACCGGCTTCACCGTGCCCGGCGATGCCGCATGGGCGTGGATGGTCAACCTCGATCACACCTACTTTGTCAACAAATGCCTTGATGTGGGTACATCGCAGATGGAACCCCACGGTCACGGCTGGCCCATCACAGCCAACATTGTTGAATGGACATGGACGTGCGATTAAGCGCTGATAACAGACCGGCGGAAGAGCCTGCGCCGCTCCGCCGGTCTGTATTATCCTCCGCAGCAGGCCGGCTGGCACGCTTTGCCGCTGCAAAAGCCGTCCGGCTGGCGCTGCTGCTGGTCTCTGTGGCAACCCTGTCGTTTGTACTGGTCAGCTTTTCCCCGGTCGACCCCATAGACGCCTATCTGGGGCCGTCCATTCTCAAGGTGTCTCCGGAACAGCGCGAGGTCATAGCACAGCGCTGGGGGCTGGACCAGCCGCCGGTGGAGCGGTTCACCCGCTGGGCGGCCAATCTGCTGCAGGGCGACTTCGGCACTTCAACCATTTTCAACGAGCCGGTACTTACCGTCATCGTCAAGCGCTTCACCACATCCTTCTGGCTCATGTTCGCCGCCTGGACGGTGTCCGGCGTGCTCGGATTCACTCTGGGGCTGCTGGCGGGGGCCTATCCCGCAAGTCCGCTGGACAAAACCATCAGCTTCTATGCCTACCTCATGGCGTCCACTCCCACGTTCTGGGTCGGCATGGTGCTGCTTACCTTTTTCTCCGTGCATCTGGGCTGGACGCCGGTACACGGGGCATGGCCCGCCGGCATGGCCGCACACGACGTCAGCCTGATGCAGCGCATACATCATCTCATCCTGCCTGCTGTCACGCTTTCACTCATCGGAGTGGCACAGATAGCCCTGCATACGCGTGAAAAGACCATCGACGTCATGCGCAGCGAACACGCCCTTTTTGCCATGGCGCAGGGAGAACGCCCTCTGGCCATTGTTTTCTGCCGCACGCTGCGCAATGTGGCCCTGCCCGCCGTAACACTGCAGTTTGCTTCACTGGGCGAACTGTTCGGGGGGGCCGTGCTGGCAGAACAGGTCTTCGCCTATCCGGGGCTGGGCAAAGCCACAGTGGAAGCCGGATTCAGGGGGGATGTGCCCCTGCTGCTGGGGCTGGTCATTTTCAGCACGGTATTTGTCTTTACCGGCAACACGGTGGCCGACCTGCTGTATATGATCGTAGACCCGCGCATGCGGCGCAATGCCCGCAAAGGAGACCGGTAACATGGCGGCACTGGCCACAGACAGACGAACCCGCACCATAATGACCATTGCCGCCTGCACCGCCCTGTTTGCCGCGGTGTTTGCGGGTGCATGGCTGTACGGCGATTCGGGCGAGGTGACCCGCCTTACGCTGCGCAAACTGCCGCCGGACTTCAGTCATCCCTTCGGCACGGACTGGCTGGGACGGGACATGTTTGCAAGGACACTCAAGGGACTGCGCATCAGTCTTTTCGTGGGGCTTTCCGCCGCGGCCTGTTCCGCCGTTGTGGCGCTGGTGCTGGGGCTGGCAGCAGCCACCATGGGCAAAACGGTGGATGCCGTTGTCACATGGCTGGTGGACGTAGCCATGGCCACACCGCATCTGGTGCTGCTCATCCTTATATCATTCGCCTGCGGAGGCGGAGCAAAAGGTGTGATCATCGCCGTGGCGGCGTCGCACTGGCCGTCGCTGACACGTGTCATCCGCGCCGAGGTCATGCAGCTGCAGTCCTCCGAATACGTCATGCTGTCGCACCAGCTGGGTAAAAGCCGCATGTTCATTGCCCGCAGACATATGCTGCCGCATGTCATACCCCAGTTCATCATCGGCCTGCTGCTTCTGTTTCCGCATGCCATCCTGCATGCCGCTGCCCTGACATTTCTGGGCTTCGGCATGTCGCCGCATACTCCGGCCATCGGCGTACTGCTGGCAGAATCCATGCGCTATCTTTCCATGGGATTATGGTGGCTTGCCGTGGCGCCCGGACTCACGCTGGTCATCACGGTAAAGACATTTGACATTCTGGGATCCAACATACGTGCGCTGCTCGACCCGCGCACATGCAGAGAATAAACAGGGAGCGGCCATGCTGGAAATACGCAATCTCTCCGTAGAATTCAGTACTTACTCCGCCGGACTCAGACGCCACAGTGTGCCTGCCATACGCAGCCTTGATCTTACGGTACAGGCAGGCACCATCGCAGCCGTGGTGGGACAGTCGGGCGCCGGCAAAAGCCTGCTGGCCCATGCGGTGCTGGGCATTCTGCCCGCCAACGCAACCTGCTCCGGCGACATGTTCTACAACGGCCGCAGGCTCACGCCCCGCAGCATCCGCTCACTACGCGGCAAGGAAATCGCACTCATCCCGCAGTCGGTCAGCTTTCTCAACCCGCTGCTCAAAGTCGGGGTTCAGGTAGCCAGAGCCGGCATCTGCGGAGGCATGTCCGCGGCAGAGGCACGCAGCTCCGCACAGCAGGCCCTGCAACGTTACGGACTGCCGCGCCGGACCCTGGGCTGGTTTCCATTTCAGCTTTCCGGCGGTATGACACGGCGCGTGCTGACAGCCACAGCCACCATAGGGTCGGCCAGCCTGCTCATTGCAGACGAACCCACAAACGGGCTTGATCCGCTTACCGCCCGTGAAACACTGGGCCACCTGCGCAGTCTGGCCGATACGGGCAAGGCTGTCATATTGATTACACACGACATCGAAGCCGCCCTGAGTGTGGCGGACAGCGTAACCGTCTTCTGCGGCGGTGTGACCGTGGAAGAGGCCCGGGCCTCGGACTTCAACGGCAACGGTTCACTGCGTCACCCCTACTCCCGCACCCTGTGGGAATCGCTGCCCCGTAACGGATTCACTCAGGCGGTACCGCAACCGGAAACAGCCCCGCAGAACGGCGGTTGCCCTTTCAGCGGGGCATGCCTGCGCAGCAACGGCAGCTGCCGCGAAACCCTGCCGGAACTGACGCCGCTGTCCGGCGGTAAAGTGAGGTGCTGGAATGCTTGAAGGCCGCGGATTGGGCTTCCGCTACAACCGCCGCGAAAACTGGCTTTTCCGCGGGCTGGACATAACCGTCGCCGCTGGAGAAAGAGTGGGGCTGCCCGGACCGAGCGGGCGCGGCAAGTCCACACTGGCCAGAGTTCTGAGCAGTTACCTGACACCGCAGGAAGGCTCGGTTTCCGTTGACGGAGAAAGGTATGTCCGCGGGAACTTCAATCCCGTCCAGCTGCTTTTCCAGCATCCGGAACTGGCTGTGAATCCCCGCTGGCAGATACGTGACATTCTGGCCGAGGCGGGCCCCCCCCAGCCCCGCCTGCTTGAAAGGCTGGGCATAGCCGGTGCGTGGCTTGCACGGTATCCGCATGAACTTTCCGGCGGCGAACTGCAACGGGTCTGCCTTGCACGGGCGCTGGACAGGCGTACACGCTATCTGCTGTGCGATGAAATGACATCCATGCTGGATGCCCTGACGCAGGCAACCATCTGGAAAAGCGTGCTGGAAACAGCCGCAGAGCGGAATATAGGCATGCTGGTCATCAGCCACGATGCCGCGCTGCTGGACAGAATCTGCAGCCGCACCGTCAATGCTTTCAGCGCCTAGCAGCCCCACCGGCGCTGCGCCTTTGCACCGGATGCATCTGCTCTATTCCAAAACAACGCAGGGTGTGGCACCATGGCACACGACGTACGGCTCCGGACGGCACATGCCGCCACGGATTACGTCGTAAATCACCATGGGGGTTACATCATGACATTGGTTTCGCATCTTTCGCTGTATATCACACCCGACCCCGATGCCATGGCACGGCAGGCGGCGGAGCTTATAATAGAACGCTGCGCCGCGGCAGTGGCCGCGCACGATGCCTTCACCATAGCGCTTTCCGGCGGCAGCACGCCGGTGCCGCTGTTCCGGCTGCTTGCCGGGCAGGAATACGCAGACCGCATTCCGTGGAATAAAGTCAGCGTATACTGGGTGGACGAACGCTGCGTCCACCCCGACCACGAGCAGAGCAACTACCGTGTGGCCCGCGACGAGCTGCTGCATAAGGTGGACGCCACAAAATTCTACCGTATGAAAGGAGAAGCACAGCCGGAAATTGCCGCACAGGCATATGAAGAACTGCTGCGCAGGCAGTTCGGGCTGTCAGCGGGTGAGCTGCCCCGCTTTGACTGCGTGCTGCTGGGAACAGGCGCCGATGGTCATACGGCATCGCTTTTTCCGCACTCCACCGGACTGGAGGAGCGCGAAAAACTGGTCATTGACCAGTATGTACCCTCGCTGCACAGCACGCGTCTGACCCTGACCCTGCCGGTCATCAACAATGCCCGCGATGTCATTGTCATGGCCAGCGGTCACGCGAAACATCCGGTGCTGGCAAAAGCGCTCAACCTGCTGGAACCACGCCTCCTGCCCATACAGCACATCGCCCCCGCTGCCGGCAGGCTGAGCTGGGTCATTGATCAGGCCGCAGCGCAGCCGGCAGCCTGAGCGTTCTGCAGGCCGCAGCATAACGGTTCCGCTGCGGACGCAGGCATTTGCTAAAAAACAGACGGGAGTACCTGAGCGTACTCCCGTCCTTTTGTTTCGTATGTAAACGCCTTACACAAATCCGTGCAGCGGCCCCCCGGGGGCACCCAGTTCGTCCACCCTGCGTTCCACATCAGGGTCTGTCTCCAGCGCAGGGGCATGGAACGATTTCAGCCGGGCGTCAATGATGAGCGGCCCGCGGCATCCCCAGTGCTTGCAATGGGTAAAGGCGCCTGCACCGTACATATCCGTTGCGGGATCAGAGCGGGTGAACGTGACCCACAGGAAGTTCGTCCAGTCCTCTGCCGTAAAAGCGGCATCGTCCGCCACCACAAAAAGCGGTGTTCCTTCCAGCCCGCCGATACCGCCGAGGTGCTCGGCAAGCCGGAACATGGCCTCGTCATGTTCGTCACGCGCTGCCGTATGCGCCGGTCCTCTGAGCACCACAATACCCCGCCCGAACAGCCGCGCATCACCAAACCCCGCAGGCAGAGTAAGATCCGCAGGCAGATGGTGGGCAAGGGCGCGCTTTTTCTCGCCACAGGCTGTCCAGACAAGTTTGGAACCCTGATTAAGGCTGATACCGGTGTAATCCAGCGTATCTATCGTGGTACGCGTGATAAAATGCAGGTCACGGCCAAAGTCGGTACGCTCCAGCATATGCTTGAAGAACCCGTCGTAGTCATGAGTTGTCAGCGCGGGAGCGTCTTCGCGCGCGGTGATCATCACATACTTGGAAAGCGAGGTCTGGGTGTTGCCCAGCAGCGCCATGCCCGATGTGATAAGTTCCTGCGGCTGGCGTTCGCTGGCCCAGGGTACATAACGTTCGCTGCCTATGGCCAGCAACAGCGGATGCACACCCGCGGCGTCAACCGCCTGTATCTCGTGCACCCCGCTGAACACCTGCGGCACCATGGCCGCAGTCAGCTCGTGGATAAAATCGCCGAAAACGGTATCTTCCTGCGGGGGGCGTCCCACAGTGGTAAACGGCCAGACAGCGCCGTTACGGTGCCAGACATTATCCACGCGCAGCACGGGAAAATCGTGCTCCAGACTGTAATACCCCAGATGATCCCCGAAAGGCCCTTCCGGCTTCTGATACGGCATTATGGTGCCGCTGATGCAGAAATCGGCGTCTGCCAGCACGGGCAGGTCACCCCCGCGCCGCACCATGGGAATACGGAACCCGGCCAGCGCACCGGCAAAAACCACTTCAGGAATATCATCGGGCAGAGGCATCACCGCGGCCAGAGTCATGGCCGGGGGGCCACCCACAAAGATATTGACTTTCAGCGACTCGCCCACACGCAGTGCCTGCGCGTGGTGGTACCCAATGCCCCGGTGTATCTGGTAGTGCAGCCCCACTTCCCTGTCTTTTTCATAGTGCGGGCCGGTAAGCTGCACGCGGTACATTCCCATATTGGAATGTTTGTACCCCGGATGCTCGGGGCTTTCTGTATACACCTGCGGCAGCGTCACATACCCGCCGCCGTCACGCGGCCACGAGACAAGCTGCGGCAGTTCGCTGACGGCAGCGGTGTTTTCAAAAACAGAACCTTTTTTCACCGTGCGCGGCATGGCGCTGAAAAGCGCACGGGGAACCCCGGCATAGCGCCAGGGATGTTTGAAAAAGTCGAACGGATCAACCTTGAGCCGGAACAGTCCTTCCAGCGCACGCAGCGAAGAGCGGAAAATGAACCGCGTGCGGTCCATGGTGCCGAACAGGTTGGCAACCATGGGAAAACGCGTGCCTTTCACACGGGTAAACAGCATTGCCGGTGCGCCCGCGCGATACGCACGGCGCTGGATGGCGGCAATTTCAAGGTACGGGTCCACCTCGGCATCCACACGGATAAGCTGCCCGTGGCGCTCAAGGTCTTCCAGAAGCATGGTCATGTTGCGGTAACGCACGGAACCATCTCCTTCTCTGTTAAGGTGAGTAGGTGTGTCGTCGAGGCGCAAGAGTGGCGCAAATATGCTTTCAGCGCAAGCGCGCGGCGTCGTTAAACGCCGCGCTGTCATACCCTTCCTGCCGCTGTGACGGTGTTCCGCCGCGGCTAGGTTTCGTCATGCATGGAATCAATGAGAGCCCGCAAAGCGGCAGCCTCGCCGGAAAGGCTGCGCACAGCATGCTCCGCCTCGGCCATCCGCTGTGCCGTATCATCAGAAATTTCATTTACTTCCATAATTATCCTGTTAATTTCCTCACTGGTGGCGGCCTGTTCTTCCGCTGCGGTGGCAATGGAATTTACCTGATCGCTGGCAGTATGCACCGCACCCACTATTTCGTGCAGCATACGTCCTGCTTCTCCGGCCAGCCCGCGGCTTTCGCTTACGGCGCGTACTGCGGTTTCCGTAGCCTGCACACTGCGCGCGGTGTACTGCTGAATACCCATGATGACCTGCTCCACCTCACCGGTGGCCTGCATGGTTTTTTCCGCCAGCTTGCGCACCTCGTCGGCAACTACGGCAAACCCTCTTCCGGCATCTCCGGCACGGGCTGCCTCTATGGCCGCATTAAGGGCGAGCAGGTTTGTCTGGTCCGCAATATCCGTTATCACTCCCAGCACCTTGCCTGTATCCGCCGCTTTGGCCCCCAGCTGCTCCATTTCCGTACGCAGTTCAAGCGACTGACGTTCCAGCCCGTCCACCGCACGCACCACGCCGTCAACCAGTTCGGCACCATGCGACGCCTTGCGGCGCACGTCTTCGGTCATCAGATGCGTATCCGAAGCATTCTGCGCCACTTCCCGTACCGTGGCGTTCATCTCTTCCATGGCTGTGGCCGACTCCGAACTGCGCTGCTGCTGCTGGTCGGCACCCCGGGCAGCCTCGGTAACCTGCTCTTCCAAAATTCCGGAAGCCTCGGCCACATTGGCAGCAATTCCTTCAGCCTTGCGTGCGATTCCCGCCAGACGCTCGGACTGACGCAGAGCGTTCAGCTCGCCCGCCTTGACTGATGTGATATCCTGCAGAACCTCCATATAGCCGTACACATGCCCCCCGCCGTCCGCCAGCTTCACGGCCCGCGCATGGTAATACCGCTCCTGCCCTCCCGAAGCATGGGCAAACGTGAGGGCGTGCCCCGCTGCGCCGCTGCGGGCAATGGTTTCCACCGGAGACTCGCCACCGTGAAAATCGCGCCCCAGCACAGAAGTCAGCGCCTGCCCTGCCAGCGTCTTTTCATCCTTGCCCAGAAGCTCCAGTGCGGCAGCATTCACCGAGGTTATCATACAGCCGGCATCCGTCACGATAATAGGATCGGGTACACCGTTAATGATAGCCTGATTATGCAGAATTCGTTCTTTGATGGACTGCACCATGCGTTCCACAGCACCGAAAAGCGTCTGCATTTCACCGGAAAAACGGTATGTGCTGCGATGATCCAGCCTGCCGTCGGCCACCTGTTCCGTATGTTCTATAACAGCCGCGAGCGGAACCTCCACAGAACGGAACAGCCAGCGGGCCGCCCCCGCTCCCGCCGCAGCCACAAACACCGTCAGGCAGATCATCAACAGGCGCAATGTATTGTTACGGCTGAGAATAAGCTCAATGTAACTGTCCAGACCGTGTGTCACCAGCCGGACAATTTCATCTGTTGTACTTTCCAGCAGGTAGATATGCTCCTTGGCCGAGCCGAACCGCCTGTTGGCTTCCTGCGGAGTCAGGTCAGGGTCATCCATGGTTTCCGCGGCCAGCGATTCAAATGCCCGCACATACTCCGCGTGCGCCTGTTTCAGCACATCCGGCAGTCTCCGGTGTTCGCTCATGGCACTGCTGGCGGAAACTATGCGGCCCAGACGCTCAATATCTGCGCCGAGCGCGGCCGAAGCCTCGCGGAAACGGGCAAGATAACGCTGTTGCCGCTCTCTGTCGCCGATGTTCAGAAACAGGTCCTTTTCAAACCTGCGGTGCTGCGCCGCGCCATAGCGTATGGCATCCGCCATGTCACGCAGCTCCACCTGTTCGTCTATCAGATGGCTGAGATCTTTTTTACCCTGCTCCAGCGCGAATATACCCACACCGCCCAGCAGAACTGTCAGAAAAACAAGCACCCCCAGTCCTGCAATCAGCCTTACCTTAATTGTCATACCCTGCCCCGGAATAATTGTTTTCATACGTTCCGTGCGCCGCCGGATGTGCGCACGGTTACCTTAAAGGAGCATAGCACATAAACAGCGGATAAAAAATGACACGCGTCGATATATACAACGTTATTATTCTGAATAATCCGGAACCATTACCGGCCTGCACCCGCCCATAGGCCACCCGGAAGCCGCACAGCACACCGTCCGGCACAAAAAAAACGGGCCGGAAATATATTTCCGGCCCGCAGGCAACTCAGGCAGGGCAAAAACCCTGTCCCGTAAATTAATCTACCTTGTAGAAAGCCTTGGAGGCGGCGCCGCAGATGGGGCACTTATCGCCGTCAAAAGGACCTTCGTGGGTGTATCCGCACACGGAACAGTTGTAGTAGTCAACTTCTTCGGGGCTTTCCAGCGCTGCAAGCATCTTCTTGTACAGATTGGCGTGCACTTCTTCCGCCTTGTTGGCAAACCCGAAATACCGTGCTGCAACCTTTTCGCCCTCGGCTTCGGCTTCTTCAATCATCACGGGGTACATCTTTTCAAATTCATAGGTCTCGCCTTCAATGGCGGCCTTCAGGTTTTCGGCTGTGGTGCCTATTTTACCGGCATTGCGCAGATGACCGTGAGCATGAATGGTCTCGGCATCGGCGGCAGCGCGGAACAGTCTGGCAACCTGATGGTGGCCTTCCTTTTCTGCCTGCTTGGCAAAGGCAAGGTACTTGCGGTTGGCCTGAGATTCACCGGCAAAAGCAGCCATCAGATTTTCCATGGTCTTGGACATTTCAATGCTCCTGTATGTTTTGTTTTCAGTTATATTCTGCGGAAGCACTCCGCTCTCAATCAGTAACGATTCCTATTAAACAAACTTTTTTCTCTTTGTAAACCCTTTTCTGCAATTTTTTTTTTGCCCGGAGGAAAAAAGCACCGCCACACTTAACATCTCGGCATCAAAAAGCAACAGGAACAAAAAACAGACCGGAAAAAGCGGAGCAAGTCTGCTTTTTCCGGTCGAGCCATACAGGTCAGCCTGAGCTGCGCAAAAACGGGCAGGCATCAAGCACGCAGGTTAATCAGGGCATTTCCGGCGGAAACGGATTTTCATCCGCGAAAAAAGGATTTTCGGCCGGGTCGTGCATGTCCACACCGGCAGACGGTGCAGCGCCGCCGGACGCACGGGCATGTTTTTCCGGCAGGTCGGGGCGCACTCTTCCCTGCTCCAGTCTGAGCCGTGCCGAAAAAGTATTGCCGCCGCGGGAAGTAAGCTGCAGTTCCTGACTGGTGCAGCCCGTCTCCAGCAGCTCGCGTACCATACCCGCATCAATCTGCGTACCCATAAATGTCCGCCAGATCATAAAGGGACACCCGCCGTCAGCGCGTTTCCAGCGGCTGCACCCGAACCCTTTGTCCCGCTCTTCCACTTCTGCCCCGCACAACGGGCATTTACCGTCCAGCTCGCGCGAGGCCAGACGCGCAGCGGTTTCTACCAGTATGTTTTTGACATTGCGGGGCTTTATGCTTTCGACACTCTGCGCCAGCATGGTTCTGATTTCCTGCATGAACAAAGGGTATGTATTATTTCCCGCTTCGATATCTTTGAGCTTTTTTTCCCAGAGACCGGTCAGTTCCGCCGAGGCCATATCAGGCAGCATGGAAGAGACCAGCGCCGCGGCCTGCATGCCGGAATCGGTGGCAATCAGCCTTTTGCCTTTCTTTTCCACATACCCCCGCGCCAGCAGGGTTTCAATAATCTGTGCCCTTGTGGCCGGAGTGCCCAGCCCGCGCTCCTTCATGGCATTGCGCAGCTCTTCGTCATCCACCAGCCGCCCCGCGGTTTCCATGGCGGCAAGCAGCGAAGCATCGGTAAAATGCGCCGGAGCTTTTGTCTGCCGTCTGACAGCCGAAACTTCATGCACATGCAGCCGTGTCCCCTTGCGCAGTGCGGGCAACGGGTTGTCCTCGGCCGTGCGCCACGGTTCCACAGCCAGCCAGCCGATATCCTTGAATACTTTTCCCCGCGCTACAAAAACATCTTCACCGGAGAGCACCCGTACCGTGGATGACATGAAACTGGCCGGAGCGCTGAACGCGGCCACAAAACGGCGGCAGACCATGTCGTAAACATTACGTTCTTCGGCAGAAAGCGCATCAGGCCTGCCTTTGGCAGCTGTGGGAATGATGGCGTGGTGATCGGTGACTTTTTTGTCATTGACACAGTCAAACTTGCACCCCGCTTTGACACGCTCCACTGCCGGAACCGTCTCCTGCGGGTACAGATGATATACCGCTCTGAAATGCTTTAAAATTTCCTTGAACAAATCACGGGTAAGGTATCGCGAATCAGTTCTGGGATAAGTGATGAGCTTGCGCTGTTCGTACAGAGCCTGCGCTATGGCGAGTGTTTCCTTGGCTGAATAGCCGAAACGCGAGTTCGCTTCGCGCTGCAGGGTAGTCAGGTCGAAGGGGAGCGGAGGTTTCTGAGAGCCCTTGCGGTTTTCCGTGGCGTCCACCACGCCTGTACCGCCCTGACAACGACCGATGACTGCTTCGGCATCATCCTGCCGCTCCAGACGTGTTTCCTTGAAGTCCGGCGGCAGGTGCCACACGGCACTGAACACATCATCAGCCGGTGTCTCCGTTCCCGTGCCTCGGGCATCCGCGTTCTCATCCGGCGGGCATGATGCCTGACCGGCAGTTGCCGCAGCGGCCTGCGGGGGGTGTTTTTCCGCTCCTTGCGCGGCCGCCACCCCGGCAGACAAACACACCGGCGCGGCGGAACCGGCTGCAGCTGCGGCACCACCGGCATTACAGGGTGCGCTGCGGCCGAAACGGGCCTCCACCGTCCAGAAATCAGAAGGAACAAAATGTTCTATTTCCGCACGCCGGTCACAGATAAGCTTGAGCACCGGCGTCTGCACACGGCCGACAGAAATAAGTGAACCGGCCTTCAGCGTGAACAGGCGCGAAAGATTCATACCGATAAGCCAGTCCGCCTCGGCCCGTGCAAAGGCCGCAAGCCCCAGATTACGCTTGGCGGCATCCTCCAGCAGATTGCCCAGACTGCGGCGCAGCCCTTCTTCCGTCATATCGTTGGCCCACATGCGCTGCACAGGCTTTGTGCAGCCGGCATGCAGCTGGATGCGCCGGAAAATAAGCTCACCCTCCCGTCCGGCGTCGGTGGCGTTAACCACATGCGCCACATCATCGCGATGCATGAGCTGCCGCACGGTTTCATACTGTCTGCGGGCTTCGGGCAGCACGGTCAGTCGAAACTGCCGGGGAATCATGGGCAGCTGTTCCAGCGCCCAGCGTCCGCCCCATGCTTCGTCCTGTTCTTCCGGCTCGGCTATGTTAACCAGATGCCCCACCGCCCAGCTGACGATATGCGTCGGGCCTTCCAGAAAGCCGTCACGTCTGGAAACGGCACCGACCAGCGGTGCAATTTCCCGCGCTACGGATGGTTTTTCTGCAATAATAAGTATTTTAGACATAATATATGATTCCGCCTGACAGGCTCTGAGCCAGTCTGAGCCGCTACCTACCCGCTTGAAAGGCGGGCGTCAAATGACAGCTGGCGCGCATCTTGACCCCGCCGCGCCTGCAGAGTAGGCACAGGCCATGAATCAGCGCTATCCTGTGCCCGCGGTGGCAGTGCATACCGTGCAGGACACCATTAAACGCAGTCTGTTTATTGCCTATCTGGCCCATGCCCCGTGTCCGGATTCGGCCAGAGAGTTCATTGACAGCATCCGCACCCGCCATGCCGATGCCACCCACAACTGCTGGGCTTTCATGTGCGGCGCGCCGGGTGACACCGCCCGCGTGGGCATGAGCGACGACGGAGAACCTCACGGCACTGCAGGACGCCCCATGCTCAATGTGCTGCTGCATGGCGGCGTGGGAGAAATCGCCGTGGTGGTCACGCGGTACTTCGGCGGTACCAAACTGGGCACAGGGGGGCTGGTACGCGCATACGGGGGCATGGTTTCGCTGGGACTGGAAAGCCTGCCCGTGCGTGAAAAAATTTTTCCCGCCCATCTGAATATAATTATGGAATACACTCATGTGACCGTTTTCAAACGGTTGATTGAAGAACACGAGGCCGTAGTGACGCACGAAGAATACGCCGCTGATGCAGGTTTTACCATAACCCTGCCGCAGGAGAACGTAGCCGCTCTGCGACAGGCACTGACAGAGCTCACCAACGGCACAGTGCTTATAGAAAAAGCCGGAGAGCCGGCCTGATACACATCCGGAACCCGCACACCCCGCCTGCATGCTCCGCCTTTACCGTCCGTTGGTCTGCCGCACCGCAAGCCCTGCACGGACTTTGCCATAAATCACGAAATAGTATAGACAGTTGAACACCAAATTTCCCGATGCTGCGGGGCATGCCCGCACATCTGGACCGCGGACAAATTTATACTGGCAATATACCACAGTTATCGTAATATACAGGTTCGTTTTTCCGGTTTTCCGCATCACAACCGCAACCCACACGGAGCCTGTGACACCCATGCGGGTTTTTCCATCCGGTACCATGACAGAACAACAGACACCTGCTGCAGACGACAGCCCCCGCGCCGGTAACGGCCAGACGGCTTTTGCCCCTTTTGCCCGCAAAATGCGGCTGCATGGCCTATCCGAAGGGCTGATACGCCTTTTTAACAGTTACTACGACGAAATCGTGGCCCGCCACACCGGCTATCTGCACGAAGCGGAACTGCGGCCTGTCTCCGCTGCCGACCTGCCTCATGTCGATTCGCTGGAGTCCTTCCGCGAAGCAGGCAGACAGGCGGCGCGTCAGGCTGTGGTTATCAAGCTGAACGGCGGACTGGGTACCAGCATGGGCATGACCCATGCAAAATCGCTTATACCCGTTTTCGGCGAGATGCGCTTTCTGGACATTATTATGCAGCAGGCCCTGCTGCAGCAAAAAGAGTGCGGCGGCCCGCTGCCGCTTGCTCTCATGAACAGCTTCAGCACGCACGAAGAAACTCTGCAGGCACTTGCCGACATACGCGAAGAAGACTGCCGCCAGTGCACACCGGTGTGCTTTGTGCAGCACAAATTTCCCAAGGTTTCACGCCGTACGCTGCAGCCTGTGTCGTACCCGCAAAGTCCGGACATGGAATGGAACCCGCCCGGACACGGCGACCTGTATGCTTCGCTGGTCACTTCAGGCGTGCTGGACGATCTGCTCTCCCACGGGCGCCGCTATGCCTTTGTCTCCAACTCCGACAATCTGGGTGCCGTGCTGGATATGCGCATTCTCGGATACATGGCCGGCAACGAGTTGCCCTTTATCATGGAGGTGGCTCCGCGCACAGCTTCTGACAAAAAGGGCGGTCATCTGGCGCAACACCGCGACGGCGGTCTGATACTGCGCGAACTGGCGCAGTGCCCCCCCGATGAAACCGACGCCTTTCAGGATATCCGCCGTTACGGACTTTTCAATACCAACAACCTGTGGGTCGACCTGCACGCGCTTAAAAAACGCATTGAAGAAGAGGGACTCCTGCGTCTGCCGGTCATCCTCAATCCCAAAACGGTGAACCCGCGGGACAAAAGCTCGGAACCGGTCTGGCAGGTGGAAACAGCCATGGGAGCGGGTATTTCCATGTTTACCGGTGCGCAGGCCGTAGTGGTCAACCGTGACAGATTCATCCCCGTCAAAAAATGTTCCGACCTGCTGGCCGTCATGTCCGACTGCTTCGCGCTGAATCAGGGCACGGTGAGCTTCAGTCCGGAATGCCGCTACCCCACCCCGCAGGTCACTCTGGACGACAGGTACTACGACCATTACGACAAACTGCTGCAGCGCATTCCATATGGTCCGCCTTCGCTGAAAGAGTGCAGCAGTCTGACCATAAAAGGCGATGTGACCTTTGGCAGAAACGTGGTTATCCGCGGCGACACAACCATCACAACCGGCGGAACCGCACATATTCCGGACAATACGGAACTTGAAGGCGAAGTAATACTGTAGTTTTTCACGCGTTCGCATCCATACAAAACACAGAGTTCAGGGCAACGGTCTGCAGCCGTTGCCTTTTTCAGTGTTCCGCAAAGCTCTAGAAAATGTCTTGAACTCTGGCTCCGGGCAAGGTATGTTTTCCGATATTGTCCTAAAATCCGGAACGCCCCACCGGACAAGCGTTTGCGCACAGCGCAGGGGGAAGCCATGCCGCAGGTAGCCGCCAGAATTTCCGGCGATCAGGAAAAGTGGCTCAAAGATTATTTCCGCACCAAAAGTGCGGGAGCCGAATTCATTCTGCCGTGGGCAGTGGATACCTTTTTCCGCGCCATATCCAGCATCAAGGATCAATTTACCGCTCCTGAGCTGAAAACCATAGTCGAAGCGCATAAAGACATCAGGCTCATGCCGGAACAGACGCGGCTTGATTATCTGCTGTTGCGCGTGCAGGACGCCTGCGAACTGAACCTGCTGCACACCAGACACGGAGCGGGCAAAGCATCGCTGGAAGCCAAACTGCGCCGCCTGGACGATACGCAGGCCGCCGCGCTTTCCGTATGGGCTGCCGCTTTCTGGGTAAGCAAGAACTGCACAGCAGAAAATCTGGACGCATACATAAGAAACTACTGACCCGCCCTGTACAGTCCGCTGCGGACCTTACAGCCCCGCACAATCATCCCCGCCGGCAATAAAAAAGGCGGGCTGTCACGCCCGCCGTCATACAAGATTACAGCAGCTCTGCACGCATGCCTATGAGGGCCTGAAAAATCGCAGCCTCAGCGCATTGCTGACTACGGACACGGAACTCATGGCCATGGCAGCGCCGGCTATCATGGGCGAAAGCGTGGGGCCGCCGAAAAGCGCATGCAAAAGCCCCATGGCCACCGGAATGCCGAGCACGTTATAGCCGAATGCCCAGAAAAGGTTCTGCTTGATATTGCGCACCGTGGCACGCGAAAGCGCCAGCGCAGTCAGCACACCGTGCAGGTCTCCTTTCATCAGCACCACGTCGCCGGCCTCCACGGCCACATCGATGCCCGTTCCCATGGCTATGCCCACATCGGCGCGCGCCAGTGCGGGAGCATCGTTGATACCGTCTCCCACCATGGCCACTCTGTAGCCGCGCTCCTGCAGCGCCGCCACTTTGGCATCCTTTTCATCGGGCATCACTTCGGCCACCACGTCATCTATACCGGCACGCTCCGCCACGGCCCGCGCCGTGGTGGCGTTGTCACCGGTCAGCATCACCACATGGATGCCCATATCTTTCAGACCGGCAACCACAGCCGGAGCGTTTTCCTTCAACGGATCAGCCACCGTAAGCACCCCGGCCACCTGACCGTCCACCCCCATCAGCAGGGGGGTTCGGCCTTTTTCGGCATGACCCTGCATAAGCCGCCCCACAGCGTCCCAATCGGCCTGCATACCTGCTTCACGCAGAAAGGCGGTATTGCCTATATGAATCCTGCGCTCACCTTCCGGTGAAGCGACAGTGCCCGTAACCCCGCGTCCCGGCACGGCAGATACGCCGTCCACCGGCCACAGCGAAAGCTGACGCCTGCGGGCACCTTCCACAATGGCCGCGCCCAGCGGGTGTTCAGAAGCAGATTCGAGAGACGCGGCAAGCCGTACCAGAACATCCGGCTGTGCCGCAGAGCCTACCGGCTCCACATCCTCAAGCACAGGATGCCCTTCCGTCAGGGTTCCGGTTTTATCAAACACCACGGCCTGCACCCTGCCGGCGGCTTCCAGCGCGGTACCGCTTTTGATCAGCACACCCAGCTGCGCTCCGCGTCCCGTGCCCACCATAATGGAAGTGGGAGTGGCCAGTCCCATGGCGCACGGGCAGGCGATAACCAGCACCGCAATGAAAATGCGCAGCGAAAAAGCAAAGCCTTCTCCGCTGAAAGCAAACCAGCTGAGACCGGACAGCAGTGCCACAGCCATGACAATGGGAACAAAATACAACGACACTCTGTCTGCCAGACTGGCAATGGGAGCCTTGGATCCCTGCGCGTCCTGCACCAGCCGGATGATACGCGCCAGCACAGTGTCGGCTCCCACGCGTTCCGCGCGCATGGTGAACGAGCCGGTACCGTTAATGGTGCCGCCCGCCACGCTGTCGCCTTCACGCTTGGTCACCGGCATGCTTTCACCCGTCAGCATGGATTCATCAACACTTGAAGTGCCGGAAACCAATATCCCGTCCACGGGAATTCTGTCACCGGGGCGCACCAGCAACCTGTCGCCGCGATGCACTTCTGCCACGGGAACCTCGCGGTGGCCTTCCGGCTCAACCAGCAGAGCCGTGTCAGGCGTCAGCTCCATGAGTCCCCGTATGGCCTCGGACGTACGGGCGCGGGAACGGACTTCAAAGTATTTGCCAAGCGAAATCAAGGCAATGATCACGGCTGCCGACTCGTAATACAGGTCCATGGCGCGCTGCATCACATCCACGCCCAGCACAATCTCCACGGTGTTCCACAGGCTGTAGGCAAACGCCGCTCCCGTACCCACTGCAATAAGCGAATCCATGTTGGGTCCGCCGTTGATCAGGTTTCTGAAACCCACGCGGTAAAAATTGCGGCCCGACCACATGACAGGCAGCACCAGCATAAGCTGCACAAGGGCAAACGACACCGGCGACCGATGCGGTGAAAGCAACGCGGGCATGGGCAACCCCGCCATTTCTCCCATGGAGATGACAAACAGCGGCAGTGCAAAAAGAAAAGCAGGAACAAGCCTGCGCCGCATTTCGGCAAGGCGGGCGTCGCTTTCGGCCTTCTGCTTTTCCCACAGAGCATGTGCATCGTCCGCCGCTTCGGGCACCATGTACTGCGCGGTGAAACCCAGCGCCTGTATGCGCGCTTCCACAGCGTCAACCAGTGCCCGGTGCGCCGTTCCCGCCATGGGCACCACGGTGGCCGTTTCCGCCGGCAGGCTTACCGTCACCGAAGCAACGCCCTCCATGCCGCCCACAACTTTTTCTATTCTTCCGGAACAGGCGGCACAGGTCATGCCTCCCACAGAAAAACGCAGCACAGTCTCTTCCAAAGCTTCGTCCCGGGGCGGCATCGCCTCAAAGCCCAGTTTTTTCACTCCGGCAGTAATATCATCAAGCCGGACCACTTCCGGATTCCAGCTCACGTCCATGATTTCAGAAGCAAGGTTGACATTGACGGACTGCACGCCCTGCATGGCGCCGACAACTTTTTCTATCCGTCCGGCGCAGACCGCGCAGGTCATACCCTTGACCGGCATTCTGGCTGTACGGGGCGGCTGTGCACCGTCGTGCGTTACACCTGCCGCGCCGGTTTCGCCCCCGTCCGCGGCTGACAATTGTGAATCGTCTTTCATTTGAGCTCTCCCAGTTGACATCGATTCTCAAAATACCATACTCATTTCAAGGGCGAAAGCAATTCATCAGGTGCAAAAAAAAGAGTGTCAACTTTTTATACACAACGATTCCGTCGCGGAACAAAACACAGGAGGCAGACATGCCGGACATCACAGTAAAAGGAATGTCGTGCAACCATTGCAAGACATCAGTCACCAATGCACTTTCCGCCATTCAGGGGCTGAAGAACGTGTCCGTTGATCTGGAAAAAGGCAAAGCAACATGGGAAGAGGCAGATCCTTCTGCTCCTGTGGATGTGCAAAAGATTAAAGATGCCATCACCGGCATAGGATTTGAAGCGGAATAGGCCTTTTATGCCCTGCACGGCAGAGCATGACCGCGCCATAAAAAAGACATCGCAATGCGATGTCTTTTTTATGCAACAAGGCAGCCGGCCGCAGTTGCAGCCGGAAGGGATTGTCAGGCCGCGCCCAGAGACCGCAAAACGCCCAGCGTTTCTTCCGGCGGTGTCCGTCTGCTGTAGTCCAGATCAATATGGGCGCAGGCAATACGACCGTCTGTGCCGACCACATACCGCGACGTGACAGGAAGATGCCACCCCGAAGCTCCGTTATATCTGGCCAGGTCAATGCCGAAATGTACAAAAAGATTCTTCACCGCCGGCGGCACCTGATAGGCAAGCCCCATCGCCGAAGCCATGCGGCAGCCCGTATCAGTCAGAACATCAAACCCCAGTGAGCACTCGTACGCCATGGCCCTGTTAAAACGGGGCAACTGAGGGGTAACAGCAATAATGCTGCCACCGGCCTGCCGCACCTGTGCCGCCAGCGCATTAAGTTCCAGCAGTTCCTCGATGCAGTACCTGCACCATTTTCCTCTGAAAAAACTGATCAGCACAGGCCCCTGCAGCAACCTGTCCACAGGATTGATCACGTTGCCCAGCATATCACGCATACTGAACATGGGAGCATATGCCCCCTGCCGTGCCGCTTTTCCCTGCACATCAGCCAGCCGCAGCTGCGTTGCAACGGTATCCATCACCGCAATTATCTCGCGCGGCAACTGACTTTCCAGACGTCTGCTTACCGCATCAAGCCGCTTCTGCAATGCCATACAGCCCCCGATGATTGCGCACATCCGATCCGCAATTGCCACTAAACGATAACTATTATAAAAATATAATGGCGAATGTTATTTTTGGCAAACATTAAAAACAAAAATACACTGTGTCATAAATGAAACAGCACATTCTCTTGCACACCACAAAACAAGCGTCCTCAGCCTGCAGGCTGAGGACGCTTGAACAGAAAAAACAGTATATAGGCTTTCAGAACATCAATTCATTATGATCACAAGCTCATTACCCTGCATTTTTGCAGTATGCGACACAAGAGGAGCTTTAAGATCAAGAACAAATCTGACGTGATCTTTGTACACGCCGGAGCGGGTGTTTTTCACAAGGCGGTTGGAAGGTGTCTGCGGCGTGCTGACCTTTGTCCACGCCCCCTTCACATCCACAACCAGCCTGTCGGGCTTGCTCAGCGTAAACACCGAATGCTCGAACGGACGCGCCCCTCTGACATAAAAAATAAGCTTGCTGCCGTCGAAGCGGAAACCGGATGCCTCCATTGTTATGGCTCCGGTTTTGCGCACGGAGGGTTCTTTTTTAACGACAGGCGCGGCAGCCGCAGGCTGAGTTTTTTCCGCCACGGAAGGTGCGGCAGGCTGAGCCTGTTTCACCGGTTCTTCACTGCCGCCGGACACGGCGGCAACGTCATCCTGTGCGGTGTCTTTCTGCGGCGCCGCGGCGCGCACAGCGTTCAGGTCAACCGCCGGCGGAGCGGGCACGCTCGCATTTTCGCCGCTTCCGGGGGTTGCCGCTCCCGGAGCCACAGGTTCGGGCTGAGGCAGCCCGCCGTCCACGGTTTCGGGCAGATCTTCGGGCACGGCGGCAGGCTTTTGCAGCATGCTGCGCAGATCAACGTTTTCCGGCTGAGTGGCGTTGCCGTCCTGCGGGGCAGGCACAGCCACGGAAGGCACGGTTTCTTCCTGTGCATAGTTGGCCGGCACATCAGGACGCGACATGTAGTTAGCCACGATCAGCACCATGGCGGTAAGCAGCACGCCAAGAATCAGCATGGCAATTACGCGGTTCATGTATTCACTCCGGTGGTCTCATGGCGCTAGCGGCCATGTTTCTCATGGTTAAGAATATACTCTTTGAAGCGCTTCGACGCTTCAAGCTGCGGATTCATCGCAAGCGATGCCTCAAGATGATGCAACGCATCGCGCATGTTTCCCATATCAAAACAGACTCTGGCAATATTGAAATGAATATGGTCGTCGGACGGACTGAGCTGCAATGCCCTTTTGTGGTGCATCAGCGCCACCTCCGGCAGACCGCTTTTGCGCAGACTTATGCCGAAATCGGTAAACATATGCCGGTGTCCGGGCTGATAACGCGCATCCGGCGCGGCCAGACTTTCAAACAGCGCTCTGGCCCTGTCTGTTTCGCCCCTGCGCAGATAGGTAAGGGCAAAGGCAAAGTCGGTGCGGGCGGCATGCTCTGTTTCTTCGGCCTCTTCCAGCGTCAGCTCGTCAAGATCAAGCCGTGCCGGCCGTTCATCCTCCTGACGGTAATCCTCTCCGGCGGCGGCATCTGACGCGTAGAAAGGGTCATCGCCTTCCAGTTCAATTTTCAGCTGACCGCCGGCTGCTGCATCGGGTTCTGCCGGCAACAGGGCCGTCAGCCCCGGTTCGTGCATAAAGCGGCTTTCCAGTTCGGCGCGGGGCACAGGCCGTATGTCACCGCCGGGGTCAAGGCTGCCGGTAAGCGGCTGCACAAGCACCTCTTCACCGTCTTTTGCCCAGACACTCCAGTAACGCTTGCGTGACGAAGGTTTTCCGGGCCTTCCGGCGGAAAAAGGCGCGCTTTCCACAGTTGAATATACACCCAGATACCTGTCTAGCCTCACGGTATGATCCTTGGTATTGCAAATTAAGCTGATATGCGCGGCCATACGGCCGGACAGCGGCCCGCCGCATCCCGCACGCAGCCACAGCATACACGCAACGCGGCATGCCATGCAAACCCTGAATATCACAACAGCACTTTACGCCGTGTTTCTTTTGATTTACCTATCATTCATGCATGAAATGTCCATCGCCGCAAGCCTGATAGATATCGTCAAGGAAGAAATGGCCAAGCACGGAGCCACCCGCCTGCTGATGGTGCGGGTACGCTACGGCAGGCTGACCAACATCGTTCCCGAAGCCCTGCAGATGGGCTTTGAAGCCACCTGCCTTGAGGCAGGCATCAAAGATGCCAGACTGGAACTGGAAGAGGTTCCCCTGACGGTTGCCTGCGGCGGGTGCGGTGAAACTTTCACCCCCGAACATGAGGACATACTGTACATGCCCTGCCCCCGCTGCGGGCGCGAGTTTGCCCACGAGGTGCTGACAGGGCGCGAGCTTTTTGTCGATCACATCGAAGCAGAATAAGGAAGCGCCATGGAAATTCCCGTTATCCGCAACGTTCTGGAAGCCAACGAACAGACCGCGGCACAGCTGCGCAAACTGTTTGCTCAAAGCGATCTGCTGGTTCTGAACCTTATCAGTTCACCCGGCGCGGGCAAAACCAGCCTGCTGGAACGCACTCTTACCGATCTGAAGGACGAATTCGTCATGGCCGTGGTGGAGGGCGACCTGCAGACATCCAACGATGCGCGGCGCGTTGCGGCCACCGGAGCAAAGGCAGTACAGATAAACACCGACGGCGGCTGCCATCTGAACAGCGCCATGGTGCTGGATGCCGTACAGCATTTCGACCTGAAAGCAACGGATATCCTGTTCATCGAAAACGTGGGAAATCTGGTATGTCCCGTGGAATTTGACTGCGGCGAAGATTTTAAAATCGCCCTGCTCAGCGTGACGGAAGGTGACGACAAGCCGGAAAAATACCCTCTGCTGTTCAACCTTTCCGCAGCCATGGTGCTGAATAAGACCGACCTGCTGCCTTATGTCGATTTTGACGTGGAACGCGCACGCCGGTTTGCCACTCACCTTAATAAGGACCTTGCTTTCCTGCCTGTTTCATGCCGCTCCGGCGAAGGGCTGCAAGCATGGTACGACTGGATACGCACAGCCGTAACCGCCAAGCGCGCGGCCTGATTTTCCGTATATGCACCGGCCCGCAACGCACCGCGCTGCGGGCTTTTTTTCGGGCAGCACATTCCGCCGCGCCACAACTTTTTTCAGGAAGCATAAAGCCATGAGTAATACCGGCTGCGGGCAGACCGCAGGAGCACAGGCACAGGGTCTGCAGGAACTGAACCCCGAAGAAATGCGCCTGCAGCGTACATTGAAACGCATCCGCCACAAAGTCGTGGTCATGTCGGGCAAGGGCGGCGTGGGCAAGTCCACATTTGCCGTCAATCTGGCGGCAGGGCTTGCGCTGGCGGGCAAACGCGTGGGCCTTATAGACGTCGATGTCCACGGTCCCAGCGTGCCCCGCCTGCTCGGCCTGCACAATGCCCGCGTCACCATTGAAAACGACTATATCGAGCCTGTCCGCTGGAGTGCCGGTCTTTCCGTCATGTCGCTGGGCTTTCTGCTGCCCGACATGGATCAGGCAGTTGTCTGGCGCGGCCCCGTAAAAATGGGATTTATCAGGCAACTGCTGGCCGACGTGGTGTGGGGCGACCTTGACTATCTGATCGCCGACTGCCCCCCCGGCACCGGAGATGAACCGCTTTCGGTGCTGCAACTGCTCGGTGCCGACGCACAGGGCCTTATTGTCACCACGCCGCAGGCTGTCGCCGTTGACGACGTACGCCGCTCCATATCGTTCTGCCGGGATCTGGGCAATCCAGTACTGGGACTGGTAGAAAACATGAGCGGCATAGCCTGCCCGCAGTGCGGCCATCTGGAGGCGCTGTTCGGCAAAGGCGGAGGAAAAGATCTGGCAGAAGAAACAGGCGTGCCTTTTCTTGGCGCCGTCCCGCTGGACCCTCAGGTTGTGCGGTCCGGTGACAAGGGGCTGGTGTTTGTGCAGGCCCGCCCTGAAGCAGCAGCGGCGCAGGCTGTCATGCATGTGGTGCAGACAGTGCTTGCCCTTTCGGAAAACGACAGGCCGCAGGCACCATCACTGCACGGGCCGGTCACCGTGGCTGTCACTGCCGCCGGAGGCACGCTGTGCCGCCACGCCGGTTACTGCGAAGAAATTATTCTGGCGCAGGCTGACGGTAAAAGCAGGCAGGTGCAAGAGGTACGCACCGTTCCTGCACCCGCAGACTCGACCACTTTGCCGGAGTGGCTCGCCGGGCAGGGAGTCAACGTGCTCATCACCGGCGGGCTTTCCGCCGAGATGGAAAACCGCCTGCGCCGCGAAGGCATCACATGTGTTACGGGTGCTCCCGACTGCCCGCCGCAGGAGGCAGTCAGCGCATGGCTTGAAGGCCGGCTGACAGCGGGCTGACCGTTCGGCCACCGGCCGGAGCATGCGCGGCAGCAGCGCAGCACCAGACGGACACGCCGCTACCCGTCACAGCCAATTCACAGCCCCTTCCTGACCGGACGGGGCTGTCTTTTTTCCGCCCCTTCCGCTAATAAGCAAAAGCAACCCGCTACGTCCGCAGCACCGGTTACACGCACTCCGGAGCCTGACCGCGCCGCAGGCTACTCCACGCACACAATACCGAAATCGTCACCCGTAAGGCACCGGCAGCCGTCTTCCGTCACTTCATACGTGTTTTCAACGCCCACCATGCCGGTTCCCTCAATGCCTATCTTCGGCTCCAGCGCAAAGACCATGCCTTTTTCCACAGGTGCGTCAAAACGGGCGGCAATAACGGGCTGATCATCAATGGCCAGACCGATGCCGTGCCCCAGAAAAGCCACCTTTCTGTCGTCCACGCCCATGAATCCGGCCTCAAATCCCTCGCGCCGCGCAGTCTGCAGTGCCTGTGCGTACAGTTCGGAAGGGACGGCACCGGGTTTCAACGCCTCAGCGGTCTTCTGCTGTATCATCACGCACACATCATGCGCCCGGCGCACGACATCGGGCACGGCAGCAGCTGCACCGGCAAAATATATCTGCGTCTTGTCCGTGTGGTACCCTTCCAGACAAAAACCGATATCACACGAAAGCACCTGCCCTTTCTGCCACACCTTTCCGGCATAACCCATGGCCGGCACAGCCGGATGTTCGCCCACAAGCCCCAGCGGCCCGTTAAAATGGCTGGGATAATTGCCGCTGTCGCCCGCGCAGACATGCCCCAGAAAAATCTCTTCTCCGGCGGCGTTCATGCGCATCATGCCGCAGTGCCCCAGACTGTAAAAAACCTGCCAGCCTGCATGGGCCACCTGACGCTCCGTCATGCCCGCATGCAGCCTGTCGGGCAGCAGATGCCGCAAAGCCTGATGATGCCGCGCCCCTGCCAGCCGCATTTTCTTCAGTTCCCACTCTGTCTTCACGCTGCGGCAGGCGCTCAGACAGCTGTCTGCGGGTGCAAAAGACACCCCGCCCATGCGTTCCTGCAGCATGGCCCCCAGCTGCCACGTCAGCCCGCCCTGTTCCACGGCGGCCACATCGCCCACAGGCACACCGGCATCGGAACAGCGCGGCATCACGTCTGAAAACGAACGGAAGGGCACGATATGCCGCAAAGGACTTTCTGCACGGGCCCGCTGCAGCCCCCTGCGCAGCATAAGCACGGGGTCACCCTGCACGGGCAGCCACAATACGCCGTTGCCCAGCGTTCCGGTCAGGTAATAAATATTGACGCGTGAAAAAACCAGCATGCCCGAAGCCGCAGGCACACGCCGGTGCATGATGCCGCGCAGGTGCTCATGCCGCTGCTGCAGCTCATCTTCCGGCATTCTTTCCGCTGCGGCAAAACGCCCCGCTGAAACTGAAGGCATATCAACTCCTGTAAAGTAAAAGGACAAGGCAGCTCGTGTGCGCGCCCGGATATCTCATCTGCTTGTAGAACAACGTCCGCACCGGCGCAACGCTGCACAGCCGGCCTGCACCAAAGCGACAATTGCACTTTACGGCAGGCATGCATATCATATAGGTTCGCTCGTTCCGGCGCGGGCCGCCGTTTTTTTCTGCCAAAATTCCCACACGACCAGCGAGGTGCTAACTATGCTTTTCGACGAGACTCTGCGCGAACTGCTTGCCAAGGCCAGAACCATCGCCATCATAGGCGCCAAAGACAAGCCCGGTCAGGCTGTGGACAACGTGGGACGCTACCTCATCACAGCCGGTTACACGGTTATCCCCGTCCATCCGGTGCGGCGTGAGGTGTGGGGGCTGGTAACGTATCCCTCGGTAACGGACATTCCCGTACCGGTAGACATTGTAAATCTGTTCCGTGCCCCGCAGTACTGCCCCGACCACGCCCGCGAGGTGCTCAGCATGCCGCAGCTGCCCGCTGCTTTCTGGATGCAGCTGGGCATACGCAGCACCGAGGCCGGAGCCATGATGGCCGAAAAACATGTGGCCGTCATCGAGGACAGATGCATCATGGTGGAACATCAACGCGTTATGCGGTAAAGAATATGAGCATAAAAGACGAAGAAGCATTTGACTGCAAAATGTGCGGCCACTGCTGTCTAGGTAAAGGCGGCATAGTGGTTGGCCCCAAAGACCTTGCCCGCATATGCGCGCATCTGGGGCTGACACCGCAAGAGTTTGAGGCCGCCTACGGAGAACGCCGCTGTGGCAAGCTGATGATCCGGACAGACAGCGACAACTACTGTATATTCTTTGAGAAAGACAAGGGATGCTCGGTACATGTGGCCAAACCTGACATCTGCCGCGCATGGCCTTTTTTCCGCGGCAATCTGATAGACAGCAACAGTCTGACCATGGCCAAAGATTTCTGCCCCGGAATCCGCAGCAATGTGACACATGCCGAATTTGCGGCACAGGGGGTGCGGTATCTGCGCGAACAGGGCCTGCTGGCCCGCGACAGAAACGCGGAGGCAAGAGCGCTTATCATTGATGACGACGAAGCCGCCCGGCTGGCGCAGGACTGTCCGCTTACCCCCGCCGGTACCCGATAACCACGGCGACCACTGCAGCAGCGTAGTCGCGACAACCCACAGGTGGCAACGTGACCCTGCAGGAATGTTACCGCATTCTCCAGATTCCCGGAGGCTCGGACAACGAAGCTGTCAAAGCGGCGTACCGTCGCCGCGCCTTTGAACTGCACCCCGACCTGCATCCTGACAAACCGGATGCAGGTCGTCAGTTCCGGCGCCTTAACGAGGCTTATGTCATTCTGACCCGCCGCGGGACAGCTGCCGGTAATGGCGGCACCACCTCCGGCGCGGCACCTTCCGGCGGCGCTGCAGCGGGCAGGCAGGCACGTGACGACGCATTCAGAGCATACTCCCGCGCCAAGCAGAACTTCCGCTCCGGCACCGGCAAACAGAAAGAGCAGACCACCCGAAAGACCGCAGCAGGACAGGATGCAGCCTCCGGCAGCTTCTATTACCGGCAGGAAGATGTTCTGCAGGACATCCTTAAAGATCCTTTCGCCCGACGCGTGTTTGAAGACATTTATGCACAGGTCAGGCGCGAAGGCAGCGCACTGAGCCGCAAAAAACCGCAGAAACGGCGTAAGCTGGCTTTGGAATGGGGAGAATCAAAGCTGAATCTGGACCTGAGTCAGGGGCTGGTTGCAGGTATCAGAGGCTGGATGCGCGGGCAGATGGACGATGAGCAGACCGTTTATCTGCCACCTGCCAATCTGGTGCCGGGCAGCAAAGTGCGGCTGAACATATCTGTCGGGTTCACCGGCGAAAAAAAGACACTGGAAGTAACCCTGCCCCCTGACTTTGTGGTGGGGCGGCCCATCCGCCTGCGGGGTCAGGGTCGCAAAATCGGCGCATGGCGCGGCGATCTGTACATACGCATTCTGGTAAAAACCGGTCCGCAGTAATCATTTTACCGGCTAGCATTCAGATATCATTTGATATCCCTTGCCCGCGGCACAAAAAAAGGTTACGGAACAAACCGTAACCTTATTTCTTGCGGATGGTGGGCCATCAGGGACTCGAACCCCGAACCAACTGATTAAGAGTCAGCTGCTCTACCAATTGAGCTAATGACCCGCTCTTGCGTCAAGCGCGGAGTGTGATTTAAGTGGATCGGGCCGTGATGTCAAGCGGCTTTTCGTTTCTTCATAAAAAAAGTAGTGTGCCTGTCCATGAAGACACTTCGTATATCTTTTTTCTCTTGTCTTTTCACTTTACTCTGTCTGCTGCCGGCCTTTCTGACCGCCCGGGCCGTTGAGCTGCCTCCTGCTGCATCCTCTGCCGCAGGCACGCCGGACACTCCGGATCCGCTGGTAACCGCTAGTCAGGCATTTTCTGTCAGCATAAACGGCCCTGCGCGACGTGTGGCGGTTATCACCCTGACCCCTGCCGCCGGCTACCATTTTTATGCCCGCGAGGCAGGAGAAGCCGGCAAACCGGTCGCCATCATCGCGCTGGCAGGTGATGAGGAAAGGCCGGTACTATACCCGCAAGGCACCCCGAAACCGGACACATTTGATCCTTCCCTCACCGTAAACGTGCATGACGGGCCGGCACGTTTTTATGTGCCGCTGCCCGATGACCCCGCGGTACAGACGCTCTCATGGAGTGTTTCGGCCCTTATGTGCTCGGCTGCGAACTGCTGGCCGGTCTCGCGCGAAGGCACTACGAAACTGGCCGGTCAGCTGCAACGCGCAGAAGCACAGCCGTGGTGGGGCGAATACGCCCGACTGGAACAGACTTCACGCACCCCTTCAGCCGTCCGGCGCATTGATGCCGGTATGGCGGCTGTAAAACAACACCCCGCTGACGGAAATGAAGTACGGCTCAGCTGGAACTTCACCCCGCGATTTTTCATGGAATCACTGGAAGTGCGCTCCATGGGAAAGGCCCTGCTTTTCGGCCTGATTGCAGGCCTTATACTTAACTTCATGCCGTGCGTGCTGCCTGTGGTCAGTCTCAAGCTGTCCACCCTGCTCACCGCCAGCGGCATTCAGGACCAGAATAAACGCATACACCATTTCAGAATGCATAATATCTGGTTTTCCGCCGGCATCATGTGCTTTTTCCTGTTGCTTGCCGCAGTTCTGGGGCTGGCCGGACTGGCCTGGGGCAGCGCGTTCCAGAGCCAGACTCTTGTTGCCGTTCTTGTGGTTCTGGTGTTTACGCTGGGTCTGAGCATGTTCGGGGTATTTAACCTGCCGGTGCTCGACCTGAAAGCCGTCCCCGCAGAAGCGCAAAGCTCCCCGCGCGGGCAGGCATTTTTTACAGGCATGATGGCTACCCTGCTTGCCACTCCCTGCTCGGGCCCTTTTCTGGGCGGCGTGCTGGGCTGGGCGTTCATGCAGTCTCCGCTGGTGCTGGGGGCCGTATTCGCCAGCGTCGGACTGGGCATGTCTTCACCGTATCTCACCATGGCAGTGTTTCCCGCACTGGTAAAGCACTTTCCCCGACCGGGCAGCTGGATAGGTATACTCGAACGCCTCGTCGGCTTCTTCCTCATGGGAACAACCGTTTACCTGCTGCGTATTCTTCCTGAAACCCTCTGGCCGTCGATGCTGGTATTGCTGTGGATCACCGGCCTTGCCGCGTGGGTGTGGGGTCGTTTTTCCGGGCTTGAAAAATCATTCCGCCAACGCCTCTGTGTGCGAGTGCTGTGTGCAGCGACTGTGATGGCTGCGGCATGGTGGCTCAATCAGCCGCCTGCTCCACACCCGGGGTGGGAACGCTTCGAGGCTGCCCGCTTTGAACAGATGCTTGGCAAGCAGCCTGTCATTGTTGACTTTACCGCCGACTGGTGCCCCAACTGCAAAGTGCTGGAGCATACCACGCTACACGCCGAAAACCTGCGTCGCTGGATGAAGCAGTACAATGCACGCATCGTGCAGGTCGATCTTACAGAGCCGTCTGTTCAGGGTGAATCGCTGCTCAAATCACTGGGCAGCAGTTCCATCCCCGTTGTGGCTCTTTTCCCTGCCGGACAACATTCGGACAAGCCGCTCGTGCTGCGCGATATATTCACAACAGAGCAAATGGAGGAGGCTCTGCAGCAGGCATTCGGCCTGCCTGCGACAGAATAGCCGCACCCCAAAAAAATGGAAAAATAGTGTTGACAACCTGTGGAGTTCTGCATAATTTGCACTCCGCGCTTGACGCAAGAGCGGGTCATTAGCTCAATTGGTAGAGCAGCTGACTCTTAATCAGTTGGTTCGGGGTTCGAGTCCCTGATGGCCCACCATCCGCTAGTATAAGACTGCAGTTACACTGCAGTCTTTTTTTGTGTACCCGTCACCCGATTTCCCACGCCCCACATCACTTCACCGCTCTTCCGGCTGCCCGCCCTATTTTCATTGTATCCAGACCGTCCGCCAATTCCTTTTCAGGTGCAGCGTGCAAAACTAACCGTGCAGAATCAGAGCACATCAGTACCAGCCCCGCAAAAACACTACTCATGTATAATTTCAGTAACAACGCTGCCAGACTCATATAAACAATCTCATCCCACGAAAAAACAACGAAAGAGGGCTCCGGAAAACTCCGGAGCCCTCAGCCCAAAACTATCTGCGCCGCTCTACCGCATGACATCGAAACCGGACATATCTTCGCAGAATCTTTTCAAGCCCCTAATAGCCCGATGCATGCAGTAAAGGTTTGCCGGCCATGAACGGCAACAGAAAGTCCTCGGACAAATACCGTCCGCAAAAAAAGCCAGTGCGGAAAAATACAGAATCAGTACGCTGGCATAGATATCCGCTGAAAGCCAGCCGGTAGCAAATTGTTTCAACGTGGTACGGTTTTAGCCATCAGCACAGACAGTTTGTTTGAGCAGCTAGTCAGCGCTTACAGTCACTATCCACAACCACCTGACAAGTGTCAACAGCAGCACAGCAAAAAATACTGTCCACAGTCGCCCAACAACAAGCATTCACCACACATCTTCTGTCCGGCCACTGCACAGTATAGTAAAGCTGTAAACCCCGCGAGCCTACAAATCAAGCCTTCTTCATCACGGCAGCCTTACAGATTTCACCTTGTAACAAATACACCTTCCAGCTTGCCAACACAGAGCATCACCTACTGTGCTTTAAAGGGAATCACTCCTCTTGCCCGCCAGAGGCATATTTAGGATTGTTCAGTAACTGCCTCCGGCGGGCAGGGAGATGTTCTCCCTGCACCCGCAATGCGCGGCGTTGGAAAGTCGCAGAGAAATGGTTCCGGCGCGGCGGGCTGTGTTTGCTCTGCAAATTACGTCATGGCTTGCCGAATCCCCATCAATAATCGCCCGATGAGCTGGTCCATAAAGCAGCGTTGCACGGAAGGCACCCTGAGGCCCAACGTATGCTGCAGCCGGACGCCCGAAGCAGTGGGGCTGACCGGTGCAGGGCAGGCGCAACGGGGGATGCAAGGGGAATCATTCCCCTTGCCCGCCGGAGGCGTGTTTAGGGTTGTTCAGTATCTGCCTCCGGCGGGCAGGGAGATGATCTCCCTGCACCCGCAATGCGCGGCGTTGGCAGGCGGCAGACAAAAGGCTCCGGCGCGGCGGGCGGTGTTTGCTCTCCCGAATTACGTCATGGCTTGCCGAATCCCGTCAATCACCCGATGAGCTGGTCCATAAAGTATCGTTTACACGGAAGGCTCCCGAACGCCCAACGTATGCCGCAGCCGTACGCCCGAAGCAGTCGGGCTGACCGGTGCAGGGCGGGCGCAACGGGGGATGCAAGGGGAATCATTCCCCTTGCCCGCCGGAGGCGTATTTATGGTTGCTTAGTCTCTGCCTCCGGCGGGCAGGGAGATGATCTCCCTGCACCCGCAATGCGCGGCGTTGGCAGGCGGCAGACAAAAGGCTCCGGCGCGGCGGACGGTGTTTGCTCTGCCAAATTACGTCATGCCTTGCCGAACCGACATAAATCGCCCGATGAGCTGGTCCATAAAGCAGCGTTGCACGGAAGGCACCCTAAGGCCCAACGTATGCCGCAACCATACGCCCGAAGCAGTGGAACTGACCGGTGCAGGGCGGGCGCAACGGGGGATGCAAGGGGAATCATTCCCCTTGCCCGCCGGAGGCGTATTTAGGGTTGTTCAGTAACTGCCTCCGGCGGGCAGGGAGATGGTTGTTCTGATCATGCCACACAATAGTGGAGCATCAATTAAGCCCCTTCAGCCTTACCGGATGGCAGGGAGCAAGGCGGCAGATACGGAGCTAGTGCGCGTGCGGAGGAAGATGGAGGGGTTCAGAAACGACAACAGGCTCTGATCCGTTTTGGATCAGAGCCTGTTGCGCTTTTTAAAGAAAAAGCCTTGGCGACGGCCTACTTTCCCACAAGCTCCCTTGCAGTATCATCGGCGATGGCTGGCTTAACTTCCGAGTTCGGAATGGGATCGGGTGTACCCCAGCCTCCATGGTCACCAAGGCAAATTCGTGGCCGGGCTTGGTGGTCACCGGTAAGGCGGCGGGTATATCTCCCCGCGCCACGTCGACGACTGCCTGGCCGAAATTTTAATTAAATAGGGTGGAAAGGAATTTATGAGAATCAATAAGCCGCACGGGCTATTAGTACTGGTCAGCTGAGCATGTCGCCATGCGTACACCTCCAGCCTATCAACCGGGTAGTCTACCCGGGCCCTTCAGCTCTTAAAAGAGAGGGAGATCTTATCTTGAGGCAGGCTTCCCGCTTAGATGCTTTCAGCGGTTATCCCTTCCGAACATAGCTACCCTGCGGTGCCTCTGGCGAGACAACAGGAACACCAGTGGTTCGTCCATCCCGGTCCTCTCGTACTAGGGACAGGTCCTCTCAAATCTCCTACGCCCACAGCAGATAGGGACCAAACTGTCTCACGACGTTTTAAACCCAGCTCGCGTACCACTTTAAACGGCGAACAGCCGTACCCTTGGGACCTGCTTCAGCCCCGGGATGTGATGAGCCGACATCGAGGTGCCAAACCGCGCCGTCGATATGAACTCTTGGGCGCGATCAGCCTGTTATCCCCGGCGTACCTTTTATCCAATGAGCGATGGCCCTTCCATGCGGAACCACCGGATCACTAACACCAACTTTCGTTCCTGCTCGACATGTCTGTCTTGCAGTCAAGCTCCCTTATGCGTTTGCACTCGACGGCTGGTTTCCAATCAGCCTGAGGGAACCTTTGCATGCCTCCGTTACATTTTGGGAGGCGACCGCCCCAGTCAAACTACCCACCAGACACTGTCTTCCTGCCGGCTAACGGCGAGGAATTAGAGCCTTAGACTGACAAGGGTGGTATTTCAAGGTTGGCTCCACCGATACTGGCGTACCGGCTTCAAAGCCTCCCACCTATCCTACACATGTCAGCCCAAAACCCAATGTCAAGCTATAGTAAAGGTGCACAGGGTCTTTCCGTCTTGCTGCGGGTACACGGCATTTTCACCGCGACTTCAATTTCACCGAGTCACTAGTTGAGACAGCGCGGAGATCGTTACGCCATTCGTGCAGGTCGGAACTTACCCGACAAGGAATTTCGCTACCTTAGGACCGTTATAGTTACGGCCGCCGTTTACCGGGGCTTCGGTTCGAAGCTTCGCTTGCGCTAACCTCTCCCCTTAACCTTCCGGCACCGGGCAGGCGTCAGTCCCTATACGTCGTCTTACGACTTAGCAGAGACCTATGTTTTTAGTAAACAGTCGCCACCGCCATTTCTCTGCGGCTCTCCTGGGCTTATTGAGTAAATCATTCACCCGGAAGAGCACCCCTTATTCCGAAGTTACGGGGTCATTTTGCCGAGTTCCTTAACTAGTGTTCTCTCGAGCGCCTTGGGTTACTCACCCCACCCACCTGAGTCGGTTTACGGTACGGTCTGCATGAACTATACTTAGGAGCTTTTCTAGGCAGCATAGGCTCAACCACTTACGTCCTTGCGGACACCGCATCGTGCCTCGGCCTTAGAGGAAGACGGATTTGCCTGTCTTCCAAGCCTACACACTTGCACCGGCTAATCCAACAGCCGGCTGGCCTACCTTTCTGCGTCCCTCCATCGCGCGATCACACAGGTACGGGAATATTAACCCGTTTCCCATCGACTACGGCTTTCGCCCTCGCCTTAGGGGCCGACTAACTCCGGGCAGATTACCTTTACCCGGAAAACCTTGGGTTTACGGCGAACAGGTTTCTCACCTGTTTTATCGTTACTTATGTCAGCATAATCACTTCTCTACAGTCCAGCTGGCCTTACGGCGCACCTTCGACCCATAGAGAACGCTCCCCTACCGCTCGTCAAAGACGAGCCCGAAGCTTCGGTACCATGCTTAGCCCCGTTACATTTTCGGCGCAGGATCTCTAGACCAGTGAGCTATTACGCTTTCTTTAAAGGATGGCTGCTTCTAAGCCAACCTCCTGGCTGTCTAGGAAATCCCACCACCTTTGCCACTGAGCATGGATTTGGAGACCTTAGCTGTCGGTCTGGGCTGTTTCCCTTTCGACTACGGACCTTCGCACCCGCAGTCTGACTCCCAGGGTACATCTTACGGCATTCGGAGTTTGATAGGGTTTGGTAAGCTGGTAGGCCCCCTAGCCCTGTCAGTGCTCTACCTCCGTAAGACAATCCCTGAGGCTATACCTCAATATATTTCGGGGAGAACCAGCTATCACCGAGTTTGATTGGCCTTTCACCCCTATCCACAAGTCATCCAAATCATTTTCAGCTGATACTGGTTCGGTCCTCCACCAAGTTTCACCTTGGCTTCAACCTGCTCATGGATAGATCACTCGGTTTCGGGTCTACTCCGCTGTACTTGTCGCCCTGTTCAGACTCGCTTTCGCTACGGCTACACTTGCGCTTAACCTTGCACAGCAGAATAACTCGCTGACTCATTATGCAAAAGGCACGCGGTCACATCTTAAAGATGCTCCCACAGCTTGTAGGCAACTGGTTTCAGGTTCTATTGCACTCCCCTAACAGGGGTTCTTTTCACCTTTCCCTCACGGTACTGGTTCACTATCGGTCGCCAGAGAGTACTTAGCCTTGGAAGATGGTCCTCCCGGATTCCCACGAGGTTTCACGTGCCTCGCGGTACTCAGGTGCCTTCCGAGCCGTGTTCCGTTTCAGGTACGGGGCTTTCACCCTCTATGGCCAGGCTTCCCAGCCTGTTCCCCTGCGTACTTACGGATCTCTTATGAAGGTCCTACAACCCCGCATGGACGAATCCACACGGTTTGGGCTGATCCCCGTTCGCTCGCCGCTACTGAGGGAGTCTCGTTTGATTTCCTCTCCTCCGGGTACTGAGATGTTTCACTTCCCCGGGTTTGCTCCGCAAGACCTATGTATTCAGTCAAGCGGTAACGGGACATGACTCCCGCTGGGTTTCCCCATTCAGAGATCTCCGGATCACAGGATGTTTGGCTCCTAACCGAAGCATATCGCAGCCTACCACGTCTTTCATCGCCTTCTGGCGCCTAGGCATCCACCAGTTGCCCTTAATAACTTATTAATTCTCGTTCCTTTCCATCCCTATTCAATTTTCAAAGAGCGAGGAACATATGTTCCTCTTACGCAGTTCAGTGTACTGCGTTTAGCAGAAGCTTTCGCTCCGGCCGCACGGCAAGTGCGGGTTGCAATTGCAAAGCCGTATGCTTTGCCGCTGCTGTCGGACTTGCCGTTATGTAAAAGAACTCGCGGGCCATGCCACCGTAAAGTGGTGGAGGCGAACGGATTTGAACCGATGACCCCCTGCTTGCAAGGCAGGTGCTCTCCCAGCTGAGCTACGCCCCCACGGTGCGTGGTGATGGTGGGCCTAGGAAGACTTGAACTTCCGACCTCACGCTTATCAGGCGTGCGCTCTAACCAGCTGAGCTATAGGCCCAGGCTTCCCGCGTCAAAGAGTCAAGCTCCTTGAAATTAAATAGCGAGTTGGACAAATGGAATCGTTAAAGGAGGTGATCCAGCCGCAGGTTCCCCTACGGCTACCTTGTTACGACTTCACCCCAATCATCGGCCCTACCGTAGACGACTGCCTCCCTTGCGGGTTAGCTCATCGGCGTCGGGCAGAACCAACTTTCGTGGTGTGACGGGCGGTGTGTACAAGGCCCGGGAACGCATTCACCCCGTCATGATGATACGGGATTACTAGCGATTCCGACTTCATGCAGTCGAGTTGCAGACTGCAATCCGGACTGAGACGCACTTTTTGGGATTAGCTCCACCTCGCGGTATCGCAACCCTTTGTATGCGCCATTGTAGTACGTGTGTAGCCCTAGGCGTAAGGGCCATGATGACTTGACGTCGTCCCCACCTTCCTCCCCGTTAACCGGGGCAGTCTCTCCAGAGTGCCCAGCATTACCTGATGGCAACTGAAGATAGGGGTTGCGCTCGTTGCGGGACTTAACCCAACACCTCACGGCACGAGCTGACGACAGCCATGCAGCACCTGTCTCGGAGCTCCCCGAAGGGCACTCCCTCTTTTCGGAGGGATTCTCCGGATGTCAAGCCTAGGTAAGGTTCTTCGCGTTGCATCGAATTAAACCACATACTCCACCGCTTGTGCGGGCCCCCGTCAATTTCTTTGAGTTTCAGCCTTGCGACCGTACTCCCCAGGCGGGATACTTAACGCGTTAGCTACGGCACCGAGGATCAAGTCCCCGACACCTAGTATCCATCGTTTACGGCGTGGACTACCAGGGTATCTAATCCTGTTTGCTACCCACGCTTTCGCACCTCAGCGTCAGTGTCAGTCCAGGTGGCCGCCTTCGCCACCGGTGTTCCTCCAGATATCTACGGATTTCACTCCTACACCTGGAATTCCGCCACCCTCTCCTGAACTCTAGCCTAGCAGTATCAAGTGCAATTCCCCGGTTGGGCCGGGGGCTTTCACACCTGACTTACCAAGCCGCCTACGCGCGCTTTACGCCCAGTGATTCCGATTAACGCTTGCACCCTCCGTATTACCGCGGCTGCTGGCACGGAGTTAGCCGGTGCTTCCTCTAGAGGTACCGTCAGGCATGCGGCGTATTATTCCGCATACGGTTCTTCCCTCTTGACAGGAGTTTACGACCCGAAGGCCTTCATCCTCCACGCGGCGTCGCTGCGTCAGGCTTTCGCCCATTGCGCAATATTCCCCACTGCTGCCTCCCGTAGGAGTCTGGGCCGTGTTCCAGTCCCAGTGTGGCAGGTCATCCTCTCAAACCTGCTACTGATCGTTGCCTTGGTGAGCCATTACCTCACCAACTAGCTAATCAGACGCGGACTCATCAGCACCCGGAAGCTTGCAAGCAGAGGCCCCCTTTACCCTTTCAAGACTATCCGGCATTAGCAGTCGTTTCCAACCGTTATTCCGGTGATGCAGGTAGATAATCCACGCGTTACTCACCCGTGCGCCACTTTACTCATCCCCGAAGGAACTTTCGCGTACGACTTGCATGTGTTAAGCACGCCGCCAGCGTTCAATCTGAGCCAGAATCAAACTCTCCAGTTAGAAAACTGAAGCCACAAAATTCTATGGCCAAAATAAAGCTGAACTTATTTCCTGTCCAACTCGCTATTTAATTGTCAAAGAACTCCAAAAGACCCGCCCTTGAAGCAAAAAGCGTTTCTCGCTGCGGGGACGGTCTTTCTAGACGAACCCGTTTTCCGCGTCAACAACTTTTTTATTTTTTTTTCAAAAACCGCTGAGCGGTGTCTGCAAAGAGCGTTTGTCTGCGCCTCGTTGGCGCGGAGAGGGAATCTACGCTGAAGCAAGAAAAAGTCAACAGCTTTTTTCAAATAAAAACAACAAACATCTCAACACTCTTAATTCATAAGACTTTTGTCATGAAACAAACGCCGTTACAGCATGATAATCCGAGGGCATGTACCACCCTATGCGCTGGCGCACGGCGTGAAGATGCGCTACACACAGCAATCACATTTCATTGACCGGAGAGAACCAAATGGGTTTTTTAAATGCAAGCAGCAGCTTTACGCGCTTCAGGATTACCGACGACATACCCAAGGAACTGTGGGGACAGATACCGGAAAAACTCAAGCAGTTCGGCTTTAAAGAAATAGAGGACACAGCCGATGAACGCGGCTGGGGCTGGGTTTGTTTTGATGATATGCTGGATCCGTGGTGGCGTGCCGCTCCGCCGGAAAAAGGCAGCTACATAACATTTTCTCTGCGGCTTGATACGCGGCGCCTGTCTGCCGCGGTGATCAAGAAGCACCTCGCCCTGGCTTTGCGCGACGAAGAAGCCCGCAACAAGGATCAGGGGAAGAAGTTCATATCACGCGCGCGCAAGACAGAGCTGAAAGAACAGGTTAAGCTTAAACTGATGGCGCGCACGCTGCCGGTTCCGGCAGAATTCAATGTTGTCTGGAACATGCAGACCAACGATGTTTACTTTGCTTCCACCCAGTCAAAGGTTGTCGACCTGTTTACCGACTATTTCACTCTGACCTTTGATCTGCATCTGGAAGAACTGACACCGTACTCACTGGCGCTGCGTCTGCTGGGAGAAGAGATACAGCCCAGACTGGACGCCGTTGAACCTACCAGCTTTGCGTAACCTTAAGGATATATAATGAGCGACACACCATATATGGGTGAACTGACGGATGTTGTTCTGGGGCAGGAATTTCTTACATGGCTCTGGTTCAGAAGCGAAGCCGGCAACGGGCAGTTCCGCACCCCTGAGGGGGTCACTTTCGGACTGTTCATGGAACAGCGCATATCCGTTCAGGGCGGAGAAGGTGAAAGCCTGGAAACGGCCACTGTTTCCGGCCCCATGTCCGAGCTGCGCGAAGCACGGCTGGGTCTTTCCACCGGCAAAAAAGTCAACCGGGCACTGTTGCGCATCGAACGCGATGCCGACACATGGACTGTTTCCGTCAAAGCTGAAGACTTTCAGATGAACAGCCTGAAAACACCGGTTATTGAAAAAGACGGTGAAGATGACGACCCCGATGCTGCATTTCTGGAAAAGATATACCTGATCGAGACATGTCTCGGGTATATTGATGAAGTGTACAGGCAGTTTCTTACGGTACGTCTGGCTCCCGCCGACTGGCAGGAAGAAGTCAAAGCTCTGCGCAACTGGCTTGCAGCCGGAGACTAGGCAGTGAACGCGGCAACGGCAGAAGCAGCGGGACGGAAGGCTGCCGGACTGGCCGTACGGGCAGGCAGACGTCTTTTATGGGTTATGGCGGTGTTCTGGGGCATTACGCTTATCAGCTTTGCCGTCATACATCTGGCGCCGGGGTCGCCCACCGACCTGCAGACAACTCTGAACCCGCAGGCCGGAGCCGACGCCCGCATGCGGCTGGAAAAGCTGTACGGGCTGGACCAGCCGCTGCATGTGCAATACGGGCAATGGGTTAACCGGCTAATCCGGCTTGACTTCGGCATGTCCATGTCCGGAGACATGCGGCCCGTATGGGACAAAATCAGCGAGCGACTTCCGCTGACCGTGGGGATGAACCTTGCCTCCATGCTGCTAACGCTGCTCATTGCCCTGCCTGTCGGCATTGCTTCGGCTTACTGGCAGGGGCGCTGGTTTGACCGCGCCAGCACCGTGCTTGTATTCATAGGCTTTGCCATGCCGGGATTCTGGCTTGCGCTGCTTATGATGCTGCTGTTCGGCATTCATCTCGGCTGGCTGCCCATTTCCGGCATAACGTCTCTTGATTACGCCCAGCTGAGCACCACGGGCAAAATACTTGATGTGGCAGCGCACCTTGCCATGCCGCTGTTTATCTATACGTTCGGAAGCCTTGCCGGCATGTCACGCTTTATGCGTTCTTCCATGCTGGAGGTACTCCGGCAGGATTACATACTGACAGCCCGCGCCAAAGGGCTGGGGCTGGGCACGGTAATTTTCCGCCATGCACTGCGCAACGCCCTGCTTCCGGTCATAACCATTCTGGGGCTTTCTGTACCCGGCCTTATAGGCGGCAGCGTGATCATAGAATCCATTTTTGCCCTGCCCGGTCTGGGGCAGCTTTTCTACGGTGCCGTCATGGCCCGTGATTATCCGCTTATTATGGGAAACCTTGTTCTGGGTGCGGTGCTTACTCTGGCAGGCAACCTGCTGGCGGACGTCTGCTACGGACTGGCCGACCCGCGTATCCGCTCTGCACGGGAGGCTCGCTGACATGGCCGGTTTATTTCCCCTGCGCGTCGGTCTTTTCTTTCGCAAAGCAGCAGGACGTTACGGCATGCTGTGGACCGGCGCAGCCATAGTTGGCAGCATGTCCGTACTGGCGCTGCTGGCACCGTGGATAGCACCCTATGACCCCACGCTTCTCAATGTTCATGCCATACTGCAACCGCCCAGCACGGTGCACCCTTTCGGAACAGATGCACTGGGGCGCGACATTTTTTCGCGCATGCTGTACGGCGCGCGGGTATCTCTCTGGGTAGGGTTTGTGGCGGTAGGCATTGCCGCGGCCATCGGCACTGTTCTTGGGCTGGTGGCAGGCTATTTCCGCGGACTGACCGATGAAATCATCATGCGCTTTGTCGATGTGATGCTCTGCTTTCCTTCATTTTTTCTCATTCTCGCGGTCATTGCCTTTCTGGAACCGAGCCTTGGCAACATAATGATCGTCATCGGCCTGACATCGTGGATGGGAGTGGCCCGACTGGTGCGTGCCGAAACGCTGACCCTGCGGGAGCGGGATTTCATTGCGGCATCACGCCTTGCCGGGGCAGGTACGGTCCGCATTCTTTTTATGCACATTCTGCCCAACGCCATCGCGCCGGTGCTGGTGGCCGCCACACTGGGCGTGGCCGGCGCCATACTGACGGAAAGCGCCCTGAGCTTTCTCGGGCTGGGAGTTCAGCCGCCCATGCCCAGCTGGGGCAACATGCTGATGGAAGGCAAAGACGTGATGGAATTTGCTCCGTGGCAGTCTCTCTTTCCCGGTGCGGCCATACTGATCACCGTTCTGGGTTACAACCTGCTGGGAGAAAGCCTGCGCGACATTCTGGATCCGCGGTTGCGCCGCTGACTCCGCACCGGTCACCGCAAGCCTTTCCCGCGTTGTTATGCGGCATTACCTCTTGCCGCCCTATACTCTTGAGGGTAGATACGGTAAAAAAAGTTTTCGCCCAAACCTGTCACCAGTATGTAGTGCACTGAATCATGCTAGAACTGCTTAGAATCCGAAATCTCGCGCTGATCGAAGATATGGAGCTGGAGTTCGCTCCCGGTATGAATGTACTCACCGGTGAAACCGGTGCCGGTAAAAGCTTTATCCTCAAGGCGCTCAATTTTCTTACCGGCGACAGATTGTCAGCCGACATCGTGCGCGCCGGAGCTGATAAAGCCACGGTTGAGGCGTTGTTCGCCCTTTCCGACGGCGATCTTATCATCCGCAGAGAACTGACCGCCCACAGCGGACGCAGCCGTCTTTTTATCAACGACAAGCTGAGTTCGCAGGAAACCGTGCGCGACATGCGCTCTTCTCTTATCATCCATACAAGCCAGCACGGGCAGCAGAAACTGCTGCAGCCCTCTTTTCAGGCTGCATTGCTGGACACGTACATGAACCGCCCCGACCTGCTGGAGCAGCGGGACAGCCTGTTACGCAGCCTGCGCACCCTTGCCGAAGAAAAAGAAGCCCTGCATGAACGCAGCCGGTCGCTGGCCGACAGGCGGGAACTGCTGGAATTTCAGCAGCAGGAGATAGCCAAGGTTGACCCGCAGCCCGGTGAAGAGGATGCGCTGCTTGAACGTAAACGCCTGCTGCGGGGCCAGACTCAATCAAAGCAACTGGTTGAGGATGCGCTTTCGTGTCTTGGCGGGTACGAGGGCGGTATCATTCCCGCGCTGGGCACGCTGGAAAGCACTCTGCGCCAGCTGGCCGCGGCTCTGCCGGAATACGAGGAGGACGCAACCACCGTGTCCGGCTTCAGGCAGACGCTGCATGACATCGAAGGACGCCTGCGCCGTCAGCCCGTGCACGATGCAGACGAGGAAGATCTGGAAGAAATCGAAGCCCGGCTGTACGAACTTGCGCAACTGAAGCGCAAGCTCAAACGCTCGCTGGATGAGATTGTTGACCTGCAGCGGGAAATCGAGGAAAACCTGTCTTTTTTAGATTCGTGCGGGCTGGACCTGAAGCGGATAGCACGGCAGGAGCAGGAAACCCGTGAAAAGCTGGCCGCTCTGCTGGAAAAGCTGAATCCGGCACGCCGCAAAGCAGGTGAAAAACTGGCGGCGGACATTGTTGCGGAGCTGAAAGGGCTGGGTTTTTCCGATCAGGTGCAGGTACGTTTTACCCATACTCCGCACAAGCTGGCAGAAAACTGCATTGAAGAAAAAGCCGGAATGCTGTGGCTGCCCAACCCGGGCCAGCCCCCCCAGCCGCTGGATAAAATTGCCTCCGGCGGTGAGCTTTCACGTTTTCTGCTGGCCGTGGTGGGACTGATGGCCAGAGAGGAATCAGCCACGCTGATTTTTGACGAGGTGGATTCCGGCGTGGGCGGACTGACATTGAACAGCGTTGCAGAGCGCCTGCGCTCGCTGGCATCGCAACGGCAGATGCTGCTGATAACACACTGGCCGCAGCTGGCGGCCAAGGCCCAGCGTCACTTTCATGTCCGCAAAGAAGTACATGACGACGCCACATACACCTACTGCACGGCACTGGATGCAAAAGGCATAAGCAACGAGCTGAGCCGCATGGCCGGCGGCGGTGAACAGGGAGAAGCCTTTGCAGGCAATCTGCTGACACCGCACCTGCAGCATCGCTGAAGCGGAAAAGACCGAGGAGACCCGCATGGAACCAACGGACAACATGTCCCAGCAGGAACGGTTTTCCGCGTATGCGGCCAGACTCAGCAAAATGAAAGAAAGCCGCGCGGTACGCGAGATTCTGGAAAGAGAGCTGCTGCTTGAATTTATCAGAATCAACCGTGGCCGCATCAACGAATTTCCACTCATTGAAGCGCAGCAGCGATCCATTTCGGAGCTTTTCACTCTGCGGGGGCTGGAAGACCCGCAGTACGAGCGCGTGAAAAACATCATCACCGGTTTTATACAGTGTCTGAATAAATACGGAAAAGCGCTGGAAAACCAGAACCCCGACGAAACACAGCAGCTGATACCGGAACTTTCCAATCTGGAAGTGCTGCTGGTCAAAAGCATTCAGGGGGTGGTGTTTGTCTCGGCGCTCACGCTTGATAATCTTTCCGAAACGCTCACAGGCTATTTCGGCGAGCAGGCTTACAAGACCATTGATACCATCATTCAGGAAGAAGAACTGGGCGTAAGGCTGTGGCAGCGGTACTTTGAAGCTTTCATCGACAGTTCGGTGGAGACGGCCTTTGCCGCCATGACCCGCGAAGAGCAGTTTTCGCTCGGGCGGGAAGGCAACCTGCTGGTGCTTACTTACCGTTTTGACAACCTGCTGCGCACACTGGACGTTTCACCTGCCGCCCCCGAAAAAAGCCGGATTCAGCTGCGTTTTGAGGATGAAGACGCCAGCTTTGAATCACGCCGCACCCGCAAGCTGGTGATGGATTTTCTGCGCGCGGAAATGGCCCGAACCGGCAAGCCGTGCAGTGAATCGGATCTGGCCCACGTCAGCCAGCTTATCTGTATCGATCCCTGCACCGCCCAGCTTGATGCGGCCAGAACTTTTCTGCATTCCGGCGCCCAGCCCGAAGGCACAACTTTTACGCGGGACAGCGCACTGTTTGTGCTGGAACAGGTGGCGGCCATCGCCGCCGGGGCCATCATCGGCCTTAACGTCATGCGTGAAGATTTTCTGCGTGCGCCGCAGATGCTTACCCCCAAAGAACTTTCCGTTATCCGCGCTCTGCTGGGCCCGTTCAGTCTCAGAGGGCTGCACCGTGTGATCAGCTTTGTGCTGGAAAGCCAGTTTATCGCCATTCTGCGCCGGTGCTTCGGCGAGGATGCCGGTAAAATGCAGATACGCACGGTAAGGGAACGCCGCGTACCTGCGGCTGCAGTGGCTGATCTGGAAAAACTGGGCATGAACCGTATACGCCGCAACAAGATATGGCGGCAGGATCCGGATGATGATGAATCCATGCTTTTTCTGATGGCCTCAGTACAGGAACTGCAAAACATCATGCACCTTTTCCAGATGGAAGCGGCTCTGACTGACGCAGTGACAAAGCTGTGGGATTCCGCTGCGTTCAAAGTCGATATCAGGGTGCACATCAATCTTGAGCTGCTTTCACGCACAACAACCAACCTGAACCAGAAACTGGCTGAAATTCTGGCACGCTTCGGCATCAGCAGGCTCTGACCTGATCCCCCCCGCCGGGCCGCGCGGCGGACACAACTTCTGCGGCAGGCGGCACATAGTTCATTTTTCCGGAACCGCGCAAAAACGCCGGAGACAGCTTTCACTGCCTCCGGCGATATGGTGTACGGTTATTCACTCCACCGGCAATGCTCTGCCGGCCGTCTAAAACAGCGGCATCCGCCGTGCCGGAGTGTCTGCGCTAGGCAGTTTTTTTCTTTGTACCGCCCGCCTTTTCAGGCCTCGCGGCTGGTTTTTTCTTCTTTGCTCCGGCGGCTGCGGGACGCGCGCCGCGTTTTGCGTTTTTACCGCCTGCGGAATTGCCTGAAGCTCCGGCCGTTTTTTTGCCGGTCCTGCCTCCGGAAGAACGACGTGACCTGCCACGTGCGGGCTTGCCGCTGGCGGCGGGGCGGTCATCTGCATCATCGGCAACAATCAAGGAACCATCCTCGGCACGTACCAGCACATCCGCATCACCGGACTGCGCTGCGGGGGCCTGAAAGTCTTCGTGCTCCTGCGGTGCCCCGCCCTGCGCCCTCAGGCGTGCTTCCGCCTTGCGGGCCTGCGCGGCAACGGTCATACCTTTCCTGTCACCGGAACCGCCACGGCGCCGGTCACGCTCTGCGGAACGGTTTCCCTCTTTACGCTGCGGCACACGGCTGTCTTCATGCTCCAGCAGTTCAAGGTCAACCTCAAGCCGGGGTACATTGATGCCGGAAAGCAGCACCCGCACGCTCTGACCCAGCCGGAAGGTTCTTCCCGTACGCTCGCCCATCAGCTCCTGACGTTCGGGGATGAACTCATAGTAATCGTCATGCAGCAGAGAAAGACGCACAAGTCCTTCCGCCATGACCTCACCGAGTTCCACCCAGAAGCCGAAATCGGAAACACCGGAAATAACACCGCTGAATTCCTCGCCCACACGGTCACGCAGGTACAGCACGGTGATACGTTTTAAAATTTCCCGCTCTGCTTCCATACCCGCCCTTTCGCGGATATTCAGCTGATCGCCGATACGCAGCAGCGTGCGCGGCGCAGGCGGCGGCGTGGCACCGGCAAGTCCCAGCGCGTGCTTAAGCGCCCTGTGCACCACCAGATCGGCATAACGGCGGATGGGAGAGGTGAAATGGCAGTAACACTCTGATGCCAGACCGAAGTGGCCTTCCAGGTCCGGTGTATACCGTGCCTGCATCATGGTGCGCAGTGCCAGCCTGTTTACCAGAAACTCCTGCTCTGTTCCTTCGGCCGCATGCAGCAGCGTCTGCAGCTGGGCGGCACCGGCCTGAGGCGGCACCTTGTGCGCCAGCGCCGTGCCGCGCATAAGCTTGAAGAAATTCTCCAGCTTGTCAATGTCCGGCGCAGGGTGCACACGGTACAGCAGGCCTGTTTCTTTTTCCGTCAGAAAACGGGCCACCGCCTCGTTGGCGGCTATCATGAATTCCTCGATCATCTGGTGACCGAAATGGCGCACACGGCGGCCGATATCGACTGTTTCGCCGTAAATGTTAAAAATAATTTCCGGTTCGGGCAGATCAAAATCGAGCGACCCCCTGTCACGCCGCCTGCGCTTGAGCACGCGCGCCAGTTGCTCCGCCTGTTCAAGCATGGGCAGCACAGGCCCCAGCAGCTTGCGCTCGTGCGGGTCTTTCTGCAGCACGGCCCTGTTCACCTGCCCGTAGGTAAGGCGTGCCTTGCTTTCAATAACAGCGGGATAAAAGCGGCTTTTGCCCGGAGTTCCGTCGGCGTAAAAATACACCTCGGCCACCATGGCAAGACGCGGCACCCGCGGATTGAGGCTGCACAATCCGTTCGAAAGCGCTTCGGGAAACATGGGCTCGACAGACTGCGGAAAATAATACGAGTTGGCTCTGGTCAGCGCTTCCTCGTCCAGTGCGGTGCGCGGCTGCACATAATGGCTCACATCCGCTATGGCCACCCACAGCCGCCAGCCGTCGTGTTGCTCTTCCACATAGACGGCGTCGTCAAAATCGCGGGCTTTGGCACCGTCTATGGTCACGAAATCCACATGCCGCAAATCCACACGACCGGCGAAATCGTCCTCGGATGGCTGGTCGGGCAATGCAGCGGCCTGATCCAGAACCTCCTGCGGAAACTCCGTGGGCACGTTATGATTCAGCTTGACCAGCACTTCCTGTGTGGAAACATCCTCTTCCACACCCAGACTTTCAACGGCCACACCGGACCACAGGTTGGGTTCCAGCCGTTCGCCCGGTTCGACCAGCAGCAGCTCGTTTTTACGCGGTTTGCCGTCCAGAGCCCCCCTGCTGACAAGCATGCTGAACCTAAGACGTGTGTCGGCAGGCTGCGCCAGCACACCGGCTTTGCCCATCAGCTTGACCACACGGGCGGGTACAAGCTCGTGCCCGCGTTCAAGTACGCGCACAATACGGCCTTCGGGTTTTCTGCCTGCCCGCTCGGAAAGCAGCGCCACCATAACCTTGTCACCGTGCCATGCCTGCCCCATCTGCGCGGGACTGATAAAAATATCGGCCCGGCGCTTGTCTTCGGGCAAAACAAAGCCCACTCCTGAGCGCTGCACTTCCAGCGTGCCGGTAACCATTTTCAACTGTTCCGCCAGACCCCACGAGCCGCCGCGCAGCTGCAGAATGCGCCCTTTGGCCCGCAGGTCTTCCAGCGCTTCCTCCAGCGCCGCCCTGTAGCTTTTGCTCAGTCCCAGCAGCCGGAAGAAATCCTGCAGTTTAAGAGGGCGTTTTTCGTCCTTGAACAGTTGCAGCAGATCACCGCTGCGTACAGGCAGACTCTCGGCCTGCTTTCTTTTCTTTTTACCCATAAAAAAACCTCATGAATCCGGAATGAAAACAAGCCGGAAACGTATAAAAATTTGTAACCGGATCATCCCTGCCCGGCATTGAGCCGCGGGAAGTACCGGCAAGGACGGCAGCCCTCTGCCCGCTTTCTGTAAAGAAAAAAGCCTGAGGGGTGCCTGTCTGCATCAGATGCCGGCATACCGCTGCAAGCGGCATGAAAGGCATGCAGACCGCGGCCGGTGCAAACCGGCCCCGAAAGAACCTTTAAAAAACCGGCAGCTGTCATGCTGCCGTCATCCGGCAACATGCGGACATACGCCACCGTATATCCGGCATGCCGCACCTTCAGCGCAGGCCTGCCAGCCGTTGCCAGCGGCACTGCCACCATTGCGCAAAACCTTCACCGGCCTGCCCTGCCGGAGGTTGCGCGTTCCATACGGAATGAAAATTTGTCTCCAGCGACAGGGTCCACACCGGAACCCCGCACGGTGCCGTCAGTTTTACCGCATCTTTGGGAGTACACACCAGCGGCAGCCCGTAACCGGCCATGCGGTCCATGTCCGCCCGTGTATACCCGTGATGGTCGGCAAACACATGATGCCTGACGGGATCATACCCTAAAAAACTGCTGACGGTAACTGCAACCTGAGCAGGGTCGCCCACACCGCTGAAAAGCACATACGGCGCCCCCGCAGGCAGCTGCGCACCTTCATGCGCACCGCAGACAGGTATCAGGGCGCCGGGCCGCAGTGAAAAACCGAACACCGGCACTCCGAAGCTGCCCAGCCGGTTCTCAAAATCCGGAACAAGACCGGAAAATTCACCGCTGCCGCACTTTATGCAGAACGCCGCTGCGCGTGAGAGGGCTTCCGGCCCTTCGCGCCATGAACCGGCAGGCAATACACGCCCCCATTCCGCGTGCAGATCATCTTTTTTCAGCAGAACCAGATCAGTATCGCGGGCTACCTGCACATGCTGGAATCCGTCATCCAGCACAAAAAAATCGGGAGCCAGCCGCTCCTGCGCCCAACGGGCGGACCGGCTGCGCACAGGGTCCACTACCACAGTGGCCTGCGGACAGCTGCGCGCCAGCATCAGCGGTTCGTCCCCCGCATGTGCCGCAGGGCTTTGCGGCGTCACCACATAAGGCAGTCCGGGCGGCGAAGCCTTGTAACCGCGCGTCAGCACCACGGCGTGCAGGCCGTGTACGGCAGCCCACTGCAGCAACCACTGCACCACCGGCGTCTTGCCGCTGCCGCCCCAGCCGATGTTGCCCACGGAAACACACGGAACATCAGTGCGGCAGGCGGCGCCGTTTTCGTACCGGCGTCTGCGCGCCCGCATCAATACACGATATGCCGCGCCCAGCGGACGCAGCAGGGGGTAAAGAGATTTCTGCAACGGCAGAGAAGACATGCAGCCACCACAAAAAAGGGAGCCTCACGGCTCCCTTCGTGTACTCATTTGACGGTTAATCCCGTGCTCCGCCGAAGAGCCTGAGAAGCATCAGGAACAGGTTGATAAAATCAAGGTACAACCGCAACGCGCCAAGAATGGTTCCACGGCGTATGGCCACCGGATCATCCATGGGAGCGGTTTCACCCATCTGGCGCAGCTGCTGGCTATCGTACGCGGTAAGCCCGGTAAACACAATGACGCCGATGGCGCTGATAACCAGCTCCATCATGGAGCTGCCGAGGAAGATATTAACCACCGAGGCGATAAGAATACCGATAAGCCCCATGAACATGAAGCTGCCCATGGATGTAAGGTCGCGTTTGGTGGTCATGCCATACACCGTCATGGCGCCGAACATGGCCGCCGCGGTGACAAAAGCCTGAAAAACCGAAGCTGTGGCATAAACAATGAGCACGCTGGAGAGCACAACGCCGTTCAGCGCGCTGTACACCATAAACAGCGTGGTTGCCGTGCCTGCAGACATGGTGCCGATGCGGGCCGACATATAAAACACCAGCCCCACAAGGCCGATCATAAGCACAAGAGGCAGCATGGGGGTGCCGAAAATAAGCTGCAGCAGCGCGGGGCTGCTGGCCACCGCAAAAGCGGATACGGCTGTTACGGCCAGTCCTGCCGCCATCCACTGGTACACGCCGCGCATGAAGGCATTGACGACTTCAGTACGGCTCTGGCTGCGCTGGGCGGTTCTCAACATTGTAATTATCCCTCCTTGGGAAATTGAATACAAATTTTTAACGGGCCTGCCCTGTCTGCAAAAGCAGCAGGCGCGTGCAACGCATCCGGCGGAACCGGGTGCGAAACAGGGTTCTACCGGGTGCGGTACCGGCAGGTGCGTTGTGATATAATGGGTAACAACGCTTGCACCGCTTGGCAAGGGTAGAACAATATGGAACAATGCCCGCAGTAAGTAAAGTTCCGTCTCTGACGGCTGAACCTCTGCGCTCCGGCACCCCGGCTGCCGGACACCCAACGGGAGCTGCCATGTCTTATTCCGTCGTATTCCATGTTGACCTTGCCGACCCGGCCCGTCTGGGGCTGGCTCTGACCAATATCGACAACTACCTGAACGCCCTGCCCGAAGAGCAGTTTGAAACAGTCATGGTTGTCAACGGCCCCGCGGTGCAGCTTTTTAAAACCGCTGAAGCCCCGCATGCCGCGCAAATCAAGGCATTGCAGGAACGCGGAGCCTCTTTCCGCCTGTGCGCCAATGCGCTGCGCAAATTCGACATAGCCCGGCAGGATCTGCTGGCAGACTGCATTGTCGTGCCCGCGGGCGTGGTTGAAATAGTGCAGCTGCAGCAGAAAGGATTCGCCTATATAAAACCCTGACGTAACGCGGCGGCCGCCACATGCGGGCCGCCGCGCACTTTTTGCGCACCTGCCTGTCCGCCGCTGCAAAAACGGTGTATGCTGACTGTGTTTACCGGCGCCCTGCCAAGACATCTTTACCGCTCCGGAGGTCCGGCATGGACAAATACCTGTGCATTCACGGCCATTTTTACCAGCCCCCCCGCGAAGACCCGTGGCTGGGCACCGTGCTGCCCGAAGGCAGCGCCGCACCGGCCTGCAACTGGAACGAGCGCATACTGCGTGAAAGCTATGCCCCCATGGGCTGGGCACGCAGGCTGGACGGCTCCGGACGCATTGCAGACATACTGAACTGCTATGAATGGATCAGCTTCAATGCCGGCCCGACCCTGATGCGCTGGCTGGAAAGAGATGATCCGCACACCTATGCCCGCATGCTGGAAGCCGACAGGCTGAGCATGTCGCGCTGGGGCCACGGCAACGCACTGGCGCAGGTCTATCACCACATCATTATGCCGCTGGCCGGCAAGGAACAACGCAGGCTGGAAATACAATGGGCACTTGACGACTTTGCCCATCGTTTCGGCAGACAGGCCGAAGGCATGTGGCTGGCAGAAAGCGCCGCAGACACCGCTACACTGGAAGAACTGGCTGCACACGGAGTGCGTTTCACCGTGCTGGCTCCCCGGCAGGCCCGCCGGATCTGCACGCCGGACGGCAGCTGGAACGCCGTGGACGAACATTCTCTGGATGTAAGACGGCCCTATCGTATAGATCTGCCTTCCGGCGCCCGCATCACTGTATTTTTCTATCACGGTGCCATCTCGCGCGCCGTGGCGTTTGAAAAGCTGCTGCGCGACGGAGAAAGCTTCTGGCACCGCATAGCCGCAGCAGCAGGCGAAGGTCTGCTGACACTGTGCACAGACGGAGAAACCTACGGCCACCACTTCACCTTCGGCGAGATGGCACTGGCCCACGTCCTTGCGCAGGCCTATTCCGGCAGAGACGGCATCCGTCCCACCAACATGGCGGCCTTTCTGGCCCGGCACCCTGCAGAATGGCGCGCAGAACTGCACGAACCATCCTCGTGGAGCTGCGTTCACGGCGTGGAACGCTGGCGTTCGGACTGCGGCTGCACGGACGGCGGGCATCCCGGCTGGAATCAGGCATGGCGCAAACCGCTACGGGACGCACTGGACATTGCAAGCCATGCTGTTGACGCCCATTTCGAAAGCAAGGCACCGGCTTTTTTCACAAACCCGCAACAGGCGCTCTCAGGTTTCGGACTGGTGCTGTGCGGTGCGGAGCAGCGGCAGGACTTCGCCGCGCGGCATATCATGCTGTCAGCTGATGACGCCGCGGCCGGTTCAGCTTGGAAACTGCTGACCATGAAAGAACAGATGCTGGCCGCATATGCCAGCTGCGCCTGGTTTTTTGACGAGCTTTCGCGCATCGAACCGGTCAACGCTCTGACCTATGCCCTGCGGGCACTGGAAATCCGGCGCCAGACAGGCGGCGGAGACATTCCCGAAGAGTTTCTACAGCAGCTTGAAAAGGCCCTGTCAAACAAGCCGGAAGAAGGCACCGGCAGAACCATTTTTGAAAACCGCGTGCTCTCGCGCTGCGAAACACAGGCATCGCTGGTGCTGCAGGCCCTGCTGACCACAGCCTATCAGGGAAGACTGCAGGCCGGAGTACCGGCCTGTGCCTCGTGGCCGGCAGTGGATGTGGAAATAACAGTCGTTCCCGCCGGCACGGACGGGCAACCCGCGGAAAACAGCCGGAACGCGCCCGCCGCCAGCGGCACGGCCCGGATACGCTGGCATCCAGCGGCATGGGATCAGCCGTTCAGCTGGGAGCTGTGCAACACCTGCGGCCGGACGCTCCGGCGCGGCGGCAACATTCTGCTGTCGCCGCCCGACGGTCTGCAGGTTACGGTGACCGGCACACAGGGGGGCGACTCGTCGTGCGGCTTTGACCAGCTGCCATGGAACAAAAAACAGGCGCTGGCCATGACATACATTCTGCATTCGGTGGCCCAGCGGCGGGCGGATGCGCTGGCCCGCACGCCCGATGCCCTTGCCCTGTTCCTGCCGTGGGAGGAAGCGCAGCAGGATCAGCCGGACGCACACCTGTGGGAGGAATTTGCGCCGGAGATGCTGCTGGCGCTGGCCACCGGAACGGGCCCGCAGGACGCCCGCGCACAGGCCGCCGCGGCATGGCTTTACAAGGTGGAACTGCCGGCAGGTGCGCGCCGCAGGCTGGAAGCAACAGCCCAGCAGACCGCGTTGAAACTGCTGGAGTCCCCTGTGCAGTGGACGGCGCTGGAAAAACTGGTACGCACCCTGTCGGAACATGTGGCCGGACTGGACTGGTGGCCCGTGCAGAACCGCGTATGGGCCATGCGTCCGTGGAACGCGCAGGCAGGTGCGGCAGCCCGCGCGCTGGGATTCAGGCCGGACGACCCGCAGTAGTCCGCGCGCAGCGGTGTTCCCCGATATGATGTTTCCGTACACAAAAACGCCGCAGCAGATGCTGCGGCGTTTTTTGTCTGCAATAAAAATAGCGGCGACCGATAGCGTATGCCCCTACAGGAACCGGCAGCATCCCCCCACAACGACCGGCAGCATGCCACTACAGGGAACGGCGGCATGACCCTACAGAGACCGGCGGCAAGCGCGGTCAGGTCATCTCGCCGCTTATTTCACGGTACAGGTCGGTAATCATCACCACACCGATGACCTTGGGTCCTTCTTTGACCACGGCATAGCTGCGGCCACGCTGTACTATCTGTTCCAGCACCAGCGGCAGGGGCTCATCAGGCCGCAGCACGGTCACATGCCTGTCCATTATCTTGCTGACAGGGGTTGAGCCGGCAACTTTACAGGCGTTGTGAAACACCCTGTCAAAACCGCTTTCGTCAAATCCGTTCAAGGCACTGCCGCGCAGCAGATGCCTTTCCATAAAACGCATGGTGTCCCATACGGAAATTGCACCGGCAAAACTGCCGCCCTCATCGTTGACCAGAGCGCAGATACAGGCGGAATCCCGCGCCTGAAATTCTCTGAGGCGGCGCATGGCCTCGGCCAGTGAATCGGTGGTGCGGACAACGGGAAACTCTTCCCGGGCTATATCCCAGGCTCGTTTACGTAACAGCATATCAGGCTCCTCCGCGCAGACCGCCCGTGCCGCAGCGGCCCGCAGAAAACTGTTTGGCAAAGCGGACACCCATGTCCGCAGAACGGCGCAGCAACGCCCTTTGCAGCGTATATACAACACCACCATACAGCAGGGCTGCAAAAAAATCCATAAGAACGGCAGATTGCACAAGCACCCTATGCAACATTTCAGTCAAAGTCGGCAAAAAGGGCTCCCACATGCACCGGCCCGATGACCGTGCGGCGGTTTTTGTCACGCAACCGCCACAAAGCCGCCTGCAGCTGATCAGAACTGATGCCGTTGCGCACAGCGGTATACGCCTCGATAAACGCGGCCAGCGTATCGCAGGTTTTCAGCATTCTTCCGTCGCGCGGGTCAAACCGGTCGTGGTTGTACCTGCTCTGCAAAAGCTCAAAGTCCACCGCCAGTACATTGCCGTTATCCACAACCGCCTCTGTAAACTCCGACCCCACCTCCAGACCAAGATAATACGACAGACGCGCGGCAATGCCCCCGAAGCCCTCTTCTTCCAGCGGGTTCAGCACCTTGCGGCGCAGTTCGGCTTCTTCGTATTCCTTTATCACAGCGTCCAGCTCTTCCACCGATTTTTTTACAGGAGAAATAATGTCGCGGGTCAGCAGCTCCGGTAGGTCGTGAAACAGACCGATGAAAAAATTATTCTGCCTGCGCGCGCCGCATGCGTTGACGGCAAGGCTGAAAAAATACGAATAGCATGCCACCAGAAACATATGGCCGAGCACTGACGTTTCGGGGATGCGCGGTGTCTGCGACCAGCGTTTCTGAAAACGCAGCTGGCCGCACAACGCCGCAAACCGGCCCACTGCCCCCGTGGCATGCCGCAGGCTGTCCATGCCCTTCAGGTCATCAAACCCCGCCAGCTTGGCATCGAACGAAGCCCCGATATCTTCGATTTCGTCGTCAAAACGGTTCAGCGACTCAATAAGCCGGAACTCCCAGTTGCTGGCAAAAAGATGCGCGGCATCCAGAATACGGTCCGCTCTGGAATTTTTTTCCGGACGCTGCACCCACCCGCGCATACGCCCCCAGAAATCTTCGCCCAGTGGCTGCACCAGCGGTTCCAGTTCATCCAGCACCCAGGCCGAAAGCTGGGCATAATGCTGGGCATTGTCCTTGATGCGGTAAAATACGGGCGGCTTGATGTCTGTGATGACAAGACGGTAAAAATAGTCAAAAATACCGCCTTCGATAATGTCGCTGCCCAGACGCAGACGGCTTGTATCGTCAAGGTCATCCGAATTCTGCTGGTAAAGGAGCCACGCCACGATCATCTTGTGCGCCTGTTTGTCCACTTCCAGCAGTTCCACAGGGCGCAGTTTGTCATTCCAGCGTTTCATGTAAGAGCCTGCAAATACAAACTGCAAAAGGCTCTTGCGGATGCTCACCATGACGTCCTCCAAATTTTATCCAATAAACTACTTGGCAAAGTAGGCTATCTTGGTATAACCCACAAGGGTTGAAAGCAGATGGCAGGGACTAGCCCTAACCCCGAACCCGTTACCCCTGTTGTCGGGCTTTTTTTCCGTTGACACGAGAAAAAAAACTCCCTATGTAGTTCGCCTTTCGAGCTTCGCAGGTCAAGGAGTATTATAATTATGAAGACGTTCAGCCCTAAGCCGCAGGACATCACCCGCGACTGGTATGTGGTGGATGCCGAGGACAAAATTCTCGGTCGTCTGGCCGCACAGATCGCGCACCGGCTTCGCGGCAAGCATAAGCCTGAATTTGCCCCGCACGTGGACAACGGCGACTTCATCGTCGTGGTCAACTGCGAAAAGATTGCAGTAACGGGTAAGAAACTTTCCGACAAGAAGTACTACCGTTACTCCGGCTACGTTGGCGGTCTGCGCGAGCAGACTCTGGCAAACGTGCTGGCAACCAAGCCTGAGCGTGCGCTTATCAACGCTGTCAAGGGTATGCTGCCGCGCAACCGTCTGGGTCGCGCCATGCTGAAAAAGCTGAAGGTGTACGCTGGCAGCGAGCACCCCCACCAGGCTCAGAACCCTCAGGCTCTTGAGCTTAAGTACTAATACAGAGGTGGAGATACTATGACTCAGGAATTCAATTACGGCACCGGGCGGCGCAAAACCGCCACTGCCAGGACCCGCCTCTACAGCGGAACCGGTAAGATCGTTGTCAATGGCCGTCCCTATGACGAATACTTCCCCCGCAAAAGCCTTCAGATGATCATCCGTCAGCCTCTGGCGCTGACCAAGAACGTCGAAAGCTTTGACATTCATGTCAATGTGCAGGGCGGTGGTGTTCGCGGACAGGCCGAAGCCGTTCGCCACGGTATTTCCCGTGCTCTGCTTGAAGTGGACGTTGAAATGCGTTCCTCGCTCAAGCGCGCAGGCTTCCTTACCCGTGACGCACGTAAGAAGGAACGTAAAAAGTACGGTCAGCGCGCAGCTCGTGCCCGCTTCCAGTACTCGAAGCGTTAATTCCGGCTGCTACGGAACATCACAAGGCAGACCCTCTGGGGTCTGCCTTTTTTTACATCCTCGCCGGTCCGCGGCTGCTGCGCCACCTGCCGCACAGTCCTGCAGCGTCCGCGGTTGACACCGGCCCGCCGCCGCAGCAAACTGCCGCAGACAACACCGCCTTCTTTCACAGCAAGGAAACCAGACCCATATGACGCAGAATACATATATTCCCCGTCCCGAACCATCAGAACAGGACGGGTGCATTATCCTCATCGGCATGGCCGGTTGCGGCAAAAGTACCATAGGCGCGGCGCTGGCCCGGCACATGAACTGGGCACACATGGACAGTGATCATCTGATAGAAGCCCATTACGGCACCACCCTGCAGCAGGTTGCCGACAGTATGGACAAAGAGACCTTTCTGGACGTGGAAAGCGCCGTCTGCCGGCGTATAAACGTACGGCGTACCGTCATATCGACCGGCGGCAGCGTGGTGTACAGAGCCGCGGGAATGGCACATCTGAAGTCACTGGGGCCTGTGGTGTACCTGCAGGTTGATCTGCCGGTGATACTGGAACGCATAAGCCGCAACCCTGACCGGGGTCTGGCCATCGCCCCCGGGCAGACTGTTGAAGACCTGTACAACGAACGCATCGCCCTGTATGAAACCTATGCCGATATAACCGTTCCGTGCACCACAGCCGGTGTACAGGAATGTGTCACGGCCATCAGCAGACTGCTGACGGAGTTGAGATGAAGCACAGCAGAACAGCCGCAGCAAAGCGGAAAACAGGTGTTTTTGCGCGCCTTGCAGACCTGTACACCCGCATGGAACAGGAATACAGCGACAAAGCCCGGGCTGCGGGGCTGACCTGTGCAGGATGCCCCGACAACTGCTGTACCAGCTATTTTCAGCATCACACCCATGTGGAGTGGCTGTACCTGTGGCGCGGCATGAACCGGCTGCCGGAAGCACGCCGCGCGGCATATCTGGCACGCGCAAAAGACGTGGTGGAACAAAGCCGCGACCTGCTCGCCCGTGGCATACGCCCCCGCCTGATGTGTCCTGTCAATGATGACGGGCTGTGCGGCATATACGAGCACCGGCTGATGATCTGCCGGATGCACGGCACCCGCAATGTGCTGGCCCTGCCCGACGGCGGCCTGCGCAGCTTCAGCGGGTGCTTCCGCTTTGTGGAATGCACGGCAGGACAACAGGCCGAGGATGTGCCCACGGTGGACAGAACCCCCTACTACCGCGAGCTGGCGGCACTGGAAATGGAACACGTGGGCCCCAGACTGAAAAAGTTGCCCCGGGTTGACTTGACGCTTGCAGAAATGCTTTTCTACGGTCCTCCTAAACTGTAACCCTGTATGGCGGTGACACATGAATCGGCCTTTCTCACTGCGGTTCCTGCTGACGGCAGGCCTGCTGGCTGTTCTGACCATGGGCGTGCTGGCAGGATGCTCCGGCCAGAATGTCCGGCATCTGGCTCATGAGACGTGGGGCAGATCCGGCGACAACCACATAGGCATGCAGTTCTGGCGGTTCGGTTTCACCACCGTGGATATGGGCGACAGCGTGGGTGTGATCGGCACCGCCCTGCCCAACTCCGAACTGTATCCGCAATGGGCGGCATGGTACGGGCAGCTGACCATCACGGCATACCTCAGCGACCACACCGGACAGGTCATCGCCCGCGACACGCATACCTATGTTCCGCGTCCCATAGGCAAAGAACGGGGGATTCCGCTGGAATTCACCTTTGACGCCGGCACCGTGGACGCACAGTACATTTCATTCGGCTACCGCATGCTGCTTACCGAACAGCCGCCCGATGCCGTTTCCGGCGGGCAGCAGGGCAGAATGCAGCTTGTACAGGAGGACGCGCTGCGGCAGTAACACAGCTGCGGCATGTTCCTTCCCTCCCCCGCCTTTTGCTTATGAAGCAGAAGCAGCCATATTACCGAAAAGCAGAACGGCCGGCAGCAATGCCGGCCGTTCTGCCATGACAGAAGCATATAAAAAGAAAATGACCTGATTGCAGAATGCGGAGCAGCGGCTGCCCCGGACTGCAGCTGCAGGGCACCGCGGCACAGCGGCTGACTGTCGCGGCACAAAAAACGGCCTGTAAAACTACAGGCCGTCGGTGTTATTCAGCAGGTTGCTTGCGGCGTTTTTCCCACAGCTGCATATCTTTCATCTTTTTGCGGCGTTCACGCTGCAACGATTTGCAGACCAGCGGGGTATTCTTTTTAAATCCCCATTTTTCACGGTACGAGACGGCATCAAGGTCGTGCAGAGCCAGATGCTTTTTAGTGATAATTTTAAAGCTCTTTCCGCACTCAAGGCAGGTAATTGTTTTTTCCTTGATAGAGCGCTGCGCAGCCTGTGCGTCCATCCCCCCGTCAGGAGTCACAGAGCCTTCGCATATTCCTTTGATTCCACTGGCAAGCTTCATGACCATTGACGTAATTTCATCTTCAGTCATATTCCGAACGCTTGCCTGCGCTTTCACAATCTCCAGCGCTTCCTTCAGATAGTCATCCATGTTCACCTCTCTCGCATGGTATATTGCAAGTGCCAGTTTGTTACAGTTGACCCCCAACTTGTACATTTTCATTAAGTCCCTAAAATCACGATGTCAACAACAACCACAGTGTACACCACAGTATGCTGCGTTTGTGTGTCATAATGATCCTGTTATGCCCCGCATGATGCTATCGTACAAAAAAACCGCGTAACGCTTTGTTCCGCCATTGCGTAAACACAGCATAGCGGTGCAAAAGCAATGCGGGCTGTCTTTTTGCGGACGCATCTTATGCATAAAAAAAGGCGGTCCGGGGACCGCCTGTTGCATTGCTCCATAAAATAATTACGGCGCCATTATACCGGCAGCCTGCTATCCCAGCTTTTCCGTCAGCAATCCGGTGACCACGGCAGGATTGGCTTTGCCTCTGGTCTTGCGCATGACCTGCCCCATAAAGAAGCTCATCAGTTTGGTCTTGCCGCCGCGGTAGGCTTCAACCTCTGCAGGGTTTTCAGCCAGCACCTCGTCCACTGCGGTTTCTATGGCGCCCGAATCAGATATCTGCACCAGTCCCTTGGCCTTCACATAGGCTTCCGGCATGGACCCCGATGTGAACAGGTCAGAAAAGATATCGTGCACAATCTTGCTGCTCACCACACCTTCTTCCTGCAGCCGTACCAGTTCGGCCACGGCTTCGGGAGTCATGGCGGCTTCGTTCACGCTGATGCGCCGCTCATTAAGCTCGCGCATGAATTCACCCATCATCAGATTGGCCACCTTTTTCGGCACGGCGGCGTGCCGCACCGCAGCCTCATAAAAATCCGCCAGCTCACGTTCGGCGGTAAGCAGTTCGGCGTCCTGCACAGACAGTCCGTACTGCTCCATAAAGCGTGTTCTGCGGAGTGCGGGCAACTCGGGCAGCGCCTTGCGCCATTCCTGCAGCCATCCGTCTTCCAGATGCAGAGGAATAAGGTCAGGATCGGGGAAGTAGCGGTAGTCGTGTGCCTCTTCTTTGCCCCGCATGGATGCGGTGACATTGCGGGCGGCATCGTACAGGCGTGTTTCCTGAACCACTTTTTCGCCGTCTTCCAGCAAATCCTGCTGGCGGGCTATTTCCACTTCAATGGCCCGCTGCACGTTGCGGAACGAGTTCACGTTTTTCAGTTCCGTGCGGGTGCCGAATTCCTTCTGTCCCGCAGGGCGCAAAGAAACGTTGGCGTCGCAGCGAAAGCTGCCTTCTTCCATATTACCGTCACAGATACCGAGATACAGCAGTATGGAGCGCAGTTCCTTCAGATAGGCCACGGCTTCTTCCGCGCTGCGCATATCCGGTTCGCTGACGATTTCAATCAGCGGCGTTCCGGCACGGTTCAAATCCACATAGCTGGCGTTGTCCGCAGCCGAATGAATGTTTTTACCGGCATCATTTTCCATGTGTATACGCGTTATACCGATGCGCTTTGTGCCGCCGTTCACCGGAATATCAAGATGCCCGTGTTCGCACAGCGGCCGCTCGAACTGCGAAATCTGATAACCGTAGGGCAGATCGGGATAAAAATAGTTTTTACGTGCAAACACCGAATCGTTATTGATGGTGCAGTCCACAGCCATGCCCATCATTACGGCGTATTCCACGGCTTTTCTGTTAACCACCGGCAGCACGCCGGGCATGCCGGAACAGATTTCACACACGTTGGTATTGGGTTCGCTTCCGAATTCCGTGGAACAGGCGCAGAACAGCTTTGAGCGGGTGCGCAGCTGGGCGTGCACCTCCAGCCCTATGACGACTTCGTATTCAGCCATACAGATACTCCTTGGACAAAAGCATGTGCCAGCAGGGCGGCCCCGCAGCGCTATGCCTTTCCTTTTCTGTTGCCGTACAGTTCCGGATTCAGATCAGGGTCGTTGTACATCTTGAACTGGTAGTACGTTTTAGGACGCTTCACGCCGCGGGCATAATCGTCCAGCAGCTCCATGACGGCACGGCTCAGGTCGTGCCGCTGCTCGGCCAGCACGGCCAGCTTGGCGCGGCAGTTTTCTCTGTGCTGCTCCGGCGCGTCTTCGCGGGCGGCCTGTTCCAGCATATGAAACATCTTGAGGCTGAGGATGGACAGCCTGTCCACCGCCATGCCCAGCGATTCTGTATTGATGCGTACCTGCTCATGCGCCGGAGGCAGCAGCGGCTCCATAAGCGATATCATGCAGATATCCACTTTTTCCATGTAGTCGTTGCGCTGCTGGTTGTATCCGTCGATGCGGTATTTGCAGTCCGCGATGACTTCCGGCCCCACATCCTTCCGCCTGGCGATGTCTTCCACATGCCACAGCTTGAAATTCATCAGATGCTGAGCCAGCACCAGCCTGTGCAGCGCGGCCAGAGCCGGTTCATTTTCTGTAACCTGTTTGCCGGCCTGCGTTGCAGTGTCGGGTTCGCTGTCATGCCAGCGGGCGGTGGCATCCGCCTGCGCGTCAAAGGCGCGCTCCAGCCCGCTCTTTATGATTTCAAAAGAAATAGTGCTCATTGTACCGTTCCGGAAACTATATTGCATTGTGCAGGCTATTTAATGCCCGCGTCAAAGAATTTGCCCACGCCGTATTCACGCCGCCGGAAAAACTTGTCCGGTGCAGGGCCGATGATCTGCAGCTCGGGGTGTTTTTTCTGCATATCTATGGCGATATGCATTTCCTTGGTGCAGCCGGTGGAATAGGTTGAATCCTTGCCCGACCACACGGGCGGCACTTTGCGGCCCATCAGCGCAAAGCTGGTTTCTATATCCTCTACTGTCTGAAAACGCCAGACATCAATAAGTCCGCTCCGCTGAACACGCTCCCACATGAACATGAGGTCGTCGCCGTCCATGCCTTCAGAAAAATGCTCTGCGGGGTTGATGACGAACACCTGCTCCATGCGCTCGCGCAGATGTGCCACAAAGGTGTCCACCACGCTGATGGCCGTGGCTGTCTGCCCGGGTATGGAACCGATGACGCAGCTGTAGAAAATGATGGTGCGGCCTGCGTGTTTGGCTTCGCGCATACGGCGTATGATGGTGTCCGCCTTGCCCAGCAGATCCTGCTCCGAAAATTTACGCACTCCGGCGGCCCGGGGCTTGGAAGCAAAGTGGAACTCACCCTGCTTGTCTCTGTGAAAACACAGAATGTCGCGGGTATAATCATGGCTGCTTTCTATAAGCACTTCATGATTGCGTCTGCCTTTTGCCAGAATGACATCACATTCCTTCCATGCACGGGCAAAGGTGACACTGGTGCGGTACAGATTAAGCTGTTCGCGCGTTCCGTCCGAAATAACCACAAACCGGTGTTCACGCAGGGTGGCCAGCAGGCTGTTCTTGGTCACGGCCTCGTCATGCAGAAACATGGCGCCCTCCAGCTGCTCTTTAAGCACCGGATCAAACTCGGCATCCCACATGGTGGGGGTTTTGAAGTGAAAGCCTTCCTTGAGCACCAGCACCACCTGATGCCCCATACGCAGCAGCGCCCTGATTATACGCAGGTCATAGATAATGCCGCCGCTCACATCGGGCAGATACATTACTTTCCGGCGGGCTTCTTCTTCCGGACCGAAAACCAGCCGCAGTCTGGCGCAGTCACCGCAGGGCTTGTTCAGCTCCGCGGCAAAGTCCACACCTTCCAGACTGGAATTTTTCCACAGTTCGGACATGGTGGAAAGATAAAGCAGACGGCGCAGCTCTATCATATCAAGCTCCCACCGGAAGTCGCGGATATCGGTGCATGCTGCGGGCAGGTCTTCGGGACAGGCCTGCAGGGCCCTGTTCACTTCCGGGCTGCCGGCATTGTCCGCCGCCTGCCGGTTGGCCTGCACTTTGGAATCACGGTAGGGGTCGGGAATGCCGCACTGGGTCAGCACAACGCTTACCAGCCGTTTGACCAGCCGCGAAGGAATGATGATGCCCGATTTTAACGCCAGCTGAAAACGAAGCCGCGCAAAGTGGATGACACGCCGTTCGTTGAATTTGTCAAAGCCGTGGGCCTTAATCATCATAACGATGAAACGCCATGCGCGGGCATACTCGCGCACCAGCTCCATGGGCGGCTGAGGCTGGACAAGCATGCGGAACACTTTGTCGGAACAGGGGAAATAAATCTGGTCTTCGTCCAGAGCCACCATAAACCGCAGCTGTTCGGGCGTGGCAATAAGCGTAGGGTTGAGCAGATGCTCTATATTATTCTCTGTGCGAAAATGATGCAGCCATGCATCCAGCACAGGATCAACCCCCTGGCGCACTTCGCGCACGGAAGCAAGTTCGGGAAGCGCAGTCATTCTAACCTCCGGAAAAACGGCCGCGCATCAGCTTGATGCGGGAACGGCCCGCCCGCGTCCTCTCGGGTCGCGTACAAAGCCTTTGGCACGCAGCCGCGTGAAATAGGTGGAGCCTTCAACAGCGACAAAAAGCAACCCGCGGGAAGCCTGCGTGACGGTGACAAGATCACCCGCCTGCAGGGCAAAGCATTCCTGACCGTCCTGCGTCACATACACTTCCTGCGGCCCTTCCAGAATCCTGATCTCGAACCGCATGGAACCGGCCAGCACCATGGGATGAAAATTGTTGAGAAACGGACAGATAGGTGTGATGGCATAGACAGACATATCGGGATGCACCAGCGGTCCCCCCGCCGATACGGCATACCCGGTGGCTCCGGTGGGGGTGGACACGATAAGCCCGTCCGCACGCAGATCACCCAGCCATTCGCCGTCCACGCCCAGCCCCAGATTGATCACCCGGGCCAGTACGCCGCGGTGCAGCACAACATCGTTGACGGCCGTGCCCTCAAAAACGCAGCGTTCTTCCCGGCTCACGGCAAAATGCAGCGCCAGCCGCTCCGAACACGTCAGGCCGTTTTCCGCCAGCCGGGTAAAAGCCTGCTGCCAGCCTGCGGCTGAAACCTCTGCCAGAAAGCCCACCTTGCCCAGATTGACGCCGAGCAACGGCACATCAAGCCCCACTGCTCTGCGCGAAACACTCAGCATGGTGCCGTCGCCGCCCAGCACCATGATGCACGAAGCACTGCGCGCAAAGTCAGGAAGAGCCGATGCGGTATCGTTTTCTTCCGTTGCCGCTTCTATGCCGCGCGCGGCAAACCATGCCTGCATATCGGCGGCAAGGGCAGCGGCTCCGGCATGGGCCTGCTTGGTGACTATAAAAACTCTTTTCAATTCGCGATGCATGACTATCCCTAGTAGAAAGCACAGATTCCATCAAGAAGCCGCAAGGCTTTGCGGCAGGGACTACCCCACATGCGCCCGCCGGACAAGAATTAAAGCCCGCACCGGCCGCGGCACAGGTGCAAACACCCGCCGACGGCAAAGACAGACTCATGCAACATCAATAATACCGGATTGATACATAACAATGCCACGAAACATTGCGAGCCTGCGCCATTTAGGGTAGTCCCAAGTGGTTCCGTTTCGCCCCTTGCGTTTCGCGGAATGTTTCAACAAGGAGCCCCGATGTCAGACACTGCCAAAATAATGGTCATGGAGCACGCGCTGGACGGCAGCCGCCTGCGGGAAGCGTTTTTTCAGGAAAACGCCGACGCCGTGGTGGATGTGGCGCGTATCATGGCCGTATGCATCGCGCGCGGCGGCAAGGTGCTGCTGTGCGGCAACGGCGGCAGCGCGGCCGATGCGCAACATCTGGCCGCCGAATTCGTGAACAGATTTATTATGGACAGACCCCCGCTGCCTGCCATCGCCCTGACCACCGATTCCTCCGTGCTCACATCCATCGGCAATGATTTCGGGTTTGAGCAGGTTTTCAGCAAACAGGTGCAGGCGCTGGGCCAGCAGGGCGATGTGCTTATAGCCATATCCACTTCGGGCGGCAGTCCCAACGTGCTTGCAGCACTGCGGGCCGCTGCCGAAAAAGGCGTCATCACCGTGGGGCTGACCGGCAAAGGCGGCGGCGCCATGGCCGAACTGTGTGATTACCTCATCGACGTGAAAGACAGCCGCACTCCGCTCATTCAGGAAATACACATAGCCGTAGGACACCTGCTGTGCGGTCTGGTGGACCATTATCTTTTTGAAAACGTGCTTGAACTGCAGCCCTGGCTTGAACAGCCGGCGGAAAGCCGCTAGGCGGGGCTTGCCATATATCCGTTAAGTTTCAGCAAAGAGGAATACCATGCCCATTTACGAGTACACATGCAAAGCCTGTCACAAGGACTTTGAAGAACTGGTTTTCGGTGCGGGTGACACGGTCAAATGTCCGGCCTGCGGCTCTACAAAAACCGAAAAACTGATGTCCTGCTCCTGCTTCAAAACATCCGACGGTCAGGGCGGGTACTCTCTGCCGGCATCATCCGGCGGCTGTTCCGGCTGTTCCGGCGGCAACTGCTCTTCCTGCAAATAACGCCGCCCCGCCAATTCTCTAACTCTCACAGGCGCGCACATGAAAAAAATCGTCATCGCTACCCGCGGCAGCAAGCTCGCTCTCTGGCAGGCAGAACATATCAAAGAACGCATCATGCAGCAGTACCCCGACAGTTTTGAAGTCGAACTGCTGGTTCTGAAAACCAAAGGCGACATCATTCTTGACGTGCCCCTGGCCAAAGTGGGCGGCAAGGGTCTTTTTGTCAAAGAAATCGAAGAAGCGCTGCTGGACGGCCGCGCAGACATCGCCGTGCACAGCATGAAAGATGTTCCCATGGAACTGCCTCAGGGACTGACTCTGGGAGCCATTCCCGAGAGGGAAGTCCCCACGGACTCGCTGCTTTCGGCCAGATACGACGGGCTGGACGCCCTGCCGCAGGGTGCCGTGGTGGGCACAAGCAGTCTGCGCCGCCAGTCACAGATTCTCGCCATGCGTCCCGACCTTGAAGTCAAATGGCTGCGCGGCAACGTGCAGACCCGCATACGCAAACTGATGGACGGAGAATACGACGCCATCATCATGGCCACATCAGGGCTCAAGCGTCTGGGCGAAACGGCTCCCTTTCATTCCGAACTGGGACCGCCCCTGTTCATGCCCGCCGTGGGACAGGGAGCACTGGGTCTTGAATACCGCAGTGACAGGCAGGACCTTGCCGAGATGCTGGCATTTCTTGACCACCGCCCCTCGCGCATATGCGTCGAGGCGGAACGCGGCTTTCTTTTCGGGCTGCAGGGCGGCTGTCAGGTGCCCATAGCCGGATACGCCGTCATGACCGGCGACAACAGCTTTGAGCTGACGGGACTTGTGGCCGAACTGGACGGCACCGCCGTCATCCGGCGCACTGCCGCGGGCACCGAAGCAGACGCCCGCGATACCGGTCTGACGCTTGCAGCACAGGTAAAGGCCGCCGGTGCTGACGCCATTCTGCAGCGCGTCTATGAAAACGGCCACGCCTCGCCGCAGGCCTGAGTCTGACAAACGCCATACAAAACGGGCGGCGCAGATAATATCTGCGCCGCCCGTTTCTTTCAGAAAGAAACTCCGGAAAATCAGGGCACCATTTCCACCTGATCAATAAAGGTTGCGGGCAGAACCAGACCCCAGCGCGCAAGCCCGCTGCGGCTGAATTTCAGCATGCCCTGTTCGGCCAGTACCGGCTGCACCGGCAGCGGCTCTCCGGCCAGCATGGATTCGACCAGCCCTGCGGCCCTGTGTGCCTGTTCCTCTGCAGAGTGCAGCAGCCCGCCTATGGCAAGCCCCGGTCCCACGCTGAATTCCCATACGGCAAAACACGGTACCGGACTGTGCTCCGCCGTCCAGCGCAGCACCTTGTCATCGGGCACAACACGACCGTCTGCATCGCGCAGCGTCTGGTACAGACCGATGACAAGGATATCGGCCCCCTGCCCGCGTGCCGAGAGCACATGTTCAAGCCATTGCTGCCAGCTGCCGACGATGCGCGTCTGCAGTTCGATGCCCATGACATTCTGCTCTGCGGCACCGCGCAGAACAGTGCGGAAAATAAGCTGCGACGTTGTGCCGCTGTCAAAAAGCATCAGCGCACGCCTGAGTGTCAGGCCTTCAAGGCGGCTGAGGTAACTCAGCGTGCGCTTCACCAGCGGACGCTCGATGACTCCTGCCACGTTTTCCGGCCCGTGCAGCCCGTAATCGCGCGGGTTGCCGTTGACCCCCATGTAAACAATACGCGCACCTGCCGACACAAGCTGCGGCCCCAGCAGACGGCAGGCATTGTCGTCGGCCAGCACCACCACATCCGGAGCATGCCGCCTGTACGCATCCATGGCCAGCCCGGCGCGGGCGGCAAATTCTTCCCGGGGCAGACGTTTGGTATCAAGCTCAAAGGTCAGCAGGGTATGCTCCGGCGTCAGCCGCAGGCGCAGGGTCTGCAGCCATTCTGCGTCCCAGGCGTATTCCGCATGGTAGCTCTGAATGACCAGTATGGTGGCCGCAGCGGCACGCGCGGCACACAGTCCGGCAAACAGCAGCGCACACAATACTATGGCAGAAACACGCAGCAGCAAGGCGACACCTCCGTAGTCAGCGCAACGGTACCGCAGCACGACACGGCACGGTATTATTTACCATGCACTAAAACGTAACGGCAAATGTAAGCGAACCGAAATGCTGCCGCCGCTCCTGACTATAAAACTCGCGGGTACGCAGTACATGGGTGTAGGAAACGCGGTAGCGGCCGTACATCAGGGCGATGCCCCCGTTTACGTCGGCCACCAGCGTTTTTTTGGCCACATGGTGACTGCTTGTAAAGGTGTTGCCGTCCAGAAAAATGTTGCGCGCCACGGCCCGCAGGTCTGTACCGGCAAAAAAATACACCCCGAAACCTTCATCGCCGGCATGCAGACGGGGGTCATCGTCGTCTGTGGGGGCACCGATGGCCGCCCCCGGCCTGATAAGCGAAGTGCCGAAATCTGCAGGCAGATTGTACCCGAAGCGCACCTCGCCGCCGGCATTGGCATACGTCAGCACGTTGCCCGCCGTCAGTCCGGCATGCGGAAGCACGTCCCAGCCCCACCCGCTGCCCGAACTTTCGGGGTTCAGCCGCCACGCCCGCTCAAAGGTGACCATAAGCGCAGGCTCGTTGTGCAGCTGGTTTTCCCAGCCTTTGGCGGTGGGAATGTTGCGCACGCTGTGCACGCCGTTCTGGGCAAATTCTCCCAGAGCGGCCGGTCCCACCATACCCATGGTGACCATAAGCGTATCCAGCCTGTCGTGCTGTTTGGCATGCAGCCCCACGGCACCGTACAGATATCCGGCATACGGCCGGTCATCTTCCAGCAGGTGCTCCACCTGTGTGTCCGAAGGCGTGTAAATGTGCTGGCCCAGCGTAAGCGAGACGTTGTACTGCGAGTCCTTGCCGGCCTCCAGCGGCAGCTCGTCCAGCAGGCCGTCCAGACTGTCCGGCAGCATGTCATCCGCCGCCAGAGTGGGCAGATCGCGCGATACAAGCGTCATCTGCACGGCATTGGTGTAGTACTGGTCAGTTCCGCCGAACAGGTCGTTTTCAAAATAAAAAAGCAGCGTACGCGTGGATTTGGCCTTGGTGCGTACATAGCTGTCTTTAACGGTTGTCTGCGCCGCGGTGTCGGCGCGCGCCGGCACTGCGCAGCACAGCATGCCGCACAGTGCGAGAAAAAGCGCGATATTCCGCATGCGCGGTCTACTCCTTTTCCACCGGAGCCATGCCCGGCAGATCTATGTCGTACTGCCTGATCAGTGCGTCATTTTCGCGCAGCAGCGCGTAAGTGGACGACCGGCGGAACGAACTGTTTTTGTTGGTACGGTACAGCACGTTAAGATCCCATACCGTGTCCACATCGTTCCAGTCGGGCAGCTGCAGCACCTCAAGACGGGCCCTGCGCATTTTTTCCACCGTGGGCTGATATACGTCCGCCTCGCCCCAGCGTATGCCGTCAAAAACATCGGGACAAAAGCTGTCTTTACGGAATCCGATAAGATAATACCCGCCGTCAAAAGCGGGACCTATGGCCGCATCATAATGCTGCAGATCGTTCAGCGCCTTCTGCACCAGTTCGCAGGGATAGTCCGGTATATCACTGCCCATCAGCACCACGCGGTCATAACCGTCGTCAAAGGCTTTCTGCATGGCATGCTTCATGCGTTCGCCCAGATCAAGCCCCTGCTGTGCCGCAAACATATGCTGCGGGCCCAGCCATGCCTTGAATTTTTCGGGCAGATCGGCGTCACCCGGCACATAACAGATGCGCAGGTCGGCATGCAGGCGCGCAAGCCCCTGCAGCATGTCCTGCACAAAATGCCGGTACAGCATGGCGGCTTTGTCATTGCCCACCACTTCGCCCAGACGCGTTTTCACCTTTCCCGGTTCAGGATACTTGACAAAAAAAAGAATGCAGGATTCGCTCATGATCATCCCCTGTGTGCGCGATACCATCGTGAAAGAGAGTGCGGAGAAACGCCCAGCGCATACAATGCGCGCAAACATACGTTACGCGCCGAGCAGTACAGCAGACCTTCCTTGTGCCAGCGCCGCGCCGATGTGGCAACACGGCTTTTCACTATTTCTATGGGGTCGCCCCTGCGCCGGATGCGGCGCATGATGTCCACATCCTCCATCAGAGGGATATCGGCATACCCGCCCAGCTGCCGGAAATACGCGGTGCAGAAAAACTGCGCCTGATCACCGTAAGGCGTGCGCGTAAGCCTGTTGCGGGCGTCGGCCACCCGCTCCGTCAGCCGGAAAAAAAACCCCCCGCCATCAATGCCCAGACTGAACGCCCCGGCCTGAACCCGCGAGAGCGCATCCAGCATATGCGCAAAAGCATTGTGCGGCAGGCGGGTATCGGCATGCAGAAACAGCAGCACGCGCCCCCGGGCGCATGCGGCGGCGGCATTCATCTGGCGTGCCCTGCCTATGGGAGCGTGCATGTGCAGCACGGCGGCACCGCACAGGCAGTCCGGCTGCGGCAGCGGCTGCTGCGGGTCGCCGTCCGCTATTATCAGCTCAAAGGGCACACCGCCGCTTACCGCCTGCAGATGCTCCGCCAGCCTGCCTGCCATGCCTTGCCCCGCAAGCACCGGCACCACCACGGAAACAACCGCGGGGTCCGCACCGTTTGCCCCGCAGGCCCGACCACCGGCCGGACCACCGGAGTTTCCGCTCGTCTTGCAACGCCGGACACAAGTACCGTTCTGACACGTCATTGCCTGATATCCCTGAGTATATAGACAGCCCGGCCGCCTGACAAACGCTATTGCCTGATGACTTTCAGCATATGCTGCGATATACTTTCCCGTTGAGCAACTGCGTATCGCTTTTGCCCAAGCAAATTCACTGCCCGATCAGGAGAATCATGAGCAGACCCAAGCCGCTACCGTCTTCCAAGCTACGCACCAGACTGGACCCCACACGCATTCCCTGCGACGACAGCCGCACGCTGCCCCGTTCGGCCCCACGCGGCAGCGCCCAGCCCCGCGCCATGCAGGCGCTGGAAATGGCGCTGCACATACGCGACACAGGCTATAACATATATCTGGCCGGCGAAGCCAATCTGGGCCGCACGTACATGCTGATGGACGTGCTGACGCCCCGCGCCCGCAAAATGCCCGCGCCGCCCGACCAGCTGTATGTACACAACTTTGACGACCGCGACCACCCGCGACTTATACTGCTGCCCGCCGGCAAGGGGCGCGCGCTCAAAAACGACCTTGCCCAGACCATAACGCGTATCCGCAAAGAGATTCCCTCGCGCTTTGAAAACGACGCCTATGTCAAAAAGCGCAACGAACTGCTGGAGCGCTTTCAGGACATACGCGACAAGCTGCTCAAGGAAATGGATTCCGTGGCCGTGGGCAAGGGATTCAACCTTGATCTGGATGACGCGGGCGGAGTCACGCTGTACCCGCTTATCGAAGGCAAACGCCTGAGCGAAGAAGAATTTGAACGACTGGACGAAGGACTGCGCAAAAACCTGAAGGTTAAAAGTGACGCGCTGCTCAAGGTAATGACAGGGCTCATGCGCCAGCTGAGCAAAGCCGAACAGAGTTTTTCCGAAGGCGAGCGCTCGCTGGACCGTAAAGTCATGTCCGAAGTGCTGGACACACATCTGAAGCCGCTGGCGGAAGAATACAACAGCGCCTGTGCCTGTGCCGTGCTGTGTGATTATTTTGAAGATCTGCGGGCTGACATGCTGGACAATCTGGACAGCTTTGTGGCCAAGCAGGACACCCCGCAGCAGGGCGATGCCTCCGGTGGTTCCGCCAGTGAAGAGACTCTTGGACGGTACGAGATTAATCTCTTTGTCGATAATTCCGAGCTGAAAGGCGCCCCCATCGTCACCGAAGACCACCCCACCCCCGCCAACCTGCTGGGGTGCGTGGAACGCGAGGCCGAAATGGGCGCGCTGGTCACCGATTTCACGCTGGTAAAAGCAGGCGCCCTGCAAAAGGCCAACGGCGGTTTTCTGCTGCTGCATATGGAAGATATTCTGCAGCACCCCGCCGCATGGGAAGGGCTGATGCGCGCCCTGCGGTCTTCACGTGCGCGCATCGAAGACCCCGACGACGGTGTGGACACCACCAAGACCAAGGGCATAGAGCCGGAACCGCTGGATCTGTCGCTCAAGGTCATCCTCATCGGTGATGAAGAGCTGTACGAACAGCTGACAGAGCACGACGACCGTTTTCCCAAGCTGTTTAAAATCAAGGCACATATGGCCGAAACCATGCGGCGCGACGCTGCAGGGGTCAAAAATTACCTGCACCGCATAGGCCGCATCATAGAAGAAGCCGGTCTGCCTCCTTTCACCCGCGAGGCCATGGCCGGCATTGTCGATCATGGTTCGCGGATTATCGAAGACCAGAAAAAACTGTCGCTCAAATTCCCTCTGGTGCGCGAGCTGATGCTCGAAGCCGCCGCGCTGGCATCCATGAAAGGAAAAAAAATGGTGGATGGCGCCACGCTGCATAACGCACTGGAAGCACGCCATTACCGCAGCAATCTGTATGAAGAGCTCTTCATGGAGGAATACGACCGCGAGCTGATAAAAGTGGCTACCAGCGGTCAGGCCGTGGGACATGTGACAGGGCTTTCAGTCAGCATGTACGGCGACTTTGAGTTCGGTCTGCCGCACTCCATATCGTGCACGGTGGGCGTGGGCACAGGCGGCATCATCGACCTTGAACGTGAAGCCCAGCTTGGCGGCCCCATTCACACCAAAGCCATGATGATTCTTAAAAGCTACCTGCTCAGCCAGTTCGCCCATAACAAACCGCTGGTACTTTCCGGCAGCCTGTGCTTCGAACAGAACTACGTGGGTGTGGAAGGCGACTCCGCCTCCGGTGCGGAACTGGCCGCGCTGCTTTCGGCGCTGGCTCAGGTGCCCATAGATATGTCGCTGGCGTTCACCGGTGCGGTGTCGCAGTCCGGTTCCATCATGGCGGTGGGCGGTGTGACGCGCAAAATCGAAGGATTTTTCGACCTGTGTGTGCGCCGGGGACTTACCGGCAGACAGGGAGTTATCATTCCGCATGACAACACCGACCATCTTATGCTTAAATACGATGTTCTCAAAGAAGTTGATGCGGGAAAGTTCGCCATATATCCGGTGCGCCACATCACAGAAGCACTTGAACTGCTTACGGGAATAAAAACAGGTAACAGACGCAAGGACGGCTCTTTCACGCCGGACTCGCTGTACCATAAGGTGGACAGACGCCTTGCCGAAATGGGCAGACTGGCCACCAGAGCATTCCGCTCGCGCTGATTCCGACGGATCAGAAAACCTTTTACAGGAGTCACTTTGATGGCAAGACGTTGTGGTGTTGTTCTCTCTCTGCTTGCTTTTCTGCTGCTGGGGGCCGCCGGTGCCCGGGCCGAAAGCGAGCACACACTGAAACTCAACCTCGAAAGCGCGTACACAGCCAAGGCCGACCTTGATGACGGCGGCTCCTTTGCGCGCACATCGACCAGAGTGCGGGCAACATGGAACGAGTTTTCGTTCTTTTACCGTAACGACAACTATGACTGGAGCGACACTTCCGGCATGCGCTTCGGCAGAGACGGCAAGACGCCCTTTGAAAACCTGCAGCGCATCGGCGTGATGTACAACGACACGTTCCGCATCAGCGGACCGTGGTTCACCACTGCCTCGCTGGGCATCACGTCCATGTTCGAAGAAGATTTCGTCAATGACAATCTGACGTTCTTCGGCGGCGGCATGGTGGGGTATGCCTTCAGCCCGCAGGCTTCTGTGGCGGCTGGTATTGCCGGCATACGCACTCCGCTGAAAACATACGCCTTCCCCATGTTCAGCGCACGCTATGCAGAAGGCCCGTGGACCCTGCAGCTGGGCTTTCCCAAAACGGAAGCACGCTATGCCGTGTCTGAGGCGCTGGATGTGCGGCTGGCAGCCGATTACGACATCGGAGTATACAGACTGCGCGACCACAGCCCGCTTGCCAAAGAAGGCTTTCTTGAAATGCGCGAAATCATCACCGGTCTGTACCTTGACTGGAAGCCTCTGGACGGGCTGGTGCTTTCCGCCGGTCCCGAGCTTGTCTGGGGCCGCAGCATGAAGGTTTACGACGACAACGAAAACAGACGATGGGACAAGCAGGAGCCCGACGCTGCCGCAGGCGGCCGGATCAGCATTTCCTACTCATTCTAGCCTCAGGGCATTCAACGGCCGCGCTCCGCAGAGAGCGCGGCTTTTTTTACATCCTGCCTGCGGCCGCAGACCCCGTCATCACGCCCCGCAGCCCTGTTTTTTTTCTTGCCCTGCCCGCAAAATGTATTACATAGCAACCATGAACGTTTTGCATGCAGCTGCGCCGCGTAGCGCGTTTTCAACCGGCACATCCACAGGCAGACAACTGCGCCTGCGCCGCACAAAGGCGGCATGCCGTGCAGTGCTGCTTGCACTGCTGTTTGCGGTATTGCCTGCAGCGGCCTTTCCTGCCGGTGCAACGTCTCCGGTGCAGTCATCCGGCACCGGTGCAACAGATATTACAGGTGAAGATACTGCTGTACCGGCAGGTTATCGGGGCAGCTACTATACTTTTGCACTGGGCTTTACCGGCAGCGGAAACGAGGCGGAAGTGCTGCGCAAGCTGGATGAGGCAGCCCGGCATGACGACCCCGTGCTGCTTTTTGCCGTCACTCCGGCGGCAGATACGGCAGGTTCTCTGCTTGCAGTGCCCATCACGCCGGAAATCAGCCTGCTGGGCGATTCGTCCGGTGCGCAAGACCTGACCACCTTTTCTGCAGAGACATATGGCAACGCCCGTGCCACGCTGTACTATTCCGATGCCCCCGACTGGGCCATCCGCTCGCAGATTGCCACCGATGTGGTGCCCGTGCCCGCAGGAGATGACGCACAGCGCATGGCTCTGGAAATGCAGGGAGTACGCGCCGGAATATACATGGACTGGTCCCCCACCGAACGTCTGCAGCTTTCTTTCGGGCCTGAATACGGCACGGCCAGAAACATTCCCCTGCTGGGAAATCCCAACCCTGCAGAAGCAGAACATGGCGCCGGAGCCCGTTTTCATTTCCGCTGGAATTTCTGACGGTGTGCCGTTGGCAAACCGGCCGCCCGCACCGCGGGCACAACACAGCTGACCTGCCACCGGAAATCGGGTCCGGTCTGTACAACCTGCGCCTGAGCGCCGTCGTGAAAAGAACATGCGGCGCCACACCGCAAAATGATTCTGCCGGACTGTTACCGCATATGCGGTAACAGTCCGGCAGGGGACTGCTGTTTCAGATATAACGAAGGAAAACCGGTGCGGCAGCAGCCGGTGGCGGCACAAGCTCACCGGCAGTTACGCCCTCGCAGTGCTCAGGCTTTTGCGCGCTGTTCCAGCATGGCCACTGCCGGCAGCTCCTTGCCTTCCAGAAACTCCAGAAAAGCCCCTCCGCCCGTGGATATATAGGATACGCCGTCACGGACGCCGTATTTATCCACAGCGGCCACAGTGTCACCGCCGCCGGCGATGGAAAAGGCGCTGCTTTGCGCCACAGCCCTGCACAGCGCTTCTGTACCGGCACCGAAGGCATCAAACTCGAACACCCCGACAGGTCCGTTCCACACGATGGTTCCTGCTCCGCGCAGCACCTCTGCATACATGGCGGCGGTTTGCGGCCCGATGTCCATAATCATCTCATTCTCGGCCACCTGATCCACCGGCTTGCAGACAGGCGTTGCAGTTTCGGCAAACTCCGTGGCCACCACCACATCCACAGGCACGGGAATCTCTCCTCCGGCTGCGGCTGCGGCCTGCATCAGGCGGGCGGCTTCGGCCACCAGATCTTCTTCATACAGTGATTTGCCCACGGCAAAACCTGCGGCACGGATAAACGTATTGGCAATGCCCCCGCCCACAATAAGCTTGTCGACCTTGGAGGAAAGCGTTTCCAGCAGAGTGAGCTTGGTCGAGACCTTGGAACCGCCGATGATGCCAACTACAGGGTGGCGCGGGGCGCCAAGGGCCTTGCCCAGAGCTTCCAGTTCCGCCGCCAGCAGCGGGCCCGCGCAGGCCACGGGAGCAAATGCGGCAACGGCATGGGTGGAAGCCTGCGCACGGTGCGCCGTGCCGAAAGCATCCATCACATAAACATCGCACAGGGCCGCCATGCGCCTGCCCAGCTCTTCGTCGTTCTTTTTTTCGCCCTTGTTGAAGCGTACATTCTCTGTCAGCACCACGCCGCCTTCGGGCACATCCACCCCGTCCAGCCAGTCCCGCACCACCGGCACGGGGCAGCCCAGAATATCGGCCAGCCGTGCCGCCACAGGCGCCATGGATGCCGATTCGTCAAACGCGCCTTCTGCCGGACGGCCCAGATGCGACATCACCATAACCCGTGCTCCTGCCTGCATGGCAAGGCGGATGGTAGGCGCGGCTGCGCGCAGCCTGTTGTCGTTGGCCACCGCCCCGTCCTTGATGGGAGCGTTCAGGTCCTCGCGGATAAGCACACGCTTTCCGCGCAGATCAAGATCAGTCATTTTCAGTACGTTCATATGAAGTCTCCTGCGGGCTAAGACTGAAGGATACAGCATAAAAAAGGTGCGAATGTGATCATGCATCACACCCGCACCTTTTGTTGTACATGGAACAGCGTCCGGGGTCATCCCCGAAAAACGCTACAGCACTTCTTTTGCCACGGCAGCCACATTGTCTGCCGTAAAGCCGAAGTGTTCGAACAGCACCTTGCCGGGGGCGGATTCGCCAAAGGTGGTCATACCCACCACGCGGCCTTTCAGCCCCACGTATTTCCACCAGAAGTCAGAAGCGGCGGCTTCAACGGCCACACGGGCCTCAACAGCTGCGGGCAGTACCGATTCACGGTAGGCGGCGTCCTGCCGGTCGAAGATATTGCTGCACGGCATGGAAACAAGCCGAACCCTGCGGCCTTCGGCTGTCAGCCTGTCGCAGGCTCCGGCGGCCACGCCCACTTCCGAACCGGTGGCAATAAGGATGACTTCCGGGGTACCCTCGCAGTCACGCAGCACATAACCGCCGCGGGCGATGTTCCGCACTGCGGCATCATCACGCTGCATGAAAGGCACACCCTGCCGCGTAAACGACAGCGCTGTGGGGCCGTTTTTGTATTCAACGGCACTCTGCCAGGCAACCTGAGTTTCCACGGTATCGCAGGGGCGCCACACATGAGCCCCGGGAATAAGACGCAGACCGGCCAGCTGTTCCACCGGCTGGTGCGTGGGGCCGTCTTCGCCCACACCGATGGAGTCGTGCGTCAGCACCCAGACTGTGCGGATGCCCATCAGCGCGGAAAGACGGAACGCATTTTTGGCGTAATCGGAGAAAATGAGGAACGTACCGGCGTAAGGCAGGAAGCCGCCATGCAGGGTCAGGCCGTTCATGATGGCACCCATGGCGAACTCACGCACACCATAGGAAATATAGTTGCCGCCCCAGTTGGCGCTGTCCAGCAGCCTGCTGCCGCTCCATTTGGTACCTACGGAGCCGGTAAGGTCGGCGGAACCGCCCACCATTTCGGGCAGCGCAGGGCCGATGGCTTCAAGCGATTTGTTGCAGGCCTTGCGGGTGGCAAGGTTTTCGGCAGCGGCCACAATCTGCGCCAGTGCTTTTTCACAAAGCTCCTTCCAGCCTTCGGGCAGATCGCCTGCCATGCGGCGGGTGAATTCCGCGGCAAGCGCAGGGTGTGCTGCGGCATAAGCAGCAAACATGTCATCCCATACCTGCTGGGCGGCAGCGCCTCTGGGCCGTGCGTCCCAACCTGCATACACATCGGCCGGAATTTCGAACGGAGGATGATTCCAACCTATGTTGGCGCGGGTGGCGGCTATTTCATCCGCACCCAGCGGCGCACCGTGCACTTTGCTGGAATCAGCCATATTGGGGGCGCCCATGCCTATCTTGGTCTTGCAGCAGATCAGGCTGGGACGTCCTGTTTCTGCTCTGGCTTCTTCAATGGCTTTGCGCACGGCTTCGGCATCGTGCCCGTCCACACCGGCCACCACATGCCAGCCGTAGGCACGGAAACGGGCGGGGGTATCATCGCCGAACCAGCTGTCGATACGACCGTCAATGGAAATGCCGTTATCATCGTACAGCGCCACAAGCTTGCCCAGGCCCAGCGTACCGGCCAGAGAGCAGGCTTCATGCGACAGACCTTCCATCATGCAGCCGTCACCCAGAAACACATAGGTGTGGTGATCGACAACGGTGAATCCGTCGCGGTTAAAGGCTTCGGCCAGCATGCGTTCTGCCATGGCCATGCCCACGGCCGTGGCGATGCCCTGCCCCAGCGGGCCGGTGGTAGTTTCCACGCCGGGGGTCACGCCGTATTCGGGGTGGCCCGGAGTTTTGGAATGCAGCTGCCGGAAATTTCTGATGTCGTCGATGCTGAGATCGTAGCCGGAAAGGTGCAGCAGCGAATAAATAAGCATGGAACCGTGTCCGTTGGAAAGCACGAAGCGGTCGCGGTCTGCCCAGCCGGGGTTGGCGGGGTTATGCTTCATGAAATCGTTCCACAGAACTTCGGCCATGTCGGCCATACCCATGGGCGCACCGGGGTGGCCTGATTTGGCCTTTTCCACGGCGTCCATGCTGAGTGCGCGGATAGCGTTGGCAAGATCCTTGCGGGAAGCCATCTGATCCTCCTGAAGAGTGACTGATTGCCGGTGCGTAAACCCGCGCCGGCTGGTGCATCCCTAGTCGCTTGAAGCGGGGAAGACAACCACTGAAATCATTTTTCAAAAAACGGGGGCACCGACGACACCGCGGCACCATCCGCCGGACGCGACTGTTCATCCGCACAGGAATCAAGCCGGAAGCCCGAAAAAGGGGCACGTGTTACCGTGCCCCGTTCCATTACATGACTGCTACCGGGCTGCCGCTGCCTGAAAGGCATCGTGCCGCTGACGATAGGGAGGATGCCCGAAAAAAGCAGATCCGGAGACCAGCACATCCGCCCCGCGGCGCACCAGCTCCGGTGTGTTTTCAGGATCCACGCCGCCATCTACCTGAATGAGGGTTTTCAGCCCTCTGGCGGTGATCATGGCGGAAAGTTCTTCTATTTTTCGCATGGTGAAGGGTATGAACTTCTGCCCGCCGAAGCCGGGGTTGACGCTCATGATCAGCACCATGTCTAGCTGATCCAGCACGTACTCAAGCACACAGAGCGGCGTATGCGGATTGAGAGCCACGCCGCACTGAACGCCCATGCGGCGGATTTCGCTCAGGGTACGCTCCAGATGGTTTGTGGCTTCGGCGTGCACCACCAGCATATCGGCACCGGCGTCGGCAAAATCCGCTATATAGCGTTCGGGTGCCTGCACCATCAGGTGCACATCAAAAAAAAGTCCGCTGGCTTTGCGCAGCTTTTTGATGATGGGTGCTCCCAGCGTGATGTTAGGCACAAACATGCCGTCCATGACATCCCAGTGCACCCACGAAAGGCCTGCGTCTTCAAGAGCGGCAAGTTCGTCCGCCAGCCTTCCGTAGTCGGAAGAAAGCAACGAAGGAGATAAAATCATAGTGGTTCCCCGGGACCGTTACATGCGGTCCGTTCCGGCAGCGTGCAGCATGGTGCGCAGCACCTGAAGCTCGTCTATGACTTCCCGCACGATACCGTTTTCAGCCACAGGCGCGGCAGGGGCGCATGTCTGCGGCTCCGCCTGCTGCTTCCGGCTGCTTTGCTGTTCCGCCAGCACTTTTCTGGCGCCTTCAATGGTCAACCCCTGCTCATGCAGCATGTACCGTATCTGCCTGAGCAGCGCTATGTTCTCTTCGGTGTACAGGCGCTGACCGCTTTCTGCACGCTCCGGCACCAGCTGGGGAAACTCCGTTTCCCAGAAGCGCAGAACATACGTCTTCAGGTTGAGTAATCTGGCGGCTTCGCCTATCCGGTAAACGGTGCCTGACATGCCTTCTCCCTTTGCTGGAAGCAGCACGCACCAGCCGGTGCTGCGGATGTCCGTCCGTGCCGCGGCAAGGGCATATGCCCGCAGGCGGCGCGTCAGCCACGTCCGACCATATGACGGAATGCCGACGAAACGAATGATTCCCTGCTGTTAAGCGCAACCTTCACAGCACTGTCCGGCCGCACGCCGGACAGTGCTGTGGCGGATATATGCGTCTAGATACGGACTCCCAGTGCTTCCGTAAGCGATTCTGCCACTTTGTCGCGTTCCTTGTCCACTTCCTTGTCCTTGAGGGTACGCTCAGCATGTCTGAACGTAAGCCGGAAGGTCAGGTTGCGCTCCGGAGTCCCGCCTTCAGGCGTTTCCGGTTCAAACACGTCAACCAGCACGATGTCGCTGAACAGCTTCAGGCTCATGCCGCGTACATGGTCTGTCACGGCAGACACAGGCACGGAGGCAGGCGCCATGACGGTGATGTCGCGCTTGACCGGCGGAAACACCGGCAACGCGCTGAACTGCACCGCCACATCGCGGCAAAGGGTACGCAGCGCGTCCAGATCGATTTCCGCCATCCACACGTCCTTGCGGGCATGATAGGCATCGGCGATATCGGGTTTTACGCGGCCTGCCACGCCCGCGCATACACTGCCCACGCGTATTTCCACGCAGGGCAGCAGCCAGCTGTGATCCTTGCGCAGGGTAAAGGCAGCCGGACCGAGATTAAGCACGCGCAGCAGATGCTCCACAATACCCTTAAGGTCTTCGTAGCCGGCATCTTCTTCGCGGCGGGGCCAGCCGTCCTGATAGCGCTGACCGTAAACCAGCAGCCCGAGCCTGCCCGATTCACGCGCGGTAGTGTCAGACGACTGGTCGGCCTCGAATATGTGCGCCAGTTCAAACACCTGAAGTCCGGTGCTGCCCTGGGCAAGGTTGTGCCGCAGAGTGTTCAGCAGACCGGGAGCAAGTTCTGTGCGCAGCACGTCCTGCTCCGAGGTCAGCGGATTCATGATGGATATGCGGTTGCCGGCAGGCAGGCCGAGAAAATCAAGATCCTTGTGCCCCACAAAGCTGTAGTTCACAGCCTCGTTAAGCCCCAGACCGCGGCCCCATGCCTTGATACGCGCCCAGAATTCATATTCGCTGTCCGTACGGCCCTGCTCCAGCGGCTTGGAAACTTTGGGCAGCACGGGAGGAATGTTGTCCATTCCGTAAACACGGCCGACTTCTTCTATCAGGTCGGCTTCGCGTTCAAGGTCGTGCCGGTGACTGGGGGCGGTTACCGTCCATTCGGGCGTATCAGCACCGCTCAGCGTGCATCCGAGCTTCTGCAGCGTTTCACGGCAGAAGCCGTCATCAAGCGATATGCCCAGAAGCGCTGCAGCACGGGCGGGGCGGAACCGCAGCTGTGCAGCCTGCCACGGAGCGGGCTCTGCACGGCATACGCCGGGACGCAGCACGCCGCCGCTCAGTTCGCACATCAGCTGGGCGGCGCGGTTCATGGCAAATGTGGAAAGCACCTGATCCACACCGCGCTCGAACCGGTAGGAAGATTCACTGCTCAGCCCCAGCCTGCGGGCTGTTCTGCGAATGGTGGCCGGTTTGAAGACGGCGCATTCCAGAAACACCCTGCGGCTGGCATCGTTGATTTCAGTGTTGGCTCCGCCCATCACACCGGCCAGCGCCACGGCTTTGGCGCCGTCCCTGATGAGCAGGTCCGATGCCTTGAGCACCCGTTCCTGACCGTCCAGAGTGGTAAAGCGCTCACCCTCCGCCGCCGTTTCCACGACGATGCGTGCCCCTTCAAGCAGGTCAAGGTCAAAGGCATGCAGCGGCTGGCCGAGTTCCATAAGAATATAGTTGGTCACATCCACAATGGCGGAAATGGGACGCACACCCACCGACTTGAGCCGGTGGCGCATCCAGAGCGGAGAAGGACAGGTGCTGATACCTTCGATGATGCGGCCCTGATACACTGGGCACTGCGCACCGTCTGCAATGGCTATGGTCACGTCACTGCCGGCGTCTTCGCCCTGTTCGCGCAGTTCAAGCTGCGGCATGGTCAGCGGCAGATCAAAGGCAAGCGCCACTTCGCGTGCCAGCCCCAGAACAGAAAGGCAGTCTGCCCTGTTGGGGGTGATGCTGATATCGAGCACCGTGTCGTCAAGCTGCAGCAGGTCGACCAGCCGCACGCCGGGTACAGAATCCTGCGGCAACACCATGATGCCGTCGGACTCGTCGGAAAGCTCAAGCTCGGATTCGGAACAGATCATCCCGCAGGAAGGCTGTCCGCGCAGCTTGGCTTTTTTGATTTTCAATCCGGAAGGCATGGTGACGCCCACTTTGGCCACCGGCACCTTCTGTCCGGCAGCCACGTTGGGCGCGCCGCACACGATATCCAGCACCTCGGTGCCTACGTCCACCCTGCACACGGACAGCTTGTCCGCTTCGGGGTGGCGGCCGCATTCAAGCACATGGCCCACTACTATGTCGGCTATGGCGTCGAACGGGCGGATAATTTCCTCAAGCTCAAGACCCAGCATGGTCAGCCGGTCGCCCAGCTCCTGTGCCGTGCCTGTATAGGGAACAAATTCCCGCAGCCAATTAAGACTAAGAAGCATCCTCGTCTCCCGTGGCCGGACAGCGAGTCCGGTCATGCAGGCTTGAATTCTGGTTTGCCGCGCATCCGGCAGGCCACGCAGCGGGGCACATGCAGCGCCCCGCAGCAAATACGCAACAGGTCATCCGCACCGGCCCGCAGGCCGCGCGGCACAACCGCATCAGGCAAACTGCCGCAAAAAGCGCACGTCGTTCTCAAAGAACATACGCAGATCGCCGATGCCGTATTTGAGCATGGTCACACGCTCCACACCCAGACCGAATGCAAAACCGGAGTAGACTTCAGGATCATAGCCGACGGATTTGAAGACCTCGGGGTCTATCATGCCGCAGCCCAGAATCTCCACCCAGCCTGTGGTCTTGCACACTCGGCAGGGCGCACCGTCTTTATGATAGCCTTTGCCCCCGCACATGCAGCACGAGATATCAACCTCGGCACTTGGCTCGGTAAAGGGAAAAAAGCTGGGACGGAAGCGCACTCTGGTGTCTTTGCCGAACACCTGCTGCAGAAACGAGGTAAGCGTGCCCCGCAGATCGGCCATGCTGACGTTACGGTCGACCATGAATCCTTCAATCTGATGAAACATGGGCGTATGCGTAAGGTCGGAATCGCGGCGGTACACCTTGCCCGGAGCGATGGCGGCCACGGGGGGCTTGCGCTCTTTCATGGTGCGCACCTGCAGGGGCGAGGTATGCGTACGCAGCAGGATATTTTCCGTGACGTACAGCGTGTCCTGCATGTCGCGGGCGGGATGCTCCGGCGGCATGTTGAGCGCTTCAAAGTTGTGGTAGTCGTTCTCCACCTCGGGACCGGTGACGATATCATAGCCAAGCCCTTTGAAGACCTGACAGATTTCGTCCATCACCTGCGTCACGGGGTGCAGCGAGCCGACACGGGGCATACGTCCGGGCATGGAAGGATCGAAACGCGACAGCTTTTCGGCTTCGCGTTCTTCTTCCAGCGCGGTTTTGCGCCGGTCGAACAGGTTATTGAGTGATTCCTTGACGGCGTTAGCCGTCTTGCCCACCACGGGACGCTCCTCGGGAGCGAGTTCAGGCAGGCGGCCCATGATCTGCGCAAGGCGGCCTTTACGGCCGAGAAAATCAATGCGCAGCTCTTCCAGCATTTCTAAAGAAGAAGCCTGATCCAGGCCCTTGGCAAGGTCCGGGACCAGGCTCTCCAATTCATTGACCAGGGTCATAGGGATGGAGTCCCAATTCGTATCTAGCTGAGTTTCGACTTCACGAGTTCCGCCAGCTTGGCGAAGTCCTCTTTTTCACGAACGGCGAGATCGGCCAGCACCTTGCGGTTAAGTTCGATTCCGGCCAGAGCCAGGCCGTGGATGAACTTGCTGTACGAAACACCGTTTTCACGTGCTGCTGCGTTGATACGCAGAATCCAGAGCTTACGGAACTCACGCTTACGAACCTTACGGTCACGGGTGGAGTAGGCAAGCGAGCGTTCTACGGCTTCCCGCGCGGTACGGTACAGTTTGCTGCGACCACCGCGGTAGCCTTTGGCCATCTTCAGGTACTTTTTATGGCGTCTGTGAGTCGCCATTCCTCTCTTTACACGCATGGATTACCTCCATTTATGAACTCCGCGAGGCGAGAGACCGGCCAGCGGAGCCTGCTATGAAAATCCGGATGCCGCCTGCGCCTAGGCGTAGGGCAGCATGCGCTTGACAGCCTTTTCGTTGGTCTTGTCCACAAGCGCGGGTTGTCCAAGCTGCATTTTGCGCTTGGAAGCCTTTTTGGTCAGAATGTGACGCATATTCTTGCGACGGCGCTTGAACTTGCCGGAGCCGGTCACAGAGAAGCGCTTTGCAGCGCAGCGTCTGGTTTTGATCTTAGGCATGTGATCACTCCTTGCCATATGCTTCGGCCGTGCGGCAGTGCTGCCGCCGACCGGACGAAACATGCCCGGTACGGGCTGCTCCGTGTTACTTCCATCCCTGGTCAAATCTGAAAGGAGCACAGTACGACGTGCGCACTTCTCCCCAGAACGGAGAAAAGGCGATACATCCGCGCAATGCTCAAGTCAAGTCGAGAAATTTACACTTTCTTGGCGAGCGGTGTCAGCAGCATATGCAGGGTACGGCCTTCGGCGCGGGGCTCCTGCTCCACCTTGGCGATATCTTTGGTATCTTCCTGCGCGCGCTGCAGCAGCATCATGCCTCTGTCCTTGTGGACAATCTCACGACCGCGGAAAAACACAGTAACCTTGCATCTGTCACCGTCTTCAAGGAACCGGCGGATGTGCTTGAGCTTGGTCTGGTAATCATGTTCGTCCGTCTTGGGCCGAACCTTGATTTCCTTGACCTGAATGACAGTCTGCCGTTTTTTGGCTTCCTGCTTTTTCTTCTGCGCCTCGTACTTGTACTTGCCGTAATCCATAACCCTGCAGACAGGGGGCACGGCACCAGCAGCCACCTCAACAAGATCCAGTCCCTGTTCCTTGGCGACGGCAACTGCGTCGTTACGGGACATAATACCAAGCTGGCTGCCATCTGCATCGATGACACGAACTTCGCGTGCACGAATCTGCTCGTTGCGACGCGTCACGTCCTGCGGCTCCTGCCGACGAAACTTAGGAGAAGCTATAGCGCATCCCTCCACTTTTAAACGGTTCCTCACAATCGGCCCTGATGATGTCCACTACCTCATCCAGCGTCTTAAGGCCAAGATTATCACCCTTTCTCAGGCGCACGTTCACGCCGCGGGCTTCCACTTCCTTGTCACCGATGACGAGAATGTAGGGAATCTTTTCCAGCTGTGCCTCACGTACCTTGTAGCCGAGTTTTTCATTGCGGGTGTCCACTTCCACGCGGATACCCTGCGCCATAAGAGCGGCGCGGGCTTCTTCGGCAAACTCGTTCTGGGCGTCCGTCACGGTGAGCAGACGTGCCTGAACAGGAGCCAGCCACGTGGGGAAGGCACCGGCAAAATGCTCTGTAAGCACACCGATGAAACGCTCAACCGAGCCAAGAATGACGCGATGCACCATAACCGGTCGATGGCGTTCACCATCCTGTCCGATGTACACCAGATCAAAGCGGTCAGGCAAGGTGAAATCACACTGCACCGTGGCGCACTGCCACTCTCTGCCCAGGCAGTCGCGCAGTTTTACGTCAATTTTAGGCCCGTAAAAGGCGCCGTCGCCCTCGTTAATCTCGTAGGGCAGTCCCTGCCCTTCCAGCGCCTTCTCAAGCGCGCTGGTGGCGCGGTCCCAGTCTTCGTCGGAACCGATGGACTTTTCGGGGCGGGTGCTCACTTCCATGGAATATTCAAAGCCGAACACGCCCATGACATCCCGCACAAAATTCAGCACACCCACGATTTCGCTTTCCAGCTGGTCAGGAGTGCAGATGATGTGCGCATCATCCTGCGTGAACTGGCGCACCCGCAGCAATCCGTGCAGAACACCGCTTTTTTCATGGCGGTGCACCACGCCCAGCTCAAAAAGGCGTACGGGCAGGTCGCGGTAGCTGTGGCTGCGTGATTTATAGATGAGCATATGAGCCACGCAGTTCATGGGCTTTACGCCGTAGGGCTGCTCATCAATATCCGTAAAATACATGTTTTCACGGTAGTTGTCATAGTGACCGGATTTTTCCCACAGCTCGCGGCGCAAAATCTGCGGCGTCTGCACAATCTGGTAGCCGCGCTTCAGGTGTTCCTTACGCTCGAAGTCTTCCAGAATGGCGCGCACAAGCGCCCCTTTGGGATGCCAGTACACCATGCCCGAGCCGCCTTCTTCCTGAAAGCTGAACAGGTCAAGCTGCGTGCCCAGCTTGCGGTGGTCACGCTTTTTCGCTTCCTCTATTCTGTTCAGATAGCTTTTCAGCTCTTTTTCATCAGGAAAAGCCGTGCCGTACACACGCGAAAGCATGGCATTCTTTTCATCACCGCGCCAGTAGGCGCCGGCAACGGACATCAGCTTGAAGGCATTGATACAGCCGGTATCGGGAATATGAGGACCGCGGCACAGGTCGACAAAGTCGCCGCTGCGGTAAATGGAAACAATATCGTCGGGCACGGCGTCGATAAGCTCAAGCTTGTAGGTCTCGCCCATGTCGGCAAACATTTTCTTTGCCTCATCCTTGGACATGACACTGCGCTCGAACGGATGCGCCGCCTTGATGATCTTGTCCATCTCTGCTTCGATGGCTTCAAGATCATCTGCGGTGAACGGACGCTCGTAGTCGAAATCGTAATAGAAGCCGTTTTCAATGGCAGGCCCGATGGTCACCTTGACGCCGGGGAAAAGACGCTGCACGGCATCGGCCATTACGTGGGCCGCACTGTGGCGGATAAGACCAAGCCCTTCGGGCGAGTCCGCGTAGACAGGCTCAAGGGTTTCGCAGGCGGTCGGAACGGTCGCGGTCAGATCGAGCATGGTGCCGCCGCAACGGGCAGCCAGCACTTTTTTAAATTTCTTGCCGCTCAAGGCCTGCTTGAGCACGTCCCGGCAGCTTGCGCCGGACTCGACCTCCACCACTGATCCTTCGATGGAAACCTTCACCTTGCAAACTCCTTGCTAATCAATTTATCCGCCACCAATGACAAAAAGGGGGAGGCTACGGGCCTCCCCCTGCTTTGTTCGATGTGGTAGGCACGGGCAGGATTGAACTGCCGACCCCTTCCGTGTCAAGGAAGTGCTCTCCCACTGAGCTACGCGCCTACATCGCGAGGCAGAGGCGCAACCTATACAGGACCCCCTTCCTTGTCAAGCGACTTTTTCTTTTTTTCCATTTTTTCTGTCGCGCGCGCCCAGTATATCATGTATGCACAAAATAATGCTGCTAGGGTGCACATTGTTATGCCCTTTTGTGACTCCGGTCACATCCCCTGCCCCGCAGGACGGCTATGGTGTCTTTAACAACGGCAGACAACCTGCCCCGCTCCGGCGGAAACCAGCTGAACCCGGAAGAACCGGACAGGATTCCGGTTTATTTCGAAACCAAGCCGAAGGAGTACAGTATGTTTTGCAATCAGTGTGAACAGACAGCCAAGGGAACCGGCTGCACCGCCATGGGCGTGTGCGGCAAGCAACCCGAAGTTTCCGACCTTCAGGACGCCACCGTATACGCGCTGCGCGGCCTTGCCATAGCAGCACAGGACGCTGCAGCCAAAGGCGTGAGAGAACAGGGCATGGGCCATTACACCGCCGCCCGTCTTTTCAGCACGCTGACCAACGTGAACTTCGACCCCGACCGCTTTGTGCCGTGGGTGCACGAAATAACGGCCATGCGCGACGACCTTGTACGCAAGGCAGGCCTTTCCTACACCTCCGGACCGGCGGCATTTGTTCCCGGTGCCGATGCGGCGGCCATAGTGCAGCAGGCGGCGGAACACGGCACCCTGACTCTGGCACCTGACGAAGACATCCGTTCGTGCATGCAGATTCTGCTCTACGGTATGAAAGGCGTGGCAGCTTACGCCGACCATGCAGCCATTCTGGGGCAGGAAGACAACGCGGTGTACGACTTTCTGTACAAAGGTCTTGCCGCGGGCTTTGACGGAAAGGCCCGTGATCTGAATGACTGGGTCGGGCTGCTGCTTGAATGCGGCAACGTGAACCTGCGCACCATGGAACTGCTGGACGCCGGCAACACCGGCACCTACGGTCACCCCGTGCCCACGGAAGTGCCTCTGGGACACAGAAAGGGCAAAGCCATACTGGTATCAGGCCATGACCTTCGGGATCTGCATGAACTGCTTAAACAGACCGAAGGCACCGGCATCAACATTTACACCCACGGTGAAATGCTGCCCTGCCACGGCTACCCCGAGCTGAAAAAGTTCCCCCATTTCTACGGACATTTCGGCACCGCATGGCAGAACCAGCACAAGGAATTCCCGCAGTTCCCCGGCGCCATCCTTTTCACCACCAACTGCATCCAGAAACCGCAGGCATCGTATCAGGACAATGTCTTCACCACCGGGCTGGTGGGCTGGCCGGGCCTGACACACTGCGAAAACCGGGATTTCTCGGCCGTCATCAAACGCGCACAGGAACTGCCCGGTTTCACGGAAGACGCTCCCGGCAAAACCGTTATGACCGGATTCGGCCACAATGCGGTGCTGGGCGTGGCAGGGGCAGTTGTCGACGCGGTGAAAAGCGGCGCCATCCGCCACTTCTTCCTTGTCGGCGGCTGCGACGGAGCCAAGCCCGGCCGCAACTACTACACCGAATTTGTGGAAAAAGCGCCGGCAGACACTGTCATCCTGACGCTCGCCTGCGGCAAATTCCGCTTCTTTGACAAAGAACTCGGCACCATAGGCGGCATTCCCAGACTGCTGGACGTGGGACAGTGCAATGATGCCTATTCCGCCATTCAGATAGCAGTCGCACTGGCAAAGGCTTTCGACTGCGGCGTCAACGACCTGCCCCTTTCTCTGGTGCTGTCGTGGTACGAACAGAAAGCCGTGGCCATCCTGCTGACGCTGCTGGCACTGGGCATCAAGGACATCCGCCTCGGCCCGTCACTGCCTGCTTTTGTCAGCCCCAATGTGCTGAACTTCCTTGTCGAAAACTACAACATCAAGCCTATTTCCACGGCTGAAGAAGACCTGAAGGCCATTCTGGGTTAACAGCGCCGCGGCGGGAGGCTCTGCCTCCCGCCGCCCTCTGAGGCGTATTCCCCGTGCCCATGCCCGTCCTGCGGCCATGCGCACCCGGAGTACCCGCAAGCACACAGTGCGGTACCGGCAAACACACCGCCGCTCTCATGCGGCATCAGTCACACGGGGGAAATATAATGAAAAAACAGATACGCAAAATAATACAGATAGATGAAGAGCGCTGCGATGGCTGCGGCCTGTGCGTGCTCGACTGTGCCGAAGGCGCCATAGCCATCATCGACGGCAAGGCGAAACTGGTCAAGGATTCCTACTGCGACGGGTTGGGAGCCTGTCTGGGTGCCTGCCCGCAGGATGCCCTGCACATCATAGAGCGCGAAGCCGACGAATTTGACGAGGAAGCCGCCATGGAACACGTACGCCGGCGCGATGCCGCGACCGGACAACCGCCGCAGCCCGTACGCCCGCATCATTCAGGGGGCTGCCCCGGGTCCATGGTACGCTCGTTCGGCGCAACCGGACAGCAGAGCCCGCAGCTGGCACAGGCTCATCAGCCGGCCGCCGGTCCCGGCCACTGGCCGCTCAAAATACGGCTGGTGCCGCCCACAGCGCCGTTTCTCAAAGGGGCCGACGTGCTTGTGGCCGCCGACTGCGCGGCTGCCGCTTCGCCTCAGTTTCACAGCCGGTTTGCCGCAGGCAAAGTGGTGCTCATAGGCTGCCCGAAATTTGACGATACCGCAGCCTACGCCCAGCGGCTTGCCGACATACTGACAACCAGCGGCATAGCTTCTCTCACCGTGCTGCGCATGGAGGTACCCTGCTGCAGAGGCCTTTCAGAAGCGGTGAACAGCGCTGTGCGCCAGTCCGGCAGTTCCGTGCAGATAAACGAGGTCATCATGACCTGTCAGGGGCACGAGGCGCAGAACACCCTTTTCGGCTGACGGCAATGCCGGCCGGCACAGGCCCCGCCGCTGACGGCGGGGCTTTTTTGCGTCCGGCCGTCAGCAGATAAGATTCTCATGGCTGCAGGGCTGACACCCCCCGCAGCCGTTGTTATATCCATGGTAAACCAGCAGTAAGGGAGGTTTTATGCAGCCCGTCAAAAAAATACTATACGCCACCGATCTTTCAGAAGATTCCCGCCATGCGCTTTCGTACGCGTTCAGTCTGGCGCAACAGTACGGAGCAGCACTGCATGTGCTGCATGTGCTGCCGGACGTAAAGCAGAACTACCTGACCACATCGGGGCTGGATTTCGCCACAGTGTTTGACGATGCCACATGGCGGCTGTTCACTCCGGAACAGCTTGTGGAAGCCAAACACAAGGTAAGAGAGCGCATTACGGGCATATGCAGTCTGGAAGGACTGGCGGACACAGCCTGCATGCCCGTGGCGGAAAACATCGAGGTGGCCGTGGGGCAACCTGCCGATGTCATTCTGGAACGCGCCCCGCAATTTGACATGGTGGTCATGGGTACACAGGGACACGGACGGTTGGCCGGTCTGCTGCTGGGCAGCGTGACCCAGAAAGTCGTTTCGCGCTGCCCGGTGCCTGTTCTGGTGGTCCGCCTGCCGGAAGCTGATCACAAGGTCTGACAGACCGGCAGCACATACACAGCGTCCCCGCTACGCGCTACAGCGACTCATGCCCTTCGGCCAGTGCGGTCAGGTATTCACGGTCTGTAATGGTGATGGTGCGGCCTTCCATGGTTATGGCCCCTGTTTCCACCAGTTTTGCCAGTGCCCGCGAAAGAGTTTCACGCGCAGTGCCCAGCACACCCGCCAGCAGACTTTTCGAAACATCCAGCCTGATAACGTCCTTGTGCCCTTTTTTCACACTGAGATGCAGCAGATACGCCGCCAGACGCTGGGGAATCTCCTTGAGGGTCAGCGCCTCCACCTGCCGGGTGAACATGCGCAGCTTGCGCGAAAGGGCAGCCAGCATGTTCATTGCCAGTGACGGGTCTTGGGCAATGCGGTCCACAATGCCCCTGCGCGGCAAAAAAAGAACGCGGCTCTGTTCCACCGCCATGGCATTGGCCGGAAAGACATCGTTCTGAAACACAGCCACCTCGCCGAAAGGTTCTCCCGCGCCGAACACATGCATCACAGCCTCGCGTCCGTCCGGAGCCGTCTTGAATATTTTGACACGGCCATCCAGCACTATGTACAGCCCTTCTGCACGCGTTCCTTCGACAAAAATAATCTGCCCCTTGTCCACCGGCCTGTCCACGGCTATGGATGCCATGGATTCCAGCTGCTGAGCCGACAACCCGCTGAAAAGGGGAATACGCCCCAGAAAAAGACTGTTTTCCATTCTGTTCTCCGCTCCGTGCGGCACCTTGCCCACAAAGCCGACAATGATTACACCATGGTTCATACGCAGACAGCACCGCGACACCACGGCGCGGTGATTTCATAGTCACATACTTACGGAGGATTACACAGCATGGCAAGCACCCCGCGGAACATCGCCGGAAGAGTGGAAGAGCTGCTACGGGAAGAACTGCTGGAAATGGGCGAAGACCCTTCGCGCCTTGAACCGCACGAAATTGCCGAAAACATGCGGTGCGAAGTACGCCCGGACGACAGCATGATATACAGCTGGAAAGGAACCCCCATCCTGCGCGTACAGCCTGAACACCATCAGGACGGCAGCGTCACATGGCGCATGTTCACCCGCGACGAGGTCATGACCCCGCAAACTGAAATACTGCAGTAAAGGAGCCCTGATGCAACCTTTCACCGTCACCCCCATCGGCGTGCTGCGCACCCCGCATACATCGCGCGAAGGAATGCCCATTCAGCCCACGGGAGCTTCGGCATGCAGAGGAGAAGCCCGCATCAATCCGGAACTGGCAGACGGGCTGAAAGATCTGGAAGGCTTTTCCCATCTTATCCTGCTGTATCACTTCCACGAGTCCAGCGGGTACGATCTCACGCTCACGCCGTTTCTGGATACCTGCAAAAGAGGGCTTTTTGCCACACGCTCGCCGCGGCGTCCTTGCGGTATCGGCCTTTCCGTGGTGCGGCTGACGGCGGTACACGGCAATGTGCTGGAACTGGAAGGCGTAGACATGCTGGACAACAGCCCGCTGGTGGACATCAAACCCTATGTGCCGCGCTTTGACACGCCGCAGGGTGACATACGCTGCGGCTGGCTGGAAGATACCGCCGAGCAGGCGCAGGAAATGAAGTCGGATGACAGGTTCGTACAGCGCGACAGCACACGCTGACCCCGCCCGCGACCGCGCGGCACACAACACACAGACACTGACCGCTGAAACAAAGGATATTCCCATGCACGATTCCACACTCCAGCAGTTCATCGAAAAAGAATTCCCCTTTCACGTTCATCTGGGAGTGCGCGCCGACTATCTGGGCCGTGATGCGGTACGCCTGTATATCCCATTTGCACCGCAACTCATAGGACATACGGGGCGGCCCATGATTCACGGCGGAGTCATAGCCAGCCTTGTGGATATATGCGGCGGTTTTGCCGTATGGGCTCACTGCAAGCCCGAAGACCACGTGGCCACCATCACCCTGAGCGTTGACTACCTGAGGCCTGCCAATCCGGCGGACCTGTATGCCGAAGCACGCATCCGGCTGCTCGGCAACAAAGTGGGCAACGCCCATGTCATGGTCTGGACGGCGGACAACAAAGACGTGAATGTGGCCGAAGGGCGCGGGGTGTACAACATCCGGCGCGGATAATTCCCCTCCGCCGCACAGCCTCCTTTCTCAAAAAAAGCAGCGCCGTATCCATCAGGATACGGCGCTGTATTCATTGACGCACAAAAACAGAACTACAATGCCGCCGCACGGTCAAGGCGCGCCAGCGTGCGTTCCCTGCCCAGCAGGCCCATGACGGCGGAAAGGTCGGGTCCGCCCATGGCCCCCAGCAGGGCCACACGCAAAGGCGGCCCCACGGCCTTGAATTTCAGCCCGTTGTCAGCCACATAGCGCTGCAGCACTTCATGGGCGGTGTGCCCGTCAAAGTCAGCACAGGCGGCAAACGCCTGCCGCAACGCAGCCAGATGCCCGCGGCCTTCAGCCGTCAGTGCCTTTTCCACGGCTTTGGCATCAAACTCCAGCGCGTCATCAGCACAGAGCACGGGTTTCATGGCTGCTGCCAGCTCCACAAGATCGTGGGCGCGTTCCTTGTACAGGCCCGCCGCAACAGTCAGAAAAGCTGCATCAATCTGGCCGTATCCCGTTTCTGCCAGAAAAGGCCGCACAAGACCGGCCAGCTGGTCGTCGGGAGTTTCCCTGATGTACTGACCGTTAAGCCACTGCAGCTTTTCCGGATCGAATCCCGCAGCGGAACGCGACAGATTATCAGTGGAGAACTTCTCTATCAGCTCATCCAGCGAAAATTTTTCCTGATCTCCGTATGACCAGCCGAGCCGTACCAGATAGTTCACAAGCGCCTGAGGCAGCAGGCCGGTTTCTTTATAATCTATAACCGCCTTGGCCCCGTGCCGCTTGGAAAGCTTCTGTCTGTCCGGCCCCAGAATCATGGGCACATGGCCGAATTCCGGCACGGGCAGTCCCAGAGCTTCGTACAGCAGAATCTGCTTGGGGGTGTTGTTCACATGGTCGTCGCCGCGCAGCACATGTGTCACGCCCATGGTGGCATCGTCCACCACCACGGCAAGGTTGTATGTGGGCGAACCGTCGGCCCGCCGGATGATCATGTCGTCCAGCTCGCTGTTATCAAAGGCTATGGTGCCCTTTACCAGATCGGTAAACACCGTCTTGCCGGTAAGCGGCGCCTTCAGCCGCACCACGCGGCCTTCACCGCCCTGCAGGCCGCGCTCGCGGCAGCGGCCGTTGTATTTGGGCTTCAGCCCGCGGGCCCGCGCGGTTTCACGCATGGCTTCCACTTCTTCGGGCGAACATTCGCACCAGTAGGCCTTGCCCTCTGCCAGCAGCCTGTCGATGTACTCGTTGTACAGGTCAAAACGGCGGCTCTGGTAGACAGGCTCGCCGTCCCAGTCCAGCCCCAGCCATGCCATGGAAGCCAGAATGGAGTCTGTGTACTCCTGCTTCGAACGTTCCATGTCGGTATCTTCGATACGCAGCACAAATTCACCGCCGAAATGGCGGGCCAGCAGCCAGCTGAACACGGCGGTGCGTGCACCGCCGAGGTGCAGATGCCCCGTGGGGCTGGGAGCAAATCGCGTTACAACCTTGCTCATGATGCTTCCTTGGTGCGCTCTGCGAACAGAGCGCCGTTGGACGGGGCGGCGCGCCCCGCGGCTAAATATGTAAAAGGGCGAACACCATGTCCGCCTGAAAAAATACCTGCTTCGGGCTCGCAGCGCCCGGGCGTTTTACGTACTTGCTAACCGGTACCGTGTCAAACGGCAAAGGCGGCGCAGAATCTCTGCGCCGCCGGTACAGCAGCGTTGACGCGCGCTGGCCAGATGCGGTCAGATGTCGGCCAGATGTCGGCCAGACGCCGGACAGCCGCCAGACAGACGCCGGACAGACGCCGGACAGCGCCCGGCCCGTCACAACACAGTGACGGTGCTTTTGCGCAGCCAGTCCGCAGGGTGATAAGTCAGTTTTGCCTTACGCAGACCCTCGTCGCCCAGATCCTGCTCGCGGTTCACATATGTATATCCTGTGCCCTCATGCTCAACAAAAATCTGATTGATTGCCTGATACACCCCGCGATACTCCGAACGCGCCTTTTCAAAATGCACCACCAGAGTATCGTCTGTCAGTGCTTCGCCCACGGTATAGGCCACCATCACGTCATTGACATACAGCGCACCGCCCTTCAATCCGGGTATGGTGTCCCAGTATTCCAGCACACGGATGACCGCTTCATTTTCCGCCAGCAGGGTTTCCGACTCTTCGCATTCACGCGAAAGACACCATTCCTGCTGCAGCTGCAGCACGGCTTCTATGCAATCAGCCGTCATGGGATGGTACTGCCAGTCATACTGCTTCTTGAACTGATTCACATGGTTCTTTTTTTTATGGTACTTGTTGCCCGAAAGCGTAGCCAGCTTTTCCGCGTCGTACAGATAGTCCCACTGGTCGCGGTCCTCCTGCACCTGCACGCCGTCGCCCAGCGCCGCCTGCCACAGGTCGGCAAGCTGCTGCGGCACGCGTATAAAGGTTCTGCCCGCCGTCATCATGGGGCAGTTTGCCCAGTCGGCCACGGCGTTCCAGTCACCCACGGGCGCCCAGTAACGCACTTCCGGTCTGGTCTGGCGTATCCAGAAAAGATTGGGCGTGCGTCCCACCTCCAGCCCGTATTCGTTGGCCCAGCCCCACAGATTGGTAAAACTGTAATCAGAAGCCCGCGACGGTGTGCCGGAGAAAAGAGTCAGATACTCTTCCATCACGTCCATGGTCAAAGGCTTAAATTCCACTGCGCACATTGCTTTTCACTCCTTCAAGAGCCGCCCCTGCAGGCGTCTCCGTGGTGTTCTTTCTGTTGCCGTTGCGCTTGATCATGCTGAAACGGCTCCAGTCGTGGTACCAGAACAGCCAGAGCATGGTACCGGACTGGAATATCTGTGAAATCAGCATGGCTACAAACACACCTTCGGAGTTCCCCCACACATGGTGCCCCATGACATAGGCCACCGGCAGCCGCACCAGCCATGTGGCGGAACTATACACAATAAAGGTGTACAGCGTGGCGCCGGCGCCGGTCATTATGCCGCCCAGCGTCATGCTGGCCACGGTGAAGGGAATGGATACAAGATTATATTTCAGATACACGGCCGCCTGCGCCTGCACCGCCGGTTGCGGCGACAGAAAAGCGCAGATTTCCGGCACAAAAGGCCACATGAAAACAGCAACCACCGTTAACGACCCGCAGGCCATCAGCAGAAGACGCAGCCCCACGCGTTTGGCCTCGGCCTTGCGCCCGGCCCCCAGAAAATGCCCGACCAGAATACTGGCTGTCATATTAAAAGCGAACGCAGGCAGAAACAGCAGAGATTCTATGCGCATGCCTGCCGTCATACCGGCCAGCGCATCAATGCTGCCCGCAGGCAGCGAGCCGGTAATGGCAAACAATACCAGATACCCGGTCTGCCACATTATCTGCATGCCGCCTGCCGGAAGCGCCACCTTGATAAGATACGGTGCCGCACAGCGGGCCCAGCGCCACGGAGCGCCGGAGTCGCGCCGCAGCAGGCCTTTTCTGACCAGCATCACCATGTTGAACAGCGCACCGGCCGTAATGGAATAGAATGTGGCCCATGCCACACCGGCATAGCCCATCTGCGGAAAGCCCCACCAGCCCAGCCCCAGACCAAAATCCGCCACGGTGTTCACCAGACTGACAATCATCATGCAGCCCAGAGGAATCAGCACCATTTTGCGGGCGCGGAACATGGCATTGGTCATGTTGAGCATGTAGTACATGGGCAGCACATACAGATACACGTCAAAAAAATACGACGTGATGGGGCGGATGCGTTCCGGCACCTGCAGCAGGTTGAGAAACGGCTCCTTGAACAGCATGCCGCAGACCAGCACAACCAGACTCATGACAACGCCCAGCTTGATGACCAGCGCCACATAGCGCCGCGCGCGCCTGTACAGTCCGGCCCCGGCGGACTGACCTATGGCCGCCACGGAAGCATTGGCCACGGCTATACCCACCACCATCAGAAAAAAAAGACACTGCGTGATGATACCCAGCGATGCCTGTACATCCTGATGAATTTTGCCTGCCACCCACACATCCACAAAACCGATGATGAAATGAAAAAACATCATCATCATCTGCGGCCATGTAAGGCTGAAAATGGCGGTATCGGAACCGGAATCCGGTTCGGGCGCAGCGGCGCCTGCCCGCGCCGCCTGCATGGTTCGGGTACTATCCGACGACATATATGAACCTGCCTTGCAGGGTAATGCAGAACCTGCTGATTTCACAGAATTCTGCCACCGGTTAACTGAAAACAGCCTGAAAGTATGCCTCAGCGGAAAAAACGGGTCAACGCACCGGAAAGTAACTGTGGCTTGATCTCTTTGTACGCATTATGTACAAAATATGTACAAAGAGACCTCACCCGTTTCACAGGAGGCACCATGCACATATTCAAAGATGAAAAAGAAACAAAACGCGTCATCTTCAACATTGATTCCGGCCTTGCCCTGCGGCTGGAAAGAGCAAGACACCGGGCAAGAAAACTTTCCCGCAAGCTTAATGTCGACGAAGCCGTGGACCATGCACTGGAAGCTTTTCTGACCGAAGCGGAGCACAGGCTGGACGCGCTGGCGCAGAAAAAAAACGCCGCACCCGCCGCACAGGGCCCCATCATAATGGGTCCTGCGGCAGCCGAAGAAGACAGCCGGGGCGACACTTCGGCCGTGGTGCTGCGCAAAAGCATGGTGCCGGAACAACGGAACAGACAACGCTGACGTAAGAGTAAGTCTCCGCTGCCGCATGGCAACACCCTGACCGCACACCCGTTGCACGAAATCATTCCCCGCGGCACCGGCTCGGGACGAAACGGCAATGACGGACTGCCCGCAGCCTGAAAACCCGCAGAAAAAAGCTGACAGCCCGCAGGTACGGCGCGGCGTACAGCCAAGTACCCGCGCCGTGCTCCTGCCCGCAACCGGCAGCAGGATGCCCGGAGACTCTGCAGGCAATGCCGTGACACACGCGGAAAGCCGGAGCTTTCCGGTCAGTCTGATGCTCCGGCGCTGCCGCACGCGGACAGCCAAACAAAAAAGCGCACCAGAGGTGCGCCCCGTGCCGGTCCTGAAGCCGTAAAAACAATCAGCCGTCCAGAATGTCTCCCGCCGGCAGACGGTGAACAGTGCCGCTCTCATCTTCCAGCAGCAGCCAGCCGTTGTCATCCACATCGCGGACTTTTCCCGTCAGCACGGCATCCCCCCTGCCCAGCCGTATACTGCTGCCGGTTATGCCCGCCAGCTGCTTCCACCGGGCCACCACCGCGGCACCGCCGCCGCTGCGGAACAGTTCATAAGCTTCTTCCAGCGCTTCAAGAACCGCGCGGGCCACTCCCGCACGGGGCAACTGCGGCTGCTCCGTACCGTGGTGCGTCTCAAGCGCCCCGCGCAGCGAAACAGCCCGCATACCATCCATCTCCAGCTCGGAACAGACGGTATTCACGTTGATGCCTATGCCCGCAACGGCATAGTCCAGCGCATCGACAACCAGTCCTGCTTCAATAAGCACACCGCTCAGCTTGCGGCCATGCACAAGCACATCGTTGGGCCATTTGGGCATTGCAGGCAGACCCGTAAGCCCGCGCACCGCCCCCACCACGGCAACCACAGTCATCAGGGTCAGCACGGGCACCTGCTGCGGGGCGCACTGCGGGCGCAGCACCACAGACATATACACCCCCCCGCGGGGCGAAAGCCATGTCCGGCCCTGCCGCCCGCGCCCCGCCGTCTGGCAGTCGGCCAGCACCACAGACCCTTCTGGTGCTCCGCGCTCCGCCAGCACCCGGGCCTCCATGTTGGTTGACGGCACGGACTCCATGTGCAGCACCGTGCCCCGCCCCAAAAGCCGGGTTCCCAGACCGTGGCATACCGCTGCAGGATGCAGGCTGTCCGCATCGCCTCCCAGCCGGTACCCCCGCCTGGTCATGGCCTCCACAGGGTACCCTGCGTCGCGGATAAGCCGCATGTGCTTGGAAACGGCAGCACGCGACATTCCCAGAATCCGGCTCAGTTCCTCACCGGAAACCCAGTTGCCGTCATGCTTCCGCAGCACTTCCAGTATGGCACCGCGTACAGCGCCGCCTTTTCCCTGTTCCTGAAAAGCCAATTGTAAACCCATTTGAACTTAAAAAGTTGACAATAAGCCGTCACGCAGGCTAGGAGTCGGCCGTTGACCGCGCCGGGCGGTCTTTCCTGACATGCTGCCACGCTGCAAGGATACACGCCCATGACCATAAACCCTGACGACCTGTGCCGCCGCATTATGGCGGCCCCTGAAGCCTGTGCCACGGAAGATGAGGCACTGCGGCTTCTGGAACTGCCCGCCGAGCAGACTCTGCCGCTTATCGCCTGTGCCCAGCGCATACGCACGGCACATGCCGGACCGGCGTTCACCTGTGCCATTGTCAACGCCCGTTCCGGACGCTGCCCCGAAAACTGTTCATTCTGCGCACAGTCGGCCCATTATGCCACAGGTGCGCCCGAACACCCCATGCTGAACACCGCCGCACTGGTGGAGCACGCCCTGAAGCTGGCCGACGCCGGTGCGGACAGATTCGGCATTGTGACCAGCGGCACACGCCCCGCCCCCCGCGAACTGGAAACAGTATGCGAAGCCGTGGTCCGCATACGGGCGCGCACGCACCTTTCGCCCTGCGCATCACTGGGCCAGCTCAGCCCGCAGGCAGCTGCAATGCTGCGGCAGGCGGGACTGGAGCGCTACCACCATAATCTGGAAACCGCACGCAGTTTCTTTGCATCGGTATGCACAACGCATGACTACGACGAAGACATATATACCGTCAAACTGGCGCGCGAGGCCGGACTGTCTGTGTGCTGCGGAGGCATACTGGGGCTGGGCGAAAGCCGCGCGCAACGGGCGGAGCTTTCCGGTCAGATAAAACGGTGCAGGGCAGATTCGGTGCCGGTCAACCTGCTGACCCCTGTGGCAGGCACGCCGCTGGAGCGCATGGATCCGCTGCCGCCGTTTGAAGCGCTGCGCACCATAGCCGTATTCAGATTCATGCATCCGCAGGCCGACATACTGGTGGCCGGAGGCCGCGAACATGTGCTGGGCGAATACCGTTCGTGGACATTCATCAGCGGCGCCAACGGGCTGATGGTGGGCAATTATCTGACAACCGCGGGCCGCAGCACCGCTGACGACTACACCATGCTGCGCCATATGGGAGTACTCCGATGAACGCACTTCAACCCGACACGGAACGGCTGCGCGCACTGGACGCGGCCCATGTATGGCACCCCTTCACCCAGATGGCGACGTGGCACGAAGACGCGCCGCTGATAATCGAAAAAGCCCGCGGCAACTGGCTGGTGGATACCGACGGCAACCGCTATCTGGACGGTGTTTCTTCGCTGTGGACCAACGTGCACGGCCACAGACACCCGCATATTGATGCGGCCATACGCGCCCAGCTGGACAACGTGGCACATTCCACGCTGCTGGGTCTATCGAGCCGCCCTGCCATTGAGCTTGCGGCCATGCTGGCCCGGATAGCCCCGCAGGGACTGAACCGCGTCTTCTATTCCGACAGCGGCTCCACTGCGGTGGAAGTGGCGCTGAAGATAGCCTACCAGTACCAGAAGCAACGCGGCCCCGCCGGAGAAGGTCGCAGCAAGTTTTTATGCCTGCGGGGAGCGTACCACGGCGACACCGTGGGGGCCGTTTCGCTGGGCGGCATAGACCTGTTTCATGCCGTGTACGGCGGGCTGCTGTTTGAAACCGTACGGGCCGAGGCGCCGTACTGCTACCGGTGCCCCTTCGGCCGGCAGAAAGAATCATGCCGCCACGAGTGCTTCACCCATCTGAAAGAAACGGCCACACGCCACGCGCCGGAACTGGCCGCCATGGTCATAGAGCCGCTGGTTCAGGGTGCCGCCGGTCAGATAACACACCCCGACGGTTATCTGGCCCACGCCCGCGCCCTGTGCGACAGGCTCGGTATTCTGCTTATCGCCGACGAAGTGGCCGTGGGTTTCGGCAAAACCGGAACCATGTTTGCCTGCGAACAGGAAAAAGTGGTTCCCGACCTGCTGTGTCTGGCCAAAGGCATTTCCGGCGGATATCTGCCGCTGGCAGCCACCATGGTGACCGACGCCGTATACGAGGCTTTTCTGGGCGACCACGCGCAATGCCGCACGTTTTTCCACGGGCACACCTATACCGGTAATGCGCTGGCATGTGCCGCAGGCATAGCCAGCCTGCAGCTTTTCCGCACCGAAGGCACACTGGAGCGGCTGCAGCATATCATCACCATATACGATGCACTGCTGCGGCAGCTGGAAACACTGCCCCATGTGGGCGATATCCGCCGCAGGGGCATCATGACCGGCATAGAGCTGGTGGAAGACCGCGCCACACGCCGTCCGTATCCTTTTGCCCTGCGCACCGCGCACAAGGTGGTGCTGGCAGCACGCAGGAGAGGAGTTATCATCCGGCCGCTGGGCGACGTGCTGGTGCTCATGCCGCCCCTGAGCATCACCGCGCAGGAGTGCGGCCTGCTGGTCGAAGCCACGGCGGAAGCCATACAGGAAGTGACCGGAGGCCCCCGTGTCTGAAAAATCTGTGCCAGAAAAAAATATGCCTGAAAAAACTGTGTCTGAGCGGGACGGGGAAAGTTCGGACGCCCCCCGTGATACCGCCATGTCCGGCGCGCAAAAACACCCCGCAGAAAAAATGGGCCGGAAAAGCTCCGCGGCTGTTCCCGCCGCCCGTAGCGCTTCCGTCTTCTGCTGTTTTCCTGCGGATGATCCTGTCTACGCAGAGCATTTTCCCGGTGCGCCCTGTGTGCCCGGCTCGCTGCTCATGCAGGCGTTTATCCGCGCCGCGGAACAGATGACCGGCCCTGCGCCGGACGCGGGACAATGGACATTCACGGGGGTACGCTTCCGGAAGTTTGTGCCGCCCGGCACTCACGTCTGCACGGTCAGCGCAGTCACGGACGGCAGCGGCAGCGCATACCGGTGCACCCTGCTTGTGGACGGCGTCGCCGCCGTCACAGGAACCATACAATGCGCCTGAGCCATACCCGCGGATGTGTACTGGTGGCGGGCGGCGGCAGCGCGCTGGGCACCGCTTCGGCCACGCTGCTGGCCCGCGCGGGCGTACCGCTGTGCCTGACGGCAGGCAGCGCAGAGGCAGCCGCCCGCATACACAACGCTTTCAGCGCAGCGCACCTATCCTGCCCGCCGGTACTCATCGTGCGCATGGAAGACACAGCCCGCGCCGATGCCCTGCCGGAACAGGCGGCAGCAGCCGCAGGCATGCCCGCGGCATATCTGCTGGACCTGATGCATACGGATCACGAAAGCCTGCTGGCATCGGCATCACCGGACACAATCAGCGCATACATAGAAGCCAATATAACATGGCGTGCCCGTCTGGTGCGTGCGGTCAGCCGCCATATGCTGCACCGCCGCTGCGGCCGCATGGTTTTTGTCTCGTCAACGGCTGCGGCGCTGCCCGCCGCCGGACAGGGACTGTATGCCGCGGCAAAACTGGCTGCCGAAGCCCTGTACCGCAGCACCGGTACAGAACTGGCCGCACGGGGCATCACAACATGCTCGCTGCGTCTCGGATATGTGGCTGCCGGGCGCGGAGCCCGCTATCTGAAGCAGCATCCGGACCTGCTGCAGCGCATTCCGCTGCAACGGGCGGTGGACGTGCACGAGGCTGCCGGAGCACTGGCGTTCCTTCTCAGCGACGGAGCCGCCGCCATCAACGCCACCGCCATCACCATGGACGGCGGTCTGACCGCCTGCAAATAAAAGGAGACCACAGCATGACACAGCAGACCGCCCCCTGCGCCGTGACAGAACGGGTCATCGGCATCATCGCGGAAGTTCTCGATATTCCGCCGCACACCATCACTCCGGAAACCCGCGTATTACGCGATCTTGAAACCGAATCCATCGATCTGCTCGAATTCGGCGTGGGGCTCAATGCGGCATTCGGCATACCGGTCGCCGACGACACGGTGTTTCTCACCTCACTGCGCGTGCACCTTGAAGAAGCCCGGCATGCAGATGCTGACCCGTACAAAATGATGGCAGGACGGTATCCTCACCTGAGCTGCGACCGCGTGGCCTGCATACTCCGCACACTGGATGATGGGCCCGTGCTGAGCGTACAGGATATTGCGGATTACGTGCTGCACGCCCTGCGCGCCGGACAGCATGAAAAGGCTCCGAGCCATGCAGGCTGAACGCAGAGTGGTCATCACCGGCGCCGGTGCCGTCACCCCGCTGGGGCATACGCCGCAGGACATCCGGCAGTCGGTGCTGACCGGCCGCACCGTATTTGAACCTACTTCCGTGCCGGCGGGGTATGCACAGGCACCGGCGCAGTTCGATGCCGACGATGCACTGCGGGGCTGGCGGCACCGGCGCTATCTTAACCGCGGTGCGGCCATGGCCGTGCATGCCGCACGTCAGGCTGCCGGAGCTGCCGGTTTTGCTGCGGGTCTGCCCGGATACTGCGGAATATTCGCCGGAAGCGGTCCGCATCTGGATATGGACAGCGACTACGCACAGCCGCAGCATCTTCCGCAGCGGCATGATACGCTTTGTGCCTTATGGATGCTGCGCTATCTGCCCAACACGGCAGCTTCGGCCATCAGCCAGTTGCTGGGCGCCCGCGGCGAAAGTCTGGTGACCGGTACTGCCTGCGCGGCCTCGCTGCAGGCAGTGGGAGAGGCCTTCCGCCGCATCCGCCACGGGGTACTGCCTGTGGCGCTGGCCGGCGGAGGCGATTCGCGCCTGTCATACGGCGGCCTTTTGGCCTATGCCAAGGCGGGCGCACTGGCTCCGTGTTCTGAAGACACTCATGCCGCAGCAGCAGCGGCATGCAGGCCCTTTGACACCGGTCGGCAGGGATTTGCAGCAGGTGAAGGAGCCGCTTTTTTTGTACTGGAATCGCTGGACCATGCGCAAAAACGCGGCGCTGTTCCGCTGGCTGAAGTATGCGGATACGGCTGCAGCATGGACGGCCACGCCATGACCGCACCGCACCCGCAGGGCATGCACGCGGAACAGGCTGTCAGAACCGCTCTGCACGAAGCAGGGGCCGGACCGGCCGATGTGACCGCCGTCTGTGCACACGGTACGGGTACGCTGTGCAACGACACCGCCGAATCAGTCATGCTCACGCGGCTTTTTGCCCCGACCGGACACCGGCCGCCGGTTCTTGCCCTCAAATCATGGACAGGACACTGCGCCTCTGCCTGCGGTGCCGTGGAACTGGCCGTACTGCTGGCCTGTGCCCGGCACGGTTTTCTGCCCCCCGTGCGCAACCTGCAGACTCCGCTGTGCGACAGTCTCTCGTTTGTCCGCCGCATTCAGCCGTGCACCGCTGCAGAGCTGTACGCTGCCGGACGTCCGGAAAAGCTTTCCGCCCTGACGCTTCTGCAGAGCTTCGGGTTCGGCGGCCAGAACGCCGCGCTGGCGGTACGTCCCTTCCGCGCATCAACCGCCGCGGCAATACAGGATGACAATATACCGGCATGAAACATAAAAACACTATCACGCTGCGCTGCAACGCCGCTCCGGCGCCGGAAACGCTCCATACGCCGGCCACGGCCCTGTTCGTTGTACCCGCCGCGGTAAGTGCGGTCTGCAGCAGCAGCATACGGGGAACAGTACGCGGGGGCGGGCATTCCGGCGAGCCATGGTTCATGACTGAAGCACTGGCCCAGTTTGCCGCGCTGCACACCCGCTGGCTGTGCGGTTTTTCTTGCCACGCATTTCTGCTCTCGGTACGGCGCATGCCCCATATACGCCTTTCTGCCGCCGACCTGCCCGCAGGGGCAACCGCACCGGTGCATGCGCTGCTGACATCACGCACCGGTTCGGACAGCAGGCACGCATTTGAATACACCGTGCAAATGCAGCTGGGTGCCCGCACCGTGCAGGGAATACTGCTTACCGGCACCCTGCCCTATGACGGCAGATTTTCAGCTGACCGGCTGCAGAAGCGTTACAGAGAGCTCTTCGCATGGCTTACGCGGCATTGAACGCGCGGTTGCGGGCACTGACGGCCGCAGGACTGTACCGCAGACGCATCTGTCAGGAATCCCGTCAGGGAAAATGGGTGACTGTGGACGGCAGGCAACTGTTGAATTTTGCCTCAAACGACTATCTGGGACTGGCAGCGGATACGGACTGGCAGGCTCAGGTGGCCCGCTGCTTTGCACAGCATCCCCCGTCCGCCTCTGCCTCGGCTCTGGCGGGGGGGCACTCGCGCACCATCAGGGCCGCCGAAGAATCACTTGCCGAATATTTCGGCTATGCGGAATGCGTGCTGCTGCCCAGCGGTTATCAGGCCAATCTGGCCCTGCTGCAGGCGCTGGCCTTTTGCGGCGATACAGTGCTGTACGACAAACGCATCCATGCCAGCACTGCAGCAGCCGTACGCGCCGGTGCCGCAACGCCCTGCGGTTTCCGCCACAACGATACACGGCACCTTGCCCGCAGGCTGGAAAAAACGGACAAGCCGGACAGTACGGGCACAAAAGTTATTCTGGTGGAATCGCTGTACAGTATGGACGGCGACAGTCCGGACTTTGCCGCACTGCGCCGGATCAAGGAACGGCATAACGCCATACTGGTGGCAGACGAGGCGCACGCCTTCGGCGTGCTGGGCACAGAAGGCAGAGGGCTGGCAACCGGCAGTGCCGACATGGCTGTGGGCACGCTGGGAAAAGCGCTGGGACTGTTCGGTGCATTCATTCTGCTGCCGCGCGGCGGAACAGAATTGCTGTGCAATCTGGCGTCGCCCTTCATTCACTCCACGGCACTGCCCGACGCGCACGCCGCATGCGCGGCCATGCTGCCCCGGCGCATTGCACGCATGGAGGAACAACGCGACCGTGTGGCCCGGCTGAGCCGTCTCATGCGGACGGAACTGCAGGGGCTGGGGCTGCCTGTGCACGGCACAGCGCACATCATCACGCTGGAAACAGGCGACGAAGCACTGACAAGCCGGACAGCTGCCGAGCTGCGGCAGCACGGTATTCTGGCACTGGCGGCACGGCACCCCACCGTGCCCGCACGAAGAGCCGTCATACGTCTGGGCATGACGGCTCTGCATTCGGCCCGCGATGTAGAGGTATGCGTGCGGAGCCTTACGACGATCCTGCGAGGTATTGTATGAATCATCGTGAACCGATGCCCCTGCACCTGTTTGTCACAGGAACGGACACCGGTGCGGGAAAAACCGTGGTCAGCCTGCTGCTGCTTAAAGTTCTGCACGGGCGCGGGCACATGCCCCGTTACTTCAAACCGCTGCAGACCGGCTGTATTTCTCCCTCGGATGCGGACAGTGACGCCCGTTTCATCCATAACTATCATGAGCCGCTGCGGAACATTGCGCCGGAACATTCCACGGGGCTGTGCTTCAAGTCTCCCAAGGCTCCGCTCTATGCCGCGCGCGACGAAGGCCGCGGCATAGAGGCGGAAACCGTCTTGCGCAGGCTGGCATCCCTGCGCAGGGAAAAGGCGCCCCTCGTGGCGGAAGGAGCAGGCGGGCTGCTGGTACCGGTAACCCCGCACGCCACCGTTATCGATATTATCGAACAGTCGGGCATGCGGCCCGTACTGGTGGCCCGCACGGGGCTGGGCACCATCAACCATACGCTCCTTTCACTGGAGGTGCTCAGGCTGCGGAACATAAAACCGGCAGGGATTGTGTTTGTCGAGGCAAGGGATGAACCCACGCCCGCAGCCATGATTCAGGAAAACATGGACGCCGTGTCCGCATTTTCCGGAATATCCGTCAGCGGCGTTGTGCCGCATATTTCTGATTTTCATTCACCGCCCCGGCAGGCTCTGGCCGTCGTGGAGCGGCTTGTGGACGGGATGCTTTAGCCCCGTCCGCCTGCCACCCGCACAGACCCGCCGGTCTTTTCCGCATACTCCGGAAAGCAGGCCAGCAGGTCGTCCAGAGTTTCGCGGCGGCGGATAAGCCGGTCGCGGCCGTCTTTGTCCACCAGCACTTCGGCCGGACGCAGACGCTGATTGTAGCTGGAACTCATGGCAAAACCGTAGGCTCCGGCATCCAGCATGGCGATGATGTCGCCTTCCTGTATCTCGGGCAGGTCGCGGGCGGCAGCCATGATATCGCCTGATTCGCAGATATTGCCCACGATGGTCTGCTGCATGGTTTCCTGCTGCGGAACACCGTCTTCGCGGTATATCTCCACATCATGAAAAGCGTCGTACATGACCGGACGCTGCAGAACGTTGAACCCGAGATCTGTACCGGCAAAACGGCGTTCGCCGTTGTTTTTGACGGCATGCACGGTACCCAGTACCACGCCGCACTCAGCGGTCACATAGCGGCCCGGCTCGATCATAAAGCGTCCGTTGTATCCCGTGCGTTCCGCCCATCTGCCGATGCAGTCATCCAGCATGCGGCCCGTGGCTTCCATGTCCAGCCGGGGCTGTTTTTCATATTTGCGGTACGGAATGCCGAATCCTCCGCCGAAGTCGATGACCTCCAGCGAATCCCACTGTTCCGCCTCGCGCAGAAGAAACTCCACGGCTTCCAAGTAGCTGTCCGGCTCCATGAACAGCGAACCGATGTGCTGGTTAAGCCCTGCAAGAGTCAGGTTGTGCCGCTTGAGAATGCGGCGCACGGCATCGCCGTCGTCCGGCCCTATGCCGAATTTCGTTTCCTTGCCGCCGGTGACAACCTTTTTGTGGTGTCCCGCGCCGATGCCTGGATTGATGCGGATCATCACCTTGCCGCCGGGGTTCACCTGCCCCAGCAGATCAAGCTGCGACAGAGAGTCCACGCTGACCAGCAGACCGTGATCGACAGCATTGCGCAGTTCTTCGGCAGAAACGTTGTTGCAGACGTAGGTTATTTCGTCGGGCGTGAATCCCGCCGCAAGATGCATGGCGATTTCGCCGGGAGACATGGCATCCACCACCAGTCCTTCGGAACGGATAATGCGCAGCAGCGAAAGATTGGCATTGGCCTTGGCCGAATAATTGACCCGGAACCCCGGATGACTGCTCAACCCTTTCAATTCGCGGCATCTGCGGCGCAGTACGTTTTCATTATACACGTACAGCGGGCTGCCATAGGTTTCCACCAGCTCCATGGGTGTGGAAAGCCCGTAAAAATCCAGTTCATCTGTCACGGCGGAACGAACGTTCGACATTATTTCCCCCTTGTGGGACTCTCCTCCGGTTCTGCACCGCTCATGCCGGACCGGATCTTGATAAGTTCAATTTCATTCAGCAGCGCCTCGCGCATCAGATACACCAGATGCTCGTTGGCGGAGTACAGACACTGCCCTGTTCTGGCGGCCTGATCCACCACGCCGGTAATCACTTCGCGCGTGTCGGCAATAAGCTTGATATGCCCCGTACCCGCGGCATTATGCATAAAAATGGCTCCGGAAATCTGCGGGTCGGCATCCGACAGAATAACCACCTTGAGTCCGCGGGCGGCACAGGCGGCCATGTCTTCCTTCAGCTGCGCGGCATTGCCCGAATGCATCGAAATATACACGCGCAACTGCGCCAGACGCAGCATGTTGCGCACTTTATCCATGGTGTTCTGGTACCCCGTCACCGTCAGGTAGGGCATTTCCACCGGCTGCTCTTCGGGCAGATGCTGTTCGAGAAACTCCAGAGTCTCGTCACAGTGCCTGCGTATGGTGACCAGCAGCTCCTTGCGGGGTGTGGGCACATACTTGCTGGTGTCGTCGCTGGCCACCACGGCCCCGCCCTTTTCCACCAGACTGGATAACGCCGCATATGCGTTGGAACGCGATATGCCCGCCAGCTTTGCCGCCTCATATCCTGTAAGCGCACCGTGCCTGCACAGCGTCACGTACATGATGGATTCCTGCTGGGTAAACCCGAACCGCTTAAGAGCCTTTATGATTTCGCTATCCATGCAATTTCCTGCCACGTCTAACGTGGTACTATTTAGTACTACTAATTACCCTGAACCCGGTTGTCAATATCCGGTCTGCAAAAAAACACCCTGCGGCCGGAGGCATGCCCGGACGCAACCGGCCAGACAGTGTACGCCGCCTCGGCCTGCCGGGCAACGCGGCAGCCGCCCCTTTACGCGGAGACTTACTTTTTTTAGCGTAAACGGCAGCCTGCCGTGCACGGCAACGCGCAAACAAAGGATGGTACAATGCAACACCCCGTACATGAAAGCACCATAGCCGCACAGACTGCCGCCATACTGCCACAGGTCATCAGCTGGCGGCACGACCTGCACCGCATACCCGAACCCGGGCAGGCCGAAGAAAAAACCGCCCGCTATGTTTCCGCCTGCCTCGAATCTCTGGGCATAACGCACAGCACGGGCTTTGCCGGTCACGGCATCTGCGGCATCATCGACACCGGACGGCCCGGTCCCACCGTGCTGCTGCGCGCGGACATGGATGCGCTGCCGGTGACAGAACTGGCCGATGTGCCGTTCAGGTCCGCCCATGACGGCTTCATGCATGCCTGCGGTCACGACTGCCATATGGCCATGCTGCTCGGGGCGGCGGGCATATTGCGGCACCTGGCGGACAAGCCGCACAGCGGCATGTGCGGTGCCGTCAAGCTGATCTTTCAGCCTGCCGAAGAATACCCCGGCGGAGCAAAGCCCATGATTGAAGCCGGTGTGATGCAAAATCCCGCCGTGGATTACTGTCTGGGGGCGCATGTATGGCCCACGCTGCCCGAAGGCACAGTATCGGCCTGCTCCGGTCCGGTTATGGCCGCCATGGACAGGTTTGACATAACCATCAGAGGCCGCGGAGGCCACGCCGCCAAACCGCACCATTGCGTGGATGCACTTGAAACCGCCACGCAGGTTGTTTCGGCCATGCAGCGCATCATCAGCCGCAAGGTCGACCCGCTCAAACCCGCGCTGCTCACCGTAGGGCAGTTCAACGCGGGAACCGCATTCAACGTCATTCCCGGCGAAGCCTTTATCAGCGGCACGCTGCGCACTTTCGATGCGGACATCCGCAAACAGTGGGAACCGCTGCTGCGGCAGGTCACGCAAGGTGTGTGCAGCTCCATGGGCGCCACCGCAGATATACTGTTCAGCCCCGGCTACCCTGCCGTGGTCAACAACGCAACAGTGACGGACATAGTCCGTCAGGCTGCCGCGCATACAGACGGGGTCACCTGTCCGGACCGCCATGAGCAGAGCATGGGCGGCGAAGATATGGCGTATTTTCTGCAACGCGCTCCGGGGTGCTTTTTCTTCATCGGCAGCGGCTTTGAAGGCTGCGCTCCGGCCCATAACGCACATTTTCAGGTGCACGACCACATACTGGCCCACGGTATCGAAATTTTCTGCCGGGCCACATTGCGGCTGCTGCTGGACAAACCGGCAGCCACAGCCTGAGGTCTTTGGCTTTGCCTGTTAATACAGGCTGTAAGCCACATGAGACACGCACAGAAGCATAAGAAACGTTTTGACTTTCATGGCTGAACAAGCCAAGGTGACGATGTTTCTTTATGCCAAAAACCATGCAAGGAGTTTTTACATGGCAATCAAAAACGGCGACACCGTGCGTGTCCACTATACAGGAACTCTTGATGACGGCACGGTGTTCGACTCATCCCGCGACCGTGAACCGCTGGAATTCACCATGGGCGAAGGTATGCTCATTCCCGGTTTTGAAGCGGCTCTGATGGGTCTTGCCGCTGGCGATACCACCAAGACCACCATCCAGCCCGAAGACGCCTACGGCGAGCCCAATGACGAACTCATTCTGGCCGTTGCGCGTGAGCAGGTGCCCGACCACATCACCCCCGAAGTGGGTCTGATGCTGCAGGTGCAGACTGAAGAAGGCATGATGGATGTGACCATCACCGACGTAACCGACGAACAGGTCGTGCTGGACGCCAACCACCCGCTGGCCGGCGAATCCCTGACCTTCGAAATAGAAGTGATGGAAGTTCTCTAAGCCTCAGTGCCGCCCGTGCGGCTTTGACAGGGCGCCGCGGTGTATACCGCGGCGCCCTTTTTTTTTGCAGCACGGAAAAAAGGCCGGAGAGGCGAACCTCTCCGGCCGGTTACCGGTATGATGATGCGGCGGGGGATGCCGTTATAGCGACCCTATCTGGTACACCACCGTGGCCACCGCAAAAGCCAGAATGGTGTTGAAGACAACGCTGAACCCTGCCCAGCCCCACGAACCGGCCTCCTGCTTGATGGCTACCACAGCCACAAAGCACGGAGCGTACAGCAGCACAAAGAGCATGAGCGCCAGCGCACGGGCGGGATTCCACGACGGGTCGTTGGCTATGCGTTCTGCCAGACTGCCGCTTTCTTCGGGGTCAACCTCGCCCAGTGAATACGCGGTACCCAGTGTGGATACGATAACTTCCTTGGCCGCGATGCCGCCCACCAGAGCAATGTTGGTACGCCAGTCAAAGCCGGCCACAGAGGTTACGGATTCAATGGCAGTGCCCACACGTCCCGCTGCGGAGTACCGCAGTCCGGCCATGGCTTCTTCCGCATCCACTGCGGCAAGGGCTTCTTCCATGGGGGCCACATCATGGCCTTCGGCCTCGGCTGCTTCCATCTGACCGGTTATAAGCTGCCGCTGGCTTTCAAACTGCGCCACCTGAGTATCAGGCAGCTCCGGAAAGGTCATGGCAACCCAGAGCAGAATGGAAATGGCCAGAATAACGGTACCCGCTTTTTTAATGTACTGCCACGTACGCTCCCATGTGTGAATGAGCAGTCCGCGCAGCGTGGGAATACGGTAGGGAGGCAGTTCCATGACAAAGGGAGTGGATTCGCCTTTGATGAGCGTGGAGCGCAGCAGGCGTGCCACAAGCAGCGCCGCCACCCAGCCGCCCAGCGTCAGCGAGAACATGACAGCCGCTTCATTATCAGCAAAGAAAATACCCACAAACAGAATGAATACAGGCACTTTTGCACCGCAGGCCATGAAAGGCGCCGTGATGAGCGTGGCCAGTTTTTCCTTGCGGCTGCGCAGGGTGCGCGTGGCCATAACGCCGGGCACGGCACAACCGCCGGCAATACCGCCGGAAACGATGAAGGGCATTACCGAGCAGCCGTGCAGGCCGAACATGCGGAACACCCTGTCCAGCATATAGGCGATACGCGCCATGTAGCCGGAGTCTTCCAGAAACGCGATCTGCAGGAACATGAACAGAATAAGCGGCACAAACCCCATGACACCGCCCACGCCGTCTATGATGCCGGACACGATAAGCGATTTCAGCAGGCCGTCGGGCAGTGCGGCAGAGGCGGTCTCGTTAAGCCAGCCGAACATTTCTTCCACCCAGCCCATGGGAATTTCACCGATGGCGAAGGTAATTTCATAAATAAGGTACAGCAGCCCCAGCATGATCAGCGGGCCGAACAGCTGATGGGTAAGCACTTTGTCAAGACGGTCGGAAAACTGAATACGGTCCGTCATCTCGTCGCGGCGCTTCACCACGCCGTCACGCAGCACGGAAGCAATGAACCCGTAGCGGTAGTCGGCTATGACAGCTTCGGGGTATGTATTGAGCGTGCTCTGCAGGTGGTCGGCCACTTCCTTGACCTGCGCTTCCAGCTCCAGCGCCAGCGGACCGGCATCACGGCCGAGACGCATCATTTCCTCGTCGCCTTCGATATATTTGATGGCCACCCAGCGTGCGGGGTATTTATCAAGAAATTTTTCCGACTCGATACGCGCAGTCATGGCGCGCAGCACAGGGTCGATGTCTGCCCCGTAAGAAATCTCCAGCGGAGTCCATGGCTGCTTGCTGCGGGAATCACCGAATTCCACGGCATCCTGAAGCAGTTCTTTCACGCCCTCGCCGCTACGGGCAACGGTTTCGCGCACGGGCACACCCAGAGTTCTGGAAAGACGGGCCACGTCAATCTCGATACCCTGCTTGCGGGCTTCGTCCATCATGTTCAGCCCGAGCGCCACGGGTACGCCCATTTCAAGAAACTGCACGGCAAGATACAGGTTACGCTCAAGCGCAGCCGAGTTGAGCACGTCCACCACCACATCGGGGCGTTCGTCCACCACATAGCTGCGGGCAACCAGTTCTTCCTGCGTATAGGCGGTAAGAGAGTACGTGCCCGGAAGGTCGATGATGTGCACTTCCCGTCCATCAAGGCGCACTCTGCCCTCTTTTTTATCCACGGTGATGCCCGGATAGTTGCCCACATGCTGGCGGGCGCCTGTCAGTGCGTTAAAAGCCGTGGTTTTGCCGGAGTTCGGGTTACCGGCAAGTGCAATGGTAGTAATTTTCATTCCTGATTCCTGTTCCCCATACTGTTGAGCCGGACCGCGGAAGCTTCCGGCCCCCGCAACTGCCGGAAACATCCCCTGTTCCGGCAGGCTGCCGTGTCGCGACCCGTTTTACGTTCAACCAGACGTCTGACGATGCCTGCACCTTGCAGCCGTGCGGCTACACTGCTTCCACTGTGATGTAGTCTGCCTCGTTGTTGCGCAGCGACAGGGTGAAGCCTTTCAGACGCAGCGCCACCGGATCCTGCAGCGGAGCCCTGCCCATGATTTCAAGCTCCGCACCGGCAACCAGCCCCATATCACGTATGCGGCGGCCCAGTTCTCCGCCTGCGCTTACAGAAACAATGCGGGCCCGTTGCCCGACCTTGAGCTGGCGCATCGGAATTGACTGACTCATTGTGTTCCCCTTTTCCCCCCGCGACTGCCTGCGTCAGGGGTGTGAAATTGAAAATCTTTCTCATCGAATGGCCGTAAAAAAAGCGTGTGAGACATCATCACGCACCCGGCCCAGTCCCTGAACCTGCTATTTATGATTGGCTCCGCCGCAGCAGGTGTGCTGCGAAGAAGACTTGCCTTTGATATCCTTTATCTGCCCGCTGCCGCATCCGCCGCTGCATCCGCAGCCGCATCCGCCGGACCGCTTGCGCGTGTACCGGTAAACCAGATACACCACCGCCAGCAACACAATGACCGCCACAACGGCTGTCTCCCAGTTCATAGCAACTCCTCGGATTAGTTAAGGGTGCACCGCAGCACGGTCGGCATCGGCGGTATCGCACAGGGGTTCGCACAGCACCTGATCGGCCATGCCGTTACCCAGCACAACGCAGCAGTTGCGTACTTTCACGCTGCAGGGTCCGCCATTACGCGGGCCGCCGTTGCGCGAGCACACTTCCACTTCCGTGCCGGGGGTCAGCCCCAGCGCGCACAGCCTGCCCCGTGCCTTGGGGCAGTCGCCCAGCGCGCTTACACGTACCTTTTCACCAACCGCAACCTGATTCAGCTTACACTGACAACCCATAGTTAATCCCCTTGAATGAGCTTCACTTAATCCCGCATGAGAATGATTGTCAAGTTCCTTTTCAGCTTTTCGGAGGATGTCCTGCCGCGCGGTCTTTTTGCTCCGCCGCACCGCTCTCAGGTAAAAAAAGAAACGAACAACGCCACGAGATACGGCTTTTACATGCAGCCGCATCACTCCGGTACGCAGTAAGTGAGGGCTTTACAAAGACGGTACAGTTGCCTAGGTTTCAGATAATTCACAGACAGGAATGTTTATATGCCGAAAACAGTTGTCATTGTAGAGGACATGGGCATTGTCCGCGAAGGGGTGCGTGCGCTGTTGGGCGGCTGCCCCGGGTACCGTATTGCCGGAGAAGCCTCTGACGGCATAGAGGCCCTGCAGGTCGTGGAGCGGTGCGCTCCGGACGTGGTGCTGATGGATATAGGCATGCCGCGCATGGACGGTGCAGACGCCATACGCGAAATCAAGCGCCGTTTTCCCCGCACAAAAGTCATAGCCCTGACCGCGCATAACAAAAGCGCGCTCATTTTCCGCACGCTTCATGCCGGGGCAGACGGATACATGCTGAAAACCGGCAACTGTGAAACTCTGGTCGGCGCCATACAGACGGTGCTTGAGGGACGGCGGTATATCAGCCCCGACATTTCCCAGTCGCTCATCGACTCGTTAGCGGGTTCAGACCCCATGGATTTCGCCAATCCCATCGACACGATATCTGTCAGAGAAAAACAGGTGCTCAAGCTGATAGCCAGAGGCATGGGCAACAAAGAAATCGCAGCGGAGCTGTGCATCAGCCACAAGACCGTGGAAAAACACAAAGCCAGCCTCAAACGTAAACTGAGAGTGAACAGCAACGCGGAGATGGCCACGCTGTCCATGGAGTACGGTCTGCTGGAACCCTGAGCCGCGTCACCCGCCGCACAATATGCAGCCGCGCCCGCTCCACCGCGGGCTGCAACCTTCTTTGCCCCCCTGCATCGCGGGATACCCGCAAAAATTACCGTGCTTCCAGCGCTTCGCAGGCTGTATCCAGCAGGGCACCCGCAACCGCCGCATGACGCATGCATTCCTGCCTGTCCTGCACAATCAGCGCCTGTTCCAGCCCGTAAGCCGCCTGCGCCATATCGACCCATCCGTATTGCATGGCGGCGCCTTTCAATGAATGAGCGGCATCCGCACCGTCCTGAAAGGCCCCGGCCGACATGGCATCGGTTACGGCACGCAGCAGCCTGCGGGCCTCATCCAGCAGGGCGGGCAGCAGATGATGCAAAGCGGCGGGCACCTGCCGCGTCACAGCCGTATGCATATATACCTGTCCTTTCAGCTGCCCGCGTACCGTGCAAAAGGGCGGACCGGTAACCGGCCCGCCCTGCTATACGGCACGCGGCGCCCCGCAGGGCGGCGTTATGATTTCTTCTTTTTTTGTCACGGCATTCTCTGCACTCACCGTACAGGTACATCCTGTGGCTGGTCAGCACAAAGCCGTGTTTCGCGGCCAGCTCTTCCTGAAGCAGCTCAATGTGCTCGTCCAGCACCTCGATATTTCTGCCGCAGGTTTCGCAGATAAGATGGTCATGGTGCTTGCTGCCGTACTTCTGCTCATACCGGGCCACCCCGTCGCCGAAGCGGACTTCCTTGGCTATGCCCGATTCGCTGAGCAGCTTCATGGTGCGGTACACAGTGGCCTGTCCCACGGAAGGGTCTTCACGCTTGACCTTCTCGTACAACTCCTCGGTGGTAAGGTGGCCATCCTCCCGCAGAAACACATCCACAATCAACATCCGTTGCGGGGTCATTTTCAGGCCGTTGGCAACGATGTAATCCGTGAATACCTGTAACGGATCTTTCATAGGCGACTCCAGAGGCTCTGTATGACCGGACAGTATCCGCAAGACTGACAATACGCAACCTTGCGGATTACATAATGCTCTTCACTGCCCAGCCGTTCCGCTCCGCAGCCTCTTCCACTCCGGCCCCGCCCAGAACGCACACAGTGCCTGTCCGGGCCGCCTCGGCCAGCACATCGGCAAAGCGGACAAAGTCTTCGGGGGTGGTGGACAGAATCTCATCACGCATCTGCTGGCGGCGTTCTTCCGTATCACCCGTCAGTGTGCGCGCCAGCGATGCCATGCCGCGGTCATGGGGCAGCATATGGGCGTCCAGTTCGCCGATGGCTCCCACCACCGAGGTGACCAGCTCATCCTTTGTCAGAGACAGCGAACGCAGATATTCAGCGCTGCGGTCATACACGTCAAGCGTGGCTTCCAGATTGGGGTCGCGGTACGACACCTGTGCCAGAACACCGCTTGCACGGTCAAAGGCGCAGAAAGCACCGTAGGCCCCGCCCTGCACCCTCACCTTGTCCCACAGCCAGGCCATGCGCAGATGCTTGAAAATCACATTGGCCGAACCGTGATACCGGTACCCCAGACTGTAAAGGTCGGCCGCCTTGCCCACGTAGTTAACCTGCGACGGGACGCACAGTGCCTCATGCACAGGACGGATATCGGCAAACCAGGCCGGGGGTACATCCTGTCCTTCGGGCAGCGAAGCGGCAAAAGACGATGCATGCGGCATGGCCGCTGCCAGTGTTGATCCGCTGCCCGTCATGTTGAGCACCGCACCGGCTCTGCCCACCAGCGCCTGACGGACGGCCGTCAGGTCGGCCAGCACGCCGTTCCAGTCTTCATCAACACGCCGCACAAGTTCGCGCAGGTATTCCAGCGCAGCCAGACCGTCCATCTGTTCACCCAGCCAGCCGCTTTTGCCGAAATGCGACCGCAGACGCGACATGACCACCATATGTCCGGCAGGTACCAGACGGTGCTCCATACGCGCTTTTTCTTCCAGCAGAATGGACCGGAAGCGCTCTTTCTGGTCAAGCTGCGCGTCCAGCAGCACATCGCGCATCAGCTCAAACAACGCTGCGGCGTTAGCCTGCGTCGCCTTGCCCTGCACAAACAGACGGGCATCGGGAGTACGGTCGTCCACACGGGTCAGCACCACGCTGTCGGCATCTATACCGCCTGTCTTGCAGGCGATGCGCATGCCCATCTCTACAAAATCGTACCGCGATGTGCCCATTTCCACCATGGCCCTGCCCAGCAGCGGCACCAGCGGCACCAGTCCCGCGGGAATCCTGTTCAGGCTGAACCCTGCATCGACATACAGAATACCTTTGGCGTCAATGTCGTGCGTTATCAGACGCATGCCGTCCAGCGGCGATTCCTGTGCCGGTATGGGCGTATTGACGGCGGCAAGGTCATGCAGCCCCAACCGCGGTATGGTGGACAGCGCCTCGGGAGTATCAGGTTCTTCCTGCATGCGGCGCAGTTTTTCGGCATTGGCGCGCACGGCCTCAAGCCCCTGCTCATCCAGCGAGGCACGCACAGCGGCCAGCCGCGACTTTTCTCTTTCCGCACGGGCCTTGTCGCTGTTTTCAGCAGGCACCAGCACCACCGTGGCCCTGTGCGTGTTGTCCAGCAGCCAGCGGCGGATAATATTTTCAAACACGGGCTCACCGGCGGCCACACGCGCCCTGATGGCGTTGACGGGCTTTTCAAATGCCAGCTGCGAAAAAGGATCGCCGTCATAAAGCCACGTGGTCAGCGCGCGGGTCATCACCGCCAGCCCCACGGGAAAACGGCCCGTATTGTTTTCGCGCAGATCGAATTCCACCGTGTTCATGGCAGCCTCGATGCTGGCGGCAGGCACGCCGTCTTCGGCCAGCCCGCGCAGCACCGAAAAAATCAGACTGCTGATCTGTTCCTCATCTGCGGGGTCTATCCCTTTGAGTCCGGTGGAAAAATACAGCTGCCGCAGTTCATTTTCCAGTCCGCCTCCGGCAAGATCTTCACCCAGCCCCGACTCTATGAGCGCCTTGCGCAGGGGCGAGGCGGGCAACCCCACCAGAATGTGGTCAAGCATCTGCAGGGCAAAGTTGGTCTCCGCGTCGGACGTTTCCGGCAGCAGCCAGTTGACGGTCATCATGCCCCGCCTGTCGCTGTCCGCACCGGCGGCGTACGGTACTTCCAGACGTTTCGGCGTATCAAATGTCTGCTGCAGCGGCACTTCGGACTGAACATCCAGCGGACCGAAACGGTCCAGCAACTGCGACAGCACGGCCAGACGACGGTCTTCCGGATCATCGCCCCAGAAATAAAAACGTGCGTTGGCAGGATGGTAGTACGTTTCATGAAACGCCTTGAACGCCTCATACGTCAGATCCGGAATATGTTCCGGATTACCGCCGGAATCGAGCCCGTAGGTTATGTCAGGAAAAAGCGCCTGCTGCGAACGTTCGGCAAGAATGCTTTCAGGAGACGAATACACGCCCTTCATCTCGTTGAAGACCACGCCTTTGTAGGTCAGCGTGCCGTCCTGCGCCGTCTCGTAATGCCAGCCTTCCTGCTGAAATATTTCGGGAGTGATCCGCGGGAAAAACGCGGCGTCCAGATATACGTCCACAAGGTTGTAAAAATCGGCCAGATTGGTACTGGCAACCGGATAGCACGTTTTGTCGGGATAGGTGAACGCATTGAGGAACGTCTGCAGAGAACCTTTGAGCAATTCCACAAAAGGTTCTTTCACAGGGTATTTTTCTGACCCGCACAAGACCGAGTGCTCCAGAATATGCGCGACACCCGTGGAATCGTGCGGCGGTGTGCGGAAGCTCACCCCGAAGACCTTGTTTTCGTCGTCGTTGGACATGGAAAGCAGCGCGGCACCGGTGGCATCGTGCCGCCACAACCGCGCTCTGCTGGAAAGCTCTTTTATCTCGCGTTCTTCTACCAGTGTAAAACCATGCTTGTGCAAGGTGAACCTCCCGTATCCGGATACTCGAAAAAAACTCCGCTCTGGGCGGCAGTTCAAGACTACTGACAATAGCTGCAGATACCTGCGGCGCAGCGCATGCGGCGTATGTCCGGCAGCCGGACACAACCGCGCCAGCGGAATATAGGCACCCCTGCGGGGAAAGCAAGGATCACTGCAAAATGCAACACCGCGCAGCCCGCCGTACCGCGCGCAGACCAGCACCGTGCACGGCGGTTCCGGCACACTACCCCATAGCGATGATAATGAAAACCAGTCTGAATTCCGGCGGAACTGCCGTGGCGCGAAAACCGTCAGCACCTGCCGGACAACGCACTGCGCGGTGCAAAGAAGCTATTCCAGCCGCCGGCTGATCACACGCATAACACAACGGCACTGCCTGTCCAGTTCGCACCACAGATCTTCCAGATCCGCCGTACCGCCCGAGCGGGCCTGCCGCTCTATACGGCGGGCAACCTGCGCGGGTCCGTACGAAACCATATCCAGAAAAGAACCGGCCATACTGTGGGCGATACCGGCCACATCGGCCAGCCGGCCTTCGGTGACGGCTCTGTACCCCTTATCCAGTTCCTGCGGCAGCGTTATCATCATCCGGCGGTAGAGTGTTGTCACATCCTCCGGTTCCAGTCCGAAATCCTCCGCAATCTGCACTGCGGACATGACCATGCAGTCATCTGCCGGCTCGCAGGCCGCAGGGGGCTGCTGCCCGCCCGAAATCCGTTCATACAATGCGCACAAATCCTGCAGCTGCGCCGCAGTAAGGGGAACCTGCAGCACACAGACAAAACCTTCGGGAGCAGCCCGTTCGACCTGCTCTCCCGCGCCGGTTCCGGATTCAGGCATCAGAGCGGCCACCGGCAGTTCTGTTCTGACCGTACTGACAGATACCGTACGCAAGGCTGCATAAAACCGCAGCGCCTGCCCTGCCGCCGAAGTGAAATCGAGCACCACAAGGCAGGGTTGTGCCCCGAGCAGCACTTCCACTGCGGCGCCTTCATCCTCCACCAGCCGCACATCAGCACCACATGCGCCCAGACGGCTGCCCACTTCACGCACCATGCTGCCGCATCCCAGCACCAGCACCGCGTCGCCACGCTGCTTCATGGCTGCTTCACGCTCCTTTCTCCGCCGCGGGGGCGGCCAGTTCCACACGGTTTCTGCCGTTTGCCTTGGCCCTGTACAAAGCCTCATCCGCCTGTTCCATAAGGTCATGAGGCAATACAGGCACCGATCCGGCTTCCATACAGGCCACGCCCAGCGACACCCTTATGGTGGTCTCGCGTCCGCCGCCCACAGGAATTATCTGCTCTTCCACAGCCGCGCGTATGCGTTCCGCCAGCGCGGCGCCACCGTGCATGTCCGTACGCGGCACCACCACGGCAAATTCTTCGCCACCCACGCGCGCCAGCACGTCTTCGGTGCGCACACAGCCACGCAGTGTGGAAGCCACAGCCATCAGCACCACGTCACCGGCCTGATGGCCCAGCGTGTCGTTGACTTTTTTGAAGTGGTCAAGATCGAGCATGATGACACACATGGGTGAGTCCTCGCGCTGATGGCGGGCCACTTCCTGCCCCAGCCGCAGATCAAAATGACGCTTGTTGAAAAGAGAAGTGAGAGGATCGATAAGACAGAGACCGGCAAACCGGCGTTCGTGCCTGCCGATGATAAGGCCGAACAGCATGAATACCAGCACGGTACCCACAAGCATGTAGGCAAACAGCCAGCGTTCATAAAGCGGATGCTGAGGATGGATATCGCACAACCACCTGATGACAAACCAGCCAAGAGGGGCACCCAGCCCCAGTGCGGCACCCTGCAGGGGCCTGCGCAGGGCCTGCAACAGCGAAACGGCTCTGGTCGTCAGCATGGTGCGGTCTCCTAACGGGGCGGGCCGTCCTGCCGACGGCCACGGTTCAGCGCATCCATGACCGTGCTATACGGAACACGTCTTCATAATCCAGTCTGTCGCGGATACCCAGGCACAATTCCGTGGACATGCGCATTTTATCCTGCACATCGCGCAGCAGCACCATTTTGTGCTCGCGCAGCCATTTACGGACAAAAGGAGCATCCATACCATCGATAACCAGCGCAAGACCGTCCACAAAGTACGTCGAAGTTATGACGGGAAGATACGGCTGGCAGGCATCTTTGCCCTGCTGTCTTGCAAGCAGCACGTAAAAAAGCAGCGTGACCATCAGCTTGTCGTCCTGCTGCCGGTGGCTGACATCAAAATATCTGTCCTGCACGGCTTCACGCTCGCTCATCAGCTTAAGCAGTTCATGCGCCAGCGACAGGGCCCGCTGCTCCGTAAGCGGGCAGCGGGGGAAACGCGCCGCCATCTTGGCCATGCTTTTTCTGGGGTTTTCCCCCTGTGCGATATCCATCAGCGCTATACGCATAAGGTCGTAACGGCGCTCAAGTTCGGACAGCACGGTTTCTTCGCGCGCTGTGGCCAGCAGCCGTATGCGCGACTCACTCATGGAGCCGGAGCATATTTCCAGCAGATGACGCACAAAAGGCTCGGGGGTATGTTCCGCCTCGCTGTAAAGCGCTTTCATGCTGCGTCTGCCGCCCGCCAGTTTTTTTAGCGCCAGCCAGTACGCGGCCACACCTTCCAGCGGCATTTCAAGAATATCAATTTCGCGGTGTTCGTGCATGGAGCATCCCGGCTGTATCGCTAAAAGCTGACAGAACAAAAACCCTGCGGCACTACATAGCATATAGTGTTGCCGCGTCGTCTTTCAAGCTTTTTCAGCCGGATACCGCAAAAAATAAAAGGCCCCGCATGGGGGCCGGATGTGTGCCGCTGCGCGCGGGGCAGAAGCAGGCAGTGCGGGTGCTACAGTTCCACCACGGAATTCTCTGCGCGGGCAAACTCGCACCAGACATAGGCATCCGCAGCATCGTCATTAAGCCACCGGGAACCGTCGGCCAGATAGCGGAACTGATACTGCCGCCCGGTTTCCAGCCCCACCTCAACCGAAAAAGAACCGTCCTTGAGACGCTTCATGGGGGTGGAAGTTTCATCCCAGCCGTTAAAGTCACCCACCACGGTAACATGCTGCACGCCGGAAACCGCTTCGGCGGGCAGACGGAAGCGCACCCTGCAACGGGGCTTTGTTTTCAGAAACTGTTTGCTAAGTGACATGCCGACCTCCAGAATTGCATGGACCAGGGTTTACCGGTATCACGCCTGTCCGTTTCCGAATAATGATTTTTTTCGTATCCACTATCAGCCCAAACACACCACGGCGTCCAGCCGCAAAGCAAAAAAAGACTCCGGATTCCCTCATTGCGTGCCACGGACACCAACCATAAAAAAAATAATGCCGCCCTTTACCGCCCAAGGCAGCCCGCAGCAGTCTGTGCAGTACCTAACCATGCGCCATACTGCGGCAAACATACTTCTGCCGTATATAGTGCTGCCGACATGCCTGTGCCTGATACGGGTTGAGCTTTGTTGACACCAGTTAACTTAGAGTGGTAACGGCGTTACTGAGTAATGGTACCGTTGTCCCGGACAGTCTGCCGTCAATAAAGGCCGACCTTTAGCCCTGCTGCCGACCATGAAAAAAACAACGTTCACAGTAGGCGAAGCCGCAGAGCTTCTGAGCTGCCATAAAGAGACCATCAGGCGCGCCATAAAAGACGGCAGCCTGAGGGCCGCGCAGCTGGGACGCGGGTACCGCATTTCCCGGGCCGATCTTGAAGCTTTCTGGACGGCAAAAGGCGGAGGATCTCTTTTTGAACAGGAGCCGCCCGAAGGCACTGCGCCTGCCCCGCCCGAACCTGCACGCAAGGAAAAGCCGAAGAAACCCAAAGGTCCGGAGCAGCTGACCCTGCCCACTTCGTAAGAGGAGGTTGCGGCATGAGTACAACCCAAGGCAACGGTGTTATGGAAAAACTGACCCTGCAAAGCGATACCGGAGCGGATATCACCTTCCGCGGACGTCTGTTCTCCGAAAGTTCGTATTTTGATGAAGAGACAGGCATGATGACCCGTCAGCGGCTGTATGTGACGGATCAGAACCAGCAGGTATACTCCATAGTCACCAGCGACGGACGCAGAAAAGAACGCAGAGTCTACCTGCTGAAGACGGAAGAGGGCGTCTGCCGGATTAACAACGGCCTGTACGACGTCACCGTGCCCGTGGAGCTGCTGATGCTGGCCGTACGCGGCCTGTGCGGCCTGACGGAAAGCGAGCAGAGCACGGATTTCTTTGCCGCGCTGGAAGAATCGCTCAAAGCTGCCAACGCCTGATCACCGGACGGTACGCCGGTCGGCCCCCTGTACGCAAAGGGCCATCTGCTGTGATGCCGCACGCTGAAAAGCTGTGGCCGAAAAGCTGCGGCCGAAAATCTGCAACTGTAGAACTGCGACTGAAGGACTGCGGCCGAAAATCCGCAGCTGAAGCCGTGAGCCGTTCCACCGCCTGCGTTCTGAAGAAAACGCGGCCTGTACATGCGCGCGGAGCACATTCCCTGCCCCCCCGAAGCCGCGCGACCGTGCGACCGTGTGCCAGTTTGTGCCCGTGCGCCCGCGCGCTTTCAGCGGTGCATGAAAACAGATACCCCCCGAACAGCATGCATCGCCGGACCGCACCGTGCCGGCTCCCGTGCGGCGGAAAACGTCGTGCTCAGCTCAGCACCGCGGGAAGCCACAGGCGGAATGTGGTGCCTTCACCCTCGCGGCTTTCAAATCCTACGGAACCTTTGAGATAGTTGTTGGTAAGCAGCTTCATGCTGTATGTGCCAAGCCCGCGCCCCGTTCCCTTTGTAGAAAAAGAACGCTGGAATACAAGCCACCGATGTGCCTCTGGTATGACGCAGTCGTTTCTGGTGTAAAATTCTGCGCCGCCGTCTGCCGGACAGCAGCCCACCGCCACGCAACCGTCCTGCGGCGAGGCTTCCATGGCGTTTTTCAGCATGTTCAGCATGACACGGCGCAACAAGGTCTGATCGCTTTCTATCATCAGACTTTCCGCCGGTGCCTGCACGTCGAAATGCACCCCTTGGGCCATTTCCATCTGCTGTACCGATTCCAGCACATCACTCATCAGTTCAGCCAGACACAACCGTGCGGGGCGGATACTCAGTTCATCCGATTCTGCGGCCAGAAGCAGACGCTGAGCCATGATCTCGTCTACCAGTTCTTTGGAAAAGCGATGCATAAGCAGACTTTCACCCTTCAGGTCCAGCGGAACCTCTTCAAGAATCATCTGCGCAAGGTTCTGCAGTCCGCCTGCCGTATTCAGTATGTCATGGAAGAAAATCCGCTCCAGTGCCCGGCGTCTTTTTTCGTCGCTGATATCGTGGATGGCGAACAATACAAAATGCTCATCGTGCACAGTAAGCGGTGAAGCGCAGATTTTCAGGTCATAGGCCACCAGCACTTCATCTTCGCGCTTGGTTATGCGGCATTCCGCTTCACGGCGTCTGCCGCTCAGTCCGCACAGTATGGCGTGCACGGCTTCACAGCTGTGGCATGCGGGCGAGGTGCCGCATCCGGCCGCAGTGCAGCAGGCGTGTTCGCACGAAAACAGTTCGCCCGGGCGCATGCCTATCACCCTGTCTGCAGTTTTTTCACCCAGCAGAGACAACAGATTGCGGTTTGCAAAAACAATCTGTCTTGTATCATTAAGAATAACGACAATATCCGTTACTGAATCGAGCAGTGTGACCAGTGTTTCATCTGCAAAAAGCCTGCGCTGGCGTGCAAGCTCCGGCAATGTACTGCGTCGTGCGGGGGCAAAGTGTGTTTCAGCAGGCATAGCAACCTCAAAATGAATTGTCTGTAGGCAATGACCTACAATAAAACAACAGCATTTCCAAGCACTCCGGCGCTGTGTATAAAAAAAGACCTGCAGGGCAGGTCTTAATAGTTAGCAACAGCGATAGTACGCAGAAACAATGCAGAATCAGTCCTGCAACAGTGTTCCCGCAACAACTGCCGCATGATTGGGCGGTCCGAACCCCTTACCGGGGGCATAGCTTTCACGCAGGCAGAGGTTGAGATACTGCTGGGCTTTCAGAATGGCCCTGTCGAGCACATGCCCCTTTGCCAGCATAGTGGCGATGGCAGCCGAAAGCGTGCAACCTGTTCCGTGGTTGTTGGGCGTATCAACCTTTGTCTGCGGCATGGGCACAGGCTCTCTGTTGGGCAGCCCCAGCCAGTCGGTCAGGGTGTCGGTGCCCTCAAAGTGGCCGCCTTTGAGCAGCACGGCACGCGGCCCCATATCCAGCAGACGGCGGATTGCCTCTGCCACATCTTCTTTGGTCTCCACCGCCATACCGGCCAGCAGTTCGGCCTCGGGCCGGTTGGGCGTCAGCAGATAGGCCAGCGGCAGCATGCGTTTTTTCAGCGCCTCCACTGCATCCTCCTGCAGCAGACGGTGTCCGCTCTGGCTCACGCACACAGGGTCCACCACCAGAGGAAAACGTACCTCCTGCGGCAAAGCTTCCAGCACATCGGCCACAGCCTCGATAATAGGCGCAGAAAAAAGCATGCCGGTCTTTGCAGCGCGCACGGGAAAGCCTTCCAGCACCGTTTCCAGCTGCAGGCGTACAAAATCAGCATCGGGGGCATGAATGCCGGTGACACCCAGACCGTTCTGCGCGGTAAGCGCTGTAATGACACTCATGCCGAAGCCGCCCAGCACCGTCATGGTCTTCAGGTCGGCCTGAATTCCGGCCCCGCCGCCGGAATCGGAACCGGCAATGGTAAGAACACACGGAGTCTCAGACATATATCCTCACTTTATCATGACCGCGGCGCCGCAGGTCACACCACGGCGTCCATCAGCATATTATCGCGGTGGATGGCTTCCGGGTACTGGTTGTCACCCAGAATGGCCGTAAGTTCCGCCGTGCGGTGGCCCATGATGCGCCGCAGGTCGGCGGCGGGGTAGTTGCTGAGGCCCACCGCCACCACGGCACCGGCCGCAGAAGTGACACGCACAAGCGCACCACGCCCGAAGCCCCCTTCAACACCGATGATTCCGGCAGGCAGCAGGCTTTTGCCCGCCTCAAGCGCTTTTACAGCACCGTCATCCACCACCACCGATCCTGTGGGATCAGCGTGATACGCCAGCCAGAATTTGCGTGCCGAAACAGTTTTCTTTTCCGGTCGCACCCATGTTCCGGGTTCGTCACCGGCAAAAGCCCGCAGCATGGCATCGGGCTTGCGTCCGGGCAGAATAAGCGTGGGCACCCCAAGCTGTGCTGCCCGCCGTGCCGCCAGCAATTTTGAATACATGCCGCCCGACCCCACAGCGGTTTTACCGCCGCACATCACGTCCAGATTAAGCCCGTGCACATTTTCTATGCATTCCATGACACGCGCATCGGGGTTGGTGTCGGGGTTGTCGGCATATACTCCGCCGGCCGATGTCAGATTGATGAACAGGTCGGCATCCACCACATTCAGCAGCAGACTGGCCAGACTGTCATTGTCGCCGAATTCCAGTTCGCGTACGGCCACTGTGTCGTTTTCATTGACAATGGGCACGGCATGCCAGTCCATAAGTGCCGCAAACGTGTTGCGGGCGTTAAGAAAACGGTGACGGCTGCGCAGGTCGTCCTTGGTGAGCAGTATCTGCGCGGAAATAATGCCGTGTCTGCCGAACGCCTCGTCATAATAATGCATGAGACGGCTCTGCCCCACGGCCGATGCCGCCTGCTTGTGCGGCATACCTTTTATCTCGCAGCAGCGCCGCAGCACGGCACGCCCGGCCGAAACCGCACCGGAGGACACCAGCACCACATCTACGCCGCGGCCGTGCAGGTCGGCAATCTGGGCCACCAGATTATCCACCACGCCCACATCCAGCCCGTTGCCGGAAGTAAGCACCGCACTCCCCACCTTGATAACCACTCTGCGGGCGGAATCCAGAACCTGCCCGCGCTCGGTCTGCCAGTCCATGGCTTTCAGACGCCTCCGCTAAAAGACTATTCGCGCACCCAGACTACTTCCACATCAAATTCCTCTTCGGGTTCAGGCTCTATCTGGCGCGAAGAATCAAGAGGAACATTCCTGTCCAGTTCGGCGAGCATTCGCCACATTTCACTTACAACCGCGTCCAGTCCTTCACCTTCCAGAGCGGAAATGAAGAAAATCCGGCGGCCGTCAGCTTCGGCTCTTGCGCGCAGCCCGTCAACCTCTTCAGGAGGCAGCAGGTCTATTTTGTTGACAACCTGAATCTGTTCGCGGCTGCCCAGCGTTTCGTCAAAACGCTGCAGTTCGTCGTTGATCAGGTCGAAACCGGCCCACGGGTTTTCCATGTCCACATCTTCTATGCTCAGAATGTGTACCAGAAAACGTGTGCGCTCCACGTGCTTGAGAAAACGGTGCCCCAGTCCCTGCCCTTCGTGAGCACCTTCAATCAGGCCCGGAATGTCGGCGATGACCATGCGTCTGTCCGGATCAAATTCATCCATCATCACGCCCAGATTGGGCACAAGCGTGGTGAAAGGGTACGCGGCGATTTTAGGCTTTGCCGCCGAAACCTGAGATATGAAAGTCGACTTACCGGCATTGGGCAGACCCAGCAGACCGGCATCCGCCAGAATTTTAAGCTCAAGTCTCAGAGATTTTTCTTCGCCCGGTTCGCCCGGCTGTGAAAAACGGGGAGCCTGCATGGTGGATGACTTGAAATGTTCATTTCCCTTGCCGCCACGGCCACCGTGGGCAATGACGACTTCTACGTCCGGCTCCGAAAGATCGGCGATAAGGCTTTCGGCACCGTTTTCACCGCGCTCGAAAACCAGCGTGCCCACGGGCATTTCCACCACCAGATCCTTGCCGCCGCGGCCGTGCATCTGGCTGCCCTGGCCGGGACGGCCGTTTTCTGCCTGATATACCCGCTTCAGACGGAAATCGTACAGGCTAAGCAGGCGAGTGGATGCCTTGAAGACCACATTTCCGCCATTTCCGCCGTCCCCGCCGTCCGGTCCGCCTCTGGGAATGAATTTTTCGCGGCGGAAAGAAACACAGCCATGGCCGCCGTTGCCAGAAATAGCTTTGATTACTGCTTCGTCTACAAAACGCATAAATATCTGCCTGCTGCAAAAAAGTGTCGTTACATGCTGCCCGGAAGGACAGCAAAAAAGCCCCGCCGTACACCAACGATGCCATAAAGCGTCCCGCGTGGAAACAGCACGCCGTATCCGCCGGATTGCCGCCCGCAACTGCTGCAGACGACAGCCCAACGAAAAATAGGGCGAAAGACGCAATGCGACTTTCGCCCTTGACGTATCGTCAGAAAAGAGACGGGCTTACTGCTCCGCGGGCAGCACGTGCACGCGGGTGAGAACCCTTCTCTTACGGGTAAATTTTTCGTAGGTCACCACGCCGTCGCACTTGGCGAACAGGGTGTAGTCTTTACCCAGACCCACGTTGTTACCGGGGTGAACTTTGGTGCCCAGCTGACGGACAAGAATGTTGCCAGCCAGAACGGACTGTCCACCGAAGCGTTTTACGCCACGCCGTTGGGCGTTAGAGTCGCGACCGTTCTTGGAACTGCCGCCTGCCTTTTTATGTGCCATGACTCGGACTCCTTACTTGTTAGGCCGTAATGGTCTTGATTTTCAGGGCAGTGTAGTCCTGACGGTGGCCCTGTTTCTTGCGGGAGTCGTTACGACGCCACTTGCGGAAAGTGATGACCTTTTCACCACGGCCATGCTCGATAACTTCGGCGGTCACCTTGGCGTTTTCCACATAGGGAGCGCCCACAGCGAACTTGTCGCCGCCGAGCATGAGAACTTTATCAATAGCAATTTCGCTACCGGCATCGGCGGCCAGCTTTTCGACGAAGATCTTGCAGCCTTCTTCGACACGGAACTGCTTGCCACCCGTTTCGATAATCGCGTACATTTCAAAACCTCCAATGAAATGGGGAGAGGCAGAGTTATCCTCTTTTTCAGCGGGAGTCAACAACAATTTCCGCAGCCATACTCTCCGCCAGCCAACCCCTTCCCATATCCTTCTCCTGATATATTTGCAAGCATCAGCCACGGCAAGGTCCCGAACACGGCAAAACGCACAAAACCAATCACAACATAACAAGCTGATATAAAATCAAAAACAACAATCGCAATTACTATTTTTCACAGAAGACTATTTTTATAAGTGACAACCGTTCAAAGATAACCTATTTCTCTCCCTGAGTGTGTCTCATCTCGTGTCCGGGGAGAAGCACCGCACCAAGGCCCTCCCCCAAGGCTTGTTCTCCCCGGACCCCTTTTCTCTCTTTCTCCCCCTTTCATTATCTCTTTATTCCACGCCATGTTTTGCGTATGTATGACGTTCTGCACGTCTGCATACCACATCAATGAACACGAGGTTTTGGAATGAAAGGCATCATTCTGGCGGGCGGTTCAGGCACGCGCCTGTACCCCATCACCCGCGGCGCCTGCAAACAGCTGCTGCCGGTATATGACAAGCCCATGATATATTATCCGCTTTCCGTGCTGATGCTGGCAGGCATCCGCGAGGTGTGCATCATCTCCACGCCTGCCGACCTGCCGCGTTTCCGCGATATTCTGGGCGACGGTTCCGCGCTGGGGCTCAGCTTTTCCTACATTGAACAGCCAAGCCCCGACGGACTGGCTCAGGCTTTTGTACTGGCACGCGACTTCATTGCCGGTCAGCCTGTCTGCCTTATACTGGGCGACAACCTGTTTTACGGCACCGGACTTGCCACCCTGCTCGAAAATTCCGCACGCCTGCAGCAGGGGGGCATCGTTTTCGGCTACAAGGTGCGCGACCCCGAACGATACGGCGTGGTGGAATTTGATAAAAACGCGCGTGTGATCAGCATAGAAGAAAAGCCGCAGAGCCCCAAGTCGCGCTATGCCGTCACCGGACTGTATTTTTATGACGGCCGTGTGGCCGATGTGGCGGCCGGGCTGACTCCGTCTGCCAGAGGCGAGCTGGAAATAACCGACCTGAACAACGAGTACCTGAAACAAGGCAGGCTGCAGGTGGAATTTCTGGGACGCGGCGTGGCATGGCTGGACACCGGCACATTTGAGTCACTGCATCAGGCATCGTCTTTTGTACGCGCGGTACAGGACAGACAGGGCCTGAAAATAGCCTGCATTGAAGAAATCGCCTACCGCAAAGGATACATCTGCGCCGACAGACTGCGCGAACTGGCAGCCCCCATGATGAAAAACGAATACGGCAAGTACCTCATGGAGGTCGCCTCCGAAGCGGTGCGCTAGCCGCAGGCCTGCCACCGGAAATCACGGCGCAGACGTGTTTTGCGCCAGATGAGGTGCATGGCGGCGCGGCATCGCCTGTCACGCGCCGTACGCGCCCCGCAGTCGCAAGCAGCAAAAAGCCGGCTCCTTCCGGTCAGGAAGAAGCCGGCCTGCAAAACACCCAAAACACCCAAAACGCCATTGACGCGCTGCGAAACAGCACGGCAATACATCAACCGCATAAGCGTAAACAACGGCACCGGCAAGCGGCCTGCTGGCCTGTGGCGGCCCGCCATGCCGCGACAGCATTGAAGCAACTATACAAGGTGACCGGCGCGGATAAAAAAAGTATATCCGCCTCCGCGCGGCACATCCTAGTGGTCGAGATGCTCACCTTTGCGGATGCGGTAAAATGCGGTGTACAGAATGATAGCGAAATAAATGAAGATGAGGCTCACACCCACAAAGCCCTGCGGGGTGGAGTGCATCATGTTGTGAAACAGCTCGGTTAGCATGGCACAGCTCCTTGTTGTTCGGCGTTGCCGAAATGTGACGACTGCTGTCTACTTGCCGGAAAATCAGCGCATAAGTCAAGTTCCGTTTTGTGATTTTGCGCACAAATAAAACATAGCATACGATAATTACAGAACATTCCTGAACGAGCAAACACTCGCTTTATAAGAGCAGCACAAACATGAACACCCCGACCACTCCCGCCGAAGGCGACATACTGCACCTGCAGCCGCACACACTGACCACGGGAGGCCGCGCACTGGCCCGCCACGGCAGACTGGCCGTTTTCATCGACAACGCGCTGCCCGGCCAGACAGTGACAGCCCGCGTGACCAGATGCCGCAAAAATTATGCAGAAGCCACACTGCTTGGCGTTACCGCTGCCGCAGACTATCAGACCGAGCCTTTTTGCCGCCATTTTGCAGAATGCGGCGGGTGCAGCTGGCAGCACATGCCGTATGCCATGCAGCTGGAATGGAAGCAGCGTCTGGTGCACGACGCTTTTGTGCGCATCGGCAGAATTGCGGAACCGCCCGTCCTGCCCGCGCTGGCATCGCCCGCACAGCGCTTCTTTCGCAATAAAATGGAATTTGCTTTTGAAAATGACAGTCCGCAGGGAATCCGCCTTGGTCTGCGCGCCAGAGGTTCGCATGACGTGATCAATATAAGCGAGTGCCATCTGCAGTCGCAGCGCTGCGTGCGCATCGTGGATTCGGTAAGGCGCTGGGCCGCACAGACCGGACTGACAGCATGGGACGTGCGCAGCGGAGAAGGATTTTTCCGCTATCTTGTCATCCGCGAAACTCAGTATACCGGCCAGTGCATGGTACAGCTGATTACCGGCCCGGAAAAAACCGGCGGCAATGCGGGAGCCCGTGCGGTCAGACAGCTCGGCGATCTGCTGGCAGAGAGCGGCGAAGGTATCACATCCTTTATACATGGCGAACGCCGCTCGCCCGTACAGGCCGCGTATGCCGAAAAGACCTTGTACAGCACAGGAGACAGCCACCTGACGGAACAACTGAACGGCAGGACGTTCACCATGGCTCCGCATGCCTTTTTCCAGACCAACACAGCGGCGACGGAGATTCTGAGCAGAACCGCCGCTGACTATGCCGGTCAGGGCGGCGTACTGTGGGACCTGTACTGCGGAGTGGGTACCATGGGACTGGGCATGGCTGATCAGGTAACGTCGGTGACGGGCATGGAAGTATCTGAAGAAGCCGTACAGTTCGCCACACTGAACGCCCGTAATCAGCAGGTGCCGCAGGCCCGTTTTTTGGCGGGCGATGTACGCAGACTGCTTATCAGGCACAAGGAAAAACCCGACATAGTCATCACGGACCCGCCCCGCGCCGGCATGCATCCCGATGTGCTCTCGGCTCTTATATCCCGCGCACCGCGCAAAATTGTCTACATATCGTGCGATCCGGCCACGCAGGCGCGTGACGCAGCGGCTCTGACAGACAGCTACCGGCTTGAAGCTGTGCAGCCCGTTGATATGTTTCCTCATTCTGCGCATATAGAAAGCGTCGCCCTGTTTTCAATACGATGACGGCATGGGCAGGAATATCCTCGCCGGACTGATTCTGCAGGATTTACCGGACTGCCCCGCTGCCCTTTCCGGCGCACCTTATGGCGCGGCAGCATGCGCTGAAGCCACACAGCTGCAACGCCAAGGATGAGCCGCCAGTCCGCAGCGGAAAAATGCAGCCGCTGCCGCGCGATGCCGTCACCCGCCAGCACCCGACGGCGCTCAGGCACGGCGGAAAGGAGCACCGGACACAGGCCAGAAAACCACACAGAAAAGCTTGCCCAACCCGGCTTCAACCGGCCCCGTGCGGCACAGCCTGTGGCAGCCCGCCGCTATTTTTGCATTGCCGCCGCAACGCGATAAACGTACACTGCGGCGCCGTCCGCGTGTCGTTCCGTACACGGCAAAGCGGCACCAGACCCCGGACTGCAGCGGCTGTAACATCAAGGAATACACGCAGCTGCCGAGCTTGTGAAAAATTTCTAAAAAGGCTGCCAGCAACCCTTGTAATTCGTTGACTTGCCCTATCAGCCGTGATAAATCGGTTTCCACTTGTGAAGGAATGCACGAACATAAACCTCACAGTGGGCGCTGTCGGGGCGTGGGAGTGCAATCCGCTATGTTCTTTAAGAATCAGTTCAAGGTCAAAGACAGGTCGTACTTTGACGCGCTGACCGTAGCCGGTTCCATGGGACTGCATATGGTCACGCACACTCTCGTGGGGGGAGTGGCAGGGTACTATCTTGATGAATGGTTAGGGACCAAGCCCTGGCTGCTTCTGACTTTTCTGATATTCGGCATCGTTGCCGGATTCAGAAGTGTCTTTCAGGACACGAAGAGACTGTCGGGAAAACAGGCGAAGAGCGATGCTGAGAAGTTTGATTCTAAGGATTGACAGGCATCTGTGGACCAAGGGGTTCAAGGCGCAGGAAATCCGGACGGTCGCTCGGAACCAGATTCTTCTGACTCTTGGTGCAATCCTGGCAGCAGCGGCGCTGGGATGGAAGTTTCAATGGCTTTTCTGGTTCGCGCTGTGCGCGGGACTGGCTTTATGGAACTTTTATTCACTGGCGCAGTTCATTCAGCATCTCATTCTCCGGACTTTTACCAGAGACATGGTGCTGGGGATGCTGCTGCGGTTTTACGGCAGGCTGGGTGTGACCGGTATAACTATGGCCGGTCTGATTGTTTGGCTCGATGTATCGCCCTTTGTGTTGATCGCAGGTTTTTCAACCGTTGTGGCGACCACACTGGTCTGGGGTCTTTCCAGACTGGCCGGGCATAAAGTCAAGGAGGCATGAGGGAATGGCAAGTGGGCTGCCGCATCCGGTACTCCTCAGTGATCTGGTCGGACTGGGTCACATCAATGTCGGCGGACAATCCGTCGAATTCAAGCACGTTTTTTACACATGGTGTGTCATGGCGATGCTGTTCGCGGTTTCATTCATTGTCCGCGGCAAAATCAAAATGGTTCCCGGAAAACTGCAGAACATCTTCGAAGTCATCATCGGAGGACTTGAAGAGTTTGTAGTTTCCATCACGGGCGAAGACGGACGCAAGGTTTACCCTGTCCTCATCGTCTTTTTCCTTTTCATTCTCTGCATGAACCTGACCGGTCTTGTGCCCGGCTTTGACGCGCCGACCGCGAACATCAACACCACCGCTTCGCTGGCGCTGTTCTGCTTTATCTACTACAACTACATCGGCATCCAACGCTGGGGCGCCGGTTACATCAAACACTTCATGGGACCCATGTGGTGGCTTTCGCCCCTCATGCTGCCGCTGGAACTTATCAGCCACACCGCCCGTCCGCTTTCGCTCTCTCTGCGTCTGTTCGGTAACATCCGCGGTGAAGAATTCGTGCTGATTCTGTTCTTCATGCTGGCACCCATCATCGGCACAATTCCGATCTACTTCCTGTTCACTCTGGCCAAGGTACTGCAGGCGTTCATCTTCTTCATGCTCGCCACCATCTACCTTAAAGGCTCTCTGGAACACGCCCACTAATGGGGGAAATGGTCTTAGACCAACAACATAACCTAACTTACACGTAGGAAGGAGTTATCATGCGCAAGTTTCTGATGATCGCCCTGAACACCCTGGCTATTCTTTCTGTCGCAAGCCTCGCATTCGCCGCTGACGGCGGTGCCGGCGACGGCCTCGTCCTCTTCGGTGCAGCCATTGGTATGGCTATCGCCGCTGCAGGTTGCGGTATCGGTCAGGGCATGGGCCTGAAGGCTGCTTGTGAAGGCACCGCCCGCAATCCCGAAGCCGGCGGCAAAATCATGGTTACCCTGATTCTGGGCCTTGCCTTTGTTGAATCTCTGGCAATTTACGCCCTCGTTGTTAACCTGATGCTGCTCTTCCGGTAGTCGGAACATCTCAGGCGATTTCGAGGAGGCCGGGTTTCCCGGCCTCCTTTTGTAGTTTTGACTCGTTATTTATTTCACATTCACCATCAACTGTAGTATCGTCACCTTTATGAGCGTTAAGAGCGAACATATCCCCCGTGCGACTATCCAGCGACTGGCCGTTTATGTGCAGGTGCTGGAAAGCCTGCAGCGGGACGGCACCGAGGTAATCTCGTCCGAGCCACTGGCCAAGGCCTGCAATGTCAACGCATCCCAGATACGTAAAGACCTTGCGTATTTCGGTGAATTCGGCGTTCGTGGTGTCGGCTACTACGTCAAAAATCTCATCGAATCCATCACCAGCGCACTGGGCGTTGACCGTGAATGGAAAACGGTGCTGATAGGCGTGGGCAACCTTGGACGCGCCCTGCTGAACCACAAGGAATTCAAGCTGCGCGGTTTTCACATTGTGGGCGCATTCGACTGCGACCCCTTCAAGATCGGCGAAGAAATTTCCGGTCTGGAAGTAGTGTGCACCAAGCGGCTGAAAGAACGTGTGGGAGATCTGGGCGTGGAAATAGGTATAATCACCACCCCGCCGGAACGTGCGCAACGTGCTGCAAACCACCTGATTGAAGCGGGTATAAAAGGCATACTGAACTATGCTCCGGCGCGTATCACCGTGCCGGATGATGTTTCCGTGGAGTATGTGGACTTTTTCCACCATCTCTACGCGCTGTCTTTCAATATCACGTTCAACAAAAACAAATAGCAACGCGCAGCATACCGAGTCTGCCGCCCTTTCCCTGCGAAAAAGCTCAGACCGGATACAGCCGTTACGCTGCACGGAATACCGGCCGCACCGCCCGGTTTCCCGCAGCAGCATTCAGGCAGGAGCCGCAGCCCCTGCGTTGACAGACAATCACAGGCCGAAGCGCCGTTCCGCACAGAGCCGGCGGAACGCAGCAGCACGGCCTTTTCGTGTTTCCTTTGCCATAAAGGAATAAGTACGCATGCAACCAATTGTATTACTGACTGATTTTGGCCTGTCAGACCCATATGTGGGACAAATGAAGGCTGTACTGCACACCCTTGTTCCCGACGCTCCCGTGCTCGACCTGAGCCACGGTGTTCCACCGCACGGAGTCATGCAGGCAGCTTTTTTTCTGGCAGCCAGCGCGGGGTATTATCCGGCAGGCACACTCTTTGTGGCCGTGGTTGACCCCGGAGTGGGCACCGGCAGACCGCTGCTGTATGCCGAATCAGCAGGCAGGTTTTTTCTGGCACCGGACAACGGGCTGCTGACCTGCGTGCTGGAGCAGGACGCCCGCATATTCCGGCTGGAAAGTACCGCACAGCAAACCGCATTTGCCTGTGTCCGCTGTGCCAGCCTGAAGCCTGCCACAGAACAATACCATGCGGATGCCCACCCGATGCAAACAGTGCCGCCGTCGGCCACCTTTCACGGACGTGACATTTTTGCCCCGCTCGCGGCCATGCTGCGCCGCGGTCCGGCCACCGGACTGCCGGCGCATCCTGTCCGGCCGGAGGATATTACAACACCTGACTGGAACCGTGCCCGCGGCAGCAGCAGCCGTCTGGAAGCCACAGTGATGCATGTGGACAGATTCGGCAATCTCCTGCTTAATGCCTCTGCGGAGCAATGGCTGCCGGTGGTGGACGCATGGCAGAAGCGCACCGGTTCAGCCGCCGGGGTGGTTATGCGGCACGAAAATCACCCCCCTGTAATGCTGCATGTGGTAGAGACCTACGCGCTGTTGCCGCACCTGACCGACTCTGTACCGGCCCGTGTAACAGTATCGGACAGAGTAACAGCATCGAACAGAGTAACAGCATCAAACGGAGTAACAGTATCGGCCGGATCGCCCGCGGGACTGCTGGCGTCCAGTCAGGGCTATCTTGAAATCGCCTGCAACTGCCGGCCTGCATCGCAGGTGCTCGGTCTGCGTACCGGCAGCAACATCATACTCACCCCTGCGGAGAACTCCCATGCCTGAACAGCAGCCTCCTGCCACCGCGTCCGGTTTACTGATCCGTGAGTGGCAGGTATTTCTGGACGGTCTGGCCTTTATGACGCGGCTGAACCCCGCCCGTATGATTGCCGAAGGAGCTCTGGCCGCCACCATGCGTCAGATGCCGCTGTACGGGCTGCTCATCGGGGCATTGTGCACGGTGCCGCTGTGGACGGGAATGACTGCGGGGCATGCGCTGGCCGGCAGCTGGCTGTATGTGGGGCTGGGCATGTGGCTTACACGCGGACTGCACTGGGACGGCTGGGCCGACCTGTGGGATGCATGGGGCAGCAGCGCAACCGGTGACAGGTTCTGGCAGATAATGAAAGACAGCCGTACCGGTGCATTCGGCGTCATGGCCATAGTGCTCGGCATGGGCGGCCAGATGATGTGTTCTGCCGAGATACTGCAGGGCATGCCTGCGGCACAGGCGGCAGGAGTGCTCATATGGGCGCCTGCACTGGGACGCACGGCATGCGTGCTGTTGTCCTTTTCCGGCACACAGGCAGCGTGTTCGTCACTCGGCAGGCAGTTTCTTGATGGCGCCACCCCTGCAGCGCTCGGCATCAGCGTAGTGCTGTGCGCCTTTTCCGGCGTCTGGCTGACAGGTGTCAGAATTCTGTTGCTTTCGCTGGTGTTTCTAGCTCCCGGCATTATTGCCCTCAGGCGGCTTTCGCGCAGGCAAAACGGCCTCAACGGCGACTTTATGGGCGCAATAATCATATGGGGCGAACTGTCGGCCCTGCTGGCGGGTGCTCTGGCCTGATCTTTGCTTTGCCTGTAGCTGGCGACTGCACACGTTGCAGCCGTACATTCCGTCTATATGATATTGTCTTCACAGCACCCATTATCTGAAGAGGTTTTCCGCATGGCGGGGTCTTTCAAATTCAAGCTGCAGCAGGTATTGGACTACCGGACGCAGCTTGAAGAGCAGGCAAAGATGGAATTTGCCCGTGCCCAGCAGCAGTACCGCCATCAGACGGCTCTGGTGGAACAGCTCCGCCGCAAGCTTGATATCCAGCTGCAGCAGCTGTATGCATCGCCCACCATGAGTCAGGCGGAACGCTGGCTGGCGCACAACTATATTCAGGCCATCAAGCAGGACATTCAGGCCGCGGAACAACGCCTGCTGCAGATAGCCCAGCAACTGACCCGCGCGCGGCAGAACCTCATCCAGAAAGCGCAGGAGCGCAAACTGCTGGACAAGCTGAAAAGCAAACAGGCCGAGCGGCATGATCTGGAAGAAAAGCTGAAGGAACAACACACCAATGACGAAACAGCCACACTTCGCTACCAGCCTCCGTCTTTCTAAGCTGTGCAAATGGCTCTTTTTTGTTGCCTGCATAAAGCTGGCAGTCATCGGCACCCTGATGTGGGACGGCACCCTTTCCGGCTTTTCACTGCAGCCGCCGGCACCGCTTAGCGTGGCCGGTATCGCCCCGGCTGCATCGTCAAAATCAGAAGCTCTGGCCACAGGCAACGGTGCAGGCGGAACTGTCAGCTCCGGCGGCACGGCATCGGTGGCGCAACCTGTTGCAGCCGTAGCGCAGCAGCGGCCTGTCATTGCCGCATCGCAGGCACTGGCAGCGGAAAGCACGCCTCCGGCAGCGGATGCCGCAGGAACCGACATGCAGCGCGAAGCGCTGCTGCGTAAAGAAGAAGAGCTGAACCGCAAAGAAGCTGATCTGCGCAAGCTGGAAAACGAGCTGGATACAAAAATCCAGAACCTGCAGGCGCTGGAAGAACGTCTGGGTAAAATGCTTGAAGAAGCGGGCGAGACCAAAGACAAGAAACTGCGTCATCTTGTGGATGTGTATTCCAATATGAAAGCCAAGCAGGCAGCTGCCGTACTGGAAACGCTGGACGAAAAAATCGCTGTCAGAATTCTGGCAGGAATGCGTGGCAGGCAGGCAGGGGAAATTCTGTCGTTTGTCGATGCACAGAAAGCGGCCCGCCTTTCCGAGGCGCTGACCAAAATGCAGCTGCCGTTCGAGTAGTATGGCCCGGCTGAAGCTTATCATAGCCTATGCAGGCACGCGCTATGCGGGCTGGCAGATACAGTGTCTTCCGGCCGGACGGCCCCATGCCGTGCAGCAGCCCACAGTGCAGCAGGCGGTGGAAGATGCCGCAAAAGCCATACTGGGCAGCGCTGTCCGCGTGCACGGAGCGGGGCGCACCGATTCGGGCGTTCACGCCGAAGGTCAGGTCGCCCATCTGGACATTCCCGATGCCAAAACCGCCGTTGACTGGCGGCGGGCTCTCAACGCCAAGCTGCCCGAAGACATATCGGTTCTGCAGGCCGCCGTTGTGCCGGACGGCTTTCATGCCCGCTTTGACGCCGTAAAAAAACGCTACACCTACCGTATATGGCTTACCCGCGCTTTTGTGCTGCCGCAGCGCCGTCCCTTTGTGCATATGACCGGCCCGCTGGACATCGCCGCCATGGACGCGGCAGCCGCTTTCATGACAGGCACACACGATTTCGCTTCGTTCCAGAATGCCGGAACCGAGCTGGCCACCACGGTACGCACGGTCTACAGCATAACACGCACCCCCGGACTTGCTCCCGATGATTTTCCGCGCAGCCACGACACTACCCCCCGTGCCCCTCTGGAACTGGCATGGCATTTCGAGGCAGACGGGTTTCTGAAGCAGATGGTACGCAACATGATGGGCCTGCTGCTGTGGACCGGTACGGGCAGATGCGCACCGGAGGATGTACCGGCTATCATCGCCGCCCGCGACAGGCGGCTTTCAGCCCCCACAGCCCCCGCATGCGGGCTGACCATGGAGCGTGTTTTCTACCCGGACGAATGCTGCCCCCCCGAAAGCTGACAAAAAAAAGCGGCCGAAGCCGCTTGCATTCTTTCCGGAAATATCCGTAACCGGCAGCGCATATCAGGTATATCTGGGTTCTTCCTCACGGATGACCTGAAATGCTTTATTAGCCTTGACAATACCGCTTATTCCCCAGAATTTGCGCACCCCTTCCACGGTGCCTTCCAGCAGATCATCAGTATCGGTATCAAGCAGCAGCACGTCGCCCACTTTCAGCCGCAACAGCTGGTTGCCGGTTATCTTCGTCTCCCCGAAGCGTATTTTCATTTCCACCGGAGTTTCCAGCAGACGCTCCTTCAGACGGGCAACCCATGCATGGTCCACTTCCAGCCGCTCGGTCTGAAAGCTGGCATGCAGCTTCGAACGGATAGGTTCGATGGTGGCATACGGCAGACACATAACCAGCGAACCGATGGCCGATTCCAGTTCCACCTCAAAGGTGATGACCACAACAACGTCACTGGGCGGCACAATGGCAGCAAACTGCGGGTTGATTTCAGAACGGACCAGCTCAAGGTTCACCTCATGCACCGGCCGCCACGATTCTTCCATGTTATCAAGCGCAATTTTGATAACCCTGTCCACAATGGCCTGTTCTATGCGCGTGAACTCGCGGCCTTCAATTTTGGGCTGACTGCCTGCCCCGCCGAAAAAGTTTTCCACCAGAGCGAAAACAAGGCGTGAATCGACCACGATGATGGCATTGCCGCGCAGCGGTTCCATCTTGAAAATATTGATGCTGGTAGGCACGGGCAGCGAGCGCATAAAGTCACCGAACTTGGTCATATCTATGGATATGGGGTTCAGTTCCACACGCTTGCGCACGGCGTTGCTCAGCGCGTTGGTGCACAGACGGGCAAAGCGGTCGTTGACGATTTCCAGAACCGGCATACGCCCGCGGATGATTCTGTCCTGATTGGCAAGGTCAAAAGACACAATGCCGGAATCATCCTCCGGTATATCGGATTCTGTTTCTATCTCGCCGCCGGAAAGCCCCCGTAACAGGGCATCCACTTCATCCTGTGCCAGAATTTTGTTCATACAGAGAGTCAGGCTCCGTGCTGGTTACCACGCCCGCGGAACGGACGGACATCATAAAAAAGAACCGGCAGAACCAACCGGCAAATACCGCCGTTTGCTCTTTCTGACCGGAAAATGATGCATAATAAATGCCATTATTGCCCTAATCCGGGCAGACATCAAGCCCCGAAACGGCGCCGTGCCACTTCAAGGTCTTCCTTACGCAGATACCCGAGCATCACCAGCACATCTTCCAGCCCGTATTCCGAACCGGTCTGGGTCTTGTAGTCTCTGGCTTTCTGCAACTGCGCCGGAGTAATGCGCCTGCCGCGTACCAGACTTTCCAGCACGGCATTCTCGCCGCGGGCGATCTTTGCGGGTTTTTCCAGCATATCGGAATAATCCGCAGCGCCTTCCTGCCCCGTCTGCACGGCTTCCTGCGTCATAAACCCGAGATCGATGGGCGGCAGTCCCTTTTCAATGTCATTCAACTGGATACGCAGCATTTTTTCGCGCCGCCGCAAATCGCTCACCCGCTCCGCAGCCTCTTCTCTGCCCAGACTCAGCTTCTGCTGTTCGGAACGCAGTCTCCGGATCATGTCCAGATTTCTTGCCGTAATGACATGATTGCTGATCACGCCGCCGATGGTCAGCACAAAAATGATCAGTATGGTCACAAACAACGTCATCCGGATATCCTGCCGCAGTGTCCGCAAAAAAAAGTTGCATGGCGCCACAACACACACATGGTCTCTGTTATCTGATATATCAGATTTTATCTTGCCGCAACGGGCAGATACAGGCATGCAGACAGGGGACGGCCCTGCCTTGTCCTCCGGTTGTGCGAAAAACGGCGGCCTGTATGATTCATCATATATGCAAAGCTGCACCTTTTCACTGATATTCTGAATAATTGCCGCAGCACACCGTACAGCAGGCCGCGGCAAGCGTAATATTGTGCCCCCTGTACGCCGGACGCAGCACAGGGTATGATGGCTGCAGGACAGCATGCCGGCTTTACGGCCCGCGCTGCATTCATATATCACATTCCGGCCACAGATCACAGACCATGCCCGTCATCACCATTACAGACCATCTAGGCAACAGCACCGAAGCAGAAGCGCCCGCAGGCGCCCCGCTTTCGCGCGCGGTATACACCAGCGGCGCCGTGCCCGCACCGCCGCTGTGTTCCGGCATCGGACGCTGCGGACTGTGCCGCATGCGCATCAGTCCCGCGCCGGTTCCCCACGCCGACGATGTGGCCTTTTTTTCTCCAGCCCGGCTGCAGCAGGGCTGGCGGCTGGGCTGCCGCCACAGCGTCAGCGACGGATTGCGCATAACTCTGCCGCACATACCGCCGGTACAAAGCGCCACACGGCCCGCAAAAACCACCGGACAACTGGGGCTGGCGGTTGACCTAGGCACCACAAGCCTGCACTGGGCCGCGGTAGACACAGCAGCAGACACCCTCAGCATTGTGGCGCAGGGACAGGAGACAAACCCGCAGATGGGTGCAGGCAGCGAGGTCATGTCGCGGCTGGCTGCGGCCGCTGATCCGGCAGTGCGCGGCAGGCTGGCGGCTCTGGTCAAAAGCAGGCTGGCCGCCCTGACAGATTTTCTGCACCGCGAGACAGGACAGCCGGTCACCTCGCTTTGTGTGGCCGGCAACGCTGCCATGACATACATTCTGCTCGACCTGCCGGTGGAAGGCCTGAGCCGGGCACCTTACAGGCTGGATTACCGCGGCGATGAAACCGTCCGGCTGTGCGGCACGGCGCACAATACAGACACCCCGCTGCCGCCGGTTTACATTCCGCCGGTTCCCGCACCTTTTGTCGGAGCGGACATCAGCGCCGGAATGGCCGCACTGCTGTGCGATGAATCCGCACCGCCTCCGTATCCTTTTGTTCTGGCCGATCTGGGCACAAACGGCGAATTTGTACTGGCGCTGTCTCCCGCACATTCAATAGTGACCAGTGTGGCCATGGGCCCCGCTCTCGAGGGCATAGGCATGACCCACGGCAGCATGGCCTGCCCGGGCGCGGCCACGGCATTCAGCGCCACCCCGCTCGGTCTGGTGCCCGCCGTGCTGGATGCGCAGGGCATCCCTGTCGTCAGCCCTCCGGCATCGCTGCGCCCCGCCGACATAAAAGCGGGCGGTATGGCCGCAGCACAGAGCATCCGCAGCATAAGCGGCACCGGCTACCTTTCGCTCATCACTGTTCTGCTGCAGACAGGGGTCATCACTCCTGACGGGCAGTTCAACACACAGCCGTCCTCCGTGGCGGGCCGCAGACTGGCACGCGCCGTTGTGCATGACAGCCCGCAGGCCCCGACTCAGGGAGCCTGCCTGCGTCTCAATGCCTCGGTTACACTTTCGGCCCGCGACATTGAAGAGATTCTAAAGGTGAAAGCCGCTTTCTCGCTTGCTTTTGAACGCCTGCTGTGCGAAGCCTCGCTCTCGCCGGCGGATGTGCGCCGTGTCTTTCTGGCAGGTGCGCTGGGACAGCACGTTTCTCCGGCCGATCTTGAAACACTGGGCTTTCTGCCCCGCGGACTGGCACAATGCACCACGGCGGCGGGCAATACCGCCCTGCGGGGCGCCATGCACATGCTCACCCGCCATCACTGCCGTACCCGCGCCGCGCAATGGAGCGCAGGCGCCATTGTGGCCGATCTGACTTCAGACCCCGCATTCACCACCAACTTCATGCGCCATATGCGCTTTTCATAATATTATGCATCAAGGAATACTCACTCCGCCTACGCGGCAGACTCAGGATATACTGGCCCGTTACAGACAGATACTGGCCGGAGTCATGCCGCTGCGTCAGGCACACCGGCGCGAACTGCCCTATGCCATCCGCGATCTTTCACGCGTACTGACCAGCGAGCGCACAGACATGCGCAAAGGCTACTGGACAGCCCCCAGACAGATAAGCGCCTACGTACACTATTTTCTGCCGTGGAACCTGTACCGGCTGTCATGGCTGCTGCCTTCGCTGGACCTGAAGCTGGATACCCCGGCGCGGGGGGATTCTCCTCCGGTGCTGCTCGATCTGGGCAGCGGGCCGCTGACCATGGCTCAGGCCCTGTGGATATGCCGCCCCGAACTGCGCAGCGTACCGCTGACGTTCATCTGTGCCGACATGTCTTCCAAACCCATGGAACAGGGACTGGAGCTGCTGACCGCACTGGCCCGTTCGGAAGGTGCGGAACTGGCATGGCGCGTAAAACTGGTACGCGCTCCGCTGGAGGCGGTTCTGCGTGAAAACCGAGGGAAAATCGACCTGCTGACAGGCGCCAATGTGCTCAACGAACTGCGCCCCGGAAAACGGCAGCAGCCCGGCGAACGCATGGAGTCCGTTATCAGAGGCATAGCATCGGCGCTGCGCCGCGGCGGACACATGCTGATGATGGAACCGGGCACTCGCCACGGCGGACAGACGCTGTCGCGCGCAAGAAGCAATCTTATGGAATGCGGCTGCGCCCCGCTGGCACCCTGCCCCCACTACGGTGAATGTCCCATGAACGGCAGCGCTGACAATGCATGGTGTCATTTCAATATGCCGTCTCATCTGGCACCGGACTGGCTGCGGCAGCTGACCGGCGAAGCACGGTTTGAAAAGCGCAACGTCAGCCTGAGCTACCTGTACGCATGCCGCGTGCCGCCCGCTTCCGGCGAGGCAGTTCAGGAATCCCGTCCCGTTGCCCCCATCCGCCCACCGGCACGCCCTGCACCTGTTTCCGAAGCGGATGCAGAAGACATTCTGGATGAATGGGATGACTGGGACGACGATACAGGCACCGTCACCGCACATTTTCCGCAGCGCGACACCGGTCTGGTCCGGGTGATTTCCGAACCGTTCTCCGTGCAGGACCATCCCGCCAGTGCACGCTACTGCTGTTCCGCATACGGCCTGACCTTGCTGCGCAACTCGGAACGTATCCGCTCGGGTGCGCTTGTGCCTGTATGCTGGCCGCTGGACATCCACGACCGTCGCTGGCGTGACGCCAAATCAGGTGCAGTCATGGTGGAAGCGCGGACATATACCGGCAGTCCGGCTGCAGAGACAGACTGCGCCCCCGCCCTGCGTGCGGCCCGGCCACAGCAACCGGCAGACCGGCGCAACGACCGGCACCGCACACACCCCGATACGCAGCCCGATACCCGTCCCCGCCGGCATTCCGATGCACAATCCGGCAGGCGTGCAAATGACAACCGCAAAGATGACGAACGCAGAAACGACGGACGCAGGGATGACGGACGCAGGGATGACGGGCGGAAAACACGCCACGACGGCAGCCGGCCGGACAGAAAAGGCCCTCAGACAGCCGACCCCGGGAAAAAGGGTGCGGACCGGCACAAAGGGAAAAACACGGCAGGCAGCAGCCGCAAGCCGAAAAAAACAACAAAACCGGCACCGTCATCGGGCGGCAGACGAGGACGGTAATCCGGAACGCAGTGGAGACGCGCAGGCAATGCAGATTATCGATCTGGGGTGCATACCCTACGCCGAAGCCGTGGAAATACAGACCGGACGGGTACAGGAGGTTGCCGCAGGAGCGGAAAACACCCTGTACCTGCTGGAACACCCGAAGGTCATAACCTTCGGGCGCAACGGCGGCCGCGAAAACCTGCACGTGGACGACAGCACTCTGGCTTCCATGGGTATAGAGGTGGCGCAGACCACCCGCGGCGGCAACATAACCTGCCATTTTCCCGGCCAGCTTGTCGCCTACCCCGTCTTCCGCATTGCGGGGCGCCCCGGTGGCATGCGGGCCCTGTTTTACAGTCTTGAGGAAGTGGTCATCAGGACGCTGGCCCGTTTCGGGCTGCAAGCCTTCCGCAGTGAAGGCCGCCCCGGTGTCTGGATAGAAAACCGCAAAATATGCTCCATCGGCATTGCCATGCGCCGGTGGACCTCGTACCACGGGCTGGCACTCAACGTGTGCCGCGATGTAAGCCTGTTTGACATGATAACGCTGTGCGGCCTGACAGATGCCCGCGCCACGTCACTGCAGGCCGAATGTAACGATGACAGCATCACCCTGCAGGAGGTGAAAGATGTCTGCGCAGGAGAATTCCGCGCCGTTTTTGCGCATCCCCCCGTGGCTGCGCACCAGAATTCCGTGTAACCGCACCTATACGGCCACCAGAGAGCTCATAGGCGATCTTAATCTGCATACGGTCTGCCAGTCGGCCAAGTGTCCGAACATGTTCGAGTGCTTTTCCAGCCGCACGGCCACATTTCTCATTCTGGGCGGTACCTGCACGCGCAACTGCGCCTTCTGCAATATCGAACCGGGTGACGTACTGCCCCCCGACGCCGGTGAACCGCAGCGCGTTGCGCTGGCTGCAGCGCGGCTGGAACTGAAGCATGTGGTCATAACATCCGTCACCCGCGACGACCTGCCCGACGGCGGTGCCGCCCACTTTGCAGCGACCATACAGGCCGTGCGCAGCCGGCTGCCCCGCTGCACGGTGGAAGTGCTCATACCCGACTTTCAGGGAGATGCCGCAGCCCTGCAGACAGTGCTGCAAGCCCGCCCCGACGTGCTGAACCACAACGTGGAAACCCCGCCCGCGCATTACAGCCGCATACGCCCGCAGGCAGACTATAGTCAGAGCCTTGAGCTGCTGCGCAGAGCACGCGCAGCCGGATTTACCGTAAAAAGCGGACTGATGACCGGACTGGGGGAAACGGACGCCGAGGTGCTCGGTGTCATTGACGATCTTTGCGCCACGGGCTGCAACATAGTAACCGTGGGGCAGTATATGCGGCCTTCGCGCAGGCACCCCGCAGTACAGCGTTATGTCCATCCCGACATGTTCGAAGAGTATGCGGCTTACGGACGCGCACGGGGCATACCGCATATGTTCTGCGCTCCTCTGGTGCGCAGCAGCTACAATGCATCCATGTTCGTGCAGGAAAAAAACTGACGGCAGTCAGCCGCACAGGCAGGCATATAACACAACAGCCGGATGTTTTCAGAACATCCGGCTGTCTGCATATCCGCTGTCGGAAAAAGGTGCGCGGCGCTCCGCCTCTTCGCTCAGAAAAGTTCCCAGTCCTTGATGCGCAGATCAACCGAGGCAAGGCCGTTGTATCTGTCGATGCGCGGAGTGTAGGCAAGACGCATTTTTCTGCCGCGCATGTCGCGTGGCAGGTTATCGGCCTGCCGCCATGCCTTTGCCCGCAGGGTCACCCCGCATGACGGGTCCAGCAGTTCCAGCTGCATATGATTTTTGCCGAACCGGCGGTTACCGCGCACTTCAAGCACAGGTGACGAAAATGTCGGTTCCGCGTTACCCATGCCGAACGGCTGCAGCAGTTCCAGCTCCTTGAGCATGGCAAAATCGGAAGCCCGCGCAAAACCAAGCTCGGCATCCACCTTGAGCGACGCCGTCAGAGGATGCGGACCGCAAGACTCGACCACAACGGCATGAAAGCGCTCACGCAGGGCATCAACTCCGGCGTGGTCAAGACTCATGCCTGCCGCCTGCCGGTGTCCGCCAAAGCCCAGCAGCAGGTCAGCGCAGCGGGTCAGTCCCTCGTGCAGATGAAATTCCGCCGTGCTGCGGCCCGAGCCTTTCACCACGCCGCCCTCATCGCACAGGATAAGCGTGGGGCGGTAAAACTCTTCCACAATGCGTGAAGCCACAATGCCTATGACACCCGCATGCCAGTGGGGCGCGTACAATACCAGTCCCATCCGGTCCTGCTGTGCTGCGGCCTGCTCTCTGGCTTCCTCCAGAATGCGCTCTTCCTCTTCTTTGCGTTCCTGATTCATGGCATCCAGACGGGCGGCAAGCGGAGCAGCCGCCGCATAGTCCGGTGCCAGCAGCAGCGAAAGAGCCGTATCAGCTTCTCCCAGCCTGCCTGCCGCATTGATGCGCGGTGCCAGTCCGAAAGCAACCTGACCGGCACCCAGAGAGGCGGAAACACTGTATCCGCTCACTTCCTTCAGCGCGGCTATGCCGGGGCGTCCCGCTTCAGTCATTACCAGCAGGCCGTTTTTCACCAGAATCCTGTTCTGACCGGAAAGATCGACCACATCGGCAATGGTGCCCAGCGCCACCAGATCAAGCAGGGGGCGGATATCCGCTTTTACACCGGTGCGCTGTGCCAGCCTGCTGTTGAGTGCAGCCATGAGAAAAAACGCCACGCCAACTCCTGCCAGCGCAGGACAGGGGCAGTCCGCCAGACGCGGGTTGCAGATGGCGTGTGCCTGCGGCAGACTTTCACCCGGCAGATGGTGGTCGGAAACAACCACGGTCATTCCCAGTTCGCGGGCACGGGCAACGGATTCATGGTCGGATATGCCGCAGTCCACAGTCAGCAGCAGACGCACCCCCTCCTGCGCCAGCCGCTCCACCCATGCCACGTTCATGCCGTAGCCTTCTTCAAAGCGGTTGGGAATATGATGGCGCGCCGCGATGCCGTGCGCGGCCAGAAAACTTTTAACCAGCGCGACGGATGTCACGCCGTCCACGTCGTAGTCGCCCCATACGGCAAACGGCAGTCCCTGCGCCAGCCCGTCATCCAGCACTGCGGCCGCCTGTGCAAGTCCCGGCCAGCAGTCCGGCGGGGCGAGGTGGCGCAGCCCCGGGCTCAGATACACATCCATGTCTTCAGGCGTGTGCAGGCCCCGTGTCCACAGCAGTTGCACCAGCAGTTCGGAAACACCCAGACGCTCAGCCCACAGGGCCGTTTCACCGGGCAGAGGTTCTGTTCCGCGCGGTATCCAGTTTTTAGCCACAACAGCCTCATCTCTTTATAAAAAACAAAAAAACAACGGCAGGCCGCCGCATGGGAGTATCCCACATTGCGGGCCACCGCATGAATGTTCCAGAATGTCAGCCAAGCAGCGCGGCCAGCTGCCCGATGCGCTCACCCGCAAACTGGGCTTCCAGCGCCATCTGCAACCGGCCGGCATCGGCAGTGTACTCTTTGAGCAGCTGCAGCGCCGCAGCCGGAGGCGGCGTACCACGCTCAAAGGCAAGAAGCAGGGCATCGGCCAGTTGCACGGCACCTGCCCCGCGCGCATGCGCGGCATCGGCAAAATGCGGGCCGTGATGCCAGCTGATGGGTTCCGTCAGTGCCGCGGGCAGCTGCCAGTAAGCCAGCACACGGGCACCGGCCAGCGCATGGTCAAGGCCCCACCAGCGCTCTTCGGCCTTGCAGTCCGGCAGCGATTCCTGCCGTGCCAGCCCGCGTATGCCGCGCCAGTCATCCGGAGCCAGCGCCGCTATGAACAGCTTGCCGATATCATGCAGCAGCCCGGCAGTGTACAGCATTTCGGGATCAAGATCTTCGGTGCCAGCCGCTATTATACGGCAGAATGCCGCCACGCGCAGCTGATGCAGCCAGTAGCCGGCGGTACAGAACCGGTCCGGCAGAGGATGCATGCGAGCCACAGAGGAAAATCCCAAAGCCAGTACCAGATTGCGCACCTCGCGCATACCCAGCACGGTCACGGCGCGCCCCACGGTGGTTACCTCGGCCTGCAGACCGTAATAGGCGGAATTGGCCAGAGAAAGAATACGCACGGCCAGCGAAGGGTCGCGGCTGACCAGTTCGCCAACCTCGGAAAGCGAAAGCCGGGAGTCATCACCGGTTCCCGCAAACAGATCGCGCATAAGCCCGTGATCCACGGGAAGCGCCGCCTGAGCTTCCAGTGCCCGCTGCAGAAACGCATGTGCCCTGTCCTGTCTGTTCACGGGTGCTCCTGTGTTTCGCGTACATCCGCCCGCTCTGCCCGGCATGCGGGGCGGCCCCCCCTACAATTCTATGGGCGTGGCCGCTCCGTTTTCTTCGGGCTTTGCCGTATCCTGTTCCGCAGCCGGCTTCCCGTCCCGTGCTTCCGGCGCCTGCTGTTCTGCGCCGCCGTTCTGTCCCTGTTCCTGTGCAGCCTTGATGCGGCGCAGCATGTCCAGCGCGGCACCTTTCATCTCCTGCGGAACAAGATCCTTGGCTTTCATCCATGCCAGAAACTTGCCTGCCGCTTCCAGCGAAGGGTTGGCATCCAGACATTTGAGCAGGTGCTCCATGGTGCGTGTATAGTCTTTCATCTCCAGACAGGCCCGCGCCATGTTGTACTGCAGGTTTTCATCGCTGCCGGAAAGCTCCAGCGCACGTTCGTAGTACTCGATGGCCTGCTCGAACATCTTGTTTTTGCGCAGACTGATACCGAATTCGTTGAACAGGTGCTTGTGCTCCGGCTCAAATGCCGCCTCCAGCTTGACCAGCCGCTCAAAGATATTGTCCGCCTTGGCCGATTCTCCACGTTCAAGATAGGTAAGTCCCAGCCCGAAGTTGGCACGCACGTTTTCTTCGTCCACCTTCAGGGCATTGCCGTATTCAAACTCCGCGCTGAAATGCTCGCCCCGTGAACGGTGCCTGTCGGCACGGGCCACGGTTTTGTTCAGTTCCTGCATTTTGGGAAACACAGTCTGCACATAGAATTCCGGTTCGGGCTGAAAGGTGCTCAGCACATCGTCCAAAGCCACCTTGCGCTTGGGACCGGAAGGAATGTAGTTGCTGTTCAGGGGCTGCACCTCCACCACACCGTCGTCCAGTTCCTCCACCATCCAGAATGCTTTCTGAATGGTTTTACGGGTCGTGGTTCCCGTGCCCACCTTACGGACTTCCTGCGTGGAAAAAACGCCTTTGATACGTTTTTTTTCCTGCCTGCCGCCGGCAGCTGCGCCTTGTTCCTGCTGCATATTCACACTCCTTCTGACAATGACAGGCGGTCTACGCCTGCCGGACAGATTCCATGATGCTGTACGCGGCCCCGGCCGGGTCAGCGGCTCCGGTAACGGGTCTGCCCACAACCAGATAGTCGGAACCGGCCCGCGCAGCCTGCTGCGGGGTCATGGTTCTGCGCTGGTCGTCATCCGCCGCGGCGGGCCGGATGCCCGGAGTAAGACAGATGTAGTCTGTACCGCAGCTTTTTTTGATGCTTTCAACTTCATACCCCGAACACACGACACCGTTCAAGCCCCACTCTCTGCCGGAGCGCGCCAGCACATCCACCACGCTGTCCAGCGGCAGGTCAAGACCGGCAGGCAGATCCTGCTGGGCCATACTGGTAAGCACTGTCACGCCCAGCAGCACCGGCGGCGCAGCAAGCCCCTTGCGTTCACAGCCTTCCTGCAGCCCCTGCACGGCGGCCTGCGCCATACGGGCGCCCCCCAGCAGATGAATGTTGACCATGTCCGCACCAGCGCAGACCGATGAACGCACCGCACCGCGGACGGTATTGGGAATGTCGAAAAACTTCAGATCGAGAAAAACAGAAAAACCCATGTCTTTGAGACGGCGCAGGATGTCCGGCCCGGCGGCCGTGTACAGTTCAAGCCCCACCTTGACCCAGGGGCAGCTTCCTTGCAGCCGTGCAGCCATGGCAACAGCCTGTTCGCTTTCAGGATAATCAAGAGCAACCACAAGTTCCGGCATCATCATCTCCAATCCTGCAGCAGTTCGTCCACCAGTTCCGGGCGGCAGGTGGGCGACAGGGTGGCAGCCAGATACGCGGCACGCAACTCGTCATACGCCTGCTCCAGATTGTCATTCACTATCCAGGCGTTGAACCAGTGGGCCTGCTGCAGTTCGCGGCGGGCGTTGGCCAGACGACGGCGGATGGTATCTTCGGGGTCGGTGCCTCTGGCACGCAGCCGGCGCTCAAGCTCGGCACCGGACGGCGGCAGAATAAACACATAGCAGCCCTGCTTAAGCGAACCGCGCAGCTGCGCCGCGCCCTGCACATCGATGTCAAAAAGCACATCACGCCCGCGGGCCAGCAGCTGGCGGGTGTCTTCCAGCGGGGTTCCGTAAAAATTTCCGTGTACTTCGGCCCATTCGGCAAAAAAGCCTTCATCACGCAGCCGGATGAACGTTTCTTCATCGACAAAGTTGTATTCGCGCCCGTGCTCTTCGCCCGCACGCGGCTGGCGTGTGGTGTAGGATACAGAAAAGGCAAACCGGGGGAATTCTTCCAGCAGGCGGCGGGTAAGCGTGGTTTTTCCTGTGCCAGAGGGCGCGCAGAGCACCAGCACTATGCCGGAACGGGGACGGACCATTAACTGTTTTCCTCCTGAATGAAACGTTGTCCTATGGTTTCCGCCTGAATGGCGGACAGTATGACATGGTTGGAATCGGTGACGATGATGGACCGCGTCTTGCGGCCCTGTGTGGCGTCGACAAGCCGCCCCTGATCACGGGCTTCCTCACGCAGTCTGCGCATGGGAGCCGATGCGGGATTCACTATGGAAACCACGCGTTCGGCAACCACAAAGTTGCCGAACCCGACATTAAGAAGTCTTTGTTTCTGCATGATTACTCGATGTTCTGCACCTGCTCACGGCATTTTTCCAGCTCATTCTTAAAATCAACCACAACGCGCGAGACCGAAGGATCCTGCACCTTGTTACCGCAGGTGTTGATTTCGCGGAAGCACTCCTGCAGGGTGAAATCAAGCCGCTTGCCGGCATCGGTGCCCTGATGCAGCAGCTCGCCCAGCCGTGTCAGGTGCGCGTCCATGCGGGTGATTTCTTCGCTTATGTCCAGCTTGTCGGACATGATGGTGATTTCCTGCAGAAAACGGTTCGGTTCCAGCTCCAGCCCTTCACGTTCAAGAATTTCGGCAATGCGCTCGCGCAGCGTTGTGAATTTTTCATCCTTGATGGCAGGCGCCTTGGCCGCAATGATTTCCGCCCAGCCGCGCATACGGCCTATGCGGGTTTCCAGATCGGCCAGCAGAGCCTGAGCCTCGGTCTCGCGTGCCTTGTTCCAGTCGGCCAGAGCCGCGGCCAGCCCTTCTTCCAGACTGCCCAGCAGTGTTTCGTCCAGTTCGCCGGAAGCATCTTCCCACAGGTAGGAAAGATTAAGCAGCCGGTTATAGTCGGGTACAAAGGCATCGCCGCGCTCTGCGGCAAAACCGGTCAGCTGCTCCAGCATGGATGCGGCCTGACGCGTGTTGAAGCTGACACCATCCAGTCCCTGCCGCCGGATATCCAGCGAAAGCGAGACGTCCACCCGACCGCGCGAACCGAACCGGCGCAGCACCTTTTCCAGCCGGGATTCATACCCGCGCAGAAAACCGGGCAGACGCCATTTGATATCCAGATGGCGGCTGTTCACGCTGCGGATCTCCCATGTCTGGGTCCAGTCGGGGCTTTCCTTGGTGCAACGGCCGAAGCCGGTCATACTACGAAGCATTATGGTACTCCATGCAGAACCGCCCTGCTGTGCAGGGCGGATGATAACGGTACAAAAGCGGCATGCCGGAAAGCATCACCGCCCGGAAAACAAAAAAACATGCGGACGCCACGGCAAAGGTCATCATGCAATGAAGAGGATTCCGGCTTTGCGCTGGCGTGCTCATATATACTCCTCTGACCGCGAACCGTGCCGCTGTGCGGCGTTCCATACGCCAGAAGCAACCCGCGCGCAACCACGCCGCGGGCACCGCTACTGCGGTGAAACAATCAAAACACCTTTGCGCACTTCTAAAGGACGGGCGCTGCGTATTTCACGCAGTGTAGCACCATCGGGCACCGAGTCAAAGCGGCAGTCGGTATAGAATTCACTCACCCCGCGGGCCGGGGACAGGCTCTGCAGCACCACATGCAGGCTGTCCCGCCTGAGCAGCGACTGCAGAAAAGCATCTTTCTTTTCCGCCGCAACAGCCCTCACCGCCGCAGCACGGGCCTTTTTTTCCGCCACCGGCAGTTGGTCCTTCATATCCGCTGCCGCCGTCCCCGGACGTCGGGAATACGGAAACACATGCGCATAGGTAAGCGGAAGCTCGCGGCAGAAAGCCAGCGTTTCTTCAAATTCCTCACGGGTTTCGCCGGGAAATCCCATCAAAATATCAGCGCCAAGACCGTATACCGGCCAGATACCGCGCAGAGAATGCAGAAAATCAAGCAGCGGCTGCGGTGTATAGTGGCCCCGTCCCATGCGCCGGAGCACCGATGCGCTGCCGCTCTGCAAGGAAAGATGCAGCTGCGGGCTGACCAGCGGATTGGCTGCCAGCGTATCAAGAGCCTTGGAACCAAGCTGCCCCGGCTCTAGCGAACTGATACGCAGCCTTGCTCTGCCGGCCCACTCCGGACCGAACTCGTTGCCCAGCCGCGCCACCACATCCCAGAAGTCCGCGGGCATGGCAAGGTCGCGCCCGTACTGCCGCAGGTTCACCCCGCTCAGAATAAGTTCGCGGAACCCGCCCTGCAGCAGCCTGCGCACCTCGTCTGCAATGTCGTGCGGCGCCCTGCTGCGCGAAGGACCGCGCGTAAACGGTACAATACAGTATGTACAGCGGTGCGAACAGCCGTCCTGCACCTTGACCACCGCGCGGGCACGCGTGTACCCGCTGACCTGCATATCAGGAAAAGCCTGTGCCGCGCCGCTGCCGGAAGGTGCACTCACCGCGCCCTGCGGCCACTGTTTCAGGCCTGCCTTGGCGTCCTGCGGTACCACCGCGGCCACGCCGGGCAGGGCTGCCAGCTCATCGCCCAGCACCTGTGCGGCACAGCCGGTGACCACTATGCGGGCAAGGGGGTTGGCTCTGTGCGCCTGCCGTACCGTGGCGCGCACGTCGCTGACGGCTTTTGCCGTCACCGCGCAGGTATTCACCAGCACAAGATCCGCCTCGGCCGCACTCTGTACTTCCGTAAAACCGCGGGCCAGCCACACTTCGCGCAGCGCCTGCGTTTCATACTGGTTTATCTTGCAGCCCAGAGTGGCCGCATAAAATCGTGTAGGATGTTCGCTCATTGCAATACCGCTGTTGTGCCGTCCGCCGGAACGGCATGTATATGGACCGGCAGCACGCACAAAAACACAGACGCGCAATGCCGGTTGACGGGGTGTATAGCCGGAATGCCGCCAAAAAGGTAGTGCCGCTTTAACATACCGTTCTCACTTGGCATTGACATCTGCGGCATGGTCTGCGGCACGGTACTGCCTTCAGGGAACCTGCGGCGGCAACAGCGTGAGTCCGCGGATACGGTCGAGCATCCAGTTCTTACGCACCTGCGGATATTCTTCGCCGGCGTGCAGGGTGGTCACCACCGCCCGTCCGATGACCAGACGCCCTTCGGGCGCACGTCCGCCGCCGGTCCGGATGCCCCACACGTTGTGAAACATGAGCGGTTTTCCCGCTGCGCAGTCCTGCCGGTCAGGCCCCAGATACAGGCCGATGTGTCCGCGCATCCAGATAAAACTGAAAAAAGGCACACCCTGTTCCAGAATATGCGCCTCGCGTTGCGGGGGAGTCATTTCTTCCAGCGACACCAACGCTCCGGCCCGTGCCTGCTGTGATGAATTGCGCGGCAGCCAGATGCCGAAGGGGGCAAACAGATCATGCATGGCGGCCGAACAATCGCGGTTTTCCAGCAGACCGCCCCACCCGTAGGGCTGCCGCATCATGCCGTTGCCCACCATGGCCACCGCCACGGGGGTAAGCGGCAGCGGCATACGCGCCGCCGCACCGTACGAAACATGCACCAGCCGGATACCCGCGCCTCCGTCCGCCCCGCGCACGGGCACCCGCAGAACAAGACCGGCGGCATCAGCCTTGTCCACCGGAAAAACAGCACCGGTATGGGCCGTAAGCACCCAGCGGCCTTCCGCCGTCCGCAGCGGAGTATCGTCCGCCACAACGGCAGCATACATTCCGGTTCTGTACGCGTTCATAAACCCGGAATCCACATACGCCACATCGCGGGCGCGCACCCACCCGGCGGCCAGCGGCGTTTCGCACAGCAGCCATCCGCCGTCGGACGAAGCGTGCACCACAAAAACGGGCATACCGGCCCATAACGCACTGTACTGGAAATAATCAAAAGGATAGCCCTCGCCCGCTCTGGCCGGATCGCGGAAAAAGGGTTCGTCGTCCGGCGCCATGCGCAGCGAGGTATTGCCGGTGATAATGGCAGGAACTGCCAGCGATGGATATTCTCCGGTACGGCAGCGCTGCCACAGCGACTCCGTACGCGCGGGGGGTACGGGCAGCAGGTTGGCTCCCCAGCCTTTACCGTCCAGAGTGGCCCGCAGGTCGGCAAACATGGTGTGACGCGGCATGGACGGAGCACGCATATCCCATGCGGCAAAAAAGCGGCGCAGAAAAAAACCGGTCTGCCGTTCCTGCTCCTGCAGAGTCAGCAGCGGAGCATCGGGCTGCGGCAGCGCCCGCGCGTACACCATGAGGTCCTGTTCCAGACAGTCAATGTCGCGCACGGCGGGAGGGGCGGGAAAAGGCGGCTGCACCACGCGGGGGGCGCACCCGCCCGCCAGAAGCATACAGCCCAGCAGCACACAGACAACACGCAATGAAATCATGGCAGCACCTGTCGCGGAAGCATCCGCTGTTTACATACACCGCAGCACCGCACCGTCCGGCGGCGCCGCCGGTCATACCCCGCGGGCCAGGCGCTGCGCCAGATACGTAAAGCGTTTCTGCATCTTATTATTTTTGACGGCAATGGCCAGCGCGCGCTGCGATCCCACCAGCACCACCAGCCGCTTGCCGCGGGTGACACCGGTATACAGCAGGTTGCGCTGCAGCAGCACATAGTGCTGTGTCAGCACAGGCATGACCACGGCGGGATATTCCGACCCCTGCGACTTGTGCACTGATATGGCATAGGCAGGAACCAGTTCATCCAGCTCTGAAAATTCGTACACTACATTACGTTCTTCGTCGAACCGGACAGTCAGCTCGCGCTCTTCCTTATCAAGCCTGCAGATGCGCCCTATGTCTCCGTTAAAGACATCTTTTTCGTAGTTATTGCGTATCTGCATCACTTTGTCGTCCAGCCGGAACTGCCGCTCGCCGCGCTGAATGACCAGCGTTTTGGGGTTAAGAGCCTCCTGCAGCCGCGTATTCAGGTTGGCGGCGCCGGCTGTTCCCTTGTGCATGGGCGTCAGCACCTGAATATCATTTATGGAGTCCAGCCGGAATCTGCGGGGAATATGATTTTTCACCAGATCGACAACCATATCTGCCACGCGGTCCGGGTCTTCCTGCCTGATGAAATAAAAATCGCTCAACCGGTCTTTGGAAGATTCCAGCGACGGAATCTCGCCCTGATTGATAAGGTGTGCGTTGCAGATTATTTCACTTTCCTGCGCCTGCCGGAACACTTCCACCAGTTCCACCACGTCCACCACGCCCGACCGGATGACATCCTGCAGCACGTTGCCCGGCCCGACGGAAGGCAGCTGATTCACATCACCCACAAAAACCACAGTGGCCCCCAGCGGCACCGCTTTAAGCAGATGGTACATGAGCATGGTGTCCATCATCGAGGCTTCATCCACCACCAGCAGGCTGCAGGCCAGCGGATTGTTCTCGTTGCGCGAAAAACCGTCCTCGCGCGGGCTGTACTCCAGAAGCCGGTGAATGGTCTTGGACTCGCGCCCGCTGGTTTCGCTCATGCGTTTGGCCGCTCTTCCCGTGGGAGCAGCCAGCAGAATGCGCGCCTTCATGGCCGCGAACACTTTGATAATGGCGTTGATGATTGTGGTCTTGCCTGTACCCGGACCGCCGGTAAGCACCATTACCTTGCTGCGGGCCGCGGTGCGCACGGCCTGCTCCTGCTCTTCGGCCAGCGTGATGTCCAGTCCTGCGACTATCTCGTCCACCAGCGCATCCTCGTCGCCGCCGGACACGGATTTGGGTGAATGCAGAATACGGCGCAGATAATGCGATATGCCCGATTCGTACCGGTGATACCGCGAAAGATACACAGCCTGACCGCTGTCCGTCTCATCCAGAACGATGCGCTCTTCCAGCTGCAGGTTGTTTATGGCCTGATCGACCATGGGCGCGGAAATTTCCAGCTTGTCCGAAGTCTGTATGACCAGTTCGTCGCGGGGGTAGTACACATGGCCGTCCTCAGTCAGACGCATGAGCATGTAGAGCAGACCGGCCTCCGCACGCAGGTCGCAGTCGCGGGCAAAACCCAGTTTCTGCGCCACGGCATCTGCGGTCAGAAAGCCTATGCCGCGTATGTCCATGGCCAGCCGGTAGGGGTTTTCGCGCACCACGGCCAGAGCCTGCTGACCGTAATGCCGGTATATGCGCACCGCGTACGAGGTGCTTACCCCGTGGGGCTGCAAAAACATGATGAGGTCGCGGATACCCCTGTGCTCGGCCCATCCGTCGCGGATGCGCTCCATAAGCTTCTGCCCGACGCCCTCCACCTCCAGCATGCGCTCCGGTTCGTCATCCAGCACGTTGAATGTCCCGGTGCCGAAGGTTTCAACGATGCGGCCCGCCATCTTTTCCCCCACGCCTTTGATAAGGCCCGAAGAAAGATAATGCCGGATGCCTTCCAGCGTGGCAGGCAGCACCTGATCAAAGCTGGACATCTGAAACTGACGGCCGAAACGGGGATTTTCCGTCCAGTCCCCCTTGAGCGACAACGCCACACCGGCCTGCGGCTCCACCATGTGGCCCACCACCGTCACCTGATCGCGGTTGCCCTGCACCTTAAGCCGGAACACCGTGTATCCGTTTTCCTCATTGTGAAAAACCACACGCTCCAGTGTGCCTACCAGTTCGACCTGTGCGTCCATCTCTTCCTGCGGGGCGGGATCCTGCATGCTCTTACCAGTCCGTCAACTCCGGCATCAGCCGTCGATTATTTGATGTTATGTTTTCTGCCGGTATGGGCGGTACCCGACATGCCGTCAAGGTGTTACTGCGCTTCTCGCGGCGGGACGCCTTATGCACGCACGGCGGTCATACGGCGCTGCATCAGCAGCATGTCGGCCAGTGTCAGTGCGGTCATGGCTTTAAGAACAGGCACAATGCGCGGTATAGCACTTATATCGTGTCTGCCGCCCACACGCAGAATCACTTCGCGGCCGGAATCATCCACCGTGTGCTGCTCCTGCGCGACGGAAGGAATGGGCTTGACGGCGGCGCGGGCCACAACGGTCTGCCCTGACGAAATACCGCCCAGAATACCGCCGGCATTATTTCCGGCGTATCCGCGGGCGGTCATGGCGTCGTTGTTGCTGCTGCCCGTCAGACGGGCTGCGGCAAACCCCGCTCCTATTTCCACCCCTTTTACGGCACCCACCGACATAAGCGCACAGGCAAGGCGCGCATCAAGCCTGTCAAACACAGGCTCGCCCAGACCGGCGGGAACTCCGTAAGCTTCAACCTGCACGATGCCGCCCACCGTATCGCCCCTGCCCTTCACGTTGCGCACCAGAGCATCCCACTGCGCCACAATGTCTTCTTCCGGCGCAAAAAAAGGTCTGTCCTGCGCCCCTGCGGGGTCTTCCGGCCGCGCGGGCACACCGCCCAATTCCACGGTAAAGGCATTGACGGTTATGCCGCATTCCGCCAGCAGCGCCTGCGCCACCGCACCGCCCGCCACGCGTGAAAGCGTCTCGCGGCCTGACGAACGTCCGCCGCCACGGTAGTCGCGCCGGCCGTACTTGGCATCATATGTGACATCGGCATGCCCCGGACGGTAAACGTGCATTATATCGCCGTAATCGCGGGAACGCTGGTCCGTATTTTCCACATGAAACGCCACAGGAGTGCCCGTTGTCCGGCCCTCGAACACGCCGGAAAGCAGCCGCACTCTGTCAGGCTCTTTACGCGCCGTGGCGGCGGGGCCGCCCTGCCCGGGTCTGCGGCGGTCAAGCTCGGCCTGAATCATGGCTTCCGTCAGGGCAATTCCCGCCGGACAGCCGTCCACCACGCCACCCAGACCGGCACCGTGCGATTCGCCGTAGGTCGTCAGTCTGAAAACACGGCCAAAGGTACTGCCGCTCATTGTTCCTCCGGAATCAGAAAAAAAGAATACGTGCGGCCGGAACATACGCCGCGCAGACGGCGCACGGTCCGGACGCACGAAACATATCCCGCAAGCAGGCATGCACAACGGCAGCCTGCCGCAGCAGACGGGCTGCGCCCGGCATGAAAACTGTCCGCTAGCGGATAACTGTCACAGGGCAGTCGGCAAGCTGCAGAACCCTGTGCGTCACGCTGCCCAGCAACAGACCTTCCAGTTCGGAATGCCCACGCGAACCCATGACAATAAGGTCGCAGTTCTCGGCTTCTGCCGTTTCGGCAATGGCTTTATCCACAGCGCCTTCCAGCACCCTGCACGCGGCCTCCACCCCTTCGTCCTTCATGCGGTCGCAATACGATTCCAGCAGCACTTCAGAACGCTTGACCAGAGCGGAACGCGCCTGTTCCCAGCTGTCACGTCCCAGCATGGGCGGCAACGCCATGCGGCAGTTGACCACAAGCACCGAAGCCCCCACAAGCTGGGCCAGATTCGCGGCATATTCAGCCGCTTTTTCAGAACAGGCCGAACCGTCCACGGGAACAAGAATCTTACGGATTTCCATATTCAATTCTCCTGAAGGGCCAATGCCCGCATATAAAAGACCGCCGGAACGGACCGGCAGAAACGCCTCTGCCTGCCATGCAGGCGGTACAGCCACAGCATACCCCACGGGGCGTCACGCGTACAGTGTCCGCGCCGGTCATCCCGCGGCAGCCAGCAGCCGCAGCATCTGTCCGGCAACCGCTGCGGCAGGCTGACAGGCATCCACCACATGATGCGCCGTCTCGCGGTACAGGGTATCGCGTTCCGCCAGCACGGCGGCAATCTCGGCCGCAGGGTTCCCCCCTGTCAGCGAAGGCCGCTGCGAGACCACAGGGTCCAGCACCAGTCTGGATGCCAGAACAGCCGCAGGAGCGCACAGATAAAACACAATGCCCCCCTCGCGCAGCGCCGCGCGGTTATCCGCGCGCAGCACCATGCCGCCGCCGGTAGAGACCACCACCCGTGTCAGCGCACACGCCGCCTGCAGCGCCCCGGCTTCCGCCTCACGGAACACCGGCCACCCGTCGCGGGCCACCATGTCCGCAATGCTGCACCCTGCCCTGCGCTGCACCATCTCATCGGTATCAGCACACCGCCAGCCCAGTTTTTCCGCCAGAATACGGCCCGCCGTCGTTTTGCCGCTGGCCCGCGCCCCGATCAGAAAAATACGCTCCATCCTACCTCCGCCTGCACCGCGCATGCGGCCTGTACCATCCGCACCCGGACGCCCGTAACAAGTGTGCTTTGTCTCTTTCAAATACCCGTCAATGCAGGTATGCTATGACATACGCCGAAACGCGCACTTTCGGCAACCGTACGGCGCAGCGTCTGTCCGGCGCTTTTTTACGGCGCGGCCGCACTCCGCAGTTCCACCGCAACAGCAAATTCCAGTATGAAACAATTTCTTTCCGGCCCCCGCGCGGGCATATCGTCAGGACTGCCGGTGCTGTACACCGTGGCCGCCACCCAGTTCATCATGCCGTTCATGTTTTCGGGCGTGGCCGTCACCCTGCCGGTCATGGGGCAGGAATTCGGGGCGGGCGGCACGGCGCTGGGGCTTGTGGAATCCATTTATCTTGCCGCCACGGGCGCTCTGCTGCTGCCTTTGGGCAGGCTGGCCGACATGGCGGGGCACGCCCCGCTTTTCCGCTCGGGCGTGCTGCTGTACGCCGTTTCCACACTGCTGCTCAGTTTTACGCAGGACATGACAACCTTCATTCTGCTGCGTCTTGTGCAGGGCACCGGCGCTGCCATGACCATGGCGTCCAACATGGCCCTGCTGACCAAAGCCATTCCGCGCAGCGAACGCGGCAGGGCCATGGGCATAGCGGTGGCCAGCGTGTATCTGGGGCTTTCGGCAGGGCCGTTTCTGGGAGGCGCCATCGCCACGCATCTGGGCTGGCGCTGGCTGTACATACTGGGAACACCGCCGCTGGCGCTGGCCTATCTGCTGGCACGCCGCAACCTTAAAGAACGCTGGCAGCCCGTGACGGAACCATTTGACTGGGCCGGGGCCGCGCTTTCGGTCTGCGCCGTGGGTCTGGCTGTTTTCGGCGGGCCCAGACTGGCGGCCGGCCCCGGCGGCATACTGGCACTGGCCGGCAGCATGGTCTGCGGCGCACTTTTTCTGGTGGTAGAATCACGCACAGCCAATCCGCTGCTCGACCTTGCCCTGCTGCGGCACAACAAAACGTTCAGCTTTGCCACGGCTGCCCAGTTCATCAATTATGCCGCAACATTCGGCATCACATTTCTGTTCAGTCTGTATCTGCAGAACGCCCGCGGCATGACTGCGCAGGAGACCGGCACCGTATTGCTGGTACAGCCTCTGGTGCAGACGCTGCTTTCGCCGTTGTGCGGACGGCTGGCAGACAGCATGCCCGCGCACCGCATAGCCACGGCGGGCATGGCATGCTGCACCGCGGGCACCCTGATGGCGGCCATGACCGGCGCAGACACGTCCATGGCTTTCATGCTGACCATGTTTGTGGTGCTGGGGGTGGGTTTTGCCCTGTTTGCATCGCCCAACATGAGCATCATCATGGGCAGCGTGCAGACCGGCCGCTACGGCATAGCCTCGGCCATGGCGGCCAGCATGCGCACGCTGGGCATGGTACTCAGCATGGTTCTGGTAACCGCCGCCATGTCGCTGCATACGGGCGATGCCGTGGTGACCGCAGAAAACGCCGACGCCTTTATTTCGGCCATGCGCTGGTCGTTTGCCGTTTTTTCGGCACTGGGAGGCTTCGGAGTGGCACTTTCTCTTTTCGCCTCGCTTTCGCCGGATGCCCCCCGCGAATAAAGTCCGCTTTTCACGGGCGCTGACGCAGCTTTCTTTTTGACAGCGCCATACCCTACCGCATATGGTCACGTCTTATCGTTTTCACCTTTTTATTTCGGAGGACGCCGAAGGCCATGTACGAATTTCCACGCATGCACAGACTGCCCCCCTACGTTTTTGCCGTAGTGGGCGAACTGAAGATGCAGCTACGTCGTCAGAACGTGGATATCGTGGACATGGGTATGGGAAACCCAGACATGCCCACCCCGCAACATATTGTCGAAAAGCTGAACGAAGCCGCGGCCAAGGGCGTCAATCACCGTTACTCCGTATCCAGAGGCATACCCAACCTGCGCAAGGCCATCTGCGAATGGTACATGCGCAAGTTCGATGTTTATCTGGATCCTGACAAAGAAGCCGTGGTGACCATGGGCGCCAAGGAAGGACTTTCCCACCTTGCCCTTGCCATGCTTTCGCCCGGCGACGTGGTGTTTGCGCCCGATCCGACGTACCCCATCCACACTTACGCGGCCATCATCGCGGGTGCGGACGTGCGTCGTATTCCCATCGGCAAAGGCCGCGACTTTTTTGAAGACCTGCTGGCGGCAACGCGCCAGACATGGCCCCAGCCCAAGCTGCTGATGCTCAGCTACCCTCACAATCCCACCACCGAACTGGCGACACTCGAATTTTTCCAGAAGGTTGTGGACTTTGCCAAAGAACACAAGATGTATGTCGTGCACGACATGGCCTATGCCGATCTTGCGTTTGACGGATACGAGCCGCCCAGTTTTATGCAGGCCGATGGTGCCAAGGACGTGGGTGTTGAATTTTACTCCATGTCCAAAAGCTATTCCATGGCCGGATGGCGTGTAGGTTTCTGCGTGGGCAACCGTGAAATGGTGCACGCGCTTACCCGCATCAAATCATATCTTGATTACGGTATTTTCCAGCCCATCCAGATAGCCGCCACTGTGGCGCTGAACGGGCCGGAAGACTGTGTGAAGGAAATTGTGGATACATACCGCCAGCGCCGCGACGTGCTGTGCGAAGGGCTGAACCGCGTGGGATGGCCCATTGAACCGCCCAAGGCCACCATGTTTGCCTGGGCCGAAATTCCTGAACCTTTCCGTCAGATGGGTTCTGTGGAATTTTCGAAACTGCTGCTGAGAGAGGCCGGTGTGGCCGTTTCGCCCGGACTCGGCTTCGGGCACTTCGGCGACCACCACGTGCGGTTTGCCCTTATTGAAAATCCCCATCGCATCAAGCAGGCGATAAAGGGTATAAAACGAGTACTATCAGGGAGCTCCTGTGGCTAGCGACAAACGACTCGTGCTCGGCGTTGCCGGTTTCGGCACCGTGGGCACGGGCCTGACATCCATACTGGAAGAAAACCGCGACTGGATCATCCAGCGCACCGGACGCGAGATTGTCGTAAAGACGGTGCTGGTGCGCGACGTGAACAAAAAACGCGCCGTCAAACTGCCCGAAGGGGCAGAGCTGACAGATGATCCTGCCCGGCTGGTAAACGATCCCGAAATCGACGTGCTGGTGGAGCTTATGGGCGGCATAGAAGCCCCCAAGGCGCTCATCCTGCAGGCTCTCAACGCCGGCAAGCACGTTGTGACCGCCAACAAGGCGCTGCTGGCCGAAGACGGTTTCGAGCTGTTCCGCGCGGCACAGCAGAACGGGGCGGGACTGTACTACGAAGCCAGCGTCTGCGGCGGCATACCCATAGTCCAGACACTGCGGGAAAGTCTGGCCGGCAACCAGATGACCTCGCTGGTGGGCATTCTGAACGGAACGGCCAACTACATCCTTTCCGAGATGACCACCAACGGTCTGGACTTTGACACCGCGCTTTCGCAGGCGCAGGAACTGGGCTTTGCCGAGGCCGACCCCACGCTGGACATCGAAGGCTTTGACGCCGCACACAAGCTGTGTCTGCTCATCAGACTGGCATTCGGCAGAGATTACCCCTTCAGCATGCTTCCGGTACAGGGTATTTCCGGCGTTGACCGTATGGATATCGAGTTTGCACGCGAGTTCGGCTACCGTCTGAAGCTGCTGGGCGAAGTGCGCAACGTGGACGGCAGGCTGGAAGCAGGCGTATTTCCCATGCTGGTGCACCACACCTATCTTATCGCGCGGGTGGGCGGTGCCTACAATGCGGTACGGATGGAAGGCAACGCCGTGGGACCGGTGTTTCTGCACGGTCTCGGCGCGGGTGCAACCCCCACGGGCAGCGCGGTGCTCAGCGACATCATGGCAGTAGCCCGCGGCTGCGCCCCCAACAATACGGGGTTTGTCGAGCAGGTTCCGGCTCCCGCCGACATCATGCCGCCCGAAGAAGCTGAAGCCTGCTACTATTTCCGCGTGATGGTCAGAGACCAGCCCGGCGTGCTGCGGGATCTGGCCGGTGCCATGGCACGGCAGGACATATCCATAGCGCAGGCAGTGCAGAAGGGGCAGGACCCCGGCGGTGTGCCCATCGTGTTTATGACGCACGAAGCCAAAGCCAGAAACGTGGCGGCCGCGCTGGAAGACCTTAAAGGTGCCGGTCTGCTGCTGGCGGAGCCTGTCCATTACCGGATTCTGTAATGCGCCCGCTTATCGTGGCCGTTGCCGACGGCATGGGCGACCTGCCGTGTCCGGCATCGGGCGGTACCCCGCTGGAGACCGCCGCCACACCTACCCTTGATCAGATGGCCCGTCACGCTGTGACGGGCCTTTGCCGCACTATTCCGCCCCGCACCATTGCAGGAACGGAAACCGGCCTGCCAGCTCTGGCAGGGTATGACCCGCAACAGTTCAGGCTGCCCCGCGGCCCGCTGGAAGCCATGGGGGCAGGCATCAGCCCTGCTCCGGATACCGCTGTCTGGCGGCTGAACATTGTCAGTCTGGACCCGGCAGACCGTGTGGAAGACTTCACCGCGGGCAATCTGGACGACGAATCCGCGGCGCGGCTGCTGCATGCAGCCGCACATCTGGCGCACCCTTCGCTTGCCTGCATCACCGGCAGTTCGTTCCGCCACCTGCTGCTGCAACACCATGCCCGCCGGAACACTGCGGCACCGGACATCCCCCTGCCGCACGAATCACAAGGAGCGCACCGGCGCATACTGCTCGACGCCCTGCAGACTGTTCCGACGCTGCACAGACTGGTCACCGGCAGTCTGGCACTGCCGCAGGCCCGCCGCCAAAACGGCGGAAAGCTGATGCTCTGGCCGTGGGGGCAGGGTCACAGGCCGCATCTGCCCTCATTTGCCGCTCTGCACGGCAGACGCGCTGCCATGGTAGCCGGCATTCCTCTGGCTCTGGGTCTGGCGCAGGCGGCAGGCATGACCGTTGCGCGCAATGCGGCCTTCACCGGAGACATCCACACGGACTATGCCGCCAAGTCCCGCGAGGCGCTTGCCCTGCTGAAAGACCACGACACCGTGTTCATCCATCTGGAAGCCACCGACCTGTACGGCCACAACCGCGATGCCGCCGGCAAGCGGGACGCGCTGACGCGCTTTGACACGCAGATTCTGCGCCCGCTGTACAGGGCATATCCTCAGGCCGTCTTTCTGGTCACATGCGACCACCTGACCCCCGTGACCACAGGGCGCCATCATGCGGGACCGGTGCCTTTTCTGGTGTACGATGCCGCCCTGCCCGCAATGCCCCCCCGGCATTTCTGTGAGGCAACAGCGGCACGCAGCGGGCTATGCCTGCCATGCGGCCCCTCGCTGCTGGGACTGGCGCTTGAACATGCCGGCAGCCCTTCTGTCTGACTCATCTTTTTATGCACGAGGGCAAAAAAAAGCGCCCGTCGGGTACACGGGCGCCTCAGGTCGCTTTCAGCACATGCTAAGGCGCTGTCTGCCGCGGCAGCAGCAGATATACACTGCCCCGCGCCGCCAGATGCCCGGCCACAAATTCCGCCAGTTCACCGCTGCCGCTGAACAGATCTATCCGGTGCTCCTTGATGGCGCCGCCGGTATCCTGAGCCAGACCTATGCCCGTAAACGGCTGCTCCGCATATGCCCTGCCATCTGTTCCGTGCTGCTGCACCGTGGCGGGCAGCGGTCTGGGTACTGAAAACAGCATGGCGCTGCCCAGCGGCAGAGTCGCACGGTCGGTGGCCAGACTGACCCACGGCGTAAGCACCTGATTGATGCTGCCGTAAGGCCCGTCATCGGAAAGCCGGAAGAACACATAGCTCGGATTGGTATTCAACAGTTCGCGCTCTTTTTCGGGATGCGCAGCCAGATACGCCCTGATGGACTGCATGGAAATACCGTCCGCAGGCAACAGACCGCGCTCTTTCATCACTCTGCCCAGCGATACATATTCCCTGCCGTTTTTACCGGCGTACAGCACATGCTTTTCCGTGCCGTCGGGCATTATCAGCCTGCCGGAACCCTGCACCTGCAGAAAGAATATATCCGCAGGATCCTGCACCCATGCTATCTCCAGCCCCTTGCCTTCCAACGCCCCGCCGCTGTCTATGGTTTCGCGGTCATGGTAGGGCACCACTTCGCCGTTTTCCACCCTGTATGTCAGCACCTGCCCTTTCCACCGCGGGTGAAACGCTTCCAGCCGCACGGTTTTCAGATCCTGCGGCTTGCCGTACAGCGGAAAAGGGTACGCCGCACTGCGCACGGGCGAAGCATGAATATAGGGCTCGTAATAACCGGTAAACAGCGGGCCCGGTTCCAGCCGCAGAAAAGTGAAATGCCGCGCCAGCAGTTCCGGACGGCTGTCGAGCTGCGGCAGCAGGCTGACAAAAAGTTCCAGCGACGAACGCAGCTGATCCCATGTGACTCTGCGTCCGTATTTATCCAGCGCCGCATCCTGTGCAGGACGACGGCGCACATATTCCAGACTTCTTTCCAGCGCAGGCCGCAGCGCCAGCCACGAATCAAGTCCCTGCCGCCGCGGGTCCAGACTGCGGGTCAGGTCGCGCGCCTCGTCCTGCGGAACCTCGCGGAACACGGGTGCCTGTTCCGTAGTTACGGCACACCCGCCGGCCGCCAGCAACACAGTACAGCAAGCAGCCAGCAACAGCAGCCGCAGCCGCGGCGCCATGGGCCGCCCAACACGCATTTCAACAAACATACCTTTCACGTTATGCCATCCTGACCTTGTCCCGCACGGGCCTGCACAGCCGCTGCCGCACACGGCAACACACGGCACCCGTCCGCGGGGTTGGAATATAAATTACGCGGCGTCCGCCATGGTGCTAGCATAAGCACGGTATTCTGCCCGCGACGGACAGCACACCGGCGTTGCGTACCACGTACAACGCCTTTCAGCCAATCCGCCGTATAGTACAGCACAGCCAAACCCTCAACAAGGAAGCCCGCCATGCGAGCACATTTCGGTTTTCAGTCCATGGCATTGCGCATCATTCTGCTCATAGCCGTCGCGCTTACCCTTCAGGCCGGTATTTTTGCCGCGTCCTCCACACGCAGCCTCATGGGCTTTGCAGAAACGGAAGGCGAACGCTTCCGCGCCAGTGAAACCGAAAAACGCAAAATCCAGCTGGCAAACATGGTCAGCGTGGCCGAGAACACCATCCGGTCATATTACGAGCGTTCGGTGGACATGGAAGCGCTGAAAAAGGAAGCCTCCGCCCCCCTTAAACGGCTGGTGGACGCTACCGCCACGCAGATGATGCAACACTATGACCGCAACAAAATCATCGTGCCGGAACCATCGCTGCGTTCGGACCTGCTTTCCATGGTGCGGGGCATACGTTACGACGGCGACAACTACTTTTTCATCTGCAATGCGGCGGGCACGCTGCTGGCGCATCCCAACCCCTCGCTGGAAGGCCGCACCCTTTACGACATGCAGGACAAGAACGGCGTGTACCTGTTTCGCGAGATCATCAAAACCGCACAGCAAAAAGGAGAAGGCAGCGTAAGCTATGTGTGGCCCAAAAACCGCGATGCAAAACCCACGCAGAAAATAACATGGGTCCGCATGCTGCCCGAACTCGGCTGGATACTGGGCACCGGAGCATGGGTGGAAGACGAAACCGCACGTCTGCAGCAGGAAGCCATGGAAGCAGTGGCTGGTTCCGTGCTGGAAAACGGCGACTACTTCTGGATTCACGACACCTCGCTGCACATGGTGCGCAACCCCCTGCGCCCCGAACTGGACGGTACAGACGTTTCCGGCGTGCAGGATAAACGCGGCACAGCCCTGTTCAAGGCAATGGAAGAAGTCATCACCGCATCCGGACGGGGTTTTGTGGAGTACTGGTGGGCCAAACCCGGGCAGCAGGGAGAGTTTCCCAAAGTGTCCCATATCCGCCTGTTCGAACCGTGGGGCTGGGTAGTGGGTATGGGAGTGTATACAGACGACATAGACGCCGCCGTGGCCGAAGAAGGCCGTAAACTGCGCACGGAAGCCGCCGCCCTGCGCATGGAGACCCTGCTGTTTTCCGGTATATTTCTGGCCGTCATGCTTGTTGCCAGCGTGCTGCTTATACGTGTGTATCTTTCACGGCCGCTGGGTTCTCTGCTGGAATACACGGCCAGCGTTGCCAACGGCAATCTGGACGCACAGACCCACGACACATTTCGCGGTGAACTGAAAGTGCTGCGCAATGATCTGGTGCGCATGGTCGTAAGCCTGAAAGAAAAAATACACGAAGCAGCAGCACTGGCCGGCAAAAGCGAAGAAGAAAGCGAACGTGCACGGCTGGCCATGCAGGAAGCGGAAGAAGCCCGGGGCATGGCCGAACAGGCCCGCAAGCAGGCGCTGCACGATGCCGCATCAGCACTGGAGGGTGTTGTTGAAGAACTGGCCATGACCACGGAAGGGTTCTCTCATCAGATAGACGAAGTGGCCAACAGTGCGCAGATGCAATCTGACAAGCTGGGCCGCACAGCCGATGCCATAGAACAGATGAACGCCAGCATGCAGCGTGTGGAACAGAATGCCAGCAACGCCAGCGAGGCTTCGTCCGACAGCCGCAACAAGGCAAAGGAAGGCGCGGAGGTGGTCCGCGATTCCGTGGCCGCCATGGAACAGGTGCAGACCATGGCCGAAAACCTGAAAAACGATATGAACGCTCTGGGAGCGCAGACCGAGGCCATAGGACGCATAATGACCGTCATCACCGACATTGCCGACCAGACCAACCTGCTGGCGCTGAACGCCGCCATTGAAGCAGCCCGCGCCGGAGACGCCGGACGGGGGTTTGCCGTGGTGGCCGACGAGGTGCGCAAACTGGCTGAAAAAACCATGAGCGCCACCGGTGAGGTGGGACAGGCCGTAAACGCCATACAGCAGGCCACAAACAGAAACATGGATAACGCCCAGCAGGCGGCCGAAGCCATAGGCAGAGCCACCGGTCTGGTGCAGCACTCCGGAGAAGCGCTGGAAACAATAGTTACCCGCTCTGACGATGCGGCGCATCAGGTCGATATGATACACGAAGCCACTTCGGAGCAGTCGCACGCCAGCGAAGAGGTGACCGGCGCTGTGGAAGAAGTGCGCCGCATAGCCGCGGAAACCGCCACAGACATGGAATCGGCCCGCGAGGCCATCATCAGGCTGACAGGGCTGAGCGAATCGCTGACGGGTATGGTGCGCAAGCTGCGCAGCTGACCGTACGCAGTTCTGACCGTACGCCGCGCCCCCCCACCGGCGGGCGCGGCTTTTTTTACATGTATGAAGTGCCGCATGCGCACAAGAGCGCACCACACCATTAAAAGACAGCTCTTTTCATACTTTGCCACATGCGGCGGCTTGGGGTATGTAACCACTTTGCCCGACGCATCCCATGAGGGACGCATTCAGGAGTATGCCCATGACCGACTTTCCCGCGCCGGAAACCTGGCTCGCACACCGCGTATCCTATGGTGAGACGGACACCATGGGCGTTGTATACTATGCCGAGTACCTGCACTTTTTCGAACGGGCCCGCAGCGAGTTCATCCGCGCCCGCGGCATGAGCTATGCGCAGGTGGAAGAAAAAGACATCATGCTGCCCGTGCGCGAAGCGGCCTGCCGCTACCGCCGTCCCGCCCGCTTTGATGATCTGGTGCGCATCCGCACCGGTATCTCGCAATGGGGCAGGGCATCACTGACGTTTGTGTATGAAATCTGGAACGAGGATAAAACCGTTCTGCTGTGCACGGGCAGCACGCAGCACGCCTGTGTAAACCGCACCGGGCGACCCGTTTCCGTTCCCGAATGGCTCCGCGCCCTGTTCACCGCGTAACCCCGCCGCTACGCCAAACCGCCCGCGCCCCGCTGTTTACCGCGGAGGCAGCGGCCACACTCTTACTGTCATGCTGCTTGATATACATACCCACGCGTTTCATCCCAAAATAGCCTCCAAAGCCGTGGCCCAGCTGGAAAGCCACTACGGCATCACCATGAGCGGCTCCGGCCTGCTGGAAGATCTTGATGCGGTAACCCGCAAAGCCGGACTGGACGGCTATGTGGTGCACAACGCGGCCACCGCTGCGGCACAGGTTGTGCCTGCCAACAACTTTGCCATGGCGCTCAGCCTCACCTGCCCCCGTGCCGTGGCATTCGGCAGCATCCATCCCGATTATGAAGAATGGGAGGCACAGCTGAAGCGTCTGCAGGCGCACGGCATACGCGGCATCAAGCTGCACCCCGAGTTTCAGGGGTTCTGGCTGGATGACCCGCGGCTGGAACCTATTTTTGAAACCATCGGCGACAGCATGATGATCATGTGTCACATCGGCGACACACTGCCGCCCGATGAAAACCCTTCATGCCCGTACAAGCTGGCGGCACTGATTAAAAAATTTCCCCGCGTGCGGTTCATCGCCGCACACATGGGCGGCTACCGCCACTGGAAGTATGCGCTGGAAGCACTGGCGGGCAAAAACGTCTACATGGATACTTCCAGCTCACTGGCGTTCATCGACGATGACACCCTGCACGGTCTATGGAAAAAGCACCCGCGTGAACAATGGCTTTTCGGCAGTGACTGGCCGCTGTTTGATCCTGCATCGGAACAGAAAATGCTCCGGAAACGGCTGGGCATCAGCGACAGCGCTCTGGCCGATCTCATGGGCAACGGTGCGCTGGCACTGGGGCTCAGGGCGCAGGACTGAAACACTGCGTTCCGCATGGGAACCTTGCACAAAAAAACACCGCATCCTTAATGAATGCGGTGTTTTTTTGTGTCTGACATACAGGCATGAACATACCGGCGGGCAAACCTGCACTGTACCGCCGGTGCTTGGGGCAACAACAGCATAACCGCCATACGGGCATTATGAAAAGCCACCGGCGCACCGGTGGCGGCCCGTCTGCGCCGGGCGCGTCATACCTTGCGGCAGCACCGGGGCGACACGGCAGCCGCAAACGGCATACGAAAGGCAGCGGCAGACAACCGGCAAAGGCATGTACCGGTCCCCCGCCCTGCCGTCACAGTGGCGGCAGTCTCCGTACCTTGCACCATGAACGCACGGACACAATCTGCCGCCTGCGGAACGAAGACGTCAGCCCAGCAGTTTTTCCGGCGGACGACGCTCGGGCACCACCTTGTGTTCTATGGTGCCTTCGTTCCATTCCTTTGTCACATACAGTCCGCAGAAACAGGCCCCGTACTCCTCCATATCCGGTTCGCGGTACACGCAGGGGCATATGATATCTCTGTCCGCTTCGTATTCACCCAGCGCAAGACGGCAGGGACAGGCCATGTAACCGTAACGTTCCTTGGTCTGCAGCAGGCTTTCGAGCAACGGCATGGTCATGCCCATGTCCGCGTTGAAATAAAAGCCTTTGGGCTCCTGAAATTTTTTGAGCATTTCGTACAGGGTTTCCGGAGTCATGGTTTTGCTCATAAGTCCAGAGCCTCCTCGATCTGATCTTTGTGAAAGCCCACAATCACCGTGCCGCCGTTGTCTATGACCAGCGTGGGAAACGAAAGTTTGGGATTGTGTTTTTTGATGAACGAAATGGTCTCACTGCGTTCATCGCCGGACAGCATGTCCACATAGACGCACTCAAAGGGCACGGAATGCTCTTCAAGAAATTCCTTGCATTTTCTGCAATGGATGCAGGTGGACAGGGCATACAGTCGCACGTCGCTGTTTTCCGCCATGGTGCTTCCTTTTCTGAGAGGGTTGATATCACCGGCAACATAGCAGCGGCCGGAACAGATGACAATGCAGGCACACGGCAGTGCCTGCGTTCCCATGTCACCGCAGCTATTGCTCAGGTTCTCCCGCGGGGTCATGCGCCGGTTCATGTGCCAGCTCATGTGCCAGTTCACGCGCCACCATGCGTATGCACTCATCCTGATCGCGCGCCACGCTTTCTCCCCTGCCGGCATGTTCAGGATGCGACAGCACAAAACGCTCATGCTCCAGCAATGCTTCTTCCAGCCCGCGCGTGCCGCGGTCGAGCGAAAAAGCCTGCACCCGGTGCCGCACAAGCAGCGTCACGGTTCTGCCCTCTGCCGCAGGCAGCTCAATACGCAGCCCGTCTTCATCAAGCATGCAGGTAAACCGTGTGTTTTCCGGCAGTGCGTTGCGCATGTCCTCCACAGCCCGCAGCACGGGCTTCAGCCGCTCCACGCCCAGTTCCCGCAGTCTGCGGGCCGCCGCTTCCGGTGCTTTTTCTCGTTCGCGTCTGCGGCGCAGTTCTTCTTCCAGCAGCTCGCGTGCGGGTCTGCGTTCCTGCCACCATGCCCGTATCAGCATTATCACGGCAACAACGAACAGCACTCCCAACAGCAGATTGATGTACATCCGTCCTCCGGTATGCGGTTATCTTACCGTCTTATATCGAACCGATTTGTTTTTCCAGTAGGTTGATTTGTGCACAGGGCTTGACATCTTTCTCTAACTCTCTCTATGCATTAGACTCGCAGCACCGGAAAAGGGCTGCACTGAGCAAAAGGACAAAACCCCTGCGCGCAGGGGCTATTCCCACGATACACACGTTACAAGGGAGAGCTACATGTCCAGAGCGCTTGAAAATCAAAGAACCTATGCCCTGGTCGGCACCGGAGGCAGCGGCAAGACCTCGCTGGCGGAAATGCTTCTTTTCCAGTCCGGCGCGGTCAGCCGCATGGGAAAAATCGAGGACGGAACAAGCTGCCTTGATTACGAGCCGGAGGAAGTGAAGCGGCGCGGCAGCATACAGCCCGCTTTTGCGACATTTTCATGGAACAAGAACCGGCACTTTCTTGCTGACATCCCCGGCGATAACAACTTTATCGGCGACATCAACTACCTGCTGGCCGGCGTTGATGCCGCCGTTTTTGTTGTCGATGCCGTGGACGGAGTACGCCCCCTGACACGTAAACTGTGGAACGCCGTGAAAAATGCCGGTCTGCCCGCCATGGTCTTCATCAACAAGACCGACCGCGACAGAGCCGACTTCGACATGGCCTTTGCGGGATTGTCCGACATACTGGGTATCAAACCCGTTCTGCTCTATTCTCCCGTGGGGCAGCAGGAAAACTTTCGCGGGGTGGCCGATGTGCTGGCAGGCAAGGCCCTGCTGTTCGGCGAAAACGGCAGCGTGACCGAAGCTGACATACCCGCGGACATGGCAGACGACATACAGGCCCTGCGCGAAACCATGGTGGAAAACATCGCGGAAAGCGATGAAGAGCTTATGGAAAAATACCTTGAAGAAGGTGAACTGACAGACGAAGAAATACACGCTGCCCTGCGCAAAGGCGTACTGAAAGGCGAACTGATACCGGTTGCTGCCGGTTCGGCACTGGAAAACAAAGGCGGCGCGCAGGTGCTCGACCTCATCCAGAGTCTTTTCCCCTCGCCGCTGGACCGCGCGGCATGGCTTGACGAAGAAGGCAACGAGCGCGTCTCCTCTCCCGACGGGCCGGTGTCTGCATTTGTCATAAAAACGCTGGCCGACCCCTTTGCAGGGCAGCTCAGTATTCTGCGTATTCTTTCCGGCACGCTGAAGCCCGACACCACGCTGTACAACCCCGCCAGAGAAGAAAACGAGCGTGTGGGCACACCGCTGTGCCTTGTGGGCAAAGAGCAGACCCCCTGCAAGGAAGCTCTTGAACCCGGTGCCGTTATTGCCGTGGCCAAACTGAAAAACACCCGTACCGGCGACACACTGTGCGAAGAAAAAACACCCTTTGCGCTGGCGCGCCCGCATATGCCCCCCACTCTTATCACCTATGCGCTGGCCCCGCAGGAAAAAGGCGATGAAGACAAAGTATACGCGGCCGTGCACAAACTGCTTGATGAAGACATAACCCTGCGTCTGAACAGAGACGAAGAAACCGGAGACATACTGCTTTCCGGCATGGGGCAGATGCACATAGAAACCGCCGTGGAACGTGCGCGCCGCCGATACAAGGCGGACATTGTGCTGAAAACGCCCAAGGTGCCCTACCGCGAAACCATCAAGGGCAAAGCGCAGGTGCAGGGCAGACACAAGAAACAATCCGGCGGACGCGGGCAGTTCGGCGACTGCTGGGTGGAAATCAGCCCGCAGGAGCGCGGAGCAGGGTACACCTTTGAAGACGCCATCGTGGGCGGCTCCATTCCCCGCCAGTATATACCCGCTGTGGATAAAGGCGTTCAGGAGGCCGCCCACAGAGGCTATCTTGCCGGATATCCCATGGTGGACTTCAAGGTGCGTCTGTACGACGGGTCGTACCACACGGTGGACTCTTCGGAAATGGCCTTTAAAATTGCAGGATCGCTTGCCTTTAAAAAAGCCATGGAATCATGCCGCCCCGTACTGCTTGAACCCGTCATGCTGGTCAGCGTGTCTGTGCCGGATGAATACATGGGCGACATCATCGGCGACCTTTCGAGCCGCCGCGGCAAAGTGCTTGGCTCCGACTCCACAGCCGGCATAACGGAAATCAAAGCGCACATCCCCATGAATGAAATCATGCGCTATGCCCCCGATCTGCGTTCCATGACCGGCGGACAGGGCGTGTTCACCATGGAATTCGATCATTACGAGGAAGCTCCGCCCCATATCACCGAAAAGGTGGTGGCAGAAAGCCAGCAGGCAGCAGCCTGATCTGCATTGCTTCAACGACATCCACGCGGCCGCCTCCGGGCGGCCGCATGCATTGTATCGGGGTGTGATATCCCCTGCCGCGACAGCCCCCGTGCAGCACACGGCAGCACACGGCGTACGTTTTTTTAAACCGCTGCCGCAAGATGCCGCCCTGCCGTTCCCCCGCTCCCGCCATGCCTGCGTTCCCGCGGCAGAGTGTTTTTCTGTCTGCTTGCTTTTTTGCTCCGCTCATGTTGCTTTTGCCCGTCCGCGGGCTTATGCCCCGTGGCAGGATACCGGCACACAAACGCCGGCCCCGAACATTCAACGCAACCGATCCAACGGAGACGTTCCTATAATGCGCACCCCAGTGCCGCGCGTGGCGGCAATACACGATCTTTCCGGCTTCGGGCGCACCTCGCTCACCGTGGCCATGCCTGTACTTTCGTCCATGGGCGTTCAGGTTTGCCCGCTGCCCACGGCGGTGCTGTCCACCCATACGTCCGGTTTTGAAAACTTCAGCTTTGTGGACCTGACGGAACAGATGCATTCCATCCTTGACCACTGGCAGTCGCTCAACCTCAAGTTCGATGCCGTCTACAGCGGTTTTCTGGGCTCGCCGGAACAGGTGGACATCGTGGCCCGCTGCATCGACATGTTCCGCACTCCGGACGGGCTTGCGGTGGTGGACCCCGTCATGGGCGACAACGGCGAAATGGAACCCACCATGACGCTTGAAATGGTTCACCGCATGCGCTGGCTGGTCACCAAGGCAGACATAATAACCCCCAACTTTACGGAAGCGGCCTTTCTGCTGGACGAAAAGTACACCACCGAAGCCACTGTAAGCACGGTGAAAGACTGGCTGCGCCGCCTCACAGCCATGGGGCCATCCATAGCCATCATCACCAGCGTGCCGGTGCACGGTGATGAACGGCGCAGCGCTGTTATGGCATACAACCGCCGGCATGACCGGTTCTGGAAAGTAGACTGCTCATATATTCCGGCACATTACCCGGGAACGGGTGATACGTTTGCCAGCGTGGTCACGGGCGCGCTGCTGCAGGGCGACAGCCTGCCCATAGCCATGGACCGCGCCGTGCAGTTTGTCACCATGGGCATCAGAGCCACCTTCGGGCACAACCTGCCAAGCCGCGACGGTATTCTGCTGGAACGGGTGCTTGATACACTAAGAGCGCCGGTCACCAGCAGTTCGTTTGAGCTGCTGGACAACGACGGGGAGCAGTGCGCATGCAGATAGAATCCGGCTGCGATTCCCGCCGTGACCTGCCCATCGGCATGTTCGACTCCGGCGTGGGGGGCCTGACCGTGCTCAAGGCGCTGCGCCGCCGCATGCCCTGTGAAAGCATTTTGTATCTGGGCGATACCGCCCGGCTGCCCTACGGCACAAAATCGGCCGAGACGGTCACCCGCTATGCCTTGCAGGCTTCGGCCAGACTGGTCGAAAGAGATATAAAACTGCTGGTGGTGGCCTGCAACACCGTGAGTGCCACGGCTCTTGAGCCGCTGCGCAACGCCTATCCGGGCATTCCGGTCATAGGCGTGGTCCAGCCCGGCGCACAGGCCAGCTGCCGGGCATCCGCCACGGGGCGTATTGCGGTTATCGCCACGGAATCAACCATCCGCGGCCGCGCGTACGAGCGTGCCATCCACGCCATCAGACCGGATGCCCAGACCACCGGCGCGCCCTGCCCCCTGTTTGTGCCGCTGGCCGAAGAAGGCTGGCTGGACGGCCCGCTGGTCGAAGGCATAGCCGCCCGCTATCTGAACCCCATCTTTCATCCCGCCTCCGGTTCCGGCAGGCCGGAAACACCGGATTGTCTGGTGCTGGGCTGCACTCATTTTCCGCTGCTGGCCGGTGCCATACGCAATGTCATCGGTGACGGAGTGACCATAGTGGACAGCGCGGCCATCACTGCAAAAGCGGTGGAGGCGGAACTGCGCGCCAGAGGTCTGGAACGCCGGGCCACTGAATGCGGTGAGACAAGATTTATGGCCACGGACGATGTTCCCCGTTTTTCACGCACCGGCGGTCTTTTTCTGGGTACTCCGGTCGCCCCCGACGAAGTGGAACTGGTGGACCTGTAACAACCGGCAACGCCGGAGGATACGGCATGAACGCTTACACTGAAATTCCCATGGTTCCGGGGCCCACCACCCTGCACCCCGATGCACTGGCGGCCATGGGCCGTGATTACGGTTCAGGACAGATAGAAACTGCCTACCTGCAGCTGTATGCAGACACGCAGAAACTGCTGGGCACGCTGGCGGGTACCGGCAACGATATGGTGATAATGACCGGCGAAGGCATGCTGGCCCTGTGGGGAGCGCTGAAGAGCTGTCTGGCTCCCGGTGACAGGGTGCTCAGCGTGGCCACAGGCGTCTTCGGCGACGGCATAGGCGACATGGCCGCCGGTCTGGGCTGCGAAGTGCGCAAAATCACACTGCCCTTCAACGCCACGCTGGACGACCTGACCGCCGTGGAAGAGGCTGTCGACCGTTTCAGGCCGCACATGATCACCGCCGTGCACTGTGAAACGCCGTCCGGCACGCTGAACCCGCTGGCAGAACTGGGCAGGCTCAAAGCAGCCATGAATGTTCCGCTTTTCTATGTTGACGCCGTGGCAAGCCTTGGCGGCGCTCCCGTAATGGCCGACGACTGGCATGTGGACCTGCTGCTCGGCGGCTCGCAGAAATGCCTCTCCGCACCGCCTTCCATGGCCTTTGTGGGAGTAAGCCCCGCCGCATGGGAGGCAGTGGAACAGCGGGCCTATCAGGGCTACGACGCACTGGGACCTTTCCGTACAGTGCACAGCGACGGCCGCTGCCCGTATACCCCGTACTGGCACGGCACGGCGGCGCTGCATGCCGCCGCCGCGGCCATTGTTGCCGAAGGAACAGAACAGGTTTTTGCGCGGCACCGCAATGTGGCCCGGCAATGCCGCGACGGTCTGCAGGAGATGGGCATCAGGTTGTTCACCGCTGAAAACGCTGTGAATTCACCCACAGTAACCGCGGCACTTGTTCCCCGAGGCTGGGAATGCGCTGCATGGCTGCAGGCGCTTGCCGCACGCGGTCTGCGCGCCGCAGGCAGCTTCGGCCCCATGGCGGGCAAGGTGTTCCGGTTGGGGCATATGGGTACACAGGCACATCCCCGGCTGATGGAAAAAGCCCTGCAGGTCATGGCGCAGGTGCTGGAACAGGGTCCGGCGGCATCCCGCCGCTGACGCTGCGCACATGGTTATCTGAAAAAATGTCCGGCACGGCGTACAAGCTGCGCCGGACTTTTTTTCACTCCCGCGCCGGCCACGCGCAGGCAAAAGCGGTCCGCAATCCATCTCTGCGCCGTGCGGCGCACGGCAGTTTCAGTGCCATCTGCCGGTCATGGCGGCCCCAAAACCGGCCCACGCCGGGTTCTGCCGCATGAAAACAGCCCGTAATGCCCGCCGTGTCCGGCAAAATAAAGCTTGATTATCAAGTTTATTTTTTCTAAGGTGCTGCCTGCACACAACGGGGAACGCGTATTCTCTCTGCGTTCCTCCCGCAGGTCACACGGCACAGACCTGTCATATACAAAGGCGGTTCACCTGCCTTTTCATCCAGCGGCATCATAAACCGCTTTTTTTATCCGTGACCGGCCGGTTCTGCCTTCGCGCGCAGGTTCCGGCGGTTAGCCCGATTTCGCATACGTTCATGCTGCACAGCCGGTTTTCCGGCTTCGCCGGCCTGTCCCAGACATGCCGCTCATGCGTTGCCCGTGCGCTGCCGCGTACACAACGCCCCAAGGAGACTGCCCATGACCCGTCAGCACGCTACGTACACGAGCTGTATCAACTCACTGCCCCTCGACGCACAGGAAGCCCGCGCGCTGCGGCCTGTGATGGAATATTACGCATTCAGGGCCAACGACTACTATCTTTCGCTTATCAACTGGGATGATCCGGCCGACCCCATCCGCCGCATCATTGTGCCGCACCCCGACGAGACAAAGGACTGGGGCGAACTGGATCCTTCTGACGAGGCCCGCTACACCGCCGTGCCCGGCATGCAGCACAAATACCGCGACACGGCCATTCTGCTGGCAGGCAAAGCCTGCGGCGGACTGTGCCGGTTCTGCTTCCGCAAGCGCATTTTCATGGAGGGCGGCACACCGCCCGTGCCGGACACCGGGAAAGCGCTGGCCTACATAAGGGCGCACAAAGAAATTACCAACGTTCTCATCTCAGGCGGCGATCCGCTGCTGCTGCCCCTGGCTGAACTGGAACATATCCTCAAAGGTCTGGACGCCGTAGACCATCTGCAGTTCATCCGCATAGGGTCGCGCATGCCCGTCTTCGACCCCGGTCTCATCGCCGGCAATACCCGCCTGCTCGAGCTGCTTTCGCGGTATTCCAGACCCGGACGCAAGCTGTACATGCAGACACACTTCAATCACCCGCGCGAACTTTCGCCGCTGGCGCTGGAAGCCGTTGACGCCCTGCAGCGCGCCGGCATCATAATGACCAATCAGACACCGCTGCTGCGCGGCGTGAACGACTGCCCCGAAACGCTGTCGGAACTGTTCGCAAAGCTGGCGGGAGCCGGTGTGCCGCCTTATTACCTGTTTGTCTGCCGTCCCACCAAAGGCAACAGACACTTCACGGTGCCCATAGAGGAAGGATACGACATACTGCAGAAAGCGCAGAAAACGCTCAGCGGGCCCGCCAAGCGTGTACGCTATGCCATGTCGCACGCCACCGGCAAAATCGAAGTGGTCTCGGTAACTCACGATCAGGTGGTATTCCGCCGCCACCGGACGCCCAATCCGGCCCACTCCGGTTCTCTGCTCAGCTTTCCGCGCAATCCTGCCGCTACCTGGCTGGATGATTACACCGCTCCTGCCGGTAAAGGCATGCCCCGCAGGATGGAAGGCATACCCGGCTGGGGAAGCCGCAGCAGCCGCGACGCATAGTCCCGACATCACCTCCGTTACCGATTCCGCGGCTGACCATACAATCAGCCGTTACCGAAGACAAAGGCCGCATTCATCACAGAATGCGGCCTTTTCGGGTGTTTGTCTGAACTGCGGTACGGTCCCGTGCCGCTCCGGCGGATTTCATTGACAATACTGCAAACCGGAAGCTATGGGACAGAGACTGGAAGCTGCCCCTTTCAAGCACCGTGCTGAAAAAAGCGCTCCGGACGAGGCGGGTCTTGTTTCCTGCCGGCGCCAACGCGGGTGCGTCTTCATGTTCAACGCAGAACCCCGCAAACACAGGAGAATATGATGGATAAATACGAATGCCCCTGCGGCTATGTCTACGACCCCGAAGTGGGTGACATCGAAAACGGTGTTCAGCCCGGAACCGCTTTTGCCGACCTGCCCGAAGACTGGGTATGTCCGCTGTGCGGCGCGGAAAAAGAATTTTTTGAAAAAGTTTAGACCGGCGCATGCACCGTGTCAGGCCGTCTTCCAGCCGGAAGGCGGCTTTTTTTGCGCCCCGTGCCGGACAGCATGCCGCGGTACCGCCACGGCAAAAGTCTGCCCCGCACGCACAGCGTGCACAGACGACGATGAATGCCGTGCGTTTTTTACGCCCTGCTCAGTCGCGCCGCATTCCGTCCTGCACATGCAGAAAAGACCGCACCTGTCCCACACCTTCCACGGCGCGGGCTGCCGCCACGGCCTGCGCAGCCCCGGCACCGGAAGGCACGGGGCCCATCAGTACCGCATCGCCGCGCACGGTATCAACGACCAGTGCGGAGATATCCAGCCCTTCCACGCCGGAAAGCGCATCCATAACCCTGCCTGCCAGCGCGTTATCGTGCACGTCTGCCGCATCACCGGCAGGCGGAAACACGTAACCGGCCACTGCGCTTATTTCCGGAGCCCTGCGCGCCTCACGCACCACCTGCGCAAAGGTGTCATCGTCCGCTTCTCCTATAATGAACGCGGTGTCCTGCCATGCATACACCGTCAGCCCCGCCGCTCTGTCGCCCAGCGCGGCCAGTGCCGCACGCACGGCCTGTTCGGCTTTTTCATTGCGGGCATACGCGGGAACGGCATCCTCAGCGGAACTGTCTGCAGAAAAAAGCCCCCCGCCCATGCAGCCCGGCAGCGCAAGCACAGTTGTCAGCAGCATGGCGGAAACAAAAAAACGACGCAGCACGGTATAATATCTCATATCAGCGGATTCCTTTTGTCTGTCTTACGTTGACCGTGTAGTAGCACGCCACACAGCCTGTGTCACCCGCAGCGCGGGCGTTGTTCCGCACAGCGGATTTCTTGACCGGCCGGACTTCCCGCAGCTACCATAAGCGCCCCGCACACATACCGGCGGCCATCGCCGCAACAGGAAGAATACTGATGACAAAAAATCCCAGAGCAGTGCTGCGCAGCCTGCTGGATGCGGCCCTGCAGGCCGTGGCGCCCGACAGGGCCGTGTACCGCCATGTTCAGGTACAGGACAACCTGCTGCACATCGACAACAGAACATACAATCTGGATGACTATGACCGTATTCTGGTGACCGGCGCCGGCAAAGGCGCGGCCCCCATGGCGGCAGCACTGGAGCAACTGCTGGGCGAGCGCATCACGCAGGGAGCTGTATGCGTGAAATACGGACACACGGTACCCTTGCGCCGCATCACGCTGTACGAGGCTGCGCACCCGGTGCCCGACGCCGCCGGAGAAGCTGCAGCCAGACGCATGCTGGAGCTTGCCGCATCCGCCACCGGCCGCGATCTGGTGCTGTGTGTACTTACCGGCGGCGCCAGCGCACTGACCCCGGCACTGGCCGACGGCATATGCCTTGCCCACTGGCAGGCAGCCACGCAACGGCTGCTGGCATGCGGCGCCACCATCCACGAGATCAACGCCATCCGCAAACACGTGTCTGTCTTCGGCGGCGGCAGACTGGCCGCTGCAGCCAGTCCGGCCACGCTGGTGGCGCTGATAATCTCCGACGTGGTGGGTGACGATCTGGATGTCATTGCATCGGGGCCCACATCGCCGGATTCTTCCACATATGAAATGTGCCTCGGCATTCTTGACAGATACGGACTGCGGCACAGCATGCCCGCAGCCATAACCCGCAGACTGGAAGAGGGCGCGGCCGGCAGGGTGCCCGAAACTCCGGCACAGGGCGATGCCGCGTTTGACCGCGTGCACAACGTACTGGTGGCCAACAACAGGCAGGCACTGGAAGCCGCAGCGCAGGAAGCCGCGCGGCAGGGATATACACCGCGCATACTGACCAGCACCATGACCGGCGAGGCACGCGAAAAAGCAAAAGAACTGGTGACAGCCGCACGGCAGCTCTGCGCGGGTGAACCGCTTTCCGGTCCGGTGTGCCTGCTGGCAGGCGGCGAAACCACGGTGACCATAACCGGTGCAGGTCTGGGGGGACGCAATCAGGAAATGGCACTGGCCGGAGCCATGCACCTGCAGGACTGCAACAACATTACCATGCTGTGCGCAGGCACGGACGGCAGCGACGGTCCCACGGATGCGGCAGGCGGCTTTGCCTGTGCGGCCACGCTGAATGCCGCACGCTGCTGCGGGCTGGATGCCGGAGCATGTCTGGCCGACAACAACTCTTATGTTTTTCTGGAAAAAACAGGCAACCTGCTGAAAACAGGTCCCACGCTGACCAACGTGATGGATATGGCACTGCTGCTGGTAGAATGCCCCGACGCGGCCTGAGCAGCCGCCGTGCACACGGTGTTTCGCGTGCGGCGCACGCATGGCCCGACTCCGCCGCCGGAGCGGACCGCCACAGGCATAAATAAAAAACGCCCCGCAAAGCGGGGCGTTCATGCATTCCGGTTCCGGAAAGACTGCTTATTTAACGGCGTCTTTCAGAGCCTTGCCGGGGGTGAACTTCACCACTTTGCTGGCGGGAATGGTCATTTCTTCGCCGGTGCGGGGGTTGCGGCCTTTACGGGCGGCGCGTTCGGCAACCTTGAAAGAACCGAAACCGGTGAAGGTCACGGAATCACCGGCGCTCAGCGCTTCGGTGATAACGGCAATGGTGGCGTCCAGAGCAGATTCGGCCTGGGTCTTGGAATTCATACCGGCTTTGGCAGCAATCTTCTGAACCAGTTCAGCTTTGGTCATTTTCAATCTCCGATTCTATATGACGTTAAATTAAGGCGTACGCCGGGCGCCGCCTGAAAAGGCGATATCACGAGGTAGCCCTTCTTTCAGACCATCAGTCTCTTGTCAACCGCAAACTCGCAACAGGGGCCACTTTACGCAAATTTCTCACGAATCCGTCCTCAAAACGCCTGACTGTTGGACAACGCCGCAGTGTGGTGTATAGAGGCAAAAAGCGCAAGAGGTTGTCATGGATATACGTGTTGTCATGCTGAGCGCCTTCACTGTTGCGGGTATCCGTGCGTACGGGCCGTACAGTGTTTCAGCGCCGGAAGCGTGGAATACGCTGGCCCCGTGGCTGGCGCGCATGGAAAAATCCGGCGCGGAGCTGAGCTACTGGGGTATCATGCATGACGATATTCATATCACACAGCCCGACAAAATACGGTATGATGCCATGGTGGCCGTGCCTGCCGACCTGCGGCTGGACGGCAGCGTGTTTGCCCGGCGCATGGATGCGTGCGAGTACGCCATGGCCGAACATAAAGGCCCTTACCATGAAGTGCAGGCCATATGGCTCAGTCTGTTCTGGGACTGGCTGCCCTTCAGCGGCCGGTGCCCCGCAACCCTGCCCTGTCTGGAACAATACATGGGCAACCCGGTGCGCACCCCTTCGGCACTGCTGACAACACGCCTGTACCTGCCTCTTGCCCCTTTGTAGCAAGCAAGACTGCCCCATAAGGAGACACCCCCGTGAAGAAATCACTTTTCCATCTGCCGCTGCTCGTGTGCATCACCGCCGCCGCGATGCTGCTTTCCGCCTGCGGCCCTTCGGAACACGTCCGCCTGCGCTATACATCGCAGGCGCCCATCATCGCCCCCGGTCCCGACGCCGCCAAAGTTATCGTGGTGCGCTTTGCCGATGCCCGCGAAACCACCGCCGCCGGACTCCGCAAGGACGGCACCAGCTTTACCCCGCTTTCAGGCATGGCACACTGGGTAGCTGACGCACTGTATCAGGAACTGGCACGGCGCCCCGTTTTTGCAAGCTATGTCACCGACCCCGCCAGTGCACAGGGCAAGGGGTATGTGGTGACCGGCACGCTGCGCAAGGTGTGGATTGAAGAAAAAAGCGCCATCGACTACCAGACCACTGTGGAAATGACCGTAACCATGACCTCCGGCGACGGCGAACAGGTTTTTTCCGAAACGCTGCGCGGTTCGCTGACCAGACGGGTTGTGCCTACTGAAGACGCGACTCAGGAACTGATGACCGAGGCCCTGCGAGACATCGTGTCGCCTCTGGCCGATAAAATTGTCGCCGCCACGCGCAGATAGGCTGCTTCTGTGTTCTTTACTGCGCCGGACAGGCTCCAGTGGGCCCCGCACCTTGCACTGCTGCTTTTTCTGCTGGCACACTGTCCGGCGCATGCACAGCCTGCGCCCCCCGCAGGCCCTGCGCCGCTGACTTTTTCGCACACGGTGGCGCAACCGTACGGGGGTGATCTTTCAGAAGAAAATGCGCACGAAGCGGCAGCGGTACTGGCCCGCCATGCCCTTGTGGATATGGTGGCGCGATGGCTGGCTTCACGGCCGCAGCTGGACGGAGCATTTGAAGAAATTTCCGCAAGACCGGTGGCCGACGCGCTGGTGGAAGCGCATATAACCGGCTCTGAATTTTTCGGCTACGAGGACGACGCAGGGGCGGCCGTGACCATGGAGACAACCCTGCACCCCGAAAAAACCGTTCTGCAGGCGACGGTGCTGCTCAGCCAGCCCATGCTGCTGCATCTGTATGCCGCCTGCCTGAAACGCGAGCAGCACATCCTGAACCAGTTTGTCGCGCTGGCCGCCGCACGCCGTTCTCCCGCAGACCGCGCACCCGGGCGCGAGGCAGCCTTCAACCGTCATATCCGGTCACTGCGCAGCATGCGGATTTACCGTCAGGCCCTGCCCCTGCTGCAGGCTGACGGAGTATGGCAGGCACCGGAAACAGTGGTGGAGACCATGCGCGAGGCCATAGATAAAGACGGACTGAATCCGCTGCCGTGGAATGCCCTGGGTGAAGCACGCTTTCAACTGGGACAGACGCTGGAAGCCGCAGGCGATCAGGACACGGCGCTGCGGCTTGACCCCGCCTTCGCCCGTGCATGGCACAGCCGCGGCACAACCTACCTTAAACTGCATCTGCCCGAACTGGCTGTGGAAGACTACTCCGCAGCCATCAGTCTGGCGCCGCAGATGGCCCAGTTCCGGCAATCACGCGGAGCAGCCTATCTGGTGCTCAAAAATTTTTCCGCCATGTGTGAAGACTACCGCACGGCCTGCGGACTGGGGCGCTGCGAAAGTCTGCACTGGGCGCGCACCCGCAATTACTGCACCGCCCCCCGCTCTGCAGATACGACCGCACAATAAACTGACAGAAGTCAGCTCCGGCTCCTCAGACGCACCGCCATGTGTTCCGGCACCACGCCTGCAGGCCCGGGCGCAGCCCTGCTTCCTTCCGGCTGCCTCCGCCCGATTCCATACGATTCCGCCCGACGCTGCACAGCCGGTTTTCCGCCCGTCTTCCCGGACAGATTTTGCCGTTTGCCGGAACAAAGAAGCCAGTGCGGCAGAAGCATTTGGCAGCCCGAAAAGCGGCTGGCCGTGTCCCAAGGGGTGCAAGGACACGGCCAGCGGTGCAAGGGAGGAGGATGAAGGCAGTGTTGCCACCGCCCGTCTTTCACAGCCTGCTGCCAAGGCTGTAAAAGTCGCGCCGCCGGTTACGCGGCGCTTTTCACACTGTTCCAGAATACTCCGCCACAAGGCTTGTGCCATTATTTTCTGTCAGACGGACAGGCACCGCCATACATGGTCATCACCGGATTGCGTAACACTTGCCGCGCGTGCGCCTGCTCATGCAGCCAGTCGGCATGCGGCCAGTCGGCATCCGGCCAGTCGGCATCCGGTAGGACGGAGTGCGGCCATGCAGCATGCGGCAGGCGCATCAGCCGCACCGGCCCTGCCGCTGTACCTGTCATACCGGACACAGCGGACATACCGGCAATAGCGGGCACAGCACACCGCCTGCCAACGCCTACAGGGCAGGCACTCCGGCCGCCCCCGATCCGCCACGGCGGAACACGCGCTAGCAGAGTATGCTCCACGCTGTTCCGCATTCTCAGCGCCGGACTCATCTCCGAAGACGATGTCATGCGGAATCACCTGCTGTCACATTCCCTCCGCTATTTTTTGAGCGCCTTGCATATCATAGGAAACCGGAAAGCATTTTTCTGCGCAACAGGGCTTGACGTCCACCGTCTGCCGGAGTAGGAATCTCTTCACTGTTTGCACAAACAAACAGCGTGATACCTTCTTCCTTTGCGGGTTATGATACCCGCGATGCTACTGTGTGTGCCGTGTGGCGCCGGGGCGGGTGTGCCGCCCCGGCAACGCGCAGCAGGCCGTCAACATCATGCAATCACTTCCGGTCGTACAGAACGGAAACGATATACAGCGCAAACGCTCTGCAACTGCCTGCATGCCGCGAACCTTCCGCTCGCGGCATGCTCTTTTTTTACTCTCTGCCTTTGTGTGGGGTGCCGGTTCGCGGTGCTGGCAGCCGGCTGCTTCGTCCGGTCAGGCATTTTCAAAAGACTTGCCCTCCGGCGCGGCATGACGCACACTTGCGCCGGAGGCACAATCATGTTCACACCCGTCTTTACCCCCGATGAACTGGAGAAATATGCCGAAGTACTGCTGTGGGGGCTGAAGCGCGGCAAAAAAAGCCCGCTGGCCAAAAGCAGCTTCATACTTGTGCGGTACCACCTGCCCGCGCTGCCGCTGGCGGAAGAACTGTGCGCGCTTCTCCACGACGAAGGCATGATTCCCGTACCGCGCATGCTGCCTACCCCGCGCATGGAACGTGACCTGTACACCAAAGCCAACAACAAGCGGCTTACCACGCTCATCCCCGGCGAGCGCGACCTGCACAATCACCTGCACGGCACCATATCACTGCTTGCACCGCAATCGCTTACGCACCTTTCCGGCGTAGAACCGGAACGGCTTGCCATGCACCAGCAGTCGCGTCAGCCTGTTCAGCACATAACACGCACCCGCGAAGAAATGGGGGCCTTCGGCTGGACTTTGTGCGTCTATCCCACCGAGGCACAGGCACAGGCCGCGGGCCTTTCGCTGGCAGAGTATGCACACGAAATCAAAAACGCCTGCCTGCTTACCGAAGGCGATCCGGTGCAGTCATGGCGCATGCTTGCCCGTCATGCCGAAGACATCCGCAACTGGCTGAACAGCATGGACATGGTCAGTCTGCGCACGGAATCCGATTCGGTCGATCTGCTTGTGACTCTGGGAGAACGCAGGGTGTGGGCGGGCATCACGGGGCGGAACATCCCCAGCTTCGAGATGTATGTCTCGCCCGACTGCAGGGGCACCGAAGGGGTGTATTACGCCGACCTGCCCTCCTACCGGTCGGGCAACATTGTCAAAGGCATCAGACTTGAGTTCAAAGGCGGACGGGTGACGTCACTGACAGCCGAAGAAGGACACAGTTTTGCTGTTGAGCAGGTGAACAGTGATCCCGGTGCCGCCCTGCTGGGAGAATATGCACTGGTGGACAGACGTTTTTCGCGCATCGGCAGATTCATGGCCAATACGCTGTATGACGAAAACCACGGCGGGCGGCACGGTTCCATGCATATCGCTCTCGGCCAGTCATACAGCAACACCTTTGACGGTCCGCCGGAAGACCTTACCCCCGGACTGCGGTGCAGTTTCGGCTTCAACACGTCCACCCTGCACTGGGATATGGTCAACACAGAATCAAAACGCGTCACCGCCCTGCTGCGCAGCGGTGAAAAACGCACCATTTACGAAAACGGACGCTTCACCCTTTAGCCGCTGCCCCGCCGGAGCGCTGCCATACCGCCATGCAACATATTCTTATCAAAGTTTACGGGCATATCTCGCCCGCCGGAGAAGCCCTTGAATGCGCCCTGCGCAACGAACAGCCGCAGAAGGAAGACGGCACCGAAGTGCTGGAACGCAACGGCGATATGCTGCTGATTTCCTACGAAGGCATGTACTATCCCATTGAAGAGGTGGTGGACATTGTCAGGCAGGCGCTGCAGCCCGCAACGGAAGGCAAGATAGACTACATAGATATGGATGCATGGACGCTGACCCGCTACACCATCAGCGCCGGAACCATGACCGAGGCCACCCGCAGCCTGAATCACGTCATGGCATATTCCGGCCACTGATGCCGCGCACACGCCCCCCGTGCGGGCAGAGCCGTCCGCCGCAACAGCAGGCGGTGCGGTTTCTGACGGCGTACACCATCGGGCACGGCTTTCCGGCGTGCCTGCACTCTGCCGCGGAAGGACTATACAGATGCTTCCACAAGACGCTGCAGTTCCTGCCGGGTAAGGTTCAGCCGCGCATCAAACTGCAGGCCGCACAGCCCGCCATCCAGCCACATGACACTGGCAGACAGCGGAGCAGCGGTTCCGGCCGGAAAAGGCCAGTCTTCGAGCAGTACGCCGCAACCGGCGCACAGCCACGACGGTGCGGTCTGACCGGGCGCCAGCCGCAGCCGCACACCGCCCAGACTCACGTCGTCCAGCATGACCATAATGGTATGCTCTTCATGCCGCACAGTGGCAAACACGGGGGCATCCAGCGGAATCCGCTCTTCTAGCCGGCGCTCGTCTCCGGCCGGTTTATATCCGCTACACTCCATAAATTCTCCTCCGTGGCCTCTGTCCGCAGGCAAAGACCGGCGCATGTTCAGCCATTCTGTTCCGCAGCCTGCAGAAACGAAAGAAATCTGCCGGCCATTTCCAGCCGCGGATTAATTTCCAGCGCACGCTCCAGACAATGCTTTGCCTCCTGCACGCTGTCCGACTCGAACAATGCCCGGGCCAGATTGAAAAGGATATGATCATCTTCACGCAGTGCCAGTGCCTGACGGTAAATTTCAATGGCCCGTGCATGGTTGCCGCGCTTGCGGCAGGCTATGGCACACGCCGCGGCACAGCGCAGATGCCCCGAAAGCAGTTGCCCGCTGTCAACCAGTGAACACAGCGCGGCATGCAGCCCCTGATGCCGCAGCACGGCGGTATCACAGGCCACGGCAGGCACTGCGGGCAGCAACTCGTGCCGCATGACGGCCAGCATGCCGGAAACCAGCAGCTGTTCGTCGTTGTCCAGCCATTCCTGCGGGCAGGGAGCAACCTCTATAACAGCCGCCCCGTGCCGGTACAGCTTGTCCACGGCACCCGCGCGCGCACTCTCGGCTGCCATTTTGCGCAGTATGCCTGCAGCCACCGTCTGAATACGTTTCAGCGGCGCGCCCAGTTCCGGACGGTAGTTTTCCAGCAGGTCGTCTTCATCCACAGGATGCAGGTACCCGCTGGGCATACCGCAGGCGCACAAAGGCTGTCCCGTCAGACGGCCCTGCGCTCCGCGCATGACAAAAACCAGCACGGGATCGTCGTCCATAGCCACGCAGCCGGTTTTCCCGCCCCGCGCGGCTGTCAGGTCCAGTGCATATATTCCCAGCACCGCAGCGTTCATTCCACCCCCTTGTTCCACCGTGCCATACCCCCGCAACGGCTGTTCTTTTGTTACGTTTTGCAGCAGCCACAAGTCAATGAAACACCGCGATGTGCACCGCACGGATATGTATTTTTTGCAAACAGTTGGCGCGGAGAAAAAAATGGGGCATATTTTTAAAAAACATCCAGCGCAACCGAACCGTGACGGGGAAGCGATGAACACCATGAATCTGCCCAGAGATGCCGAGGTGAACTGCGACAAACAGCACTTCGAGCATGTGCGTCAGCGCATCGACTCCAAAATGCGGGACTATGAACGCTATGGCTTCAGCACCCACCAGACGCGGGCATTCAATGTGTTCTTTGACCTTGCGCAGGAATTTGAAACCGTGGAAGAGGTCTACAGCCTTGCCGTTCTGGTGCTCAAATCATTCTTTGCAGTGGAATCGGCGCTGTTCATAGCCGATTCCGCCGGCAAACTGGTGCTGCGCTGCTGCTCTCAGGGGCCTGCCTGCGGCGTTAACGCGGCCGATGTGGACCAGCTTTCGCCCGACGACGGCCCGCGGGTGATAAAAAACCACCTGTGCCTGCCCGTACGCGGCAAAACATCCGCTTCTCCGGCGCCTTCTTCTCCGCTTGCAGGGGGCAGACTGGGGGTGCTTGTCATCCTGCCCGCTGACGGCGCCCCCCCTCCGGAACAGCTGTATTACGAAAAATTTGCAAACCGGCTGGGATTTCAGCTGCACAACAAGCTGCTGTTCATGAAAAACAGCGAGCACATACGCTTCATCAACAGTCTGGTGCACGACATCGGCCATAATGTCATTGTGCCCAACATGTACTTCAAGCTGCTGTTCCGCCAGCTGGACGGCAAGATTCACGCCCTTTCCGAAGCCCTGAATGAAATGGCGGGCCAGCGCATGGCAGGATCCGGCCAGTCGGACGCCTTTCGCAAACTGAGCTATGTGCACGACAGGCTGAGCGAGCAGTACAAAGAAATTTACAGGCATTTCCAGCAGACCAGTCTTTTTCTGGAAACGTTGCTGCGCCAGAGTCATTTTGAAAAAGGGCACTATGTGCTGCAGCGCACACTTTTCGACCTGCACAGCCGCATTGTCACCCCGCAGGTGGAGCGCTTCCGCAGCCGGTTCGGCGAAAAAGACATAGCCATCTTTCAGGAAGCCGAAACAGGCGGCACTCCGCTTATGATTCCCGCTGACATGGGGCTTATAAGTCAGGTACTGGCCAATCTGCTTTCCAATGCCGTCAAATACGCCCGCCCGCCTCAGGCTGCCGACCGCCCTGCGCGGTATGTCCGCTGCAGAGTCAGCCGCGTTCCCGACCATTTCGGCCCGGGAAAAGACGGTGCGCGCGTGGATGTTTTCACCACCGGCCCCGCCATAGGCGCCTCCGATGTGCCCAACCTGTTCACTGCAGACTTTCGCGGCAACAATACCGACCACGAATACGGTACCGGCCACGGACTTTTTTTTGTCCGCGAAATTGTAGACCTGCACGACGGCGAGACCGGATACGAGCCGTGGCCCGACGGTAACAATTTCTATTTCATCCTTCCCTGCGCAACAGCAGACTGATTTTTACAACACTGTTCATCTGACAGGGTAAAAGCAGCTTCCCCGACCCCTTTCTGCCTTCTTTTGCCGCCCGGTGCGGCCGCTGTGTGCCCGGCCATTCATTGATCGCGCACACAGCGCCTTGTCTTTACTGAATTTCCCCATAAATATTTCGCACCTGCAAAGTGATAACAAATTTGTAATTCAGGCTCATGACTTCTTGCCCAAGGGCCGCGTTTTTGCTACTCGCTTTGAGCGGGGAACATTTTTTCCTCTCCATTCCGTGAAGGGCCAGAGGCTTCTTCCATTCAATACAGGGAGTATTACGTGATCCGGTTTGACCATGTGCACAAGTGGTTCGACAGCGGGCTGCATGTGCTCAAAGATATCAACCTGCACATCAACAAAGGCGAAGTCGTGGTCATCTGCGGGCCTTCCGGGTCCGGCAAGTCAACGCTCATACGCTGCATCAATAAACTGGAACCCGTGCAGAAGGGTGACATAATTGTCGACGGCATGAACATGAGCGATCCGCGGGTGAATCTGACGCTGCTGCGGGCCGAGGTGGGTTTTGTTTTTCAGCAGTTCAATCTGTATCCGCACATGACCGTGCTGGAAAACGTTACACTGGCGCCCCAGCTGGTGCGCGGCATTCCCAGAGCCGAAGCAGAACGCACAGCCATGGAACTGCTTGAAAAAGTGAACATTCCCGACAAGGCCAATGCCTATCCGGGGCAGCTTTCCGGCGGTCAGCAGCAGCGCGTGGCCATTGCCCGCGGGCTGGCCATGAAACCCAAGATAATGCTGTTTGACGAGCCCACCTCCGCCCTTGATCCGGAGATGATCAACGAGGTGCTGGACGTGATGAAAACACTGGCACGCGAGGGTATGACCATGGTGTGTGTCACCCACGAAATGGGCTTTGCCCGTGAAGTGGCTGACAGGGTCATATTCATGGATTACGGCGTACTGGTGGAAGAAAACACGCCGGAAGAGTTTTTCAGCAATCCCCGTCATGAACGGTCCAGGGAGTTTCTGAGCAAAATCCTTGCGCACTAGCAATACGTGATTCACCCCGTCCGCGCCGGTGCGGCGGGGTTTTCGCATTACCACGACGGCACGGCATGCCCGTCCGCCGCACAGGGAATCCAAACAGGGAGTTATTCAACATGCGTATGGCGAAAATTGTCGCTCTGGCAGTGGCTATGACCATGTTTGTCGCATCGGCGGCCTTTGCAGGCCCCGTATACGACAAAATCATGCAGACCAAAAAAGTGCGGGTCGGCATCATGACCGACTCCATCCCCGGCGCCTTTTACAACGAAAAAGGTGAATGGGTCGGCTTTGACTACGACATAGCCACTGAAGTGGCCAAGCGGATGGGTGTGGAAATCGACCGCGTGGCAGTAAACAACCAGACCCGTATTTCGTTTCTGCAGCAGGGCCGCATTGACATTTCCGTGGCCAACATGACGCACACCCGCGAACGTGACAAATCAATCGATTTTTCAATCACCTACTTCTTTGACGGCCAGAAAGTGCTGGCAAAAAAAGGGCAGTTCACCTCGCTTAACGACATGGTCGGCAAAAAAATAGCCACCATGCAGGGCACCACGTCGGAACTGAACCTGAAAGCAGCGCTGAAGGCAGCCGGTGATCCTGACTACGACAAAAACGTAATTTCCTACCAGAAGGAATCACAGTGCTTTCAGGCACTGCAGTCCGGCCGCGTGGCAGGCTGGTCCACCGACGCCACCATTCTGCTGGGTTATGCATCCAAAACCCCCGGCGCCTACGAACTGGTGGGAGATTTCCTGAGCGACGAACCCTACGGCATGGGTCTGCCGCAGGATGATTCGGCCCTGCGTGACGCCGTCAACATGGCCATTCAGGACATGTGGCGCGACGGCACCTACATGGAAATCTACAACAAGTGGTACGGCCCCGGCACCCCCTTTGAAATGCCCATGAGCGATCAGATCGAGCTGTGGCCGTAGCCTCTGCGGCGCCGCATCCCGATTAATGTTCAGCGCAAGCCCGGCATGCCGGGCTTGCGCAGCTTTCAAGGCTAACGGAAGGCTGCCCTTCCCCAACGTTCCGGCGACACCATGCTACGATACTGGCTTGATAAAACATGGGTGCAATACACCCTGCTGTGCACCACGACACTGCTCGGCATCTATTATTTCGGATGGGTCTTCAACTTCGGCTACCAGTTCGAATGGTCGGTTCTGTACACGCAGAACGAAACATACAAGCTCAATCTGGGCGCGGAGATGCTCCGCGGGCTGGTAACCACCGTCAACATTTCGCTTATCAGTTCGGCGCTGGCGCTGGGGCTGGGAACAATGCTCGGGCTGGCCCGCCTGTCCGCTTTCAGACCGCTGCGTATTTCCGCATCCGTTGTGGTGGAATTTTTCCGCAACACCCCTCTGCTGGTACAGCTTTTTTTCTGGTATTTCGCTTTTCCCAACGTGCTGCCCGAAGCGGCCCGCCAATGGGTTTTTGAGCAGAATTTTGAATTCTGGTGCGCCGTATCGGCACTGGGCGTATATACAGGCTCTTTCATGGCCGAAGTCATCCGGGCCGGCCTGCAATCCATTCCCAAAGGGCTTCTTGAAGCCGCTTACTCTTCGGGACTCAGCTATTTTCAGGTGCTCACACGCATCATTCTGCCGCTGGCCTTCCGCACCATTATTCCGCCGCTGGGCAGCGAGTTTCTGAACAACATGAAAAACTCCTCGCTGGCCATGGTCATCGGCGTTGCCGAACTCACATGGCACTCACAGCAGGTTCAGTCACTGACGTTCAGAGGCTTTGAAGCCACCACCGCGGCCACGGTGCTCTATCTGTCTCTCTCGCTCATCATCTCGTTCATCATGAACGGGGTGAACGGCAAGCTGCGTCTGGATACCATGCAGGGCCGCAGTGTTTCCGTAATGTTCATCAACGCGCTGCTGGCACCTCTTGCCGCGCTGCGCAACCTGCTGTACCGGCCCGTGCGCAGCGCCCTGAACGCGCGCCGCGCAGGCCGCCGCGCAGGGGGGCTTGCCCCCAGAGTCAGCGCATGGCGTGCGGCTGCAGTCAGGGCCCGCAGCATGCTTGTACTTTCACTCAAGGGAGCATATCTGGCGCTGCTGGCGGGCCTGCTGTACACGGCAGTCCGGGGGCTGATGGGATTCGAGTGGAGCGTCATTGCCGACAACATCAGCGCACTGCTTATCTGGCATTTTCCAAACGGCTCAGAAAACGAAATATTCATGGGTCTTGGCGGCCTTGCCAGCTCGCTGCTCATGGCGCTCATCGCCATTTCCGTCAGCTTTTTCATCGGTCTGGCTGTGGGGCTGGGCAGGTGCGCCCGCAACAGAATATTCAGGCTCCCCTGTCTTGTGTACATCGAAATAATCCGCGGCAACCCGCTGATCATCGTCATTTTCTGGATTTACTTTTTCCTGCCGGTGGTGTTCGGCGCATATTTTGATGTGTTCTGGTCGGCAACCATCGCCCTGACCGTATTCACCGGTGCGTATCTGGCAGAAATAGTGCGCGCCGGCGTGCAGAACATACCTGCAGGTCAGGTGGAGGCCGCCTACTCCACTGGGCTTAGCTATTTTCAGACCATGCGCAGAATTGTACTGCCGCAGGCACTCAAACAGATGATTCCCGCCATTGTCGGCCAGTTCATCGCCATCTTCAAGGATACGTCGCTGGCTTTTGTCATCGGCGTGCTTGAACTGACCTTTGTGGCACAGGGGCTGGATAACAGGCTCATGGTCTATCCTTTTGAAATATGGACAACCGTGGCAGTGCTCTATTTTGTCTGCTGCTATGCCATGTCGGTATACGCCGCGCGGCTGGAACGCAGACTGAGCCCGGAAAAAGTCAATCTGGTCATGTAGGCCTGCTGCGGCAGTATGTACTGCCCGTATCCGCACCGACAGAAAAGAAAAAGGCGCCCTGTGAAAACGGGGCGCCTGCCTGTATGGCAGATCAGCCTGCACAATTTACGGAAAGCCGGTGCCCGCACCTCACCCCCGCCCTGCGGAAACCGGCAGCAGGCCGTCCAGCGCAGGTTTTCCTTCTGCAAGATTATGCAGCATGCGCAGCTGGGCAGGCAGAGTGCGCGCAAGAGCGTAGCGCCCTGTCACGGTTTCCCGCGCGCGTGCACGCACCGGCGCCAGATCATCCAGCCGGTCAAGGCATGCGCACACCGTATCGGCCAGAGCCTGCGGAGCGAAAAAAGGCACCAGAAAACCGTTTTCGCCGTGGGTCAGCACCTCGCGCACAGGCTGCGTGTCCGATCCGACAAGCAACGCTCCGCAGCTCATGGCTTCCAGCATTGACCACGACAGCACAAAAGGCCGTGTCAGGTACATATGCACATCGGAAGCCTGCAACACCGTTTTGTACACGCCGTACGGCAGTGCGCCGGTAAAATGAATCCGCCGCTCCACAGCTTCTCCGGCGGGCATCAGCGGCGCTATCCGCTCCAGCATGACCTGTTTCCAGCCGCTACCCGACGGCGGCCGCCTGCCGTAACACACGCGGTCTTCACCCACCATAAGCACATGAACATCCGGATTGTGCGCCACGATGGCGGGCAGAGCTTCCATAACCTGCACAAAGCCCCGGTAAGGCTCCATGCCCCGCCCCGCCCATGTGACAAGGCGTGTGCGCGGCGTCCACGCCACACCCAGCCCGCGCAGCAGTGCGGCCGCGGTCTGCGCTTTATCGGCGGCAGGGATAAAAAATCCCGTGTCCACACCGTCATGCAGCACGCTCATGCGCGCTCTGGCCACGGCAGGAAACTGCGACGCCTGCCAGCGGGTCGGGGTATAGCTCCAGTCGCACTCCGCCGCATCGTTGAGAATGACAGCATTGCGGGTGCGCAGCGCCAGACGCATGGCATCCGTGACCGGCTCCTGCGGGTCAAAGCCCACATCGGCTCCCGCGGCGTTGTAATACCATTCAAAATAAGACAGCAGCCGTGCCTGAGGAAAAGCGTCGCGCAAAAAATATGAACTGCCCCATCCCGAGTGGGCCACCATGACATCGGGCTCGAAGCCTTCTGCACGCAACGCCCTGCAGGCGCTGAAAACCCCGCTTCCCACAGCGGTACACCGTGCGAAATACGCCCCCGTTCCCTGCTGCGGCAACGCTCCGCCGCAGGAATCCGGCGCATAACGCACCGTGCGCACACCGGGAATAGACCAGTCGCGACGCGGGGCAGCGGTAAGAAAAACCACCTCGTGCCGGTGCTCGGCCCGTCCCAGTGCGGCTGCCATATGGCGGAACTGGGCCGGAAAATTGGGATGAACGAACAATATCTTCATACGCACCATGTACCGCACGGCTCCTGCCGCGTCAGTAACATTTGTGCCGCACAAAGCACGGCATAACGCAAAACGCCCGCGCGGCTGCGCGGGCGTTCCGGAACAATGCGGATTACAGCATGACCTTGACGGCGTCTGAAACGCGGCACGCCTTTTCCACAGCCTGCTCCACTGTTTCGCCCAGAGCCAGAGCCACCCCCATGCGTCTGCGGCCCTGCACTTCCGGCTTGCCGAACAGCAGCAGAGAAGTATCCGGCTCGCCGAGCGCTTCCTGCAGATTACCGAAGCGGGTCCGGGCAGAACTGCCTTCTGCCAGAATAACGCTGGATGCAGCGGGCCCGTACTGGCGGATGACCGGCACCGGCAGCCCCAGAACGGCACGCACATGCAGCGCAAATTCCGAAAGATTCTGAGAAGCTATCGTAACAAGCCCTGTATCATGAGGCCGCGGGGACACCTCGCTGAACCAGACGGTATCACCTTTGATGAACAGCTCCACCCCGAACAGTCCGTAACCGCCCAGCGCCTGTGTCACGGCCTGCGCCATATGCCGGGCCTGCTCCAGCGCGGCCGCGCTCATGGGTTGCGGCTGCCACGACTGACGGTAGTCTCCGTCTTCCTGCCTGTGGCCGATGGGCTCGCAGAAAGAAGTACCGTTGCAGTGCCGCACGGTAAGCAGTGTGATCTCGTAATCAAAATCGACGAATGATTCGACGATGACCCGTCCGCCGCCGGCTCTGCCGCCGGACTGGGCATACGCCCACGCATCTGCGATGTCATCCGCACTGCGCACCACGCTCTGGCCTTTGCCCGAAGAGCTCATGACCGGCTTGACCACACAGGGCATGCCCAGCTCCTCCACTGCGCGGCGGTATTCATCTTCTGTCTGCGCAAAGCGGTACGGGGAAGTTCTGAGTCCCAGCTCTTCCGCAGCCAGACGGCGTATGCCTTCTCTGTTCATGGTCAGGCGGGCGGCGCGGGCCGTCGGCACCACGGTAAGAGAATCACTTTCCAGTTCTTCCAGCACGTCCGTGGCGATGGCCTCTATCTCCGGCACCACAAAGTCAGGGCGTTCTTCGGCAATAAGCCGCCGCAACGCATCCGCGTCCAGCATGGAAATAACGTGCGAGCGGTGGGCCACCTGCATGGCGGGAGCACCGGCATAGCGGTCCACCGCCACAACTTCCGCTCCCAGCCGCATTGCCTCAATGGCGACCTCTTTGCCCAGCTCGCCGGAGCCGAGCAGCATTATTCTGGTTCTAACAGGACTTAAAGGGGTACCGATGACTGTCATGGCAAAGCTCCTGAGTTGCGGGTGTATGCTGCGGAATATTGATAAAAAACATTGTGGCGCAAAGCTGCTGCGCTCATTTGGCATACTCCACCGGTCAAGGCAAGTATCTAACCCTCTTGCCTGATTCCGCCATTGCATGTATTAAGAATGATTCTTTTTTGTGGGGAGTGACAATGGGGGGACGCAGTACGGTATATTCTGTCCGGTACAGGGCCGCAGATGTTCTGACGGCAGCCCTGCTGGCTGTGCTGTGCCTTGCGGCTGCTCTTCCGGCCTTTGCCGGCGGCAGACAGGGTCCGGCAGTGCTGGGCATAGCCGCCGTATCCCCCGTGACCGACCCCGCCGAAGTATCTTTCCAGCACGGAGTGCGTGTTGCCGTGGCCGTGTTCAACTCTCTGGGCGGACTCATGGGGCAGCCGATACGCACCGTGCTCATTCCGCTGGGGTCTTCTCCGCTGGAAGCACGCCATGCCGCCAGACAACTGGTGCATACACCGCCGCTGGGCATCATCGGGCCGTCTGCCAGCACGCAGGCCCTTGCCATGGCCGAAGTGCTGGACCGCGCGCGTATACCCACCATCACGCCTTCGGCATCCCACCCGCTTGTCATCCGCGGCAGGCCGTACATTTTCCGCATCTGCAACGGCGACACAGCCAACGCCAACGCCATGGCGCGGTTCATCACGCGGCATCTGGGACTTTCACGCGTGGCCATCATAACCAACATCAGCAGCGATTACAGCATTTCCATGTCGGAATCGTTTGTGGATGAAGCCATCAGGCAGGGCGGTGAAGTCGTCTGGCGGGGACAATATCTGGACCGTCAGCAGGATTTTTCCGTCATTATACACCAGTTGCTGCGGCTGAAGCCGGAATGCGTCTTCCTGCCCGACTTCATGCGTTCCAGCGGACTGTTCATTCAGCAGGCCGCCGGCATGGGGCTGAAGACAGTATTTGCAGGGGGCGATGCATGGGACGCCACCCTGCCCCGCTACGCGGCCGCCGCTGCGGAAAATGCCTATTATATGGCACAATGGATACCCGAAGAACCGGCCGGTGCCGCAAAAAATCATCATGACCGGTGCCGCGGGCATATCACTCCCATGCGTGCATTCTGCAAGGCACCGTGGCTGCTGGCCCGCACCCATGCCTTGCGTTATCTGGGCAGAGACTTTGCCGGCAGTCTGGAAGCGCTGGGCTACGATGCGGCCTGTGTGCTGCTGGCCGCCGCCCGCCGTGCGGGTTCGTGCGACCCGCGCGCGGTGCGCGAAGCTCTGGCGCAGACTTACTGGCACGGGCTGACCGGTCCGCTGCACTTTGACGCCGACGGTGCACCGCCCCCCGGACCTGTTCATATCCTGCAGCTGCGCAACGGTTCGGCCCGGCCGGTACAGACTGTCACGCTTTCCCCGCGGGAGGCTCAATGAACCGAACCCCTCTCAAACGCAGATTCACCGTCACCCTCATGCTGTTCACCCTGCTGTGCTGTGCTCTGTACACTGTGACGGCAAGCAGTTTCATACATTATCACAACGCCCAGATAACCTCCCGCACCGAGCGGCTGCTGCATGCTCTTGTGCTCCAGCGCGAAAATGATCTGGCAAATCAGATTTTCGTGGGACACATCCGCGCGCTGCGCAGCACCGCTGCCGACCTGCAGGAAACCGACGATGTTTATTCCATCACCGTGTACGACAAATCAGGTAAACCGCTCATACATACCCGCCCCGAACGCCCGCTGCCTCTCACCGGTGCCGAGATGGCCATCCTTGCACAGGGCGATGTGGATGCGCGCGGAACAGAAAACGGTGTCCCGCTGCTTTATCATACTTCGGCACTTATGGTCATAGGCGAACTGCAGGGATTTGTAACCGTAGCCTACGACCTGTCGCATGTACGGCGCGACACCATACTGCTGTCGGCCATGCTTACAATCCTGCTGCTGGGCACAGTGATTGCCGCGGGCATGGTGTGCAGTCATTTCATTACGCAGCACATACGCCGGCCGCTCACAGCCCTGCGCGATGCCATGCACCGGGCACGCAGCGGCGAACTGCAGCACCGCGCCCCCATCGAAGCACAGGACGAAGTGGGCCGGCTGGCGGAATCATTCAACGCCATGGTAGCCACACTGCAACGCAACGAATCGTCACTGCGGCACGCCCAGACCATATACAGAGATATCTTTGAAAACGCGCTGGAAGGTATTTTCCAGATCACAGGCCGCGGTTATCTGATTAACGCCAACCCCGCCCTTGCACGCATGCTGGGATATTCTTCAGTAATGGAGCTGCTGGCCGAACGCGGCACAACCCCGCTTAAATCGCTGGTCAACAGACGCGATCTGGCCCGCATGCTGCGGATGCTGCGCGCAAAGGGAGCAGTGGACGGGTACGAAACCCGGGTCTACACCAAAGGCGGCGGTATCACGTGGATATCTGTTTCGGCGCGCACCATTGCAAAAGAAGAAACCGGCCAGCCGGAATCATTCCGCTACGAAGGGTTTGTCAAAGACATCACCGAACACAGACGCCTGCGCGAACTGGAGCAGACCCGCACCGCCATGATAGAAGCCGACAAGGCAAAGAGTGATTTTCTGGCGCACATGAGCCACGAAATACGCACCCCTATGAACTCGGTACTGGGCATGGCCGAGCAGATGCTGCGCACGCCGCTTTCGGCAGAACAGAAAGAATGTATGGATGTGCTGAAAAATTCCGGTGAATCGCTGCTGCACCTGATAAACGACATACTGGATCTTACACGGGTGGAAGGCGGCCAGCTGGCACTGGCCAGTGCGCCTTTTACCGTGCATGCCGTGGTATACGGCGTGCGTGACATGCTCTCGCTGCAGGCCCGTCAGAAAAACATTCTGCTGGCCGCGACCATTGCTCCCGATGTGCGCAAAAACCATATGGGCGATGCCCAGCGTCTGCAGCAGATACTGGTGAACCTGCTGGGCAACGCGGTCAAGTTTACCGACAACGGTGAAGTTTCACTGCATGTCAGCCGTGCTCCCGATGCCGTGCACGACGGAGAGCTGCTCTTCACGGTCCGGGACACAGGCATAGGCATAACCCCTGCCGAACAGAGCAGACTTTTTCAAAAATTTTCGCAGGCTTCCACAGCAATCCACAGCCGCTACGGCGGTTCGGGGCTCGGGCTTGCCATATCCAGACACCTTGTGGACCTTATGGGCGGAACCATAAGACTGGAAAGCGAACCCGGGGTGGGGACAACCGTCACCTTTACCGCCCGCTTTGCAGCCGTGCCGGAAGAAACAGCACGGACCGGCCATGAGGCGGAACAGCCGGATACCGCCGGCGACGACGCAACCGCGCTGCCAGCCCTGACCGTGCTGCTGGCCGAAGACACCCCCAGCAACAGGGCCGTGGTACGCATGATGCTGCAGGACACCCCCTGTACCGTCATTGAAGCAGAAGACGGACAGCAGGCACTGCACCTCTTCGGGCAATACGATATCGATGTTGTGCTCATGGACATCAACATGCCTGTGATGGACGGCATGGAAGCCACACGGCAACTGCGCAGGCAGGAACACGGAAGCGGCAGACGCACACCGGTCATAGCGCTGACAGCCAATGCCTTTCAACAGGACATCATCAGATACAGGCAGGCAGGCTGCGACGGCCATCTGGTAAAACCCGTCACACGCAAAGCACTGCTGACTGCGTTGCAGAGCTGTGCGGGCGGCGGTGCCACGCATTCCGGTTCCGGCGCCTAACGGTCAGCCTGTACGCCCCGGGCACCGGCCGGAGGCGCAACCGGCCAGACGCGCACCGGCAGTGCACCCCCTCCCACGGCAACCGCAGCAGCTGTCCGGCGGCCTTCAGACGACAGCGGCACCGGCAGCAGATGGCCGAAGCAGGCGGACTGAAAATAGGGCACCGGCAGCCGCCCGCCATACACGGCCCGAAACCATCGCACGGCATCCGCAGGCAGCTTTCAGGCAAAACGGTATACCGGCCGCGCCACCGCATGTCCGTACGGGCACACAAAGGCCGGTCATACCAGCAGCGTCCCCGCCGAATCCAGCAGCGAAGCCGTTGCGCGAAGCCTGTGCACAGCGTCTACAGCGGTATGAGGCAGCAGCCGCGGCTATGCTCACCGGCGGCGTACAACATTTCCGCGTCTTTCACCAACACTCCGCTCAGACCGGGGCGCTTCCAGCTTTTCAGCCAGCGGGCGATCTGCTTTTCCGTTTTCAGCACGGGAGTGTGAAAATGCTGAGCCGGACGGACATGAGGCAACTGCGGCTCAAGCAATGCCGCCGCATCGGCAAGCAGATTGACCTGCCGCCACACAGGCAGCGGTGCCACCATATCCAGAATGCGGTACTGGCACAGGCTGTCCTTCACCCTTACCAGAATACCGTCCATGGAAGGCAGCGTGCCGGTTTCGGCGGCAATCCTTTCCGCTATCAGCCGCAACTGCGGTTTCAGATGCCCGGCAGCGGTTTCCACCACGCCTTCGGCGGTAAGGCATTCGTCAGTCCGGGCATCCCACAGCACCCTTGTGCCCATGTAGACCCCGCAATGAAACGTGCCGCCCAGATTTCCGCCCCGGGCGGCCATGAAATCTTCCAGCCGCTCAGCGGCATACATGGGCCTGAGGCCGCTGGCAGCCATTGTTGCTATATGCATGGTACTGTCTTCCTTATGGCAGAATGTGTCACCGGACTGTATCCGCAGCAGGCCCGCCGCGCAAGGCGTACCGGCGCGGGGCACCGGTCTTCCGCACCGGTCTGACCGGCGGCAGACACAAAAAAAGGGCGCGTTGCCGCGCCCTTCATAACCAGGAGGATACTAAGCCTTTTCAGGCTCGCGACCGCGCAGCAGCACACGCATCAGCATATACCCGCCGAAACCGGCCACAAACGAGGCACAAAGAATACTCATCTTGGCGGCCTCAATATGTGCAGGGTCTTCAAACGCCAGTGTGGCGATGAAAATGGCCATGGTGAAGCCGATACCGGCAAGCCAGCCGATACCGTAGTACATCCCCAGACCGACACCCTTCGGCAGCTTGGCGATACCGGTCTTTACCAGCAGCCACACCGCCAGCGTGACGCCGCCCTGCTTGCCCAGCAGCAGGCCGAAGAATATGCCGAGGGAAAGCGGTTCAAACAGCATACTCACCATTTCGGCGCTGACGGTGACACCTGCGTTGGCAAGAGCAAAGACAGGCATGATGAACCATGCCACCCACGGATGCAGGGCATGCTCAAGCCGCTGCAAAGGTGTGCCCGCCTTTTCGGTCAGCATTTCCACATGATGTATGGCATGCGATTTATCCTGACTGGCAAGCACAGGCGTATCGCCCTGAAGGGCGTTTTCAAACACGGAAAGCGCCTGACGGGCAGTACCGCGCAGAACAGCCGGTGCCAGTGCGGAGCGGGCCGGTATGGCCATGGCACCCAGCACGCCGGCTATGGTGGCATGCACGCCGGATTTCAGCAGGGCAAACCACAGCACCAGCCCCACAAGCAGGTACGGGGTTACCCTGCGCACGCCCAGCCAGTTGAGCAGCAGCATGACCGCAAACGCCGCAAACCCCAGCATGAGAAAGCTGAACGACAGGTTTGCAGTATAAAAAAATGCGATGACCAGAATGGCACCCAGATCATCCACAATGGCCACTGCCGTAAGAAACACTTTGAGGCTAAGCGGTACACGGTCACCCAGAAGCGAAAGAATACCAAGGGCAAAAGCAATGTCGGTGGCCATGGGCACGCCCCAGCCGCTGGCGGCAGCGGTACCGCCGTTAAGCGCCAGATAAATGCCTGCGGGAACCAGCATGCCGCCTATGGCCGCGGCAATAGGCAGCGCTGCCTGCCTGGGTGATGCCAGTTCACCCGCCAGAATTTCGCGCTTTATCTCCAGTCCGACCACAAAGAAAAATATGGCCATCAGACCGTCGTTGATCCACAGGATAAGAGCTTTGGACAAGGCGTAGTCGCCGAAGCCCACGGTTACTTTATTGCTCCACAGCGCATGGTACGATGCAGAAAAGCCCGAGTTTGCCCATACCAGCGCCAGCACGGTGGCGGCCATCAGCAGAATGCCGCTGGATGCCTCGATGGCAAAGAAACGCCTGAAAGGCGCCAGCAGTTTGTCGATGGGCTGGGGGGCGGCCCCGGGTATGTCGTGGTGTTGCATGTAGAAACCTCCCGTTGGTTGCTTTGATATGACCGGAAACTGGCATAGCCCTTTCTATCCCCCAAGCATCACTACAGAACGAAACAGCACCGTTGTACATGATTCAAATTAAGACAAAAAGAAACGTCGTCGATGATTTTTCCCCGCCTCCGGCAGGCACCGCACAATATACATCTGCCAGCGTACCTGATATAGTCAGCTATAGTCCATACTTCAGCCATCGGGCATGATTCTTTTTTTTGCACCCCGCGGAGCCGTCCATGCCAGACTACCAAGCCGGATTATGCGCCATAGTCAAAGACGAAGACCTGTATCTGGAAGAGTGGCTGCACTATCACCGGCTGCTCGGATTCGAGCATTTCATATTGTTTGATAATGAAAGTGCCCGTCCGTTGCGCGACACGCTGCGGCACCATATCGAATCAGGGCTGGTCACCGTGCATGAGGTTGCCGGCAGAAGCATGCAGATTCCCAGCTACAGGCAATGCCTGCAGCAGCACGGTGCCCGCTTCCGCTGGCTGGCGTTCTTTGATCTCGACGAATTTCTGGTACTGAAAGCCCATCAGGATGTCCGGCTGTTTCTGGCAGAATACAACGACTATGCCGCCGTGGCCCTGCACTGGGTTCCTTTCGGGTCCGGCGGGCACATCGTGCGGCCGCACGGGCTGGTCATCGAAAATTATACCCAGACACTGCGGGATGAACAGAAAAGGCTGCATGTCAAATGCATCGTACGGCCCGACCGCACAACCGATGTCCGCGACCCGCACTGCTTCCGCTTCTGCGCGGGCAGCCACTGCGTGGACGAAAACCGCATGCCCGTCACTAACGCGCTGGCCCCTTTCACCGCCGGCACTGCGCAGCTGAACCACTACCACTATAAATCACAGCAGGATTATGAAGAAAAAATGAACAAAGGAAGGGCGGATAATTTTGCCCTCAGCAGCAGCCGCAGCCTGCAGGAATTTTATGAACAGGCAGCCGAAGACGGCGCAAAGGACTACACGGCACTGCGGCGTGCCCCTCTGGTACATGCCGCGGTCAAAGGACCGCAGACTTCCGCAACGCAGCACATCACCCTGCGGCAGGTTAACGGCATGAAGCTGTATGAAATTGTCGAACACATCAGAGACAGCCTGACCCGCGGTGATGCGGCCGGTGCGCTGCTGTACGTCATTCTGGCCGAAGAGCGCTACGGACAGGTACCTGAATATCTGCATGCCGCCACGCTGGCACTGCTTGCGGCGGGCAGACCCGAAGCCGCTCTTGCCACAGCCTGCACGCTCATACGCGTGCAGCCTTCGGCACCGTCTTACTACCAGCTGTTTCTCACCCAGCTGAAAAACGGACAAAAAGAAGCCGCGGCAGCCACAGGCCTGTACCTGAAGCATACATACGCCATTTTCAACATGCCGCCCGATGCAACGCTGGCTGAACTGCAGCGGCATGACAAAGCGCTGGGGCTGGGCATCTGGCCCGCAGACGCCGCAACCGTCTGACACATGCCACTCCGGTTTCCGGCGGGTGCTTTTTCTTGCTGCCCCGCACAGACCCTGCCTGCATAACAGCCTGTCTCTGAATGATGACCGGTTACAGACGCTGTCTGTCCAGAGTCCGGCAATTGACGGCTTCGGCCAGTCCGGCACAGGTTATGGCATCGTGCCCGGCAAGGTCTGCGATGGTGCGCGCAATGCGCAGAATGCGGGTATAGGCGCGGGCGGAAAGAGCCAGCGCGCTGACCGCTTTTTCCAGAAAGACATGCTCTGCAGAGCCCAGCCGGCAGTATTCTTCCAGCCACCGGCCGGAAAGGTCGGCATTGGTCACACACGGTGTGCCCTGATACCGTTTGTCCTGCCGTTCACGGGCCTGCAGAATGCGCTCGCGCATGGCAGCAGAAGAATCCCCCCTGCCGGTATGGCGCAGGTCATCGTACTGCACGGCAGGCACTTCCACATGCAGATCAATCCGGTCAAGCAAAGGCCCTGAAAGACGCGAACGATAGCGCTGTATCTGAGCCGCCGTGCAATGGCACACATGGCGATCATCGGAAAGATACCCGCAAGGACAGGGGTTCATGGCCGCCACCAGCATAAAATCCGCGGGATAGCTTAACGACAGGGCCGCGCGTGAGATGGTTACCGTGCCGTCTTCCAGCGGCTGACGCATAACCTCCAGCACACTTTTACGAAACTCCGGCAACTCGTCCAGAAACAGCACGCCCCTGTGTGCCATGGAAACTTCGCCCGGACGCGGATGCGTACCGCCACCCACCAGTCCGGGGTCTGATATGGTATGATGCGGGGTGCGGAACGGCCGCTGCGTTACCAGCGCGGTTTCAGCCCCCAGCTGTCCCGCCACGGAATAAATCTTGGTCACCTCCAGCGCCTCGGTAAACGAAAGCGGTGGCAGAACCGTGGGAATACGCTGCGCGAGCATGGTCTTGCCACTGCCGGGAGGGCCGATCATCAGCATATTGTGCGCACCGGCGGCAGCAATTTCGATGGCTCTTTTGGCGTGCTCCTGCCCTTTCACCTCGGCAAAATCCACATGCCAGCTGTCCCCGCGCCGCCACAGGTCAGACGCCGAACACGGTTCGGGCTGCGCCTCGGACCGCCCCGCCGCAAACTCCACAGCCTCGCCCAGAGTCTCCATGCCCCATACTTCCAGCCCTTCCACCACGGCGGCTTCCGCTGCATTGGCCCGCGGCACGATAACACCGCGCGCTCCGGAATCCCGTGCAAGCAGCGTCAGCGGCAGAATGCCCGTAACCGGTTTTATTTCACCCGTCAGCGAAAGTTCACCTGCCACAAACAACCCGTCCAGACGCTGCTGTGGCAGCACACCGGCTGCCACCAGCATGCCCAGTGCCAGCGGCAGGTCATATCCGCTGCCGCCTTTGCGCAATGACGCCGGCGCCAGATTAACCGTTATGCGCGAAGGAGGCAGCTTGTGGCCGGTATTGCGCAGCGCGGCAAAAACACGTTCCTTTGCCTCGCGCACAGCACCTTCCGCCAGCCCCACCATGGAAAAAGACGGCATACCCTGTCTGGCAAGATCAATCTCGATATCCACCCTGAAAGCGTCCACACCCAGCAGGGCGGCGCTGGCTATTCCGGCAAGCATACTTTTTTCTACCCCTCGCGCAAAACACAAAATGCTGTAACATATGGATATTCATACGTACACCAAACTATGGCGGACAACAACTGCGGTGTTGTGCCGCACAAGGTGTTTTTGTCATGGCCCGGCATGCCCTGCTTCAGCCGATGGGCGCGATGTAGTATCCTCTCGAAATGCCTTCCAGATCGTGGTGGTAATAGAAGCAGCCGGGGTCTGCCTGTTCGATGACCTCAACCAGCTGCGGCAGTTCTTCGTAAGTGATGATGGAGCGTACCATCCAGAATACTTCGCCGCTGCGGCCGCCTATGCCCTGCTGCACGGTATAGGTGCGATGGCTGAACGCCGCGCTGATGGCCTGCGTCACAGCTTCATAACGTTGTGTAAGCACCACTGCCATGGTTATCTTGAACTTGCGGTACAGCGTATTCAGCGTCTGGGTGGAAGCAAAAATATAAATGCAGGTGTACATCAACGTATTCACCGCGGTTTCAAAGTCGCCTGTTTTCAGCAGGTCCATAAGCATGCCGAACGAGGTGGAAACAACCGCCGCCACCACAGAGACCGAACCGACAGGCTTAAGAAACTTCATGGCGAAATAGGCACCGGGAATATCTTCGTCGCCGGTGGAACCACGGTTGCGAAAAGCTATGGCCTTGGCCACCCCAGCCAGCAGGCCGCCGAACAGCACCAGAATAATCCGCTCGTTCTGCGGCTCCGGCTGGGCAAAGGTAAGTTCCGGCAGATAAGCAAGCCCCAGCACCACGGTGCCCACCACCAGCAAAGAACGGGTGGCAAAAATCCGGCTTACCCGCACAAAGGCGAACAGCAGCAGCATGGCCTGAAAAACAAGATACAGAATGATAAATAGCTGATAACTTTCAAAATAGTATGAAAGAGCAGAGGCGATTCCCTCCGTGCCTGTCAGAATGACTCTGGAAGGCAGTACAAAATATTTCAGCGCGATGGCATACAGCACTCCTGCCGCCACCGTAAGCGCATATTCCGTCAGCCATACCCGTGGTCCGGTACCCTTCATCCGTGTTCTCCGTATCAGTTATGCCCGTACGGGCGGTAAGCAGCAAAAGAAAGACATAAAAGGCCCGGAAGGTTACCCGTCCGGGCCGCGGCATCCTGCCTTTACCGGCAGGCTAACGCATTATCGTTCACAAAGCCAAATGATAAGGAAAAAGACGCCTGCGGCCGCCGCCAGTCTGAGACCCATGCGCAGCAGTTCGCCCGCGGAGTAACTGCGGGGCGAATAATCGGGCACAGGAAGGGGACCGGACTCCGGAGCGGCTTCAGAAGACGCTTTGTCATTCTGCAGCATAATGCCTCCGTTATCTTCCGTCAGGAAAAAATTCTCCGCCCGTCACGGCCGGAGACGCATTCTCAGTGTCTGAATCACACAGAAAATGCCGGAGGCGCTCTGGGCCGGAAAAGAGAGGAAAAAGCAGAGGAAGAAAGGACACGGGCAGGTGCCGGTACGGCAGATACAAATCCGTACGGGGGCACCGCGCCGGCCAATGAGCAAACCAGCGCGACGCAGGAGAGTTCCGCTGCCGCTCTGATGTCTGTCCGGGGCTTCACGGCCGTAATACCGGCCGCATGATCCATAAACGCCGAAGCCAGAACCGCCGGACCGGAAGAAGCATCAGGCCCGCGGAACGCAACAAAAGAGGCACCCGCCGCCACTGGCAGCAGGTACAGCATCAGCAGCACGGCGCCGGTGCATGCTCTGTATTGCGGTGGTAACTTCATGGCTGAACCTGTACGATGTGGTGTCCCGCCGTACTGGCCGGATCACGCCCGTACCCGTTGATAAGTCGCAGCGGGGGTTCCGTCAACAGCCCGCATCGGGATACATGCAATATAAAAAAACTGCCTGTTATCCGTCTGCCCTGCCCGCAGCATGACATTCCGGCTTTATGAGGCAGGCCCGACAGCAGCCGGTCAGCAGTTTTTCAGCGTCCGGTCCGCAACTCAGCGGCAGAAAACCAACCGCCCGTCCGCGTCTGCCTCGGGACTGTCCGCCCTGCCGGTCACGCCCGACGGCAGTCCGTCAACCGCCGGCGGCACTTTTTTTTTGCGCCATGCGCAATGCGCCGTAACATTGCAGCTTTTTGCCGCAACATACGTCACTATCGGTTGCGCCACCGCGTCATGCGAACAGAACATACCGTAAAATAAGACTTAAAACATAGGTTCCGCCTGCCTGTCGCCTACCGGATTGTTGCGGTTTGCGGGCTTCGGTGCTAATCAAGAAACCTTCTCATAATATAACAAGGCAGACCGTTCCGGGGGGAGGAATGCCGCTTCGTTCCACAGTTCGCCGAACACACTCTCCCTTGCCCTTCTGCGCGAGGATACCATGACCATACGAACCAGATTCATAGCATCGCTTGCCGGCGTGCTGGCACTTACCGCCGTCATGTACGCGGCCAATCTGTATGTGATAGCCGGCCAGCGGTCAGACAGTGTTTCCATAAACCTTGCAGGACGGCAGCGCATGCTGGCCGAACTGATTACCGGACGGGCCGTGGCGCTGATACACAGCGCACAGTCCGGCACTGACGATACCGCCTCCGAAAAGCTGCTCCGCCGGGCCGTCAGCGCTTTTGAAACCACGCACAATGCTCTTTCGGGCAGGGGGCAGGCGCCCCTTTCTCTGGAACCTTCCGGCCCTTCGGTAACGCTGGGGCAGCCTTCCGCCGCCACGCTGGCATTGCTGCACAGAACCGACACGCTGTGGTCGCAGCATAAAAAACTGGTGGAGCGCGCACTGAAAGGCGACAGCCGTGCAGTACCGGACCTGCTGCAGATAACGCCGCGCCTGCGTGCCACTCTGAACGACGTGGTGCTGGCTTTGCAGCAGGAGGCAGAACAGCGCACATCTACGCTCACAGCCGTGCAGACGGCAGGGTCTGCCGCCATTGTTCTGCTGGTGCTTGTCACTCTGTATGCCTGCATGCGTTCACTGCTGGCGCCGCTGGACAGGCTGCGGGCCTACGCGCGCGACATAGCAGGCGGCAATCTGGACGCGCAGGCGCAGGGGCAATATGTATGCGAACTGGCCGACCTGAAGCACGACATGACCACCATGGTGGAAAGCCTGAAGGCCACCATGCTGGAAGCCCGCAAAAATCATCAGGAAGCGGACGCCAGCGCACAGCAGGCGCAAAAAGCTCTGAAAGAAGCCCATGCACATCAGGCACAGGCGCAGGAACTGCTTGCCGCGGTAAACAATGCCAGCACCAATGCCAGAGGCTTTTCCGAAAAAGTATACGCGGCAGTGGAAGAGCTTTCCGCACGCATCGAGCAGGTGAACGCCAACGTGGACATCCAGCGCGACCGCATGATGGAAACAGCCACCGCCATGGAAGAAATGAACGGCACCGTGTACGAAGTGGCCCGCAATGCCGCCGATGCAGCCGGCAGCGCCGCGCGTTCCAAAGAAAACGCCCAGACAGGCGCAAAGGGTGTGCACAGCGCGGTGGAATCCATAACAATCATCGAAAAGCGTTTTCTGCATCTCAAGGAAACCATGGGGCAGCTGGGCGAACAGGCCAGAAGCATCGGCACCATTATCACCACCATCAACGATATTGCCGACCAGACCAACCTGCTGGCGCTGAACGCAGCCATCGAAGCTGCACGCGCCGGCGATGCAGGCCGCGGCTTTGCCGTGGTGGCCGATGAAGTCCGCAAGCTTGCCGAAAAAACCATGACCGCCACCAAGGAAGTAAGCGAAAGCGTGCTGCTGATTCAGGAACGCACACGCGAAAACATGACCGCCGTGGAACAGACCGCCGCAGACCTGGAAAACAGCACCCGCACCGCCAGTGAATCAGGTCGCTTCATGGAAGAAATAGTGCATCTTGTGGAAGACACAGCCGGTCAGGTGGAGTCCATCGCCGCCGCGTCGGAAGAACAATCCGCCGCGTCGGAACAGATAAACCGCGCCGTTTCCGACGTGACCCGCGTGGCCACGGAAACAGCAGACGGCATGAATGCGGCGGCGCACGCCCTCATGGAGGTATCCGGCCTTGTGGAAGAGCTGGACAGCATACTGCGCGACCTTGCCGCGCGGGGCAACGGCTCGACTGTAACCGGTGCGGCCACGGCGGACACAGGGCAGCTTTTCCGCTGGACGGATGATCTCTCGGTCAAAATCAGTTCCATCGACGAACAGCATAAAGGACTGGTAAACCTGATCAACGAACTGCACGAAGCCATGCGCCGGCGCAAAAGCGCAAGCCATCTCATAGCCATAGTCGGAAGGCTTAAAGACTATACCGTGTACCATTTCGATACCGAAGAAAAACTCTTCCACAAACACGGCTACCCGGCCACGGCGGAACATATACAGGAACACCGCAAGTTCGTGGAGAATGTACTGGCCTTTGAAAAAGACCTGCAGCAGGGCAAGGTTACCGTGACCATGGATGTCATGCGGTTTCTTAAAAACTGGCTCACGGGACATATCAAGGGCACGGACAAAAAATACAGCGGCTATCTGGTGCGCAAAGGCGTGCGCTGAACAGCCGCCCCGCACGCGCATGACAGACTCCGCAGCCTTTCCAGCCCCGCTTTGGCGGGGCTTTTTCATGCCGCCGCACTCTGCTTCCGCTCATGCAGCACGCAACAGGACAGAACAGCCCGCGGGGCGCTTGCACACGGCACACCATGAACAGCGGACGGTCAGTCCGCGGTGCACAGCCAGTCTGAAAAACGCGGACATCGCAGATTACGGCATTGCAGCCCCGCGCGGCATGTGCAATCGAGCCTGCCGTACGTTGCCGCTGCGGCCGGAGTAAGGCGCATAACCGGCAACTGTCGCAGTGTGTTCCGCCACGTGACCGCCGTACGGCAGATGCAGAAACGCCCCGCCGTCACACGGGACGGCGGGGCGTTGTCGTATCATATGCTGCGGGGCTGCGGCGGCTGCAACCTGTGTACGGCAGCCGCCCCGCAGGCGGGGTCAATGCACAAAAGAGCCTATGCGGCCCCAGCGGATGTCGGTGAAGCCGTCCATGGACCAGTAAATGAACAGCGCCTTGCCTCTGATGGCTTCCTTACGCACAAAGGTGTTCTGCCAGAAGCGCGAATCCTGCGAAAAGTCGCGGTTGTCACCAAGGCAGAAGTAGCTGCCCCCGGGCACGGTCACAGGGCCGAAGTTGTCCCGGCGCATCTGGTAGCCGGGGTCACCGTGCACGGCATAGGGTTCTTCCAGCCGCTGGCCGTTGCGGTATACTTCTTTGTCACGCACTTCTATGACATCGCCGGGCACGCCGATGACACGTTTGATATAATCGACATCGGGATTGTCGGGAAACTCAAAGACAATGATATCACCGTGTTCCGGGCCGGAACGCTCCAGCAGATAGTCATGTGTGAAGGGAATCTTCACACCGTAGCTGAATTTGTTCACCAGCAGGTAGTCACCTATCTGCAATGTTTCAAGCATGGAGCCTGAAGGGATGGTGTAGGCCTGCACAATAAAGGTGCGTATGACAAGGGCCAGCACCACGGCCACGGAAATAGCTTCCAGAAATTCCACAAAGGGATGCTTTCTCGGTTCCGACATGGGTTTTTCCTTTCTCATGCGCGCGGCGGCGCAGAAGTCGCCGTGCTTGTTTTGCATCGTTTTCTGCTGTGCCGGGCGCCCTGCCGCTATTCGTCATCCACCTGCAGCGCGGCAAGAAAGGCCTCCTGCGGCAGTTCGACGTTGCCCATGCGCTTCATGCGTTTTTTACCCTCTTTCTGCTTTTCAAGCAGTTTTCTTTTACGGGTAATGTCACCGCCGTAGCACTTGGCGGTCACGTTCTTGCGCAGGGGGGCGTTGCGCTCTCTGGCTATAATCTTGTTGCCGATGGCCGCCTGCACCACCACCTCGAACATCTGACGGGGTATGGTACGTTTGAGCCGGAGCGCTATGGCGCGCCCCTGATAATAGGCTTTGTCCCTGTGAACAATGCATGCCAGCGCGTCAACGGGGTCGCCGTTGATCAGCATATCCAGCTTCACAAGGTTTGACTGGCGGTAGTCGATGATCTCGTAATCCATGGAGGCGTACCCGCGCGTAAGCGACTTCAGCTTGTCAAAGAAGTCATACACGATTTCCGCAAAGGGCAGCTCATAGGTGATGATCACACGGTTGACCGCAAGGTAGCGCATATCCTTCTGGATACCGCGTTTTTCTTCGCACAGCTTAAATACGTTGCCCACGAATTCGTTGGGCACGTGAATTTCCATCCGCACATAGGGCTCATACAGCCCTTCGATTTTGGTGGGATCGGGCAGGGCTGCGGGGTTTTCTATGTATTTTTCCTCGCCGTCCACGGTCAGCACCTTGTAGACGACAGAAGGAGCCGTGGCGATAAGCCCTATATTGAACTCACGCTCCAGCCGCTCCTGCACGATTTCCATATGCAGCAGTCCCAGAAAGCCGCAACGGTACCCGAACCCCAGCGCCTGCGATGTTTCCGCCTCAAACGAAAACGCCGCGTCGTTAAGCTGCAGTTTTTCCAGCGCATACTTCAACTGTTCGTATTCGCTGGAATCAGTGGGATATAGTCCGCAGAACACCATGGGCTTGACTTCTTTGAATCCGGGCAGCGGCGTGGCGGCCGGTCTGGACGAATGGGTTACGGTATCGCCCACTTTGGCGTCGCCCAGTTCCTTGATGGCAGCGCATAAAAAGCCCACATCACCGGCGGTAAAGCAGTCGACGTCTTTTGCTTCGGGAGAAAACACCCCCAGCCGCGTCACTTCGTACTTTTTGCCGGTGGCCATCATCTGGATGCTGTCACCCTTTCTGATGGTGCCGTGCATCACGCGGAACATAACCACGACGCCCTGATACGAATCATACCACGAGTCAAAAATCAGCGCCTGAAGCGGCGCATCGGAGTCACCCTCGGGCGCGGGCAGACGTTCCACAATGGCTTCCAGCACCTTGTCCACATTAAGACCGGTCTTGGCGCTCACCTCTACGGCTTCCGCTGCGTCCAGCCCGATGCCGTCTTCGATTTCGGCCTTTACACGGGCAATATCCGAACTGGGCAGATCAATCTTGTTCAGCACCGGAATGATTTCATGATCATGATCAAGGGCCAGAAAAACGTTGGCCAGCGTCTGTGCTTCTACCCCCTGTGTGGCGTCAACCACAAGCAGCGCACCTTCGCACGCCGCAAGCGAGCGTGAAACTTCATAACTGAAGTCCACGTGGCCGGGAGTGTCGATCAGGTTGAGCACATATTCCCTGCCGTCCGCGGCCTTGTACGGAATGCGCACCGCCTGCGCCTTGATGGTGATGCCGCGTTCGCGCTCCAGTTCCATTCTGTCCAGATACTGGTCACGTTTGTCACGCTCGGTCACCAGACCGGTCACGTCCAGAATACGGTCGGCAAGCGTGGACTTGCCATGATCGATATGAGCGATAATGCTGAAATTGCGGATATTTGACTGTTTAGCCATATGTCGGTGGCCGCGCGAAGCGGCACGCCTCCTGTGTGGACTTGGGTGATAGATTCAATAAACGCGGCACCGGCACACATGGCCGCCCCGCGTTGAACAGGAATTCATACGGTATTTGCCTTTCAAAGTCTAATACTACGACCCCCGCCCTCAGGAAAGCCCTGCCGCATGACACCGGCGCCGTGCCGCGGGCCGCCGGTGTATAAAAAAAAGACAGTGTCTTGTTTTTATACAGGGCTCTTCTTCTGTCCGGTGTATAAAAATTGTACACAATTGATGCGCGCCCGATGCAACGAAAAACATTATTCAATAATTATATGCAATTAACAATTTGGCACACCTGTTGCTGTATTGCTGCCAACATTAAGCAACCATCAAGGAGTATCACCATGAATACCATTCGCCGCAACGTAACCGCTTTTGCCCTCGTACTCACTCTCGGCACCGCCGGTGCCGCCGTGGCCGCACAGACCACCACCGGTTCTGCCCAGTCACCCGCTATGAATCACCAGATGCATCAGCAGGCCCCCGGGCATATGAACCATGAAACCGGCGGACACATGATGGGCCACGGCATGGGCGCACACCGGCTCATGCTGACGGAAGAACAGCAGAAGCAGTACGATGCCATTGTGAAAAAAACCTACGCCGACACGGCCAAGGTACGCAGTGAACTGTGGGCACGTTCCGCTGAACTGGATGCACTGCGTATGAACCCCAACGCTTCGCCTGAAATGTTTGCTCCGCTGGCCGACGCCATAGCAGGGCTGCGTACCACTCTGGATACTGCCCGCATGGACATGAATGACAAGCTGGAAAAGGCGCTGGGTATCAGCCTGCCTCTGCGGCACGGCATGTTTCTGACCGGCGGCGCGCAGGGCTGCGGCATGAAAGGCATGAAAGGCATGAAAGGCATGATGCACAAAGGCGCACACATGCAGAAAGGCATGATGCATAAAAATGCACAGTCCGCACAGCTGAACAATGCAGAGAGCAATCTTGTGGCCTGCCTCGGCGGCGGCTCCGGATCCCGCATGAACGGTCTGGGCCACGGCAGCAACGGCGGACACCGCAATCAGGCGGCAGAGCCTGTGGCCGTCTCTTTCGCACTGTAACTCCCGCGGCGCCCCCGTCTTGCCCGCAAATAAACAAAAGCCCCCGCAAGGGGGCTTTTCTGCGTGCTTCTGCGGCCGGAATTCCGGACACGGATTACAGCAGAGGCGCAGGCAGGCTCTGTACAAAATCACGTATGGCGTCGCGCACCCGGCGGTAGTGCTCCAGCGCTTCTTCATGCGTTGCCGCCGTACGCGCCAGAGCCGGCGGATCCGGAAATCCGGCATGAATTCTGCGGCTTTCGGCAGGAAAAAACGGACAGTGCTCACTGGCATGGTCGCAGACAGTGACCACATAGTCGAATGTATCCACATCCAGTTCGGAAACCAGCTTTGACCGGTGGCCGGAAATATCCACTCCGGCCTCGGCCATGACCTCCACCGCCAGCGGATTGAGTCCGTGAGTTTCCACTCCGGCGGAACGCACCTCGAATTCATCGCCTTTCAGCTTTCTGGTCCACCCTTCGGCCATCTGGCTGCGGCACGAATTGCCCGTACAGAGAAACAATATGGTTTTCTTCATCGGCATGCTCTGCCTCCTTGCGTTATGCCGTACAGCTTACACCCCGACAGGCCGTAACAAAAGAACGTACCCCCGGCGGCGGGCGAATGTCGCGCAAATGTCACAAAAACCGGCCCGGCACCCTGTGCGCCATCCCGCTGCGAGACAGGTGACTGCCTGCACAAACAGTCCATTATGCTTCACAGAAGTCGGCAGGCCGTGTACAGTCTTGAAAACCTTATTCTTCTGTCAGGATATCAATGCCCAGACTGACATCGCTCATTCTGCATCCGGACGCTGCCGTCCGGCACAGCCTGCGTGCGCATGTTTCGCAGGTACCCTTTCTGCGCGTGGTGGGCGAAGCGGTATGTGCAAACGAGGCGCAGGAACTGCTGAACGCCATCCATTACGGTGCGGTGTTCTGCGGGGTAGACCTGCAGCAGCCGGAGCAGGGGCTGGAATTCGCCCAGCGACTTATGGGCCGCAGGCACCGTCCGGCACTGGTGTTCATTGCTTCCGACGAAACCCATGCCTTTGCCGGATTCGAGCTGGATGCCACCGACTACCTCATCTGGCCATGTACGGCGCAGCGTTTTTCCAGAACAATTGCCCGGCTGCGGCAGTTCTGCAGCCACTTCAAGCTGGCGCCCGACCCGGAAACCCGCTGGAACGAAAAAGCCGCGCCCGCACCCGCCGGTGCAGCGGGACACGGCCTTCAGACCGATACCACGGCAGAAGACGATGCAACAGTTCAGGTACCGCTGGCTGACGACGAACAGGACGGCTTTCTGGATGCGCTGAAACAGGCATGGGACTACAACAGCACCTACCGCCCTGTAGAAATAGAAAAACTGGCCATCACTTACGAAGGCAAAACCCTGCTGCTGCCCTATGACGAAATAGTTTTTGTGGAAGCCTACGAAGACTATACCTATGTACACACGGCCGAGCAGAAGTATCTGACCTCGTACCGGCTTAAAATTCTTGAAGGCAAACTCAAACCGCACCGTTTTTTCAGAGTGCACCGCAAGTATCTGGTCAATCTGAATATGGTCACGGAAATCGCTTCGCTGCCCGGTTCCAGCTTTATGCTGCGCACCGCAGGCCGCACACGGATCGAACTGCCCATCAGCCGCCGGCGCATCGGCGAACTCAAACAGGTTCTGGGATTGTAACCATGTCCGCCAAACAACCGCTATGCACCGCCCCTGAAGGTTCAGGAACTCTGGACACCCTGCTGTGCGAAGAACGTGTGTTCCGGCCCATGCCGCGCATCGTGGCAGAGGCGAACATGAACCCGCAGGATGTGGCCATCGCCCGCGCCCGCGCGGAAAGCGACTGGCTGGGATTCTGGGAGGAAGCGGCGGAAGAACTTTCGTGGTTCCGCAAATGGGATACCGTGCTGGATGATTCCGCAGCTCCCTTCTACCGCTGGTTTGCCGGTGCCCGCTGCAACATTGTCTACAATGCGCTGGACAGGCACATAGAAACCGCAAACAAAAATAAACTGGCGCTCATATGGGAAGGCGAACCCGGAGACACACGCAAGCTTACCTATTACGAACTGTACCGCGAAGTGAATAAAGCCGCCAATGCGTTGCGGGCCGCGGGCATAGGTAAAGGCGACCGGGTGCTCATCCACATGCCGCCTTTGCCGGAAACCGTCATAGCCATGCTGGCTGCGGCAAAAATCGGCGCGGTACATTCCGTTGTTTTCGGGGGTTTTTCCGCCCGCAGCCTGCGCGACCGCATTAATGACGCCACACCTGCTGCCATAATCACCGCAGACGGGTTCTACCGCAACGGCAGGGTGATAACGCTGAAAGGCACCGTGGATGCCGCGGTGGCCAAATGTTCCGGCGCGGCGGCTGCCGTGCTGAAAAAAGTTGTGGTGGTGCACCGCGTGCTGGTGGAAACCGCCATGAAAGAAGACAGAGACGTCTGGTACCACGATTTTGTGCGCGACCAGCCCGATGAAGCATTCACCGAATCACTGGATGCCGCTCACCCGCTGTTCATCCTGTACACATCGGGCACCACGGGCGCTCCCAAAGGCATTGTACATGCTCACGGCGGGTACATGGTAGGCGTCAACCGCACTCTGGACTGGGTGTTCGACCTTAAACCCACTGACATTTTCTGGTGCACGGCCGATCCCGCGTGGATCACCGGACACAGCTACGTGGTATACGGGCCGCTCATGGCGGGCACCACAACGCTGCTTTACGAGGGACATCCGCTGTACCCCGAAGCCGGCCGGGCCTGGTCCGTCGTTCAGCGCTGGGGTGTCACGGTGCTGTACACGGTGCCCACGCTCATACGCATGCTGATGCGCTTCGGGCGGCAGAACCCCGACCGCCACACGCTGGGCACCCTGCGGCTGCTGGGCACCGTGGGCGAACCCATAAGCCCCGAAGCGTGGACGTGGTTTCACAAGCATATCGGCCGCAGCCGCTGCCCTGTGCTCGACACATGGTGGCAGACAGAAACGGGTATGTTCATGATTTCCCCGCTGCCGGTATCGCTGCTCAAGCCCGGTTCCGTCACACGCCCGCTGCCGGGGGTGGAAGTGGACGTGGTGGACGAAAGCGGTGCTCCGGTACCGCACGGACAAGGCGGATATCTGGTCATCAAAAAACCGTGGCCCGCCATGCTGACCACCATCTTCAACGATCCGGAAGCCTATCGCAGGCTGTACTGGGAGCGCTTTCCCGGCTGGTATTTTTCCGGCGACGTGGCCCGCAAAGACGAAGACGGCTACCTGTGGATACAGGGCCGTGCCGATGATGTGATGCTTATAGCGGGGCACCGCATAGGTACCGCCGAACTGGAAGCCGCACTGGCTTCGCACCCTGCCGTGGCAGAATGCGCCGTAGTGGGCGTGCCTGACGAAATACGCGGAGAAGTGGCCAAAGCATTTGTGGTGCTGCATGACGACCAGCCCCCCGTGGCCACCATGATGATGACCGGAGAAACCGATCAGGACCTCATAGAACACGCCCGGCGCGAACTCGGCCCCGTGGCCGTCATCCGCGAGGTTGAATTCCGCAGCGCCCTGCCGAAAAATAAAAACGGCAAGATCATGCGACGCCTGCTGCGCGCCGAAAGTACCGGACAGTCCACCGGCGACCTTTCCACCCTGAGCACGGACATCTGACCCCTGCGTGCACGTGCGCCGCACCCGCCTCAGGCATGCACTGTGCCGCGTACAGATATCACCCGCCCGTACCCCATTTTTTACCCGCATAAGAAAAGCCCGCCCGATAACATCGGGCGGGCTGGCGGGTACAAAAACCCATGGCCGGCAATGGCTAAACTGCTAGAAATTTGTCTGAGGAGACTGCAAAGCCGACATGGCAGCTACAGGCATGCCGTGAACCAGCTTGCTGTTGTCAGAACGGGAAGAGAAACATCCGGCTGCCAGTGCGAGAATAAGACATCCCATGACAGCACGGGTAACCCAACGGTAAATCTGCTGACGGTCGTCTCTGTTCATTCTTCTTCTTGTACGCATGAGCATATCCTCACTTTGATTCTGCGAAGTCTGACTGAACACCTTTCAAACTGAGCGCTCAATCACGTTGACTTCCTTATACGACCGCCCGAAAAATCAGTCAAGCACAATGTGAAAAAAATAACATACTCCGACAAGCTTATGTTTTTACATATTTTACCTGAATGACTGATTACTCACCCCATACAAGTACTTACTTTTGCAGTCAGTATTTTTTTGGTTACACAACCAACTATAAAATCAATGTGATAACGGCAGCCGGCCTCCCCGTTCCGCAAACAGCACAAAAAAAAGCGGCACAGACCTCAGACATGCACCACCGCAGCAACCGGCTTCTCAGGCAAAACACCGGCGAAAACACGGCCGATGACACCATATCCGCCGCGGCAGCACCGGAAAAAACAGCCGGATGCCGTCCGGATACGGCCCGTCAGCCTTCCGTCTGCCGGACCAGCACAGAAAAACGGCGGCATAATACCATCCGCCGCCGGAAAACAGCCATAACTGAAAACCAGTACTCACCACAGCAGCGGAGCTGCCGGACTTACCAGATCTGACAGGCTATGCACCCGGGCATCCGGATACGGCCCGTCAGCCTTCCGTCTGCCGGACCAGCACAGAAAAACGGCGGCAGAATATCATCTGCCACCGGAAAACAGCCATAACTGAAAACCAGTACTCACCGCAGCAGCGGAGCTGCCGGACTTACCAGATCTGACAGGCCCGCTGTCCGACTTGCCAGCTCCGGCAGGCCGTGCAACCGGCCAACCGGCTGCAGCCGCAGGCGCCCTGCGGAATCACATACCCAGTTCGCGCAGTCTGCGGTACATGGTCTGGCGCGAAATACCCAGCAGACGGGCGGCCTTGGCTTTATTGCCGCCTGTTTCCTTAAGCGCTGCCGAAAGACGCTGTTTCCACTCCGCCCCCTGCGCGGCGGCATCGGGAGCATCATGACGCAAGGCGCCCGTACCGGCGCTCTGTGCCGAAAAACGGCCGCTTTGCATGAGCTCTGCAGGCAATGCCGCAGCGGGAATGACATTGCCGCCGGCCATGATGAACGCATGTTCCACCGCGTGCCGCAGTTCACGGACATTGCCCGGCCAGTCATACTGCACCAGCAGCTGTTGCGCGCTGCTGTCCAGCCCGCTCACACGCCGGTGAAAATGCTCGTTGAATTCCTCAATAAAATGTTCTGCCAGCAGCGGAATGTCTTCGCGCCGTTCGCGCAGTGCGGGCAGGTGCACCTCGACCACTTTCAGCCGGTAATACAAATCTTCGCGGAACTTGCCGCGGGCCACAAGTGCACGCAGGCTTTTATTGGTTGCGGCCACCACGCGTACGTCCACTTTCACGGGGCGCCCTTCACCCACCCTCTCAATTTCTTTTTCCTGCAGCACCCGAAGCAGTTTAAGCTGCACCGAGGGTGAAATATCCCCTATTTCATCCAGAAAAAGAGTTCCTCCGTGAGCCATCTGTATGCGGCCGGTTCTGTCCTTTGTGGCACCGGTGAACGCCCCGCGCACGTGGCCGAAAAGTTCACTTTCAAGCAGCGTTTCGGATAAAGCCGAACAGTTGACTTTGACAAACGGTCCCTGCGCCCGCGCACCGGAATGGTGCAGCGCATCGGCCACCAGTTCCTTACCTGTTCCGCTTTCACCGGTGACAAGCACGGTGGTGTCCGTGTCGGCCAGACTTTCCACCAGACGGAAGACACCGCGCATCACGCTGCTGCGCCCGATCATGCTGCGCCGGATATGCTGCGCCGCCAGAGCACGCTCAAGACCGGTCAGTCTGGTGACATCACGCACTATAAGCATGACTCCGCCGGCAGCGTCGGTCCCGGGGGGGTGCTCAGTAGCGGCCGCTGCACAGGCCAGCGGCACGGCACTTATATCAACAATTATCTCGCCACGGTCATGCTGAACAGCCACACCGCCGCGCTGTACAATGTGCCCCGCGCGCACGGCCTCCCGCAGCAGCGGCATGCATTCCGCCGCAGCGCTTCCCAGCGCCTTGTCACACGGCTGTCCGCCTGCGGCTGCCGTATCCATGCCCAGTATGTTCCGGCAGGCTTCATTGACACTGAGCACCGTAAAGCCCGAAGAGACTGTCACAATGGCATCAGGCACGGCATTGAACACCGTTTCCAGATGTCTGCGCAGTTCGTCTTTTTCCCGTTCCAGCCGCTGTTTCTGATCCACCACGTACTTGTAGCGCAGCCAGCGCTCCGCAGCCAGCAGCAGCTTGTCTTTATCCACCGGTTTGTACAGATACTCGTCCGCCCCCAGAGCCAGAGCCTCCACCGCGGTTTCCATGCTGGGTTCACCGGTTATGAGAATAAAGGGCATTGTCAGCCCGCGGTGGCGCACTTCGCGCAGCAGGTCTATGCCGCTGGGTCCGCCCAGCATGATGTCGGCAAAAATCAGGTCGGGTGTCTGCCCGTCAATAACCGTCAGCGCCCCCGCGCAGGACGAGGCCGTCTGCACGTCATATCCCGCCTGTTCCAGAAACAGGCGGAACGTGAAACAGATGGATTCTTCATCATCAACCACCAGAATAAAGGCCATTATTGCGCTCCTGTGGGGGTGGGCAGGCTGATCTGCACCCGCGTATACGTGTGCCCGTCGCTGTACAGTTCCAGCAGGCCGCCATGTGCTCTGATAATACTCTGGCTGATGGACAGCCCAAGCCCGGTGCCTTCACGCTCCGGCTTGGTGGAAAAAAAGGTTCCAGCACTCTGGCACGCAGATGCCCGGGAATTCCTCCGCCCTGATCGACAAATTCCGCCACCACCATGCCTTCGCCCCCGCGGCGGCTGCGCAGCGATATGGCAAGGTGCTTTTCCGGACACGGCGTTGCAAAGCGCCTGTTAAGTGCATAACGCGCATTGCTGATGACATTCAGAAAAACCTGCTGCAATTCACGGCTGCGTCCCCGCACCATGGGCAGATCAGGCTCTACGGCAATCTGCAGGGTTATGCCGTCACGGCTGATCATGGCACGGGTAAGGTCCAGCGACTCAAGCAGCACGGCTTCGGGACGCAGCAGGGTCATCTCCTGACGCCTGTCCCGGGCAAAAAACAGCAGATTATGAGCGATATCTGCTATTCTGCTGCCTTCCTTGATAATTTTTCTGGCTATCCCCGCTTCGGCCTGTGCCTTGCGCGATTCCGCTGCATCAAGCAGCAGCTGGGCGTAATTGATGATGCCGTTCACGGGGTTATTGATTTCATGAGCAACACCCGCAGCCAGTTCGCCCAGCGAAGCAAGCTGTCCGGCACGCACTGCTTCGGCCCGCAGTCTGCGGATGTGCGAAACATCCTCCGCCACCACGATGCCGAACAGGGGCTTGTCTTCTGCGGCACATACGCCAAGACAATGCACCCGGCACCATTTGTCCTCATCCTGCAGAGCGTTCAGACGCGCCTCGAAAGCCACTCCTTCCACGCCGGAACCCACCCCGGCCCGCAGACGCTCGCGCACTGCGGGGCGGTCATTCTCATTAAACGACAGCGCAAAATCGCTGCCGCGTAACTGGTCGTGCGAGCCGCCCAGCATGGTGCACAGGGCAGCGCTGAGCTGCAGCAGCCGCCCCGAGGGCGAAATATACCCCACCGCAGCACCGCCGGAGTTCTGCACCGCATGTACCGGCTGTCCGGCAGCATCAGCCCGGCGCACTGCGCCGCCGGACAAAACACCGGCCGGAGCAGCCGCCAGTTCAGGAGCCGGTTCAGGGGGCTGTTCATCATCCTGACCGCTCCCTGCACACTCCTCGGGATGCAAGGCGGAATCCGGTGCAAAGCCGGACGGACGGCGCCCAGACGGACCTGACAGATCAAGCGCATATCCGGCCACACAGGCCACGCGTCCCAGCGCGGCAGCCACAGGATACAGGGCGAACGCCCTCCAGCCCTGCGGCAGCAGCACTTCATAACGCACGGGCTCGGCATGTTCGGCACACCGTTTAAGCGCGGCTGCGTGCACCGGCCAGTCGGCATCGCCCAGCAGAGAGCGCAGCGTGTGTCCTGCAGCCTGCCGGGCACCCAGCCCGGCCTGTGATGCAAAGGTCCGGTTGCACTCCAGCAGTGCTCCGTCACACGACACCAGAAAAGCCCCCACGGGCGAGGTGTCCAGCAGCACGCCGGGACGTTCCCGTTCAGTATCAGGCCGCCCGCAGTGCGTCAGATATCCGTTATTGTCCACGCTGTCCCCTACTGGCTCACCCACAGGGCAAACCGCTGGGTGTTATCACGCAGCCGCATGGTGACGGAACGCGTGAACAGCCTGTTGAAAAAAGAATCCGGCTGACGTTTGTTACGGCCCGCCGCCACAACGGCATAGTGCCCCCGGTCCGCCACATTCAAAATGCTCTCCACATGATCGGAGCTTTCCATGACCAGCGTTTCAATGCGGTCTTTGCCCACACCGTTTTCTTCCAGCAGCATGCGGCCGCGTTCCAGCACTTCTTCCGCAGCGGTCCGGGCACGGTTGAAATGCAGCAGAGTGAACGCATGCCCCGCACAGTCGCGCAGCATGAACCCCGCATGGTCCGCAATGCGGTAAGAAGGCTCTTCGCCGTCCAGACACAGCAGCACGTTACGTCTTGAAGCGTCCGGCTGGTGGCATATCCATACGGGAAAATCAACGGACTCCCACAGCAGACCGCGGCTCACACTGTCTTCATACATCTGTTCCAGTCTGCTCAGATAACGCCCCCCCACCACCACGGCATCGTACAGTCCTTTGCGGGCGGTATCCACAATGTCGCGCAGCACGCCGTACCGGCGCGGCAGCACCAGCGTTTCAATATCTGCAGGCAAAACGCCCTGTCCTTCCGCCCATTGACGCACACCGTGCAGCATGTCCGCAGCTCTGCGCTGCATGGCGGCAGCCGCTGCCGCATCCTGTCCTGCCGTACCCAGCACATGCAGCAGCGTCATGCGCACTCCGGCGGAACCATTAAACAGACTGCAGGCAAAACGCACTCCGGCCGAAGATTCCCTGTGTTCGCTCACCGCCACCAGCAGATGCTTGTCCATGCGTCACCTCCGCATCAGCGGTCGAACAGATATGAATACTTCACGCCGATACCGTCTGTGCGCTCGGCAAGCTTCAGTGCCAGCGCTTTCGCCGTATCCTGTGTCACCACTCCCACATCACGGGCAAGATAGTGCCGCAGGGTTTCTTCACTTTCTGAATATACCCAGATGACGGAATATACCGACCCGACTTCGGGGCGGGAAGGAAACTCCGCCACCGATGAAATGAGCACACGGTACTTGGGCACATCCTTGTCCGTCAGGGTGAACAGGCCCGAACCGTTGAACAGCTCCTTCAGTTCAAAAGCCAGTCTGGTACCGGCGGTATCCACACCGTCATGCTCCACGGCCACGGGCACGCTTCTGTCCGGCAGTGCGGCGGGTTTATCCGGCAGGGTCTTGCCCGTGGCGGGCGGGGCAGCTGCCGCACCATGGTGCAACAGCAGCGCAAAAGCCACACAGGCCACCGCAATACAGGCGGCCCGCAGGTACAACGGGACAGTACGCATATGGTTCATCGCACACTCCTTGTGATTAAACCGCACCGCAGCATAACAATAGCCCCATGCCGGTTTCGAGACAAGAATCCCCCGGCCTGCAAACCGGCCGCATGACGCCGCCCCGTCAGGCAGCTACACCGGCCTTGCGCATACTGTGCGGAATAAGCTGAACAAAAACAAGCGAGCACAACGCCAGTCCGGCAGCCCCCAGAAACGGTATGCGGTAATCGACCATCCACAGATAACCGCCCAGCGCGGGCAGAATGACCGCACCTATATGGTTGATGGTAAAGCTGGCCGCCATGCTGGGCGCGATATCCGCCGGATCGGCCACTTTCTGAAAATAGCTTCTGATGGCCAGCGCAAAATTATAGAATATGTGGTCTATCACATACAGTGCGGCCACCTGCCACTTGCTCCACGCCACGGCATATCCCAGAAAAACAAAAAGCAACGCGGCATATTCCAGAGTCAGTACAGCGCGCTCGCCGTACCGGTTCACTGCCCGCCCTATGGCAGGGCTGAGAAACCAGTTGACCACGTTGTTCACAATAAACAGCGCCGTGATTTCGCCGATACCGAAACCGAAACGGTCAACCAGCAGAAATACGGCAAACGCGACAAAAATCTGCCTGCGCGCCCCGCTCAGAAAGGTAAGCAGGTAAAAAAGCCAGTACCGGCCACGCAGAACGATCCCTTTGTTCTGTCTGGGCGCCGTGGGGCTGGCCGGATTCTGCCGCAGCGCCCACACCCCTCCGCACACTGCCACACCGCCCACCACCACAAAAATGGCGCTGTAGGGCAGCCACAGAGAAAGCAGCGCGATGGTGCCGCCCACAGCCAGGTTTGCTCCGGCAGTGAACCCGCGTATGCGCCCCATGATGACAGGGGCTTCTTTTTTGCCGAAATACTGCAGGGTCAGAGACTGATTAAGGGTTTCGTAATAATGAAACCCGAAGGACATCAACATGGTGGTGGCCGCAACTCCCCCGAATGTGGGAAACTGCCCCGCCAGCATGACGCCGCCCCCCATGATGCACACCGAAACCGCCGCAAGGCGGTGTTCGCGCGCCAGCAAAAGCAGAAAAACCACACCCAGCGCCATAAAGCCGGGAACCTCGCGCAGAGACTGTACAATCCCCATCTGCAGACCAGAAAGCCCTGCGGTTTCGACAGCATAGTTGTTCAAAAGGGTACGCCAGCCCTGAAAGGCAAATGCGGAGCACAATGCAAGAACCACAAGAAAAACAAGCATGCGGCGGTTATCCACCGCGCTTCTCTCCTCGGCGGGAGAGACAGGAAGAACACTGGACATATAAGTCTGCTCCGTAAAAAAACATGATGCGCAGGTCCCTGCTGAAGTGCCTGCGCTTCTGCAGCAAAGACGTCAGCGGATGATGACGGCCTCGAACCAGAAAATCTGTGTGCCGGCACTGCGCCACGCATCAGGGGCAAGCCCCGCCTTGCGGCAGGTATGCTCCAGAAATGTTTCGCGGTTCCAGCCGTGCTCTGCGGCCACCTGCGGCAGCAGCAGCCCCGCATGCGCCCCCCGGCGGACAACCAGCCCGTGTCTGCCCGTTTCTATAAGCGCGGGGTCAGGACACGGCGTCACCGGTCCCATTACAGACACGCAATATGTCACACGACCGGCCTCTGCCGCGGTGAGCGGTGCAAAGCGGCTGTCGCCGAAGGCCGCAGCCTGCGCCATGCGTGCCACCGTGACGTACAGCGGACCGCTGCCCGTAAGCTGCCCGATACAGCCGCGCAGCACGCCGTCCAGTTCCAGTGTGACAAAAGCCCCCAGTTCCATCTGCGGCACGGCCGAACATTCCGGCGGGGGAGCTGCGGGATGCGCCTCGCGTCCTGCAAGTCCGTCCGCAACGGCGCCACGGGCTGTCCGCAGCAGAAATTCTTTGTCGGCGTCCGCAGGCGCCAGTACAAAATCGCTCATATACCCTCCGGCTGTCCGGTTATAAGGGGTTGCAAAAGCGGTGCATCAAAGTGATACTATAAGTATACAGCCACAGCCATCCGGCCGGTGCCGGAGCACAGGGGGAAAAAGTATGCCATATCCTCGCGGCCGAACATTGTTTGCGCTCACACTGGGGGCAGCATGCCTGCTGATGGCGGCAGCCCTGTATCTGGCAACGCCTCCCGGTGACATTCTGGTGGGCTTTTCCGGCCCGCTGGAAGGAAAATTCTCCGACCTCGGCGTGGAAGGCCGTAACGCCGCGCAGCTGGCCATCGAAGACATCAACGCCGCAGGCGGTATTGACGGGCGGCGGCTGCGCCTTGTCACCGCACATGACGGTTACACGCAAAAAGACGCGGTGGAGGCCGACAGCCATCTTGCCGGACAGCGGGTGGCCGCCGTCATAGGGCACATGACCAGCAGCCAGCAGCTGGCCGTGATGGCCGTACACAGGTCTGTGGTCTATGTCTCGCCCACGGTCTCCACGTATCAGCTTACCGGCATGGATGACAATTTTTTCCGTGTCATTGCAGACAACGACGCCACAGCCCGTGATCTGGGCCTGTTTGCCGCCTCCCGCGGGGTGCAGACGGCCGTGGCCCTGCTGGACACGGTGAATGAAGATTTTTCACGGACGTTTATCAACGCTGCGGCCAGAGGCTTCACCTCGGCGGGAGGCACGGTAGTCAACATCATTCCGTTTTCCTCGTCCGTTCCTTCTTCGCTGCTGGATGCCGCCGCCTCGGCCGCTGATTCCGGCGCGCAGGCCGTATTTGTGGCGGCTTCTGCGCGTGACACCGCGTTTGTGCTGGCCCAGATGGCCCAGAACGGATTCTCGGGCCCGAAGTTCTCCTCCACATGGGCACTGACTCCCGCGCTGATAGCACAGGGCGGTACCGCAGTGGAAGACACGTTCTTCTGCCATCCTTATCCCACACTGGCCGAACTGCCCGCCCACCGCAACTTCATCAGCCGGTTCAGCGAGCGGTTCGGCTGGGAACCGAGCTTTCCGGGCCTGTTTGCCTATACCGCCGTGCGGTTGCTGCAGCGCGGGCTGGAAAAAACACAGGGACGGACGGCGGGCCTGCGTGAAGCCCTGAAAAGTATCAGACAACTGGATGGTCTGTGCGGCCCCATCACGCTGGATGCATACGGAGACGCACACATGCCGTTCTTCATTTCCACAGTGCGCAACGGCGCATTCGAGCCGGTACGATGAAAACCACCCAGCTGCCTTCGCTTTCGCGGACCATGTCTGTCAAGCTTATCCGCTGGATGTGCGTGCTGGGAATGCTCTGCGCGCTTTTTCTGGCCGCATTCTCCTACCAGAGCCGCATCAGCGAATTCGAAGCGCGCAGCCGCTACAACGCCGGAATCATCGCCAACTACATCAATGAATATATGCAGGGTGCCTACGCCGCGCTGCAAAACACCATGGACGAACCCGACGGCACACTGCCGCACACCATGACCATGCTGAAAAGGCTGTACCCGCAGTTCACCAGAGTCATGCTGGTGGACGGCAACCGCAAAATAACCACCAGTGTGCCCCCGGCACTGCCGGGGCAGGAACTGGCTGTCCCTCTGCTGCCGGTTGCTGTGGCCGGCGGAGTCATCAGCCAGCCGCAGGGCATGACCGATGCCGGAGACATGGGGGTGTATCTGGGCGTAAAGCAGCAGGACGGCTCCATGCTGGTGGCCGAGCTGCACCTGCGGGCCGTGCAGAAGCATCTTGCAGAGCTGTTTCCCAAAGAATCAAGTCTGCTGGTACTGACAGATGCATGGGGCAACACCATGGTGCACCCCGACTGGGCCATGGTGCGGCGTTTTGCCAACATAGGTCTGCAGCCGGTCTTTCATGCCACCCGCGACACGGGATCATTCTTCGGCAAGACGGAATCCGAAGGCCGCCTGTTGCAGGTTTCGGCCATGCGCATCGCTTCCACAGGGTGGGTCATTCTGCACATAATGCCCACCATGAATGTGATCACGGGCACCGCGCGCGACATACTGGCCTTTGTGGCGGTGTTTGCCGCGCTGTATACAGTTCTCGCCGCATCGCTGCTGTACGAGCTGCAGCGCGGGCTTGCGCGCCCGCTCAGAGAATTCACCAGAACCATCAAGGACATTTCTGTGGGAGCATGGCCGGGCAGATCCGGCAGCCCGGAAACCTATGATGAATTTCAGGAAATGCGCCTTGAATTTGACAACATGTCCGCAGCGCTGGAGGAACGCGAGGCGGATCTCACCCGGGCGCACCTTTTTGTCCAGAACATCATAGACGCCATGCCTTCCGTTGTTGTGGCTCTGGATACACAGGGGCATGTCACCCATATGAACAGGCGCGCGGCAGAACGCATGCAGCACAACGCACCCGCCGGCAAAACCCTGCTGCCCATCGAAGCCATTGCCCCGCAGATTTCACCGTTTCTGCCGCAGCTGCACCATGCCCTGCACACCCGCACCCCCCTTGAGCTGCACCTGACAGGCAAAGACGCCGACGGCAGCACCGTGCATGAAGAAGTGCAGCTGGCCCCGCTGCCCGGCGAATCCGAAGGCGGCGTACTGCGCATAGACGATGTGACGCAGCGCATCCAGCTGGAAGAAATGATGATTCAGACTGAAAAAATGATGTCTGTGGGCGGGCTTGCAGCGGGTATGGCCCACGAGATCAACAACCCGCTGGGTGCCATACTGCAGGGAACCCAGAATATCCGCAGGCGCATCACCGACACGCTGCCTGCAAATATCGCTGCCGCACAGAAGGCGGGGTGCTCCATGCAGGCCGTTCAGGCCTATATGCACGAAAGAAAAATTCCCGATTTTCTGCAGGGCATACAGGAATCCGGCCAGCGTGCCGCCAACATAGTATCAAATATGCTTACATTTTCACGCCGCAGCGATGCCAGCCCCACCACAGCCAATCTGCATGCGGCGCTGGACCGCACGGTACAGCTGGCTTCCAGCGACTATGATCTGAAAAAAAAATACGACTTCAGGCAGGTGCACATCGTCCGCGAGTTTGCGGACGATGTGGGAGACATCATCTGTCACCCCATTGAGCTGGAGCAGGTGGTGCTCAACCTGCTGCGCAATGCCGCCCAGTCCGTGGCCACGCAGGGAGCGGCACTGAAAGAAACGGGCGCGGAAGAGTACAGGCCCACCATACACCTGCGCACACGCAGAGAAGACGACTGGGCAGTCATCGAAATAGAAGACAACGGCACCGGCATGTCCGCCGCCACCCGGAGGCGCATATTCGAGCCGTTCTTTACCACCAAGCAGGCGGGTCAGGGCACCGGACTGGGGCTTTCGGTCTCATATTTCATCATTACCAAAAACCATGGCGGCACCCTGACGGTGGATTCGCAGGAAGGAGAAGGAACCACCTTCACCATCCGCATTCCTGTAAACGGACCGGCCGCCGTGCGCACGCAGGACAGCTTCACCTAAACGGGGTTCAGTCGCGCCCCAGCAGCATCACGGAGCCGAGTCCACCCAGCAGCAGGCCTGTTACCAGATTCAGCGCGCCCTGCCTGCCGTCGTAGACCCGCCGTACGAAAGGCGTATCCAGAAAACGGACAAAAAGCGCCCATCCGACCAGAGCTTCCGCCACAATGACACCGCCATACAGGGCCTTGTCACCCATGGCTGATTCCGGCGAAACAAACTGGGTGAACACGCTGAGCACAAACAACGTGACTTTGGGGTTGAGCAGGTTGCAGAACAGCCCGTCACGGAATCCCTGTGCCATGCCGGCCTGAGGTGCCGTGCTGCGCGCGGCGAACAGCGAACCGCCGCCCCCGCGGGCGGCAGCCAGACACCGTGCCGCTATATACAAAAGGTACAAAGCTCCGGCTATCTGGATACCGCGGAACACAAGAGGATACGTCTTAAGCACCAGTGCAAGCCCCAGCACAGAAAGCGCAACGTGCACGCTGAGCCCGGCGCAAACACCCAGAACGCAGGCATAGGCAGCACGCGGCGCTCCGCCCCGCGGGGCGGCCGTGGCATGACGGATGATCAGCAGCATGTCCGGTCCCGGAGTCATGCGGGCAAAAAAACAGATGGTCAGCAGGGTCAGCACCGACTCTGTCATACTAGCTCCTGAATACTGCACGGCGGTATCCCGCCGCATATCAATGTGCAAAAAGTGAGGACTGCATCTGCGCAAAAAGCATCTCGCGCACCCAGCGGTGTCCGGGATCGCCATGAAAACGGGCGTGCCATATGATGGAATATTCGAACGAATCCACGGCAAACGGCAGCGGAGCCCAGGCAAGGGCCGGTTCACTGGGGTTGCGCGCCTGAATGACATTGCGCGCCACATGCGCCGGCAGGGTAAGCAGCAGATCCGTCCGCGAAACTATTTCCACGGCAGAGGCATAAAACGGCACCCGCAGCCTGATGTTGCGGGAATGCCCCAGCTTGCCCAGCACCCTGTCGATTATGCGCACCTTGTCGCCGCCTATGGTGATAACCGCATGGTCCGCCTGCACATATCTGTCAAGTCTCATGGCTCCTGCAGCTGCCAGAGGGTGCCCCGCGCGCATAAGACAGGCAAAGCGGTCTTCCCCCACACGCAGCTGCTCCACAGAGGCAGGCACGCCTTCTGTCAGGCATGTGGCCATATCGATTTTGCCTTCGGCAAGTGCACGCATGCTGTCAGGCTCCCACCCGATGGCCTGAATGTCGATGCCCGGCGCGGCGGCAAGAATGGCCCCCAGCGCATCCGGCAGAATGTATTGCGCCACATAGTCCGTCACCGCCAGAGTAAACGAACGGCGGCAGGTTGCAGGGTCAAACCGCTGTGCCTCGAAAAGAGCATGTACATTGCCCAGCACCATCTCAAGCGGCCCTTCCAGCTCGCGGGCACGCTCGGTAAGCACCAGCGCATTGCCGGAGCGCACAAGCAGCGGATCGTCAAACAGTTCACGCAGCTGCGCAAGATTTTTGCTCATGCCGGACTGTGTGATATGCAGCCGTTCCGCCGCGCGGGTCACATTGCCTTCGTCCAGCAGCGCCTTAAGCGCCACAAGCAGATTCAGATTCACGGAAGATATATCCATTGTCCGCCTTCTTTATACCATGCACCGCTGCAAACGGCACCGGACCTCGGCCGCAGCGGCCGCACGGGTGCACATGCCGCCACGGCACACCGCGGCAGCCACTCTGCCCGGAAGAGTTAAAAACCTTGTTCCAGCGCGGGCGAAACCAGCATATCCGCCGCTGCACCGGCCGCAGGACGCCGTGACGGTGCCAGATGCACCACCCGGCCCTGCAGCGACAGCCGGCCTTCGGCCAGCCACTGCAATGCCTGAGGATAAATGCGGTGCTCTGCCGCATGCACCCGCTGCAGCACGTCATCGCGGGAATCGCAGGCAGACACGGGAACAGCCGCCTGAATGATCACCGGTCCGTGGTCCATTATTTCATCAACAAAATGCACTGTGCACCCTGCCACACGCACACCGTACTCCACGGCGTCGGCTACTCCCCTTACTCCGGGAAAGCTGGGCAGCAGGGCCGGATGCACATTGAGCACCCTGCCCGGAAAGGCATTGAGAAAATACGGTGTAAGCAGACGCATGTATCCCGCCAGCATGATGGTGTCGGCCCCGCTGGCCCGTATGGCGTCCACCAGCGCCGCGTCAAATTCCTCTCTGCCGGCAAAACTGCCGTGATTGCGCGCCCACACGGGAATGCCTGCACACCGCGCCCGATCAAGGGCGCAGGCGTCTTCCTTGTTGGACGCCACAAGGCGCACCTGTACATCCAGCACACCCTGTGCAGCGCGGTCCAGCACGGCCTGCAGGTTTGACCCGTTGCCCGATGCCAGCACCGCCAGTTGCAGCGGCATAATGCCTCCTGTCCTGCTATAATCAAAGACACTGCACGCCGCACATGACGGGCAGCCGTAACAACATCATCTCGTATCACAACACATGCACGGGATCACCGTCTTTCACAGTGCCTCCGCACAACACGCGGCCGAACACACCTTCTGTAGGCATGATGCAGAACCCGACGGTTTTATGAATATTGCACTTGTTATGACATTTTTTGCCTATCTGCGTGATTTCCAGCTCAACACCGGAACCGATGCGCAGCCTGGCCCCCGGCAACAGACGGGTGAGCGCGATACCTTCCACCAGAATATTTTCGGCAAAATCACCTGCAGCCAGCGAGGGCATGCGCGAACGCATTTTATCCACGCTTTCCACCGCAAGCAGGCTCACCTGCCTTCCCGAACCGCCGTGGGCATCACCCGCAACACCGTAATCTTCGCGCAGCTCGATGGCATCGACCACCTGCTTGCGTTCTCCCTTGCGTTCACTGATGCATACCGCGCGCACTGTTCCTATACGGTTCATGAAGTCCTCGCTGTGTTGATTGCTTACCGAAGCATCTCCGCTGCAGAGATGACGGAGCATGATGCACCAGACCGCAGTCCGGCGCCAGCCGGTGCGGGCTACCTGTCAGTTCAGCACAGGGTAGATTGCTTCGGCCCGGGCCGCAAGAAAAAGGCAGCCGCGCCGCAGTTGCAGGCTGTTAAAACAAAGCGGGCCGGAAAACCGGCCCGCCAGACAGCTGAGCAGCGATGCGCTACTGCGCGCCAAGCTGACGCACCAGTTCATCCACCAGTGCCGGAATGGTATAATCTTCCGGCTGGATGGAACAGGTGAAACCGTAGCGTTCCAGAGTCTTACGGGTTACCGGTCCTATGCAGGCCATATGCACATGTTCGTACCGGCGCATGGCTTCCGGTTCAACCAGTGAAAAGAAATTGTCCACAGTGGAAGAACTGCCGAAGGTGATGCAGTCAATGCGGCCCTCTTCCAGCATTTCAAGCACGTGACTGCGGTTGGCGTCGCCCGGCACGGTTTCGTATACCGGCAGCACATCCACACGCGCACCGGCACGGGCAAGCTCTTCCGGCAGCACTTCGCGAGCCACACGCGCACGGGGCAGCAGCACCCTGCTGCCGTCCATTCCGCGCTCTATCATTCCTTTGACCACGCCTTCGGCCACATATTTTTCAGGAATAAAATCAGGCTCTATCCCTTTTTCACGCAGCACGTCCGCCGTTGCCGGTCCGATGGCAGCCACTTTCACACCGCCCAGCGCTCTGCTGTCCAGCCCCAGCAGGCCCATTTGCTGCCAGAAATGTTTCACGCCGTTCACAGAAGTGAAAACAAGCCAGTCATATTCGGCAAGCCTGCGAATGGCGTCATGCACGGGAGCATAATCTTCCAGCGGGCGGATGAGAATGGTGGGAAACTGAATGACCTCCGCTCCCAGCTGCGTCAGGCTGGCTGCCAGTCCGCTGGCCTGTTCGCGGGCGCGGGTAACCACAATGCCCCTGCCCAGCAGCGGCAGCTGCTCAAACCAGTTCAGCCGGTCGCGCAGTTTGACCACATGCCCCACAACAATAAGGCTGGGAGAAGAAAATCCCGCTTTTTTGCCTTCTTCCGGCAGGGTGGCAATGGTGGCTGCCAGACTGCGGTGGCGCGATGTGGTACCCCAGCGCACAAGCGCCGCAGGCGTATCGGGGTCCATGCCGGCCTCAATGAGCTTGCGCGAAATTTCGGGCAGATTTTTCATGCCCATAAAGAACACCAGCGTGCTGGCACTGGCGGCCAGCGCCTTCCAGTTATGAGCCGATTCGGGCTTAGAAGGATCTTCGTGGCCGGTTATGAATGAAACGGAGGAGGAATAGCTGCGGTGCGTCAGCGGAATACCGGCGTATGCGGGGCCTGCCACAGCCGAAGTGACTCCCGGCACAACCTCGAAGTTCACGCCGGCGTCAAGCAGCTCTTCCGCTTCTTCGCCACCCCGTCCGAACACATAGGGATCGCCGCCCTTGAGACGCGCCACCACCTTGCCTTCTCTGGCCTTCTCAACAATCAACCTGTTGATGCCTTCCTGAGACAGGGTATGGTCGCCGCCTTTTTTGCCCACATAGATGATTTCCGCGCCGGGGGCCGCGTAATTCAGAAAAGCGTCGTTGGCCAGATAGTCGTACACAATGACATCGGCGCGCTTCAAAATATCACGGCCCTTGATGGTCAGCAGTCCGGGGTCGCCGGGACCGGCACCGATCAGGTAAACTTTCATCCTTCCTCCGTATGGGCCGGAGCGCTCCGGCGTCTATAAAATGCTCTGTGCGGCGTATGCCCCGCGCGGTGCTTGCGTCCGGAACGGTCTGTCCGACCTGACCGGCGGCCCTGCGGCGCAGCCGCACCACAGGGCCGGAACCATGCCTGACGCCATTGACTGACGGCAGAAAACGTTCCGGCGGAGCACAGAAACGGACACATCATGCGGGCCGCGGCCCGTAAAAAAAAGCGGGGCGCCGAGGCGGTGCGGTACCGGCGCGGCGCACCCGCAGCATAATCACATAAGCTGCCCTGTTTTAGGGCTAATCCATGGCATCCGCAAGGCGCTTGCGCAGACTTTCAAGCTTTTCCTGCGTTTCGGCCAGTTCCTGCGAGCGGGCACGCTCCTTGGCAACAATGTCGGCAGGGGCGCGGCTCACAAAGCTTTCATTGGCCAGCTTTGCCTCCAGCTTTTCCTTTTCCTTGCCCACCTTGCCAAGCTCCTTGTCCAGCCGCGCCAGTTCGGCTTCAAAGTCCACCAGTCCGGCAAGCGGAACAATGACTTCATTGCCTTCAACCACGGCGGAAGCCGAAGCTCTCGGGCCCGCAGCATCGGCGCCCATGGTCAGCCCTTCAAGGCGTGCAAGCACGCTTATGACCTCACGGCTGGCTTCCAGTTCTTCCAGCGCCGCATCAGAAACCGTGCGCACCAGCGCGTTCAGGCGTGTGGTGGGCGCGATATTCAGTTCCGCCTTGATGGTGCGGATGGCGGAAATGACTCCCTGCACCAGCGCCATGCGCTTTTCCGCATCAGGTGAAACGCATGCGGGGCGGGTCTCGGGGTAGCTTGCGCAGGCAATGTCGGTACCGGCCACACCGGGCAGCACGTTCCAGATTTCCGCAGTGACAAAAGGCATGACAGGATGCATGAGCACCAGCACTTCCTTAAGCACGGTCCACAGAACAAACTGTGCGCGGGCACGGCGTTCACCGCCGGCCTGCATGTCCGGCTTGGAAAGCTCAAGGTACCAGTCGCACAGCTCGTTCCAGAAGAACTTGTACAGCGTCTGCGCAGCCTCGTTGAACCGGTAACCGGTAAACGCGCTGTCCACAGAACTTTTAACTTCTTCAAGACGGTGCAGAATCCAGCGGTGATGCAGCTCTTGCACTGCGGCAAGGTCGCAGGGCGCGGGCTGTTCTTCCGGCAGGTTCATCAAAGCAAACCGTGCGGCATTCCAGATTTTGTTGATAAAATGTCTGTAGCCTTCGATGCGGGCTTCCGACAGTTTTATATCGCGCCCCATGGCGGCAAACGCGGTCAGGGTGAACCGCAGGCTGTCTGTGCCGTACTTGTCTATCATTTCCACGGGGTCAATGACGTTGCCCGTGGATTTGGACATTTTCTTGCCGTGTTCGTCGCGCACCAGCGCGTGGATGTACACATGGTGGAACGGAATCTCGTCCATGAACTGCAGACCCATCATCATCATGCGGGCCACCCAGAAAAACAGGATGTCAAAACCGGTCACCAGCACGGAGGTGGGATAAAACTGCTTCAGTTCTTCGGTACTGTCAGGCCAGCCCAGCGTGCTGAAAGGCCACAGCGCCGAAGAGAACCACGTATCCAGCACGTCTTCGTCCTGTGTCAGTCTGGTGCTGCCGCATTTGCAGGCCTGCGGCGCATCCATGGCGACAATAAGCTCGCCGCAGTCTTCGCAGGTCCACGCGGGAATGCGGTGCCCCCACCATATCTGGCGGGATATGCACCAGTCGCGGATGTTATCGAGCCAGTTATAGTACGTTTTTTCCCAGTTTTCGGGATAAATCTGAGTCTGGGCAGGCACCGCGGCGCGGGCGCGGGGGGCCAGTTTAGTCATGGCCACAAACCACTGGGTGGAAACATACGGTTCCACCACGGTCTTACAGCGGTAGCAGTGGCCCACATTGTGTTCGTGCGGCTCTATGCGGTCGAGGAAGCCTTTTTCCTCCAGCATGACAAGAATCTTCTTGCGCGCGGCGGCACAGTCCAGCCCGGCGAAGTCGGGACCGGCATCTTCGCTCAGCACACCGTCGTCGGTAAGGATGTTCAGCACCTCAAGCCCGTGCTTGCGGCCCAGTTCCCAGTCATTGTGGTCATGGGCTGGGGTTACCTTGAGGCAGCCTGTCCCGAATTCACGGTCGACATATTTATCGCCGATGATTATCAGCTTGCGGCCCACCAGAGGCAGTATGGCGTATTTGCCGATAAGATGGCTGAACCGTTCATCCTCGGGATGCACGGCAATGGCGGTATCGGCAAGCATGGTCTCCGGACGGGTGGTGGCTATGGTCAGATGACCGGAACCGTCTTCCAGAGGATACCTGACATAGTGCAGGGCACCCTTTTCGGCGGAATGATCCACTTCGTCGTCGGCCAGCGCGGTATGGCAGCGCGGACACCAGTTGATGATATAGTTGCCTTTGTAGATCAGGCCGTCTTCGTACAGTTTGACAAAAACCTGTCTGACAGCGCGCGAGAGCCCTTCATCCATGGTGAAGCGTTCACGCGTCCAGTCCACGGAGGCACCCATCTTGCGTATCTGGCTCAGAATGCGGTTGCCGTATTCTTCACGCCACTGCCACACGCGTTCGATAAATTTTTCGCGTCCCAGGTCGTGACGTCCCTTGCCTTCTCTGGCAAGCTGCCGTTCCACAACGTTCTGGGTGGCTATGCCCGCGTGGTCGGTACCGGGCACCCACAGCACCTTGCGCCCTTTCTGGCGGTGAAAACGGCACAGAATGTCCTGCAGGGTAAGGTTGAGCGCGTGCCCCATGTGCAGTGCGCCGGTGACGTTTGGCGGAGGAATGACAATGGAATACGGTTCACCCGGGGCATCGGGGTCCGGCGTGAACGTCTTGTTTTCCTCCCAGTGGGTCCGCCACCGGTTTTCTATATCCTGCGGCTCGTAGCCTTTGGGTAGCGCGTTTTCGGCCATTTTGAAAAACTCCGGAACTATACTATTGGTATGTGGTACGCACCCGCAAAGGGATGCGTGAGCCTTTTGCAATTACCGGCGGGGATTGGTAAGATACCCGAATATACAGACAAACCGTATGGCTGCGCCTGACGGCAGCCAAGTGGTCAATTCTTAATGAGCGGAAGAACGATGTCAAGCATCTATATATTGTGGGACGCCTCGCATATCTGGGGGCTGCTGGCGTGGCGCACTGCGCAGTCCCTCGACCTGCCCTACCGGCTTGTCAGGGGGGAAGAAATAGCGCAGGGACTGCTTTCTGGCAAGCCGCCCGCACTGCTGCTGGTTCCCGGCGGCAACGCCCGCATGAAATCCGTGGCGCTGGGAGCCGCCGGAATGCAGGCCATCCGCGACTATGTCCGCGGCGGCGGGGCTTATGTTGGGTTCTGTGGCGGGGCCGGTCTGGGGCTTTCCGGCAGCGAGGGGCTGGGGCTGTGCCCGTGGGGGCGTGCCCGCTTTACCGACAGAATGCAGCATTTTGTCAGCGGCCATGTGCATGCCCGCGTGGCGCGGGGCCATGACCTTGTTCCCGCAGACCTGTGCACGGATGCCTGCGCCGAGCCGCCGGTGCCCATCTGGTGGCCGGGCAGATTTGCGCCGGAAAAAACCGGCGACGTGGAAGTACTGGCCACATACACCACTCCCTGCGACGATTTCTGGGTGGCAGACCTGCCGCTGGATACGCTGCCCCCCGGCACGTTTTCAGAGTGGGAATCACTGTACGACATCCGGCTGCGGCCCACTTTTCTGGAAGATCAGCCCTGCATACTTTCCGGACGGTACGGCAAAGGCCGCTATGTGCTCAGCTACACACATCTGGAAACGCCTGATTCACCCACGGCAAACCGCTGGCTGCTGCACATCATCCGCACGCTGGGGGGCATAGAACCGCCTCTGCAGCGCGTTCCCGCATGGGATCTGGAAAACCAGCAGGCCGCATGGCTAGACCCCGACCTGCTGCATGCCCGCGGCATCTTTGACGACATTGTCACCATAGGACGCAACCACTGTCTGTTTTTCAAACGCAACGCATGGCTTATAGGCTGGCGTGCGGGCATACCCGGCGCAAACCTCAACAACCTGTATGCCGCTGTGGTCACAGCAGTATCCAACCCGCCCACCGCCGAATGCACTGCATTCTGGCAGGAACAGCGGCAGCCGTTCATGCGCAAGCTGGCCCTGTTCCACGAAGGAGTGAAAGGATACCTGCTGGCAGAACGACTTGCCATGACGCTTTCCAAAACATTTCCGGAAACCGTGTCGCGTGAATCGCTGCGCAACCAGCGTGCAGCGCTGTTCGGGCCTCCCATGGACAGCGGCGGATTGTATCAGGAACTGCTCGATACACTGGACGAACTGCTGTACCGGCAGCTGCCCCACGGCCTGTAGACAGCGGAAAACACGCCGCGGTGCCGCACCGCGGCTGCAGCCATGGACACCAGACACCCGCGCATCATTTCGGCATCGCGCCGCACCGACCTGCCCGCATTCCATACCGCATGGTTCATCGAAAGCCTGCGGCAGGGGCGGTGTCAGGTGCCCGACCCGTTCAATCCCGCCCGGCAGCGCATCATTTCGCTGCTGCCGCAGGACGTGGACGGCATCGTGTTCTGGACGCGCAACGCAGCCCCGCTTGCACCGTGGCTGCATGAAGTGGATGCACGCCAGATTCCCTATTATTTTTTATGGACCATCACCGGATATCCCCGCGCTCTGGAAGCCCGCACGCCGGATATGCAGCAGGCGGTCGACAGTTTCCGCTCGCTGGCTGTGCGGCTGGGTCCGGCCAGAGTGATATGGCGGTACGACCCTGTCATCATTACCGACATAACTCCGGCGCAATGGCACGAAGAAAATTTCGCCCGGCTGTGCGCTGCCCTGAAAGGCTGCACGCAGCGATGCATAACCAGTTTTGTGGAACCATACGTCAAAACCCGCAGGGCGCTGGCCGCGCTGGCCCGCAGCGGAGTGCACACGCACCTGCCCGGTGAACACGCCAAAGCCGCCATGGCGGCCGCACTGCACAGCATAGCGGCAAATCATAACATCACGCTGCAAACCTGCTGCACACCGGTCACCGGCATACATGCATCACTGCCGCTGGCAGCACCCTGCGTGGATGCAGCCCTGCTGCAGCGCATCGGCGGCAACGCGACCGGCGCATCCGCCACTGACAAAAACCAGAGAGAGCATTGTCTGTGCGCCCCCAGTACAGACATAGGCAGGTACGGCACCTGCCGGTTCGGATGCGTATACTGCTATGCCCGCCGCTGAAAAACACCGCCACCGGTTGCCCCGACGGCATATTTACCCTATACAATATTCAAAGCTGCCTTTTCACACCATCCGAGGAGAATCGCCATGAAAAAACTGCTGGCCCTTGTGGCCGTACTGGGCGTTATCATTGCAGGTCTTGTGGTCACACTGGTGTTGTCCATCAATCCCATTATTGAAAAAGCCGTAAACACATTCGGCCCCAAACTGACACAGGCCAAGGTTTCGCTGTCCGGTGCCGATGTGTCGTTCATGTCCGGAGAAGGCTCGCTCAAAGGATTTGTGCTGGGCAACCCCTCAGGATTCCAGAGCGATCACGCCATGAAAGTGGACAGCGTGCTGGTAAAAATCAACAAGGACACGCTGACCAGCAACACCATCGTCATCAACCTTGTGGAAATAGTTAATCCTGACATCATCTACGAAAAATCAGGCAGGACGGACAACTTCACCGCGCTGCTGAACAACGTTAAAAAGGCCGTAGCCTCCGGCAGCGGACAGACTCCGGCACAGGAACAGCCTGCCGAATCCGGCAGCCAGCGCAAAGTGATCATCGATAAATTCGTCGTGCGCGGCGGTCAGGTAAGTCTGGCACTGACAGAACTGGGCGGCAAAGGTATTACCGTTCCCCTGCCCGTCATCAGTCTGCAGGATATCGGCCGTGAAAAGCAGGGCACCAGCCCCGCACAGGCTCTTGAACAGATATTCAACGCGCTGAACGATGCCGTGGGCAAGGCAGCCACAAGCGGCATGCGCGAGGCAGCCAAAAGCATTACGGAAGGACTGGGCAAGGGCGCAGAAACGCTTAAGGAGCAAACCGGCACCGCCGGTGATGCAGTAAAAGAGCAGACCGACAAAGTCGGTAACGCGGTGAAGGGACTGTTTAACTGACCGCCCTTTGCGCACCTGCTTACCCGCTTATAAAAGGCGGCCTGAATTCAGGCCGCCTTTTTCATGCTTCATGGCGTAAAATTCAGGATGCGGCACCGGCGCCCGCTTCCAGCAGTGCCTCCACGAAAGGCATGTGCATGGCCGTGCTGCGCTCTTCCGCGCGGCGTTCGTGCAGACTGGCGCGACGCATCAAGGCGTCCACTATCATGTTGGGGCTGTTGCACTCGCGCAGATATTCCGCCACGTCATTTTTAGATGAAAAAACCACAGCACCGTACATCCGGCTTCTGCTGGGGTAGTTCAGATGAAAGGTTGAAGCCAGAATGTATTTGCCCACGGCAGAACGGTACAGTTTCAATTCCCACCAGTTGGGCGCAACGCCCATCCATTCGCGGTCATCAACGGTCACAAGCTCTTCACCGGTAAAAACGAGGTCATCCTTGCCGTTACGTTTAATCTTGATTTCGTTCATGATGAAACCCCCTCGGGAAAGTTGGTACAGAAATCATAATGGTAAAAACGGCATCGCACTGTGCGCCGCCCTGGGCGGTACTTGGAGTCCTACTTTCATTGTATTGTTTTTTTAGTTCATAACGGGCAATTATTTTTTACTTTGCCATGACATTTTTCCGGCACTCCGGCTTCGGGCGGCGTTTTTGACTTTTCAAGACTCCCTGTCGCGGCTATGGTGCGCGCCATGGCAACAATTGGTGAATTTACGCTACACGCGACGGACGGCAAGGCGCGTACCGGTGTGCTGCAGACAGCGCACGGACCGGTGCGCACGCCCATCTTTATGCCGGTTGGCACGGTGGGCAGTGTGAAAGGCGTGGCTCCGGACGATCTGGATGCCATCGGCGCTGAAATAATTCTCGGCAACACATACCACCTGTATCTGCGCCCCGGTGACGAGCTGGTGGCGCGGCGCGGCGGGCTGCACGAATTCAACGCATGGCGCAAGCCCATACTTACCGACAGCGGCGGCTTTCAGGTTTTCAGCCTCAGCGGTCTGCGGCGTATTTCCGAAGAAGGCGTGGAGTTCCGCTCGCATCTGGACGGCTCCAAGCATCTTTTCACGCCGGAAAAAGTCGTTTCCATCCAGCGCAATCTCAACTCCGACATCATGATGGTGCTTGACGAATGCGTGCCCTACGGCGCGGACAAAGACTACACAGCCCGCTCGCTGAAAATGACCACCCGCTGGGCGCAGCGCTGCCGCGATGCTTATCCCGCGGGCAGCGGCGGCAACCTGATGTTCGGCATCACGCAGGGCGGCTTTTTTAAAGACCTGCGCGAGGAATCCATAGGCGAGCTGACCCGCATCGACTTTGACGGTTTTGCACTGGGCGGGCTGTCGGTGGGAGAAAGCAAAACGGAAATGATGGATATTCTCTATCATACCGCCCCCATGCTGCCCGCGCACAAACCGCGCTATCTCATGGGTGTGGGCACCCCGCTGGACATCATCAACGGCATCAACGCGGGCATAGACATGTTCGACTGTGTGCTGCCCACCCGCAATGCCCGCAACGGCACGCTGTATACATCGGCCGGTAAAATAAACATCAAACGACGCGAGTTTGCAGAAGACGACGGACCGCTTGACCCCAACTGTTCGTGCTACACCTGCCGCACGTTCAGCAGGGCGTACCTGCGCCATCTCTTCCATGCGCAGGAAATCCTGTCATACAGACTCAACTCCATTCACAACCTGACGTACTTTCTCGACCTTGTACGCGGTGCGCGTGAAGCCATCGCACAGGGAACCTTTGCGGAATACAAGAGCCGCTATGATGCCATCTACCCGCAGGAAGCCGCGCTCTGCCCGTAAACCCGCCGCAGCGGACGCGTCGGGCATCTGTGCCTGATGACCCTGCCAGCTCATACAGTGAAAGGCCGCACGGCATACCCCGTGCGGCCTTTTTCATTCCCCTGCACTTCCGCGCTCTTCTCCCCGCAGCCGCAATACCGTATGCTGCCGGAGGTCTGCGCGCCGCACCGGCTTAAACAGCGCTTCTACATCATGCGGTACACAGGTGCAGCCGCTGTTCCCGCACACCGCAGCCATGCATTGCCCGCAGCGGCGCGACAGTATACCATCGCGCAGACTGTTCACCCGCTTCAACAATTCATGCCCACAGGTTGCAGCCATGCCAGACTCCGCCGATGACAAACGCCGCAAACACTCATCCCGCTCCAACGCTGTACAGAAAATTCCGTCTGCCGCCGCGGCTTCTTCAGCCGGACGGGCGGTCTCTTCCGCCCCGCGGCAAAAGCAGGGCACGCGCCCTGCCGCCGACGGCAACACATCGGGCGCGGGCGGCAGGGTCCGCCACATATCCCGCCGGCAGCGCACTCTGCACGCTGTAAAAACGTTCCTTGCCGTCGCGGGCGCAGCCGCCATACTGCTGTGCGTGCTGGGCGCGGGCGGGCTGCTGTGGATTGCCGGCAATGCCACAACAGAATATCCCCCCCGCAAAGCCGATGTCATGGTTGTGCTGGGCGGCGGACTGCACCGCGCCATGTTTGCGGCCGACCTGTACAACAGGGGCTATGCGCCGGTCGTGTATGTTTCGCGCACGCGTCCCCGCCGCGAAGCCGGAGTAATGAAGCAGCACGGTTACCGGGTGCCGGACGAGCCGGAAATGTATGTCCGCATTCTGACGGACAAGGGCGTGCCCATGCGCGATATCCGCATGTACGGCTATGATCTTATCAGTACCGTGGGCGAGGCAGAAGCGCTGGCCGGTATACTGGGTGACCGGAAACTTACCGTTCTGGTGGTGACGGCACCGGTCCATGCCCCGCGTGCGGGCATGGTCTTCCGCCATGCCCTGCCCCGCTGCAGCATCCTGACCGCCGGCAGTCCGTATGATCCCTTTCCGCAGCGCTGGTGGAACGATCAGGACGCGGCACGCAATCTGCTGCTGGAAGGCATCAAAACCCTTTTCTACCTTGCGGGCGGAGCATTCCGTACCGGCGGTCTGCAGTAGCCTGCGCCACCGCTGTTACAGCACCGGTGCGCGGCTCGGCACTGGTCATTTGCACCGGGGGCATTATATTACGGCCATGGACGCAGTGTCTTCTGTTTCCGGCAGTACGGCACACCGTGACTAGACCGCACTGCCGTCCCGCCCTGCACGGGGATGATTTTTGCATGCACCCGTGACACAGGCAGAATAATCCGGTTAATGCTTTTCACGCACAGCGAAGACGCCAAAGGGAGTGCCCGATGACAGCACAGCGCCCCAACCGGTTGATCAACGAGTCCAGCCCCTATCTGCTGCAACACGCCCGCAATCCCGTGGACTGGCATCCCTGGGGTGAAGAAGCTTTTGCGCTGGCCCGCAGCGAAGATAAACCCGTGTTTCTTTCCATCGGCTATTCCACATGCCACTGGTGTCATGTGATGGCGCACGAATCCTTTGAGGATGAAGCCGTAGCCGCTCTGCTTAACGAAGCTTTCATCAACGTCAAGGTCGACCGCGAAGACCGTCCCGACATAGACAGCATATATATGGCAGCCTGTCAGATGCTTACCGGCTCCGGCGGGTGGCCCCTGACCATTGTCATGACGCCGGACGGCAGGCCTTTTTTTGCCGCCACCTACATTCCGCGCCTTTCCCGCGGCGGACGCACCGGCATGCTTGAGCTGGTGCCGCGCATCCGCGACATATGGCGCAAACAACGCGCCGATGTCACCGCATCGGCAGACTCTGTGGCGGAACACATGCGACGGCATGCAGAAGGACTGCTGCGCCCTTCCGGCGGCGGCGCGCCTGACGACACCACCGTGCGGCAGGCAGTGGATACCCTGTGCCAGAGATATGACGCCCGCCACGGCGGGTTCGGGTCCGCGCCCAAATTTCCTGCGCCGCATTCGCTGCTACTGCTGCTGCGCCACGCGCACCGCACACAGGATGCCGCCCGGCGCGCACAGCTGACCGGCATGGTTTCCCATACACTCGAAGCCATGCGGCTCGGGGGTATTTTTGACCATGCGGGCTATGGCTTTCATCGCTACAGCACCGACAAGGAATGGCTGCTGCCGCATTTTGAAAAAATGCTCTACGATCAGGCCATGCATGTGCTGGCCTATACCCGCGGCTGGCAGCTGACGGGCAGACCTCTGTTCAGGCGCACCGCAGAAGAAATAATGATGTATGTGATGCGCGACCTGACCTCGCCTCAGGGAGCCTTTTACGCAGCAGAAGATGCCGACAGCGACGCGCCCCCTCATTTTGCCGCCATGGGGCTGCCGCCCGGAGGCGAAGGTTTTTTCTACCTTTTCACGCTGCAGGAAATCCGCGGACTGCTTTCCCGGGAAGACGCGCTGCTGGCGGAAAAGATATGGAACCTGCAGGAAGAAGGTAATTACCACGACGAGTCCACCGGTCGGAAAACCGGCCTGAATATTCTGCATCTTCCGGCGCCGCTTTCCGCTCTTGCCGGTCAGCTGGGAATGGAGAAACATACCCTGACCCAGCTGGTGGACGAAATCCGCGCCACGCTGATACAGGCCCGCAGCCGCCGTCCGCGCCCGCATCTGGATGACAAGGTGCTGACCGACTGGAACGGACTGATGATAACAGCCATGGCCACGGCGGGTATGGCGTTTGATGCACCGCATTACACCGAATGCGCCGCCCGTGCCGCCGATTTCATTCTGTCAGCCATGCGCGACAGCAACGGCAGGCTGCTGCACCGCTGGCGCAACGGCAAGGCATCGGTAACTGCCTGTCTGGATGATTACGCATTCTTCATTGCCGGTCTGACGGCACTGTACGAAGCCACACACGAAGTCCGCTGGCTGCGCGAAGCCGCGGCGCTGCAGCAGGTGCAGGATACCCTGCACAGAGACGGGACAAGCGGCGTTTACTACCTGACCGCGGCGGATGCCCCCGACCTGCTGATGCGACCGGTGGAAGCGTATGACGCCGCCTGCCCTTCGGGCAACTCCGTCACGCTGCTCAATCTGGCACGGCTGGCACGGCTGACGGGCAATCAGGAACATGAACACAGTGCCCGCCGTCTGCTGGAAGGGCTTTCCACACAGGTCCGCCACATGCCCGGAGGCTACACCATGCTGCTGTGCGGAGTGGATTTTCTTTCCGGCGGCGGACGCACCGTGGTGGTAAGCGGCGAGCAGGACTCTCCCGACACGGAAGCACTGCTGACCACGGTGGCTTCGGCATACAGTCCGGATACATGCCTGCTGCTGCGCACGCCCATGAATGCCGGACAACTGGCTCAGGCCGCGCCCTTCACCCGGCATCTTACACACAAAGGACGCACGGCGTGTGCCTATGTGTGCGAAAATTACACCTGTTCGCAGCCTGTGACAGACCCGCGCGAACTGCTGGAACATATCGTGAAGCCCGCAGGCGGCAGTCTGGACTGAGGGCGCATGCCGCACAACGGCAGCGCCGTACCGGTACACAAAATGTCCACTGCAGCGGCTGCACAGTGCACATGCGCACAGCCCTCTGTGCAGCCGCCGCAGATGCCCACGCCACTTCCTGCCCCGTTCAATCTTTATAAAAACAGCACATTATGCAAAAAATGCGTTTTCCTCTTGCCTTCTTTTTTCCGGTTGAGTAAACAGACTGTCCCTGTATTGGATTCGGATGACGACAGCAGGAGAGATTTCCGCCGTTCCACACCCCCGGACGGAAACGCCGAAGAAGTAAATCTTTCAGGCAAAAGGACTGCTGTTTGACGAGCCTCTGGAGAGACTCCCCCTGTGGGAGCACCGAAGGAGCAAGCCGGTCGTAGATCTCCTCCACGACCGGTGAAACTCTCAGGTAAAAGGACAGAGGGCCCTTTATGACGCAGTGCACCCTCACGGCCGTGCGTCAGGGACCACTTAGCCTTCATTGCGCTTTGCGCAACGCGCAGCGCCGCTTCCTCTTCAAGTAGACTCGAAGTCCGTCTCTACCTGGGAATTTAACAATTTCAAGGAAATAGAGATGACTGACCTTACTGTTCTACTGCAATCTATCAATGCATTCGTGTGGGGGCCGCCACTGCTGGCCCTGCTGGTCGGCACCGGCATCTACCTTACCCTCAGACTGGGCATCATGCAGATACGGCGCCTGCCCATGGCGCTTTCGCTGGTCTTCAGCCGCGACAAGGGACACCAGAACGAGGGGGATGTTTCCCCTTTTGCCGCACTGTGCACCGCTCTGTCGGCCACCATCGGCACGGGCAACATCGTGGGCGTGGCAACGGCCATTGCGGCCGGCGGTCCCGGTGCGCTTTTCTGGATGTGGATAGCCGCGTTTTTCGGCATGGCCACAAAATACTCAGAATGCCTGCTGGCGGTTAAGTACCGCGTAAAAGACGCCAACGGACAGATGACCGGCGGCCCCATGGTCTATCTTGAGCGGGGGCTGGGCAGCCGTCTGCTGGCACGCATGTTTGCGCTGTTCGGCATTCTGGTGGCCTTTTTCGGCATCGGCACCTTTGCTCAGGTCAACGCCATCAAAGACGCCGCACAGCTGACTTTCGGCATTCCCTCATGGGGCACCGCGGCCGTGCTTACCACGCTGGTCACCATGGTCACACTGGGCGGCATCCGTTCCATAGCCAGAGTGGCCGAGCGTGTTGTCCCCTTCATGGCTGCGTTCTATCTGGGCGCCTCGCTCATCGTGCTCATGCTCAACCTCGGTCAGGTGCCCGCCGCCGTTTCACTCATCGTCGAATCGGCATTCAATCCTTCGGCGGCATTCGGCGGAGCAGCAGGCATGTCTGTGCTCATGGTCATGCGCAGCGGCATCGCGCGCGGCGTTTTTTCCAATGAATCGGGTCTCGGTTCCGCTCCCATCGCCGCGGCGGCAGCCCGCACGGACTCCTGCGTCCGGCAGGGACTTATCGCCATGACAGGCACCTTCTTCGATACCATTGTCATATGCTCCATGACCGGCATTGTACTGGTGATGACCGGCGTATGGAATGACGGTGCTCTGGCCGGAGCGGCCATGACCAACACGGCTTTTGCTCTGGGCATGGGCGGCATGGGACCGCAGGTTGTTACCGTGGGGCTCATGTTCTTTGCGTTCACCACCATTCTCGGCTGGAACTACTACGGTGAGCGCTGCACAACCTATCTGTTCGGAGTCAAAGGCATTCTGCCATACCGGCTGATATACATCGGACTGGTGGCCATCGGCGCCTTTGTCCATCTGGACCTCATCTGGCTGCTTGCCGACATCGTCAACGGCCTGATGGCTGTGCCCAACCTCATCGGTCTGCTCGGTCTTTCCGGTGTTGTTGTGGCAGAAACACGCGCCTACTTCGCAGACCGCGAGGCAGAGCGTACCGCTGAAGCGGATTCGGCCGCGCTCCCGCAGGAGCGTTAGGCCTTCTCCATAGAAAGTGTGTGGTTGGTGAAAGGCCGGACATCGGGTCCGGCCTTTCCGCGTTTTACAAAGCCGGAACATCCGGCAGACGGTGACGGCCGCTGCCGCGCCGCCGCGGCAGCGTACCTGCCGGAAAAAACAAGTACCGCGGCCGTGTACACAGGCACACGCACCCCGTAAAAATCTGCCCGGATGAACACTGCGGCCTGTGGCACAGCACCGCGGCCGGACAGCCGCGGCGGCCAACACCCGACGGCAGCCCCGTGCAGCCGCTACTGCAGCGGGCCGGAAGAATCCTGTTCCATGACCTGCTTTCTGCGGTGCTCTTCATGCTCTGCCGCGCGCTGCAGGTCGAGCATACGGTTGAGCGTACCGCGCAGCCAGTACAGGTCGCCCACCGTAAGCGGCGTGACCCCGCTGGAAACACTGGCCAGCACTGCCGCCTGTCCCGTACGGCCCAGCACCTGAAGCTGACAGACAGCCGTGCGCGGGGCAATGACGCGCAACGCCACCACTTCGCGCAGCGAAACTTCCAGACTTCTGTTACCCAGCGGGCTCAGCAGCTCCCGCACCAGCACCCCGCCGCGTACCGTTATTCTGCCGCGCCCCGTAAAGGCATGGGCCAGCCGCGCCAGCACTATGACCATGAAAAAAAACGAAATGCCCAGCGCCATGATCATCAGCGCGGGGCTGGCGTCCCCTCCCGCCGCGACATGCATATAGGCGGAGCCCGCACCGGCCATCAGGCTGGCAAGCACCATGAACATAACCCCCACGGCCGGCCACCCCGGCGAAAGCGGCCATTCGACTCCCTGTGCCGTTCTGCGCAGCACCGAAGCAGGTGAAGGTTCGCGCGGGGGCAGCACCACAGAGGACACGGCATCGCCCGCGGCCGGACGGTTACGGGTCCCGTCTGTTTCGTCACACAGCGCAAGCCCCGTGCGCCGGCACAGCACCGTGCACAGCCCGCGCAGCTCGGACTCGTTGAACGACTGGTCAATACCTTCATACCCGGTGTCACGCATGGCCATTTCCAGATAATAGCGTTCCCGCCCGCGACGGCCGCCCGGCGGCTGCGAGGTGATGGAAGCCCCCGCCAGACTGCGGGCCACCCTTCGTTTTGTCAGACGCAGGCAGGCGATATCGGCAAAAGGCACTGCATACATGTCCGAAGCCTGCCTGCCCAGAACATACACCATACGCTCGTCCAGATTCCATTCCAGCTGCCGCGACTGATTATGCAGCATCAAAGCCACCAGCCCCAGCACCACCCCGCCGATAATGCAGACAGCCGTAAGCGCCGGATCGCCTGCTGCCAGCACCGCGCCCCCCATCATTCCGGTGCCCAGCAAAGCCACCACCGCCACCGAGACGCGGTGCTCCGCACCGGGCCCGATGCGCAGCACCGCAGGAGAATCTTCCAGAACAATCATCGAGGCCATGCGCTCTCCCCCGTCACATTCCGCCGCATTCCTGCGGCGGCGCGTTTACAAAAAGGCCGGAGCAACTGCTCCGGCCTCCGCTTACCGATACGTTTCTTCCGCCGCGCCACTGGCAGCGCGCTGCAGGACGGCCCGCCGCACTCAGCGGGAACGCCGCTCAAATTCCTGCGCCACGTCACGCAGCACGTCCACGGCCTCGCGCAGGGCAGGTTCCACACCGGCTCCGGTCTCCAGCCTGCGGGCTATCCACATGGCAACATATACGGCGCCTTCATCGTCCAGCGCGCGCGATACGCCCGGACGGCGCAGTTCCGCTGCCAGAGCCGCTATCTTGCGTTCGCGCTCCACAATGGCCTGCTGAAACGCCTTGCCGGCGGCATCTTTATCCTTCAGGGCCTGCTGCACTTCCGCATATGGTGCATTCTGTTCCACAAGCATCTGATAGGTATGCAGCGCCTCGGCAAAAGCTGCGTTGGCGTCCAGCGTGGCACGGCGCGCCTGCAGGCAGCCCTGCACACGCCCGCCGGCATCGGGCATATCCAGCACATTCTCGGCTATGGCGGCCAGCCCCCGTATCAGGCGGCTGTAAATAGCGTACATTTCCTTTTTTTCCGCGGCGGAAAGATTCACCTCGCGGCCTCTGCGTTCACGCATGAGACCGTCGGCATGCCGCTCCACCGCCGTCATAAACTGCCCGCTGTACAAATCATACAGCCCCCGCACCATGGCCGGAGACAGCACATAGGCCAGCACGGCCTCGCGCGCCTTGCGTATGTCGTCACCCTGCCACCGGATACCGGGCATGCCCACGCCCACGTGGGTATTGAGCATTTTCACATCACGCACCACCACTCCTTCGTTAAGGGCAGTGGGGTATGTGCCGCGCGGATAATACCCTTCCACCAGCCAGCGGGCCGTATCATCGATGAAGTCAGGCCCGATGACGGAATCTTCGGAAACCGGCGGCACTGCGGCCGCGTCCGGTTCCATACCTGCTCCGGCACTGTCGCCGGCACTGTCACCGGCCATCATGCCGCCCGGCGCTGCCTGTCCGGTTCCTGCGGCCTGTCCCGCAGATACCGCGGCAGACCCTTCCGCCCCCGACCGCGAGCCATTGGCGGAAGGCAAAGCCCCCTGCCCGGCCGGAGCCTCCCGGTCAGGCACGGCCTGCCGCATCTGGCCGGACGGGCCGGTCTGCCCCACAGGCGGAATGCCGCTGCCGCCGTCACGCAGCAGGAAATAGCCTGCAGCAGCAACCACAAGCACTATTACCGCCAGAATAGCCAGTCCGCCCTTCCGACGGGCCGGAGGTGTCATATCCAGAGACTGTCTTTTATCGCTCATGTATTCTCCGTAGCCTGTCTTACAGCGTTATTCTGCCCCGCGCCATCAGCAGGGCAAGTGCGGTACCCGCCACAAAGGACACCGCCAGATTGGTTGTCAGCGTCAATGTCAGCATGCAGAAAACCACAAACAACCCGCTCCGGTCCAGCACATCACGCACCGTCAGGCACAATTCGAGGCCCGCAAGCAGCAGCAGCGTACCCAGCACGGCCAGCGGCAGCAGGCGCACCGCGTCCAGCATACCCGCTCCCAGCATAACGGAAAACAGCACAAACACAGCGCCGATGATCAGGTTTGATCCGCATGTTCTGGCCCCGAAACGATAATGTGCCGCGAGACCTCCGGCACCGTGGCACATGGGCATGCCGCCCAGCAGAAAAGCCCCGGTGCATGCCGCTCCCATGCTGTAGCAAAGAGAACGCGGTGTCACCCGCGAACTGCTTTCGGGAAAATAAGTGTGTGAAAGATCGGCATTGGCAATGACAGCGTTGCCCAGCGTCATGGGCAGCTGCGGCATGACAAGTACAGGAAGCGCATAGACGAAATCAGCCAGCGAAGGCAACCCCAGCGGCAGCAGACGCGGCAGATGCAGCCCGAAGGAGAAAGTGGCATCGGAAAAAACCAGCCCCAGCAGCAGACCGGATCCCACAACCACCAGCGCAGCGGGAAAACGCGGATTATTAAGCAGCAAAAGCGCGCAGGTCAGAAAAGCAAGCCCCAGAATGAGACTCCACGGCACGGGGCCCAGCCCCCCGAGCCCCAGAAAAGGCTCGCTGAGTTGCTGTTGCAGTGAATGGGTGCCCAGCATGAAGCGGACCCCCTGCGTTGCCAGCAACACCCCGGTGGAAGCCTGCACCCCCCTGATGACTGCCTGCGGAATATGCCTGCGCAATGCTTCGGCCAGATTCCACCTGCCCACAGCCAGCATACCCAGCCCCATGATAAGACAGGCAGCGCTGACCGAACCTGTGCCCACTCCTGTGGCCACAGCATAACCGCCGATGGATTTCATGGGCTGCACGGCCACGGGAACGCCGTAATAGTGACCCGCGATGATATAATACAGCCCGACCGCAAAAAAAAGTCCCATGGGATCCAGGCCGTTAACCATTATCATGCCCACGGCCAGCGGCAGCAGGGTGCCCAGATCGCCCAGCGACCCCGCCAGCTCCATCCTGTCAAATCTGTAGCGTCCCAGTTGCATAGGCAGACTCCTGCTGGAGGATTGTTTTGTGTCTTTTAACACTGTATTGCAGAACAATGAAGTATGAAAACAGGTTGCTCCGCCGCCGGCAACCACAGGGGAGCCCCGCCATGCAGTCTGCACTGGGATATGTATATGTTGCTCTGGCCGCGCTCATGTGGGCCTTTATCGGTCCGCTGGCCCAGATATGCTTTAACGAAGGCACCACCCCCATGGAGGTGGCCTTCTGGCGGTGCCTTACCGGTGCGCTGTTTTTCATGGCGCATGCTGCGGTGACCGGCCGGTGGCGCGCCGGGCTGCGTGATGCCCCCGTGTTCACGGCGTTCGGTCTGGTGGGAATAGCGCTGTTTTTCGGCTCGTATCAGATTTCCGTGCGCGAAGGCGGGGCCGCGCTGGCATCCATAATGCTCTACACCGCACCCGCATGGGTGGCGCTGCTGGCCCGTATCTGCTTTGCCGAGGCACTTACGCCGCACAGGCTGGCTGCGCTGGCGCTGGCCATGAGCGGCACCATGCTGGTCAGTCTGTCCGGCGGCGCAGGCAGCGGGTCGGTCACGGCAGGCGTGCTGTGGGGACTTGTGGCCGGTTTCAGCTATTCGCTGCACTACGTTTTCGGCAAAACCTACCTGCACCGTTACTCGTCAGTCACTCTGTATTCCTACTGCCTGCCTGCGGGGGCACTGGCTCTGCTGCCGTGGGTCACTTTTTCGCAGCACAGTGCGCTGGGCTGGTTCGCGCTGATAATGGAAGGCTTTCTGTGCACATGGCTGGCATATCTTGCCTACTGCGCAGGGCTCAAACGGCTGGCCGCGTCGCGGGCGGCCATAGTGGCCAATCTGGAACCGGTGGCCGCTGCCGTGCTGGCGTACTGGTGGTGGAACGAGATTCTGCCGCCTGTGGGACTGGCGGGCAGTGCGCTTGTTCTTTCCGGAGTATTTGTGGTGGTGCGCGAAAAAAACACCGCCACGGCCTGAGCCCCTGACGTCTGCAGAGCATTGCGGTCTGCTGTCCTCCGGCTTCTCCGGCAGCCGGCACCCGCCGCCGCAAAAACAAAAAGCCGGAGCGTATTGCTCCGGCTTTTTTTGTTTTTTCATACATCGGGCGGCGGTCAGCGCCGCATGTCGGTAATAATCGCGTTAAGATCCACAGCCAGCCGCGCAAGGTCTGAAACCGCCTGTGCCGACTGGTTCATGGCATCGGCCGTTTCCGAAGAAATGCGGCTTATCTGCTCCATGGAGCGGTTTATCTGCTCGCTGGCGGCAGACTGTTCTTCGGCGGCGGTGGCAATGGCACGCACCTGATCCGCCGTCTCCACCACCATCTGGACGATGGAATGCAGGGTACGGCCCGACTCTCCGGCCATGGCCGTGGACTGCTCCACCAGCTTCACCGCCTGTTCCGTGGCAGCCATATTTCTGCGGGTGCTTTCCTGAATGGAACCAACATAGTCCACGACCTGACGGGTGGCACTCATGGTTTTTTCCGCCAGCTTGCGCACTTCATCGGCCACCACGGCAAACCCGCGTCCGGCATCGCCCGCGCGCGCAGCCTCTATGGCGGCGTTGAGGGCCAGCAGGTTGGTCTGGTCGGCAATATCTTCAATCACGTTGATAATCTCGCCTATGCCTTCCGCCTTGTCCGCCAGTCCGCCCATTTCCGTTTTCAGACTTTCAGCCTGTCGTGCAACATCGTTGATGTGGCGCACGGTATCTTCCACCACGGAAACCCCGTTCTTGGCCACGTCCTGTGCTTTTCCCGCCATTTCGGCCGCATTGGAAGCATTTCGCGCCACCTCGGTGACAGTGGCGTTCATCTGCTCCATGGCTGTGGCCCCTTCGGCAGTAAGGCTGCGCTGCTCTTCCGCGCCGGAACTGGACTGCTCCACCTGCGCCGAAAGCTCCTCGGAAGCTGAAGACACCTGTACGGCGATGGCTCCCGCAGCTTCCGCCGCGCGGGTGATGCGCGAATTCTGCTCTTCCACCAGACGCTGCTGGCGGCGGAATTCCGTCATGTCAGTACAAACGGTAAAGGCTCCCATCAGGTTGCCGTCCAGATCATATATGGGCGAGCTGTCAAGCACACTGTAGCGGGTTTCACCGTCGCGGTCGGTAAATTCCACCTCCACGCCGGTAATGGCCTTGCGGTTGGCAAGCACCTTGTGGGTAAGCGTTTCGCGGCTCACGTCGTTGTAGAAAAACTCTCCAACGGCTTTGCCCACATGCTGGTCAGGATCACCCAGTTCGCACAGACAGTCCACCATGCCTTTATTGGTGAAAGTCACATTGCCTTCCGTATCCGTAACCAGAAACGGCGTGGTCATGCCCTGCAGTATCCCGCGCGAAAAGCCCAGCTGCTCCTTGAGCTTGCCCACCATCTCGCCGAGATTGCTCTCCAGCTTGCCCAGTTCGTCCTGCGAATGGACAGTGAACTGCGTCTCCAGCTCGCCGTGGGCGATTCTGTGGCTGGCCTCGGTGATCTCCTGTACGGGCTTGATGACTGTCTTGCGTAGAAAAAAGAACACGATGCAGATCAGCGTTGCCAGTCCGCCCACAGAAAACGCCACCGTCTCAAGCACCTGACGATGGATACCCGCGACCATGGGGGTGACATCCTTGACCACCACAAGCTGCCCCAGAATGGGCTGAGACGAACCATGACAGTGGTGGCACGAATCGTCGTTGGGAATGCTGGTACTGCGGAGCATGAAGGATTTTCCGCCCTCCTTGAGCAGCAATCCCTCGTGCACGTCTGTTTTCACCGCCTTTTCGGTAAGCGCCAGCACCGAAGGGTCGGAAAAAACATCTTCCACATCCTTGCGGACTGTGCCCGTACGCGTGCTGTAGGTAATATTGTTTTTAAAATTTGTTATATACACCTGCGTATCGGGATACCGTTTTGCAAGCAGAGCGAACTGAGCCTTTGTACCGTCATCATCGCCCACCAGCATGGGACCGTCAGTTGCCAGTTTGATAAGCTCAGAAACCCGCGTGAGTGCGGTGTCCATCTGCCCCAGCATGCCGTCATACTGACGCTGGGTGGTCACACCTATAAGTATGGTGAACACGACAACGGATATGCCGGCAATAAGCGTAAGCGTCTTCAGTCCTATGGATTTACGGATGAAATGCAGCATACAGACCTCCTAGTGGGCACCGCTGGAAATCAGCGGCTTGTACCCGAATGCCTGTACGCGGCTTTCGTTGTGGCACGTTTCACAGGTTTTGATGTCCGGCTTACGGGTTATCATTTCCGGATCGCCTGTTTCCGCGTGCTGCGCTCCGGGACCGTGGCATGTCTCGCACCCCACGTCGGCCAGTTCCGGTGTGGTTTCAATGCTTACAAAACCGCCTTTACCGTGCCCTGTTGTATGACAGTCGTAGCAGCCCTCAAGCTCCTGCGGCGTAAGATCTGACGCCATAATGGACACACTTTTCCATGACTTAGCCTTTACAGAGTGTTTCTGAAACGTTTCATATTCCGTTTCGTGGCATTCTCCGCAACGCGCCGACCCGACATACGCACCCGCCACAGCCTGCTGCACAATGCACAGACCGCACACCGCAATCAGCGCCAGCAAGGCCACAGGTACAAAGCCCTTCTTCATGGTTCCTCCTGCTTACCCGCAACGCATTCCTTCCCCGCCGTTTCCCGATTGTCCACTCAAACGAACCCCTTTGACCGGAAACTGCCGGAATGCCTTCAGTTACCATCCTATCGGCTGCTATGCCAAAACCTTAACACTGTCAACTCACCACAAGGCAGGCATGTGTTTTTTCAGCAGCTGTGCACACTGCAATATCGGACAAGACAGCATAAAGCATACTTAAGGACATAATGCCAAAAACAATGCACACATCGGAAATGAACAGTACACAGTGTCAGCAATATTGAAACGACATACAACAACACCAATATATGAAAAAAAAGACTGCACACTTTGCAATGCACAGCTTAATGAATTGCAAAAGCAATATATCTGTGCAGTTGAAAACCGGCACTGCACTTATGTTATATTTTATTTGAAATGAAAAAGAAAAAAAACGATGCGGAAACAATGCGGCAAAGGGCCCGGGCACTTTGCTTTCGGGCAATACATACGCAGAAAAGAGCATGCGGGATACAGGCAGGCACGCTATCTATGCGCGAACCTATTTCCGCAAACGGACCGCCCCGCGTAAAAACAATGCAGCCCTGCCGCCGGTACGCGTCCACACACCGGACGCCATTTTGCTGCCGCCTTTGACACCCGCTCCGATAACCTCGGCAGACCGCAGGGCTCCGCGGCCCACCGCCCTGCTGAACAGCGCCGCAGTTCCTCCCACGGCCGACACCGCCTGTCCCGCACCGGTACGCAACACCCGGGCGCCACCGCTCACCCCTGCACCCGTGGCATATACCGAACGCCGGACACCCCAGCCCACAGCCCGCGCGGCACCACCCATGCCGTCCGCCACACCCGCGGCGGCCTTGCGGGCTGTACGCACGCCAGCATTGACGGCTCCGGCGGCCGTATCTCCGCATACCTGCACGGCAGCGCGGCCCGTGCGCGCCAGCACCAGCCGCACGGTTTCGCCCGTTATGCCTGCCAGCATGGAAAGAGCTTCCGCCGTGGCCGTTCTGCGGTATGACCCTGCCGGCGGCAGTGTTCCCGAAACATAATTGCGCGCGAGTATACCTGTCCGCAGTGTCAGCAGGGCGTTGGCCGAACCGTCCACAAGCGAGGCAGTGACAGTGGCGGCAACGGCTTCTGCTCCGGGCAGCGCCCCCAGTGCGGAAGAAGCGACAGCGGGACCGATGATGCCTCCCATGGCTTCTTCACCGCCCAGATCTTCCATACCGGCGGCAAGAAAAGACGTGACGGCAACATTGGAATACAGCGACAGCATTTCCGCGGGGGAGGGACGCTGGTTATACAGCGCGCTCACACGCCAGACCAGCCGGCACAGCACCACAAACACGATAAGAGAATCAAGCCTGCCGTTCTGCGACACGGCAGTTCCGGTAAAAACCTGACGGGCTGCGCTGCGGATCATCTCATCAGCCTCGTGGCCCAGCAAAGCCAGCGCCGCATCGGCATCTTCACGGCTGTGCACACTCACACCGCGTCCGCGCAGAAACGCATTATCACCCAGCCTGCGGACCAGCTCGGCCCTGTATTCCTCCAGCTGCAGTTCATCGGGCTCTGCTGGCAGCACAAGAGCACGGGGCCGGAAAAAGGGGCAACAGCATACCACAAAGCCCACGCCACGGCAGACACTGCCGCACCGCCGGCCCACGGCCCCAGCCCCTCGTGCATGCGCTCGGCCATATCCCACACTGCGGAAACAGCTCCCCACAGGTAGATGGCAAAAAGCACAAGCAGCAGTATCCCGGCCACCATGAAAAAACGCTTCAACACAGACAGCATGACATTCCTCCTGCCGGCGGAATCAGCCGCCACACCGGCAGCTGTCGATTACGGCAATTACTATCTAGTGCCTCTCAGGCAGCAGGCAAGTCAAACACCACCGATACCGGCGGGCAACCGGACGCCGCATCTCCCCGAAAAAAAGAGCACTTCAGCATAGCTGTTGTGAAATGAAATGGTTATACCCCGACACTTCAATCCGGAGGCACGTGTAACTGGCCTTGAGACCGTCATACAACAAAAGCTTAAGAAAAAAGACGTACCGTGCGAGCCAGTGGAGGGTGTTCCATCTGCAATTCAACAGCAGAATCTTCATACAGGCAGTGAGAAAAGCTCCATGCAGGGCTTGTCTCCCCACAACAACTTCCGTCAAGCGCCACGTCAGAGCTACCGTATTTCTGAAAAGCAGCCTCACAAACGCCCATCTTACGGCAGAATTCGGCAACTTTGGTGCCTGTTTCTGCTTGGCAAAGCGCAGCAAAACGCCCCTCTGGAACGACAAAAGGCTTACCAGATGAAAATCTGGTAAGCCTTTGATTTTGTGGCGGAAGGGGAGGGATTCGAACCCCCGGAGAGCGCAAACCCTCAACGGTTTTCAAGACCGTTTGATCGCATTTTCACACGTCATCATATGTTGTCATTTTTAATTAAAAATCAATATGTAATGACAACATTTCATTCTTTTCAATGTCACCCAAAATCACTCTTTTTCACTTGATTTTAGCAAAAAGTGGGGACAGAATGGGGACAACTTTTTGGGGGTAGCATGGCGTTCAAATGGATCAAAACGAACATTAAGGGTATTCGCTACAGAGAGCATGACACTCGCAAGCATGGTATCAAAAAAGACCGTTACTATACAATTCGATACCAAAGATCTGGACAACGCGTAGAAGAAGGTCTCGGCTGGGCATCCGAAGGATGGACACTGGACAAGGCTGTGGCGACACTGGCCAAGCTGCGCGAAGCTGCCACCACCGGAGAAGGCGAAACTCGCCTGCAAGAAAAACGCAAAGCAGCGGAAGCCCAAAAAGCACTGAAAGAAAAAAAGAACATCACCTTTGCGACAATCTTAGCCGGATACCTTGAGGCGGGTACGGAGAAAAAAAACACCCGCGTTCTGGCAGTGCAGAAAGGATACGGTGACAAGTGGCTTCTGCCAGACCTCGGTCCCCTGCCCATACGGCAGGTGACCGCTGGCCATTTGGAACAGATTCAGAAACAGATTCTCGCTGCCGGTCGTTCAAAGCAAACAGCAGCCCATGCCATAGACTTGTTCCGCGCTGCATGGAACTGGGCCTATAAACGTGAGTTGATCGAAGGCCGCAACCCTGTCACGCAAATGGAGCGCATCCGCCCCGACGGTTCACGCGAGCGATTTTTCAGTGCTGCGGAACTGCAAAGCCTACTTGGATGGCTGCACCGCAAAGACATACATACCTACCGCATCACTCTGTGCGCTGCCCACACGGGTGCGCGACTGGGTGAACTGGCCCATCTGACATGGGACAGAGTCAACCTGCCTGACAGGCAGATCAACTTCATCCACACAAAATCAGGAGTCCCCCGCTCTGTTCCAATGACACCGGAGTTGCATGATATGTTCTCTGACCTGCTCATGACTATGTCCTCGGCTAAAACTTCTGGTATACCTTTAGGCACGAACTACACCCCTGCCGGACTTGCCGGAAAGATCGTGTTTCTCACCAAAGCCCGTAAGCCCTTTTTTAAAGAAATTGAAGGCAGACTACGCACAGACACCCCAACAGCATTCAGATCAGCCCTGAGCGCCTTAAAACTTAACGAGGGGCACGCAACAGCAAAAACAAAACTCACCTTCCACTGCCTGCGCCATACTGCCGCTACCTTGCTCCTTTCAAACGGTGTAGACCCCGTTACTGTACAAAACATCATGGGTTGGTCTACCCTTAAAATGCTGGAACGCTATTCACATGCTATTCCAGCCACGAAGAGAAAAGCCATGGAAGCGTTATCTGCGGCTTTGAGCGGGGAGGGGTAAAAGTTAACAGCAATATTGAGAACTAATACACCAACGTTCATCAACATAAGAAACAGTTATAAAATCAAGACTATTATGCACTTTCATCTTTCAGGTAATGCAGCTAGCGATTTAAAAATTGTCAGGTTTGAAGATTTTTCGGGCAGTGCTGATGCTTTTCGCCAGCATTGGTATGTACATCGTGTTACCATGCAAAGACGCAAGCATGTTATTGTTATGGAAGAATCCACGCGTTATGCATTACTTTTTTGCCGGGTTACGCAGCCCTTTTTCAAAAATTTTCCTGAATTTTTTGCAGATACACTTTGGCGACATATTGTTTCGTTATGCGCCGTGCCGACTGCCCGATTTGGCAGCATTCAAGCCATGACTACGGATATGTGCTCCGAAAACATCTATCATAAAGGGCTCAATCGAAGTGTCCAAGCACATATTCGAGACAGTTTTCTCACTTTGGAATGCTACTTGTTGCATGAACCGCCCATAAACCTTGCGCGACAGGAAGACGTATTTCAGATGAATATACGTATCAATGAAACACCTCGTACCCGCTATGGTGAAAAAAATTATATTTGGCCCCTTCGTGAATTTCAGCGGCTCTGGTGTGAACACTTGGGCGTTGCAGCGGTGAGGGGATAACATGGTTTAGATGAAGGTGCAAAAAACAAAAGAACTCAAGGCAACGTGCCTATATAAGCTTCTTCATCCGTCCTGACTGCTTCAAAAAGGAAGAGCGCATGATTCTTGAAAATAAACTACAAATCACGAACCAGATAGAGCTGGCAAAAGCCGAAGAAAAAATCAGCAAGCAAAAGGCAAAACAGCTTTTTGACACTGGCGACATCGCCAAAGCAGAGGTTGGTACATTTAAGGGACTAGCCTTCATTCATGCCTATCTTTTTGAAGATATCTACGATTTTGCAGGTAAAATCCGCGATGTGAATATAGCAAAAGGCAACTTCCGCTTTGCGCCCGTCATGTATCTTGAGCCAGCGCTAAAGCACATTGACGCTATGCCGCAGAGCAACTTTGACCAGATTATCGAAAAATATGTGGAAATGAACGTCGCTCATCCTTTCCGTGAAGGCAACGGACGGGCAACACGCATCTGGCTGGATTTGATTCTAAAAAAAGAGATGAAGCTGGTGGTTGACTGGAATGCCGTAGATAAGGACGACTACCTGTCTGCCATGCAACGCAGTCCTGTGAAAGATGTGGAAATTAAAGTTCTGCTGCAAGCTGCGCTGACAGATGTAACTGAGGATCGTACCCTATTTATGAAAGGTATTGATGTCAGCTATTACTATGAAGGATACAGCGAATTTAAAACAGAAGAGCTTTAGCTGACCGTTGAAAAAGTCCTGCAAATCCGTGACACTCCTCTGAAGCACAGGAGGATTCCATGGCATTGGGCAAGCAAGGTGATCGAGGCGGAAAGATGTTCATCTCGTGGGACGAGATTCCGAAATCACCAGGGCATGCATTTTACGATCGGCTTCAATCGGTGTTGCTCAAGACTGGATTCGACCGCTTCGTCGAGGAACTGTGCACCCCGTTCTATGCCTCCCGCAAAGGGCGTCCTTCCATTCCGCCCGGTCGGTATTTCCGCATGCATATGGTCGGCTATTTCGAAGGCATTGATTCGGAGCGGGGTATCGAGTGGCGTTGCGCGGACTCCCTTTCCCTGCGTGAGTTTCTGTTGCTGGACACTGGTCAGGGCGTACCGGATCATTCAAGCTTGAGCCGAATTCGCTCCCGCCTGCCCTTGGAGCTTCACCATGATGTTTTCACTTGGGTACTCGGCGCTATTACCGAAGCAGGCCTTGTTCAGGGCGACCGTATCGGCGTGGATGCTTCCACCATGGAAGCCAACGCTGCCATGCGTTCCATCGTGCGCAAGGATACAGGCGAAGGCTATCGGCAGATGCTTCATCGTATGGCCGAAGACAGCGGCATGGATACTCCCACGAAGGAGGATCTGTCGCGTATGGATCGCAAACGCAAAGGCAAGAAGGTTTCCAACAAGGATTGGGAATCGCCGGTCGATTCCCATGCGAGGATCGCGCGGATGAAGGACGGGCGCACCCGTCTGGCCTACAAGCCGGAGCATGCCGTGGACTTGGACACCGGCGCTGTTGTGGGAGTAGTGGTGCATCCGGCGGACTCCGGCGACACAACCACACTGGGCAAAACGCTCGAAACCACGAAGGCGAATCTGGAATGCATCGGCAAGGCTCCATCCTGCGACAAACCGGCGGAGCTTGTCGCCGACAAGGGCTATCATTCCCGGGCCGTCCTCAAGGAGCTGGACGGTAGTCCTTGGAAAACGCGAATCACGGAACCCAAACGCAAGGGGCTCAACCTGTGGCACGGTGATCATGATGCGCGACGGGCGGTGTACAACAATCGAGTGCGGCTTGGCTCCGGCAAGGCAGCTTGCTCAGCCAAACGCCGAACCGAGCTTGCGGAACGGAGTTTTCAGCACGTCCTCGATCGTGGCGGCATGCGTAAAACATGGCTGCGCGGCAATGATAACGTCGAGAAGCGCTATCTGTTACACGTCGCCAGCTTCAACCTGGGCCTGCTCATGCGACATCTGATCGGATTCGGCACTCCGAAGGGGGCTGCCGAGGCCTGGAATCTCGTTTTTGTCGGAGTCCAGACGGAAATCGACTGGATATTGCTCATTTTCGCTGTTCGCGAAGATCTACCCGATAGTTGGGCGACGATTGCGGTCGTCTCAGTTGCTGTTTGGTGATTGCGGCGAAAAGTGACTTTTTCAACGGTCAGTTAGCCGTGGTATAGCGAGGGGGCTTTGTACTGTAACTGAAGAGATGCAGGGGCATGCCACCATTTGTCTGCACGACTTACAATCAATGAATGCCCCCTGCCAAGAACTGAGAATGTGGTGGTACCCGCCTGAAAGGAATTGATGACATCTTTAACGCCGGGATACAGGTAGCCGCTCCCCACGCCGATGAACATGGCAAGGAAAATCCATAAAGTAAGATAGCGATCCAGAAACGAGAGTTTTTTTACTACGGATTCGGACATGGTACTTCCTTGGTATAGGGATTATGCACAATCCCCGGATTGCTTGGTGGCAAGATGGTTACAAAGTCGTTGTTTATCTTCTTTTGCCATGGGCAGGGAGGGAAGCTCCGCTTGGAGCAATTTCAGAACCCCCTGTTGTAGCGGATTCTCAGGTAAGGCCAATCGGTAATACATCCATTTTCCACTTCGCCTTGCTGTTGCCCATTTAGCATGTTTCAGAGACGACATGTGGCGCGAGATCGTGGACTGTGGAAGTCGTAAGGCTTCCATCAAATCGCACACGCAAAGTTCGTCTTTTGCCAACAGGTGAATTAAGAAGTGGGTTCGGAAAACTGGACCAGTAGCTAAGGTGGACATATAAGAGCCGAAGGAGGCCCTTGATGTCCAAGAAGAGAAGAAAGTTTACCGCCGAGTTCAAGACCCGCGTCGCCCTGAACGCTTTGTCCGGCGAGCACACCCTTTCCGAGATCGCCAGCAAGTATGGCGTTCATCCCAATCAGGTTTCCCAGTGGAAAAAGCAGGCCAAAGAAGGCATTGCTGCTTCCTTTTCAGGCAAGGCCCAGAAAGTCCAGCAAAGCGATGAGGCCCGGATCAAGGAACTGCACGCCAAGATCGGCCAACTCACTGTGGAGAAGGATTTTTTACAACAAGCCTTCGCCAAAATCTGAGCCATGAGCGAAGGCGGGAGATCGTCGACAAGGGCCATCCTGCGCTCAGTGTTCGGCGGCAGTGCGAAGCCCTGAAGCTGCACCGCTCAACGTATTACTATCAGCCGATCGGCGAGTCCGAGTACAATCTGACGTTGATGCAGCGCATCGACGAGTTGTTCATGGAGTTGCCGTTCTTCGGCTCCCGGCAAATGCGCAACATCCTGCGAGATGAGGGACATTTCGTCGGGCGTAATCGTGTGCGTCGGCTCATGCGCAAGATGGGGCTGATGGCGGTCTACCAAAAGCCGCGAACCAGCCAGCCACACCCGCAGCACAAGACGTATCCGTATCTGTTGCGGGGCAAGGCGATCACGAAGCCGAATCAGGTGTGGTGCGCCGACATCACGTACATTCCGATGCGGCGTGGCTTCCTGTACCTCGTGGCGATCATGGATTGGCATAGTCGAGCCGTGCTGTCATGGCGCTTGTCGAACACGATGGACGCTGACTTCTGCGTGGCAGCCCTGGAAGAGGCCATGAACCGATACGGCGTGCCGGATATCTTCAACACCGACCAAGGCTCGCAATTCACGAGCTACGAGTTCACACGGACGCTCAGACAGGCAGGAGCCAAGATCTCAATGGATGGTCGAGGCCGCTGGATGGACAACGTTATGATCGAACGCCTCTGGCGTTCGTTGAAGTATGAATGCGTGTATTTGCGGGAAATTGAGACAGGAAGCGAGCTTCGTCGCACCCTGGCCTGGTGGTTTGAGTTCTACAACAATCGCCGTCCGCACAAGACCTTTGACGGCAGGAAGCCGATGGAGATATATCAACAGTTCAAGCCAGAGGGGGTACCCCCTCTGGCTTGCCCCAGAAAGGCGGCATAGCCAACGAAACTGTCCACCTTAGTTTTGCCGCTGACTGGTCCAAAGAAGTGAACCCACTTCTACCCAGGGGGGTAGTTGATACTGATGTTGCAAAAAACCTCACTTCTTTTTTTCTTAAAAAAAATTTGGAAACGGTTTCCTCCCGGCTTACGCCTATGGCTATTGAGGGTGCGATCTGCTACATGCTTGGACCCACGTCCAACGCCAACCTGCACAAATTTTATGGCAATACTTGGTGCCTTCAGAAGCAGCAGCGGATTGGCCCAAGGAGCAAGGCTTTATGCCAACCGTGTTGAACGGGAGGGGCGCGCTGTTATACGGGTAGATATAACCGAAGCTATGGTGCAACAGCCCACCTTTTCTCTGGAAGAAAGCGGCGCTATTCCCCTTAAGGAATTTATGAGTATGAAGCTGCCGTGTATTTTGGTCATTCATGCCAACCCTCCTCAATTTCATTTGGTTCTTTTCAAGTTGGGCAAGCGTTTTTTACACAACAAGAAAATTATAGGCTATTGGGCCTGGGAACTGGCGGTCGTGCCGGACGTATGGCGGCATGCGCTCCAGTATCTTGACGCAGTTGAAGTTCCCAGCGCCTTTGTACGGGAGGCCTTGTTGCCGTGCACGGACAAGGAAGTTGTCGTTGTGCCGCATGTGCTGGAAGCACCACAGAAACAGAAAACTGCCTTTGCTTGTGACGGTATTGTTCGCTGTCTCTTTATATTTGATATGGGATCTGCTTTCGCCAGAAAAAACCCGATGGCGGCACTTGAAGCTTTTCGCTTGGCGTTCAAGCCAGGAGAAGCAGAAATGACGTTCAAAGTCAGTTCACCTCAAGTCGACTACGAAAACTTTAAAAAATTCGAGCAAGCCTGTGCACAGGTACCGGGCGTCAGTATTATGACAGAAACACTGGATGACGGTGCGTTGGAAGAGCTTTACCTGAAACATGACATATATCTTTCCCTACACCGCTCAGAGGGGTACGGATTGACTATCCATGAAGCTTTGCTTTACGGTCTGCACGCTGTGGCCACAGGCTGGTCCGGCAATATGGATTTTATGGATGCGCCCAAGGCGCATGCCGTGCCTTATTCACTTGTACCTATGCAAGAAAAGAACGGCGCCTTCAAAGGACTGAAGGCGCGCTGGGCCGAGGCGGACGTAACGGCCGCCGCAGAGATACTGCGGAAATTACGGTTGGAGATATTGGCCGAAGACAGGCCTGCCGCGTGAGAGGACTCCGCACGGGCAGGCTTATATCTGACACGAGCGCGATGGGGGCGGTTTGAATACACTCCGGCTACTCTTTTTCAGTTTTACGCGGATATGGGCGGTGCTTCCGACACGCCTGCGCAGGGCAACCACGACTCTTTTTGTTGCCATGATTGTTCTCGGTTTATTGGAACTGGGCGGCATCATGAGTTTGTCGCTGTTCGTGGGGGTGCTTAACGATCCGGAGCGGGTGCAGCAATCAAAATATGCGACCAGACTCATCGAGTATATCCCATTGTTAATACCCATTTTTGCGGATGCGCGAGTGCTGATGCTCGTTGCGGTTATGGTCCCCATTTTGATGATTGTGGCCAAGAATGTCCTCTCCGCCTATGTTACCTGGAAGACGGGCCTGTTGGGCGGCGAAGTGGCCGGCTATGTGGGCTACGAAATCATGCGGCGCTTTGTCTACATGCCCTATGACTGGCACATTTCTTCCATGAGTGCCGATGCATTTACCAAAATGTCCTGGCGTCATGCTTTGGGGCAAGTGCTTATTCAAAGTCTGGTGGCTTACAGCAATTTCATTACTGCGGGATTGTTATTTCTGGGGTTGTTTGTCTATGCACCTGGGCTAACCATGTTGGTACTAGGAGTTATGGCTGTAACCGCCGGTGCGCTGTATGGGGCCATCCGCAAGAATATCGACAGGTCCTCGCAGGACAATGCGGCGGCACAGGCTGACGAGTCCCGCGCTACCATGGCGGCGGTGCGCGGAATTAGAGAAATTTTAATTTATCAGCAGCAACCTGTATTTTTACGGGCCATCTCGCAGGCTGTGACCAACGGGTTGCGCCCCCAGGCTTTTTTACAAACTGCTTCGCCAATTCCGTCATGGGTGCTCGAGAGCGTGGGTTTTCTGCTCATCGGCCTCACCCTTGCTTGGATGACATTGGCCCAGGACGCCAGCCGGGCTGCCATAACCGCAAATATTGCCATGCTGACCTTGACGGCGTGGCGCGTGCTCCCCTCTTTGAACCGGGCCGTTGGTGCTATCGTCAATATTCGGGCTAACCAGCCAATGGGCATGCCCTGCCTTGAATATATGGAACAGCTTAAAGCCGTTCCGCAACTTGCTGCGGAATCCGAAGATCCAGATTTTGCCATCAAGGATGGGATCCACCTTGACAACATCTATTACCGTTATCCCGGCGCTAAGCAAGATTCCCTTAAAGGCGTCACTCTTGATATCCCCAAAGGAGCCAGTGTCGGCATTATCGGCAAATCCGGCGCCGGAAAAAGCACTCTGATCAATGTGTTGTCAGGGTTGTTGCAACCTGCTTCGGGCAAAATACTTGTGGATGGGCGCGAAATGACACCGGGGCAAGTGCTGGCCTATCGCCAGAGCGTCGGCTATGTGCCGCAAAACCCATACCTTATGGCTGGGACAGTGGCTGAAAACATTGCGTTCAGTCAGTGGGGCAGACCGCCGGATGCTGTGCGGCTGCATGAGGCCTGCCGCCAGGCGCAGATAGATTTTTTGGGAGAAAATTTTGAAAACCTCTCGCGGGGGATCGGTGAAAATGGGGCAGGCCTTTCAGGCGGGCAGGCGCAACGGGTTACCATCGCGCGCGCGTTGTACGCAAGACCTGCTGTGCTAATTTTTGATGAAGCCACGAGTTCACTGGACCATCGCACAGAAGAAAGCATCCGGAGAACAATTGCCGAGTTGCCGCAAGGGATAACACGTGTTATTATCGCCCACAAGCTTACAGCGCTGAAAAATTGTGATCTGGTCTACTGGCTGGAGGACGGCAGGGTCTACCGCAAGGGGGTTACCGCTGAGCTCTTGGCTGACTATCAGGCCTCGGAGGAAAACAATGCCTGACGGGCAGGTATGGGATATCACGGAAGCCTTGGCTCTCGCTGATACATGGCAGAACAGATTCGGCGGCAAAAATATGCCTGAGGGCTTTTTTCCACAGCTTCACGCCTTGGCTGAGTATCTGCATGACAATGGACAGGTGCAGCGTGCAGTATATCTGCTGCGGAGCGAAAGCTCCATGGGTGTAGCCCGTTTTCTGGGGCACAGATTGGATCACGCGCGGCTTCTGACGCGTGCACTTTTTGACGCGGGCAATCCGGACGAAGCATTGGAATTAGTCGAGTATTACGGGGCCCGCCCGTATCTTTTCGACGATCTGAACAAACTGGGCTATTTCCTTTTTTGCCGTAGCGCACATTGCCTTGCAACGCATGATGCCCTCAAACTCGCCCATTGTGTCACGCTGCTGGTAGAAACCCAGGCCGGTATGAAGGATGCGAACCTTATTCGCATAATTCAGCAGGCTGGTGGTATCAATGCCTTGATTCGTGCGGCCGGTTCTCTTGATTTTTCTACGCGCATGCTTTTAAGAGTTTTTGGTTTGGCTCGGCGACTGGCCGGTAAGGGCGTGGCTGCTGGTGTTATAGGTCGAGGCTTGCACTTTGCTGTGAATATCTTGCGCTCGGTCAGCCGTCTCAAAGGGGGTAATCTTGTTGGATTACTTCCCCGGCGAACACCCGGCAAGGTTAAAACCAGGGCGACTGCTGATAACAATTGTCCGATTGTGGTAACCCGTGCTATGGGGGGGATCGGCGATTTACTGATGATGACGCCGGGTCTCAGGGCATTAGCCCGGAAACATCCTGGCCGCGAGATATGGTTTGCTATCCCCAAAGGATTTCATCAGTTGTTTTATGGCTTCGAAAGCATCAAAACCGTAGATATTGATCATCTCGAATTATATCAAGAGAATTGCTTCGCTCTGCATAATCTGACGGAATGCCCTGCGTCACGGGTGGAAACTTCTACACTTCCAAATGTTAAGCAAAATCGCATAGACATTTTTGCTGCAGCCATGGGAGTAACGGGGCAAGAACTAGATGTAGTTGGGCGTACGCCAGTTTACGCCGTCACCGATGAAGAGCGACTATGGGCCATTGACTATTTGGCTCAAAAAAACATAGCCCCTGGACAGCCGATAGCGATTCAGCCTTATGCAGCAGTTGCATATAAAAATTATCCCCATATGGAACTTCTTGCCACAAAATTGGCAAAAGAAACCCCGGTGTTAGTTTTTCATGGTTCTCCAATACAGAGATATGAAAATGAAAATATCCTTAAGGTGGATAAATGCTCTTTGCGGCAGTCTATTGCGTTGTTGTCGCAATGTAAAAAGCTTGTAGCTGTAGATAGTGCGTTTGTACATATTGCTGCAGCATTGCATCTCGAAACTGTTTCTCTCTTTGGACCAACAAACGGGGATTTATTTGCAAAATATTATGAAAAGTGCAAGGTAGTTAACGGGTATGATGCAGTAGATTGTCATCCCTGTTGGCGTAATAAATTTGTTGTCTGTTGCAAAAATTTTTGCGGTGTGAGTAGTTGTCTGAACGAAATTAAAATGGCATACCTTGTTGAAAAAATCTGTTATCAGCAATGAAAAGATATAGAGTGAAAGAACAACTCTTAGCCTGAAAGGATGTTGACTATGAAATTATACGTGGGAAGCAGGGATTACAAGCCGGAAGGTTATTTGACAGTCGATATTGATGCAAACAATGAACCTGACATCCTCGCAAATGTTGTCAACATGCAGGGCAAAGTCGAAAAGGATTCCGTAGAAGAAGTTCTTGCAAGTGCCATATTTGAGCATTTAGCTTGGCCAGATTCTTTTGCAGCTCTTGTAGAGTGGAGGAGAGTCCTACAGCCAGGCGGTACGTTAAAAATAAACATTCCGGACTTAGAATTGCTTTGTAGTTTTATTATTCGTGGAATCTCTACGCATATGTGTATTTGCATGCTTTATGGTGGGGGGCGCCGCACTAATCCATTTGAAGCTCATCAGTTCTCATATACAAAAAACATGCTGGTAGATATGCTTAAGGTTTTAGGCTTTGACGATTTTAATATTTGGAATTCTCCAATTAATGATGCTTCGAATGGATGGGGGGTGGGAGACAATGGTGAAAAATACGCCCTTCAGCTAAATGTTGAGTGCAAAAAAATGCATGCTCCTATGGTGCCAGAGATAGATTTATACGAAACGCTGAAGTCAAATAGCGATCGATCTTTTTTGAGTAATTTTTATTCTTGCGCGGAAAAGAATCATATCAACTTAGCTGCAACAAACCTAGACAACGGAACATTAGCCATGCTATATGAAAAAATGCATTTTAATCTTATAGATGCACGGCAGAGGATAAAATACTTGGAGAGCCAAACCGCTACCACGAAAGACGCTTCAGATTATCAACATTTTCAGAGAGTTCGTCGGTTTCTTAAAAATTGCTTAAAACGACTCACCGTACACAATCAAAAGTAGAAGCACATGGAAAAGGTCCTTTATTTTCTGGTATTATGCCGAAAAGTGATTAGAAAATGCAATCCAATCTTGTTCAATTATGCACAAAAAATGCTTGCCCATTTTTGGCGTCGTAAATGCAAACTATCGCATGATAAAATTTGTGTTTCTATAAAAATTAATGGGGGCATTGGTGATGCACTGATGGCATTGCCACTTATTGAGTTTTTGGTACAAAAGCTGCCTAAAAACTCAATCTATAATTATTACGGATTAGAATCACACTATAATTTTATCTATAAGGATAAAGGAATATTTTCTTACCTTGGGCCTCATGATCTTTATTCCTTAACAACTAGGCTTGACTGCTATGATCTCTCTATTGAAATTTCCCACTTTCCAATTTTAAGACAATTGAATCTTAAGAAATTTTTGCCACATCCTGAGGCATTAGCCATAGCAATAAACCTTGTTGATTTTTCGAATAAATTTTCTTTTTATACAGAAACATTCCCGAATAGCGATCACCAATGGTCACGGTTTTGTATACAAAATAAGTTAAATAGAATTTCTGGACTCTTTTATCCGTTCAATAAAGGAAAACAATTCACGTATCCAGTGCTTAATGTTGAAAGGCTTTGCCCTGGTTTGCTAGAGAATGTTGGATTGGTTGGTACACCTTACATTACAGTAAATAACGGTTCAGATAGTGCCTACAACTTTAAACAGACCAAGTCATATCCTTTAGAAAAATGGCATGCTACCATTCAAAAGTTGCATAATGCTTTTCCAAATATAAAAATTGTGCAAATTGGGCATATTAAAACATCTGATCCAATAATTGGTGTTGATGTAAATCTGCTAGGCAAGACAAACCTTACCGAGGTTGCTGTTATTTTAAAGAATGCTCTTCTCCATATTGATATTGAATCTGGCCTTGTCCACATTAACCATGCAGTTGGTGGAAAAAGCATTGTTCTTTTTGGGCCAACACCGGAGAAATATTATGGATACAAAGAAAATGTTAATATAGTATCTAAAAAATGTTCTGATTGCATGTGGCTTATGCCCACATGGCAATCCAGCTGTGTACGCGGTCTAAAAGATGCAGAGTGCATGTCTTCAATAAGCGAGGATAGCATTGTTGACGCGTGTAGAAGGATTTTGGGTTAAGCCCATGCTCTCTTTTAGCGAAAGAAGTCAATTTTTGTTGCCGCTCGATGGCTTGAGAGCTATTGGGGCATTAGGAATTGTCATTTTTCATTATGGCCATTTTCTTTCAGATAAAACACTGATACCCTTTTAGCGCTTTCCCCGATTTAATACAAAATGGATGGGTTTTAGTGGAGCTCTTCTTTGTTAGGCTCTTCCGGGTTTTCCGTGGGTAGCTGATCTGCTAATGTCCTTCCCGGAGGGCACCAATGAAGGATACGGACCTATATTTTCGGATTCTCGGGCTGACCGAGCCCTGGTTTGTTGAGGCTGTTGAACTGGACACGGCGGAAGGTCGGGTAGACATCCGCGTGGAGCATGGTCCTGGTGTTCGCTGGTTTTGCCCTACTTGTGGTCGAGAGCTGGCTTGCCGCGACCATGCCGAGCCTCGTGTCTGGCGCCATCTGGACACGTGCCAGTTCAAGACGTTCCTGCATGCTCGGATTCCCCGAGTGGACTGCCCCGAGCATGGCGTCCTTCAGGTCAACGGGTAATCCTCCCATTTTTAGGAGGCCTGAAAAGTAGAGGCTATGCAGCCATTCTCAGTTTTTGGGCAGGGGTAATTCCCCCGATTCCCATGTTAGGTCGTTCATTGTTGTAGGTCCACAGCCAGTTGGTGGCATGGTCCTGCACCTCTTCAATGCTTGAGAACAGAAACTGCCCAAGCCAATCATAGCGGACGGTCCGATTGTACCGCTCCACGTAAGCGTTCTGTTGAGGTTGTCCTGGTTGAATATGCTCAATGCGTATTCCCTGATTGGCAGCCCATAGCAGCAATTTTTTGCTAATATATTCCGGTCCGTTATCGCAGCGAATTGACTCTGGCTTTCCCCGCCACTCTATTACTTGTTCAAGAGTGCGGATTACACGCTCTGCGGGAAGGGAGAAATCCGCTTCTATGGTCAGCCCTTCGCGGTTGAAGTCGTCTATCACATTAAACAGCCTGAAGCTGCGTCCATTTTGTAATTGATCGTGCATGAAGTCCATTGACCACGATTGATTGACCCGCTGCGGCTGTGCAAGTGGCTCCGGCTTTTCCCGAATAATTCGTTTTTTAGGTTTGATACGCATATTAAGTTCAAGTTCACAGTAAATTCGGTAAACACGCTTGTGATTCCATTTAAATCTCTGGACATTACGCAAATGCAAAAAGCATAGACCAAAGCCCCAGTTTCGCTGGTTGTGTGTTAACCGAATCAACCACTCCGCAATAAGATCATTTTCATCGGAAAACTTGGATTCAAGAAGTGGGTTCACTTCTTTGGACCAGTCAGCGGCAAAACTAAGGTGGATAGTTTCGTTGGCTATGCCGCCTTTCTGGGGCAAGCCAGAGGGGGTACCCCCTCTGGCTTGAACTGTTGATATATCTCCATCGGCTTCCTGCCGTCAAAGGTCTTGTGCGGACGGCGATTGTTGTAGAACTCAAACCACCAGGCCAGTGTCAACGGCAGTTGAAAACTGACCCACTTTTCGTTTCGGTCGGCAACTGAATTTTGACCCACCTGCCTCAGTTGTTTTTTCCGAACACGCCGGATTTGATTTTGTCTTTCAGCCGGTAGCTGTCTCCCTTGATCTGGATGACATGGGAGTGGTGCAGCAGCCGGTCGAGCATGGCTGAGGTCAGGGCCGTATTTCCGGAAAAGACGGTCTCCCATTCGCCGAAGCTTAAGTTGGAAGTCAGTATGATTGAACCTGACTCGTACCGCTTGGCCACCACCTGAAAGAAGAGGTTTGCCTGGTCGCCTGTCATCGGGAGATAGCCGACCTCATCCACAATGAGTAGGCTCGGCCCGCTGACGGAGCGTTTCATGGTCTGTGCGTAGCGGCCTTGCCGGATCGCGGTCTCCAACTGGAGAATGAGGTCTGCCGCCGTCGTGAAGCGGACCTTGAGACCGGCCTCAGCCGCACGCAGGCCAAGAGCAATTGCCAGATGCGTTTTGCCGACCCCGCTGGGGCCAAGCAGCAGAACGTTTTCCCTGCGCTTCAGGAAGGTCAGTCCGGCAAGCTCCTGGATCAGTCTCTTCGGAGCCCCTGCGGCAAAGGAAAAGTCATATCCCTCAATGGTCTTTGGTGCCGGGAATTTCGCCATACGCGTCATTACTTCACGGCTCCGCTCTTTGCGGAAGGCCTCTTCCGCCCGCAAGACCTCTTCGAGAAACTGTATGTAACTCTTCTCCTGCCTGACGGCCGCTTCCGCAAGCTGGTCATAGCAGTTCGGCACAGCGCATAGCTTGAGCTTTTCACAGACCGAAACCATTCGTTCGTGCTGGAGGCTATCCACTACGCACCTCCCTGAAGGAAGCGGTCATAAAACGCTGGGGAACGCTGAAGCATCTCGACAGGCCATGTTCCCAATTTGCCGGTGCCATCCAGAAGGCAGGCAGAGTCCTGCCGAATTGTTTTCGGCAACGGCAGAAGCGACTCTCGCTCCTCGAGGAACCGCCTGTCAGGGCGCTGCCCGGTTGTCTTGTGCTTTCTGCAGTTTGCCACCTCCCGGAGCCACTTGCCGACTTCAAGGTTGGCAGTCAGCGCGTCCAGCTTCAGACCGGAGTTGGCGAGCTTTGTCACCAGGGGCACATAAAAGCTGTTTCGCAGATAGTGGTTGAAACGCTCGACTTTGCCTTTTGTCCGAGCCCTGTACGGCCTGCAAAGCCGGGGCGTGAAGCCGTAGTCCGTCGCCAACTGCCGGAATGCGGAGTGAAAGCGATGTTTTCCGGAGCCATAGGCATCCCGCTCAACAACTACCGTTTTCATGTTGTCGTACAGCACTTCCTGGGGAATACCCTGAAAAAAGGCAAACGCATTCTCATGGCACTTGCGAAGGCTGGCAAAGGTCTCGTCCGTGACGAACTCCACATACGTAAGGCGGCTGAAGCCCAAAGTAGCCACAAAGGCAGAAAGCGGTTCCTTCCCTCTCCGAAATACGCACCAGTCAACCTGCATCTGTATGCCGGGGGCCGTCTCGAACCGATTGTCCGGCTCGGGAGCCGGAACAGGATACAGACCGCTGACATAATATCGGACAAGACGCTCGGATCCCGCATATCCCTGCTCGACAATCTCACGAAAGATAACCGTCGCAGGCAGCCTGTGTGGAGAAGCCTGCCGCACCCGTTCGTCGATGTAATCCTTGAAAGGATCGAGCTTTCCGGGCTGTTTCGTCTGACGCTCGTAAATCGGCTCGCTTGAATCGCGCAGGTATTTACGAACCGTATTGCGTGAAATTTCAAGTTCTCTGGCGATCCACCTGATCGACTTTCCCTGCCGCCGCAAAATTCGAATTTCCATGACTCCTTCCTTGGTAAGCATCGCGCCTCCTGACGGAGGGCATCAGTTCTTCCAAGGCGGGTCAATTTTCAGTTGCCGAGGTGGGTCATTTTTACATTGCCGCTGACACCTTCTCTTATGTGCATTTTTTGATCTGTGATAGACTCTACTGGAATCACAAATTCAGCCATTTTCAGCTCTAAAAAAATCAAGCCTGCATGGCGTTCTCGACGACACAACAGCGCAGCCAATCATTTTTACAAAACAATGAGCGCTGCATGATCAAAACAAGATCACGCAACGCCCATTGTCACATCTAAGTGAGATGAAATAACGCCAGCTAACGCGTTACTGTCAACGGCAGCTGAGAAGCCCCATAATACCGGACTCTTCTGGGTGCAAATTCCTTCTGGTTTTGCTTAGCAAGATAACTCCCCCAAGAGATGCACCTGTCCTTATCACGACGGAACTGATCTTCCTGTTCTTCTCTTTTCCCTCCTGTAGCATGACGTGATGGTCTTCGAATCATGATGCCATTTTCAACAGAGTTTCCTTCGCGATCACGGTCACAAAACCAAACCAACCCGGGCACTTTGAAGTCAAACAGCCCACGCCAGATAGCGTCGAAGCGTGATAGCACTTTCCGGTAGCTTTGCACCTTGTTACCATCAAGCATGATTACACAATGGTAGTGTTGATGCTCTGCTGCCTTTTGTTCACGCACCCAAACATAATGGAAGTGCATACCCTCAAGTCCCGGGTCTTCCCCTACTATCTTCCAGAAGCGAGAAATCTTGCTGTTCGATTCATCAGAAGGGAAGTCTCTGGGAAAACGCAAGTCAAAGCGTATAAAAAATACTTTGTTGTGACGTCGTGTCATATGTTCAATTCTATCTATAATGCGATCAACAATTTGATGGCAAAATGCATATTGCTGATCACAGCCTGTATTCATCTCGTACATTCTGTAGTAACTTGAGTTAGAATATTCTCTTCTCATTAGTTTATTCCCTTTTATTTTCATAAAAGATGAATCTGAACATACTTTTATGTTCATGATTAAAAAATAAATAAATGCTATGTTTGTTATTTAAATATCTGTGCATGATTGAGTATTCACAACAGTAAACAAGAGCTTCTATTACTCTTACTATCTCTTTCTTTAATAATTTCATTTTACAGTTGTGTTATACGTTGAATATAGTGAGTATATTTAGATATTACAAAGACACCTACTTTAGATAGCTGACGTTTTCCCCCTTTCTAAACGTCACAATATGCAATTTACACAAAGAATGATCCATTTTTGCTATCGAAAGTTAGTACACATACTATGGGACACATTTTTCCAACATGACGTCCAAAACGACAGATGCCCGAGGCGAGAATGAACTCACTTCGGACATCTGTCTTGCCAATGACATCGGCAGGCCTAAGATTCTCACATGATGCTACTCAGAAGCATCCAGTGTAGGTCTTTGCTTATATCTGCGCAGGGGCATCCGCTTCAAGAGCGTCTGTATTAGACTCGTCAACAGCGTCCGTACAACGGGGCACCGGCTCGCCATCCAAAACAATAGCTGCTGTGACCGCAGCGGCAGCACCTGCAAGGCATCCTCCGAGAAAGGCATACAGCGAACTCTTGCCGGGGGCTGGGACGACCACTTGAGCAGAGGCAAAACTCGGCTCTTCGTAATATCTCTGAATGCATGATGTGTTCTTCATTTCAACTGTATGCAGCGCATCATCATGTGTAGTCATTATTTTGTTCTCCTTGTTTTTATTCGTCCAATGTTTCTTTTACAGCCTGCAAGACCATAATGGCCACGGCGATCCAGGACCCCCAGCTCATAGATTGCCTCCTGCCAGTTGTCTCCATACCGGACAGGCCGCCATGATGCACAGCGAAGGGCATCTGCGAAACCCGTAACGACACTCCTGCGAATACAATAAAGGGCCCCAGACGCAGAACATCGGTCTGAACATAAACTCTCCTTATGGTAAGGGTGTTATGAACTCTGCAGCCACAAAATAACGGCTGCAGACTACTTATGAAGTGGGAAGCAGAGCTTGCTTGAGTATGGAAAGCATGGCAGGTGCAAGCCCGGGTAGGGTCCATATGACCTGACTCTTACGGGGAATCAGTTCGGTAATCGAAGATGACATGATACCGATGCCGTATAGCTCAATCTCCGTTTTTTGTGCAGCTGCAATAGCTTCCTTTGCGGCACTGGAGCAATCGGGGTCGCCGTCCGTTATTATCAGGACTATTTTCCGGCTTTCCTGTAGAGGAAGCATTTGCTGCATTACCCACCATAGAGCTGGCCCCAGAGGGGTGGACCCTCCGCTTGCCAGGCTGAACTCAGTATGCATCCTTTCCCCATGACGGATAAGCGGCCTGACAGACGCCCATCCGATCTGCTTCTGGTATGTTGCCGGAAAAGCCGTAACGCCGATGTTGATACCGGTGTGGTCCAGAGCTTTCGCAACAGCATACGTTGCCTGAGACGCAAGATGAATGCGTTTACGCATGGAGCCGGAGCAGTCCATCAGGATATGCACCGCCGTATTAATTCCGGGCCGCTGGATCTGCCGCAGAAAGATGCGCGGATCGTCAACTGCTGTCCGATGCAGAGCATGCGTATCGAGCCTGCCTCGACGGGCATTGCTCCCACGTACAAAGTGCGCCGCCTGTAACAGACCGTGAAAACGAGCCCGCATACCGGCAGTGGCCTGCTCCGCTTCCCATAACGCGTCAGGAGCCAGTTTTGTTATGGTCTTTGCACCTTCCTGCGCAACTGCAAGTGTTGCTGAATCCGGAGTGTTCTGCACAGAAGCGGCAATGCTTCTTCCGGTCACACCGGACATATCCTCAGGGAGGTTGTCTTCGGATGCGCGCAGAAGCTTCTGTAGCACCTCGGCATAATGTGCATCTGAAGAAAACGGGGGCCCTGATTGAGCCCCGTGTGAAGCTGACCTTTCAGACGGTGCGCAGTCCAGGGAAGAGGATGCAGCCTGCTTGTTTTTACAGGGCGCACTGGGTGGCACTTCCTCAGTTGAGCCACATTCACATGAGGCGCGCTTCAGCAAATCAATCACCTGGCGGGCATACTGCAGGCAACTCCGGGAATCCGGACAATGCCCTTGCATGGTGTGCAGGATCGCCTCAATGTGCAGACGCAGCCAGGGCCAGCCGATATCCATCATCGCGCCCAGCTTCCGGCAGCGACTATGCAGATCTGGTTCATCCCAACTGCGTACCGTCAGCAGCAGCCAGTCAAGCACAAGCGTGCCTTTATCATTTCCCGGTTCCCGATCCGGATTGAGGAAGTGGTACCTGATCAACCACCGGAAGTTTCTCCGGCTCCCCGGGTAGATTGTGGACATGGCGTTCTCTACACGCCAATCTTCCAGAATATTAAACACATGTCGTTCCAGCGGGCTTTGCACTCTTTTCAGTACGTCAAAGTCCGTATGTCGGATATGCGCGGCTTCGTGGTCAGTGTACCCCCTTACAAGATTTATAAATGACTCATCATATTGTACCGGAAGTGCAGGAAGCTGAATGACGTTTCCGTCCGTATAAGCTTCTGTGCCACCGATGCGTATGGTGACGCCGTATCGTCTGCCCAGTGCTGAAGCTAACAGCGGTAACGAACGCAGGATGTGTCTGTGTCTGGTGCTGGTTGTCATGGCATCACCACAACCCCAGACTGTCCAAACGAGGCCCTGCAGGCAGAAGTTTACCCTTTGGCGGCAGGACATCCTGGTTATTACCAGAGCCCTCTCCGGGGTCCTCATCAACGTGTTGCTCGACGTCGTAAAGAAGCGGCCCGCTTTTAAAGCTGTCCAGGATCATATCGGGGCTGCTACCTTCCAGTATAGATTGTGCATGGGACAATAGCGCTTCAGGATCGCTGAGCATGCTGACAAGACCTTGCAGCATGACAAGATTGGCTCCCGTGATGTGACCTTTTTTCCCGACTGCGGAAAACGCAGTGGACAGTAAGTCAGCCACGGGGGCCACCCTCGGTTCGATAAAACTCAAGCCATTAAGTTTATTATAAATCGTTTTCAGTGGAGAAAGCGCCTTGCGGGTCACTTCCTGCCTTCCCACAAAGCTTTTATGCCATGCCTCTGTGGCGGATTTGGCCACTTCGCCGAACAGGGTCTGTCCAAGACTGGTAACGGCTTCCGTCAGACCGGTGTTAACAGACTGACCTGAATGGTTTTCAGAAGTCTGTACTTTGAACATCTGCCAGGTGAATCCGAAGCGGGAGCGTACATAGTCTGCACTGACCAGTGAGTTGGCTATGATGGATTCCCATCCCGGGTTTGCCTGAATCCAGTCACGGACAGCATCATCATAACGGCTTAGAAAAGCCTCTTTTTCTTTGATGAATTCTGTGGCGATGGCCTCAAGCTCGGCCTGCACAGCCGGAACGTTCGTTTCCGGCAAAGCCCATCCCCCCAAGAAGCGTACACCGTTGCGGTCCAGCAATGTTGTGGCCCGACTTTTCAGTGTTCCGAATACCCGGAGGTCCGCAGGGTTGCAGATACGCTTACTGCCGAGAGAGGCAAGCTCCTCAGGCGGCAGACTGGCAGTGGACACGCCGCCGCTGAAATCCTCTGCCGTCAGTTTGCGCCGGGCTGACCAGATGGTCACAGACAAATTCACAGCCACAAGGTTATCGAGCACGGTGATATCTGTATGCATGGTAGTCCTCCTGTTTTGTATATTGAATAAGAAAGGGAGCCGCTGATCTCTCAGGGCTCCCTTCAAGTGTTCTCTATGTCTGTAGTCTGTTGCGATTCCGCTGTGGGAAACATGCGCTGCGCCAGCTCGTGCAGCATGGCGCGTGTCTCCCGAGAGGCTCGAAATCCCAGAGCTCTGTCCAGAGCGTAGCCGATGGGCTGGATTCCCTGCCTTGCCAGAGGTTGGAATCGCCTGGCAAGCGTGGCCCAGCGGATCAGCGTGCGGGTGGAAAAGGTTATGTCGATGGTTTCGCCGTATTTCTGCTTTTCGCTTTCACCCATGAACAGTCGACGCACTTCTCCCGCAAAGCTTACCATTGTTTCACGGATATCTTGTGGAATATCAGGCGCTATCCGTTCAAGAAGCATGACTTCTGTTTCCTGAGCAGGATAGCCAACCTCGCAGAGGTAGAACCTGTCCATCAGGGCGATGTTTTGCCGCAGGGTTCCTTGATACAGGCCACTTTCGTCGGATGCGCCGTTAGTATTGGCGGTTGCCACAAACCGGAACATGGGATGCGGCTGGATAATCTCTCCACCGTTCTCCGGGATGCAGAGCGGTCCGCCATCGAGCACACCATTCAAACCTGTGGCCGTGGCAGGGTCGAGCAGGTCCGCCTCATTGAGCAGGAAAAGACCGCCGTAACGCATAGCCAGCGCAAGCGGACCATACTGATAAACCATGTTTCCGCTCTGCACGCTCAGGTGACCGGCAAGGTCCGGGAACTCCAGTCTGCCGTGCCCTGTGACATCAAAGACGGGATAATTCAGGCGAGCAGCAAGCTGTCGCACAAGGCTTGTTTTTCCGCTTCCTGTTGGCCCGAAAATGTAAAGCGGGTCGGCTTTCTCTTCAGTTCCTGATAAAAGCCAGACTACGATATCCCGCATGGAATCATGGAACAGATAGTCAGGATCAATCCTGGGGGTAAAGCTGCATGGAGCGCTATATCCGCGTATCATGCGGCCGGATGCTTTGCCGCTGAACAGAGTGCCGGCGTCCATATCCGTAGTGGTGAGGGTGTCAAGTTCATGTGTAATCATCTTATACTTCCTTTTGTGTTGGCAGAGTCTTGGTTGCTGAAACCTCCGGCATGCGGGGGCTGATATATAGCCGCTGAAAAGGGGCGCCTGTTCTGGTGACACGGGTAAGAAGACTTTCCGCAGCACCTTCGCCAAGCCCATTCCGCAGCTCCTGTCTCAACAGAGGCGTATCGATGGTTTTACGTCCTGTCTGGGTGATGGTTCTGAACCTGAAACGGTTGGTTTTGAGCCATCCGGAAGGGATACCCACAGATTGGCAAAAAGAGCGTATCCGTTTTTCTTCTGAAGCTATTGAGGCTTCCAGACTGGCTTTATTTTCTTTCAACATTGTAAGCCGGGTGAGAGCCTCATCGTAGGCCGGATCAGTGAGTTCCTGTGCGGTAAATTTGGGGCAATCGTCTGCATGGTCACACCAATCGCAAAGCGGATGAAACCCAGTGCAGTGAGGAACCTTACTGAGATTTTTTTCAGACGATTCAGCACCATCTGAAATACGCTGCGTGGTCATCCATAGCTCACTGGCAATACGTCGGCACAAATGCAGCATGTTTGTGTCAGGCCGATACGGGCCAAAGGCACGGGCATCAGACATGGAAAGACATAAGACCCAGCCTTCAAGGTCGACCGAGTGCGGCACCTGCGGAAGCGATATGCCGAATGCTTTTTTCACAGCCTGTGGAAACGTCAGATTTGTAAAAACAGCGTTGCCCCCGGCATCCTTCATAGAGAATACCGGCTGTGACCAGCAGGAATGAAGCAGCCCCAACTGTCCGTAGAGCTGAACTTCATACCCTGTATACAGTGTGTCCGGGATGCGTTCTGCAGTTTTCAGCTCGAGAATACGCACAGCAGGCCTGGGCCATCCCCAGACTAAGGTGAAGTCCAGATGCGCTTTGATAGGAATGCCTTCATGCTCCGTTGCAATCTCGAGTTGGTGCAACACGTTTGCACCATTGGAGTTAAGAACTCCGGCAAATCCGGCTTCCATCCAATGCCCGCGTTGCAAAGTCAGCTGACGGCGCAATACTGCACGAATCCGGTCATGCTCTCCGTCCTGATACCAACGGACAATTTGTTCTGCCGAAGCTGTGCGGCCCGGGTGCAGTCTGTCTGCCACGGCAGCCCTGAGGCACTCTGCGCCTTTACCGATATCTGACATGCCTACATACGTAGAGCGATCACCAAGCTGTGTCGCGGTCTGATGTTTACTATATGTTATGAGTCCCTTTGCGATTTGAGCGAGCAACGCTACGCCCTTGCTATCTTTCGTCATGCGATCCTCCTGCAACAAAACAGCACAGCCTCCTTTGTGGAGGCTGTGCTGAGTGCTAAATGTCTGTGTTGGGATCGTCAGGCTGCATCGTCTTGAAGCTGGGCATAGCGCCACCATAGCTTTCGTGTAGCATCCCAACGGAAACCTGCTTCTTTGAGAAGCGTGCTTTTTGACCTGGTATCACCAGAAGCAGTAATACAGAAACGTCCGTCCTGTGCCCGGATAGTTTGATAGCTGACACCATCAATGCGCGGTAACGAGTTCTGAGCAGATAATAAATTTTGCAGAGCGTCGGTAGAGCCTATCTCAACCGCTTTCTTAGCCGCCCCTGTGCTCGCACCTCTTCCTGATTTCTTGGAATTGTTTCCGGCTTGGGAAGCCTGCGCTGACCTTGTCTCACCCCACGAGACTCCCGACTGTGGCGCACTCTTTCCCCTGGAACGAGGCTGCTGATTTCGAGACATGGCACCTTCCGCATCATCATCTACTTCCGTCACCAGCCCGACTAGCGTTGTAAGGCCGTACCGACGGGCATAGGTCAACGCCGAACCATACCCTTGTGGATCAGCCTTTGGCAGCGGCATCACCATAAGTGAGGATTGCCACTGTCCCGACTCCGCATGAACCAGCTTGGTCACCAATCCCAACAGGTTTTGCGGGCATCCAGATCCTTCATAAATCGGCGGCGCAACTTGCACAGGATATTGCACAACCCAAATACCATTGGCATTCAGCGCCTCCCGGCACGCCTCCATAACAGAGTTCAGACTCGCATACCGACTCCCCACAAACGGATTCGTCGTATCCTTCATGACAGGAACAAGCCTCTGCTGCACCTGCAACATGGCCTTGGCAAGCTCCGTGATGCTCTCGGAACAAGTTAGTATGTGATTTTCCATTGGGAATACCTCCTTGAAGCAGACATAAAAAAGCCCTCATCCGGTTTAAACGCCGGATAAGGGCAAATGAACAGCGTATCCAAAGAGGTAATATAGCCGTGAAATCGGGATGAATGACATATGGCGGGTTTGAAACCACCCTTAGGCAAGCGCTTTTATTCTAGGCAGTTGAGTTTTATACGGTGTTCTCATATCATGAGACAGAAAAAAACGGACGGGGACAGTTATAATATCAGCTAGTTTTTTCAAGCTGCTGCAGCCACCATTCAAGGATTTTGTCACGAACTACAAGAACTTTGCGGGTTCCATCGCGCAAGAAGCAGTCCGTAGGTATTTTTTTATGTTCCGGTAAATCTTTATTTGCCCGAATATTCTGGATGGTACGCCACCGGAGAGCATTGCCTGTTAGACGGTCAATCTCTACACCGGCAAAAATTGGTGGAAGGTACTCTTGTAGTTGCTGCTTTAATTCGTTCATAGTCATCTCCGCTTAGTTGTATTGTCTATACAATCCGTTGCAGAGATGTTTTTTTATCGTGTCGCTCATTCTCGATGGAGCTTTTATGCCCCCCAAAAATGGACGTTATCGTATTTACATTAATGCTCTCGGAAAAATGATGTACTGCCGTGACACATTAGATGAAATACGCAACATTATGCGTTACAGCGCAGTGCTTATCAGCATACACAGCCTGATATTTCAGCAAGACAAGCTTATACGTATATGTGGCGATATCCATCTCAGGTGGAGCCTGTATAGCGGCTTTGAGTATTACACGGATTTCAAGGGGGAATTCAGACATACCACCTTAAAGCCTTTTGAAAAAACACGCCTAGCACTTTTTTTTCGACAAATGGCGATACCTGTTGAATACCCCAGATACTACTGCGACGATAACCACCTTGTGCATGTTTTTATCCCTGAAAAAGCATTCAGTACTCCGTGCAATACGACCACACGATTAGAAGTTGATTTTAGCATTTTCAGATTTCTCAGGTGTTATCAGCTAGACATAACATTTTACGACCATGAAGGAGAACGTCTGCCATTTTATCCTTGTCAACAAGCTCTTATGTCTACGCCTGAGCTGCCTTCTAAGTTTTTTTGGCAAACAACTGATATCTTCAATGAAGAGCCGCCTGAGAATGTTTCTGCAATACCCATGAATTACGACAGGTCCTTGCTTTGCGAGCACTATTGGCCTGATAACAAAAAAAGACTTGATTTATTGAATTTATGCCCTGTCCTATATAATGGGGGTCGCCAGATTGCAGAACTATCAAGTGCTGAAATTGAGCTGCTATTATCAATACTCTGTAAAAAGAAATATATCCAGTGGCTAGTACGTAATTTTAGTACAAGCAATGCTCCTGAGGGTGTTCTTTACGACCTTTTTGAAAAGGCTATCGGCCAAAAAAAAACATGGAATCCGCCCTTCTGCATTGAAATTAACAAATGGCTACGCTCAAGAAACTCTCGTTTGCAATGTTCTGGCAACTGTGGCGTCACAACGCCGTTAGCACTAATGTTTAAGGAGCCGTTTTTTCGCGAAGAGTTTAGGAAAAAGTACAGCCCAACCAATGATACATTGTTTCAAGTCGCATCAGACGGCGTGTATAAAACAACCTCCTCAGGCAAAAAGCGAGAGCTCATCCTATCCCGCCCCCTATGGATTTCTTACGGAATTAAAGGGGGGCTTGGGCAGGGCAACGGATTTCAGCTGGCATTCTATAATGCAATGGGATCATACTGTGAGGTAACTATAGCCAATGATAGTTTCTTAGGCCCAACCCTGTTTAAGGTATTAGAGCAGCACGGATTAGAAATTCCCAAAAGTCCCAAATGTCGTTCTATGCTGCGGGAATATATGAAAACCATCCGTGTAAAATTGCTGTGCGATGCTACTATGGTAAGCTCATGCGGATGGCAGCAAGTGCCGTCCGGCATTACTGTATTTGTTCTTCCTTCTACGTCGTATAGCAGCCGCTCTCCTGACTTCCGGTATATAGCCCCGACAAAATGCCTGCCAGAATTCGGTACTCATGCCCCCAACACAGCGAAAACGACATACTCGTCTCGAGTGCGAATAACCGCTAGCAGCATGTTAGCGAAGACTGCATCTTTCGCTGCTCCGCTGCTTCGCATTCTTAAACTGCGTGGGTTCTGCCTGTATTTTTATTCAGATAACGCCAATGAAAGGCAAAATATATTAAAGGCGGCTGCAGCAGTCTGGGAAAAAAGTTACGGTTCAGTAACCTACACACTCCCCATCAGTGCTAAGAATATCCCTGAGTTAAAACGCATCCACAGAGACTCTGCCATCTGCCTTGATTTGCCCGATTCCGAACATGAAGGTAACTTTCTAGCTTTTGTCCGACGCTTTTTACACGGTCGAAAAGGAAAAGATGGAAAAGAGTGTGGGGTCATAATTGCTGTAGGTAAAAGGCCATTGAAGTCTGCTAGTGATACTGTGGGACGATGCCAAATAGTATCATCACAAAGCGGAAAACGCGGTCCCCGTGACGTACTTGTTTTGTCAATGCCGTATAACGACAATGACCCGGACCTTACACTCTCTCAAGTGCAAACCCATGGAGAAAGTCTACTCAGAGCTTTGGTTTCTTTTTCTAAGGATGACGAAAACACACTCAGAAACAGGTTCAAAAAAATCCAAGACGAATGCAGGCCTAAAGGATGCAGTAACAACGTAAAGAAAGCTGTAGCAATTTTTTCGCTTTCTCTCCATTCGCTGCAACGATACCCTCAGCTATTTGTCAGTAAAATTTTAGGCAATAATACGGGCATGGCCGACAAGGTTATGAACCTGCTTTTAAGCGACATGCTTGACCCGCACGAGCATTTCAAAAAGTACCTACACAACCTTCATGCGCGGCAGAGCACAGCGTATTTGCTGCCCTCAAAAAAGCATCTCTTTCTATATCCAACCAAGCTTTTCCATAACTGCTGCGATACAGCGCACCAGAAGGCCTTTGTCCATTTTCTTCTCACTTGGAACATTTTAGTGTGCAAAAAAAGGGGGCAGACGTCATCTGTCGTCCACATTTCGGAAAAAGCAAAAAGTGTTCGAGGATACTTAATTTCCATTCAAAAGCTAGAGGAGCAGCTTTTGAAAATCGACCCTCAAAGCTATAGACAGCAATACATTGATCGTCTTCAAAGAGCCAAAGTTGCAAGAGTGAAGCAGAAGGAGGATAACACAGCCGATAAGAGAAAGTAGAGGAAGGCAACACAGGCATATGCGCAAATATCCAAAAAATCTCCTGACAATCATTTGTGTTATATTTTTTATATTTTTTTTGTAAGCGTAATTTCTTACAGAATTTAAAATGATTCTAAATCAATTACTCTTTCAAATAAAACAAGATTAAATTTTGAGGCACGTTATGCATAATAAAAACAAGATATTTGCTTCAGAAATTACCTATGACTTGAGGCAACATTTGGAGAGTAAAAAGGAATCCAAAAAAGAGGAGAGACAGTTCACTCTCCGGATCCCTACAAGCTATGCAGACAAGCTGAATGCTTTGGCTAAAGCAGAAGGTGTGAAGCCGGGAATATACCTGCAAGGAATGGTGATGGTGACTCTAGGCGCTCTTTCCAATGATGGGGAGAAAGTAGCCTCATGTTGTGCCGGGTGCGTAAAGCTGGAGGAGCGTATAGCCGCCCTTGAGGCCGTAATTCAACAGCAGTTTGAGAAAAAAGACGTACGGTAATCCCCTCGGACAGGGAAGATTCCTCCACGATCCGGAGCTTCTCATCCAGTGTCCAGCGTCGACGCTAGACACTGGTCACCAGTTCCACCGCTGGGTACTAGTTAGTACTATGCCTGATCATACCTCCAGCCCTATCTCCTAAGTAGGCCGAGGTGTCCGGTCGAAATGGGGGAATTACCGGGCTACTCAAAACGCATCCTCACACGTTCGCCCTATGCTCCCTTCACCATCATCCCAAAAGTGGGGACAGAATGGGGACAACGCAGCAAAACGCCCCTCTGGAACGACAAAAGGCTTACCCGATGAAAACCTGGTAAGCCTTTGATTTTGTGGCGGAAGGGGAGGGATTCGAACCCCCGGAGAGCGCAAACCCTCAACGGTTTTCAAGACCGCCGCATTAAACCGGACTCTGCCACCCTTCCGCGATATGAACTGCCATACGGCAGGAGTCGTCATATACAGCCGTGGCGGCAAAAGTGCAACCCTGTTGTCACACTGCCCTGCAGTTGCCGTATCAGCTTTTGCGCCGGGCCTGCAGGTGCCGGATAATCATACTGCGCAGATTGTCGGAGTTGATGGGCTTACCTATGTAATCGTCCATTCCGGCTTCAAGAAACTGCTCTCTGTCGCCTTTCATGGCGTGCGCCGTCATGGCAATAATAGGCACATCACTGGGGGTCTTCATACCCGTGGCAGCACGCACGGCGCGGGTCGCCTCCATGCCGTCCATGGCGGGCATGGCTATGTCCATCAGCACCAGATCAAACCGTGACCGTGTGAGTGCGGGAACCACCTCGCTGCCATCAGTCACGCTGACAGATTCGTACCCCTGCTTTTTAAGAAATTTTTCGATAAACATCAGATTCATGGGGTGATCTTCCGCCACAAGAATCCGCCCGCGCACCGGTGCAGGTTCTGCTGTGCGGCTGCGCACCCGTACGGGTTCCTCGTCCAGCACGGCTACGCCGAACCGTGCGGAGAACACAAAAGTACTGCCTTCTCCAGGCGTGCTGCGCACCTTGATGTCGCCGCCCATAAGACCGGTCAGACGTTTGCAGATGGCCAGCCCGAGCCCGGACCCCTGATGTCTGCGGGTAAACGACGCATCGGCCTGGGCAAAACTGTCGAAAATACGCTCCTGATGTCTCTCCAGAATGCCGGGACCGGTATCCTGCACGCTGAACTGCAGCAGAACATTTTCCGCTCCGCGCTCCAGCACTTCCACACTCAGCACCACCTGCCCCTGATCGGTGAACTTGAAAGCATTATCAAGCAGGTTAACCACAATCTGCCGCAGACGCAGCGGGTCACCGGACAATCCGTCCGGCACGTCGGGGGAAATGTTGATGGCGAACTCAAGGTTCCGTTCAGCGGCACGGTGCACAAACATGGTATGCAGTGAAGAAAGACGCTTGCTGAGACGGAAGACCTGCTGATCCAGCTCCACCATTCCGGCTTCGATCTTAGAAAAATCCAGAATATCGTTTATCAGCGAAAGAAGGGCTTCCGCAGAATTCTGCACTGCTTCGAGGTACTCCCGCTGCTCTTCATCCAGACTGGTTGTCATGGCCAGATCAAGCATGCCCAGCACGCCGTTCATGGGGGTGCGTATCTCATGGCTCATGGAAGCCAGAAATTCACTTTTCGCCCTGTCGGCAGCCTCGGCGGCCTCTTTTGCCACGCGCAGTTCGCGCTCCAGATTACGGGTGGCGGTCACATCGCGCACATATTCGGCCACCATGGTCACATCACCCTGCCCGTCACGCACGGGAAACACAGTAATGGAGCGAAAACTCTTCATGTCGGGGTTGTACATTTCCACAACACGCTGTTCGCCGGAATCGAACACATCGGGAATATAACAGTCTTCACAGTTGCGGTCGCCGTGGAAATGGCACTGATAACAGCGCAAACCGTGTTTGGTTCCGCCATGATGCTGCCAGCAGTCCTCGTTGGGCTTGCAATTGCTGAACATGACATTGCCGTCTCGGTCATGCACCGTCAGCATGTCGGGAATGGCTTTCAGAATATCCTTAAGCATCTGCCGCTCATGCAGCAGCTCCTTTTCACGCTGGCGCAGGCGCAGAATCTCCGCCTCCAGCGAACGGGAATCAGCGCCTTCGCCACAGGCCGCTATCGCTCCGCTTTCAGTCATCTCCTGACGTGATGCCATGTGTGTTTCCGCCTTCTGTTTGAAATCTGACAGCAGGGTTCTACACCATACGTACGCAACTGGGCAACTCGCCGGCCGGAATTCTCCTGACAGACCCGACGCTTTGTTCTTCAAAAGTCTTTGCTCTTCATGTATGCAGGGGCAAGCCATGCCTCGCGGCATGCCATACTTCCCGCCAGCATAGGAGTGGTTGATGGAGTTCATCCGGACAGAATTTCCGGGGCTGACATGTATCCGTCCACGGGTTTTTCATGACAGCAGAGGCTTTTTTCTGGAGTCATTCCGGGCACGCCTTTTTGCAGAACAGGGCCTGCCGGAAGAGTTTGTACAGGACAATCATGCCTGTTCTGCACAGGCAGGCGTGGTGCGCGGGCTGCACATGCAGCTGCCCCCCGCGGCGCAGGGCAAACTGGTATGGGTGACGCGGGGCAGCGTGTTTGATGTGGCGCTGGACCTGCGCACGGGATCACCCACATACGGTAAAGCCTACACAGCGGTGCTCAGTGCCGCAAACTTTCTGCGCCTGTTCATTCCCCGGGGCTTCGCGCACGGCTACATGACACTGGAACCCCACACCGAGTTCCAGTACAAAGTCGATGCCTATTACGCTCCGCAGGCAGAAGCCGGAATACGCTGGGACGATCCGGACCTTGATATCCCGTGGCCGGACATGGAAGCGGTGCTGTCTCCCAAGGATGCGGAGCTGCCCCGCCTGTGCGATTTCGCCTCCCCTTTTGTCTATGTTCCCTGAAACACAGGAGTACAGAAGCTATGAGTGAATCAGCCCCCTCTTCCGCCATGGAACGCTGCCACGCCGTCATTCTTGCAGGCGGTTCGGGCACGCGCCTGTGGCCTCTTTCCCGCGCGCTGTTTCCCAAGCAGCTGCTGGCGCTGAACGGTGAGCTTACCCTGCTGCAGCAGACAGTGAAACGCGCTCTTGATATTTTTCCCCCGCAGCGCATCCATATAGTTACCAACGAAGAGCACGTTTTCGAGGTTCGCGCACAGGCAAAAGCCCTGGATGCGGCGCTGGAAGACAATGTGCTGGCCGAACCCATGATACGCAACACCCTGCCGGCCCTCATGCTGGGGCTTAACGCCGCCATGAAGCAGGATGCCGCCCCCCTGCTGGCGGTCTTTCCTTCAGATCATATGATCCACAACGCCGCCAGCTGGCAGCATGCCGTGCAGGCAGGGGCGGAACTGGCCGCACAGAACCACTTTGTGACGTTCGGCATACCTCCGGCACATCCGGAAACTGGTTACGGATACATTCATCGCGGCGCCCGCATAGCAGACGGCTGTTACGCCGTTGAGGGCTTTGTGGAAAAGCCTCCCAGAGAAAAAGCCGAAGAATTTCTGCGCGGCGGTATGCATTTCTGGAACAGCGGCATGTTTGTGTTCAACGGCGAAGACCTGATAGCCGCACTGGAAACCTACCAGCCTGCGCTTGCCGCGTGGTGGAACACCCGCACCGCCACGTCATTGCGTCAGGGCTACAGTGCCATCCCCTCGCTTTCCATCGACTACGGCATTATGGAGCACGTTTCGCGCATCGCCGTGGTTGAAGCGGACTTCGGATGGGACGATCTGGGAAGCTGGGAAGCCATTTTCCGGCTGGGAGAAAAAGATGAACAGGGCTGCGTTGTTCAGGGCGACGCCATGGCCATTGACTGCGAAAACAGCCTGCTGCTGTCACGCGGGGGCAAGCTGGCGGCCATAGGGCTGAAAGATGTCATTGCCGTGCAGACGCGGGACGCAACCCTGCTGTGCGCCAAAGACCAGGTGCAGCGCGTGCGCGAGGTTGTCTCGCGCCTTAAGGCCGAAGGCAGCCCTCTGACGGAAGTGCACCTGACTGTGCACCGCCCGTGGGGCAGCTATACCGTGCTTGAAGAAAACGCCGGCTACAAAATCAAACGCATTGCCGTACACCCCGGCGCGCGGCTGTCGCTGCAGCGCCATTATCATCGCAGCGAACACTGGGTAGTCATTCAGGGAACGGCCCTTGTGCAGGTGGGGGACAAGGAAATGCTGCTTTCGCAGAACCAGTGGGCCGAGATACCTGAAACCGCTGTTCACCGTCTGACCAACCCGGGACGCATCCCGTTGGAAATCATAGAAATACAGACAGGGCCATATCTGGAAGAAGATGACATAGAACGCTTTGAAGACGTGTATGGCAGGCCCAAAGGAGGTAAGAACAAATCTAATTAAATCGTCATGTTGAAAAAACACATCCGGTAGTTCGTGAATTTTTTCACCTTGACACCCTTTTACCCTGTCGCGTACTAGTTCAACGTGGCAAGTGTGGGCATTTGTTATTCATCTTTCAAATAGCTAAGAGGCGAAGGGTTATGGAGGACAGGCATTTAGACAGTTCAGGCGACGGTAAATCCCGTTGCTGCCGCGGTAGTGCGGCCCCCTTCTTCGTCGGTCTGGTAGTTGCGCTCATCTTCGGGTGGTGGGTGTTTCCCGGAATGCTGTACAGCCAGAAGCATCAGCCGGTACGGTTCAGCCATCCCGTCCACGTGGAAAACGTGGGCATGGCCTGTTCCGACTGTCATTACTTCCGTGAAGACGGCACCTTTGCAGGTTTGCCCACCACGGAGGAATGTGCTTCCTGCCATACAGACGTCATGGGCTCCGACCCGGAGGAAGAACGCTACGTCGAGGAATATGTGACCCCCGGAAAAGAGGTCAAATGGCTGGTCTATCAGATGCAGCCCGACAACGTCTTCTTCAGCCATGCCGCGCACAGCGAAGAAACGTGTAACCAGTGTCACGACTTTTCCACGCGCGAGCTGTGCAACCAGTGTCACCCCGATGTCGCCGGAATGGATGATCCGCCGGTGTACAAAGAAAACAAGCTGACCAAGTACAGCTCAGAAACCATGAAGATGTGGGAATGCGAACGGTGTCACGCCCATCCCGACCATTACGGTGTGACCCGCTCCAGCAACGCATGCTTCGTGTGTCACAAGTAAAAAGGGGTGTGGTGTAATGGCACTGGATAGAAGAGGATTCATGAAGTTCGTCGCAGGCGGCACCGCCGGTATCATGGCTTCGCCCCTGCCCTGGAAACTGCTCGATGACGTGAGCATATGGACGCAGAACTGGCCGTGGATTCCGCGTAACATCGACGGAACCACAGAGTTTGTTCATACCGTCAGCAAGCTGTGTCCTTCTGCCGTCGGCATGAAGGTCCGCACAGTATCTGGGCGTCCGGTACGCGCTGTAGGCGACCCTGACCATCCGCTGAGCCTTGGCGGCATATCCGCCGTGGCCGCTGCGGAAGTGCAGATGCTGTACAGCCCCGCCCGCATGAAGCGCCCCCTGCGCAGAGCTGCGGACGGTGCCTATGTGGCAATCACATGGGATGAAGCGCTTGCCATGCTCGAAGAGCAGCTGAGCGCCGTAAAAGGCTCCGGCGATAAGCTGGCCTGCCTTTCCGGCGACGATAACGGCACCATCAACGAAGTGCTTTCCGGCCTGCTGGCCAAAGCCGGTTCGTCCAACTTTTTCCTTATGCCCGGCGAGGCACAGCCCGCACAGCGCGCATGGGAACTGATGGGCGGACAGGGCCAGCCCGGCTACGACTTTGAAAACAGCGATTATGTACTGGGCATAGGGGCCAACATCCTCGAATCATGGGGACCGGCCATCCGTCACCGTCACTTTTTCTCCGTGGCGCATCCGCACGGCGAAGAACCCGCGGTGCGTTACGTCTATGCCGGTCCCGTGCAGAACAATACCGCGGCAGGCGCCGACCAGTGGCTGCCCATCAAACCCGGAACCGAAGCTGTCTTCGCTCTGGGGCTTGCCCATCTGCTCATTAAAAAGGGCGCCGTGGCCAACGTGCCCGACTTCGGCGATTTCCGCGCATACACAGCAGAATTCACCCCCGCCAAGGTGGCCAGCCTGACCGGTGTCGATCCCAAAGCTCTTTCCAGAGTTGCGGACGAACTGGCCGCGGCATCGCGCCCGCTGGTGGTCACCGGTTCTGAATTCGATCAGGGCGCAGGCGCCGCTACGGCCATGGCCGGTTTTGCGGTCAACCTGCTGCTGGGTGCCGCCTCCGTCAAGGCGCTGCCCGTGGCTGACAGTGCCGTGCAGGGTGCCATGTCGCGCGCCCGCATGCTCCGTCAGGACTTCATCGCGTACCTGTCGCGCATCAACGCGGGTAAAGCCCCGGCACCGCAGGTACTTATTGTCCACGAAGCCAACCCCGCCTATGCTCTGCCGCAGGCGGACGATATGGCCAAGGTGATGGAAAAGATTCCCTTCAAGGTATCTTTCTCCACCTTCCTTGATGAAACAGCCATGATGTGCGATCTCGTGCTGCCCGTTCCCATGGGCATCGAGCGTCAGGATGATGTGAATACGCCTTACGGCTGCGGTCAGGTGACGTACTGCATGGCGCAGCAGGTCATCGAACCGCTGGTGGACGCCCGCCCCGCAGGGGATGTGCTGCTTTCCACCGCGGCCCGGCTGGGCATGGATCTGGGGCACAGATCATTCGAAAGTGTTCTGAAGGCCAAAGCAGCGGCCATAGGTGCCAACTACCGCAAGGTTTCCGCCGGTACGCCCTATGTCAGCAAGGCTGCTCTGCCCCTTACAGGACTGGCCCTGCGCCCCGATGTGCTCAAACAGACCGTGAGCCTGAGCAGTCCGGCAGAACCCTTTGCCATCGCTCCTGTTCACAAGCTGAACATAGGCACCAGCAACACCGCCACCCCGCCCTTCAACACAAAAACCATCCGCCGCTGGGAACTTCAGGGCGACGAGTTTTATGTGATGATGAACGCGGCCACAGCGCGCAAGCTGGGCGTTAAGCAGCATGACGCCGTTTCCCTGTCCAACAAGGACGGCTCCATCCGCGCCCGTGTGAACATATTCGAAGGTGTGATGACCGATACCGTGGCAGTGCTGCTCGGTTTCGGACACACGGCATTCGACGAGTTCAGCAAGGGCAAGGGTGCCAACGTCATGCATCTGCTTACAGCAGGATTCGAGCCGGTTACCGGACTTTCTGTCTGGAACCGCGCCGGCGTGAACATTGCCAAAGCATAAGGGAAGTACGTCATGTCCTCTAAAAAGGAATTCAAAATCAAATGGGGTATGGCAATAGACCTCGATAAATGCACGGGCTGCGGCGCGTGCATGGTCGCCTGCCAGGCAGAAAACAACATTGCCCCTGCTCCGGACGCAACCAACAAGCTGAAAACGCTCAACTGGCTTGTGGTGTACGAGCTGTCCAACAAGAAACCGTTTCCCGACCACGATGTGGCATACCTGCCGCGGCCCTGCCAGCAGTGCGGCAACCCGCCCTGCGTTTCGGTATGTCCTGTTATCGCCACCGACAAAAACGAAGAAGGCGGCATAGTCAGTCAGGTAACCCCCCGCTGTATCGGCTGCCGGTACTGCATGGCCGCCTGCCCCTACCATGCCCGCTACTTCAACTGGTACGATCCCATCTGGCCGGAAGGCATGGAAAAAACACTGACGCCCGATGTGTCTGTAAGACCCCGCGGCGTAGTGGAAAAATGCACCTTCTGCCATCATCGCATGATGGCTGCCAGAGACAAGGCAAGAGTGGAAGGGCGTGATCCCGATGCACTGGAAGATGGCGAATACATCACCTCGTGCACCGAGGCATGCCCCAACGGTGCCATAGTGTTCGGCGATCTGCTGAACCCTGACCACAAGGTGTATGAACTGTCGCGCAGCAAGTACGCCTTCCGGCTGCTTGAACGTCTGGGTGCCGACACGCAGGTGTACTACCTCAGCCGTCGCGAATGGGTCCGCCGTCTTGGCGACAACTATCTTGAACACGAAAAGGTCAAGGGGTAGCTCTCATGGAAAAGAACTACGATCTTCCCGTTGATCACGAGCTGTTCCCCGAGGGAACCAAACGCTGTTCCTTCAGCAAGTTCTCCGTATGGATGGCTGTCGTGGGTGTGGTGCTGGCGTGGGGCGTATACGCCGCCTTCCGCGTACTGCGCTACGGTCTTGGCGAAACAGCTCTTGACGACTACTTCGGTTTCGGCCTGTGGATCACCTTTGACCTTGCGGTCATCGCTCTGGGTGCCGGCGCGTTTTTCACCGGATTACTGCGCTACATCCTGAACATTGATCCGCTCAAACACATCATCAACCTTGCAGTTATCATCGGCTTTATCTGCTATTCCGGCGCCATGCTTATTCTGGTGCTGGATATCGGGCAGCCGCTCAGGGCATGGTTCGGCTACTGGCACGCCAACGTCCATTCCATGCTGACAGAAGTTATCTTCTGCATCACCTGTTACTGCATCGTACTGATAATTGAGTACATTCCCCTGATTCTTGAACAGCGTCAGCTGAACAAGATCCCCTTCCTGCATCATCTGGCGCACAACCTTCACGTTGTCATGCCGCTGTTTGCAGGTGTGGGCGCATTCCTTTCCACGTTCCACCAGGGTTCGCTGGGCGGTATGTACGGCGTGCTTTTCGGCCGCCCCTACGTACTGCGTGACGGGTTCTTCATCTGGCCGTGGACATTCTTCCTGTTTGTCATTTCCGCAGTGGGCTCCGGTCCGGTGTTCACCGTGCTTGTGGCCACGCTGATGGAAAAAATGACCGGCAAAAAACTGGTCAGCTGGGAAGTGAAGTCCCTCATGGGCAAAATAGCCGGTACCATGCTGGCTGTGTATCTGGTATTCAAGTTCGCCGACACATGGGCATGGGCTACCGATGTTCTGCCCCGTTCGGGTCTGACATTTGACCAGAACTTCTTCGGCACCATTTACGGCAAGTGGCTGCTCTGGGCCGAGCTGGGCCTGTGCGGGGTCATTCCTGCCATCATGCTGCTTACCCCCAGTCTGCGCAACCGTCCGGGCCTGTTCTATACGGCTGCCATTCTGGACTGCGTGGGCATCACCATCAACCGTTACGTCTTCACCGTTCAGGCGCTGGCCATGCCGGTCATGCCCTTTGACACGTGGGAAACGTACAACCCGAACTGGGCCGAGTGGGGAGCCAGTGCAATGGTCATCGCGTACGGTGCCATCATCCTGAGCCTCTCCTACCGCTATCTGCCTGTTTTCCCCCAGGAAAAGAAGCTGAACGCGGAATAGTCATGTCGAATTGAAAGCTTGAAGTCAGGCGGAGCGGGGTTGTCCCGCTCCGCTTTTTTATGCACAGCAAACGGTCTGCAGCGACAAAGTTTCATCATCACCACGTCCTCCGGCCCCTCACCTTGGCGCCTCCATGCCGTTCAGGGCATGCATCGACATCCTCCAACGAAATGCGTACCTGCAGACAACATTGTGCGGGCAAAGCAGGAGTATCCACCGCAGCAACGCAGCAGCTACCGGTCCTGTCTGTTCCGTGGCTACACAGTGCCGGACCACCGCCCGAGACCGCCGGTTTGGCGCAGGCTGCAGCGTGGCATAGAAAAACAGCACGCTCGCCACAACGATGCTGCCCGCACACAGGCACTGGTTGATAACAATGAGATGCAGAGCAAGGCGGGGTTTAAAAATCCCCGCATATGAAGGAAACCGGTGACGGAAGGCACGCATGGGAGTGGAAAGGGCATGCGGTGCCGCAACACCGAGACGGCTTGAAAAATAGCCGGTCAAGCCATGCGTCAGAACCTAGAGGCCGGATAGTGCTGCGGCTGCTGCAGACTGTCCATCGCCGAGATCACAAAGGGCTGCGGCTGCTGCAGACTGTCCATCGCCGAGATCACAAAGGGCTGCGGCTGCTGCAGACTGTCCATCGCCGAGATCACAAAGGGCTGCGGCTGCTGCGGGCTGTCCATCGCCTTAACTACCGGAGCGGAAACGGACATCACAGAAGCAGAAATTACCTACGGTGTCCGTCGCCTGTTCCGTGGCTACACAGTGCCGGACCACCGCCCAAGACCGCCGGTTTGGCGCAGGCTACAGCGTGGCATAGAAAAAAAGCACGCCCACCGCAACGATGCTGCCCGCGCGCAGACACTGGTTGATGACAATGAGATGCAGAGCAAGGCGGGGTTTAAAAATCCCCGCATATGAAGGAAACCGGTGACGGAAGGCACGCATGGGAGTGGAAAGGGCATGCGGTGCCGCAACACCGAGACGGCTTGAAAAATAGCCGGTCAAGCCATGCGTCAGAACCTAGAGGCCGAATAGTGCTGCGGCTGCTGCAGACTGTCCATCGCCGAGATCACAAAGGGCTGCGGCTGCTGCGGGCTGTCCATCGCCTTAACTACCGGAGCGGAAACGGACATCACAGAAGCAGAAATTACCTACGGTGTCCCGTCGCCTGTTCCGTAGCTACACAGTGCCGGATCACCGCCCAAGACCGCCGGTTTGGTGCAGGCTACAGCGTGGCATAGAAAAAAAGCACGCCCACCGCAACGATGCTGCCCGCACGCAGACACTGGTTGATGACAATGAGATGCAGAGCAAGACGGGGTTTGAAAATCTCCGCATATGAAGGAAACCGGTGACGGAAGGCACGCATGGGAGTGGCAAGTACATGCGGTGCCGCAACACCGAGACGGCTTGAAACATCGCCGGTCAAGCCATGCGTCAAAACCTAGAGGCCGGATAGTGCTGCGGCTGCTGCAGACTGTCCATCGCCGAGATCACAAAGGGCTGCGGCTGCTGCGGGCTGTCCATCGCCTTAACTACCGGAGCGGAAACGGACATCACAGAAGCAGAAATTACCTATGGTGTCCCGTCGCCTGTTCCGTAGCTACACAGTGCCGGATCACCGCCCGAGACCGCCGGTTTGGTGCAGGCTACAGCGTGGCATAGAAAAAAAGCACGCCCACCGCAACGATGCTGCCCGCGCGCAGACACTGGTTGATGACAATGAGATGCAGAGCAAGGCGGGGTTTGAAAATCCCCGCATATGAAGGAAACTGGTGACGGAAGGCACGCATGGGAGTGGAAAGGACATTGCCCGCCAGCAAAGCCAGTACAATCTCGCGCCATGCGATAGTTCCGGAATCCAGCAGCGCACCGGCCGCCGATATGGCAGGAGTGAACTCGGCCGCAATGTGCAGAATAACCACAGACAGCGTCTGCGGTTCCAGAAAAGCCAGAAACGTCACATGGTCCTGCATAAACCGCTCGACAACCGCAAAGCCGCCCGAGCGTTGCAAAACAAACACACAGCAGTACACCGGTACAGTGATATACAGAATGCGGGGCATGCGCCGGCGAAAACGCTGCAGGCTGCGCTGCACAGCCTCACCCCATGTGGCGGGCCTGTATTCTTCCAGACGGCATGACACACAGCCTTCGGGCACGGGAGGCAGAAAAATACGACCGAAAACAATGACAGACAGGGTGCGCAGCACCGCTGCCGCCAGAGTCAGCCCTACATACACGGCCCCCACTCCGCCGAGAACAGAAACAACCAGCATGCCCATGCTGGGCAGGTGGACAAAATACGCGGGCATTGAATTGAAAATATTTGCAAAAACAAGCTCCCGCCGCGACAGTTCCCCTTTTTCGTGACTTTCGGCCAGCATGGTGTTTGCCGCTATGGAAGAAACAAACGCCAGAGAGAAGGCCGCACCGGAAACATCCCGCAGATGCCCCAGCTGCACCAGCGGTGCCGCCACTCTGGCGACTCCCCGCGTCCAGTTGAGCGCCTCGATAATATTCGCCGCCAGCAGGCTTACTGACAGAAAAAAAACAAGCCGCAGCAACGGCTTGACCAGCCCTGCCCACCATATATGGGCATCGGCCATCCATTCGAATCCCAGCGGCACTCGACCACCCTGTATCCTTTTTAGCGTAGCGGCGCGCTCACACGCGTTGCAGACCGGCGCCCTGTATCAGCCCCGCATGACAGGCCCGTCTTCCGGCCGTGCCGTCAGACTGCAGTGGACACCTGTTCCAGATAGTCACGTATCTGGCAGCACTCGTCCTCGCCCATATCGCGGAACTGCACCCCCAGCTGCAGCCGCGAAGCATCCTGCGCGATATTTTTCAGCAGGCACGAAACAGACACATCACCTTTACCGGCAAAAAGTCCCAGACGCAGAATCAGCATATCGCCCACACCCAGACTTTTAACCGGATCAGATGCCTTGACATCCAGCACCACTTTTCCGCCGCCGGGGCTCAGGTCGGCAAGCACGCAGCGGTATTCTCCGTGGCGGCAGTGCACCTTTCCCGGCAGCAGGCAGTCGACCCGCCTGTGCTGACGCAGATCAAGCTGTTCCACAAACTCCGGATATTCCACAAAAACAAGCGAGGCAGGTTTTAGCACATGGTTGAGGATGCATGTGCTGAAGCCGAAAATGCTGCCCCCCTGCATATAGCGCACCGTCACACCTTCGCCCGGCAGCAGCTTGTTGCGTATGCCCGGTATGAGCGGCATCTTGAAAATAAGAAACTCGTACGGATACAGTCCGATGAGTTCCGACGAAAGATTTTCGCGCATCCCGCTGAAGTTCAGGAGCAGACGTGTTCCCGTTCCGATGGAAAGACTGACTCCGGCGCTGCGTCTGGCCTGTGCCGGTATGGCTTCTGCCTGCATAAAAAACACCCCTTATGAAAACACCCGGGTCTGTTGTTCAGCCTGCAGCCTGCGTGTCCGGCGGCAGCCCGCCACGCGAAGCATGCCCGCGGGCAATGGTATCGCACAGTTCGTTTTCCGGATGCCCGCTGTGTCCGCGCACCCAGTGAAATTTGACAGTATGCCGGGCAAGCAGCGGCAGCAGCCGCAGCCACAGGTCTTTATTTTTTACCGGCTTCCGGGCGGCCGTTTTCCACCCGTTGCGCTGCCACGAATCAAGCCATTTTTTTTCAACGGCATTCCGCACATACTGCGAATCGGTGTACAAATTAACAGTACACGGCTCCTGCAGAGCTTCCAGCCCTTCGATAACAGCCAGTATTTCCATGCGGTTGTTGGTTGTACCCGAAAAACCGCCCCCCAGTTCCTTCTGTGTGCCGGCATACCGCAACACCGCGGCCCAGCCTCCGGGACCGGGGTTGCCAAGGCACGACCCGTCCGTGAATATATCCACTTGTTTCATAAATGTATCGCCGTCAAGGGCGGCCAAGGCCGCTCCATATTTTTTTGAGTGCATCCGCAAGGGCCAGTCCCCACTGGCCGTTTTCAAAATAAGGGATAAAGTGGGTATTCTGCAACGAATACATGAATTCTTCGCCCAGTGACTTGCGCACCAGCGGGGGAAACTCGACCAGCACCTGATTGTGGGCAGGGCTGATAATGATAAACAGCGTGCGGGAATCAGGCTGCGGCAGGGTCACCTGCCCCTTGCGCACCTGAATGCGCACCACAATGCCGTATTCGGCATTGAATCTGGTAGCCATCACCCGCAAACCTTTCAGGTCATCTTCAGTCAGCAGACCGGTTTCGTCCCATACTGCCCCGCGCGACTGCAGGTTTTGCAGTGCCGCGCCGGAATTGTACCAGAAACCCCAGCCGCACAGCGCGAACACGCCAAGCAAAAGCAGCAGCCTGAACAGCTTTTCACCAAAGCTGCCGCCCCTTACAAGCGGGCTGCGTCTGCCGCCCCGCGCTCTGAAAAACATCTGTCAGTTCTCCCCGCCGCCTGCGGCGGCCATATCCAGTATGGCCCGGGCATACCGCTGCTTCAGGGCATCCATATACGCCACATCCACAGGCCCTTTCCATGTGACAACTTCCTTGAACCGCTTGGGAATACGCACCGCATTCACATCGTATCCGGTGGCAATCTTCAGCCGCCACCGTTCGCGCTGCACCATGCGTCCCGCGTCCGTCAGCGCGTCGGCAGCCTCAGTCATGCCCAGTGAAGACAACGCCTCCTGCAAGCGTTCCGGCGTATAGGCTTTGCGGGCGAACATGCATGAAACCATACAGTTAATAAGCACTCGCTTATGTTCGTCGTCCACCAGAAAATCTATTGCCTTATCGACGTCCTTATCCTTGGCCGACTGGTCGTATGCGTACCCGCCGCTATCCAGATGCGAATGACGGAACCCCATGGCCTGCGAAACAAAAAACACTTCGCCGGTGGCATACCCGGCCATTTCCTGCCCCAGCACACAGGTAAAATCTTCGCCGCCGTATTCTGCCGCAGCTTTGGCGGCGCCCTGTCCCAGCAGACGGTAAAAATCGTTGGTGCCGCGCACCAGATGCCCCATGGCGGCAATAAAGCTGTGCACATCGCCGAACCGCAGCGGCACGACGGTCTCTTTTTCGCTTATCACGCCTTTTTCCAGCGCTTCTGCCGCCCATGCCAGCGCCACGCCGCTGCTCATGCAGTCCAGCCCCACCTTTTCGGTTTCATCCAGCAGCGCCAGCACGTCAGAGGCGTTGGTAATGCCCAGCATGGAGCCTTGTGCAAAGATAGGTTCGTAGTCGTAAGACACCTGCTTGTACAGATATTCATGATCGCTGGCGAATTGCTGGCGCAACAGCCCTATGTGAATGCAGCCCACGGGACAGCCGGCGCAGGCAGTCTGACGCAGCAGCAGCTGTTCTGCAAAGCGCTCGCCTGAAATGCCGTCTATCTGCGGGTCCGATGTCTGCTGCAGGTTGCGCCACGGCAACGCATGCAACTCATTAAGCACAAGCAGATTTTCCGCCGTACCGAGATCATGATACTTACGCATCATGTCCGTACCGGTGACATCTGAATAAATCTTTTTGAAAAGAGCGGGATAGGCTTTTCCTTCCGGCAGCGTGAAACTGCCGTCACCCAGCACCACGATACCTTTGAGCTTTTTGCCCCCCATCACAGCGCCCGACCCCATCCTGCCGAAATGACGAAACGAATCGACATTGATGCAGGCGTAGCCCAGACCGTTTTCTCCCGCGGGGCCGATGCGCAGCGAGCTGCGGTGTCCGTGCCTGTCGGCGCCGAACCTGCGCATATATTTGCCCGCCGTAAACACATCCTGCCCGCGCATGTAGTGCACATCATGCATTTCCACCCGACGCGACCCCACCACAAGACACGAAAGAGACCGGGCCCTGCCGGTAATCATCAGCGCATCGTAACCGGAAAACCGCATGGCCAGCGCCAGCCGGCCTCCTGCATGGCTTTCGGACCATTCGCCGGTGTACGGAGAACGGAATCCGCAGACAACCTTGCTCATCAGCGGAAAAAAGCCCGTAAGCGGACCGATGGCGAAAATCAGCGGCTGCCGCGGGTCATCGGCGGGAGCGTCCGCCAGACCGTATTCGGTGTACAGTGCCGCCGCCAGACCGCTGCCGCCCAGATGCGCGCTGCGGGTGCCGAAACTGATAACCCGCGATGCCCCGCTCTCCATGTCCACATGCAGAACTCTTGACGATGTGAAATCAATACGCATCACTGGCCTCCGTGGTCGCGACCGGTCCCGGTGCCCTGCCCGCCGCCGTATTCCTGCCGGCCTTCATCGGCATCTGCCAGCTCAAGACAGGCATGCGGGCAGAAAGGCACACAGCGCCCGCAGTGAATGCAGACGTAGGGAAACGACTCTTCAGGATCGATATAAATGGCCTCAACAGGACAGGCCTCCGCACAATTGCCACAGCGGATGCACAGCGACCTGTCCACTTTGACACCGCCGCCCTTGCGCTGTGAAAATGCTCCGGTGGGGCAGGCGGTGGCACACGGGGCGGGATTGCACGCCACGCATGTGCGCGCCTCGAACCCCGTGGAAAGACCGCCGGCCGAGGAAATTCTGATTCCTGCCGTATTCCATGAAAGCCTTTTGTGCACCAGACGCGCACAGGCCAGTGAACAGGAATGACATCCTATGCAGCGCTCCATGCGTGAAGCGCGTAAAATCTTCATACGCGTAACTCCGTACCGCCGCTGAAGCGCGGTCTGCAATGCTGCTGCAGGGGCAACCCGCAGCAGTAAAAAGATACACCGCCTGCAGCGCGCGCCGCAGGCATCCGCGCCGTTTTCAGGCCTGCGCCTTCACAGCCTGTGCTACCCAGTCCCGCAGAGGATTTTCAACAATGGCACGTATCTGTGCCAGTCTCTCGGCCGTCTGCGCCTCAAAGCGCAGCACCAGCACAGGCTGGGTGTTGGAAGCGCGCACAAGTCCCCAGCCATCTTCAAACAGCAGCCGCACACCGTCAATGGTATCTACTGTATACCGGCTGCCGAAAAATTCCTGCGCTCTGCGTACAATGTCAAACTTCACGGCATCGGGGCATTCCATATGCAGTTCCGGCGTACTGGCTGTTTCCGGCCAGCCCGGCATGGCCGAAACAGGCTGATCCGACGCCGCAAGAATTTCAAGAAAACGCGCGGCTCCGTAAATGGCGTCATCAAAACCGTACCAGCGGTCATTGAAAAACATGTGACCGCTCATTTCCCCCGCCAGCTTGGCATCTGCTTCAAGCATTTTGGCCTTCATGACCGAATGTCCGGTTATCCACATCAGCGGGCGGCCACCGTGCTGTTCGATATCTCTGAAAAGCAGGTGCGAGCACTTCACGTCTCCCATTACCAGCGCACCGGGAAAACGGCGCAGCGTATCGCGGGCATACATGGCCAGCAGCTGATCGCCGAACAGCAGCCGCCCGTTTTCGTCCACCACGCCCAGCCTGTCCGCATCACCGTCCAGTCCTATGCCGCAGCAGGCTTTTTCAGCCCGCACGCGTGCCTGCAGGTCACCCATGTTTTTTTCCACCACAGGATCCGGATGATGGTTGGGAAAACTGCCGTCCGGCTCGCAGTACTGCTCCACAACATCGGCGCCGATACGCCGCAGCAGCTCCGCACACACCAGCCCCCCGGCGCCGTTGCCGCCGTCCAGCACCACCCGCACCGGCCGCCTGAGCGTTATATCGCGCGAAGCCGCCTCGATATAGTCCGGAATAATGTCCACATCGCACCCTGCGCCGCTGCCCGATTCAAAATCGCGTGCGGCCAGTATGTCGTATATGGCTGTTATCTGGTCTGTATGAATGGTGGTGCGGCCCGCCCACACCTTGAACCCGTTATATTCAGGCGGATTATGGCTTGCAGTGATGACAACCCCGCCCTGTCTGTTCAGGTGCCTGACCGCAAAATACAGCACAGGTGTAGGCACCATGCCCACACTGGTCACGTCCAGTCCGGTGGAAAGCATGCCGCGGGTCAGTGCGGCATGGTACCCCGGAGAACTGTGCCGGCAGTCGTGCCCCGTAACCGCCGCGCCGATGCCGCGCCGCAGCATATAGGTGCCCACGGCCCTGCCCAGCAGTTCCACCCATTCTTCATCAAAGTCCACATCCACCAGACCGCGAATATCATAAGCCCTGAAAACAGCCTTGTTAACCGGTTTCATACGTTCTCCGTTAGGTGCGACAGTTTCGTCCGCGTTGCGACATTCCTAAACTTTATGGCTATCCCACTTGACCGCCCCTCGCAACTGCCCTATTTTTCGGTATTATGAACTGGGACTGGGAAAAACTGCAAGAAAAACGGCAGAGGCAGTCGGGCGGAACACCGCCCGGCAACTGGGGCCCCAAGGACCCCGGCTCCGATCCGCTCGGAGACGGAATCAAAAAGCTGCGTGAGTTCCGCTTTCCCGTAGGTAAGCTTGCTCTGGCACTGCTGGTGCTGCTGTGGCTTTTTTCGGGCGTCTTCATCGTGGAACCGGACGAGGTCGGTGTTGTATTGCGTTTCGGCGAATACAACAGAACCGTCCAGCCCGGCCCTCACTATCACATGCCCTTCCCCATGGAAACAGCGTACACCCCCAAGGTGTCGCAGGTGCGCCGCGTGGAAGTGGGCTTCAGAAGCTCCGAGGGTTTCTCTCAGGGGCAGCTGCGTCCGGTGAAGGAAGAGTCTCTGATGCTCACGGGCGACGAAAACATCGTCGACGTGCAGTTCATCGTGCAATACCAGATAAAAGACCCTGTGGCCTTTCTGTTCAATGTCTCGCAGCAGGCTTGGACAGTAAAAAGCGCCGCCGAAGCCGCCATGCGTGAGGTCATAGGCTACAATGCCATCGACTCTGCCCTGACGGGCGGTAAACTGGACATACAGAACAAGTCGCGTGACCTGCTGCAGGGCATTCTTGATAACTACAACGCCGGTGTGCATGTGGTTGCCGTGCAGATGCAGGATGTGCACCCCCCCAAAGAAGTCATAGATGCCTTCAAGGATGTGGCAAGCGCACGCGAAGACAGAAGCCGCATAATCAACGAAGCCGAAGCCTATCAGAATGAAATTCTGCCGCGTGCACGCGGTCTTGCCGCCGAAATAATCAACCAGGCGGAGGCATACAAGGAAACCAGAATCCGTGATGCCAAGGGTGAATCGGCGCGCTTTGTCAACGTGCTTGCCGAATACAACAAAGCCAAGGATATCACACGCAAGCGCATGTATCTGGAAACAATGGAAACCATTCTTTCCAACCCTGATCTTGAAAAAATTATTCTGAGCGGTAAAGCGGGCGGCGTAGTGCCGTATCTGCCGCTGGACAAGCTGGACGCGGACCGCGCCAGAAAGGGAGCGCAGCAATGAGCAAGAAAACCGTTCCGGCACTGCTCGCGGCCCTTATTGTCATAGTGGCTGCCGTGCAGTCTTTGTACACCGTGCACCAGACAGAAAAAGCCATAGTGCTGCAGCTGGGTGAACCGGTAGGCGAAGTGATGGGACCGGGCCTGCATGTAAAGATGCCGTTCATCCAGAACATCATCTATCTTGACGCCCGGATACTGGAATATGATGCCAATCCGGCAGAAGTGCTGACCAGCGACAAAAAAGCGCTGCTGCTTGACAATTACGCCCGCTGGCGCATTACCGACCCGCTGCTGTTCTACCGTACCGTGCGCACCATACGCAGTGCGCAGGCACGTCTTGACGATATAGTCTATTCGCAGATGCGAGTCTTTCTGGGTCGCTATCCGCTGAGCGAAGTCATTTCGTCCAAACGCTCCGTAATCATGGAAGAAGTGACCAAACGGTCTTCGGAACTGCTGAAGGATTACGGCATGGAAGTGGTGGATGTGCGCATAAAACGCGCTGACCTGCCGCCGGAAAACCAGCGGGCCATTTTCGGCCGCATGCGGGCCGAACGCGAACGTCAGGCCAAGCAGTACCGGTCCGAAGGGCAGGAAGAAGCCACCAAAATACGGTCGCTGGCCGACCGCGAGCGTGCCGTCATGCTGGCCGAAGCACGGCGCTCCGCCGAAGTTATCAAAGGCGATGGCGAAGCGGAAGCCACACGCGTATATGCCGCAGCGCTGCAGCAGGCGCCGGAATTCTACGCATTCAAGCGCAGTCTGGAAGCATATGAAAAAAGCCTGAAAGGCAAAACGCGTATCATCATGTCTTCTGACGAAGACTTCTTCAACTATCTGCAGTAATACGTCCCCACGTCACATGGTACACTTGTGTCACTCGACACAAGTGTACCATGTGACACTTTTTTCAGGCCATCTGCCTAGCCTATACGCAAAAAACTTCAAAATGTCCGCCATGCAATTGAACATGGCATTCATTTTGTATATACAGCCCCGAAGATACTTTCAGGCTCCTGCATATTCCAGCGGCACTTCATGTTATCAAAGCAAAGTCGCATGGTTCTGTACGCCTGAACAAAGCTGTCTTTCCGGTGTGTGTTTTTGTGTCTGCCAGACAGGGGGTTAAGACACGCAACCGCTACCGGAAAACTTGTACCGTACACCGCGGACAGAATACGCCGATGCGGCCATGGGGGGCCGTGCGTACCGGTCTGTCCGCTTTACATCCGCGCCGCTTGCCGGCGCATGTCGTTCGGTCCGTTACCACGACCGACAAAAGGCGGGAGAATATCGTGTCTACATTCGATGAAGTCTTCGAACGCATCAAAATGGCCACCAACACGCGTACGCAGGTGGAACTGGCCGAGGTGCTGGACATACGTCAGTCCAGCATTTCCGATGCCAAACGCCGCAACAGCGTGCCTTCGGACTGGTACATGAAGCTTTTCGAAAAGTTCGGTCTTAATCCGGACTGGCTGAAAATGGGCAGCGGCCCCATGTACCTGCGAACCGAACAGGGCTACCAGCCGGTGGACGGGCCTGCCGCCGGGCAGGTTTTTGAAGATCCGGCAAAATACGGCGATCCCGATGCCAAAAGCACCGTGGTCACCGTGTACGCCATGCACGACGATCAGGCCGCCGAAGAAGAACTGCCGCATAAAAGTCTGAGCAAGCTCAGCGTGCCCCAGTCCTTTGCCGGAGCCGCCATGCAGGTCTTCCGCGTGGATGCCACCAGCATGGAACCGCTTATCGCCAAGGGAGCTTTTGTCTGCCTGGACACCCAGCAGAAGAGCATCATCTCCGGCGAGCTGTACGGCGTATTCATACCGTACGAAGGAATCGCCATCAGGCGCGTATTTCTTGACGCGCAGAACCAGCGGTTCATCCTGCGGTCAGAAAATCCGGCCCTGCCGGAACAGTACCTGCCGCTGGGCAAACACCACTCCAGCATCGTGGGGCGGGTTTCCTGGGTACTCCAGAAGCTCTGATTCCCTGCACGCAAAGCCGGACGCCCGCGTCCGGCTTTTTTTATCACCGCACGGTCAAACTCCGCTGCGGGCTTGCCTTTACCCCCGCGCTGTAAGAAACTATCCGACAGCCGGTTCCCCCACGGTATCCGGCAGAGTCTTGGCAACCGGTACAGACGGAAATCAGCATGCGTGTTTTTTCTGCCCTCATGCGCCGCTCATGCGCCTTTTTTCTGATGCTTGCACTATGCCTGTGCCTGCAGACAGCAGGGCACGCGCATGGGCAGACACTGGAATTCCGGTGTGATGACAGCCTGCCGCCCTACGAGTTTCTGGCCTACGGCAGGGCGCAGGGCTTCACCGTGGACCTGGTACAGGCCATCGCCCGCGACAGCGGGCTGCATGTGCAGATCATCCCCGGACCGTGGCATGTCATCAAGGCGGAACTGGACGCCGGCAACACCGACGCGCTGACCGGCATGTACTATACGCGCGAAAGAGCGCGGCAGGTTCTGTTTTCAGAACCCTATACCGTGGTCTCGCATTCCATTTTCGTGCGCAAAGGCTCCCGCGCCATGACGGCAGAAGACCTGAAAGGCGCCGTGGTGGCGGTGCAGCGCAACGACATCATGCATGAATACGCGCAGAAGCATCTGACCGGCAGCACCCTGCTGCCCTGTACCACCCGTCTGGAGGCTCTGCAGGCCGTTTCGGACGGACGGGCAGAAGCAGCGCTGCTCGGCAGGCTCATGGCCCTGCAGCTTATGTATGAACACAACATCACCAACGTCACCGTATCGGGAGAAGCACTGCTCACCACCCCGCTGTGTTTCGGTTTTGCACCGGACAGAAAAGACATCATGGTCATTTTCAATGAAGGGCTGGCCCATCTCAGAATGACCGGTGAATTTGACGTCATCTACGAAAAATGGTTCGGCCGGCTGGAACGCAGGGCTGCAGAAGAAGTGGTGCGCCGTTACGCGGCATGGGTGCTCACCCCGCTTTTTTTCATCATGGCCGCAGGACTCTGCTGGCTGGTTATTCTGAAAAAACGGCTTGCCCGCCGTACACTGCAGCTGCAGATACAGGTGGAAAAGCTGCAGGAAACCGAAAAAGCCCTTGCCGAAAGCGAGCGGCAGTACCGGTCCATTTTCGAAACCATCCGCGACGGATTCTACAGGGCCGACATGCAGGGGCGCGTTGTATTATGCAACCCTGCGGCGGCCGACATGCTGGGTTATTCCATGGAGGAACTGGCAGGAAAAAACATAGCACAGGACCTGTACAGACACCCCTATGAACGCCGGAAACTGCTCAGCCATCTGGAACGCGAAGAAGCAGCGGCCAATGTTCAGGTTGAAATGCTCCACAAAAACGGCAGCATTGTGCTTATAGAAACCAATTCACGGCTCGTGCGCGATGAAACAACAGGGGAACCCGTGGCCGTGGAAGGCGTCATACGCGATGTGACAGCGCGTAACAGACTGGAAGCGCTTATAGCCAGAACGGAAAAAATGATATCGCTGGGGGGGCTGGCTTCCGGCATGGCACATGAAATCAACAATCCGCTGGGCGCCATCCTGCAGGGGGTCCAGAACATAAGCCGCAGGCTCGACTCCCGCCTTGCCGCAAACATACAGGCTGCGGCAGACAGCGGTATCAGCACGGAAGGGCTGGAAGACTATATCCGCAGACGCAATATACGCAAATTGCTGCACAGCGTGCGCAGCGCAGGTGAACAGGCGGCGGGCATAGTGCGCAGCATGCTCAGCTTCAGCCAGACAGGAACTCCTGTCCTCATGCCCAGCGACATCAATGCACTGACGGAACGTGTCATCACGCTGGTGCGCAGCGAATGCCGTCTGTCCGAGCAGCTGTGTTTCAGCGACATAGCGCTGCACGTCGAGCTGGCATCAGGACTGCCGCCCGTGCCCTGCAGTCCGGCAGAAATAGAACAGGTGCTGCTGCATCTGCTGCGCAACGCCGCTCAGGCGCTTGCCCACGGAAAAACAACAGCCCCGCGCATAACCATACGCACGGCACTTGATGCCCGCCATATACGCATAGAGGTGGAAGACAACGGCCCCGGAGTGGATGAAGATACCGCACGGCGCATATTCGATCCATTTTTCACCACCAGAGAAGTGGGACAGGGCACCGGACTCGGACTTTCCGTCGCGTACTTCATCGTTACCCAGAACCATAACGGCAGCATTTATCATGAACCGGCAGAATCCGGCGGCGTGCGTTTCGTCATCCGCCTGCCGCTTTTCCCCGGTGCCCCCTCCGGACAGGATGCCCGGCCCTCCTCCGCCCTTTGACCTGCCCTGCGAAAAACCGCATAGTGCCGCTGAATGCACACAGAAAATCAATCCACTGCGTGTTCCGTCCGCTTTGAAGTGCCGGAACCAACGGCAACCCTGCTGTCGCTGCTTGCGGATGATGCCGCAAAAGGCAGCGGACTGGCCTATGCACGGTCTGTGCTCGGACCGCTCACAGGATGGGATATACGGCAGCTGCCTGCCGCACTGCATGCCGCACTGGCAGAAGCGGATGCGCTCGCACCGTTGCAGGTGTGGCTGCGCTCGGACCGCACGCAGCCTTTTGCGTGCGTGTTCAGCCACGGCGGTGCAACCTTTCGCCTGAATGTTCACTGCCGCAGCATAACAGCGGGAGAAAAAGCCCTGCAGACTGCGGTTGCAACCTGCGAACCGGCCGAAAACCGTCTGCCGCAGACCGACACACCCGGAACCATACCGCCTCTGCTTGACCGCTTTCCGGCCTTTGTCGCACTTATCGGACAGGATTACACCGTCCGTTACGCCAACCGCACCTTCCGCGAAATGTTCGGCGACGACGCATACGGTCCCTGCTACCGGTGCATTCACGGCCGCCAAAGCCCCTGCGACGTATGCGCGCCGTTCGATGTATTTGAAACAGATTCCCTGACCATATCGGAGTGGGAGCACCAGCCCACGGGCAAGGCATTCAGAACTTTCGCCTATCCTTTTGCACTGGATGACGGCAGCACATGCGTGCTTGTCATAGGGCTTGATATCTCGCAAAGCCTCAAGGCGCAGAAGGCGCTTATCCACAGCGAACAGCGCTACAGAGCCATAACCGACAACCTTGCCACCGGCATAGCCGTTGTGGATGCCAACGGATGCATTCAGGCGGTGAACCCCAAAATCACCGAATGGTTCGGCAGCACCATTTCCGGCGGTGTGTTTGTGGATGATCTCTTCAGCCTTATACGCAGCGCGGCACCGCCGGTGCCGCAGCAAAGCCCCCCCGCCGGCACCGGCGCCGCACAGTCGCTGCTGCTTGCCATTCTTTCCGGAGCAACATGGGAAACGGAACTGCCCCTGAAAAGTCTTTCCGGTGAACGCACATTCCGCATTGTGGTCTGCCCTGTGCTGGATTCTGAAGACATGGCGGGAACATCCGTACTTATGCTGGATGACGTGACCGAAAGGCGTCAGGCGGAACAGAGCCTGCAGCGCACACGCAAGCTTGAGGCCATGGGAACACTGGCCGGCGGCATAGCCCACGAAATCAACCAGCCGCTCAACGCGTTGCAGCTGTATGCCAGCGGGCTGGAAATGATGCTTGAAAAACACGGTTCCATTGAACCGGACGTGCTGTACAAACGTCTTTCGTGGATTCTGCGCGAGGCAGGCAAAATACGTGAAATAATCGCCCACATGCGCGCCGTGGTCATGCAGGAGGAAACCCCGCACTGCGGTCCGGTGATGGTGGAAGAAGCCGTGCGCAGCGCGCTGGGGCTGGTAGGCGCGCAACTGCAGTCACACGGCATCACCCTGCAGCTGGATTTCGGCAGGCAGGTGCCTGTGGCTTACGGCAATGCCGTACAGCTGGAACAGGTGGTCATCAATCTGGTGGTCAACGCCATGCACGCGCTGGACTCTGTTGACATTGCAGAAAAAACCATCACCATACACACCGCTGCCGCTCCCAAAGGGATGGCCATGCTGGTGGTGGAAGACAACGGCCCCGGTCTGAACGGACTGCAGGAACGTATTTTCGACCCTTTTTTCACCACCAAGGAAACCGGCAGCGGCATGGGGCTGGGGCTTTCCATTGTACATGCTTTCATAGAAACGTGGGGCGGGTCGGTGCACGCCGGCGACAGACCGCCGCCGGAGCGGGGAGCCCGCTTTGTCATACTGCTGCAACCCGCCGGAGACTGTCATGCGCATAATGATAATAGATGACAACACCAACAGTCTGCAAAGCCTCAGTGTGGTGCTGAGCGATCTGGGGCACGACCCAGACGCGTTCAGCAGCCCCGTTGACGCGCTGCGGCAGGCCCGTCAGCAGTATTACCCGCTGGTCATCACCGACATACGCATGCCTGAAATGGACGGGCTGAGTCTGCTGACAGAACTGAAGGCACACCCTGCCACCGGCAGCAGCGATGTGGTGCTCATCACCGGCCACGGCGACATGCACACCGCCGTCGAAGCCCTGCGCAAAGGCGCCTACGATTATCTGGCAAAGCCCATCAATGCGCGCGAACTGGCAGCCGTGGTCGAACGCAGCGCCGAACATCAGGCCCTGCTGCTGGAAAATAAAGACCTCAGACAAAATCTGGACGCCCGTGTGGACAAGGTGACCGGCACCCTGAAGGCCGACCTTGAAAAAGTGCGCAGCCGTCTGAAGCGCGTTGTAGGCATAGGCAATGTGGTGGCTCAGGCGCCCGCCATGCGCCGGGCCATGGATGAAGCGAGAATCTTTCACCGCGACCCCACCGTGCCGGTGCTGCTGGAAGGCGAAACAGGCACAGGCAAGGAAGTGCTGGCAAGACTCATCCATTACGGTGACACAGGCACGGAAACCCCGTTTGTGGCCATCAACTGCGCCGCCATTCCCCACGACCTGTTCGAAGCCGAACTATTCGGACACGAGGAAGGCGCCTACACCGGCAGCCGCTCCGGCGGTTCGCCGGGCAAGCTGGAAGCAGCCGACACAGGCACACTGTTTCTGGACGAGGTGGCCGACCTGCCGCTGCAACTGCAGCCCAAGCTGCTGCGTGTGCTGGAAGAACACACATTCTACCGTGTGGGCGGCGTAAAAAAACGTACTTTCAAAGCCCGTGTCATATGCGCGGCCAACCAGAATCTGGCACAACTTGTGGAGCAGGGAGCCTTCCGGCGCGACCTGTATCACCGGCTCACCGTGGGACACATCACCCTGCCGCCGCTTCGCAGCCGCCCCGAAGACATTCCGCTGCTGGCTGAAATGTTTCTGCTGCGCGAAGCCTCGCGCAAAAAAAAGCTTTTCCGCGAAATAGCGCCCGAAGCGCTGGCCATGCTGCAACAGCACCGCTGGCCGGGTAATGTGCGCGAACTGGAAAACGCCATAGAACGGGCAGTGCTCATCAACGACGGGCACCTGCTGCAGCCGCGGCATCTGCGTTTTCTGCAGGAGCATACACCGCAGGAAGCCCCCTGCACCTCTGCTGCATGCACCTGTGCGCTGACTCCGGAAGCGCTGACCCTGCCCGAAGGCGGTCTTGACCTGGAAGGGCTGATTACACAGATAATGCGCAAGGCCGTGGACAAATTTGACGGCAACAAAAGCAAAGCTGCCGCCTATCTGGGCATTTCACGCTTTGCACTGCACAGGCGCCTGCAGAAATAGCGCGCCTGCGCACACCCGTGCGATAGCGCACGTGCATTTGCGCACACTCCCCCGTTGCATGGGAGAAATCAAAATCGCCACAAAGAATAACTTACTGTAAAATATAACCATAAAAAAGAATACAGGGCATATTATCATACCGGCACGCAGTTTGCTGTGGTTACAGGCGTTCACCCCCCCAATGCCGGCCGCTGTTTCCCCGGGATCTGAATGCCGCAACCTCTCTGCCCCATCCCCCCCCAATGCAGAGGGTGCTCTGACGGCAGCAATTCAGACCTTTCACGGGCCTCCGGACGGGCTTTCCCCCCCAACCCGCCGGAGGCCCCACTTTTTTCTCCGTTGCCGGCCGCTGCGGACTTGACCGTACAAGAATGCGCGGAGTCCTTGCGGTATGCGGCATGCAAAAAGCCGCCGGAATACACCGGCGGCTTTTTGCATGCCGCATGGCAGAACAACCTTTCAGGCGCCGGTTCGCCTGCGCGCAACGGCGGCTAGGCCCAGGGCGCTATGGTCCGGTTTGTGCGCCACGAGCACGGTACCCGCAGACCATAGGCGTCCGCATGTTCCAGCACCGCTTCGGGCGCTCCGTCCAGTGCCAGTCTGCCCTTATGCAGCACCGCCATGGTATCGGCCATGTCCGCCAGCGGTTCCACATCATGCACAGAAACAATCTGCGTCAGCCCCTCTGCTGCATTGTGCCGCAAAAGCCCGCGCAGTTCACACATGGCCGGATAGTCAAGGCCGCTGAAAGGCTCATCCAGCAACAGCAGCTGCGGGGCGCGCAACGCAGCCGCAGCAAGGCACAACTTACGCTTCTGCCCGTATGACAGCGTCTGCACCGGACTGTTCCAGTGTCCGCCCAGACCGAACCGATCAGCCATACCGCGTGCAGCCGCAACGGCAGCGCCGGCGGTTCCCGTGGTCAGCAGCAGGTCTTCCTCCACAGTGGAGCCGATTATCTGAAGGTCGGCATCCTGCAGCACCAGAGCAGACTGCGCCCGCAGGGCGCGTTCCGCGCCCGGACTGCTGTGTCCGCCCACTCTCACGGTACCCTGAACAGGCGAAAAAAGTCCCGCCAGCAGATAAAGCAGAGTGGATTTGCCGCTGCCGTTGGCTCCGCACAGGCAGACAAGCGCACCGCGCTCCACATGCAAGGACACACCGTCCAGCACCGGTTCCCCGGCCCCGGCGTAAGTAAACGAGACAGAAGACACATCTATCACTGCGGCAGCAACCTTCTGGTCAGAAGAAAGCGGTACGAAAGCACCGCGGCAAGAGCTTTCAGGCAGTCACCTGCCAGAAAGGGAATAACAGCCACAGACACAGCCCCTGTCAATTTCATGTCCAGCAGCGCGGCAAGCCGCAGGGTGCCCAGCAGATAGGTAAGCGCCAGTGCAGCCAGCGCACCGGCAAGCTGCAGCACAAAAGGCAGCCGCCGCCCCGCGCCCAGCAGTCCGCAGGCCCATGCAGACACAGCAAAACCAGCCAGAAAACCTCCGGTGGGACCAAGCAGATGCGCAAAACCGGACCGGCCTCCGGAAAAAACAGGCAGCCCCACGGCTCCGGCCAGCACATACAGCAGCACCGCGAGCATACCGTGCACCGGGCCCAGCACAAAACCGGCCAGCAGCACAAAGTACACCTGCAGGGTCATGGGTACAGGGCCCACCGGCACGTACATAAAGGCTCCGGCGGCAATCAGTGCGGCCAGCAAAGAAAGCCACACCATGCGGTGCAGCGACGACAGCGGCGAATCATTCATGAATATCTCCGGAAAAAAGACTGCCGCACGGAACCCGCGGCGCAGAGGCACATGTTAGCGGCAGGGCTCTGCGCGGTCAATGCACCCGCCGCCGTACTGGACGTGATGTCCGGCATGGGGTAACTATCCTGCCCTGCGGAGAACCATGACAAACCCCACAACACGACTTACCGGCTATACCCCCAGCGTCACAGTGCGCATATGCGGACGCACCTGGACGCTGGAGCGCGCCGCCGATCTGGAAACGCTGTGGCAGGCCATGTCCGAAGCCGATCTGGACGACGACGAACGCCTGCCCTACTGGACCGAACTTTGGCCCTCCAGCATTGCTCTGGCGGAACAGATTCATGCCGCGCGGCACGAACTGAATGGCAGAGTGTGTCTGGACATGGGCTGCGGGCTGGGGCTGACTGCCCTTGCAGGAGCATGGGCCGGAGCCAGAGTCATCGGCATGGACTACGAGGAACAGGCGCTGCGCTTTGCGCGCCGCAACGTGCGCCTTAACGGCATACCGCACGAAGCGGCACCGCTGTGGACAGTCATGGACTGGCGGCATCCAGCCATACGGCGCCGCAGTATCGACATGGTGTGGGGCGGTGACATAATGTACGAAAAACGTTTTGTTGGCCCCGTACTCGACTGCATAGACCATGTTCTTTCCCCGCACGGACGCGCATGGCTGGCGGAACCGGGCCGAAGTGTGTACAAGTTTTTCCAGACAGCGCTGCAGGAACGCGGCTGGCGGTCCCGCCTGCTGGCAGACCGGCCCACCCCTGCCCTGTACGAACAGACATGTCCGGTGCCCGTCCGCCTGTGGGAACTGACCCGCGACGCCTCCGGCGCAGGCCGCGCACGCTGACTCTGCACCGCTTTGCGGCACCGTCCGCCAGACGCATCACCACAAGGAGCAACTTATGGGCCAGACCATCCGATTCGGCGTTTCACTGGACTCCGACCTGCTGGAAAAATTCGACGCCCTGTGTGATGAACGCTGTTATCAGACCCGCTCGGAAGCAATCCGCGATCTCATCCGCAACACGCTTGTCCAGCAGGAATGGGAAGATACCGGACGGGATATAGCGGGAACCCTGACACTGGTTTTCGATCATCACAAAAGCGACCTGCAGCAGCGGCTGACAGAAATACAGCACGATGAGCACGATCTCATCATCACCACGCTGCATGTGCATCTTGACCATGACAACTGCCTGGAAGTGCTGGTGCTCAAAGGCCCCGCAGAACGCGTGCGCAACCTCGCCCAGAGGCTGACATCCACCCGCGGCGTAAAACACGGCAAACTGAGCCTGACCACCACCGGACAGGATCTGGCCTGATCCGGCTCTGATGCGCCTCTGGTCCGGATCTGATCCGCCTCTGGTCCGCCTCTGATCCGGCAGCAGCTCCGGGCGCAAGGCCGGGGTTTTTGGTGTTTTTTCTTTTCGGCACGGCACGCAACACGCTAACAGACTAACCGGAAAAATTATGGAAGACGTACAGAACAGCCCTTCGCAGGTTCCTCTCGCCATTGACACCGTGGGTGTAAAAAGCCTGCATCTGCCGCTCATTGTCAGCGACAGGGCCAACGGACACCAGCATACCGTGGCCGTGGTGGATATCGGGGTCGAGCTGCCGGCACGTTTCAAGGGCACCCATATGAGCCGCTTTGTCGAAGCGCTGGCTCACTGGGACGAACACCTGAACTACCGTACCATCAAAAGCCTGCTGGAAGATGTGAAAACGCGGCTGCAGGCCAGAAAAGCCCATGTGCATTTCCGTTTTCCCTACTTCATCGCCAAAAAAGCACCGGCAACCGGCAGCCCCGGGCTTGTAAGCTACAACTGCTGCCTTACGGGTGAACTGGCCGACGGCAGACCCGCCATGATGCTTGATGTGGAAGTGCCTGTCATGACGGTTTGCCCCTGCTCAAAAGCCATAAGCGACGAAGGCGCCCACAGCCAGCGTGCACTGGTGCGCATCTCGCTGCGCATGAAGGAATTCTGCTGGCTGGAAGAATTCATCGAACTGGCGGAACGCTCCGCCTCTTCGCCGGTGTATACGCTGCTTAAACGCGAAGATGAAAAGTTCGTCACCGAAGACGCATTCGCCCATCCCACTTTTGTGGAAGACGTGGTGCGCGCTGCGGCCCAGCAGCTGGAAGCCCATCCCAGTGTGTCGTGGTTCCGGGTCGAGGTGGAAAGCATAGAGTCCATACACAACCACAGCGCATTCGCCCGTATTGAAAAACACAAATAGCCTGCCGCTGCCGGTACGCAGCACCGCACCGGCAGCAGACAGCGGCGCAGCACAACCATCAGGCGCAGTCACCGGCACACACCGGCAGTCTGCGCCTTGTCTTGTCTGCATGCCGTAAACACTTGTTATATAATCAACGGGCTGCATAAGACGCATCGACAAACTGCAGAGCCGTGGCTATACTCTGCACAAAGGAGGGCAGAGCCATGCGGATAGAAAGCAATCTTCAGGCGCTCAACGCCTTTTCCATGCGTCAGGCGGTTACTGCCGACAACATTGCCAATGCATCCACCGACGGCTTCAGATCGCGGGAAGTGGTTCTGGAAACCGGCCCGCAGGATCAGGGCGTACAGGTGGCCGACATCCGCCGCAGGCAAGAGTCGCAGGCCATGGACGAACTGCGGCGCGAGCAGGCTCTCAATGCAGAGACACATGGCGCGCAGGAACCGGCAGCCCCCAGCGACACCGATCTGGTGCGTGAAAGCGTGACCATGATGGAAAACCAGCGCGCCTACGAAGCCAACGCGGCGGCCATACGCGCGCAGGACGAAATGACAGGCACGTTCATCGACGAAATGGTCTGATCTTTCCGGTCCCCTGTTCCAGCCCTCCGGCTTCCCGTGATTTTTTCTGATTTGGGTTGACTTTGCGTCATGTTTTTGACACGCATCGATGTGATACCTGTGATACCATTTCCCCGCAGCAGTCATGCGGGTTCGGAGGCTCAATGGAGCTAAAGACAGCCGGCATTATCGGGCAAAGCTCTTCGCTCAGAGATCTTTTTCGCGTACTCGCCAAAGTGGCACCCACCGACAGCACAGTGCTGGTCACCGGAGAATCCGGTACCGGTAAAGAGCTGCTTGTCCGTGCGCTGCATATGAACAGCCAGCGCGCGGACAAACCTTTTGTGCCCATAAACTGCGGCGCCATTCCGCGCGAGCTGCTCGAATCTGAACTCTTCGGACACGAAAAGGGAGCCTTCACCCACGCCATCCGCACGCGTCCCGGCCGCTTTGAAGTGGCGGACGGCGGCACTATTTTTCTGGACGAAATAGGCGAGATGGACCTGACGCTGCAGGTCAAGATACTTCGCGTATTGCAGGAAAAAGAAATCGAGCGCGTCGGCGCCACAGCCACCCGCAAAGTCGATGTACGCATAGTGGCGGCCACCAACCGCGATCTGGAAACAGAAGTCCGCGAAGGCCGGTTCCGCGAAGACCTGTACTACCGCCTCAACGTCATTCCGCTGCACCTGCCTCCGCTGCGCGAACGCGGCGCGGACATTCTCATGCTTTCAGAGCACTTCCTGTGCAAATTCTGCCGCAGCAAAGGACGCACGGCTCTCCGGCTGGACGACGGCATCCGGCGCATTCTGGCGGCCTACCCGTGGCCGGGCAACGTGCGTGAGCTGGAAAACTTCATGGAGCGGCTGAGCATACTGTGCGACGAAGACAGCGTGCGCCCCCACGACCTGCCCCGCAAAATTCTGGACGCAGTGGGAGATGTGGCACAGCTGCCCGAAGTGCCCGAACCGGCCCCCGCGCCGGCACCGCAAGGCTTTGCGTGGCCGCGCATCGAAGACATGCAGCAGCGCGGGATGGACCTGAAACAGTTCATAGACACCGTGGAGGAACGCCTGCTGCTGGAAGCACTGGAAAAAGCGGACGGCGTCAAAAATCAGGCCGCTGAAATACTGGGGGTAAAGCGGACAACCCTCATCGAAAAATTGAAAAAACGTCAGCTGGACAAATAATTCCGGCACACGGCCGTTATTACGCCGCCGGCATATATCCGGCTGCAGGCGGCGGTTGCAGCCCCCGCCGTCTGACCGAATACCGCGGGCCCGCAGCGACGGCAGGCACACGGCAGACGCTGCGGCATCATCCTCCGGTCATTGCACGCCTTTTGCATCCCTGCACTGGCAGCGCGGCAGACCGGCAACCTCCGCAGCCCGCTGCACACAATCCGGTACCCGCCCCCTGCGGTCCGGAACATGGCAAAAGAGAAAGGTGTGATTCGCAGCAGCTTTTCCGCCGGTATCATCCGGCTTCTCGCAGCCGCTCTGGGGCTTGTCCTGCTTCTGCCCGCCACAGGCAGGGCCGCTTCGTGGTATTGGGGCGCCCACCCGCAAAAAGAACGGCTGGTCATAGAGCTGGACAGGCCGGTAGGCCCTGCCGCCGTTTCGCGCACCGGCAGACGCACCGTCACAGTACTGCTGCCCGCACCCGAAACGCTGAGCCGCAGCGCCGGCAGCCCCGCCACGGACAGCGCAGCGCTGCTCGGCACGGTACGCAGCGCCGGCAACACCATTTCCATTGCCACACGCACAGATGCCTTCGGTTACATAGTGCTGCCCCGGCAGGGCAACAGGCTTGTCATCGATTTTTTTGCAGACCCTGTCGGTACACGCTGGCGCCCGGCGGAACAAGCCGCCCCCGCGGAACAGCCTCCCGCTGCCGCGGCCGCCGCACAGGGCAGAAAGACCGCATCTCCAGCCGGTCCGGCGGCCCGCGCCGTCTCGCCCTCTCCGGCAGAAAGACCATCGGCCCGCAACTCTTCCGGCAACGCAGGACGCGCGCTGACTCCGCCTGCGGCACAGCAGAGCACAGCCCCGTCCGGCACTGCCCGCACCCCTGTTGTGCAGCCGCCGGCAGCTGCCGCCCCTTCCTCACCGGTAGCGGAGGAAACACTGGACGACCGCCCCGCCCTGCAGGCAGCCGCCGACAACCTTATCAAAGCCGCACAGAAAATTTCCGGCGAACTTAACGACCAGCTGAAAAGCGGACTTTCCGGCCGTAATGCCACGCCGCAGAGCAGCCCCGCACCCGTCAACGCCACGCCGACGGAAATACAGCAACGGGGCGGACAGGCTCCTTCCGCCGGTACGCAGACACAGGAACAGGCTCCTCAGCCGTTTTTTTCCGTGCCGTACACATTCCGCTCGCGCATCAACACCGGCGGGCCCGAAGCATGGAAACCGGTACCGCCCAAACTGACCCTGCCTGTGGAAGTGCTGCCCGTTGCAGAGGACGACACTGCTCCCCCGCAGACGGCAGAAAATACCGTACGCGGCGTCATCGGCCCCGCCACGGGGCCGTACCTTGACGAGGCGGGGGCTGCACCCGCGCCATCTGCCGCACAAAACCTGCAGGCAGACAATGCGGAAAGCACCCCACCGCAAACCGCACAGCCGCCTGTGGCCGCTCCCGCAGCCCGTCAGCCCGTGACGGATACTGCGCTGCCCGCGGCGCAGGGTGACAGCGCAGGCGGTACCATATCGCAGGAAGAACGCACAGCGCCGCCCTATCCCGAGGCTCCGGCGCCGGATGTCAGCACCGGCAGTGTCACCGCCCCTTCAGGTGATGCGGTACAGGTGCCCCCCCGCGAGCTTGAAAAAGTTTCCGGCACGGAAAAGGCCGCTCCGCAGGAAGAAATCGTCTACGTGGACGAAGACGGCAACCCGGTGGACCCGCCGCCCACTTCGGCCGAGCTGCTTTTCAGGGCCAAGGCCGCCATGAACAACGGCGACCAGCAGACCGCACTTGAAACTCTGGAGGAGCTGCGCCGCCGCAATGATCTGGAGCCGGAACTGCAGGAGGAAATGCTCTACCTGCTGAGCGACGTGCTGTATTCGCGCGGAAAAGATGACCTGCTGGCCAGTTACGACACCATCACCAGCGCGCTGACCGAGGCCATGAACTACAACCTGTCTTCCGAACGCATCCCCGGCGCGCTGCTGCGTATGGGGCTTATCAACCTGAAGATAGGCAACATCCGCGAGGCGGAAGCATATTTCAACATACTGAAGCGCGAACACCCCGACGATGAGAATATTCCGCTCATCTACTATTACTGGGGCGACCACTTTTTCAATAAAGGCCAGTACCAGAAAGCCGCCGACCAGTTCCAGTTTGTGGTGCAGAACCATCCGGATTCCCGTTTTGTCCGCGAATCGTCCGTGGGGCTGGCCCGTGCGCTCTACCGTCTGGGCTATTATGATCAGGCGTACCAGATTGTGGACTACATCGAAAAACGCTGGCCGCGTTTTTATGTGGAGTACCCGCCGTTTCTGAACATGATGGGCGATGTGTCATACCGCATGCAGAAGTACGAAAAAGCCCGCATCCATTACTGGACATATTATAACATCGATCCCGACGGTGAAGAGGCCGACCTGATTCTGGCCAGGCTGGGCGACATATATCTGCGGCAGGACAAAACCGATGCGGCCCGTGAAGTGTATGAAGAGGCGGCGCGCAAATTTCCCGACAGGGACGGCGGTCTGATCTCGCTCATGCGTCTGGCCGAGGAAGGCATATACGACACCCCCAGCATCGGTGACATGTTCACCGTGTTTGACAGGCCGTTTTCTCTGCGTCCTCGGGATATCTACCTGAAAATAATCAACGAACACCCGCAGAGTGATCTTGCGCCGCTGGCACAGGTCAAGCTGGCCATGTGGTATCTGTGGAACAGGCAGTACCCCGAAGCCATGGCAGCCGCCACGGACTTTGCCGAAAAATACCCCGCGGGCGAGCTGCTGCCCCGTGCGCGTGAAGTGGCCATGAAAGCCTTTAACATTCAGGTGGCCGACAACATAGACCAGAACAACTACGCGCGGATAATGCAGGTATGGGATCAGTTTCCCATCGTGCGCGGGCAGGAAGGCGAGCTGACTCCGGAAAGCCGTATCGCTCTGGGCATGAGCATGTCTGAACGGGGTGATCCGGCCAAGGCTCTGGAAATCATCGACCCGTTTTTCCGCGGACTCAAAGTGCCGAGGTACAGCGAAATGGCTCTCAATCTGGCCCTTTCCATATACCTGCAGCACGAACAGTGGGACGACATCAAAGATCTGGCAAAACGCACCGAGCTGTGGGAACTGAATCCGGAAGCGCAGCGCCAGCTTGATTATGCCCGTGCTCTGGCCATGGAAAACACGGGAGAATCCGAAGAAGCCACGGCGTTGTGGAAACGCCTGAAGACGGATCAGGATGTACCCCAGAGTCAGGAAGCCTACACCCAGTATTTTCTTGCGCGCGATGCCGAAAAGCGCCGCGATCTTGGTGAAGCCTACAAACTGGCACAGGGAGCCCTGCGCAATTTTACCGAGATGGCCGAAAAAAATCCGGCACAGGCGGATAACGGAAAAATCAAAGACCTGCTGAGCCTGCTTATGGATATCACCGAAAGCTCCGGCAGAGCACGGGAATCGCTGGACTGGGCCAAACAGTACGCCGAACATGTGAAACCGGGCGACGTGGACTATCCTGCACTGCGCTACCGTCTGGCACGGCTGTATAAAAAGACTTCAGACGTTGAGCAGTGGCGCACCATTCTGACCGAACTGCGGGACAACAACCCGCAGTCGCTGTACGGCCGCATGGCCGCTTCGGAACTGCGAACCCATGAACTTTCACAGGACGCGGCCCAGTTTTCCCCCACGGGAAGGCTGTAACCCGCGGGTGCAGAGGGAAAAAGCTCATGAACACCACCGGCAGCACCGCATCCGGGCAGCGGGACGGACAGCAGGACGCACAGCACATACGCCGTCCGGTAGTGGCAGGCCGCTTTTACCCCGATTCGCCCGCCGAACTGCAAAGCATGCTGCGGGCATATCTGGACGAAGCTGCCGCACCGCCGCAGAAGCCGACTCTGCTCGCCATGGTGCCCCACGCGGGCTATGTATTTTCGGGTGCGGTGGCAGGTTGCACTCTGGCGCAGGCCATGCTGCCGCAGACGCTGTTTGTGCTGGGCCCCAACCATACCGGCAGGGGATCCGGCATTGCCGTCTGGCCGGAAGGCGTCTGGCGCACCCCGCTGGGTGATGTACCCGTGGACAATGCGCTGGCCGCCGAATTCTGCGCGCTCTGCGCGCCGGCCCGGCCTGATACGCTGGCCCACAGTACCGAGCACTCGCTGGAGGTCGTTCTGCCGTTTCTGCAGTTCCGCGTGCCCCGCGTACGTATTGTGCCTGTATCCATCGGCGATCCGTCACTGGCGGTGCTTACTGCCGCGGGCGCCGCAATGGCGCAGATCATACGCCGTGCGGCTCAGACGGCAGACCCCGGCGGGCAGAACCGCATAGCCATGGTGGTCAGTTCGGACATGACGCACTTCCTGCCACAGGATGAAGCCCGCCGCCTTGACGCCATGGCGCTGGAACAGGTTACCGCTCTGAACCCGCAGGGGCTGTACACAACGGTGCGCGAGAAGCGCATTTCCATGTGCGGGGTGCTGCCCATGACCGCGGCACTGGAAGCCTGCCGCCTGCTGGGTGCCACGGGCGCACGCCTGACACGCTATGCCACATCCGGAGATATAACAGGAAAGACTGACAGTGTGGTGGGCTATGCCGGAGCGCTGGTGGATGTGCCCTAGACGCGACGCTGCCGCCGCATTGTGCAACGGCACAACGGTACAACGGGGCTCACACCAGATGCAGATACGCGCTCAGGCTTTCCAGCCCCAGCAGACGGCAGTCCACATAATGCTCGGCATACCGGGCAAATGTTTTCTGCCTGCCGAAGACGGGGTACTGCCAGTCTTCTCCCCCGAAAGCCAGCCCGTGAAACGCCGCCACCTGAGGATGCACCGGCAGGATGAATTCGGGATAGGGGTCGGCAAATCCGGCGCATACGTCAGCTGAAAGCTGCGAAAAACCTAGGGCACGCAGCACGCCTCCGGCCACATGCAGCAGCAGCCTGCGGCCCGGATGGTTGATGGTGTTGAACAGCAGCTCCCCACGCCATAATGACTCCACAAGATCAACGGTACGCACCACGGTTTCCTCTTCCTTGGCACGTTCCACAGCCAACGATTCGCGCAGCATGGCGTCCAGATCGTATTTCGCTGTCAGGTCCGTGTGCAGATACACGTACAGAATCTCTTTTTTCTCCAGCCCCATATCAATCAGATGGTCAAGGTATACATCGCCGAATTCGCTGGGACTGCGGCTGGTCCACAACGGCCAGTATCCCTTAAAAAGCATGTTGGGCAGACGCAGCACCTCGGCCGCAGGTCCCAACCGGTGCAGCAGATGCGCCGAAGCCTGCTCCGCCCACTTTTCTCCCAGATGCTGAAAAAGAAACAGCCGGCAGGATTCCAGTTCGCGGTCCGGAATCTGCTCCCGCTGAAAATTTGTATATTTGCGCACTTCGAACCTGCGGGCGAAGGCGTCGCAGGACAACAGCAGACGCGCCAGCGGATCGCCCTGACAGTTGGCGTGTATAATGCACAGTTCCTTTCGCATACAGGGTATCTAGGGCACAGCGGCGCTTACGGCAACCCCCGCCACCACGTGCGCCATGCACCTGCGCCGGTCCGGAGACGCCTGCACAGCGGACATGATGAAACACACGCATACTCCGGCGGCAAAAAATAATCTGCAGCCACAGGCATCCGGCAACGGCAAAACCATGCGGCATGACACACAAACATGCCGCAGTGCACGGCTCTGTTTTTCCGCGTTCTGCCGCCCCGCGCTTTACGTCTTTGCCCGCACAGTGTACAAGCTTCGCGCAACAGCGTACTCTGCTGCGCAGCACATGCCGTCACGATCATCCGCGTCCGGCCTGTCCCTGTCTGCAATCTACGGATGAACAAGGCTTTTCCGGTGATGAAACCTACCGCTTTCCGGGCGAAACGCATCATAACCATGACCGAAAAGCGGCTGGCTGCCGCTGCCGCCACACCGTTTTCATCCGGCATATCTCCGCAATATCAGCAATTTTCAGGTTTTGCTTCAACACCCCGTCCCGTTTTCGAAGACGGGGTTATTATTGTGCGCGACAACACCATTCTGTGTGTGGAACCCCACAGCCGGTTTGTCCGCCGCGCGGGCATACCGCTGCACGATCTGGGGCCGGTTACACTGGTTCCCGGCCTGATAAACTGCCACAATCATCTGGAACTGAGTCATCTGCACGGCAAAACCCTGCTGGGAGAAGGATTCACCAGCTGGGTCGGGCACATGATCCGGCAGGATATGACACCGCAGGAAGATGCCGTGCTCAATGCCACGGCATTCATGCACCGCACGGGCACAGTACACGTGGCAGACATCACAAGCCGCGCTCCGGCGCTGGTGGCACGCTGCGCGCAGCAGGCCGGTCTTTCGTACCACCTGCTGCTTGAATGGTTCGGGCATATGCCGCCCACGTCCGGCGCTCCTGCCCTGCCTGATGCGGCAGCACAGCTGCCTCAGGCCGTGCTGCAGGCATGCTGCGCTCCTGCCGGACACGCCCTGTATTCCACCCATCCCGAACGGCTGCGGCAGGCAAAAGACTGGTGCCGCGCGCACCACATGCCTTTTTCCATGCATCTGGCAGAGCATCAGGGCGAAGTGGAAATGCTGGCTACCGGTACCGGTGCATTCAGGGATCTGCTTTCCGTACGGGTGCTGCCCGCAGACTACACTCCGCCGCGCTGTTCGCCTGTCAGCCATGCCCACACGCTGGGGCTGCTGGGTCCGGGTACGCTGGCCGTCCACTGCGTGCACTGCGACCGGCACGACATCCAGACCCTTGCCCGCAGCGGCACGGCCGTTTGTCTGTGCCCGCGCAGCAACAGCGCCATCGGCTCGGGTGATGCCCCTGTAAACAGTTTTATACAGGCCGGACTGCTGCTGTGTCTGGGCACGGACAGTCTGGCCTCGAACCATGACCTGAACCTGTGGAATGAGGCCCGCGCGCTGCGCGACCGGCACGGAGCAGCCCCCGATAATCTGCTGTTCATGCTCACAGCCGGCGGCGCTCAGGCTCTGGGCCTGAACAGACTGGGAGCGCTTGCCCCGGGTATGGCCGCCGGATGGGCCGTAGTGCCCGACGACCTCTGCCCCGCCTGAGCAGGCACGAACCGGGACATGTATCCCGCAATGAGACCGGAAGACAATGCAAGACCAAGAACGATTCATCTGGCCCCACAAAGATCTGCTGGACGTCACGCAACTCTCCCGTGAGCAAGTCAGGCATCTGCTGGACCTTGCCGGACAGTTTCATGAAATAAACCAGCGTCCTGTAAAAAAGGTTCCCACCCTGAAAGGAAAAACCGTGGTGCTGTTCTTTGCGGAGCCGAGCACCCGCACGAAAACATCGTTCGACATGGCTGGAAAACGCCTTTCAGCCGACACGTTTTCACTGGCCAAATCAGGATCCAGTCTGGTCAAAGGCGAAAGCCTGAAAGACACCGCGCTGACCCTGCAGGCCATGTCGCCGGATGTCATCGTCATCCGCCACACCTCCAGCGGGGCGGCACAGTTTCTGGCCGAACGGCTGGAATGCGCCGTGGTCAACGCGGGCGACGGCTGGCACGCACACCCCACACAGGCGCTGCTTGACGCATTTTCGCTCAACCGCGCATGGAACGGACAATTTGAAGGCAAGACTCTGCTTATTCTGGGCGATATTGCCCACAGCCGTGTTGCACGGTCCAACGTGCATCTGCTCACCCGCATGGGTGCCAGAGTGCGCCTGTGCGCGCCGCGCACCCTGCTGCCGGCAGGCGCCGACACATGGCCCGTCGAAATCTTTGACAATCTGAACAAAGCCGTTCAGGGGGTCGATGCCGTCATGGCGCTGCGTCTGCAGCTGGAACGCCAGCAGGCCGGTCTGCTGCCCGACCTGCGCGAGTATGCCTCGCGCTACTGCCTGAACCTGAACCATATGCAGCATGCAGCCCCCGGTGCCAGGGTGCTGCACCCCGGCCCCATGAACCGCGGTGTGGAAATTTCGTCCGCCCTTGCCGACGCCGGCCAGAGTCTGGTGCTTGACCAGGTGGCTTCCGGCGTCGCCACACGCATGGCCATTCTGTTTCTTCATGCAACCCGCAAAGACACGGGAGACCGCTGATGTCTGATCATATTTCCGGCACACTGTTTGTTTCGGGCGCGCTTCTTTCCGGGCGCACGGTTGATGTCACCGTATCGGGCGGACGCATTGCCGCCGTCAGCGAACACGGGGCGGCCCCCGCGCCGCAGCACGCCGAAACTGTGGACGCGGCGGGCAAGATACTGTTTCCCAGTTTTATTGACTGCCACGTGCACCTGCGCGAACCCGGTTTTGAGTACAAGGAAGACATTGCCTCCGGACTCGCAGCCGCTGCGCACGGCGGATTCGGGGCGGTACTGCCCATGGCCAATACCAGTCCCGTCAACGATCAGGGCAGTGTGACCGAGCTGATGCTGGAACGCGCCCGCAAGGCATGGCCCCACGGCCCGCGCGTGCATCCTGTGGGTGCCGCCACCAAAGGACTGAAAGGCGAAGAACTGGCCCCCATGGGCGAACTGGCCGCCGCGGGCTGCGTCGCCTTTTCCAACGACGGACTGCCGGTGGGCGGTGCCGAAATGTTCCGCCGCTGCATGGAATACGCCGCAGACTTCGGTAAAATAGTCATCGATCACTGCGAAGATCCTTCACTGGCGCGCGGCACACACATGAACGAAGGGGTGACCAGCGGACGCCTGGGAGTCAAAGGACAGTCGGTGGTGGCCGAATCGGTACAGGTGGCCCGCGACATTCTGCTGGCCGAATATCTGGGCATTCCGGTCCATCTGGCACATATCAGCTGCCGTCAGTCCGTGGAGCTTATCGCGTGGGCCAAGCAGCGCGGCGTAAGAGTAACGGCCGAAACCTGCCCGCACTATCTGCTGCTGGACGATCTGGCACTGGAACAGTACTCCACAGCAGCCAAGGTCAACCCGCCGCTGCGCACCCCCGACGACGTGACGGCCATGCGCCGTGCCGTGGCTGACGGCACCATAGACATACTGGTGACAGACCACGCCCCGCATGCCGCGCACGAAAAGGATACCCCGCTGGATGAAGCGCCCAATGGCATTTCCGGTCTGGATACGGCGGTGGCTCTGACATGGCGTCTGGTGCAGGAAGGCCTGCTGACCGAAGCCGACATGGTGCGCCTGTGGTGCCATGCTCCGGGCAGCCTGTTCCGTCTGCCGGTAAACCGCTTCACGGCGGGCGACCCTGCAGATTTTTTCCTGTTCGACCCTGCGCATGAATGGACTGTGACCCCTGAGGCGATGCATTCAAAAGGCAAAAACACGCCCTTTACCGGGTGGAAGCTTACCGGTAAGGTGACATCCCACTGGATGGGCGGTCACAGAATAGCATGACCGCAATAATGCCTTTCGGGCGGTTCCGGCTTGACAACGCACGGTTAGCTTGAAATGCATTGGCTGAACGAACAGCTTTTCCGCCGAAAGCCGGCGTATGCATAAGGAGGAAGAATGACCCAGCCCTTCAAGGATGCCATAGGCATCTGCAAGGCCATAATGCGCAACGGGTACGACGCCTACGTGGTCAACACCCAGCTGCAGTCCGAAATTCTCGATCAGGACTGCCTTGAAATAGACATCGCGTGCGAGCCCGGTTATGTGGAGCTCGGCAAGATTTTTCCCGGTCTTGAAATGTCCGGCGAAGACGGCGTGGTGGGCACCCTGCGCGAAGGGGGAACCCTTTTCCGCTTCTACCACACCGACACTGATGATTCTTCGCATCCGGAAGCCACACTTGCCCGTGTGACCCCCACCATGCTGCGCCGCCTTGAGGCAAAAGGTACGCTGCCCGCCTCGCTGGCCTGTCCGTTCATTCCCAGCTCGGCGGAAACATATCAGGGCTTTGACGATTTTTCCAAGGGCGACATACGCTTCGAGGGCGTGCCCGACGAAACCCTGCGCCGTTCTTACGTACTGGGTGTGCGCGCCATGCGCATAGCCGCCAACTTCGACCTGCCCATCGAACCCAACTCGTGGATGGCCATAGTACGCAGTGCAAGCCGCATTCTAGACTATGTGCCGGTCACGGAAATCATGGACGAATGGCGCAAGGTGGAAGCCGAAAACATGTACAAGTTCGTCCAGCTGATGTTTGACTCCATGCTGCTGCACGGACTCATTCCCGAACTGGCCGCACTGTCGCGCATCCGCCACCTGCGCACGCCCGAGGCAGGCGAAGAGACCGTGCTCGACCACACCATAGAATGCATGCGCCGCTACCCCGAAGAACTGCCCTTTGACTGGCTGGGCACCGTGGCCACCATGTTCCACGATGTGGGCAAACTGTATGCCGCCGAATACTACAACGGCAAATGGACATTCTATCAGCACCACCGCATCGGTGCCAAAGTCACGCGCAAAATTCTGCGCAGGCTGCACTTTCTGCCGGAAGATGTCGACCTTATCTGCCATCTGGTGCGCAACCACATGCGTTTCCATTTCATGCTCACCGACAAGGGCATACGCCGGTTCAAAGCGCTGGATGAATACCCGCGCCTGATTGAAATGGCCAGAGCCGACATTAAAGCCCGCGACGGCAACTACACGCACTTCAACCACAATATGAAGTACCTTGAACGTGCCGAAACCCCCGAGCAGATGCTGGAACCGCTGCTGAACGGCAACGAAATCATGGAATTCACCGGTCTGAAGCCCGGCCCCTATGTGGGGGTTATCCGCGATGCGCTGCTTAAAGCGCAGGTTACGGGTGAGGTGACCAGCATGGAAGAAGCCATCGAGTACGTCAAAACGTACAGTGAACGCGCTCCCCGATAAAAAAATCAGGGCCGGAGGGGTTCCCCTTCCGGCCCTTCTTCCTATATTCCCCCTGTCGACGCCGCCCGTTTTTACCGCGGGCTGCTGCCTTTCCCGTCGTGCCACAGCGCGCCGGGCCGCGGCAGCGCCTGTGCGTCAGCCATTCCACTCACCGGAGAAACAGTCATGGTCGATATTCTGAACCTGACATTTGAAGAGCTTGAAACTTTTCTGGTGGAAAAGCTCGGCGAAAAAAAATTCCGCGCCCGCCAGATATGGCAGTGGCTGTGGAACAAATATGTGCGCGATTTTGACCAGATGACCAATGTATCGAAACAGACCCGCGCACAGCTGAAAGAACACGCCCGCATTTTCTGGCCAGAGGTGGTCACAACCAGCAAAAGTCAGGATGGCACCACAAAATTTCTGCTGCGTCTTGCCGACGGCGCACTTGTGGAAACAGTGCTCATACCCGGTTCACAGGGCAGGATTACCCAGTGTCTTTCCTGTCAGGTGGGCTGCGCCATGGGGTGCACCTTTTGCGCCACCGGCACGCTGGGGTTTGAACGCAACATGACCATGTCTGAAATACTGGGGCAGGTGCTGGTGGCACGCGAATATCTTAACGACGTCGCCGAACGGCCCATCCTGCGCAATCTTGTCTTTATGGGCATGGGTGAACCGCTGCTCAATCTGGACGAAATCATGCGCAGCCTGCACACGCTTAACAGCGAGCTGGGACTGCAGTTTTCTCCGCGGCGCATCACGGTTTCCACCTGCGGGGTAAACCCCGAAGGGCTGCGCAGGCTGGGCGAAAGCGGGCTTGCCTATCTGGCTGTATCACTGCACGCGCCCACGCAGGAACTGCGGCGCACCATCATGCCCAAAGCCGCCCGCTGGGAACTGAATGACTTCATTGAAGCCCTGCAGAGCTACCCGCTGAAAACGCGTGAACGCATAACCTTTGAATATCTGCTGCTGGGCGGGGTCAACGACTCGCTGGAGCACGCAAAACAGCTTGTCCGGCTTGTTTCACGCACCAAGGCAAAGCTCAATCTCATTGTGTACAACCCGTCGGGCGACGAGGCAGACCCTTATGCAGCCCCCACGGAAGAACGCATTCTGGCTTTTGAGCAATACCTGTGGTCAAAGCATGTCACGGCCATCATACGCAAAAGCAAAGGGGCGGACATCAAAGCCGCCTGCGGTCAGCTGAAAGCCGCCGAAACCGGCGGCACCCCCTGCTGCGCGCAGAACGACTGATCCGATGCCGCCCTCTGCGGCACAGCCATAAAAAAGGCTCCGTACCGGCCACCCTGCGGTGCTCCGGTACGGAGTCTTCATATTTCACAGACAGCCGCAGCTCGCGCTACTGTCTTTTAAGCTGCTCAACCACGTTTTGCAGTTCCTGAGCCATACGGGCCACGTTGCTTACCGCTTCGCTGGACTGCGTCATCACCTCGGACGTTTCCGCCGCAATGCGGTTTATTTCTTCCGCACCACGGGCTATCTGCTCGCTGGCGGCAGACTGCTGTTCCGACGCAGTGGCGATGGAGCGCACCTGATCGGCGGTGCTTTCCACCACGGAATGGATGCTGCCCAGTGACTTGCCAGCACGACCGGCAAGTTCTGTCGATTTCAAAACGGCCTCGCCCGCCTTGTCCATTCCTTCAATGTTTTCACGCGTGCCCTGCTGGATGGCGCTTACCGCTGCGCCCACTTCCGAGGTGGCCTGCATGGTCTTTTCGGCCAGTTTACGCACTTCGTCGGCCACCACGGCAAACCCGCGTCCGGCATCGCCCGCACGGGCAGCTTCAATGGCCGCGTTAAGCGCCAGCAGATTTGTCTGGTCGGCTATGTCGCTGATAACGGTCATGATCTTGCCTATACCCTCGGCGTGGTCGCCCAGCGTGTTCAGGCTTTCCTTCAGACTGGTGGCGCGGTTTTTCACCTCGGTGATGGACTGGATAACCGCTTCCACAATCCCCTGTCCCTCTTCGGCATTGTTTCTGGCATTGTCGGCACTTCCTGCAGCTTCCGACGCATTTCTGGCCACTTCCAGCACCGTGGCATTCATTTCTTCTATGGCAGCGGCAGTTTCAGAAGTACGCTCGCGCTGCACATCGCTTCCGCGGCTCGCTTCTTCCACCTGTGCCGCCAGCTGTTCCGACGCCGACGAAAGTGACAGAACCACGTGCTCCAGCTGGGCGGCAGCCTGCAGCATACCTTCGCGCTTGGCATTATCCGCCGCTTTGCGGGCTTCTTCAGCCTCCTGCATGGCCACATTGGCTTTTCTGCTCTGTTCCTCGGCCTCAATGGTCTTGGCTTCCGCCGTCTTAATCATGCTTTTGAGATTCTGCACCATTTTACGCAGCGCATCAGCCAGTACGCCTATTTCGTCCTGCCGCTGAACGTGCAGTGAATGGTCCAGCTGACCTTCGGCAACGGCCTCGGCGTATCCCGCGGTCTCACTCATGGCCCCCGCGATATTGCGCACAATAAGGAACAGAACACCGGCAACAAGCAGTGCCACAATCACGGATATGAGCCGCACGATATTGGCAAGCTCGTAAGCAGCAGAGTAGATGTCATCTTCAAAGGCGGTCACACCCACAACCCAGCCGGTTTCCGGTTCCCGTGAATATACAAGTTCTTTCCACCGGCCATTTTCCTCATGATTCAATTTGCCGGAATCGTTTTTGAGCATTTCTCCGGCCCAGTTCTGCTTCAGCAGATTGGTCATCAGCCGCGAGGAATCAGGATGCGCCAGCACGTTACCGTCGGAGGCCATAATAAATGCGTAGCCTTCCTTTCCTATGGTTACCGGCGCCACAAAGCGTTCCGAAAAGCTGCCCAGTTCCAGCGTACCCAGAAAGACGCCGGCCACTCGGCCGTCACGCATACACGGTACAGACACCACAAAAATCAGGTTACCTGTCAACTGACTTTTCAGCGCGTCTGAAACCACAGGGGTTCCGTTCATGGCTCCCCTGAAGTATTTCCGGCTGCTTATATCAAGCCTGCCGACTTCTTGGGGGTAGGTGCTGGCAATAATATTTCCGTCCGCGTCCGCCAGTTTGACAGCGTCAAAGTCGGGGTAGTTCTTTTTAAACTGCTGCATTTCGCGGGTGACTTCATTCATATCGCCACCTGCAAAAGCCTGTGTAATCTCATCGCGCTGCGCCTGCAGCGTAAGATCGCGTTTGGCATCCTGCACCCAGGTGCCTATAAGTCCGGCCACAGATTCGGAAACCTGTGTCATATGCGCGTTGACGGCCGCGGTGACCGCCTGTTTGGAATATGTCTGGGTAAGCCATGCCGAGGCCCCCATGCCGATAACCAGAATAGTCAGTGTCGGCACCAGAAAGCGTGCCCTGAGATTCATCTTCATTCTATTGCCCCATTGTAAAAAAACATGCTCCTGCCTGACCGCAGAACCGGATCAGACGCTCCTCTCAGCCGCCGCACTCCACGCGGCACCGGCAACACGCAGGCCAATATGCAAGTATAGCCTGCCTGCCGCCTGCTACAACCCTCTTTCACATTATTATTTCACCATGCGGAGAGCAGCGGCAAATAAAGCCGGCCCTGCGGAAGACAGATACCGTCGCAAAGCGCGGACGGTCCCCCCGTCTCACCGGCAGCACAAAAGTGACACCGCATAGTGAATAAGCATACACTCAGCATCTGCCAAGGTGCGGTACCCACTGTATACTAACCGCACATTGTTACATATACATTTTTTTTATAAATACCGGCCATCTGTGCATAGATTATTTTTTATACCCCACTGGTGCAGCCACTGCCTAAACGGCACACACATATTGATTCACAGTTCATGACACCATCAGAATACCGCTTATACGCAACATGTACGCAGCAGCGAACACGCTGTCTCCCTCCTGTGCAGGCATATTTTCGCGCAGACTGTCTGCTCCGGGCTTTTTCGCGTAACTGCCTGCTGCAGCATAAAAACGCGCAGCGGATATCCCACTGCGCATAAAAAAAGCAGCCTGCAAAAGCAGGCCGCCTGAAAATTTACTGAAAAAAAAGAAGTCGTCGTCAGGAAGCGCGGGGCAGCAAAGGCGCATCGCGCAGCAACTGCCGCAGAACATACAGATGCCTGCCGTCCTGCTGTACAAAACTCGTACCCACGGCAATACGGGGAGGCTTGACACTTACATGGCTGGCGTTACAGGGAAAAACTGCGGGGAACCCTGCTTCGGAAGGTGTCATTTCCAGTTCGAAATACGGCAGGGTACCATCGGGAACCTGCCAGACATCCAGCCCCTGTTCCGCCACTTCCAGATATGCGCCGTACATGGAAAGATTTTTTACCACCACCGGCACAGGAGCGCCGGTAAAAGGATACAGCCGCATGACGGCCCGTATCTCCACAACATACCGTTCCGAACGCCGCCGCTCGCCGCCGGCATATTCCCGTACAGGAATCGAAGGTTCCGGTCCTTTGTCATACATAAAAAACGCATCACTGCAGCGGTTCCACAATTCGATGGCGTCTTCCGGTTCCGTCGCACTGGGGCCTATACGTCCGCACCGTCTGCAGACGATGAAACGGAACACACCGTCGTCGGCCAGCGTAAGCTCCCTGCCGTCGCATCCGCCGCATTTTCCGGGTACGGACATATCAATCCTCCTGCCTGTTGCCGTGCTGTTGCCGTGCAGTTGCCGCGCAGTCACCGCGCAGCCGCCGCACCGTACGCAGCGACGGCACAGTGTATACGGCAGCACACGCCATGTCAGGTAGGAACTTCCCCCAAAAAAGCTCAGCGCACAAGCGGCAGTTTTTTCCAGTCCGAAGTGTAGCGGGGCGACAGGTGTTCCTGTTTCATGCTCCACGGCCTTCCCAGACCGGCCGCCGCGTATTCCAGCGTTCCCCTTCCGAAACGTGCATTCACCGCATCGGCCGCCGCCATGAGCCGCCTTCCCCGTTCCAGTCCCCGCCCTGTCCCCTGCAGGGCAGGCAGCATGGAAACCTGACGGGATACCGCAGATTCAAGCCCCGAAAGCATCACGCCGGCCTTCTGGTACCGGTAGCCATCGCGCCATATACTCTCCAGCAGGGCGCGGGCGCGGACTATCAGCTGCGGCGTATGGCTGGTGGGCACCGCAAGCTGCACCTGTGCGCTGTCGGCATAGCGCGGCCCGCCGCCGTGGCGCGGGGTGCTGATCATAACCCCCACGCAGTGCGCTTCAAGCTGTTCGCGCCGCAGTTTTTCGGCGGCCCGTGTCATATAGGCCGTGACAGCTTCGAGCATATGCTCCTTGTGCGTCACCAGTGTGCCGAATGACCGCGAAGAGACAACCGACCTGCGCGACGGCGGCGCATCATCCAGAGGCAGACACGAAATGCCGCGCAGTTCCAGCACGGTGTGCAGACCGGTCACGCTCATGTATCTGCGCACCCTGTCATCCGGTGCATCACGCAGCGCCCGCGCGGTGCGTATGCCCCATGTCCGCAGACGCCCCGCATGGCGCGCCCCCACACCCCACACATCCGTCACGTCCAGCGTTTCCAGCAACGCATCCATAACGTCAGGATCTGTCACTGCTCCAAAGTTGAATACTCCGGCATACCGGAAAGCCGCCGGCACCATGGCCCGGGCTCCGGCATTCTGCTGTTTGCTCAGCCTGTTTGCCAGCTTGGCAAGAGTCTTGGTGCAGCCCAGCCCCACCGACACGGGAATGCCTGTACGCCGGTACACCTCGCGCCGCAGGCACGCCGCATACCGCTCCGGCGACATACCCGGCGGCATGATCAGGCTGTCCAGCCGCATAAAGGCCTCATCAATGGAATACACATGCACATCCGGACAGAAACGCTCCAGCACCCGCATGACGCGTGACGACATATCACCGTACAATGCATAATTGGACGAAAACACGGTCACCCCCGCGGACTCAGCATGTCTGCGCACCTTGAACCACGGGGCCCCCATGGGAATACCCAGAGCTTTAGCCTCTGCCGAGCGTGCAATGATGCAGCCGTCGTTGTTGGACAGCACAACCACGGGGCGGCGGACAAGGTCGGGCCTGAAAACCCGCTCGCAGGAAACATAAAAACTGTTGCAGTCCACAAGCGCATACAACGGACGCCCCTGCCGCTGTGCCGCGGGTGCGGACGGTGTTCCCCCGTCATGCCGCACGCGGGAACAGGCAGCTCTGCCCAGTACGGTCACATCCACAGCCGTCCCTCCTTCACGCACAGGCGCTGCATGCCGGTACTGCCGCAAGTGTAAGCACACCGGCGCGAAGCCCTGAACAGGTCACACCCTGTGCAACACACAGGTTACCACCCCCCAGACGGAAAAATCTTCGCGCCCGCTGACATCAACGGGACTGTAATCCGGATTTTCCGGAACCAGCAGCAGACGGTCTCCTTCTTTTTTCAGCCGCTTTACGGTCAGTTCCCCGTCCAGCACGGCTATCACCACCCGGCCGGTGACAGGCTGCACGGCACGGTCCACCACCAGAATATCTCCGGCCCAGATACCGGCATCGCGCATGGATTCACCGTGGACGCGCACATAAAATGTCGATTCGGGGTTACGCACCAGATATTCGTTCAGGTCCAGCCGCCTGTCTATGTAATCGTCTGCCGGTGAAGGAAAACCGGCCGCCACGCAGGACAGCATAAGCGGTCTGTCCGCTGCGGCATGACGGATTTTCTCCGCCCCCTCATGCTGCGGTACCGCACCCGCCAGCATATGCAGACCGTCAGCACCGCCGGTGTGCGCATGTGCCGGAACGGCGTCACGGGTGCGGGAAGGCCGCAATGCATGCGCCGCCGGTATCTTTTCCGCAAAAAGCTTGACCCCGTAAGGCTGTTGGGGCAGTCCGCTGTGGTACGACATGTCATCCTCCGGTATTTGCGTGCTTCGGCACAACAGCATATCCTCCGGCTCACCTCAGACAAGTACCGGCAACGCATTGCCCGGACGGGACACCGCATGAACACTTTTCCGGCACCGCACCTTCAGCAGCAGACAGACCGCAACACCCCGCCTCCACGGCAGATTCCCCTTTACCGGCTGGACCCGCGCGCCCGGCTGCTCTGCGCAGGCACGCTGGGCGTACTGGTGTGGCAGGCTCCGCCCCTTGCCGTGGCTGCCTATGCACTGCTGGTGGCTGCCCTGTTTCTTTTTTCCGGCACGGCCACCCGCGCGGGATTTTCCATGGCCCGGCCGTATCTCTGGTTTGTGCTGTTATGGGCTGGCGTAAAGCTGGCGGCAGACACTGCCGGACTGGGCCCCGCGGCACAGGCGACCGCACTGCCCGCAGCAGACCGGCTGCTGGAAGCCCTGCCTCAGGCAGGCCTGATGGCTCTGCGTCTGATGGTGCTCATCGGCATAGGGCTGCTGCTGACGCTGACAGGCTCTCCCCGCTCTCTGGGACTGGCCATGGCATGGTTTCTGAAACCCGTGCTCGGGCGGCGGGCATGGCATGCAGCGCTGTCTCTGGCCCTCATGGTGCACTTTCTTCCGCTTATTCAAAAAACAGTGGCGCAGGTTCGTCAGGCCATACGTCTGCGTGCGCCCCGCTGTACGGCTGTGCGCCGGTGGCTGCTCATCCCGCAGGCCACCCTGCGCGTCATGAGCCAGAAAACATGGGCCCAGACCGTGGCCGTGGCGGCAAGAGGGCTGGACTCTCCGGATGCGTGGGAGCCGGACTTTCCCCGCCAGCCCGGGGCATGGTGCCTGTGCGGTCTGTTCCTTCTGCTTGCTGCCGCGCCTGTGTGGCTGCCATTTTGTCTTGACTTTCAAATTTTTTAATATCAATTCATTTTGAAAGCCAAACAAAACTTACAAAGGTACACCTATGGACACAATTTTTCTGGTGGCGCTGCAAAGCAGTCTGTTTCTGGGCCTGATACACGGAGTAAACCCCTGCGGCCATTCATGGGTTGTGCTGGCCCCGTTTGTGGCGGGCGAACACAGAGGCAGCCGTGTTGCGCTGCTCACCGCGTCGTTTTTCGGCGGCACCGCACTGGCATGTCTGGCCATCGGGGCATCGCTGGGAGCGGTTTCTGCCGGTATTCCCCAGCATATCAAAGAAGTGACCGACACGGTCACGGCGCTGGTGCTTGTCGTGCTGGGGCTGGTGCTGATCATAAAACCCGGCCTGCTGCACAGTCACAGCCATGAGCACGGGGACGGTCATGAACATCACCATGACCATGACCATGCCCATCATCATGAACATAACGGGAAAGACCACCACGGGCACAGCCGCGAAGGCAGTGCGTGCTCCTGCTCCGCACCGGCTCTTTCGCGCTGGCAAAAGGCAGGGGCGGCCGGTCTGTTTGTCATCGGCTTCATGAACATGATCGTACCGTGCCCCACGGTGGCCATCATGTACAAATACGCGCTCGACTCCGGCAGCATCGGCGCCAGCACGGCCGTTTTTGCCAGTTATGCACTGGGTACCGGTCTCAGCCTTGCCGTTGTCATATTTGCCATCTATAAGGTGACCACCATGATGCGCACCCTGCGCAGACCGTGGGTGGAACCGCTTATCATGCGCACAGCCGGTGCGCTGACGGTATTTTTCGGCGTATTCAGCTATTTTCATTAACATTCAACACAGAAACCGCGTTGTCACCGGCATTGCGGCATATCTGGCAGGGCATAATGACTGCTTCTTCAGACCTCAATCACGCCATTGTCGAATTTTATGAAAAGCTTTCTTCATGGGAGCACTGCGTTGTGCGGGACAAGGGACTTACCCTGCCCCAGATGCACACGCTGGAAATTCTGGGCATACACCGCGCCATGCGCATGAAAGAACTGGCATCAAAAATGGGGGTGACCACAGGCACACTGACCGTGCTGGTGGACAGGCTGGAAGAGAGAGGTCTGGTGCAACGCAGCCCGCACATGACGGACCGCCGGTCCATCATGGTGGAACTGACCGACAGCGGCCGTACCGAATTTGAAGAACACGACCGCCTGCACATACGGCTGACAGAAGAAATCTGCGCCGGATTGTCCGATGAAGACAAAGACGCTCTGCTGCGCTGTCTGCTTTCCATGAACAGGATGTTCTGATGGAAACACCGGCACTGCTTGCACTGGCTGTGGCGCTGGCCATGGATGCACTGGCGGTGGCTGTGGCCACCGGATGCAGATTACGCACGGTATCGGCCCGTCAGACGCTTCGTCTGGCATGGCATTTCGGCCTTTTTCAGGCTGCCATGCCCATTGCGGGGTGGTTTATGGGACAGGGCATACGAAGCTTTGTGGATGCCTGGGCGCACTGGATAGCCTTCGGCCTGCTGGCGTTCATCGGGCTGAAAATGCTCAAGGAAGCCTTTGAACACGACGACGCGGAATGCGGCATGGCCGACCCCACCAGAGGAACGTCGCTCATCATGCTTTCCGTGGCCACCAGCATAGACGCGCTGGCCGTGGGCGTAACACTTTCCATGCTGGGGCTGTCCATATGGATGCCCGCCGCGGTCATCGGGCTTGTCTGTCTGGGGCTGACCGCCGCAGGTGTGCAGCTGGGCAGAGTACTGGCCGCGTCATCAGCGCTTTCGCGGTATGCGGAAATACTGGGCGGCGCAGTGCTGCTGGGTATTGGTTTTAAAATTCTGCACGAAAGCGGCGTGTTCGGCTGACCATTCCCGTGCTGTCAGCGGCATGAACGACACAAAAACGCCGGACTCCTCTGCGGAGTCCGGCGTTTTATCTGTATACGGAACCGGCGGGGCTACTGCTGCGCCTGAGCGGCCTGTGCAGCCAGTGCAGCGGCTTCGGCGGCACGGGCGGCTTCTCCCGCGGCCTCGGCAGCCTTTGCGGCAGCTTCGGCGGCTACCTGTGCGGCCTTGCCCGCCATTTCAGCCTGTTCCAGCGCAGCCTGTGCATGAATGGCCATGGTGTCGCGGGCCATCTGACCGGGGCAGGGCACTGCGGCTTCCTGCGTCACGGTCTCTTCGCCTGCGTCTGTGGCGTTGGCCGCGGGAACCTCAACGGCTTCAACGGTTTCAACCTCTGCGCCGGAACCGGAAGAGCCGGCGGCGTCTTCTGCAGCATCAGCAGCGTGTTCAGCTTCGGATACGGCCTGTTCATTTTCTGCTGCAGCAGCGGGCGCGCCGTCATGGTCCGGCTGTGCGGCGCCGGCCACGGAAGCCATGGCTTCCGTCGCACGGGCGGGGTCTGCTTCCACTGCGGCAAGAATTTCATCCACGCGGGCGGCGGGCAGCCATTCAACCTTGCCGGTGGACACATCGTATACGGCTCCGACAACAGCCACCTTGCCGGATTTTACCAGATCTCTGGTGGCGGGGCTCAGCATGAAAAGATTACGGATGTTCTGCCAGACATTATTTTCAATGCCGAAGGGCACCAGATCCGCACCGTGCACATCGGGGTGTTCCTGCATGGCCTGCTGCACGGCAGGAATGACGGGCTTGACCAGACCGGGGATATTGCGTTCCAGCGCATGACCGTGTCCTTCCAGCGCTGCGGTCACGGCGGTCACGGCACCACACTGGGTATGTCCCAGCACCACCAGCACAGGGGTTTTCACATGGGCCAGACCATATTCAATGGAACCGGCTTCGTCGCCCTGCACTACGTTGCCGGCCACACGCACTACAAAAATATCCATGACTCCGGCATCAAACAGGCGTTCCACGGGCACGCGTGAGTCAGAACAAGCCAGTACTGTGGCGTATGCATGATCGCCCTGACTTTCCGTGCCGGCCTGCGCCAGACGCACGGCATCAGTCCGGGGGTGCACAGCTTCGCCGGCTGCAAAACGTTCGTTGCCCTGTCTGAGGGCTTTCAGCGCAGCTTCGGGCGTACGTTCCACCGTGCTGTCACTGCTGCACGAAAACGCACCGAAAATAAGAAACAAAGCCACCAGCCCAAGGGCAGCCAGCAGGGTTTTCCGCGATTTGAAAATCATGCCTCTCTCCTTCATTCATGCTGTATTGTGTGTGTCGGAAATGCTGTCCGCGCCACCCCGGATGCCGCCGGAGGGTGGCCGCCGCGAAAAACAGAAAACGACCTGTTCTCCGGCCTCCTGCGCATGACGCAGCATGATGCAACGTGGCGGTATTGCAGCAGGAGACAAAAAACTCATACTATTCCTGCTGCATCTGGGCAATCAGTTTGCGCAGGCATGCGGCCATGCCGGAAGATCATTCACGGCGGCAGCGGATTCCGCCCGCCTGTCTGCCCGGCGTCTCCATGGCCTCTTTCAGGCTTTCCGCTTCCGTCTGGAATCATGCCGTCCATCTGCATGGAAAAGGAAATGTCGTGGGTGGAACCGGTAACATACAGGGAAAGACCGGCCAGAGCCGCTGATACCAGCAGAATGGCCACCAGTGAAAGCTCTGTCGCTATACTGCGGATACGCATTGCCGCCTCCTGCCTGACAATCAAAGAATATGGCAGGAATCATACGGCAAAACCGGCGTGAGGCTCAAAGACGAGGCAGCTGGCCCCGCAATGTTATCATGGCAGCCGCAGGCAGGCGATGTATTCCTGATTGCCCTTCGGCCCTTTGATGGCCGAAGGCACCACACCCTGCACGGTCAGCCCCAGCTGGTCGCGGGCAAAGTCGAGCACTTTGTCCACCGCCTGCCTGCGCAGTGCCTCATCGCGCACAACGCCTTTGACGGTCTGACCGGCTCCCACCTCGAACTGCGGCTTGACAAGCGCAGCCACCACTCCTCCCTTGCGCAGAAAACGCAGGCAGGCGGGCAGAATGAGCGTAAGCGAAATGAACGAAACATCCGCCACGATAATATCTACCTGTTCCGGCAGCAGATCGTCCGGCGCCGTCCGCAGGTTGACCCCTTCCATGCTTACCACGCGGCTGTCGGAGCGCATGCGCTCGTGCAGCTGGTTTTTACCCACATCAACTGCATACACCCGCGCCGCCCCGTGCTGCAGCAGACAGTCGGTGAAGCCGCCGGTGGAAGCACCCGCATCCAGCGCCACCATACCCTGCACATCCAGTCCGAATGTCTCTATGGCGGTAAGCAGCTTGTACGCGCCGCGGCTGACAAACCGCTCCACACCTTTCAGCTCCATATGCCAGCAGGCGTCATAGCGCGTGCCCGGCTTGCCCACCGGTTCAGGCTCTGCCCCGGGGCGCAGCACATACACCTTGCCCGCCATGATAAGCCGTTTGGCCTGTTCGCGGCTTTCTGCCAGTCCCTGTTCATAAACCAGTTGATCTGCGCGTTCCTTACGGGGCATACTCTTTCCTTGACAATCATCGTTTTCGGGCTTAGGTGCTGCAGGCGCAGCTGCGTGAAAAAATCTGCACGCCACCTCTGTGCGCGGCACAGGGTAACAGTGCAGAACGCCGCTGACTACTACACCAGCACGGTGGGGGGCTCAAGAAAAAAGCTTGCCAACATCGCCGCAGAAGCGTATTGGCAACGGTTCAGCACTTCCCGTGTTAAGGAGAATTTTCATGAAAGACAATATCCATCCCACCGTGTACAAGGCCAAACTCGTATGCGCCTGCGGCAACGAAATCGACACCACCTCCACCAAGGGTGAAGTGGTAAACGTGGAAATCTGCTCCAGCTGCCACCCGTTCTACACCGGCAAGCAGCGCTTTGTGGACACCGCCGGCCGTATTGACCGTTTCCGCAAAAAATACGCCAAGTTCAGCAAGTAGCACGTTTTCCCAGCCGACAAAGAGGTTGCCGGCCTCGCCGGTCGGTGATTCTTCCTCCCCGGGCATACGCGCACGCGTGTTCCCGGGGAGAAGCATTCCTAGCCTGCTTCACGCGGGGGAAAACGTGATACAGAATACCCGCCGTTTTTCCGGCGCTCTCGGCCGTCTGCTCCTTTCCCGTTCCGCCTGCACCACCGTCGGCGGTCAGGCCGTCATGGAAGGAGTGATGATGCGCAGCAAAGAGCGTCTTGCCATTGCTGTACGTCGCCCCGACGGCACCATTGTAGTGGAACGCCGTCCGTGGTTCAGCCTTACCCGCACGTCATGGCTCGCCCGTCCGTGGGTCCGCGGTTTTCCTATTCTGGTGGAAACCATGGTCAACGGTATAAAAGCTCTCAACTTTTCCGCCATGCAGGCAGCTGAAGGCGGCGAAGAGGAAGAAGAGCTCAAGCCGTGGCATCTTGTTGCCACACTGGCTGTTTCCATTGCCATGGCACTGGGGCTTTTCGTTGTGCTGCCGCACCTTTTCACCATGTGCATGACATGGCTGGGGCTGGCCGGCGAGGTGGAAGGCGTTTCGTTCCACATATGGGACGGCCTTTTCAAGTTTTTGATATTTATAGGCTATATACTGGCCATATCCTTTGTGCCAGATATCCGCAGAGTGTTTCAGTATCACGGTGCGGAGCACAAGGTCATATGGGCCTACGAACAGGGCGGGCCGGTCACCCCCTCTTCCGCCATTCTGCGCAGCCGGCTGCACCCGCGATGCGGCACCACGTTTCTGCTTTTTGTGCTGTCCATATCCATCATACTGCATACGGTTCTCGTACCGCTTATTCTCATGGTCTGGACACCCGCAGGCACCGTGCCCAAGCATGCATTCATCATTGCAGTCAAGCTGCTGCTGATGCTGCCCATCAGCGCCATGGCGTACGAAATAATCAAAGTGGCAGCACGGCTTGAGGGCACCATTACCGGCAGAATACTGAGCGCCCCCGGCATGCTGCTGCAGATGCTGACCACGCACGAACCGGACGAACGCCAGATAGAAGTGGCCATAGTGGCGCTGCGCGAAGCACTGGGCCCGGACGCCGGTGAAGAAATCACGACGCCAGAATACACCTATTCGGAGTAATTTCGATGTTTGCCAAGCTTGAGCACCTGGAACGTCAGTTTGAAGATCTGGAGCAGCAGCTCAGTTCGCCGGAAGTTTTCGGCGATCAGGAACGCTACCGCAAACTGACAAAAGCACACTCCGATCTCAAAGAGATTGTGGAGGTTTTCCGCGTCTACCGCCAGCTGAATGAAGAACTGGCAGGTAACAAGGAAATGCTGCGTGACAGCGACCCCGAAATTCAGGCCATGGCCAGAGAGGAAATAGACGCCATTGAAAAGCGTCTGCCCGAAATGGAACATGAGCTGAAGCTGCTGCTGCTGCCCAAGGACCCGCTGGATGAAAAGAACGTGGTTCTGGAAATACGGGCCGGCACCGGCGGTGAAGAAGCAGCCCTGTTCGCTGCCGACCTTTTCCGCATGTACCTGCGCTATGCCGAAGACATGGGCTGGCGCGTGGAAGTGCTGAGCAGCTCGGAAACCGACTCCGGCGGCTTCAAGGAAATTATCGGGCTTATTTCCGGCGATAAAGTTTACAGCCGCATGAAATTTGAATCCGGAACCCACAGAGTGCAGCGCGTGCCCGCCACCGAAACGCAGGGGCGTATCCATACGTCCGCAGCCACGGTTGCCGTTATGCCCGAAGCCGACGAAGTGGAACTGGACATGAAGCCCGAAGATCTGCGTTTTGACGTCTACCGTTCTTCCGGCCCCGGCGGCCAGTCTGTGAACACCACCGACTCCGCCGTGCGCGTGACGCATATCCCCACGGGCATCACCGTGGCGTGTCAGGATGAAAAATCGCAGCACAAAAACAAGGCGAAAGGGCTTAAGATTCTTGCCTCCCGCCTGCTGCAGGCTCAGGAAGACAAACGGCACGAAGAACTGGCAGAACAGCGCCGCAGCCTTGTGGGCACGGGAGACAGATCGGGCCGCATACGCACCTACAATTTCCCGCAGGGGCGCATAACTGACCACCGTATCAACCTCACCCTGTACAAGCTGGACGCGTTCATGGAAGGTCAGATAGGCGACATGCTCGATGCCCTGATCACCCACGCTCAGACCGAAGCTCTCAAGGCGCAGGCCAACGTGCATTAACCATGTGCACCAGCGTTACCCCCGCTTCCCGCACCATCCGCGACACTCTTACCGCCTTCTCGGCCCTGCTGGCCGGGAAGGCGGTTGATTCTCCGCGGCTTTCCGCCGAGCTGCTGCTTGCGCACGTGCTGCGCACCGACAGGCTGCAGCTGCTTGTCCGGCGCGGGCACATGCTGACAGAAAAAGAATACGCACAGGCGGAAAAACTCATCCTGCGCAGAGCGGCGGGAGAACCTGTGGCCTACCTGACGGGCAGCCGCGAATTCTACGGCAGGGAATTTGCTGTCTCGACGGACACGCTCATCCCCCGTCCGGACACAGAGCTGCTGATAGACACGCTGAAAAAGGAATACCCGCCGCACGCCGCACTGCGGTTTGCCGATCTGGGCACCGGCAGCGGATGCATTGCCGTCAGCGTTGCAGCCGAGATGCCCTCGGCGCACGGCACTGCGGTGGATATCAGCTCCGGAGCGCTGCACACCGCCAGGGAAAACGCGGCACGGCACCGCGTTGCCGACAGGGTAGCCTTTGTGCAGGCAGACTTCACCTCACCTCTTTTCCGACCCGCATCATTCGACGTGGTGCTTTCCAATCCGCCCTATGTCAGCGCCACGGAATACGAGACGCTCAGCCCCGAAGTGCGCTGCCACGAACCGCAAAGGGCGCTGGTACCTGACACGCCGGCTTCCACCGGGCTGGAACACGCGGCGGCCCTGCTGCCGCTGGCTTTCGGCTGGCTGAAACCGGGAGGACTCTTCCTTATGGAATTCGGCTGGAAACAAGGCCCCGACATCATGGCCATGGTCAAAGCGCAACATGGACAGTGGACCGTTGCGGTCATCCTGCAGGACCTTGCGGGCAGAGACAGAGCCTTGTACGCACGTCGCTGTGATTGATGTAAAAAAACCACATGGTGTAAAAAACACACAGTTGCGGCACAGCCTGCCTGAAAAAACATCCTATAAAATCAGCAGCCTATAACCAACACCGCAACGGCACGATTATTGCTTTATCGATGGCACCGGAGGGTTTATGAACCAGACCACCATCAAAAAAACCATCGGATGCTCGGGCATCGGACTGCACAGCGGCAAAGTGGTCAGACTGACACTGCGCCCCGCCCCCGAAGACACCGGCATCGTATTTCATATCCGCACAGAAGACGGCGTACACCGCCTTACCCCCAGACCTGACGATGTCATCGCCACCGGTCTTGCCACCACACTGGGCCTCAACGGCTCGTCCGTAGCCACGGTGGAACATCTGCTGGCCGCCATACGCGGCATGCAGATTGACAACATCCAGATAGACATCGAAGGCAACGAAATCCCCATCATGGACGGCAGCGCCGCATCTTTCGTTTTTCTGCTGAAGGATGCAGGCATCGCGCGGCAGAACAAGCCGCGACAGGTCTACCGCATCAAAAAGCCGGTGACCTACGAACGTGACGGCAAGTGGATAAAAGCCGCACCGCATGACGGACTGCGCATCGAATACACCATAGAATTCGACCACCCGGCCATCGGCAGACAGTCCATGGACATCGAAGTCACCCCCGAAGCATTCGCGGGCATCATCGCCAAAGCACGCACATTCGGCTTTCTGCGCGAAGTGGAGTACCTGCACAGCAACGGTCTGGCGCTGGGCGGCTCTCTGGACAACGCCATAGTTCTGGATGAATACAATGTGCTCAACGAAGACGGCCTCCGGTTCGATGACGAGTTCGTGCGCCATAAAATTCTCGACTTCATCGGAGACATGGCACTGCTGGGCGCCCCGCTGCAGGGGCATTTTCAGGTTCATTGCTCCGGCCATGCCCTTAATAACGGCTTTTTGCGCACCATAAGCGAGCACGAAGAACTCTACCTGAAAAGAGTGGAACTCTCGGAAACGGCACAGCGCGAGCACGCCGTTGAGGCCGCACCCGCAGGAACGCCTGTAGCTGCTTAGCCGTACTCCGGTACAATGCACAGAAAAAAGCCGTCCGTCGCCGGACGGCTTTTTCAATATCCGGAACCGGCCACCATAAAAAAGTGAACAAAAACAGCCTCAATACATCAAAAAACAAAAAAAACGCAATTTCCTGCATTTTTCGCTTGCGTTTTCTTCGGGGCACGTATAGATACTCAACCTCGTTGCTGGCGTAGCTCAACTGGCAGAGCAGCTGATTTGTAATCAGCCGGTTGCGGGTTCGAGTCCCATCGCCAGCTCCATAAGTGGAGGGGTTCCCGAGTGGCCAAAGGGAACAGACTGTAAATCTGTCGTCGGAAGACTTCGGAGGTTCAAATCCTCCCCCCTCCACCACCCTAAGCTCAAGAGCTGTAGGAGACGTAAGTCGGAGAACTACGGCACAATAGCGGGAATAGCTCAATTGGCTAGAGCATCAGCCTTCCAAGCTGAGGGTTGCGAGTTCGAGTCTCGTTTCCCGCTCCATCCAGCCAGAGTTCTCCCTATAGCTATTTACGATTGGCCCACGTAGCTCAGTAGGTAGAGCGCGTCCTTGGTAAGGACGAGGTCAGCAGTTCAATTCTGCTCGTGGGCTCCATATTTTTTTTAGTTCCTAACTGAAAAAAAACGCCAGGGAGAATTACTCATGGGTAAGGAAAAATTTGAACGTACTAAGCCGCATGTTAACATCGGCACCATCGGTCACATCGACCACGGCAAAACCACTCTGACCGCAGCAATCACCAAGATTGCCAGCCTCAAGATGGGTTCCAAAGCAGTTGCCTACGACGAAATCGACAAGGCTCCTGAAGAAAAGGAACGCGGTATCACCATTGCTACCGCTCACGTGGAATACGAGACCACTCTGCGTCACTATGCCCACGTGGACTGCCCCGGTCACGCTGACTACATCAAGAACATGATCACCGGTGCTGCTCAGATGGACGGCGCAATCATCGTTGTTGCCGCCACCGACGGTCCCATGCCCCAGACCCGTGAGCACATCCTGCTTGCCCGTCAGGTCGGCGTGCCCAGCATCGTCGTGTTCCTGAACAAGTGCGACATGGTTGACGACGAAGAACTGCTCGAACTGGTTGAGCTTGAAGTTCGCGAACTGCTGTCCAGCTACGACTTCCCCGGCGACGACACCCCGGTTATCCGTGGTTCCGCCCTGAAGGCTCTGGAATGCGACAGCGCAGACGATGACGCTGCAAAGCCCATCCTTGAGCTGCTGGATGCATGCGACAGCTACATCCCCGAGCCCGAGCGCGACACCGACAAGCCCTTCCTGATGCCCATCGAAGACGTGTTCTCGATCTCCGGCCGCGGTACCGTTGTTACCGGCCGTGTTGAGCGTGGCATTATCAAGGTCGGCGAGCAGATCGAAATCGTTGGTATCAAAGATACCATGACCACCACCTGCACCGGTGTTGAAATGTTCCGCAAGCTGCTTGACCAGGGTCAGGCCGGCGACAACGTGGGCGTGCTGCTGCGCGGTGTGAAGCGTGATGATGTTGAGCGTGGTCAGGTTCTGGCTGCTCCCAAAAGCATCACTCCTCACAAGAAGTTCAAGGCAGAAGTGTACGTGCTCTCCAAGGAAGAAGGCGGCCGTCATACTCCGTTCTTCTCCGGCTACCGTCCCCAGTTCTACTTCCGTACCACTGATATCACCGGTATCATCGGTCTGGAAGAAGGCGTGGAAATGGTTATGCCCGGTGACAACGCCACCTTCATCGTGGAACTCATTCACCCCGTCGCCATGGAACAGGGCCTGCGCTTCGCTATCCGCGAAGGTGGCCGTACCGTAGGCGCAGGTGTTGTTTCCGAGATTCTGGAGTAATATCATGCGCGTGAATATTCAGCTGGCCTGCACCGAGTGCAAGCGGCGCAATTACGCGACTAATAAGAACAAGAAGAACACTACCGGCCGTCTGGAAGTGAAAAAGTATTGCCCTTGGGATAAGAAGCATACTCTTCACCGCGAGACCAAGTAGGTAGTCTTCATAACGCAGGGCAGTAGCTCCAACGGCTAGAGCGGCGGTCTCCAAAACCGCATGTTGGGGGTTCGAATCCCTCCTGCCCTGCCATTTCTTCTTGAGTTAGAGGCGATCATGGCGAAAAAACATCACAAGGCTGAAAAAGCTAGCGCCGACGCCGCTAACACCGGTGTGGGTTCCAAGCTCACTCAGTTCAAAGAATTCCTCGAAGAATCCAAAGTCGAGATTCGCAAGGTCACCTGGCCTTCACGAAAAGAGACTACGGCCACCAGCATCGCTGTTCTGGTCCTGGTCTTTGTCATGTCCCTTTTTCTTGGAATCGTGGATCTTGGCCTCACTCGGATCGTGGAATTCATTCTTTCCTAGCGGGGGTTCCAATGACCGAGCCGACCACTCCCCAAACCAAAGCCCGCTGGTACATCGTCCACACCTATTCCGGCTTTGAGCAGCGCGTCGAGCAGACGATCAGGCAGATGATCCGCACCGGCGAAGCGCAAGACCTCATCGAAGAAGTCGTTGTTCCCACCGAAAAGGTTATCGAACTGGTCAAGGGCGAAAAACGCACCTCGACGCGCAAGTTCTACCCCGGTTACATCATGGTCAAAATGATCATGACCGACTTCTCCTGGCACCTTGTGCAGAACATCAATCGCGTTACCGGGTTTGTCGGCGGCAAAAACCGCCCCACCCCCATGCGAGACAGTGAAGCCGAGCGCATTCTGGCCATGATGGAGTCCCGCCAGGAACAGCCGAGACCCAAGTTCAACTTTGAACGCGGTGACGATGTCAGGGTCATAGACGGCCCGTTCGGCGGCTTCAACGGCGTAGTGGAAGACGTTAATTACGACAAGGGCAAGCTGAGGGTGTCCGTATCCATCTTCGGCCGCCAAACACCTGTTGAGCTGGATTTCGTTCAGGTCAACAAGGGTTAGTGACACCGATGCGATTCACCGTTCACCCGAACGGTGATACCCATAGAGGTTACAGCAATGGCTAAGAAAGAAATAGCAAAGATCAAACTTCAGATTCAGGCAGGCGCAGCGAATCCCTCTCCGCCTGTTGGCCCCGCACTGGGTCAGCACGGCCTGAACATCATGGAGTTCTGCAAGGCGTTCAACGCCCGGACTCAGGATCAGAAAGGCATGGTGATTCCCGTAGTGATCACCGCATATGCCGACCGTTCCTTCACGTTCATCACCAAAACTCCCCCCGCCTCGGTTCTGCTGGCCAAGGCCGCCAAGGTCGCCAAGGGTTCCGGAGAACCCAACAAGACCAAGGTCGGTTCCGTGACCATGGAACAGGTGGAAGAAATCGCCAAGTTGAAGATGCCTGACCTTTCTGCCAAAGATCTGCCCGGTGCCGTGAAAACGATCGCAGGTACCGCACGCAGCATGGGCATTGACGTCAAGTAGCATTCCTTAATCAACATTACTGCCGCTTGCCGGATACTCCGGCATTTTATTCCAGTGATCAAGCGGCAGGAGATTATAAGAAGGGGTGGGTAATCATGCCCAAGCACGGAAAAAAATACCGCAAGGCAACCGACGGAACCGACCTCGCAGTCCGTTTCTCGGTAGAGGACGCGGTTGCAAAGTCCCTCGAAGCCTCGTTTGCCAAATTTGACGAAACCGTTGACGTAGCAATCTGTCTCGGTGTCGACCCCAAGTACTCCGACCAGATGGTCCGCGGTGCTGTAACCCTGCCCAACGGCCTTGGTAAGACTGTTCGCGTTGCTGTTTTCTGCAAAGGCGAAAAGCAGGCTGAAGCCCGTGAAGCAGGCGCCGACATCGTTGGTGCAGAAGACCTGGTCGAACAGGTGAAAGGCGGCATGCTGGATTTTGACAGCGCCATCGCCACTCCTGACGTCATGGCTCTTGTGGGCCAGATCGGCCGGGTGCTCGGCCCCCGTGGTCTGATGCCCAACGCCAAGACCGGTACCGTCACCTTTGACGTGGCCAAGGCTGTTTCCGAAGTGAAAGCCGGCCGTGTGGAGTTCAAAGTAGACAAAGCCGGCGTGCTGCACGCACCGCTCGGCAAGGTCTCCTTCGGCCCCCAGAAAATTGCGGAGAACCTCAAGGCCCTGCTCGATACCGTTCAGCGCCTGAAGCCTTCTTCCGCCAAGGGCACCTACATGAAGACCATGTCGGTTTCCACCACCATGGGCCCCGGCTTCAAGGTGGACCCCAACGACATCAGACGCTTCCTCGAAGGCTAGTCCTTCCGGAAGTCGCCATATCAGGCTTGGGCAACTGCGGTTGCCCAAGCTTTGTTGACAATTGGACAGGAAATTCGAGTCGAAGAAAGCAGGTAGGCCTACGGCCGTAATACCCTGCCGAGACATCTCCTTCGCTCGGCATTTCCACTAGGCACCCTTAGCTTTAAGGAGAATCCATGAAAAGGTCTGAAAAAGCTGCAATTATCGAACAGCTGAAGGCAAAAGCCGACGCTGCTCCCATTGCAGTTGTGACCGATTTCAAGGGTATGCCGGTGGAAGAGCTGACCCGTCTCAGAGTTAAGCTGCGCGAAAGCGGCGGCGACTACACCGTAGTCAAAAACACTCTGGCGCGGATCGCCCTTACCGGCGGCACGCACGACGTTCTCAAGGATAACTTCTCTGAGAACTGCGGCGTGGCCTTTGGGTCGGAAGATCCCGTGGCCGTGGCTAAGGCGCTCGTTGAATTCCGTAAGGGAAGCAAGCTGTTTGCCATCCGTTTTGGCAGCCTCGAGGGCCAGTTCCTCGACGACAAACAGCTTGATGCTCTTGCCAAGCTGCCCGGCAAGCAGGAACTGCTCGCCAAGGCACTGGGCACAATGAACGCTGTTCCCACGAACTTTGTCTGCCTCTTCGCAAACCTTCTGCGCAACTTCCTGTACGCTCTCAAGGCCATTCAGGAACAGAAAGAAGCAGCTTAACCGCTCAAGACACATTTTATTACTATCAGGAGATTACAGATGTCCGATATCACCAAAGAACAAGTTGTTGAATTCATCGCCGGCATGACCGTTCTCGAACTGTCCGAGTTCATCAAGGAACTGGAAGAAAAGTTCGGCGTTTCCGCTGCCGCTCCTGTGGCTGCCATGGCTGCTGCTCCTGCTGAAGCCGCTGCTCCCGCAGAAGAAGAAAAGACCGAATTTGACGTGATCCTGAAGAGCCCCGGCGCCAACAAGATCGCTGTCATCAAGGTTGTGCGCGCTCTGACCGGCCTGGGTCTGAAGGAAGCCAAAGAAAAAGTTGACGGCACTCCCTCCACCCTGAAGGAAGCCGTGTCCAAGGACGACGCTGAAGAAGCTGCAAAGCAGCTGAAAGAAGCCGGTGCCGAAGTCGAAGTGAAGTAAATTCGGCTTTGTCGCCGTTACGGCGAATTAAAGGCGCGGGCACTTGTCACATGTGCCCGCGCCTCTTCTGCTTTCGGGCACGTCAAATTACGTACAAAACGACTTGCACTCAGAAAAGATTTAGACTATCATATAAATTTGGTTAACCAATCTCCACTCTGTGTAAGCACTTCTGTATCGGGCGGTACATTGCTTCCCCAAAAAGCACACCCAACTACCCGAATTCATATTACATCAGGTGATGGCAACGCAGTAGCCGCCGTCACCCGTTCTTTCGTGCTCAACGATTTTCACGGTCGTTTTGCTTTTTGTTCTGTGCCAACAGGTAGTAACACCTGTCATTGCGTCGCATCAAGTCTTACGACCGACGACATAGCGTGCCACGGGCAGCAGCCTGCCCGCGTCACCGAACATTCCGGGCCTGCCGGGCGTCCCGCTTGCTCGTATCGCGGATTGCCGCTTCCGGAAAAACGTCTCTTTCTGAGGTGAAAAAATGGGCCAGCTCACAAAAAAATTCGGCAAGATCGAAGTCACTCTTCCGATTCCGCACCTGCTCAATCTTCAGGTCGACTCGTACAAGAAGTTCCTGCAGGAAGGCGCGGCCGCTCTTGCTCCTGACGAGGGGCTTGAGGGTGTGTTCAGATCTGTGTTCCCCATCGAGGATTTCAACAGAACCGCTAGCCTTGAGTATGTCAGCTACGAAATAGGCGAGCCCAAATATGATCAGGCCGAATGCATCTCCAAGGGTCTGACCTATGAGGCTCCTATCCGTATCAAGGTGCGTTTGGTCGTGTACGATGTGGACGAAGACTCTGAAAACCGCACCATCAGGGACATCAAGGAACAGGATATCTATTTCGGCACTCTGCCGCTGATGACGGAAAAAGGCACCTTTATCATAAATGGTACCGAGCGTGTCATCGTCAACCAGCTGCAGCGTTCTCCCGGCATCATCTTTGAGCATGACGCCGGCAAGACCCATTCCAGCCGCAAGGTGCTGTACAGCTGCCGCGTTATCCCCATGCGCGGTTCCTGGCTTGATTTCGACTACGACCATAAAGATATACTCTACGTCCGCATCGACCGCCGCCGCAAAATGCCCGCCACCATCCTTTTCAAGGCCATGGGCATGAGCCGCTCTGACATTCTGGAGTACTTCTACAAAAAAGAATACTACACGCTTGAAGACGACGGCCGTCTGATGTGGGAACTGGACAAAGACCTGTACCGCAAGGACGTGGCCTATGCCGATGTGGCCGACGGCGAAGGCAAGGTCATCGCCAAGGCCGGCAAACCCTACACCAAGCGTTCGTGGCGTCTGATGCTCGAAGCAGGCATTCCCGCGGTTGAAGTCGCCCCCGACTACATCGCAGGCATGTTCCTGGCCGAAGACATCGTGGACGAAGCAACCGGCGAAGTGCTGGCAGAAGCCGCCGACGAGATCACTCTTGACCTCATCGACCGTCTGCGTGAATGCAGCATCAAGCGCGTGCCCGTGCTGCACACCAAAGGCAGCGACACGTCTTCCTCCATCCGCGACACCCTGCTGCTCGACAAAACTGCCGATCAGGAACAGGCCCGTGTGGAAATTTACCGCAGACTGCGTCCCAGCTCGCCCCCCACACCCGAGATTGCCAGCACGTTCTTCGAGAACCTGTTCCGCAATCCCGATTATTACGACCTGTCGCCCGTGGGACGGTACAAGCTCAACCAGCGTCTGGGTCTGACCACCACGCAGGAACGCGTGCTGACCGATGAAGACATCCTTACCGCCATCCGTGTGCTCAACCACCTGAAGGACACACACGGCCCTGCGGACGATATCGACCATCTGGGTAACCGCCGCGTGCGTCCTGTGGGTGAGCTGGTGGAAAACCAGTACCGCATCGGCCTTGTGCGCATGGAACGTGCCATCAAGGAACGCATGAGCCTGCAGGAAGTCTCCACGCTGATGCCGCACGATCTCATCAACCCCAAGCCTGTGCAGGCAGTGCTGAAGGAATTCTTCGGCACCTCGCAGCTGTCGCAGTTTATGGACCAGACCAACGCCCTTTCCGAAGTGACGCACAAGCGGCGTCTTTCCGCTCTGGGCCCCGGCGGTCTTACCCGCGAACGCGCAGGCTTTGAAGTGCGTGACGTGCATACGTCGCACTACGGCCGCATCTGCCCCATTGAAACTCCTGAAGGTCCGAACATCGGCCTTATCGTTTCGCTGACCACCTATGCCAAGGTGAACGATTTCGGTTTCATCGAAACCCCGTACCGCGTTGTGCGCGACGGACAGGTGACCGACGAGGTCAAATACCTCGACGCATCCAGCGAACACGGCGAAGTGGTGGCACAGGCCAACGCGCGTCTTGATGGCGATCACCGGTTCGTGGACGAATTCGTAACCACCCGTGTGCGTGGCGACGTTATCATGTCCCCGCGCGAAGAAGTCACCCTCATGGACATTTCGCCCAGCCAGATGGTTTCCATCTCCGCTGCGCTGATTCCGTTCCTTGAGCATGACGACGCCAACCGCGCACTCATGGGCTCCAACATGCAGCGTCAGGCAGTTCCGCTGCTACGCAGCACCAAGCCCATCGTGGGTACCGGTATGGAAGCGGACGTGGCCCGCGACTCCGGTGCATGTATCATCGCAGAGGCAGACGGTGTCGTGCGCTACGCCGACGCAGACCGCATCGTGGTTTCCTACGAAGGCGACCTGTACCCCAGGACGGGGGGCGTGCGTTCGTACGACCTGCAGAAATATCACAAGTCCAACCAGAGCTCGTGCTTCGGACAAAAGCCCCTCGTAAGCCGCGGTCAGGTTATCCGCAAAGGTGACGTGCTGGCTGACGGTCCCGGTATCGAAGACGGCGAACTGGCGCTGGGTAAAAACCTTGTGGTGGCATTCATGCCCTGGTGCGGTTACAACTTCGAAGACTCCATCCTCATCTCCGAACGCTGCGTGAAGGAAGATGTCTTCACCTCCGTGCACATCGAGGAATTTGAAGTTGTCGCCCGTGACACCAAGCTGGGCCCCGAAGAAATCACCCGCGATATTCCCAACGTGGGCGAAGACATGCTGCGCAACCTTGACGGCAGCGGCATTATCCGCATCGGCGCCAATGTAAAGCCCGATGACATTCTGGTGGGCAAAATCACTCCCAAGGGTGAAACACAGCTTACGCCGGAAGAAAAACTGCTGCGCGCCATCTTCGGTGAAAAGGCCCGCGACGTGAAAAACACGTCGCTGAAGGTTCCGCCGGGAATCGAGGGTACTGTCATCGACGTCAAGCTGTTCAACCGCCGTTCCGGCGAAAAGGACGAGCGCACGCGCAACATCGAAGATTACGAGCTGGCACGGCTGGATCAGAAAGAGAAAGATCACATCCGCGCACTGACCGAAACCACCCGTGAAAAGCTGGCACCCGTTGTGGTGGGCAAGCAGCTTGCTTACGGACTGGCCGGGCAGAAAAAAGGCGAAGTCATCGCCGAGGCAGGCCAGACCCTGACCGCGGAAATGCTTGAAGGTCTGCCGGTGAAGAAGCTCTCCGGCCTCTTCAAGAGCAAAGACACCAACGAGGCCGTACAGCAGGCGCTGGAATCATACGATCGTCAGATCGAGTTCATCAACGCCATGTACGAATCCAAGCGTGAAAAAGTGACCGAAGGCGACGACCTGCCCCCCGGCGTCATCAAGATGGCCAAAGTGCACATCGCCGTTAAGCGTAAGCTGAACGTGGGTGACAAAATGGCAGGCCGCCACGGTAACAAGGGTGTCGTATCCTGCATACTGCCGCAGGAAGACATGCCCTTCTTCGCCGACGGCCGCCCCGTGGACATCGTGCTCAACCCGCTGGGCGTTCCCTCCCGTATGAACATCGGGCAGATTATGGAAACGCACCTGGGCTGGGCCGCAAAGGAAATGGGCCGCAAACTGGCGCTGATGCTGGAACACGGTCAGGATCTTGCGTCCGTGCGCGAACAGGTGAAAACAGTGTTCGCGTCCGATGCCATTTCCTCCGAGGTGGACAACATGGACGACGAGACCTTTGTCCGGTCCGTGCGCAGACTGCGCGACGGCATTGTGACCAAGACTCCCGTGTTCGACGGTGCCACCGAAGAGCAAATCTGGAGCTGGATGGAGCAGGCAGGGCTTGCCAACGACGGCAAAACCGAGCTGTACGACGGCCGCACCGGTGTCCGGTTCCACAACCGTGTCACCACGGGTGTCATGTACATCCTTAAGCTGCACCACCTTGTTGACGAAAAAATCCACGCCCGTTCCACCGGCCCCTACTCGCTTGTCACCCAGCAGCCGCTGGGCGGTAAGGCTCAGTTCGGCGGCCAGCGTCTGGGTGAAATGGAAGTGTGGGCACTGGAAGCATACGGTGCCGCATATCTGTTGCAGGAATTCCTCACGGTCAAGTCCGACGACGTGACCGGCCGAGTGAAGATGTACGAAAAGGTCGTGAAGGGTGACAACTTCCTTGAAGCAGGTCTGCCCGAGTCCTTCAACGTTCTGGTGAAGGAACTCATGTCTCTGGGCCTTGACGTCACCCTGCATCAGGAAGAAGGCAAAAAACGCACCAAGCGTGCGGGAATGACCTTCGGCGACGGCACCAGCTACTAGCAAATACGGCAACGGGGCGGCCCGCACAGGGCCGCCCTGTCTGAATACAGGATTTTATCGCGCCAAGCGCGACGAGAAACCCGCTGCAATTCAACTTTGGTGGGGTAGTAACATGACCTTAGACGATCTGTTCTCCATGCGCGGAACCGCTGCCGGCCAGACAAACATCCGCAATCTGAAGGCAATGCAGATTTCCATTGCCTCGCCGGAAAGCATTCGCGAATGGTCCTACGGCGAAGTGAAAAAGCCCGAGACCATCAACTACCGTACGTTCAAGCCGGAACGTGACGGTCTTTTCTGCGCAAAGATTTTCGGCCCCGTAAAGGACTACGAGTGTAACTGCGGTAAATACAAGCGCATGAAGCACCGCGGTATCGTGTGTGAAAAATGCGGCGTTGAAGTTATCGCCTCAAAGGTGCGCCGCGAGCGCATGGGTCACATAGAACTGGCCGCGCCTGTGGCGCATATCTGGTTCCTCAAGACTCTGCCTTCCAAAATCGGCACCCTGCTCGACATGACCATGGCCGATCTGGAAAAGGTGCTCTACTTCGATTCCTACATCGTGCTTGACCCCGGTTCCACCAGTCTTGCCAAGCTGCAGGTCATTTCCGAAGACCAGTATCTTCAGATCATCGACCATTACGGCGAGGACGCTCTGGTGGTGGGCATGGGTGCAGAAGCCATCCGCTCGCTGCTGGAAGAACTGAATCTTGAGGCACTGCGGGCCGAACTGCGCGAAGAATCGCAGAGCACCCGTTCGCAGACCAAAAAGAAAAAGCTGACCAAGCGCCTGAAAATCGTCGAAGCGTTCCTTGAGTCCGACAACAAGCCCGAGTGGATGGTGATGGAAGTTGTTCCCGTCATTCCGCCCGAGCTGCGTCCTCTTGTACCGCTGGACGGCGGACGTTTTGCCACGTCCGACCTGAACGACCTGTACCGCCGCGTCATCAACCGCAACAACCGCCTCAAGCGTCTGATGGAACTGGGTGCGCCCGATATCATCATCCGCAACGAAAAGCGCATGCTGCAGGAATCGGTTGACGCCCTGTTCGACAACGGCCGCCGCGGCCGCGCCATCACCGGCACCAACGGCCGTCCCCTCAAGTCCCTTTCCGACATGATCAAGGGTAAACAGGGCCGTTTCCGTCAGAACCTGCTGGGCAAGCGTGTCGACTACTCCGGCCGTTCGGTCATTGTGGTCGGTCCCAAGCTTAAACTGCACCAGTGCGGTCTGCCCAAAAAGATGGCCCTCGAACTCTTCAAGCCCTTCATCTACTCCAAACTGGAAGAAAGGGGACTGGCCTCCACCATCAAATCTGCAAAGAAAATGGTGGAACGCGAAGAACTGGTCGTGTGGGACATTCTTGAAGAAGTGGTGCGCGAGTACCCCATTCTGCTCAACCGTGCGCCCACGCTGCACCGTCTGGGCATTCAGGCATTTGAACCGCTGCTGGTGGAAGGCAAGGCAATCCAGCTGCATCCGCTGGTCTGCGCCGCCTACAACGCCGACTTTGACGGTGACCAGATGGCCGTCCACGTGCCGCTTTCTGTGGAAGCACAGATTGAATGCCGCGTGCTCATGATGTCCACCAACAACATTCTTTCGCCGGCAAACGGCACTCCCGTCATCGTGCCCTCGCAGGACATCGTCCTCGGGCTGTACTACATGACGGTTGAGCGTTCGTTTGAAAAAGGCGAAGGCATGGCTTTCTGCGCACCGTGGGAAGTGGTGGCCGCATACGATGCCGGCAGCATTTCTCTGCACGCGCGCATCAAGGTGCGCATGCCCGACGGCCGTCTGCTGAACACCACTCCCGGCCGTATCATGGTGGGCGAAGTACTGCCCGAAGGCGTGCACTTTGATCTGGTGAACACCGTTCTGACCAAAAAGAACATCGCGCGGCTGGTGGGCAATGCTTACCGCGACGCCGGCACCAAGGCCACCGTACTGCTGTGCGACCGCCTGAAGGATATCGGCTACGAATTCGCCACCCGCGCCGGTGTGACCATCGGCGTCAAGGACATGACCATTCCCCAAAGCAAGAAGGGCATTCTGGCCGACTCGCAGGCGGAAGTGGACAACATCGAACGCCAGTACCGCGACGGTATCATCACCCGCACGGAAAAGTACAACAAGGTTGTGGACGTGTGGACCAAAGCCACGCAGGACATCTCGCAGGAAATGATCAAAGAGATCTCCTACGATGTCATGCGCGACGAAAAGACGGGCAAAGAAGAGCTGAACCAGAGCTTCAACCCCATCTTCATGATGTCCAACTCCGGTGCGCGAGGCAACCAGGACCAGATGCGTCAGCTGGCCGGCATGCGTGGTCTTATGGCCAAGCCTTCCGGTGAAATTATCGAAACCCCGATCACCTCGTGCTTCCGTGAAGGTCTGTCCGTGCTGCAGTACTTCACCTCCACGCACGGCGCACGTAAGGGTCTGGCGGATACCGCGCTTAAAACCGCGAACTCCGGTTACCTTACCCGTCGTCTGGTTGACGTCGTTCAGGATGTCATCATCAGCGAACACGACTGCGGCACCGTCGACGGGCTGGAAGTGGGCCACCTTATCAAGGGCGGCGACATCAAGATGCGCCTTGCAGAACGTGTGCTGGGCCGCGTCACGCTGTATCCGGTGACCGACCCGGAAACCACCGAGGTGCTCTTCCCGGCCAACACGCTTATTGATGAAAACGTGGCCAAAAAGCTGGACGAGGCAGGCATCAACTCTCTGCATATCCGTTCGGCACTTACCTGCCGCTCCGACAGGGGCGTGTGCGCCATGTGCTACGGCCGCGACCTTGCCCGCGGGCATGTGGTCAACATCGGTGAGACCGTGGGCATCATCGCCGCACAGTCCATCGGCGAGCCGGGCACGCAGCTTACCATGCGTACCTTCCACATCGGCGGTACGGCATCGCGCGAAATCGAACGTTCGAACATTCAGGCGCAGTACACCGGCCGTGCCGTTCTGTACCGTGTCAAATCCGTCCGCAACAAAGACGGCCAGCACATGGTCATGGGCAAATCCGGTCAGGTAGGCATTGTGGACGAACAGGGCCGCGAGCGCGAAAAATACGTACTGCCTTCCGGTGCAAAACTGCACGTGGAAGAAGGACAGGAAGTGAAGAAGGGCCAGCTGCTCGCCGAGTGGGACCCCTTCAACGAACCGTTCGTTTCGGAAGTGGACGGTCTGGTCAAGTTCACGGACATCATCGAAGGCAAGACCGTTCAGGAAAAAGCCGACGAAGCAACCCAGATGACCACCCAGACCATTATCGAATACCGTACCACCAACTTCCGGCCGGCCGTCGCCCTGTGCGATGCCGACGGCGTGGTGAAAACGCGTCCCGAATCGAACATTCCGGCCAGCTATTCGCTGCCGGTGGGCGCCATTCTGATGGTGCGCGACGGTCAGGAGATCACCGCAGGCGACATCATCGCCCGTAAGCCGCGTGAAAGCTCCAAAACCAAGGACATCGTCGGTGGTCTGCCCCGCGTTGCCGAACTCTTTGAAGTGCGCAAGCCCAAAGATATGGCCGTGGTTTCGCAGATCGACGGCATTGTCACCTTTGCCGGTGAAACCAAGGGTAAACGCAAGCTTGTTGTCACCCCTGAAACCGGTGACGAGAAAGAATATCTCGTACCCAAGGGCAAGCACATCACCGTCACCGACGGCGACTTTGTGGAAGCAGGCGAAATGCTGACCGAAGGTCATCCCGAACTCCACGACATTCTGGGCGTCAAGGGCGAAAAATACCTTGCCAACTACCTTGTCGAAGAAATTCAGGATGTGTACCGCTTCCAGGGCGTCGGCATTGACGACAAGCACATCGAAGTCATCGTGCGCCAGATGCTGAAAAAAGTGACCGTGCTCGACCCCGGTCAGACCAGCTTCCTTGTGGGAGAACAGGTCGACAAGGCCGAGTTCCGCATCGAAAACCAGAAAGCCATCGAGGAAGGCCGCACTCCGGCCACCGCCGAGCCGCTGGTTCTCGGTATCACGCAGGCATCGCTGACCACGTCTTCGTTCATCTCGGCGGCTTCCTTCCAGGAAACCACCAAGGTGCTTACAGAAGCTTCGCTGCGCGGAAAGAACGACCACCTGCGCGGCCTGAAGGAAAACGTCATCGTGGGCCGTCTCATTCCCGCCGGCACCGGATACCGCGAGTATGTACACTCCGACATCTCGGTTCCCGAACAGAAAGAACGCCCCGACAGATTCCTTGAAGAGCTGGTGGGTGCACCCCAGCCCGTTGTGGAAGACTAACCGTCTTTTCCACCCTGCAGATACCAAAGCCCCCGCTCCGGCGGGGGCTTTTTTTGTGCAGCCGCAAGCCGGCGGTATGCTTTCAGTTTCAGCCGGACAGTCACGTTTTTTTCTGCCGCAGCGGCTGCGCCGTGCCGGAACGACTGATGCCCGCACACCTGTGATACAACAGGTACAGCCCCGGCTTGCCAAACATGGCACCCGTGTGCGAAGAACAATATCCGGGCAGGCTTCCCCATGCCTCAGTAACCCCAACGCACAGACGGCTCATGCGACTGCACATCCGCTCCATATTCCTTTGTCTGATTCTGACCTTGACGGCCGCCATCGGCCTGTGCACCGGCGCGCAGGCGGCGGCAGAAGACACACGTCCTTCCGCCGCCCAGCAGCTCGAACTGGACAGCTTTGTGCTGGATACGGTGGATGACAAACTGGTGCTGCGGTTCGGGGTCAGCGTCAGTGATCTGGAAATGCTCAAACGCGACCTGCGCGAAGGTTCGGCCATCAACCTGACCAGCACTGTGAGCCTGAGCAGGCGCAGTTCCTTTATCCCCCGTGGCTCGCTGGTTTCCATAGAAGGTCTGTCCACCCTGCAGATGGACCCGCTCACCCGGGAATTCATCCTGACGGAACCGGACAGAAAAGCCCCCAACAGGAATAAATCACTCAAGGCGCTGCTTGACTCCACATGGAGCCGTATGGTGCTGCCGCTGTGCAGGCTCAACACGCTGGAACACGACCGCGAGTACGTTGTCGCGCTGGATGTGACCCTGCGCCATGCCGATGTACCGCCCTGGCTTTCCAAAACGCTTTTTTTCTGGTCGTGGGATGTCGCCCCGCCCATCAGCTATTCGATGACTTTCACCTTCTAGACCACGCCCGCCATGACAGACGAACAGAGCACCATACGGGTAAGCGTGGCGGACACGCGTGAACGCAAACGCCGCCAGCGTGAACTCCTTCTTGCCGCCGTGGCTTTTCTTGCCGTCATTATCCTCACCTGGGTTGAACTGACGTACCTCGGCGTTGATTCCTACTTTTTCCTCGCGCTTTTCAATCTCAACTTCATTCTGCTGCTGCTGGTGCTGTTCATAGTGGTGCGCAACGGCGTCAAGCTGATACTGGAACGCCGCCGCAGAGTGCTGGGGTCGCGGCTGCGCACACGGCTGGTGCTGGCCTTCATGTCGCTTTCTCTTTTTCCCACCGTGCTCATGTTTGTGGTCAGTGCGCGCTTTGTGCAGACGTCCGTGGACTACTGGTTCAAAAGTCAGGTGGAAACGTCCATGGAAATGGCGCTGGACGTGGGGCAGACACTATACAGCACAACCCGTGACAGGCTGAACCAGCGCGGCGATTTCATCGTAAAGGAAATCATCGAACGCCGGTTTGCCTGGGGCGGAAAAAGCATGGATGCCTATCTCCAGAAAAAACAGCAGGAGTACAATCTGCTGCTGGTGGGTGTGCTGCGCACCGACAGAAGCGAGCAGAACTGGCACGGCGATGCCAGCGCAGCCGCACTGTGGGCCGAAACCAAAGCCCGCATAGACTGGGACAGTCTGGAAGCGCAGCCCCGTTACTGGTCACTGCTGTGGCCCGGGCAGGAGGCGGACTATGCCGTGGGAGTGCTGCCGGTGGACGACGGCAGAACAGGGTATCTGGTGCTGGTCGAAAACATCGGTCAGGGCCTCATGTACAAGCTCGACAGAGTGGTGCGCGGTTTTGACGAATACAAAAAACTCAAGACGCTGAAACATCCGCTCAAAGTCACACTGTATTTCATTCTCGGGGTGCTTACCCTGCTGATCATTCTCGGGGCCATGTGGTTCGGGTTCAGGCTGTCAAAGGAACTGACGGCCCCCATCATGGCGCTGGCGGAAGGCACGGAGCGCATTGCCCGCGGCGACCTGACTGTACGGCTGGAAGACAGCTCGACAGATGAACTGGGTGTGCTGGTGCAGTCGTTCAACCGCATGACGGAAGACCTGGAAATGAGCCGCAGCCGCCTGACGGATGCCAACCTGATGCTGGCGGCGCAGAACGAAGAAAAAGAACAGCGCACACGGTACATCGAGGCCGTACTGGACAACATCGCCGCCGGCGTGGTTTCGCTGGACGCCGAAGGCCGCATCAGCACCATGAACAAAGCGGCGGGAGCCATGTTTTCCATCGATCCGCGCCCGCTTCTCGGCTCGCGCCCGGGGGACCTGCTTTCCGGAGAACACTCCCGCATGTTCCGCGAAATGGTGCGGCAGTTCAAGGCTTCTCCCGAATCGCAGTGGCAGCGCCAGATGACGCTGCGCGCAGGCGACTATGAATGGAAGCTGCTGGTGAACGCTGTGGGGCTGCCCACGCCGCAGGGCGACTACAACGGGCTGGTGGCCGTGTTTGAAGACATCACCGAACTGGAAAAAATGCAGCGCATGGCGGCATGGCGCGAAGTGGCGCGGCGCATAGCCCACGAGATCAAAAATCCGCTCACCCCCATCAAGCTTTCGGCTCAGCGGCTGCAGCGCAAGTTCGGACCGGACATTGAAGACCCTATTTTTCCGCAGTGCACAGAACTCATCGTGCGGCAGGTGGAGCAGTTGCAGCAGATGGTGCAGGAATTTTCGGCCTTTGCCAAACTGCCCGAGGTCAAACCTCTGCCCGGCGACATCATGCCGCTGCTCAGCGAGCTGGTGACCATGTTCCGCACCAGCCACAGCGGCATAACGTGGGAAATGCACGCCCCGCAATCGCTGCCGCGCATGAATCTGGATAAAAAAGCCATGCACCGGGCGCTGCTTAACATCATGACCAACGCGGCCGAAGTGCTGGAGGGCCGCGAGTCGCCCGCAGTCACCGTAACCGTGCGGCATGACAAGGCGCTGGGCCTTGTGCGGGTGGACGTGGCCGACAACGGTCCCGGTCTGAGCGCGGAAGAACGCTCGCGCCTGTTTGAACCCTACTTTTCCCGCAAGCGCGGTGGTACCGGACTGGGGCTGACCATCGTCAAATCCATAGTACAGGACCACAGAGGCTATGTGCGTGCAAATGCCGCCCCCGACGGCGGAACCATTGTCACAATGGAGCTGCCTGTGACATAATGCGGTTCCGTCATCATCCATCATAACCGGGAGCCACACATGAACGCAGTGATACTGGGCGGAACAGGATTTATAGGTACGGCACTGGCCCGAAGCATGATGGCGGAAGGCGGTGCCACGGTAATACCCACCCGCGATCCTGAAAAAAGCAGAAAGCGCCTGCCCGCCGACATGGCGGCCAAGGTGACGCTGGTGCCGTGGGACGGTGCCGGCGGCAAGGCGCTGGCCGCCATAATGGAACAGGCGCAATGTGATGTGCTGGTAAACCTGCTGGGAGAAAACATAGCTTCGGGCCGCTGGACGCAGCAACTGAAAGAACGCATCGTCGCCAGCAGAGTAACAGCCGGTGAAGCTGTCACAGACGCGCTCAGCCGTCTTCATACCCGCCCTGCAGTTCTGGTTCAGGCTTCGGCCACAGGGTACTACGGCTCGGCACAGCCGCCCACCGACCCGCTGCTGGCGGCGGAAGACGCCCCTCCCGGCAGCGGATTTCTGGCAGACACCACCGTCCGCTGGGAGGCATCGACGCTGGATGCCGAATCCATGGGAGTGCGCCGCGTGGTGCTGCGCACCGGTATGGTGCTGGGCACGCATGGCGGTGCTCTGCCGCGTTTTGTCACGCCTTTCCGGTTGTTTGCCGGCGGCCCGCTGGGCAGCGGCAGGCAGGAGATATCCTGGATACATATTGCAGACGAGGTACGCGCCATCAGACACCTCATCAATGACAGTTCACTGCACGGCGCCTTCAACCTTACCGCACCGGACCCCGTGACCATGGAATCGTTCTGCCGTCAGCTCGGCACAGCGCTCAACCGCCCCTCGTGGCTGCGCACACCCGCATGGCTGCTTGAAACGCTGCTGGGCGAAATGGCAGCGGAACTCATTACCGGCGGCAGACGCATTCTGCCCGCACGGCTTCTCGCCTCAGGGTTCACATTCCGGTTTCCCACGCTGGGGCAGGCGTTCGACGACCTGTTTCTGCCGCGCAGCTGAACGGAGAACACATGACACCTCGTTCCATCCTGCTGGTGGAAGACGAACCAGTCGTGGCCTTTGACGTGGCGCACCGGCTGCAGCTGCTGGGTTATCCCGCGCCGTCCACGGTCCCTTCCGGCGAAGAAGCGCTGCGTGCCGCCGCTGCCATGCGGCCCGATATCGTCCTTATGGACATCATGCTGGAAGGAGAGATGGACGGCATAGAAACGGCCGCGCTGCTGCATGACCGGTTCGACGTGCCTGTCATCTACCTTACGGGCCTCATGGAACCGTCACTGCTGGAGCGCGCCAAAATAACCGGCCCGTTCGGGTATGTTATCAAGCCGTTTGACGACAGGGAACTGCACATCTGCATTGAGATGGCGCTGTACAAACACGCAGCGGAACGGGAACGCACCGAGCGCGAGCAGCTTTTTGCCGCCACGCTGCGTTCCATACGCGAAGCGGTCATGATCATTGACAGGCAGGGGGTGATAACGTTCTGCAACCCCGCTGCGCAGGAGCTGCTGCACCTTTCGGCAACACAGCTGGAACAACGGATGTTTGCCTCCGTCGCCAGCCTGATGGTGGAAGGAGACGCAACCGCCTCAGACCCCCGCCGGCTGGTGCTGCGCCATGCAGGTACAGGCCGCAGGTCGCTCAACGCAATACTGCAGCACGCATCGGGACACTGCCCTGTGGAAATTTCGGCCACGGTCACCGGCGACAGCCCGGACAGGGCGGGCACCGTGCTGGTGCTGCGCGACATGACAACCCGCCGCCGCGACAAAGCATCGCTGACAAAGGCTCTGGACGAACTGCAGCGGGTATTTGAACAGACGGTCATGGCCCTTGCCGTGACCTCGGAAAAAAGAGACCCTTACACCGCAGGACACCAGCAGCGCGTGGCACGTCTGGCCTGCGCCATTGCGGCCCGCACCGGCATGGATGTACACCGCTGTCAGGGCATACGCATGGCCGGCCTGCTGCACGACATCGGCAAAATTTATGTTCCCTCGGAAATTCTGACAAAGCCCGCCACACTTTCCGCCATTGAACAGAACATCATGCGCACCCATCCGCGGGTGGGCTTCGACATCCTCAAGGGCGTTGATTTTCCGTGGCCGGTGGCACAGACAGTATTGCAGCACCATGAACGGCTGGACGGCAGCGGCTATCCGCTGGGGCTCTGCAAAGATGACATACTGCCCGAATCACGGGTTCTGGCCGTGGCCGACGTGGTGGAGGCCATGTTCTCACACCGGCCGTACCGCCCGTCGCTGGGGCTGACACACGCGCTGGACGAAATACGCACCGGAGCCGGTACCCTGTACTGTGCTGACGCCGTGCGTGCCTGCCTGGAACTTTTTGACGAGGGCTTTGCCTTTGACACTCCCGCGGAGCATCCCGCGGACAATGACGGAGACCTGACACCATGAACGCGCGCGTTCTTATTGTGGATGACGAAGACGGCATCCGCTTTTCCCTGCGGGGTATTCTGGAAGATGAAGGCTATGAGGTAGCGGAGGCGGAAACCGGTGAAGAAGGCCTGAAACTGGCCACGGACACGCCCCCCGACCTTATATTTCTGGATATATGGCTGCCGGGCATGGACGGACTGGAAGTGCTGGACAATCTGCGTACGGCCGATGCCTCTTTGCCGGTGATCATGATTTCCGGTCACGGCAACATCGAAACCGCGGTCAACGCCATAAAAAAAGGGGCCTACGACTTCATCGAAAAACCCCTCTCGCTGGAAAAAGTCGTCATTTCGGCCAACAAGGCGCTGGAGTATTACCGCCTGCGCAGAGAGAATCAGGCCCTGCGCTCGCGGCTCACCCAGTCGACCACCGTGGAAATGACCGGAAACTCCGCTTCCATTGTGGAACTGCGCGGCCAGATAGGCCGGGTGGCCCCCACGGACGCATGGGTGCTCATCACGGGAGAAAACGGCACGGGCAAGGAAATAGCGGCACGCTCCATTCACGCAAGCTCGCGCAGAAAAGATAAACCGCTGGTGGCGGTCAACTGCGCCGCCATACCCGAAGAGCTTATCGAAAGCGAACTCTTCGGACACGAAAAAGGCGCCTTCACCGGTGCCGAAACTGCCAAAACCGGCAAATTTGAAATGGCTCATCAGGGCACGCTGTTTCTGGACGAAATTGCAGACATGAGCCTGAAAACGCAGGCAAAGATTCTGCGGATTCTGCAGGAGCAGAGCTTTGAGCGGGTGGGCGGCCATAAAACGGTAAAGGTCGATGTGCGCGTTATCGCGGCAACCAATAAAAGTCTGGAGGATGAAATAGCCGCAGGCCGGTTCCGCGAAGACCTGTATTACCGCCTGCGGGTCATCCCCCTTGTGGTGCCGCCGCTGCGCCAGCGCGGCGATGACGTTATGCTGCTCATCGGTGAATTCATGAACAGAATGACCGCGGAACACGGTTTCCGCCCTGTCACGTTTGCACCGGATGCGTGTTCCGCCCTGCTGTGCTACCACTGGCCGGGCAACGTGCGTGAACTGAAAAATTTTGTGGAACGCATGCTCATCATGCACTCCGGCCAGACGGTGACCGCCGCCATGCTGCCGCCCGAATACCGCTGCGCCGGTGCGGGCATAATGCCTCAGCCCTGTACCGCAGGCCCATCGGATGGTATGATCCCCGAAGGTGTCATGGATTTCAAGGCGGCGCGCACTGCCTTCGAGGCCCGCTTTCTGGAGGCGAAACTGCAGGAGTTCGGCGGCAACATAACCCGCCTGGCCGAAGCCATCGGCCTTGAACGCAGCTACCTGTACCGCAAACTGAAATCATACAACATTCAGACTCCGGAGTAGTGCACGCGGGTGCACCGCCCGCCGGAAGCAGGAGGCAGCATGTACAAGCTGGTACTTGTCCGCCACGGACAAAGCACATGGAATCTGGAAAACCGGTTCACCGGCTGGACCGATGTGGATCTGACCCCGCTGGGCGAAACCGAAGCCCGCGAAGGCGCACGTCTGATAGCCGCAGCGGGCCTTACCTTTGACGAATGCCATACCTCGGTGCTCAAGCGGGCCATACGCACCCTGAACATCATACAGGAAGAGCTGGACCTGCTGTGGCTGCCTGTGCACCGCCACTGGCGGCTCAACGAGCGCCACTACGGCGCGCTGCAGGGACTGAATAAAAAAGAAATGTCGGAAAAATACGGCGAGGAACAGGTATTCATCTGGCGGCGCAGCTTTGACACACCGCCCCCTGCCCTTACCGCCGACGACCCGCGCCACCCCGCACATGACCGGCGGTACGCCTCGCTGACAGCCCGTCAGATGCCGCTGTGCGAAAGCCTTAAAGACACCGTGGCCAGAGTGCTGCCATACTGGCACGAAACCCTTGCTCCGGCCATACAGGCCGGCCGCCGCCTGCTGGTGGCCGCACACGGCAACAGTCTGCGGGCGCTCGTCATGCACCTTGACGGCATGTCGCCAGACGAAGTCACGGGGCTGAACATTCCCACCGGGCTGCCGCTGGTGTACGAACTGGACAGTAATCTTACACCGCTGCGGCGCGCGTATCTGGGTGATGCCGAAGCCGCCGAGGCAAAAGCCAGAGCCGTTGCCGAACAGGCAAAGGCGGGAACAACGGAACGCCCGTGACGCAGAATCCGGTAAAACCCGTACACGGGTGGCGGCGCACGCTGCATGAAATCATCTTTGAGGCGGACACCCCTGCGGGCCGCCTTTTTGATATTATACTTATCATCGCCATTCTCTTCAGCGTGCTGGTAGTCTTGCTGGACAGCGTGACCACTGTCCGCATGCGGTACGCCGGTCTGCTGTTCACGCTGGAATGGCTGTTCACCCTGCTGTTCACGGTGGAATATATACTGCGGCTGCTGTGTGTGCTGCGCCCTGCCGCGTACGCCAGAAGCTTTTTCGGGGTGGTGGACCTGCTGGCCATACTGCCCACATGGGCCACCCTGCTGCTGCCCGGCACGCATTACCTTGCCGTGGTGCGGCTGTTGCGCGTACTGCGCATATTCAGGGTACTCAAACTGGCCCAGTATGTTTCCGAGGCACGGCATCTCATCCGCGCATTACGGGACAGCAGGCGCAAAATTCTGGTTTTTCTGCTTGCGGTACTGTCGCTGGTCACCATATTCGGCACGCTCATGTATGTCATCGAAGGTGAAAAATACGGCTTCACCTCCATTCCACGCAGCATGTACTGGGCCGTGGTCACGCTGACCACGGTGGGGTACGGCGACATTTCGCCCGGAACCCCGCTGGGACAGGGCATAGCTTCATTCATAATGCTACTGGGCTACGGTATCATTGCCGTTCCCACCGGCATTGTCACCTCCGCGCTGGTCAGACCGCGTCCGGTAAGCACGCAGGCCTGCCCCGCATGCGGACGAGACGGCCACGACGTGGACGCAGTCCACTGCAAGTACTGCGGCACGGCACTGTAAACCGGCCTGTGCCGGGCGCAGGAGCAACAAATGGAAATACGCATGGCTCTGGCCATAACCGCTGCCGCCGTGGCCGCCTTTGTCATCCGCAGGGCAGCGCGCGACCGGTGTTCTTCCTGACTGGTCATGTACGGTGCCGTGGGCATCGGCATCATTGTATGGTTTATATTGTCGGCATTGGGTGTCTGAATGGTTGACATACTGAAAACAGCCCCCATACTGTACCGGGCGGCATACCCGGGGGAGGGAATGCCCTACCTCACTTCACACACCGGAGGGCATCCGCATGTCTCAGCTTGATATGAAAATGAAGCTCAAACAATATGAGCAGACAGTTATAGAATACCTTGGCGCACAGGGGGGTCATTTCATCGTAGCCAGCGACGATCAGACCTTTGTGGGCATTCTGCGCACGACGCTGCTCAAGCAGCTTGCCATCAGCGGCGACCCGCTGACATCCGTCACCGACCCCGACTACATCCTGAAAGTCATCCGCGACACTTCACTGCGTCGTAAGCATCTGGTTGTTTTCATAGAGCGCATGATGCAGGGCAAGGACACCAGCATGCTGGTGCGGCAGATGAAGAACACCTTCGCCAACGTCAAAATCATCATTCTTACCGGAGAAACCGAACGGCAGCGCCTTGTGCTGCTGCACGAGATAGGTGCGGACAACTTCATCAGCAAGCCCATATCCATCAACACCCTCATCGAAAAGATAGCCTTCACCATCAAGCCGCAGGGCAAGCTGGGCCAGCTGATAGATGCCGCCAAGGCGCTGGTGGCTCAGGGCAATTTTGAAACGGCACTGAAAGCCGCGCGTAAAATTCTGGAAGTGAAGCCCAACAGCGCCGCCGGCTATCTGGTGATGGGTGACGCATGGCAGGGGCTGGGAAAGCTGGATAAAGCCCGTGAAAGTTTTGAACAGGCCAGCGAACACGCCAACCTGTATATGGAACCGCTGAAAAAACTGGCCGAACTGCACAAACTGACCGGCGACATGAACGAACGGCTGCGCTATCTGGAACGGCTTGATCAGCTTTCGCCACTTAATGTCGAACGCAAGGTGGACATGGGTGAAATCCATGTGGAACTTGGCAACGAAGAACGCGCCGAAGAGCTGTTTGAAACCGCCGTACAACAGGCCACCAAAGACGCCCTGAACTACATTGGTGAAATTTCTGAAAAAATAGCGGCTGTTTACAGCTCACGAGACCCCCACAAAGCCGAAAAATACTACCGGCAGGCTCTGGATGCCAAGGGCAGTCATCTTGACCACACCGACATAGCCACCTTCAACAGGCTAGGCATTGCCCTGCGCCGTCAGGGCAAATGGCAGCAGGCCATCGAAGAATACGAAAAGGCCCTGCACATCACGCCGGATGACCCCAACCTCATGTACAACATGTCCATGGCCTATGCCGAGGGGCGGCAATTTGACAAAGCCTGCAGCATCGTGATGCGCATCCGCCAGATTACACCGTCATTCGGTTCCATGGACAAAACGCTTTCGTACAATATGGGCATAATTTTCTCGCGGGGCAGACAACCCGCGGATGCCAGGGTATTGTTCGAAAACGCCCTCCGGCTCGACCCTTCGTTCGAAAAAGCCCAGAAGGCGCTGGAAAATCTGGAAAGCTGACCGGCATTGTCTCCCGCGGGACTTTTCCGTATAGTGCCTCACTGCTTATGCGATACGCAGACGACGGCACGCTCCACCTTCAGCGTTCCGTCTTTCAGCCCGACGACGATTCCATGCCGCAGAACACACAGGGAGGGCTCATGTCCCGTTACAAAGTGAACAAAACCATCGCCCAGATCAACGAGCGCATCCGCAAGGGCAACGCCGTGGTGCTCAATGCCGAGGAAATGACCGAGGCAGTGCGTACCATGGGCAAAGAAAAAGCCGCCCGTGAAGTGGATGTGGTCACCACCGGCACCTTTTCGCCCATGTGTTCCTCCGGCATGCTTTTCAACACCGGACAGCCGGAAGCCCCCACCATCAAAACCTCGCGCATCACGCTGAACGGCGTGCCGTGCTATGCGGGGCTGGCGGCCGTTGACGGTTATCTGGGAGCCACCGAACCCCGCGAGGACGACCCGCTGAACAAGGTCTATCCCGGCCAGTTCAGTTATGGCGGCGGCCATGTGATAGAAGATCTGGTGCGCGGAAAGTCCGTGCATTTCAAGGCGCAGGCCTACGGCACGGACTGCTACCCCAGACGCGAAATGGACAGGATGGTCTCGCTGGCCGATCTGCCCCACGCCGAACTGTACAACCCGCGCAACTGCTACCAGAACTATAATGCGGCGGTAAACCTGACCAGCCGCATCATCTACACCTACATGGGGCCGCTTAAACCGAACATGCGCAACCTCAACTTTGCCACTGCCGGCAGGTTGTCGCCGCTGTTCAACGATCCGTTTTTCATGACCATAGGTCTGGGAACACGCGTGTTTCTGGCGGGCGCCACAGGGTATGTGGTGGGCGCGGGCACACAGCACAACCCCAACCCCAAACGCAACCACAGGGGCATCCCGCTTTCGCCTTCCGGCACGCTGCAGCTTAAAGGCCACATGAAGGGCATGAACCCCAGATACCTGCGCGGTGTCAGCATTATCGGATACGGCTGCTCGCTCAGCGTGGGGGTGGGCATTCCCATTCCGGTACTGAATGAAGAAGTGGCGTGGTACACCGGCGTGGATGACTGCGATATTGAAATGCCGGTAAAAGATTACGGTCATGACTACCCCAACTGCCTGCCGCGGGTTCTGCAGCATGTAAACTATGAACAGCTCAAATCCGGCTCGGTGGAAATTCAGGGTAAACATGTGGACACAGTTCCCCTGACCAGCTACCCGCTGTCTCTTGAAATCGCCAACGAGCTGAAAGCACTTATCAGCAAAGGCGAATTCGAGCTGAGCGAACCTGTGGAATCCATTCAGTCCAACTGATGCCCATGGCCCGCACCCGGACGACACTCAAAGCCCTGGAGCAGCTGCTCCGGGGCTTTTCATCACCCGCCGTGGCATACTCCGGCGGGCTGGACAGCAGACTGCTGGCCCACATCGCCGGGCGCGCGGGGCTGCATCCGCTGCTGGTGCACGCCTCCGGCCCGCATCTTACTCCGGCGGAAACAAGAGCCGTCACTGCAGAACTGACAGCGCCGCATGTGAACGCCGTCATTGTCACCGTGGACCCCCTGCAGGTGGAACAGATAGCGCGCAATGGTCATGACCGTTGCTACCACTGTAAAAAATACATTTACGGCGCACTGCTGGACGCCTGTTCCGGTCGTCCGCTGTGCGACGGCACCAACGCATCGGACACGCGCGAATACCGCCCGGGGCAAAAGGCCCTGCAGGAGTGCGGTATACGCAGCCCGTACATGGAGCTGGGCATCGGCAAAAACGATATCCGCGCACTGGCACAGTATACGGGGCTTGCCCGTGCCGACCAGCCTGCGCGTCCGTGCCTGCTGACCCGCTTTGCCTACGGCGTGCGCCCCCGCCGCCACATGCTGCGCAGACTCGGCGCGGCCGAAGATGCTCTTGCCGCACTGGGGCTGCGTGAATTCCGGCTGCGCATCACCAGTGCCGATGGCCCCCCGCAGCTGCACATCAGCAGTGCGGAGCACAAACGTTTCGGGGCGCAGATGAAGACCGTGCGCACCGTGCTGGAAGAACAAGGATTTACAGAGTGCACCATATCCGCCGGGCAACAGCTTTCGGGTCATTATGACAGGGCTGCCGGGCTTGTCCCGCGCCGCTGCTGAAGCGCGCACAGGCCAAAAGCCACTCCGGTGTGTCAAAGGCTGGACAAGCCCCCCGCACATGGGGTATGCACTCTGTCTGCCCATTCATTTCGAAGGAGACTAACCATGGCTCATAAAAAAATTGAAAGAAAAAAAGAACTGGACCGTAAGCGCCACCGTCGCGAAAAGCGCATTAAGCAGCGCATCAAAGAAGCGAAGGCAGCCGCTAAGGCCTAGTTCGTCGAGAACCGGGGGCTCTGCCGACGTAGAAGCATCGCCGGAGTGCGGTGTTCGCTGTGTAACCCGCATATTTCAGCAGCGGTTTGGTGTTTGACAACGCGCAAGCCGCTGTTTACTTTTGTCTATCGTCTGTATTTCACATCAGGAGCGTGCAATGCCTATCTACGAATACAAATGCGACGACTGTCAGCAAATCTTCGAGGAATGGCAGCGCAACTTCGAGGCTCAGGCAAAAACCTGCCCCGTATGCGGCGGCAACGCCAAGCGCATTATGTCCAACACCTCATTCATGCTTAAAGGCGGCGGCTGGTACGCCACAGAATACGGCAACCGCAGCGCCGCTTCAGACAGCGGCGGCACAGGTGCCTCTGCACCCGAGCCTTCCGCTTCGTCTTCCTCGCCTTCCGATGCATCAGCCTCCGGCACCACCGCAGGCCAGGCATCCTGATTTTTTGGCAGCCTCCGGCTGCCTTTTTCATACCCACAGGGCGCTTAGCCCACAACCGCGTAGCGACTATAGAGACCAGACCGATGATCGAACGGTACACCCGTCCCGAAATGGGGCAGCTCTGGACGCTGGAAAACAGATTCCGCGTCTGGCTTGAAGTGGAAATCGCCGTCTGCGAAGCCTGGAACCGCCTGGGCGTGATAGACGACGAAACAATGACCACCATACGGGAAAAAGCAGACTTCGATGTGGAGCGCATCCTTGAAATCGAAGAACAGACCCGCCATGACGTCATCGCCTTTCTGACCGCCGTGGAAGAAAAGGTAGGCCCTGCCGCCCGGTTCATCCATCTGGGCTGCACTTCATCTGACATCGTGGATACCGCCAACGGCGTGATGCTGAGCCGTGCGGGCGACATGGTGGTGCAGGGTATAGAGCGTCTGCTGGTCACGCTGGAAAAACTGGCCCGTGCCAACAAGGGACGCCTGTGCATGGGCAGAACCCACGGAATTCACGCCGAACCCACCAGCTTCGGACTGAAAATGGCAGGCTACTACGCCGAATTCCGCCGGCATCTGGAACGGGTGAAGGCCGGCGTGGAAAGCGTACGCGTGGGCAAGATTTCCGGTGCCGTGGGCACCTACGCCATGCTCAACCCCGAAGTGGAGCGCATCACCTGCCAGATTCTGGGACTGCACGCAGACCCCATCTCCACCCAGATCATCCAGCGTGACAGACACGCGCATTTCTTTACCGCTCTGGCGGTCTGCGCCGGCGGCATAGAACGTCTGTGCGTTGAACTGCGCCACCTGCAGCGCACTGAAGTGCTGGAAGCCGAAGAAGGTTTCCGCAAGGGGCAGAAAGGTTCTTCGGCCATGCCGCACAAAAAGAACCCCATATCGGCGGAAAACATGACCGGTCTTGCACGGCTTATCCGCACCAACTCCGTTGCCGCCATGGAAAATCAGGCACTGTGGCACGAACGCGATATATCCCACTCTTCCGTGGAACGCGTCATCATGCCCGATTCGACCATACTTATGGATTATGTGCTGCACCGCCTGTGCAATCTGCTTGAAAACCTGCGTGTTATTCCCGAAAACATGGACCGCAACCTTATGAGCTCATACGGTCTGTTCTTTTCACAGCGGGTGCTCACCGCTCTGGTGGAGTCGGGCATGGCACGGCAGGAAGCCTATGTCATGGTGCAGAAAGCAGCCATGAAAAGCTGGGATACCGGCACCAGTTTTCCCGAAAATGTCCGGGCCGATGCAGACATAACCGCACATCTGCAGCCTGAGGTGCTTGATGCGCTGTTCGACGCAGGGTACTACCTGCGTCACGAAGACATGATCTTTGACCGCGTTTTTGCGGGCTAACCGCTCAGGAGAGCAATACATGAACGATCTCAAACGCCGTCTTGCAAAAATACTTGCAGAAAAATCATATAAAGAAGGCGACTTTACACTCGCCTCCGGCAAGAAAAGCGATTATTATTTCGACTGCCGTCAGACCGCCCTGCATGCGGAAGGTTCGTGGCTTATCGGCAACCTGTTCTTTGAAATGATACAGAACATGGACGGTGCCGGTGTGGGCGGCATGACGCTGGGCGCAGACCCGCTGGTCACTGCCGTCACGGTGATATCGCACGAAAAAGGCCGCCCCCTGCCGGGCCTTATTGTACGTAAACAAGCCAAAGGGCACGGCACAGGACAGTACGTGGAAGGACTGGCCAACTTCAGTCAGGGCGACACCGTCATCATGCTTGAAGACGTGGTCACCACCGGCGGTTCGGTGCTTACAGCCATTGAACGCATTGAAGCCGCAGGGCTGAAAGTAGCCGCAGTGTGCTGCGTGCTGGACAGAGAAGAAGGCGGCCGCCAGGCACTGGAAGAAAAGGGCTATGCCCTGCATTCCATTTTTACCCGCAAGCAGCTTGTGGAAGCTGCACGCTCATAACGTTGCAACCGTGCGGAGAGCCCTTTGCGGCTCTCCGCGTACCATTCAGCCACACATACTTATATGACCGGAACACGCAGACCCCTTGCAAGCCTTCTTATTTTTCTGACCTTCTGCATACTGCCCGCAGCGCATGCGCACGCCGGGGGCTGGAATGCCGCCATAGGCGAACTGCCGCACCTTCCTCCGCGTTTTGTCGCCGTGGACAAAAGCAGGCAGACCCTGTTTCTGTACAGGCACAGCAGCCCGCTGGAAGTTTCGGCCACATACACCTGCACCACCGGACAGGCAACCGGAGACAAACAGGTGGAAGGCGACCTGCGCACGCCCGAAGGGGTCTACTTTGTCGAGCACCGCATTGACAAAGGACTGGACTGGGACCTGTACGGCGGCATAGCCTATACTCTCAACTACCCCAACCCGGTGGACGCACTGCGCCGCAAAACAGGCTTCGGCATATGGATACACGGGCGCGGTCACGAGATTACCCCGCGTGAGACGCAGGGCTGCATCGCCCTGAACATGGCCGACATCGAAGTGCTCGGCCCCGGTCTGGAGCGCGGGCTGCCCGTCATTGTGGCACAGGGAGTAAACGCCACCGGCGCACAGCCCGAAGCAGAACGGGACGCCGCCACAGCACGCCTGCTGGCGCAACGTTCGCAGCAGTGGGCCGCCGCATGGCAAGCACGCTCGGATGACTTTTTTGATTTTTACGCACCGGAACAATACACTCTTTCCGGTTCAGGGCGCTTCAATGCCTTCCGGCAGCAGAAAGAACGCCTGTTCCGCCATCTGGACTGGATACAGACCATAGTGCGTGACGTTCAGGCTCTGGAAGGCCCCGGATACTGGGTTACATGGTTCAGACAATATTACCGCGCACCCAACCTGACCACAGAAGGAATCCGCAGACTGTACTGGCTGCAGGACCCGCAGGGTGCCTGGCGTGTGGCCGGCATGGAGTGGCGCCCCGGTGCCGTGGGCATGAAGCAGGAATATATGGACTTTGTCCGCGGCGAGGGCGAAAAATTTGTCAGCCGCTGGCGCACGGCGTGGCTGAACGCCGACATGGAAAAGTATATGGAATGTTATGCCCGTGACGCCGTACAGGGCGGCCGCTCCGGCATTGCCGACATACGCAGCCAGAAAGCCGCACTGTGGTCGCAGAAAAAACCCCGGCTGGTTATTCTTGACGACATCAATGTAAGTCTGCACCATGACGGACTGAAACTGACCATGACACAGCGCTATGCCGACTCGTCTGGCTATAGCGATGAGGGAGTGAAAACGCTCGTCCTCCGCCCCGAAGGGGAATCGTGGCGGATTGTTCGAGAAGACTGGAGACAGGACTAGATGAGCGACAAATACAGTGTGCTCCTGATGAGAGACGATGCGCGGGTGCGGCGTTTCCGCCTAAGCCCTCTGTGGCTGCGCCTTGCCGTTTATTCTCTCATTCTGCTGGCCGCTGCGGCGGCGGGGGGTGGATACGCGGGGTACACTTTCTGGCAGCAGAATTCCGGATTGCAAGCGGAAACAGCCTCGCTTCAGCGCGAAATCAGAGAACTGAACATGAAGCTGGAGCGGCTGCAGAATGTTGAAAAAATACTCAACTCAAACGACCCCGAAGAACTGCAGGCACTGCTGGGCAATGTTACCATTGAACCGGCACAGCCCGCCAAGCCGCCCATTGATCTTTCCGCCCTGCTGCACAAGGTGGATATGCAGGTGGTGAAAGTGGACAATATTTCCGCACGGGCCGGCAACGGCCGCAGTGTGCGCCTGCAGTTTGACCTGAACAATCTGGCCACGGACAGAACCCTGAGCGGTGAAGTCAGCGTGACCCTGCTGGGCAGACAGGGGCAGACACGCCCCGTGCGTGCCGCCAATCCCGAAGATCTCAGCTATTCCATCAGCAGGTACAAAAAAGTCCGCGCCAATCTGACGGTACCTGATTCCATGGCGCTCAATGAAGTTTACGCACTGATCATCAGCATTGATTCAAACGGCAAGACCGTGTTCCGTGATACGGTTCCAGTCAGCGGTACATAGTCAGCCGCGCCGCGGCCCATGCCGCATCAGCACCTATTTCGGCTCCGTAAGTAACGGCGCCTGCGGCCAGACCGCAGGCGCCGTTCTGCTTTCATCCGCGCGGCCTGCAGGCGCAGCGGCACCGGCAGGCCCTGTTCACCCTATGACGTTGCCGGACAAAAAACAGCACCGGTACCGGCCGCCCCCCCGGACACATAAAAAAAGAACGCGTCCGGAAATTTTCCGGACGCGTTCCGTCGTTTTTTTCGCAGCGCAGCCTGTCAGGGCTGCAGCCATGACACACCGGATGCAGGCTTTAATCGTCCGCGGCGGGCCCCAGAGCACCGGAGCGTTCGTCCGCGACCAGCCCGCGGGAGCCGTTCTGGTCTGCGTTGGCGTGCACGGTACGCCCTGCCATATCCTGAATGGCTGCCAGCACCTGCCCTCTGTCCTGCGCAAGCTTTTTCCACTTGCGTTTTTCTTTTTTCAGCGCATCCACGGTCTGCAGCAGGTCACGAATGGTAGCGGCCGGATACCCGTGCGAGGTTCTGGTTCCGCTCCGCAGTTCTTCGTCATTGCGCTGCCGTATGGCTTCAAGCTGACTGGCATTCAGAATCATAACCTGAGTTCCGGAAAGCGGACCGCACTAGTTGCCGCAGCACGGCATCATGTATTCGGCACGTTCTCTGTATTCTTCCTGCTTGCCCTTGTTCCAGCGGCTGACGGGGCGGTAGTAGCCCACAACACGGGTGTACACTTCTGCATCCTGCCCGCAGGTGGGGCAGTTGAAGTGTTCACCGTTCAGGTAGCCGTGGTCCTTGCACACCGAAAACGTCGGAGTGAGCGAGATGTACGGAAGTTTGGTGTTGGTCATGGCCTTTACAAGGAAGTTTTTCACCGACTCCGGCTCGGTCACGGCCTCGCCGAGGAAGGTGTGGAATACCGTACCGCCGTTGTACAGGGTCTGCAACTCGTTCTGGTGGTCCAGCGCGTAGAAAACGTCGGTGGAAATACCCACGGGCAGCAGCGTGGAGTTGGTGTAGTACGGTACGCTTTCACCGGAAGTACGGATATCTTCGTACAGTTCCTTGTCGATTTTTGCCAGACGGTAGCAGGTACCTTCACCCGGAGTGGCTTCAAGATTGTACAGATGGCCTGTCTCTTCCTGAAAACGCAGCACCAGTTCGCGCAGGCGGTCAAGCACGCGGGTCATCAGACGCAGCCCGCCTTCACTTTCAATGCCTTTGCCCAGCAGGTTCAGGCATGCTTCGTGTCCGCCGATGAGGCCGATGGTTGAAAAATGCCCGGCATAGCCGTTTTTCAGATACCGGCGCGAAAACGGGAACATGCCGTTATCAAGGTTCTGCTGGCACATTTTACGCTTGTATTCCAGCGAGTCGCGGGCCATTTCGGCATATTCTGTCACCAGATCAAGGAAATCATCTTCATTGTGAGCAAGATACGCCAGCTTGGGCAGGTTCAGCGTAACCACGCCGATGGAGCCGGTAAGGTCGCCGGAACCGAACAGACCGCCGGTTTTTTTGCGTATTTCGCGCAGGTCCATCTGCAGTCGGCAGCACATGGAGCGCACATCTTCGGGGTTGAGGTCCGAATTGATGAAGTTCTGGAAATACGGCACGCCGTATTTGGCGGTGAGCTGCAAAAGCAGCTGACCGGTTTCGGATTCCCACGGGAAATCCTTGGTCACGTTGTACGTGGGAATGGGGAAGGAGAATATCCGTCCGTCCGCATCGCCTTCCAGCATAACCTCGATGAAGGCGCGGTTGATCATGTCCATTTCCTCGGCGTATTCGCCGTAGGTGGAATCCTGGAAAGCGCCGCCGATGATCACAGGTTCGTTGGCGATATGCGACGGGGGCACCACGTCAAACGTGAAGTTGGTGAACGGGCTTTGTCCGCCCCAGCGCGAGGTGGTGTTCAGGTTGTACACAAGGTTCTGCATGCGCTGCTTGACCTGCTTGTAGGTCAGGCCGTCCTTGCGCACAAACGGGGCAAGGTAGGTATCCACATTGTTGAACGCCTGAGCACCGGCCCACTCGTTCTGCAGCGTGCCCAGAAAGTTGACAATCTGTCCGCATGCCGCATCAAAATGCTGGGCAGGTGCGGAAGAGCAGCGCCCAGCCAGATTGAATCCTTCAAGCAGCAGGTCGCGCAGGCTCCAGCCGGCGCAATACCCGGCAAGACCGAACGACAGGTCATGGATATGGAAATAACCGTGCTGATGCGCCTGCCGGATTTCTTCGGGGTATTTTTCCAGCACATAGCGGGCCTGTACCGAACCTGCCATGTGCAGAATCAGTCCCTGAAACGAATGCCCCATGTTGGAGTTTTCATTCACGCGCCAGTCGCTGCGGTCAAGATAGCTTTCGATCATCTGCGAAATATCAAGATACGCCTGCCCCTGCGAACGCATCTCGCGGCGTTTTTCGCGGTAGATAATGTAACGCTCTGCAACATTGTACAGGCGTGCTTCCATCAGCACCTGCTGTACCATGTCCTGCACGCGTTCCTGTTCGGGCGTGTCTTCGTCGTTCAGTTTTTCCTCAACCTTGCGGGCAAGGCGCTTGGAAAGCAGGGGATCTTTGATGCCGCTGGCTTTGAGAGATTTAAAGATGGCGCCTGCGATGCGGTCTGTGGACCAGGTTTCCAGTCTGCCGTCGCGTTTCAGAATGTGATTGGGCATGAGCAATGACTCTCCGCGCGCAGCACAGCGCATCATCCGGTGCGCGGAACGACCGGATACGCGTTGTACGTCGCTGGTTGTTTGATTCTGCCGTGCCGGACTGCGGCCGGTGAGCGTCGGAAACGCCCGCCGCGTGACACGTAAGGTGCAATTTGCGTCCGCCCGCGGAACAGGCAGGACTATAACCGAGCAGCTTCGTTCAGGCGCGCTGACTGTAGCCCCTGCAGGGACACAGCGGCCGGACCGTACCGGAATTACACCGGTTTGCCTGAAAGGACGCCGATGCGCCCCACGAAGTACCGTGCTGACTCGACAGTACTTAGCAGAACCCTGATGACCGGGCAAGAAGCTCCGGCGGGTTTCAGCACGTCTTTACAACCGCGACATGCCGCAAAGCGTCTAAAGACAGCGCTCCGGCGGCCGATATGACTTTTGCGCATAGTGCACGCCGCCGGCCCGCAGGACACGAGGTCAGACGCGCATGCGTTTGTGCCCGACCGGGGCGAATTCCGTCAGTCCCCCGCGCCCGGCCCGCAGCATCAGAAAGTATTGCCTGCCGGTATGTTCCGGCACAAAGGAGCAATTTTCATGACCTACACCACAGACTCGCGCAGGCTTATCTTTGACCTGTCCATGAACCTGCTGCAGCAGGATATGCTGACCAGCAGGCTGTTCATGGGCGGCAGCGTAGGTAAATCGCTGCGTGATCTGGTGCTGGCCGAATCCGGTTCGCTCAGACTAACCGATCCTGCGGCACAGGCTCTTTCCGGCAAGCTGCGCAGCGATTCCGGCATGCTCCGGCAGGCTTCCGCCAATGTTTCAGAAGCCGCTTCCGTCACCGCCATGGCGCAAAGCGCCGCGGGCACCATCCGCAGCAGTCTTGAACGCATGCAGGAACTGGCCGAAGGCGTGGCGGACGGCTCTCTGGGCGTTTCCGCCGCGCAGGCTGAGTATCAGTCACTTATCGACACCATCGAAGGCACGGTGGACAGCGCATCCTACAACGGATTCAACCTGCTCAGCGCCGGCGGCTGGGGGGCGGATGAAAGAATAACCCTCAACGGTGCGGCAGGCACGGCGGGCACCACAGGCACCATTCACATTCAGGCAGGCACGGGCGGTTTCGGGCTTGTGCTGCACGACCTTTCCTATCTCAAAGGTGTGTTCGACACGGCGGACATTCAGGATGCCGCAGCGGCAACCACCGCGGCCACCGCCATCAGCGGTCATGTTTCGGATGTGCAGGGCATTGAAACCATGCTGGAAAAACGCGGCGAAGGACTGACGGCACAGTCGGAAGCGCTTGCTTCGCAGGCTGAAATTCTGCAGACAGCTGCAGCCACGCGGGAAGCGACCGATGATAAACGCTCCGTGGAAGAACTGCTGCTGGACTACGTTCTGACCAATGTAGGTAAAATTGTAGACACGGACACCTGAGAGCATCCGCCGTGCAGCACACGTCCTCCGGTGTCTGCACATCTGATCCGCCGCCGTGCGCGGGCTGCTTGCCTTCGGACGGGACCCGCCATATAGTCGCCGGTCCACATTTCCCACACAGGAGCCCGCCGTGCCTCAGTCCCGTTCCGCAGCCGCCGCCCCGTTCGCCCTCTTCATTGCCGTCACCCTGTGGGGCAGTTCGTTTGTCGCCACCAAAATCGGCTTACGACAACTGGAACCGCTGTCCATTGTCTGGCTGCGCCAGCTTGTGGCCACACTTGCCATACTGCCCTTCTGGCTGCCCGCATGGCTGCGCCACCGCCATGCGGCCACAGTGCGCCGCAGCGATACGGGCCTTCTGCTGCTTTTAGCTTTTTTTCAGCCCTGCCTCTATTTTGTGTGCGAAAGCTACGCGCTGCAGCTTACCACGGCGTCGCAGGCCGGTGTTGTTTCCGCCATGATGCCGCTCATGGTGGCCGTGGTGGCCGGCGCCATGCTGGGAGAACAGGTCACACGCCGCATGTGGGGCGGCTTTGCCCTGTCTGTGACAGGCGTTGTCTGGCTTACGCTGGCCAGTGCGCCCGAAGAATCCGCGCCCTCGCCCATGCTGGGCAACATGCTGGAACTGGCCGCCATGGCGTGCGGTGTGGGGTATACCATTGCCTGCCGCAAGCTGGGCAGTACATTTTCTCCCGTCATTATCACCGGTGTTCAGATTCTGGCGGGTTTTCTGTTTTTTCTGCCGGGCGCGTTCATGCTGCCCGCAGGGTTCACCTCCATGGCGGCACAGGCACTGACCACCCCCGGCAGCGATGCCGCCATCTCGCTGTTCGCCGTGGGCTATCTGGGGCTGTTTGTCACTCTGGGGGCCTTTGCCCTGTACAACTTCGGTGTAAGCGCGCTCTCCGCCAGCAAGGCCTCGGCGTGGATCAATCTGGTGCCGGTTGTTTCCATAGTACTCGGGCACCTTGTGCTGGGCGAAACCTTCAGCCCGTATCAGGCAGGCGGAGCCCTGCTGGTGCTGGGCGGGCTGTACCTGTGCCAGCGGGCACCTGCGCCCCCCCGCCACGGCATCATGCAGGTGCAGAAACCGCAACGTGCCGGAGCCTTAGAAAAAGAATAACCTCAGGCCTCTTCCACCGCTTCGCCGCTTGTATTATGGTAGCGTTTAATAGCACTGCTACACACTGTGCCATCAATACAACAAAGGGGGAGCCATGTTTGCTTCAATCAAAGCCAGAGTGGTACTGGGCCTGCTGTTTTCCATTGCCGTGGCCATCAGCGGCGTTTCCACCATTGTCTACTTCAACGTGAACTCCCTTTCGCAGCAAGCGTTCAGAGAGTCATCAGCCAGTCAGCTCAACCGCATCGACGACTTTATGAGCACCTTTGTCAACGATGCCAAATACACGGCCGCGTTTCTGGCTTCGCGGCCCGAAATGCTGAATGCACAGGGCAAACTGACCGTTTTTGCCGGCAGAACACAGCCGTCCAAAATCACGCGTGACATTCTGGCAACTGAAACCGAACGTGCAATTTTCGACCTGTTCGGCGGCGTCATAACCGCCAACCCCAACTACGACTTCGCCTTCATGGGCTCAAGCGACTCCGGCTTTGTGCAGTTTCCCGAAGATACCATGCCCGCGGGCTACGACCCCACCAAACGACCATGGTACCGTGAAATGCTCGCATCCGATGCAGACACCTCGCTGAGCAAGGCATATCTTTCCACAACGGGCAAACCCGTAGGTTCCATCACCGCCAAAATACGCACCAACGGACGTGTCAGCGGGGTTGTGGGCATAGACATCAACCTGTCCACCCTGACCAACGTCACCTCATCCATCACCACCGGCAAGACAGGGTATGTCATGCTGATAGAAGACGGCGGAGTCATTCTGTCCGATCCGGCACAGCCTGCCCGGTCGTTTAAAAACATTTCGGAACTGAACAATGCCGCGCTGGACACACTGGTCAAACTGGAAAACGGCACAGTGGACATAATGCTGGACGGAGTGCGCAAACTGGCAACGGTGCACCGCGCCGACAGTCTGGGCTGGAAGCTGGTACTTATTCAGGATGAAGCGGAAGTGTTTCAGGCCACGCGGGACACGCTGACCAACGTGATACTGCTCAGTCTGGGGCTGGCCGTCCTGCTGCTGGCGGTGGCATGGCTGCTGGGACGTTCCATCGCGCGTCCCATAGGTCTGCTGGCCGATTCCGCGCAGGTTGTGGCCCGCGGCGAATACGATAAAATGCCGGATGCCCGTCACTTCAGCGGCGAACTGGCAACACTGCACCAGAGCATGACCACCATGGTCACAGAACTGGCAAAAACCATCAAGGAAGCCCGCAGCAAAACCGTGGAAGCTGAAGAGCAGACTCTGAAAGCGGAAAAAGCCCTTGAAGAGGCAAGACATGCCCGCGAACAGGCCGATCAGGCCACGCGTCAGGGTATGCTTGCAGCGGCCGGACAGCTGGAATCCATCGTGCTGCAGATTAACAATGCCTCTCAGGAGCTTTCGGGCCAGATAGCGCAGGCCAGCGACAACGCGGGGCTGCAGCGCGAACGCACGGCAGAGGCAGCCACAGCCATGGAGCAGATCAACGCCACGGTGCTTGAAGTGGCCAGCAACGCATCGCGCGCTGCCGAAAGCGCCGAAACAGCCAAACAGCAGGCCGACAACGGCGGACGCATAGTGCACGACGTTGTTTCCAGCATCAATCAGGTGGACGGCGTCACCCGCGACCTGCAGACAACGCTGGACAGTCTGGGCAAACAGGCACAGGACATCGGACAGATAATGAACGTAATCACCGATATTGCCGACCAGACCAACCTGCTGGCACTGAACGCTGCCATTGAAGCGGCGCGGGCCGGTGACGCCGGACGCGGCTTTGCCGTTGTGGCCGACGAGGTGCGTAAACTGGCAGAAAAAACCATGCATGCCACCAAAGAAGTGGGCAGCGCCGTCACTGCCATCCAGCAGGCCACCAAAGTCAACATCGAGGGCATGGGCAATGTGACCCAGCTGGTGGGCAGGTGTACCGATCAGGCGTCCGAAGCCGGCAAGTCGCTGGCCAGCATTGTGGATATAGTGGACCACACGGCGGATCAGGTGCGTAATATCGCCACTGCCAGCGAAGAACAGTCCGCGGCTTCGGAAGAAATCACGCGCAGCACTGAAGAGGTTAACCGCATTGCCGGTGATGTTGCCGAAATCATGAACGATTCCAACACGGCAGTGAATGATCTGGCCCGGCTGGCAGACGAACTGCAGGGCCTGATCGAAAAGCTGAAATCCGCATAACCGCCGTACAGACTCTGCACGCAAAAAAACGGACGGACCGGCATGCCGGTCCGTCTTTTTTTCTACAGTTGCCACAGCAGCGCAACATATTGCTTTAATGAAATAAAGATAGACACCTGCAGGTGCCTGCCTTGCCCGGATACACTGTAGTGCTACAGTGCCGTTGCCGCCGGCCACGGCACCGGATGAAAGCGGAAAACTCCGTTCCGGTTCCATTCGGGCCCATATCCGGATCGTAACCGACCGGTCACTTTCTTTTTTAACCCCCTGTCACCGGCGGCGGAGGAACAATGCCGACAATAACGATTGATCAGGAAAAATGCAGCGCAGACGGCCTGTGTATGGCCGAATGTCCCTTTCTGCTGCTTACCCCGCGTGAAGACGGCGTGCCCCAGCTGGTAAAAGGCGCGGAAAACATGTGTGTGAACTGCGGGCACTGCATGGCTGTCTGTCCGGCCGGCGCCATAAGCGTAGGCGGTGCCGACAGTGCTGACTTTCCCCGTACGGATGCCGGACTGGCCGTGACCATCCCGCAGGCCATGCAGCTTTTCCGCGGACGCAGATCTGTACGGGTCTTCAGAAAAGACCCTGTTTCGCACGCGGACATAGAAACGCTTATCGACATGACCCGCTGGGCACCCACTGCGCGCAATCTGCAGCCTGTGCACTGGATGGTGGCGGAACAGCCGCATGTAAACCGGCTGGCGGAACTGGTCATTGAGTGGATGCGCCGCAACGGTACACTGCCCGAAATTGTGGAAGCATTTGAAAACGGCCGCGACATGATACACCGCAACGCCCCGTGTCTGCTCATTGCCCATGCGCATGAAGCGTCGCTTTCTCCGCAGGTCGACTGCGCCATTGCTCTGGCATCGGTGGAAGTTGCCTGCCAGCCCATGGGACTTGGCGCATGCTGGGCAGGGTTTTTCATGCGCGCGGCAAAATTCTATCAGCCCATTAATGAATACCTGAAGCTGCCGGAAGGCCACCATGTATACGGCGCCCTTATGCTGGGCACGCCCGCTCACAGGCTGCGGCGTATTCCGCCCAGAGCCGCGGCTTCCGTCACGTGGCGCTGAATTGTGTCATCCACGCATACAACAGGGAGAGGACTGCCTCTCCTTTTTTTATGTCTGCGCCACTGTTCCGGAGCCCGTGACATCCATGTGACAACAGCCGGTGAACTCTGTATAGTGCGGCAAAACAGGATAGCTGCCACCCCGCTCATGAACTCATTACAACACTTTCTTCTTACCCCGTTCTCGGCATCTGTAGGCTGCGGCCTGCTGCTGCTCACATTCAGCGCACTGCGGTACCTCAAACTGCTCAGGGAAGTCCGGCGGCATCCGGTGTCACTGCACCGCTGCGGAACCACACAGTTTATCACGCTGGTGGGCTTCATCGCCATGTTCATGGTGCTGTATCTGCTGATGCTTACAAACAGCGGCCCGCATATTCCGCAGGACATCTCCGCCATATCCGGAACCATACTTTTTCTCGGAGCCGTCTTTGTATTCATTACGGCACAGGTGACTTCCACAGGGCTGCATACCGCCCTTTCCGCCAATGCCTCGCTGCAGCATCAGGCCGTGCACGACTACCTGACGGGGCTGCCCAACCGCCGGCTCATCATGGAACTGCTCGGCGAAGCCATGCAGACCTCTCCTGCCGGATATGCACTGGTGTTTGTGGATATCATGAACTTTAAACGGGTTAACATCAGCTTTGCTCATTATGTGGGCGATCAGATTCTGGAGCAGGTCGGGCAGCGACTTCAGGCGTCCATGAAACCCGGCGATGTGGCAGCCCGTCTCGGCGGTGACGACTTTGCCATCCTGCTGCGCACAGGCAGCCCGCGCGAAGCTGTTCAGCGCACACAGGCAGTCAAGGCGGCGCTGAAACAACCGTATTTTTCCGGCGATATCCAGTTTTCGCTGGATTGCGGTTTCGGCCTGTATATGGGAACCGCGCAGGATACCAGACCCGAGCATGTGATTGCCAAAGCCAACACGGCCATGATGCGTGCCAAGCAACGCGGCAGAAACCGCATTGCCGTATTCAGCCGCTCCATGCAGGACAAAGCCCAGCTCACCATCCATTTTGAAAACCAGTTCCGCCGCAGTCTGCGCAACGGAGACTTCTTTCTTGTCTTTCAGCCGCAGTACGCCCTTACCCCTCAGCCGGAACTGATAGGCTTTGAAACGCTTGTCCGCTGGAACCACCCCGAAAGGGGAATAGTGAGTCCTGCCGAATTTGTGCCCATGGCGGAAACCACCGGGCTTATTCTGCACCTTGACCGCTATGTGCTGCGCGAAGCCTGCCGCATATGGGGAGAAATGCGCGCCAGTCTTCCCGCGTGCCGCGCGCTGCATTTTTCCGTCAACCTGAGCGCCTCGCACATGGACCGCCCGACCTTTATCCGCAAGCTGGAAAAAACACTGGCGGCCTTTGAGATGCCGCACGAATCCATCATTCTGGAACTAACTGAATCCGCCCTGATGAGCAATCCGGAAACCGCCGCCCGCAAAATGCAATATCTGCGCAGCATCGGCCTGCATGTGGCGCTGGACGATTTCGGCACAGGATATTCTTCGCTGGCTTATCTGACACGTTTTCCCTGCTACTGCCTGAAAATTGATAAAAGTTTTGTGGACAACATAACCACCGATGAAAACTCCGTGCGTGTGGTGCGGGCCATCATCCATCTGGCACACGGTCTGGGTATGGTGGCTCTGGCCGAAGGCGTGGAAACACCTGAACAGCTGGCGCAACTGCAGGATATGGGCTGTGATCAGGTTCAGGGCTATCTGCTGGGCAAGCCTATGCCGCAGGCGGCCCTGCGGGATGTCATAGCCCGCAACTGCTGACCTGCGCGCGGCAGCAAGCTGCCGGCAGAGCCCGCGACGGGCGCCTGCGGCTTACGGCCCCGTTCATCCGCGGGCAAAAAAGAACTCCGGCTCCTTGCGCGCACTGCATGTGTCTGCAAGGCGACGGGCCAGATCCTTCATAACCCCCTCCTTCATATACCTGGCCTGCTCAGGGCAGCACCTGATGCAGGCACAGCAGAAAATACACAGGTTCATATCCATCACGGGGCCACCGGCCATCTCAATGGCCTCCACAGGACAGGCGGCAGCACATACACCGCATTCCGTGCAGGTTTCATCCACACCTATAAACTCCGGCACACTGCGCCCCGGCATTTCAATGTAGGGACGGTTACCCGGCACCGCCACCCCGCCGGCTCCCGCTGCAGAACCGCAGTCCGAAAGCAACCGGCCCACCTGTTCTCCGAATTCTTCCGCGCGCCTGCAGTCCTCTGCATCCGGACGTCCCGCCGCCACAGGGGTATCCGCCGCGGAATACGAATGCTCACCTACGAACGCCGCACAAGCCACAACCACACCGCCCCGTGCGCTGACCAGATCTTTCAGTTCCAGCAGGGCATCGTCATAGGCTCTGTTGCCGTATACCGCCACACAGACCGCAGGTGTCCCGTCCAGCAGCATTGTATCCAGCCAGTCACGCAGCAGGCCGGGCACTCTGCCGCGATATACCGGCACTGCCAGTATCAGCAACTCGTCACCGGCACAGAACACTTTTTGCCCGCGGGTCTGCGGCAAGGTCAGATCAGTCAGTTGCAGCTCGCCGGCAGCCGCCGCCCTGCCGATGCATTCGGCAATGCGCCGCGTGGTTCCGGTGGGAGAAAAAAAGACAGCCTTAACACTTCTAACCTTCATCGATGTTATCTCCTTTGTGCTCTGTGTACACCCATCACACCGGAACAGCCACCCCGGACACCCGAGGCAACACACGGAACAGATATCCGCCTGCCGCAGCACTGCCGGTCCCGACGGCACGGCCCGCGGCCGCATGGCCGCCGGAGCGTGCAGGAAGGCCATGCGCCCGGCTGAAAACAAAAAAGCAATACAGCCGCCCCTGCTGTCGCAAAAAGCAGGGGCGGCTGTATTGCGCGCAAAAAACCATATGCGGCGGCAAACACTAGCGGTGCGGTCAGGTCATTTCCGCAGCTCCATATGCAGAAGGGGAAAAGGCTGCCCCTGCCCGTCCACAGAAGAACGCCGCACAACCGTAAAGCCCATATATTCGTAAAACCCCGCAGCTGAAGGATTTTGTTCGTTGACATCGACCCTGACGGAACCGAGCTCTGCAACGGCAAAATTCACCAGCAGCTTTCCCAGCCCCCTGCCGCGGCTTTCAGGAGCAAGAAAAAGCATCTCGATATTCTGTTCCGCCACGCCCAGAAAGCCATGAATCCTGCCGGTCTCATCCTTTGCGCAGTATAAATCCACAGCAGGCAGATACTCCTTCAAAATCAGCGGTTTGAAAAACTGAATATTGTCTTCGGTCAAAAAGTCATGGGTAGCCCGTACCGAGGCCTCCCAGACCGCGAGTATTTCCGGATAATCTTCCTGTGCGGCGGCAACTATGTTCATTACAACTCCAGCGTGATTGGTGGCCGGTCCCTGTAACGCGTAGCAGACAACCGGAAAACAAAAAAGCCCTGACACATATGTATCAGGGCTTTGCTTGCAGTGGCGGAGCGGACGGGACTCGAACCCGCGGCCTCCGGCGTGACAGGCCGGCGTTATAACCGACTTAACTACCGCTCCGCATGTGGTGGACGGTACAGGACTTGAACCTGTGGCCCCTGCCGTGTGAAGGCAGTGCTCTACCAGCTGAGCTAACCGTCCGCGAGAAAGAGCTTCTACACGGACCCCACCCCGCTGTCAATCAACTTTTTCATTTTTTTCTTCAAAAGCCGTCAGCGCTTGGGGTCCTTGGTGCCGGCATAGGTAAAGCTACCCTTTACCATGCTATAATAACTGCCTTTATCAATGCCGACAGGCTTTCCGCACAGGCACCGGATTTTACCGTCGCGTACTTCAAAATCAAATTCTCTGGTGATCCTGTCCTTGTGACAGCGCAACACTTCACCGGGGCCGAGTTTCAGATACTTCCACAATTTACGGCGGCAGGCCGCACATTTCACAGTCAGCATGCGGCAAGCATACGCAAGGCTGAGCGTACAGGCAACAAGGACACCGCAATTGCCCCGCGGGCGGTCAGTCAGCGGTATATCTTTTTTTATTTTTGTAACCCCATTGACACACAAGTGCGCCAGCCAATACATGTGGCATCAAAAAAGCTATGCAACATACCCAATCAGATACAAACAAGCGCTCCGCAGTCGATTTTCTTGTGCTTCCGGCCATCATGGCGGTTCTGACAGCCGAACATTTCAGCATGTACCTTTCCGGCTACATGCTGCACCTGCTGCCGCAGGCCCTTATTGCCCTGACCATAGGGTATGCGTGGCGGCGTCCCGCCACAAGCGTTGCCCGGCTGTTTGCCGTGGTCATCGGCTCCATGCTTGCGGTGGCGGCGCTGGAAGTGACATTCAATCTCTACAAGCGTGTTCCCTTTGATGAACGAGGCCCGCTGACAGCCACTTCCATCATGCTGCTGGCGGCATGCGGCATAACCGCAGCAAAAATCTACAGACGGCGCATGGCGGGAGAACGGTTCAGCATTACGTCGGACAAGCTTATCTGGCTGCTTATGGCCGTGGGGTTTGCCTTTCTGACCGTGGACGAAAAAACGCTCATCCATGAGGGCGTGGACAGAATGATCTACCGCGGCTCCGGCATGCAGCATTCAGCGTTCACCGAGCGGATAGATGACTTCATTGTACTGGGCTATGCCTTTATCGGCATGTTTTCACTGTACTGGTACCGCCGCGAAATTCTGCGCTTCAAAAAAACCATAACGGTGCTGGCAGCAGGCTTTGTGGTCATGGTCATTCACAGCGGGCTGGACATGGCCGGCAGACCGGACTTTGTCATCAATGTGCTGCACATCACCGAAAACGCCACACAGATTGCGCACGGCATAGACATGGCTGAAGAGATTCTTAAACTTACGGCAGAGACCTGTTTTCTTTCCGGCCTCATGCTGGCGCTGAAAGACTGTACCACCGCGGCCCGCAAGTAAACTGCGGCGCCGCCCGCAAAGCGCACACGCCCCGGCTCATGCCGGGGCTTTTTTTTGCCCATCAAGGACAAAGGACAGCGTCGGACGCACAGCAGCCACGCTTGCGCGCGGTTCGCAACGCATGCTACCCCGTTATGTTGTTATAACGAAACTGCGGGGGGGAACCATGAAATTTTCAGAAATCAATCTGCTTGATGAACTGCAGCGGCCGGAACTGACTGAGCTGCGCGGAATATTCACCCGGCGGAGCGTCACCAAAGGTGCGGTTGCCTTCCACCCCGAAACAGATGAAAATCTTGTTTTCGTTATCGCCAGCGGCAGAGTGCGCATTTATCTGGGGTACGAAGAAAAAGAATTCACACTGGGGGTGCTCGAACCGGGCGACCTGTATTCAACGCACGCCGGATGTTACGCGCAGGCGCTGGAAGATTCGACCCTGATGGTGACCGATGTGCAGTCCGTCAAACGCTGCATGAGCGAAATCCCTCTGTTCACACGCACCATGGTGCGCGTGCTCGGCCAGATACTGAACAATTCATTTTCAATCATCGGCAGCCTTGCCTTCAAGGACATCTATACCCGCCTCACGTCGTTTCTGCACAAAGAAGCCCTGCGCACCGGCACCCCGTGTTCCGAAGGCACAGAACTGCGCCTTGCCCTGACCACGGAACAACTTTCTCTGCATATGGGGGCCACCCGCCAGACAGTATCCACCCTGCTCAACAATCTGGTGCGCGAAGGCATCATGGTCAAAAAAGGGCGTTCCGTCTGGGTTATTCCCGATATGGAAGCCCTGCACCGGCAGACACAGCAGTAACAGTTCTTTGTTTCTTTTCTGCACGGGGTGTCAGCCAGCCGACAAACTTTTTTCCGCCCGTATGCCATCATAAGCACCGGCCTCAGACACACACAACGCAGACAGCCGCATGCCGTCTGCTATTTCCGGAGGATACAGGTATGGCAAAAGAACCGCGTCCCGTAGAAGAACTCTCCATCTGGGAAGATGCCAGAGCCATGCTGACCAAAGCACGGGCCGAGGGCATTGAAACGGCACATGAGCGCCTGCAGCAGCAGACACCCCACTGTAAATTCTGCGAACTGGGAGTAAGCTGCCGCAACTGTACCATGGGGCCGTGCAAGATTACCCCCAAAGCGCCGCGCGGCGTCTGCGGAGCCGATGCCGACGTCATTGTGGCCCGCAACTTCGGCCGCTTTGTGGCCGGCGGCTCTGCCGGTCATTCCGACCACGGGCGCGATCTGGTTGAGGTGCTTGAATCCATTGTCGAAGGCAGTACATCCGACTACCGCATCACCGACGAAGCAAAACTGCGGCGCATAGCCGCCGAACTGGGAGTGACCGTGGAAGACCGCAGCACCATGGACATCGCTGCGGAGCTTATCGATATTTTCTACGCCGATTTCGGAAGCCGTAAAAAGGAAGTGGCCTTTTTGTGCAGGGTGCCCGCCAAACGCAGGGAGCTGTGGGACAGACTGGGCATGACCCCCCGGGGCGTGGACCGCGAAATAGCGGAAATGATGCACCGCACCCACATGGGCTGCGACAACGACGCACCCAACACGCTTATCCATGCGGCCCGCACCGCTCTGGCCGACGGCTGGGCCGGTTCCATGATCGGCACCGAGCTTTCCGACGTCATCTTCGGCACACCGCAGCCGTCCATGTCGCATGCCAATCTGGCCGCCATAAAAAAAGATAAAGTGAACATACTGGTCCACGGCCACAATCCCGTGGTTTCGGAAATGATTCTGGCCGCAGCCCGCGAACCCGCACTGATAGCCGAAGCTGAAGCTATGGGGGCGCAGGGCATCAATGTGGCCGGTCTGTGCTGCACCGGCAACGAACTGCTCATGCGGCAGGGCATTCCCATGGCGGGCAACCACCTGATGACGGAACTGGCCATCGTCACCGGAGCGGTGGAAGCGGTGGTGGTTGATTACCAGTGCATAATGCCCAGCCTTGTGCAGATTGCAGGGTGTTATCACACGCTGTTCATCGACACTGCGCAGAAAGCGCGCTTTACCGGAGCGGTTCATTTTGACATCCACCCCCACAACGCTTTGGAGCAGGCCCGCGAAATAGTGCGCATGGCGGTGCAGGCATATGCCCGCCGTGATGCATCGCGCGTGCAGATACCCGGCGAGCCTGTAAACATCATGACAGGCTTTTCCAACGAGGCCGTCATAGCGGCGCTGGGCGGGTCACTGGACCCGCTGGTGCAGGCCATAGCCGCGGGCGACATACGCGGCGCCGTGGGTATTGTAGGCTGCAACAACCCGAAGTTCCAGCAGGACTCCATGAACGTGGGGCTTGCAAAAGAGCTTATCAAAAAAGACATTCTGGTGCTGGTTACCGGCTGCGTGACCACCGCGGCGGGCAAAGCCGGGCTGCTGCTGCCTGAGGCCGCGGAACAGGCCGGACCGGGACTGCGCAAAATCTGCGGCGCACTGGGCATACCCCCTGTGCTGCATTACGGCTCATGCGTTGATAATTCCCGCATTCTGCAGCTGTGCGCGGCACTGGCAAATGCACTTGGCGTAGACATAAGCGACCTGCCCGTCGGGGCTTCGTCTCCGGAATGGTATTCGGAAAAAGCCGCCGCCATCGGCCTGTACGCCGTGGCCAGCGGCATCTACACGCATCTGGGCCACCCGCCGCATATTCTCGGTTCGCAGACAGTCACCGACCTTGCGGTCTCCGGTCTTGAAGACCTTGTGGGGGCTTCGTTCTTCATCGAGCCGGACCCCGTAAAGGCTGCACTGGCATTTGACCTGCGCATACGCGCAAAACGCAAAGCGCTGGGCCTTGGCGAATAACCGGCACGCAGGAGACGGCATATGAAACTGGCATTTGCCGGAAAAGGCGGCGTGGGCAAAACATCGGTCACCGCGTGGACAGCCGACTGGCTGGCCCGCAACGGCCGCGATGTCTGGATGGTTGACGCGGACACCGCGCTTTCGCTGGGACAGGCCTGCGGTGTGGCTGCAGACAGTCTGCCCGAACCGCTGACAGCCAGAAAAGACCTGATAAACCGGCTCATCCACGCGGGGGGCTTTCTTGACCTCAACCCCGACGTAAGCGACCTGCCGCACCAGCTGGCAGTGGACGTGCCTGTTTCCGGCGGACCGCTGTATGCACCGGCTGCCGGCAGAAAGCGGCTGCTGGTCATGGGAGCGGTGACCAATGCGGGCGGGGGGTGTGCCTGCGACGCCAACGCTCTGCTGAAGGCCATGCTGGCGCACCTTGTGATGAAAGAAAACACCTGTGTACTTGTGGACCTGGAAGCCGGAGTGGAACATCTGGGCAGAGGTACGGTGGCACATGTGGACGCTCTTGTGGTGGTCAGCGAACCGAGCCTGCGCAGCCTGCACACGGCGGCGCAGGTGGGCCGCATGGCGGACCAGCTGGGTCTGCGCAGACAGGCGCTGCTGCTTAACAGATACAGCGGGGCAGACCTGCACGACGTTTCCGGACTGCCCGACCTGCCGGGTCTGCCCCCCCTGCGTGCCGCGCTGCCGCCGCTCGCCGGACTCATCGAGCGGCAGCTGCACACCGCAGATGTGCTCGGCCTGCCGGAACAGCAGCTTGTGGACACCACACTGCAGCGGCTCATGGAGCATCTGGGGCTGGACGTCTGCCCCTAGGTCGGCTCAATGCCTGCCCCTAGGTCTGCCCCAATGTCTGCCCCTGACACACAAACGCAGCGCCTCCGGCAACCCGCCGGAGGCGCTCTTTGCCTGCGCCCCCTGCGCGGCGCTACTTCATCCGCCAGCAACCTGCCTGTCTTGTGTCCGGCACCTGTGTGCCCCATCTCCCGCGCCCGTCATGCTCCGGCATCGCGCAACAATGCCTTACGGCAGTTGCACAGAGCGCCCCGCGGCGTTACAAGGTTCGCGCGCTGCACCGCACAGGAGCATGAGCATTTTTTCCCGCTGCGCGGGGTTGACACCCTTGTGCTTCCCGTGCAGAGTTGCCTTGCTTACGGTCATATTTTGGTCATGACCGAAATACACCGCAGTCCGTCCGCGGCCCTGCGCACAACGACGCACACCGCTCAGACGCCGCTGCACCGCATATAAGGCGCCGCATCAATGAGTGAAACCATAGCCCTTATCGGTCCGTCCGACTCTGTAACCGTCATGTACGATTCCGTGACGCGGTTTTTTCCCGACCTGACCTTCAAAACATATGTTCGGGAACTTACGGAAGAGTCGCATCAGGTGCTCGAACAAAGCCAGAGCGAATGCGACGGGCTGCTGTTTGCCGGTATCGGCGTGCAGGAAGCCGCCAAGGCGCGCGGTGTAGTAACCAAACCCCACGCCCATATCGAGCGCGGTGCCTACAGCCTGCTGCGCGCCTACTCCGGCATCCGCAGCAGCGGTATTCCCCATGCGCGCGTCAGTGTCGATGTCATTACCGATACCGTGCTCAACGAAGTCATCCGCGAATATTCCCTGCCCTTCAGCAAAGTATACTCAATGCCCTTTGCGGTCAGATTCCGCGAAGAAGAATACTACGAACGCCACAGACAGCTGCTCGATTCCGGCAAGGCGCAGGCAGCCATGTCCGGCTTCGGCTCTGTGTACCGCCGACTCAAGGAAGAGGGGTATCCCGTTTTCCGCATGCTGCCCAGTTCGCTGCAGATACGCGAAACCACCGAGCGCCTGCTTTCCGACATTGCCACACGCGACCTGCGCTCGGCGGGCATCGCCATACAGATAGTACGCCTGCACCGCAACGACGAACAGTCCGTCAACGAATACGAACATATGAAAGATGAAGGCCGTTTTTTTCTGGAACTGCTTGAATATGTCCGTGCCATTCAGGGCAGTCTGTTCAACTTCGGCAAGCGCGAATATGTGATTTTTGCCACGCGGGGCGTCATTGAAAGCCATGTGCATCTGGATATGTTCACCCGGCTCATGGACTGGGCACGGGGCAACAACATGCTCATATCTTCCGGCATAGGCATAGGCTCCACCGCGTTCGAAGCCGAAAAAACAGCCCGTCTGGCGCTGGCGCACGGCCGCAAGCAACCCCGCGGAGGCGTTTTTCTGGTGCACGGCAACCACATCCGCGGTCCGCTGGGGCAACAGGGCGAGCTGCGCTACCGCACCCGCATCGAAGACACCACCCTGCTGCGCATGGCTGAAAAAATCGGCATCAGCCCCAGCTATGTGGACCGCATACGGGCCGTCATAGACAAAACAGGCAAAAGCACGTTCGATTCCGGCGATCTGGCTGCCTGTCTGGGCATAGGCGAACGCAGTGCGCGCAGGGTGCTGAAAAAATTTGTGGACAGCGGCTACGCCACACTGGTGGGCAAGGAGAACGCACATCAGGTCGGCCGCCCGAAAAATCTCGTGAAAATAGCCATCTGAGTAATGGCTTTTCGCGGACAATTTCGGACACGTTTATGACATGGCCATAATGTCCCGAACCAGTAACAGCAAAAGGGAGTACACACCCGAGGGGAAAAACGCAGTATCGACGGAGGAGGAGCACCGGCCGCGCCACATGACCAGCAGCCGGTGCCGCAAGGCTACAACATTTCGCAAACGCAGGATTACCAACATGTTAGATGCTATCAAGAACGTAAAGATCCATCTGCTCGTTCTGGCGCTGGTTGCCGTTTCCGAGCTGATCGGCATTCTCAAGTTCGAAGTCGGCCCGGGTATGCTGGTGCTCATACCCATGCTGTATGCCGTGTTTATCGGCACATTTCTCGGTCCTAAATTCCTCAAAGTTGTCAACGACAAGGACATGGACCATGCCAGCTCGCTCGTCAGCCTTACGCTGATGCTGCTGATGGCCCGCTACGGCACGCTTGTGGGCCCCAAATTCTTTGAAATACTCAAAGCCGGCCCCGCGCTCATACTGCAGGAGTTCGGCAACATCGGCACGCTGCTCATCGGTATTCCCATTGCCATGTTCCTCGGACTTAAAAGGGAATCCATCGGCGCCGCGCACTCCATCGCCCGCGAACCCAACGTGGCGCTCATAGGCGACATTTACGGACTGAACTCGCCCGAAGGCCGCGGCGTTATGGGCGTATATATCTGCGGTACCGTGTTCGGCACAATATTCTTCGGGCTTACCGCATCGTTCCTCAGCATTTTCAACGTATTCCACCCCTATGCCCTCGCCATGGCTTCGGGTGTGGGTTCCGCCAGCATGATGACCGCCACCGTGGGCAGTCTTTCAGCCATCTACCCCGACATGGCCGAACAGATTCAGGCCTTTGGCGTGGCCAGTAACACGCTCTCCGGTCTGGACGGCGTATACATGTCCATGCTGATAGCCCTGCCCATGTCCAACAAGCTCTACAAAGTACTCTACCGCATTAAATACGGTAAACCCGAGGAGGCGTAACCAATGAGCAAGATTACAGAAGCTGCCATCGTGCTTGCGCTCGTCGGCGTTATAACCCTTGTGGGCAACTGGATAGGCTACGGATTCGGTCTGGCAGAGGCGCTGCCCGGCATGGCCACCCTGTTCGTCATCTGTGTACTGGGTATTCTGGCCAACCGGTTCATCTACAAGCTGCCCACCGTACTGTACGTCATCACCATCGGCATGATTGTAACACTGCCCGGATTTCCCGGCAGTGCAACTGTGGCCGCGTGGGTGTCCAAGGTCAACTTCCTTGCGCTTACCACCCCCATCCTTGCGTACGCAGGCGTAGGCATAGGCAAAGACCTGCCCGCCCTGAAAGAAACAGGATGGCGTATCGTTGTGGTCAGCCTGTTTGTAATGGCAGGAACCTATGTGGGTTCCGCAGCCATCGCCCACGTTGTGCTGAAATATCTTGGAGAGATATAAATGCCTGTGAAGCCGGAAATCGAGGCCCGTTTCGAAGAGCTGAAAAGCATACGCCAGTACCTGCACTCCTGTCCCGAAGTGGGTCTGGAAACAGTGAATACCGCAGCGTTTGTAAAAAAACAGCTGGACGGACTGGGCATCGGATATGAAGACATCGGCGTCAACTCGCTGCTGGCCAAAGTGGAAGGCACTGCTCCCGGCGTGACAGTGGCCTTCCGGGCCGATATGGACGGACTGGAAACCTGCGAAGAAACCGGCCTGCCGTATGCTTCGCAGACCTGTGGCCGCATGCATGCGTGCGGCCACGACGGCCACACCGCCACGCTGCTGGCTTTTGCCGGGTATCTGGCGCAGCACCGCGATTTCAAAGGAACCGTGCTGCTGTTGTTCCAGTCCGGAGAAGAAGGCTACGGCGGAGCGCTGGAAGTCATCAAAGACGGTCTGTTTGAAAAATACAGCATCGACTACATGTTCGGCATGCACAACTGGCCGCCTTACGGCGAAAACCAGATGATCGTGCACAAAGGCACCGCCATGGCCTCCGAAGACCGCTTCGATCTGGTCATACGCGGCAAAAGCGGACACGCCTCCGTTCCGCACGCCTGCAACGAACCTTTCGCCGCAGTGGCCGACTTCATAAAAAACGCGCAGAGCATTGTTGCCCGGCGCATTTCGGCACATGACAAAGGCGTCATAAGCATCACACAGGTACACGGCGGCAGCGCCTGCAACATCATTCCCGACGAAGTGACCATACGCGGCAACGTGCGCACCACCGACCCGCGCGTGCAGGCCCTCATCGAGGAATCGCTGGCACAGCTGGCGCAGGGACTCGAGGTGACCTACGGCGTAAAAGCCGCCTTCACCTACCACCGCAAGCACCCGCCGGTCATCAACTCCACGCCGGATATGGCCATAGCCGCCGCGGCGCGTGTGGTGGGACAGGAAAACGTGCTCACTGAAGAACTGCCCGCCATGGGCAGCGAAGACTACGCCTTTTACATGCAGAAAACCAAAGGGTGTTTTGTATGGATAGGCAACGGCACGGATTCCGCGCTGATACATAACAGCAAGTACGACTTCAACGACAAGATCATTCTTCTGGGAGCTTCGCTGTTTGCGGAGTTGCTGGACGAGGTGCTGTCGGCACAGCCGTAACCTGCACAGTCACACTCAGGGGCTGTCCGGCTGCACGACGCCCCGCGGCGCTGAGCGCCGCAGACAGTGCACGCCGCCGCGGCCCGCGCGGCACGGCGCCGCCGGACAGCCTTTTTTTATATACTGCACACAACGGAGTACATATGGACTCTCTCAAGGAACTCTACAAGGTGGGCAACGGCCCTTCCAGCAGCCACACCATGGGTCCGCAAAAGGCAGCCACAGAGTTTCTGCGGCGCACCCCGCAGGCTGCGCATTACCGTGTCACGCTGCTCGGCAGCCTTGCCGCCACGGGCAAAGGCCACCTGACAGACTGGATCATCAAAAAAACACTGGGTGAAGAACGCACGACCATTGTCTGGAAACCAGAAGAGGTACGTCCCTTCCACACCAACGGCATGGTTTTCGAAGCGCTGGACGCACAGGGGAACGTGCCGGAAGACCCCGCCTCCACCTGGGAAGTGTACAGCGTGGGCGGCGGCACCATAGCCGAACCGGATTCGCTGACACGCGGTGCCGGCAATTTTTACTCGCTGACCACTCTTACGGCCATCATGGGTCACTGCCGTGCGGACAACATAGAGCTGTGGGAGTATGTCGAATCTCAGGAAGGCCCGGGCCTGTGGCCTTTTCTGCAGGACATCTGGCAGGCCATGCAGGACTCCATAGAACGCGGACTGGGCAAAACCGGCCTGCTGCCGGGCGACCTGCGCTACCCGCGCAAAGCCAACGCGTTTTACAAAAAAGCCCGCATCCAGTCCGGCAGACTGCGTTCCACCGGTATGACATTCGCCTATGCACTGGCAGTATCGGAAGAAAACGCCTCCGGCGGGCTGGTGGTTACCGCGCCCACCTGCGGCTCGGCAGGTCTGGTGCCCGCCGTGCTGCGTTCGCTTAAAGAAGATTACAGCCTTGCCGACACAGAAATACTGAAAGCTCTTGCCGTGGGCGGACTGGTCGGCAACCTTGTAAAGGAAAACGCCTCCATATCGGGTGCCGAAGTGGGCTGTCAGGGCGAAGTGGGTACAGCGTGCGCCATGGCCGCGGCCATGACCGCCTATCTGTTCGGCGGTACCCATATGCAGATAGACTACGCCGCGGAAATGGCGCTGGAACACCATCTGGGCATGACCTGTGACCCCGTGGGCGGGTATGTACAGGTGCCCTGTATAGAACGCAACGCGGTTTCGGCCATCAGAGCCATCAACGCAGCGGAATACACGCTGTTCACCGACGGAAACCACCGTATCAGTTTTGATCAGGTGGTGCAGACCATGGGCGAAACCGGCAGAGACCTGAAGTGCGGTTACAGAGAAACTTCACTGGCAGGGCTGGCCAAACACGCCTGCCTGACCAACTGCGGCAGCGGGTGCTGAAACTGCCCGCAGCAGATATATGGCAAACGGCCCGTGCCTTGTGCGCGGGCCGTTCTGCGTGCGCCGTCTGCTAACGTAATGAGCGGTGCATAAACCGCAGCACACCCACTGCGTCACCCCGCGCGACACAGGACGTTTCTTCAAATCCGGACAAAAGCGCCCGTATGCGGGCCAGGTCACGCAGGCTGTGATACTCGATATACAGATGCTTCACGCCATCAAGCCTCGGCCCCAGACTTTCCAGAATTTCAGGCTCGCTCCCCTCGGTATCTATTTTCAGAATATCGGCATGATCTATGCCCAGTTCATCAAAGGCGCGTCCGGCATGACGCACATCCACATGTTCGCGCACCCAGCCTTCACCCTGAGGTCCGGTGACGCTGTGCAGCGAGCTCTGTCCTGCTTTGCGGGTATTAAGATTGAACAATTCCCTGCCGTCGTGGTCAGACAGGGCCACAGCATGCAGCCGCACTTCCGGGCATCCGGCCAGATTGCGCCGCAGGGCGCCGCACAACGCGGCAGAAGGTTCAAAGCAATGAATCACAGCGCCCTTGATATTCAGGTGCATGTACAGGGCAAAAAGCCCGACATTGGCCCCCACATCCACAATGACCGGCTTTCGGAAAACGCCTTTGAGACCTGTCAGCGGATATTCGTTGCGCAGAAAGATATCGCCCGCCAGAAAGGATTCTCCGGCGGGAACCGTAAGCCGCAGAACGTGTTCCCTGTACCTGCAGGTCACCTGTGTGAACTGCGGCAGCATGTCCGGTTGCTGCATTGCACCTCCGTGATCAACAGTTGAAGCCGTAAACCGCAGTGCGGCGCATCAGCGCCCGTCCGGACCAGCCGCAGACGGCTGCGAAGCCTCGTAACCGGAAATCCTGCTGGCCAGCACCTTGTCGATGCGCTTGCCGTCAAGATCCACAACTTCCAGCTGCCAGCCCTGCCACTCCGCCACATCACCTGTACGCGGCAACCGGCCGAAAAGCCACATCATCATGCCGCTCAAGGTATGATAGCGGACTTTTGCCTCGTCGGGCACGGTTTTGAGGTCAAGCCTGTCCTTCAGTTCCGGCACAGGGATAAGCCCGTCCAGCAGCCACGAACCGTCGTCACGCTGCACAGCCCACATTTCGTCCGGATCGCGCGGGCGGAACTTCCCTGTGAGCGCTTCCAGCAGGTCCTGCAACGTGATCAGACCGGAAATATCACCGTATTCATCAACCACAAAAACCATCTGCACACCGGATTCCCGGAACTGTTCAAGCAGCTTCATGCCCGTCAGCGACTCCGGCACATACACAGCCGGCAGCAGATATCCGGTCAGTTTTTCTGCCGGTTCGTTTTTCAGCCGCTGCTTGAGCAGACGCTTGGCACTGATGACGCCCAGCACCTCGTGCAGACCGCCGCGGCATACCGGAAAGCGGGAATGATCAGAGGCCACCACTGTGTCCAGAAACCCGTCAAGCGGCTGCGTGATATCCAGAAACACAATATCGCTGCGCGGAGTCATCAGCGAAGGAATCTGCCTGTCGTCAAGACGAAAGACATTACGCACCATATCATGCTCGTGTTTTTCGATGACACCCGCCTGTGAACCTTCCGTCAGTATGGCGTGGATGTCCTCCTCGGTCAGGTTGGCGCTGCTCAGTTCAGTTTTGCCCACCAGCCGCAGCAGGGCATCAGTGGAAACAGAAAGCAGATACACAAACGGACGCGACAGACAGGCCAGCAGGGCTATGGGTCTGGCCATGCTGCGCGCTATGCCTTCGGCATTGAACTGCGCTATGCGTTTGGGCACCAGTTCGCCCGCCACAATGGAAAAATAGGTGATGCCCGCCACCACAACTGTGGTTGCCACGGCCGAGCTTGTCCCGCTTTCCAGACCGGCATTCTGCAGCATCAGGGCAAGAGGCCCGGCCAGTGCGGCTTCTCCCACTATGCCGTTCAGTATGCCTATGGCCGTTATGCCTATCTGCACAGTGGAAAGAAACTGGGTAGGCTCTTCACCCAGCCGGATGGCCACGGCTGCGGAACGGTCACCTTCTTCCGCCATTTTTTGCAGACGGCTTCTGCGGGCGGTGACAAGGGCTATCTCGGACATGGCAAAAACGCCGTTAAGAAGTATCAGGGCAACAAGAATGGCAATATCCACGCGTGTTCTCCTTTGTGCCGCCTGCCCAGACAGCGTGCCCGGCAAGGCAGACGGATATCATGCGGCCGCAGGGACTGCACGTGACGACACACGACCGTGCCCGCAACATAATGCCCTGCATAAGAAAAACAAGTCCCGCACGGGGAAAGAGAAGTCCGCGCAACAAAAAAAAGCCCTGATGTGATTACATCAGGGCTTTACTTGCAGTGGCGGAGCGGACGGGACTCGAACCCGCGGCCTCCGGCGTGACAGGCCGGCGTTATAACCGACTTAACTACCGCTCCGCATTGTCGGGAGTTTTCTCCCGCGTGGGAAAGGACATTTAGCGGACAGGGCGTTCCCCGTCAAGCTGTTTTTTGCCCTCCGGCAAACTTTCGCATAATTTTGCAACCGGCCGCAGGGCAGCTACGACACTGCCCCTGCCGCACAGGCAAGAGCCGATGCGCCGTTCAGCACAATGCGGGCAGGCTGATGACGAATTCCGCGCCGCGCTGCGGGCCGCTGTTCAGATGTATCGTGCCCTGATGCTGTTTGATGATGAGATAGCTTACATACAGCCCCAGCCCCGTGCCTTCGCCCACCGGTTTTGTGGTGTAAAAAGGCTCAAAGCAACGCCGCGCCGCCTCTTCGCTCATTCCCGGACCGTTATCGCACACGCGTATCTCCACCCGCCCTTCAGGCTGCAGGCTGGTACGCAGCAGCAGTTCGGGTGCCGCATGTCCGGCCTGTTCACTCAGGGCCTGACTGCTGTTGCGCACAAGGTTCAGAAAAACCTGCTGCAGGTCCTGCACGCTGCACCACACCTGCGGCACATTCTCCGCAAAATCATACCGCACGCGCACCCGTTTTATGTCATATTTACGCTTCATGTCGTAATCCGTTTCTGCCAGCACCACGGCCTGCCGGATTACATCGTGGATATCGGCGCAGCTGCGCGGAGATTTTTCCGTGCGGGAAAAAGCCAGCATATTGCTGACTATCCGCGCCGCCCGCGAACAACTGTGCCGGATATCTTCCATAAAGGCGTATATGCCCCGCCGGTCCAGATATGTCTGCATGGCGTACAAATCCAGCCCCAGTTCACCGGCGGTATGCAGATTGGCCGGCAGACCGGTACCCATACGCCGCAGGCAGTTCTGTGCCGCCTGCGCAATGGCTCCCAGCGGATTGTTGATTTCATGCGCCATACCCGCCGCCAGACCGGCAACGGACAGCATCTTTTCAGACTGGATCATCATTTCCCGCAGCCGTACCCGCGATGTCACATCGTCCAGACGCAGCGCATATCCGCCGCCTCCGCCTTCCTTCAACGGATACATGGTCACGTCCCAGTGGCGGACAACGCCGTCATGCTCCCAGGCTGCATCTTCCAGATGCGCACACTCCGGCCCGTCCTGCACGCTGCCCAGCAGATTGCGCACAAAGGCAGGCCAGGCAAACAACCCGTCCAGTTCCCTGCCCGCCGCCTGCGCAGCGCTGATGCCCGTCAGCGATTCCGCGGCATGATTCCATCGGGTCACCCTGCCTGCGGTGTCCACAGCCACAAGCACCGACGGCATAACATCAATGAGTTCCTGCAGCAGAGACGTCACCGTGGCCAGTTCCGCCTCTGTGCGCTTGCGCTGCGTAATATCCTGAAACATCACGCACAGCACTTCGCTTCCGGCACGGAAAGCATGCACCTCAAAAGCTCCGGAAATGACATCGTCGGCGTAATCCAGCTGTTCGGAATGCCACGGAATACCGGTACGCATGACATTCGCGTATTCCGCAGGCACCACGGCGGGGTCGAGTTCAGGCAGCATTTCCAGCAGTTCCTGCCCGGCATACTCCGCCACCGTTATGCCCAGCATGGCTTCCGATGCGGGATTACCATGCAGAAAAGTAAAACGGCCGTCCTGATACTGCCACAGGAACACCCCCAGAGGCGACCTGTCGATTACCTGCTGAAGGCGTTCACTGTACAGGGCAAGCTCCCGGCGGGCCGCTGCCAGTTCGGTAATATCCTCAAACGTGGAAAAGACTTCCGCCGGAACGCTGCCGCCGCCGGTGAAAAGCGGTGTGGCACTGACCACCAGCCACCGCTGGGCTCCGGTTGTCTGGTGGCGGATGCCCATTACCCGGCCGGACACCGGACGTCCCGTACGCAGCGCAACCATGGAAGGATGAGCGCTGCCCGGCAACGGACTTCCGTCAACATCCACCGCCTGCCAGCTTCCGGAATGGCTGTCCATGCCGCGCATGGCATCGCTTCCGAGCCCCAGCAGACGTTCGGCAGCAGCGTTGGCGCATACAATGCTTCCCGTTCTGTCCTGAAAGACAACTCCCTGCGCCATGGTGTCGTACACAATGCGGTACCTTTCGTCTTCACGCCGCGGCGCACAGGGTGCCCCCACACCGGCCTGCGCATTTTCCGCAGACGGCTCCTTTTTTCCGGTGTCCGTGCGCCCCCGCAGCAGCACTGCCCGCCGTCCGCGCCACTGTACTGTCAGCGCGTCGGCACAACAAAGCCTGCCGCACACCGTAAGCCCCGTAAGATGCTGCCATCCGGCCGCCAGCGCAGGCGGTATTCCCTGCACCGCAGCAGTCTCTGCCGCATAAAGCCCGCACCACACGGCCCCCTGCTGATTTGTCCACAGCATATGCCCGCTGTCCGCGGCAACTATCAGCAGCGGGTCATCCAGACCTGCCAGCAGCAGTTCATCAGCCACAGGGCAGCCTGTATACTCTTTCATCCCTTCCGAAACACTGTTCATCATGCAGACTCCGCACCCCCGTCACACAAAGCGGGGCAAACATACTGAGCCACCATAGCATGCCGCGGCGCGATACCCTACCTGTATACAAGGTATACTCTGCGCCTGCACAAAAACAAGGAAAGGGCCGCCCGTCGCGCGGCGGCCCTCACATACATACAAATCAATGATTTCCGGTCAATGCGGCCTGCCACGTCAGTGAAGCGCCGTCCGGCTGATTATCTCGTCCTGCACCTCTTTGCACAGCTCCACAAAAAAAGCGCTGTAGCCGGCAACACGCACCATAAGATCACGGTATTGTTCCGGATGACGCTGAGCATCGCGCAGCATGTTGTCATCAACATAGTTGAACTGCATCTGTCCGTTGCCCAGCACTGAGGCCGTTTTCAGCAGAGAAACAAGTCCCGCGCGTCCTTCCTGTGTTTCCAGACATCCGTGCACCAGTTTAAAATTATGTGCCATGCCCAGACTCATGGACTCCACATTCAGCCTGCCCACGGACTTTATGATGGCCGTGGGCCCCTTGCGGTCCGCCCCCTGCGAAGGACTCATGCCGTCGGAAAGCGGTGCACCGGCTGCGCGTCCGTCAGGGGTTGCTCCCACCATTTCGCCCAGCGGCGTATTGAACGACTGCGACAAGGTGCCGTGAATCAGACGGGCGTACAGTGTCTTGAACCCGTTGATCGTCTTTTCCGTGTAATCAATGATGTCGCGGGCTATGCCGTCGGCGTACTCATCATCGTTGCCGTATTTGGGCGCGTTACGGCAGTCCCGGCGCATCTGTTCAAAGCCGGCCCAGTCAGCATCCAGAGCCTGCTTCATTTCAGCCATGGTGTATCTGGCCTCGTCAAAGACAAGCCTGCGCACTGCGGCCATGCTGTCCGCGTAGGTTCCCAGACCGGCAAATATGGTTCCCGGTCCTTCGTACAGCACCGCGCCGCCGGCGGTGACATCTTTGCCCGTCTGCATGCATCCGTCCACAAACAGCGACATGTACGGCGTGGGCATCAGGTCACGCACCAGTTTCTGGTTGATAACCGTTCCGCGCGCCGTCATTTCCATTATGTAGTCAAGCTGTGTTTTCACGGCAGCCTCAAACTGGGTATAGCTTGTAAACCCTGCAGGGTCGCCGGTATCCGGCGCAACGCGTCTGCCGTACGAACGCAGCACGCCTCTGTTGAACACCAGTTCGACTGCCACCGGCCACTGGGTAAAACCGCCCGCTGTCCACTGATGTATGCGCCCCGACTTCTGGGGTTCCACACAGCCCATCAGGCAATAATCGCGCGCATCGTCAAAGTCGAACCCCTTGCGGAGCATCATCCTGATATGGGCATCGTCAAAATGGCATGCGGGCATACCCGTACCCGCCCGCACGACATCCGCTATTTTTTCAAGGTATTCCTGCGGTGACTGGTTGTGAATGCGGCAGGCAAGCGAGGGCTGGTACACCCCGACGCTGCGCACCGCATCCATGAGCAGCAGTGTCAGATCGTTGGTGGCATCACCGCCTTCACGCTTCTGCCCGCCCACACACATGTTGATAAAAGGCATGTATCCTGCAAAATATCTGGCGGTGGCTCCGGGAGTATACCAGATCATCTCAGAGCATTTTATGATGAAACACCCTGTCAGTTCAAAAGCCTGCTCTCTGGTCAGTGTCCCGTTACGGATGCCGGCCTCGTAGCAGGGGTATACATACTGGTCGAACCGTCCCAGTGAAGTGCTGCACTGGTTTTCTTCCAGCAGAAACAGCGACTGGATTGTCCAGACTGCCTGCAGGGCTTCATGAAAGGTTGCGGGCGGGTTGGCCGGCACTCTGGTGTTAACCTCGGCAATGGCAAGCAGTTCCTCCCTGCGGGCGGGATTTTGTTCCGCAGCGGCCAGCTGACGCGCATGCGCCGCCACCCGGCCCGCATACAGCAAAACGCCTTCACAGATGATAACCGCCGCCCGGTAGAAATCAGCCCCGCTGCTGTCTCCGGCATTTTCCGCATCCAGTCTTTCAAGATGCGCCTCGGCCTCGGCCTTCAGTCCGTTAATACCTTTGGTAAAAAGGATAATATCGTATCCGGGGCTGGTATCACCGCCGCCGCTGGTATGATGGTAGCTGAGGTCGCTGATTCCGGCCTCGGCGCAAAACTCCCACAGACCTTCCCGGCGGAAGGCGTCCTCGCAGACTTCATCAAGCGAGCGCCCCTCCCAGAAAGGAAACAGCTCCTCACGCATGATTTTCTTGTCGGCTTCGCTTATCATGTACGGGTCCTGCGGGCGTGTGCCTATGGTATCCAGTTCGTCCCGCAGCCACTTCCACGCCGTATCCGGTGAAAAAGCACCCGCGCGCGGCGCTCCGCAGGGGTGCCCCACAATCAGTTCGTCGTCCTGAATAAGCACGGGGGCGGTTTCGCAGGCACGCCGGAATCCCATGGCGCGGCGCAGCACCGGCGGCAGGTCGGGATACGCCTTTTCAATTTCGGTGTAGGCCATGGCGCGGCCTATGGTGATGCTCGGCTTCGCTTCAAGATAAGCGGCTTTCAACCGTCGCAGCCGTGCTGAAAGAGGCAGCCCGGCAGCCTGCCGCCGTCCGGTGTCGTCATGATACGAGTGTGTCACTGCATTCATTCCTGTCTTCCTTTTGCTGGTGTGTTCAAGGCAGAAAAAACAGCGGCCGGCATGCCGCCTGCACCGTCACGCAAACACCCCTGACATAAACCGGACAGGCCGTAATACTGAACCCCTTCCCCTTACGGGAGGGTTGCTTTTTTTTACTGCGGCCGCAGCGGCACCCCCCTTGCAAAACACCTGTAAAAAGCGCATTGGTTGAAAAATTTTCCGGGCATGCCCGCTTCACCTGCAACCCCCGCCCCCGGCGCCGCTTTTTATGCAGCACTATCTTGTGGCCACAGACAATCAGCCTGCAGCCAAGGCCATCACACGCAGTTTTTCCTCTCAGGCGGAACTGACTGTGGTGCACAGTCCTCAGGAACTTCATGCCGCACTGGGCAGACGCATTCCCGATGTTCTTTTCGCCGATGTTTCATGGCTGGACCGTTCGCCGGAGCGCACTCTGGACACCATACGCACCGCGCTGCGCGCACTGTGGGCCATAGCGCCCAATCTGGAAGTCATCGTGCTGGCCGGACAGGAAAACATACGCGAAGCCGTCAAATCGGTCCGGGCCGGTGCGGACAACTATCTGACGTACCCCGTTTCGGCAGAAGAAGCCGCCTATGTGCTTGAGAGCCTGCGCGAATCCCGCATGATGCAGACAGAGCTTGAGTATCTGCGCTCGTCGGCCGACGGCAAAACGCGTATTCCGCTGGAACAGGTGCACAGTACGGTCATGCAGACTGTGTTCGACAAAGTGCGGCGGGTGGCCGCGACAGACACAACCATACTGCTGCAGGGCGAAACCGGCACGGGCAAGGGGGTGCTGGCAAAGCTCATCCACGCCCGCAGCAACCGGTCCAAAGGTCCCTTCATGGGCGTGCACTGCGGTGCCATTCCCGAAACGCTGGTGGAAAGCGAACTGTTCGGCCATGAAAAAGGCGCCTTTACCGGAGCCAGCAAGCGCAAGCCCGGGCGCTTTGAGGTGGCCGCCAAGGGAACCATATTTCTGGACGAAATAGGCACCATATCACTGCCGACACAGGTGCGGCTGCTGCAGGTGCTGCAGGACAAAGTGTTCCAGCGGGTGGGCGGCGTGAACGACATTCCCATGGAAGCCCGCATTGTGGCCGCCAGCAACGTTGATCTGGAAGAACTGGTAAAAAAAGGACAGTTCCGTGCCGACCTGCTGTTCCGGCTCAACGTTTTTCCCATCAGAGTGCCCGCCCTGCGCGAGCGGCGCGAAGATATCCCCCTGCTGGCCGAGACTTTTCTGCAACGGCTGCGGCAGCGGCAGATGAAAAAAATTCAGGGCATCCACCCCGAAGTGCTGGCAGCTTTTCAGAACTACGCATGGCCCGGTAACATACGCGAACTGGAAAACCTGATGGAACGGGCCTATATTCTGGAAACCTCCCACATGCTCTCGCCCGATAACTTTCCGCAGGACCTGTTTGCAGGCGGCGCCCCGCTGGCCAACGTCTCGCTGGACCTTTCACTGCCCCTTGCCGCTGTGCGCAATCAGGCCAAAGAACAGGCCCAGCGCCGCTACATTGAAGAGCTGATAGCCGAATGCAGGGGCAGAATAAACCTGACAGCGGAACGCGCGGGCATAACCACCCGCCAGCTGAGAAAACTGCTCACCCGCTACGGCATCGACAAATCCGTGTACAAGCAGTCCAAAAGCGGAACTTCAGGTACCCAAAAATAAAAAACGGAACCGGACGTTCCGTTCTGTGATTCCGGCCTGTCACAAGGCCGGAACGCAACTGCCCGCCTGTTTTTCGCATTGCGCGCCTGCGCAACCGGAACAACATGTTCCGCCCCTGCTACAGCCACAGGCAACCTTACTCCATGATATCAGCATGATAAGCAATACATGCCATAATGGCATGGCAGTTGCTATCCGCGGCTCATTGCGCACGCTGTGCACACGCCAGCGCGCGGTAACCACTACAAGCAGAATCATGGAGAAAACGGTGACACTCAGCACTGCAGAACTTGAACAGGCACCCGCAGAGCCTCCTTCTCTAACGACGGCACTTTCCCGCGGCACGGCACAGGCTCCCTCGGCCCATGATGCCGCGTCTTTTTCCCGTACCCAGAACACCGCGTCCGGCTTTGTGCTGAGCGCCCGTTCCGATGCCTTCCGCAGGCGTTTTTACCCCGAAGTCAGCCAGAAGACATGGTCTGACTGGCACTGGCAGTACGCCAACCGCATCACCTCGCTCGGCGTGCTGGGCACCATGCTTGGGCTTTCCGAAGAAGAAGCCGGTGCCGGCACGGGGCTTGCCGCGCTGCCGCTGGCAGTCACCCCTTATTATGCGGCCCAGTTTGACCCGCACAATCCCGCACATCCCCTGCGGCGCACCATGGTGCCCACAGTGGAGGAATGGTCGCTGAACCCCGGCGAGTCCGCAGACCCGCTGGGTGAAGACAGCCACAGCCCGGTGCCCGGTCTTGTGCACAGATATCCTGACCGTGTGCTCTTTCTTGCCACGGATTCCTGCTCGGCCTACTGCCGTTACTGCACCCGCTCGCGCCGCGTGGGCAAGCCCTGCGCCGGCAGCGCCTCGCGCAGACGCTGGCCCGCAGCCATCGAATACATAGAAAATCACCCCGAAGTGCGCGATGTGCTCATCTCCGGCGGCGACCCGCTGACCATGACGGACAGTGCACTCAACCACCTGCTGTCACAGTTGCGCCGTATTCCGCATGTGGAATTCATCCGCATAGGAACCAAGGCGCCCATCGTCATGCCGCAGCGCATCACGCCTGCGCTTGTCCGCATGCTGCGCCGGTATCACCCGCTGTTCATGAGCATCCACTGCACGCACCCCGACGAACTGACGCCGGAAGCGTCTCAGGCGCTCAACCGGCTGGCCGATGGCGGTATTCCGCTGGGCAGCCAGACAGTGCTGCTCAAGGGCATAAACGATAACGTGCCCACCATGACAGCTCTTATGCAGGGTCTGCTCAAAAACCGCGTGCGCCCGTACTACCTGTATCATTGCGATCCGGTACAGGGTTCGGCGCATTTCCGCACGCCCATATACAAAGGCGTGGAGATAATCCGCGGCATGCGCGGCTTTACCACCGGCTATGCCGTGCCCACCTATGTGGTGGACGCTCCCGGCGGGGGCGGCAAAATTCCGCTGATGCCCGATTATGTTCAGGGATACGACGGCGAAGAGCTTGTCATGCGCAACTATGAAGGCGGCCTGTACCGCTCGTATGACCCCGCGGTGCCCCTTGCCGCACACAACGTGCACAACGCCGGCCCCGCAGGCTGCGCAGACGGAGACATGCCGTGCTTGTAGGCATTACATACGACCTGAAAGAAGAGTATCTCGCACGGGGCTATTCGGAAGAAGAAGCAGCTGAGTTCGACAGCCCCGCCACCATTGAGGGCATAGAAACCGCACTGCAGGCTCTGGGATACGAGACGCAGCGCATCGGGGCGCTTCCCGCGCTGGCCGCTGCCCTGCTGCAGGGACGCCGCTGGGATATCGTCTTCAACATTGCCGAAGGTTGTCACGGGTTCGGGCGCGAAAGTCAGGTGCCTGCCCTGCTTGACTACTACAGCGTGCCCTATGTGTTTTCCGACCCCATGACGCTGGGTATCTGCCTGCATAAAGGCATGACCAAGCATATCGTGCGCGACAACGGCATTCCCACCGCAGATTTTGTGGTGATCAGCGATCCCGCCGAAGCCGCGGCAGTGAGTCTGCCCTATCCGCTGTTTGTCAAGCCCGTGGCCGAAGGCACCGGCATAGGGGTGGGGGCTGCATCAAAGGTGCAGAACCCGCAGGAACTGGCCGCCGCCTGCGCCCGGCTCATCGACCGCCACAGACAGCCCGTGCTGGTGGAAACGTTTCTGTGCGGCCGTGAACTGACCGTGGGTATCACCGGTACCGGAGCAGGAGCCAGAACACTGGGCGCTCTGGAGGTGGTATTTGCTCCGGCAGCCGAATCGGATGTGTACGGATATGTGAACAAAGCCGAGTATCTGGAGCGCGTGCAGTATCATCTGGCCGATGATGCCGATGCGCAGAAGGCCCGCCATGTGGCACTGGCAGCGTGGCGTGCGCTGGGCTGCCGCGACGGCGGACGCGTTGACCTGCGCTTTGACGCCCGCGGCGTGCCCAATTTCATTGAAGTGAATCCTCTGGCGGGCCTGAATCCTGTGAATTCTGACCTGCCCATCATGTGCTACAAGGCCGGACTGCGCTACGAGCAGCTTATCGGACAGATAATGGAGTCGGCGGTGGAACGTCTGAAAACGGACACAGGCCAGCGTTTTGTGCCTGCCGTAACGGCGGCGGCATACACCGGACATACGGGGACGGTGGCGGAATAATATGCGTGTAGCCGTTGTATACAACGCTGTGCAGCCCGACGGCAGACCCGATCAGGAAGACACCCTGCTTCAGGCGCGTGCGGTGCATGACGCCCTGATACGCCGCGGACACGCGGCGGAACTGCTCAGCATGACACTGGACCTGCATGCCGCCTCGCTGCGCATCGCGGCGCTGAATCCGGACGTGGTGTTCAATCTGGTGGAAGAACTTGACGGCGATATCGCCATGGCGCCGCTTGCTCCGGCGCTTTTCGCCCATGCGGGCATACCTTTCACCGGCGCGGACGCTGCCTCCATGACGCTTTCGGGCAGTAAGCTGCTGTGCAAACAGATACTGACCGGTGCGGACATATGCACACCGGCATGGGTGACGGCCGACGGCGTCTGCGGAGGCATGGGTGACCTGCCCCGCACTGCGGACGCGTTCATACCCGGCAGGTACCTGTGCAAGTCGGTGCATGAACATGCTTCGCTGGGGCTGGACGACAGCTGCATCGTGGACGCGGTGCAGACCGGCGATGTCATGGCGGCGCTTATGCGCTGCCGGACACGGCACGGCGGGACATGGTTTGCCGAACAATACGTCGAGGGCAGAGAATTCAACATCGCCGCCATTGCCGACGGCAACGGCGGGGTGCATGTGCTGCCCTGCGCGGAAATCGAATTCCGCGGCTACGCGCCGGAACGTCCCCGCATAGTGGGGTACGCCGCCAAATGGCATCAGGATTCGTTTGAATGCAGCAACACGGTCAGGCGGTTTGACTTCTGCGCGGAAGACTCGGCCCTGCTTGAGCTGCTGCGCACAGTCACTGTCCGGTGCTGGCGTGCATTCGGCCTTGCCGGATACGCGCGCATCGACTTCCGCGTCAAAGGAGACGGTTCCCCACAGGCGCCCTACATTCCCTGTGTCATTGATGTGAACTCCAACCCCTGCATTGCCCCCGATGCCGGTCTGGCTGCCGCCGCAGAAAAAGACGGCATGGACTATGCCGGACTGGTGGAAGGCATTGTACAGGCAGCCATGAAGGAGGACCGCCCCCCATGCCGCAGACCCTAAAGCCGGACACCCCCGCCGGAACACCCGCGGCAGGGGCTGTCGCCTTCCGGCGGCAGGTGCTGCCGCAGGATGCCCTGCTTGTACGGCGGGTTGTGGAATCCACAGGATTTTTTACGCCGGAGGAAGCCGACGTGGCGCAGGAACTGGTGGATGAACACCTGATGCACGGCGCGGCATGCGGCTACCATTTTGTTTTTGCGACGGAAGACGACGATATGGCGGGCTACGCCTGCTACGGTCCCACACCGGCCACAGAAGGAACTTACGATCTCTACTGGATTGCCGTGGCCCCGCACCGGCAGCACAGCGGGCTGGGCAGAGCCCTGCTGGCCGAAGTGGTGCATGATGTCCGCCTGACCGGCGGAAGACTGCTGTTTGCCGAAACCTCGGGCATACGGAAGTACGCTCCCACCCGCCGTTTTTACGAACGCGCGGGCTTTTCGGCCGAAGCCGTGCTCAAGGCTTTTTACCGCGCCGGTGATGACAAAATCATCTACCGGCTGGAAGTGGCCTGACGCACGGCAATCAGTGATCCTGCCCGCCGGGGCAAAAAACACGCGCTGACGCCTGCCATGCGGGCATGGCAGGCGTCAGCATGCGCCGGATCATATTGCTCCCCGCCCGTATCACAGTATGCAGTCCGCACGCTGTGTGCAGGGGCAATGCATCAGTCCAGTTCCACCAGATTAAAGCGCATGTGCCGCACATCTTCCCGAAATTCTTCACCGCATTCCAGCGCTGTTTCATTTTCTTTATGATAGCGCCAGTTGACGGTAATCTGCTTTCCTGCTCCGGCCGCCTCGTCCAGCAGATCAAACAGGTCCATGAACGTCTTGGAACTGGAACTGTTGAAATAGACCAGCTCCATATCAAGCGTGACCTGCCGCGTAGCCGGCGCCTGCAGAAAATTGTGCAGCCAGGCGAATACAGGCTGATAAAAAAGCCCGCAGTTTTCCGGATAAGATTCGCCGGAAATCCGCAGGACGGCGCCGTGCGGGTCGAAAAGAATATCCGGTGACGATTTTGTGGGTGCTATGGTCAGAATGTTCATTGATTCGCTTCTCCGGCAATGCGGACATTGACAGCAAAATACGACATGGTGTCGCTGATGGGCTCAAAACTGTAAGCCAGCGGGTGGCCGGATTTCCGGGCCATTTCGATGAAACCGAGTCCCGCCCCGCGTGACAGGTCGTCCGGCTCTCTGCGCCGCTGCTCCTTGTAATAGCGTTTCAGTTCATCTTTATTCATGCGGTTGATGGTATCGATTTTCTGCCGGATGCGCTCTTCGCTGTCTTTCAGCACGGGATTGCCGCAGGTGATGAAGAAACCGCTTTCGTTGCGTCCCACCACCACCTGCCCCTCGCCCATCATGCCTTCTGCTGAGCGGCAACGGACTTCCGGCGGCACCGTATCCGAATAATTGATAATGTTCTGCATCTGTTCCACCAGCACGGCAAACACCCGCTGCGCCAGTGCCAGGCCACGCTCCTCGCAGGCCATTTTACGGCGCATCATCTCACCCAGCCCTTCGACCACGCTCTGGCATACCGGACCGCTGAAGTACAACATGATGCCCTTCTCTCTCATTTCACTGTGACACCGGAACATTCTTGTTTCCATGGTTTGCTGGGCCTCCTGATTGTTACGGAGTTACGCAGACTGCACGGTAAAGCCCAGCACAGTCACGTCATCACGCCGGGGCTGGTGCCCCCTGTATCCGGCAAAAGCCTCTTCCAGCGCCCGCTGCTGGGCGGCGCAGTCCAGCACCGCCGTGCGCGACAACAGAGCCATGAACCGCTTTTTGCCGAAAGGCAGGTTCTTTTCACCGCCTATCTGGTCGGCAAATCCGTCGCTGGCCATATACCAGCGCATACCGGTCTCCAGCGGGATGTCATGGTTGGTAAACACGGCGTCTCTTGCCGTGCGCACATATCCGGCACCGCTGCGGTCTCCCTTCACCTCCTGCACTGTACCGTCCGCACGGGTGACAAACAGCGAACTGCCGGCACCGGCAAAACGCACCACACCCCTTTTTGCGGGCACAAAGCAGACACTGCAGTCCATGCCTTCATCAGACGCAGCCTTGCGGTCATGCTGCTCCAGCGCGTTCTTAATGGAGTTGTTCATGGCACCTACAAGTGCGGCAGGATTTCCGTCCACGGCGCTTATATCAAGGCGCTCAAAAAGCGAATGCACGATAAGCGTCATGAAGGCGCCGGGAACACCGTGCCCTGTGCAGTCTATAACCGCGGCAAAAAAACCCTGCGGAGTCTGCTTGTACCAGTAGGAATCACCACCCACGGTGTCGCGCTGACTCCAGAGCAGAAAATGGTCGCCGAACAGATGCGCAAGCTCGGACCGTGCGGGCAGAAACGAACGCTGGATAAGGCTTGCATATTCGATGGAGCTGACCAGCTGGTTCTGTGTCTCCTTAAGATGCTCCATGGTTACCGCCAGCTCATGCTGCCTGCTGTGGATGACATGCCCCATCCAGAACATGTTATGCCGCAGCCGCTGCAGCTCATCCCCTTCCTTGGGTTCCGGCGGAAGCGTGGCAAAAGGCCGCAGGTTACCCGCCTTCATCTGTTCGCACAGCCCGTTCAGGTAGTGCACGCTGCGCAGCACAAGAAGATGCAGAGCCCCCCTTGTCAGAGGCAGAAACAGCAGCAGGCTGCCGGCCGTCCACACCGCGATGAAGTTATTCAGGCCGCGACGCTCCAGACTGTCATTGAGAACAAGCACCACCAGCGGAAACATGACCAGCCCCAGAAACAGAATTATCTTCATCTTGGTCTGGACACTCACCTCTGCCAGCGCATCAAGAAAACGTGTTGTCTTGCTCATTATATTTCACTGTATGTTGCGGCCATGCCGCAAGCCTTGCGGCTTTGTGTGCCGCGCCTGCAGGCGTGCCGGTAAGCATGCCGGCCAGCATGCCGGTCAGCATATCTGTCCAGATACTGTCTTCAGATGCATAACGCCCCGGCGCATATGGCAGTGCAACGGGCAGGATATACTTCCGTACGGTTGCGGCCGTTCTTTTTTGCCGCATACAGGGCAATGTCGGCCCGCTTCAGCAGGATTTCCACCACCTGCCCGCAGCAGGCAGAGACCGCACCGCCCCCCGGCACAGGACGCTGCCCCGAAACGGCATGCCCCGCGGAATCCAGTGTGGTAAGGCCCAGCGACGACGTGACGGAAAAACCATGCCCGGCAAACGCCATGCCGGCCACAGCCTGACGCAGTGTTTCCGCGGCACGGCAGGCCTCGGCGTGGCCTGTTTCCGGCAGCAGCACGGCAAACTCTTCTCCGCCCAGCCGCGCGCAGACATCCTGTCCGCGCATGGTCTCTGCAAGGCAGCAGGAAAGCTGTTTGAGCACCATGTCACCGGCATCGTGCCCCCACGTGTCGTTGACCCGTTTAAAGTGGTCTATGTCGAGCATCAGCAAAGAGAGCGGCCTGCCGCTGCTTTGCATGCGCTCCACTTCGGCACGGGCTGCCTCCATAAAAAAACGGCGGTTGTTAAGACCGGTCAGCGGATCGGTACGGGCCATGTGTGACAGCTCTTCAAGCATGCGCCTGTGGGCGGTCACATCAAGCACCACGCCCACATGCGTGGCGCCGCAGGCCGTCTCCGGACCTGTTTCCAGCGCCTGCGTGCTGATCTCGACCCATACGGGCGTGCCGTCTCTGCGTCGCAGAACAGCTTCGTAACGTGAAACAGCTCCGGCGCTGCACAGCCTGTCCAGATATTCGCAGTGCGCCTGCGGCGATGAAAACAAAGAAGCAAGGCTGGTGTTGTGCTGCATGAACGCATCCACCGAAGACCAGCCGAAAATGTTTGCCATGGCAGGATTGACTTCCGCAAAGCTGCCGTCTGCACCGGTACGGAAAACCCCTTCGGCCGCGCACTGAAAAATGGAGCGGTAGCGCGCTTCTTTGGCCGCGATATCGCGGTTCAGTTCACTCAGCTGCGCCTGCATTCTGTCCCCCATGGACATAAGCCGGCCGCATTGCCGCAGCGTTTTGCAGAACCCCGCGAGCAGACCTGCCAGCGCATCATGCGCCGGAGCCTCCGGTGCCATACGGGCCAATACAGCTTCCGCTTCGGCTATCAGCTCATATTCTCTGGCAAAAAGTACTGAATTTCCGGTGACGGACAAAACTCGATTCCCCCCTGAGTGTTGCCGTGCAAAGAAGCACCGCCACGGCTGCCGCAAGGCACCATGACCGCTTACACGCGTATTTGAGGGTATCAATAATGAATATGAAACTCAAAATCAACAGAAGAACAAAAAAACTTCCGCCTTAGAGAGGGGGAAGGATGCCGGGAGTCTGAAAACGGGAAAGGTCCGACAGAGCGTGTCCGGCTGTGAAGACCCATATCGTATGACCAGCAAATCGCTGTTGCATCATGTCAACTTGCTGCTGCCGGAAAGCATCCTGCGTGCCTGCTGCTGCAATCTTGCGGCCCTGTATCTGCGCACGGCCGCGCTCCTGCCCGTGTTGCGGCAGGCATCACCAACGGCCTGCCCCGCCATCAGGGCGCCATGGCTGCACCGGACGGCCCCGCGCACACCTGCCTTTTCTCCGGTGTGTAGCCTGTGTTGCACCAAGCCGTCCGGATTTTCCACCTCAAGGTTGGTGGAGTGCCGCGTATCTCACGCCGCCTGCAATTGATGATATCCCCCCGATCCGAAGCGCGGTACCCCCCCGTCCGCCGCCTGTCCCGATTCCCTGACCGTCCGGACGACATTCCGTTTGAACTCCGCATCGTATATCCTGCGCCCCCCGCTCCTCCGCTTCTCCTGTCTGCTCGTCACGCCGGTGGCTTAACTTCGTGTCCGCAACGCTGCAGCAGGATCAGACCGGTCTCATTGAGGGCTGCTCCGGTAGGGCTGATCACCCGGCGCAGCCACCACCTGCAACAACCCGACGACCTGCTCAATAGCATCATTCCGAAAATGTCCGGCGCCCCGTGCGGATTTCAAAAAGAATTTTTTACCAAGCTGGATCAGAATACCACGACACACCGAGACATCTTGCCAACCGAAGCCCGCCCGTATCGCGGGGAGCTTTTTGATATGATCCCTTAAGCTGCCATATGGTCCGTACAGCCGGCTCCTGAGCCCAAACGCGCCCGGTCAAACGCGCACGGTCTTGTAAACCCGCAGCTCGCGGTAAAACAGAGGCCGCAGTTCGCATTCTGTGACAGCAGGCGGGCGAAACGCCCGCGCCGGTATGCCTGTCAGACTGGCAAACCGGCTATCCCTATTTCAAGGGGTTATTTAAGCCCGTATTTAATCATCTTTTTATAGAGCAGAGGGCGGGTTATCCCGAGTCTGCGCGCTGCGGCGGAACGGTTACCGTTGGCGGCGCTCAAAGCACGGGATATGGCCTGAAGCTCGGTCTTCTCAACCAGTTCTGCAAGAGGTAACAGTTCAAGAGTATCTTCCGGTTGCATCAAATCACATGCCACACCGTTTTGAAGAACAGTGTTAACGATTTCAGCAGTGATATCGTTTTCGCGCGACATTATCATGCAGCGTTCCAAAAAGTTCTGTAATTCCCGGACATTTCCCGGCCACGGGTATTCTTGCAGGGCGATCAGGGCGCTGCTGTTAAGGTACTTATGGAACATGCCGTTTTTCCGGGACATCCGCTTCCAGATGCGCTTGGCTAATATCGGAATTTCCTCAACCGCGTGGCGCAGGGCAGGCAGTTTAATGGGGATAACGTTCAGGCGATAGAACAGGTCTTCCCTGAAGGTCTTTTCTTTCACCATTTCTTCAAGATTCCGGTTTGTTGCAGCAATAATCCGGACATCAACCTTTGTGATCTTTTCACTTCCTATGCGGCTGACTTTGCCCTCTTGAATTACACGCAGCAGCTTAACCTGCGCTGCAAGCGGCATATCACCAATTTCATCCAGAAAAATTGTGCCTTTGTCGGCCTGTTCAAACATGCCTCTGCGTCCGCCCTTGCGGGCTCCGGTAAAGGCGCCTTCTTCGTAGCCGAACAGTTCAGATTCGATCAGGTGCTCGGCAATGGCACTGCAGTTGAGATGTATAAACGGACCATCACAACGTTGGCTGAAATTGTGAATGCTCTGGGAATATACTTCCTTACCCACACCGGATTCTCCGCGTAACAAAACCGTCACGTTCCGCGGGGCGGCCAGCATGGCTTTGTTTTTTGCCTCTCTGGCTGCGGGGGCAATTCCCGGAATGTGGCTGAAAGTGTATTCGGCTTCATCGCTTGCTTTTTTGCTTTTGCGTAACCTTTCAATTTCGTTTTTAAGCTCTTTAATATTCTCTGTGAGCTTTTGAATTTCATCCACATGCCGGAAACGGATCATCCCGACTGCACCGATGCAGTTTCCATCCTCGTAAAACGGTATGCGCGAGACTATAAACGAGTGGTTCTCAATTTCCTGAAGACAATCATGCTCTGCGATACCTGTCTGGGCGACGATATTTAACCGGGTATTATCAATTATGTTGCTTACCGGCTCTCCCAGCACTTCTTCGCCTAAGCCATGAAGCTCTTTAAAGCTTTCATTAATGTAGATAAGCCGCCCCTCCTTGTTGACTACCATCAGAGCGTCCGCGCATAGGTCTATAATTTTGCGCTGAAAATTCACTAGTTGCTTGAGATCGTGACCATAAATATCTTCAAGCATCGCGGTATTCCTCCTGTCTGAAAGGTGTGACTCGCCAGCTGAGTTTAAAAACTGCTCCCTTTTGTGACAGCTGTCACAAGCGTGACAGGGTGCTTCAGAGCCTTACGCCCGCCAGGCTTGGACCACCCTGCCAATTGATAGAAACCGTTGATTCAAGCAGCAAACAGCCTTTTTGAATCGCTCCTCAAACCATTCTGCACACTTGCTTTGGCAGCTCTTTTCTTCGTCTACCTGTCACGCGTTGTTACACTTTATCTTACAGCACACAAAGTGTCTTTTGAAAGTTAATTAGCATAACAATACGTTTTTACTCCTCTTTTTGTAAGATTTCATGTGATTGGCATACAATATGTAAATGCAAGAATCACACAAACGCGGAATGGCGTCGTGCCATGCATTTACAAGGAGAAAGACGTGGGCAAAAGCAAAAATTTTTATGGTTGGTCAGTGGTTGCAGCCTCTTGGCTGGCCATGTTCTGTCTGTTTGGCTATCGGGCTACCTTCTCAATTCTCAAAGTTCCTATGAGCGCTGATATGGGATGGTCTCAGGCCGAGGTTACTCTGGGCTATTCCTTCATGATGATGTTTTATGCCATTGCCGCCTTCTTCTGTGGCATGATCCTCGATAAGTGGGGAACCAAGCCTGTCTACTTTATCGGAGCCATCCTCGGCGCTTCCGGCTTCTATGTTACCAGCCTGACCCAGAGCCTTTATGCCTACTACGCCTCCTATGGCATCCTTGCCGGGGTCGCCACAGGCATGCTGTGGGTTTCATCTACCATCTCTATCCGCAAGTGGTATGTGGGCAAGAACTACGCAAAAATGTTCGGCATAGCCTTTATGGGTGCGCCCATGTCTCAGGTTATTATGAGTCTTTTTGTAAAGCAGGCTCTTGCCGGAGCTGAAGGTGACGCCTGGCGTGCCGCAATGCAGGTGTTGGGTGTTCTGACTCTGGCCTGCCTGGTGGTCGCAGGTTTGCTGGCAAAGGGAAATCCCGAAGATTACAACATGCAGGCCTTTGGCGAAATGCCGCAGAAAAGCGGTAAGCCTGAAAAGGTCTGGGCTATCAGGGAAGCTTTCTCCACTTATCCCATCTGGGGTGCGATCTTCATGTTCCTGACCAGTATGCTGGCAGAGTTCCTCGTATGGACTCAGGTTATCAGCTACTGGACAGCTGATCTTGGCCTGCAGCTGGGCGAAGCCACCAACCTTTACATTATCATCGGCATCGTAGGCATCTTCTCCATGCCTCTCATGGGTATCGTTGCAGACAAGGCGGTAGCCAGGTCTTCCTGTGAGGCGCAGGGCCGTAAGAAAATGCTCATTTTTGGCCCTATCACCGGCATTGTCGCCTGCGCCATGCTTCTGCTGCAAACGCAAACAACGTTCTTCCTCGGTGCTATCTCGTGCGTCATCTTCGCAATCTACTGGGCTGTTGTTCCCGGTGGCGTTGTTGGCTACGCAGGCGCCATTTACGGTCGGGCCACCCTCGGCAAGATATGGGGTCTGGCAACGCTGATCGTTATGGGCGTAGGCCCCTTCATCGGCCCGCTGATCGGCGGCTACCTCAAGGACAGCACCGGAAGCTACACATATTCGATTATGTTCGCCCTTGCGTCCTTCGTAGTGTCAGCTTTGCTTGCAGCCAGCCTGCCCATGACAGCAGAGGGCAAGGTTTCCTCTATGGATGATACGCCCGAGGCTGAAGCCGCAGCCAATTAGAGAACTTCCGTATCTGTACGTCCGGCTTCGGTAAATCCTGCGCAGCCGGTCGGCGGTACAAAGCTACAAGGTGGTTACAAGTGGCTCAAGAAAACAATCTGATTGGACAAGTATTCAACATCCAACGCTATTCTACTCATGACGGCCCCGGAATACGGACGACGGTGTTCCTGAAAGGATGTCCGCTACGTTGTAAGTGGTGTCAGAACCCGGAGTCCCAGAGCCTGCACCCTGTTCTTATGTTTCGGGCAGATGAGTGCACTTCGTGCGGCAGATGCATCGATGCCTGTCCTAACAAAGCCAACAGCATCGTTGACGGCAAATTAGTGATTGACTGGGAACGTTGTACCGCTTGCGGCGCATGCACTTCACCGGCTGTCTGTCTGTCCATGACGCGTAAAGTTGAAGGCAAACCCATGACCGTTGAAGAGGTTATGAAGCAGGTTTCCAGCGACTACAATCTGTATCTGAACTCTGGTGGTGGTCTGACAATCTCTGGCGGAGACTGTGCGGTTCAGCCGGAATTTACCGCAGCTCTTTTGAAGAAAGCCCAGGAAGAAGGGATCAATACCTGCGTAGAGATAACCGGTGCCTACCCATGGGAACGGGTGCAGCAAATTACCGAGGACGCAGACTACGTCTACTACGACCTCAAGTGCATGGATGACGAAAAGCACAAAGAGGGAACCGGAGTATCCAACAGGCTCATTCTCGAGAATGCCAGAAAGCTTGTTGAAGCTAAAAAGCAGATGCTCTTCAGAACTCCTCTTATTCCCGGTTTTAACGACGACAAAGAGAACATAGAGGCAACTGCAAGTTTTATTAAAAACGAACTTGGATTGTCTCCATCTGAGCACCTTGAGCTTCTTGCATACAATAATCTTGGAGAAGACAAGTATTTGCGCCTGGGGTTCAGTGAGCCGCAAAGGCATGCGCGGCAGTCAGACAAGTATCTTGATGAATTGGAAGAGCTTGTCATGTCGTTCTAGGCCGACAGCCTGAATTGGTTCCTGCCAACGCCGCCTGATCGGCAGAAAGTAACCGCCGGTGGTGTTGTGAAATGAAAGTTGGTTTTGCGGTTCTGTATATCCAGTGCAGTACAGTAGCCTTTTTATAATGGAAACATGCATGTTTGCAGCCAGCTGTAACAACAAAGGTAGAAGGAGTTAAAGACATGAAGAACGTTGAAAAAGTCCAATACAACAAGTATGAGGATCGCTCTCGTGGTAACGTGATGTGGGATGTTTTGAACCCTCTGCGTTACTCCCAGTCTATGTCTATGTCGCGCGCGCAGCTTCTTATGGAAAGCTACAAGGAAACGGAAAGCTTGCATTTCTTCCGCAGACGCGGCAAGGCCATTCGCAAAATCCTTCAGGAAATGCCCATCCGTATTGATGACCATCAGCTGCTTTGCGGTGACTTCAGCGCCAAGCCGATGGGCCCCGAATTCTTCCCCGATCTGGCTGCAACCTGGATTGTAGACTACATCGACAACTATGGTGTGGAAGGCAGAAAGGGCTTCTTCAGGTGGGAAGATGAAGAGCAGATGGAAATCGGCAGATCCATCGGTGAATATTTCAGAGAAACAGGCGGAAAGGAAAAGTGGCTTGCCTTCCTTGGTGACGAAGAAGCCGCTTTGGAACACAAGATCGGTGAAGCCGGTTCCTGGATCGTGAACACTGTTTCTGAAATGTTTGCTGAAAAAGCATGGAACTGCCCCGACCTTGACCGTCTGGTGAAAAGAGGCGTCCGCGGCTTGATCGCAGATATCGACGAGCAGCTCGAAAAATTCGTAATGATTACCTACGAAGACTATCGTCGCCATGAGTTCTGGCTTGGACTCAAGGAAATGCTGCTGGGTGGTATCGATTACGCTCACAGATATCGTGACCTTGCCACCGAACTGGCAGCCAAGGAAACCGATCCGGTTCGCAAGGCAGAACTGGAAGAGATGGCCCGCGTATGCAACCGCGTTCCGGAACATCCGGCAGAAACCTTCCAGGAAGCCCTCCAGTCTCTCGTATTCGGTCTGCTCATGGTCTTTTACGATACCCGTACCTTCGGCATGGGCTATGGCCGTATCGATCAGATCATGTACCCCCAGTACAAGTCTGACATTGCCAGCGGCAAAATCGACGACGAATATGTTGTCCAGCTGTTCGAATGCTTCCGAGTCAAGATTATGGGTAAGCGCCAGTTCTGGCCCGACGTTATGACTCCGAACCTGAGCAGCGAATCCCACTTCCATAACTGCGTTATCTGCGGCGTAGACCCCAAGACCGGCAGAGACGCCACCAACGAACTGTCCTTCGCATTCCTGGAAGCCGCAGAGCGTGTAAGAACGACTCACCCGACGATATCCGTGCGTTGGCACACCCAGATCGATCCCAAGTTCATGAAGCGTGCACTGGAAACCGTTAAGCTGGGCATGGGCTTCCCTGCCTTCTTCAACGACGAACCCAGCATCCAGTACCTGCTTGCCCGTGGTTACACGATGGAGGAAGCACGCAACTACGCTCTGGGCGGTTGTACCCTGCACACGGTTCCCGGCAAAACCAGCTCCATCTGGCCTCTGGTTACCAGCTATGGCCGAATCCTTGAGCTTACCATGTACAACGGTTGGGATTTCATCTCCAACTCGCAGCTGGGGCCGAAAACCGGCGACTTTACCCAGATGACCTCCTATGAAGAGTTTGTTGCAGCTTACAAGGCCATGATTGAATACTGGGCAAATGTCAGCACCAAGAGCGGACGTGCAGCAAAGCTCCAGCACGGCGACACCTTCCCCGATATCATGATGTCTGCCTTCACCGATGACTGCATCGGCCGTGGCAAGGTCTGCAGCCTCGGCGGTGCAGAACATGCTGACAGCTGCATGTACATCGTGCCCGTAGCCGTGCAGGACGTAGCCAACGAACTGTACGTGCTTAAGCACGGCGTGTTTGGCGAAAACCCGATATGCACCCCGCAGGAAATGCTGGATGCAATGCGCGCCAACTGGGAAGGCCACGAAGAACTGCGTGCCAAGTGCATGGCTATGCCCAAGTTCGGTAACGACATCCCCGAAGTGGATCAGCTGCTGACCGACGTGTACAACTGGATCAAGGAAATCTGGCACGCACAGCCTGCAACGGACGGCGGCAGGTATGAAGTATCCCCGCACTCCATCGGCTTCCACGGTGGAACGGGCGCCAAGACCGGCGCGCTGCCCTGCGGCCGTAAAGCCGGAACGTCCTTCTCCGACGGCGCTGTTTCCCCTGTACAGGGTACCGACGTGAACGGCCCCTCTGCGGTTATCAAATCCGCAGGCAGCATTGACCAGCATGACCTGTACGGCGTGCTCTTCAACATGCGCTTCTCTCCCAGCAACATCAGGGGCGAGAAAGGGACTGCAAACCTGGCCTCCCTTATCAAGACCTACTTCAGCGACTACAAAGGCAAGCACATTCAGTTCAACGTGCTTAACCGCGACGATCTGATTGCAGCAAAGAAAGAGCCTGAAAAGTACAAAGACCTCATGGTTCGTGTTGCCGGCTACAGCGCCTACTGGACTGACCTGCCCGCAAACATTCAGGATGAGCTGATCGCTCGTACTGAGCATGAACTGTAATAGCTAGGCTAAAGGCTCATCGGGCGGCACACACTTACGTGTCTTCATAGTGGCAGCCTTGGACTAAGGACCGGAGGCTTGCAGCCTGCAACGCCTCCGGTCCATGCCCCCCATTCTTGCAATGCGGGGGCTTTTTTTTATGCCTTAACTACCTGAGGATGCGGGAGGGTACAGGCGTCTCGGTACCTGTGAACTGCGCCACAATATTGTTTTCCAAATCCTGCAGAAACTGCGAGCCGTGGCTTACGTCCATTTCGTCAGTGTTGAATATGCGGGGTTCTTGGCGTTGCTCAGGTTGTTTTTTAGCTGCCCCAACGACCAATCAACCGTATGCTGCGATCGTAAGCTTCCCCGTCGTAAGCTTCCCCGTCAAGAGGACAGTTGAAAAATAGAGTTTCCAGCGTTGTTGGATAAAAACTCGGAGGGTGTCAGGTCCCCGAGAGAGTCATGGGGCCGCTGTTCGTTGTATTCAATCTTCCACCAGTGGGTGATCTCCCGGACCTCATTCAGAGTCCTGAAGAGATAGAGATCAAGCACTTCGGCGCGATATGTCCGGTTGAACCGTTCAATGTACGCGTTCTGATTAGGTTCTCCGGGTTGAATATATTGGATGCTCATTCCTGCCGACTCGGCCCAGGCTACGAACTCACCGGAAAGGAATTCCGGTCCGTTGTCCGTCCTTAGCACTTGGGGAAGGCCTCGTTCCAGGCGTAGCCGTTCAAACACTCGGATTAGCCGCCTTCCGGTAATGGACGTGTCAATTTCGACGTGCAGCAGTTCGCGGTTGAAGTCGTCAATAACGTTGAAGGTTCGAAATCGTTTCCCCGCATAAAGCGAGTCGCTCATGAAGTCGGCAGACCACGTCAGATTGGGCTGGGCCGGGATCGACAGCGGCTGCTTAGTGCGTTGAGGCAATCGCTTTTTTGCCCGGCTCTTCAGGTTCAGCCGCAGCTCGCAGTAGACGCGATATACCCTCTTGTGGTTCCAGCAATGCTTGCGACGCAGTACCTTGAAGCACTTCCAGAATCCCCAGCGAGGGTGTTTGTCGAGTAACGAGTTGATCGCCTCGACGACTTCGTGATCACGGCTCCCACTTGCAGGCAACCGATAATAGGCCGTCCTGGATAAGCCCACACAGCGGCAACTGCGTAGTATGGACAGATTGTGCTCGACAGTCAGATAAGCGACCGCCTCGCGTTTCCCGGTCGGCCTTAAAGCTTTTTTTCGATCAGATCCTTCAAAGCACGGTTTTCGAGGGCCATGTCCGCATACATCCGCTTCAACTGCGCCAGCTCAGCCTCCATATCCTTCATCCGTTTCAGATCGGAAGCCTGCATGCCTCCATACTTGGATTTCCAGCTATAATAGGTGGCGTCGGAAATACCGTGGACGCGGCAGATGTCTTTGACTTTGATACCGGCTTCGCCCTCTTTGAGGATCGAGAATATCTGCGTCTCAGTGAATCGTGATTTCTTCATGAAAGTCTCCTGACGGGGATATGCCAGAAAACTCCAGTTTTGGCCTGTGTCTTCTTAGGGGAAGCTTACGCAAGCTCTTCATGCGCGCCATAGTACCTGCCCCTTTCCTCAGTATAGAGCCTGCGTTGCACCAAGCCACCCCAATTTTCCACCTCAAGGTTGGAAATAGGGTTGGAAAACCGTTTCCGACGAAAAAAGGGCTTACCATATTTTCATGATAAGCCCTTACTTTCATAACTGGCGCGCCTGAGAGGATTCGAACCCCTGGCCGACTGCTTAGAAGGCAGTTGCTCTATCCGACTGAGCTACAGGCGCGCGCGAGGATGATGTTCTTATCCGAAGCAGGGCCGCCGGTCAAGAGTCCGCAGCGTGTTTATGACGTATTTATATTGACGGACGCGGCCGCATCCCATACGGGTGCTTTGCACAGGGCATGCGCCCGCATCACGCCACGGAGTGACAAGACATGAACGACAACGCTGCGGATTTTGATACCACCATGCCTCAGGGGCCTTTTACCAGCTACGCCGACGTGCTGGCGCATCTGGACAATCTGGGGCTGTTTCACATGGAGCTTGATCTGGCGCGCATCAAACGCGTGCTGGAAGAGCTGGAGCTTACCCGTCCGGAATACCCTGTGGTGCAGGTTGTGGGCACCAACGGTAAAGGTTCCACAGCCACCTTCATGGCTTCCATTGCCACCGGAGCCGGATTCAGCACGGGCCTGTTCATCTCTCCTCATTTTATTACCCCGCGCGAACGCGTGCTGGTGGACGGCGAGATGCTGCCCGAAGAAGACTGGCTGGTACTGGCCAACGATATTATGGCCGCCGGCGGTGAAGTGCTGACGTATTTTGAATTTCTGACCGTGCTGGCTGCACTGGCCTTTGCAGACTACGAAGTTGATCTGGCTGTTTTTGAAGCCGGTCTGGGGGGCACGTACGATGCCACCACAGCCATAGCGGCCGATACCGTGGTATTCACCCCCGTGGCGCTGGATCATCAGCAGATTCTCGGTGACACCGTTGAAAAAATAGCCGCGGACAAAGCCGGTGCCATCCGCAGCAATGTGCCTGTCGTATCGGCCCGCCAGACTGATGCCGTGCTTGAAATACTGAAAAATGCCAGCAATACCGCCGGTGCCCCATTTACAGTGGCTGCCGGCCCCGATTCACTGCCGGAAGAGGCCCGCCCGGTGCTGAACGGTGTCCACCAGCTGCACAACGCGGCGCTGGCCGTGGCGGCCCTGCAGACCGTCATGGATGAAAAAGCCCTTCCGCGTCCCACTCTCATCCCCTGGTCCGATGTGGTAACGCTGGGCATAGCCGATGCGTGGATAGCGGGCCGCATGCAGCACATCGCACCTGCCCCGGACCACCCGGCGCTCATTCTGGACGGCGGCCACAATCTGCACGGGCTCCGTGCGCTGCAGGCAGCCCTCGCGGCGGAAAATATCCGCCCTGCTGCAATCATTTTCGGCGCCATGAAAGATAAGAACCTTGAAGGAATACCGGACCTGCTGTCGGCCCTGACCGACGGGCCGGTGCTGCTGCCCGCCCTGACGCAGAACTCACGCGCCGCAACCCCGCAGGAGCTGGCCGTGCGGCTGGGCGGCGCCCCGGATGGGCCGACAGAAACAATACCCTGCGCATCCGTGCGTGAAGCGCTGGACAAGGCCGCCGCATACGCTGCGGAAAATCCTGTGCTTATCTGCGGCTCCTTGTATTTGCTGGCCGACTTCTTTACACTCCATCCGGAATATCTGAGACCGTAAGACGGATGAGGTTCCGGCGGGTTAGCCGGTCTGCGGCCGGCAAGCCCCTTGCTGTGCATACGCGGCGACCGGCTAAACCCGGACCATGCTGCGCCGTACTCCGGCAGCACAAGGCATCGCCCACCGTCGTCATGCCACCAATCAGCCAAGGAAGCGCCTGTGAACCAGCTTTTCCGCTCTCTGCCCTCTGTTGATGCCGTGCTGCACGCGCTGGCGGCCCGGCCGCAGGAAGCCGCTTCCGGTTCCCGCAGCCGGAAAGATACCCCACCCACCGGCAATGACGCAGCCAGCATGCCGCGCGCCATGCTGCGCGAGCATATCAACGCATTTCTGGATATCTGCCGCGAAGAAATCCGCGCCGGAGTGCACTCCAGTCCCGAAGCGCTTTCGCTGGATGCGCTGCTGCCGCGCCTGACCGCATATGTCGCAGCCAAAAGCAGGCCGCGTTTCCGGCGGGTTCTCAACGGCACGGGCGTGGTGGTGCACACCAATCTGGGCCGTTCGCTGCTGGCGGCAGAAGCCACACGCGCCGTCAGTCAGGCATGCGCCCACTACTCCAACCTTGAGTTCGACCTTGCCACCGGTGAACGCGGCAGCCGCTACAGCCATGTGGAAGAAATACTGAAAAGCGTGACAGGCGCAGAAGCCGGTCTGGTGGTCAACAACAATGCCGCCGCCGTACTGCTGGTGCTGGACACTCTGTGCAAAGGCAGAGAGGTCATCGTCTCACGCGGGCAGCTGGTGGAAATAGGCGGCAGTTTCCGCATTCCCGATGTGATGACCCGCAGCGGCGCCATACTGCGCGAGGTGGGCGCCACCAACCGCACGCATCTCAAAGACTATGCCGGGGCCATCAACGAAAACACGGCGGCGCTGCTCAAGGTGCATACCTCCAATTACCGCATCACGGGATTCCACAAAGAGGTGCCGCTGGAAGAACTGTGCAGTCTGGGCAGACAGCACCGGCTTCCGGTCATTGAAGATCTGGGCAGCGGTGTGTTTTATGATTTTTCCGGCCTGGGCATGGGGCACGAACCCACAGTGCAACAGGTGGTGGCTGACGGTGCCGACGTGGTCACTTTTTCGGGAGACAAAGTGCTGGGCGGCCCGCAGGCAGGCATTATAGTGGGGCGGCGTGAAATAATAGAACGCATCAAGAAAAACCCCATGAACCGCGCCCTGCGCATTGATAAAATGACACTCGCCGCGCTGGAAGCCACTTTGCGGCTGTATACAGACATGGACCGCGCCAGACGCGAAATTCCCACGCTTGCCATGATTCTGGCCACCCCGGACGAACTGGCCCGCCGCGCACGACGGCTTGCCGCCCGCCTGCGCAGAACACTGGAAGACCGCGCCACGGTAACCCTGCGCAAGGGCGCTTCACGCGTGGGCGGGGGCTCTTTTCCCGAACGCGACCTGCCCACCACACTGGCCTGCGTGCATCCGGCATCCGTTTCCGCCACCGAGCTGAAAAACCGCCTGCTGGACACCGACCCGCCGCTGGCCGGCATGCTGCTGGAAGACGCTTTCTGCCTTGACCCCAGAACCCTGACCGACGAAGAATTCAAACTGGCAGCGGGCGCGCTGGCACAGGCCCTGAACGTCTGAATATCCCCGACAGCCATCAAACGGAGAACTGCATGCAACAGGGAGAATTCAAAAATCTTGCCCGCAAGCGCATTCTGGTAACCGGCGGGGCGGGCTTCATCGGTTCGCACCTGTGCCGGGTGCTGCTCGACAGAGGTGCAGAGGTGCTGTGTGTGGACAACTATTTCACCGGCAGCCGCGACCATGTGCGCGACCTGCTGGATAACCCGCGCTTTGAGCTGCTGCGTCACGACATCACCTTTCCGCTCTACATAGAGGTGGACGAAATATACAATCTGGCCTGTCCGGCATCACCGGTGCATTACCAGTTTGACCCCGTGCAGACCACAAAGACATGCGTACACGGCAGCATCAATATGCTGGGTCTTGCCAAACGGGTCAAAGCACGCATTCTGCAGGCATCCACCAGCGAAGTGTACGGCGACCCGGAAATACACCCCCAGCAGGAAGACTACTGGGGGCGCGTGAACCCCATCGGGCCGCGGTCGTGCTACGACGAAGGCAAGCGCTGCGCCGAAACGCTTTTTATGGACTACCGGCGGCAACACGGTGTGGAAATAAAAATCGCCCGTATTTTCAACACCTACGGCCCCAACATGCACCCGAATGACGGCAGGGTTGTGTCAAATTTCATCCTGCAGGCACTGCAGCACAAACCCATTACCATTTACGGCGACGGCTCGCAGACGCGGTCATTCTGCTATGTGGACGATCTGGTGTCGGGCCTGCTGCGGCTGATGCACAGCCCGGCCGATTTCTGCGGGCCGGTCAATCTGGGCAATCCCTCCGAACGTACGGTGCTTGAACTTGCCGACAAAATCATCACCCTCACCGGCTCGCGCTCCGAACTTGTATTCAAACCGCTGCCCGCAGACGACCCGCAGCGCCGCAGACCGGACATAAGCATGGCCCGCCGTCATCTGGAATGGGAACCCGCCGTGGATATAGATGAAGGACTGGCAGAAACCATCCGCTATTTTGACGCCCTGCTCACGGCGCGCAAAGCCGAGGGAGCAGATATACGCTGACCAGACGGCTGCGCGATGCCGCAGCCGCATCACAGCACAAAACCGGACTTTTTTGTGCACCCACTGAATCACCGGAGAAACATTCGCATGAACGCAAAGCTGGAACATACCCCCAAAAGCTGCTGGGAAATATACGGTACTGAAGAACACGCACAGCCCATGGACGAGCTGGCAGAACGATACATCGACTTTATATCGCGCTGCAAAACAGAGCGGGAAACCATGGAATATGTTGTGGAACGGCTGCGCAGCGCAGGATACACGCAGAACTTCGCACATGACCGCGTCTACCGCGTGTTCAAAGACAAAACCATTTTCATCGCTGCCAAAGGCCGCAACTCGATTTCGCAGGGGCTGCGGCTCATCGGGGCGCACGCCGACACGCCGCGCATCGACCTGAAACAGCACCCGCTGTACGAAGCCTGCGGCGTCGGTCAGGCAAAAACCCACTACTACGGCGGCATCCGCAAATACCAGTGGCTTTCGCGCCCGCTGGCCCTGCACGGCGTGGTGGTAAAGGAAGACGGCACCGTCGTGCGGGTCAACGTGGGCGATGACGCCGGTGACCCGGTATTCGCCATATCCGACCTGCTGCCCCATCTGGCGCAGAAACAGTCGGGCCAGACGCTCTCCGAAGCGTTTGAAGCGGAAAAAATGAATATCATCCTTGCCCACCGCCCTGTGGAAAATGCCGCAGACAGCAAAGACGCAGACACACAGCAGCCCCCCAAGGAAAAAATTAAAGCACGTATTCTTGAAATACTGCACGCCAAATACGGCATAGTGGAGGAAGACCTGTATTCTGCCGAACTGCAGGCCGTACCGGCCGGTCCCGCACGGTATGTGGGGCTGGACAGCGCGCTTATCGGCGGCTACGGGCAGGACGACCGCATATGCGTGTTTGCCGCTCTGGAAGCCCTGCTGCGGGACGGCACGCCGGAATACACCCGCTGTGTGCTGTTCTGGGACAAAGAGGAGATCGGTTCCGAAGGATCCACCGGCGCCAAATCGAGATTTTTTGAATACTGCATAGCCGACCTCATTGCGGCATGGCAGCCCGCGGCGCGTTTTTCCGATGTAATGCTGAACACCCGTGCCATTTCCGCCGATGTGCACGGCGCCATGGACCCCGACTGGCAGGACCTGCATGAAAAACTCAATGCGGCCATCATCGGATACGGTCCCTGCTTCTGCAAATTCACCGGACACCGCGGCAAGTACGAGGCCAACGACGCCCATCCGGAATATGTGGGCTGGCTGCGCGGGGTGCTGAATGAACAGGGCATACCGTGGCAGATGGCGGAACTGGGCCGCGTTGATCTGGGCGGCGGCGGCACCGTGGCCATGTATCTTGCGGCCTACGGCATGGACATCATAGACTTCGGTCCGGCCATTCTGGGCATGCACAGCCCGTTCGAGCTGGCAAGCAAGGCCGACCTGTACGCCACGGTCAAAGCCTACGGCGCTTTTCTGATGCGCTGACACCAAGGGCGGCAGCGGAGCATCTTCCGCTGCCGCTTTTTTTTCATCTCCGCAGGCCCGTTCCCGTCCCTGTGCCCGTCACCGGACCGCTGCACGGTGCTTTGCCCGCCCCCGAACCGCCGTATCATGCGGCCGGTACAGTATAAAACAGCCTTTTCCTTGTGTCCCTGCCCTGTCAGGGGGTACACCAGAAACTGTCAGGCATACGGACAGCAGGGCCATGCCGCTATCATGGCACCGGACAACCATACCTGCTAGCCTGCTGTAAACTTGCCACACATGACAGGGCAGCCGCACGTCGCGCGGTCTGCCCCGCACAGTAAATCCGCCGGAAGGAGTGTTATCATGATGCATTTTAATTTTCACATGCCCACACGGCTTATTTTCGGACAAGGCACCCTGCGCCGGCTGGCCGGAGAACCCCTGCCGGGCACCAGAGCACTGGTTGTGGTCAGCGCCGGTGGTTCCATGAAAAAGCTCGGGTATCTGGAACAGGTACGCTCGCTGCTGGCGCAAAACGGCTGCGAAAGCGAAGTGTATGATCGCATACAGCCAAACCCTGTCAAAGAGCATGTGATGGAAGGAGCCGCGCTGGCACGCTCGGCCCGCTGTGATTTCATCGTCGGGCTGGGAGGCGGCAGCAGCATCGATTCCGCAAAATCCATCGCCCTCATGGCCGCAAACCCCGGAGACTACTGGGACTACATGGGCGGCACCGGCGGCGGCAAAACACCGCCGGAACCGGCGCTGCCTGTCATTGCCATTCCCACCACCGCGGGTACCGGCACAGAGGCCGACCCGTGGACAGTCATCACCAACACCGCCACGCGTGAAAAAATAGGCTGGGGCAACGACTCCACGTTTCCCCGTTTTTCCATCATCGACCCCATGCTGATGCTCAGCGTACCGCCCAGTGTCACCGCCTATACCGGCATGGACGCCTTTTTCCACGCCACAGAAGCATATCTGGCCACCTGCAACCAGCCCTCCAGCGACCTGCTGGCCCAGCAGGCCATCCATCTTATCTCGACATTTCTGCCGCAGTGCGTGCACGACGGAAGCAACCCCGAAACACGCACCATGCTTGCGTGGGCATCCACAGCCGCCGGCATCTGCGAATCACTGTCGTCGTGCATATCGCACCATTCGCTTGAGCATGCGCTTTCGGCATTTTATCCCGACATTCCGCATGGTGCCGGACTGGTCATGCTGTCCGAAGCGTACTTCAGCCATCTGGCCAGATTTGTTCCCGAAAGAATGACGCATCTGGGCTATTTCATGGGTGTAGATGTGGACAGCCTGCCCGAAGAACGTCAGCCTGAGGCATTTGTTCACGCGCTGGCAAAGCTGAAAGCCGACTGCGGGCTGGCAGAACTGAAAATGTCTGATTTCGGTGTGAAGCGTTCCGACCTGCCCGCGCTTGCCCGTAATGCACGCGAAAGCATGGGCGGACTTTTTCATGTGACGCCGGTGGAACTGGACGAAGCCGCTGTCCTTGATATTTTCGAAAAAGCCTACAGATAATCTCCGTCACCGCACCGCGGGAACGCCCTATGCGCTCCCGCGGTGCGGCCGTATCCTGTCCCGCACGGTTCACGGAGTACCGGACCGCACCTGTTTTTTAACTGCACAAAAAAAATAACGTCACTGCATAGCCGGTCTGCTCATGGTACTTCTTTGCCATGACAGCAATACGCCGCGTATATATTGCGCTTATGATCACGCTGGTTGTCTGCATTCATGCGACAGCGGCCCGCAGCGCACCTCCGGAAAGCATCTCGCTGGCCACACATATCATGTGCCCGTACAGTTTTTATACTGCAGAAGGCACATTTGACGGAATGGCTGTACGGGCTGTCCGATATGCACTTGCGCGTATGAATGTGGCACTCGATCTTGTGGTCGTACCGTGGGGACGTGCACAGATGATGGTCAGGAACGGCTATTCCGACGGTTTTTTCGCCGCATCCCAGAACGAGGCACGCGACGTGTACGCCACGCATTCTGTCACCATTGCGGAACAACAGTGGGACTGGTGCATACTGAGCGAAAGCACCATGACGCCGGATATGAAAGAATTTAAAGATACGGCCTGCGTGGGTGCCTTCAACGGTTCCAACATGCTGTACTGGCTGGAATGCAACGAATACAAAGTGCTGGGTACGCCGCCGAATACCCGTCTGCTGGTGGAAATGCTGCTGGCCCGGCGCATAGACGCCATTGTGGCCAATGATCTTGTGCTTGAAAAAATAATCACCGCGGAAAATCTGTCTGACAGGCTGCGGGTGTACCCCCTCAAAAACAAACCGCTGGGGGTCTATTTTTCAAACACATTTCTGGCGGCCCACCCCGGATTTCTGGAAACCTTCAACCGGCATGTGCTGGAATACCGGAAAACGCCCGAAGCCCGGACCGCATTTGACTGCTTCACCGATCCCTGTTCGCCGTTTGCTCCGCAGCCAGAGACACCGCACTGATCTGCCGTTTCCGGCCCCGTCAGCCCCCCTGCACAACAGAACCGCGTTCAGGAGGCACAAGTTCCGCGGCAAAGCTGTCCGGCAGATGCCCGTCGTGAAACTCTTTCAGTGAAAGATTACCCGTGCTGGCTGCCGAAGCCTCGTAAAACCTGCGGAACACGGCATCCACAAAAGGAAAATCTTCTGTCACCGGCGGCCTGTCGCCCGTAACTTTGTGACTGGCCAACGCCAGCAGTATGTCCATGACACGGATTGATTCGGGCGGGGCTGTCAGCGCATAACGCGGGTCGTCGCCTTCGGTTCCCACCACCAGAGAAACGCGCTCCATGGCAGCCAGCGTATCCTGCACCAGACGCACAGGAGCACGCGCGACCATGCACAGCCTGTCCAGCGGCACAGGGCCGGCCGTGGCGTAAAAAGCCCTTGTCAGCGCCAGCATGACCAGCACCGCAAGTTTATCCCGTTCTTCACGGCTGGCCGTATCGGCCCGTATTTCACTTTCAAAGGTACGGACATTCTGCACGGCAAAGCTGACCTCCGCCCCCAGCAGCACAATCACCCATGTCACGTACACCCAGATGAGAAAAAGCGGCAGCTGCGCAAAACCGCCGTAGATGGCATTGTATCTGGCCGCGCCTATCTGGTAGCCCACATAGGCTCCTTCTGCCAGAGTCCACAGCAGCCCCGCCACCAGCCCGCCCAGCAGCGCACTGCCGAAGCGCACCCGCGTGTTGGGAATGAACACATAGATAAAAAACAGCATCAGGGCGATCATCAGAAACGGCACCATCTTGAGAAACGCCACATAAGCGTAGCTGACAATGCCTACATTGAGCAGCTTCTGCACCAGCGTTTCGTGCCGCAACGAAACAGAAAACGAAAAAGCCGCCGCCATGACAATGGGACAGACCAGAGTCACAGAAAAAAAGTCCGTGAACTTGCGCCACAGAGTACGGCCTCTGGCCACACCCCAGATGGAGTTGAACGCCTTTTCAATGGTGCCCATGAGCGACCCCACCGTGACGAACAGCGCAAGCAGCCCCACGGCCCCCAGCGTTTTCACATTGGTATTGTCCACATAGGCCAGAATCTGGGTCACGGTGTCTTCTCTGCCTGCGGCTATGCGCATCAGCAGCACTCTGATGAACTCGGTATTCTGGATGCCCAGCCCCTTGGAAATGGAAAACGCCACCGCCAGCGTGGGCACGATGGAAAGCACCGTGGTGTAGGTAAGCGCAGAAGCGCGCAGCAGGCACTGGTCGGCCACAAATCCGTGCACCACCAGATACAGCCAGCGCAGCACACCCAGAATCCCCCTGCGCCTGCCCCGGGCTTTTTCCATATCCTGCAACCAGATATCCCGCGTGACAAAACGCACCAGCCTTCCGGCACGCTCCTGCAACTGTTCGGTTCCCATATCACGTTTCATGACGCTGCACACCGTATTTCCCTTTGCGGTACCCGTTGCGATAAAAGCGCGGGCGGCGTAGTATAGACAGTACACGACTCTATAAATCAGAATTTACAGGAATCATACAATGACTTCAATGCTCCGGGCAATCTGCTTATGTTTGCTGCTGCTGTGCGCCGCACCGCAGGCACGGGCAGGCACAGCTGCGCAACAGCAGACAAATGACGCAACACTGCTTGCCAGCGCACAGCTTTCACCCCGGCAGGAACACTTGCGCACGGCGGACACCCTGCGCGCCCAGTGCGACCCGCACAGCATAGTGGAACAGGCTGGCTGGCTGCCGCTGGCCACCCGCCTGATACGCGACGGGTTCGACGCAGAGCACATCATCATGCTGTACGCGCGCATGGGCGAATCCTATTCACCCGCCCCCATGGCACGCAAAATTTCGGCCCTCTACCGCATCAAATTTCCGCCGCCTGCACCCGCAAAATCCAAAGACACCGGAAAAAAAGCGCCCGCCCCGCCACCCGTATACCCCGGTGTGGTCACCAGCGCCAATGTAGAAAAAGCGGCCGCTTTCATGCGGCAACACAGTGCGCCGCTGCAGGCGGCCCGGCAGCGGTTCGGCATTCCGCCCGAGGTCGCCACGGGGCTGCTTTTTGTGGAAACACGGCTGGGCGCGTATCTGGGCAGCGCCGCGGCTCTGCACAATCTTTCTTCGCTGGCGGCCACCAACAGCACCGCCATAATGGCCGGCAGTCTGGGCAGTATAGACCTGAGCAAAGCCGACCGCAGAACCTGGGCGGACAAGCGCACCCGCGAAAAATCCGACTGGGCCTATGAAGAGCTTAAAGCGCTGCTCAGCTGGTCGCAGCAGCACAATCTGGACCCCGTTGCCATGCCCGGTTCGGTATACGGTGCCGTGGGTCTGTGTCAGTTCATGCCTTCCAACATTCCCCGTTTCGGGGCGGACGGCGACGGCAACGGCAAAGTGAACCTGTTCAGCGTGCCCGATGCGGTATTCAGCCTGTCGCGGTATCTTAGCGAACATGGCTGGAAAGAAGGCATCAGCCGGAAAAAACAACAGAAAGTGCTCATGCATTATAATAAAAGCACCCGCTATGCCAACACCATACTGGCCTTGGCCGATGAGCTGCGCAAACATGCGCAGGACCGGTAGGTCTGCGGCGGGCGCAGGACGGCGGCATGAAAAATAATACAAGCGGGCATGAGACAGTACAGTGTATAACTGACAATGGCGAAGACATAGCGCTAATCTGTATTGCATGCGGCGCACCGGCCCTGCTGCACGGACGCTGAACAAACCTGCGGGTGACCTGCACGGAGTGCGGGTTTGAAGCCGGAGCAGCACTGTACGAAGACCAGATAGACCGCTGGCGGCAGCACATCTGCCAGATAGCGGAATAACACCGGCACGGATCTTCCGGCGCCGTTACGTCACCTCTCCGCAACAGGGGGTAGCATGAGTTCCGAACACAATATTCTGCTGGAAGCAGGCACAAACGAGCTGGAAGTGCTGGAGCTGTTTCTGAACCATCGTACAGACACCGGCCAGCAGGCCTGCTATCTGGGAGTCAATGTGGCCAAAGTGATGCAGGTTATCGAGGCTCCGGCTCTGGATTCGCCGGAATCAGCCACCAACCCGTGTTTCATGGGCATTATTCCCCTGCGCGGCCTTACAGTGCCGGTTCTTGATCTGGGCAAATGGCTGGGGCTTGATGTGGTGCGGCACAAACACGATGTGATCATGGTCACCCAGTTCAGCGGAACCACCACCGGATTTCTGGTTTCCGGCGTGACGGATATCCACAGAGTGGGCTGGCAGTCGGTGCAGCCTCCGGGACGTTTTCTCGCGGGTATCGGGGCCGATTCTGTGGTGGGCATAGTCAAAATGGATGATAAATTCATCCAGCTGGTGGATCTTGAACACATCATCGCCGATCTGGACGCCTCCACCCGCGGGCAGGTAGGCACGGGGGTGACCGCCCCCAGACGCTACAAAGCCATAGTCAGCGATGATTCTCCCTCCATCCGCAACATGCTTGTGGCCAACCTGAAGGCCGCCAACATAGAACCCATGATAGCCACCAACGGGCAGGAAGCCCTGACCATGCTGCGCGCCGAAGCGGCAAGAGCCGAAGAGGAAAACCGCCCGCTGTCCGACTTTGTCGACATTCTCATATCCGACATTGAAATGCCGCTGATGGACGGCCTGTCGCTGACCAAGACCATCAAGCAGGACCCGCTGACCAGAAACGTGCCCGTCATCCTGTACTCGTCGCTCATCACACCGGAACTGCGGCATAAAGGCGAATCTGTGGGCGCTGACGATCAGATTTCCAAACCCGACCTTGCCAGCATGGCCCAGCGCATCATCTCGCTGCTGCAGGAAAAAGAAAGACCGGCCTGACCCCGCAGGACGGGCTTTGTCCGGCAGCCGGCCGCAGCAGTCCCGCGGAAAAACGCGCCGCGCCGTATCAGGCCCGCCAGCGCAGCCGCGCTTCCACCTTGCGCGCAAGCAGAGAGCAAAACAGCGTGAGCATCAGATACAGCAGGGCAATGGTTGTCCACACCTCGAACGTTCTGAATGTGGACGCCATGAGCTCCAGCCCCTGAAAGGTCAGTTCCTGAACAGAAATGACGGATACTATGGCCGAATCTTTGATCGTGGAGATGAACTGTCCTGCCAGCGGGGGAATGATGACCTTGAGCGCCTGAGGAAAAATAACCAGCCGCAGCATGTCAAAACGCCCGAACCCCAGCGAGGCGGAAGCCTCCCACTGCCCGCGCGGAACAGATTCCACACCGGCCCGCACGATTTCAGCTATATAGGCGCCTTCGTAAATGGCAAGAGTAAGCACGCCGGCCGTAAATGCAGACACAGCGGGCAACGGCCCCAGCAGAAACTCCACAATGCGCTGCTGCAAAGGCGAAAGGCGGTACAGAGCATCCTCCAGACCGGTGGCAGGCATCACCTGCGAACTGACAAAAAAATAAAAAATGAATACCAGCACCAGCGGCGGCAGATTGCGCACGCTCTCTACATAGGTGCGGGCCAGCATACGCCGCAGGCGGCTGCGGCTCACACGGGCCAGACCGGCCAGCGTGCCGAAGACCACGGCCAGCAGAGTGGCCCAGATGCTCAGCCGTATGGTGGTCAACAGTCCCTGCACAAGCAGGTTAGGCACCCAGCCCGCCTGCGCGTCGTGCCGGAAAAAATACTGCCATATCACATGCCACTGCCAGTCGTATCCTGCCCCTGTCCAGATGCGCCATGCAAAAAAAGCAGGCAGCACGCAGCAGGCAGCCAGCAGCAGATAGTCAAGCAGACAGAACCGGTGTGTGTTTTTTTTCATGAAAAGGTCGGCAACGCGGCACAATACCGGCTGCCGCGACGGAAGCCGCACAGTTTCCGCCGCGGCGCTCCGGAGTTATTTGATCCTGCTTTCCCAGTCTTTTGTTTCAAACCAGTAATGCTTGCGCTCTTTCAGCCAGCCTTCTGATTCGACCATGCGTATCCAGTTGTTGAACACATTCAGCGTGTCTATGTCGCCTTTACGCACGGCAAATCCCACAGGCTCACGGGTAAAGGTTCCTTCCACCGGCATAAAAAGCGTGTCGGGATGTTCCAGCACGGTAAAGGCAGGCAGCGGGGCGCTGGAAACCATGGCGTGGGCACGTCCGTTAAGCAGTTCCTGTACCGCCTGCGCTTCGTCATCAAACAGACGCACCTGCGCTGCAGGAAAATATTTTTTGGCCACGGAAGCTGCCGTGGTGCCTATGCGGGCCACCACAACCACGTCCTCCCGGTCAAAATCTTCCAGCCGCGAAAAGCCCGCGGCTTTCCCTTTGTGCGCCATGACGGCCATACCGGCATAATCATAGGGAATAGTGAAGTTGACGGAAATATTTCTGTCCGGCTTCACACTCATGCCGCCGATAATCACATCAAATTTGCCCGTAAGCAGCGCGGGTATGATGCCCGACCATTTGGTGGGCACAAACTGCACTTCCAGCCCGAGATCAGCTGCCAGACGTCTGGCCACATCCACCTCGAACCCGATGAACTCACCCTGCTTGTCTTTCATGGCCCACGGAACAAACGTGGAAAAACCCACCTTCAGCACGCCTCTGTCCACCGCACGGGCGATGGTGCTCTGCCGGGTAAGTTCCTGCCGCACATCGGCCCAGGCTCCGGCGGCCAGACCAAGCAGCAGCACGGCGGCAACCGCCGCAGTCAGCATCCGTTTCATACAAATCCTCCTTATGCGGCAGCCTTGCGACATGCCTTTGATCCGGTTCTCAGCCGGCACTCAAGGCGCTGTGCCAGCAGTGAAAGACTGAGCGTAACGACAAGATACATGGCAGCCACCATAAACCAGATTTCAAAAACCAGAAATGTTTCTGCAATAATGGCCTGCGCCTGCATGGTCAGGTCGTAAATGGCAATGGTGCTTACCAGCGCCGAATCTTTAACCAGTGTGACCATCTGCCCGGTAAGCGGCGGCAGCACATGTCCCAGCGCCTGCGGCAGCACAACCTTGCGGTAAGTGGCCGCGCGGGTCAGCCCCAGACTGCGTGCAGCCTCCCACTGACCGGCAGGTACAGCCTGTATGCCCGCACGGATTATTTCCGATATATAGGCGCCTTCAAACAAGCTGAGCGCGAGCACGGCGGAAAAAAACCTGTCCATGCCCGTCAGCGGGGCCACCACAAAGTACATGACAAAAAGCTGAATGAGCAGCGGCGTATTGCGGACAGTCTCAAGATAACAGACAGCAAGAGCCCGCCCCACCACAGAACGCGAAAGCCGCAGCAGCACCGCGGCAAGCCCTATGACGGCTGCCAGAACCAGGCTGACGGCCGATACCTTGAAGGTGACCAGCAGCCCCTGCAGCAATGGACCGGCATGCCATCCGCCGCGCGTGTCCGCAAGATAGCGCAGGGCACGGTGCCACTGCCAGTGGTAGCCCAGCTGTTCCGTACCGCGCAGCGTAAACCACACCACCCCGGTCATGACGGCAAGATACAGCATCATATCCACCGCCCACGGACGCCGTGCATCCGTCACCGCGCGCCAGATGCGTACCGGCAGCCGCACCCTGCATCTGGCCGTCGCAGCGGCATCGCGCGGCATGCTGCCGTCACATTCCACGGCGCGCTCCTCCGGCACGGCGGCCGGCATCGGATTCATACTGCGGCACCGGCATCACTCCCCGATAATTTTAACCAGTGCGCGTTTTTTACGGCGGCCGTCGAACTCACCGTAAAAGATGCGCTCCCACGTGCCGAAGTCGAGTCTGCCCTGTGTCACTGCCACCACTACTTCGCGTCCCATTATCTGCCGTTTCATGTGTGCATCGGCGTTGTCTTCGCCCACGTTGTGTCTGTACTGCGACACAGGCGCATGGGGTGCCAGACGCTCCAGCCATTCGTCATAATCGCTATGCAGCCCGGCTTCGTCATCATTTATGAACACGCTGGCCGTAATATGCATGGCGTTGACAAGGCACAGACCTTCACGGATGCCGCTTTCATGCAGGCAGGCTTCCACCTCTTCCGTTATATTCACAAAGGCTCTGCGCGCAGGTACTTCAAACCACAGTTCCTTTCTGTACGACTTCATCCCGCCTCCGTGCGGTTATCATTCCCAGTGTATCATCGGACCGTAGCCTACACAGCCGCTCACGGCAAGCGCGGCGGCATGTTTGTGCTCCGGTCATGCAAAAAGCCGCCCCGCATGCGGAACGGCTTTGCATACCGGCTGTTCAGAAAAAGCCGTGGAGTAACGCACAGCAGGTTACGAAGACGCCACCGTGGAAATGATGCGCTGCAGTTCACCGGCCTTTGCGGAAAGCTTGTGCACCATGCCCGCGGCTTCAGCCAGCGAACGCGCCGAATTTTCAGAAATGATGCGCACCTCGTCCACCGCCTGACTTATATGTTCGCTGGTGGAAGACTGTTCTTCGCTTGCCGTGGCGATGGCCTGCACCTGATCGGTGGTGCGGATGACCAGATCCACAATTTCGCGCAGCGAATCACCGGAAGCCGATGAAAGCTCGCGGGAACGCTGCACCGCCAGCACCGATGCTTCAACGTTCTGCACATTATTGCGGGTGCCCGCCTGTATCGAGGTAATGGCCGCGCCCACCTCTGAAGTTGCCTGCATGGTTTTTTCCGCCAGCTTGCGCACTTCATCGGCCACCACGGCAAAGCCCCGTCCGGCGTCACCGGCACGGGCGGCCTCGATGGCTGCGTTAAGCGCCAGCAGGTTGGTCTGGTCGGCAATGTCGCTGATGACCGTCATCACCTGTCCTATGCCTTCGGCCTGACGCCCCAGATCGCCCATGCTCACCTTCAGGCCTTCCGCCAGCCGCGCCACCTCGTCAATGGCGTTCATGGCTTCTTCCACCACCCCGGCCCCCTGACGGGCCTTGTCGCAGGCTATGCCCGCCTGTTCCGCAGCCGCTGAGGCACTGCGCGCCACATCCAGCACCGCGACGTTCATCTGCTCCATGGCAGACGCGCTTTCCACCGTCCGTTCCGTCTGTGTCTCTGCATCTCTGGCAGACTGCATTATCAGCTGGTCCACGCTTCCGGCAATTTCACTCACGGTAAGCGAAACAGTTTCAGACGATTTCACTGCGGCGGCGATACTTTCATTCTTGGAGACTATCTCCGCCTCGCGCGCACGCAGGTCTGTCAGATCCTGATAGATGCACAATGCGCCCATAAGCCCGCCCGACAGGTCAAACAGCGGCGAGGCATGAATCTGAATGCGCCGCGTGTTGCCCTTGCGCGTGGTCAGATCCACCTCGCGGCTGGTCACGGTATGATGCTCCAGACTGTCGCGGAGCACTGTTCTGCGCGATGCATCGCCGTAAAAAAACAACGCCACGTTCTGCCCGTAGTGGTCTTCCGGCTTTCCGGTCTGCTCCAGCAGACTGATGAGCGACGGGTTTGTGTAGGTCAGCACCTCATCGTTATCCACCACCACAAAGGGAGTATCGATACCTTTGAGAACGCCCTGTGCAAATCCCAGATTGTACTTGAGCCGTGAAAGCAGCGAATCAAGTGCAAGACGCATTTCAGCCAGCTCGTCGCCTCCGTCACAGGCAAAGCAGACGCTGTAATCGCCGTCCAGAATTTTTTCCACACGCTGCTGTATTTCCGCCACGGGACGCGTAACCTTGCGCACCAGCACCACAGCCAGCGGCACCACGACAAGACAGTACGCCGCAACAGTGCTCACCGCCCCCCACAGCAGCAGGCTGCGCACATCGCCGGACGGGGCAGAGGCATACTGCCACCCCGCAACACACAGCGGCACAGCCAGTCCGGCAGCTGCGGTCAGCAGAGCCAACGCCTTAACCGAAATCTTAGAAAACATTACCAGGCCTCCCTTCACCGGTGCACGCCGCTGATTTTTCCCGAAATGAGAGGTGCACCCGCTTTTGTAACCATATCGTCAGATATCTGTAACGCTTTACCCCGCACAACGCCAGTTTTCCGGTTTTCCGGAAACCTGTATCCGCACAGTCTGTATAGCCGACTGCAACATACGGCCATCTCACAATTTTAACTTTTCTTCATAATCCGGTTACTGTATAAACACTCCGTCATGCAATCCACAGCCAGCCACACAAAAGCGCCCGGAAAATCACACCCGGTTGTCACCGAAGATCAATACTTCAGTGTCTCTCCTCTTATGCTTCTTGCAGACAACGCCGCACTGTTCAGTGTTTATCTGCGACAGGGCAACAACTTTGTATTGTACACACACGCCGGTGAAATGTTCACACACCGGCACAAACAACGGCTGGCCGAAAACGGTGTTACGGAAGTATGGCTGAAAGAAAGCCAGCGCCATGCATACACGGCACATGTGGAACAGCATCTCGGCAATGTGCTTGCAGACGATTCACTGCCCGCAGAAGCACGGGCCGGTGCCCTGTACGGCATAGCCTCCGACGCACTGCAGGATGTATTTGCACAGCACGGCGCCGGAGCATTGCCGGCGGACACCGCCCGGCGGGCCCGGCAACTTGTGGAGCATATCATCTCCTTTCTCAAAGTGCCCAACGGTATAACGGCGCTGGGCAGATTCATCGCCCATGATTATCACTCGTGGACACACAGCCTGAACACCACGTTCTACACGCTGGGCATTCTGCAGTCTTACGGGCTGCCCGATGAAAGCATGGCGCATATAGGTCTTGGCGCCATGCTGCACGACATCGGCAAAGCCGAGATACCTTCTTCTATACTGCTGAAGCCCGGCCCTCTCACCGCTTCCGAACGACAATGCATCAACACGCATCCGCTTATGGGAGTTGCGCGGCTGGCACAGACCGAACTGCCGCAGACAACACTCAACTGCATCCTCTTGCATCATGAGAAACTGGACGGCTCGGGGTATCCTTCAGGAATCGGCGGTACGGCCATTCCGCTTGCAGTCCGCGCAGTGACCGTTGCAGACATATACGACGCGCTCGCATCTGAAAGACCCTATGCCGCGGCCCGTCCGCCATTTGCGGTGCTGCAGCTGATGCGCGGAGAAATGGCTGATGAACTGGACATGGATGTTTTCAAAAACTTTGTTCTCATGCTGAGCAATGCCGGTCTGACTAAAACATAAGAGCCGCTGCAATATGTTGTCTGTCTTTTTGCAGCTGATGCTATTGACATAACACCACTATAATTTCTAGAGTTCTTCTAGTAACATTTTTACGGACCGTCCGCCCCGTCCCTTGCCGGACGGCCAGCACCGAGCGAATCGGTTTCCTGAGCCCTACAAGACCGTCATAATTGTGTTTTTACTCAGTATCGGCATCTTTTGCTGTAGCTAAAGCCTATGAAACAAATATGACCCAGGCACAGACGGCCTCATTGCACTCTGCCGAAGAATTCATGCCTGTTCCCTGCGCCATGCTGCGCACGGACATGCTGGGTCAGTTCGGCCTCTACATCCGGCAGGGCGGAAACCACGTTCTGTACACAAAGGCCGGCGAACGCTTTACCGAACGACACAGGCGCATACTGAGCGCCAACGGTGTGGAGCAGGTCTACATACGCACCCGGCGCAAACCGGAATATAAAGAGCATGTGGCCCGTTATCTGGGCGACGTGCTGGCAGACGAAAGCATACCCCTGCCCGCGCGGGCCCGCATATTTTACGAAACATCCACCGAAATAGTGCAGGAAGTCTTTGCCACCAGACTTCCGCCCACGCTGGCGCGCGACAGTTTTGACCGCATTCTGCAGTTTGTCACAGAGGGCATCGGCTTTCTGACCCTTGAAAATTCCATGGGCACCATTGCCTCGCTCATTGCGCACGACTACTCCACCTACACGCACTCCATTCATGTTTTTGTGTATTCGCAGGCCATTCTGCAGACATACGGATTTGATGAAGAAAGTCTGATACAGTTCGGGCTGGGCGCCATGCTGCATGATATCGGCAAAACCGCTGTGCAGGACTGCATACTGACCAAGCCGGGCCCCCTTACCGAAGCTGAGCGGCGCAGCGTGAACCTGCACCCGCTGACCGGCGTAGGACTGTGCACCCGCATGCCGCTTTCGCAGGACGCCCTGCACTGCATCCTGTTTCATCATGAAAAACTGGACGGTTCGGGATATCCCTGCGGGCTGACTGACCCGCAGATTCCCCTGCCCGTACGGGCCATCACCATAGCAGATATCTACGACGCTCTCACTTCGCACCGGCCCTATGCGGAAGCCCGCAACCCTTTTGCCGTTCTGCGCCTGATGCGCGAAGAAATGCACAGTCAGATAGATATGGACGTGTTCAAACGGTTTGTGGTCATTCTCAGCGGAGCCAGTGTCATCTGACGCGTGCACACCCCGCACAACCGGATTATTGCGCCCGCGGCCTGTGCAGCAGGCTTTTTTTTATCGACACCGGAAAAGCGCGCCACATCAGCCGTAAGGCGTTATCCGGACTGAAACGGTCCAAAAAAAAACGCTCCGTGCACTTCCCCCGCGCCCGTTTATTATTATATGTGAAGGGCGCAACTGTTCTGCGCACCCATCAGCAGTGACCGGAGGATCATCATGTGGGATTACACCGACAAGGTTCGAGACCACTTTCTCAACCCGCGTAACGCGGGTGCCATAGAAGACGCCAACGCCGTGGGAGAGGTAGGAAGCCTTGCCTGCGGCGATGCTTTGAAACTATACCTCAAAATTGACGATCAGGAACGCATTGTAGATGCGAAATTCCAGACGTTCGGCTGTGCCAGCGCCATTGCCTCTTCCTCCGCCCTGACGGAGATGATCAAAGGCATGACGGTGGATGAAGCCATGAAGGTGACCAACAAGGACATCACCGCTTATCTGGGCGGGCTTCCCCAGCAGAAAATGCACTGCTCCGTCATGGGGCAGGAGGCGCTGGAAGCCGCCATTAAAAATTACCGCGGCGAAGAAGTGGAACAGCACCACCACGAAGGGCAGCTGGTCTGTAAGTGCTTCGGCGTGACCGACGAGCAGATTATCCGCAGCATACGCGAAAACAAACTGACCTCGGTGGAAGAGGTGACCCACTTCACCAAGGCCGGCGGCGGCTGCGGCGACTGCCTGAACGACATACAGAAGCTGCTGGATGAAGAACTGGGCAAAACAGCCGCCTGCGAAGTTCCCGAACCGCAGCCGCGTACCCTCAGCAATGTCCAGCGCATGCAGCTGGTGGTAAAAACGCTGGAAGAAGATATACGCCCCAGCCTGCAGAAGGACGGCGGCGACATAGAGCTTGTGGACATTGACGGCAAGGAAGTCAAAGTCGCCCTGCGCGGCATGTGTACCCACTGCCCTTCCAGCCAGCTCACGCTGACCAATTTTGTGCAACGTACGCTGCGCGAACACGTGGAACCGGACATCACGGTGAAGGAGGTTTCATAAATGCGCACCATATATATGGACAACAACGCCACCACCGCCGTTGACCCCGCCGTGCTGGACGAAATGCTGCCGTACCTGAAAGACCTGTACGGCAACCCTTCCAGCATGCACACCTTCGGCGGGCAGGTAGGCCGTCAGGTGGCCGAGGCCCGCGAACGCGTGGCGCGTGCGCTGGGCGCCCAGCCCGAAGAAATTCTCTTCACCTCGTGCGGCACCGAAAGCGACAACACTGCCATCATGTCCGCCCTGCAGGCCCAGCCTGAAAAAAAACATATCATCACCACCCGCGTGGAACACCCCGCTGTGCTTAATCTGGTACAGCATCTGGAAAAAAAGGGGTATGAAGCCACGTATCTGAGTGTGGATGAAAAAGGACGTCTTGATCTGGATGAGCTGCGCGGTGCCCTGCGCAAAGACACGGCCATCGTTTCCGTGATGTACGCAAACAATGAGACCGGCACCATTTTTCCCATCAAGGAAATTGCAGCCATCGTCAAGGAAAAGGGCGCGCTTTTTCACACAGACGCAGTGCAGGCCGTCGGCAAACTGCATATAAACGTGCAGGAAGTGCCTGTGGATTTCCTTGCGCTTTCCGGCCACAAGCTGCACGCCCCCAAAGGTGTGGGAGCGCTGTACGTGCGCCGCGGCACTCCGTACCGGCCTTTTCTGCGGGGCGGACATCAGGAACGCGGCCGCCGTGCCGGCACGGAGAATGTGGCCGGCATCATCGCGCTGGGCAAAGCCTGCGAGCTGGCTTCCCTGAATATGGAAACCGAACGCACCACCGTCAAGGCGCTGCGCGACAGGCTGGAGAACGGCCTGCTCAATGCCATACCCGAAGCCATCATCAACGGTGATACGGACAACAGACTGCCCAATACAACCAATATCGCCTTCAAATATGTCGAAGGCGAAGCCATTCTGCTGCTGATGGACGGACACGGCATATGTGCCAGCTCCGGTTCGGCATGCACTTCAGGCAGCCTTGAGCCTTCGCACGTACTGCGTGCCATGGGTGTGCCGTTCACCTATGCCCACGGCTCCATCCGGTTCAGCCTGAGCCGGTTCAACACACAGGCGGATGTGGACTACGTGGTGGACGAACTGCCGCGCATCATCGCCCGTCTGCGTGAAATATCGCCCTACCGCAGCGGTGAAGACGCGCAGGCAAAGCCTGCGTGTACCTGCTGAAACGGCCCGGGCATACATGCATCCGAGGGGCCGGAAACGGACGCACTGCGCGTCCGGTTCCGGCCTTTTTTTACAGCAAATGGAGGAAACACCGTGAACATCGCAGAAAACATGGCCGCTCTGGTCGGAAACACCCCGCTGGTACGCCTGAACAGGCTGGCACGGGGTTGTCACGCCGAAGTTGTCGCCAAACTGGAATTTTACAACCCCTGCGCCTCGGTAAAAGACAGAATCGCCCGCAGCATGATCGAATCGGCACTGGAGTCGGGAGAAATCAACGCCGATTCGTTGCTGGTGGAACCCACCAGCGGCAATACCGGTGTGGGGCTGGCGTTCATCTGCGCGGTTCACGGGCTGCGGCTGACCCTGACCATGCCGGAATCCATGAGCGACGAACGTAAAAAACTGCTGCGCAGTTTCGGCACCACGCTGGTGCTCACCCCCGCGGCACAGGGTATGCGCGGCGCCATTACAGAAGCCGAGCGCATCGTGCGTGAAACCCCGGGAGCCGTCATGCTGCAGCAGTTTGCCAATCCCGCCAACCCCGCGGCACATTACGCCACAACGGCTGAAGAAATATGGCGCGACACAGACGGCAGAGTGGATGCGTTTGTGGCCGGTGTAGGCACCGGCGGCACCATCACCGGCACCGGCAGACGCCTGCGCGAGCTTAATGCGGGGGTGCGCATCATCGCCGTGGAACCTGAAGCATCCCCCGTTCTTTCGGGCGGTGCTCCCGCACCCCACCCCATTCAGGGCATAGGCGCAGGCTTTGTCCCTGAAGTGCTGGATACCGGAATCTATGACGAAGTATTCAAGGTTTCCGGTGACGATGCCATGAACACCGCACGCGACCTGCTGCGTCAGGAAGGTATTCTGTGCGGCATTTCCTCGGGGGCAAATGCATTTGCCGCACTGGAAGCGGCCAGACGGCCCGAAATGAAAGGCAAGCGCATCGTATTCATTGTCTGCGACACCGGCGAACGCTACCTGAGCACACCGCTTTTTTCCGGCCAGAGCTAGCACGCTTTTTTGCCAACCCTCCAGCAGAGCAACGGAACACATATGAGGAACTGCAGTAAAGAACCGGACAACATATGCGCAGACGGCATGGACTGGCTTGACGATGTGGTGGAGACCATGTGCAGCCCGGAATCGTGCAGCAAAGTGTTCAGCAAACCGCTGAACAACGCGCCCATGCCCTCGCTGGAAGAGCTGACGGAAATAGTGGACAGGCTGAAGGCAGCCCTGTTTCCGGGATATTTCGGCAAATCATCCATCGAGATGGAGTCCATGCGCTACCATCTGGCGGCCAATCTTGATTCCATCTACCGCAAACTGGCAGACCAGATACGACGGGGCGGCTGCTTCACCTGCGCCGAATTCGCCAACGACTGCCACAGCTGCGATGTCTATTCCCACGACCTTGCAAAACGGTTCATCGAACAGTTGCCTCAGATACGCGGGCTGCTGCTGGGTGATGTCACCGCAGCATTCGAGGGCGACCCCGCCGCAAAAACCCCCGGCGAGACCGTTTTCTGCTATCCGTCCATAACCGCCATGCTGCATCACCGCATCGCCCATGCCCTGTATGACCTTGATGTGCCGCTCATTCCGCGCATCATAAGCGAAATGTCACACTCCAGAACGGGCATAGACATTCACCCCGGCGCCCGCATCGGCGAAGACTTCTTCATCGACCACGGCACGGGCGTTGTCATAGGGGAAACATGCATCATCGGCAAAGGCTGCCGCCTGTATCAGGGGGTCACGCTGGGGGCGCTTTCTTTCCCCAAAGACGCCAGCGGAACACTCATCAAAGGTAATCCGCGCCATCCCATTCTGGAAGACAATGTCACCGTGTATGCCGGTGCCACCATTCTCGGGCGCGTGACCATCGGCAAAGGGTCCATCATCGGCGGTAACGTGTGGCTGACACACGATGTGCCCGAAGGATCAAAAATCGTCCAGCAGCGCAGCACGCGCCCGCAGGCGGACGAAAAAATGCTGGGTACCAAAAACGGACGCTGATTGCGTCACAAGCTGATTCCGGCGGGATGTCCATGGGCATCCCGCTTTTTTTCATGCCCGCCCCTGCCTGACCATACCATGTGCCGGGCATTGCCCGCGCAGCGACACCGCATTGCCGCAAGACTTTTTCTCCGGTTGTGTGTCATAGTGCGGCAACTTTCACTCAACCGGGCGTTTCTGCGTCCGTAACGTTACGGGGTACCCATGACCCATCGCAAATTTGAACAGCGACTCAATCTGGTCACCATAGGCGTGGCCGACCTTGACCGCAGCAGGCAGTTTTACCGTGCACTGGGCTGGACAGAAGTGGAATCACCGGACGCCGGGCACATCGCTTTCTTCGATATGGGCGGAACATGGCTGGCGCTTTTTCCTGCCGGCAACCTGCTTGAAGACATAGGCATGAAAGGCGCGTCGCCTGCCCCCGGCGGCATGACTCTGGCACAGAACGTGCGCAGCGAGGCAGAGGTGGAAGCCCTGCTGTCCACTGCGGAGCATGCAGGTGCCCGCATTCTTTCGCCCGCGGTGCACAAACCATGGGGTTATTCCGGCTATTTCGCCGACCCCGACGGCACCCCGTGGGAAGTTGCCTATGTACCTGCGCTGCCGCTGGATGAAAAAGGCATGATCCGCTGGTAGTGTTATAATTACCGCCGCCATGCGGAAGTGGTATGTTCCGGGCATACGGCGGCAGGATGCCATGTACTGTCCTGCCGCCTTCTGCAACTGCTGAAGCAACGGAGATACCCGCATGTCCGAAAACAGCCGAACTGCATCACACCGTCCTGTTTTTTTTTCAAAGCAGCCGATAATGGACTCGGACCGCCGCATATGGGGATACGAACTGCTGGGCGGAGAAATCCAGCAGGGAATTTTCACCGTATTCCCGGAGCACGAGGCAGCCGCAACCAGTCTTGGTTCCAGCGCCTACTTCCGTCTGCAGGAAGACATGGACCGCGGCAAACGCGTCATGGTCGCATTTGATGCCGAAAGCATCATTCTGGGCATACCGCGCGCACTGCCGGCCAAGGCGGGTGTTGTGCGGGTCTCGCAGGAAGCGACCAAGACAGAGGGCGTGCCCGAAGAACTGCGTGCGCTTAAAAAAGACGGATACACCATTGCCATAGACTGCTCGCACGCCAACAGACCCGACAAGGAATGCATGCTGCTTGCCGATGTGGTCTGCGTTGATTTTTCCGTCAAGGCGGCCGTCATCGCATGCAGCCGCGGCGATGCTTCCAGCACCATGCTTGCCCGCGGCATCCGCGACAACGACATGTTCGAAGCCGCGCGCAGAATGGGCGTGGGGCTGTATCAGGGACCTTTTTTCAAGGAACCGGAAATAACGGAAGGACAGGGACTGTCTTCGCATAAAGTGGCCCGGATAGAGCTGATGGCCATTCTTGAATCGCCGGACCCCGACCTGAAAGGCGTCGCAGAGGCTGTAAAGGCCGATGTGTCGCTCACATTCCGCCTTATTTCGCTGCTCAACAGCTCCGCATTCGGATTCCGGCAAAAAATCGAATCTGTGGACCATGCCGTAAATCTGCTGGGGTGGAATCAGACCCGCTCGTGGCTGCGGGCCGTTCTGGTGGCCGATATGGCAGGTCAATCCGAAGGTTCGCAGGAACTTGCGCTCATCTCCATGCAGCGGGCGCGCTTTCTGCAGCAGCTTACCGCCCACTACGACTACTGGGGCTTCAACCCCGAAACACTTTTTCTGCTGGGCATGTTCTCGCTGCTGGATGCCATTCTGGGTATTCCCATGCAGGAAGTGACAGACATGCTGCCGCTGACCTCCAGCCTGAAGGAAAGCCTGACAGGCGACCCCAACAATGAGCACCGCCCGCTTTTTGACCTTATGGAGGCGCTGGAAGACGCAGACTGGAACACGCTGCACGAAATGGTGCCCAGACTCGGGTTTGAGCCTGATGTGGTCAGAAGCCTGTACTCCGAAGCCATGGACTGGGCTGCATCGTTTTTTGCCGTGCAAAGCGGCCCCACCGCGTAAGCAATCCTTGCTGCATATACCGGACCGGCCCGCGGCGGCACCCGTGGTGCCGCCGCGTTGCCGCAGTGCCGCGTGCAGCGCATTCTGTCATACCGCGAGCCGCGATACCCCGTTCATGCGGCCGCGCCCGCACGGCGTATCATACCCTCAGGAGATGAGCGGATGATGAAGACAATGCTTCTGGAATCAGCGGCACAGCTTCCGCTGCCGGATCCGGCCCTCAGCAGTCTGCTGGCACAGAAAAGCGCAGTCATGGCTGAAGCGCTGACAAGGCGCATGGAAATGCGCCCTGATCTGGAAACCCTCATCGGGCCGGGCAATCGCGGCCTTATGGCAACTAATCATATAAACCACTTTGAGTATATCAGTACACTGGTATCGCTGTACGATCCGGCATCCTTTGTGGAAACAGTGCTGTGGGCGCTGCGGACCTACATGAGCCGCGGGTTCACAGCGGGCTACTGGCACGCCATGCTGCCCGAAGCGCAGAACACCGCAAAAGAACACCTACAGCAAGACGAATACAGCAGGATATCTCCTCTTTATACATGGCTTTGCAGCCATATTGCCGACTTTGTGGTCATAAGCGGCAGCACAGCATCGTTTTATGAAAGCTTGTCTTCTATACAGCGAGAAAAGCATGGCGGCGCCAACTGACAGATTTCTTCCTTGCGAAGCGGAAAAACTGGCCGGAACGTATCTGGAGCTTATGCTGCAGGCGCGCAGAAACGATGCGCTGCGCTGCATTCAGGAGGCCATCGCACGCGGGGCGTCACTATCCGACATTTACCTGAAGGTACTGCAACCCGTGATGTATGAAACAGGCCGTCTGTGGCAGATCAACGCCATTGACATTGCTGTGGAACATTACATTACCGCGGCCACGCAACTGACCATGGCCCATATCTTTCCCCATGCTCTTTCCAAAAAACGTACCGGCAAAAAAATGGTGGGGGGATGTCTGGGAAGCGAACTGCACCAACTGGGGCTGCATATGCTCTGTGACCTGTTTGAAAGTGAAGGCTGGGACACCTATTTCATGGGTGCGGCAACTCCCGGCAAAAGCTTTTTGACTGTTGTGTCTGATCAGCATCCCGACCTGCTCTGCATATCGGTAACCATGCAGCGCGGCGTGCCCGAGGCCCGCGAAACCATAGAACTTCTCCGCGCAAAGCTGGGCGCAGACTGTCCCAAAATACTGGTGGGGGGACTGCCCTTCATACTCAGTCCGGGACTTGCCGCAGCAGTAGGGGCCGACGGCACGGGAACCGACGGCGCGCAGGCTGTCGCACTGGCAACGCAACTGACATCATAACCATATGAAGCAGCATTCAGAAACCAATACGGTACGCTTCACCTGCGACCGCAACGGCGTTATCAGGCACGTTGTCTCGGACAATGCAGGCCTGTTTGCCGGCATAGACCTGCCATTGCATATCAACGACCTGACCACGGCATCAGCACAAAAACGCTATCACGCCTTTCTGGACACGCTGACCGCAGATGGATTCGGCCTGTGCGATTCTCTTGTTCTGCGCGGCAGAACAGGTGTTCGGCAGTTTGCCGTCTTTGGTGTCTGCAAAGGCGACTGCTTTCATATGATCGCGCTGCAATCGTCCCCGCATATTACAAACATTTTCAGCGAGTTCATACAGATGCTGAATGAACAGGGGGTGCTGCTGCGGGCAACGCAAAAAAAGGCTGCGGAAGCCCGCAGTACGGGCAGCGACAACGTGCAGCTGCTTGAAGACTACATGATAATAAACAATGAGCTTTCGCGGAACAAACGCGAGCTGGCAATCAGACACGAACAGCTGAAAAAAGCCTTCAGCGACATTGAGGAACTAAGCCGCACCGACCCGCTGACCGGAGCCTGCAACCGCCGCAAGGTCATTGAATTTCTGTCAGCGGAAATCGACCGCAGCAAACGTTACGGCACACCGCTGTCCATACTGAGCCTTGATATAGACCGATTCAAGGCCATCAATGACACTTACGGGCACGCTGCCGGAGACGACGCGCTTATTGCATTCTGCAGAGTATGCAGGCAGCAGCTCAGAAAAACAGACCTTTTCGGCAGAACCGGCGGCGAAGAGTTTGTCGCCGTTCTTCCCCATGCCGCCTGTCGCGACGCACAAATCTCGGCAGAACGCATCCGCCGCCATGTTGAACAGATACACATTACGTATAACAACGCATGCGTGCGTTTTACAGTCAGCATCGGCATAGCCGTTCACGAGGCAGGGGAAAATACCGATACGCTGCTGCGCAGGGCCGATGCCGCGCTTTACAGGGCTAAAACAGCAGGCCGCAACACAGTCAGCGTGGCAGAAAAATCTCCGGTAATGCCCGCAGAAACTCCGCACGGGCACAGCCCGGAACAGCCCGCTGCCGGACATAAATAAATCATTCCCGGCCCTGCAGGACGCTCTTTCCTTAACCGCACGCCGTGCGCAGGGACCGTTTCCGCCGCAGCACGCCTGAAAAAACATGAACTGCTGCCGCAGATATCCGCCACAGAAAACCCGCACGGAACATGCATCCCGTGCGGGTTCAGCGTACAAGGCGGCAGGCTATTTGCCGAGAGGCTCCACATGCCAGATGCCGCGGGCATACTCCATGACCGAGCGGTCGCTGGAAAATTTACCCATGTTGGCGGCATTGAGAATTGACTTGCGTACCCACTGGTCCTGATCAAGGTACAGCGCGTCCACAGCGGCCTGCGCCTCCATGTAGGGACGGTAATCGGCCATAAGCATGTAATAGTCGCCGTGGTGCATCAGGCTGTCATACACAGGGCTGAACAACCCGCGTTCGTCGGGAGAAAAAAAGCCCGAACCGATCATATCCATCACCCGGCGCAGCTCTGCATCGTTTTCATAAAATTCCCGGGGGTTGTATCCGGAACGCCTTTTTTCCGCCACTTCATGCGCCTTGAGGCCGAATATAAAAATATTTTCGGCTCCCACTTCCTCCATTATTTCCACATTGGCACCGTCCAGCGTGCCTATGGTCAACGCTCCGTTAAGCGCAAACTTCATATTGCCCGTGCCGGAAGCCTCCATGCCTGCGGTGGATATCTGTTCGGACAGGTCAGCGGCAGGCACCACCTTTTCCGCCTGCGATATGCAGTAATTAGGCAGAAAAGCCACGCGCAGCCTGCCGGCGACATCAGCATCGGCGTTGACCACGCGGGCAACTTCGTTGATCAGCCTGATGATAAGCTTGGCCTGATAATATCCGGGGGCTGCCTTGCCGCCGAAAAGCACCGTGCGCGGTGTGATGTCCGCCGAGGGGTTATCCTTGATGCGGTTGAACAGCGAGATGACGTGCATCACGTTGAGCAGCTGCCGCTTGTATTCGTGCATGCGTTTAAACTGCATATCAAACAACGTGTTGGGATTGATGCCCATCTGCACTTTGCGCAGCACATAACGCGACAGCAGTCTTTTGTTTTCCAGCTTGGCTCTTGCCCATGCATCGCGGAATGCACTGTCTTCCGCCAGAGGTACAAGCTCGCGCAGTTTTTCAAGATTGCAGCACCATTCCGGCCCTATGCTCTGGGTTATCAGCCGCGAAAGAGCAGGATTGCACTGCATAAGCCACCGCCGCGGCGTGACGCCGTTGGTCACGTTGCGTATCTTGCGCGGATAATATTCATGAAAATCACGGAACAGACCGGTCTGCAGTATATTGCTGTGCAGCGCCGCCACGCCGTTCACCGTATGGCTGCCCACAATGGCAAGGTTGGCCATGCGCACCCGCTGGCCTCCTTCTTCCTGAATGACAGACATGCGTGAAAGGCGCTCGGTATCACCGGGAAATGTTGCGGCCACACCTTCCAGAAAACGTCTGTTTATTTCATATATTATCTGCATATGCCGCGGCAGCAGCCTGCCCAGCAGGTCCACAGGCCATGTTTCCAGCGCTTCGGGCAGCACGGTGTGGTTGGTATAGGCAAAGGTGCGGGTGCAGATATCCCACGCCACATCCCAGCCCATGCCGTACACGTCCATAAGCAGACGCATAAGTTCGGGTATGGCTATGGCGGGGTGTGTGTCGTTAAGCTGCACCGCAACCGCCTCCGGCAGTGCGGCAAGCGATGTATGCTGCTTCAGATAACGGCGCAGGATATCCTGAAACGTGGCGGAAACCAGAAAATACTGCTGTTTGAGCCGCAGTTCCATTCCCTGCAGAAACTGATCGTTGGGATACAGCACCTTGGTGATGTTTTCGCTCATCACCTTGCCGTGCATGGCCCCTATATAATCGCCGCGGTTAAAATCAGACAGGTTGAATTCGCGGCTGGACTGCGCAGTCCACAGCCGCATGTTGGAAACATGCGAGCAACCGTATCCGGGAATGAGAATGTCGCACGGCATGGCCATGACATTTTCCGTATCCACCCAGCGGAAACGCACATTGCCGTCAGAGTCGTAGTAAGTTTCGGACCGGCCGTAGAACTTCACCTCGTACAGTGTGTCAAGGCGGGTTATCTCCCATGGGCATCCGTGTCTGCGCCAGTTGTCGCAGCGCTCTTCCTGATTGCCGTTCACGATGGACTGATAGAATATGCCGTAGTCATACAAAATACCGTACCCGTATCCCGGAATATTCTGGCTGACCATGGAATCGAGATAACACGAGGCAAGACGCCCCAGCCCGCCGTTGCCCAGACCGGCATCCCATTCCTCCTCTTCCAGCTCTTCCAGCGAAAAACCCAGCTCGGCCACAATCTCGCGGCACTCATCCACTATGCCCATGTTGGTAAGGTAGTTCATCAGAAAGCGGCCGGGCAGAAATTCCATGGAAAGATAATACACCCGCTTGGCCATGGAATCGTAATAATCGCTCTGGGTCCGCATCCACAGGTCGACCAGACGCTCGCGCACGCTGTACGCCAGCGCGTTGTAATACGAAAACTTGCGCTTGCTGCGCGGATCGTTGCCCAGCAGCGCCACCATGTTGCGCCTGATATCGTCTTTCAGTTCATCAAGCCTGAAGACTTCCCTGACGTTCTTGCTCATCTTGCAGACTCGGGACATGAGGCCTCCTTGTTGCACGGCGACACAGCGGTCTGCCGGCGGGTAATACCTTCATAGTAGCTGCCCCGGGCGGCGGTGTACAGCCGCGAAACGTTATAAGTACAGACTGCGCGCAAACAGAAAAGACCCGCCGCGGGCGGGTCTTTTGCAAAACAGAACATCAGACGGCACTCCGGTGCCGTGCGCAGCGTCACATGCAGAACATCAGCAGGTTGGGACGTGCACCGACCTGCGGCACCCGGCAGAACTCCGCCTGTGCATTGCGCCGCATGGCCTGCATGTCGTCACCGCGGATAAGCCTGCCGAACAGCCTGTTTCCGAACGTGAAATTGGCCGCGTAGTACATGATGAGCTTTTTATACAGTTTGATGGCGCGGGCAGGATCATAATGCGCTTCCAGCGCATCCATCAGCGCAAAAAGCGTGTCGCGGTATGTCTGCTTTTCCGGAACAAAACCGCGCGTCCACTGTGCAAAAATCCACGGGCGAGCTATGGCCAGTCTGCCCAGCGAAACACCGTCGCAGCCTGTGCGTTCCAGCATGGCGGCGCAATCCGCTGCATCAAAAACATCGCCGTTGCCGATAACAGGAATATCCAGCGCGTCTTTCACCAGACCGATATGCGCCGTTCTGGGGCGATGGGTGCGCCTGTCGGGCGCCACACGGGGGTGAAAGACCAGCGCATCGGCACCGGCGTCCTGAAGCCTGCGGGCCAGATTCACCGCCGGTTCCGGATCAGGGCTCCACCCTGTGCGCATTTTGACAAAGACAGGCACAGACACAGCGCGGCGCACGGCATCCACCATGCGCACAGCGCGCTCCGGATCACGCAGCAGATCCGCTCCGCAGCCTTTTTTCACAATAGGCGCCACAGAACAGCCCATGTTGATGTCCACACCGAAAAAGCCTTCGGACTCAACCCTGCGGGCAGCCGCAGCCATATCCTGCGGATCGGCACCGAAAAGCTGGCAGACCAGCGCGGGCAGTTCTTCCGGACGCCAACTGAACACCGGAGACCGCGCCGGATTTTCCGTAGGCACCGCGCGTGCGCTGCACATGCCCGTAAACACCAGCCCGCATCCCCCGAAGCTTTCGAGCACCTGCCGGTAGGCAATATGCCCGAGACCGGCCATGGGAGCCAGAAACAGACGGCCGTTCACCGTTCTGCCGCCTATCTGCAGCGGTTCAGTCAGACGGGCGGCAAGGGCGGCGTCAAAAACCCCGTCAGCGGCCACGGCCAGATCCGGCCCGTCACCGGAAAGACTCTGCTGCGGACAGGATTCAACGGCATCGGCTGCTGTATATTCTTCCGGCTGCATCATAAGATTTCCTCTGCGCCCGCGGCGCCGCTAGCCAAGCGTATCGGTAAGCAGTACGGAACCGTCCAGACCGCATACGCGGAACACTCCGTCTTCCAGCACCGCGTATGAAGCCGCGTACCCGCTTTTGGGCAGCGAGCACGAGCCGGGATTCCACAGGTGTACCACGCCCCCGCCGGCAAGTGCGGCTGTCCCGGCCTGCGGCACATGCGTATGCCCGTAGACAAATACGTCACCGTCTGCCAGCGGCGGCAGGTTATCGGGCGAATACCTGTGGCCGTGGGTCAGAAACAGCCTGCGGCCGCCCGCCAGCACCCACGCGAAGTCGCTCATCATGGGGTACTCGATAAGCATCTGATCCACTTCGCTGTCGCAGTTGCCGCGCACTGCCACTATCCGGTTTTTCCAGCCGTTAAGCAGTGCCGCCACGCCTTTGGGATCATAATCCGCGGGCAGCGGGTTGCGCGGGCCGTGGTAAAGCGCATCCCCCAGCAGGACCACTGCATCGGGCTGCATGGCCTTCGCTTTTTCCAGCACGGTGCGGGCGGCGCCTGCACTGCCGTGTATGTCGGAAACAAATAGTATTTTCATAGTATCAGCACCATAATCCAAGCATTGCGTAAAAAATAAAAAAGCCCCCGCAGCACGCAGGGGCAAAAAGCCTGCCGGTCACCGGTCTACAGCACTTCGATACGAATGCGTCTGGGGGTGACCTTCTGCTGTTTGGGCATATAAATCGTCAGAACACCGTCGGCAAGACGCGCTGCCGTGGCCGCCCTGTCCACCATGTCCGAAAGAGTGAACTGGGCGTAATATTCCACATCACCGAACTCGAACGCATGGATGCGCTCGCCTGCTGCACAGCCGAACCGGCTGAGGGCATGCACCGTCAGCTCGCTGCCGTCAATATCCACGATCAGTTCCTGTCTTTCCACGCCGGGCATGTCAAGATACAGGTAAAAGCCGTCTTCACGCTCCACAAGATCAGCTGCGGGACGCACACGGGGACGTCTGGGATTCTGGACTTTCTGCTGGCATGTTGTCATGGACTGTCCGGATGCTGCACGCGGTTAACGTATATCTATTCTGATGGTCTGGGGACGCTGACCGGTATGTTTGGGCAGCACCACTTCCAGCACACCGTTGCGCAGCGTGGCACGCACGGCGTCTCTGTCGATGGGCACCCCCACGGTGATTACCCGCTGAAACGGTCCCGTGGGCCGTTCCTGCCGGTAATAGCGTCCCTGTACGGGTTTCAGTTCGCCTTTGAGCGACAATGTCTTGTCGGTAATTATCAGCTCAAGGTCGTCCATACCGGCACCGGGCACCAGCGCGCGCACATACACGGCGCTGTCATCCTCGCCTATGTTCAACGGCGGAAAAGCAGCCTGCCGCGGCGCACCACCGGCAAAGGCGTGATCCATCTCTCCGGTCATGCGGTCGAGCAGATGCGGAAACTCATAAAACGAACTGAAATCTATGGCCATGAAAAACTCCGCGGCACACGGCGCCACACAACGGCACCGCACGCACCGGTCTTATGCTTCATTCCCGGCGGCACCGCGGTCGCCCTGCTGCCAGCGGGCTGCGGGTATGGCCTCTTCCACCAGCATCACGGGAATATCTTCGCGCACGGGGTAAACCACCGCGCACTGTGCACACGCCAGCCCTTCGCCGTCGGAAGTGGGTTCCACAGACGACTTGCACTTGGGGCAGGCCAGAATTTCAAGCAGTTCTTTACTCACGTTCACGGACAGGACTCCTGATATATTTTACCGCACCATACAGCGAAGCGCACGCAGGAGCAAGCGCCGCCGCATACGGCCCGCCACACAGCCGGACACAGTATGCACCCGCCGCCGGGTGTCAGACAGTATTTTTCCGCTCACCGGCTGCGGCAGGCGCAGTTGACACCGCACCCGACGGGCCGTAGCATCCATGACACGTACAGAACCCCCGTCATACTTACATCCACGCCATCCACCGGAGCCTGCCATGACCGCTTGCCGCTATATAGACCTGCACACCCATTCCACCGCATCCGACGGCAGCGACACCCCGGCCGCAGTAATAACAAAGGCACACGCCGCGGGACTTGCCGCCGTGGCATTGACAGACCACGACACGCTGGACGGTCTGGATGAAGCGGCAGAAACCGCCGGCCGGCTGGGTGTGGAGCTTGTCCGCGGCTGCGAACTGGGAGCCATGTGCCCCTACGGAGAAGTCCATATTCTCGGGCTGTGGCTGCCCGAAACCCCGAAGGCGCTGCTGCGCACGCTGGCGGAACTGCGTCAGGGACGTCATGACCGCAATGTGAAAATTGTTGATAAGCTGCGTGCTCTGGGCATGAACATCACCTATGACGAGGTGCGCGATGTGGCGGGAGAAGGTTCCGTGGGCAGACCGCACATAGCGCAGGTGCTGGTGCAGAAGCAGGTTGCCGGTTCCACCCGGCAGGCCTTTGACATGTATCTGGGCGACAGGGGAGCGGCCTATGTGCCACGCAAATCGCTTTCGCCCGAAGGTGCCGTCAAGGCGCTGAAGGCCGAAGGCGCCACCGTATCCTTTGCCCATCCCATGCTCATAAACGCCCCTGATGACTGGCTGGAAGAAACAGTGGCATCACTGACAGCGGCAGGGCTGGACGCCATAGAAGCCTATCACAGCGAACATTCCCAGAAAGACATCCGCCGCTGCGTGGAACTGGCGGACCGTTACGGGCTTGCGCTTACGGGCGGTTCGGACTACCACGGCAGCGTCAAGCCCGACATATCGCTGGGCACGGGCAAGGGTGGCTTGCGCGTGCCGTATCTTATACTCGAAAAACTGAAGGCGGCCCGCACAGCAAACGGACTGCCTGTCTGACGGATACCATGCCCCTGACAACATTTTCTCCGGAACTGCTGGCCCCTGCCGGTGACATGTCCAGACTGGACGCCGTACTGCGCTACGGTGCCGACGCCGTCTATCTGGGCGGCACGGAAATGAATCTGCGCGCCGGTGCCGCGGGGTTCACCCCCGAAGCTCTGGGCACTGCACTGGCCAAAGCCCGCCGCTGCGGCGCCAGAGTATACTGCTGTGTCAACGCCCTGCCCTACGAGCATCAGCTGGAAACGGTGCGCGCCACACTGGAAAGACTGGCGCAGCCTTTCAGCTGCAACCAGCAGACTCTGGAACCGCACTGGCGCGACGACACGCTGCCCGACACCACGGAAAACAGCATTGACGGGCTGATCATAGCCGACCCCGGCGTGCTGCGCATGGCGCGCCGCATAGCGCCGCACATCCCCGTGCACATGAGCACACAGGCCAATACGGCCAACAGCGAATCCGCAGCATTCTGGCGCGATATGGGGGCAAGCAGGCTAAATCTGGCGCGCGAGCTGGGCGCGGCGGACATACGTGCCATCATGCGGGCCGTACCCGACGTGGAATATGAAACATTTGTCCACGGGGCCATGTGTCTTGCCGTTTCCGGCCGCTGCCTGCTGAGCGCATGGATGAACGACCGCCCCGCCAATCTGGGGCAGTGCACCCACCCGTGCCGGTTCGACTACCGCACGGCGGGGCTTGCCGCCAGTGATGCGGAACCGGACCATGCAGGCATCGAACTGGACGTCGAAGAACGCACCCGCGCCGGCGCACCGGCATGGACGGTGACGCAGGACAGTGGCTGGTCACACATCTGGAGTCCGCATGACCTGTGTCTGGTGCGGTATCTGCGCTGGTTTGCCGTGCAGGGCGTGGCTGCACTGAAAATTGAAGGCCGCATGAAAACCGCAGGCTATGCCGCGCAGGTTGTTGATGTTTACCGTACTGCCGTAGATGACCTCGCCGCCGGGCGTTTTCGCCCTGCGCTGTACATGCGTGAGCTGTGCAACACGGCCACCCGTCCGCTTTCGTCAGGTTTTTTCCTGCCCCGCGGACGCAGGCGCACCTGGCAGGCGGCCTCTTCCGGCCATCGTCTGCCGCTGGTGGCCAGAACAGGCCGCCGTCTTTCCGCAGGCAGCTGGGAAATGGCTGTACTGGCACCGTGGCAGTGCGACAGACCGGTCGAGATTCTCGTTCCGGGACTGAAAAGGCCCCTGCTGCAACCGCAGCACTGCCGCGTGGAAAACCACAGAGGCGAAACCGCGCGGCAGGTGCACCCCGGCACTTCCGCGATACTGCACTGCGACCACCCCGACCTTGCTCCGGGGCTGTTTCTGCGGGCCTGCACATAGCACGCAGCACCGCCTGCGCGCGGACAAGCACACAGGGTTCATAACGGCATGAATACACAGCAGCGCCGCCTGAAACGCGGCACATTCCGCGAACAGCCGCTCGCCCAGCGGGAAGAAGCCGAATTCCGCAGCCTGTTTGAAAACGCCGCCGCCGGTCTCTTCCGCAAATCCCGCTCCGGCGGCTTTCTGCTGGTCAACACGGCACTGGCCCGCATGTTCGGCTATCCCACGCCCGATGCTTTTCTGGCCGAAAGCAAAGAAGCGGGACACAGCCTGTTTGCCGACCCTCAGGCCTTTGCCGCAATGGTGCACAAGCTGCTGACCCTCGGTGTGGTCAACAACGCGGAACTGCGTATCATTCCGCGCGCGCCCGAAGGCGCCCGCCCTGCCGCCGCCGCAGAATGGATAGCCGTCACCGCGCGTGCCGTATACACATCAAAAGGCAGCATCAGACACTTTGAAGGTACTGTTACCGACATCACCCGATGCAAGACCGCCCGCATGCGCGCCGCGCAGCTGCAGGAACAGCTGGAGCAGGCACGTTCTCTCGAGTGCGCCGGTGTTCTGGCCCGCGCACTGGCCGAAGACATAGGAGGTCTGCTTGAACCCATCGTACAGCAGACCCAGTCGGCACTGAATACCCTGCCCGCCCACAGCCCCGCACACACCGCACTGGATCAGGCGCTCACGGCTTCCACCGAAGCGCGCGGGCAGCTGTACCGCATGCTTGAATTCTGCCGCGAACTGGAACCGCCTCAGGTGCCGGTATCCTTTACCGCAGTGGTCAAAGAATGCCTGCGCACACTGCGTGGAAAAAATCAGGATGAAAAAGACGGCGAAGCCGTACCCGTAAAAATAACCGCCGATCTGGATGCCCGGGAAGATGTGGTGAAAGGCAATGCACGCCTGCTGCGCCGTGCCGTGTGCGCTCTGGTGAAATATGCGGCGGACAGCTGCTCCGGCCGGACCGGACCGGCCATGACGCTGCGGCTGCGCACCATCGACATGGAAACAGCCGCGGCAGCTGCTCACCCGCCGCACACGTGCACACTGCCTGCCGGCCGGCATATCTGCCTGACATTCAGCGGCAGCGGAGCCCACGCTTTGCCGCAGGGCTGCACCGCCTGCCCCCCGTGGAGCACGCACGGCAAGCCCTCGCTGGCCATGGTGCAGGGCATAGTAAAGCTGCATAACGGCATTCTGTGCCAGGGACCGGATGAAGGCGGCGTGGCCACGTTATGTCTGTATCTGCCTGCACTGGGCGTGGCGGACTCGGCGCGCACAGCTGCCGGACCGGCTCCGCGGCTGGGCAGCGAACGTATTCTGGTGGTGGACACAGACCATTCGGAACGCAATCAGTGGCGTGCACTGCTCGGCCCGCTGGGATACCGCATGGAAACCCGCCCCGGTCCGGTTGAGGGGTTGCGCCTTTTCATGGAATCGCCCGAATCTTTTGATCTTGTAATCACGGCATATGCCATGCCCCAGCTGAACGGACTGGAATTTGCCCGCACGCTGACCGGCATACGGCCGGATATTCCCGTGGCGCTGTGCCTGTCAGCGCACGATACGGTAACACCCGATTCGGCCTGCGCGGCCGGAGCGTGCAGACTGGCGCGCAAACCGCTGGACGGAGCCGCCCGCACACGCCTCGTCGAGCTCATGCTCTCCCGCAACACCGACAAGACGGCAGGACAACGCTCATGGCCCAGATTCTCCTCGTAGACGCAGACTCAGGTTTTGCCCACATGCTGGGTGCCATCATAGAGGGACTGGGGCACAGGGTACACCACGCCGCATCGCTCAGGGAGGGACGCGCCCTTGCCGCTGCGGCCGAAACCGATGTGGTGTATCTGCATGTTCAACTGCCCGACGGCAGCGGTACAACCGCGGTGGAATCGTTCCGGTCGGCCCCCGGCCGTCCGGAGGTGGTGCTGCTGACAGACCGCGGCGACCCCGACACCGCGGAAGAAGCAATCCGCATGGGAGTCTGGGAATATGTGGAAAAAAGCAGTCCGGCTGACAGGATAATTCTGCCTCTGCTGCGTGCGCTTGACTACAGGGGCAGACGGCCTTCGCGACGCAGTACGGCCAGCCTCAAGCGCGATGACATCATCGGCAGCAGCCGTGCCCTGCAAAAATGCCTTGATACCGTCTCGGAAGCTGCCTTCAGCGATGCATCAGTGTTGCTTTTCGGCGAAACGGGCGCAGGCAAGGAAGTATTTGCACGCGCCATTCACGACAACAGCCACCGTGCCGGCGGTCCCTTTGTGGCCGTGGACTGCGCATCACTCACCCGTACGCTGGCGGGCAGCATACTCTTCGGCCACCGCAAAGGCGCCTTTACCGGTGCGGAACAAAACAAGGACGGTCTGGTACTGCAGGCGCACCGGGGCACACTCTTTCTGGATGAGGTGGGCGAACTGCCTCTTTCCATGCAGAAGCTCTTTCTGCGGGTGCTTCAGGAACACCGCTTCCGGCCGGTAGGCGGCAGAAACGAGGTGACCAGCGATTTCCGTCTTATCGCCGCAACCAACCGGGACCTTGAAAAAATGGTGTCGCAGGGCACATTCCGTTCCGACCTTTTGTACCGCATGCGCACCATTGTCATGCATCTGCCGCCTCTGCGCAGCCGCACCGAAGACATTACCGAACTTGCCGACCACTACCTGCAGCGCATGTGCGGCAAATATGGCGTTCCGCACAAAAGCATGGCCCCCGACCTGCAGGAAACGCTGCGCGCCTATGCCTGGCCGGGCAACGTCCGGGAGCTTATCCACACGCTGGAACGTGCCGTGCTTGCCGCACAGGATGAACCACGGCTCTTTGCCCGCCATCTGCCTGACCATGTGCGCATAAGCACCGCGCGGGCGGCTTTGCAGCAACGCAGAACAGACAGCACCGCCGTTGCGCAGCCGTCCCGTGACGAAGACACCGCATCCGGTGCACCCGAAAGCCGCCCGCAGGCACCGCGGCCGTGTCATACCTGCGGCACCCTGCCGGAATCTTACGGCACGCCCGCCGTACAACCTGAGTCCACAGACCAAGACCTGCCGCACCTGCACGACACTGCCGGACACAATGCCGCCGTGCCACAGGAAAAACACCCTCTTTCTCCGGACCACAGCCCCCTGCCGCCGTTTTTCACCTTCCGCGACAACATGTTCCGCGACTACCTGCGCGAACTGCTGCGCCGCACAGACAACGACATCGCCGCGGCATGCGCCATGTCGGGACTTTCCCGTTCTTACCTGTATGACCTGCTGCGCCGCCACGGCCTGCGCAACGGCGGGACAACATCCGGCAGCTAGCGAAGCATACCGTGCAACACCGCCCGCAGGCGCCCACGGTACGCGGCATGTATCTGCGTGCTTCACAAATGGAATCGCCGCATACCGCCGCCACATGCCGGTGCCTGCGCACGATGTCCGCTATCTCGGACACAACGGACTGCCTGTTATCCGCAATCACGGACTAAAGATTCCGCACTGCGTCCGCGATCGCAGACAAAAAAGTATCTTCTCTGCCTCCATGCCATGCAGCGCCCCGCGCAAAACAATATTAAAAATACAATAACGCTCTGATATTACATAATAAAAATACAAATCAGCACAAAACAGATTCCGTTGGCACGATACTTGGTAGTAGAAGGGCGGGTGTCTGGTCCACACTCACTGCTCCTTGCCTGCGTTGTACCGGACAAAGTCGCCGGCAGAGGGCAGCATTCGGGTTGCGCCCGAGCAGTCCGCCCAGTGCGGACACGAGAGAAACCGCGTCACGCAGGCAGTGTGGCGCGTTTTCTTTTGCCCTGCTACAGTACACACGCAGACAGAGGCGGCCCCGACGCACTCTGCACAGCATACAGGATTGCACCGTTGGAAAGAACACAGTTCACCGCTGAGGTAATACGCCAGATAAAAAGCATTCCGGCAGGATACGTGAGCACGTACGGAATGATTGCCGCCATGGCGGGAAACCCGCGGGCAGCACGGCAGGTGGCCAGAGTGCTGCACAGCTGTTCCGCCCGTGACGCTCTGCCGTGGTACCGCGTCATCAACGCCGGCGGGAACATATCGCTGCCCCGCGGCGGCGGGTACGAACGTCAGAAAGCCCTGCTGCAGCGGGAGGGCATTGTCTTTGACGAAACAGACCGCGTGGACCTGCAGCGTTTTATGTGGACAATGCCGGCATGACACGGACCGGCCCTTTGCGCGCGGCAGCATGCAGGCACAAAAAACCCCGCACCGGAACGGTACGGGCCGCAACAGACATACACGGAACAGCTCAGCTGTCGCCTTCCAGCAGTTCAAGCAGTTTGCGCCCCAGTTCCGAAAGTTCCGGCTTGGCAAACTGCGCATCCGCCCCCACGGCATCGCCGCGGTGCTTCAGCTGTTCGGTGATAAGAGAAGAAAACAACGCCACCGGCAGGGCGCGCAGCACCGGGTCGTCCTTGATACGTTTGCACAGGTTCAGGCCGTCCATGCGCGGCATCTCCACATCGGTGATCACCGCCTGCACCAGTGAAGAAACCGGCACCCCGCTGTTCTGCGCCTCTTCTTTCAACGCCAGCAGCATCTCCCACGCCTCTTCCCCGTTGGAAGCCTGCCGCAGCACAAAACGGCCGCCTTCTTCCAGCAGTTTTTTCACCATCTTGCGGATGCTGCCCGAATCATCGGCGTGCAGCAGCTCATAGGTCCGGTCACCCTGCCGCACATCCACCCGCGCGCTCTGGCGCACGGCAAGGTCGGGATTCAGGTCGGCCACTATGCTTTCAAGATCCAGCAGAAAAACCACACGGCCTTCCAGCCGGACCACACCGGTAAAGGCATTCTGCGAAAAATTCTGCAGCATGTCGGAAGGCGGCTCCACATCTTCCCAGCTGATGCGGTGAATGCGGTTGACCGCCGACACCTGAAAAGCAGTGATGACACCGTTGAATTCGGTCACAATGACTTTCGGCGGTTCGTTTTCTACCAGATCCTTATCAAGATAGCGCCCCAGATTGACCAGCGGCACAACTTTGCCGTCCCGGTGACGAAAAGCCCCCATAACCGAAGCATGACGCTGCCCCGGCATGGACGTCACCGGTTGCTGGCGCAGTATCTCAAGCACCTTGGCCACATTGACGCCGTAGGACCCGCGATATTCCGGTTCATCAAGATAAAACTCGATGACCTCCAGCTCGTTTGTTCCCGACTCCAGCAGTATTTTGGTCTGTGCCATAGCTCCCCCGGCCCGGCCGGACATTGACGCGGCGCGTGTGCGCTACTCCTGATTCAGCATGAATTCGATGCGCACATCGTTTTCCGGCGATTCAACTTTCAGCGGGGCGCCAAATCTGTGCTCCGCAATGCGCGTGGCAAGAGCAAACCCCTCGTATCCGCTCATCTCACCACCGCTGCCGCCGAACATACGCTCGCTGCGCAGCAGTTTGGCGATATCCACGGGGCGGCTGCAGCCCGAAGCGGTCAGCACCACCCGCCCTCCGCGGGGGGTTGCCCCGTACTGCACCAGCACCCCCCCGGGAGAAGCCTCTCCCGACATCAGGGCATACAGCCCGAGGGTTATCATCTCATATACCACAAGTTCCGCATCCGCCGCCCTGATTATCTGCACAGAGTCCGCGCCGTCCGCCTCGATGCGCCAGCCCACGCGCCCCATACCGTACTCACGCAGGCGCGGGTCGTCCCTGCCCAGACGCAGGGCGTTGTCCACCACATCCTTAAGCGGCATGGGCCGTTCAGGACTGCGCCGTTCCGCATTGGGCAGTCTGGACACTATGCCCGTAAGCTCCGCACCGGCGGCCCGCAGCAGACCGACACGCCGGGGCACATCCCGCTCACCCAGATAACCGCGCAGCGCACTCAGGCTGCACCCGCAGCGCGCTGCAGCTCTGGCATTACCCTCGGTGTCTTCAAACAGCACCTCGTGCAGCTCTTCGGCATTCTGCACCACGGCAGAAAGCGGTTCCTTTGCTCCGTGACACATGCCCGACACCATTCTGGTAACCAGCGAAAGACGGTGCACCCCCACGGCTGCAGCCTCCAGAACGGCTCTGTCTGTCACATCGCGCAGCACCAGCAACGCGCCGGCGGCAACAGGCAGCAGGCTCGACGCTTCCAGATCAAACCGGCGCAGCCCGTTATCCATGCGGGCTTCGGCCTGCAGCAGGCAAAATTCGTCATTGTGCTGCAGCCCGCGCCTGAGCTTTTCAAGCGCACCGGCAAGCATGGGCAGCACGGCCTCGGGCAGCATTCCCTCCGCCGCATGCGAATCAATGCCCGATGCCTGTTCCGCCGGACGGTTCATGGCCGCTATGCGGCCGGCGGTATCAAGCAGCAGACAGATATCGTTCATATGCTGCATGGCTGCCAGCACCCCGCCAAGGGCCGTTGCCGAATCTTCGCAGGCGGGCATGCACCGCCGGTTGCGCCAGTGCCTGAACAACAGCGCCATGGCGGCAGCAGCTGCCAGCCCCGCGCCGTACCACCACACAGAAGGACTGCCCTGCGGCAGGTTACGCACTATCACACCATCGGGCAGGTCGGGCAGAGACACCCCGAAACGCGAAAGCTGCCGGTAGTCAAGCACCGCCGTCACAGGGGTTTCCGCAATTATGGACAACTCTGAGGGGTCGGCCCCGCGCAGAATCTGCTCCGCCAGCCGTGCCGCCTGCCTCCCGTGCTCGGTACCCGAAAGCTGCGTGCCGCCCGCAAGCCCTGCGGCGATGAACTGCGCTCCCACTCCGTACACGGGAACAGGAGAAGCCTGCGTAAGCAGCCGGACGCATTCTTCCACCGTAAGCACTCTGCCGTTGCGGTCGCGCAGAAAACTGAGCAGCACCACGACAGACGATGAAGGCAGCAGGCGCAAAGCTTCCTGCAGCTTGGGGGCAGGCAGGTTGTTCAGCTCGGTAAAATCCACCCGTCCCGCAAAGCCTCTGCGTGCCTCGCGTGCGGCATGCAGCATGCGCTGCCCCGTCGTGGTGCCGTCGGCCACAAACACCACGCTGCGGGTGGCCGGATGCATGGAAAGCGCCAGCGAAAGCGTACCCTCCACATCCACCCTTTCCAGCACTCCCGTGGTGCGTTCCGGCATGCTGCCGCGCGGCATGTGCTGCAGGTTTACCCCGCAAAAAACAAGCGGCACCCCCGGAAAAAGCGTCTGACGGTGCGCCCGCAGCAATTCAAAGGCGTTGTCATCGGCCGCCATGAGCACGTCGAAATAGTCTCTGGAATATTTTTCGCGCAGCAGGACAAACATATGACGGGTGGCCACATCGGGCGCCATCCGTTTGGAATCCATATATTCAAAATGCAGCTGCGGCTTGATGTCAGAATCAACGAACCATGATTCGATGCCCGACATTTCAGCATCGGACCACTGGAAGCCCCTGTGGTAGGAGTTGAGCACAAGCACCCGCCCGTTCTCTGCGGCAGCGGCCGCGGGCAGCAGCACAAGAAAAAGAGCGGCCAGAGCAAAAATGACGCAAAGCCGGTTGCCCGCCGGCCTGTCAGAAGGTATGAATCTGGTCTTCATGCTGTCAGACGATCCTTTTGCAATACCTGCAAATAAGCTGAAACTACACCACGGGTGCTGTTTTCTGTCAAACAGGCTTCATCCGGCAGCCCCGCAACGGCCGACGGCAGGCATGCAGACCGGCAGAAACCGGCCATGCTCCCTTAATCCTTACTTTCACTCTATGTCCGACTCCATGCAAAAGCAAAGCTCTACCGCAAAAATATCTTCACGCCGGACAGGCAGAGGCAGAAAAACGCTTATGTTTGTTCCGCTGCTGTGCGGAATCTCCGCACTGGGCATCATTCTGCACGCCGACCCTGCGCTGCTGCACTGGCAGTATGCATGGCCCGAACTTGTCAGGCCGCTCATACGCATGCTCATATATCTGGCCATGGGACTGGCCGTGGGGCTGGTGGTGGAAGGCGCCGGCTGGGCCCCCTTTCTGGCGCGGCTGGCCCGGCCGCTGACACGGTGGGGCGGGCTGGGGCAGACATCGGGCGCGGCTTTCGCCACGGCGTTCGTTTCCGGCACAGCGGCCAACACCATGCTTATGGAAGCCATGCGTGACGGGCGCATTTCTCTGCGCGAACTGCGCATTGCCTATCTCATCAACACCGGTCTGCCTGTTTTTCTGCTGCATCTGCCCACCACTTTTTTTATAGTGGTGCCCATGACACGCACGGCAGGGGCCATATACCTTGCACTTAACGGCACAGCCGCCCTGTGCCGCACTCTGGGACTGCTTGCGTGGGCCCGCGCAACGGCGCACCGCAGGCAGTCCGGACAGTCTGCGGCACCAGAACACAGCGGAAGGCTTGACCTCAACCGCGTGGCAGCCCTGTTCCGCAGACGCTTTTCGCGCATCATCCTGTTCACGGCACCGGTCTATTTTCTCATTTATGCGCTTACACAGGCAGGCGTATTCGAAGCCATGCGCCAGGCCGCCGCTCAGGGGCTGTCATGGAGCTTTCTGCCTGTAGAAGCGGCCAGCGTGGTTATTTTTGCCGTGGCCGCGGAATTCACATCAGGAATTGCGGCCGCGGGCGCCCTGCTGGATGCCGGGTCGCTGACCACCGCCCAGACAGTCACCGCGCTGATACTGGGAACCATTGCAGCAACCCCCGTCCGCGCTCTGCGGCACCAGCTGCCTTCGCACGCGGGCATATTCACCCCGCGTCTGGGTCTTGTGCTGCTGCTGCAAAGCCAGTTTCTGCGCATCACCAGCCTGCTGGCCGTGACAGGCTGCTACCTGCTGTTCGCGGCATAACCCCTGCATGCTGCGGCCTTGACATGCTGCCGCAGCCATATATAACCCGAATCGATTCAGGTGCCCTGCGGGGCTTGATAGGGAATCCCGTTAAAGTCGGGAGCGGACCCGCCGCCGTAAGTCCACGATACGCCGCATCCACACCGTGCCACTGGGAAAAATTCCCGGGAAGGCCGGATGCCGCGGGACAAGCCGGAAGACCTGCCTGAGTGTACAGGATGACTTTTTGGGCACGGGGCTTTGCCGCAAAAAGTCCGTCACGGTGACCGGAGCGCCCCTTCCTGCCCATGCAGGAGGCAGCGCTCTTTATTTTTACCGTGACTATATCAATGCCCCAGATTCTCTGGAGGTTTCCTTCATGAAACTGCGCTCATGGTGCAGACTGCTCGTCACCGCGTGCTGCCTGCTGTGCGTTGCCGCGCCTGCTTTTGCCGGCCACGGCGCCGCACATCCCGACAAAAAAGCCATCCTGCTTGCCACCTTCGGCAGCACCGTGCCCGAAGCACGCGCCCCCTACGAAGCGCTGGAACGCGAAGTACGTGCCGCCATACCCGGTGTTGAAGTGCGCTGGGCTTACACGGCACGCATGGTGCGCGACATTGTGGCGAGTGAGCAGAACCTGCAGGTGGATTCGCCCGCCGTGGCACTGGGCCGTCTGGGCGATGCAGGGTTCAACCGCGTGGCCGTGCAGTCGCTGCACATGATTCCGGGCTTTGAATACCTCGGCCTGCTGCACACCGCAGAACGTTTTGAGGGCATGCCCAAAAATATCAAGCAGGTGGAAGTCGGCAAGCCGCTCATGTACACTGCAGAGGACATGAAAAATGTGGCCGATGCAGTCATGACCGCCGTACCCGCAGAACGTACCGCAGACGAGGCGGTGGTGTTCATGGGCCACGGTACCGGTCATTCTGCCAATGCATTCTACCCCGCCCTGCAGTATTATCTGTGGCAGAAAGATGCCAATGCCTTTGTGGGCACCGTTGAAGGCAGCCCCGAAATTGACGACGTGCTGGCCATGCTGAAAAAGAAAGGTATCAAAAAAGCCTACCTGCTTCCGCTCATGTCGGTGGCGGGTGACCATACCGTAAACGACATGGCAGGCGACGAGCCCGATTCGTGGAAAAGTGTTTTTGCCGCTCACGGCATCACCCCCGTACCCGTGGTGAAAGGCATGGCAGCTGTGCCCGCCATCCGCGCCATATGGGTTGAGCACCTTAAAGAAGCCTACAACCGGCTGGATGACTGATGAACAGGGCCGGAAACACCGTAACACGCCGCACGCTCCGCCCGGTGCTGTGCTGTGCCGCCGCGTCGGCCGCCTGTGCGGTTTCGGTGTTTCTGGCCTGTTACGCGGGGGCGTTTCCCGTGGCGTTTGCCGACGTGACGGCCGTGCTGCTGCATGCCGCCGGTCTGGGCCCCCTGCCCGCAGCCGCGCAGGATAATCCCGCCCTGACCGTTGTGGTGCTTGAGCTGCGTCTGGGCCGCGTGGTGCTCTCGCTGCTGGTGGGCGCTTCGCTGGCGGTGGCAGGCACGGTGTATCAGGGGCTGCTGCGCAACCCTCTGGCCGATCCTTTCACGCTGGGCGTTTCGTCCGGAGCCGCTTTCGGCGCATCCGTGGCACTTTTCTGGGGGCTGGGCACCATGGCCCTGCCGTTTTTTCCCGCTGCGGGAATACTGCCCGCCGCGGCCCTGACCGGTGCCACCGCGGCGCTGGCGGCCGTGCTTGTACTGGGTCGCGTGGGCGGCATCATGCGCCGCGAAACGCTGGTACTTGCGGGTATTGTGGTGTCCACGTTCCTTTCCGCTCTCATATCGCTGGTCAAATCACTGGACGAAGAATCGGTGGCAAGCATCGTATTCTGGATAATGGGCAGTCTGCAGGGCCGCGGCTGGCATGAGGTCATGCTTTTCACGCCGTGGTTTGTGCTGGGTATGCTGCCCGTCATCCGTTTTTCGCGCGAGCTTGATATTCTGTCGCTGGGCGACGTGCAGGCACGTCAGCTGGGCATGGATGCTTCACGCGTACGGTTGTGGCTGCTGCTGGGAGCAGGAGCGCTTACGGGCGTCTCCGTGGCGGTCAGCGGGGTGATAGGATTTGTGGGGCTGGTTGTGCCGCATCTGGTACGTATGGTCATAGGCGCCGAGCACCGGCCGCTGCTGGCGGTCAGCGCGCTGACAGGCGGTCTTTTGCTGCTCTGGTCCGACGTGCTGGCCCGCACCCTGCTTTCCGGCGGGGCCGAACTGCCCGTGGGAGTGGTCACCGCGCTGCTGGGGGGCCCTTTTTTCTGCCTGCTGCTACGGCGCAATACAGGAACAGCCCTATGATACGCCTGCGCAATGCCACATTGGGCCACGGTACAACGCCTGTACTGCACAACATCTCCCTGCATATCAGACAGGGTGAAATGACAGGTCTGCTCGGCCCCAACGGCAGCGGCAAAACAACCCTGCTGCTCACCCTTTCCGGAGTGCTGCCGCCGGTCAGCGGCGAAGTGCTGCTGCGCACCGCCTCCGCTGCATCTGAAAAGGATGCAGTGCAGTTCACTCCGGCCGCGGGGCTTTGTGCCCGCACCCGCGCAAAAAAAATGGCTTCGGTACCGCAACGGCCTGACATCGTCCCTGACATACCGGTGCGCTCCGTGGTACTCATGGGACGGTATCCCTATATATCCTTTCTGGGCGGATACAGCGCCGCAGACAACGAGGCCGCGGAAAACGCCATGCGCCAGACAGCCACATCGCAGTTTGCCTCACGGCCGGCATGCAGGCTTTCCGGCGGAGAATTCCAGCGGGTGCTCATAGCACGGGCGCTGGCACAGGCGGCCCCCTGCCTGCTGCTGGACGAGGCCACATCCGGTCTGGACATAGCCCGCAAAGTGGAAATCTACGACATGCTGCGCCGCAGACATGCGCAGGGACTCACGGTGGTCGCCGCCATTCATGACCTTAATCTGGCGGCACTCTACTGTGACCGGCTGATATTTCTGAAAGACGGAGCCGTGGCGCTGGACGGCCCCACCCGCGACGTATTTACAGAAGCCAACCTCTGCCGGATATATGAAACCTCTGTCCGCGTATTCCGGCATCCGGACTGCGGGCTGCCGCAGGCTCTTTTCATGCCCGCCCACACGCAGAGAAAAACGCCATGAGAACCTTCCGACATCTCAGCGCCGCGCTGTGGTGCGCCTTTATCCTGCTGCTGGCACCTTTGTCCGTTGCCGCGCAGCAGCACGCAGTAAGCATAACCGACGATACAGGCCGCACCGTGCAGCTGGATGCTCCTGCCCGACGCATCATCGCCCTGTACGGTGCCTTTAACGAGACACTGGCCGCCATGGGTCTGCAGGACAGGCTCATAGCACGCACCAATGCCGACCACTGGCCGGAATCCATCCGCAGTCTGCCCGCCATCGGCACGCACATGCGGCCCAACCTTGAACTGGTGGCCGGCATGGCTCCCGACCTTGTGCTGCAGATGAGCGGACGCAAAGAAGCCGGGCAGGCCGTGGACGACCTGCGCGCGCTGGGCATTCCCGTGGCGGAATTTCACGTTGCCGACTTTGAGCAGCTGTTTTCCGTCATCGCCCGTCTGGGAGTGCTGACCGGAGAACAGGGCAAGGCAGCGGCACTTACCGCACAGTTGCGCAACCGTCTGGAAACGGTGCGCGCAGCCGTAGCCGGAGAACACCGCCCCTCGGTCTTTTTTGAAGTCCGTTACCCCAACCTGCTGGGGGCGGGCACAGGTTCCATCGTCAATGACATTATCGGCCGCGCAGGCGGTGCAAACTGCCTTGTGTCCGACAAAAAACTGGAGCGCCCCTCGGAAGAGGAACTGCTGCGCCTCGACCCCGAAGTCTACATTGTGCAGCACGGCCCCATGAATAAAACACCGGTGCCGCCGGACGCGCGGCCGCACTTCCGCACACTGCGGGCGGTGCGTCATGCGCGCTGGCTTGTTGTGGAAGAGGCGTGTTATTCACGCCCCGGCCCCAGAGCGGTGGATGCGGTGGAAGAGCTTGCGCGCTTTCTGCATCCCTCGCGCTTCACCCTGCAGCCCCCGGCTGCCGGTCAAGGAGAACCCTAGTGTACGGTACGTTGTACGGTATCGGCGTCGGCCCCGGCGACCCCGACCTGCTTACCATAAAGGCGGTCAAGGCTCTGGCCCGCACGGACGTGGTCTTTGCCGCCAGTTCCACAAAAAACGATTATTCGGTATCGCTTTCCATAGCCGCCCCGCACCTGCGGGACGATGTGCAGATTATCCGGCTGGGCTTTCCCATGTCGCGCGACGGCAGCGTGCTGCGTGCTGCGTGGGACGAAAACGCACGCACAGTTGCCGGCCATCTGGCTGCCGGACGGCAGTGCGCGTTTCTCACGCTGGGGGACCCGCTCATCTATTCCACTTTCGGCTACCTGCTGCGCACTCTGCGCACCGTATGTCCGCAGGCTCCCGTGGAAATCGTGCCGGGCATCACCTCATATCAGGCGTCGGCCGCACGCACGGCCACCATCCTGTGTGAATCAGGTGAAAACCTGCTGCTGCTTTCCGGCGTGGGTGACGGGCTGGAACAAGCCCTGAGTTACGCGGACAACGCCGTTATTCTGAAAACGTATAAAAACTTTGCCGCCATCAGAAAGGCTGTGACCGCAGCAGGCAAAGAAAACCAGAGCACGTTTGTCTCTCGTCTGGGAATGGACGGCGAGATTGTGGCCGAATCACTGCAGGACGCCCCCGAAAAGCCGCATTACTTTTCGCTGATGCTGGTGACCGGCGATAAAAAGAGAAAAAACGCGGACTCCTGACCGGAGCCTGCCGCGCACCATGCGCAGACAACTACATGCAAAGCCCCCCTGCGCCGCCGCATAGCAAAGCGCAGGGGGGTAACATGTACAGTTGGCTCAGCCCCGCATGGCAAAAGCCCTGCGCGGCTGCGCCGCACTGCCGTCAGACGCTGCGGGCCGTAATGCGGCCGTCGTCCTCAACGTGCAGCGCAACCTCCATCCGGCCGGCTTCCGCCGCGTGCCCGCCTACCTGCACACGGCACGGACCGTCTTCATCACGGTGGACAGTCACCTCCACCATGCCTTCCTTGCCCATGGCCACACCCTGCCTGCCGCAAAAGGTAACCGACGCCTGTGCGGGCAGTCTGCCGTAATGCGACAGATACGCACCACAGGGACCGTTGGCATTCCCCGTCACGGGGTCCTCGTCAATGCCGATGGCAGGAGCGAACATGCGCCCGTTTATAAGCGCTTCGTCATCCCCGCCGTTGAACCCGAAAACAAAAAAGCCGTTACACCCCGTGACACGGCTGCATTCCGTCAGAGCGGTCATGTCCGGCTTCAGGGCGTCCAGCAATGCCGTTCTGCGCAGCGGCACCATTATTTTGGAATGTCCCGTGGAAACCTCCTGTACCGGCAAACCGGACAGCAGGTCGTCTTCATCAAGCCCAAGAGCGTTAAGAACCGCCTGCCTGACAGCAGGTATGCACGGCGGAGAAAACACCACCCTGCCCTGCGTCATGACAATCTTCATACCGCTGCCGGATCCGCGGATATCCACGGGCAGAACCCCCGCGCCGGTCAGGGCGGACACCGTTGTGTCCGAAATTCCCAGCGCCCGTGCCCGCGCATAATGCGCCCCCACGGTGGCATGCCCGCACACCGGCACCTCGGCCCGCGGGGTGAAATAGCGCACATGCACGGCATACCCGGCCTGTGCAGGTGCCGGCAGAATAAAAGCCGTCTCCGACACATTGACCAGCGCTGCCACTGCCTGCATGGCAGCGGCGGACAACCCCGCGGCATCCAGCACCACACCCGCGCGGTTTCCCCTGCCGGGCGTGCGGGTGAATGCATCCACAAGCAGTACGGTCAGCCGGAATTCTTCCATGGCATGATCCCCCATGCACCATGCGCGGCAATATCGCGCGCGTTATTTCTTTTCAGGAATCAGTGCCGTGATACGGTCGGCAAGACGGTTGAAGGGCATGCTCTGCAAAAACACCGTACCGTGTCCGGACAATGCCGCCAGAAACGCCCCTTCGCCGCCGAACATCATGGACTTCAGCCCGCCGGAAAGTCCGATATCGTAGCTGACCCCCGGTGTGAAAGCCACGAGGCAGCCTGTGTCCACCCGCAGCGTACCACCGTGCAGTTCCTTGCGCACCACGGCGCCGCCCGCATGCACAAAGGCCAGACCGTCACCGCGCAGCCGCTGCAGTACAAATCCTTCACCACCGAAAAATCCCGCTCCCAGACGCTTGCTGAAAGCGACATCGATGCGGGTGCCGCGCGCCGCGCACAAAAAAGCATCGCGCTGGCAGATAAGCTCGCCGCCGATTTCCGCCAGATCAACAGGTACCACATGCCCCGGCACCTGACCGGCAAAAGCCACGGCGGCCTTTGCCTGGCCCTGATTGGTAAAGTGCGTCATAAACAGCGACTCACCCGTGACCAGCCGCTTGCCCGCTCCCAGCAGCTTGCCGAAAAAACCGCCGTCCGCCGCGGAACCGTCGCCCATGCGGGCGGCAAACTCAATGTCCCCGTCCATCCAGCACATGGCTCCGGCTTCGGCTATGACTGTCTCACCGGGGTCCAGTTCCACTTCCACCACCTGCAGGTCGCCCCCCGTTATCCTGTATTCCACTTCATGGCTTTTCATCACGCACTCCCGTATCTCGTTTTCCGGCGTATGCTGCCTTTACTGGATGCCGCGCCCCATTTGCGCATGCTCCCGCTGCTATACACCTGCCGGCGCCGTCTGCACCAGCACAAATACCACCGGCCACCCCGCCGCGGCGACAGGCCATTGACGATTGCCGTGAGTAACGCTACCTGAACAGTACCACTGACAGGCAAGCATGTGACGCCTTTGTTTTCTGTGCTTTTCACGTCCGCCGCATTGCCTGCGCACCGCCTACAGCCGCGAGGGCATATGGACAGCATAACAGAGCTTTACCGCATCGGCTCCGGCCCTTCTTCCAGCCACACCATGGGACCGCAGAACGCCGCACGTCTTTTTGCGGAGCAGCACCCCGAAGCCGCACGGTTCCGCGTGACCCTGTATGAAAGTCTGGCATCCACAGGCAAAGGCCACCTGACCGACCGGGCCGTTACAGCCGCACTGGGCGAAGAGCGCTGTGAAATAGTCTGGAAACCCGAAGAACGCATGCCCCGGCATCCCAACGGCATGCTGTTTGAAGCGCATGACAGCAACGGCAACGTAACCGGCAGCTGGAAAGTGTACAGCGTGGGCGGCGGCGCCATCATGGGCGAAGACGAACCCCGCAGACAGCAGCAGGGCGTCTACCCGCACCCTGATCTGGCTTCGGTAATGGCCCTGTGCGAAGATAAGGGCATAACCTACTGGGAATATGTGGCCCGTTATGAAGGCGAAACCGTATGGCCCTTTTTGAAAACCATATGGCAGGCCATGCAGCAGGCGCTGGAACGCGGTCTGACTGCGCAGGGAGTTCTGCCCGGTTCCATAGGGCTGCGCAGGCAGGCATGGAACTATATGTCGCGCACAAAGCTGGCGCACAAAAGCATGCACCAGACCGGCAAGGTGACGGCCTATGCGCTGGCCGTGGCTGAAGAAAACGCGGCAGGCGGCATCATAGTCACAGCCCCCACATGCGGTTCATGCGGCATCGTGCCCGCCGTGCTCTATTACCTGCGCGAAACGCTGAAAGCCACCGAGCAGGATATTCTGCGGGCTCTGGCCACGGCAGGACTTTTCGGCAACATAATCAAGCACAATGCGTCCATTTCGGGCGCGGAGGTTGGCTGTCAGGGCGAGGTGGGCTCTGCCTGCGCCATGGCGGCGGCCGCCGCCACCCAGATGATGGGCGGTACGGTGCGGCAGATAGAATACGCTGCCGAAATGGGTCTGGAGCACCATCTGGGGCTGACATGCGACCCTGTGGACGGGCTGGTGCAGATTCCCTGTATAGAACGTAACGCCTGCGCGGCCACCCGTGCCCTTTCCCGTGCGCAGATGGCCATCCTGTCCGACGGCATGCACCGCATTCCCTTTGACGAAGTGGTGGCCGTCATGGCCCAGACAGGTCACGACCTGCCCAGCCTGTATCGCGAAACAGCCCGCGGCGGGCTGGCAAAAGTCTATGCCGCACGGCCGCAGAAGCAGTGAAATGCCCCCCACGGGTATTCAAAATGCCATTGATATTAAAAAAAGATAAAAATCGGCATATTATAACGACAACAGCCCGTAAAAAATAACGATTTCTTGACGTTGCAAAAGCTGCGTACTAAAGAAAAACAGACACCCCGCCAGCACTGCCGCCTGAACATTATACAGGATTGCAAGCATAATGAAGCTTTCTGCCCGCACCAGATACGCCACACGCCTGCTGCTTGACCTTGCCCTGCACGACGACAATACCCCCCGCAGGGCGTCCATGCTTTCGCAAAGCACCGGTGTGACCGTCCAGTTTATCGAGCAGATACTGAAACCCCTGAAAAAAGAAGGGCTGGTAACCAGCGTGCGGGGTGCCGCCGGCGGACACCTGCTGGCCGCAGACCCTCAGGAACTGACACTGGGGCACATTGTGCGCGTGATGGAAGGAGGTATCCACATGACCGAGTGCAGCCGGGACGAAACAGCCTGTGAACGCGCGCACCAGTGCAGAACACGGCAGGTGTGGATCAGGATATCCAGAGCCATGGAACAGGAACTGGAAGCAATCACACTTTCGGACCTCATGCAGGATGCTTCCATCATCGCATCATCACCGGCCGACCGCCGCGGCTGACATCGCCGTTTCTATAATATCCTTGTAAGCATATTCCGTTATGCTACCATAGGCCCTGCCGTTCACTTCAAATCAACAGGTCAGGACATATGGTCATGCCTTTACCGTTATCTGCTCCGCAGACAACGCGCACCGTACAGTGCCCCCCCTGCGCGCCGGATAACGCCATGCACCCGCGTGCGGTTCTGCCGGCCCTGTTCCTGCTTGCGGCTGCAGTTTTCTTCCTGTGCTGGGCACCGCCCCGGAACGCGTCGGCGCAGCCCCCTCCCGGCACAGGGCGCACGCACTTTCTGCTGGTACATTCCTATCACCCCAACATGCTGTGGGTGCAGGATATCAACAGCGGCGTTCAGGAAGTTCTGGGGCCGGCCATAGACGCTTCCAACGGCACCATGCGGCTTTCAGTCGAATTCATGGACACCAAGCGGCATCCCGATGCAGCATACCGCGCCGACATACTGGCCCTGCTGCGCGACAAATACGCGCAGGACCCGCCCGACGTCATCATTACCGCCGACAACATCGCCCTGAACACCCTGCTGGACGAACACGAAGCCATCGCCCCCGGCAGCCGTGTGGTCTTCTGCGGGTACAACAACTATACCCCCGACGCACTGCGCGGGCATGACGACGTCACGGGCATCGCCGAAAAAGTCAGCATACGCGAGACCATACAGGCTGCGGCAGTCATGCTGCCGCAGACATCGCGGATTGTTGTCATCAGCGACCGTTCGGAAACCGGCCGTGCCATGACGCACGAACTGGCGCTGCAGACTGCCGGTATACCGGAACACGGGCGCATGGAACTGTGGGACGCCTATACCTTTGCGGATCTGGGCAGACAGCTTGCCGCGCTGCAGGGTACCGAAGCCATTGTGCTGCTTTCGGCCCTGCAGGACACAGCGGGCAATGTGCAATCGTACAGGCAGAGTCTGCGCCATATCCTTGCGGCGACAGACAGGCCGGTTTTTGCCGTTTTCGGCTTTTATGCCGACAAAGGCATTGTGGGCGGAAAACTGACGGACGGAGTCATGCAGGGACGTGAAGCCGCCCGCATGGCGCTGCGCATAGCACAGGGCACCCCGCCATCGCGCATCCCCGTCATCACCGAAAATATCAACCGGTTTGTATTCAACCACGAGCTGCTGGCCCGGTACGGTATTTCCTCTGACAGCATTCCCGCAGAAAGCACCGTGCTGAACAGGCCTCCCTCTTTCTTCACACGGTACCGGCAGGTGCTGCTGCCCGCCGGTGTGCTGGTGGCTTTGCTGGTGCTGGCACTGGCTCTTGAATCGCACCACCTTGTCAGACAAAGAGCCGTGGAGCAGAGCCTGCGCGAAGCCAAAACCCGCTATCGCGAACTGGTGGACAACGCGCGTTCGGTCATCATGCATATCGACCGCAACGGGCAGATAGAATTCATCAACGAGTACGGACTGTCCTTTTTCGGATACGAGGAACATGAGCTGACAGGAAAAAGCGTTGCGGCAACAATTCTGCCGCAAAACGCGGACGGCACCCCGTATTCCGAACTGCTGCGGCGTATTCTGGAAAATCCGGAAACCTATGCCTGCCATGAAAATGAAAACATACGCAAAAACGGCGAACGGGTCTGGATTTCATGGCTCAACAGGCCGCTGCGCGATGCTTCCGGCAACGTGACCGGATTGCTTTCCGCCGGGCAGGATGCCACCGAACGCAAAAAAGCACAGGACGCTCTGGCAGAACGTGAACGCAGCTATTCGGTATTGCTTTCAAACCTGCCGGGCATGGCTTTCCGCAGGCAGACCGGCGGCGACGGCACGTTTCTTTTTGCCAGCGAAGGCTGTCTGCCGCTGACAGGGTTTGCCCCCGATGATTTTGTGCAGCACGGCAGAAATCTGCGGGGGCTGGCCCACCCCGAAGACCTGCCCCGCATTACCGGCGCCATAGACGCATCGCCGCACCGCTACGCTGTCGAATACCGCATAATCCGTTCCGACGGTGAAACGCGCTGGGTATGGGAAGGCGGCATGATGATATCCGGCAGCGGCACGTCACCCTGCCGGTCGTCCGGCGACAGCATCTGCGTTATCGAAGGATTCATGACCGATATCACGGCACGGGTGACCGCGCGCACCGAGCTGGAACGCCTGAATGAAGAACTTGAAGAGCGGGTTGCTGCACGCACCGCCGAACTGCAGACATCGCTGGAGCATCTGCGTCAGGCTCAGCACCAGCTTGTGGAAACAGAAAAAATGGCAGCGCTGGGCGGGCTGGTGGCCGGTGTGGCGCACGAAATCAACACTCCCATCGGCATCGGAGTGACCAGCACATCCTATCTGCAGGAAAAAATGCAGCAGCTTGAAGAGCTGTACAGATCCGGCGGCATGAAACGTTCGGATATTGAAAACTTTCTGCGCGTGGGCAACGAGTCCCTGACCGCCACCCGCATGAATCTTTCCCGCGCGGCGGATCTGGTACGCAGCTTCAAGCAGGTTGCCGTTGATCAGTCCGATGAAGATACCCGCCGCTTCAACGTGCTGGACTATCTTGAAGAAGTGCTTGTCAGTCTGCGTCCGCGCTACAAACGCACTTCGCACCGCGTCGAACTGTCCGGCGACAAGGACCTTGTTATCACCAGCTATCCCGGCGTGTTCATGCAGATAGTCACCAATATTCTGACAAACGCCCTGCTGCATGCCTTTGACGGCATGGAAAACGGCGTGCTGAGCATACACGCCGTCCGTCAGGGAAATGACCTGACACTCACCCTTGCCGACAACGGCAAAGGCATGACGCCGGAAATTCTTTCACGCGTGTTCGAACCGTTTTTTTCCACACGCAGAGGCAACGGCGGCACCGGACTGGGCATGCACATCGTATACAACCTTGTAACACGCAGACTCAAAGGTACCGTGCAGTGCCGCAGCACTCCGGGCGACGGCACCACATTCACCATAACCGTGCCCATGCAGGATTCCCCCTCTGCAGTACAGACATAACCCGTGCGGACCACCGGAACAGATGCGCGGCGGCAAAGCATGATGCCATACATTCCGGCACCGGCCGGCTACAAAGGAGTTCCCATGTCACCAGCCCATATCGCAACGCCTGCTGACGACGAACTGATATTCGCCGAAGAAGAACCTGTACAGGAATCCGCGGCGGCGGACGCACACTGGACCCTGCTTATCGTAGACGATGAGGAGGACGTGCACACCACCACCCGGCTGGTGCTGGAGGATTTCACATTCGACGGCATTCCCCTGCGCTGCATCAGTGCCTACACGGGCGCGCAGGCCATGGAAATTCTGCGCACGGAAAAAGACATAGCCGTGGTGCTGCTGGATGTGGTGATGGAAAGCAACCATGCCGGTCTGCATGTGGCAAGAGCCATACGCGAAGAACTGGACAACAGACTGGTGCGCATCATCCTGCGCACGGGACAGCCCGGACAGGCGCCGGAACGCAAGGTGATCATCAGCTATGACATAAACGACTACAAGCACAAGGCGGAGCTTACCTCGCAGCGGCTCTTTACCACCGTATATACTGCGCTGCGTTCGTACCGTGACCTGCGGGTCATTGAACAGAACAGACAGGGACTGCGCCATATCATCGACGCATCGGCCGATCTTTTCCGCATCCGCTCCATCCGCCAGCTTGCGCAGGGGGTGCTCACACAGCTTTCTTCATTGTACGGACTGTTCTCCGGCTCAGTGTATGTGCAGACATTGGGGTTCACCGCCACAAGCGAAAATCATGAATCGCTGCAGTTTATTGCGGCCACGGGCAAATACGACGCCCTGCAGACGGACGAGGGCTGCCCGCAGCTTTCATCGGACGTGCGTGCCGCAGTGCAGCAGGCCGTGGAGGAAAAACGCAGCATATTCAACGGACGCGACTATGTGGGCTATTTTCCGGCACGCAACGGCAGAGAGCATCTTATCTATCTGGAAGGGCTGAGCGGTGTCACCCCGCCGGATGAAAATCTGCTGCAGGTGTTTACCAACAACGTGGCAGTGGCATTCGACAACGTCTATCTGAATAAAGAAATCATCAACACGCAGAAGGAAGTCATTCTGCGGCTGGGCGATGTGGTGGAAAGCCGCTCCAAGGAAACGGCACACCATGTGCGCCGCGTTGCGGAGTTCACCAGACTGCTGGCCCGTGCCGCCGGACTGGGAGAAGAAACCGCGGAACTGTATCTGCATGCTTCGCCCATGCATGATGTGGGCAAGATAGGCATTCCCGACGCCATACTGCTCAAACCCGGCAGGCTTACCGATGAGGAACGCGAGGTGATGAAAACCCACACCACCATCGGCTACCATATTCTGAATACTTCGGAACGCCCCATCATGCAGGCGGCGGCCATCATAGCGCACGAACACCACGAGCGCTGGGACGGTACGGGATATCCTCAGGGGCTCAAAGGTGACGGCATACACATTGCGGGACGCATCACCTGCCTGGCCGACATCTTTGACGCGCTGTCCAGCAAACGTGTATACAAGGAAGCATGGCCGCAGGAAAAAGTGCTTGATTACATACAGGCCGAAAAAGGGCGGATATTCGACCCTGCGCTGGTGGATGCGCTGTTTGCCAATATGGAAGAAATAGACCGCATACGCGACAAATATCAGGACGCACACTAGGAGGGTACCCCATGAGCGACCGGACTCCACGACATTTTCAAAGAATGCGGCAGCAGTATGCAGACGTCATGGACGCCCTGCAGCAGCTGGGAGCAGCAACGGCACAGGCGGGCCCGCTGGACGGGGCACAGGCGCATCTGGTGCAGCTGGCAGCGGCCGCGGCCCAACGTTCGGAAGGAGCGGTACACAGCCATGTACGGCGGGCACTCAAGGCAGGCTGCACGCCGGAGCAGATAAGCCACGCGCTTATTCTGCTTGTTCCCACCATCGGCTACCCCACGGTGGCGGCAGCGCTCAGCTGGGCTTTTGATATCATCGACGAGGCATGACCCCGTGCAGAAAGACAGACTGCCCTCATCGTTTGCCGCCGCCGTCATAGGCGGCGGCAAGGGCACACGGCTTGCCGCACACCTTGGCGGTGCCTCCAAGTGGCTGCTGCGTGTGCATGGCCGCACCATACGCGACCGCCAGCTTGAGCTGCTGTATTCTCTTACCGGAGAACTGCTGTTTGCCGGCGGCGACTGCGCCCGCACGGCCGACATTCCTCCGCAGGTGCGCTGCGTATCCGACATGCTGCCTGTCGGCGGCCCGCTGGCGGGGCTGCACAGCGCGCTTTTTCATGCCGCGGCCGATACCGTGCTGGTGCTGCCCTGCGATGCCCCCCACCCCGTGCAGGCCCTGCTGCGACATCTGCTTTGCCTTGCGGCGCAATGGCCCGACGCCCCCGCAGTGGTGCCCAGACAGGCCGACGGATTCTGGATGCCGCTTGTGGCCGTTTACCGGCGCAGCTGTGTGCCTTTTATGGAAACGCTGGCACAGCAGGGCATACCGCATGTATTCAGGCTGTTCGAACTGCTGGAAAAAAACGGCACCCCACCCGTGGCCCCCCCGATGGAAAGCCTGCGCCGGTACGATGCCGGTCTGAACACATTCGTCAACATAAACACGCCCGACGATCTGCAAGCCCTGCAGCACGGCAGCCCCCGCCCCGTTCCTTCTCTGGCAGCACGCCCGCAGCGCTGGCAACGCTCCTGAAGTCTTTTTCCGCCGCGCCCGGGCCGCTTTGCTGCCCGCAAACCGCCGGAGACCGGCCCCGCAGCATATTCCCCTTGCCCTGAATGATTTTTCGCGTACTATTATAATATGTTTCCATTGCCACGGAGTACGTCATGAGTCGTCTTGAACCCGCTGCCAATCTGTTTGATATCCTGCACCACTTCTGGGAGCACCCGCGTACGGAACGGTATGTGGCGCATACGCTCATCATTATTTTTCTGCTCAGCATCGCCACCATAGAAATGAACAGGCACGGCCTGCTGCCGCCCCGGATGGCTGCGCTGACCCCCACAAACCACTTTCATGCGGTCAATCTGGCGTTCACCATGCTGCTGGTGCTCGAGGTCATGAGCCTTATTTTCGTCCTGTCCACCTCTGTCACCAAATCCCTTGGCAAGCAGCTTGAAATACTGACACTTATATTGCTGCGCAATGCTTTCAAATCGCTTTCGCAGATGCACGAACCCATATCCGTCCTGCAGGACACCGAGGCACTGCTGCATGTTGCCGCATCGGGTACGGCAGCACTCAGCATCTTCGTTATTCTGGGTGTTTATTACAGAGTACAGCGTTTTCAGGGCTATCTCAAAGATCCCACGGAACGTATGCGTTATGTGCTCAGCAAAAAAATTCTCGCACTGGTGCTGTTTGTGGCCTTTGTAAGCATAGGGCTGTATGACGCGCTGGATTTTCTCATCTACGGCACGCACCACGATTTTTTCATCACCTTCTACACCGTGCTGATATTTGCCGACATTCTGCTGGTGCTTATCACGCAGCGGTTCATGCCCAACTTTCACGCGGTGTTCCGTAATTCCGGCTTTGTCATTGCCACGCTGTTCATGCGCGTGGCCCTTTCAGCACCGCCGTTCTATGCCGCGGGCATAGGCGTGGGTGCAGCGCTATTTGCCCTTGCGGTGGCCTATGCCACCAGCGTATTTTCGCACGGCACATTTTCCACGGTCAATTTCAACCGCGGGGCCGACACAGAATACAAGCCGCCGTGCAAAAACTGTCAGGAACCATAGCACCCCGCACTGCACAGTCAGCCACGGGCAGCCGCGGCTGACGACACCGGCACAAAAAAAAGCCGCGGCCTCAGTCGGCGCGGCTTTCATTGTGTCCTATGCGGCGGCTTCATCGCCAGCTGCCCGGTTCTTCGCGCAGATACATATCCATCTGCTCGCTGACACCCAGCAGCACTTCTCTGTCATCGACGGAAAGACGCACATTGAGTTCAGGTGCCAGCCCCACATCCTGAGCCAGCTCCTCCATGTGCCGTTTCACCCCTGCCAGCCACATCTGCACCGCCGGATCGGTATCGTACCGGCTGCGCCCTACCTTTGCCACTGCGGTGAAGGACATGTCACACCTCCCGCGTTGCGGTTGTGAATATGCGGCGCACACATGTGCCCGCAGTACACAGATAAGACGGCCGCACACAGAGGCAAGACCGGACGCCGCGCAACAAAAAACGGCGGGGAAGCCCCCGCCGCACATTTGAAACGCCGCCCGGCGGCACACGTTTTCTGCCGGTCCTTACAGACGGTCGATAAGCGCCTTTGCGGGAATAAGTCCCGTGGCTGCGGCAGATACGATATTGCCCGCCACACCCGGCCCGTCGCCGGCCACAAAAAGACCGCGGATGCCGGTTTCCAGACAGTTGTCCGTCTCTACCTGCGTGGCGAAAAACTTGATTTCCGGAGCATACAGCAGTGTTTCTTCGTTGGATATGCCGGGCAGCACATGGTTGAGCTGCTCCAGACCTTCCACAAGGTTTGTCACTATGCGCTCGGGCAGTGCCATGGCGATATCGCCCGGCACCACATTGGTCAGCGTCGGCTCAATGTAGCCCTTGCTGATACGGTTCCATGTGGACCGGCGGCTCCGCTTGAGATCGCCGAACCGCTGCAGGATGGGCTTGCCGCCGCCGATAATGGTGGCCAGCTTGCCAATGGCGGTGCCGTAACCGGTATTGTCGGAAACAGGATCGGTAAGCACCACTTTGGAAAGAAAAGCAAAGTTGGTATTTTCCGACTTTTTGTTGCGGTAGGCGTGTCCGTTAACACAGACAAAGTCCTGATAGTTTTCCAGCGCGATGAAGCCTGCCGGATTGGTGCAGAATGTGCGCGTCTGGTCATCGTAGGTCTTTGTCTGCACAAAGAACGTGGGGTCGTAAATGATATCGGTGGTATCGCTCATGATGTCATTATGCACTTCCACCCGCACGCCCACTTCGATGCCGCGCTGGCTTACCTGCAGTCCGAACGAACGGCAGACTTCGCCCACCCAGTCGGCCCCGACGCGGCCCGGTGCCAGAATGACGGCGCGGCAGGTGTACTGCCCTTTATCCGTCACCAGCCCCTGTATCTGCCCGTTTTCGGCCACCACGTTTTTCACTTCTTCGCCGGTGCGTATGGTCACGCCGCTTTCGGTCAGATAGTCGCACATACGGGCGATATGCTCAGGCAGACAATCGCTGCCAAGGTGCTTCTGCTTGATAAGCAAGAGGTCGATACCATGTTTTTTCGACTGCTTGCGCAGCAGACGCGCAGCTTCCAGATTGGAAGGATACACAGGGCCGTCCATGCCGAAGCGGTTGAAAATCAGTTCGGTCTCGTCAATAAGCTCCTCTGCCTTGCTGCGCGGCAGAAACTGGGTCAGATCGGTCTTGCCCAGTTTGTGGATAAAGTTCAGCTTGCCGTCGGAAAAAAGTCCGCCGCCCCCCATGCCGGAAAGAATATGGCACGGTTTGCACTTGATGCACTTCTGCGTCTTGTTGATGGGACAGTTGCGCTTGCGCGCCGCGTTGCCGCGCTCGATAAGACACACGGACAGACCGGAATGTTCCGCCAGATAATACGCGGCAAAAAGACCGGCGGGCCCCCCGCCGACAATGATCACGTCAAAATTGTCTGCAGCCTTGGACATGCATAATCTCCCGTAAATACGACATATTACCATCGCACACGCCTGTATGTTCTGCCCTGCGCGCACAATGGCTTAGTGTACCTTGCACACGGGTCCGCGGATTTGTCAATAGCCGCAGCCGGGCCTTGCCGGCGGTGGCGCAAGCCCCCTGCCTGCGTCTTGCTGCAGATGTTTTTTCATTCTGTTACAGCATGTTGCATTATGCTCCTGTGCAAAAAAAGCGCAGTGCGGTCTAGCCAGCTCCAAGTATGCGTGTTATCTTGCACGGGTATCACTTTCACACGCACACCAAGGAGCCTGACCATGACACCTGAACGCATATACGAAGTGACGGAAGCCCAGAGAGCTTTTTTCCAGTCCGGAGCCACCCTTGACGTGGACGGACGCATTGCATCGCTGCGCACCCTGCGCGGCGCCGTGCATGATTACACCCGTCGCTTTATTGTAGCTGCGGCACAGGATGCCGGACTTTCCGAGCACATGGTGCTTGCGGCTGAAATAGCCCCCGTCATCAACGACATCGACCACATGATCAAACGTCTGCCCGCGCTGGCAAAGGGACGGCTGGTGCGTCGTTCGCGGCTGCATATGTGGGGCTGGTCGCGCAGCGTGCCCCGCCCCGCAGGCATTGCCGTGGCCGTAACCGCCGCGGATATGCCCGTACAGCGCGCCCTTATGCCGGTGGTATCTGCCCTTGCCGCGGGCACCCCGCTGCTGCTGGCACTTTCTCCCCGCACTCCGGCTGTCAACGGCATTGTGGAGCGCCTTGTGCAGCAGTTTTTCAAGCCGGAACAGATAACCGTGACCACTGCGGACAATGAAACCACAGAGGCCATTCTCGGACAGCGTTTCGATGCCTGCCTGTGCTCCGCACCGCGCGAAACCGCCGTCCGGTTTGCCCGCGCCGCTGCGGAACACCTTGTGCCCGCCGTCATTGAAACAGCCGAACACCGTAATCCGGCCATAGTGCTTGAAGATGCCGATATCCGGCTGGCAGCGCGGCGCATAGTATGGGCCAAAACTCTTGCCGCCGGTCAGACCGCCGCCGCGCCGGACTATCTGGTGGTGCACGGCGCAGTCCGCGAACGCCTGCTGGCAGCCCTGCGCAAAGAACTGGAAGCGCAGCACGGCGCCATACCCTCCGCAAGTTCCGCATTCGGCCGCATGACAGACAACGCAGCCTATGAAGAAGCTGCGGCGTTTCTGACTGACGGCACGCCGGTCATAGGCGGCGACACCGACCCCGCAGGCAGGTTCATCAACTTTACCGTACTGGAAAACGTACAGCCGGACGCACCGGTCATGCGTTCCGTCACCCGCAGTCCGGTGCTGCCGCTTTTTGAGGTGCAGTCTGCGGAACAGGCCGTTGAACTGGTGAACAGCCGTCCCGCACCGCTGGCTCTGTATGTGTTCAGCACCGATGTGTTTACCGCACGCAAAGTGCTGGATGCCACAACATCGGGCACAGCGGCGGTCAACGACGTGCTGGTGCAGACCGTGTACCCCGCCCTGCCCTTCGGCGATGCGGCAGGCGGCGGCATGGGCAGCCACCGCGGCGAGGCGGGATTTTTTGCCTTTTCCAGACTGCGCAGTGTCACACGCGGCACAAACTTCATCGACCTGCCGTTCCGGTTCAGCCCCGATGCCGGCTGGAAGCAGAAAATCCTGCGGTACATCATCAGATAACAGCCGCGCCGCCTGCCGCAGACCGGCAGGCGGCGTCGTTGTTCCGCAAGGATTTTATCCGCCGCGTCGTCTCTGTGCAGTACCGGACAGACAGGCTCTGCCCCGCTTACTGGACAGGAACAGGGCTAGCCGCTAGACTCCGCGCCAAACGACTCCCCAAAGGTGAAACTCTTGCAGAAAAGCCCCGTATGGGAGCGCCGCCCGTGGCTGTGCGCTGCCGCCATCATATCTTTCACAACGCTGGTACGCTTCTGGTTCATCGCCTCCGGCCAGCTTGACCTCGTGCAGGACGAGGCCCAGTACTGGGACTGGACCCGCAGACTCCAGCTTTCCTACTATTCCAAAGGGCCGCTCATCGCGTGGCTCATCAGCATCTGGACCGGTGTTTTCGGCGATACGGAACTGGGCGTGCGCTTTGCCGCCGTGCTCAATTCGTGCCTTGCACAGATACTGCTGTACGCCGGAACCGCACGGCTCATGCGCCGTCCGGCACTGGGTCTGTGGACACTGGTTGTGGCCAATACCACCCCGCTGTTCATCGCCTCCGGCATTCTGATGACCACTGACAGCCCGCTGCTGGTCTGCTGGACGGGTGCGCTCATGTGCCTGTACTGGATGTCCGTATCATCACGCTCGCCATGGCCTTATGTGCTGCTGGCCCTTTCCATGGCCGCCGGTGTGCTGGCCAAATATATGATGCTGGCCATGCCCGCCGTGGCCCTGCTGTACGCGCTGGGACTCAGACGCCAGCGGCTGCTGCCAGAAGGCATGGTGCCGCGGCTGCTGGCTGCCGTCTGTGCCGGTACGGCCGTGGGTATGCTGCCCATCCTCATATGGAATTTCCAGAACGACTTTGTGGGATTCCGCCATGTGGCCGGTCTGGCCGGTGTGGCTTCGGCCAGCCCCGAACCGCTCATCCGCTTTGACCGCTTTCCAGAATATATCGCCTCGCAGGTCGGCATCATCAGTCCGTGGTGGTTTGTGTTCATGCTGGTGGGCGCATGGCGCGCCCTGCGTGTGTGGCGTACGCCGCGCGCCGGACGCGACATGTACAGCGGACTGCGCAATGACATGAACGAAGTCCGTCAGTCACTGCTGCTGTCCGCCGCGTTCTGGCCGCTGTGGCTTTTCTTCATAATCTGGAGCTTTCACACCCGCATCTATCCCAACTGGTCGGCCATGAGCTATGTGGCCGGCATCATGCTGTGTGCTTCCGCGCTTGAGCGCAGCGGACAGGCTGTGCGCGAAACAGGCAGGCATCTTTCGCGGCTGCGCATGCGGCGCATCTGGGTTGCCATGGGTGTACTTGTTTTTGTGCTGCTGTACGGGCAGAACTGGCTGCCTCTGCCGCCTGCGTACAACCCGGCGGTACGGCTGAAAGGCTGGAGCGACCTGAGCGGCAAACTGGAGGAACTGCAGAACAGTCTGCCCCGCCCGGACAAAGTGTTCTATTTTTCCAAATCATATGACATCACGGCGGCCCTTGCCTTTTACGCACCCGGACAGCCGTTCACGTATTGTGCAGACTTCGGCAGGCGCATGAGTCAGTACGACCTGTGGCCCACTCCTGAAGACAAAAAAGGGTGGGACGCCATTTATGTGCAGAAAGACAACGGCATAAAACCACAGCTGAAAAGCATGTTTGAGTCATACAGGGTGCTGCGCTACCGCACCACGCACAAAGGCGCCCCCGGGCGCGAATTCACCATTGTGGTGCTGCGCGGCTTCAAAGGCACATGGCCGCGCGAACAACAGGAGCGTTACTGATGGCCAGAAGCCGTGATGCACATATATGCGCCCGCTGTGCCGCACATTCCGGCACCTGCTGCCGGATGCAGCCCGGCAATGAAGAGCTGTGCTTTCCGCTTTCGCGCAGCGAATGGCAACGCATTGTGGAGCATTGCAATGACAAGGGCGGGTTTGCCAGCCAGCCCAATACAAAACCGTTCCTGCAGTGTATGAAACGCCTTTTTCCCGCCGATGAAAAACGGCTGGAGGCCATTTTTCCCCCTCACGGGGAGCATCTGCGCCTTGCCTCGGACAATGAAGGCCGCTGCCTTTTCCTTTCCGCTGCCGGCTGCACTCTTCCCCGCGAGACACGTCCGTGGTATTGCCGCCTGTTCCCTTTCTGGTTTATGCCCAACGGCATGCTGACCATGTTCACTCCGGACGAGTGTCTCGTCTATCTGGAGTCACGCTCCGTCAGAGACGCCATGCAGGAACTGGGCGTTACAGAAAACGAACTGCGCCTGATGTTCGGCCGCCTGCGACTTGCGTGGGGGCTTGATCCGGAGCATGACGAAGACGGCAACCGCTATCCGCTTTGCGACCATACCCGATAAAAATATCATGAAACGTTTTCTCACATACTTTCTTGTCAGCGTCACAGGTCTTGCCCTGCTGGGCATGCTCGGGCTGGGCGGCATCTATATATGGGCCACCAAAGACCTGCCCGGCTTTACCCGTATCACCGATTACCGCCCGCCGCTGGTCACCACGGTGTACGCGCGCGATAACAGCATTCTGGGGTATTTCTACCGCGAAAAACGCTTTCTGGCGCGCCTTGATGAAATGCCGCAGCATCTGCCTCTGGCCTTTCTCGCCGCAGAGGACGACTCCTTTTACCGGCATGAAGGCATAGACTTCCGCGCCATTCTGCGCGCCTTCATGAAAAACATGCAGGCAGGCACCATCCGGCAGGGCGGTTCCACCATCACACAGCAGGTCATCAAACGCCTGTTGCTTACTTCCGAACGCAGCTACGAGCGCAAGATAAAAGAAGCCATTCTGGCCTACCGGCTGGAACGCTATCTGAGCAAAGATGAAATTCTGACCATATACCTGAACCAGATATATCTCGGCGCGGGGGCATATGGCGTGGAAGCCGCCGCGCGCAGCTACTTCGGCAAACATGTGGGCGAACTGTCCATAGCCGAATCTGCGCTGCTGGCCGGTCTGCCGCAGGCTCCTTCCAAATACAACCCGCTCAACAACCCGCAGGACGCATACACCCGTCAGTTGTATGTGCTGCACCGCATGCTTCAGCTCGGGTGGATAACACCCTCGCAGTACGACGCGGCCATCAATGAAAAGCTTGTGTTCACCTCCATGGCCGATCCTTCGTGGGGCACCGGCGCATGGTATCTGGAAGAAGTGCGCCGCAGGCTCATCGACTATCTGAGCGAAGACAACATGGAAAAACTGGGCATCAAGCTGGAACGCTACGGCGAGGACGCCGTATATGAATCCGGCCTGCATGTTTACACCGCCATGGACCCCAAGCACCAGAAGTACGCCGAACAGTCACTGCGCGACGGACTGGTGGCCTCTACAAAACGGCGCGGCTGGCGCGGCCCTGTGGAGCATCTGGAAAGCAAGGAAGCACGCGAAGCTTTTCTGCGTGACAACCCCGTGGATGCGGCGGCAATGCAGCACGAAGGCTGGATAAAAGTGCTGGTCACCCGCGTGACGGCCGCAGGGGCCGATGTGCGCTTTGGCAGCTACAAGGGCCGGATGGACGTGGAAACCATGCACTGGTGCCGTACGCCCGACCCCACCGTGGTGACGGACTATGTGCCCGCCGTGAAAGATGCCCGTACGGTGGTCAAAGCGGGCGATGTGGTATGGGCGCAGCTTATGCTGCCCGATGCGGGCAAAAGCTTTGATGCCGCCTCCGTCACGCCTGATACGGACTTTTCACTGGCCATCGCGCAGTACCCCGAAGTGCAGGGGGCACTGGTTTCCATAGAACCGCAGACGGGTGATGTGGTGGCACTGGTCGGCGGCTATTCCTTTGCCGACAGCCAGTACAACCGCGCCGTGCAGGCCAAACGCCAGCCCGGTTCCGCTTTCAAGCCCATTGTCTATTCCACCGCGCTGGACAACGGCTACACACCGGCATCCACGGTACTGGACGCCCCGTTTGTCTATACCGACGACGCCACGGCCAAAACATGGCGCCCCGAAAACTTTTCGGGAGAATTCTACGGCCCCACGCTGCTGCGCACCGCGCTGGTCAAATCGCGTAACCTGTGTACCATCCGCATTGCACAGGACATCGGCATACCGGCCATTGTCGAACGGGCCAAAGCACTGGGACTTGAAGGGCCCTTCCCCTTCGACCTTTCGGTAAGTCTCGGGTCTGTGGCCGTTTCGCCTCTGAACCTTACAGAAGCATACACGGCGTTCGCCCATGAAGGTCTGCGCGCACAACACCGCATGATCACCGGCATCAAATCGGCATGGGACGAACCCATAGCCACCTTTGAGCCGCAGCAGACAGAAGCGCTGACACCGCAGAACGCCTATATCATGGCGTCGCTGATGAAAGAGGTCGTGCGCGACGGCACCGGCTTCCGCGCACGGGTGCTCAAACGTCCTCTGGGCGGCAAGACCGGCACATCCAACGACGAGCGTGACGCATGGTTTGTTCTTATCTCTCCGTACCTTGTCTCGGTGTCCTATGTGGGCTTTGACGACCTGACCCCCATGGGCAAATGGGAAACCGGCTCGCGGGCGGCATCGCCCATTGTGGTCGGCTACCGTCAGGGTGTGGAAGAAGACTACCCCGTACAGGATTTTCCCATGCCTCCCGGCATCGTGCAGGTGCGCATTGACGGTAAAACAGGAAATCTTGCGGGGCCCGGCTCTGAAACAAGTTACTTCATGCCTTTCAAGGAAGGAACCCAGCCCACCGTGGTGGAAGGTTCCGCCCCCCGCCACGGCGCCGACGACGCCCGCAGCGGCGAAGACCTTATGAAGCAGATGTTCTGATCTGCCGGCACCGGCAACGCCCCGCGGAATTTCCCGCGGGGCGTTTTTCATGGCGGCAGTTCTGGCTCAGCCGGTCAGGCTGTGGTACACCGGTCATGACGCCGGAACCACCGGCACGACCCGAACACACCGGAGAATCATCATGATACGCTACCGCTTATCCGCAGCAGCCCTGCTGGTCACGCTTGTACTGTCGCTGACAGGCGCAGACATGCTCATGGCCGGACAGACTCTGCCGCACCCCGCAGAGCCTTTCAAAGTGACGCTGTTTCCGCAAAGCGCCCGCATCGAAGTCCTGCAGACCCTGCCTGCGGAAAACTCGCTCACTCTTTTTCTGCCGCATCAGGCAGACCCGGAAAGCCTTACTCTCAACATATCCGGCAATACCGTCACCGCCATGGAATGGGTGCTGACCGACGGACAGGCCGGTCCCGCCGCGGCAGCCGTCAAAGAACAGCTGCTGCAGGCCCGCGCGGCACTGGCACGCACACAGGGACGCAAAACGGCAATAGAAGCCCGCATTGCCATGTGGTCGCAGCCGCGTCCGGCCGAGGGCGGCACGGCAGAACTTGAACGGCTGGATAAAGCCATGACGGAACACCTTTCCGCCCTGCTGCCCGAGGCGGAAGAAACAGACAGGCTGCTTGAAAAACAACAGGCCGCCGTGCACGAACTGGAAGCACGGCTGAACAATGCCACAGGCGGCTCGGAAAAAGTGTGGGCCGTCACGGCGCAGCTGCACACCCCCGCCTCCGGTCAGGTGACAGCGCAGTACGCCTACACCGCAACCGGCTGCGGCTGGCAGCCGCTGTACACCCTGCACGCCGTGCCCGGCAAAAATGTGGTTGAATTCAGCTACGCGGCCGCACTGCGGCAGGGACTGGGCACAGACTGGAACAACGTCCGTCTGGCCGTGGCCACGCTGCCTCCCCGTGCAGGTCTTGCGCCGCCGCCCCTGCCCCGCTGGAACATCGGCCCCGTGCAGCAGCAGACCGTCCAGTTAAGAAAAGCCGTCATGATGGCAGCAGATGCCGCACCTGAAAACATGCTGGCCGCTGCGCCCGAGGCCGCAGAAAGGTCTCTGGCATCAACCTATGCGGTGTGGAATCTGGGCACCGTTTCGCTTGCCGCGGGCGGCAGCAGACAGGTACCCGTACTTAACGAGACATGGCAGGCAGCATACGTCTATACCGTGCGCCCCGCCCGTTCTCCCCGCGCGTTTCTTACAGCGCGGGTCACCATGCCCGAAACCCGCCTGCTGCCCGCAGGCCAGGCCACCATGCTGGTGGACGGAGCCACAGCGGGCAGGCAACGTCTGGAATTTGCCGGTACGGAAGAAACCTTTCACTTCGGCAGCGACCCGCTGGTCACCGCGCAGATGAATCTGCAGAAACGGCAGGAAGGAACACAGGGATTCATAGGCAAAAAGCAGGTGTTTGAATGGGCATGGGAAATCACCCTGACAAACGCCCGCCAGCACCCCGTCAATCTGGAAGTTCAGGACGCCGCCCCGCAGCTGCGGCTTGCCGGCATGGAACTGAAACTACGTTCTTCGCCCGAGGCGGAACTGGATGAAAAAACACAGCAGTATGTCTGGAAGCTTGCAGTACCAGCCGGCTCCGAACGGGTCATAAGCCACGCCGTAACGGTCACCGCCCCCGAAGACACCCCTGTGGACGCCGGAAGAAAACAGTAATGGACAACTTCATATACCACGCGCCCACGCGCATCGTCTTCGGCAGAAATACCGTATCGCAAACCGGTGCGGAACTGGCGGCACACAATGTGCGCCGCACGCTGCTGGTCACCGGCGGCAGCGCCGCCATGCGTACCGGAGCATACGCACAGGTCACGGCTTCACTGGACGGGGCCGGTGTGATGCATACGCTTTTCAGCGGTGTCACGCCCAATCCTTCCCTTGATCTTGTGGAAAAAGGCATAGCCGCCGCACACGCGTTTGCGGCGGACAGCGTGCTGGCCATCGGCGGCGGCAGTGTCATAGACTGCGCCAAAGCCATTGCCGCCGGTGTTTTTCTGGAAGATTACTGGGCACAGGTGGAAACACGGCGTCCCGTCACACAGGCTCTGCCTGTATTCACGGTGCTCACTCTTTCGGGCACCGGTTCGGAAATGAACGAAAAAGCCGTCATCACCAACGAACCGCTGGCCAGAAAATGGTCGCTGAGCGGCCTGTGCCTGTGCCCCAGAGTATCCATCATCGACCCGCAGCTCCAGTCCTCCGTTCCGTGGCATCTGACCGCCGCGGGCGGCATCGACGCCATGACCCATGTGATGGAAAACTACTTCCGCGGCAGAACGGCCCGCGCAGCCACCGGTTATTTTCAGGAAGAGACAACTCTGCAGCTATGCGAGGGAATCCTGCGCGCCATCATCATGTCACTGGATGAACTGCAGCGCGACGGCTCGGACTATACCGCGCGGGCCAATCTGGCATGGGCGGCCAGCTGGGGGCTTAACGGCCTTTCAGGCTCGGGGCTTTCCGGCGGCGACTGGACTTCGCACGCTCTGGAACACGCCCTGAGCGGACTGCACCCGCAGGTTCCCCACGGTGAAGGACTGGCGGTGATTTTCCCCTCGTGGATGGAGCAGGTCTGCCACAGCGTGCCGGACATTTTCACGCGTTTTGCCCGCACCATATGGGGTGTTTCCACAGCGGAAGAAGGAGTGGCCGCAACCCGTCAGGCATTCTCGCGCTGGGGGGCTCCCGACCGTCTGTCCCGCTGGAGCATTCCCGCATCCGACATTCCCCGTATGGTACAGAATGCCCTGAGCTACCGCGCGCTGGGCAGAATAGTGCCTCTTTCGGCAGAAGATGTGACCAGCATATACACGCGGGTGCTCTGACTCCGCTGCCGCATATATAAAAAAGGGCTTTCCGCAAAAGCGGAAAGCCCTTTTTTCCGTACAGCGGCACGGCCGCCGTGCAGATACCCTTTAAAGGCTGCGGATACTCCGCTGGCAGAAAGTCACCGCCTCCTGCGCCAGATCGGGCGTTTCCGGCCAGTACAGCTGGCGACGGCTCATGCCCATCAGCATGACGGCAATAAGCGACGCCGTGGGCGTAATATCCAGATCATCGCGCACTGTCCCGTCGCGCATGCCTTTTTCAAGGCAGCGTTCAAGAGTAAGCCCCAGCAGGGCGTACATGCGTTCCATTATCTGCCGCGCGCTGGGCATGATGGTATATGTGTTCATGATGACCTTCAGCTCGACCACGCGCTCGTCCAGAAAGGCATCCAGATCGAGAATCAGAGTCTCGATAAGGCAGTAGCCGCTTTTCTGGCGCTCGTGGATGCTGTCCATCAGCCCGCTGAACTCATCAAAAAAATCGTTGATGATGCTGTCGAAAATCTGCTGCTTGGACCGGTAGTGTCTGTATATCGCGGCGTCCGTCACATTGGACGTCTTGGCTATCTGGGCGATGGTTGTGCCCTTGAAGCCGTTTTCGGAAAACAACCGCCGGGCGTTTTCCAGTATCAGGTGTTTCGATGATGCCATGATGCCCCGCTTTTCTGTATCATTTGAAGGCCAGCACTAAACTACTATACGCCGCGCACGTCAAGTATACAGGCGGGCAGCCTTGCGGCCCCCGCCTGCTGTACCCTGAAAAAAGCCGCGCAGTCTCAGGACATGCCGCCGCCGTATTCCGCGGGGGTCTCCTCACCCCGCAGCACCCGCAGACCGCCCATGGCCAGTGCCTGCATCTCTTCCAGACGGGGCAGCACTATGACCGGTCCGAGATAGCGCAGCCTGTCCGAAACAGCCTGCATGAACCGCCCGGAACGGGCCATACCGCCCGTAAGCACCACCGCATCCACCGGCGGGGCCGACGGGACGTCCTGCCCCGCGCCGGTCAGTGCCGGTAACAGCGCGCACAGAGCCTTGGCGCTGTTGTAAGCCAGCGCGTCGAAAATCTGCGCCGCTGCGGTATCACCGGCGTCCATCCTGCGCTGTACCTCGCGCAGGTCGTTGGTGCCCAGATGCGCCCACATGCCTCCTTCGCGCTGCACAATACTGCGCATGCGCTCAAACGAGTACACACCTCTGCGTACCAGCTCCAGAGCGGGCATGACAGGCAGGCCGCCCGTCCGCTCCGGTGAAAAAGGCCCTTCTCCTTCCAGCGCGTTGTTCACGTCCACCACTCTGCCGTGGCGGTGCGCCCCTACAGAAATGCCACCCCCGAAATGCCCGACCAGAAAACGGCCATCCTCATAGCGTATGCCCAGCTGTGCCGCTGCCCTGCGTGCCGCCGCGCGCTGTGAAAGCGCGTGAAACACGCTGCGGCGCGGCAGTTCAGGCAATCCGCCTATACGGGCCACGGGGTCCAGTTCATCCGTAACCACAGGATCCACTATGATGGCCTGTACATTCCGGTGCGCCCCGTGGCTGCGGGCAAACGCCAGAGCCAGCGGTGCGCCGAGATTACAAGGATGCTCGCCGTGCGCGGCGGATTCCAGAATATCAAGCATGGTCTGATTCACACGCCATGCACCACCGTGCATGGGGGCCAGCAAACCGCCGCGCCCCACCACAATATCAAAACGGGCATCGGCATAACCGGCCCGGGACAGCATGGTCTGAACGGCATGCCGCCGCGCTTCCAGCTGCCCGTATACACCGGCCAGACCGGAAAAGGCATCATGGGGATGCTCCACCGTACGTTCAAAAAGTTCCTCTTCCGCTGCAAACACCGCTATCTTGGTGCTTGTCGATCCGGGATTAATGGTCAGGATCAGACTCATCCGGTGCATTCCTTACGGGTCATGTAGGCTGCCAGAGCCAGTGCATACAGTTTGCTGCGGTCGCTGTCGCCGCGGGAAGGGACGATAAGAGGAATCCTGCTGCCGGCCACAATGCCCGCCACGGGCAGGTCCAGCAGTGTGGTGAGGGTCTTGTACAGTACATTGCCGCTTTCGATATCCGGCGCCACCAGCACGTCGGCATTACCGGCCACCGGGTCTTCAAACCCTTTGCGCGCCACTGCCGCGGGCGATACCGCAAGGTCAAGCGCCATGGGGCCGGAAACCACGGCATCACCGAATGCCCCCTCGGCACTCATACGGGCCACCATCTGCGCATCCAGCGTGGCAGGCATGGCCGGATACATAACCTTTTCCGTGGCGGCCAGCATGGCCGCACGCGGTCGCTCAAGCCCCAGCGAGCGGGCCACGTGCAGCGCGTTACGCACTATTTCCGCCTTACGCTGCAGGTTGGGCGCAATGTTAACCCCCGCATCTGTCAGCAGACGCAGACGAGGCTCGCCGGGCAGGCAAAACACCGCCACATGCGAAAGAATACCGGCAGGCGGCACACCCGTTTCTTTATTCAGCACGCCTTTAAGCAACACGTCCGTATTGACGTTCCCCTTCATCAGCATGGAAACGTCACCCGCGCGGAACAAGGCCAGTGCATGCTGCACGGCTCCGGCCTTATCCGGCACATGGTGCGATTCCAGCGCAGAAATATCCACTCCGGCCCGTCCGGCTATGCGGCGTGTCTCTTCCAGATCGCCCACAAGCACAGGCTCCGCTATGCCGCGGGCATGTGCATCCAGCGCGGCCAGCAACGCAACATCCTGCGCACTGGCGGCCACGGCCACACGCGGCATGGTTCCTGTCCGCGCCGCCGCGGCCAGCAGATCTTCCATGGAAGTCATCTTCATGGGTCCTCCGGCATCAGTCTTCATCGCCGCGACGCAACGCAATGACACCGGTACGGCACAGGCTGCGGATGCCGTGAGGCCGCAGCATCTTGATGAAACCGTCCACCTTTTCCTGATCACCGGTCAGTTCTACAGTGATGGTTTCCTGTCCCATACCCACAACATTTGCCCGGAATACCTCAAAAATCTGCATGACCTGTGACATGGTGTCGCGCGTGATGGAAACCCGCAGCAAAGCCAGTTCGCGGTCAACAAAATCTTTACGGGCCAGATCTTCCACCTCGCGGATAAAATCCAGTCCGGACAGTTCCGCGCAGATGCGCTCGACTTCCGCAGACTGGCCTTCCACTGTGATCACAAGCCGCGACACGTCAAAGTCTTCGGTCTCGCCACAGGAGACAGACTTGATGTTCACATTGTATTTGCGGAACACGTCCGTAGCCTCTGCCACTACACCGACACGGTTTTGCACAAGTGCAGAGATGGTATGCTTCACTGCGGTACTCCTTTTGTATGCAGAGCATCACTATACCGCAGCACAGCCGCTGCGCAAGCATGAAGTCCCATATAGCTTTTCAGGTGCACTGCGCCGCGGCGCAGAGCTGTGAAAAACTGACGGGCCGCGACGCGCACCCGCGCACCGCGGCCCGTGCAGGCCGGCTGCCTTTACAGGGATTTCACAGATCAAACACGCCCGTATCACGCAGCACAGGGCAGACAATCTCGACGCCGGAGCGCACGTTGAGATCCTGCAGCGTACACAGCGTATAGGGCGTATGCGCCGAAAGCCGCGAAAGAAATGTCCGGAGCAGCTGCGGAGTCGCCTTGCCCTGCATGTACATGAGCCGCATCCACCGCCAGCGCTCTTCAAAGGGATACCAGCGGGGCACACCGCTCACCTTTACGGCAGTCACTATGTCCTCGATGACCATATCGCCCTGTCTCACCAGCTCAAAAGTCCGGATAATCTGGCACATGAAACGCCTCCCGCAGGCTTGGAGGGGGGAAGCCCTCATAAGCATAGTGGGCTATGCGCTGCGGGTCCTCAATGATAAAGAAAAGCTGTACAGACACCCCGGCGGACAAATCACAGGAGAGCGTTATGATACCGGACTTTACGCACCGCAAGGCTCTGACTGCGGGAGTGCTTGTTTTTCTCATGCTGGCTTCCGGCATGGCCTTTATGCAGTGGTACCGCTACGGGCACACCGCGGATACAGGCATGCAGCTGGTACCGGTATCCGCCACACAGGCTGCCGGACTGCTGAATGAGAAAAGCGTCATTCCTCTTGATGTCCGCACTCCGGCAGAATTTGCCCGCGGACATATCAAGGGCGCGGTCAATGCCGACTTTCATGCACCGGACTTTGCCGGACAACTTGCCCGGCTGGATTCCCGCACAGCGTACCTGCTGTACTGCCGGTCCGGAGCACGCAGCGCACGCACGCTGCGCACACTGGAAAAACTGGGGTTCAAAGGTCCCGTGTACCATCTGCAGCACGGTCTGCTGGAATGGGAACAGCACAAGCTGCCCCTGACAAAAAATGGGACCGCGCACTAAAAAAGCCGCCCCGCAAAAGCGGGGCGGCCGGTATGATACCATATGACGGTGCGCTGCACAGCAGCGCCTGCCGTTAGTAACGGTAGTGGTCGGGCTTGAAGGGACCGGTTTTGTCCACTCCGATGTATTCTGCCTGTTCGTCGGTCAGGGTGGTCAGCTTTGCCCCCAGACGGGCAAGGTGCAGACGGGCCACTTCTTCATCCAGCTTTTTGGGCAGGATGTAGACCTTGCGCTCCAGATCGGGGTTGGAAGCCAGCTCAAGCTGTGCCAGCACCTGATTGGTAAAGCTGTTGGACATGACAAAGCTGGGGTGCCCGGTGGCGCAGCCGAGGTTGACCAGACGGCCTTCTGCCAGAACGATGATGGAACGGCCGGACTTCAGCGTCCATTTGTCCACCTGCGGTTTGATGTTCAGGCAGGAGCATTCGGTGCTGTCTTCAAGGTAAGCCATATCGATTTCGTTATCAAAATGGCCGATGTTGCAGACAATGGCTTCATCTTTCATCCGTTCCATGTGCTCGCCGGTAATTACCTTGAAGTTGCCGGTGGCCGTCACAAAGATATCACCTTCGGGAGCGGCTTCATCCATGGTGACCACTTCAAAGCCTTCCATGGCGGCCTGCAGCGCGCAGATGGGGTCGATTTCGGTTACAAGCACCCGTGCGCCGAATCCGCGCATGGAATGGGCGCAGCCTTTGCCCACATCGCCGTAGCCCAGCACCACAACGGTCTTTCCGGCAATCATCACATCGGTGGCGCGTTTGATACCGTCTGCCAGCGATTCACGGCAACCGTACAGGTTGTCGAATTTGGACTTGGTAACGGAGTCGTTGACGTTGATGGCCGGGAACAGCAGCAACCCGTCTTTTTCCATATGGTACAGACGGTGTACGCCGGTGGTTGTTTCTTCTGAAACACCGCGCACTTTGGCGGCAACACGCGTCCATTTGCCGGGATCGTTTTTCATGCTCAGGGCAATGCGGTTCATCACAATCTGAAATTCTTTGTTATCGTAGGACTTTTCCAGCAGGGCGGGATTCTTTTCTGCTTCCACCCCTTTATGGATAAGCATGGTGGCGTCGCCGCCGTCGTCCACGATAAGATCGGGACCGGACCCGTCGGGCCAGGTAAGCGCCATTTCGGTGCACCACCAGTATTCTTCCAGCGTTTCACCTTTCCATGCAAAAACCTTTGCCATGCCCGAATCGGCAATGGCGGCTGCGGCATGGTCCTGCGTGGAGAATATGTTGCACGAAGCCCAGCGGATATCAGCGCCCAGCTCGTACAGAGTTTTGATAAGCATGGCGGTCTGAATGGTCATATGCAGCGAGCCTGTGACCTTGAGCCCCTTGAGCGGCTTTTCGGCACCGTGCTTGGCTATCAGTTCCATCAGGCCGGGCATTTCACGTTCGGAAAGCTGCATTTCCTTGTAGCCGAAATCGGCCTGGGAAAGATCTTTGACCTTGTTTTCAAGGCTCAAGTCCAGAGGAAGGGCTTTGCTGGCATCTGTCATGACGTTCTCCGAAAAAATATGGGTTAACTGTTGTTCTGTGCGACGATCAGATGGATGGAAAGATTTCTTTCCACGTTCTGCAACTCGCTGTGGCGCACCGCAAATCCGGCTCCGGTCAACTTTTCTGTCAGCGCGGGCAGATCAAACCCGAGCCAGCGGTCGCCGTATTCCGTGCGCATCCGTTCATCTTCGTGCTTGTCAAAATCGGCCAGCACCAGCACTCCGCCGGGGCTGAGCACACGCCGTATCTCCCGCAGGGCGGCACCCGGATGCGACAGGTGATGCAGCACCATGCTTACTACGGCAAAATCCGCTTCACCATCGGCCAGCGGCAGATGTTCAAGGTCGCCTATGCGCAGAGAAACCCGCCCGGCATCTTCCTCGAACCTGCGCCGCGCCAGTTCAAGCATGCGGGGCGAGCCATCCACGCCGATGACCTCCTGCGCTTTCTGCATCATGGCCTTGAGCATGGTTCCCGTGCCGCAGCCGAAATCCACCGCCACTCTGCAGCGGGGCATATGCGACACAATGGCCGCAGGCAGATCAAAATCGCCTATGACCTCGCGATTCAGCTGATCCCAGTCTTCCGCAATGGAATTAAAGAACTGCCGGGTTTTGCGCGACCGTTCTTCGATTATCTTGCGGGCCATATCAAGATCTGCATGCAGCGTGATATCTTTAGTCACAAACGGCATAACCGCATTGATAAAGTCACGCCCCGGCCCTTCCGCCGGTGCGGAATAAAAAACCCACAACCCGTCACGGCGTGAACTGAGCAGCCCTGCTCCGGTCATTATTTTGAGATGGCGCGAAACACGCGACTGTCCCATTTCCAAAATGGCGACCAGCTCATTGACGCTGAGCTCAAACCTGTTGAGCACATTGATGAGCCGCAGACGGGTTTCGTCTGACAACGCCTTGAAAAGTGCGAGTGCGGATGACATGGTTTCTGGTCCGGCTGTTATTTTTAGTTTACTTGATGAATCTGAATCAAGAAAAGTTGATGTAGCTCTATCGAAAAAGCAGAATACAGTCAACACGGTTCTGCTGCGGAGCCAATTTTTGTACACCGCTTCGCCCCGCCCGCCGGACAGAAACAGGATGCCGCGCCACCTGCCGCCCGAGGCTTGCTTGCATCTCATTGACAGCAGGACAGCGCCATCGTATGCCGCACTCAGGCTGCCGCGGCATGTGCCAGCACATTGCGGCGCGCCACACCGGAGAATCACCGATGCAAGATATTTACGCCCGCGACCTGCGAAATTCCATGCGCCGCTTCCTCGAAGAACGGGGGGGAGGCCTTGCCGTGCGGCTTATCGCCCTGTGGCGCCAGTGGGACGAAGTGCTGGGCCCCGACATAGCCGCACTGGCCATTCCGCTGGGACACCGTAAAAACACGCTTGTCATCGGCGCCGAAGACAACATGGCGCAACAGGACCTTACCTACTACAGTCAGGAAATTCTTGAACGCGTGAACGCATTTGTGGGGGAAGAACACTTCAACCGCGTGCAGGTGGACCTGCTTATGGGCAAGACGGACCTTGCCAGACTGAAGGCCCCCACCTATGAAGTGCGCCGCTGGCAACCGCCTGAACCGGAAAATCTGGGCGGCCTGACAGAAATCCTTGATCCCGAATCACCGGTCACCCGCTGCTACAAAAAGTACGTCCGTTTTTTCAAAGGCAGAGAATAACTGCCCCCCGCACGGCAGCCCTTGCTCTCCGCCACATGCCAGCAGCCCCCCGCACCGCCGCGGCACATCTCAGGCCTTCTGTGCGCTGCATGAAGGGGTCGCGCCATGCATCCGGCACACCGTCGAAAAACCTTCCCGCTTTTTTGCACACTTTTTTCTTGACGGGCACATGCTATTCTGTCAGAAAGCTTTTCCGCGCTGTGCACCAGTACACACGCGTCAAGCGTCCCCATCGTCTAGCCTGGCCTAGGACACCTGCCTTTCACGCAGGCGACAGGGGTTCAAATCCCCTTGGGGACGCCAAAATGAAGATAAGCACTCATGCCCGCGCATGAGTGCTTTTTCTTTTGCCTGAACAAGCATCATTTTCCCCCTGCGCCGGACCCGGCTGGCACGGCGCCCACCTGACCCTGCAGGCTTGCGGTAGCAAAGCCCGAAGCCCCTACGATGAACGGACATCACGCATTAGCTCTGCGGGACTGCGCCCGAAATAACGTTTGAATTCGCGGCTGAACTGAGACGGACTTTCGTATCCGACCTCATCTGCTGCCAGATAAGCTTTCATTCCCTGCTGGACGATAAGGTCTCTGGCGCGCGAAAGTCGTATTTTCTTTAAATACTGCAACGGCGAATCTGCCGTAATATCCTTGAACGCCTTATGAAAAGCAGAAACACTCATATGCACGGAATCTGCAAGCTGCTGAATATCAAATTTTTCAGAGTAGCTGCCTTCCATCATGTGTATAATTCTGGCCACCTGCGAAAAAGAACCGCTTCCCCGCACAAGAGAATACAACACGGGAGCCTGATTTCCGCATAATGCTCTGTAATACACCTCGCGTACCAGCCCCGGCCCCAGTATTCTGGCTTCCTGTTCACTCTGCAGTGCTTTAGCCAACTTCACAGCAGCGTCTTTCATATCCGCGTCCATAGCCGAAGGGCCAATGGCAAGCTGCCGCCCGTTAGAAACTGCCACAGACGGATTATCCTGCCTTTCCATCATACTTATCAGATTATTCAGCTGCCCGATGTCAATGTCGATAAACATCCCCAGTAACGGGTTTTCCTGACTGGGAAAGGATTCGCACTCAAACGGCATGGCGACCGAAGTCACAAGATAGTTATCCACATCGTATCTGAAAGTCTGACCGCCGACATACGCCACTTTATGTCCTGATACGACTATACATATTCCAGGATTATACAGCATCGGTCTGCGTGCTACATGCCTTGTCTTCTTAAAAAAACGGACACCTGGAAGCCTGGACTCAACAGCGCCGCCGTCGACACCGGCAATCTCATCAAGCAGTTTCACCATACCGGACATAGATATTCCTCCATACGCAGCAATGCAGTGTAAACACCATATCCTATGTAATTTCAACCCCGCCCTGCCGCAGTTAGAGGATTAGGCAAGTTTTAAAGAGAAACGTGCGTTCCACACAAGGAGCAATGCCTTTACATATTTCATGCAGACAAAATCAGACAAGTGAACCCTTATGAACTGCAAATCTCGCAATTCCGCACGGTTCATCTGATAACATATGGTTCCGGAATCAGAACCTTTAAGACAACGCTGCCGCCGGCACTGTTTTACAAACAAACGCAGCTCATACGGAGGAAACAATGACCTGGGACAAAACGTTCAAGCCAAGTGCACAAGTACTTCATAAAAAAGTCAACTATCCCAACAGATACGGGATTCTCATCTCTGCCGACATGTACATGCCGCGTACTATGGACCCAAACCGGCAGCTTCCGGCGCTCATTGTCGGCACACCCTACGGCGGAGTGAAGGAACAAGGCGCAGGTATCTACGCACAGACCATGGCGGAACGCGGCTTTGTAGCCATTGCGTTTGACGAATCCTTTAACGGCGAAAGCGGCGGCAACCCCAGACACATATCCTCTCCTGAAATTTTTACGGAGGACTTCAGTGCGGGCGTTGATTTTTTGGGCACAACACCTTTTGTGGACAGAGAAAAAATCGGCGTCATAGGAATCTGCGGAAGCGGAGCATTTGCCCTTAAAGCCGCACAGGCTGACCGCCGGATTAAAGCCGTCGCGACCGCCAGCATGTATGACATGAGTCGGGTAATCAGGTACGGTTGGCTTGATTCTTTGTCGGACGAAGAACGCAATACAATGCTGGATGAACTCGGAATGCAACGCTGGAAAGATTTTGAGAGCAAAGCACCGCTACTGCCGGCAGGCTTTCCGGACACCCCAAGCGATTCGATCCCGCAGGGACTGGACCCCATAAGCAGTGAGTTCTGGGAATACTACGCCATGAAGCGGGGGCATCATCCCCGTTCACACGGACCGTTTACAGTAACAAGCAACATGGCTTTCATAAACTTCCCTCTGCTGGATTTCATCGAAACAATATCGCCCCGCCCTATTCTGTTCATTATCGGCGAAAAGGCACACTCGCGTTACTTTACAGAAGACGCTTACAAAATGGCTGAAGAACCGAAAGAGCTCTTTATCGTTCCCGAAGCAAGACATATCGACCTGTACGACCGCATGGACATAATTCCTTTTGGCAAACTGGATGACTTTTTCAAAAAAGCCCTTGGGTAAAAAGGCATGAGCCGCGATAGCAGACTGACAGGCCATTTACGCATAGCATTCTCTACCGCGGATTATAACACTCAGACTCAATAACCATCCTGAGCGAAACAACTTTGGAGGCAAATATAAATGAACACCACATTTCAGGGAGATGGAATTTTTCCCAAGGGGCCGGAAAACAAATCTTATGCACAGTATTTTACCGGGACTAGCTATCTGGAAATACTGTCTGCTGAAGGCGTTGTCATCGGTAACGTCACCTTTGAACCGGGCTGCCGCAACTTCTGGCATATCCACCGCAAGGGTGGTCAGGTTCTGCTCGTGACCGGCGGCCGCGGCTGGTATCAGGAAGAAGGGAAACCCGCGCAGGAGCTGCGTGCCGGAGACGTTGTGAATATTCCCCCGGATACCAAGCACTGGCACGGTGCCGCCAGAGATAGCTGGTTTGCCCATCTCGCCGTGGAAGTGCCTGCGGAGGGGAGATCCAACGAATGGCTGGAACCTGTTTCCGACGAGGAATACAACGCGCTCAGCTAATGAGCTGCGCCGTAGCACCGCAAGGACACTGATATGAATATCAAACAATTAACGGCTATTGCGGTTGCTGCCATAATTTTGGGAACCGTTGCCGCATCGGAGGTACAGGCCATGAACAATGCACTGGATGCGCGGCAACAGGCCATTGTGGCCATCGCCGCCTTTACGGCTAGCGGTGACATGGGGCGCCTTACTCCTGCGCTGCATGAAGGGCTGAATTCCGGCCTGACGGTCAATGAGGTGAAGGAAATCCTCGTGCAGATGTACGCCTACACCGGATTCCCGCGGAGCCTGAACGGCATGGCTGCCTTCATGAAGGTTGTGGACGAACGCAAGGCCAAAGGGATTCTGGACGAGATAGGCAGGGACGCCAGCCCCATTCCAGCCGACCTGGACAAGGATGCCTATGGTGCCCGTGTCCGGGCGGATTTGTCCGGTCTGAAGGACGTTCCACCTCCTGCTGCATGGCAGGAGTTTTCACCTGTTATCGATGACTTTCTCAAGCAACATCTTTTTGCCGACATCTTCGCCCGCGACGTACTGACCCGTCAGGAACGCGAGTTGGCGACAGTCGCTGCGCTTGCAAATATGACCGGCACGGCGGGGCAGCTCTCTTACCATTTGGGGGCAGCCATGAACACGGGACTGACCGAGGCGCAGATGCAGAGCTTTGTGACGGTACTCGCGGCCAAGGTGGGTGAAGACGAGGCCGCAATTGCCGGAGAGGTGCTCGAGGGCGTTCTGGCCAAACGCAAATAGCCCAATCGGAAAATGACGCATCAGGTTGTACGTTCCTTCTCCGGTGCTCTCAGGTACCGGAGAAGGGGCGGCAACACCAGAAAAAAGCAGCAAAACGTGCTGTAGCGGTACTATCTCATGAGCAAAACAATTCTTTGTATCTCGTCGAGCCCCAGAGCAAAGGGCAACTCTGACCTTCTGTGCGATGCCTTCATGCATGGAGCGACTGAAGCCGGACATACGGTGGAAAAGGTCCGCCTTGCGGAGAAGAATATCAACTACTGCACAGGGTGCTGCAGCTGTATCGGCGGCTCTGGCGTCTGTGCGCAGCAGGATGATATGGCAGACATTCTGGGCAAGCTGATCGCTGCCGATGTGATTGTTTTTGCCACGCCGGTGTATTTCCGGTCCTTCAACGGCCCCATGAAGACGTTCATCGATCGGGTGTGTCCCGTTTACACGCACGTCAGTGACAAGGACGTGTATTTTATCATCTCCGCAGCTGGCGGTGCCCTGCCGGTGGAAAGCACGGAGCAGAGTTTTAGGACGTTTACCGGGTGTCTGCGCAATATCAGGGAAAAGGGAACGATTTCCATTACTGGCGTGTGGGATGAAGATTCGGTTAAGGGAACCCGCGCGCTGCAACAGGCACATGCGGCTGGATCGAAGGCCTGATCATCGTTCCCGGTCTGGTGGATTACCATGGGAGGTCATGATGAAGAATGGTGTATGGTTTCTGGTGTCACTCTGTGTCGTTATGCTTTTTTCCGTAACAGTCTCTTTTGCCAATGAAACCGGAGAACATCCCATGCAGATGGTCGTACACGCAAATGGTCAGGATATCGTCTTCGCATTGAATGAGAGCCCGGCGTCCAAGTCATTGCTTGTTCAGTTACCCATGGAAATTGCCGTTGAAAACTATGGGAACAATGAGAAAATTTTTTACCCCCCGAAAAAACTGAATACGTCCGACACGCCGTTGGCTGGCGATGTGCGCTCCGGCACTCTGGCTTACTACGCACCCTGGGGTGACGTGGTGATGTTCTATGGCAGCTTCCATTCCGCGCCGGGCCTGTATGAACTCGGCCACGCCGTTCAGGGCGGTGAATATATCCGGGAGTTGTCCGGCATGATTATGGTTGCTGCTGACGTTTCGCAATAAGGCTAAGAAAAATTCAGAGCTAATTCCTTAACTAGTTTATCAATTATGAAATAATATAATGGCTGTTAAAATGACTAAGACAACGTACTGACGCTGATCGCCGCTTTGTTTGCAGCGTGTCCATGACGTGTCAGAATCCGTGTCAAACGTGCCTACGGCTGACAAGTGCAGCCAAGACATTGTTGTTTTTATTGCTGCAACCAGCTTTGCTTGGCTGGCATTCCTGCCTTTCACGCAGGCGACAGGGGTTCAAATCCCCTTGGGGACGCCAAAATGAAGATAAGCACTCATGCCCGCGCATGAGTGCTTTTTCTTTTGCCTCATCTTCCTGTGCTAAAGAGCCATAAAAAAACGGATAGTAGCGGAGAGGCGACGCCGTCTGTTTCTGCCGGTCCTGATAAGACAAATGCTCGAAGCCGCCCGGACTCAGCTAGCCTAGCGAGGCATGTCACCTTTTCCGGCTATACAATGCTTCCAGATATCCCTGCTTCCAGATATCCCACTGATACGCAACTGCCGGAACCAATCGCGGACAGACCTGCATAGCCTCCACTTTCAAGCTTCCTAAAATTGAGGGGGGATTACCCTTCACCAGGTATTCAGGAACATTGAAAAACTGAATATAAAAGTGACACAAATTAAAAAAGTGCATGCTGTGCTACGATACGAAGGCTCCTTTGTGGCCGAAGCAGAAGCCGAAGCCTCGCTTTTTTGGGCAACAGAACCCCTTTCAGCACTTTTTCCTGTCTGAATAACCATTGTGGCAAGCGAAAACATGGCCACGATCAGGAAACTATATTTATAAATGGCCTGAGGGCCTTCAATTCGGTGCATTACAAGGTAATAAAGCAGAAGCCCTAAGAAACTTGCAACCAATCCTAAAAAAACCTTATTCATTTTCATCCTTCACCTCTTTTCCATAAACATGACAGAAACAGAACAGATATGAACCGCGCACATTGCACCATCAGCTTTTCTGCGTGCTTCCCCCCCTTGCGTGCTACGCACCATGCCCACTCATCTGAATTGTATAGTTTCAAAACTTCACAGACTCCTGCTGTCGCCTGCATCCTTAAAAAAACTCCAGTCTGAAATGACCATGCCTTTCATTATCACCTGATCGGAACAAGCGTATTCCTGCCTTACCAAAGCAGACACGCATCGATCACTGAAGGCTATCAACAAAATAAGATAGATTTCAGTTTGGCGTAAAGAAAACTTCACTTTCGCCATAAAGAACTCGGTGATAATTATCGCAAACCTGAATCGATAAAGAATTTCATCATCATTGACAGGTCATGTCAATCACAAACAGATCGAAAAACGATTCATTTTCATATCAACTTCTCCGGTAATCCCCCCCCGCAAGCCGATAATTGAACAAAGAGTTTCCCGTGCTGTGGATACACGTCCAGCAAGCGTAAGAACGTCTTTCGCCATCCCGCAGCATTGCATCATCACCCCTGAGTCGCTCCTGCCACACAGAAGTGCGTAAACTTTTCCGTCAAGAACAGCTGCCACTTGTTCTTACCAAACGACGGCACATCCTGCGTACGTCTGCACGCAGGGCATTCGCACGTCCGGCTTTCCGCTATGCGGGTAACCGCCCGACCAACCGCAAACATTGGCCGCACCATTGGCCGCAACCCTTGCATGAACGTGGTTCAATAGACGCAACCAACAGACCGGCGGAGCGGCTTCGGTTCAAAGACGGGATTTCCGGCACAAAAAAAATCGATCATACAGAGCAGCGGTGCCCCCCCATGCCATGTCCCGTACAGCCGGCGGCAAGGTTCAGCCATCCGCCACTGCCTTCCGCATTGCTGCACGGCAATAATGGACAGCGGCAACATGCCCCGTTATGCTCTCTGTCCTTCCGGCGGGTGCCCCGCCGGTGCCCCTTCAAGTCAGGTCATACAACACAGGATGAACTCAATGCCTCATACCCGCCCCATGCTCCTGTTTTTTACCGGCGCCATCCTGCTGGTTCTTTTTTCCGCAGTCCCCCGGACGCAGGCAGGCAACGGCACGCTGGTTCTGGGAGCAGCGGAGATGTGCCGGCAGGAACATGTTCAGCTGGTAGGACAGTTGTACTCCGCCATCTTCGCCCATGTGCAGCGCGATGTCTCCATCAGGCCGCTGCCTCTCAAGCGCCTTGAAAAACTTGTCGAATCCGGCAAGCTGGACGGAGATTTTCTGAGGGCGGACGACGGCACCAACCTGAACGGCATGCTGGTGAAGGTGGACGAACCTGTTTTTGACATACGCTACAGCCTGTATGTCACAGACCCTGAGCTGCAGGATATCTCCACGCTGCAGAGACTGACGCGCCCCGGCACGAGAGCGCTGCAGGTAGGCTATATACGCGGTTCGGTCACAGGACGCATAGCCGCGCAGACCCTTGCCGCGGGCCACACCATTTACAGACTGAACACCTACGCGCAGGGCATAGACATGCTGCGCGCGGGCCGCATAGACATGCTTATAGGTGCAGCCACGGTGCTGGACTGTATGCTGGCGACACGCAACGATGCACAGCCCGCCGTCATCAAAACCGGCAAAGCTGTCGAGATGCCGGGCTACATCTATCTGGCGGCCAGACACGCAGATCTGGCTCCCCGCCTGAAAGAGGCAATCCGCCGGATGAAGCAGGACGGCTCGTTCCGCGCTCTTCTGCGCGAAGCAGACCGGTTGTAGCACCGCGGCAGTAACGGCCGCAAAAAAAAGCGGGCCGCATGATGCAGCCCGCCCGTAAAATCAGTTATTGTACACAGCTCACCAGTTTTCCGCGCCGCCGTCATCGGGATGACGTGCATCTGCGGCAGCCACCTTGGTTTCATTCTGCGGATGCACATAGACCTGCGCCGGATACTTTCCTTCCACCTGCGGCACCTGCAGGCCCAGCTTTGCCTCATGGTTCACCAGAATGGGACCGCTGAGGTTGAGCGCTGTCTTGTCGGGCTGACCGGGGGGAATGGATACGGTGACCAGCACGGCAACCTGTCTGATGTTGCGCAGGCGCAGCAGTTTCTGCTCTGCATCGCTCACCTTTATCTGATAGTCGCTGAGAAAACTGTACGGGTCGGCGACCAGCAGCCCCAGGCGGGCGTCTTCAATGCTTTGCAGCACAAGAAAAGGCGCGTCTTCACGCAATTTAAGCAGCGTGAATTCGTGCTGATTTTCAAAGCCCATGATACCGCGCGGAAAATAGATCACCTTGCTGGGCAGGATGCGCTGCTTTCCGAGACGAGTCTGGATTTCTATTTCTTTTTCGCGTGCCATAATTGAGTCGCTGCGAGCAGGTCCGCATCGCTGGTTTCAAGTGCCTGACGGTTCTGGTCACGAACGCGCATGTATACCTCCTCCCGGTACACGGTCATGTCTCCGGGCACATCGAGACCTATCTTGATCTGCTTGCCCTGCACACTCAGGACAGTGATCTTGATGGTATCGCCCAGGTACAGGCTCTCTCCCGGACGGCGCGTCAATATAAGCATACGCTGCTCGTTTACAGGTAATTGGTCAGGTTCATCTGCATGATCATGGAGGACGACTTGAGCACGCTGTTATAGATGAGCTGCTGCTGCGCAAGGCGTGTCATCAGCTCGGCAACGTCCACATCTTCAATGTCGCTCATACGGCTTTTGTCGTCCAGCTCCGCGGTTGTCAACACATTTTTGGCCACGTCCAGCCGGTTTTCACGGCCGCCTATGCTGGCCACCTGTGTCATCACATGCTGCCCCACATCGTCCAGAGCAGCAAGCGAACGTTGAATTCCGGCCTGATTGTTGGTCTCGGCAAAGGCCACCAGTTCGCCCACCACCTCAAACAGGTTGCTGGTGCCGCCGCCCATGGCCACCTGCGGGCCCGAACCGTCCGGCGGATTATATATTCCGCCGAAAATATCCTTGCCCACGCTGTTGATGGTCAGATGTTCGCCCGGAGAAATTTCAAGCTGGATGTCCGCACGGTGGGGCCGCAGTATAAACTGGTCGCCCGGATTGACAGCCGAACCGGCACCGGAACTCAGCTCCAGAAAACCGCCGGGAATAAGCAGCGAGGCGGAACTGCCGGTGCCCGAGGTGGTATTGCCCTCCACCCAGGTACTGCCGTTGTCCGTGCTGTACGAATATGTGATGCCGGACGCAAGGTCTGTTCCGGAATCAATCCGCACCATCACATCGCTTTTGAAATAACCGTTGCCCGACGCATTCACCAGATTATTGCCGTATGACTGCACCGTGGTGGAGTCGTTGTCATCCCCTTTGTACACGGCGGTGGGACGCACATACAGCCATGTACCGTTGTCGGTCTCGTGCGGGTTGTCGGGGTTCACAGCGGAAACGGTGCGGCCCGCGGGCAGTTCCACCTGCACGCTGCCGGCGGTCAGTGTCGTGCCGCCGGCAGAAAGTGTGCCCGTCTGCCATGTATCGCCGCCGTCATTGGAATACCGGTAGCTCAGCGCGTCGGTACCCACCTGACCGTTGCTGGTAAACTGGATGAGCATGGTCTTTTCCAGACTGCCGCTTACCGAAAACGACGCGCCGGAAAAAGCCGTATCAATGGTGGAAACATTGAGCCCCTGCACAAATGCGGGCTGGTCCGTCTTGTGACCGGCAAAAATGTGCCTTCCTTCCACCCGCGTATTGGCAAGGTTGATCAGCTGCTCGTACTGCTGACGCAGTTCAAAGCTTATCTGCTCGCGGTTGTTGGCGTCCAGCGTGCCCGTGGCTGCCTGTTCCGCCAGCCCCTTGATGCGCGTAAGCACGGTGTTCACCTGTGTCAGGGTCTGGTCCGCGGTTGCCAGCCAGCTGGTGGCGGTGTCCACATTGCTGCGGTACTGCTTGATGGCGGCCAGAGAATCGCGGTACCCCATCACCCGCGCCGCGCCCACAGGATCATCCGAAGGCTTGTTGATGCGCTTCTGGCTGGAAGCCTGAATGTTGGAGTCCATCAGGTTAGACAGCGACATGTTCATGTTGCTGATGAAGTTATCAAAAAGACTGCGCTGTGATACCCGCATGATTCATTCCTCCGCAGGGCTGCCGTGGCAGCTTCCCGCATGTGCCGCTACTGCTTGAGTCCCAGAAGCACCTGCAGCATTTCGTCGGCCGTGGTCACCAGCTTGGCGGCCGCCTTGTATGAATGCTGAAATTTGACAAGGCTGCTCATCTCCTCGTCCAGATTCACCCCGGCAACGGAATCCTGTCGCGCACTCAGGTCGTCGGCCAGCGTGCCGTAAAAATCCGACCCGAACTTGGCCTGCGCCGTATCCGAACCAACGTTGGCGGAAATGGTGTTGAAATATTCCGAAAGTGACTGATTGCGTCCCTGTTCGTAGCTTGTGGGAATATCGAGCTTTTTGGTTGCCAGTCCGCTGATGGCCGTGGCGGTGTCGTTGTCGCCCACATTGGCTTCTCCGCCGCCGTTGATGCGTCCGGCGTTGATGCGGCTCACATCGGCCAGCACTTCGGGACGCATGCCCAGCGTCACCGCCGAATCACCCTGAAAATATGTATTGATGCCCAGTGCAGCCAGCAATCCCGTGCTGTCGTCGGCAAAGCCGAACTGGTAGCCGTCGGCGGCATCCAGCACCAGCTGGTTGTCTGCTATGGACGCGGTGACATACCCGCCCCACGATGTGTTTATGGCATTCACCACATCGTCAAGCGTATGCACAGAAGGATCGAAGTTGGCTCCGCCGCCGAAATCAAGCGGGCCGAAAGAGGCCCCGGAGGCCAGTTCGCCTGTTGCAGAGTCAAAAAAGTACATCGTGAGGTTGCCGGACTTCAGCTTGTCGAAATAGGACAGACCGGAAGACGCATCGCCCAGCGCCAGCGCGGGGTCGTTCACACTGTCGCCGCCGCGTGTGTAGTCAAGATGGCCCAGACCGGCACCCTGACTGTGCAGATAGTTGACCTGCCACGCCAGCTCGCGGGAAAAAGCATCCAGCTTTTCCTGATATTTTCCCAGATTGGCATCACGGAAGCTGAAATAGCCGGCCAGAGTACCGCCCACAAGGCGCCGCGGATTGTCGCCGCCCTCGGCAAACGCCATGGGGGTTATGTTCAGCGGTTCAGTGGTGGGCCGCACCCAGTACAGGCCGCTTTTGGGCACGATGGTAAATTCGTCCCCTGCGGCAAGGTCATTGGCACCGGCATTGAAGTATATATCAAGACCGTCCACATGCACTTTGCCGGTTTGCGCATTGGCCTGAAACTCTTTGGGCAGCCCCGTGGTCTCGTCCGTCAGCCATGTGCGGCCACCGTCGTACGAAACCTTGAACGTGGCGCCGCCGCCCACGGCCCCGCCGGAAACAATCTCCAGCGTGTATTCACGGGCCGAAGAACCTTCAAAGACAATCTCGCCGTCAAAAGGCGGCACGCCCTTGACCACGGCGCTGGTTTTGGGGCCTTCAAATTTCAGTTCAAACGATTCCTCTCCGTCCACCAGCGTATGCCCGGCCTTGGTGTTGACCACAAAGTCACCGCTGCCTCTGTCGATGACATCCACATCCATGATGGCCGCCAGTTCGCGTACCATCTGGTTGCGCTGGTCAAGCAGCGTGTTGGCGTTGTTTGATCCGGGAATATCGTGCACCTGAATGGAACGGTTCAGCTCGGCGATATCCTTGATAAGCTTGTTTGCTTTGTCCACATCCTGCCGGATGTACTCATCCATCTGGTGTTCCAGCTGATTCATGGAATCCGCTGTACTGTTGATGAGACTTGTCAGGCTCTGGGTGTGTGCCAGCAAAGCTTCGCGCGTGGCCTTATCGTCGGGACGCTGCGCCAGCTGCTGCCAGTCGGTGAAAAACTGCGAAAGCGCGGCGTTTATGCCTTTTGAATTGGATTCGTTGAAAAGACTCTCGACGCTCTGCAGCATCTGATGCTGCGCTTTCCACCGCTGCTCGGTGGCAAAGTGATCGTGGTATTCCTGTTCAATAAAGGTATTGAAGTACCGGAAAACCTCCGCCGCCTTGACGCCGGTTCCCATCTGGCCGGGTTTCCAGTCGATGGGGGTTTTGGCTTCAAAACGTACGGCCTGACGCGAATACCCGGGGGTGTTCACGTTGGCGATATTGTTACCTGTGGTCTGGATGGCGCTCTGCGACGCAAACAGCGCATCCTTGCCCACGCTGAGCAGCGAGTTAAGCGTCATTACAGCCTCCCGCTGAGCAGTGCGGCCTGAGGTCTGTGGGTGGTGTAGCGCCCGCGGCCGCCGTAGGTCATACGGGTATCCGGCTGGATACGTTCATGCATGAAAGAAAGCATTTTCTGGCTCTGATCCATAAGCGCCAGCGCCAGCTCTGCATTGCGCGAAGCCATACGCGAACAGGTCTGCTCAAGTTCGTCGATGCGCTGCAGGGCATCACGCACAGGAGCCGCCGTCTCTTCATCCAGACTGTCGCAGTATTCCTGCAGACGCACGCCGTTCATGGCTTCCTTAAGCTCCACACGCTCGGAAGCCACCTGACGCACCAGTTCATGAATCATCATCTCCACATGGCTCACATCATCGGGACGACGTTCACGCAGGTGGGAAAACTCTTCCTCAAGCAGTGTTTCAAGATAGTGCAGCGCGCCTTTCTGGCGGACAAGATTGCCGAGCAGATAACCGGTCATATCCTTTACCTCCGTCAGCCGCGTTTACCTATGGAAAGCCCCGCCATCAGCCGGTTTCTGATCTGCTCGGGGTTCCATGCAAGTTCACCCTGACGCAGTTCGAAGTGCAGATGGGGGCCTGTGGAGCGGCCTGTGTCACCTACTTCAGCAATTTTCCTGCCAGCCGTGACAACATCCCCCACTTCCACATTCAGTTCACTGTTGTGACCGTAATAACTGCGCCACCCGCCGGCGTGTTCCAGCACCACCAGTTTGCCGTAGTCTCCCTTTTCTCCGGCAAAAACCACCTTTCCGTCCCAGCAGGCTGCCACGGGTTCGCCTTCTTCTCCGGCGATATCAAGCCCCGCGTGCCATTCCCGTTCACCTGTAAACGGGTCCGGACGCCAGCCGAAACCGGACGATATTCTGCCCGGCAGCGGCCAGTGCAGCGAGACGGGAGCGGCATCGCTTTGTGCGGGGCCGCCCATGCCGCCCGCGGCTTCAACCTGCTGCGGGGCATCCTGCGGTGCGGCATTCTGCCGTATGCGCCGGGCAAGCGCCTCCACCTGTGTAAATATCTTTTTGTCTTCAGAAGAAAACGCGGGAGGAACCGATGACAAAGGCGGATGCTCCGCCGGAGCAGAATCCGCCAAGACAGATTTGCCCGCACCGGCCTGCGGCTGTTCCAGCGGCGTGTACATGGCCTCGTCTCCGTCCTGCGGAACCGCATCACCGGCCGCCGCATCTTCCGGTAACGCCGCGGCATCTTCCGGCACCGCTGCGGCACCGTCTCTGAGAGAGAGCGGGCGTACTGCCGCGGCACCTGTCATGGCGCCGGGCGATGTGGTGCGGCTGGCATCCTCCAGCCTTCCCTGCAGCTGTTCATACAGCATATCTGCCAGCCCTATGCCGCCTGCCGAAGCCATTTTCTTGGCCAGCTCCTGATCAAACATGGACTGGTACATTTCTTCGTCGCGGCTGTGCAGGTAACCTTCTTTGGGCACGGTCGCGCGCATCTGCTGCCACAGTTTCTGAATGAACAGTGATTCAAAGCCTTCGCACGATTCGCGCAGACGCTGCTCGCGCGACTTGCTGTCGCCCAGCCGCTGACGCAGCGCGTCCATCTCGCGCTTGCGCCGCACAAGCTCCTGCCCTTCAAGGGCGGAAGATGCCATGCCGGAATCGTACAAAGGGCCGCTCATGCTAGATGACCTCCAGCTCCGCGTGCAGCGCGCCCGCCGCCTTGAGCGTGCGCAGTATGGAAATAAGATCGCGCGGTGTGGCGCCTATGGAATTCAGGCCGTCCACAAGTTCCTGCAGCGTGGCTCCTTCCATCATCACCAGCCGCCGGTTCTCTTCCTGTGCGGCTATATCCGTCTGCGGAGTGACCACGGTCTGTCCGGGGCTGAAGGCTCCGGGCTGCGAAACCTGCGGATTTTCCTGCACCACTATCTGCAGGTTGCCATGCGACACGGCAACCTTGGAAATCCGCACACTGTTACCCACCACAACGGTTCCGGTCTTTTCATCCACCACCACACGGGCGGGGCTGTCCGGCGTTACGGGCAGGTTTTCCAGCGAAGCCATCAGCGGCACCAGATTGCCCCTGTAGGCGGGCGGCACCATGATGTCCACGGTGGCTATATCGCGCGCACTGGCAAACTGGCCGCCCATGTTGTCATTAAGCCTGTCCACCACCTGCATGGTTGTGGAAAAATCCTGCACGTTCATATGCAGCGTCAGCTTGTTCTGGGTGTTGAATTCAAACGGCACGGCACGCTCCACCACGGCACCGCCGGGAATGCGGCCCACGGTGGTGATGTTCTTCTGCGCCCGCGCCGCATCGCCTTCCGCCGAAAAACCGCCCAGGGCAAGCGGTCCCTGTGCCAGCGCATACACCTTGCCGTCCACCCCTTTCATGGGTGTCATCAGCAACACGCCGCCCAGCAGACTGGTGGCGTCTCCCAGCGATGATACCGTAATATCCAGACGCGAACCCGGACGGGCCGACACGGGCATGCGCGTGGTCACCATCACAGCGGCCACGTTTTTAGGTGTCAGCTTGGTGCGGTCCACGGCTATGCCCATCTTGTCGAGCATGTTCACCATGGAGCTTATGGTGAACGTGGATGATTTTTTGTCACCCGTACCGCCAAGCCCCACCACAAGCCCGTAGCCCATGAGGTCGTTGTCGCGCACACCGCCGAACGAGGCTATGTCCTTGATGCGTACAGCCTGGGCGGGCGACGGCAGCAGCAGGACAGCCAGCAGAAAAAGCAGCGCGCCACGGCGGAAGCAACGGGTAAAAAAGGTCATGTGTGTGCGCTCCTAAAACGGCCAGAGGTTGTCCATGAGCCGGGTGAACCAGCCCACACGCTGTTTGTCCGAAATGACACCCTTGCCGTAATAGGAAATGCGGGCATCAGCCATCTGGGTGGACATGACGGAGTTGTCGTCCGCCACGTCCGAAGTGCGCACCAGCCCGCTCACCGTCACTATCTGGGTTTCTTCGTTCACTCTGGTTTCACGCGACCCCTCGACCTGCATCAGACCTCCGGGCAGCACCCGTGTCACCCTTGCGGCAATGGTGGCGGTGACAGTGTTTTCGCGGGTTGTCTCTCCGTCGCCGGAAAAATCGCTTACAGAGCTGAACTTGAGCAGCGGCACATCGCCAGTGCGGCCGCTGAGCAGCGTCTGCCCGGGAATGATGCCCACCTTGCTGCGGTCGAAAAACGAAGAAACGCCGTACTCGCCGGTGGATTCTTTATTGGTGGAGGTGGATGCCTTGTTCTCGGCCTTGGAATTTTCCACTATATTTATAAGGACAATGTCCCCCACGCGGCGTGCTCTGTAGTCGGCATAGAGCAGGTCTGCGTTTTCATCGCTGAACAGCGAACCGGGATTTTCGGCTTTTTCCTCCGGCGTGGTGACCACAGGCGGCGGCACAAGCCCGGGTTCGGGCGACGGCGCCTGTCTGGCGGCCGTGCAGCCGGAAGCTGCCAGCAGCAGCATGCATATGACTGCGTATCTCATGATATCCACTCCTCCGGACGCCGGTGCGGCCGGCTATTGCACAATGACGGTGGTCGGATCTTTGACGGTGGCATACACCTGCCTGCGACTTTGCAAATTCCGAACCGGAATGGAATCTCCGGCGGCACCGTCTGCCAGCGCTTCTGCAGGCACGGTAAGCAGAATGCGGCTGCCGCGGAAAACCAGATCAACCCTGTCTCCGCGCGCCACAGTGGGCATTATTTCAAGATCGGCTGCATAGATGACCTGCCCCTGCCCCACGGCCCGCGTCAGGCGCCACGGGCCGCCTTTGCCGTCCCACGGGTCTCCGCGCATGAACGCCCTGTTCTTGCGCACCATGGTCACAGCATCCGGCCCCAGCAGATCGCCCCTGTTAACAGGAAACGCCGCAGCCGGAACCCCCGTCCACACATCCACAAACACACTGCCCGTGGCCTGACGCACCACGTCTCCGGTGGGCCGCACTTCGGCCAGCCTCAGCGACAGCCTTCCGGCACGGACATCGTCCGTCATCAGCATGACAGTGTTCAGCGGGTCTTCCACAAACATGAACGCAGGCAGCCTGTAATCCCGCAGCGAGGCTTCGCCTTCCAGTGCGGCCAGCCGCGGAGTCAGCGAGTCCGCCACCACCTTGCGCAAAGCGGCCTCGTCATACAGGCCGCCCCCTTTCTGCACCGCCATGGAAGCGGGGTACAGGCATTTGCGGTGGTGTTCCGGCAGGTACCGGCGCATGGCACGCTTCAGCCGCGGGCCGGTTATGCTCATGGTTCTGCCGGTCTTATCCGGTGATTCCCACAACGGCCGGCGGGCAAGCTGCTGCCACAGTTCCGGCGGCATTTCTCCCACGGGTGAAGCTATTTCACCCAGCAGCACCATATCTCCGTGCACCACCGCCGCATCGCGCAGCTGCAGACGCCACGTACCCGTAAGAGAAGCTCCGGCGGGAACAGCAGCCAGCACGGCCAGCAGCACGGCCAGCAGCACCATGTGCAGGCCCCGCAGGCCACACCGCGAAAGAGACTCTGCCGCGGCGCCTGAATACGGTTTTGCAACGGACATCCACATACGCACGATCCCCCGCAGACGCATCAGGCGCGCTTGAGCTGGGTTGCCGTCTGCAGCATGTTGTCCGAAGCCTGAATGGCCTTGGAGTTCATTTCGTACGCACGCTGCCCCACAATCATATTGACCATTTCGTCCACCACTTCCACGTTGGACATTTCCAGAAAGCCCTGCGCGATGGTGCCCACATTGTCTTCGCCGGGCACGCCCTCCACAGCCACACCGGAAGCCTCCGATGCAAGGTACAGGTTACGTCCGGCGGCCTGCAGTCCCGCGGGGTTGATGAACGTGTACAGCGGGATATCAGCCGCGGCCAGCTCTTCACCGTTCTTATCCAGCGCCGCGATGTGCCCGTTTTCGGTCACCACCACGTTTTTTGTTTCGGGCGGCACGGTGAATTCCGGCTCCAGCGGGTAACCGTTGGCCGTGACCACGGTGCCGTCCTGATTGAGCTTGAAAGCACCTGCGCGCGTGTAAGCCGGTTCGCCGTTCACGGTAACCTGAAAGAACCCGTCACCTTCAATGGCGAGGTCCAGCGGGTTGCCCGTGTTGGAGTAGTCGCCCTGAGTGAAAAATTTGTGCACGGTGGTGGGACGCACACCAAGACCCACCTGAATACCCGTGGGAATACGCTGGTCGTTGCCGGTAACCGAGCCTGCGATCTTCATGTTCTGATACATGAGGTCCTCAAACTCGGCGCGGCTCTTTTTAAAGCCCAGTGTGTTCACGTTGGCGAGGTTGTTGGAAATGGTGTCAATATTAAGCTGCTGGGCGATCATACCTGTAGCAGCAGTCCAGAGAGAACGCATCATGACGGATATCCTCCGGTTTGCCGCACGTTACGCACGGCCTCTGCCCACCTGAGTGGTGGCCATTTTGTCCACGGCATCAGTGGTCTGCATAATTTTCTGATAAGCTTCAAACTGACGGTTGGCTTCGATCATGTTGACCATTTCAGTAACAACCTCGACGTTGGCCGTTTCCAGATACCCCTGAAGCACCACGGGGTTTTCCACAGGAACCTCCTGCGCCTCCGCTCCCTCACGCAGTCGGAAAAGGTTGCTTCCCTGTTTTTCCAGCGCATCCAGATTGTCCAGCGTGACCACCTGCACCTGACCTATCTCTTCACCGTCGGCATAGATGGTGCCGTTTTCCGCCACTGTCAGATTGGCACGCGGCGGAATCTGTATGTCTCCGCCTGCTCCCAGCACGGGCCAGCCCTGCTGCGTCACCAGCTGACCGTCGGAAGTCTGACGGAAGTTGCCGTTACGGGTGTAGAACTCGCCGTCCGGGGTACGCACCTTGAAAAAGCCGTCGCCGTGCACGGCCATGTCCAGCGTACCGCCTGTCAGCTTCAGGCTGCCCTGACTGAAATCGGTCTTGGCCAGCGCTATGCGCGGTTTGGCAATGTGTATCGGCTCCGGAAACATCTTCTTGGAACGCACATTGGGTATGGGTTCCATCACCTCGTCATGGGCAAAGGAAAGAAAAGTGTCCTTGAACGCGAGCACGTCGCGTTTGTACCCGGTGGTATTCACGTTCGCCAGATTGTTGGCGATGTTGTTCAGCCGGTGTTCGTTGGTAAGCGCCCCGAATAACGCGCTATACATACTGTCTTGCATGGCAGCCTCCTTGGCGCGGCGCACAGGCGCCCGCACAGCCGGTCACGATGCAACATGCGGGCCAGCCTGTTCAGCCTTCTTTTAACCGGCGGCGCCGGTTTTTTGGTCTGCGGCCATTGACAACGTCTCGGGAGCAACATATACGATAGCGATTCAAATGTGCGGTTCCCACGTGGATGCTACCTGTTCTGGCCTACGCCGTGCAGGCAGACCGGATTATCACCGGCGGACATTGATACATCCTGTGGCCGCTAAGCGGCTGAACGCGGGGTGGCCGGCAAGGCCCCCTTTTTTTTGCGGCAAGACCGCATGGTACGATGCATATGACCGTCACAACAATTCACGAACAACTGCTGGAAATCATCACCCCCGTCATCCGGTCCTTCGACCTTGAGTTGTGGGGCATGGACTTTATTCAGGGCGGCAAGGCCGTTCTGCGTATATATATTGACGGACCCGACGGCGTTACCATCGACCAGTGCGCCACTGTCTCACGGCATATCGGGCTGGCACTGGAAGTCGAAGACATCATTGCCGGGGCTTACAACCTCGAGGTGTCGTCCCCGGGACTGGAACGGCCTTTGTTCAGCGCGGCACAGCTTGCCGCCTATAAAGGACACAAGGCAGAACTGGTGCTGCGCGCCCCCTGTGCGCAGTTTCCCGGACGGAAAAAATTTACCGGCGTTGTCGGAAACGTGGAAGGCGAAAACTTCACTCTGCAGATAGACCCGCTGAAAGGCGGCGACAACCTGCAGGAAGAACTCAGCGCGCACTGGGACGATGTGAAAAAAGCCAGACTGATCTACGATTTTGACAGCGAAAAAGGCCAGAAGCGCTAACGGCCGCCCGGACATATCGAGTCGGAGGAATTCCCCATGAGCATGGAATTGAAAAAAGCCATAGACCAGATCAGCAAAGACCGGGGGCTGGACCGGGCACTGCTGGTCGAAACGCTGGAAGAAGCGGTACGTACCTCCGTCATCCGCAAATACGGCGATGAGCTGGACCTTGAAGTCAACTTCAATGAAGAAACAGGCGAAATCGAGGTTTACCAGTTCAAAATCGTGACGGAAGAAGTGGAGGACGAGGCTTCGCAGATTTCTCTGGAAGACGCCCGCGCACACGACCCCAGCGTCCAGCTTGACGACGAGATGGGCTTTCGCCTGAAAATCGAAGATCTGGGCCGTATTGCCGCCCAGTCCGCCAAGCAGGTCATCATCCAGCGCATGCGGGATGCCGAGCAGGAAATCATATACGAAGAATTCAAGGACCGCCTGAACGAAGTCGCCAGCGGCATCATTCAGCGCAGAGACAAAACCGGCTGGATCATCAATCTGGGCCGTACCGAAGCGCTGCTGCCCAAAGACGAACAGATTCCGCGCGAACACTACAAGCGCGGCGACCGCGTGCAGGCCATCATCATAGAAGTGCGCAAGGAAGGCCGCGGCCCGCAGGTTGTGGTATCCCGTTCGCACCCCGACTACATGGCCGCGCTGTTCAAACGCGAAGTGCCCGAAGTGGATGACGAAACCGTTCAGGTGATGGGTGTTGCCCGCGATCCGGGCAGCCGCGCCAAAGTGGCTGTCACCTCGCGGGACCGCGATGTCGATCCGGTGGGTGCCTGTGTGGGCATACGCGGTTCGCGCATTCAGAATATCGTGCAGGAACTGCGCGGCGAACGCATCGACATAGTGGTGTGGAGTCCCGACATCGCAACCTATGCACGCAACGCCCTCAGCCCCGCCGTGATCAGCCGCATCATTGTGGACGAAGAGGAAAACATGCTCGAAGTGGTTGTGCCTGACGATCAGCTGACCAATGCCATCGGCAGAAAGGGTCAGAACGTCAAACTGGCATCCAAACTGCTGGGCTGGAAAATAGATATTTACACCGAGACCCGCTACAACGAAGCCAACGCCATAGGGCGCGGTCTCGAACAGCTGGCCAGCGTGGCCGAAGTGCCCATCGAGCAGTTTGTGGCCGCGGGCTTCTCGTCCATAGAAGAGCTGCGCGACGCCACAGACGAAGAGCTGATGGCCGTGGAAGGCCTTACTCCCGGAAAGATCTCGGATCTGCGGGCTGCCATCAACTTCCTTGCCCCTGTACAGCGCAGCGCTGAAGACGGAGAGGAAGAAGAAGCCGCTGACGGGGAAAACGCCGAATAGTCCGGAAGCCGATGACTGACGGACAAAAACATATTCCGATACGCACCTGCGTCATCTGCAGGAGACGGTTTGCAAAGAGCGATCTCCTGCGCTACGTCTGCCCCCCGGGTGAGCCTTGCGGCGACCCCGTGGCCGACGAAGCTCAGACCCAGCCGGGCAGAGGCTACTACGTTTGCAGTAGTGAACAATGCAGGCAACGGTTCCCGAAGTTCCGGGGCTGGCGGAGAAAGTGCAAGGGGGTTCACGCATGAGCGAGACTAAAATCAAAATTAAGGACTTGGCCACCGAGCTGAACATCGCTCCGAAAGAAGTGCTGGCAGCGGCCAAGAAACTGGATATTCCGGCGAAAAACGCCACCAGCACGCTGACTACAGAAGAAGCGCGCAAGGTGCGCGGTCAGGTGCAGGAAGCATCGGGCGACGCCAGACGCAAAGACGGCGCTTCGGATGTCATCATCCGCAGACGCCGCAAGGGCTCCGGCGCAAAGCCGGCTGCCCGCGAAGAAGCAGCCCCTGCCGAAACAGAGGCACAGGCCTCTCCCGAGCAGCCCGAAGCCAAGGCGGCCGCACCGGCAGCCGAAGCTGAAGAAGCTCCCGCAGCCAAGCCCGCGCCTGCCAAAGCACGCAAGGCGGAAGCACGGACAGAAGCGCCCAGAGCGCGCATCATCCGGCCAGCCACCCCTCAGGCGGAGGAAAAAGCAGAACCCGCTCCCGAAACGGCCGCGCCCGCGCAGCCCGCACCGGAAGCGCAGTCTGCCGCGCCTGAAAAAGTTGAAGCACATGATGCGGGTGCACCGGTGCAACAGGCGGAAACAACCGAATCCGCTCCGGCTGAACCCGCGGCTGAAAAGGCGCCGGCAGAAAAGCGCCGTTACGAGGTTTCAATGGAACCTGAAAAAGACTCCGTGCAGGCCGACACCGAAGCCGATGGCGACGCTGACGGCGGCAGGAAAAAGAAAAAGAAAAAGAAACGCGAAGAAACCGCAGGGCCTCAGGTCCGTGTCATCTCGCGCCCCGACCCTGCAGCCGTGCAGGCTCAGGCCGCAGCTGCGGCTCAGGCCCGCGAAGAAAGGGCAGAACGTCCTGACCGCGGTCCCCGGCCGGCCGGCGCACGCCCCGCAGGTCCCCGTCCCGGCGGTCCCCGTCAGGGTGACTCGCGTCCCGGCGATGGCCGTCCCGCACCCCGCTCCGGCGCTCCGCGTCCGGGTGGTGCCCGCCCCGCGGCCGGTTTCGGACAGCCCGCTCAGGCCGAAAATTCTTCTCCCTTTGCCGACGGACAAAGCAAGAAGAAACGCCAGAAAGGCCGCCGTACGGTGGAATTCGGCGACAAGGGCGCAGGCGGCAAAAAAATGCGCGAAGATGTGGGCGGCAACTGGAACCGCGGCAAAAAGGGCAAACGCAAGCCCGAAACAAAGCCCGTGTCCACGCAGCCCCAGCGCGCGGCCAAGCGTAAAATCAAAGTGGATGAAGCTATCCGCGTGTCCGATTTTGCCCACCAGATGGGTGTGAAGGCACCGGAAATAATAAAAATTCTGATGTCGCTGGGCATTATGGCCACCATCAACCAGTCGCTGGATATCGACACCGCGACTGTGGTTGCCGCAGAATTCGGTTACGAAGTGGAAAAGGTGGGCTTCTCTGAAGATGAGTTCCTCCTGCCCAAGGAAGTGGATGCCGACGAACTGCTGCTGCCCCGTCCCCCTGTTGTCACCATCATGGGGCACGTTGACCACGGCAAGACTTCGCTGCTCGACGCCATCCGCAAATCCAGTGTCACCACCGGTGAAGCGGGCGGCATCACGCAGCACATCGGCGCATACCACGTAAGCACCAAGCGCGGCGACATCGTGTTTCTTGACACCCCCGGTCACGAGGCGTTCACCGCCATGCGTGCCCGCGGTGCACAGGTGACCGACCTTGTCATTCTGGTGGTTGCCGCGGACGACGGCGTGATGGAACAGACCCGTGAAGCCATCAGCCACGCCAAGGCCGCAGGTGTGCCCATTGTGGTTGCCGTGAACAAAATAGACAAGGAAGGCGCCAACAGAGACCGCGTAATGCGTGAACTGGCGGAGCAGGACCTTGTGCCCGAAGAATGGGGCGGCGACACCATTTTCTCGTATGTTTCGGCCAAGACCCGCGAAGGTCTGGACGATCTGCTGGAAATGCTGGCACTGCAGGCCGAAGTTCTGGAACTGAAAGCCAACCCCGACAAGCCCGCACGCGGACGCATTGTGGAAGCCAAACTGGACAAGGGCCGCGGTGCCGTGGGTACCGTGCTCATTCAGGAAGGCACGCTGAAACACGGCGACGCATTTGTCTGCGGCGTTTTCAGCGGGCGTGTGCGCGCCATGTTCAATGATCAGGGTAAAAAAGCCAAGCAGGCAGGCCCCTCGATTCCTGTCGAAGTGCAGGGATTTGAAGGCGTACCTGTGGCAGGTGAAGAGTTCATCTGCGTCAAGGATGAAAAGGTTGCCCGCCGCATTGCGGAACAGCGCGCCATCAAACAGCGCGAACGCGATCTGGCACGCGAAAGCAAGGTCACCCTGGAAACATTCCTTGCACGGCGCAAAACCGATGCCGAAACGCAGACCCTCAACCTCGTGCTCAAGGCCGACGTGCAGGGTTCCGTGGGCGCCATCACCGATGCGCTGCGTAAAATGCAGACCGAAAAAGTCAAAGTGGACATCATCCACAGCGGCGCCGGTGCCATCACCGAATCCGATATTCTGCTGGCTTCCGCTTCGGACGCCATCATCATCGGCTTCAACGTGCGCCCCACCGCCAAAGTGAAGGATGTGGCCGAACAGGAAAAGGTGGAAATCCGCTTCTACGACATCATTTACAAGCTGTCGGAAGAAATCAAATCCGCCATGGCCGGTCTGCTGGCCCCTGTGGTCAGAGAACAGTACCTCGGTCAGGCCGAAGTGCGCGAAACCTTCAGCGTGCCCAAGGTGGGAACCGTTGCCGGCTGCCATGTGGCCGACGGCAAGATCATCCGCAACACCAAGGTGCGCCTGCTGCGCGACGGCGTGGTCATCTACACCGGACGCATCAACTCGCTCAAGCGCTTCAAGGACGACGTCAAGGAAGTTGCCAAGGGCTTTGAATGCGGCATGGGTCTTGAAAACTACAACGACATCAAGATAGGCGACATCATCGAAGCCTTTGAAGAAGTCGAAGAAGCAGCGACCCTCGATTAAACACTCCCCCTGCGGGGCGCTGCGGCGCCCCGCAGGATTATACCATGCCGCGCTGCCGTAACCTGTACACGGCAGGCACAGCGGCGTCCGCGGAAAGACATGCCATGGTCATCGGTATTCTGACAGTAGAGTACACGCTGCACGGCAACGACTCGCTCAAAGGCAAACGCAGAGTTGCCTCCAGCCTGAAAGCCAAGGTCCGCGCCAAGTTCAACGTATCCATTGCAGAAATTGCCAATCAGGATTCGCTTACACGTCTTTCGCTGGCCGTGGTCACCGTAAGCAACAGCGAAAAGCACTTGCAGAGCAGACTTACCAAGTGCCTGAGCATGATGGAAGCAGCCTGCCCCGAAGAAATGACCTACAGCGATATGGAATTTTTCGGCGCCGAGTAGCGCCAAAGGAACACCGCCATGCGGGAAAGCACAAACCACGGCATGCCCGCGGCACGCATTGCCGAAATACTGCGCCGCGAAGACGACTTTCTCATTGCCAGTCATTATAATCCGGACGGAGACGCCATAGGTTCCATGGCCGCTCTTGCGCACATGCTGCGCCGCATGGGCAAACAGGTCATGCTGTACAACGAGTCCGGCGTGCCGGACCAGTTCGGCTGGCTGGATATGGGCGCCCCCTGCGTCACCGCGCTGGACGAGATAGACAGCTTTGCTCCGCGCCGGCTTGTGGTGCTCGACTGCGGCGATGACCGCCGCCCGGGCCAGGAAATCCGTTCACTGCTTTCTTCTGTTCCCAGCATCAACATTGATCATCACTTGGGCAATCCCCAGTTCGCCGATGTGAACTGGGTTGATTCTTCCTGCGCCGCCACCGGCGAGATGGTCGCGCTTATCGGCCGTGAGCTGGGCGCAGTGCCCGACGGCCCCGTGGGCGAAGCTCTCTACCTTGCGCTGGTATCCGATACCGGTTCGTTCAGCTATGGCAACACCACGGCGCAGGTGCTTGAAATTGCAGCCGACATCCTGCGCTGCGGGCTTGATCTTGGCGATTTCGGCCCGAAAATGCAGAACAACTGGAGCCTGAACCGGATGCAGCTGTGGGGCAGACTGATGGGTGCCGTGCGCCTGAGTGCAGACGGACGCATTGCGGCGCTGGGCATCAGCTCCGCCGTGCTGGAAGAAACCGGCACCACCATCGCCGATGCCGAAGGAATTATAAATTACATGCGCCGCATCCGTGGTGTACAGGTGGCCGTCACCGTGCGCGAACACGGTCCCGGACGTTCCAAAGCCAGCCTGCGTTCCAACGGCACGGCCGATGTACAGCGGGTTGCCGCCGGCTTCGGCGGAGGCGGGCACCGCAATGCCGCCGGTGCCGAACTGGACATGCCGCTGGAATCCGCCGTGCAGGAAATACTTTCATCCGTCTCGCGCAATCTTGCACTGGACGCCGAGGGCGCTTAACTGTATGGCTGATTCGAAACTTGCACAGCAGCACGGGGTACTGGTACTTAACAAACCTAAAGGCCCCACATCGGCTCACTGCATCGCCAGAATCAAACGGCTGGGGCAGAAAAAAATAGGCCACGCCGGCACGCTGGACCCCATGGCTCAGGGCGTGCTGCTGGTGCTGCTGGGCCAGTGCACCAAGATTTCCGGCTATCTGATGGAAGGCGGAGAAAAAATATACTCCGGCACGCTGGAACTGGGACGCACCACAGACACGTGGGACGACGAAGGCGAAACACTTTCCACAGCAGACTGGACGCACGTAACCGAAGAGGACGTGGTCCGCGCTGTCGACTTGTGGACAGGTTCGTCGGAACAGCAGGTTCCGGCATATTCCGCGGCCAAGCACAAGGGACAGCCCCTGTACAAGCTGGCACGCGAAGGTAAGGAAACGCCTGTCAAAACAAGGCGTATAGAAATTTCACAGGCGGAAACGCTCGCTGTTGAGCTGCCGTTTGTGCGCTTCCGGGTTCATTGCAGTTCGGGCACCTATATACGATCCCTGGCCCACAGCTTGGGGAACCGTCTAGGGTGCGGCGCTGTGCTGACCGAACTCATCCGGGAGTACAGCCACCCGTTCTCGCTGGACGAAGCCCATGATCTGGACGACGTTCTGGCAGAACCGGCGGAACTTGCCGGCAGGGTCATACCGCTGGACAAGGCATTGCCGCACTGGCCCAAGCTGCGCCTGAGCGCAGCTGACGAAGCCCGTGTGAAAAACGGCATGCCCCATCCGTATGATCCGGCAGAAATGGCCAGCATGCCTTTTACCGAAGGTATCAGAGCCGTACTGCTCGACCCGGCCGGTGACCCGCTGGCTCTGGCGGAAACAGCCTACAGAAATCAGGTGCCCGTCTGGACGGTTCTGCGGGGGCTGTGGAATACATAATATGTTACTTGGAGGTAACTTGCTGTGGTAATGACTCCTGAAAAGAAGATGTCCATCATTGAAGAATACGGTCAGCACGAAGGCGATACCGGTTCTCCCGAAGTGCAGGTGGCCCTGCTTACTGCACGTATCGAATACCTGACTGAACACTTCAAGTCCCACAAACAGGACTATCACTCCCGTACCGGCCTGCTCAAGCTGGTCGGGCAGCGCCGCAACATGCTGAAGTACCTTGCTAAAAAGGACGTTCAGCGTTACCGCGCTCTCATTCAGAAGCTGGGCCTCAGGAAGTAGGTTCACACGGGGAACCCCGACAGGGGTTCCCCTGCTTTGTACACCCCGGCGGCACAGCCGCCCAACGCAAGTGAAAGGGGGGTCCGGGAAGAACGCCCTGTCAGGGCATGGCCTTCTCCCCGGAATCCCCTTCACGAGAAAAGGATTCTTACGTTATGGAAAATCTCTTCGGCGCCAAGCGCCTCACCGCCACCGTGGGCGGTAAAGAAATCATCATGGAAACCGGGCGACTGGCCAATCAGGCCGACGGCGCGGTATGGATTCAGTGCGGCGGCACCGTTGTGCTGTGCACCGTGTGCACGCAGCCTCTGGAACGCGAAATCAGCTTCTTTCCGCTGGTTGTTGACTACACCGAAAAGATGTACGCGGCAGGCCGCATTCCCGGCAGCTTTTTCCGCCGCGAAATAGGCCGCCCCAGCGAGCGCGAAACTCTTGTTTCCCGCCTCATCGACCGTCCCTTGCGTCCGCTGTTCCCCAAGGGTTTCACCAACGAAGTCCAGATTCTGGCCAATGTCATTTCCGCCGATCAGGAAAATGACTCCGACGTGCTGGCGCTGTGCGGTTCCTCCGCCGCCGTCATGCTGTCCAGTGTCCCCTTTGAAGCTCCCGTGGCCGGTGCCCGCGTCTGCCGCATCGACGGCGAATTTGTGCTTAACCCCACCATCACCGAAGCGGCAAAGGCCGACCTCAACCTTGTTGTGGCCGCCAACCGCGACGCTCTGGTCATGGTTGAGGGCGAAGCCGACTTCGTACCCGAAGAAGTGATTGCGCAGGCTCTGGAATGGGCGCACCGCGAAGTGCAGCCCATCATCGACATGCAGGAAAAGCTGCGCGAACTGGCAGGCAAGGCCAAAATCGAGTTCGTGGCTCCTGAAGAAGACACTGAACTGAAGGAAAAGGCCGAAGCCCTTGCCACCGCAGATCTGGCAGCCGCACTGCAGGTCAGGGAAAAAATGGCCCGCAAGGAAGCCAAAAAGGCCGTAAAGGAAAAAGTGAAGGCCGCCCTGCTGCAGGACCCCGCCTTTGCCGAAACTCCCGAACGCCTTGCCGCTCTGGGCGATATTCTGAGCAGCCTTGAAAAACGCATCGTGCGCCAGCGCATACTCAAAGAAGGCCTGCGCATCGACGGCCGCGACACCAAAACCGTGCGCCCCATCATCATCGAGGCAGGTGCCCTGCCCCGCGCACACGGTTCGGCTATTTTCTCGCGCGGCGAGACCAAAAGCCTTGTGGTGACCACTCTTGGCAGCACCACCGACGAACAGCGCATGGACTCCCTTACCGGTGACGTAACCAAGCGCTTCATGCTGCATTACAACTTCCCGCCCTATTCGGTGGGTGAAGTGAAGCCCGTGCGCGTTTCCCGCCGCGAAATCGGTCACGGTGCGCTGGCAGAACGCGCTCTGCGCCCCGTACTGCCCTCGCCCGACAGCTTCCCCTTCACACTGCGCGTGGTTTCCGAAACCATGGAATCCAACGGCTCGTCCTCCATGGCCGCAGTATGCGGCGGCAGCCTTTCGCTGATGGACGCCGGTGTGCCCGTCAAGGCTCCGGTGGCCGGCATTGCCATGGGTCTCATCAAGGAAGATGACCAGTTCATCGTTCTTACCGACATTCTGGGTGATGAAGACGCTCTGGGCGATATGGACTTCAAAATCGCCGGCACCGCAGAAGGCGTCACCGCCGTGCAGATGGACATCAAAATCGACGGCCTGCCCGCCGAAGTGATGGGCCGCGCACTGGCTCAGGCCCGCGAAGCACGTCTGCACATTCTGAATGAAATGGCCAAGGTGCTGCCCGAGCCGCGTCAGGCGCTTTCCAAATACGCTCCCCAGCTGAGCGTGGTGGAAGTGAACCCCGAAATCATCCGCGTGATCATCGGCCCCGGCGGCAAAAACATCAAAGCCATCACCTCGGCCACGGGTGCATCTATCGACATCGAGGACAGCGGCAGAATCTCCATTTTTGCCCCCACCAAAGAGTCCATGGATATGGCCCGCGAAATGGTCATGTACTACGACCAGCGCCCCGAACTGGGTAAAAACTACACCGCAAAAGTCCGCAAGATCATGGAGATCGGCGCCATTGTGGAAATTCTGCCCAATTGTGAAGCGCTGATTCACATCTCGCAGCTGGACACCTCGCGCGTGGAAAAAACCGAGGACGTTGTGCAGCTGGGACAGGACGTGGAAGTCAAGGTCATCGAGATCAATGACGGACGCGTACGCGCCTCGCGCAAGGCAGTCATGCTGGAAGCGCAGGGCGTGGAATGGGATCCGGCCGACACCGCACGCCCCCCGCGCAAACCCCGCGACCGTGACGACCGCGGAGACCGCGGCGGACGCGGCGACCGTGGTGACCGCGGCGGACGCAACGGACGCGGCGGCGATCGTCGCGACCGTCGCTAACAGCGGCAGCGCACTGCAATAACAGGGCGCGGAGTGCATGCTCCGCGCCTTTTTCGTGCAGCCCGCGCTGCAATCTGTCTCAACATACCGCACCGGTCCGTCTGCACGTCCCGTTCGCATCTCACAGACCACCCGCCGAGCGGAAGTTCTTTTTTTTCAGATTAATGGCACGCCGGACACCGGCTTTCGGCCATATGCGAAAGCCTGCAGAAGATGCAGACGCCGCGGTGACACGGTCTTATACATTGACACCGCGGCTCTTTTGAATAACATCACGGCTCTGGATTATAATTGATTCTCCGAAAGGCGCAGGCAGATGTGCGAAAGCCACATCTAGGGGGGGGCCCCGATGCCAGCCGGCGAAAGTCAGCCTTGCGAGGTTTGGAGATGGATAGACATACTGCCGCACACGACTCCGTACCGGATGTCATTGCCCCGCTGCAACAGGCCCACGAGAAAGCCATGCAGCGCATACGCAAGGAACACGAACGTTCCGCCCGCCGCCGTCAACGCGCCGAACAGCGCCTTGAAGATAAATTTCAGGCTTTGCGCAGGCGGCTGGATGCCTGCCCCGACCCTGCAGCTGCCGTTCCGCAGCCCCGCAGATCGTTAAAAACCGGCATTCTGACCACTATCCGCAGCCTGCTGCTGTAAGGGTGCAGCAAGCCTGCGGCCGTACGTCTGCCATAGCGGCTTGCAGGGTCATGGCCCGGCGGGCTGCCCCGCAACGACAGCCCCATGTATCACCGCAGGCGTTTTTTCCGCTGCATGGCCACGGCGTTCCGGCACATCTTGCCGAACTTCCGGGCCTTGTCCCTTTTTTCCGCCACGCTCAGCGCATTGTGCTGCTGCTCCGCCCTTATTTTGCGGTAGTTTTCAAGCCTGCGCAGTTCCAGCTCGCCGCTGAGCACCGCAGCCTGAACAGCACAGCCGGACTCATGGTCGTGGGTGCAGTCATTGAAACGGCACCCCGCAGCCAGCTGCTCGATATCGTCAAATGCCGATGCCAGTCCCTGTCCGACATCGGCAAGCTGCAGCTCGCGGATGCCCGGAGTATCAATGAGAACAGCTCCGGAAGGCAGCATATGCAGACTGCGTCCGGTGGTAGTGTGGCGCCCTCTGGCATCGTGTTCCCGTATGGCACCGGTGGACTGGATATGCTCTCCCTGCAGGGTGTTGACCAGCGTAGACTTGCCCACACCCGACGACCCTGCAAGCGCCAGAGTCTGCCCTTTGCCGCACCAGTTTTCCAGAACGGCCGCAGAACCGGCATCCAGAGCATTGAGCACGCACACGTCCAGATCCTGCCTGATGGCTTTTGCCCGCCCGATGAATTCATCCGCATCAGCAACCAGATCAGCCTTGGTAATAACAAGAACCGGTGTCACCCCCGATCCCATGGCAAGTGTAAGATACCGTTCTATGCGCGAAGGATTGAAATCATCGTTGCATGAAGTAACTATGAACAGTGTATCTATGTTGGCTGCCAGCGCCTGAATTTTTGCCTCGCGCCCCGCCGCTCTGCGGTGCAGAAAGCTTTTACGCTCCAGCAGGCGCACCGGCTGGCTTGTCCGGCGGTCCAGCAGCAGCCAGTCGCCCACTGTGGGCACGTCTTCCGGCCCGCCGGTGTACCAGCTGCCCGGCACAGCCGCCTGAACCGGACCGTTTTCCGTCACAAGACCCAGTATATGACGATTCAGCCCCGCCACGCGCGCGGGCAGAGCCTCCTCCCACTCTTCAATACTCAGCTGCTGCTGAAAAAAAGGCCCCCACCCCAGACGGGCGAGATCGCATTGCGCCTGCATCATATCCATAAATCACCAGTAAACTGCTTTGTTAAACGCTTCAACACAGTATGATCTGCCGGCAACAGGCCGGATGCCGGTACCGGCAAGAGACTGTCCAAGCCAGCCTTCAGGGTAGGTCAGTTTCAGCGGAGCACGGACAACATCTTCGCTCACCGGTCTGAAACCGGTTTTGCCGTAAAAATCAGGATCGCCGTATGTGAAAACCAGCTCCACCCCGTGCTCCTTCAATTTTTCAAGGCCGCTTTTTATCAGCATCTGCCCTGTGCCTTTTCCCTGACAGCCGGTAAGAACAGCTACAGGAGCCATCAGGAATGCCACGGGGCCGTCTGTCAATGTCAGACGGGTAAAAATGATACACCCGACAACTTCACCGTCTTCAGTTGCGGTGACGCAGTAAATATCTTCTTCCGCCGTAGTCGTCAGCAGGTCATGCACCAGCCCGCCTATCACCTGTCCTTCCGCTTCACCTTCCGAATCTGCAAACGTACGGGTGAAAAGATTGATTATGGCCTCGTTGCTTCCGGTGCGATGCACGGTAATATCCATCAGAACCACCCTGTTGTATAGCGGTTACGGCCAATCAGGACCGTCCGCACGATTTGGCCGCTCGCTGCGAAAACCAAAAACCAACTCAATCATCATGCGTTGATGTCCGGACATACGTGCGGCTAAATGTCCGGCCAGTCATCCGGTCAGTCTTCCGGCCAGCTATCCGGCCCGTATCAGGCCAGTCATCCGGCTGAATGCCCTGCCAGTATCAGGCCCGTATCAGGCCCATATCAGGCCAGACGTGCGGCCAGACGTGCGACCAGATGTCCGGACATACGTGACGGCAGACATGCAGCCACATTATAAAACGGTACAACGCGGCCGCACCGCATCCGGCGGGTGCGGCCCCTCTGAGCAGATACGGAAGCTGATACAGCAGCGGCAGCGCCGTCATCAGCGGTCCCCCGCACATTCCCGCAGCTTCCCTGTGCCGAATCTACACAGTAAAGCGGCAGGCAGGTCAAGCCCCGACCGCACGGGCAGACACACCACCACGCGCGGCACAGGCAGAACGGGCTGCGGAGTTTCGCCCCGCAGCCCGTGGTCATATCATGCTCTCACTGTTTTTCATGCAGGATCATTCCGGGTCTTTCTGCGCAGCACACGCTTATCACCTATACGCATGGTCACGCGTTCCCTGTCAAAATATTCCAGCAGCGGAATGACGTACTTGCGGGACAGGCCCGTAAGCTCGCGGAATTCATTGGGGCCGATATCTTCATTGGCCGTAAACCATTTTTCCAGCATGGCCTTCAGCTGCTCCATGGCGCCGGCATCGTAGAACAACCCGTCCTTCACACGTATCAGCACCCCTTCGTCCAGCATCAGCTTGAACACACCGGCGGCTTCTTTATACGTCAGCCCCAGCGGATCCAGCACATCCTTCACATTGGGCGGAGCCGTGGCCCCCTGACGATAGGCCGCCGCCAGAGTCTCGCGCAGCCCCTGCTGATCGGCCGCCAGCGACACGGTATGCCCCGGCAGCCGCACCAGGTCCTGCTCGGCCACCAGCCTGCCGGTGCGGATAAGCCTTTCGGTGATAAAGTGTACCAGTCTGGGATGCAGCCCCCGGCCCCAGCCGGAAGCCAGTTCTCCGCGCACCAGCCCCTGCCGCAGCGGTTCGCGGCGATGATACGCCTCCAGATAGTCCACACACGAAGAGGAAAGACGCTCCACCGCACCACCGGAAACATACCGCCGGTCTTCTTTATCAAAAACAAAAGCCTGCTGTGAACTGCCCAGTTTGACCAGCGTCTTTTCAAGCCGTTTCGATTCCATATCCGTCAGCACACGCAGCAGGCTGAAACTGCAACCGGCGTCTCCGGCCAGTTCCAGATGAATGGCAATGCGCCGTTCGCTGTCGGCATCATTCAGCTCTTCCAGCAGCGCCAGCTTTTCGTCAAACCGTGCATCGCGGCGGCGCAGCATGGCAGATGCCGGATTCAGCACCACGCCCCCGGCCACTGTCCGCAGCGGAGAAAACGAACGGACGACGCACCTGTCGCCGAACACGGCGGCCACCGGTTCGGGAAAACGCACCTGACAGATACAGGTATCGCCCGGCATATGGCGGTCTCTGTCCGGAAAATACAGACGCGCCAGCAGTTCGCGTGAACCATGGTGAAAGTGCACTTCTGTTCTGTTCTTCAGCGGAGTGGAGGCAGAAGAAAGACAGGTCATGCGCACGTCCCATACCTCGGAAGGATGCAGCGTGTCCGGCAGCGCCAGTACATCGCCCCGGCGGATATCATCCACGTCCAGACCCGACAGGTTCACTGCCGTACGCCTGCCCGCGGGGGCAACCTCCACCGTGGCACCGTGGCTCTGCAACCCGCGCACCTTGGTACGCCTGCCGCCGGGTATCAGCTCTATCTCGTCTCCGAGAGTCACGGAACCGGAAATCATGGTACCGGTAACCACCGTACCGTGGCCGCGCATGGTAAACACCCTGTCGACGGGCAGCCGGAAAAGGTCGGAACGCCGTTCGGGACGCAGTTCTTTTTCCATCTGCGCCAGATGCCCGCGCAGTGCATCCATTCCGGTACCGGCAGCGGCGGAAACAGGAAAAACCGGAGCCCCCTCCAGAAAACTCCCCTCCAGAAACTCCGCCACATCCTCCTGCACCAGCCCCAGCCACTCTTCGTCCACCATATCCACTTTGGTCAGTGCCACCAGCCCGGTGCGTATGCCCAGCAGCGAACAGATTTCAAGATGCTCCCGCGTCTGGGGCATCACCCCTTCATCCGCGGCAATGACCAGCATGACAAAATCTATGCCCGATGCTCCGGCCACCATGTTTTTGACAAATTTTTCGTGCCCCGGAACGTCGACAATACTCAGGCGTCTGTCATCCGGCAGGTCAAGAAACGCAAACCCCAGTTCAATGGTTATGCCGCGCCGTTTCTCTTCTCCCAGCCTGTCACAGTCTATACCCGTCAGCGCCCTGACCAGCGTTGTCTTGCCATGATCGATATGTCCAGCCGTACCCATGACTACAGGCATGCATTCCTCCTGCTATGCGTCCGTGCCGCTTGATGAAACGGCCTTTACGGTTGTATGAGAAATTCGGGCCGGTAACAACCGCTGGTTGCCCGGCAATATCATGGCGCCACTTGCACCCGCGGGCTAGAGTAAAAAAAACAGGAAGCACACATGCCTGAGTCCACAGCGCGTCCTCACTTTGCGGCGGCGCGGCACATGATGGGCATTGCTGCGCTATTTGCGGCAATGCTGACCGTTTTTGCGGCGTTCGCCCCGCAGCCCGCGGCCGCGGCCGGTTCGCTGGTTTTTGCGCGGGCCAGCGATGCCGTGACTCTGGACCCGGCGCGCGCACCGGACCTTGAATCCACCAAGGTCATCGCCAACATATACGAAGGGCTGGTCACCGTGGCAGAAAGCGGCACGGAAATAGTGCCTGCGCTGGCCCGTTCGTGGGAAAGCTCCGCCGACGGTACCCGCTGGACATTCCACCTGCGGCACGGGGTCGTGTTTCACGACGGCACGCCGCTTACCGCACAGGCCGTTGTGCAGTCGTTCATGCGGCAGATCGATCCGGAACGTTCTGATTTCGCCGGAGATTCCGGCGTGTCACGGTTCACGTTCCGCCACATCACCGCCGTCAGCGCCCCCGACGACCACACCGTGCTCATAACGCTGGATGCGCCGTTCCCGCCTTTTCTGCACAATATGTCCATGGCCACCGCTTCGGTCATCAGTCCTGCCGGCGGTGATATTCCCGCCGGTACAGGGCCTTTCCGTCTGCATACGTGGGAAAAAGGCAGAAGAATAGTGCTGAAGGCCCACACGGAATACTGGCGGGGCGCCCCTCAGCTGGATACCGTGGTGCTGGAGGTCATACCCAAAGCATCGGACAGGCTTACCGCACTTAACGTCGGCGCCATTGATGCCTTTGACGGAGTGACCAGCGACATAGCCCGCCATGCATCAGCTCAAAGCTCCATACAGCTTTCCAGCCGTACCGGTCTGCGCATAGCCTATCTGGCCATGAACACGCAAAAGCCCCCTTTTGACAATCCGGCAGTGCGCAGAGCTCTGAACATGGCCGTGAATAAAATCCCCATGCAGACTCTGATCTACGGCAACACCGCCGTGGTGGCGCACAATGTCATTCCCGAAACGGTATGGGCCTATGACGAAACCCTGCCCCCCTATGTCTACGATCCCGCGGCCGCGCGTGACATGCTGGCACAGGCCGGTTATCCGCAGGGATTCACCGCCACGCTGTATTTCTGTCCGCGCCCTTTTTACCCCGAAGGAATCGAAGCTCTTATCAGAAATGAACTGGCAGCCGTCAACGTGCGTCTGGATATCCGCTACACCGAATGGACCGAACACCTGAAAGCCACCGGCAACGCGGAGCACGATATGTGCATCATCAGCTGGGGCGGATACAACAGCGATCCCGACAACTTCTTCTACCCGCTGTTCCATCCTCACAATGCCGTGACACCCCATGCCCAGAACAGGGCGTTTTATACCAACCCCCAAGTCAGCCGGCTGATAGAAAAAGCCCAGCAGGAAACAGACCCCGGAATCCGCAAGGAACACTACCGGCGCATACAACGGCTTATCAGAAATGACGCCCCGTGGATTCCGCTGGTCTACAACCGCGAACTGCTGGCGCATTCCGTCGACGTTACCGGTCTGCGCCTGGACGCCACAGGCGTTGTGCGGTTTTACGGCGCCCACGTCCGCCACGACTGACCGGCCGCAGCACAGCAGCCGCAGCGGGGCGAAATCACACAAGGATTCTGTTTTGATAACATTCCACGTTCAGACACACCGCCGCGAAGAGCTTGTAGACATCACCGCCCACATCCGCAGACTGGCAGGCGAACAGGGCTGGCGCCATGGGGCGCTGCTTGTATACTGCCCTCACACCACCGGCGCCATAACAGTAAATGAAGGGGCCGATCCGGATGTCGCGCGCGATATCACCGCAAACATGAACAAGCTCGTTCCGCGGCATGGCGACTATCGCCACGCCGAAGGCAATTCCGACGCGCACATCAAATCAGGCATGTTCGGGTGCGGACAGATGCTTATTGTTGAAGACGGTGACATCATGCTGGGAACATGGCAGAAAGTGTATTTCTGCGAATTTGACGGCCCGCGGCAACGCACGGTATGGATGCAGTTCATGGCCGGCAGCTGACAGCTGTCCCGCTGCGATAATCCCCTGCCCCAGCATGCTCTTATCCGCTCATGCCGCGGCAGACTTTTTTCTGCCAATACATACACACGGAAGGATATCCGTTGCAGCCTTCATCCCCGCCATCCCCTTCATCCCCGCTGCCCGCTCCGTTTTCCCAGCTGCAAAAAGGCTTTGCCGCCAACCTCGTCGTGGCGGCCAGCGTAGCCGCTTACGGCAGCGTTTTCGGCCTGCTGGCAGCCCAGAAAGGTATCGGCTGGGGGCAGCTGCTGTTCATGAACCTGACCATCTTTGCCGGGTCTGCACAGTTTGTCATGGTGGATATGTGGCAACCGCCCCTGCCGGTGGCGGAAATAGCGCTGGCGGTTCTGGTCATCAACACACGCTATCTGCTCATCGGGGCATCACTGCGTCAGCTTTTTGCCGGAACCACACTGACCCACAAGGCTCTTGTCATGCATCTGGTCACCGACGAAAACTGGGCCGTCACGCTGGCTGCGGCCTCAAAGCGTCCCGTGGACACATACTTCATGCTCGGCGGCGGCCTGTGCATTCTGATGGCATGGTGTGCCGGTTCGCTGTTCGGCAATCAGGTGGGGGCGTTGCTGGGCAACCCCGAGCGTCTGGGGCTTGATTTCGCGTTTACAGCCGTGTTCACCGCACTGCTGTGCAGCTTCTGGCGGGGCGGCAGAGACCTGCTGCCGTGGCTGACTGCCGCGGCCGTGGCTCTGATTGTGGAACAGGCTGTTCCCGGCAGCAAATGGTACATACCCGCCGGAGGCCTGAGCGGCGCCCTGTGCGCCGCACTGATGCCCGCACACGCGGCGGGAAAGGACAGAAAGCAGACATGACGGAAAACACCGCGGCCTTTCTGGCCGTCATACTGGCTGCGGCAGCCACCTACGCCCTGCGCCTCGGTGGGCTGCTGCTGGCAGGCAAACTTCCGGATACCGGCAGGGCGCGCCGGTTCATGGATGCACTGCCGGGCACCATACTGCTGTCCATTGTGGTGCCGGCCTCGGTCAGCCTCGGCCCCTGGGGGTGGTTTGCCTCCGCCTGCACCATCGCATGCATGCGCCTGACCGGCAATGTGCTGGCAGCCATGCTCAGCGGCGTGGTTATCATGGCGCTCAGCCGCGCGCTGTAACCCGCGGCGGGCAATGCAGCACGGCAGCAATCCGTATCCGGCGCCCTACTCTTCCTTGAGCTCCCTGCTCATCAGTTCGCGCACGGCATCACGCGGATTTTTACCGCTGTGCAGCACATCATACATGGCCGAAGTAATGGGCAGATCAACCTGCAGCCGCGCCGCCAGAGTGTGCACGGCCTCGGTGGTCTTCACGCCTTCCGCCACCATGCGCATGCTTCTGGTCACCTCTTCCAGAGTCATGCCCTGCGCAAGCTTCAACCCCACCTGCCTGTTACGGGAAAGGTCTCCGGTGCAGGTCAGCACCAGATCGCCCATGCCGGACAACCCCATAAACGTGGAAGCCCGCGCGCCCATGGCCACACCCAGACGGCTCATTTCTGCCAGCCCGCGGGTGATAAGCGCCGCACGGGCATTATGGCCGAACCCCAGCCCGTCTGCCAGACCGGCCGCAATGGCGATGACGTTTTTAACCGCCCCGCCCAGCTCCACTCCGCGTACGTCCGTGCTGGAATACGTGCGGAACAGCCCGTACGAAAAAATATGACGCAGCCGGCGTCCTGTGGCGGCATCCCTGCAGCCCAGCACCACCGCGGTGGGCATATCGCGCATGACTTCGGCGGCAAAAGACGGTCCGGAAAGCATGGCAAAAGTGTGGCCGGTGCCTTCCAGTTCCTGCGCCACAACCTCTGAAACCGTGCACAGATTTTCCACCTCTATGCCCTTGTTGGCGCACACCACAACCGGCTCCGGCGGCAGCAGCGGCCGCAATCTTTGCAGCACCTTGCGAAAATGCTGGCACGGCACGGCCATCAGCAGCAGACCGGCACCATCCAGCGCTTCAGCATCATCCACAGTGGCCCGCACAGAACTGTGCAGCACCACATCCGGCAGATAATCGGGATTCACATGGTCGGCATTGATACGGCGGGCCTGTACGGCATCGCGCACCAGCAGCGTCACGTCACAGGCATTGGCGGCCAGCAGATGGGCAAGAGCGCTCCCCCAGCTTCCGCCTCCGGCTACGGCTATTTTCATGGGTCTCCCCGTTTTTGCAGAGTTATGCAGCGGCGGTGCCACGCACACGGCACATACTGCAAACAGCGTCCGGGCTCAAGTGCGGCTGCATGGTTGCAACACCGCGCCTGAACAGGTATCAACAGCGTGAACCGCAACCCTATCACGAGGACGCGAGATGGCTCAGACTTTTACAGACACCGAGCGCGCCATTCTGCGCATTGTGCAGAAGAACCTGCCGGACAGCGCAACGCCGTATGCCGATATCGCCGAACAGACAGGCACCGACGAGCAGACAGTGCTTGCTCTGCTGCGCCGCATGAAGGAAGAAGGCTCCATCCGCCGTTTCGGCGCCAGCCTTAAGCACCAGAAGGCAGGCTACACGCACAACGCCATGGTAGCATGGATTGTCGACAAAGACACCGTGGACGAAGTGGGCAGACAGGCCGCCGAGCACCGGCTCATATCGCATGTCTACTACCGCCCCAGTACCGCGCAGGACTGGCCTTACACGCTGTACACCATGATCCACGGGCGGCACGAAAACGAATATCTTGAAGTGATTGACACCCTGCGCAAAGAAACTGCGCTGGAAGAATATGCTGTATTGAACAGCCTGAAAGAACTGAAAAAAACCTCCATGACCTATTTCTAGCGCGGAGGAGCAAATCCGCGGTTGCACAATCGCGGGCATGACAAGGATACCGCATCATGGAACGTTCCAGAAATCTTTTCGAACGCGCCCAGAAACTTATTCCCGGCGGGGTGAACAGCCCCGTGCGCGCCTGTCTGAGCGTAGACAGCGCCCCCGTGTTTGTAGAACGCGGGCAGGGCAGCAAGCTGTACAGCGTTGACGGCAGAGAATACATCGACTTTGTGGAATCGTGGGGGCCGCTGCTGCTGGGCCATGCCCACCCCGCCGTCAACAAGGCCATCCACGAAGCCGTGGACAAGGGGTCGAGTTTCGGCGCACCCTGCGAAGACGAAATCCGCCTCGCAGAAGCCGTGGTGGACGCCGTGCCCAGCATTGAGATGGTACGCATGGTCAGCTCCGGCACAGAAGCCACCATGTCTGCCCTGCGCCTTGCGCGCGGCTACACCGGCCGCAACAAACTGATTAAATTTGAGGGCTGCTACCACGGCCACGGCGATGCTTTTCTGGCCAGCGCAGGTTCCGGAGTGGCAACGCTTTCCATTCCGGGAACCCCCGGCGTGCCCGACACAGTGGTGGCGGACACCCTGCTGGCACCCTACAACAACCTTGAACGCGTAAAAGCCCTGTTTGAAAACCACGGCGCAGACATCGCCGCAGTCATCGTGGAGCCCATGGCGGGCAATATGGGACTGGTACGGCCCGCCGCCGGTTTTCTGCAGGGATTGCGCGATCTGTGCGACCGCTACGGCGCGCTGCTTATCTTCGACGAGGTCATCACCGGCTTCCGGCTGTCCTACGGCGGGGCACAGCAGTATTTCGGCATCACCCCCGACCTGACCACACTGGGCAAAATCATCGGCGGCGGCATGCCCGTGGGCGCCTATGGCGGCAGACGCGAGATAATGGAGCGCATCGCTCCCTGCGGCGATGTGTATCAGGCCGGCACTCTGGCAGGCAACCCTGTGGCCATGGCCGCAGGTATCGCCACGCTGGCGGAACTGAAAAAAGCCGACTATCCCGCACTGGAAAAACGTGTGGACGCGCTTGCTTCTGAAATAGAAGCCATTCTCAAGGCCAAGGGCGTACCCGTGACAGTCAACCGTCTGGCCTCCATGTTCACCATCTTCTTCACCGGAGAACCGGTGACTGACTATGACAGCGCCAAAAAAGCCGACGGCACGCTCTACACCCGCTTTTACCAGCAGATGCGTGATCAGGGCATCTACCTTGCCCCGTCCGGTTTTGAATGCGCCATGGTGTCGCTGGCCCACACAGAAGACGACTTTGCGGCCATGCTCGCAGCAGTGCGCAACGTCACCTTCTAGGGCAAATCCTGCGGGTATGGTCCCGCCCCCGCAACAATGCTATGCTGCCGGAGCGCCTGAACGGTGCTCCGGCTTTTTTCACCTTTGCGCACGGCAACATCATGAACAGCACACCCCGTTCCCTGCACGACGTCTCCGGCACAGATTCCGGCGGCACACATACGTCACGGCTGTGTGTTTTTGCACTGACTCCTCAGGGAATACAGCTGGCCGCGCGGCTCTGCCCGCATCTGCAGGCAGACCTGTTTCTGCCGCACCGGCTTGCCGGTCTTGCAGACAGCACAACCGCCCCCCGCACAGAGCGTTTTCTCCGGCTTGCCGATGCCGTGCGGCATGCGTTTTCAGTTTATGACGGTCTGATTTTTATCGCGGCATGCGGCATAGCCGTGCGCAGCATAGCGCCGCTGCTGCAGGGCAAAGACCGCGACCCCGCCGTGGTGGTGCTGGACCAGCAGGGGCTCCACGCCGTCAGCCTGCTGTCGGGACATCTCGGCGGAGCAAACGCCCTTGCCTGCCGCATAGCCGCCATGACCGGCGGCACACCTGTCATCACCACCGCCACTGATACCGAAGGACTGCCGTCACTCGATCTGCTGGCGGCGGAAAACAACATGGCCATAGCCCGGCTGACCGCAGTACGGCACGTCAACGCCGCACTGCTGGAAGGGCGGCAGGTGGCCGTTGCCGACCGCCACGACCTGCTGAAGCTGAAAAATCACCCCTGCGGCCTGTTCATTCACACCGACGAACACAGTCTGGACAACCGGTACGCGGCACTACCCTCCGTACTGGTGACAATCCATGCATCGGCTGCCCGGCGCGCTCCTGCAGACAGGCTGGTACTGCATCCGCGCATTCTTCATGCAGGTCTGGGCTGCCGCAAAAACGTGCCCGCGCCAAGAGCGGCTGAACACCTGCTGCGGCTGCTGGAAGCGCATGACATCACTCCGCTGGCACTGGCATCGCTGGCAAGCGTGGAAGCTAAACGGGCTGAACCGGCCATGCACGAGGCCTCCCGCAGGCTGGGGGTGCCCGTTATCTTTTTTTCCTCTGCCGCACTGGCCGCAATTGCGGTACCCAACCCGTCGTCCAGACCGCTGAAAGCCGTGGGCACCCCTTCCGTGGCGGAGGCTGCCGCCCTGCTGGCAGCGCGGACAAACAATGAATGCCGCTGCACACAGCATGCCGCGGCACATCTTATCATACCCAAAGCAGCCGACGGCGACGTGACCGCTGCCGTGGCACAGGAGCAATACACCATGCACCCCGCACCTCTTTACATCGTCGGTCTGGGCCCCGGAGACCCGCAGCTGCTCACCCCGCAGGCTGCGGACGCATTGCGGGCTTCAGAAGTCATAGCAGGGTACACCCGCTATGTTGAACTGGTGCCGGACGATATTCTTGCCGGACGCGAAATCATTGCCACGGGCATGATGGGCGAAATGGAACGCTGCGCCAAGGCCATTGAAACTGCTCTTTCCGGCAGGGCCACGGCAGTGGTGTGCTCCGGCGATCCCGGCATTTATGCCATGGCCGGACTTATCTATGAACTGATCGAAGAAATGGACGCCTATCTGCCCGTGCACGTCATCGCCGGAGTGCCTGCACTTTCTGCGGCTGCGGCGCTGCTGGGCGCACCGCTGATGCACGATTTCGCCTGCATCAGCCTGAGTGACCTGCTCACCCCCTGGGAAGTTATCGAAAAGCGCCTGCAAAACGCACTGGAAGCTGATTTCGTTGTGGTGCTGTACAACCCGCGCTCAAAAAAACGCGACTGGCAGCTGGAGCATGCGCTGGAAACGGCCCGCCGCTACAGACAGCCCGAAACCCCTGTCGGACTGGTACGGCAGGCCAACAGGCCGGAACAGGCTGTTTCGGTTGCCCCTCTGTCGGTTTTCGAACCGGCGCAGGTGGACATGCTCTCCATTGTGATCATAGGCAACAGCACCACCAGAATAATACGGGGCAACATGGTGACACCCCGCGGATACATGAAAAAATACCGCTGAGCCGGACACGGCGCAGGCATCTGCGCTTTGCACGCCGCGCAATGCAGCCTGCGCGGCCCGCCGCAGGTACGCGCATCTGCCCCCCGCGGGCACAGCGCAGGTCATGCCCCTCAAGGTCGCTTGCACTTTTTTTCACGCGCAGACCCTTTGCTAACCAGCGCCCCTGCTTGACAGAAGTGGGGTGTAGCTCTAGGATTGCCCAAATTATTTAACATACCTTGTGAAGGAGGTATCACAGTTATGAGGAAATCGCTGTTTGCCGTAATGGTGCTGGCACTGGTAGCCGCTTTTGCGCTGCCCGTCATCGCCGCGGAAGCACCTGCCGACGGTCTGAAGATGGAAAACACCAAAATGCCGGTGATCTTCAACCACTCCAGCCACTCCAGCTACCAGTGCGCCGACTGCCACCACCCCGTTGACGGCAAGGAAAATCTTGCCAAGTGTGCCACCGCAGGCTGTCACGATGTTTTTGACAAGAAGGACAAGTCTGTCCATTCTTACTACAAAATCATCCACGACAGAAAGGCCACCACTGTTGCCACCTGTATGTCCTGCCACCTTGAAGCTGCAGGCAGCGACAAGGACCTGAAAAAGGAACTGACCGGTTGCAAAAAGTCCAAGTGCCACCCCTAGGCACTGGTCCGGATTTGCTTGTTCGAGGCCGCCCGAAAGGGCGGCCTCTTGCGTTACGGCGCGATGTATGCTTATCTTTTTGACGATACAGATTGTTGCTGTTTTCCGCTCCGCGGCGCTCCGGCAGCCGGACGGATACCCTCAACCTCAGATTGAAGGTACGCCATGTCACCACAGGGCCCCCTGCACGAAGAAGACGATATCATCGAACTGACGGAAATCGTCGAAAAAGGATCTGTTCCCGGCAGTACGGACAGCGATGCCGCTGATTTTGAAAAAGAGCTGGAAGACCTGCTGGATAACGATGCAGGTCTTGATTCCATCGAAGGCTTCGATGATCTGGAGATCGACAGCGGCACCACCCCGTCCGCAAGGAAACCCGCAGACGATGAAGACGATATAGATGCCCTGCTGAATGATCTGGAACAGGACGCCCCCTCTGCCGGCAGCGCCGGTTCAGCATCAGGAGGTTCACCCGTGGTCGACCCCAACGAAGAACTGCAGATGCCTGACATGTCTGACATGGATGATCTTCTGGGCGATGTGGGTGCTCCCGCACCCTCGCAGGATGACGATCTGGATGATCTGGATGCCCTGCTGAACGGAGCCATGGACGAAGCGGTGCAGGACACCGCGCAAAAAGAACAACCTGCCGCGCCGGATTCAGGCACCGGCGATGAAACGGACGCGCCCGACATCGACGATCTGGATGCGCTTATCGAACAGGCATCAGCAGCCGCACCGCAGCAGCCGCAGGCACCCGCCGCACAGAAAAATGATGATCCGCTTTCCGCCGACGACATTGACGCCCTGCTGGAACAGGCTTCCGCCGGAACGCAGCAGAATGCGGCGGCTCCCGAAGCAGAAGACGCCGGTACCGGCGGCGGAGCTGACGATGATGCCGGTGCGCCCGACATCGACGATCTGGACGCGCTTATCGAACAGGCATCAGCAGCCGCACCGCAGCAGCCGCAGACACCCGCCGCGCAGAAAAACGATGATCCGCTTTCCGCCGACGACATCGACGCCCTGCTGGAACAGGCTTCCGCCGGAACGCAGCAGAATGCGGCGGCTCCCGACGCAGAAGACGCCGCTAACGGCGGCGGGGCTGACGGCGATGCCGGTGCGCCCGACATCGACGATCTGGACGCGCTTATCGAACAGGCGTCAGCAGCCGCACCGCAGCAGCCGCAGGCACCCGCCGCGCAGAAAAGCAATGATCCGCTTTCCGCCGACGACATCGACGCTCTGCTGGAACAGGCTTCCGCCGGAACGCAGCAGAACGCGGCGGCTCCCGAAGCAGAAGACGCCGCTAACGGCGGCGGAGCTGACGATGATGCCGGTGCGCCCGACATCGACGATCTGGACGCGCTTATCGAACAGGCTGCCGCAGCCGTGCCGGAGCAGCCGCAGACACCCGCCGCACAGAAAAACGATGATCCGCTTTCCGCCGACGACATCGACGCCCTGCTGGAACAGGCTTCCGCCGGAACGCAGCAGAACGCGGCGGCTCCCGAAGCAGAAGACGCCGCTAACGGCGGCGGGGCTGACGACGATGCCGGTGCGCCCGACATCGACGATCTGGATGAGCTTATCGGGCAGGCTTCCGCCGGTGTCGAAGAACCTGAAGATACCGCACATCTTGATGAAATAGGTGCATTGATAGACGATATACAGCCGCCCGACACCCAGCCCGCCCAATCTGCAGCGCAGGAAGCTGCCGCCGGCAAGCAGGAAATGCCGCTGGACGATCTGGACGATGTGCTTGATCAGGTAATGGGCAGCGCACACGACGCAGCCCCGCAGGCAACCGTTGCGGCAGAGGAAGAAGGGGACGCCGCCCCCGCACAGCCTGCAGCTGAACAGCATAACGCAACAGCAGAAATGCCGTCCGGAACGCAAGAGGCTGGCCCGCAAGAGTCGGGAACAGAAGAGGCCGGCGCGGAACCGGCAGGCACCGTGACAACGGACACGGAGCTGCCCGAAGAAGTGACACCTGAAGCCGTAGTGCCCGACACAGAAATGCCCGACACAGGAATGCCCGGCAGAGCCGGTTCCGAAGATATGCAGCCCGAAAATTTGCAGCCGCAGGATTCGCCGCCTGAAGAAACCGCATCAGACGAAGTGTTGCCACAGGATGAAGCCACCGGAGCAGCAAAGGATGATACCCCTGCTCATGATGCTGGTTCTGCCGCAGGACATGGCGAAACAGCAGGCGAAACCCGTCAGCCCCCCGCGGCTGAAGCCGAGGAACCGGAGCCAGAGCAGACGGCCGGACATGAGGTCGTCCCTCCCGCCGCAGCTGCTCCCGCCGCAGCCCCTCTGCCCCAGCTCATGCTGCTTGAAGAACGCATAGCCGCGCTGGAAACAGCCGCGGCAGAGCCGGAAGTGCAGGAACCCGTGCAGGACGTCGTGGAGCGTCTGCTGGGCGAAGACAGTCCTGTTTTCCGCAGTCTGCTTGCCGCGGCAACGGAAAGCGCCGTGGCCGCTGTCCGCCCGCTTTACGAAGAACGTCTGGCCGCGCTTGAAGAGCAGCTGGCCCGCATGGACAAAGACGACGCAGCATTCGCCGCGCGACTGGATGAAATCGAACTTGCCGGCCGGCCCGACACCGAAGCCATAGTGCACACGGTTTCCGAACAGCTTTCGGCACAGCTGGAAGCCACTGCCAGCGAAGCCGCCGCCAAGGTTCTGCGCGAAGAAATAGCAGCGCTTGCCAGAGAACTGGAATAAGGGCGGCAACACAGATATCCCGACGCGGAACCGGCTCTGCCGGTTCCGCGTTATTGTATGCGCGGGGCGTCGCTGTTTCTCCTCGACGTTCATACCGCATAATGCTATAGAAGCCGCGAAAAACAGGGAGTGGCTTATCGGTTTCTTCCTCTTTTCCCCGCCCGGTTTTCACCTCGTAGGTCAAGACCATCCCCCACGGGCGGGTTTTTTTGATTTTTCACGCCGAGCACATCGCTGTGGAGGTTCCGATGGAAAAAATGCAGAAAGAAGCCCTGCAGGTAGCTAAAGAGATCATGGTCAAATTCATTGAGACAGGCCGCGTTTCTCCCAACAACTTCGGAGAAATGTTCCCCGCTGTATACAACGTGGTCTTTGAAACCATCTGCGCCGGCAGCAGCCAGCCCCAGCGCGAAAGCGCGGAATAATCCGTCGATGAAGCACACAGACAGTCAGGAACACGCCTGCAATGTTTCAGGCATGTTCGGCCGCATTGCAGGCTGCTACGATTTTCTCAATCATTTTCTGAGCGTCGGCATGGACTACTGGTGGCGTTACGAACTCGTGCGTCAGATAATACCCGGCCCCACGGGGCGGGTGCTTGATCTGGCCGCGGGCACGTACGACGTTTCGCTGGAAATAAGACGACAGTACCCGCACATGCGGGTTGCCGCGCTGGATTACTGCCTGCCCATGCTGACCACGGGCAAAAAAAAGCTGCGCGGTCTCAAAGGCGCCGGAGTCTATCCCGCACAGGGCGACGGCAGGCATCTGCCGCTCTCGGACAACAGCGTAGACTGCGCCACCATAGCCTTCGGCATACGCAACATCATTCCCCGTGAAGAGGCCTTCCGCGAAATTCTGCGGGTGCTGGTACCCGGCGGCAGGCTTTGTGTGCTGGAATTCGGTTCAGGCAAAAACAAGGTGTGGAAAGGGCTGTACAATTTTTACCTGCAACACGCCCTGCCCCGCATCGGCAAAATTTTTTCAGGCGACGACAGCGCGTACCGCTATCTGGCCGACACCATCATCGCCTTTCCCGATGCGCGGGAACTGGCGCAGGAAATGCGTGACGCCGGTTTTGCACGGGTGCTTCACCGGCCGCTTACTTCGGGCATAGTCCAGCTGCATGTGGCGCAGAAGGCTAACCGGAAATGAAATAATAACGGGCCAGCGCCACAGCCCCGACGCCCAGCAGCATCATGACCAGACCGGTAATGCGCAGATGGGCGGTTCTGGTTTCCGCAAGGGCGCGCAGCACCGGCTTCAGGCGCTCGGCGCCAAGAAAAAAAGTAATGCCTTCGGCAAAAAGCCACAGGCCGACCGCAGCAGAAAGTAACTGTTTTGTGAATTCCATAAGGGCGTTCTTTTTCATACCGCGCCGTCCATGTCCAGCACGGGCTGCACGGACATTCCCGCGCGGCAGTGCAGGACAGACTCTGAACACCCCGACCGGACAATGCTTTTTTTTTCGGAGAAAACCGCAATGATCAGGTTTGAAGAACTTACCGACGCAAATGCCGCCGTGGCCGTTGTGGGTCTCGGCTATGTTGGGCTGCCTCTTGCCGTGGCCTTAAGCGAACACTTCCGCGTGATCGGCTTTGACATTTCGCAACGCCGCGTGGATGCCCTCATCAAAGGTGAAGACGCCACAGGCGAAGTGGAAAATTCCCGGCTGGCGGCGTGCAAGGCAGAATTTACCGCAGACCCCGCGCGCATAGGTCAGGCGGACATTGTCATCGTGGCCGTGCCCACGCCCATCGACGGCAATCGCCGGCCCGATCTTTTTCCGGTGGAAAGCGCCTCGCGCACTGTGGGCCGCACCATGAAAAAAGGCTGCGTGGTGGTATACGAATCCACGGTATACCCCGGCCTTACCGAAGAAATCTGCGTGCCCATTCTTGAAAAAGAATCGGGCATGAAATTCGGCACCGACTTCACCGTGGGCTATTCGCCCGAGCGCATCAATCCGGGCGACAAAGTTCACACCCTCGAAACCATCGTCAAGGTTGTTTCCGGCAGCGATGAAGCCACGGCGGACCTGCTGCAGCGCATGTACGGCACAGTGGTCACCGCCGGAACATTCCGCGCATCCAGCATCCGCGTTGCCGAGGCAGCAAAGGTCATCGAAAACACCCAGAGAGACCTGAACATCGCTCTTATGAACGAACTGGCGCTGCTGTTCGACCGCATGGACATCGACACGCTGGAAGTGCTTGAAGCAGCCGGCACAAAATGGAATTTCCTGCCGTTCCGTCCCGGTCTCGTGGGCGGCCACTGCATCGGCGTCGACCCGTACTATCTCACCTTCAAGGCCGAAGCGCTGGGACACCACCCGCAGGTCATTCTTGCCGGACGCCGCATCAATGACGGCATGGGCAAATTCGTGGCCGAAACCTGCGTGAAAAAAATGATCCGCAAAGGCAACGTGGTGGCCGGTTCCCGCGTGGGCGTGCTGGGGCTTACCTTTAAGGAAAACGTACCCGACCTGCGCAACACCCGCGTGGTGGACGTGATTGACGAACTGCGCGACTACGGCGTGCATGTGCTGGTGCACGACCCGCAGGCCGACCCCGCGGAAGCCCACGAAGAATACGGCCTGACCCTGACCGGTCTGGACACCCTGCGCGAGCTGGATGCTGTTATTCTGGCCGTACCGCACGCGGAATACGACGCACTGCAGGCACAGGATATCCGCGGCTGGTTCCGCGATCCGCAAAAAGCCCTGCTGTTGGATATCAAAGGCGCAAAGTCGCCCTCCGCGTTCACTGACGCCGGTTTTGACTACTGGCGCCTGTAACGGCACCGTTTTGTTTGCGGCGCATATGCCCCCGCACACCGCCCCTTCGCTTTACAGGAGGGGCGGTGCACTATAAAAGCACAGGAACTGCAACCCGTTATACCTACCACCAGATGACGCTGATTATTACCACCGCCACCACCAGAGAAATGGAAGCCGTCCTTAAAGGGTTCAACGGCAGGGGCCGCGTAGGCTGCGTGCTGCCCCGTCAGGGTGAAGTATGCGCATCGCCCGTCAACGAACGTCAGTGTCTGCTGGCCGTGACCGGTGTGGGACCGGTGAATGCGGCCTTTACACTGGGCCGGCTGCTGGGCGAACACCGCAACATCGACGGGGTTATCTCGCTGGGTATAGCAGGCACATTTGACCCGGATGCCGCCCCGCTGGGCAGCACTGTGCTGGCCACGCGTGAAACATGGGCCGATTACGGCCTGTATACGGCACAGGGGGTCGACCCCATGGGAATCGGGTTCGGCCAGACGGACGATGCCGTCAATCCGGTCTGGAACAGTATAGAGCTGAACCCCGCGCCGGTACTGGCCGTGCTGCAGCTGACCCCGCCGCCCCTTTGCCGCACTGGCGGCAGCCTGACGGTGGCCGCCGCCAGCGGTACGGCGGAACGCGCCTGCGCCATGCGGCAGACGCATCATGCCCTGACAGAAAATATGGAAGGCTTTGCGCTGGCGCTCGGCTGTCTGCGGCAGGGTGTGCCTTTTCTGGAACTGCGCACGGTTTCCAATGTGGTCGGTTCGCGCGCAGCGCATGACTGGGCCGTGGACGATGCATTCGCCTCGCTGGGGCAGGCCGCCCGCGCCCTGTTTGTCTGACAAAGATACACTTGCCTAGCGGCTTGAAAAACGGAACAATACGGCTCATGCAAGAACTTCTGGAATATCTGGGCGCCATCCAGCCCAAAGTGAATGAGACTCTGGCCGCGGAAACCGGCACTCTGAACACCATGGTGCAACCTGTGGCCACTCATGTGCTGAGCGCCGGCGGCAAACGCCTGCGGCCGCTGCTGGCCATACTTTTTGCCCGTGCCCTGGGCCGCGGCGGCGACGATATATACCCGCTGGCCTGTTCCGTCGAGCTGCTGCACTCGGCCACACTGCTGCACGACGACATCATAGACGACGCCGCGCTGCGCCGTGGTCTGCCCGCCGCGCACACACTTTTCGGCAGCACCAGAACCATCCTTGCAGGCGATGCGCTGCTGGCCCTCGCCAACCTCATTGTTTCACGTTATGGTGATACGAGGCTTACCGAATGCATCGCACGGGCCATCATTGAAACAGCCACCGGTGAAATTGCCGAAATCGAATACCTGCGCAGCACAGGCCACCCGCAGGAAACATATATAGAAATTATCAAAGGCAAAACCGCGTGGATGATTCAGGCTTCCTGTCAGCTGGGTGCCATTGCGGCCGGTGCCACGGCGCAGCAGGAGCAGGCAGCCTGCGACTTCGGCATGAATCTGGGCATAGCCTTCCAGATAGTGGATGATGCGCTGGACTTTTCACCTTCTGCCGGAGAAACCGGCAAGCCGGTGGCCGGCGACCTGCGCGAAGGCAAGCTTACCCCGCCGCTGCACATGTATCTGGAAAGGCTGGAAGGCGCCGACCGGCAGGAGTTTCTGCACAAATTCACCACCGGCACCTTTTCCGATGCCGATGTGGACAACGTGGCAAGAGCGGTGCGCGGACAGGGGCTGGACAAAGCCACCAGAGACCTTGCCGACACCTATCTGAAAAAAGCCGCAGACGCACTGCACATGCTGGACGAAAGCAGGGAAAAAACCGTGCTCAGGCAAACGGTGGATTATGTGAAAAACCGCAGCAGGTAGGAAGGCCCATGACCACGCAAGAAGCAGCTGACCGCAGTAAGACCATGGAGTGGTACTCCGAGTGTCTTCAGCTCACGTTTCCCCCTGTGATGGTCAAACTGCTGCAGGCGCTTGCCCAGCCGGAGCCTGATTTTTCTGTCATCGCCGAGCTGCTGGCCATGGACCCGGTTCTTGCGGCCACCATTCTGGAACTGGTCAACTCACCCTACTACGGGCAGCGCAATCCCGTGTCCGACATGCAGCGGGCCGTAGTGGTACTCGGCTCGCGGGAAATTCTCAAAATAGCCCTGTCCATAGCCTACCAGCAGCGCGTGACCGGCGCACTGCACCGCAAACCAACCGAACTTTTTCCCGACTGGCGCATGGCACTGTGGAGCGCCATTGCCGCAGAAAAACTGTCGGCCCAGCTGGCACCCGGCGACGAGGCTCTGGCCTATCTTGCCGCACTGCTCAAAGATCTGGGAATTTTTATCAGACAGTGCACCCGCAGTTCAGACCCCGTGCTTGCCCGCCGCCGTTATCTGACGGAATATTCCCGCGCCCACGCCACATCCGAACAGGTCCACTGGGGCAAAGAGCATCAGGAGCTTTCCGCAGAACTGTTCAGCACATGGAACATGCCGCAACGCTTTGTCGACGCGGTGCGCCACCATCATGCCCCGACGCTTAACGGGCTGGACCCCTTCACGTTGTGCGTCGCGCTTGCCACCCGCTGGGCCGAACTGCTGCAGACCGGACAGGGCGATCATGCGGAACTCATCCGCCATGAAATGCTGATGGCCGGGCTGCTACAGCTTGACGGGCCGGGTATGGAAGCGCTGCGCGCCGACTGTGCCACCCGCTTCCGCGTTCTGCTCAGCTCTCTGGGCATAGAAGACGCCCCGCTTTCCGACAGACTCTACACCCAGACGCTTGAAGACATTCAGCGCTTTCATTTTCTGAGCACAGAACTGCAGCGCGCCGCCTCGTACGAAGAAGCCGTCAAAATGACCGGCAGACAGCTGCACTGGCTGTGGAACATGAAAAAATGGGAAGTGGCTCTGCGCGATCCTTCCGTAAACAGATATGTGCTTTTCCGTCCTGTGCCCGAACAGGGTGTGCAGCCCGTTGCCAGCAGTGCCGAGGTTGACGCCCTGCCGTGGAGCAGAGGCGGTGTGCGCCTGCCGCTGGCTGCCGAGGGTGACGTGTACGGCAGCATGAACGTGCCGCGCAGCAAAACCAGACTGCAGGAAGAAGGCAGCCTGGCCGTATACGCCAGATTTCTCTCAAAAGGGCTGGAAATATTCTATACGGAACAGAGCGGACTGCGCAGTAAAGCCCGTCTGCTTGATTCGCTGCCCAACATGGTGGCGCAGGTGGACGCCACAGGCATCATACGCGAAGCCAACACGGCCTTTCTTGCACTTGCCGGGCAGGACAGCGACCCGCGCGGGCATGCTTTAAGCGACGTGCTGCGCAATGCATACGGCATTGAGACCGAATCAGTATGGCGGCAGATCACGGCGGAAACACAAAACAATGCCGCAAACAAAATTTTTACATACTGCACCACGCAGGGAGCAGCCCGTACCTGCGCTCTGCTCAGCATCTTCCGCAACCTGCCTGAGCAGGGGGCATTTCTGGTACGTATCGAAGACATAACACAGGTTTCCGCACTGGAAGCCGAAGTGCTGGAACAAAATGACTTTCTGAGCAGTCTCATGGAGGCCATGCAGGAGGTTGTGTTCACCGTCGACGCCACCGGCAGAGTGCTGTGGACCAGCTCGGACATGCTGCTGCAGGCCGGTGCCATGCTGTTTGACATCGCCGCCGCCACAACGCCCGGTGCCGCGTGGGGGGCCGATCATCTGCCTGTGCAGCGGCAGGCGGACACTGCGGAACAGCAGACGGCACACCCGCAGGAAAAACAGACGCCCGTACCGGTGGAAGTCGCCATAAAACTGCCCGACGGCAGCAGCGCACTGTACGAGCTTTCAGTCTCGCCGCTCAAAACGCGGGCGGAAACAGCGCGCTGGATCATCGTGGGGCGCGATCTGACCAGCATCCGGCGCATGGAAGAAAAAATGCGCATGCAGGCAGTGTTTGACGGCCTCACAGGGCTTTTCAACCATACGCATTTTCACATGCTGCTCGACAGAGAAATAGCCCGCTGCCATCGCACACGGCATCCTCTGGCACTTATCTTCCTTGATCTGGACGGGTTCAAAGCCATCAACGACACGCAAGGGCACCGCGAAGGCGACAGAATACTGCGTCAGGTTTCCAACGCCCTGCGCTCCTGCATACGCAAAGGAACTGATTTTGCCTGCCGCTACGGCGGCGACGAATTTACCGTCATCGTGACGGAATTCAAAGAAGACGCGCTACCCGCCATGTCCGCCCGCATACTGGACGCCATTGAATCGGGCACATCAGGTGCTGTAAGCGCCAGTGTGGGGGTTGCCCTTCTGCAATCGCAGGATTCTGCGGAAAGTCTTGTCCAGCGGGCCGACACCGCAAGCTACGCCGCAAAAAAAGCCGGAGGACGGCAGGTTGCTCAAGCCCCCCTGCATCCCGGTTCCGCATGACAGAACACAGCGCCGCCCACCCCCCGCACGGGGCTGCGCCTCTTTTTTTGTCCGCAGGGCCGCTGTGCCCCGCGGCGCAACATTCTGTTTTTACCCTTTGCAAACGCCGCGTTTGCCATTAAGGAAAGCCCAACCCGACCACCGCAATACCGCAGGAGTCTTTCATGCTACGCCGCATTGAAGTTGGTCTGCGACCCCATGTCGCGGACACCGTGGGCCGCAAGGTCTGCAACAAAATTGCCGAATCTCTGGATATCACTCCCGAGTCCGTGCAGATAGTCAAAGTGTTCACCATTGACGGGCTTTCGGAGCAGCAGCTTGACGAAGTGCTGAAACAGGGAGCTCTGCACGACCCCGTTCTGCAGGAGGCATCTGCCGCCCCCGCCGCGGGCGATGCCGACTGGTATCTGGAAGTGGGCCTGCGCCCGGGCGTGACGGACAACGAAGGCCGCACCGCCCGCGAAACCATTGCCATTGTGCTGGGCATCAGCGACCGTCGCTCGGTCAACGTGTATGTGGCCAACCAGTACCGCATCAGCGGCGATCTTTCGCGCGATGATGTGGAACGCATAGGACGCGATCTGCTTGCCAACGAACTCATCCAGCGCTTTTCCGTCAAAAGCCGCGCCCAGTGGCAGGCCGAGCCGGGCTTTCCCGCCGCTGCCGCGCAGGTACTGGGACAGGCCTGCGACGAAGTGGCCTTTATCCCGCTGGACACCATGGACGACGCGGCCATGGCCGCTTTCAGCCGCGACAACACGCTGGCTCTCAGTCTGGAAGAAATGCACTGCATACGCGACCATTACGCGCAACCGGACGTAAAAGCCGCCCGCGAAAAAATGGGCCTGCCCGCACGTCCCACCGATGCCGAAGTGGAAGCGCTTGCCCAGACATGGTCCGAACACTGCAAGCACAAGATTTTCTCTGCACGCATCCGGTACCGCAACGAAGAAACCGGCACCGGCGAGACCATCAACAGCCTGTACAAAACCTGTATTCAGGGTTCCACAAGCCTGCTGCGCAAACGCATGGGCAAAAAAGACTTCTGCCTTTCCGTTTTCAAGGACAACGCAGGTGTCATATCCTTTACGGACACGCACAGCGTCTGCATAAAGGTGGAAACCCACAACTCGCCCTCGGCGCTTGACCCCTACGGCGGAGCGCTTACCGGCATTGTGGGCGTAAACCGCGACCCCATGGGCACCGGCATGGGCGCCAACATGGTGTGCAACACCGATGTGTTCTGTTTTGCCTCGCCCTTTTATGAAGAAAAACTGCCCCCCCGCCTGCTGCATCCGCGCCGCGTGCTTGAAGGCGTGCGCGAAGGTGTGGAGCACGGCGGCAACAAATCCGGTGTTCCCACGGTAAACGGCTCCATTGTGTTCCACGACAGGTACCTGGGAAAACCGCTGGTCTACTGCGGTACAGTGGGCATGATTCCGGCCACGGTGGCGGGCAGACCCGGTCACGAAAAAAAGGCTCTGCCGGGCGATATCGTGGTGATGGCCGGCGGACGCATAGGCAAGGACGGCATCCACGGCGCCACGTTCTCGTCCGAGGAACTGCACGAAGGCTCTCCCGCCACGGCAGTACAGATCGGTGACCCCATCACACAGCGCAAAACGTATGATTTCATCATGCGCGCACGGGACAAAGGCCTGTACAACGCCATTACAGACAACGGTGCCGGAGGGCTTTCCTCTTCCGTGGGCGAAATGGCCGAAGACACCGGCGGCTGCCGCATAGACGTTTCGCGCGCACCGCTCAAATATGACGGACTGCGCCCGTGGGAAATACTGCTTTCCGAAGCGCAGGAACGGATGACGCTGGCCGTACCGCCTGAAAAAATAGAAGAGTTTCTCGCCCTTGCACGCGAAATGGACGTTGAGGCCACAGCACTGGGCGAATTCACTGACTCCGGCTACTTTCATGTGACCTACGGCGAAAAGCCGGTGGCCTACCTTTCCATGGAGTTCCTGCATGACGGTGTTCCGCAGATGCAGCTTGACGCCGTGTGGGAACGCCCGCAGCTGCCGGCACCGGCCATAGACGTGGACGACGCCCATCAGGGCAGCCTGCTTAAAACAATGCTGGGACGGCTGAACATCTGCTCCAAAGAGTACGTCATCCGCCAGTACGACCACGAAGTAAAGGGCGGCAGCGTCGTCAAACCGCTGGTGGGCGTTCTGCGTGACGGCCCCGCCGATGCGGGCGTCATGCGCCCCCTGCTGGAAAACGAGGCAGGCATAGTGCTCTCGCACGGCATCTGCCCCAAATTCAGCGATATCGACACCTACTGGATGATGGCCAACGCCATTGACGAAGCGGTGCGCAACGCGGTTGCAGTGGGCGGCAACATTGATCATATGGCCGGTGTGGACAACTTCTGCTGGTGCGACCCCGTGCAGTCGGAAAAAACTCCCGACGGCCGGTACAAGCTGGCGCAGCTGGTACGCGCCAACAAAGCTCTGGCCCATTTCTGTCAGGCCTACGGCGTACCCTGCATATCCGGCAAAGATTCCATGAAAAATGACTACACCGGCGGCGGTACCAAAATATCCATTCCGCCCACGGTGCTGTTCTCCGTTCTGGGGGTCATCCCCGATGTGAACAAAACAGTCACTTCCGACTTCAAACAAGCCGGAGACGGCATATACCTGCTGGGTGTCACCCGCCGCGAACTGGGCGGATCGGAACTGGCAGACGAGCTGGGCATTCTTTCCGCCGATGTGCCGCATGTGGACGCCGTTCCGGCACTCCTGCGCTACCGCACGCTGTACAAAGCCATCGGTGCCGGACTTGTTTCCGGCTGCCACGACCTGTCCGACGGCGGTCTGGCTGTGGCTGTGGCCGAAATGGCTCTGGCAGGACGCACGGGCGCCGATGTCAACCTGAACGCAGTGGCTCTTGCAGGCAGCCTGAACAAGGCTGAAGTGCTCTACTCCGAATCGGCATCGCGCCTGCTGGTCACTGTGCCGGCAGCACAGCAGAACGCCTTTGAGCAGATGTTCAAAGGTCAGCACTGCACCCGTATCGGACAGGTGACCGCACACGATTCCCTGCGCGTGCTCTCCGGAGACTCCGTACTGCTTGCCGAACCTGTGGAAGAACTGGCGCGCAGCTTTAAAGGCACGCTGAACTTCTAGTATTCAGGCACCGCCGCGGTACCGCGGTGTTGCGTCTTTCCGGCGGCCGCCTTTTTGTACTCAACGGCAAAAAGGCGGCCGTCCTTTTTCGGGTGCACGGCAGTACGGTGCCTGCCGTGCGCACGCCCGCGGCTGCTGCGGTGCGGCTGCCGCAACACAACGCAACATCTTTTTCTTCTGGACAAAATTCACAGAGGACTTATCACTAAAAAGTCAGAAAGGGGCTTGAACTGATGTTCGGAAACGAGTACTGTTACAGGTAATGTCACGTATAGCCGGTAACGCGGGCCCGTGCTCCGCACCGGAATGTCCGCGTTGCCTGATGATCCTGAAGTACACGGTAATAAGCACCAAAATTAACGGGAGGCCCAAATGCCTAACATGCTCGAAATCTACAAGTGCAATCACTGCGGCAACATGGTTGAAGTTATGGCAGGCGGCGGCGCACCGCTGGTCTGCTGTGGCGAAGAAATGGAACTGCAGGTGGAAGGCACCGTTGACGCCGCCAAGGAAAAGCACGTCCCCGTCATCGAAAAGACCGCGAACGGCTTCCTTGTGAAAGTGGGCGCCGTCGAGCATCCCATGACAGACAAGCACTGGATTCAGTGGATAGAGCTGATTGCCGACGGCCGCAGCTACACCAAATTCCTGAACCCCGGCGAAACCCCCGAAGCCGAATTCTGTATCAAGGCTGACAAAGTGACCGCACGCGAGTACTGCAACCTGCACGGCCACTGGAAAACCGAACTGTAATACCACTCAACACGTGTAAAGGATGAGAACAATGCAGAAATACGTTTGCAACATCTGCGGCTACGAATACGACCCCGCCGAAGGCGACCCCGACAACGGCGTAGCTCCCGGCACCGCATGGGAAGATGTTCCTTCTGACTGGCTGTGCCCCGTGTGTGGCGCGCCCAAAAGCGAATTCGAACCTGCATAAGGTTCTTTTGCGCCCCTCCCGCATACGGCAGGAGGGGCGTTTTACGGCCTCCCGCATAGCAGAACGCCGCAGCGCCCTTGCCCGTGCTGCCTTTTTTTTTATGACGGCCTCAGGAAATTATGCAAGCTGCACGCATTATCAGCAGCAAAACACATACACAGGACGAAACAATGAAAGCACTGGAAATAAAAAAGGACGTGTTCTGGGTAGGCGCGGTGGATTACGACAGCCGCGACTTTCACGGATATTCGCTGTCGCCGCAGGGCACCACATACAATGCCTACGTGGTTAAAGACGAAAAAACTGTTCTTTTCGACAACGTGAAAGAAGGCTTTCTGCCCACCATGCTGTGCCGCCTGTCTCAGGTGACCGAGCTGGAAAAGATAGACTACATTGTCTGCAACCACCTTGAGCCCGACCATGCCGGCTGCCTGCCCGAACTCATCGAACGCTGCAAGCCCGAAAAAATTTACTGCTCGCCCATGGGCAAACGTTCCATGGAAGCGCACTTCGACACCACCGGCTGGCCCGTGGAAGTGGTCAAAACAGGCGATTCCATCAATATCGGCAAGCGTGACATCCAGTTCGTGGAAACCCGCATGCTGCACTGGCCTGATTCCATGGTGTCCTACATTCCGCAGGACAAGCTGCTCATCTGCAACGACGCCTTCGGCCAGAACATAGCCTGCACCGAACGGTTCGCCGATGAAATCGACCGTGCCCATCTGGCCCACGCCATGAAGGAATATTACCACAACATCGTGCTGCCTTTCTCGCCCATTGTCATCAAGACGCTGGACCTGCTGGCCGAACTGAAGCTGGACATAGACATGCTGGCCCCCGACCACGGTCTTATTTTCCGCGGCGAAGACGTGCAGTATGCACTGGACTCGTACCGCAGCTTTGCCCAGCAGAAGCCCCGCAAACGGGCTGTAATCGTATTTGACACCATGTGGCATTCCACCGAGAAAATGGCCCGCGCCATTGCCGACGGGCTGGAAGCCGAAGGAGTGCCTGCCCGCCTGATGTGGCTGAAGGCCAACCACCACAGCGCCGTGATGACAGAACTGGCAGACTGCGGCGCCGTGATTGTCGGCTCGCCCACCCACAACAACGGCATCATGCCCAACGTGGCAAAAATGCTCACCTACATGAAAGGTCTGCGTCCGCAGAACAAGGTGGCCGCAGCGTTCGGTTCGTTCGGCTGGTCCGGTGAATCCGTCAAAAACATCACCGGATGGCTGGAAGACATGGGCTTTGAAGTGCCCGCTGAAGGCGTGAAGTGCAAACATGTGCCCAAGCACGAAACGTATGAAGAATGCTACAATCTTGGCAAGGCAGTCGCTCAGGCGCTCAAAGCCAAGTGCGAAGCCTAGACCGGCCCTGACGCCCCTGCTCTGCAGGGGCGTTTTTCTTTACTTTTTTACCTCAAAGCCCCGCAGCCTCCGGTACCGCATCTGCAGGCCGTGCAGGCCGCCAGATAACAGAAGGCCCGGAGGCGGGGTCTCGTCTCTCAAACGCCGGCCCTTAGCCTGCCCGCACCGCCGGCGCCACCGCATCAGCGCATCACACGCACGTTCAGATCATGTGTCCGCCTGCACCCCGCTTGCGTGCAGGCTGCGCAGCCACTTTACCCCCGCGCACAGTTGGCGTACCATTGTCAGCAATCGCTGACTTCATACCGCCGCACCGGCCAAGGACCATACCCGTGACCGCCCCGCTCACCATACCGTGCGAAACCATCATGCAGTCCATTGCGGACGGTGTTTTCACGGTTGACCTTCAGTGGAACATCACTTTTTTCAATTCCGCAGCGGAATCCATAACCGGTATCCGCGCGCAGGAGGCCGTGGGCCGCAAATGCTGGGAAGTTCTGCGCTCCAGCCTGTGCGACGGGCAATGCGCGCTTGATGCCTGCATGCACCGCAATGTCAACGTGTCGGGCAAGTCCATTTTCATCGTCCGCAGCGACGGTACCCGTGTGCCCATATCCATCAGTGCCGCCCCGCTGCGCGACCCGCAGGGAGAACTTATCGGCGGGGTAGAAACATTCCGCGATCTTTCTGAAGTGACTCTGCTGCGCAAGGAAATGCAGAGCCAGTACGGCATTGAGGACATAGTAGGCAAAAGTCCGGCACTTTCGCGGATTTTTGCCATTCTGCCCCCCGTGGCACGCAGCGGCAGCAGCGTGCTGCTGACCGGAGAATCCGGCACCGGCAAAGAACTGTTCGCCCGCGCACTGCACAACCACAGCGAACGGGCACAGCAGCCCTTCATTGCGGTAAACTGCGCGGCACTGCCTCCGGCGTTGCTCGAATCTGAACTGTTCGGCTACAAAAAAGGCGCATTTACCGATGCGCGCAAGGACAAACCCGGCAGGCTGGCACTGGCACACGGCGGAACGCTTTTTCTGGATGAAATAGGAGACATGCCTCTGCCGCTGCAGGCAAAACTGCTGCGCGTGCTGCAGGAGAAAAAATTTGATCCTCTGGGGGGCATTGCACCGGAAGAAGCCGACGTTCGCATAATCGCCGCCACCAACAGCAATATGGAACAACTTGTTGAACAGGGCGGCTTCCGGCGTGACCTGTATTTCAGGCTGAATGTAGTGCGCATGGAACTGCCCGCCCTGCGTGAACGGCGCAGCGATATCCCCCTTCTGGCCGCCCATTTCGTGCAGCGGTTCAATACCCTGCAGAACAAACAGGTTCAGGGACTGTCCGAAGACGTTCTGGCCACACTCATGCGGCACGAATTTTCCGGCAACGTACGCGAGCTGGAAAACATTATCGAATACGCATTCATTCTCTGCTCCTCCGGATTCATCCAGATGGAGCACCTGCCTGATTACCTGCAGCACGGCACTGCGGCTTCGGGCGGTATCGGGCCTGACAGCGCGGCACACCCCGCCCCGCGTACCCCCGGCACGACAAGCTCGCTGCCCCCCGCTGCATCCGCTCCCGATAGTGTAAACGGCGCGCACCGGCATGCGGCCTTCCCGCCATCCGTCCCGCAGGAGGCGCTTACACCGCAGAACGCCGCTGACCGGACCATGTCCATGCGGGACATAAAAAAGCAGGCTGTGCTGCAGGCGCTGGCACGGCACGGAGGACGGCGCATGGCCGCCTGCCGCGACCTTGATATCAGCAAAGACACGCTGCGCCGCATTCTGAACCAGCCTGACAAGGCGTAAAACACGCCTGAAGCGCTCCGCATTGGGCGTATTATACGCCATCATAGGGCGCGTTTCACGCCCGAAAATCTGCTGCCGCCTCCCACACAACCACACAAGCTACTGTTATAAAACAACTATAACAAGTCGGCATCATTCCTGCCTAATACAGTGCAGGCGCCAGCACCTGCGGCAATGACGCTGCAGCCCTATGCGCCCGTACTGGTTATGATTGCACTCGCTGTATATGGCCCCCGTCTGGCCGCATTGTTCGAATCGGCACCCGAGTGTGCCCTGTTCCTCCCTCAAGGTGACATCTGCACTCCGGCCGGAATGCTTCCATTGCCCGCGCAGGACATGCTCCAACGTGCCTCCATTCTGGCCGGGGCAGATGTTACCCACCTGCTGTGCGGAGGCATATGCGGCTGTCACCGCAGGCAGCTTTCGCAGGCAGGCATCATCGTTGTGCCGTGGCTGTGCGGCGGCGTGCAGGACATCATACGCGCATGGATGCATGACAATCTAGGGCCGCACATCATGCCCGGCTGCCCGCGCATCCAGCAGCCGCGCTGCCGCGCCAGACAGGGGCAGACAAAACAAACCGTAAAAAGGAGCACCACATGATCATTGCCATCAGCGCTTCCGGACAGTCTCCGGAAAGCGGACTGGATCCCCGTTTCGGCAGAGCCGCAGGTTTTGTGCTGTTTAACAGCGAAACCGGACAGTTCAGCTACAAGGACAACACCCAGAATCTGAACGCCCCGCAGGGAGCAGGCATTCAGGCCGCCATGAACGTGGCCGATGCCGGAGCTTCGGCTGTCATCACCGGCCATGTGGGCCCCAAGGCATTTCAGGCTCTGCAGCAGGGCAACGTGGCGGTGTACCTGACCGACAGCCCCACCGTGCATGATGCTCTGGAGGCTTTCCGGCAGGGCATGCTCAGCCCCGCCGATCAGGCCGACAAACAGGGCCACTGGTAACCGGCGGTCGCACGGCCGCCGCAAGGAGGTCATCATGACAACCATCATTGACGCACGCGGCATGGGCCGCGGTATGGGCCGCAGAGGTCTGTACGCTCAGGACGGCATGCAGCAGGAAACAGCCGGCCCGTTGCAGCCCGGCTGCCGGGGTGCCGGCGGCACAGGATGCGGCATGGGATACGGCAGAGGGCGTTTTGCCGGCAACGGCCGCGGCGGCATGTGCCGCAACGGATACGGCAGGCAGAACCGTTCTGCACAGGGAAGCATGCAACGCCGCCAGCCGCCATTTGACGATGCAGGCTGAACCGGCACGACACCGGCGGACATCCGGAGCATGCCGCATGCCGGAATGAAACACACGGAACAGCCATGAAGCCGTTCTGCACACCAGACACAATACGGCCCCGCATTTCCGCCGGCGGGGCCATGACGAGGAAAAGTATGCATATCGCCATAGCCAGCGGCAAAGGCGGCACCGGCAAGACAACCCTTGCGGTCAATCTGGCCGTGCACGCCGCACGCAGCGGTCACCCCACGGTTCTGGCCGACTGCGATGTGGAAGAACCCAACGCTCACCTTTTCATGCCGGGCGAACCTGTGATGACACTGACGCATTCGCTGCCGGTACCCGCCGTGGACAAGGCCAAATGCCTTGGCGACAGCTGCCGCAAGTGTGTCGAAGAGTGCCGGTTCAAGGCTCTTACATGGATGAAGGGTGTCATGGCCTTTTCAGAACTGTGTCACGGTTGCGGGCTGTGCATGATGATATGCCCTTCCGGCGCCATTACGGAAACCACACGCCCCGTGGGCACCGTGGAAATACGCACACCGCAGCTGCCCGTACCCGCCGGTGCCTCCGCCGGTGCGGCCGCCCTTACGCTGGTTTCCGGCAGAATGAGAATTTCAGAAGCCATGGCACCGCCGCTCATACGCGAAGTAAAGCAGCAGGCCCACGCCGTTTCTGCCGGCACCCCCAACGGACTCACTTTCTGGGACAGCCCTCCCGGCACATCCTGCCCCATGATATCCACCGTGGAAAACGCCGACTACAGCGTGCTGGTGACCGAACCCACGCCTTTCGGACTGCACGACCTGCGCCTTGCGGTGGAAACGCTGCACACGCTCGGCAGACCCTTCGGCGTGGTCATAAACCGCGACGGCATGGGCGACGGCCGCGTGCGCGAATATCTGGACAGGCACCGCATTCCCCTGCTGGGCACCGTACCTCACTCGCCACAGGCGGCACAGGCTGTTTCTTCGGGCAGGCTGCTCATTGATGCCGTGGACGGCATGACAGGCTGCTTTGACAGACTGCTGCATACCGTGCTGCGGCATGCACACAACGCGGCGCAGCACGGACAGGAGAAGACCGCATGAAGGAAATAATAGTCATCAGCGGCAAGGGCGGCACGGGAAAAACATCCGTCACCGCGGCGCTGGCCGCCACCGGACCGGTCAAAGTACTGGCCGACTGCGATGTGGACGCCGCAGACCTGCATCTGATTCTGCAGCCCGAAGTGCGGCGCACTGTCGATTTTTATGCCGGACAGCTGGCTTCCGTTGACCCTCTGCTGTGCATCGGCTGCGGGTCGTGCGCCGACCACTGCCGCTTTGATGCCGTAACGGTGGCAGCCGACGGCAAATGGCAGATACGGCCCGAATTCTGCGAAGGCTGTGCGGTATGCCTGCACGTCTGCCCCGCGCAGGCGGTCACCATGAACGACCGCAAATGCGGGCAGTGGTTCGTTTCGGACACGCGGCACGGGGTCATGGTGCACGCGGCACTGGGTATCGGGCAGGAAAATTCCGGCAAACTGGTCACCACCGTACGCCGCGAATCCGCCGCCATGGCGCACAAGGAAGGCGCTCAGGTACTCCTGACCGACGGACCTCCCGGCATAGGATGTCCGGTCATTGCCTGCATGAGCAATGCCGACATGGCCCTGCTGGTGACGGAACCTTCTGTTTCGGCACTGCACGATCTGGAACGCGCGGTGCAGCTTGCGCGGCATTTTTCGCTTCCATGCGCCTGCGTGCTCAACAAAAGCGACGTGCACCGGCAAACGGCCGATGAGGTACGGGCTTTCTGTCTGGAACACAAAGTGCCCGTACTGGCCGAACTGCCCTACGACACCGCCGTGACGCAGGCGCAGCTGCAGGGCAGAAGCATAACCGAAACCGACCCCGACCGATGGCGGCCGGTGTTTGAAAATCTGTGGACAACCATGCTGGATATGCTTGAAAATCCGGCCCCCCGCGCAGAGACGCACATCCCCGTCATGCAGCGGGTGGCGGGCTAGACATCCGGCTTGCGTATTCATTACTCCAAGGAGAAACCCATGAGTGAATCTTGCGGTTGCTCCGCCGGTGGAAACTGCTCCTCCGGCGGATGCCATGAAAACAAATCGCCTGAAGATCTGAGGCTGGAAAGCTCGGTGTCGCGCATCCGCAACAAAGTTGTGGTCATGTCCGGCAAGGGCGGCGTGGGCAAAAGCACCATTGCCGCAAACATTGCCGTCTCGCTGGCTCTGGCCGGTCAGAAGGTGGGCCTGCTGGACGTGGACGTACACGGCCCCAGCATTCCGCGTCTGCTCGGTCTGGATAAAGCCGAAATTCGCATGGAAGAACGCTCGCTGCTGCCCGTGCCGTGGAACGCCAACCTGTCCGTCATGTCTGTGGGCTTCATGATTCCCGACCCGCAGCAGGCTGTCATCTGGCGCGGCCCCGTCAAAATGGGCTTCATCAAACAGATGCTTTCCGAAGTTGCGTGGGGCGATCTCGACTTTCTGGTTGTCGACTGCCCTCCCGGCACCGGCGACGAACCGCTGAGCGTACTGCAGCTGCTGGGCACCGACGCCCGCGCCGTTATTGTGACCACCCCGCAGGCGGTGGCCGTGGACGACGTGCGCCGCTCCATCGGCTTCTGCCGCGAGCTGGGCAACCCCATTGCCGGTGTTGTCGAAAATATGAGCGGCTTTGCCTGCCCGCAGTGCGACCATGTGGAACCGCTGTTCGGACAGGGGGGCGGCGAAGCGCTGGCAAAAGAAACCAATGTTCCGTTCCTGGGGGCTGTGCCTGCCACATCTCTTATGAGCCGCTGCGGCGACAAGGGTCTGGTATTTGTGCAGGCACAGCCCGAAAATCCCGTGGCCGAGGCCATAGGCCGCATTGTCAAACCGCTGCTGGCGCACGCGGGCACCCTGCATGAACGCGAAGGCGCAGTGCCGGCACCGCAGGCCGAAGGCACCGTAAAGGTGGCTCTGCCGCTGGCCAACGGCAGCCTGTGCCAGCATTTCGGCCACTGCGAACAGTTTGCCATTGTTACGGCTGACACCACGGCAAAAACCGTGCTGGGTACCGAAAACATCACCCCGCCCCCGCACGAACCGGGCGTACTGCCGCGTTTTCTTGCCGAACAGGGCGTCAACGTGGTGCTGGCCGGCGGCATGGGCGCCCGCGCCCAGTCACTGTTCACCGGACAGGGCATCAACGTGGTTACCGGCATCAGCGGCGGCTCGCCCCATGAGGTGGTCAGCGCATGGATGCAGGGCTCGCTGACTGCCGGAGCAAACACCTGCGACCATTAATCCCTTCTCTTCTGCCTGTTATCCTCTGATCATAAGTGGCCCTTGCGGCCACTTTTTTTATTAGCACTTTTCAGAAAACTTGTTATAACTACAAAAGTTATTCCTTTCTTTGTGCGGGAATATCCGGAATTTCTCCGAAAGAGCTTGCAACAGAAGCTATTTGCTAATAATAACTCATTTTAATAAAAGTTTGCCTGCTCTTCATGGAGCTGTTTTTTTCACCTTTAACCTTGGCGGCTGCGGCTTTACGCCACGACCCGCAAACCGCAAAGGGGGCTCGTATGGATGTCGTCCTGTTGTCACGGCTGCAATTTGCCATAGCCGTTTTTTTCCACTTCATTTTCGTGCCGCTTACTCTGGGCCTTTCCGTGATGCTTGCCATCATGGAAACCATGTACGTGCGCAGCGGCAATGAAGTGTACAAACGTATGGCCAAGTTCTGGGGCAAGCTGTTCATCATCAACTTTGCACTGGGAGTTGTCACCGGCATCACGCTGGAATTCCAGTTCGGCACCAACTGGTCGCGCTATTCCGAATATGTCGGCGACATTTTCGGTTCGCTGCTGGCCATCGAGGCGACCGTCGCTTTCTTCCTTGAATCCACCTTTCTTGCCGTATGGCACTTCGGGTGGGAAAAAGTATCCAAAAAAGTTCACCTGTTCGCCATCTGGGCCGTGGCCATTGCCAGCAACATATCCGCCCTGTGGATCATCCTTGCCAACGGCTGGATGCAGAACCCCGTGGGCTATGTGCTGCGCAACGGCCGTGCAGAACTGGACAGCTTCTACGAAGTGCTGACCAACGTATTTGCGTGGGGCCAGTACTTCCACACCATTTTCGCCTCGTGGATGCTTGCCGGTTTCTTTGTGCTGGGTGTTTCCGCATGGCACATCATGCGCAAGAACGAGCTTGATTTCTTTAACCGCTCCTTCCGGCTGGGCGCAGTGTTTGCCCTGCTGTTCGCCGTGCTGGTGGCTGTACAGGGCCACAACCACGGCAACACCGTGGCCAGACTGCAGCCGGCCAAACTGGCAGCCATGGAATCGCACTGGGAAACCAAGGCAGGCGCTCCCATGTACCTGCTGGTACTGCCCGATCAGGAAAACGAAAAGAACGCCATCGAAGCCTTTGGCATTCCCAATGTGCTCTCGCTGCTGGCATTCAATGATCCCAATGCCGAAGTGCTGGGGCTGAAGGAATTCCCCAAGGAAGACCGTCCGCCCGTGCTGCTGACCTTCCTTTCGTTCCGGCTTATGGTCGGTCTGGGTACACTGTTCCCCATTCTGGCCGGTCTTGCATGGCTGTGGCGCAACAAACTGGAACAGAAGACATGGCTGCTCAAAGCTCTCATCTACACCATTCCGCTGCCGTACATCACCATCATGGCAGGCTGGAACGTGGCAGAAGTGGGCCGCCAGCCGTGGATTGTCTACGGCATGATGCGCACATCAGACGCGGTGTCGCCGGTTCCTGCCGCTTCAGTGGCCACATCCGTCATCGCCATGGTGATCATCTATTCATTCCTCGGCATTCTCGACATTTATCTGTTGAAGAAATACGCCAGGAAAGGCCCCCAGCCCGCCTAGGCGGAAGGGATAACCTGAAGAACCAGTACACCAGAGGAATTAGAATATGTTGGAAACCACATGGTTTGTTATCTGGGGTGTTCTCTGGGCCATCTACTTCATGCTGGACGGGTTCGATCTCGGCATGGGTACGCTGCTGCCCTTTATCACAAAAAATGAAACTGAACGGCGCACCATCTACAATGCGGCCGGTCCTTTCTGGGACGGCAACGAAGTGTGGCTGATCACGGCCGGCGGGGTTACCTTCGCCGCATTTCCCAAAGCGTATGCGGTGATGTTCAGCGCGCTGTATGCCCCGCTGTTCGTTCTGCTTTTCGCACTTATCTTCCGCGCAGTCTCGTTTGAGTTCCGCAACAAGATAGATTCCGACGGCTGGCGCAAGGTATGGGACGTGTTCCAGTTCCTCGGCAGCGTCGTACCCGCCCTGCTGCTGGGCGTGGCCTTTGCCAACCTGTTCATGGGCATTCCCGTGGATGCGGACGGCGTGTACCACGGCACACTGTTCACGCTGCTTAATCCTTACGGACTGCTGGGCGGCGTGCTGTTTGTGCTTATGTTTGCCGTACACGGTGCACTGTGGCTGGCCATCAAGTCCACCGGCATGATTCATGACCGCGCCATCGCCGCCGCACGGGGTCTGTGGCCCTATCTGCTCATCGCTGCGGTGGCCTTTCTGGCCGCCACGGCCGTATACACCGACCTGTACAGCAACTACCTCAGCTTCCCGCCGCTGCTGGTGGTGCTTTTCCTCGCCGTGGGCATGATGCTCACCACCCGCTTCTTCATCCACGGAGAATCGGCCGGAATGGCATGGATATGCAGTTCTGTGACCATAGTGTGCGTGACGCTGTTCGGAGTGCTGGGCATGTACCCCGCACTCATTCCGTCCAGCCTTGATCCGGCTTACAGCGTGACCATAGCCAATGCGGCATCCAGTCCGCTGACGCTCAAGATCATGCTGGGTGTTTCGCTGACCTGTGTACCTGTGGTCATAGGCTATCAGGCATGGGTGTTCTCGGTGTTCTCTTTCAAGATCACCGACAAGGATCTGGAATCGCCCCACGCCTACTAGTCCGGCACCTTTAAACAACAGAACGCCCCGCACCGCGGGGCGTTTTTTTTATGCCCGCATGCACCCGATACAGAAAAGCACGCAGGCATACCGGACAGCACAGGAACTGCCGGAAAACAAACGCCAGCCGGGCAGAAAAGCTGCTCCGGCAGTAACGCGCATCAGCCCGCGGTGCGCCATCCGCCGGAGCATAAAGCCCGTGCGGGAATGGAGGCCGTCAGCGCAGCCCGTTTTCGGGCGGCGGCACATCGCCGTTTTCCGCCGAAGCGCTGCGCGGAGGAAAGCGCATGATGAACCGCGCCCCGCCGCCGTGAACATTTTCCGCCGCGGCAGTTCCGCCGTGCAGCATCATGCAGCGTTTCACCTTGCACAGGCCCATTCCCACTCCGTCGCTGCGCGAGGTGAAAAACGGATCAAACACATACGGCAGCGAGTCCCGCCCCATCCCCCTGCCGTTGTCCTGCATGACCAGCCGCGTCCATCCGTCTTCGTGGCTTACGGACACCGTCACCTTGAGCGCCCTGTCCGTGTGCGCAAACCGGCGGGCGTTGTCATACAGCTCGTCCAGCAGCAGGCGCACAAGATCGGGATACACAACGCCCATGCCTGTACAGGCATGCAGCACAATGTCCGCCTCGTCCGCTTCTGCCAGCCTGTCCGCCGCCCAGCCATGCAGCAGGGCATGCCAGTCGACGCGGTGCAACACTCCGGCGGAGATTGCCGCAAAAGAGGAAACTTCCGCCACCATGGCTTCCAGCCGCAGAGTTTCTTCCCGGATGACATCCAGCATTCTGCCCAGTGCAGGCTCGCCGGAATGCTGACGGATGAGCATACCCGCAACGCCCCCTATAACCGTGGCCGGATTGCGCACCTGATGCGCCACAGCCTGAGCCAGCAGGCGCAGGGCTTCCTCGCGCTCGCGCTCCAGCCGCAGCTTTTCCCGATAAATGCGCCGTTCGGCATCATGCATGCGCGCAAGTTCGGTCATATCCTGAAAAAGCAGGACAATACCGGCAACACTATCCTGTTGTCTGATGAAACAGGAAAGCACTCCAAGCTCGCGGCGACTGCCCGCCGGATCGACAAACGGCACAGACCGGCTGAGAAATTCCAGTTCATTGTGCACCACGTCCACTATGACCTGATTGAATTCCAGATTATTGCCCTCCGCCATGAACACTTCCGCCCAGCCGCGGCCCTGCAGTTCATGCGGTGCGATGCCCAGCATGGCGGAAAGCGCCGGATTGGTGCGGGCTATGTTTCCGTCACAGTCCAGAATCATCAGGCCCACGGGCATACGTGTCAGAATGGTCTCCACAAAAAGCGGGTTGGCAGGCAGCACGGGAATCCTCCTTCCTTTTCGGCACCCCGGTCTGTGACCGTGACACCAGCATATCACAGCGCCACAGCACAATACAGACCGCAAGCGGCAAAAGAAGGCCCGCGGCAATGTTGCCGCGGGCCCTGATATGTGCAGTGCCGGACCGCCGTCTGCCGGCGGCATACCACATCAGCGTCCCGTCAGTTCAAGACGTCCGTCGATGAGGTCGGTGATGACACCGGGATCCGAAAGCGTGGAAGTATCGCCGAATTCACTGGTTTCACCGGAAGCGATCTTGCGCAGGATACGCCGCATGATCTTGCCGCTGCGCGTTTTGGGCAGCCCGTCGGCAAACTGAATGACCTCCGGCGTGGCGATGGGACCTATTTCCTTGCGCACCCATGTACGCAGTTCGGCGCGCAGTTCTTCAGACTCATCCTCGTCAGCCGCAAGAGTGACATAGGCATAGATGCTTTCGCCCTTCACAGCATGCGGCATGCCCACCACAGCTGCCTCCGCCACGGCGGGATGCGCCACAAGAGCGGACTCGACCTCTGCCGTTCCCATACGGTGACCGGACACATTGACCACGTCATCAAGGCGCCCCATGACCCATATGTAGCCATCTTCATCAACCCGTGCACCGTCGCCGGATTCATACATGCCTGCAAAACGCTCGAAATATGTCTGTCTGAAGCGTTCCGGATCGCCGTACACGCCGCGCAGCATGCCGGGCCACGGTCTGCGGACAACCAGATAACCGCCCTGATTGGCTTCCACGGCATTGCCTTCGGCATCCACCACCGCGGCGTCAATGCCCGGCAGGGGAAACGTGGCAGACCCCGGTTTGAGCGGCGTGGCGTAAGGCAGAGCGGAAATCATGATGCCGCCCGTCTCTGTCTGCCACCAGGTATCCACAATGGGCAGTTTTCCGCCGCCGATATAGTTGTGGTACCACATCCATGCCTCGGGGTTGATGGGCTCGCCCACCGAGCCGAGCACACGCAGCGATGAAAGATCATGCTTCTGTGTCCACTCCACGCCTTCCCGCATGAGCGAACGCACAACTGTAGGAGCGGTATAAAAAATATTGACGCGGAATTTCTGCACGATACGCCAGAAACGGTCCGGTGACGGCCATGTGGGTACGCCTTCGAACATCAGCGACGTGCCGCCCAGCGCCAGCGGCCCGTACACAATGTAGGAATGTCCGGTAATCCAGCCGGCGTCCGCCGTGCACCAGTAAACATCGTCATCCTGCAGGTCGAACACCCACTGCGTGGTGTGGGCGGCATAGGTCAGATACCCGCCGGTGGTGTGCACAACCCCCTTGGGCCGTCCCGTGGAACCGCTGGTGTACAGAATGAACAGCGGGTCTTCCGATTCCATCTCTTCACAGGGACACACGGCATCCAGTTCGGGGTCGGCAGCCAGTTCGTCCCACCACAGGTCGCGGCCTGCCTCCATGGGAATATCAACACCCGCACGGCGTACCACAATGCATTTTTCCACGCTGGGACATTGGCGCAGGGCTTCGTCCACATTGTTTTTCAGCGGAATACGACGTCCGGCACGCAGCACGGCATCGGCCGTAACCAGCACTTTCGCCTCGCAGTCCTGAATGCGGTTCTGCAGACTGACGGCCGAAAACCCGGCAAACACCACAGAATGCACTGCCCCGATACGCGTACAGGCCAGCATGGCAAAGGCCAGTTCGGGAATCATGGGCATATACAGCGACACCCTGTCGCCCTTTTTAACCCCCAGAGAACGCAGCACCGCTGCAAAACGGCATACTTCATCGTGCAGCATCTGATACGTGTACACACGCACGTCCTCTTCCGGCTCGCCCTGCCAGATGATTGCCGCCTTGTTGCGTCTGCCGCGTGTCAGGTGCCTGTCAATGCAGTTGTATGCCACATTGAGCCTGCCGCCGGAAAACCACCGGATGTCCGCCTGCTGCATGTCGGCGTCCAACACCGAATCAAACGGCCGGAACCAGTCCAGCAGCTTCACCGCTCTTTCGGCCCAGAAGCCTTCGGGATCTTCGTCGGCCCTGCTGCACAGTTCGCGGTACTGTTCCATGCTGCGTACGTGCGCGTTGTCGCGTCGGGCAAAAGGCGGTTCGAACACTCTTTTTTCATCCAGCATGCTTTCAATATTGGTCTGGCTCATACGGGTCTCCTTCTGCCTGACTATGTATTCGGGGTTTTTCTTACGGCAAAAAAAACATACCGCTGGCTCAACGTATACACCGCCTGTGCTTGTGTGCGAAGACTGACAGACCCTCTTTTCGGTGAACGGTCGATTACGCCCGTTCAAATTGACTTTATGCCTTTCACCGTGAAAATATGGCCCGTGAATGGTCCTTACGCCGCAGCCGGCGGCGCAACCTTCTACGCACGCGGGGTGAGATGTGAATTCTTCCGTTCTGGAGCAGATGTTCAAGCCCACATCCATTGCTGTCATCGGCGCCACAGACACTCCCGGACAGCCCGGCCGCATTGTCATGGAAAACCTGCTCAAAGGGGCTTTTCTGGGACCGGTGCTGCCTGTCAATGAAACCCGCGAGCCGGTCATGGGGCTGGAAAGCTACAGCGAAATAGACACGCTGCCCATCACCCCCGATCTGGCCATCATCTGCACAGACGCAGACAGCACGCCTTTTTATCTTGCGGAGCTCGGCAAACGCGGCACACAGGCTGCCGTACTGCTTTCGCACGGGTATTTCCGTTTCGACAGAGACAGACGCGAGGTGCAGCGCGCCACCGTCATGGATATTGCGCAGGCTCACGGCATGCGCATTCTGGGCCCCAACTGTCTGGGCTTCATCAACCCTTCCGTAGGCGTCAACGCCAGTCTGGCCCACCGCGAAGCGCTGCCCGGCAGAATAGCTTTTGTCTCGCAATCCGATTCTCTGTTCACCTCGGTGCTGGACTGGGCGACCTCGAAAGGCGTCGGTTTTTCACATTTCATTTCACTGGGAGACAGGTACGACATCAACTTCGCGGATATTCTCGACTACCTGAACAACGATCCCGGCACCCGTGCCGTTCTGCTGTATCTTGAAACCATATCGGGAGCGCGCCGTTTCATGTCCGCCGCCAGAGCGCTGGCCCGCAACAAGCCCGTGCTGGTGATGAAGTCGGGCAAATCGGAAGCGTCAGCCACTGCGGCCGCCGCACATTCCGGCATGCCTCCCGGCTCGGACGATGTATACGACACCGCTTTCCGCCGAGCGGGCATGCTGCGCGTGTTCGACATCGACAGCCTGTTTGACACCGTGGAGACACTGGCCCGTGCGGCACCGCTGAAAGGTGACAGGCTGGCCATACTGACCAACGGGGGCGGGCCCGGATTTCTGGCCACCGACGCACTGCTGGCCGGCGGAGGGCGTCTGGCGGAACTGAGCGAAGAAACCTGCCAGACACTGGACAACGAACTGAAAGGTGACTGGTCGTACTGGAACCCGCTGGTCATCAAAAGCGGCGCCGACGCCGACATGTACGCCCGCACCCTTAAAGTGCTGCTGGATGACAAAAGTCTGGATGCAGTGCTGGTCATGCACGTGCCAAGCATTTACGCCGACAGCGGACAGGTGGCCGAAGGCGTTGTGCGCGCGTGCCGCAGAACCAAAAAAGCCGTGCTCACCAGCTGGCTGGGAATAGATGATGCAGCAGGGGCCCGCAGCACCTTCCGCAAGGCGGGGCTGCCTTCGTTTTTCACGCCCGACAACGCCGTGCGTGCGTTTCTCAATCTGGTACAGTACCGCCGCAACCAGGACCTGCTTGTGGAAGCGCCTCCTTCTCTGCCCGACACATTCCAGCCTGACGTTTCACGCGCGCGTCTGGTGGTCAACGAAGCTCTGGACCAGCAGCGTCAGGTACTGACAGTAGCCGAAACTACCGGCATTCTGAAAGCGTATGGCATAAACATACCGGAAACACGCACCGTGCCCGACGTACACGCCGCAGTGCGTGCCGCGGAAGAGATGGGCTATCCCGTTGCGCTCAAGGTGGAATCGCCGGACATCCGCCGCAAGACACTGGCCGGCGGCGTTGCGCTTGATCTGGAGTCCGACGGTGATGTGCTGGAGGCTGCTTCGGCCATGATGCAGCGGCTGAAAACCCAGATGCCCGCCGCACGCATCACCGGCTACACGGTGCAGCGCATGTGCCGCAGGGCCACCGCCCTTGAGCTGATGGTCGAAACCGCCACCGACCCCGTATTCGGACCGGTGGTCCGCTTCGGTCAGGGCGGCGCAGGCGCCGATCTGGCACAGGATGTCAGCACCGCGCTGCCGCCGCTCAACATGAATCTGGCACGCGAGGCGGTTTCGCGCACCAGAGTGGCCGCCCGTCTGCACGATGCCGCCGGCCGTCCGCTTGTCGATGTTGATGCCGTGCACCTTGTACTGGTCAAGGTTTCGCAGCTCATCATCGACATACCCGAAATATTTGAAATGGAAATCAACCCGCTGTTTGCAGATGAAGACGGCGTGGTGGCGCTGGATGCGCATGTGCGCATAGCCTGGTCTACCGCCACAGGCACCGAACAGCTGGCCATCCGCCCTTACCCCCGCGAACTGGAGGAATGTGCCCGTCTCAAGGACGGCTCGGTGGTCGACCTGCGGCCCATCCGGCCGGAAGATGAACCTGACCACTGGGAATTCATTGAACATATGAGCCCGCAGGACAGAAGATTCCGCTTTTTCGGTAACGTGGGCACCCTGCCCCGTTCCGAAATGGTCAAGCTGACACAGATAGACTACGACCGTGAAATGGCATTCATTGCCAGAGGACAGGCGCCGGAAGGCGGACTGAAAACTCTGGGAGTGGCCCGTGCCATGATAGCCCCCGACAACTCCCGCGCCGAATTCGCAGTGGCCGTACGTTCCGACCTGAAGCGCGCCGGGCTGGGCAGGCTGCTGATGGATAAAATCATCCGCTATCTGCACAGCCGGGGCACAGGCCGCATAGTGGGCGAAGCGCTGGCGGACAACAAAGGCATGACGGAACTGGCACGGGCTCTCGGTTTTACCGTCACCAAAGACTTTGATGAAGACATCTACCACTTTGACATGGCGCTGGACGGCACACGCCTTACTCCGCGCGACGCAGCCCCGGACACATCCGCCGACAGCACCTGCTGACCGCATACTCTTTCCGCGGCTCCGGCGGCCATGCGGCAGGACAAAAAGGCCATGCACAGCCGCCGGACAGCACAACAGGCAGCATGTCGCACCCACAGGGAGAACACATGGATACCGGCAGAAAACTTTTTATCATCTGGAGCAGCTGCAATGCGGAAACAGCTCACAATCTTGTCTTTATGTACGCGGTCAACAGTCTGCGCAAAGGCTGGTGGGACCACGTGCGTCTCATAGCCTGGGGCCCCAGTGCCCGCCTGCTGGCGGAAGACCCTTCCGTGCAGGCAGAACTGCCGCGTCTGCAGGATGCGGGAGTAGAACTGTGGGCCTGCCGCGCCTGCGCAGAAAGCTACGGAATAGCAGGAAGGCTGGAAACTCTGGGACTGGACGTACTGTATGTGGGAGAAGCGGTGACGCACATGCTTCAGTCTGACTGGAAGCAGCTTACCTTCTGACCTTTACCGGTATTGCCGGATACTCCGTCCTGCCATGAATAACTTCCGCTGATGCGGTGCGGCATGCCGCGCCGCATCAGCAGCCGGAACCGGCGCAGCCCCCGTCTGACCGCCATGAGCTATTTCCGGACCGGACCGCCCCGTCCGCCTGCCGGATATAATGGCGCCGCCCCCAATTCAGCACACCGATCTTTACCTTTTTCACAAGCACATGCGACGAAAAAAGCACACACTGCAAACACAAGATTGCACATATTCGTTGCACAATGATTCAACTCCTGCCTCTTTTCCTCTCTACGACAGAAAACAGCACCATTTATGATGATTATACCACGGCTTCACCCCTGAAATGCAAACAACTGTTTGCATGTGTCATACTGACTATGCAGGCAACACGGCACCGGAAAACGCCTCTGTATCAAAAAATATACGCTAACCGCATGAAATACCGCGCTTGTTCATATTTTTCACAAGCTGGCACGCACGTTGCACATTCCCTTGCACAAATCACTACCTTCCGGTGCCCGCCGGAAGCTGATTCAGAGCAAAGGGAGACTCAACATGACCAAAATAAGCAGACGACAGGCTCTTGGTGTAGTCGGCGGCAGCCTGATGGCTGGTGCAGTGGCAGGCGGAACGCTGGTGGCAGGCGGCATGACCGGACAGGCGCATGCGGCGGCACCCGGCACCGCGGCACGGTTTCAGTTCGAGGAACAGCCGTTTTCGTGGCAGCCGCACATTCTTGACCCTGAAGAATGCGCCGTTGCCGCGTATGACGGTTACTGGCACAAAGGTTTCGGCTGCGGTTACGGCGTGTTCTACGGCATTGTAGGCATGATGGCCGAAAAATACGGCGCACCGTATAACCAGTTCCCCTTCAGCATGCTCGAAGTGGGCAAAAGCGGAATTTCAGGATGGGCAACCATCTGCGGCGCCCTTCTGGGCGGTGCCAGCGCATACGCTCTGTTCTGGGGACGCAAGGAACGCGACCCCATGGTGACCGAACTGTACCGCTGGTACGAGCAGACCGCGTTCCCCATTTACAACCCCGGCACCGCAGCCAAAGGCTTTGCCGGCGACCTGCCCACCAGCATAGCCCATTCGCCGCTGTGCCACGTTTCTGTGAGCAAGTGGTGCTACGAAACCGGCATAGCCGAAAAGAGCAAAGAGCGCAGCGAACGCTGTGCACGCATAACTGCCGACGTGGCCAAAAAAGCAGTTGAAATAATGAACGCCAAACAGACAGGCGCATTTGTGGTCGAGCATAAGACACCTGAATCGGTGGAATACTGCGGCAGCTGCCACGGTGCCGGCAAAGAATCGCCCATAGTGAAAGGCAAGATGGACTGTGCTCCCTGCCACTCCGGCAGCGAACACACACAGGACAAATACAACAACCACCCGTAAGATCATTCCGCCCGCTACCGGTGACATACGTCCGCAGGCAGAACAGGCAGTCCCCGCCTGCGGCGCAGCACCGGTACACGGCCGGTTTCTGCATACCCGAACCTCCGGCAATGCCCGCTGCCGTACACAAAAAGCCCGTCCGGAAACTCCGGACGGGCTTTCGTATTTCTGTCGCATAATACGCGCGCCAGCCGCACGTCAGTCCAGAGAACATCCGCGGGCGCTCTGCGCTCTGGCCTGTTCTTCCTGCCTGCGGGCAAGCTGGTTGGCCGCGTTGTTCAGCAGCTTCACCCACACTTCGCCCGTACGCGTATTGAAAAGCAGCTTGCGGCCACGCGTGCCCTGCACCTGTTCGCTGCGTATCTCCAGCCCTTTGGCGGCCAGAACCTCACGCGCGGTCAGCACATTACGCCCGCCCACATCTATCATGCACCGGTCAGGATGTTCTTCGCGCAGCCCCATGCTGAAGGCGCCGCCGAACAGCTTCACCTCCACCTCTTCGGGATGCAGGCCGCGCTTTTCAAAGTTGCCGTACACCGCCTCTATGGCCGAATCAACAAACCGGCACGGCTCGTTACAGGGCCGGTAGCTTTGCGTGATCACCGGCAGCATTGCATGAAAGATGCCCGCCAGCTGCAGTCTGCGGCTAAAAAACGTGACCGAAACACAAGACCCCAGCACAGTGGAGATAAGCAATGCCCGCCGCGTGACGATGCCCTCGCCTATCTTCAGATGTACATGAGGCAGTCCGCAGTCGGCCAGCGCATGGGGTAAACCATGACGGGCCAGCGACATGCACTGCATGGCGGCGCGCTGTTCCGCACTGTATCCGGACATGACAGGAAGCCCTTTCCCGATACCGGACCGGACAGACACGGCACGCACCGCAAAACGGCAGGCGCGCGGAGTAAGGCCGGAATCAGGGGTTGACCAGTTCCTTCATTTCTTTACCGGCACGGAATACGGGCAGACGCTTGGGCGACACCTTCACGCTGTCTCCCGTTTTGGGGTTGCGCCCCACATAGCCCTTGTATTCCTTGACCTTGAAGGAACCGAAGCCGCGGATTTCAACCCTGTCTCCGGCTACCAGTGCTTCGCGCACGGAGTCGAAAAAGGTGTTGACCACCGCCACGGCCTCATCTTGAGACAGGTTGTAGTCCTCAGCCAGTGTCTTTACCAGTTCGCTCTTGTTCACAAGGTTCCTCCTAAGAGTCAATTACCGCAAGTACCACTATAAACTACATACATGGTTCAAGTATTCATGACAAGAAGGATAGTGAAACTATAAGCGTTCCGGTGCATTTTTTTTCCGGCACCCGTCAGATGTGGTTACGCAGCTTCAGTTCCACCGGATGCGGGTTAAGATAGTACTGCCCGGCAAGATACTCGTCACCGTATTTACGCACATAATGATTCAGCATGGTTACAGGCACTATCAACGGTACAAGGCCGTTACGGTACCGGTCTATGATTTCGACCAGTTCCTGCTTTTCATCTGTTGTAAGCTGCCTGCGGAAATAGCCCATTATATGTTGCTGCACATTGGCATGCCTGCCCGCGGTGGCACGTACCGAAAGAGCTTCCATAAGCAGCCTGCGGTATTCCGTGCGGAACTGCTCCGGGCTGTATTCGCGCACGGCGGCAACCAGCCTGCCCATTTCGCGGTATTTCTGTGTGGAATGTGCCAGCAGAAGCAGTTTATGGCGTGTATGAAACTCCACCACCGCACCGGGTGCCATGCCTGATTCCAGCAGGTCGTACCAGCGGCGCACCACAAACAGCCGTTCTATGAAGTTTTCACGCAGCACGGGGTCGTTCAGCCGGCCTTCCTCTTCCACGGGCAGCAGCGGAAAATGCTCCATGAACGTTCTGGCAAACAGCCCCGAGCCTTTGAGCACGGGCGCGCCCACGTTCTTTACCTCACGCGGGTCGGTGAAAGGATACACCTTGACCCGCTCCATGCCGGAAGAAGGCGAGCCGCGTTTGAATATGAATCCGCACAGGCCCTGTCCTTCCAGCTCGCGCACCTTGCTGTCCGCCCAGGTCTGCATCTGTTCCGTCTTGTCCTGCCATGTCTTGCTGGTCATCAGACGCGGACTGTGCACATCACCGGCCAGCCGCATGGGTTCACGCGGGGTGGGCAGCCCGCATTCCACCTCGGGACACACGGGAACAAAATCAAGATACCGCCCCAGCACGTTCACTATGTACGAGTCGAACTTATGTCCGCCGTCGTGCCGGACCTTGTTGCCCAGAAGGCACGAACTGATACCGATGCGTATGCGTTCAGTCATGTTGCGCTTTTCCTGCTATGGGTTATACTGGGGCAAAACCACCAGCAAGCGGAGATCATGCACCATGTGCGCAGACCATACCACCCGCCACGGCCTTGATGTTGTATTTTTCGACTTCGGGGGCGTCATTGCCGAAGAGGGTTTCGTCAACGGCCTGCATGCGCTGGAAAACCGTTTCGGAATAGCCTCCGGAGAGCTGCTCGCCCATGCCACGGACATCTGCTACAACGGCGGCTACGTCAACGGCAAGATGACAGAGGCCGGATTCTGGCAGGAACTGCGCCGCCGCACCGGAATTGAAGCACCGGACGAAGAGCTGCGTGAGGCCATACTCTCGCGGTTTCTCATCCGCCTGTACATGCTTGATGCCGTCAACGCCGTGCGCTGCGCAGGCATACGCGCCGTCATCGCCAGCGACCAGACAAACTGGCTGGAAGAACTGGACGCCGCACACCGCATCTACGCACAGTTCGATCTGGTATTCAATTCATACCGTGTGGGCATGAACAAGCGCAGCACAGATTTTTTCGACTTCATCTGCCAGCGCACCGGCGTACGGCCGGACCGCGCGCTCTTTATCGACGACAACGCAGGACACATCGGCAGAGCGGCATCACGCGGGCTCAACACCCTGCTGTATACCAGCTACGAGGCGTTTTACAAAGGGCTTACCGCACATATACCGGAACTGCGGCTGGAAGCCTGCGCACGATAACGCATTGCCTTTTGCCGCGTTTTGACATACCGATTGCTACCGTTCAACCTCACACAGCTGTGCCGGAGACAGGTTCCGGCAGGAACATCATCATGCAGAAAGCTACCCATTCCATAACGCCTGAAGGTTTTCCCGTCATCGGTCTGACCGCGCTTGCCGCACTGGTCTTCGCCATCATCGACTGCTGGTTCATGGCCGTTGTGTTTCTGCTGCTGTGCTGGTTCAGCGTGCATTTTTTCCGCGATCCGGAAAGGGTGGTGCCTTCGGCCCCCGGCGCAGGGGTGAGCCCCGCAGACGGCCGCATCATAAAAGTGCAGCCCATGCCCGACCCTTTCACCGGAGAACCGCGCATGTGCGTCTGCATTTTCATGAATGTCTTCAACGTGCATGTAAACCGCTTTCCGGTCAGCGGCACCGTGCAGAGCATTGCCTACCATCCGGGCAAGTACTTCAATGCGTCGTGGGACAAAGCTTCGACTGACAACGAACGCTGCGCCTATGACATAGTGGACGCCGACGGCCTGCGCTGGAGCATGGTGCAGATAGCCGGACTCATCGCCAGACGCATAGTATGCAGGGTGGAAGAAGGCGACACGCTCAGACGCGGCGAACGCTGCGGCATGATCAGGTTCGGTTCGCGGGTTGACGTTTACCTGCCGGAAGAGTATGAACCAAAGGTCACAGTGGGTGAAACCGTTTTTGCAGGGCAGACAGTACTGGCCGCAAAAAAGGAGCAACCGGCGGAATAGTGCGCCGGACAACACCCCGCAAGGAATAACGAGACAATGGACACACAGACCACACCCACCCGCAGAGGGGTGTACATTCTTCCCAACCTGTTTACCACGGCAAGCCTGTTCGCCGGCTTCCTCGGTATTCTGTGGGCTGCGGAAGGACGTGTGGAAATGTGTGCTCTGGCCATTCTCTTCAGCGCCCTTATGGACGGGCTGGACGGCAAGGTTGCCCGCCTGACCAACAGCGCCAGTGAATTCGGCGTGCAGTTCGACTCGCTGGCAGACCTTGTGGCTTTCGGGGTCACGCCCGCGTTCATGATGTACTCATGGCAGCTGCACGCGTACGGACGGCTCGGCATTGCCGTGGCGTTTCTTTTTGCGGCCTGCGGTGCGCTGCGCCTTGCCCGTTTCAATATTTCCACGGCTGTCACACCCAAAAAATTCTTCATCGGGCTGCCCATACCCGCAGCCGGATGCACCCTTTCCTCGCTGGTATTCTTCAGCATCTACGTGCCCGAGACCTTTGCAGCTGCGTTCCCCGCATTCTGCCTCGGCATCACGTTCGTTCTCGGCTTCCTGATGGTCAGCCGGTTCCGGTACGCATCATTCAAAGAATACGGCCTTATCAAGGCTCATCCGTTCAGCTCCATGGTTTCGGCCATTCTGCTGTTCGTTCTCATTATTTCGGATCCCAAACTCCTCGGGTTCCTCGTATTCGCGGGCTATCTCATTTCCGGCCCCGTATACACTCTCATTATCCTACCCCGCCGTCATCCCAAGCTGCTACGCGACCTATCCTAATCAGGATTGTCCGATAGCAAGCGCATCGTCAGATACCCGGAAGCGGAGTCTTCCCGGGACTCTACGCGCATCATAAGCCCGCAGGCCACGTGATGCAGGGAAGACGAACCCGACTCCTCCAAGCCCTGAAATAGCGGCACATAAAGCCGCATAGCCGTAGGAGTATCCCATGGCTGACAGATTGTACATTTTCGACACCACGTTGCGCGACGGCGAACAGTCGCCCGGCGCCACCATGAACATTCATGAAAAGGTGCAGCTGGCCCGCCAGCTGGAAATGGTCGGTGTGGACATTATGGAGGCCGGCTTTCCGGCTGCCAGCAAAGGCGACTTTGAAGCTGTGAAAACCATAGCCGCCACCGTGAAAAATGCACAGGTCGCCGGTCTGTGCCGCGCCGTGCAGCCCGACATCGACCACGCATGGGCAGCCATCAGAAACGCAGCACATCCGCGTATTCACACCTTTATCGCCACCTCGCCGGTGCATATGCAGTACAAACTGCGCAAATCGCCCGAACAGGTGCTGGAAATGGCGCGCGACGCAGTGCGCTATGCCGCAGGCCTGTGCTCCAATGTGGAATTCAGCGCCGAAGACGCATCGCGTTCCGACTGGGATTTTCTTACCCGCGTTGTGGAAACCGCCATTGACGCCGGTGCCACCACCATCAACATTCCCGACACCGTGGGCTATGCGCAACCGGACGAATTCGGCGCACTGGTGCGTTATGTCATGGAAAACGCGCGCAACAGCCACAAGGCCGTCTTTTCCGTCCACTGCCACAACGACCTCGGTCTGGCGGTGGCCAACACGCTGGCCGCGCTCAAAGCAGGCGCACGGCAGGCAGAGGTCACCGTATCAGGCATAGGCGAACGTGCCGGCAACGCCGCGCTGGAAGAACTTGTCATGGCCCTGCGGACACGGCATGCTTACTACGACATGGAAACAGGAATAAAGTCAGAGCAGCTTTTCCCTGCCTGCCGCCTGCTTTCCATGATCATCGGGCAGCCCATACCCGCCAACAAAGCCATTGTAGGGGCCAACGCCTTTGCGCACGAGTCAGGCATCCATCAGGACGGCATGCTGAAAAACCGCGAGACATACGAAATAATGACGCCGGAATCCGTGGGCCGCACCAAGACGGAAATCGTTCTGGGCAAGCACTCGGGCCGCAACGCCATCAACGGCAAGCTTGAAGAGCTCGGCTACCGCCTGACTCCGGAACAGACCCAGCTGGTGTTCGATGCCGTAAAGAAGCTCGCCGACAGGAAAAAACAGATCTACGACGAAGATATGGAAGCGCTGGTGCTTGAAGAGGTGTTCCGCATACCCGACATGTTCCGGCTTGTGCACCTCAGCGTGCAGGCCAGCGATACGGGAGTTCCCCCTTCCGCCGCCATTGTCATGGAAGTGGGCGGCGAACGCCGTCAGCACACCACCTTCGGCGTGGGTCCCATTGACGCGGTATTCAATGCCATATCACAGATAGTGGGACGTGCCCCGCAGCTGCGGCATTATTCGGTCAACGCCATCACCGGCGGCACCGACGCGCAGGGCGAGGTAACAGTCAAGCTGCAGGAAAACGGCAGTGCCGCGGTAGGCCGCGGTGCCGATGCTGATATCATCACAGCCAGTGCAAAAGCGTATCTCAATGCGCTGAACAGGCTTGCCAAAAAAGAACAGGAGGACAAATAGATGGCTCATACGCTTGCGCAGAAGATACTGCAGAAGCACACAGACCAGCAGGTGGGCGAAGCAGGGCAGATAGTGCGCTGCCGCGTTTCCATGGCGCTGGCCAACGACATCACCGCTCCGCTGGCCATCAAGTCCTTCAGGGCAATGGGTGCCGGCAAGGTGTTTGACAAAGACAGAGTGGCCCTTGTCATGGACCACTTCACCCCGCAGAAAGATATCGATTCGGCCATTCAGGTAAAAAACACGCGCGAATTTGCCGCGCAGATGGGCATAACACATTATTACGAAGGCGGCGAGGCCGGTGTGGAACATGCCCTGCTGCCCGAACTCGGCCTTGTGGGTCCGGGCGACATTGTGGTGGGCGCAGACAGCCACACCTGCACTTACGGCGGGCTGGGCGCATTTGCCACCGGTCTCGGCTCCACCGACGTGGCCGGAGCCATGGCGCTGGGCGAAACCTGGTTCAAGGTGCCGCCGAGCATACGCGTTTCCTACCGCGGCACCATGCCTGCCCACGTGGGAGCAAAAGACCTTGTGTTGCAGCTCATCGGGCATATCGGCGTTGACGGAGCGCTGTACAAGGCGCTGGAATTTGACGGCCCCGTGGTGGATGCCATGAGCGTGGAAGGCCGCATGACCATTGCCAATATGGCCATTGAAGCCGGCGGCAAATGCGGGCTGTTTCCCTCCGATGACCTGACGCTGGCCTACACCGCCGCCAGAGGCCGCAACGACGAAAAGCTGAGCGCCGATCAGGACGCCGTATACGAACGCAGTCTGTCATTCGACGTTTCAGACCTTGCACCGCAGATAGCCTGCCCTCACCTGCCCGAAAATGTTCGCCCGGTTACCGAAGTGCAGGGCGTGCAGATACATCAGGCTGTCATCGGCTCGTGCACCAACGGCCGCATAAGCGACCTGCGCGAGGCGGCAGCCGTGCTGCGCGGGCGCAAGGTGCACAAAAGCGTACGCTGCATCGTGCTGCCTGCCACCCCGGGCATCTGGAAGCAGGCCCTGCGCGAAGGGCTTATCGAAACCTTCATGGATGCAGGCTGCATAGTGGGCCCCGCCACCTGCGGCCCCTGTCTGGGCGGGCACATGGGGATTCTTGCCGACGGAGAACGCGCCATAGCCACCACCAACCGCAACTTCCGCGGCCGCATGGGCAGCCTTGAATCAGAGGTGTATCTTTCCAACCCGTCCGTGGCCGCGGCTTCCGCCGTGGCAGGCGAAATAGCCGACCCGCGCGGCCTGTAGCAGCAAGGAGACAACGATGCAATACAACGGCACCGCCCGCAAGGTGGGCGACCACATAGACACAGACGCAATCATCCCCGCACGGTTTCTGGTTACCACAGACCCCGCGCAGCTGGGCGCCAACTGCATGGAAGGCCTTGAACACGGGTGGGTGTCCCGCGTGCAGCAGGGTGACATTATGGTGGGCGGCAAAAACTTCGGCTGCGGTTCGTCGCGCGAGCATGCCCCCATTGCCATACTCGGTGCGGGCATGCCTGTTGTGGTGGCGCACAGCTTTGCACGCATATTCTACCGCAACGGCTTCAACATGGGACTCATCCTCATAGAAATCGGCGACGACGCGGACAGAATACACGACGGCGACGTTCTGAGCGTGGATGTGGAAAACGGGCGCATCACCAATCACACCACGGGCGATGTGATCAGCTGCCCGCCTCTGCCGCCCTTTATGCACGACATTCTGGACAAAGGCGGACTGGTGCCCTACGTGCGCGAACGTCTGGCCGCCGGAGACGCATAAATGCAGGCCGCCATGGAGTGCCTGCCCTGCATGATGGCGCAGGCTGTAAGGGTAGCCCGGCTGGCCGCCCCGGACGATGAAGCCGTGCAGCAGAACGTGGTCAGGGTGTTTGCAGACCATGTGGCACGGCACGGCCTGACCGGCAGTCCGCCGGCCATGCTGCGTCCGCTGTATGCCGCAGTGCCGCGGCTTACAGGCACCGCAGACCCTTTTGCACAGGTAAAACAACACGCCAACAGGCGGGCGGCGCAGTTGCTGCCCGGTCTGCGCAGCAGGGTTTCGGCAGCGGCCGATCCGCTGCATACCGCCCTGAACATTGCCATCATAGGCAATTACATGGATGCGGGCACAGGCATAGAATTCGACTGGGAAGGCGCGCTGGAAACCGAAAACCGGGCAGACTGGTCCGCCCGCTGGTATCCTTCCTTCCGCACGGCCCTGCAGACCGCACGCACGGTGGTCATACTGGGCGACAACTGCGGCGAAATAGTGCTGGACACCCTGCTGGTGGAACAGCTGAACGCACTGGGTCTTGACGTGACCTACGCGGTGCGCGGGGCACCGGTGCTCAACGACGCCACCATGGAAGACGCTCTTGGCTGCGGCATGACACAGCTGTGCCGTGTGGTTGATTCCGGCGCGGACAGCCCCGGAGCATATCCGGAATCGCTTTCCGCCGGATTCACACACACCCTGATGCAGGCAGATGTGGTGCTGGCCAAAGGGCAGGGCAATTTTGAAGGCCTGCGGGGCCACCTGCGACCCGTATGGTTCGCGTTCAAGGCCAAATGCGCCGTGGTGGCACAGATGCTGGACGTGCCGCAGGGCACCTCGATGTTTTTGCTTCAACAACCGTAAGCCGGAACTCTCCGGTACGGACAGGGTCAAGGAGACCATATCATGGAAATGCGCATATGCCTGCTTGCCGGTGACGGCATAGGGCCGGAGATAATGGAACAGGGCGTGCGGGTGCTGGAAACCGTGGCCGGAAAATTCGGCCACGACATGGAATTTACCGATGCGCTTATCGGCGGAGCGGCCATTGACGAAACAGGCGATCCCCTGCCGCAGGAAACCGTGGAAGCCTGCAAAGCGGCCCATGCCGTGCTGCTGGGTGCTGTGGGCGGCCCCCGCTGGGACAACCTGACCGGCGCCGAACGACCCGAAGCCGGTCTGCTCGGCATCCGCAAAGCTCTCGGCCTGTTTGCCAATCTGCGCCCCGCAAAACTTTTTCCCGAACTGGCAAGCGCCTGCTTTCTGCGGCCCGACATAGTTGCCAACGGCATTGATGTCATGGTGGTACGCGAACTGACCGGCGGCATTTATTTCGGCACTCCGGCCGGTGAAGAAACCCGTGACGGCCTGCGGACCGCCTTTAACACCATGGTGTACAACGAAGAAGAAGTCCGCCGCATCGCCCGCGTGGCTTTTGAAGCCGCCCGCAAGCGCTCCGGCAGGGTCTGCTCGGTGGACAAGGCCAACGTGCTGGCCGTGTCGCGTCTGTGGCGCGAGATAGTCACAGCCACCCACGCCGATGAATTCCCCGACGTGGAGCTTTCGCACATGTATGTTGACAACGCGGCCATGCAGCTGGTGCGCGACCCATCGCAGTTTGACGTCATCGTGACCGGCAACCTGTTCGGCGACATTCTTTCGGATGAAGCTTCGGTCATCACCGGTTCCATTGGCATGCTGCCATCGGCTTCGCTGGGTGCCGGAGGACCCGGCCTGTTCGAACCCATCCACGGCTCCGCCCCCGACATCGCCGGGCAGAACAAAGCCAACCCGCTGGCTACCATTCTTTCCACAGCCATGATGCTGCGCCACAGCTTCGGGCTGGAAAAAGAAGCCGAAGCCGTCGAAGGCGCCGTGCAACAGGTACTTAAAGCCGGCTACCGCACCGGTGACATAATGGATCAGGGCGGCACGCTGGTGGGATGCAACACCATGGGCAACCTTGTCAACGAACGCATCTGACAACCCGCAGCCCGTGTCCCGCCAACGGGGCACGGGCGCTATGGACTTGGTGGGGCAGTGAGTGTACCATCGGGCCGACACCGGAGGTATCTATGCGAGCTGCCGTTATTTTTCTTTCTCTGGCCGCATGCTTCACAGCATGGGGGCCTCCGGCAATGTCGCAGGAACCACCGCGCGAAGTGCGCATAGCCGCCGGCGAATGGCCCCCGTATATTTCCGCTGCCGGTTCCGGCATTTTTATTGATATCATCACACAGGCTTACGAGCATGCCGGCTATGTAGCGCACACCTGTGTGCTGCCGTGGCAGCGGGCCGTCAGCAAAGTGACTGACGGCTCCATGGATGTGCTGCTGGCCGTGTACGATTCACCCCGCAACCGCGAACGCTACACGCTCTCATCAGGCCTGCTGCGCATCGACAGCATGTTTGCCGTGCTTGCCGGTTCGCCGGCCGGTGCGCCCGGCCCCACAGCCGCGCATACGCTGGGAGTGGTGAAAGACAGCATGTTCGGGCCGGAATTACTGCGTAGAGGTTTTTCCCGCGTGGAACAGGCTCCCGATGAAGACAGCAACATGAAAAAGCTGCTCACCGGCCGTGTGGACGCCATTCTGGACACCGAGGCCACCCTGCTGGAATCGCTGAACAGACTTTCCGCCGTTGAACAACAGGGTATACGTCTGCTTTGTCCGCCTTTTGCTTCTCGCCCTGTCTTTGCAGCATTGCTTGCCACCAATGACAGAAGCACGCAGCTGCTTGCCGCGCTGGAAGAAGGGCTGGCCATCATGCACCGCGACGGTTGCTACGACCGCATCCGGCTGCGGTACGGGCTTACTCCCAACGCCATCGCCAATCTGCCGCGGCCTCCTGCCCCCCGCCGTGTTCAGGCCTCCGGCCTGTAGGCCGGAAACGACGGACCAGACAGGCGCCGCACGCAGGACGACCGGCCGGAAAAAAAATGCGGCCTTACGGCCGCACCTTCTGCTGCATACAAAATTCATCTGCCGGCTGACGGCAGCAGGTATTGCCCGCGCAGCAGACAGGCACCGCCGGACAACGCTGAGAAATCACGGAAAAACACTTTTGCGGACGAAAAGACGCCACACCGCGCCGGGCGGTCAGCGTCTGTCGTCAAACCGCCGCTGCCAGTCAAAATCGCGGCTGGTCACAGCATCCTCCATACGGCGGATACGCCTGTCAAGACGTGCAAACTGTTCCTTAAGCCGCGCCAGTGCCGCCTTGCGCGAAGATACATACGAAGAATAGAATTCTCCCTCGTGGATATCGCGCACCGGCATGACGGGCTTAGGCTTCATCAGCAGCCCGGCCAGAATATAAATTCCCAGCGCAGGCCAGATACCTGTCGCCAGCGCACCGAGAATGGTAAACAGGCGTATCCAGACCGGCTCGACTTCAAAATATTCGGCCAGCCCCTTGCACACACCCATTATCTTTCCGTCACGCGCGCGGTACAGCGTTCTGCCTTCCGGCGGCGGACAGGTATTGTGATTGCGGCCGCCGCGGCAGCCTGCAGGACCAAATCTTCTCATCGCTCATCCTCCCTGCGGGCGGACCGCGCATCACGCTCCAGCAGCAGCGTTTCCAATGCTTCAACCCGCTGTTCCATACGGCTCATGCCCCTGTACAATTCCTGAATCATACGGGCTTCATCCGTGGCGGCGTCCGCATCGGCACCGGGGCGTCTGTCGCGCAGCAGGCGCAGCAGCAGCACCAGTACAACGGCTATGGCTATAAGCGGCAGTATCATAAACCAGAACATGCCAAAAGAAGCAGTGTGCGGAAACATGGTGACGTAGACTCCCTGTTATCTGAAAAACGGCAGACAAAGCCGCGGCAGCGGGTGGCAACATACAGGCCAGCCATGCTACCCCAGCACGGCGCGGCATACAACCACCAGCCCCCGCACGCCCTGCCCGTTTTTTTTTACGCGGAAGGATTCACCTTGCGGCGCAGGGCATCCAGTTCACGCTCTATTTCATCCGCACCTTCCAGCTGGGCAAACCGGTCCTCAAGGTCGGGCTTGCGCTGCGGGACTTCAATCTCGGCTTCGGCTTCCATAAACTCGACCCGCTGTTCCAGCTCGTCAAAACGGCGCATGGCGTCCAGCGAAACAGCGCGGTTCACATCACGCCGAGCCTGCGTACGCACTCTGGCATGCGCATGGCGCTGCATGAGCAGGCGCTGCTTTTCACGTGCCGATGCCAGCTTTTCTTCCAGCGTGGCTATATCGTTGCGCGCCTCGGCCACCAGAGCCTCACAACCGGCCATCTCGCGCAGCAACGCATCCGCACGTTCCTGTTCGCGCCGTTTTTCCAGCAGCGCTTCGCGCGCCAGATCTTCGCGCCCGCGGCTGACAGCCAGTTCAGCCCGCTGTGCCCAGCGCTCTCTGGCCTTTTCCACCACGTCAAGCTCGCGTCCGACACGGGTGGCTTCAGCCATCGTACCGGCGCAGTTGGCCTTCAGCTCGACCAGCGTTTCTTCCATCTCGCGAATCATAAGCCTGATCAGTTTTTCAGGATCTTCTGCCTTGTCCAGCATGGCGCTCATGTTGGCACTCACGATATCCTTGAACCGGGAAAAAATACCCATGGCATCCTCCTTGGTTGGTTGGCAGTAAATAAGCACCTTCTGTGCCAGAGGCGCTCAACTGACACATCATTCTGTTTTTACAGTTTATTTTATATCGGGCACGAACACGCAATGTGGTATGCAAAACCATTTAGTAGCAATTTAAACCATATTATGGCATAAAAAACCATGAGCAGGCGTACACAGCCACATGCCGCCCACGTGGAAGCACTGGGCAGTTCCGATGTGTTTCTGGCATTTCAGGAACATGTATCCCGTGCGGCAAAGGTGGAAAGGCCCGTGCTGCTGCTGGGCGAACGCGGCACCGGCAAGGAACTGGCCGCCACCCGGCTGCACTACCTTTCGTCGCGCTGGCAGGGGCCGCTGGTCACATTGAACTGTGCGGCCATATCACCTGCCCTCATGGAATCGGAACTCTTCGGCCACGAAAGCGGTGCCTTCACCGGCGCCGAAAGACAGCGCCGGGGCAGATTCGAGCAGGCGCACGGCGGCACCCTGTTTCTGGACGAGATAGGCAACATGCCGCCGGCCATGCAGGAAAAAATTCTGCGCGTTGTCGAATACGGCGTTTTCGAGCGCGTCGGCGGTTCACACGCCGTGGAGACAGACGTGCGCATAGTGGCCGCCACCAATGTTGATCTGGCGCGCATGGCCGATGCAGGCCGGTTCAAACGGGATCTGCTGGACAGGCTGGCATTTGAGGTGCTCACGCTGCCCCCGCTGCGGGAACGGGGTGAAGACATCATGCTGCTGGCACGGCGTTTTGCCGCTTCCATGGCCGCGGAACTGGGCAGACCGGAAACGCCGCGGTTTACCCCGCACGCCGAAGCCGCCCTGAAAAATCACAGCTGGCCCGGCAACGTGCGCGAACTGAAAAACACAGTCGAGCGCGCCGTGTTTCACTCTGACGGCGCTCTCATAGATACCATAGAAACAGACCCTTTTGTCTCTCCCTGGCGGCAGGGGCTTGCGGCACCATATCCGGAACACCACGGCACAGAAAATCCGGACCCTCCTTCACAACGTCCGCAGGCGCCCTGCCCGCAAGGGGACACCGCGCCCTTTCCTTCTTCCGTGCCCGATCTTTCCATACCGCTGCAGCGGGCCGCCCATGCACTGGAGCAGGAATACCTGCGCGCCGCGCTGGAACGCACACGCCACAATCAGCGGCAGGCCGCAGAGCTGCTGGGCCTGACCTACCACCAGTTTCGCGGGTTGTTCCGCAAACATAAACAGGATATTGTCGCTGACCCGTAAGGATGTAAACACGCACACAACAGCACACAAGCGAGTAATGCCATGTCTTCCTTCAAGCGCAATGTCTACCTGAAGACAGTTCCCATACCGCAGGCTGTGGAAACCGTACGCGGGGCGCTCGACCGCGAATCGCTCGTACGCACACAGCGCGTCGCCTCGCACGAGGCCGCGGGCAGGGTGACTGCCGAAGCCGTGTACGCCCGTTTTTCCTCCCCCACATTTCACAGCGCAGCCATGGACGGTTTTGCCGTGCGCGCCGACGACACCTTTGCCGCGCGCGAAGATGCGGCGGTGACGCTGCAGGTGCAGACCGCCCGGACCGAAGGGCCGCTGCAGGCCGGACACGCCGTGGCGGTCAACACGGGACACCCGCTGCCCGAAGGTGCCGATGCCGTTATCATGATTGAAAATGTGGTTGCCGCCCTGCCCGACAGCACCGCCCCGCAAAGCATCTCCATAGAAGCACCCGCCTTTCCGTGGCAGCATGTACGCCGCATCGGTGAAGACATCGTGGCGACGGAACTGCTTTTTCCGCAGGGGCACACCCTGACCGCATACGACGTGGGCACGCTGCTTTCCGGCGGCATATGGGAAGTACGGGTGTATGAACGCATCAGAGTCCGCATTATCCCCACCGGAGACGAAGTGCTGGACTTCACGGCACGTCCGGAACCCGGTCCCGGGCAGGTCATTGAAAGCAATTCACAGGTGCTGGCCACTCTGGCGCGCGGCCTGGGCTGCGAAGTGGAAAGGGTGGCACCGGTGCCCGACGTTCCCGAAGTCATCCGGCAGGCGGTTACCGCTTCGCTGGACGACAACGTGCACCTGACGGTCATCTGTGCCGGTTCGTCGGCAGGCAGCAAGGATTACACACGCGCCACCATTGCGGCACTGGGTGAAGTGCTGGTGCACGGCATAGCCGCCATGCCCGGCAAACCTTCACTGCTGGGGCTGTGCAAGGGACGGCTGGTGGCAGGTGCACCGGGCTATCCTGTAAGCTCGGTCATCTGTTTTGAAGAACTGCTCGCCCCGCTCATAGCCTGGCTGGGACGCGGCGAGGCACCCCGCCGCGAAAGCGTCACCGTGGAAATGACGCGCAAAGTCCCCTCCAAGCTGGGAGTGGAAGAATTTCTGCGCCTTTCCGTGGGACGCGTAGGACACAAATACATGGCCACTCCGCTGGGACGCGGGGCAGGCTGCATCACCACGCTGTCGCGGGCACAGGCCGTCACACGCATACCCGCCAACGCCGAAGGTCTCGAACAGGGGCAGTCCGTACCTGCCGAGCTTATGGTATCGCGCACGGCGCTGGAACGTACTCTGGTATGTGTGGGCAGCCACGACAACACGCTGGACGCGCTGGCCGATGAACTGATGGGACTGGACACCCCATGCCGTCTCGCCTCCAGCCATGTGGGCAGCATGGGCGGCATCATGGCGGTCAAAAACGGCTCGTGCCACATGGCCGGAGTGCATCTGTTCGACCCCGATTCGGGCGACTACAATATGCCGTTCATCCGCAAATACCTGCCGGAAACACCCGCCGTACTGATCAATCTTGCCATACGGCATCAGGGTTTCATCGTACCGGCGGGCAACCCCCACAACATCCGCGGCATAGAAGACGTGGCCCGGCAAGGGCTGCGCTTCATCAACAGACAGCGCGGCGCAGGTACCCGCATACTTTTTGACTGGCACCTGAAGCAATGCGGGCTGCAGTCCGATGCAATCCGCGGCTACGGCAAGGAAGAATACACCCACATGGCCGTGGCAGCCAATGTGCTGACCGGCAGTGCCGACTGCGGGCTGGGCATACGGGCCGCCGCCAAAGCGCTGGGGCTGGATTTTGTTCCGCTGGCGCGCGAACGCTACGACCTGCTTATCCCCGAACAGTTCATGGAAGACCCGCGCGTCATGGCCGTCATGCAGCTGCTGGGCTCGCCCGCTTTTCTGGCACGCATAGAAGCGCTGGGCGGATACGAGACAACACTCACCGGACAGGTCATGCAGGCCGGTACCGCACTGGGAGAACACGGCAGATGAAACTGAAAAGTCCCATATTCGAACAAGGTGAACTGCTGCCCGCGGCCAACCCGCAACACGGCGGAGAATCACCGCCTCTTGCGTGGGAAGATGTGCCGGAAGGCACGGCATCTTTTGTGCTGCTGTGCGACGACCCCGATGCCGACGGCGGCACGGCCACGCTGTGGATGCTGTATAATCTGCCCGCAGACCTGCGGTCGCTTGAGGCCGGCATCGCCGACGATTTTGCCCCGCTCAAAGGGGCCGCTCACGGTATCAACACCAGAGGCAACTGTAGATACGATGCCCCGCAGCCATCCTGTCATCCCAGACGGGTATACTACAGGCTGTATGCGCTTGACAGCCGCCTTTCGCTGAAGGCGGGCATTGCGCGGGGGCAGCTGGTTCGCGCCATGGAAGGCCATATTATTTCCGAAGCGTGTCTGACAACCGTGGTCGGCAGCGCCCATACCGCATAACTCCTGCGGCAGCTGGCGCAGAACCTGCGGCCGGATACGCGTCCGGAAAAACAGCCGGTGAACGCACCACGGAATGATATAAAAAAGCCGCCGGTCAGATGACCGGCGGCTTTTATGCCGCGTGGGGCACCGGCAAAAATTCCGGCAGAAACTCCGGCACCGGCATGTCGCCCCGCGTTGCGGCGCACATACCCGCTAGGCTCTTCTGCCTTTTTCAAACTGTACCGCAGTGCCGTAACAGGAAAAAAATTTGCTGCCGTCGGGATGAAAGGCCACGTTTTCCTGATAGCCCACAATGGCCTGAGCTCCTTTGTTCACGGCACGCGCAGCCATACCGAAAAAAGCCTCTTCGGAGTCATAGGCGCGGCAGGCCACCAATCCCAGCACCTTGCCGATGGTCCGGCCTTCCATACTTTCCGTGGTCACCACGGGAAAACGCCCGTTGCGGAACAGTTCCTTGACAACCTCGACGTTTTCGACACAGCGCGGCTCGGGCTTTTTGCTCTTTTTTTCATTACCGCCAAGCAGAAACAACATGAAAGGCCTCCTTCACACCGCCGCGTTCCGCTTCTGCCGCAGCGGCGGGTACAGTATTGTATTCGTACCCGTTGCTATGCAAAGGTTCTGCCATTCAATTTAATTCAATATTTACAGCGCAGTAACAAAAAGACCCTTCACCATGTGCCGGAAAACCGACGCCTATTCGAGCAGCAGCGACGAAGTATCGCGCAGACGCTCTTCCAGCCCGTCAATAAGCTGTTCCAGCACCGCCACAGAGACCCCCAGACGCTGCCACGCATCTTCCTTGAATCCCGGCAGCTGGTGCATGCCGCTTACACCTATGCCCAGTCCCTTCACCACCACATCCGCCACATGAACCACCGCAGGCTCCACATGGCGGACACTCCGTTCCGGCACATGATGATGCAGGGTGGAAAAAACCAGCGACATGGGAAAATTCCACTTGCGCAGCAACATGCCTCCCAGCGTGGCATGGTCAAAACCCAGCACCCGCAGTTCGGCGTCCTGCGCCGGCATGCCGTAATCGCTGCACATGGAAAGAATGGCCGCCGCACGGTCGGGTAACAGGCTGAACACCGCAAGTCTGCCTATATCATGCAGCAGACCGGCCACAAAAAAGCGTTCCGGCTCCTCCATGCCCGCAGCCTCTGCCAGCTGGCCGGCCACCACGGCACAGGCGATGCTGTGCTGCCAGAAAAGCGACAGATCAAGATGCGCCACGGGCAGATCGCGCATGGCCCCTATGACCATGACACCCAGCGCCAGTGTTGACAGCTGCTGCCGCCCCACCAGCGCCACGGCACGCGATACCGTGTCTATACGCGAAGGAAAGCTGTAAAAAGCGCTGTTGACCATGCGCAGCAGAAATGCCGACAGCCCCGCATCGCGGCTGATCACCCGCGCCACGTCAGCCGCGGAACTGTTCTGGCTGGAAAGCACATCGCGCAGTTCGGCCACCACCGCCGGCAGCGACGGCAGTTTAACCTCGTCACGCAGCAGCGCCAGCGGGTCCAGCGGGGCAAAATCGCCGTACTGCAGGCCGGAGACATCAGGCATCTTCACCTGACAGGGACGTATTCCGCGGGCCATGTCTCTGGCCATGCGCACCGTGCCGTGACGCAGCAGCAGACGGGGCACCTCGCCGGTTGTCCCCGTGTGGCCGAAACGGGCCTCCACCACATGACGCGCTTCCTCGATAAAAGCCTCATATTCCAGAGAGTGTGAGGTTTCGTTCACGCTGATCTCCGTGCGTGGGCAGTTCGTTACAAAAGGGGCATTGTGCCCGCTGAAGCCTGATACAGATAGTTGATGACCGCGCCGACATACCAGACCATGCCGATGAGCATACATTTGAGCGAACGCAGAAAAAGCAGTGTTTTTCTGTTACGCATGGCAATGACCAGCCGCATGCTTTCCGCACGGGTGCCGCGTCGCATGGCCGATATCCAGTGCAGGCGCGTCACCCCGAACAACGCCGTGCCCAGACTGGCCAGCACAAACAGTAATCCGATGATAAGGGGAATGCCGCTCAGCACTCCGGCCGCCACCATGCGATGGCCCGAAAAGCCCGTCACCGAAATAAGCAGCGCCCCGATGGCAAACACCGACTGTGTCCGCTGGTTAAGCACGGCAAACTGCCCCTGCAGGCTTTTCCACACCTCTGCGCCTGTTTCCAGCACGCTCAGCATGTACTCGTACTCCTGCCGGATGGAGTCGGCATCGGGGTCGATATCCAGCACATTGATGGCCGCAGGAAAGACATCGGAAGAGTTTTTTCCAAACATAACCCAGTTCCTACAGGAATATCATCACCGGTTGCAAGTGACCTTTTTTGCTGTGCTTGACGGGAAACCCGCCCGCACGTAGATTGGTTCCCCACTCAATACCCCAGAACGCCTGCGGCATGCAGCATATTTTTCCATATGACCAGAACCGCAAACCATGTTTTCCGGCACGCACCATGCCAGCCGGCCACGCCGCGCCGTGCAGTCTGCGCAACGGCGGTGTTTGTGCTGTTCCTGCTTGTTACCGTATTCTGGGTCTCCACCGCCTGTGCCCAGCAGGACAGACGGCGCAACGTTCTTTTTCTCAATTCATACCACAACGGGTATTCGTGGTCGGACAAGATTCTGGAAGGGGTCAAGGATGTCTTTGCCGCGCAGGACAGATATAACATCGTGCTGCAGGTCGAATACATGGACTCGAAAAAGTTTCATTATGAAGACACCGTGCAGACCCTCTTCAGATTGTACCGCGATAAATTCCGCGGCAAGCATTTTGATGTCATAATATCTTCCGACAATATCTCATTCAACTTTCTGCAGCAGTTCCGCGACACGCTCTTTCCCGGGGTTCCCGTGATTTTCAGCGGACTGAACGACTTCCACCGCGAAGGTCTGTCTCTTAAAGGATATTCCGGCGTTACAGAAGAATACGACGTGGCCGCCAACCTTGAGCTGGCCATGCGGCTGCACCCGCAGATGAAACGCATGGTCGTCATCGGCGATACGTCGGTAACCGGCGTGGCCATCAGCAACCAGATCAAAAAAGCACTGCCCGTGGTGCAGGACAAGCTGGAAGTTGAATTCTGGTACGAGTACCGGCTGGAAGACATGCTGAACAAAGTGCGTCATCAGGGGCCGGACACATTTTTCTACTTCATCCCCATGTACCGCGACATCGACGGCCAGTTTTATTCCGCGCAGGAACTGCTGGAAAAAGTTCATGCCAATTCCGACGCGCCCCTTTATTCCAACTGGGAATTTCTGCTGGGCCACGGCATTGTGGGCGGCAAGCTGATTTCCGGCGTGCGCCACGGCATGGTGGCCGCGCGCATGGCCATGCAGGTGCTGGACGGCACACCGGTGGACGACATTCCCATCATGTCCGACCCCGAAGCCGCAGACAGCGAAGCATTTATCTTTGACTACAATGAGCTGCGCCGTCTGTTCATCACGCAGGAACAGCTGCCCGCAGGCGCACGTCTGATCAACGAGCCCAGCCGCTTCTATGAGCTGAACAAGCAGGTTTTCTGGACCATCATCATCTCCATGGTGCTGCTTTCCGTCATTCTGGTGGTGCTGGTGATGAACATACTGGAAAAGCGCCGTGTGGAGCAGAAAATCAAAGATCAGCTGTCTTTTCTGCGGCTGCTTATGGATACCATTCCCCTGCCCATCTTCACCAAGGACACCACGGGCAGTTTTCTGCAGTGCAACAAAGCGTTTGAAGACTTTTTCGGGGTGGACCGCCAGAGCCTGCTGGGCCTTGCCGGCAATCCGGACAATCTGGCGGTACGCGCTCTGACCGATCCTGTGGACGTGGACATGCTGCGCAGACCCAGCGTGGAAATCTACGACAAGACCATCGAAGGCCCCGACGGTCTGCCGCGCAACATCATCCTGCACAAGGCGACGCACAACAACGCCCGCGGCGAAGTGGTGGGACTGGTGGGAGTGGTTTTTGACTACACGGCCCGGCGGCGTGCCGAAGACAGTCTGCGTGCCGCGGAAGAAAAATACCGTTCCATCTTTGAAGGCTCGCCGCTGGGTATTTTCCGCATCCGCCCCAGAGACAGCTTCATCGATCTCAACCCTGCGCTGGCGCGCATGGCCGGGTTTGAAAATCCGGACCAGCTTGTGCAGACCCTGCCGCAGGATATCGACCGGCTGCTGGAGCAGATGGCCGCCACAAGCTCATCTTCCGGCGATGTGATAGACTTTGAACACACGTTCACCAGAGGCGACGGCACAGCCATAACCGCCCACATAACCCTGCGTGTGGCACGCGACCGCAACGGCGATATCGTGCTGCTGGAAGGATACGCCGAAAACGTCACCCAGCGGAAACTGGCGGAACAGGCCCTCAGCGAATCACAGCGCATGCTGCAGCTGGTGCTTGATAACATTCCCCAGCTGGTAAGCTGGAAAGACGCCTCGCTGCGGTACATCGGCGCAAACCGTTCCTTTGCCCAGTTTTTCGGCATTGCCGAACTGGAAGACGCCATAGGCCGCACCGACGTGGAAATTCTGCCCGATGAAGCGCAGGCGCTGCGTCTGCGTGAAGAGGACGAGGAAGTCATCCGCAGCAACACGCCCCGCTACCGCTATAAATGGTCCACCACGGCGGCCGACGGAAAAAGTGTATGGCTGGAAACCAACCGCGTGCCGCTGCATGACGAACAGGGCCATGTGGTGGGCCTGCTGACCACGGCGGAAGACGTAACCCAGAAGATAAATCTGGAACGCCAGCTGCTGCAGTCGCAGAAAATGGAAGCCATAGGTACGCTTGCAGGCGGCATATCCCATGACTTCAACAATATACTGACTTCGATCATCAACTCCGTTGAACTGGCACTGAGTGATGTCGAGGCGGCTTCCATCACATTCAACGACCTGATGCGTGCCCTGAAGGCCGCACAGCGCGGCAGCCATCTGGTCAAACAGATTCTCACGTTCAGCCGCCCGTCTGTGGAAGGTTTTGTGACCACCGACATCAACGAAGCCCTGAACGAAGCCGTGGGGCTGATCAAGGCATCACTGCCCCGCAACATAGAAATACGCCTCGCGGTACCGCCCCGCCCCTCGTTTATCCATGCCGACCCCACACAGATACATCAGGTTATCATGAATCTGTGCACCAACTCGTTTCAGGCATTGCGCGAAACAGGCGGTGCCATGGACATCAATCTGGAACAGGAACCGGTACCGGAAGAAACGGCGCAGGAACTGGCCATATCAGCGGGCAACTACCTCAAGCTTACTGTCAGCGACAACGGCCCCGGCATCCCGCAGGTAATTCTGGATAAAATTTTTGATCCGTTTTTCACCACCAAAGGCAAAACCGAGGGAACAGGTCTGGGACTGGCCGTGGTGCACGGCATTGTCAAAGCGCACCGCGGCGCTGTGCGCGTCAGCTCCGACCCCTTCCGGCGCACTGCATTCGAGGTCTGGCTGCCCATGCTTGACGCCGAAGGCGCCCCGCTGCCCATTTCCGACGCGGGAGACCTGCGCGGGGGCGATGAACGCATTCTGTTTGTGGAAGACGACGACGACCAGCTGCACACCATACCCCGTGTGCTCGAATCGCTGGGGTTCACCGTGCGCGCGCTGAAAAGCCCCTCGCATGCCGCACAGCTGCTGCGCGAAAATCCTTCGGCCTACGATCTGGTCATAACCGACTTTGACATGCCGGAAACCAACGGCCTTGAACTGGCGGACGAAATCGGCGATATTGCCCCCCGAGTTCCCGTCATCATGGTCTCCGGCCGCGACGTGGCCGCAGAAGGCGCGCTGGCATTTCCCAACATCAAAGCCATTGTTCCCAAGCCGTACAACCGCAACATCCTTTCCGAAACCATCCGCAAGGTTCTCGGGTAATCAACGGAACGCACCATGCCCAGAATACTGGTCATAGACGACGACACCATCGTTTGCGAAACCATCGAAAGCCTGCTTTCGCGCCTGCAGTACCAGAGCCGCTCGGCCCATACGCTGGAACAGGGTCTGCAGCTGCTTGCCGCGGAAGAATTTGACGTGGTGTTTCTGGACGTGCGCCTGCCCGACGGTAACGGACTGGAGGCTCTGCCGCGAATCCGCAGTCACGAAAACAGCCCGGAAGTAATAATACTGACCGGCGAAGGCGACCCCGACGGAGCGGAGCTGGCCATACAGGGCGGCGTGTGGGACTATCTGGTCAAACCCACGCCCATCAAGCAGACCACCCTTACCCTGAACAGGGCGCTGCAGTACCGGCAGGAAAAACTGAACAAACAGGCGGCGCCGCCCGTGGCGCTTAATCTGGACGGCGTGGTGGGCAGCAGCGAACGCATCCGCGAATCGTTCGACATTGTGGCGCGTGCCGCATCCACTGACACCAATGTGCTTATCACCGGCGAAACAGGCACCGGCAAAGAGCTTTTCGCCCGCACCATACACAGAAACTGCGGACGTGCCGGCGGCCCTTTCGTGGTGGTGGACTGCGCGTCACTGACGGAAACCCTCATCGAATCAACACTGTTCGGGCATAAAAAAGGCGCTTTCACAGGGGCCGAAGCTGATCAGGAAGGGCTGGCCAAACTGGCCGACGGCGGCACTCTTTTTCTGGACGAAGTAGGGGAAATGCCCCTTTCGCTGCAACGGTCCTTTCTGCGTTTTCTGCAGGAACGCACCTTCAGACCGGTGGGCGGCACACAGGAAGTGAAAAGCGACTTCAGGCTTATTTCGGCCACCAACAGAGATCTGGATGCCATGGTGGAACGCGGAGAGTTCCGCAAGGACCTGCTTTTCCGGCTCAAGACGCTGCACGTGGTGCTGCCCCCGCTGCGACAGCGCCTGACCGACCTGAAACCCCTTGCCATGTACTACATCGACAAACTGTGCGAGCAGTACAACGTGCCCAACAAGGGTTTCAGCTCCGACTTTTTCACCCTGCTTGCACGCCATGACTGGCCGGGCAACGTCCGCGAGCTTTTCAACGTGCTGGAGCGGGCGTTTGTGGCTTCCGGGCTGGAAAGCATGCTGTACGCCATGCATCTGCCGCAGGACCTGCGCATCAAGGCGGCCAAGGCGCACCTGCTGCGCGAACAGCCGGACGAACTGCCCGCCCGCGGACAGACCGGCTGCGCCCGCAATCAGCAGGATGCCGACGGGCTGCCCTGTCCGCTGCCGGACATGCGGTCGTTCAAGCACATGATGGAACGAAAATATCTGGAAAGCGTCATAGCGCGCCACAAAGGTGATCTGCCCGCGATTCTGGAGACTTCCGGTCTGTCCCGTTCGCATTTTTATGCGTTGCTGAAAAAGAACAACATTGTGCTTTGATTGTTGGCGCCATGCTGTTGTATGCTGTACCTGACGGACGTTCCCGTGAACATGTGCTGTCCTGTTTTTCAGACACGACACCAGTCCGCTTTTTCAGACACTGCAACCGCCCGCCGCAAGCCAGTTTCATCACGTTCACGCACACGTTTTCCAGATAGAGGCGCTGCATTCAGGCTCCGCCGCTGTCCTTTTTTTCAGACACTGTACGATCCTCCGGACACGCACCATATCCGGAGAAGGAGGTAACCGGCTGTAAACACATGCTTTGAACCACAAGACACACATGGCATACTTTTTGTTTAACAAAGGGGCTGAAGCAGACCGCTCAGGGCCGCAGGCCGCACGGTCATTCTTCAGCGCATGAGGTTGTCACGGACGCCCGAATCCGCTTTGACGATCACTCAATAACATCATGCTTCAAGGTTAGAAAAAGGAGTTTATACTCATGGCCAAGCAGATGAAGACGATGGACGGTAACACCGCCGCCGCGTACATCGCGTACGCGCTGAGCGACACCGCCGCCATCTACCCCATCACCCCCTCCTCCAACATGGGCGAAGTGGCCGACGACTGGGCCGCCGCCGGTAAAAAGAACATTTTCGGCCAGACCGTCTCAGTGCGTCAGCTTCAGTCCGAAGCAGGCGCCGCCGGTGCTGTGCACGGTTCGCTGGCCGCAGGCGCGCTGACCGCCACCTTCACGGCGTCGCAGGGCCTGCTGCTGATGATTCCCAACATGTACAAAATCGCCGGTGAACTGCTTCCCGGTGTTTTCCATGTTTCCGCACGCGCCCTTGCTTCCCACGCACTGTCCATCTTCGGCGACCATCAGGACGTGATGGCCTGCCGTCAGACCGGCTTTGCCTTCCTCGCTTCCAACTCCGTTCAGGAAGCAATGGACATGGCTCTGGTGGCTCATCTGGCCGCCATTGAAACCAGCGTGCCTTTCTGTCACTTCTTCGACGGCTTCCGTACTTCGCACGAACTGCAGAAGATTGAAGTCATCGATTACGAAGACATCAAGGGTCTGGTGAACATGGAAAAGGTGGAAGCTTTCCGCCAGAATTCCATGAACCCCGAGCACCCGCACATCCGCGGTACTGCCCAGAACCCCGACATCTACTTCCAGGCCCGCGAAGCCTGCAACCCCTTCTACGAGCAGGTTCCCACGCAGGTTCTGGCTGCAATGAAGAAGGTTGAAGGCGTAACCGGCCGCAAGTACAAGCTGTTTGACTATGTGGGTCACTCCGAAGCCGAGCGCGTCATCATCGCCATGGGCTCCGCCTGTGAAACCATTGAAGAAGTGGTCAACCACCTTGTGAAGCAGGGTGAGCGCGTGGGTCTGATCAAGGTCCGCCTGTTCCGTCCCTTCTCCACCGAACACATGCTGGCAGCACTGCCCGCCACCGCGCACACCATCACCGTGCTCGACCGTACCAAGGAACCCGGCGCGCTGGGCGATCCTCTGTACCTCGACGTGTGCACCGCCTTCATGGAACACGGCGAAGCCCCGACCATCCTCGGCGGCCGCTACGGTCTCGGTTCCAAGGAATTCACCCCCGCCGACGTTGTTGCCGTATACGACAACATGAAGGTGGCAGGTCCCAAGAACCACTTCACCGTGGGCATCATTGACGACGTTTCCAATACTTCTCTGGAAGTGGGCGCCGCTCTGGACACCGTTCCCGAAGGCACCGTTCAGTGCAAGTTCTTCGGTCTGGGCGCAGACGGCACCGTGGGCGCCAACAAGCAGGCCATCAAGATCATCGGTGACAACACCGACATGTACGCTCAGGGCTACTTTGCGTACGACTCCAAGAAGTCCGGCGGCTTCACCGTATCGCACCTGCGTTTCGGCAAGTCCCCCATCCAGTCCACCTACCTTGTCAACCGTGCCGACTACGTGGCCTGCCACAAGTCCGCATACGTCAACCAGTACGACGTGCTGGAAGGCATCAAGGACGGCGGCGTGTTCGTGCTGAACTCGCACTGGTCGCTTGAAGACATGGAAAAGGAACTGCCGGCTTCCATGAAGCGCACCATCGCTTCCAAAAAGCTGAAATTCTACAACATCGACGCCGTCAAGATTGCCGGCGAAGTAGGCCTCGGCGGCCGCATCAACATGGTGATGCAGACCGCGTTCTTCAAGCTGGCCAACGTGATGCCCTTTGAGCAGGCCATTGCCCTGCTGAAAGACTCCATCAAAAAGGCATACGGCAAGAAGGGCGACAAGATCGTCAACATGAACGTTGCCGCCGTTGACAAGGCCATGGACGCTCTGACCGAAGTGCAGTACCCCGCATCGTGGGCAGAAGCCGCCGACGCAGGCTGCTGCTGCAACGGTCACGACGTGCCTTCTTTCATCAAGGATGTGGTCCGTCCCATCCTGTCGCAGCAGGGTGACAAGCTGCCCGTTTCCGCTTTTGAACCGGACGGCCTGTTCCCCGTGGGCACCGCAGCTTTTGAAAAGCGCGGCGTTGCCATCAACGTGCCCGAGTGGCTGCCTGAAAACTGCATCCAGTGCAACCAGTGCTCCTATGTGTGCCCCCACGCGGCCATCCGCCCCGTGCTGGCCACCGAAGAAGAACTGGAAGGCGCACCCGAGTCCTTTGTGACCGTGGACGCCAAGGGCAAGGAACTCAAGGGCCTGAAGTACCGCATGCAGGTTTACTCTCAGGACTGCCTCGGCTGCGGTTCGTGCGCAGACGTCTGCCCCGCCAAGAACAAGGCGCTGGTGATGAAGCCCATCGAAACCCAGCTGGCAGCACAGGTGCCCAACCTTGCCTTTGCCGAAGAAAACATCTCCGTGAAGGACAACGTGATGAGCCGCGACTCCCTGAAGGGTTCGCAGTTCCATCAGCCCCTCATGGAATTCTCCGGCGCCTGCGCAGGTTGCGGCGAAACCCCCTACGTCAAGCTGCTTACCCAGCTGTTCGGCGAACGCATGGTTGTTGCCAACGCAACCGGCTGCTCCTCCATCTGGGGTGCATCCGCTCCGACCACGCCTTACACCGTCAATAAGGACGGCCACGGTCCCACCTGGGGCAACTCGCTGTTCGAAGACGCAGCCGAATTCGGCTACGGCATGAACATGGCTTACGTACAGCGCCGCAACAGACTGGCTCAGCTGTGCGAAGAAGCTCTGCAGGCTGCTGAATCCGCAGAACTGAAGGCCGCTCTGAAGGGCTGGCTGGAAAACAAGGACGACGCAGAACTGTCCAGAAAGTTCGGCGAAGAAGTGCTGGCCTACATCGACGAGCTGGGCGACAGCCCGCTGGTGGACGAAGTCTACGGCATGCACGACATGTTCACCAAGAAGTCCGTCTGGATCTTCGGCGGTGACGGCTGGGCATACGACATCGGCTTCGGCGGCGTGGACCATGTGCTCGCTTCCGGCGAAGACATCAACATTCTGGTCATGGACACCGAAGTGTACTCCAACACCGGCGGTCAGTCTTCCAAGGCTACCCCCCTCGGTTCCATTGCCAAGTTTGCCGCATCCGGCAAAAAGACGTCCAAAAAGGATCTGGGCCGCATGGCCATGACCTACGGATACGTCTACGTGGCAAGCGTTTCCATGGGTGCCAACAAGCAGCAGGTACTCAAGGCCTTCAAGGAAGCTGAAGCTTACAAGGGCCCCTCGCTGATCATTGCCTACGCACCCTGCATCAACCAGGGCATCCGCAAGGGCATGGGCAAGTCCATGGAAGAAGGCAAGCTGGCCGTGGAAACCGGCTACTGGCCTCTGTACCGCTTCAACCCCGAGCTGGCTGATGAAGGCAAAAACCCCTTCATCTTCGAATCCAAGGCTCCCAACGGCGAAATCCAGGAGTTCCTCTCCGGTGAAAACCGTTACGCCCTGCTCGAAAAGATGGCTCCCGAAGAATCCAAGCGTCTGCGCATGCAGATCGAGGAAGAATACAAGGAGCGGTATGAATACATGAAGGCACTGGCTGAAATGCCCGGCTTCAAGGCCGAAGCATCCGCACCCGTGCCTGCAGGTCCCGACGCCGGCGATGCCTGCGAAGTGACCGCAACCCCCGAGCACGCACATGATGCTGCCGCGGGTGAAGCCTGCAACGACGGCCGTAACGGCAAATAAGCCTCCGGCCTGTGCATAGCCGGGGTGCCGGAAGGGAGCGGAAGCCCTTCCGGCACCCCATAACCGCTAACCGCAGCGGCATGTGGTTCGCCGCTGCAACACCGCAAACTCAGAGGAGCGTTGTATGTCTGTGGAACTGTTGGCACTTGTTGCCCTCCTGCCGATTCTGGTAGCTCTTGTTCTGATGGTAGGCCTGCGCTGGCCCGCCACCAAGGCCATGCCCCTTGCATGGCTTGTCTGCGCGCTGGGCGCAATGTTCGCATGGCAGCTGCCTGCCTCCTATGTGGCAGCTCTTACGCTGCAGGGCTTCATTACGGCCATCGGCATTCTGATCATCGTATTCGGTGCCATCATCATCCTCTACACGCTGCAGTACTCGGGCGGTATGGAAACCATCCAGTACGGCATGCAGAATATTTCACGTGACCGCCGCGTTCAGGCCATCATCATCGGCTACCTGTTCGCGGCGTTCATCGAAGGTGCCGCCGGCTTCGGCACGCCCGCTGCTCTGGCCGCCCCGCTGCTGCTTTCGCTGGGCTTTCCCCCGCTGGCAGCCGCCGTGCTCTGCCTTGTGTTCAACTCTTTCCCCGTGTCCTTCGGTGCTGTGGGTACCCCCATCGTACTGGGCATGACCCCGCTCAAGGGGCTGGTGGAAAAAGCCATAGCCACCAACGGCGCCGCACTGAACTTCACCAGCTTTGACACGTTCAACCTGGTTATCGGTCAGTGGGCCACCGTGATGCACCTCATCATGATCTTCGTGCTGCCCATTTTCATGCTGGGCTTCATCACCCGTTTCTTCGGCCCCAACCGCAGCTGGTCCGAAGGTTTCGCCGCATGGAAGTTCTGCATCTTCGCTGCTGTGTCCTTCACCATTCCCTACCTGATCTTTGCATGGTACGTCGGTCCCGAGTTCCCCTCGCTGATCGGTGGTCTGGTTGGTCTGGGCATCGTTGTGGCAGGCGCCAAGCGCGGTTTCTGCGTACCTGAAAAGAGCTGGGACTTCGGCGATCCTGAAAAGTGGGATCCTGAGTGGACCGGTGAAATCAAGGGCGGACAGTCCACGGAATTCAAGGCTCACATGAGCCAGTTCAAGGCATGGCTGCCCTACATCCTTATCGGCGCCATCCTTGTTATCACCCGTATTCCCGAACTGGGCCTCAAGGGCCTGCTGGCCGGCCAGAAGATTTCCTTCACTGAAATCCTCGGCTACAAGAGCGTCAACGCCAGCATCGCCTACCTGTACCTGCCCGGTACCATTCCCTTTGTACTCATCGCCGTGCTGACCATCTTCATTCACGGCATGAAGGGCGACGCAGCCAAGCGCGCCTGGACCGAATCCATCGCCAAGATGAAAAACCCCGCCATCGCGCTGTTCTTTGCCGTTGGTCTGGTTTCCATCTTCCGCGGTTCCGGCATTGTTGATGCCGCACTGAACCCCAACAGCTACCCCTCCATGCCGCTGGCCATGGCCAAAACAGTGGCCGCCATCACCGGCAACGCATGGCCCATGTTCGCATCGTTCGTGGGTGGCCTCGGGTCGTTCATCACCGGCTCCAACACTGTTTCCGACCTGCTCTTTGCAGAATTCCAGTGGGGCGTGGCACAGCAGCTTGATATGCCGCGTCAGATCATTGTCGCAGCACAGGTTGTGGGCGGCGCCATGGGTAACATGGTCTGCATCCACAACATCGTGGCAGCCTGCGCAGTTGTCGGCCTGTCCGGCATGGAAGGAACAATCCTGAAGCGTACCGCATGGCCTTTCCTGCTGTACGGTCTGGTGGTGGGCGTTGTTGCCTCCGTCCTCACCTTCGTGATGTTCCCCAACTTGTTCTAACCCGCACCAAGGGGGCGGAATGCGCGAATTCCGCCCCCCTTTTTGCGGCATGAAACCATATAGGCGACGGAGCGAACTACGGTACCTGCTCCGTTTTTTGTCTCACAGGGCGCGGGTCACGCCGCCCCGGTGCAGAGGAAGAAACCCCTTTCGGAGGAAGCATCTCCATGCTCAGTGAATCCCTTATCAAGGAATTTAAAACCATCGTCGGTGACGAGAACGTTTTCGACAACGAAGCAGACCGCCAGTGCTATTCGTACGACTCTGCCGTGCTTGACGCCGTTGTCCCTGCACTGGTTGTGCGCCCGACCGAGACCACTCAGATCGGTCAGGTGGTCAAGCTGTGCAACGAAAACGGTCTGCCCATCACCGTGCGCGGCGCAGGTACCAACCTGTCCGGCGGCACCATTCCCGACCCGCGCGACGGCGTGGTTGTACTGACCAACGGCCTGACCAAAATTCTGGAAATCAACGAGCAGGACCTGTACGCCGTTGTTCAGCCCGGTGTGGTCACCGCCAAGTTTGCTGCCGAAGTGGCCAAACGCGGCCTTTTCTACCCGCCCGACCCGGGTTCGCAGGCTGTTTCCACCATCGCCGGTAACGTGGCGGAAAATGCCGGCGGTCTGCGCGGTCTGAAGTACGGCGTGACCAAAGACTACGTCATGGGCATCGAATTCTACGATGTAAACGGCGGTCTGGTGAAAACCGGTTCCCGCACTGTAAAGTGCGTCACCGGCTACAACCTTGCGGGCCTGATGGCTGCCTCCGAAGGCACCCTGGGCGTGTTCAGCGAAATCATTCTGAAGCTGGTTCCGCCGCCACGCGCCTCCAAGGCCATGATGGCTGTTTTCGACGACATCAACAAAGCATCCGAAGCCGTTGCCGGCATCATTGCCGCGCACGTTGTGCCCTGCACCCTTGAGTTCATGGACCAGGCCAGCATCCGCTACGTGGAAGACTACACCAAGGCCGGACTGCCCGTACACGCCGAAGCCATCCTGCTCATCGAGGTGGACGGTCACCCCGGTCAGGTGGAAGACGACGCCGCCCGCGTGGAACAGGTGCTCAAGAGCACCGGTGCCGAAATTCAGGTGGCCAAGGACGCCGAAGAAAAGTTCAAGCTGTGGGAAGCACGCCGCAATGCGCTGCCCGCCCTCGCCCGTGCCAAACCGACCACCGTACTCGAAGACGCCACCGTGCCGCGGTCGCAGATTCCTGCCATGGTCAAGGCCATCAACGACATCGCCGCCAAGTACCAGATCAACATCGGTACCTTCGGCCATGCCGGCGACGGCAACCTGCACCCCACCATTCTGTGCGACCGCAGAGACAAAAAGGAATTCGAACGCGTGGAACACGCCGTGGACGAAATCTTCGACGTGGCACTGTCGCTCAAGGGTACGCTGTCCGGCGAACACGGCATCGGCATGGCCAAGTCCAAATGGATGGAAAAGGAAACTTCCAGAGCCACCATTGACTTCTCGCTGAACATGAAGCGGGCCATCGACCCCAACAACATTCTCAATCCCGGCAAGATCATCGGAGGCTAATGCAATGGCCGATCTGAATAAACTTGCCAAAATGCTGCAGGAACTGGACGACCAGATGGTCGCCTGCATGAAATGCGGCATGTGTCAGGCTGTGTGTCCCGTCTTTGCCGAAACCATGCGCGAAGCAGACGTGACCCGCGGCAAGATTGCGCTGCTGGAAAACCTTGCTCATGAAATGATCAAGGATCCCGAGAGCGTGCAGGAACGCGTGAACAAGTGTCTGCTGTGCGGCTCGTGTGCCGCCAACTGCCCTTCCGGCGTGCAGATCATGGACATATTCCTGCGTGCGCGCGTCATCGTGAACACGTATGTGGGCCTTTCGCCTGCCAAAAAGGCAATCCTGCGCGGCATGGTGGCAAACCCCAGACTGTTCAACATGCTTCTGGACATCGGTTCCAAGTTTCAGGGTCTGTTCACTTCTCAGGCCAACGAACTGCTTGGTTCCTCGTGTTCCAAAATCATGTCGCCCATCATCGGTGACCGGCACTTCTCGCCGCTGGCCAAAAAGTCGCTGCACAGCAAGTACGGCAGTCTGGATATCCCCACCGGCAAGAGCGGCATCCGCGTGCTGTTCTACCCCGGCTGCGTGGGTGACAAGATGTACACATCCATGGCGGAAGCCTGCCTCAAGGTGTTCAGACACCACGGCGTGGGCGTGTACATGCCCGACGCTCAGGCATGTTGCGGCATACCCGCACTTTCTGCCGGCGACAGGGTAGCCTACGACAGACTTGTGAAGTACAATGTGGAGCTGTTCAGCAAGGGCGAGTTCGACTACATCATCTCGCCTTGCGGTTCCTGCACCTCCACCATCAAGGAGCTGTGGGGCCACATGGGAGACGACTACCCCGAGGAACTGAAGCGCAAAATCGCCTCTTTTGCTGAAAAGGCAATGGACATCAGCGAATTTGTGGTGGACGTTCTGGGCGTGAATCCCGAGTCTGTCTCCACCGGCGGTAAAAAGGTGACGTTCCATGATTCATGTCACCTGAAGAAGTCACTGGGCGTGTTCAAGCAGCCCCGCGACCTCATCCGCATGAACAAAAACTATGAACTGGTGGAAATGAGCGAAGCCGACCGCTGCTGCGGCTGCGGCGGTACGTTCAACCTCTACCACTACGATCTTTCCAAAAAGATCGGCCAGCGCAAGCGCGACAATATCGTCGCGTCCGGCGCACAGGTTGTAGCCACCGGCTGCCCCGCCTGCATGATGCAGATGACCGACCTGCTGTCGCAGAACAACGACAGCGTACAGGTGCGTCACTGCATCGAACTCTACGCTGAAACCCTCGGCTAGAGATATACCGCAGGCGTCTCGGCGCCGTGCACAGCGTATCTTAAGGCCCGCCCGTTGGGCGGGCCTTTCGGGCTGTGGCGGAGCGGTTCCGTCAGGCCGTATACTCCCCGGATGCCCGACCCGGGGCAGATGAAATGGATATGCAAGGAGTCCAACGTGTCCAAAAACCTGTACATCACAGCGACGGAGTCCAAAAGCGGCAAGTCCGCCATCGTGCTGGGAATGATGCAGCTATTGCTTCGCGATGTCCGCAAAGTCGCGTTTTTCCGCCCCATCATCAACAACACCAGCAAGGAAGTCCGCGACCACGACATCAATCTGATTCTGACGCGTTTCGGTCTGGATATTCCCTACGAAAAGACCTACGCCTACTCGCTTCACGAAGCCAGAGAGCTGATCAACAACGGGCAACACGCCACCCTGCTTGAGAACATTCTCAACAAGTATAAAGCCCTTGAAGCAGAGTACGATTTCGTACTGTGCGAAGGCACCGACTTTCTGGGCAAAGACGCGGCATTCGAGTTTGACCTGAATGCCGACATCGCCGCCAACCTCGGCTGCCCTGTGCTGGTGGTGGCCAACGGTCTGGACAAAAACAGCGAGGAAATCATCGGCTCCACCCAGCTGACCATCGACCAGCTGGACGAAAAGAGCCTTGACGTGGTGGCCGCCGTGGTCAACCGCGCCAGCGTTACCCCCGCTGAAAAAGACAACATCATCAAAAGCCTTGAGTGCAAGGTGAACTGCGCCAACCCGCTGGCCGTGTACGTGGTGCCCGAAGAGCCCACCCTCGGCAAACCCACCATGGGCGACGTGAAAAAGTGGCTGGGAGCCTCTGTGCTGTACGGCCACGGCCGCCTTGACACGCTGGTTGACGACTACATCATTGCGGCCATGCAGGTGGGCAACTTCCTGGATTATCTGGGACAGGGCACCCTCATCATCACTCCCGGCGACCGGTCCGACATCATTCTGGCCAGCCTTGCCTCGCGCCTGTCTTCCTCCTACCCCGACATTTCCGGCATTCTGCTGACCGGCGGGCTGGAGCCTGCGGCCAATGTGCACCGCCTTATCGAAGGCTGGACCGGTGTGCCCGTGCCCGTGCTGTGCGCAAAGGAACACACCTACCTGACCACGCAGATACTCAACGATCTGTACGGCAAGATAGACCCCGAAGACGACCGCAAGATAGCCACGGCTCTCGGCGTGTTTGAACAGAACGTGGACACCGCCGAAATAAGCAACCGCATCATCAGCCGCCGCTCTTCGCGCATTACGCCCAAAATGTTCGAGTACAATCTCATCGAACAGGCCAAAAAACACAAAATGCGCATCGTGCTGCCCGAAGGTGCCGAAGAACGCATTCTGCGTGCAGCCGACATTCTTGTGCGCCGCGGCGTGGCAGACCTGATTCTGCTGGGCAATGCCGACGAAGTAGGCAAAAAAATCGGCGATCTGGGACTGGACCTTGACGGCGTGACCATCATCCAGCCTGAACTTGCACCCAACTTCGAAGACTATGTGCAGACGTACTACGAAGCCCGCAAGAAAAAAGGCATCAGCATGGAACAGGCCCGCGACATCATGTCCGACCCCACCTACTACGGTACCATGATGGTGCACAAAAACGACGCAGACGGCATGGTTTCCGGTGCCATCAACACCACCGCGCACACCATCCGCCCCGCGTTTGAATTCATCAAGACCAAGCCCACGGCTTCCATCGTGTCCAGCGTGTTCCTCATGTGCCTCAAAGACAGAGTGCACGTGTTCGGCGACTGCGCGGTCAACCCCAACCCGTCTGCCGAACAGCTGGCCGAGATTGCTCTCAACTCTTCGGATACGGCACGCATTTTCGGCATCGAGCCCAAGGTTGCCATGCTCTCTTACTCCACCGGTTCTTCCGGCAAGGGTGCAGATGTGGAAAAGGTCATCGAAGCCACCCGCATCGCCAAAGAGCGCGCACCGGAACTTGCACTTGAAGGACCTTTGCAGTACGACGCCGCCATCGACGCCGATGTGGCCCGCACCAAAATGCCCGACAGCAATGTGGCAGGTCAGGCCACCGTGTTCATCTTCCCCGACCTGAACACCGGCAACAACACCTACAAGGCGGTTCAGCGCGCCGCAGGCGCCGTGGCCATCGGCCCCGTGCTGCAGGGCCTGAACAAACCCGTCAACGACCTGTCCCGCGGTTGTCTGGTGCCTGACATCGTCAACACCGTCGCCATCACCGCCATTCAGGCTCAGGCGGAAAAAGGCCTTCGCTAGGCCATTTCATAGAGTAAAAGAGGATATAGCAGAATGAACGTACTGGTTATCAACGCTGGCAGCTCTTCGTGCAAATACCAGCTGATCAATATGGAATCCGAAGGCGTGCTGTGCGCCGGTCTGGTGGAACGCATCGGCGAAGCCACCGGCAAGCTGGCCCACAAAATCGCCCCCGATACCGACTCCGAAGAAAAGATCGTGCTGGAACAGCCCTTCCCCAATCATGTGGAAGCCATGAAAAAGGTTGTCGAGCTGATCACCGACCCTGAAAAGGGCGTCATCAAAGACAAGTCCGAAATCTACGCCATCGGCCACCGCGTGCTGCTGGGCGGCGAAGAAATCAAGGAATCCGTCAAGATTGACGAATGGGCAAAGGGCGTCATCCGCGATTACATTCCGCTGGGCCCCCTGCACAACCCTGCCAACCTTGCCGGTATCGAAGTGGCCGAGGAACTGTTCCCCGGCGTGCCTTCCGTGGGCGTTTTCGACACCGAATTCCATCAGACCATGCCCGCCAAGGCATACCTGTACCCCCTGCCGCTGGAACTGTACGAAGAGATGAAAATCCGCCGCTACGGCTTTCACGGCACCTCGCACCGCTACGTCACCAAAAAGACAGCGGAATTTCTGGGCAAGCCGCTGGATGAAGTGAATATCATCACCTGCCATCTGGGCAACGGCTGCTCCATGGCTGCCGTTAAAAACGGCAAGTGCGTAGACACCACCATGGGCATCACCCCGCTGGAAGGCCTGATGATGGGCACCCGCTGCGGCGATATCGACCCGGCCATCGTGCCCTTCCTGATGGAAAAGAAAGGTCTGACCACCGCAGAAGCCGACACGTTGATGAACAAGCAGTCCGGCCTTAAGGGTGTATGCGGCATGAATGATATGCGCGACATACACGCCGCCGTGGAAAAAGGTGACGAAAAAGCCAAACTGGCGCTGGACATGTTTGTCTACCGCATCAAAAAATACATCGGTGCCTTTTATGCAGCCCTCGGCCGTGTGGATGCCGTGGTATTCACCGCCGGTATCGGTGAAAACGACGACATCGTCCGTGCCGAAGTATGCGAAAACATGGACGTGTTCGGCATCGCTCTGGATGCGGAAAAGAACAAGATCCGCTCCGGCGAACCCCGCAACATCGCCGCAGAAAACAGCAAAGTGGCCGTGCTGGTGGTACCCACCAACGAAGAGCTGGAAATTGCTCAGGCTGCTGTGAACGTGCTCAAAGGCTAACAACCGGACCTGTGCCGCAAGGCATGACATAGACGCGGGGGCGGGGCTCCGGCAGCTCCGCCCCCCTTTTTCTTCCGGCAACGGATGCAGAGAGACACATATGAAGGGATTGTACATCGGTTCCACAGGCCCCTGGGCGGGCAAAAACCTTGCTGCCATGGCCGTCGGGCTGTGGCTGCAGCGTGAAGGTCTGCGTGTGGGCTACATGAAACCGCTGGGCGCCCGCCCCAAGACCGTGGACGAAATAGTCGGCGATGAAGACGCCTTTTTCGTACAGGAGGTGCTGGGGCTGGAAGACGATCCCGCGCTGGTCACTCCCGTCATCACCCCTGCCAACCTGCGCACCTGCTCGCTGGCAGACCGGAAAAACGAAATGGAACGCGTCCGCGAAGCGTACGAGACATTGTCCCGGGGGCGGGACATCATGCTTGTGGGCGGTTGCGGAGAATTCCTGCATTCCGGCAGACACGCCGGAATAAGCGGTCCCGCACTTGTGCGCCGGCTGGGGCTTAAGGCTCTGGTGGTGGACAGATACGACGGCGCGCTGCACTACGACGCGCTGCTGGGATACCGTGAAGTCCTCGGAGACGCCCTTGCGGGCGTGCTGTTCAACGATGTTCCCGAAGACTACCTGCGTGATGCAGAGGAAATGCTTGTGCCCTATCTTTCCGAGCACGGCATACCGGCCCTCGGCATTGTGCCGCGTGACAGGCTGCTCAACGCCATCAAGGCGGTGGAGCTGGCATGGCGGCTGGGCGGCAGGATAGTTTCCGGCAACAGGGAATCGGGCCGGATTGTGGAAGACTTCCTGATCGGCACCATGCAGGTGGACAACTTCATGTCCCATTTCAAACAGCACGCAAACTCGGCCACCATCGTGGGCGGCGACCGGACGGATCTGCAGCTGGTGGCACTGGAAGGCCAGTGTCCCTGCCTTATTCTGACCGGCAACATCACCCCCGATGAAATCATCCGCACCCGATCCGAGGCGCGCGGGGTACCGGTTATCGTTGTCCGCGAAGACACATACACCGTTGCCCGCAAAATGGAAGAAATCCTTAACAGCCAGAAACTGCGGGAACTTGTAAAAATCCGCCGTGCCGCCCAGATGGTGGATAACACCATGGACTACCCCGCATTGAAGGCTCAACTCGGCTTCTAATTCAGGAGAACACCACATGTCCCAAGACCTGTCCCGGCTTATGCGTGAGAAAGCCGAACTGGTGGCTGCCACGGTGGCAGAGGTAAAATCCATCGAAGAGGCATATGCCTACACCGTGGATCTGTGTGACAAAAAAGAAGCATGCCAGCTGCTCATCTCCGGCTGCGAGCAGAATCTTTCGGCAGAGGCGGAAGCCCTGTGCGAAACCAAGCAGGAAAAAATCATGGCCGCCCCTGCGCTGGCTGACGACGAGTTCGCCAAGCTGGCTGCCATGGCTGAAGAACGCGGCATCCGTCTGATCAAAGAAGGCATGCGCAACCACCTTGCCGGCATTGATGTGGGCTTCACGTTCTGTGACGCAGGCATCGCCGAAACCGGCACCATCGTTCTGAAATCCGACAGCGAAGAAGTGCGTCTCGCCACCATGGTGAGCGAAGTGCATGTGGCTGTTCTGCCCAAGTCGCGCATTGTGGCCGACTCGTACGATGCAGAACCGCTGCTGGCCGAACTGATGCAGGGCCCGGCCTATACCGCATTCATCAGCGGTCCCAGCCGTACCGCAGACATCGAACGCACCCTTGCACTGGGCGCCCACGGTCCCCTTGAACTGCACGTATTGCTGCTGGAGGATTAATCAATGCAGAACGCGAAGAATCTGAAAGAATACCGCGCCGAACTGCGCGAATCGCTGGATAACGATTTTCTGCGCTCCACCATGGACAAATTTGCCGTTGCCTACCCCGTGGGCCGCGCCAATGCGTTCAAGGGCATGGACGTGCAGTCGCTCATCGCCGAAGTGGCTGATGCCAAAGACGCCGCAGCAAAGCAGATGGATCAGCTGTACGCCCAGTTCAAGGCCGAAGCTGAAAAACGCGGCGTCAAGGTGCATCTGGCCAAGACAGCTCAGGAAGCCAACGAAATCATCGCCCAGATCGCACGCGACGCCGGCGTGAAAAAAATTGTCAAATCCAAATCCATGACCAGTGAAGAAACTCAGTTCAACCATCAGGTTGAAAATGAGTTTGAAGTGGTGGAAACCGACCTTGGCGAATGGATCATCCAGCTGCGCCACGAAGGTCCCACTCACATGGTTATGCCCGCAATCCACCTTTCGCGTAATCAGGTGGCCGATCTGTTCAGCGACGTGACCAAGCAGAAGCAGGACAACGATCCGCAGAAGCTGACCAAAGTGGCCCGCCGCGAACTGCGCAAAGAATACGCCACCGCCGAAATGGGCGTCACCGGCGCCAACTTCTGTGTGGCTTCCACCGGCACCATCGGTCTGGTGACAAACGAAGGCAACGCACGCCTTGTTTCCACCCTGCCCCGCGTACATGTGGCTCTGGCAGGTCTGGACAAGCTGGTGCCCACCATGCACGACGCTCTGCGCACGCTCAAGGTGCTGCCCCGTAACGCCACGGGTCAGGCCATCACCTCGTACGTCACATGGATCACAGGTGCCAACGAATGCGCCACCGGTCCTGACGGCAAAAAAGAAATGCACATCGTGTTTCTGGACAACGGCCGCCGCGCCATGGCCGACGACCCGCTGTACTCGCAGGTACTGCGCTGCGTGCGCTGCGGCGCCTGCGCCAACGTATGTCCCGTGTACCGTCTGGTCGGCGGACACAAAATGGGCCATATCTACATCGGCGCCATCGGTCTTATTCTCACCTACTTCTTCCACGGCTCCGACAAGGCAAAGAACCTGGTGCACAACTGCATCAACTGTGAAGCCTGCAAAAACATCTGCGCCGGCGGCATCGACCTGCCCCGTCTGATCAAGGACATCCGCGCACGCCTGAACGAAGAAGGCGACATGCCCATCGAAACCACCCTGCTGGGCAAGGTGCTGAAAAACCGCAAGCTCTTCCACACCCTGCTGCGCTTCGGCAAGTGGGCTCAGAAGCCGGTGCAGGACGGTCCCTTCCTGCGCCACCTGCCCCTCATGTTCATGAAGGATCAGGGCTTCCGCCGGTTCCCCTCCGTGGCCGAAAAGGCATTCCGCGACGAGTTTGAATCCATCAAGCCCAAAGTGGCCAACGCCAAGCTGCGCGTGGCGCTGTTTGCAGGCTGCGTGCAGGACTTTGTCTACCCCGAGCAGATGAAAGCCGCCGTTAAGCTTTTCGCCGCCCACGGAGTGGATGTGGACTTCCCCATGGATCAGAGCTGCTGCGGTCTGCCCGTGCAGATGATGGGTGAGCGTCAGGCAACCATTGACGTGGCCGCACAGAACGTCATGGCGTTCGATCCTGCCAAGTATGACTACATCGTCACGCTGTGCGCTTCCTGCGGCTCCCAGCTCAAGGAATCGTACCCCAACATTCTGGCAGACAAGCCCGAGCTGGCCATCCGCACCAAGCAGTTCTCCGAGCGCGTCATCGACTTCAGCTCCTTTGCGCATGACGTACTGGGCGTAAAGGCCGAAGAGTTCAACAAGTCGGACGAAAAAGTGGCCTACCACGCTTCGTGCCACCTGTGCCGCGGCCTGCATGTCACCGAACAGCCCCGCAACCTCATCAACATGGCCGCCGAATACGCCAAGGCGGAAGAAGAAGAGGTCTGCTGCGGTTTCGGCGGCACCTTCTCGGTCAAGTTCCCCGAACTTTCCGAAAAGCTGCTGGACAAAAAGCTGACCAACATTGAAGCCACCGGCGCCAAAAAAATGGTCGCCGACTGCCCCGGCTGCATCATGCAGCTGCGCGGCGGCTGCAAATCGTCCGGCCGCGACATTGAAGTGCGCCACGTAGCCGAGCTGCTTGCAGACAAGCTTAAATAGTCGCGTCACTGCCAAACATACAAAGGCCACTACAGTGTAGTGGCCTTTTTTATTATTTTCCGGCCTATTATTTTATTTACACTGGAAATCACTGCAGATATTCTTTAGTTAACACTTACATACACTATCATACAGTCCCTGCGGAGGACCTATGCTCAGGAAATACTCTATAGGAACGCGAGTAATCGCTCTTGTCGCCTTGCTGGTGCTGTGCATCGTGGGCATTATTTCAGCCTCGCTGAAAATGCAGGATTCAGTTGTTGCGTACAACATCAAAGAAACTGAAGCCGTGATGCTCAGAGGCGAACGGACCAAACTCAAAGTCGCCACGGACAGCATAGCCACAACCATAGGCGACATACTGAGTGACTCCGCAAGCAAGGAAGAACAGCTGGAATTCATCCGCACCGCGGTGGAAAACGTCCGCTTTGAGGATGACAAGTCCGGCTACTTTTTTGTGTACGAAGGGACAACGGTAGTCGCACTGCCCATCAAAAAATCCGTCATCGGGCAGGATCTGAGCTCGGTCACGGACAGTGACGGAGTGCGTTACGTTCATGAGCTGAGCAAGGCCGCCGGTTCGGGCGGCGGTTTTGTCCGCTATGTCTTCGACAAACCCGGGCAGGGCCTGCAGCCCAAGCTGGCTTACGCCCGCCCCATTTCCGGTACGCCGTACTGGATAGGGACCGGAGTATACATAGACAATATTGACGCGGAACGAGAACGGCTGGAAACAGCCACGGGCGACATGGTCAGCAGCGCCGTTTACACGCTGACGGGGTCCATAGCCGCAGCCCTGATACTGCTGGTGCTGCCTGTGTGCGCGCTTATCATTGTCAGCATTGTCAGACCCATCCGCAGCGCCACCGAGGCAGCGCACCAGATTGCACAGGGCAATCTGGACATCACGCTGGACGACAGCGGCAAAGATGAAGTGGCGCGTCTGCAAAGCTCGCTTAACAGCATGGTACGCGAACTTGTGGCCACCATAGAAACTGTGAAGCAGAAGGAAGCGGAAGCCAACCGTCAGGCCGAAGCCGCGCATCAGGCAACCGAACAGACAAAGGAAGCCATGGCCCGCGCAGAGGCCGCCACCCGCGACGGCATGAATGCCGCGGCACAGCGTCTGGAGGGTGTGGTGGCCGCCATTACCGCCGCCACGGGCGATCTGGACACCCGCAGCAACGAAATAAGCCACGGCACCGACATGCAGATGGCGCGCATCAATGAAACCGCCACAGCCATGGAAGAAATGAACGCCACCGTGATGGAAGTGGCGCGCAACGCCGCCGAGGCAGCGGAACAGACCGATCTTTCGCGCATAAAGGCGCAGGAAGGGGCCGAGGCGGTATCTGCCACCATCAATGCCATGAATGACCTGAAAGCGCTCGCTGACGGGCTGAAGGAAAACATGCACCGTCTGGGCGACCAGTCGCAATCCATCGGCCATGTGATGAGTGTGATCAACGACATAGCCGACCAGACCAACCTGCTGGCGCTTAACGCCGCCATTGAAGCCGCCCGCGCGGGTGATGCCGGACGCGGTTTTGCCGTGGTGGCCGACGAGGTGAGAAAACTGGCCGAAAAGACCATGAATGCCACCAAGGAAGTGGGTGACAGCATTGTGGCTATCCAGCAACTGGCAAAAACAAACGTGGACGGCATGACAGAAGCCTCTCAGGCCATCGACAAGGCCGTAGCCCGTTCGGCATCTTCCGGTGAAATGCTTTCAGAAATAGTCCGTCTGGCGCAGGATGCCGCAGGTCAGGTGCAGTCCATTGCCACCGCAGCCGAAGAACAGTCCGCAGCGAGCGAGGAAATAGCCCGCAGTGTGGAAGAAGTGAACACCCTTGCCCAGGACAACGGGCGTATGATCGCAGAATCGGTGCAGGACATCGGGCAGCTGGCCGAGCAGGCAGTCACGCTGCGCAGCCTTGTGGACGAGCTTAAAAAATAACCTGTTTCCGGACCGGTCAGGCACACGGCGGTACGGCGCTGTCCGCAGCAGAAGCCGTCCGCACCTGCACACCGCACAATTCAGGCGGCCACCTCGGGGTGGCCGCTTTGTTCTGTGCCCTGCATGCCGCGTCTGCCGCCTTTGGGCCTGTTACGCGGGCGGTCCGTAGCGGTGCCACATCCGGCGCACCAGACTGCGGAGCAACGTTGCGGGGCGAAAACTGACCGGCTTCAGCACCTGCGGTATGCAGAACCCGTCGGGCGTCACGCCCTGCGGGCTGAAGTCGGCGGGAGACAGTACAGGAAAATGCAGGTTTTCCACAAACGCTGCGGGCTGCTTTCTGCGCCTCAGTTCAGCCCACAAAGGTATTGTTTCAGGAGCCGCGCCCAGCAGTGTGCCGACAGCGGTATCCATGGCCACGCTGCTGCATGAAGCCCCCAGAAGGTCCAGCGGATAGGGATCACCGCCGGAAGGGCCGGTGCGGTGCATGGCGGTTATGCCGTCCAGCAGCACACCGGAAGGCGGCAGGCGCTCCGCCAGTTCCACGATAAGCGCTTCAAAACGGTTTCCCCTGTCGCCGTGGCGGGTATGGGCAACCGCCTTGCGTACACCGCAAACGCAGCCGAAAAGATTCTTCACTGCCAGTGTGAGACGCATCTGGCAATGCACTTTGACTCTGGGCACATTAAGCAGGGCATCTGCTTCCAACGCCGCGCGGGCCACCCCGACACGCAGCCCCGAAGGGAACCGGCAGTCCACAGGATCATCCAGTGTAACCACCCGCACGCCCAGCCCCTGCAACGCGTCCGTCAGCCCCACTGCCTGCGCCACGCGCTCCGCCGAACCGAAGGCAGGAGAGTCGCCCACTGTCACAACCGCACCGCAGTCCAGCGCATACTCCACCGCAGCCCGCACCACCTGAGGGTGTGTGCAGCACAGGCCGTCCGGCTGGGCACGCAGCAGGTTGGGCTTTACCAGCACTCTGCTGCCTGCGGCAGGACGCCAGCCCGCAGATTCCAGCAGCGAACCGCAAACCGTCCCCGATGACGCACGCCCGTATGCGGCACAGCGGTCCAGCGCCACAGTAAAAACTCCGCCGGTGGTTTCTCCGGCTGCATTCTTTGCACTAAATGTCATTGAGTCGTGTCTCCGCATCCGGCGCAGCCTCAATCCTGTCCGCCGAATGCCTCCATATGCTGCAGTATAAGACGGGCGTGCTGCTTTTCCTGCTGTGCCAGATCGGTAAAAGCGCTGACCGCTTCATCCGATGCAATGCCGCCATCCTGTCCGCCGCGGCCGGCTCTGTGTGCCAGAGTGCGGTACAGGTCAAGCGCGTTGGCTTCAACCTCCAGCGCCAGATCGGCTATTTCCGTGCAGTCACCGGTACCGGCACCTCGGATCCACGGCTCCAGCTCGTCCATGGTCAGCCCGCCCTCAAGAACCCGCCCCTCAAGGCTTTCAAAAAGTTCCTTAAAATCAGGAATGTCATCCCACTGACGTTTCAGATAGCTGTACACCACCCGCGCATGGGTTTCTTCCATATTCACCAGCCTGTCCATAAGCGAACACACTCCGGCATGGGCTACCGCGCCGCGTACGCGGGAGTACAGCAGAAACGCCGCTTTCTCCATGTCCATGGCACGCAGCAGCAGCCCCCGCATATCTTTCACGTCGTCAAATACCGCAATGCGGGGCACATCCGCCACGGATGCGCCTTCCCATGCCAGTATGCCGCCGTCCAGATTGTACAGCGGCCCCCGCAGCCTGCCGCTTTCTGCCGCCAGCACCGCTGCCGCGGCAGACCTGCTGCCGCTGTGGCAGTAAAAGACGTGCTCCTGAGCGGCATCCAGCTCGCCGATGCGCTGTTCAAGCTCGGTAACGGCAATATGCACCGCACCCGGAATATGCCCCTGACGGTACTCGTCGGCACTGCGCACGTCCACAATGGTGTACTCGCCTTCGCGGCGACGGGCCATAAGCTGCCGCAACCCCTCTGCAGATACCCTCGCAGCTCTTATTTCCTGTGAATGCATTGTTTCTCCGACAGGTTGCGGCCGTTGCCGGCCGGTTATGAATTGCGATGCGCTGTAGCACTGCGCTGCACCGGCACACCTGCCGCATACAGTAACAGCGCCTTATTTGCCCGTCCATGTCAGGTGCGCAGACAAAAATATCTTTTTTTCATTTTTTATGTTGACACCGGAACGCTCCCGACGTAAACACCTGTTCTCGCGACGTCGGGATGTAGCGCAGTTTGGGAGCGCACTTGAATGGGGTTCAAGGGGTCGAAGGTTCAAATCCTTTCATCCCGACCATTATCGCCTAAACCCCTCAGCCCCTCGAATGAAAATTCGGGGGGCTGGTTTTTAGTCTGCTGCGGCCGTGCCGCACAGCACCCGACCGACGGTATCCGTCGCTAAGGCTTTCGACGAAGCTCCCGCCGGCTTAAAGGCCGTGGCAGGTTGAGCGTGCCGGAAATATACGGCGCTAACGCTAAAGATAGCCAAAGCATATACGGTGCTCTCATAGCTCAGTAGGTAGAGCGCATCCTTGGTAAGGATGAGGTCAGCAGTTCAATTCTGCTTGAGAGCTCCATACAAAAACACCCTGTTTACTTATCCGGTAAGCAGGGTATTTTTATACCTCGATATTTAAGCTATCCTCCTTTGCCCAGAATTTCGAAAAATAAACAAGTCCGACTGACCTTCCCCCAGAAATCTCTACCATTCGCGGTTCGTATTTTAGGGAAAGATCACAAATATATGATGTCCGCCCCTGATGGTGCTATGTTCCGGTATGATTCAGGCGGGTGCGGCCGTGTATCCGTTCATGGACCGGCCTCTCCGTATGCCGCAAAAGATGCTGCTCCGGTCAGCTGCTTTTCAGTTCCTGAACAAGACTGTTCAACGTGTCCAGCTGTTCTGCAAGGTCGCTGAGAGAAGAAACCGTGCTGCTCACACCTTCGGATGTCTCTCTGGTGATGTTGCTTATTTCCTCAATGGCTCTGTTGATTTCTTCAGAGGTGGCCGACTGTTCTTCCGCGGCCGTGGCTATCTGCTGAATCTGTCCTGCGGTACGCTCCACGCTGTCCACGATTTCCTTAAGCGCCGTGCCGGATTCTTCCGTAAGGCCCACGGCTTCGTTCAGGCTGGCCACGGCAGCTTCCACGGAATCGATATTTTCACGCGCCACCTGCTGGATGGCCCCTATGGAATCGCCGACCTGTTTGGTGGCCCCCATGGTTTTTTCCGCAAGTTTGCGCACCTCGTCGGCCACCACGGCAAAACCGCGTCCGGCATCGCCGGCCCGCGCCGCCTCGATGGCGGCATTGAGCGCCAGCAGGTTTGTCTGGTCGGCTATGTCTTCAATAACGGTCATAATCATGCCGATGGATTCAGCCTGTGTACCCAGATGCGCCATGTTGGTTTTAAGCCGTTCGGCCTGCTCCTGCGTGTGCAGCATGGATTTGATGGACATACGCACGGTGTCGGCGCCCGCGTTGGCTTTTTCACCGGCCTGCATGCCTGCTTCGGCCGCCTCCGCAGAGTTGCGCGCAATCTCGAACACAGTGGCATTCATCTCTTCCATGGCGGTGGCAGTGCCTGCTATGCGCTCGGCCTGCAGTTCGGCCCCCTGACGCATTTCCTCCGCCTGACCGGAAATGCTCTCGGACGCCGAGGTCACATGGTGCATAATGGTTTCCAGTCTGGCAGCAGCAGCGCGCATGCCTTCGCTTTTGGCATTTTCCGCAGCCTTTCTGGCTTCATCCGCTTGTTTTGCCGCCTGTTCTGCCGCTCTGGCCTGCTCTTCGGCATGGCGGCTTTTCACTTCAATTTCTTTAATGTTGTTGTTCAGCGTGGCCAGCATGGTATGCAGCGCATCTTCCAGACGGGTGATTTCGTCCCTGCCCTCCACGGCAATGACCACATCAAGATTACCCGCAGCTACCTGCTGTGCGTTGCCTGTGGCCGCGCGCAGCGGCAGCAGAATACTGCGCACGATGCTTATGGCAAAAGGCAGTACCAGCAGCAAAAAGAGCACACCGACAACTGTCAGCGCAATATTGCGAGCCTCATCCAGCAGGGCCTCAAGTGTTGCCCGTATGCGCTCCCGCTCCTCCTGAATATCATCCACATACACACCGGTGGAAAGCCACAGATCAGTGCCTTCGATCATCTGGGCGTATGCCAGTTTGGGGCTGGGCTCGCGCTCATTGGGCTTGTTGAACCAGTAGGTGACAAAGCCCCCGCCGCTCATGGCTTTTTCATTGAGCTGCCTGATGTACTGGTTGCCTTTCTGGTCTTTCTTATCCATACCGGGCTGCCCGTTAAAATCGGGCCGCAACGGATGGGCCACGGTGTACCCCTGCGTATTATAGATAAAATAATACCCGTCTCCGCCGAAACGCACCGGCGCTATGGCCGCACGCATCGCTTCCACGGGATCCTGCCCGCTGCTGCGCGCCGTCTGCGCCACATGGGCAAGGTTGGTGGCCAGAGTCTGCACGGCAAACTTCATGCTCCGCTCATACCCTTCATGCAGCACTGCCTCTGTTTCCGTAAGCGACCTGTCCTGCACTTTGTAGAGAAAATACGTATAAATGCCACCGACGATGGTAGAGAACACCAGCATCAACACCAGCAGAAAAATGATGCGGCTTGCAATAGTAAACTTTCTGAGCACTGCAGACTCCTTTGGTAAAACAGGTACCACGGACAGACAGAACCTATGCTTATTATGATATATAATCCACAGTTCACTTCTGCAACATTATTTACGATATAATCCAGTTGCCGCGCTCATGCCCTGCGGTGTCTGCGTATGGCAGACAAAGTTCTCTCAGCCCCGATACGCACGGCAAAAGATCGTGCACGCCTGCATCCTGCCCCGCAACGTCTGCAGGGCGCCCTGCTGCGGCGGGCAAGGCGGCACACGCGGCCACTGCCGGAACCGGCACAGTATGCTACTGATGCCGCAATCACCATGTGCGCGGAAATAACCGCCCGCGCAGATACAGAACGGCACCGGAACACAACAGGTGAAAAATTATACAGAAAAAATAAAGAACGCCTGATGCAGGATGCACTCAGGCAGCATGGGGGCGGCAGGAAACGGCGGGCTGCTGCTTTCCGGCAAAACAGCGGCCACAAGAAAGCTGCTGCCAAAGAAAGCCGCTGCCAGACAAAACTGCTGGCAGGTGATAGCTTCTGGCGGGCAAATGCTGGCGGGCGGAAACGTTTTCAGACAGGAACGTTATCAGACCAGAGCTGTTTTCAGGAGAGAACTGTTTTCAGGGCATCCAGTCCGTCCGGAGAAACAACACTGGCGCGGACAATCTCGCGCGCCCCCGCACTGAGCAGAAACTGCTCCGCACGGGAAAAACGGGCTTCGGAGGCATCGCTTTTAGAAATGACACCCACCACCCTGCGGTTAAAGATGGGAGCGAAACGCGGGGGAAAAAGAGACGTGCTGCGTGTGGCGTCCTGAACCATCAGCAGCAGGTCGCAGTCCGCCGCGGTGGTGATAAGCGCATAGTAAAACCGGCGGTTTTCCAGAAACTCGCCTGGGGTGTTGATAAACCGGCCGTAGTATTCCACAGCCATACCCCTGCGGGGAACAAATTCCCCGCCGGACAGCGCCCGGATAAGCGAACTTTTGCCCGCTCCGGTCTCACCGATAAGCATGACTTTCTTCATGACGTAAACACGCGCTACGACCTTGTCAGTCCCACAACGGCGTACTGCAGCACATCGTCAAAATATCCCAGCACAGCCTTGAGCGAAGCTTCCACGCTGGCCACATCGCCCACCAGCACCAAAGACCCGCCGAACCGGTCAAGGAAGCCTATTTCGACAGAGGCCGCCTTGGTGGCGATATCTGCCGCGATGATAACCCCCTCGCTGGGAGTGATGGTCAGAATACCCAGAGCGCCTGCTGTCTCGCCGTCAAGCCCGAGCTTGAGGTACAGCCCCTGCTGAGGACTGGCGATGACATGGGCAAGCGTCACCTGTTTGCCCGGCACATATTCCTGAATGACCCTTTGTCTCGGCTCGTTACCGAATACAGACATATCCGTGCCTCCGGTTGAAAAACGCAGGCGGCGGGTACCCGGGCGCATGCGCCCGCCCGCCGCCTGCGGCACCGCCTTGTATTACAAAATTCTGGCCTTCAGCCCTTCACTGGGAGAAGGAATGACCACATGGCTGAGCACCGGACCGGATTCGCCCACACCGGCCACTCCTGCTTCTACGGCCGCCTGCACCGAACTGACATCGCCGGTCATGACCACAAAAGCCTTGCCGGCAAGTCCGGCTGCAAAGCGGATTTCGAGCAGATGAACCTGTGCGGCTTTTGCCGCGGCATCCGCGGCAAGAATACAGGAAGCGGAGGTACAGGTTTCTATGACACCCAGTGCATTTATGGAGGCATCTTCGGGTGCGCCGCCCAATGCCGGAATAACGTCGGGATGCACACTGGCCAGCACAAAAGAGTCAACAAGCATTTCACCGCCTATGCGGCAGCCTGTTTCCACACTGCTTTTCACCGCGCCGGTATCACCGGCCACAATGGCTATATACCGCCCCGGACAGGTGGGACGGGCCACCACCAGTTCCACTTCAGCAGCCTTTACCATTTCATCGGCAGTATGCATGCCCATGGCAACGCTGTTCAGCTCCACACATCCGATAGTACGCAAATCCATAATATTCACCTGCCCTTAACAAGCCTTGATGGTTACCATGCCGTCTTCCACGGACTCGACCCTGCCGCTGATGCTGGCATGCACGCGCGCCCCCATGCTCTTTTCGGGTATTTCTCCGATAAGATCACCCGTTCTGACAGTGTCTCCGGGGGCCACCACGCACACGGCCGGGGCACCGATATGCTGGGCAAGAGGTATGCGCACCATGTGCGGCGTATATTCGCCTGCGTAGCCGGGGTGTGTATCGTACTGCACCAGATCAAGGCGGCGCAGCAGTCTGCCGGTGGCCACATATCTGCTTTTTCTGAAAGGATGCGGCACCGGTTCTTCGCCTGTGCTTTCCCAGCGCACTCCCTCGCGGCGCAGCACCTGCTTGATCTGCGCGTTGATCTCGCGGGGGGAAACCATCATGGGGCAGGCAAATTTTTCACACAGGCCGCATTCGGAACACAGCAGAGCTTCGCGCGCCACGGTACCGGCGTGCATCTGGCCCTCAAGCACGCGCATAAGCCGGTGCGGATGCAGCGAGTGCCCCAGCAGATTGCGCGGACACAGGTCGGTACAGTGCGAACACTGGCAGCAGATGCTGGTGGTTATCCTGCGGACTTTTTCGGGGTCCATTATCTTGCGCGCCACAACGGTATGATCGGGCGGCAGCACCAGCAGGCCGCTGGTCGTTTTGGTCACGGGTCTGCCGGTGTGGGGCAGGACGCGGCCCATCATCGGGCCGCCGTCCACCACTTTATACTCAGTTATGGCGGGACCGCCCGCAAAGGTCAGCACGTCGGAAACAAGAGTGCCCACCGGCACCTTGACCACCATGTGCCTTTTCACTTCGCCCGACACCGTCACATAACGGTGAGTGACGGGCGTGCCCTCCATGGCCAGAGCAACATTATACAGGGTTTCCACGTTGCTCACCACGGCCCCTATCTGCAACGGGATGCCCCCCTGCGGCACGGTTCTGCCCAGCACTTCGTGCACAAGCACATGTTCGTCACCGGCAGGATAAAAGTCGCGCAGCTCAAACACCTCAAGCCGTCCGGAACCCTCGCGAGTCACAGCCCCGCGCACTGCAGCCATGGCTGCCGCGTGTTTGCCTTTCAGGCAGATGATGCCGCGACGGGCGCCAGTGCAGTCCATGACGGCCAGAAGACCGCGGATGACGATATCGGGATGCGCCTGCATGAGGTAGGGATCGCTCATGAGCAGCGGCTCACATGAAGCACCGTTCACCAGAACAGTATCCACCGAGGCATCGGCCTTGATATGGGTGGGCAGACCGGCACCGCCGGCTCCGACAACCCCTGCTGATCGAATACACTCCACCGTCTGTCCAGTCATCGTCTTCCCCTTTTCATGGTCTGCGTGATTCCGGTCGTCACACAGCTACACGCGCGTATATCTGTGCCCGCGGTACCTTTACGGCACCGCGTCTACCATGCCTGTTCCAGCAGCATTCTGATATCGGCCCGCGAAGGCATTCTCGGATTGCCTGCGGTGCATATATCGTCCAGCACGTTTCTGGCGATGACATCGGCATGCTGGCGGTAAGCACTCTCTTCTATTTTAAGAGCACCTATTCTGTTGGGTATTCCCATGGATTCGTTCAGTTCGCGCACGGCCTTGATAAGGCTCTGGGTGCCCTCGCCCACCGAACCGGCAGGCAGAGACAGCATCTGTGCGATTTCGCGGTACTGCACCGCAGCGTCAAAGCTGTTGAACTGAATGACGAAAGGCAGCACCACGGCATTGGCAAGTCCGTGCGGCACATGAAAAATACCGCCGAGGCTGTGCGCTATGCTGTGGGTGATGCCCAGCCCGCTGTTGTTGAAGGCCATACCTGCCATGCAGGAGGCAAGCAGCATTTTCTCACGGGCTTCCATATCGTCGCTGCAGCGGTACGCGCGGGGCAGATATTCGAAAACATACCTGATGGCATATTCCGCGTAGATGGACGTAAACGCGTTTGCCTTGCGCGAGGTATATGCTTCAATGGCATGCGTCAGCACATCCATACCGGTGACGGAAGTCACCGAGGGCGGCAGCGTACGGGTGAACCGCGCATCAAGGATGGCCAGATCGGGAATGAGCTGTTCGTCATTGAGCGGAATCTTCACCTCGTTCACCTTGTCCGTCACAACCGATATGGCCGTGACTTCAGACCCGGTGCCGCTGGTGGTGGGAATGGCCACCAGAATGGGCCGCGGCCGCGAGGTATCAACCTTGCTGGCAAAAAAGGCTATGGCCTTGGCCGCGTCGATGGCAGAACCGCCGCCGAGCGCTATGACAGCTTCGGCATGATCCTGCATGTACAGGTGGGTACCTTTGGTGACTGTTTCCAGCGAAGGATCCGGCTCCACACCGTCAAACACGCGGTGACGGATGCCGCCCAGATCAAGATGGCTTATGAGCCTGTCGATGAAACCGGTCTTCACCATGAACGGATCGGTGACGATGAACGCCTGCTTGATGGGAAGGCGCTCAAGGGTCTCAAGGGCATCTTCGCCATAGCAGATTTTTGTTTTTCCGTAGAACTGTGTCACCCTTGCCCCCTTAATATACGATTGTTGAGCATTTGATTATGTTGCGGCGGCATACTGCGGCCGTGCCGTCTGCGGCTGTCCGCGCACCATGCGGACAATGCGGGCCGTGTGCTGCGCCGTTGCGCCCGCCCTTGCGGTCCGGAGCGGTTTCTGACGGCCGCGACGCCACAGCAATGCTGTCACGGCCGTCAGAAAACCGGCTGCTGCCGGTCGGGAATCGGGCAGGCATGTAAAAATTACTCCCGGCTGATGCCGTTCAGGCAGGCCGGCGGACAGGGTATGCCCTGCATGTGCCGGTGCTCTTTCTGTCCAGCATCTTCACACAGGCGCACACGCGGCGGGAGTCCCCGACATGTACGCCCCACGGTCATCTATTTGGAACGCTTGGGCAGAATCAGTTCCACTTCGCTGTGCGGGCGGGGAATAACGTGCACGCTGACCAGTTCGCCCACGCGGCCTGCGGCTGCTGCACCGGCGTCGGTGGCAGCCTTTACGGCACCCACGTCTCCGCGCACCATCACGGTCACCAGACCGCCGCCCACCTGTTCGCGGCCGATCAGTTCAACATTGGCAGCCTTTACCATGGCATCGGCAGCTTCCACTGCGCCAACCAGACCTTTGGTCTCTATCATACCAAGAGCATTCATCATTATGTCCTCCAGTTTTCCTTACGACTTAAAGGTTCGCTTTGATGGTTCTGAGTGCCTGACAGCTGAGGTTCTTCAGCTCTTCAGGGTCGGTTATGCCGTATTCGGTCTTCAGCATGGCCGCCACGGCAAAAAGAAGCTGTTCAAGTCCGCTGTCCGCCTTTGCGGCGGTGCAGGCCGGGCACGTGCATCCGGGCGGGCAGGCGGCAGGTGCTTCGCCCGATTCGGGGCGGGGGCCGTACACCACGGTCACACCGCGTCTGCTCAGTTCATCCCTGGCGCCGGGCGTCAGAATAACCGAGCTGTCTGCATACAATTTGTTGCTGGACTGGCAGATGTACTCGTTAAGGCACTCCACCCCTACAAGTTTCTTTTTCATTCTTTACCTCACACCGCTTGTTAGGGCCCTGACGACCGAGGCGTCCGGTCTGGCTATGACCACCGACTCGATAAGATGCCTGCCCAAAGCTGTTTTTGCAGCGTCTGCGGCTTCTTGCACAGATGCTACATCACCGCTGAACACGAAATATGATTTGCCGTTGATGCCCTGCCCTGTCACAAGACGCAGCAGACTGATGCCGGAGCGTTTGACCGCGGCATCCGCTGCGGCAATACCGGCGGAAACAGTGCGGCATTCCACAACGCCCAGCGCGCCCGGGGTACCGGGCTGCACGCTTTTTTTAAGCACCGCCAGCACCTGCGGCGACACGCCGGAAATCACGTAGCTGCCGGCAAGCGCGCTGCCGGACTGTTCCGCATGGCTGACAGCCGTCTGCACGGCCTGCCTGTCGCCCCCGAGACAGATAAAGTAGCGGCCGGCACAGATGGTGCCGGCGCGCACAAGTTCCACCTGCGCCACCTTGACCATGCCGTCCGCCAGATTCACTCCGGCGGCGATGCTTCTGCTTTCAACCAGCCCCAGCGTATCCACTCTAGCTCTCCGGTCTGATTTTCACTTCGTCGATAATACCCACAATGGCGGCATCCACAGGGGCATCAGGATTGCCCAGCGCCTTGCGCGCAGAGCTGCCGGTAACCACAAGAACACGCTCATCCGTTCCGGCGCCCACACAGTCCACGGCCACAAAACTTTCATGGCTGCTGCGGCTGCAGGCGTCTTCGCGCTGCACCACCATCAGCTTCAGTCCGTTGAGGGCGTCTTCCTTGCGCGTGGCCCACACATTGCCGATCACCTTGCCGATAATCATATGTTCACCACCCTCACAGCTGTCTGTGTATGCTGATGTTCAGGTTTTTTGCAGCTTCCGCCGCCAGCGGCGTAATCACTGCATCGCGGCGCACACACAGGCAGGCGGCACCTGTCTGTGCCGCTTGTTCCACCACGGGGGCGGTCACAAGATTCTGCCAGTGCCGCACCGCGTCAGGCGCTTTATGCGCAAACGGTCTCAGGCCGTAAGAGACCAGCGTTTTCTCGTATGCCTGATACAGGCTGAAAAGCGGTCCCGGTGCCGTTTCGGCGTAGGTTTTGTACTCGAACTCCAGCGCTTCGACCGGCACGCCGGACAGCAGCAGTCTGAGAACTTCCTGCTGAACAGGCGTCTGGGCGCGGCCCGCTGCCAGATCAGCCATTTCGGTGCATGTCACATACGGCAGGATGTAGCGCGACGGCGTTCTGCCTGCGGTGTCTTCACCGCAGAACAGCAGGTCGGCATCTTCTCCCAGATAGCCTCTGACCATCTCGGCAAGATGCGCATCGCGCTGTTCCAGCACCATCACACAGGTTTTCTGCGGAGTTTCCCGCAGTTGCTGCAGTACCTGACGGGCTATGGCTGCTGCCAGTTCGTTGACATCCACGTATGTGCTCCTACGCGTTGCAGTTCAGGGCTATGCCCAGCGGCGTTACAAGAAAAGGATTGGCCGGCTTGTACACGGGTCTGCCGGTTTCCTTTTCAAACACCGTCTCGAAATCTTTCAGGCAGCATGTGCCGCCCACAAGATAGATGGCCGAAATATCGCGACCCTCGATATGGCGGTTCACAATGGAAGCCATCTTCTGAATAACGGGACGCACCACGGGCAAAATTTCGCGCTGGCGGTCCTGATCTTTTTTCAGTTCTTCGGCTTCGGTAAAGCTGATGCGGTAGCTTCCTGCCAGCACGAGGGAAACATGAGTTCCGCCGGTGGGTTCATCCGCCACATAGGTGACCTTGCCGTCTTCTATGACCGAAAGTCCGGTAGTGCCGCCGCCGATGTCCACAATGACTCCGTTTTGCACACCCAGAACAGCATTGGCCGCCGTGGGTTCGTCCAGAATCGCAGTCACTTCCAGCCCTGCCCCTTCCACCACATGGCGGTGGGTGTTGCTGTCTTTGTGGCCGGTGCCGGGCGGCACGGCAATAGCCGCATGGGTCAGCTGCCTGCCCAGACGTTCTTCCAGCTGCTGCACAAGCCGGCGCACAATGCGGGTGGCACCCACATAATCCACCACCAGTCCGTCCTTGATGACCTGCGCAAACTCCATGGCACAGGCCACAGGACTGCCTGCGGCATTAAGCACCACCACAACGATGTATGCCGTACCCAGGTCGACCCCGACGGACAGCTGTTCGCCGGGGGTGACCTCCACAGTGGAATCTATGCACGCCTCGAGCGCGCTTATCTGCTTATCAATGGCGGCAAAGTCCATTATCCGCTCCGCACTTTCTGCCCACTATTCTGCCGCTGACGCTCTTGTTCCAGCCGGAGCTGTTGCCTTCGTCGGCGTCGATATGCATGGCCAGCCTGAACGAATCGCTGACACGCACCAGCACGTCTTCCAGAATGAGGGGGCGTTCGCCTTCAAGCCGGACACTGACCAGATCGTTGTCGTGCACACCGAAGCGGGCGGCGTCTTCGGTAGACATGTGAATATGCCGGGCGGCGACGATCAGACCTTCTTCCAGCCCCACAATACCGTCCTGCGAAGCGAGAATGATGCCCGGAGTGCCCGCCACGTCACCGGACTGACGCACAGGGGCCGATGTGCCCAGAATGCGGGCGTCGGTCCTGGAAACTTCTACCTGTGAACGGCCGCGCGAAGGACCGAGCACCGCAACGTTGTCGATGACGCCTTTGGGACCGATAAGCCGTACACGCTCTTTGCACAGAAACTGTCCCGGCTGGGAAAGTTCGCGCACAGGGGTGAGCGGCCCGCCGAACAGGGCAATGGCGTCTTCTTCGCTCAGGTGGGCATGGCGCGCCGACAGCTCCACGGGAATTTCTTCATCCGTGTTCACGCCGCAGGCGGAAACTTCACCGCCGCGGCTCCCCAACTGATCCATGACGCTGCGGATAACGCCCTCAAGGGCTTCCTGCATGGCTTTTTCGTTCATGATAGCTCCGCTTACAAATATGATCCGGCATCTGATGCGGCCGCTGTGGGCCTGCTGTCCGGTTTCCGCTGTTATGGCCGTCTTGTAAAAAGTGTGTCAGCCGCTTGCCATGCGGACAGCCTTTTTATGCGCATGGTGCGTGTGCGTCCGGGGTGCGCCTGCGGCACCTATGAAAACACAAAGGACGCTTTCAGCCGGGCGCGGAGGAGATGCCTCCTCCGCAGCCCGGTAACGTCACGGGATTACCGCCGGCGGACAGAATCTCCGCAGGGGCACCCGTGAGCCGGAATGGTTAGCCTTCCACCTTGGGAAGAATCATTTCCACTTCGCTGTGGGGACGGGGAATCACGTGCACGCTTACCAGCTCGCCCACATTGTTGGCGGCGGCTGCGCCTGCGTCGGTTGCAGCCTTCACTGCGCCCACGTCGCCGCGGACCATCACGGTCACCAGACCACCGCCCACCTGCGAACGGCCGATCAGGGTGACGTTTGCGGCCTTCACCATGGCGTCAGCTGCTTCTACTGCGCCCACAAGACCTCTGGTTTCAATCATACCGAGTGCGTTGGAAGAGGACATGCTATTCTCCTTAAAAGTCTGTTTTTATATATTGTTACAAGCCACAGCCGGGGCTTAGGCCATTTTTTTCAGTTGTTCCACGATCAGCTGCGTGATGGCCTGCACGTCAATGGAGGACGAGGCAGACGATGCAGGCTGCGCGCAGGCTGCCGGTGCGGCGGGCTGGCAGCACACGGTGCCCAGATCGTACGCGATGCGGCGCACGTTCATCAGGTTCAGCGGCGTGACGTTGTCGGAAGTGGAGCTGCCGCCCACAGCGCCGCAACCCAGCGTGAACGAGGGGAACAGCGAGGTGGAAAGGCCCACGGCACCCTGCGTTGAGGGCGTATTTACCAGCATGCGCGAAACGGGCTTCTTCATGCCGAATTCACGGATGACTTCTTCATTGCGCGAATGGATGGCAAGCGAATGGCCGATGCCGCCGTTTTTCAGCAGGGCGTGGCACATTTCGCAGGCTTCCTTCCAGTCTTCCACAACGTAAAAGCCGAGAAGAGCTGTCAGTTTTTCCTTGGAGAAGGGGTAACGGGGTCCCACGCCGGGCTCATCGGAAATAAGCAGGCGGGTACCTGCAGGAACTTCGATGCCTGCCAGTTTGGCAATGTGCAGGGCGTCGCGGCCCACTATGGCGGGGTTCATGGAGCCGTTGCCGCGCTCCATGACGCGCTTGACCTTTTCCAGCTTTTCACCTTCGAGGAAGTAACCGCCGTTTCTGACCAGCGCTGCGCGCACTTTGTCGGCGATGACGGCTTCGGTGACGATGGACTGCTCAGAAGCGCAGATGGTGCCGTTGTCAAACGTCTTGCTGGCAAAAATCTTTGCCACGGCGTCTTCGATGTCGGCGGTACGCTCGATGAAGGCGGGCACGTTGCCTGCGCCCACACCCAGAGCGGGCGTGCCGGAGCTGTATGCGGCCTTGACCATGCCGGGACCGCCGGTGGCCAGAATAAGATCAGCCTGACGCATCAGTTCTCCGCTGCCTTCAATGGTGGGCACGCTCATGACGCTCACCAGATCTTCGCTCACGCCGCAGTCATGCAGCACGCGGCGGATGATTTCCACGGTTCTGCCGATGCACTTCTTTGCGCTGGGGTGCGGCGTAAACACAATGGCGTTGCCGGACTTCAGCGAAATAATGGACTTGTAGATGGTCGTAGACGTGGGGTTGGTGGAGGGAACAATCCCTGCGATGACCCCCATGGGTACGGCTATCTCGACGACCTTTCTGGCCTTGTCGTCGTTCAGCACGCCGATGGTTTTCATATCCTTGATGGCTTCGATCAGCTTTTCACTGGCGAGGATATTCTTCTGCTTTTTATCCTGCACCTTGCCGAAGCCGGTTTCTTCCACTGCCAGTGCGGCGAGCTGCTCTGCCTGAGCGGCGGCGGCATCGGCAATCGCCTTGACGATGGCGTCCACGCGCTCCTGACCCAGCTGAGCGTACTCAGCCTGAGCAACACGGGCGGCGCGCACCAGCGCACGGGCTTCCTGAATGGACAATAAATCCTTGTCTACCATGGGACTACTCCTCTATCTGCCTGTATGAATTGATGATCGCGTCAATCAGATCTTTTTTGTTCGCAGATTTGACCGCCTCGCGGGGTATGGAAAGACCGCTCACCCCGCGGGCAACCTGCCGCAGCCTGCTGACGTTCATCTTCTTCAGTTGCGAAATTTCGTACCGGACCGTTTCCGTACGGGGGGCGGCGGCTGCCGGCGCCGGACTTGCTTCAACAGCAGCCGGAGTCTGTTCTTCAACGGTGGAGCCGGTCTGCGGTTCTGCCTCCGCTGCTTCTTGTACGGGCTGCTGTGCGCCGGAATCCCCCGCGGGAGCCTGTACAGGCGGTGCGGCGGGCGGCACGGCAGCCGGAGGTACCAGAGACACGACGCGGCTCACTCCTTCGTCAGGACGGGCGATGACATGCTCTGAAACAAGCGAGGCGGCGTTGACGCGCCTGATAGCCGATACACCCGCGTCAACTGCTGCCCGCACGGCGGACACTTCGCCCGCCACGGTGATGGTCACAAGGCCCCCGCTTGCGAGGTTCTTTTCCAAAAGGCGCACATCAGCGGCTTTCAGCATGGCATCAGCCGCTTCCACCGCCGCAAGCAGTCCTTTTGTTTCTATAAGCCCGAGTGCCGTCATAAACGTGATTCTCCCCGTTCACAGCAGGTGTGTGAACTGTGTGTTTCCATCAGTGGCGGATCACCGAAACCGGAAAGTCATATTTGCGGATGCAGGCCTCGACACGTTCAAGGTCGGCATCGCTCAGTGCGGGGTTGCCCTCAATGGGGTATTCCCAGCCCAGCTGCTTGTACTTGCCCACACCCATCTTGTGGTAGGGCAGCAAGTCTATGCCTTTGAAATTTTTGTAATCCTGATACGGTCTGAGGTACTCGACCAGTCCGCGCAGATCGTCTTCACTGTCGTTGACCCCGCGCAGCAGCGGCACCCGTATTTTCACATTGTGCTTGTTTTCCAGCAGCCAGGTAAGGTTGCTCAGAATCAGCTCGTTGCGCACGCCGGTCAGTTCGTAATGCCTTGCGGAATCGATATGTTTGACGTCGTACAGAAAGAGATCGACATACTGGGCAGCCTTCATGACCACTTCCTGTTTGGCATAGCCGCAGGTTTCGATGGCGGTGTTGATGCCGTGCTGCTTGCAGGCAGCCAGCAGGTTCACGGCCGCCTCGGGCTGCATGAGCACTTCGCCGCCACCCAGCGTCACCCCGCCGCCGGAGGTTTCATAAAAAGGCCTGTCCTCTTCGATGACTTCCAGAAGTTCCGATATGGTTTTCTGCTCGCCCACCACGGCAAGCGCAGAGGAAGGACAGACATCTTCGCACCGGCGGCAGCCGATGCACTGTGCTCCTTCCGCAAACCCGTGGCGCAATGTGGAGGCAGAGATAGTGTGCACGCCCGCAGGGCACACAGGCACACAGGCTCCGCAGTGCACACACAGGTTCTCCTTGTACAGAACCTGATACTGCCGGAGTTGCCCTTCGGGATTTGAGCACCACTTGCAGCGCAAGGGACACCCCTTGAAGAACACCAGAGTCCGCACGCCCGGACCGTCATACATGTTGTATTTCTGTATGTTGAAAATCAGTGCTTTTCTTTCAATCACGGTGTCGTCTCTGTGTGTTGCGGTTCTCAAATCCCGAGGGCATTACCATGGCTTAATTAGAAACCATGCAGCATGGTACGGCTGATGATTTCGTCCTGAACGTCCTTGCACAGCTCCACGAAGAAGGCGCTGTATCCGGCCACGCGCACCACGAGGTCGCGGTATTTTTCCGGATGCTTCTGGGCGTCCAGCAGCAGTTCGTTATCAAGATAGTTGAACTGCATTTCACCGTTGCCCAGCATGCAGGCGGTACGGATGAGCGTTATCAGGCCGTTTTCACCTTCGGGGGTATCCAGCAGGCCGGACATCAGCTTGAAGTTGTGCACCATGCCGATGTTCATGTTGTCGTTGGCCATTTTGGAAACGGACTTGATGATGGCTGTGGGGCCCTTGTAGTCCGCACCCTGTGTGGGGCTGATGCCGTCGGAAAGAGGCATCCACGCTCTGCGGCCGTTGGCGGAGGCGCCGAGCAGCTGGCCGAAAGGCGTGTTGTTGGAGATGGACAGCGTACCGTGGCTGAGCACGGAATACAGAGTTTTGTACTTGCGGTGCTCGGTTTCGGTGAAGTGCACCAGATCGGCTGCGATCATGTCGGCGTAATCATCGTCGTTGCCGTATTTGGGTGCGGCAAGGCAGTCGGCCAGAATCTGATCGTACCCGGCAAAGTCGGCCTTCAGGGCCTCGTTGAGCTGCGCGAGGGTGTACTTTCTGTCGTCGTAGACCAGCTTTTTAATGGCGGCCATGGAGTCCACATAGGTGGCAAGACCGCTCCAGACCACGCCGGGGCCGAAGTTGTACATGGCACCGCCGGCAGAAACGTCGCGGCCCGATTCCATGCAGCCTTCATACATCAGCGACATGAGCGGCTTGGGGGCAAGCTCTCTGTGAGCGCGCTGCGAAATGACGGTGGCCACACTGGTGTTTTTGGTAATCCAGCGGATCTGTTCCTTAACGGCGGCTTCGAACTTTTCGTAGGTGTCATACTGGCTCAGGTCGCCCATGTCGGGGGTTACCTTTTTGCCGTACCACAGCGGCACGCCGTGGTTGAGCACCAGTTCGATGCAGATGGGCCACTGGGTGTAGCCGGTGGAGGTCCACTGGTACAGACGGCCCGATTTCTGCGGTTCCACGCAACCCATCAGGCAGTAGTCGCGGGCATCTTCAATGCTCACGCCCTTGGCCAGCATCATCTTGATGTGCGCGTCGTCAAAATGCACCGCGGGGAAGCCCATGCCGGAGCGGATAACGTCCACAATCTTCTTCAGATACTTCTGCGGAGACTTGTTGTGCACGCGGGTGGCCAGCGTGGGCTGGTAGATACGCACGTGACGCACGGCATCCATCAGCATGTAGGTAAGGTCGTTGGTGGCATCGTGGCCTTCACGGGTCACGCCGCCCACGCACATGTTCACAAAAGGCTGGTACCCGGCAAAGAACTTGGAAGCACCTTCGCTGGTGATCCACATCATTTCAGACATCTTCACCAGCATGCAGCCGGCCAGATCAAAAGCCTCGTACTCGGTCAGACGGCCGGAATCGATGTCTGCCCTGTAGAAGGGGTACATGTACTGGTCAACACGGCCGATGGACATACCGGTCTGGTTTTCTTCAACCACCAGCAGAGATTCCACGGTCCACACGGCCTGAATGGCTTCCCAGAAGTTGGAAGGCGCATGTGCGGGCACACGGGCGTTGACCTCGGAAATCTTCTGCAGTTCGGCTTTGCGGCGGGGGTCGGTTTCCCGGGCTGCCAGTTCGGCGGCATAGGCCGACAGACGCCTGGCGTATATCATCACGCCTTCGGCAGTCTCGATGACGGACTTGTAGAAGTAGATTTTATCGATGTCTTCAGGGTTGGCGTAATCCAGCTGTTCCAGCTTTTCGCGGGCTTCACGCTGGATATCAAGCATACCCTTCTTCATCAGAATTACGTCGTAACCGGGGTTGGAGTCGCCGCCGCCGTTCACCGCATGGTAGGAGCAGTCGGACACGAAAGATTCGCCGGACATTTCCCACAGGTCGGCTTCGCGGTACTGACCTTCGCAGAATTCATCCACGGACTTGTTCTGCCAGAAGGGGAACACCTCTTCCCGCAGCACTTTTTTGTCTTCTTCGGAAATGTAGAAGGGGTCCTGAGGACGTGAGCCGATGGTGTCCAGCTCATCCTGCAGCCAGCGCCATGCCACTTCCGGAGAAAACGCACCGGCACGCGGGGCACCGTTGGGCGAACCCACGATAAGCTCATGGTCCTGAATGACCAGCGGGGCGGTTTCGCAGCAATACCGGAAAGTCTTGGCGCGCAGCAGCGGCTTGGGCAGACCGGGGTTTTCCTTGGCGATTTTGGTGATGGCCACAGCGCGCTGAACGGTGATGCTGGGCACCTGCTTGAGGAAGTTTTCCTTCAGCTTGACGTGACGGGGCGTAGGCCCGTCGGGAATGCCGGATTCTGCACCTGTTGCCACGGCGGATACAGGAGCGGGCTGGCTGAAGACCTCGGCGGATACGCCCTCGAAAATCTTCTTCAGCGAAGCACGTTCTGCCGGAGTAAGGTTCTTTGTCGCTTCCGCGAGCTTATGTGAAAAGTCCTGGAGATCCACTTTGCATCCTCCCTTTAACGGATAAGTTCCTTCATCTGTGTGCTGCCCCGTCCATGACCCCGATCGCTTCCATCAGGATCCGGTGCAACGCCTGCATTTTTCTGGAATCGCTGTCATGAGGGGCCATGACGCCCTGCGCGGCGCAAACGCGGGAACCGTATCCCGCGGCGTCCTGTGCGCCGGTGTACTGCCGCACGCCGTAACCGACCTTGCGTATGTAGATGAGATTCATCGGCGACACGTTGTCGGCGGTGATCCCGCGCCCTGCGGACCCGCTGCCCAGCGTCATGGACGGGAAGAGATTAGTGGTCACACCCATGCCGCCGAATGTGGCGGGAGTGTTTACAAGCAGACGGCCCACAGGTTTTTTCAGGGCAAACTGCAAAATCACCTCTTCGTTACTGGAATGGATCACGAGAGTATGAGCGTTGCGTTCGTGGAGCAGCAGCTCGATGCACTTTTCACAGGCGTGCATCCAGTCGTCCTCCACGTAATAGGCAAGGACGGGGGAAAGCAGTTCCCTTGAATACGGATCTGCTTCGGAAACATATTTACGTTCTGCCACCAGCAGCCGCACGTTGTCGGGCACGCTGATGCCTGCCCTGCGCGCCAGAACCGGGGCAGACACACCAACCATGCCGGCTTTGTGGCGTCCGTCGGCACAGAAAAGAAGCTCCGCCAGCCGCAGGGACTCCTCGTCCGTCATGAAATATGCGCCGCACTCCTGCAGGGCATGTCTGACTTCCCGCTCGATGCAGGAATCGACCACGATGGACTGTTCCGCGGACGGCGCGATACCGTTGTCGAACGTCTTGCTGAGCATGATGTCGGCCACGGCGCGGCGGATGTCGGCCGAGCGTTCGACAAATGCAGGCCCGTTGCCGGTGCCGCCGTAAATCACGGGTTTGCCGCTGCAGCGCGCAAGCCCTATCATGCCGGGCACACCCGAAAGCATGACCAGCGATGTGGCAGGATGGTTCATCAGTTCGGCGGTACCGCTTTTGGTTACCGTGGACATGTATGAAAGACATCCTTCCGGCAGACCGTGAGCCCGCGCGGCATCAATCATGATATCAAGCGCGGCGGCTATGCTTCTGGCAGCGCGCGGATGAGGGGAAAAAACTACGGCGTTGCCTGATTTGACGGCTATGAGCGTCTTGCAGATGGTTGTGGACACGGGGCTGGTCGCCGGACACAACGCGGCAATGACGCCTACGGGTACACCAATGTCCATGGTGCGTGCGTGCTCATCCCGTCCGATGACGCCGACACACCGCATGCCGCGCAGCTGCTCACGCACCTGCGTGCATACAAAGCGGTTTTTCACTGCCTTGTCATGCGGGTTGCCGTAGTCGGTTTCTTCGTACGCCATGTCCGCAAGCGCTTGCGCCTGCGCCCCCACGGCTTCGGCTACGGCTTCGACGATCTCGTCCAGCTGTTCCTGAGAAAACGTGGCCAGAACCCGCTGTGCGCGCCCTGCGTTTTCTGCCAGAATTCTGGCTTCCTGTATGGAAATCAGATCGTTATCGACAATCATCATCTACCCCTTTGCCGTTTCCTGTGTCCTTGCGGCGACCATTCAGAACGCCCCGTGCGCACTGCTGCCCGTTGTCCGTCACCACTAGGGCAGCAGATTCTCAAGGGCGTAACGGGCTGTAATCTTGGCCACATCCGGATGAGGAGTGGGAATGACCACAGAGCTGTAAACATCTGTACCCATGGCCTGCACGGCCTTTACGCCCGCGGCCACGGCGGCCTGACAGGCGGCCACGTCACCCTGCACCAGAACTGAAATATAACCCGAAGCCACGTTTTCGTAGCCGATCAGCTCGACGTCTGCGGTCTTGAGCATTGCATCCGCAGCTTCAAGCACGTATACGATGCCGAACGTTTCGATGAGACCCATGGCTCTGGGGCGGCTGCCGTCGCCAGCGGGTGCGTCGTCGGTGATGGCATGCACGGAAACAATGTCGCCGATGGGCCTGATGGGCCGGGGCATGACATTGTGCGCGGTCAGCTTGCCTATGCCCGCCGCGGCCACCGAGCCTGCGTCAACCGAAGCCTGCACCGCGGCCACGTCACCTTTGACCATGACGGTCACAAGTGTGGAGCCCACGTTTTCGTAAGAAATAAGCTGGACGTTGGCGGCCTTGAGCATGCTGTCGGCGCCGTAGATGGCCGGAACCATTCCCAGCGTTTCAATAAGCCCCAGCGCCTCTTCGCCCTGGTACCGGATGTATTCTCCCATACGCTGCTACCTCGTGCTTTGCTGTAAATTGTTTTCCGGAGCAGACCCCCTCCGGTCTACTTCTCCCAGATTCACTAAACCCTAGCCCTTCCCCCAAAGGGGAAAGTCAACCGCCTTTTGGAAAAAACTTTGAGAAAAATATAACAATATATTTTCATTCATCATTTGCCCGTGAAAAGCCGGAATCTGTACCCTTTTTCCCCCTTCTGAGCCTCGTTTTTCTCCTTCTGAACACATCCTCCCATCCGTTTTGAGCCATCCCCCAGGGTAAACGCTGTGTCTGCAGCCCGCCCCCGGCCACAGGTACGGCAGTGGCGTAAAGCACCTGAACGACACCAGATAACCGATTGATTTAAAAACTTTTCCACCATGCGAAAACGACACGCAAAATAGAGCGTTTCTATGATTACAGACAGGGAAACACCGCACATGAGTGTGTGAAACAATCAGAAAAAAAGAGTCCCTTCGCCTGAAATAACGGTAACGCCACTTTTGCAGGACAGGACAGACAATCCACCTGCACACTGCGGCATGACAAGCTGTATTCCGGCATGCGGTAGGCAAAATTAATTAAATTATTACATGGTATTAACATGGTACAATCATGTACATCCCGCTCCGGCACCACACAGAAAACAGCCCGGTTGCGCGCAAAGCGGCGACATTCCGGTCGCGGGAACCTTTTGTTGATTGTTCGGACAAACAAGATATTTTTTTCACAATTCTTCATCAGTGTTTTAGTCAATGAATTTCGTATGTTTAGTCTTTGCACCATGCCTTCCGGACGCGGCACGGCCTCAACGTGACGATTTGACGTTGACCTTCCCCTTAAGGGGAATGCTATTCCAATAATTGGAGATCCCTGCGAATCCCCACGCAATCGCAAGGGTCCGGAAGGATGGAGTTTTTAATGTTCAACCAAGGTGCAAGGAGAATCAAATGGGGCAAACTGCAGTAATGAATAACCCGGCAGCGCTGGTTGCCAAAAACAAGCTGGCTGCGGACTTCCGGCGCAAGGGCATCATGATAGCCCTGCTTTCCGGTCTGCTTTACGGCTTTTACACCGCGTTCATGACGCTGGGCATGTCCAAGGGCGTCTGGGTGGAATGGTACGGCGAAAATTCCGGCCTCTCCGCCTTTGCCGTCATGTATCTGCTGTCTGCACTGGGCGCGGCCACCACAGACAGCTCCAGCGCTCTGTGGGCCATGGGCATTGCCGGTATCCGCGGCCGTTTCGGCGACTTTGTGCGCTGCATCAAAACAAGACCCGGCTTCGTGATGGTTGTCGCCGCCATTATCGGCGGCCCGCTGGCCAGCACCGCCTACGTTGTGGGTCTGCAGCAGGCCGGTTCCATCGTGGTGCCCATCAGCGCGCTGTGCCCTGCCATCGGCGCCATTCTGGGCCGCTTCCTGTTCAAGCAGGAACTTAACGCCCGCATGCTGCTGGGTATCGCCATCTGCTTCGGCGCCAGCGCCATGATCGGCAGCACCGGCATGGGCACCGAAGCTCCGCCCAGCCTGCTTACCGGTATACTTTTCGGCTTCATTGCAGCCCTGTGCTGGGGTATCGAAGGCTGCGTATGCGGTTACGGCACTTCCATGATCGACCCTGAAATCGGCATCACCATCCGTCAGGTCACTTCCGGAGTTTCGAACCTCATCATTCTTGTTCCCCTCTTCAGCATGATTTCCGACGTCAATCCTGTGACCATGGTTGCCACCGCCTTCGGCGACGGCGAAGCCATGGTTTGGTTTGCACTGGCCGGACTGAGCGCCTACCTGACCTTCATGTTCTGGTACAAGGGCAACGCCATGTGCGGTGCCGCACTGGGCATGGCCTGCAACGGCACATTCTCCTTCTGGGGCCCCTTCTGCTGCTGGATTGTGCTGGGCGTGGCTTTCGGCTACGACGGCTGGTCCATGCCTCCCATCGCCTGGGCTGCTGCCGTTGTCATGGTCTTCGGCATCTTCCTTATTTCGATGAACCCCATGGACCTGCTGAAAAAAAGGAACGGATAACGCGATGAAACCGCTCAACTACGCTATTCTGAAGCACGTCACCAAGGTGCAGGAAGCCAGCGCCTGCGAAATTATGGAAGCCCTGAAAGACCAGTACGGACACTTCAAGGCATTTAAGAAAGATTCCATTCTCAGCGCGCTGATGACGGCAGAAGCCAACGGTCTTCTGGAAGAATCCCGCTTTGATATGGACGAAAGCAATGAGCTGCGTGTGTACTTCCGCGCTCACGAAGAAGGTGCAGCCACCATCAACCGCTACATCAAGGATTGATCGGCGCGCCCTTGCCGCATGTCATAAGGGGCTGTCCCGCACGGGGCGGCCCCCTTTTTTACATGACGGCGCATGTGCTAGAATGGGCGCAAACATGCCGCCCGCAGATGGCTTCTGCTGACCACGGGGAATAGACGAGAGCATACTGATGCGGAAGCCGTCCTGATTATGGTTTGCCAACTGAACGGATACGTTGCGCACAACGGTGAGTGATACCATTATAACTTGCCGTCTGCCGGAATTGCAGTGCGGTGCAATTTCATGCGACAAGCGCAGCGTCTACTGACAAGGAGAGCAGGCTGTGAAGCAGCAGACGAAATATTCCATCGGCGATGTCAGCCAGATCTGCAACATCTCAAAAAAGGCGTTGCGCTATTATGACAAGATCGGCCTTATCACCTCGCAGCGTCAGGACTACAACAACTATCGCTACTATACGCACGAATCGCTTCTGGCTGTACCTGTAATCAAATATTACAAACAGATGGGCTTCAAGCTCGACGAAATGCGCGAATTTATCGAAGGCAGCACAGCCAACGTTTACCGCGCCATCCGCAATTCTTTTCTTTCCAAAATTCAGGAGCTGGAAAAAGAGCAGGAAGAGATCAGACGCAAGCACATGTCTGTAAAAGACTGGTATGACCTGATTCTGGAAGCGGAGATGGTCATTGACAACAACATTCAGGAAGTCTCCATCAAGTATATTGAGCCGTCGCGGTATCTGTTTCTGAACCAGACATATGACACCAACATCAAGGCGGCCATCATCAACATAGACTTCACCAACTATGTGGAAAGCCTGAATAACGAAATAACAGGGCCGGTCATTCTCAACTTTTCCTCACATGCAGCCCGCATGAAGGACAAAGAACAGCCCGTCAGGATACTGCAGAAAACCCTGATGCCCTGCCACGATGAATACACCACCGATATGGGCGGGCACATGATGGCGGCCTGCTACCACATCGGCCCGCACGAAGACATTGCCGAGACATACAAAAAGATACGCCGCTGGGCCCGTCAGCACGGATACACGCTGGGCGATGAATCGTACGAACGCTATGTGACAGACTACTGGACAACCAGAAATTCCGCCAAATTCGTCACCGAAATAATGATCAAGGCATCACGGCAGACAGTCGTCGTGCCGGAACAGGAAGACGAGCTCTGATAACTTAAAGCCCGCACTGCTTGCGCAGTGCGGGCTTTTCTTTCTGCAGCCGCAGCACCCGTAACACCGCGTCCGCTTCTTTTTCCACCATGTACAGACATCCGGGTATCATCCGCAATGGCCGGCCCCAAACGCCCTGCACTATCAAAATGTGCCGGACACGGGCGGACACGGGTGAACACGGGCGGATACGGGCCCCGCACCGCACGATGTCTATTCCTGACTTTTCATTTCTTCCACAATCATGCTGAGCTGCTGCGCCTGACGGGCCAGCTCTTCGGCGGCAACCGTGGCTTCTCCCACCGCGCGCGCTGTTTCCAGCGTAATCTGGTTAATCTCCTCAACTGCGCGGTTTATCTCTTCCGATGTGGCGGACTGCTGTTCCGCGGCGGTTGCGATGCTCTGCACCCTGTCCGCAGACTGTTCAACACCGCTTACGATGGCCGCCAGCACCTCACCCGAACGCGAAGACAGTCTGGTGGCCGCATCTATATGTTCCACGGTTGATTCCATGGCATGCACGTTCTGGCTGGCAGCCTGCTGGATGGCCCGTATGGAGTCACCCACTTCCTTGGTGGCCCCCATGGTTTTTTCCGCCAGCTTGCGCACCTCGTCCGCCACCACGGCAAACCCGCGTCCGGCATCGCCCGCGCGGGCGGCTTCTATGGCGGCGTTCAGCGCCAGCAGGTTTGTCTGGTCGGCTATATCTTCGATAACGTTCATAATGGTACCGATGGACTGCGCCTGTTCGCCCAGCCGGTTCATATTCAGGCTCAATCCATCCGCATTGCGCTTGATGGCCTGCATGGCCTCCATGGTCTGGTTGACCACTTCGGCTCCTTCCAGTGCATTATCGCGCGAAGTTTTGGCCTGATCAGCGGTTTCGCCCGCGTTCCTTGCCACCTCAAGCACTGTGGCGTTCATTTCTTCCATGGCAGTGGCTGTCGAGGCTATGCGCTCGCGCTGCACCTCAGACCCCTGTCTGATTTCGCGCGACTGAACAGATATTTCCTCCGACGCCACAGACAGATGCGCGACAATCTCCTCAAGCTGACGCGCGGCCTGCAGTGTGCCTTCCCGGCGGGCCTGCTCCGCCTGCCTGCGGGCTTCATGCGCCTGCTGCGTCGCTTCTTCAGCCTGTTTGGTCTTTTCTTCCGCGGCGGCCTGCTGCCGGCGTATTTCATCCATGTTCCGCGCAAGCTCGGCAGCCATGTCATTGACGGCCACCTGCATTCTGCCCACTTCATCTCTCGAATCCGCAGGCAGCCGGACAGAAAAGTCTCCCGAAGATATCTGTTCCACGGCATGCACCGTTGCCTTGATGGGCAACGAAATAACACGCGCGACATACAGGATAAGCAGCAGAATAAGTATGGTGGCGCCGCAACCGGCCAGCAGGGCATAATTGCGCATGGAGAAAGCCCCCGCCAACACTTCATTGAGCGGGACTTTAATGCCGAAGATATACGGCGTTTCGGCCCTGCCTATGAACACTGGCACAAAGGTAAGCAGAAACGGCGCTCCGTCCTCCTCCGTCTTCAGAGAAAAATCGCCGCCCTCCAGAACCTTGCGCAGCCCGGCCCTGAGTTCAGGCGATACATCTTTTTGCTCAAAAATATTTACTTTGTTTTCAACAAGGTCCGTCTGAGGATGCGCCACATATGTGCCCGCGGCGGAAATAAGAAAACCATACCCGGAGCCGAACACGGTTATTTCGCGCACAAAACGGTCAATGGTGCCCATGGGAAAATCAACACCGATAACCCCGGCAAAGCGCCCGTTTTTTCTGAGCGGCACCAACATATCCACCATCAGTACTTTTTCGCCGCCCAGATCATACGCCCACGGCTCCATAATCACTTCAGTGCCTTTTTTGCGCGGCAGATGGTACCAGGCACCGTCAGGATCATCATTTTCGTATCCGGAGCTCGCCTCCGTGACTATGGCTCCGCCCTGATAGTGCACCCAGGGCACAAAGCGCCCGTCGCCGTTATGATACGGACTGTTCATGTAACGGGAGTCGGCACCATCCAGCGCGTCGGGTTCAAAGGCGGCGTAGATGCCCAGCAGATTTGGATGATCCCGCAGAAAATTTTCCATGCCGTCACGCAGTGCTTCGCGGGTAAAACGCCCCTCATGCCCCATCATGGTCTCTGTCAGCCGCGCCACGGACCGTGCCGAATGCATGGCAAGGCTCATGTCTGCATCTATTTTATTGGCATAACGGTAAGCAAGCTCAAAACTCTGCTCACCGGCTGTCCGTTCCATCAGCTTCATAAATGTTCCGGTCAGATACCATGTCAGCCCCAGCATCACCGGAACTACCACCACCAGAATAACCATTATTTTCCATTTCAAGCCAAGATGCTTCAGCATACCGTTATCTCCGCTGTAAAACCGCTTTCTGCCCAATGGTCCCAACCTTCTGTCCGGTACCGCACACAGTCTGCATCGGCAGCTGCCGGCCATACCCGCGCAGTACAGGTAGTTTTGTCAGTATACAGCAAAGCTGCGTGCCGCTCGCTGATATTTTTTCTCAGCCACCGGCACACAGAAGACAGCCCCGCGCTGATGCGCAACTCCCCGTAAAGCCGCACAGGCACCGCCCGGCATCCACTTTCGGGCAGGCGGCGCATGTGCCCCGGCGGAGTGTCGGGCAGGCATGCAGGACAGGCGCTTGCCGATACTCGCCGGATGTGCACCGGCCCTGTCGCATGAACATCATGGGAAAGCAGAAATGAAAAAAGGCAGCAGCAAAACGCTGCCGCCCGCAAACATGGGGCAGAAGAATACAGGCAACAGCACGAAACCACGCGGGAAAAGCCGCAGCTGTCAGAAATGCTGTCAGGGAGCACTGGCGGAAGACTGCAGCAGAAAACAGGACGGCCATTGCGTGCCCCGCAGATTCCACTGCGGGCAGCACACGGTACGCCGGATGCCCCGTCCGGATGACCCGTGCCGGATGGCTGACGCCGGATGCCCCGTACCGGATGCCCCGTCCGGAAGGCGGCCTGTGGGGCGGTGCGCCGGAAACATGAATATACACGGCAGGACGCAGAAACGTTTTTGCATCAGACCCGACCGCGGCAACGCAGCACTGACATAACAGGCCCGATTGACGGGCTGTTCATGAGGCAGGAGCCTCAGCCGGTTCCATGTTTGTATCTGCAGCACAAAGCGGCAGCGCGCCTGCATCATCACGCAGGCACACTGCCGCTTTCTCCGAAGGACCGATGCCGCATGGCGTGCGCGGCGCCGGATACAAAGTTCCGGACTGCACAAAACAGCCATGCGGCATCACACCGCAGCCTGCGGCTTATCCCTGATTTTTCATGTCGTCGATGATGGCACTGAGCTCCTGTGCCTGACGGGCCAGCTCTTCAGCGGCAATGGCCGCTTCGTTCACAGCCTGCGCGGTGTCCAGTGTTATCTGGTTTATTTCCTCGACCGCGCTGTTTATCTCCTCGGACGTTGCCGACTGCTGTTCGGCTGCCGTGGCAATGCTCTGCACCCTGTCGGCCGACTGTTCCACTGCGGCGACGATGGCATGCAGCACCTCACCTGAACGCTGTGACAGCGTGGTGGCATGACCGATGCGTTCCACCGTGGCTTCCATGGCTTCCATATTCTGCCGCGCGGCCTGCTGAATAGCCTTGATGGACTGGCCGACCTCCTTGGTGGCGCCCATGGTTTTCTCCGCCAGCTTGCGCACTTCGTCGGCCACCACGGCGAAACCCCGTCCGGCGTCACCGGCACGGGCGGCTTCGATGGCTGCGTTCAGCGCCAGCAGGTTGGTCTGGTCGGCTATATCCTCGATGACCGTCATAATGGCCCCGATGGACTGGGCCTGCGTGCCCAGTGCCGCCATGTTTTCCTTCAGGGCATCGGCGTTGGTCTTAATGCTGTTCATGGCTGCCACAGATTCTGTGACCACCTGCGCCCCTTCCAGTGCGCTGGCGCGCGAGGCATTGGTCTGGTCCGCTGTTTCACCGGCGTTTCTGGCCACCTCAAGCACCGTGGCATTCATTTCCTCCATGGCCGTGGCCGTAGAGGCTATGCGGTCCCGCTGAATCTCGGAACCATGCCGTATTTCATTGGACTGAGCCGAGATTTCTTCCGAAGCACTGGAAAGATGCGCCACGATCTGCTCCAGACGGCCGGCGGCCATCAGCATGCCTTCCCGACGTGCTTCCTCCGCCTGCCTGCGGGCCTCCTGCGCATCCTGCATGGCCTGTTCCGCCACACGCGTCTTTTCTTCGGCAGCTGCCTGCTGCGTCTTGATTTCACCCATGTTGCGCGCCAGTTCTTCGGCCATATGATTAACCGAAGCCTGCATGCGTCCCACTTCATCTTTCGAATCCGCAGGCAGCCGCGTACCGAGGTTGCCCGAGGCTATCCCCTCCACCGCACGCACGGTTTCCTGAATGGGTCTGCTGATAACCCGCGATATGTACAGAATGATCAACAGAATGAAGACTGCCGTCACACCGCCGATCATCAGCGCGTTATTACGCATGCCGTACGCTGCGGCCAGCACCTCGGCCACGGGTACGTCAAGACCCAGAATAAACGGCGTGTCGGCCCGGCCTATGAAAATGGGTACAAAAGTAAGCAGGTGGCGTTTACCGTCACGCTCAACGGTGATGGAAAAATCCTCGCCCTGCTGCACCCGCTTGAGACCGGCGCGCAGCTCGGCTTCTGTCTGCGGCTGGCTGAATATATTCGCCTTGTCAGTCACCAGCTGGTTCTGCGGGTGCGCCACGTACGTGCCCGTGGCGGAAAGCAGAAAAGCATAACCGGTATCGAACATTTTAATGTCTTTCACGAATTCATTGATGGTGCCCATCGGATAGTCAATACCGACCACACCGGCAAACCGCCCGTTCCTGCGCAGGGGTACCAGCATGTCCACCATCATGACAAACTCGCCGCCTATTTCGTAGGCCCACGGCTCCATTATGATTTCTTTGCCGGTTTTGCGCGGCAGATGATACCATGCACCGTCTGCGTCATCCACATCATACCCCACGCTGGGAATGGTCTTTATGACGCCGCCCTCATAGTGAACCCACGGCACGAACCGGCCGTCCTTGTTATGATATGTGGCCCCGCGGTACATGCTGTCCATACCGTCAAAAACATCCGGCTCGAACGTTGCGAACATACCCAGCAGGTTGGTATGGTCGCGCAGAAAGTTTTCCATGCTGTCACGCAGCGCTTCACGCGTGGGGCGCCCTTCGTGCCCCATCATACTTTCCGCAAGCCGGGCAAACGTTCTGGCCGAATGCATGGCCAGACTCATGTCGGCATCAATTTTTCCCGCATACCTGTAAGCCGTTTCCAGGCTCTGTTCACGGGCTGTCCGCTCCATATGCTCGGTAAAAGACCCTGTCATGTACAGTGTCAGACCGAGCATTGCCGGAACGACCACGACCAGTATGATCATGATCTTCCATGTCAGTCCAAGATTCTTAAGCATTACTGCTCCCCCGTCTGTAAAACGGCGGCCGGAAACCGCCATAATGTGCCATCTGCAACCATGCACCGCGCCAGTTGCAGACTGTCGGCAGAAAACCTGACCACTGCATGCATTTTCATATTGCCTGCGGCTTATGTTATAACAGTAAGCAAGTATATACATGCAAGCAAAAAATGCCCATCCGGTGCAGGAAATAAATAACGGACCGGCTCTGCCTGAAGAGAAAACAATCCATGACCTGACACCTGAGCAATGCAACGCAGCCCGCGCGCACACAGAAAAACATATCCCGAAATAGACAACAGTATTTCAGCATCAGCCGGAAGAACGCTGCGCGGAGCAGATACACCGCGCATGATATAACCGCAGAATGTTACAATACCGCGGCTGTTCTGCTTCAGCAGCCGGCAGACGGCGGCACAAAAAAAAGCAGCCCCCCGTGGGGGCTGCCCGATATCTTCACAAAAGAATGCTGACGTCAGCGAGGCTCAAGCACTTCAAAATCAACAATGATATCAACATCATTGCCTATGAGCAGCCCGCCGCCGTCCAGCGGAGCATTCCAGTGCACGTCATAATCGCGCCTGTCAATGGTCAATGTTGCCACCCCGCCCCTGCGCACATTGCCCCACGGGTCGGTAATGCTTCTGTCCACCCCCCCCAGCATGAACGTCACGGGTCTGGTCACTCCCTTAAGGGTCAGATTGCCGGTCACCTCGTACCCCTCGCCGGAAGGAGTGACCGCCGTGCTTACAAAACGGATCAGCGGAAAACGCTGCTCGTCGAAAAAGTCGGCGCTTTCCAGATGATCGTCCCGTTTGTCCACGCCGGTATCAAGGCTGTCCACTTCTACAGTGATGTCAAAGGCGGACGGCACTGCGCCGTCGAACGTCACAGAACCGCTGATGTCGTGAAACGCGCCGCGCACCTGCGCTATCATCATATGCTGTATGCTGAAATGCACGGCGGAATGATCTGTATCCACCTTCCACACAGCGGCCTGCGCAGAGGACGCAACAAGCACCAACAGCAGAGCAAGCAGAAGACGTTTCATAATGCACCTCCCGGTCACACGGACCAGTCTTGCGTTCGGGCCGGCAAAGCGGCCGCGGGGATGTCCAGTCTACATAAGCAGACAGCGCCGCAACGTCAACGCGCGTGAAAAATTCAGCCGGTAGTGCTCACTGTGCAAAACAAAAGGCTCCGCACATCGCGCGGAGCCTTGGACCGGTATAGCAGGAAACTTACAGATAGCTTGCCGAAACCACCAGCAAACCGAAAGCAGAGGTCACCACAAGCGCGGCGGTACCGCCCGCCACCTGATAGGACGCCTGCACATTGTCGCGCCGCAGCTTCCATGCCATGGCACAGGGCAGAAACACCGCAAGGATGGTCAACGCGGCACCCGCATGGGCCAGTGCCTGAATGAATCTGCCCGGCGACAATAACGCGGCAGTCACCGGCGGGGCAAACACCAGCACAGCCGTAACCGCCCGGTGCAGCACAGAATCGCTAAGCCGGAATGTTTCGGCCAGAAGGTCAAACAGTGCCAGTGCCACCCCGAGAAACGATGTGATCAGCGCCAGAGCGGCAAAAGCGGACAGTACCGATCCGAGCCATGCCGAACTGCCGGCAAGGGCGGAAACAAGCGTGTCCACATTACCGCCCATACGGCTGATGTCCGCAGCGGGCATACCTCCCAGCGACACCATAAGCCACAGAAAGTAACAGATGACGGGCAACGCCGTACCCACCAGAATGACTCTTCGCAGGCTGCGGGCATCGCTGCGCAAAAAACGGACGATGCTCGGTATGCCCGTATGAAACCCGAAAGACGTAAACAGCACGGGCAGGCAGGCCAGTACCAGCTTTTCGCGGGGGGCCGCCGTGGTCAGGTTCGCCACATCCACCCCCGGCACAAGGCTGGCAAAAGCCACAACCATGGCCACAAGCATACCGTAGAAAAGCGCTTTATTGACTCTGACCACAAGCGCCGTGCCGATAAGCACCACCACACCGCCGGCCACTGCAAAAAGCAGACTGCCGGCCTGCGGAGTGACGGCCATGCCCAGCGCGCCGCCGGTACGTGCCACAAGACCGCCCACACCGGTCAGATAGGCAACCAGCAGCGCATACAGCAAAAAAGCCATGCTGCCCGTGGCCACTATCTGCCCGCCGCGGCCCAGCACTTCGCGGGCCATATTATTGAAATTTTTTCCGGCGCCTATTTTCAGATTCACTTCAAGCAGAAGCAGCGCGGAAAAAAGCGCCATGGCCCATACCACGGCCATAAGCAATGTTCCCGGCAGAAAGCCCATGGGACCGATAACCATGGGCAGCCCCAGCATGCCCGCCCCTATGGCGGTGCCCGCCACAATACAGGCCGCGCCGGAATGTCTGGAATCCAACATTGATCACACCCCTTGTTTCATGCGGCATGGCCGCACGGAGGCAGACAGGCGGCGTGGCACCCACGCTGCCCGCTTGTGCCCCGGATAAAAGCAGATACGGAACAAGGGGAGAACGACACAGAAAAAACAGACGCATACGCCTGCGCGGTGCGGTGTGCCGTGCGTACCGCCGCACGAAAAAACGCCGGTGCTGACCGGCGGTATGCCCGGCGCCGTCACGCGGCCGGGCCTGCTTTCCGTAGCGGCAGGCAGAGACGCGGCACCGCATTGCCGCGCCGTCCCCTTCACAGTGGACGCACAGTACATGCGGGGTCAGCGCGGCGTCAAGTTGCGTCAATAGCCTTTTCGACATTTGCGGCTACGCAGCGACAAAAAAAAGCAGCAAGCGCCGCCGCAGACAGGTGTCATATATCACAAAAGCCCGGAAGCACTCCCGGTACCGACGGCATTTACGGCAGCATGTGCGGCCGCACGCGGGCCTTTTCAGCTGATACCGGACCGGTCAAGACTGCATGCATCCGGCGGGGCAGCGTATGCCGTACAACCTCAACAATCCATAATCAATCACCATTTACACACACTACCGCTTGATATATTGTAATGCAGAATAGTATAAAATTCTGCTGCGCCTCTTTTGCAACAGCGGCGGTAAAGCTGTTCCGGCCTCAAGCCGGCAATTTTCAGTAAAGGAAACCTCATGTCAGATGAACAGGACTGGCTGCCGGGCGGCAACGGCTATGACGACCTCAGAATAAATCTTCCTGCAGCTTACAGCAGACAGGATGAAGCATATAAGTCGGCCAAAAAGAACACTGTCCGAAAATCCTTTCTGCGCAACAAGCTGTCTTTTTTTACGACAGCACTGCTGCAAAAGACCCGGTACATGGAACCGCTTGTCATGTGCGGTTTTGTAAAAAAATGGTTCACGGACTTTGAGGACTACTGGCGCAATGCCCTTAACGGTCGTCCCCTTTATATTGCCGATTTTCACGCCCTGCGTCACGCATACAGGCTGAAAGTCCAGAATCCTGCGGATTACCGATGGGACAGTCCTGACCTGCACCTTGCCAACTGGCAGAAGCCGCACAACATATACTCCACATTTTCTTACGTTTACGGGCTCGCATTGCGCCCCATACGCGCCTACAAAGCCTTCAGGCACCTGTCTGCGGGCATGCGCGCCCTTGAATTCGGCTGCTCACTCGCTCCGTACTACCGCACATGGAAAAACTATTATAACCATATCCCAGTATCATGGACACTTACGGATATCGCCAACTTTCCTTTCCATTATGCGCGCCATTTATACATGCGGGACGACGCCGTCACCGACATGCCGGTAATCTCTCCCGAAAAATTCGATCAGCCGCTTGAGGACGGAAAAGTCTACGACTTCATTGTCATCACCACTGTTTTTGAACATCTGCACAAACCCCTGACCATTGCCAGACATCTGCTGGACCATCTGGCGCCGGGCGGCATTTTTGTTTTTGATTATATTCTCTCCGGTGAGGCGACAGAACTGGACACACCGGGCGGTGTCAAAGAACGGACAGAAACGCTTCAATTTCTGTCCGAAAATCTGACAATACTCTCCGGTTCACTTGACAACATCAATGAATCCGTAGGGCTGTGCATCGGACAGAAAAAGACGGGATAGCACCGTAGTACACTCAACCAGCAGATAGAAAAACCGAGCTGCACCGACGGCAAAAACAGCAAACTCAGAACAGCGCTCCGTGCAATGCATGCTGCATCTTCGTGTTTTTCATCCCGTTCAGGCTGGTTCACCATGTTTACGCCCCGCATGGCCGAATTATGAATTGACACATTTCATTTCATGTCCAACCATACCATTGAAGGTGGCACGGCCTTCTTCCCGCCTGCCGCAGACCGGAAGGAAGCCGCCACGCTGCGCAACATCGTACCGCGGACGGCTTGACCGTACTGCAAAAGCGTCCCGTGCTTTCTCATCACGGCACGGGCGGCACTGATGGATACAACACACTCACATCTAGCCTTTTTTCATTATTCCATGCTTGAAACAGGACTTTCACTCTCAAGCCTCGGGCTTGCGTTTATCATTGTGTTTTTCGGCGCTTTCGCACAGGGAGTCGCCGGATTCGGTCTGGCTCTGCTCATCGGCCCTCTGCTCAACATCATCGACCCGGTGTTTCTTCCCGGTCCTGTTGTGCTGCTGGTCAGCATCATCACGGCACTGATGGCCTATAGCGGCCGCAGACATGTAAGCATGCCCAGTGTCAGAGGGACCATAGGCGGTTACCTTATAGGAACCGTTGTCGCCGCAGCTCTCATCAGCAGTCTGCCGCAGCGGGAAACAGCCCTGCTGCTCAGCGCGCTCATTCTGGCTGCTGTCGGCATGAGCGCTTCGGGGCTGCCGGTGCCGCAGGGCAAAGCCACTCTGCTCTCCGCCGGTCTGGTGGGCGGATTCATGGGCACGGTGAGCGGTGTCGGCCTGCCGCCGCTGGCACTGGCTCTTCAGAACGAGCCGGGACCGAGGCTGCGCGGCACGCTGGCGTTTGTAGGTCTCATTTCCATCATCATGGCTCAGGCGGCACTGGCCTATGTGGGTAAAATAGGCCAACGCGAACTGACAGTAGCGCTGATGCTGGCTCCCGCTGTGGCACTGGGCTATCTGGCCTCGCGCCGTGCCGCGGCACTGTGCGACGCGGGCTACACCCGGCCGGTGGTATTCCTTGTTTCCGCGTTAAGCGCAATCATACTCATTATCCGCAATATCTAAGCATCACGGCACAGCTTTTTTGCCCTGCACCCGATTGTTTCTCTTACGGTCCGTCATGCCTCCCCGGATGGTTTGACAATTATCCGGCCGCAGCTTTGACGGCAGGCCTGCTTTGACGTATTATTTTTGGCCTAAAAACCACCAAAAACATTTCGGGGGATAGTCGTTTTCGCAACCGCAACTGCGTGACGGGATACGTACCGGCTTATTCCGGTTTACGCCGGGCAGGATGCGCTCCGTGCTGAACGGAGCGTGCCGGACGGCCGCCCCCTACACAAGGATGAGACTGTGAACGAACAAAGCAACAAAAACTCCACTCCTGAAGCAGATACGAAACCGAGTTGGTTTCATCTGGAAGTACATCCGTGGGTCTTTTTCGGCTCCGCGGGGCTTATCTTCCTCTTCGTCGGCATCACCTTAGTTTTCCAGCATTTTCTTGGCGACGTATTCCAGACGATGCAGTCCTACATGTCCACCTACACGGGCTGGTTCTTCATCGCCACGATGAACATTGTACTGCTGTTTGTTCTGCTGCTTACTGTCAGCCGCTACGGAGACATCCGACTGGGCGGTCCCGATGCCGAGCCAGAATTTTCCACCATGGCGTGGTTTGCCATGCTGTTTTCCGCCGGCATGGGCATCGGCCTGCTGTTTTACGGAGTGGCAGAACCCATGTTCCACTATGTTGCCAATCCGCTGACAGAACCGGGAACAACGGAAGCCGCCCGCAAAGCCATGGACATCACGTTTCTGCACTGGGGCCTGCATCCGTGGGCTGTGTATAGCGTTGTCGCCCTGTCGCTGGCCTTTTTTTCATTCAACAAAGGTCTGCCCCTTTCCATCCGGACCGCATTCTACCCCGTGCTGGGCGAGCGGATTTACGGCCCTGTGGGCAACGCCATCGATATCATGGCCACGGTGGCAACCCTGTTCGGGGTGGCCACGTCGCTGGGTCTGGGAGTCAAGCAGGTCAATGCGGGACTGGACCATCTGTGGGGTATCGGACAGTCCACGGGCATTCAGGTCATTCTTATTGCGGCCATCACCGCTGTTGCCACATGGAGTGTCGTCGCGGGTCTTGACAAAGGAATCCGCCGGCTGAGTGAGATCAACATCGTTCTTGCCGGCATGCTGGCGCTGTTTGTGCTTTTTCTCGGTCCCACGCTTTTCATCCTTAACGCCACACTGGAAAACATAGGCTATTACATTCAGTTTCTGCCGCAGCTTTCCACATGGAACGAGACATATGAACATACCGAGTGGCAGCACGGCTGGACCATTTTTTACTGGGCCTGGTGGATCGCCTGGTCACCTTTTGTAGGCATGTTCATCGCCCGGGTATCTTTCGGGCGCACCATCCGCGAATTCATCATGGGAGTCATGCTGGTACCCACGTTCATCACGTTTCTGTGGATCACCATCTTCGGCAACACAGCACTGAACATCGAAATGTTCGGGGCAGGCGGCATTGCCACCGCCGTGCAGGAAAACCTGCCGGTATCCCTTTTCGTCATGCTGGAAAACTTCCCGCTCAGCTCTGTCACCTGCTTTCTGGGCATCGTGGTGGTCATAACCTTCTTTGTGACCTCTTCCGACTCCGGCTCCATGGTCATTGACATCATAACTTCGGGCGGAGACCCCAACCCGCCTGTTCTTTCACGCCTTTTCTGGGCGTTGCTCGAAGGCGTTGTGGCCGCGGTGCTGCTGATGGGCGGCGGACTGGTGGCGCTGCAGACAGCCACCATCACCACGGGGCTGCCTTTTGCGGTCATCCTGCTCGGCATGTGCTATTCACTGCACAAAGGGCTCAAAGAATACTCCGGCCCGCAGGAATTTACGCTGGGTATTCCCAAGCAGCAGGTACGCTTCCGGGTGAAGCGCAAACCTGTACTGGACAGAACCTTCGGGAGGCGCAAGTTCTGGTAGCAGCCCTGTTTCCTCAGCCTGACAAGGAGAACCATCATGCGCAGAGTTATCGTTTTTGTCGCAGCGGTGCTTATTCTGGCAGCCGGCCCTGTCCGCGCGGCTGAAAAACCCGTGACCATAGCATATGCGCAATGGTCGTCCTCCATAGCCAGTGCCAATCTGATGAAGGCGCTCATTCAGGAAAAACTGGGGATTCCCTGCACGCTGGTGGCTGCCGGCGCCGGAGAAATGTGGCGCATGGTGGCCGCCGGCGAGGCGGACGCCATGCTTTCCGCATGGCTGCCGCACACACACTCCGCCTACCGCGCCAGATACGCCGGTATGCTGGACGACCTGGGCCCCAATCTGGAAGGCACCCGCACGGGACTGGTGGTGCCGCGGGTAACGGCAGGCAGGTTTACAGCCGGTACGGGGCTGCGCAACAGGCCGTATGTGACCACCGCATCCATACCCGCACTGCGTAAAGATGCCCAGCGTTACCGTCACCGCATCATCGGCATAGAACCCGATGCCGGTGTAATGGAAAAGGCGGAACGGGCTCTTGATGTCTACGGGCTTAGGGACAGCTTCAGGCTGGAGTCCGGCAGCGAAGTGGCCATGATGGCGGAGCTTTCGCACGCCGTACGGCATCAGGAGTGGGTCGTATTTACCGGCTGGCTGCCGCACTGGGCGTTCGCACGCTGGAATCTGGAGTTTCTGGAAGACCCTGAAGGCGTTTTTTCTGAAAGCGGCAGCATACATACCATGACCCGCAAGGGTCTGGCCGAAGAGAATCAGGCGGTATTCCGCCTGCTGGACGCATTTTACTGGTCTCCCGAAGACATGGGCCAGCTGATGCTGTGGATTCAGGACGACAAAGGGCTTTTCCCCTACGAAAAAGCGCTCCGCTGGATTCGCACGCATCCCGAAAAGGTTACCCGCTGGCTGGCCGAACAACCGTAACCACGGAGAATATCATATATGCTTCAAGATGTTCATATGCGCTATCGTAACGGCTGCATGAAGCTTTTTAAAACCGACAGCAGAAACCAACTTGTTTTTCTTGCTTCCGCTTTTGTCATTCACCCGCAGGGCTATCTGCTTACCGTGGCGCATGCCATCAGCCCCGACGATACGCTCATGGTTGTACCCGCCCCTGCCGAGGCGGGGTTTCATCCGGTAAGCAGCGAGGCGCTGGCCGCCATTCCCGTGCGGCTTGCCCGGATGGACAAAGAACGGGACATGGCCCTGCTGGCCTTCACCGACCCTGTGGAAATAACCATGCCCGACCATGTCATCGGCGTTCCCGAAAATGTTTCGGAAGGCAACGGCGTTGCCAGTCTGGGTTTTGCTTTCGGCTTTCAGTGCATTTACACGCAGGTGCTGCAGCAGGCTGTCATCTGCGCCAAAATGCGGTCAACAAACGAAACAAACATGTTTCTGTTTGACAGCAGAGTACACGGCGGATCAAAAGGCGGCCCGCTGGTGGGGCTGGACGACCTGCGCGTCATAGGCATTGTCAGCGGCAGGTTTGACCCGCTGGAAGCAACTCCCGTTGTGGACGGCACAGAACCCATGCCGACAAGCTTTTCATATGCGGTATCCATCGAATACGCGGTTCCGCTGCTGGAAAAAGAAGGGCTGGAACCCATCTGATAACATTCCCCGAGCCCGCCCGGACAGGCGGGCTTGGTATTTTATCTGCCTGCACAAAGCGTTGACCCGCAGCACCTGTGCAACTAAGATATTTTCGTGCGGCACATTTTCCCGCTGCCGCGGGCAGGCCCCTGTCAGGCGCTGTTTCCGGCGCAGGCACACGCATCATCATCCTCTGCACCCCTACGGCGGCTCCGCGTCGCGGAACAGACAATGCAGCTCAAAACACGTCTCATCTCCGCACTGGCGGCCATTCTCATTACCGTTTTTCTGGCGACAAGCATCATCAACTATGTTGTCACCCGCAATGCAGTGCGTGACGATCTGCTCCGCTCCGCCCTGCCGCTGACCGGCAAAAACATTTATTCCGAAATTCACAGTGCGCTCATGCGTCCCCTTCTGGTGTCTTCGGCCATGGCCAACGACACCTTTTTGCGCGACTGGGTGACCGGAGGCGAACAGAATGAGGACGCAGTGCGCCGGTATCTTTCCAGAATCAAAAAGGAATATGGCTTTTTAAGCACCTTTTTCGTTTCGGCGGTAACCGACCGCTATTACACACCGGACGGCATTCTGAAAAAAATCGGTCCCCGCGACCCGCATGATGTGTGGTTCTACGCATTCACACGGTACAAAGAGCCATACGACCTTGATATCGACGTCAATCAGGCTGCCGGCAACACCATGACCGTGTTTGTAAACTTCCGCCTTGAAGACGACCGCGGCAGGCTGCTGGGCGTTACCGGGGCAGGCATAGCGCTGGATAAGGCTCTGGAGCTGCTGGATGAAGCACAGCGCACGTATCTGCGTCAGGCCTTCCTCATCGATCAGGACGGGTTGATACAGATACATCCCGACACGTCACTGGTGGAAAAAGCCTACATAACCGAAATGGACGGGCTGCGTGACATTGCGCCGGACATACTGGCAGGTCAGGGCGATGCAGTCAGCCTGCAGTACGACGCCGGCGGCAGACATTATCTGCTTACGTCGCGCTATATCCCTGAATTCAAATGGCATCTGCTGGTGGTGCAGGATGAAATGACAGCCCTGCGCACGGCCAGAGGCAACTTCATGCGCACGCTGGCCATGGGTTTTGTCTCCACACTTGTCATACTGGCCCTGTGCGTGCTGGCGGTTAACAAATATCAGGCACGCATAGAGCATCTTGCCAGAACAGACCCGCTGACAGGAGCAGCCAACCGCCGCGAGCTGGAGGAACGCTTTGACCTGGCCGCATACAGGGCATCGCGCGACGGAATCCCCTTCTCCATACTGATCATCGATCTGGACGGTTTCAAGGAAGTAAACGACAGGCTGGGGCATCTTGCCGGTGACGAAGTACTGGCATCCATGGCCCGCGTCATACGCGGCAGGCTGCGCCCCACCGATCTTCTGGCCCGCTGGGGCGGAGACGAATTCATCATCCTGCTGGACGGAAATGAAGAAAGCGCCCGGGCGCTGGCACGGCGCATATCCGCCGCAGTATGCGCCGCTCCCGACATTCCTGTGGGGTTCAGTTCCGGTGTGGCGGCCTACCGCGACAGCGACGACCTGACCTCCCTGACCCGAAGGGCCGACAACGCCATGTATCAGGCAAAAGCACGGGGCGGCGACTGCGTCATGGCAGCGGAAGATTTGTAAACAGGGCTGACATGTGCCGCCCGTCACGGGCAGAGGATGCAGGCGGACACAACCAGATGCCGTCCATCCCGGTCTGCCGGCAGAGACCGCCGGCCGCAGGTTCTGCCCCTGCACGGCACCGCGCATGCGTTCCCGCTGCCCGCAGCCCGTTATGCGGCCGGTAACAATCCGCCAGCCCATGTACGCGCAACAAAAACGCCGGACGCTCTGAAGCGTCCGGCGATGCACCCTGTGTTACCGCCGCCTGCGATATCCGTTCTTCCGCCAGCATCCGTGCAATGACGCCTGCTCCGTACAGAACTGCCGGCGCCGTCACCGCCGCGGCGGCATTATCTGTTAATGGTCATACTGCGCAGCGTATTCCGCGTCATTGTACATGCCTTCGCCGTACAGATCTTTTCCGTAGTCACGTACCATCTGCTGCCCTTTGTCACTGCCCAGCATCTTGATAAAGCTGTCTGCCAGTGCGGCATTGTGCCCCTTTGTTCCCAGCAGGGCGTGATAGGTATTCACCAGAAAGATATCGCCCCTGAACAGCACCTTGAGATTATGGACCTCTTTTTTGGTGGCCACCCATGTGGACGAATCGGTCATGAAATACCCTTTTTCGGCATCGGCTCTGAGCAGCGTGGCCTGCATGAAGTCACCTGTTACGGTGTACCATGCCCCCTGCGGGGCGACTCCTGCCTGCTTCCAGATGGCCAGTTCTTTTTTATGGGTTCCGGAATTGTCACCACGCGAAAAGAAAAGCGCCTGTGCCGAAGCAATGCGTGCATAGGCATCTGCCGCTGAAGCAGCCGAAGCGATATCTGCAGGGTCATTTTCCGGCCCCACAATATAAAATTCATTGGAGCCTATGAGCGTACGTTCACCGGCCCAGCCCTCCTGCACGGCTTTTTTCTCTGCTGCGGGCGCGTGCACCATCACCAGATCAACGTCGCCTTCATGAAGCAACTTGAGTGACTTGCCGGAACCGGCCTTCACCCAGCACAGCGTAGTGTCATGCTCCGCATTGAACGCACCTGCCAGTTCTTCCAGCAGGCCCAGCTCTCCCGGGCTTCCCGTCGCCAGCTTCAGCGTGGTGGATCCGTCGCCGTAAACAGCTGTACAGTCCGCGGCAAGGGCAATCACGGGCAGGCACAACACCAGCGCCAAGGTCACAGCAAGTTTCTTCATGTCATCCTCCATCGGTTTTTTCCTTGGAGAAAGCAGAAAAAAAACGTCCGGTCAATATACATGCTTAAAAAAACTTAAAGATACTGAAAATAACAACACTATGTACACGATGTCTATAATGGCCCCTGCCGCACAGTCTTTCTACAATACGGTCTGTACCCCATTTCACTCGGCAAAAACCCCACGCAACAAGATATAATATCCTGTAATTAAACATATTTTACAAACAATTCCGGTCAGACTTCACGGCGGCCGGCCCACTGCAGACAACGCAGCACCGGAGATGGCTCATGCGTTTCACCAGCACTTTTTTTCTACACGCAACGGCGTTTTTTCCGATGCTTTTTTTGGCTGTACTGTCCGTTGCCCCCACGGTTCAGGCGGCGCAGCTTTCTGCAGAAGAATATTATACCGTCGAAGAATATCAGAAAAAACACCCCGCTCAACTGCGCACCATGATGCGCTTTCAGACACTGGTGCGCGGTGGTGCCACCCCTGTTACGCGCAATCTGCCACACATACGCATTGCCTTCATTCATCCGGGAGTTCAGGCTTCCGACTACTGGCAACGCAGCGCCGCTTCTTTCAAAGCACGCATGGACGAGCTGGGGCTGCGCTATGAACTGCTTGAATTCCGTTCTCGCCCCACACTGGATGTACGCCTGCAGGAACAGCAACTGCGCGAAGCACTGCAGGCCGACCCGGACTATCTTGTCTTCACCCTTGATGTGGGGCGGCACAAAAAAATGATAGAGCAGGTACTTGAACGCGGCAGACCCAAGATAATACTGCAGAACATCACGACTCCGCTACGCAGCTGGGAAGGCAGGCAGCCACTGCTGTATGCAGGTTTCGACCACATCAGCGGCACACGGCTGCTGGCAGACCACTTCATGCTGAACCGCCCGCAGGGCGGCACCTATGCCATGCTGTACTTTTCGCAGGGCTATGTCAGCACCATGCGCGGTGACACCTTTAAAGCATTCGTTCACCCCCACTGGAAGCTTGCCGGTACCTATTACACCGACGGCATACGCGCAAAGGCAAGGCAGGCGACACTGGACATACTTTCTTCGCAGGATGTCGACCTGATATATGCCTGCGCCACAGACACGGCGCTGGGAGCGGCAGAAGCCATGGAGCAGACGGGCATGCAGGGTAAGGTACTACTTAACGGCTGGGGAGGAGGCAGTGCGGAGCTGCAAGCCCTGCTGACGGGAAAACTGGATGTGACCGTGATGCGGATGAACGACGATAACGGTGTGGCCATGGCGGAAGCCATACGACTGGACCTTGAAGGCCGTCCGCATGAAATACCTGTCATTTTTTCCGGCGAATTCGTCCTTGTCCGCAAAGACATCGGACACGACACCCTTGAGTACCTGAAAAAAAGAGCCTTCCGCTACTCTGGGTGGGATGATCCCGGCACCGGTCACCTTACTGAAAGCAATACGGCCGCCGTGCCTTCACAGTAGGCCTGCGCGGTCCGCCTGCAGACAGCGTTGCAGGCGTGACAGCCGAAGGCTGCCGCCGGTGAATCTGGTGCGCTTTTACCGGCACGTACCCATGCGCGCAGCCACTGCACGGCACTGTGTCACGCCTGAGGCTGTGCGCACCAGCGGGGACTTCCCTTCGGCAGCAATCAGGCTGCCGCAACGGTTGTACAGTACTCCTGCGGCCTCCCCCGCATAAAAAAAGGCAGGCGCACGAGGTGCCGCCTGCCTGATACCTGACATGTTTTAACGTATAATCCGGCACACGGGGCCTGCCCATACCGGAGGATACGGCTAGTAAGAAAGCGCCAGTGTGCGGGGACCGGATACGGCCTTGACTCCGCCGCCTTTCACCGCGCTGACTCCCTGTATCAGATCTGCGGATGTCATGCCGCCCACATGCTGCATGCACATGGGGCACGCCATGACCACACCGCCGGCGTCCATAAACTCTCTGAGCATCTGCGCCACGGTTTTTCCATTGCCGTACACAGGCGAATCCTTGCCCGCATTAACCAGATTCACACCATATACATTGAAAAACAAAATCCCTTCCACCTGTTTTTCCTGCATGATGCCTCTGGTAAAGGCAATGGCCATGGCTGCGCGGTTTACGTCATCCGTAGTCACACTTGTCACGACGCGCTGTATGTCCCCGTCATCCGCTCCTGCAGGAGCAATACCGGCCAGAAACACACATAACAGCACCAAAATGGCAACACAACAGCGGTTCTTCATGGTTTTCTCCTCTGTTCCGGTGAAATTATCGGCTATTCCGGTATACTACCCGGCCTTTCACCTGCCGCCATGATTATCCGCGCGCCGCTTCTTCCGCATGCCTGCGGTCAGCGGTTTTCCAGACCGTTGGCCTCACGTTCCTTGCGGATGGCATCCTTATTGTCGGCAATATATTGCTTCAGACTGTCCAGACCAGACAAGACAGCTGCATACACCGCCTGATTTTTATCTTTATCAAGGAAGTTGTCAGGATGTCCGTCATGCCATTGCACGGCACTGTCGATGGTGGCCATCCATGCATCGGTGTCGCCGCCGATATACCCGTTCAGGGGCGTTCCCACCGTATACATCAGCGACGAGAACAGGGCCGGATCACCGGAAGGGTCCAACGAAGGATTGGCCTGCAGATACGCTCTGTAGCGGATCTGACCCACATAAAACCATTTCACTCCTTCCTGCTTATTTCCTTCCGAAAACAGCTTGGCGGCAAGCGTGAAATAATTTGCAGGGTGTCCGTTGATGAGAGCATTTTCAACTTGTGCCCCGTTCATCTCTGCAAGTTCTGCAGGCGTTATTATCATTCCGGAGTCATGCCTGTTTTTCGCAGCAGTGCAGCCAAGGGCCAAAAGGCAGAGCATGATAAAAGCGATCCGTTTCATATAATGTCCTGTAAGAAAGAGAAAAAAAGCCCCCGGTTGATGGCCGGGGGAAGCATGTACACGGTACCGGACAGATGAGGTATCCGGAAATGCCCCGTTACCGGCGGCGGCAGACAGCCGTCACCGGCAGTTATGGTCAGTAATGATCAAGAAGTATGGGATTTTCGCGGGTTGTACCTTCTTCCACACGAAAATAACGCTGCCCGTTGACAACAATATGCGGAGTCTCTTCAGAATACGGAGGTGGAACCCGCTTCAGGTCGCTGTAAAACGCCACATACTTCCATTGCAGCTTTTCTGTTCTTTCCGGCCACTTATGTACCGGAATAAATACATCGCGCCCTTCGCCGCGTGCTTGCTGTACTGTGTCGTACGCATCCGCAGCGGCTATGATGCTGTTGGGAACCGGAAAGTATTTTACGGCTTCAACCGCCAGAGGGGCAAAAAAAGCCAGAAGCAGCACGACCCTGAGCGGCCGGACATAACTATCCTTAAACCACTTGCAATATCTGGCAATCAGAGGGAAACGCGTATGCAGCAGAAAGCTGATTACCATCATCTGGCCGAGTGTGTAAAAAATAGTGTGGTAGCGGAACAGTACCCGCTCGGGACGCACAAAGGGGAAAACCGACACTATGGCGTAGGCACTGGCAAAAAAACCCGACAGATATATGGCAACAGCCGGATAATACATTTTTTTGCGGGTCCGCAACGCATACACGCAAAGAATGAATGCCGCGTAATACGTAATACTCTGGGTTTTGCCCGGATGACGCGTATACACAAAAAAATTGCCGATGTATTGCAAGAGCGATTTTGATGAGGGCCGCCAGTCCCTGTATATTCCGATAAGCGGATCATACCATCTGGCATCCTGTGCCGCAAAAATATCCTTGTCCCATACAGACGGATTATGCCCTGCCAGAATGCCGGCAAAGCGTCCGCCGGAAATTGACGTAAAGCTGCTTATCAGAACTGTTTCAATGCAGAAAAGCAGAACAAGGACTCCGAGAAAAGTACCTACATGCGGCACAGCGTCCCTGAAGCTGTTTCCCTTTGAGCGCACATGGTACACCAGCAGAATGCATATGGCCGGCACATAATAGATTGCTGTAACCTTTGCGCCGTAGGAAACAAAAAACATCACGCTGCACGCCAGCAGGTCAGAATAGTGTTCCCGTTCCATCCACCGCAGCAGGAACCACAACGCCCCCAGCATAAAAAATGTAGCGGTGCTCATGGGCAGAAACTGCGTACCCCAGTGCAGTGTTGTCTGCGCAGCGGTAAAGGCCAGCGCCGTCAGAATGCCCGCAGCCTGACCGCCCAGTCTGCGCCCCAGCACAAAACACCACACGGCATTGCCTGCCGCGATAAGTACAGGACACAAAAAATACGAACTGGGATGCGAATCAAAAAGCCATTGCACGCCCAGAACCGGAAGATTGCTGGCCCAGCGCAGCATATGGGCCGGATTTTCATAAAACTGCGGCGGAATGGCGCCCAGAGCAAGCATCTGCCTGTGCACCTGCCACTTGAAAAGTGCGTCGCCCCCGTGGTCGATGGGCTGCACCAGAATGCAGTGATACAGCACAGCGCCCAGAGCAATCAGCAGGCCCGTAAAAAAAACCTGCCGCCCGTCGGCATGGCGAGGAAGAAAAGCAGCCATCGTTGTCTCCATGAGTTCCCTAAGATGCCTGACAACCGGCAATACTGCCGGTGAGCAGGTCTTCCAGCTCGCCGACCCGGACCTGCCAGCTGTTTTTCAAAGCTGTCCGGCGTGCAAGGCGCTGCTGCTCCTCCACCAGTGAGCGGTTGCAGGCCAGTCCGGCAAGGGTCGCCCCGAGAACGGCAGGACCGCAGTCCACGGGCAGCAGTATGATACCGCCGTCTTCAGCGGGCGCCTGCCGGGGCACTCCGTCAATGGCGGCGTCCGCGGCGGTATCCGCGGCCACAAGACACAGCCCGCTGCTCAGCGCCTCCATCAGGACATTGGAAACACCTTCAGCCTGCGACAGATGCACCAGCACATCATGTGCGCCGTACAGGTCTGCAATGGCATTGCGCGGTACATGGCCGGTAAACGTCACACCGACAACAGGGTCCAGAGAAGAAACGATCCTGCGGATATCCTGCTCCAGAGGCCCGGAACCGGCAAAACTGACCTGCAGGGGCACGCCACGCGCCGCCACCTCATGCAGCGCCTGCGCCAGCACCAGACACTGCTTTCTGGCAATCATCTGCCCCACAAAAAGCACCCGTAACGGGCCGCCCATGCTGCCGTGCTCCGCACCCTGCGGAGCAAAACGCAGGGTGTCTACTCCGTTGGGTATAACCCGCACCCGGGACCCCGTATGCAGATACGGTGCGGCCATGTCTGCCAGCCGCCGCCCGTTGGGCACCACAGCAGCAGCATGCCGTGTGGCCCGACGGAAAAGATACGGCAGCAGCGGACCGAACACGCCGAGGCGTTTTGCGGAAAATCCGGGAACATCAGAGCCGCGCAGCGAAACGACCAGAGGTATATTCAGCTTTGCAGCCAGCGGGGCTGCCAGAAAACCGGCAGGGAAAGCAAAGAAAGCCACCAGAACTTCCGGTTCATGCCGTCTTAAATGCGGCATGGACTTGAGCCGTAACGCGGCGCAGGAACGTATCAGCTCCGCCTTGGAAGGAGCCAGAAGGCTTTTTCTGCCGGCAGCCAGACGCACAACCTGCACGCCGTCCTCTGTGTCGACGGTGTCATGAGCTCCGGTGCCTACGGTTACCACCTGCACCGCATGACCGCGGGCGGCAAGCCCCGAGGCATACTCGTGCAGGGCCGTGGACCCGCCGCCGCTCACAGGGGGATATTCGTGTGATATGAAGCTGATCTGCATGGCTAAAGTTCCACCCTGTACATATCCATCCAGCGCACAAGGGTGTACAAAGCCAGAAGCGGCTTGGCTGCGTCCACCTGACCGGCGCTGTGGCTTTGTGCCAGCGCCTGCACCCCCCGTACCGATATAATATTCTGCAGCGGGCTTTGCGCCAGCTGCCGGCACAGTGCCTCACCCAGCCCGTCACGGAACCACCGGCCCACCGGCGATTCAAACCCCATTTTAGGCTGGCGTGCAATGTCTTCGGGCAGGTGCTTTGCGGCAAGCGCACGCAGGGCGGTTTTCTTTTTCCACCCCGCAATCTTTGCGGCCGGCGGCAATGAAAAGGCGTACTGCACAAAATCCCTGGCAAGAAACGGTACACGTACTTCCAGCGAAGCCGCCATGCTGGTTCTGTCCACCAGAGTCAGATAGTCGTCCGGCAGCATGGTCTGCATATCTGTCCACGTGGCCTTGTACAGCAGGCTGCCCTGAGGCGCACCGGCAAAAGCATCCTGTACAAAAGTCGCCGGCACAACACCGGGAGCAATGGCTGCAAGCTGGGTATCGGTAAACAGTCTGATGCTGCCGGCATGTTTTTGCGCGGGGGCAAGTGCACAGCCTGCCAGATAGCGTCTGGCACGGTGCACCAGAGAGTTCTTTCCGCCCCCTACCGGCAGCATGTCCGCCACACGCCGCAGCAGCGGCGCCGCACAGTGCAGGGCGCGCAGGGCTGCCGGAGGATGCACGGCGTAGTACCTGTCATACCCGCCGAAAAGCTCATCGGCACCTGAACCGTTCAGGGCGACTTTGACGTGCCGGGCAACCCACTGGCACAGCAAAAAATTGGCCGGTATGCTGGTATTGGCAAATGGCTCCTGAAACCGCCGTATCCAGTCATCCAGTGTCGCCTGTGCCGGACTTGCAAGCGTAGTGCTGGAAAGAGGCACACCCAGATGCGCGGCACTCAGGGCGGCCAGACGGCTTTCATCAAATGAACCGCCCGCGCACAGGCCTTTTTTACGGCCTGTCTCGTCAAAGGCTACGGTATAGCCGCCCGTGAAATGTTCTCCGCCCTGCCCTGCGGCGGCCCATGTCAGCAGCCCGCTGTCTATGCCGCCGCTCAGAAAAACCCCCAGCGGCACATCGCTGACCATCTGGCTGTCAACCGCACGGGTCAGTCTTTCAGCCAGTTCGCCCGCATCACTGCTGCCTTCGCGGCCCTGCAGCTGCCAGTAACGCTCCGTGCGCAACATGTCGCCGCGCGGCGAATACTCAAGCGTGTGGCCTGCTGCGAGCTTTTTGATATCCTTGATAAACGTATCCGGTGCGGGCACATACTTAAAGCTCAGAAACGCTGCCAGCGCGTCGTGGTCAAGCCTGCGGCGGACCTGCGGCAGTTCCAGAAGCGGAGCAGGTTCGGAACAGAAAGCAAACACCCCGCCCAAATGGATGTAATACAGCGGCTTGATACCCAGGTGATCACGCGCCAGGAACACTGTACCGGCATGTCTGTCATGCACGGCAAAGGCGAACATGCCGTCAAGCCGGTCAAGAACCCCCCTGCCCCACGCCATATACCCCTTGAGCAGTACTTCGCTGTCACTGTTCGTGGCGAATGAGTATCCCGCCTCCGCCAGTTCGCTGCGCAGTTCTCTGAAGTTGTATATTTCGCCGTTGAACACCAGCGCATAGCGGCCGTCTCCGGACAACATGGGCTGATGCCCGCCAGCAAGGTCGATGATGGAAAGCCGCCGCATGCCTATGGCCACATTATGCGCACAGGTAATGCCCGCATCATCGGGACCGCGATGGACAATACCGGCCAGCAGCGCCTCAAGACGTCCGGCACATTCCTTTTCTGTGGTGTCAGCAACGCCACAGGCGCCGCAATATCCTGCTATTCCGCACATGGCCGTTACGCTTTACTGCCGCGGCACAGCATGAACAGCTTGTTGCCCGAAGAAAAAAGGTCATTGCCGAAAAAGAGAAGATACAACGCATGGCAGAGCAGTTTTTTGCGCATGCTGTATCTGCCGACCATCATCCCGTAACCGGCCTTGTTTCTGACCCGTGCGTACCACGGGTAGCTGAAGGGGAATCCCCATTCTTCCAGGTGGAGCACCTCAAGCCCTGCGCGGCGTGCAAGCCCCCGCAGAGAGTCTTTGGTGTAATGCCGCAGATGCCCGACAGCCCGCGATGACTCATCCAGCTCTCCACCGGGCACGGTGATGATAACATGCTCGGCCCATGTGCCCAGGTTGTGCAGCGCACGGGCATCATCTTCAATATGCTCAAGCACTTCTGAACACACGCCCACAGAGACACGCCCGGCAAACGGTGGCTCCGGGTCTGTCAGGTCTTTAAGCACGATCTCTGCCTGAGGCAGCCGCTGCCGGCAGCGTCTGACGGATTCTGATGCAAAGTCGCACCCGAAAAGCCGTGCAGCAGGGTATTTGGCGTGCACCATGGACAACAGACTGCCCTCGCCGGAACCGAAGTCGGCGAACGTGTCGGGAGCGGGACATCTGGCAAGAAGCTGCATTATCTTGCGACGGGTATGCCGCCCGATAGGCGAGTACTGCTTCACATCAAGCCATTCCTCGGCCCAGTATGTGGAATAACGGTCTGAATCAAATTCGTTCGACATAATAACCCTTCGGTTTGCTAAGAAGGTGCAGATCCACGGCTGTGCAGGGCATTACCCCCCCAGAAAAGGCCCGCCAAAAGCTGCATGGCAAGAGTGCAGCCAAAGATGCACAGGCATGTGGCCACTATCTGTTCATTTGATATAGTGCCGCCCCATATGGCCACGGCCAGAAATTCCGTCAGCCCCCGCCCTTGTATGGTTACCGGCACCATAGCCGCAAACATGAGTACCGGCACTCCTGTAAGCAGCTTGTCCGGCGGCAGAACGATATTCATGGCCTGCGCCGCAAGTCCGTATATCAGCACTGTGACGGCAAGAAAAATAATATAGATAAGCGAAGTAAGCACAAGTCGCACAGGGTCGCTCAAAAGAGCGCGGGTACTGTGCACCACGGCATCCAGCACAGGAAAGCGGGCACAGAAACGCAGTACGCCGGGCAGCATCAGCAGCTTACCGGCAACGTACCGGCAGCAAAGCACAACTGCCAGCGCTGCCGCCGCAAGCCACCATGCGTTAAACGAAAAAACAGCTTCGGCGAGTATAAACAGGGCGGCATAACACAAAAGAGCCAGCCCCTGCAGCCGGAAGGCCAGAAAAGGCACTACCAGACGTGAACTTTCAAGCCCCATGCGCCGGAGATAGACAAAGCGTGCAATATCTCCGCCCAGCTTTCCCGGCACGTAAATATCGTGAAAGGTCGATCGCCAGAAGTGATACAGATAAGGAAAAAAAGTGACCCGGCAGCGGACAGACCCGTCGCCGGGATTTTCTTTGGGCAGAAGCAGAAACAGTCTGCATCCCTGCAGCAGATAGCAGATGTTGATCAGCACAAAAACGGCCAGCATCAGTGCCGGATCAATGGTTTTAAACAATGCAGCCAGCGGCTGCCAGTCAGTACCGGCAAAAACCCAGGCCAGCAACCCGGCTGTCACGGCAATCTGAAGCAGCACCAGCCATTTTTTGCGATCACTCATACCGCTTCCGGACAGATGTTTGACCATATACTCTCTGAATGCGCAGCCGGAGGCTGCGGTGCGCATGCGCCATCATAAAACATACGGAGCAGCACACGCGCAGTGGCCTTCTTTAGAGGATAAAAGACGTGAAAGCAACCAGCCCTCTGCCCGCAGACGGCATACCGATACAGATTTTAAGTTTTGATTGACAACCCGCAAATCTCCACTTACATACCAAAGCTAAAAAACACTACAAAAAACAACAACTTGCAGCACCATGAGCAACATAACCATTATTATTCCTTCATATAACGATGCTTCCGGCTTACGCCAGTCCTTGCCGCCGCTTATCAACAAAGCCAAAGAAAACGCATGGGAAATCATCGTTGTCAACGACTGCTCGACTGACGATACTGTGGCAGCCCTGCAGGAATTCGACTCCGCGGTCACCGTCATCACCAACGAGGTGAACATGGGATACGGCGCGTCCATCAAGCGTGGTATTCTGGCGGCAAAGACCGAGTGGGTTGCCTCCATGGATGCTGACGGACAGCACCGCATTGCAGATCTGGAAGCCATGGCGGCCAGGCTGAAAGACGACGACGTGGACGCGCTCATCGGCAAGCGAGACAAAAGTTCTCATGTGCCTTTTGTCAGAATGCCCGGCAAATGGGTACTGGCGCACGCTGCAAACTTCATCACAGGCAGAAAAATTCCGGATATCAACTGCGGCCTGCGCATACTCCGCCGCAGATTCATGCTCAGCCTGCTGTCGCTTACATCCGACGGTTTTTCGTTTTCCACAAGCACTCTTGTCTGTCTGCTGCAGTTGGGCTGCCGTGTGCAGTTCGTTCCTGTAACAGTTGATGAGCGCATCGGAAAAAGCACCGTGAAGCAGGTCAGAGACGATTTTTACACGCTCATGCTCATCCTGCGGCTGATCACTCTTTTCAAACCGTTGCGTGTATTTCTGCCGCTCAGCCTTATACTGTTCGCTGCCACGTTCATCAACCAGATGTACGTTTTTGCCACACAAGGGCTGGATATAACCACCGCCACAGTGGTGGGCGGTCTGGGCGGTCTGTTCATTTTCTGCATGGCCCTGCTCGCGGATCAGATTTCAGGGCTGCGCAGAGACCTGCTGCTGCGTGACATAAAAATGGAGCAGCTTTCCTGCAAATAGCGCTGTAAACACAAACCGCCAGTCTGTTTTGATACGCAAAAAGCCCCCGCGCCACACTTGTCGTGTGCTGCGGGGGCTTTACTTTACGCTTTTCTGCCGCGTGTGGCCGGTCAGCGCTCGTCCCAGAACACGGAAACCACCCGGCTGTCGGGAGCACGCCCGCAACAGGCCCCTGCTATGAATGCCGCCAGCGCCGCCAGTGTGGTGGGAACAATGGCATGAATACCGCCCATGTCCGGTTTGAGCAGCGTAAGACTGATAAAAACGGACACACCGGTTACAATGGAAGCCACGGCTCCGGCGGCGTTGGCTTTTTTCCAGTATAGCCCCAGCACAATGGGCCACAGGAAAACGGCCTCCAGCCCGCCGAATGCGAACAGGTTGATCCAGACCAGCAGGTCGGGCGGTTCCACGGCCGCCAGAAAAACCAGCACACCGATGACACCGGTGCTGGCAAGACTCATTTTTTTCATCGTGACCGGTTTCAGCCTTGAAGCATCGCCCTGCAGCCGGTAGTGCACATACAAATCCTTGACGATGGCGGCGGAAGCCAGCAGCAGCATGGAATCCACCGTGGACATGATGGCGGCCAGCGGTCCGGCAATAAACACCCCTGCCCAGAAAGGCGGCAGCAGGTCGACAATAAGCGTGGGAATGGCAAGGTCACCCGCAGGCAGGTCCGGCCGCACGGCGCGTCCCAGCGTGCCTGCCAGATGGGCGCACAGAATCATGAAGCCGATGAGCAGCGTCCCGATGACCATGGCGTTGTGCATGGCGCGCGCGTCCTTGTATCCCATGCAACGCTGCGCCGTCTGCGGCAGGCCGATAACACCAAGGCCGACAAGAACCCAGAAAGAAAGAATAAACGGTTTGGGCACCGCATTATCAGGCCCCGAAGGGGTAATCAGACCGGGATCGATAGCCTTGAGCGTGGCCACGCACTGAGCCATGCCTCCGCCTGCGTCCACCACGGCCAGCAGCACCACAACCACGGCAATCACCATTACTATACCCTGCACGGCATCAGTAACTACCACGGCACGAAAACCACCCACCGAAGTGTACAGCACCACCGTTATGCCGAACAGCGCCAGCCCGACCACATACGGATACCCCGTAACAGCCTGAAACAGCCGCGCCCCGCCGATGAACTGAGCCAGCATGGCTGCCATGAAAAAAACAAGCAGCGCCAGCGAACACAGATTGACCACTGTATTGCTGGCATATCGTGCCCGCAGATAATCCGTCAGTGTCACGGAACCGGTTCTGCGCGCCACAATGGCAAAGCGCTTGCCCAGCACACCCAGTGTCAGAAAGGTTGTGGGCACCTGAATCATGGCCAGCAGCACCCAGCTGAGCCCCAGCCGGTAGGCAACTCCCGGCCCGCCCACAAAGCTGCTGGCGCTGGTGTAGCTGGCGATGATGGTCATGGCCAGCACAAAGCCGCCCATGGTGCGTCCGCCGATATAATATTCCTCAAGAACACCCTGTGATGTGGCCTGCGAATCAGCCTTGCGCCGCGCCCACAACGCCACCGCGAACGAAAAGGCAAGGTACAGCACAACAGGAATGGCAGTCATCAGCGGAGCGCTCATTGCTGTCCACCGTCCTTGTCTGCAACAGCACCCGCCCCGCCGCCGGCACCATACGCCGTGTCCCCGGCAGTTCCGGCAGCCTGTGCGGTGCTGTCCTGACCGTCATCCAGCGGCACCTCGCGAAAAAACAACCTCACAATACCCCACAGCAACAGCGTGATAAGCGGGTACCCCACAATGCAACTGTAAAAAAACCATTCCGGCAGTCCCATCACATAACCGTACTGCTCCGGGTCGCTGTCACCCAGCCCGTAGGCACAGACATACCACCAGATAAAATACAAAGCATACGCCCCCAGAGCAAAACCGGCCTCTTTGTTGGCCTGTGTGAACCGGCGGTCCTTGCGCGTTTTCATAACAACTCTCTTGTGCGTCTGGAAAAACAAAAAACCATGGTTGCAAACCGGCAGTACCCGCAGACCGCGCCGCCGGACAGCACCACCCCGGCGGTGCGCCTGCGTCTGTATGCGGCACCGGCAGCAGTGTCAACCTTGCCCCGTGTACCCGGCAGCGGCTTGCTGCCGCCGACAGCAGCGCACCGGCCGGTCACACGGCTGTCACATTGGCAGCACGCCTGCACGCGCCGTCATGTCCCGCAGGCCGTCACAAGCGCATAGTACACCGTTTTAACTGCTCAAAAAAAGCCCCTTAGACCTGTATCCGATTTGTCTGCACGTTCTGCCGCGGTCAAGAGTCTGGCATATACGTGTAACAGACCCTCCACAATGGCCGCCTAGTATTCCCGCAACGGAAAATGACAAACGCCCCAGCAGGGGACTGAAAAAGGGAATGCGCCATGCACAACACAACCAGACCTGCCGCCCGGCTGCCGGTACCGGCCATCAGAGCACACCAGCTGAACAAAATATACCCCAACGGCACCCGGGCCGTCTCCGATGTGTCGCTGACGGTGCACACCAACGAATTCGTCTCGGTCATCGGCTCTTCCGGTGCCGGAAAGTCCTCGCTGCTGCGCTGCATAAACAGACTCATACGCCCCACCAGCGGCACGCTGGAACTCTTCGGCGAAGACATAACCAAAATCTCGGGCCGTCACATACGTCAGGTTCGCGGCAAGGTGGGCATGATCTTCCAGCAATTCAATCTGGTGCGCCGCCTTTCGGTGCTGGAAAACGTGCTGGTCAGCCGGCTGCGTTTCAACAGCTCGTTCATCGGCCACTGCTGCACGCTGGTACGCCACTTCAGCCGTAACGAAAAAGAATTCGCCTTTGAATGTCTGCAGCAGGTGGGCATTGAGCATCTTGCGTTTCAGCGCGCCGACACACTTTCCGGCGGGCAGCAGCAGCGCGTGGCCATAGCGCGGGCGCTGGCGCAGGAACCTGAAATATTTCTGGCTGACGAACCCATAGCCAGTCTGGACCCGCACAGTGCGGAGGTGGTTATGGACACGCTGATGCAGATTCATGAAACACGGCACATACCCGTGCTGGTCAACCTGCACCACATCGACTTTGCCACACGGTACGGCAAACGCATCGTGGGCATGCGCAAAGGAAAAATCATACACGATGTCCCGCCATCCTGCCTTACCGACGACCTGATTACCGATATCTACGGCGCGCGCATCAACGAAGCCTTCGGAGAACTGGCCGCCTGTGCGTAGCCGTTGCCCGGCACCAGATTACTTACGCCCCTTTAACCGCTATGGAGAGAAAAAACATGTTCCGACGTTGTATCGTAGGCATTGTGGCTGCAGTCATGCTGGTTTCCATGGTCATTCCCGCCATGGCCGCCTCCGCCCCCGAAAACTGGCCCGCAAAAATCCGCGTGGGCTTCATCCCCACCGAGGGCAACGCCGACATAAAAAAAAGGTTTGCCCCCCTTACCGAGCACCTCCGCAACATTCTGGGCATCGAAGTGGAAGCCTTCAGCGCTTCCGACTATGCGGGCATCATCACCGCCATGGCCCACCAACACATCGATTTCGCGTACTTCGGACCCAAAAGCTATGTGGAAGCATCGGAAAAGGCAGGCGCACAGGCGCTGGTGATGGAACTGAACAAGGAAAAGCAGCCCGGATACACCGGCATCATCATCGTGCGCAAAGATTCCGACATGATGCAGCTTGACGACATCAAGGGACGCGTTTTCGCCTTCACCGATCCCAATTCCACGTCGGGATACCTTGTGCCCAACGTGCTTTTTGCCCGCGACCTGAAAATGAAACCCGAAGACTACTTCAAGCAGGTCAAGTTTTCCGGATCACACGGTGCGTCCATTCTGGCAGTGAAAAACAAGGCCATCGAAGCTGCGGCCACCAACAACATCGACCTCGACCGCATGATTGAAAAAGGACAGGTGGCCGCCGACGACTTCCGCATTCTGTGGCGGTCCGAGCTGATTCCCGGTGCCCCCATGGCCGCCAGACGCGACCTGCCCCAGAGCCTGAAAGCAGCGTTCACCGGCGCCATGCTCATGTTCAACGCCGACAAAGCCGGACTCGAAAAGCTGCAGAACGGCGGATACCAGTACACCGACGACAGCACCTACGACATCATCCGCTACCTGAAGCGCCTGAAAAACGAACTGGCAGCCAAATAGCACCAGCCCATCCACCGGAAAAGAGCATGTCAGAACTGACCCTCGAACAGCTCACCCCGAGAAAGACCCTCACCCAGAGGGTCCTTCTCGGACTCATGAGCCTCACTGTAGCAGCAGTCCTTGCCGTAACGTACGTGTGGTGCGGCATCGACCCCGTCAAACTGTACGAAAAACGCAACAACGCCGTGGAATACCTGTTCGGGCACAGCATTTCAGATGCCGACAGAACGGCTGCCATGGAACAGGCACGCAGGCTGCCCGCCATCATCATCCATCAGGAAGCCATGGACGAAGTGCGCAAAGAAATGGCTGCCAAAGGCTCCGCGGACTTTACGGAAATGACCGGACGCGGCAACGAACTGGCCGAAAAAAGGCTGGCCGCGATGGACCCTGCGGCATTCGACGCCATAGTGCAGGAAGAATACGAACGGGTGCTGGATGAAAAGCGCGGCGGATTCTTTCCTCCGGAAATGCGTACCGGCCCCCTGATGCAGTACAGCCGCGCCCTGATTGAAACCATTGCCATAGCCATATGGGGCACGCTGCTGGCTTTTGTGGCAGCCATTCCCGCATCCATGCTGGCGGCGCGCAACACGCTGTGTCTTATTCTGCCGGGCAGTTCGCCCGCCCGCAAAAAGCTGCGCCGCAGCATCCAGTTTGCCATGCGGCGGCTGCTCGACTTCTGCCGCGGATTCAATGAATTCGTCATGGCCCTCATTTTCGTGGCAGTCATCGGTCTGGGGCCTTATGCCGGGGTGCTGGCCCTTGCCATCCACTCGTTCGGCATTCTCAGCAAGGTGTTCAGCGAAGGTATCGAAGCCATCGAACCCGGTCAGGTGGAAGCCGTGGAAGCCAGCGGCGCCAGCTCGGTACAGACCATTGTCTTTTCCGTGCTGCCGCAGATGATGCCGCTCATTGTCAGCTACAGCCTGCTGCGCTTTGAAACCAACGTGCGCAGCGCCACCATTCTGGGATTTGTGGGTGCCGGCGGCATAGGCTTTCTGATTTTCGACAAGCTGAACGGCTACCTGTACCGCGAAGTAAGCACCATGATGATTCTGGTCATCCTCATGGTCACCGTCATCGATTACATGTGCGGCATCATCCGCAGCAGGTTTGTATAACCATGCGCAGTTCAGCCGCCTGTACCGCCGCAGACGTTTTACGCGGCATCAATGACAAACTGGATGCGGTCGGCCGCCCAGACGCACACCCCGTATTCCACGGGAGTACCGGCGCCGTCGGCATTGACCGATTCCACCACCAGCACCGGAGTCTGCCGCGCCAGCCCCAGCGCCCTGACCTCTGCGGCATCGGGCATTCTGGACGTGATGCGGGTGGAGGTGCGTACATAATCAGCCACCCCCAGCGCCCGGAATGCAGCAGTGACGGAATGCAGCTGTCCGTAGACAGCGGCAAAACCCGCAAACCGCCCGTACGGAAAATAGTGCGTGGTGCAGCACAGGGGGCGGCCGTCGGCATTACCCACGGTGCGCAGCCGCAGCAGCATCGTGGCGGGCAGCACCTGCAGCGCTTCCGCCGCCCTGCGCCCGGCCTGCACTTTGTCGCTGCCCAGCAGCCGCTCACTGGGAATACGGCTCTGCCGCAGCAGGTTTTCGCTGAAGCGGACCCGCCGCGCAAGCGCGTAATCAAGCTTGTCCCTGCGGGCGAACGCGCCGCGTCCCTGTTCCACAACGATAAGCTCCTTACGGGCAAGTTCAGCCAGCGCCTGCCTCACGGTATGGCGGTTTACGCCGAAACGCTGTGCCAGCTGCCGCTCCGTGGGCAGTTTTTCACCTGCAGCCACATATCCGCTGCGCAGGTCATGCTCCAGCACAGCCTGAATCTGGCGCCACAGCGCCACTCCGTTTCCCCGTTCCAGTTCCCGATGCGCAACAGGTACCGTGTCATGCGTCATTGCTTGCGTCTCCTTTTTGCTGTGTTCCATGCGGAACAGGCAGCATAGACGGGCGGCAGAATGAAAGCATGCCGGCAGTGTTACAGAAACACATAAAGTTATCTAGACAACCATAAGCATACATCCGGAAACAGACATGGATCAGATACCTACAGAAACACGGCAGCACTGGATGTCCGTACTGGCACGGGCCCCGCTGGCCGAGCTGGAAGCAGCCTGGAACAGCCTGCCCCGCCGACCAGAATATGCGCTGCTGCGGCAGCCCGAAACCGGACTGGCCATGGTGCAGGCACGCACCAACGGCAGCGGCGCTCCGTTCAATATGGGTGAAATGACCCTGACCCGCTGTGCGGTGGATGTGAACGGCTTTGCCGGACACGCCTATGTGGCGGGCCGCAGCAGCCGCCACGCCGAGCTGGCCGCGGTCTTTGACGGGTTGCTGCAAGACCCTGAACACACCGGCACGCTCACACGCACGGTCATACTGCCTCTGCAGCAGCGCATAGCCGCAACCCGCCGCACGCAGGCGGCGCAGGCCGCGGCCACCAGAGTGGAATTTTTCACCATGGTACGCGGGGAGGACCAGCCATGACCAAGCAGCAGATGCTTCCCGGCTTTGCCGACCCGGTACACCACAGTCAGCAGTGGTACCGTGCCCTGCTCAACGCCATGTCGCGTCCGGGCACCGTGTGCGCACCTTGCGGCGAGGCAATGCCGCAGCAGGTGCCCGCGCCATGCAGCCCCGCCGCGGCAGGAGTGGCTCTGACCCTGCTGGACCACGAAACCCCCGTCTGGCTGCAGCAGCCGGAAAGTCCGCTGGCGCACTGGCTGCAGTTCCACTGCGGCTGTCCGCTGACACACCGTCCGGAAGATGCCGCATTCGCCGTCATCACAGACAGTAACACCGTGCCGGACTGGTCCCGTTTTGCCACAGGCACGCCGGAATACCCCGACAGGTCAGCCACGCTCATCATTCAGGTGCAGTCCGCAGCAGCAGCCGGACCGGTAACGTTGCAGGGGCCCGGCATACAGAAAGAGGCACACATTTCCGTAAGCGGACTGGCCGATGCCTTCTGGACAATGCATCAGGCCAACGCCGCGCTGTTTCCGCAGGGAACAGACACCATCCTTGCCGCGCCCGAAGGAGTGCTCTGCCTTCCGCGCACGGTACGCATACGGAGGCAGACAACATGTATGTAGCAGTGAAAGGCGGCGAAAAAGCCATTGCCAGCGCACACCGGTATCTGGCCGCAGAACGCCGCGGCGATCCCGCAGTGCCGGAAATCAGCGTGGCCCAGATACGCGAACAGATGCGGCTGGCAGTGGACCGCGTCATGACCGAAGGCTCGCTGTATGATCCGGAACTGGCAGCACTGGCCCTTAAACAGGCCCGCGGCGATGCCATCGAGGCCATTTTTCTGCTGCGGGCCTACCGCACCACCCTGCCGCGGCTCTGCACCAGTCTGCCGCTGGAAACAACAGCCATGCAGCTCAGACGGCGGATTTCCGCAGCGTTCAAAGACATGCCCGGCGGACAGCTGCTGGGCCCCACCTTTGACTACACACACCGGCTGCTCGACTTTTCACTGGCAGACGGACAGGCAAACCGGCACGCCGCACCGCCTGCCCCGCTGCAGGCGGAACCGCTGCAGGAACCCCATGCGGAAACACCGCGCATACTCGACTTTCTGCATGGCGACGGGCTGGTGGAAGCAGCCGGAAATCCTGACGCGCACCATGTGGGCGACATAACACGCGAACCTCTGGAACTGCCTGCTGAACGCGATATCCGTCTGCAGAACCTCACCCGTGCCGACGAAGGTTTTTTACTCGCCATGGGCTACTCCACCCAGCGCGGCTTCAAAAGCTCCGGGGGCCATCCTTTTGCCGGCGAAATACGCATGGGCAGCGTTGCCGTGCATGTGGTGCCCGAAGAACTGGGTTTCGCCGTCAACATAGGCGACATCACCGTTACCGAAAGCGAAATCGTCTCGCTGTACGACGGCAGCGAAGACACGCCGCCGGCCTTTACCAGAGGATACGGCATCACCTTCGGCAGCGGCGAACGCAAAGCCATTTCCATGGCGCTGGTGGACCGCGCTCTGCGCTGCCGCGAACTGCATGAAGATATCACCGCGCCCGCACAGGATGAAGAATTTGTGCTGATGCACAGCGACAATGTTGAAGCCACAGGTTTTGTGGAGCACCTCAAGCTGCCGCATCATGTGGACTTTCAGAGCGAGCTGGAAATACTGCGCCGCCTGCGCACCAACTGGGCGCAGAGCAAAGCCCGCAGAGAAGCGCGCGAACAGGCGGCACAGCAGGCGGCACAGCAGGACAGCGCCAGCGCCGCCCTGCTGGAAGGAGCAGCATAATGACACAGTGCAACACCACAGCAGCAGGCGGCCCCCGGCTTGCGGCGCAGGGGTACAATTTCGCCTTTCTGGACGAACAGACCAAGCGCATGGTGCGCCGCGCCACATTGAAAGCCGTGGCAATTCCCGGTTATCAGGTGCCTTTCGCCAGCCGCGAAATGCCCATGCCGTACGGCTGGGGCACGGGCGGCATCCAGATAACCGCGTCGGTCATCGGGCGTGACGACACCCTCAAGGTTATCGATCAGGGCGCGGACGACACCACCAACGCGGTCTCCATCCGCAGCTTTTTCCGGCGCACAACGGGAGTTGCCACCACGGAGGACACCGCCGGAGCAACACTCATCCAGACCCGTCACCGTATTCCCGAACAGCCGCTCAGCGACGGGCAGATACTGATTTTTCAGGTACCCATTCCCGAACCGCTGCGCTGGATGGAACCGCGGGAAACCGAAACGCGCAAAATGCATGCACATCAGGAGTACGGGGTGATGCATGTGAAGCTGTACGAAGATATTGCCCGTCACGGTCATATTGCCACCAGCTTCGACTACCCCGTGCTGGTGGCAGACAGATACATCGCCAGTCCCTCGCCCAACCCCAAGTTTGACAACCCCAAAATGGACAACAGCCCGGCGCTGCAGCTGTTCGGGGCAGGCCGCGAACAGCGCATCTACGCCATCCCGCCGTACACCGCGGTACGCAGCCTCGACTTCGAGGATCATCCGTTCAGCGTGCAGCAATGGGATGACGTATGCGGGCTGTGCGGGGCATCCGACAGCTACCTTGATGAAATAATTCTCGATAACCAGGGAAACAGGATGTTTGTCTGTTCCGACAGCAACTACTGCGCCGGACGCAGAGCGCAGGGGCACACCGGCGCCATGGCCGCGCCCTCTGCGCACCGTGAACCGGTGCCTGCATCCGGCCGGAAGGAGGAAGCCGACAATGGATAATCTGCTCAGCGTTTCCGGCCGTTTTCCGGCCGCACGGAATATACCCGCACCCGGCATTCCCGCAGCGCATTGCGAAGAAAATCCGCTTCTCAGCGTCAAAGGGCTGAGCAGATATTACGGAGACCGCGCAGGCTGCCTTGATGTCTCCTTTGATCTCTACCCCGGCGAAATCATCGGCATTGTAGGCGAATCCGGCTCCGGCAAATCCACGCTGCTCAACTGCATTTCCGGCCGTCAGGCACCCACCTGCGGCTCGGTGCACTATCGCGGCAAGGACGGCACCCTGTGCAATGTGCACGCCGCGCCGGAGCATATCCGCCGCATGCTCATGCGCACGGAGTGGGGATATGTGCACCAGAACCCCCGCGACGGCCTGCGGGGCAATGTGAGCGCGGGTGCCAACATCGGCGAACGGCTCATGGGCGTGGGCATGCGTCACTACGGCAACATCCGCCAGCGGTCGGCCACGTGGCTGGACCGTGTGGAAATTGCCCGCAACCGCATGGACGACCTGCCGCGCACCTTTTCCGGCGGCATGCAGCAGCGGCTGCAGATAGCACGCAATCTGGTATCTGCCCCGCGGCTTGTTTTTATGGATGAGCCCACCGGCGGGCTGGATGTTTCGGTACAGGCGCGCCTGCTGGACCTGCTGCGCGGGCTGGTGGCCGACATGGGACTGGCCGTGGTTATTGTGACGCATGATCTGGCAGTGGCCCGCATTCTGGCACACCGGCTCATGGTCATGTGTCAGGGGCAGGTGGTGGAGGCAGGTCTGACCGATCAGGTGCTGGACGACCCGCACCACCACTACACCCAGCTGCTGGTTTCTTCCATCCTGCAGGTCTGACCCGCAACCCTTTTCACATCATTCACAGGAACTGATTCATGACTGTAATGCTGGACGTGCAGAACGTGTGCAAAACATTCACCCTGCATAATCAGGGAGGAACACACATCGCTGTCTTCAACAATCTTTCACTTCAGGTGCGGGCCGGAGAGTGCGTGGCGCTTTCCGGCCGGTCCGGTGCGGGCAAATCCACCCTGCTGCGCTCGCTGTATGCAAACTACAAACCCACAGCCGGCTCCATCAGCGTGCTGCACCGCGGCACCATGGTGGATATTGTCCCGGCCCCGCCGCGCAAGGTGCTGGAAATCCGCAAATACACCATAGGCTATGTCAGCCAGTTTCTGCGCGTCATTCCGCGCGTTACCGCACTGGATATAGTGGCGGCCGCCCGCAAAGAAGTGACGGGCCATACGGCAGAAGCCCGGAAACAGGCAGCCGAACTGCTGGAGCGCATGAATATTCCGCGCAGACTGTGGGACATCGCACCCGCCACGTTTTCCGGCGGCGAACAGCAGCGCGTGAACATCGCACGGGGATTTGCCGTGCCCTACCCCGTGCTGCTGCTGGACGAGCCCACGGCATCGCTGGACGGCGCCAACAAGCAGATAGTGACAGAGCTGATACATGAGGCAAAGGCACGCGGAACCGCCGTTGTAGGCATCTTTCATGATGACGACGTGCGCGGTGCCGTGGCCGACCGTGTTTTTGACATGCAGACCATGGAGATGGCGGCATGACCGGAGAAGTCATATTCACCAACGCCAATGTGGTCACCCCGCAGGGAACCATATACGGCACCGTTGTCACCAGGGGCGAAACCATTGCCGCCGTGGAAGAGGGCACCGTCCGCAACGGAGGGGGATGCAGCTGCGGCGGCAGCATGGTACGCGACGTTGAAGGCGACTATATCATCCCCGGGCTTATTGAAATGCACACCGACCATCTGGAAACCCAGTTTCAGCCCCGTCCGGGCGTGCTGTGGCCTTCGGCGCTTGCCGCACTGGTAGCGCACGACACACAGGTTGTCGGTTCCGGCATAACCACGGTGCTCGACTCCATATGCTGCGGCCAGCTGAATGAAGGCAAAATGCGGCACACCCTGCTGTCCATGTCGGTGGCGGCCATACGGGACGCCCGCAGCAAAAATATTCTGCGGGCCGATCATCAGATGCATCTGCGTTGCGAAATATGCGACCCCTATGTCATGGAAATGTTTGAACCGTATGCGGATGAGGCTATCCTGCGGCTTGTCTCGCTGATGGACCACACTCCCGGACAGCGGCAGTTCTGCGACTACGCCAAGTACCGCGAATACTACAAACAGGAAGACTGGACCGACGAGCAGTTTTCCGGACTGGTGGAAAAACTGAAAGGCGAGCAGGAACGCAACGCCGCCGTCAACCGCTCCGTGATTCTGGCCATGTGCCACAGACGGGGCATACCCGTGGCCAGCCACGACGATACCACCGAAGAACATGTGGCCGAGGCCGTGCGCGAAGGCATAACCATATCGGAATTTCCCACCACGGCCGCAGCCGCGGCCAAAGCTCGCGAGCTGGGGCTGGGTATTGTCATGGGCGCTCCCAATGTGGTGCGCGGCGGGTCACATTCCGGTAACATATCCGCACGCGAACTGGCGGCACAGGGCCTGCTGGACATCCTTTCTTCCGACTATGTTCCTGCAAGCCTGCTGCACGGCGCCTTCATGCTGCATCAGCAGGTCGGCATACCGCTGCATGAGGCGCTGGCCACGGTGACGGCCAACCCCGCTCGTCTGCTCAGCCTGCACGACAGAGGCGAGATAGCAACCGGCAAACGCGCGGATATTGTCCGGGTGAAGCTGGTGGACGATGTGCCCGTGGTGCGCACGGTATGGCGGGGCGGCAACCGCCTGCTGTAGACGGCAGGCCGCAACCGCCCGACTGAATTGCACAGGGATAAACGCCGGAGACACACCATGACCGCACGTTATGCCATCTATTACCTGCCGCCGCGCCGCTCGCGGCTGGAAGCTCTGGGCACGGACTGGCTGGGCAGAACACCCGACGACCCGCACAGAAAACCGCCCCGCCCGCCGCTCGGGTTTTCCGTTCCGGAGCACGCCTCTCTGACCGGTGCACCCAAAAAATACGGCTTTCACGCCACGCTCAAGGCTCCTTTCGAACTGGCGCCGGAAGTCACCGAAAAAGACCTGCTGCGCGAGACCGCAACCATATGCCGAGAACACAGCCCCTTCGCCCTTTCCGGCCTTGCCGTAAGCTATTTCGGCAATTTTCTGGCCCTTACTCCCACGGCAGTTTCGCCCGCACTGCACAAACTGGCCGCCGACTGTGTACGCAGGCTTGACCACCTGCGGGCGCCTCTTTCGCGCCACGACCTTGAACGCCACATGCGCAAAGGACTTTCCGGACGGCAGGAGCGTCTGCTGCGCCGGTTCGGCTATCCGTTTGTGCTTGAGGAATACCGCTTTCACATGACGCTGACCGATGCCGTGGAAACGCGCCTGCGGCCGGAATACAAAAACAGGCTTGAAGCATTGCTGCATGCGTATCTGGCAGATGCCGTGCCCGTGCACGAAGTCACCGTATGCTTTCAGCCTGACCGCAGCTCGCCGTTTACCGAACGCGCCCGCGTGGCACTGGGCAGCACACAGGAGAATGTACAGTGACCGGCCCGCTGTTTTATGTCATGGGGCCTTCCGGCGCGGGCAAGGATACCGTGCTGGATGCCGTGCGCAGCCGCACGGAATGCGCCGGAGTTCTCTTTGCACGGCGGTACATCACACGGCCTGCATCAGCCGGCGGTGAACGCCACATGCCGCTTCATCCCCAAAAATTCGACGCCATGCGTCATGCAGGTCAGTTTGCCCTGCACTGGCAAAGCCACGGTCTGCACTACGGCATAGGCATAGAAATCGACGGATGGCTGGCACAGGGACACGCCGTGGTCGTCAACGGTTCGCGAGGCTATCTGGAAGCCGCACTGCTGCGGTACCCCGCCATGCATCCCGTGCTTGTGACGGCACCCGAAAGTCTGATTGCAGAACGCCTTGCACAGCGGGGGCGCGAGACTGAAGCGCAGATTCGCAGACGCCTGCAGCACAACTGCCTGCTGGCGGACTGCGGCACCGGCAAAGATTGCGCCGTCATTGTCAATGACTCCACAGTGCAGGCGGCGGCGGAGCGCTTTTTCTCATTATTGCGCCCTTATCTTCGCTGAAACACACAGCGCGCCCGTGTTACGGGCGCGCTGTGATATCCGGCCATGTCAGACGGCCATATCAGACCGCCATGCGGCAGATGGTAATCCCCCCCATTTCTAGGGGGCCTGACCAAGGTAGCGTAGCCTCTACTTTTCAGGCTCCCTAGAAATGGGGGGAGTACGGCCATGCGGCAGATTCATACAGGTCTGTAATATACTGCGCCGCCACGCTGATCCGGCAATCAAACCGGAGCGTGGCGGCCCGTAAGACCGGCAGAATCACTGCATCTTCCGGCCGGAAAACAGTCGCACAGACTATCTAGTATGCGGTAAAAGAATCTTTGAGGCGGAAGCAGATGGGACACTTCTCGAAGTCTTCCCCTTTGTGGATGTATCCGCACACAGGGCACAGGTGAAACCTGTCGTCGTCCGGGGCGTCAAGATCGTTGTACGCACCAAGATAGAGTTCCGCATGTACGGCTTCTGCAAGCTTTGCCCGCGTAAACACGGCAACGGCCTTGTTATTGCCCTCTTCCTGCGCCTTTTTTATAAATGCCGGATACATGTCAGAAGTTTCATATATCTCGCCGTTGGCGCCGGAGATAAGATTAAGATCGCAGGAGTAGGAGGCGGGAGCCTGAACGGCGGGCTTTTCATAATCCGGATCCATTTGTGCTACCAAAGTGTATTCCAGATCAATATGGATCAGCTCCGCCGCCGCAGTGGCTTCAAAAAGACGGGCTGCCTGTTCATAGCCCTGTTCTCTGGCTGCTTTGGCAAACGTCATGTACTTCGTGTATGCAGCGGTTTCCCCTGCAATGGCTGCCTTCAAATTTTCAAGCGTGCTGCCCACGAGCGTTTTGCTGTCTGCAACCACATTAAAATTTGTGGCATTCTTCACACCGGGAATCTGAGCTCGTACCTTCATGTGAATTTTCTCCTGTCGTTACAGTTTGTTCACAATACAAACATAGTACACACAGGCAGCAACCATATCTTTTGCGGTAAATTTACGTCAACGTTTCTTCAATAAAATTTGCAGAAAAACGTACCCGCCACGGTACCCTGTAGTCGGCACACGACAGCCAACGTACATGTGCAGCCGCGGGGCGGCATAAACAACTGCGGCCGGCATACGCTGTTTTCAGCATCACACGGTCATATGCACGCCGCTGCCTTCCGACAAGCATCGAGACAGATCAGTCACCACCGCAGCTGTACGCTGCACGGCTTTCACCGGCATTCAACTGTCAGGCTCTTCCGGAAGCCTGTCAAAAACAGCTACATTTTCCAGTGCCGTGTCCCAATTTGCCTTGTCCGCATAAAAAATATGACCATCGGGCCGTATGGGAACATCACAGTCCAGACTGCCCGCAGGCACCACCAGCAGCGTTCCGCCCATCTGAATATTCGGTAACGCAGACCCGCAACGGCTGCAGAAGCTTTTGATGTGTCCGTCCAGATCAAATGTCCGCACATGTTCTTCCCCTTCCAGCCATCGCAATTCAGCCGTAGAAGAAAATAAATTGGCAGCATGCGCGGAGCCTGAGTCTTTCCTGCATCGCTCGCAGTGACACAGGTAAAATTTTTCAAACTCCCCTTCGACCTCAAACGCCACGGTTCCGCACAGACATGTTCCCGTGTATGTCACCGGCATCCCTCCTTCGGATACAACCCTTCATATCAAAATGTCATATTGAAGTAAAAAAAACATGCTTTTCCGGCAAAATACCAGACCGGAGACGCTGAAATCAACGCGATGAGGAGATACAGATACCTGAAAACCAACCCTGAACAACCGCTCTGAAACTTGTCCTTAAGAATACTCTCAACGTACTTTTGAAATTAAGTGCGCTTATCGAACTGCCTTTTGGAAATAATTTTCCGGAGCAGCCCCCGATCAGACCGGACACCTCGGCCAACCCAAGAGGTAGAGCCAGAGGCATGCCCAGACTGAGTGCTAGTTCAAGTTCCACTCTCGAGGTCGTGAACGTGGTCCGACGTCGCCGGTGGACCATTGCCAAGCAGTTCCCGGTCGTTGAGGAATCCTTCCTGCCCGGTATGAGCGTCTCTTTTGCAACCCGCAAATACGACATCGCTCCGAATCAGATTTTCCGCTGGAGAAAGCTCATGAGCGGCGGCGGAAAGGCGGCCATTCAGGCCGGTGACCACGTGGTGAGTGCTGCTGAGGCAAAAACCCTGAAAAAGCGTATCCGGGACCTGAAACGGCTTCTTGGCGGGAAGACAATGAAAGCGGAAATCCTTAGGGACGCCATCCATGGCCCGCGAGAAAAACTGATCCCGCGTCCACCGTTGCCTTTCAAGGACGGTTCGCTATGAAGCGGGTTGCCGAATCCCCGGAAGTCTCGCGTTGGCGTTTGGCAGAACGCCTTGGTGGTACTCCTCCGGTTCAAACTCCCCGATATAGAAAGGAGCAGGACGAAGAACTGCTTCATCATATCCGCGCCATTCCGGATGAACGCCAGGCCTGTGGTTACCGGCGGTTCAGCCGCAGCTCAATACGCTTCCGAGGTCCGAAGGTGTCCATCGGTGAACCACAAGCTTGTTTACCGGATCATGTATTTTTACGAATTCGGATCAAAGGCATCGCGGGCGGCTTCTCCGATGAATACCAACAGCATCAGCAAGCCACCAAGCACTGCGAACGCAGATAGTCCGATCCATGGGGCCTGAATATTGGTTTTACCTTGCGAAAGAAGCTCTCCCAGCGCGGGAGAGTCCGGAGGCATACCGAATCCCAGAAAGTCGAGAGAGGTAAGCGTTGTTATGGACCCGTTCAGGATAAATGGCAGGAAGGATATTGTGGCTACCAGTGCGTTAGGCAAAATATGGCGGAACATTATCCGGGAGTTTGAAACCCCCAGCGCGCGGGCAGACCGTACATAATCATGTTTCCGACCTTTCAGAAACTCGGCGCGGACGACGTCCACAAGCCCCATCCAGCTGAAAAGCAACATGATTCCCAGCAGCATCCAGAAGGTAGGTTCTACAAAACTTGCCAGAATAATAAGCAGGTAGGTTACCGGCATTCCGCCCCATATTTCCATAAAACGCTGCCCGGCCATATCAAGCCACCCGCCGTGATAGCCCAAGACTGCTCCGAAGCAAATGCCGGCGATAGAACTGAAAGAGGCGAGCAGAAGGCCGAAAACGACTGAAAGCCTGAACCCGTAGAGGAGCCTGGCCAATACATCGCGTCCGCTGTCATCGGTGCCCAGCCAGTGCGAGCCAGAAGGCGGTGCGGGAAACGGAACTTCGGCGCAGCGTGATACAGTGCTGTACGAATATTTTACCGGAGGCCATATCATCCAGCCGTTCCCCTGCAGACGGTGTTGCAGTGCCGGGTCATGATAGTCGGGCGGAGTTTCAAATTCTCCGCCAAATGTTGTTTCCGGGTACTCGCTGACTACGGGAAAATACAGTTGTCCCTTGTACATAAGTAACAGGGGGCGGTCGTTGGCAATAACTTCCGCACTCAGGCTGATAGCGAAAAAAAACAAAAAAAGAAGCAAAGAAAAGTACCCGCGGCGGTTAGAACAAAAGACTTTCCAGCGGCGGGCGTTCACGCCTTGCAATATAGACATGGTATTCTCTTATTTTTGTAATGAGCGGAAATCGATTCGCGGGTCGACCAGAACATACGTCAGGTCACTGAGAATTTTGACTACCAGACCAAGAAGGGTCGACAGGTAAAGTGTTGCAAACATCAGCGGATAGTCTCGCTGCATAGTTGCTTCAAACCCCATAAGCCCCAACCCGTCCAGAGAGAAAATCACCTCGACAAGCAGCGAGCCGGTAAAGAACAATCCCAGAAAAGCACCGGGAAAACCGGCAATGAAAATGAGCATGGCATTACGAAAAACATGCCCGTACAGTACCCGTCGCTCTGTAAGACCTTTGGCGCGAGCCGTTGCCACATACTGCTTTCTGATTTCATCGAGAAAGCAGTTGCGTGTCAGCTGAGTCATGCCTGCGAAGCCGCCGATGACCAGAGAAAAAACAGGAAGAGCCATATGCCACAGGTAGTCTGCCATTTTTCCGATGGCAGACATGGATTCAAAATCCGGTGAGGTCAGGCCGCTGAGAGGAAATACGCTCCAGTAGCTGCCTCCGGCAAAAAGAATGACCAGCAGAATGGCAAACAGGAATGTGGGAACTGCGCCGGCTGCCACAACAACAAATCCGGCCCATGCGTCAAATGAAAAACCGGCTTTTACAGCCCTGCGGATACCGAGAGGGATAGAAACAACATACGAAATCAAAGTGGTCCACAACCCGAGAGAAACAGAAACCGGCATTTTTTCCCTCACCAGTTCCAGTATGGTTTTGTCCTGATAAAAGCTTTCCCCGAAGCGGAATACGGAAAAATCGCGCAGCATGGCCCAGTACCGCTCCAAAAGCGGTTTATCAAAACCGTAATATCTGCGTATACGCTCAACCAGCTCGGGGTCGGCATGGGCCCCGGGTCTGTATCCTCCCATGTTGTCCAGAGAGCTTTGCACGACTTTTATTTCATCCTGAGAAGACCCGCCCGCACGTTCCAAAACAGATCGCTCCTCTCCCTGAATACGTGCAATCATTTGCTCCACAGGCCCCCCCGGGCATAACTGAATAACAAAAAAATTCACTGTCAGGATAGCGAACAACGTCGGAATAACCAGAGCCAGCCTTTTAAAAATATATGTACTCATTGCGCTGCCCCCTGCGAGGCTTCCTGCTTTTCATCCCACCAGGCATTTATATCTGCAAACGAATACCTGCCTGCATCAGGTCGTTTAAGCCCTTTCCGGTAAGCCACCCGATGCACGTTCGAAGCTCCGAGAGGGACAACGTACTCCCCCCACAACAGAACTCTGTCCAGCGCTCTGCATGCGGCCTGCAGATATTCCCGGTCCTTCGCCCCGATGATGGTCTGTATCAGCGCATCGACAACCGGGTCATCAACCCCCGCCACATTGCGGCTGCCTTCCATGTTTTTTGTAGAGGAGTGCCAGTAAAATATAAGTTCGCGTCCGGGATATGTTCCGTGACCGAATGCAGTTGAAATCATATCGAAATCAAAGGTTGTTGATTTGCGCACAAAGGTAGGGGTATCGGCCGTAAAGATATTCAGCTCAATGCCCAGACGTCGAAGATTGGCGGCAAAAGGAAGCGCCAGACGGCGTACCGATGCAGAATCTGTAAGAAGCTGAAACCGCAGAGGACGCCCCGTGGCTGTATTAACGCGGATACCGTTTTGTATGCGGTACCCCGCATCATCAAGCAGGGCCGCTGCTTTTAGCAAGTTTGTCCGGTTGAAACCGTCAGCATCGGAAACAGGGAATACATGCGGGGTATCAAAAACTTCCCGAGGCAGCCTGTGGCGGAAGGGTTCAAGCAAATCCAGCTCGCGCCCCCGAGGAAGGCCGGTACAGGCCAGATCTGTGTTGGTAAAATAACTGGTAGTGCGGATATACTCATTCCAGAAGAATTGCCGGTTGATCCACTCAAAATCCATCGCCAGCATGATGGCCCTGCGTACACGGACATCTGAAAACATAGGTCTTCGTGTATTAAAGAAAAAACCCTGAATTCCTAGAGCGTTGTCATGTGGCAACCGCTCGCATATTATTTCTCCCCGATCAAATGCAGGGCCTTTGTATAATGTATGCCAGTTCTTGGCCGAGTGTTCTTCGCGTATGTCATAATGGCCCGCTCTGAATGCTTCCAGTGCAACGGTGGCATCGCGGTAGTACTCGTACCTAATCGTGTCAAAATTGTATCGTCCCTTGCATACAGGTAGATTCTCCGCCCAGTAACCATCAACTCTTTTGTAAATTACTTCGCGCCCCTGCCTGTATGAATCCATTCTATAAGGCCCGCTGCCCACAACTTTTTCCAGAGCTGTTCTGCTTAGATCACGATGCTGCCAGAACGCTTTTGGGTATATGGGCAGACTGCCGATATACAGAGGAATCTCACGGCTGGCACCGGGGGCAAATTCGTAGCGCACTGTCAATCTGTTCACAGCCTGAGCCATCGTGATATCCGAAAAAAAGCGCTGCAGAATATTTCCCATGTTATTCATGGTCGCATTGTATGAAAAAACAACATCTTCTGCCGTTATGTGGCTGCCGTCCTGAAAACGGGCCGCCGGATTGATATCAAACTCAATCCATGAACGGTCTTCCGGATACCGGATACGTTCTGCCACCAGGCAATACTGGGTATCAGGCTCGTCATGTGCTGCTGTTGTCAGACTGTCATACAGCAAGCTGAAACCTGCAGGCAGCTTGCCTTTGGGGGTGAAAGGATTCGTGCTGTCAAATGTGCCCGTGGCATACAACCGCAGAGTCCCTCCTTTAGGGGCATCGGGGTTCACATAATGAAAATGGCTGAAGCCCTGAGGCATTGCCGGATCGCCAGCTATGGTCAGCGCGTGGGTTTCGATTACGTTTTCTGTCCGGGCAAAAGCCCCGGGCACGGGCAGTATCCATAGGCAGACAAGCAACGCGCAGACAGTCCGCACTGCGGCATCAGGCATCAGTGCAGACATGTTCGCTGATTCCATAAAAACTCCAGAGGGTCCGGCTCCGCAGGGCGGAGCCGGACATGTGGCAAACGGTCTGACGGTCCCTAAAAGCTATAGGAGACTGCCATCTTTATATTTTGGCCAACTTCGTAGGCGCCGTCCGAGTTTGTGTAACGGCTGTCAAAGAGGTTATCGACGCCAAAATCAAGGCGGAAGCCCTCAAGATTTCCACCTCGGGGAGTCCATGCAAACCCTACCCCGTGAACTGCGTAAGGGTTTCTGGTCATTTCCTTGTTTTCAAATACGTTATAGTATTTGTGCGTGCTTACAAAACGTGACTTCCAAAAAAGGTCCAGATCATATGAGGCTAGCAGGTAACCTACCCGCAGGCTGAGCTTTTCCGGACTGCCGCCTACCCGTTCACGGGTTTCTTTATCGTGCCCGATGGTTTTTCCGTAAGAGGCTGCAAGAGACAATGCACCTATGCCGTATTCAAGCTCCAGTTCATAGCCGAACCTTTCTGCTTTACTTACGTTGACGCTCTGGTAGTGCAGCTCGTCAAACGGCGCTGACGAAAAGTCTTTTACCATCTGCGCTTCAATCAGATTTTTTATGTCTTCGCGAAAGTAAACTGCCTTGAACCTTAACGGGTCGGCATCAGCGAATACACTGTCAAAACCGAACGATGCCCCGAATTCCCATGTCTGAGCTGACTCCGGCTTCAGGTCGGGGTTGGGCAGCACGCGGATAGTGCCCCATGGCATGGTGTTGTCCATGGCAAAGTAGATTTCATCCATCGAGGGGGGGCGATATGATTCGGCATATGTGCCGAACACATTTAGCCATGGTGCAATTTTAACGACTGCAGTGAGCTTCGGGGTTACACGTTCTTCGCTCTGATCTTCAGCAATGTCGGAATCTGAAGATCGGGAATACGATGTATAGCGCATGGCCGGAATCAGGGTAAGCCGGTCAAACAATACCATTTCGTTCTGAATGAACAGCCCGAGATCGTCTGCGCTTGCCTTGGGACGCGAAGGGTCGGCAAGGCCGAAATCCGTGCCCTGCTGGTTTTCACGGTAGTAATCCACACCGTATGTCAGAGCATTGCTGGTCATTCCGAAAAGTTCAAAACGCGAAGTGTTTTGAAGACTTCCGCCGACGGAACGGTATTCGTCTTTAAGCTCGCGGGGAGCATCGTTCATGTACTCGTTATCGCGCCAGGCTGTTTGTGTAGTCAGCTTAAGATCGAGCCACGGGCTATCTGGCAGTGCGATTTCGTAGTTGCCGACAAGTTTGTGTTCCTGTTCGGTAAATGTGCTGTGTGCCCGTGTAGAGTCAAAGCGCCCGTCGTTGTATGAATACGCCAGCGAAAGATACTGGCTGTCATCCGGAAAGGCGGACAGTTTGAGCAGGCTGCTGCGGGAGTAGCCTGTCTTGTAACTGGTGTCTTTGCTTGGCGAAGGATTGGTTGTCTGCGTATCGCCGAAATCGCGGTACACTCCGTGGGCAAGTACATCAAAAATACCATGCCGGCCGTATAAAGAGAGCGAATTCATGCTTTGATGCGTGGCGGACATGTACCCTGTTTTGACCTTTCCGCCGAATGAACTGCCTGGTTCAAGCAGGTCGGACGCATCTTTAGTACGCATGGAAATCACGCCGCCTATGCCACCGCTGCCATGTAATGCCGATGACGGACCACGAAGCACTTCTACCTGTTTCAGCATGTCCGGGTCGGTTACTGCGGGAGCATGCCCTATACCGGATTGCGAAGTATAGTTCTGGCGTGCCCCGTCAATTTTGAAAATCGTCTGATCGGGCTCGAGTCCGCGCAGCGATGGTTTCTGAATGAACGGATTGGTAGGATCTGAAAATTCAAGGTTCGGCACACCTTCAAGGATGTCACGCAATGAGGTTGCCTGCTGGCGCTCAATGGCCTCCTTGTCCATCGTCACTACCGATGCCGGAGCTTCAAAAGCGCTGTGCTCTGTACGGGTTGCACTGACGACAATTTTATCCAGCCTGATGACCGGCCCTGTGTTCTCGCGGGGAGTCTCCTTCCCCGCGGCGGGTGATGTGGCATTGTGGGTATTCTGCTGATTTTCCGTGTTGCGGGATGCAGCATGTGCAGGATGCATCAAGCCCGTGCCTGTAATAACAATCGCGACTGCAAGCCATAAGGCCCGGAATCGCCCCCCAAAGATAGTAGCCATCCTCTTTTGCTCCTGAAAAACTGATCAATAATATGATTGTTAACCGGACAGTGCCTGCTTCCACAAAGCTAGCGCTTGGGGATATTCCATGGGATTGGCACTGCAACAGTGTGGTAATGCATAAATTTCCAGTTTTTTTAAGGCGGGGATTGTTGCAGCAGTTTCCGGATGCTTTTGAACAAAAGAGCGTAGGGCGCGCTGGCCCACAAGAGGGTCACCTGTAAGCGCAATGACATCAGGGTTGGCTTCTTCAAGTCCTGTAAAGGAGCGCAGAAGCTGGATACCGTCCATGACGGTTTCTTCAGTGGAACTCAACATTGGTCCTGCGGCATTGATGCAACCCAGCGGTCCCAGAACGGCGCTGTCGATGTAGCCGCCGGGGGTTTCGGCCAGAAGAAAAGAATCAGACCGTTGAGGATTGCTGATGCCCAGCAAAGTGACAACGCGCTTGCCCAGTTGCGGCAGGTTGGCAAGCGATTGTTCAAGGGACACTTTGTAGTCTGAGGCAACTTTTTCAGCCTTTTTCGGCATGTTGAAAATTCTTCCAGCGTCATGAATGGCCTGCTCCATTCCTCTGGTGAAATCCAGAACGGCAACCTTGAGTCCTTGAGCCTCCAGTTCAGGGGCAATGCTGGCCGGATTAGGAGAATCCTTGGTGTTTTCAATGACAACATACTCTATCTGCATCTTTTTATAGGCATGCAGCAGTATCTTGCGTTTGCTGCCCATGACGCAAAGCACGCATTCAAGCTGTCGTGCAAAGGGAAACTCCTTCTCAATCATGGGTATTTGTCCACCTATCATGGCGGTGGGATAACACCCGAGAGCGCGGGCAACATCTGCCACACGGTCACCTATAAAAATTACCGGCAATAGCTTCGGACCCTGTTTCATGGATGCTCCTTGCAACATAAGCGGCCTGAGGCAGCTCATATGCGATAATGTTTTTGATTATCATATTCAGCAAAGAGTGTTCCATGTCGCAATTTTTAAATTTATACTGATAAAACAAAATGTTATTCTTACTCATTTTTTTGTTCTATTTATGCAACATGAGAAGTCTTCCTCCCGCTTTTTAGTACTTTTAATATAACGATCTGAATTTATAGTTTTTCGATCGAATGACTTGCGCAACCTGTTTTGAGAGTTTTTATTCCCATACGGGCTGCCTTCCGGAAGTGAGGTTATTCTGGACTGTGGACGGTTGCTCAGGAACCGGCATCGCGGGGTGTGATGTTGACTTAGATAATGAATGTCAATATCGATAGCGACAGACAACCCCGCCATTACGGACAACAACCGCCCCTTTCAGGATATAAGCAGATGGCACGCACTCTCGAAACCACCGCCCGCGTCGGGTACTGCCTTTGTGATCAAAACGGAGTACCTCTTTTAGTAGAAAGAGCGCAGCATATTCCTGCCGATATACGCCGGCAGATTCATAAGGGGCAGAGCCTTGCTGAGGCGCTGGAATTTCACACTGACATCAGCTCGCTCATCACACAGGCCGGAGCAACAGCTTTGGTTTCGACAGCAGTAAGGTTTGCTGACGGAATCAGCCATATGCAGATAGTACGCCTCGGCCCTTCGCATATACATATACACGGCTACCTTGTAATTTTTGCTGAAAACGATTTGTCGTTTCCTTCGGAAGATGCCGCTCTGGGAGAGCTTGGCGCGGCGTTGGCAGCGACCGGCACCCCGTTCGCCATCTACAACAGTTCTGACAGGCGTGTCGCGGGCAGTGCTCATGCCGCACCGGAACAGCATCCTGCCGAAGCCCACCATGGGCAATGTCAGAACCCTTTCCCGGGTGTTTTGTCATTTTTTACGGCTGCGGAACGCAGAAGGCTGCAGGCAGCCGGAGGCTGCAACCGGCTCTTAGCGACAGATTGTGGGAGAAAAAATATCTGGGTACGCGGGCTGCGTATTTGCCATAAAGAGGCCAGAGGGACTTTATGCCTGGGCTATGCAGTGGAAAGAGCACACAAGGAGGCACCATCAGACAGCTTCCGAAAGCTTGAAAGCGCGTTTCCTGCAGTTTGCATCACTCTGGGAGCCGCTCCCGAGTATCCTGTACTCGACGCAGAAGGGTGTTGTGAAGAGTTGTTAGGTTTTCCTGCAGGGTTGTTGCATACAGGTAGGCCTGTAAGCTTTGCCGATCTGGTCCATCCTTGCGACAGGCAAAGAGCATGCGGGCAGCTTGAGGCTACGTCCCGTGAAGCAACGCCTTGCAGGTTCACCTATTTGCTTGGCCGTGACAGAGGCGACGACCTTTACGTTACGCATATGGGCAAATGGCATTGCGATCATAACGGCAATCCCACACATTTTGATGGCGTGATAATGCCGGCAAAACTGGCAGAACAGGCGCAGGCCGCCGATTTACAAGCCGGTGCCGGTCCGAAAGAAAGCCCCATGTTTCCGTTCGGACTGGTCGGACGGTCTGCCGCATTGACAGAGCTGATCCGCAATATACGCAAAACAGCAGTTTCAGACGAGTGCGTACTGGTCCTTGGTGAATCGGGGGCAGGCAAGGAACTGGCCGCAAAAGCGTTGCATGATGCAGGCCCCAGAGCGACAGGCCCGTTTATTTCGGTAAACTGCGGTGCCATCCCGGAAAACTTGATGGAAAATGAATTCTTCGGACATCGAAAAGGCGCCTTCTCCGGCGCAGAATCTGATCATGACGGCCTGCTTGCTCAGGCTCACGGGGGGACTCTTTTTCTTGACGAGATTGGTGAAATTCCTCTTTCTGTGCAGATAAAATTGTTGCGGGCGATTGAAGGAGCGGGATTTCAGCCAATAGGCGGCAACGCGCTGCAACGGCCTGATTTCAGACTTGTGGCAGCTACAAACCGTAATCTTCAGCAACTTGTCAGCCAAGGCAGGATGCGGCAGGACTTTTACTACCGTATAAATGTACTGCCGCTGCATATTCCGCCTCTGCGCGAAAGAAAAAATGACATACCTTTATTGTTCGGTTTTTTTCTGGGCGAGTATCCTGAAGCACCCCCCATGTCCGGTCGTTTGCTTAAGCGTATCATGGATTATGACTGGCCGGGAAATGTGCGAGAACTGCGCAACGCGGCGATGCGTTACGCCACGCTTGGCGAACTTCCGCCGGAGATTTTTGAAGAATCCCGGGAGAGCTTGCCGGACTGTGCCGACGGAACGCTGAAAAACAGAATGGCGGAAGTTGAGAGAAGGATAGTAAAACAGGAACTCGCAAGGCACCGCTGGAGCCGGACAAAAACCGCCGAGGCTTTGGGTATTGACCGCCGGACGCTTTATGAAAAAATCCGCAACTACCGGCTGGATGAGAACTGACAACATAGGTGTCTGGTAGAAATAAAAAAAATACAGAAATCTCTCCTTTTGAATGATCCTATTTTAGGGGAAGGTTACACGTTTGTCTCCATGTGTTGTCGGTACGGTCAATGTTGGCCGGCCACTAGGATGGCTCAGCCGACCGTGTTTGCTCCCGTGACGGAAACGCCAGCCTTGGCAAACGAGGCGACGGATCAATTGGTTAATATCTTTGTTGGAGCAGTATTTCATATCGCTTCCCCCCTTACGTCAAGGGCATAGCGCGAGGAAAACCGCTCATGGGCAAAATGTACTTGAGCGAAAGCAGCATCAGCACCCACTTCAAGGATCGGCTGACTGTATGCGTACCCCTGCCCCGCTATTGGACTGTTTTGAAAGAATCGCCCGCTGGGATCAATCATGAGGTAGGACTCGCGCATGTCCTGATGATTCTCGGCGCGGAGAATGTTGGCAAAGGGCTTGTGGCGGGCAATGAAAGCAGCGAACTGCTCGTCGGTGACGGCTAGGTGTTCGTTCACCACCGGCAGCATTCGTAGAACTTTCCATTTGTCCGGATACAGGTTTCGAATCAGTGAATAAAGGTCTTCGGCGTGGTTGAGTCGGTTGACCACTGTGTTGATTTTGATGCGCAATCCGGGGTTGGACTGCCGAGCCATTTCCAGATTGAGGACCAATTCGTTTAGGTCGATCAATCGTCCGCAGCGATCCACCCGGCCAATCTCGACATTGGTTGCAGCGACGGCCGAATCAATGCTGATTCCCAGCCAGTTCAACAGCGGCGCAAGACGCTTCATCAGTTCATGGTCCAGAAGGCTGCCGTTGCTTATAAGAGAAACCTCGAAGCCTTGACCGCGGGCTTGGTTGGCAACGGACAGGAGTCTTCTTGAGTGAAGCGCGGGCTCCCCTCCGGCCAGATTCAGGCGAACAGCGTTCCAGCTAAGGCGCTTTGCCAATGGATTAAGGCTGTTGCCTGGGCCAAAGAATCGATATAGTTCTCGCAAAAATACGGCCGTGTGCTCAGGATCGCGGATCAGTTCGCGGTGGCGGATCGATGCTTCCCATATGGCGTAACAATATCGACAACGGTAGTTGCAGGATTCGGTGAGGTGCCAGTTGAGCACCAGAGAGGTGAGGTTGTGCATGATGCGGACTCCTTTTGGTATGGTCCGCATCTCCTGTCATGAGCTCGCTTTCTTGAATATGAAGAACGGCGTACTCCCCCCTCCCTATTTTCCTCAGTACACAAGAGCGGGGTTGGGGGGAGGGGGGGACGTAGTCTTTCAGTGACCGGTTCAATGCTTTTTGTCAGAACAGCCTCATCGTTAACAACCTTGGAGGAAAACAATGAGTACCCTGCCTTTACCTGAAGCTATTATGCTGGAAATACATCAAAGTCTGGGTGGTAAGCCGTATCAGACAAAAAGAAAGCTTAAGTTTGCTGCCGCACAGGATAGCCTGGCGGCACATGAAACCATGGCCGTTGAAATAATGCGGAGCATTTTTGATGCGCTAGACATGGATGACCAGGCGAGGGAGAGCGCCCTTGGGAATTTTGTGGAGTTCGCCAATGCCTATAAAACCGTCGAGTTGAACACATGGACCTTCAATGCCGACCAACGCCAGGTGCTCTGGATGTTGTTGGGCTACTTTTTTGTGCCAGGGTTAGCACGCTACGTGGCCTTTTGGAGCCTTGAAGAGGTTCTGGACAAGGGCATGCCGGGGGGGCGATTCTGGTATCTCCCCGAGCCGTGTAAATCGGATGGCCAGCCGAGTTTGTATTTACCCGTCGCTCAGGTGGTGGATTGGCTACTGGATTTACTGGGAATGCCGCTGGAAAAATTAGCTGATGAATACAGTGAGTCGACTTATGGAGAAGAGGATGGGCTGCGCCGTTCTCTTTACAACTGGCGTAAATCGACCACGCCCCAACTCGAAACCATTAATAAATATTTTTCTGACGACGCGGTTCTGGACTTCAAGGGCGTTTTTTTACCCAATGAGGATAGTGCGCCTGCCGAGCAGTTTTCCAGTGCTTTAGACTTTGTGAAACGCAAAGGGCTGACTGCCGACAGGCTGCGTTTGGAAATCCCGATAACCCAGCCTGGCTGCCTTGAGGCTATTCTCGACGGCAATGTCGATGAAAATGTACAGATGACCTTTGTCGAATGTCTGGCCGAAAGATATGCAGCCCCATCCAATCACACCATCCGTCAACGCCTGCGGCTTGCACGCATGGTGCAGGACGGCTACGTACGCATGCTCAAATTCCTTTGCCCCGGCGTGGATCGGCAATGTACGGACCCTCAAAATAACAAGCTGCTGCAGTTGTTCAACATCTACAAGCTGATTTATAATCTGACCGTCGAAGCGTGGCGCAACTGTCGAGAGCAGGGAGCAGACGCCGAGAACAGCTGGTTCGAGGCTCATCTTCCGGATTGGGACAAGTTCGGTCTGTTTCTTTCGATTCTGCCTTCATGCCACGACACCGCGAACCTGGAGGTCGCGCACCTCCTTACTCGCCTTTTTTACGAAATGCGGCCAGAGGGGGAACTCGAGGATCACATCGGGTATGACCAGCAGTCATTTGTGTCCATTTTAAAGCGGAATATCGAGCGTGCTGAAGCAGCGTTAAACGAAGAACAGAGTAAATTGCGCCTGATCGAACGCATGAGAAAGTCATCTCCTTGGCGAGCCGTGCAAGGAGAGGACCGCTACTGGGTCATCAGCCAAGTAGCTCCTAATCCGAGCCTCAGTTTTCGTGCAAAAACGGCTGCCATTCAGCGATTGCGCGAGCTGGCCTTAACGCCCGCAGAAACAATCCCGGCCATCCTTATTGAACTGAGTAGCTACCTGAACGGTGAACGCCACAATTGGTCGAAAGACACTCGGGCCAAGGTTCAGGCTTTACTCGATGAAGCCGAGTCCACTGAAGGGTATGACCTCTGGCGGGCAGCCCTTTTGCAGTACAAGGCTAAGCACCTGCTGGCCTGTAACGACTTCGTCGGTGCCGGAAAGTTGTTCAAGGAGGCTCTGGAGGCAGCGCAGGAGCGTAATTATGGGCCATTGCGCGGGGAAGTGGCCCGAGATTGTTTTGCGGTGGAATTGGCGAATCAGAAGCTGATCGTCAACAACCACGAAAAGTATTTCCGTGAAATGCTTGCTGGTGGGATGTTGGAAGACAACGAACAGATTCCTCCTATCGAAGAAGTTGCGCGCGCTGTTTTTGATTACTTCTGGGATTCTCTGTATAAAACATATCCCGGTGTCCCGACAGAAAGACCTCGGTCTTTGAAAATCTTTGAGAAAATGACCGCTAGCCTGATTGAGTTGTTTTCAGACGGTGACCAAGTCGGCTGGAAAGAGTGGATCAAGGCTAATCGGCAATATTTGAAATCAAATCTTCCTGACGTCTAAGGGAACTCGGTTTTAATGTTGCTGGTGAAAATGCGTACAGGTTTCCGAAAAAGACTGCCGTGGTTACAACAGATGACTCCTCCCGAATTGTCGGCTGACCTACAGCGGTTTGAAACCATGTTGGAGCATTGGCGACAGTTTATCAAGCAACTGGCCGAGATGGTTCCAATACAGCTGGATATCCGCGATCTCAAAGGACAAACCCCCTTGATGTTGGCGGCGGAGGATGGGGATACCGAGTTGGTTCTGGCTATGCTGAAGGCCGGTGCCGATCCAGATATCCAAGACTGGCAAGGTATGACTGCGCTGCACTCAGCGGCAAAGTCCCATGTGAAGAGTTGCGTAGATGCTCTGCTCGATCATCCTTGCTCCCTGGCCAATATTACCGTTGATGGCCGATCCCCCATGCACACCGCGAGTTGGTCTGGCAATATGCATGCTGTCGAACGCTTGCTGCAACTGGCCCCCGAACTTGCTTGGCAGCGCGACGGCCAAGAAATGACACCTCTGGAGCTGGTTGAATCTTTGATTGACAATCCGTCGGAGTTGACCGCCATTAACAACCAGCGTGTACAGAGTGGCGGACGCTCAGTTTCCAAGCAAGAACTGCTGAATGTCGCACGAATCCTTGAACAAGCAACACCAGTTCAGCAGGAAAGAGGTGGAAACTAGGGTCCTGAGCCAAATCAAGATGGAGATGTCGCAATTGGAAAGACCTCCACCCGAAAGCTACTATCGGCTAATGTCTGGGGCTGCCTGCCCTTGGATTTGCTGAGCAATATGTGTGGCAAAGTTGTCAGTCATTCCGGACAAGTAATCGATGAAGGGTAACATCGTTTCGTATAAGCTTTGCCCCTTTTCTGGTTGTTTCGTAAGCTTCCCCTAAGAAGACACAGGCCAAAACTGGAGTTTTCTGGCATATCCCCGTCAGGAGACTTTCATGAAGAAATCACGATTCACTGAGACGCAGATATTCTCGATCCTCAAAGAGGGCGAAGCCGGTATCAAAGTCAAAGACATCTGCCGCGTCCACGGTATTTCCGACGCCACCTATTATAGCTGGAAATCCAAGTATGGAGGCATGCAGGCTTCCGATCTGAAACGGATGAAGGATATGGAGGCTGAGCTGGCGCAGTTGAAGCGGATGTATGCGGACATGGCCCTCGAAAACCGTGCTTTGAAGGATCTGATCGAAAAAAAGCTTTAAGGCCGACCGGGAAACGCGAGGCGGTCGCTTATCTGACTGTCGAGCACAATCTGTCCATACTACGCAGTTGCCGCTGTGTGGGCTTATCCAGGACGGCCTATTATCGGTTGCCTGCAAGTGGGAGCCGTGATCACGAAGTCGTCGAGGCGATCAACTCGTTACTCGACAAACACCCTCGCTGGGGATTCTGGAAGTGCTTCAAGGTACTGCGTCGCAAGCATTGCTGGAACCACAAGAGGGTATATCGCGTCTACTGCGAGCTGCGGCTGAACCTGAAGAGCCGGGCAAAAAAGCGATTGCCTCAACGCACTAAGCAGCCGCTGTCGATCCCGGCCCAGCCCAATCTGACGTGGTCTGCCGACTTCATGAGCGACTCGCTTTATGCGGGGAAACGATTTCGAACCTTCAACGTTATTGACGACTTCAACCGCGAACTGCTGCACGTCGAAATTGACACGTCCATTACCGGAAGGCGGCTAATCCGAGTGTTTGAACGGCTACGCCTGGAACGAGGCCTTCCCCAAGTGCTAAGGACGGACAACGGACCGGAATTCCTTTCCGGTGAGTTCGTAGCCTGGGCCGAGTCGGCAGGAATGAGCATCCAATATATTCAACCCGGAGAACCTAATCAGAACGCGTACATTGAACGGTTCAACCGGACATATCGCGCCGAAGTGCTTGATCTCTATCTCTTCAGGACTCTGAATGAGGTCCGGGAGATCACCCACTGGTGGAAGATTGAATACAACGAACAGCGGCCCCATGACTCTCTCGGGGACCTGACACCCTCCGAGTTTTTATCCAACAACGCTGGAAACTCTATTTTTCAACTGTCCTCTTGACGGGGAAGCTTACGACCGGAGAACCGAGGTTCTCCGAGACGCCAAACCCACTTTCAAATGCGTTGGGTCAGAGACCAGAAAAAATACGAGCAAGTGAGATGTTACTCCGACCATTCAGCTTATCTCTTGCGAAGTCTACATATTAAGTAGATTTCCAAAGAAATCCATATATTCTTCTTCGTTGTCGAAGACGTGGCAAGTTCTACCATTTACTTTCTTGCTCTTGATTTCATCCCAAAGTGCATCTCTATCTTTTTCTTCAGGTATGTACGCCGAAAATAAGCTCTCCTTCTTCCCATTGCCATCTTCTGTGAACATATTTGACACTAAGAGTTTGCCATCTTTAAGCGCAAAGAGGAGCCTTTTTGTCAACGCTGCTTTCTGATACACTTGTATAACCTCGCTTTTTTAGTCTGAAGAAGAACTATCGCGAAAGCGCACTGGGAGTCTTGCGCCTTCCTGGAACCTTAACTATCACCAAGGACCTTGGGCTTACTTCTCCTGACCTGAGAATATCTGTAACTTTGACTTTGTCAGCGGCAATGTAAAAATGACCCACCTCGGCAACTGAAAATTGACCCGCCTTGGAAGAACTGATGCCCTCCGTCAGGAGGCGCGATGCTTACCAAGGAAGGAGTCATGGAAATTCGAATTTTGCGGCGGCAGGGAAAGTCGATCAGGTGGATCGCCAGAGAACTTGAAATTTCACGCAATACGGTTCGTAAATACCTGCGCGATTCAAGCGAGCCGATTTACGAGCGTCAGACGAAACAGCCCGGAAAGCTCGATCCTTTCAAGGATTACATCGACGAACGGGTGCGGCAGGCTTCTCCACACAGGCTGCCTGCGACGGTTATCTTTCGTGAGATTGTCGAGCAGGGATATGCGGGATCCGAGCGTCTTGTCCGATATTATGTCAGCGGTCTGTATCCTGTTCCGGCTCCCGAGCCGGACAATCGGTTCGAGACGGCCCCCGGCATACAGATGCAGGTTGACTGGTGCGTATTTCGGAGAGGGAAGGAACCGCTTTCTGCCTTTGTGGCTACTTTGGGCTTCAGCCGCCTTACGTATGTGGAGTTCGTCACGGACGAGACCTTTGCCAGCCTTCGCAAGTGCCATGAGAATGCGTTTGCCTTTTTTCAGGGTATTCCCCAGGAAGTGCTGTACGACAACATGAAAACGGTAGTTGTTGAGCGGGATGCCTATGGCTCCGGAAAACATCGCTTTCACTCCGCATTCCGGCAGTTGGCGACGGACTACGGCTTCACGCCCCGGCTTTGCAGGCCGTACAGGGCTCGGACAAAAGGCAAAGTCGAGCGTTTCAACCACTATCTGCGAAACAGCTTTTATGTGCCCCTGGTGACAAAGCTCGCCAACTCCGGTCTGAAGCTGGACGCGCTGACTGCCAACCTTGAAGTCGGCAAGTGGCTCCGGGAGGTGGCAAACTGCAGAAAGCACAAGACAACCGGGCAGCGCCCTGACAGGCGGTTCCTCGAGGAGCGAGAGTCGCTTCTGCCGTTGCCGAAAACAATTCGGCAGGACTCTGCCTGCCTTCTGGATGGCACCGGCAAATTGGGAACATGGCCTGTCGAGATGCTTCAGCGTTCCCCAGCGTTTTATGACCGCTTCCTTCAGGGAGGTGCGTAGTGGATAGCCTCCAGCACGAACGAATGGTTTCGGTCTGTGAAAAGCTCAAGCTATGCGCTGTGCCGAACTGCTATGACCAGCTTGCGGAAGCGGCCGTCAGGCAGGAGAAGAGTTACATACAGTTTCTCGAAGAGGTCTTGCGGGCGGAAGAGGCCTTCCGCAAAGAGCGGAGCCGTGAAGTAATGACGCGTATGGCGAAATTCCCGGCACCAAAGACCATTGAGGGATATGACTTTTCCTTTGCCGCAGGGGCTCCGAAGAGACTGATCCAGGAGCTTGCCGGACTGACCTTCCTGAAGCGCAGGGAAAACGTTCTGCTGCTTGGCCCCAGCGGGGTCGGCAAAACGCATCTGGCAATTGCTCTTGGCCTGCGTGCGGCTGAGGCCGGTCTCAAGGTCCGCTTCACGACGGCGGCAGACCTCATTCTCCAGTTGGAGACCGCGATCCGGCAAGGCCGCTACGCACAGACCATGAAACGCTCCGTCAGCGGGCCGAGCCTACTCATTGTGGATGAGGTCGGCTATCTCCCGATGACAGGCGACCAGGCAAACCTCTTCTTTCAGGTGGTGGCCAAGCGGTACGAGTCAGGTTCAATCATACTGACTTCCAACTTAAGCTTCGGCGAATGGGAGACCGTCTTTTCCGGAAATACGGCCCTGACCTCAGCCATGCTCGACCGGCTGCTGCACCACTCCCATGTCATCCAGATCAAGGGAGACAGCTACCGGCTGAAAGACAAAATCAAATCCGGCGTGTTCGGAAAAAACAACTGAGGCAGGTGGGTCAAAATTCAGTTGCCGACCGAAACGAAAAGTGGGTCAGTTTTCAACTGCCGTTGACAGACTTGACTCGTAATATGCCCAACTCCTGAATTTTTCAAAGTTAAATCTAGCACAAGGAGAATTCCAAGTCTGATGTTAGTATTTTGATATTCAACACCCTGAGCTGCATAACAGTTTTCAATGTCTTCAAAAGAGCAACTAATCTCTTCCTTCTTTAGTTCAGAAGCAGTTCTTATTCCTTTGCTTTCAAATAAAACGTCTGCCCTCCCCCCTGCTACGTCAGAGCGTTCGACAGTTATCCCTCTTAGGTTGCTGTGCATAAAGATGAAGTAGTCTTCTTGAAGGTCTCTTTCACTTGGGAGAGGAGATTCTTGGAACAGATAGCTCACTCCACGATGGCTGCCTCTAGTTAGGTTCATGCGACTTTCGAGGAATAGCAATGTCCCTAATAAAAGTGGCAGAAAAACCCCTCTTACTTTTTCATTCTTGTAATCATGATTTGCCAATTTTAGTTTGCTGTCGCAGTCTTCAATGATTTTTTCAACGTGGGGAGAGCTGTATTCTACATTATGGATGTATGAAAATTGATAGGCTTCAATTAATGGCGTCGGCGCTTTGTGGTTGTGAAGGAAGGCGACCCCAGAAGTGGGTTCACTTCTTTGGACCAGTCAGCGGCAAAACTAAGGTGGACAGTTTCGTTGGCTATGCCGCCTTTCTGGGGCAAGCCAGAGGGGGTACCCCCTCTGGCTTGAACTGTTGATATATCTCCATCGGCTTCCTGCCGTCAAAGGTCTTGTGCGGACGGCGATTGTTGTAGAACTCAAACCACCAGGCCAGGGTGCGACGAAGCTCGCTTCCTGTCTCAATTTCCCGCAAATACACGCATTCATACTTCAACGAACGCCAGAGGCGTTCGATCATAACGTTGTCCATCCAGCGGCCTCGACCATCCATTGAGATCTTGGCTCCTGCCTGTCTGAGCGTCCGTGTGAACTCGTAGCTCGTGAATTGCGAGCCTTGGTCGGTGTTGAAGATATCCGGCACGCCGTATCGGTTCATGGCCTCTTCCAGGGCTGCCACGCAGAAGTCAGCGTCCATCGTGTTCGACAAGCGCCATGACAGCACGGCTCGACTATGCCAATCCATGATCGCCACGAGGTACAGGAAGCCACGCCGCATCGGAATGTACGTGATGTCGGCGCACCACACCTGATTCGGCTTCGTGATCGCCTTGCCCCGCAACAGATACGGATACGTCTTGTGCTGCGGGTGTGGCTGGCTGGTTCGCGGCTTTTGGTAGACCGCCATCAGCCCCATCTTGCGCATGAGCCGACGCACACGATTACGCCCGACGAAATGTCCCTCATCTCGCAGGATGTTGCGCATTTGCCGGGAGCCGAAGAACGGCAACTCCATGAACAACTCGTCGATGCGCTGCATCAACGTCAGATTGTACTCGGACTCGCCGATCGGCTGATAGTAATACGTTGAGCGGTGCAGCTTCAGGGCTTCGCACTGCCGCCGAACACTGAGCGCAGGATGGCCCTTGTCGACGATCTCCCGCCTTCGCTCATGGCTCAGATTTTGGCGAAGGCTTGTTGTAAAAAATCCTTCTCCACAGTGAGTTGGCCGATCTTGGCGTGCAGTTCCTTGATCCGGGCCTCATCGCTTTGCTGGACTTTCTGGGCCTTGCCTGAAAAGGAAGCAGCAATGCCTTCTTTGGCCTGCTTTTTCCACTGGGAAACCTGATTGGGATGAACGCCATACTTGCTGGCGATCTCGGAAAGGGTGTGCTCGCCGGACAAAGCGTTCAGGGCGACGCGGGTCTTGAACTCGGCGGTAAACTTTCTTCTCTTCTTGGACATCAAGGGCCTCCTTCGGCTCTTATATGTCCACCTTAGCTACTGGTCCAGTTTTCCGAACCCACTTCTCCCTCTGTGGTCACAGGGAGTCGCCTCGGCAGGGTTTGCATGGATTCTCCCATGCTCCTCATCGAGTTTGGTCAACAATTCAGCAGCAACAGCCGTCCATTCTGATTGATCAACATGCTCAAGCCATTGACGAAGATGGTTGAGCTGGCCTTCCTTTTTAATAAGAGAAGCCTCAATCTGTGGCGCTATGATCCTCTCTATTCCTCCTGACTTCGTTCTTTGAAGATAGCTTCGGCTGGCGGTGTATGATTTGAGTAAATAATCTTCAATCACTGACCTCGGTTCAAACCAACTTGGTTGCCCCAGAGACTCCGCCAGCCTCTCTAAGGTCTTCGCAAGAAGTATCCAGTTGACGAGTTCAGTTCGACGCGCCCCGAGCCAAGAAGGGAGTGCTTCATTTTCAACCCACGCCTCGTATAGAAAGGCTGTCCTTTGGAGGCTTGCAGCTCTATCTAGAAGTTTGGACTTGTCCAATTGCTCCTGAGAGTACTCAGTGAGAATCGAAAGAGAAAGACCATACAGCTCTGCATCAAGGCGCTGCTCACCATGTTTTGTCGATTCTTGAAACCAAAGGAGGGCGTTTGTAAAGCTGTCTATTGCGGACAGTTTATCTTGAGCATCAAATCCGGTGCGTAAGTGTGCCATGCCAAGTTCATACGCGGATTCTGATTTTGCCTCATCAATAGCCATAAATCTTTGCAGTAGAGGAAGAATCTCTTCTGTGGGCCAATGAGAGTTGGCGACTCCAGCAATTTTTGCGGAGTGCTTAATGAATACAGGTTGTTCTGAATCCTCAATTTCTAAAAGCATCGCGAACAAGGAATGCCTTCTCGAAGGCTTCTTGCTTGTCAGTCTCAGACTGCCATCTAAAGCGAAGGCCCGCGTCATAGCGGGCCTTGATGTCTCTTTTGCTACCCAAAGAAGTGCTTTGTAAAAACGATCTTCGAGATGGCAGGGCATTGGCGAATAGTCGATAATGTCAACAAGCTCTTGTGCACAAAATTCATTTGAAACGTCCGCGACGCAATTCACCAAAAAATCTTCGAGAGATTCTTGTTCATGGCGTGAGAGCATCTCGTATTTGATCATAATGGCTCTAAAAATTTCAGGGGAGAAGCGAGAAGTAACAAGAGAACCTGCGTTCGAAATAATTAAATCAGTCCCTCCAAGGTCTTCCAGGGACGGTACTTTTCCTGATTCCAGGATTGCACAAATATCTTTTTCAATTGCCAACATGCTGTCTACCAAAGATACGCGTCACCTGTAGCGGAAATGCATTGCTTTTCATCAATTTGCCTTGCCATGAGATCAGATACGACAGAAGCAACAAAGACTTGCAAGAACGGAAGCTCGGAAATCACCTCCTTCATGCCAGACATCAATTCTTCCAGATCAGTGCCAACAATCTCTTGAGAACCTGGAGAGTCGATGAGCAGCATTCCAGGATGCCTGCCAACTCCAGACGTGTGCGAAACGCTGATGATGGCCAGCATGGTAGCGACTTTGAGCCGCAACTGTTCCCCTTGGGTTACTTTACTGTAGCTGGTTGACTCACCGCCCTTTATGATTTTTAACTGCCCAGCTCCGTTGAGGTGAGTTTGTGAATAGTTCTCAAGGCCAAATCGCTTTGCGTACTCCAGAATTTTATTGCTAACACTTTCCAAAATACCTGTTTGCACAGATTTTACTCGCCCCTCAACGCTCTTGACGAGTTGTGTGATGATTTTTGAGTCAATGGCATCTTCTTGATCCACGTCAACAAAACTTCTTTGGGCTTCCTCAAGCTGGCCTTCTGCCCTTTTCAGTCTATATTCCAACTCGTTTCTGTCGCTATACGAGTCGAACTTAGCTTCAAGTATCTCGCGTTCTTTCTGAAGTGAATCCCTCTCTTCCTCAAGTTCTGTGAGTGCTCTTTGCGCTCTTTCCAGCTGGATTTTCCCCTGGGAAAAAGCTTCTTCGGACGCATTCACTCGCTCCGAAAGTTCAGCCCGTTTCTCATCAGCCCCTTCGTCCTCAATAATGTGCCCGTTGCAGACGCAACACTCACCAGACTTCTGCTCTTCCTCGAGTCTTGATTCTGGAATACTTGCCTCACATCGTGGGCATATTGTAGGAGCCAGCCTGCGGAATACTGCTCCTGCCGCATGCACGTCCACAAACTGTTGAAGCTCTTTCGTATCAGAGAGGTGAATCCGCTGCGTTTCTTGCTCAAATCGAAGAGCCTCTTCTACTTGCTTCTCAGCCTCCCAAATTGAATCGAAAACAGCTCTCAACCTTTTACTAACTTTGGCGTGAGCATCATGGACGTGTTGACTGGTAGGGATATTATTCAATTCTGTCGTTATCTCGTTTATGTTGGATTTAATCTCTTCAACCCGGCTTTCGTGACCTTCTCTTTGTTCATCCGCCTTTCGTTTGGCTGCGGCCTTTTCCTTGATGAGGCTATTTTCATAGGCTTTGGCTTCCGCCAAAGTTGAGACCCAAGGCAACCCCAGATACATTTGCATTAAGCGAACAGATAGACCTGGGATAAATTTATCCCCTAACAATGAATTGTAGTCAGTGCCTATGAACATCGCGCCGGACAAAAACGGCCATTCATGAGTAACTTTCTTACCGCCATCTGCCGGAGCATCCCCGTTCCAGACAACTACGGGGTCAAGGAATAGCTGTCCCATCATGAAGCTGGACATTACACTTTCAAACTCAAGGTTATTCGAAAACCGAAAAAGTTCGTGCACCACACCATGTTCATCAATTCGACTCAAATCCCCTTCGGCTTCAGTATTATTAACTACCGAGACCTGATAGGTAACATCGCCAACAGTAAACCGTAAGGCTGCGTTCTGAATCCACTGAAACACATCTTCCTGAAGAAACGAGGGGGGCCTTCCGCGCATAAGCCAAAGAACAACGCCAAATATTGAGCTTTTTCCTCTTTGATTTCTTTCGCTCAGAATGCCCCATAATCCAGGCTTCAATTCGTCCCAATCAAAGGCAAAAGCATCAGCATTTTCTTCGTGTGCTTTGGTCCCGGAGAAGTATATACGCTTTAGAGTTATGCGTTTTGTCCTTGGCACTACTGGAGACGGCTTTATCTGATACCTTGCAACGGTTTCAGTGACATCTGCAATGTCAATCTCTAGCTTTTGTGCAACATCTGACAGCCAACTCGTACTCACTTGGAACCTCGCAGTTCTTATCTACCTATCACTTGCTGCTGAACAAGATTGTCGTAGCGCTCCCGGACTCTGCCTGAAATAGAGGGTATAACCCCACCTAATTGGGTCTCTGCGTACTCCATCTGCTGATACTGGCGATTCTTCAACGAAGTTCCGCCACGATCACCAGCCACATCTGCAACAAGCTCAGCCCGGTTTGCATACCAAGACAATGGAATCCATTCTTTAACAATATCATCTGCGAGAGAGAATGCGCTTTTGTGGACATGAAAATCAGTTTCTTTAAGAATGCCATTTTCGACTTTTCTCTTAACTGAGATGAGATTGCGGGATCTTAGTATTGAAACGGTGTTATCAATTTTTTCGTACGCACCAAATCTGTAGCGTATCATTGGAAATTTTCTCAACTCAGGCTCTTGTTCAGAGAGAATCCGTTTGACAGACCACAGGTCTTGAACATTGTTATGCTGTTCGTATCTATCCAGCAGTTCTTCTGCCAAATAATCTGGGTACCTCATCCAGAAATCTAGTGCATGGAGCCTGGCTTCTCCCTTAAAAACCGCAAATGACTCACTATCGCTGGAGTCATCAAGCGGAGAACTGCCCTTCACTAGAATATATAATAACCTAATAGCGTCCCTATAAGGTGATGCTTGCGTCATATTGGCACCTTACTTGGCTAAACTCGCTCTCTCGGGCCATCTTCATACGTCATCGTAAAGATGGTGTCCGAGAGCCACTTCTTGAAGCCGGGATTGTCACTGAACTGCTTGAACAGCTCAGTATGATCCGCGAGGAGTTCCATCATGACCCTGCCGAGCGCCCTGTCGTGCTCGATTCTGGCGTTTTGTTTGTCGTCGTTCTGCTTGGCGTTCTGGTACGCCTTGTCTGCGGCCACCTTCGCCGGAATCTCCTCGGTAATGACCTTGCGAATTTTGTCCCCGTCTTTCCACTCGATACTTCCGAACTGGTCATTGAAGGCTTTGACGATGTTGCTCAGATAATCAAGCTCCGGCTCTGGCTTTCCGCCGCCGCCACCGAGCGGGACCGGCTCCAACTCGCCATCCTCATCCGCCAGTGAAATACGGATTTGCTCCTTCACCTCGACACGGTAGCTGTCCATGTCGATGGTTTCCAGGATGCCCTTGGAGAGGTCCTCTTCCTTGGGGGCGGGGAGCTTCGGTATGAGGAAGTTCAGGAAGATGGAGAGCTTTTCCCAGTCCAGGTTCGTATAGGGGAGCACCGAGGCGAGGAAGCTGTACGTCCGGGCAAACGCCTTGGCCTTGCTCTTGAAATCCACCTGCCCGTCTTCGTCAAGGTCGGCGTTGTAGGTGGCAACCGAACCGTCCAGGATCGGGTCCAGTTTGTCCCGATCAGCGCCTGAGAGATACAATTCCACCAGGGCGTCCACATCGGCCTCGGAGTACACTTGATAGCCGTCCAGGTCCGCTTTGAGGTCATGCAGCTTGTCCGGGTCTGTTTCTTGGCTCAGGATCGTCGTGCGGTAGTAATCCCCGAATGACCGCTCAATGCCTTCCGTGTCGTTCATGAAGTCTAGGACGAAGGTGTCATGCTTCTGCGGATGGGCGCGGTTGAGCCTGGAGAGGGTCTGGACCGCCTTCACGCCCGAGAGCTGTTTGTCCACGTACATGGTATGGAGCAGCGGTTCGTCATAACCCGTCTGGAATTTGTCAGCCACGATCAGGAAGCGGTACGGGTCTTCCCGGAACACCTCGGGAATCTGGTTGCTCGGGAAACCGTTCATGGTGGCTTCGGTCACGTCCTGCCCGCCGTGCTCATGTTCACCAGAGAAGGCGACAAGGGCCTTGTACGGGCTGTTCCTCTCCTTGAGGTAGGCGTCGAAAGCCAGCTTATACTGTATGGCCCTCTTGATGCCGCTGGTGACAACCATGGCTCGGGCATTGCCGCCGATCTTCTTTTTGGCGAGGACCTGCTCGTGGAAGTGGTCCACCATGATTTCCGATTTCAGACGGATCGCGTGGTCATGGGATTCGACATAGCGCCGCAACTTGCGCTTGGCCTTCTTGGCGTCAAACTCGGGATCGTCCTCCACGGTCTTGACCAGACGGTAATAGCTGCTCACCGTGGTGTAGTTCCGCAGCACGTCCAGGATGAACCCCTCCTGGATCGCCTGCTTCATGGTATACCCATGAAATGGGCGGAAATTCCCATTCGCCTGCTTGATGCCGAAAATCTCCAGCGTTTTGTTCTTGGGCGTGGCGGTGAAGGCGAAGTAGCTGGCGTTGGGCAGCATCTTCCGTGCTTCCATGATCCGGTTGATGCGATCCTCGACGCTTTCCTCCTCTTCTTCGCCCTGCTCGGATAGGGCGATGTTCATGGCAGCCGCCGTGCGACCACCCTGGCTGGAGTGCGCTTCGTCGATGATGATGGCGAAGGAACTGCCCCTGTGCTGGTTGCCTATCTCTTCCAGGATGAAGGGGAACTTCTGGACCGTGGAGATAATGATCTTCTTGCCCTGGAGGATGAACTCCCGGAGCTGTCCCGACCCTTGGGTTACTGCTCCGACAATCGCCGTGACCTGGGCGAACTGCTTGATGTTGTCCCGTATCTGCTTGTCCAGCACCTTGCGGTCCGTGACCAAGATGACGGAATCGAAGATGGGTTTGTCCTCGCGCTTCAATTCCACCAGCTGATGCGCGAGCCAGGTAATGGAGTTGGACTTGCCGGAGCCTGCGGAGTGCTGAATCAGATACCGCTGGCCCGCGCCGTCCGCCTGGGCTTTTGCCAAAAGATTCCTGACCACATCCAGCTGGTGGTAACGGGGGAATATCTGCTTGCGCTTCTTGCGCCCCTGCTTGTCTTTTTCCTCCACCACCTGGGCATAGCTCTCCAGAATGTTGGTCAGGCTCGGTTTGGTCAGCACCGCCTTCCAAAGGTAGTCCGTGGCGAGCCCCTCGGGATTCGGCGGGTTCCCTGCCCCGTCGTTGTGGCCCTTGTTGAAGGGGAGGAACCAGCTACCCGTGCCTTTCAGGTGAGTACACATCCAGACTTCGTGGTCATCCAGGGCAAAGTGGACCACGCAGCGCCCGAACTGGAAGAGCAGCTCCTTGGGGTCGCGGTCCCGTTTGTACTGCTCAATGGCGTCGGCGACTGTCTGTTTTGTGAGCTTGTTCTTCAGCTCGAAGGTGGCGATGGGAAGGCCGTTGATGAATAGCCCCATGTCCAGGGCCAGCTTGGTTTCATCCTTGCTGTAGCGAAGCTGGCGGGTGACGCTGAAGACGTTGGCCGCGAAAAGCTCTTTCGCTTTCTTGTTGCCGGGTGTCGGCGTGCCGTAGAACAAGTCGATATGCGCAGGGCCGGTTTTGATGCCTTTGCGCAGCACATCGATGACGCCGCGTTTGGCTATCTCTCCCTGAAGGCGGTGGAGGAATTGCTGGCGGGATGTCCCTTCCTCCCCGATGCCCAGGGTTTCTATGACATCGGGCTGCGTTTCCTTGAGGAATGCGAACAATTGGGCGAGGTCAACGGCATGGTCCCGGTCGTAGTCCTCGGGCTTGCCCTCGACATATCCAGCGTCGTTGACAAGCGAAGAAGTGATGAGAGTTTCAAGCCCCTTTTCGCTTGTATCCGTATTTACCATGCTGACCTCCACCCAATGAAACGCGAAAGGCTCTATATCCTAGCCAAGTATGCTTCCAACTGTGGCGTAGATTTCCTTTGTTTCAAGTCTTCCCAGTTGATGCCTATTCGCTCTGACAATTCAGCTGGTTGGACAAAATAAAATATGTGGTTGTGTGTGAGGATGCCATCATCGATGAGAGCCTTCAGAACGGCCCTTCCCACATCGTTCTTCACGACACGCCTGTGCTGAACCTTGTCTCGGTACTTTGCCAACCCTCCTTTGGAGTGCGAGCGGAAATCGACAAATATCCTTCTTAAACGATTGTACTTTTCCTGCAAATCACTAGTCATCTGAGAAGGAGTTAATTGGGAGACAAACTTGGCGAGTGGATATTCAAGAGCGTGCTTTTCGCAGAAAAGGGTCAATGAAGCGTCCTTGGGAGAGAGTATATCAACGCGTCCCGTTACCTTTTTCGACTCGACCATAAGAGCTGTAGGTACAGGCAGACCGTCAACTTCGACAACGCTGATTCGAGAAATGGTGAGTTCGGGCGCTTGGAAGTGCACTTCTCTTCCCGCAACCAAGCAATCACCGAAAACGTCGATCCGCTTATTGCCGAGTATGTTGATATCGCAGGGGAGACGTACCCTCGCCCCCACAAGGACAGGGCCAAGAGTAAACGTGTCTTGAGGGCTAGTTTCGGCTTTGAACGAATACTTTTTCTCGTTCTTCTTGTTTTTTAGGTCGATAACGATTGTGAGCTCGGCCTCGCTCGATGCTTGAGCGTCATCCCAGGAATCACCTTCCAGATCAATGGCGACATCAGCATCAAGGGCCAAAAAGTCCGAGCAAGACTGCATTAGCATGTTGCATGCAGCCAGGGGGATCGGGCCTCCGTTATGCTGCGCCCCTATGATGTACAGCAATAGATAGCTCGATGGGTTCTTATCGGCGTATTGAACGGCGATGTTTTTGTACTCCTGACTGTCACTCAGCAGGCATCTGGTCAAGGATAGAGCTGAAAACACGGGATTCCGAAGGGTGTTTTCTTGGAGGAAAGGGTGCTCGGAACACCATGTTTCAAGTGCGTCCTCATACTCCTGGTTGATTGACGGATCGGGTATGAACTGATGCTTCAGGTGAATGCCGAGCGTCTTGGCAAGTACTCTGGCGCACTGTTCCTCTCTGCTGTAAAGGCTCCCCTGAAGGGATTTGCCAAGCTCTCCTCCGATTTTATCTGCGATGTCGTTGACGAAGTTCACTTGCGCCTTTTCCCTCTGCTCACGATCCAGGAGATAATCACCAATTCGAATGAGCAGATTTACTTCGAGGTCATTGCTCGATCCACCCGAAAGGTCTTGGCAAATTCTGTGGTAGTTGACTTCCTGCCGGAGCAGGGTCGAGATGGCGTCCAGGACTGGCGGATATCCCAGGAAAGCGATGAATTCATCCTTCTCCCCGTCCGCCGCCTTGAAGGCCGCGCCCAAGGATTCGAGTATTTCATCTCGAGCCTGAACATAATTCGCTTCCTGACCTGATTGAGGCTTCCCAACGTGGACATCGATATACTTCTTGGCTTGATCAAGGTCGAACGGTTCAATCTGGATCAATCCTGTGGCAACACCATTATCCTCCAGATAGCACCAAGTGTTCATGAGGGTCTGGCCTCTGCCAAACACAACTATTGAGGTGCGCTCCGCGCCTTTGGTCAACTTGATGATGTTGTCCAGAAAGGCTTCGAACCCTTCCTCTGTTACCTTTGAGCGCCCTTCGTCTATACCGTCGATAATGACTCCACATGTCCCGGCTTTCAGACCGGCGAGAACTTCTCCAACATTGTGGGGGTAATGGTCGATAAGAATACCCGCAAGAGAACTACCGCCAACTGGTTCATGCTTGGCGAGATCGAGGATGGGGAAGCCTGTGTCTACTGAAAGGGCATGCGCTGTGCTCGTTTTCCCAGAAGCTCCTACCGCTGAAACCAGAATGATCGTCGGTTGTTCAATGGGGAACTCTATTTTCGCGAACTTCGGTTCAACATAAGTTTCCTGGCGCTTGGCACATGCGAAAAAAGAGTCAGATTTCACGCCAAGGTCTACTTGCTGCTTCTGCGAAGTGACAATCGATTTCAGCCCGTAGTAGTTCATGGGTAGCTCCATCAACATTCTGTTGCGGCAGGAAAATCAGTTAGGGGATACAGTGTCACATTTATCCTGCATTGTCTTCTGAGAATGACCACGCGTCCTTGCACCAATCAATCATTCTCATTCAAATTTTCCTCAGCCTCCTCCAGAAGCGTGTCGTCTTCGGCATAATCGAGGTCGTCCAGGACTTCGCTGGCGTCCACGTCTTCCACCTCTATCCCTCGCACGTCCAGCTTGCCCGTCACTACGTCGGATATCAGGCGGGTGCGGTATTCTCGGATGAGGTCGATTTCCGTCTTGGCACGGTCAATTAGGTGCTCGACTGTGGAAAGTTCATCCTCAATTCGTTCCACAATTTGAGCCTGCTCCGATTTTTCTGGCAGGCCGCATAGAAAGTCTTTCATGAAATCCGTCGGAACTCTTTGTTGTCCGGCAGCTCCCGTCATGGCCTCCTCGCCAAGGATTCGAAATCTTGAAAAGCGCGTTATGTAGTAGAGATACTTGGGAAGGATGCGGTTTCCTGGTCTCATGACGATAAACTCTGTAGTACCAAACCCTATTGGCGTCTCCAGATTATCGAGGCATGCGCCTTTCCCATTTTCAAAGCATGGGGTTATCTTTGCGATAACGACATCATTTTTCCTGAAATACGTGAAACCTGACCATAGCTCTGCGACAGGTCTGACCTCAGAACAGTCTATCGCCCCTTCCGCCGAAACCTTCTCCATTGGCAAGAAAACAACGCTATCATTGCGCTGGAGGTATTGAGCCGATTCCTGCTTTGAGGGATTGAAGCCGACAATTCGCTTGAGTTTCAAGACGTCCCAATGCTCGGGAATATCCCCCAGGTAATGCACGCCGGAAGGCTTAAGCCGGACATTGGGGTCAAGCCCTCGCGTCACCGCCTGATTGATGATCGCCTGCTTCTGCTCGTTCAGCAGGGCGATGAGCTTGCGCTTGGCCTGGATAAATCTGGCGATTTGGCTGCTTTTGAAGTTGAGAAACCCGACAATGGCTTCTTGCTCTTCCGTCGGCGGGAAGGGAGTTGGTATCTGCTTGAACTCGTCCCAATACAGGCGGTTCCTGTCAGAGACGATGCCATGGGAATACTTGTTGACCTCGTTCTTGTAGGCGTCAGTCCTGAACAGGTACGAGAAGTAGTGAGTGTCAGTCTCGGGAAAGGGCTCAGCAACGACATATGCGGGGCTGATCAAACCGTCCACGGGAGCCACGCCCACCGCCCCTTGCCACATGCGCATCATGTTGTAGGCGATATCCCCGGTTGCGGCCCGCTTGTATTTGCCCTTATCTCCCATCACCTGCTTGCGTTTGGAGTTCTCGAAATCGCGGACCCGAACGCCGGTCTTGAGCGAGACTTCCAGAATGGGCAAATCGGGAAAACCAGTCTCGTTGCGCTGGCGAAACAAGCGTCCATTGCGCCTCACATCCCAATGCTCCGGGATATTCCCAAGCCAGGGACGTCCTGACGGTTTGTATAAGGAATAGGGCTTCAACGTTTGCGACATGTCATCATCTCCCGAGCCCGGTTTGGACGCAGTCATCCAGCTTCCTGTGAAGCAGTGAAATCAGCGACAGGTAATCTGCGGCATCGTCCTCGCCTGACCAGAGAATCTTTGGCTCATGAGCAAGCGGGTTGCGAACGGCGGCGAAGCATCCTTTCAGCAAGGCCGCAAACCCCTTGTGCTCGGACTTCTCGGTATCCGTCTGAAGGGAGTTGATGGCGAGCATTGGACTTTCGACTGAAAAGACTTTGTCCACGAGCGCCGCACCATCTTTTTCAACTCCCGACAGCTCACGTATCCGCTGGGCAAGCCCCTTGGAGGCCTCGAAAACCGCGTGGAAGTAATTGTCCTGCATAAGTTCCGCCCGGCAATATTTCAGAACCTCATGGTGCAGCCTGCGGCTCTGGAACTTGGCCTTGATCGTGCGCAATCTGCTCTCGGCTTCGTCAAGCGTCTCTGCCGCCTTCTTCTTCCGAAACTGCCCATCCGCCCCATACTCAAGTCCCGAGAATGCCAGGATAACATTGAGTTCATCTCGCCGCTGTTCGAACTCTTCTGCTCTCCCCACATAGCGGGCTGGGATCAGGAAAGATTTGATGAAATCGAGCGTTTTGACTGGGCTACTGTACTGCCGTTGGTAGGCAAGAAAGATTCGGTACAGGCGCCGCCATTTAGTGGATTCACCTGAGTTGTCTTCCAAGCCCCGATTATGGAGAACACGGGTTATGTCCGTCCCTGATCCGCACTCGCCGAGGAACCGTGCAAGGGCCTCAATTTGCCCTTCTGAGAACTCTTGAACGCTATTCACTATTCAGTCCACTCAGGATGTGAGCTTGCTGCGCGATGCTGCGCGGAATTGTTCCGGCTCTCCATCAACAAGCTCGATCTCATAACGGCGACGATCAAGGATTTCGAGGAATCCCATGATGTTTTTATTATCCACCATGATTTTGCCTTCCTCTTCCCCGATCTCAACACCCAGCTGAGCACAGGCGTCTTTGAGCTTATTCTTGCTGATGTTATTTGCCTCCCCAAACGTGCGAATGGATGCTAAATAGCGTGCTGCGCGTGGATGGGTGCTTGCATATTCTTGGATGCTGTCAAATTCGATGAAGTCGACTTGGCTTTTGATTTCTTCGATATTTGTGGGAACTGCGGCCAGGATTGCTTCCTTCAGCTGGCCAACGAATTCAAAACCGCTGGGTCTGAGGATATGGATGTTGTTCTCGTCAATGAGCAAATCGAAGTCCATATCCAGCCTGAATATGTTTCTTTCAACAACTTTAAGGGAGTCATCAAACCAAGACAGGAGTTTTTTGGATAAGGTGCTCTTGAACTGCGAAGCCCTCCTTACTCCTGTCAATCGCTTCCCATCAGTATCCTGAAGACGTGCAAAATAGCAGAAAACGCCACCGGGCGTATCCAGCGTGCTGCAATCAAATGGATAGTTGTTGGTTTGGTGAAGCGTTTTCAGAGATTCCGCCAAGTCATCGTCCAACGGAACAATAAGATGCTCTAGGCTTGCGTACTTATCTGACGGTTCATACTGTGCGGGATTCGCGCCAGCTTTGTTTAGCTGTTCGCGAGTTGCTTCCACCATTTCCTGGAGGGCTTTCTGGACCTTTTCATCAACTGCGACAAGACTGAATGTGCGGCCATCCCCATTGTCGGAGCCAACACCAAACTCAGTGATGTCGATGGAATCAAAATTGAACGCGAATGCCATGGCTACTCCTCAAGAAATACGGTGTCGCTGACCCTAAGCGTTTTTAATTTGAGGCCCGGAGGCAAATTATTTCTCTTTGTTATCAGAATAGTACTGTGACCATATCCAGCAAGAGCTTCTCCAGAGTCAGGGAAAACGGTAAAAATTCTATATCCTTTTGCTGCGAAGATAATATTCATATAATGCAGGTTGAGATGATAGAACAAAAAGATGATGAACAGAACCGCTGTAAGAGCCGAAGCCATACCTCTCCATGAATCCATATCTGCCGCATAAAAAGGAAGCAACATGGCAAACAAATACACAAGAAGGTGCTCTCTGTGATCTTCAGAGCTAGAGATAGTCAAAAGATGGTACTGCTTATGCTTTCTGGCTTTTTTGATGCGAAACCAGAAGCAGATGTTAGGGAGGAAGATGAGCAGCGCACATATTCCGATGAAATACTCATCAGGAACTTTCGCGCTTCCCTTTATCGCCCAGAAGATGAAAAGGGGAGAAATGCTGCTCAATACCATAAGCAGGCGAGCAGCTTTTAGCCCTTCTTTCATTGCGATTCCCCAATGATTTTGTCCAACAGCCCCTCGGACTCCTGCTCAAGCGCCAAGATGTCCGCCTTGATCTCGTCCAGGGTCCGCAAGGGCTGCGGCTTGTAGAAGTATCTGGTGAAGGACACTTCGTAGCCGATCAATGTCTTGCCGTGGTCTATCCAGGCGTCAGGGGCGTGGGGCAGGACTTCGCGGTCGAAGAACGCCTGAATGCCTCCTTCCTCAAGAAACGGAACCTGCTCTATATCGCGGAGTTCGCTGTCAGGCTCATATTCAATGGTCCCATCCTTGTGCCGCTTCTTGACCACTTCCGCCGCGTCTTCGTTCTTGGCTGCAAGCACCCCGTCGAGAAGCTTCTTACGCTTGGCGGTGAGCTTGAGGTCGTATTCCTTGGCGATTGATTTCACTGCCTCCATGAACTCGTTGAAATCCATGTGCGGTCCTTCGCCCATGGCGTCCACCAGCTCCGAAACGATCATCTCGCAGAACTTGGCTTCTTTATCCTTGGCGCAGGCGGCTTTGAACTCCTCCAGGCGCTCTTCGGTGAGGTCAACGCGAAGGCGCAAGGGGCGCTCCACCGTGATCTTCCAGTAGCCGAACGCCTCGTTGGGGAACACCTTGGATTTCTCGGTGTCCTTGCAGTCCATGAAGGTGTCGAGGATGAGCTTGATATGCTCCGGCGCGAGTTCGCAGTTCTTCTTCCCGAGGTTCTTTCGCAGGGGGCGGAACCACTCGGTGGCATCTATTAGCTGGACCTTGCCTTTGCGGTGATCCGGCTTGCGGTTGGACAGCACCCAGATGTAGGTGGCGATGCCCGTGTTGTAGAACATGTTCAGCGGCAAGGCGATGATGGCTTCGAGCCAGTCGTTTTCGATAATCCAGCGCCGAATGTTGCTTTCGCCCTGGCCCGCGTCTCCGGTGAACAGGCTGGAGCCGTTGTGGATCGTGGCGACCCGGCTCCCCATGGAAGAGTCGTGCTTCATCTTGGAGAGCATGTTCACCAGGAACATGAGCTGCCCATCGCTGGATCTCGTCACCAGAGGGAACTCTGGGTCCTCGCCGTGCTCAACCACGAACCGGGGATCGAGCATTTCCTTCTTGTTGCCCCCGCACAACCGATCAAGGTCGGTCTTCCAGCTTTTCCCATAGGGAGGGTTGGCGAGCATGAAGTCGAATTTGGTGCTGGGGAAAGAATCGCTGGAAAGTGTGGAGCCGAACTTGATGTTGTCGGCTTCATCGCCCTCGCCCTTGAGCAGGAGGTCCGCCTTGCAAATCGCGTAGGTTTCCGCGTTTATCTCCTGCCCGTACAAATGGATGGAGACTTCCTTGTTCTGCTCCTGGGCCAGCCCTGTCAGCACTTCATCGGAGACCGTGAGCATGCCGCCCGTTCCACAGGCGCAGTCGTATACGAGGTAGGTTCCCGAACTGATGTCTTCGGCCACCGGATGGAAGATGAGGGTCGCCATGAGGCTGACGACTTCCCGGGGAGTGAAGTGCTCTCCGGCCTCTTCGTTGTTCTCTTCGCTGAACCGCCTGATGAGTTCCTCGAAAACGTAGCCCATGTCGTGGTTGGAAAGACCGGGCTTGTCGATTTCCCCCTTGCCGTTCAGCACCGGCTGGGGACTCAGGTTGATGCTAGGCGAAACGAACTTGTCGATGAGATGTCCAAGGGCGTCCGCGTCATCCAGCTTCTTGAGCTGGTTCCTGAAGTCGAACTTCTCGATGATCTCCTGAACGTTGGGTGAAAACCCGTCCAGGTAGTCTTTGAAGTTGGCTACCAGTTGCTTTGGGGTGTTCAGCAGGCTTTTGAGGGTGAACTTCGAGGTATTGTAAAATGCCTGTTTCGAGGACTGCCGCAGCGCGGCGTCTTGGTTCATGATCCCCGCGTCATCGAGGAGCTTCTTCTGCTTGAGGATGTCTTCCTTGGTGGGCTCCAACAGGCAGTCCAAGCGACGAATGACGGTCATGGGGAGTATCACATCTCGATACTTGCCCCGGACATAAACATCACGAAGCACATCGTCGGCGATATTCCAGATGAAGTTTACGATAGTAGTATGCGCTGCGCCGTTCACGCGTATCTCCAGTAGGGTTAAACTTTACCCTTGCGAATCCATTCGTCTACTTCGGCTTTTTTGAATTTCCACAGCCGGCCAACCTTGTGAGCAGGAAGCCTTTTCGCCGTTATCCATTTGTAAACGGTATCCTCTTTGACGCCGAGGTATTGGGCAATCTCAGCTACTGAAAGGTATCTGTCTTCCATGGAATCTCCCGGCGAACTAACCAATTGATCAGACAAGATCATGGTTGGTCAGGACACCACAAGTCAATAGACGACACGAAGTCCAGGGTCAAATGGAAAGCGCCTTACGCATCCATAGCGTATCCTTGCGATAGCCATAATCGTCCGTGACCACAACACGCCGCATTTGATAACCTCCTGAGATTAATGAACTCAACAACCAGCAGGAGGTCCAGTATGAACATGGACGGTTTCAATCTAATCTACAGCTACACCCGCCAGCAAGCTATCGAAGACGGCGTTCTGATCGACGTAAGCGAGCAGGCGCGGGAATCCGGCTTCAAGGTGCCGGTGGCCGTGTCCGATCATCTCTTCCACGGATATGTCGAGCCTCCAGCCGGGCTCGAAGGCGAAGGCCAATCAGTTGAAGGCCGACTGCACGATCTTTTCTGGATGACTCAGGCGGCCATCAAGAACCGTCTGGACGGGGACCGGGTGCAGTTCGTCTGCATGTTCCTGATGCCGGGGAAGGTCCTGCAATCAGTGAAGTGCGTCGCCATCATCGGTCCTGGAGACCATGGCGAACCGGTGCTTACAATCTGCCTGCCGGGGGATGAATAATCAGTCGGAGGGGACTACCCAAGAATGGCGCGGGAGATAGCGTACAAGATTCGGAGCTGCTCATCATCAGCCCGATTGATTTGGTCGATGAGCTTGGTCTTCATCTCGTCATTGGTGACTTGAAAGGTCTCGAGGTCGAATAGGTCTGCAACGGACATGTCCAGAGCGGAGGCCAGCGTTTCGATGCTCGTCAGCGACGGGTTGCGTTTCCCGCGCTCTATCTCTCCGATGTACTGGATAGATAATCCGGACAACTCGGCAAGCCGCTCCTGGGTCATATCCCGTCTTCGACGTATCTCCCGTAATCGTTTTCCAAATGCGTCCTGAACTTTGACCATTGCCACCTCCATGACAATGATAGTGGAGATACAGCCTTGCAAAAAGCAACGATGGTCTAGTTTTTGCACGATATAAAGCAACGAAAGTTTCGCAAAGGCCCATTTCCATTGCTTTTTAAGGAGCTGGGAGCCCTTCCCGTTGGAGGGGCGGGAAGTATTTTCCTATAACACGGGATCTAGGAAGGATGTCCCTGACGATCAACCACAACCTGATGGCAATGAATGCCTCACGGAACCTGGGCGACCATTTTGGAAGCCTGAGCACCTCCGTGCGGCGTTTGTCATCTGGGTTGCGGGTTGGGACCGCCGCTGACGATGCGGCTGGACTTGCGATCCGGGAGTTGATGCGGGCGGACATAGTCACCCTGAACCAGGGAATCCGAAACGCCAATGACGCGGTGTCCATGATCCAGACTGCGGATGGAGCTTTGCAGGTGATTGACGAGAAGTTGATCCGCATGAAGGAGCTGGCTGAGCAAGCCGCAACTGGAACATACAACCAGGACCAGCGTCTCCTCATAGACTCAGAGTACCAGGCCATGGCCAGGGAGATTCAGCGCATTTCCCAGGCCACGGAATTCAATGGCGTACACCTTCTGAACGGCAACCTTTCCGGCACCCATGACGGAAGCGGCTTGGAATCCACCGGCGCTGCCAAAATCCATTTCGGTACCGGCAACGACAGCGCTGAAGACTACTACTATGTGAACATCGACAGCACGAAAATCGAGAGCATGTTTGATCCAGACGGTACGGCAGTCGGCTCTTTCGAACCGGACGCCAATATGCTCCTGGAGCGAACTGCCGGGGACGTGCTGGTGAACACCACCACAGCTGGCAACCAGCGAGATTCGAATCTCGCTTCGCTGGTGGATGGCAATATAGTGGCTGTTTGGAATTCGGAGAACCAGGATGGTTCCGGGTGGGGCGTGTACGGCCAGATTATGAACCAGAATGGCGAGAAGGTAGGCAGCGAGTTCCGGGTCAATTCCGAAACGAACAACGACCAGGATGAGCCCTCAGTGGCCGCACTCAATGATGGGGGATTCGTCGTTACCTGGACCTCTAGCGGCCAGGACGGCTCCGGCACCGGCATCTATTCCAAAATTTACAACGCAGACGGGAGCGTCCGTATCGCAGAAGCACAGGTCAACACGACCTCGGCGAACAACCAGTACCAGTCAGATGTGACGACGACTTCATCCGGATACTTCGTGACCTGGACCTCCAACAGCCAAGATGGTTCTGATGATGGAATCTACGGGAAGTTTTACGACAACAATGGAAACACGCTGGTTGATGAATTTCGAGTGAACACCACAGCGGCATTGGACCAGCGGTACTCAAGGGCCGAACAACTGGACAATGGAAACGTCGCAGTTGCATGGTTCTCGCCTGATAGTGATGGTTGGGGCGTCTTCACACAGGTTGTTGACCAGCAGGGCAATTTGGTGGGAGGCGAAACCCAGGTGAACACGAACGAAGTCGATTCGCAGAATTTCATTGATATAGCGGCAATAGATGGAGATAGGTTTGTCGTCGCATGGAACAGTTTCAACGGCGATGGCACAAACAGCGCACGAGCGAGAATTGTCAACTCGGATTCGACGTTCCTTGATGATGAGTTCCAGGTCAACGAGCAAAACTTTCCGCCACAAACTTGGCCCAAGGTAACCCGACTGGAGGGCGGCGGCTTTCTCGTCGCTTACCGTGATCCAGGAGGAATCGACGGAAGTGGATGGGCAACGGTTGGGCAACTATACAGCTCTGATGGCCGCGCAGTGGATGAAAATTTCATCATCAACCAGACCACATCGGGAAGCCAAGTATTCGATGATGTCGTGGGGCTACGCGGCGGAGGCTTCTTCGCAACCTATTTCACGAATGACGGTTTAGACCCTTCGTCCAATGGCATCGGGGCCAGCATCTACCAGCCGGTAATCAGCATTGCGACGCAGGCGCGCGCCCAGGAGAGTCTGGGGGCCATAAACGAGGCGATTGTCTACAAGGACAAAATCCGTGCACACCTGGGGGCACTGCAAAACCGCCTTGAGAACACCATCACGAACATCGCCATTCAGGCCGAGAACCTTCAGGCTGCGGAGTCAAGGATATCTGACGTCGATGTGGCGACGGAAATGACTGAGTTCGTGAGACGGCAGATTCTTACGCAGTCAGCAGTGGCGATGCTGGCCCAGGCGAACAGTCTGCCCAGAATGGCTCTTCAGTTGATTGGGGGTGGGTAGCCCAGTTCGCATTCTCCTCGCGTCTCTTGGCCGTAAAGGAGGCCCTGTCCCGATCCTGTTCCAGCCCCGAATCCAGGCCCAGAATCCAGCTCCGGTTCCCCTCCTGCTTATCCCCTTCGCGCAAAACAGCCCCTTCCTGGGATTTGATTTTAAATTCTGATGGTTGGGCTTGCCCAAGGGTTCCAACCCAGGAAATCGCAAATATGGGCCAATGTCCGAAATCATTACCCCAGTTCAGCGACCATGGCCGCTAGAGGGCTGCAATCTTGCGCCTCGGTTGAAGGGAGTGCTAACCTATTTCAAGCGCAGAGGAGAATGCTTATGGCAGACGACAAGAAGGCGAGCTTCAACGATCTAGATGACAGTCTGGCCGGAGCCAACCTTCTGGTTCAGCAGCAAAGTGATGCCGCCATTCGAGCCCGAGACTATATGGATTTCCTCGGCGACACGGTTGACGCTTCCCTTCAGGGTTTCATTGATGACGTCTACACCCGGCTTGATGCCTTTTGCACGGCGGCGAGATCAATGAAAATTCTGACTATCCTCAATGGCTATGCCAAAATGGATGGCCATTTCTTTAGCAATCTGGAGGGGAGGTATGGAAAGACCTCGCAACGGGTGGAGAAATTTCGTCGCTTTGAGTTTCTGGCACCGCCCAAGGCTGGTCAGGATATCTGGACGTTGAAGAAATCTTCCCATGAGGCGTTTCTTGAAATCCTGAAGTTGGCTGCGAAGGAACATAAGGATTTGATACCGCAACCCATCATCGCGCATTTGGCTCTGCTGCGACTCTACGTAGTCAGCCTGCTGGACAAGTTGGAGGAGAGCGATGAGAGAGGTATGCCGGACCCGGCGGTAACAGCTTATGTCGTCTATGCCGTCGGTGTTGCTCTCAAGAATATGGAGATTTGCTGGCAGACGACGGACACCAAATCTCTGGATAGGATGGTGAAGATTGGCTCCAAGGGTGTACAGCTTAGGCAGTATACGGAAAAATACAGCGCCATCACTGGTGCGGCCAAGAAAGCTTGGGACCACGGCTGCCAGCTTCTGCACACCCAGATGCTACTACTGCTCAAGACAAAAAACCTTCTCGAAGAATTAGAGGAAGCAAACGCCAGGAATATATTAAGGGACTGCGCTCCACCCCTTCTGGTATTTGGCCCAGGCACCAAAAAGATTCTCGATGCATGCCCGTGCGACAAGCACGAGGGGTGCCCCCTTGTTACTCAGTATAAAATTTCAAAACGAATTAGACTGCCTACATCGAAGAGGCGGGAAACGCCTAAGTCGTGAGCAGCTAACCATTTGTCACGTCCCGCCACTGCGATGGTTAACCAACGCGCTGATATCACAGAATTTTACCTTGCGTGACAATTGTGACTTTTCAGTCGCTCTCCCGTTCGGATTTGCTCCGCCGATTTGTCACGGACAGCCTTAACAGCTTCCCCTCAACATCCTGAGTCAAATAGCTTTCCCCTGATGTGACAATGGTGACAATCCGTCGCTAGATGTCCACCATTTTACGCCCGCTTCGCGATGGCATGCGACGTGAGGCCTCTTCTGATTTTAATTTCGATTATCCCTCTCTAACCCCCTGTAGGGGGGGAGGGCACGGGCTCCTTCTTACCCCGGAATGAAGTTTCCTCCTTGCACTATCCAATCATTTTCAAAGCAAGGAGGACACTCATGTCCCACAATGAGGAACAGTCTCTGCCCGCAAAGAAGGGCTCCGATGTCAACAACCAGCAGGCCGAGAATAATCTGGAGAGCCAGCAGGAGGCTCCGGCCAAGCGTGTCATTCAGAGTCTGGACGAGTTCGGCGTTTCCAAGCGTCTCTTCGAGACCTATCAAGAGCGCCTTCGCTACCAGACCGATGCCCAAGCTGTATTGGCATGGGATGGCTTTCGTTACTCCCGTCTCCCGCACATCGCTGAAGGGCTCGCCAAGGACATCATCGAAAAGATCGCCCATGAGTACCACAACGGCGACATCCACGTCACGGACCACGGCGCTGACGTTGAGCTGGAAGACCTGCTGAGCTTTCAGAGAAAGGCCCGAACCAAGGGCATGATCCGCAAGGCTTTGTGGTTGCTGCGCCTTTTCGGTGAGATTCACTGCAAGCTGGCTGACTTTAACGCCGACCCTTACGTGCTGAACTGCGAGAACGGCCTTCTCAACCTCAAGGACGGCTCGCTCGCGCCCCACAGCCCTGACCAGCTCGTGACCAAGCTCGCTCCGGTGCGCTGGGTTCCTAAGACCAAATGTCCTCGGTGGGAGCGTTTCATCAAGGATGTCACCTGCGGCGACCCCGAGCTTGCGGCCTACCTGCAACGCCTATTCGGTTACTGCCTCTCCGGGAGCACCCAAGAGGAGGTTTTGCCGATCCTGTACGGCTCTGGGGCCAATGGCAAGTCTATCTTCCTCGCTCGCATGCGGGCCATCCTCGGTTCCGAGTATGCCCTGACGCTTGGCACCGGCTCCATCCTCAACAGCCGCTTTCATGGCATCCGCTGCGACCTTCGCCAGCTGGAGGGCGCACGCGTCGCCTTCGCCATTGAGGCCAACAAGGGCCACACCCTGGACGAAGCGGTCATCAAATCCGTCACCGGTGGCGATGAAATCTCCGCTCGGGCCATGCGCGAGAACCCTATCCAGTTCACGCCGCAGGCGAAAATCCTCATGGCTGTGAACCATCTGCCGGGTTTCGTGGGCAATGACCGCGGCATCCGCCGTCGTCTCCAGGTGGTTCCGTTCCTGGCCGAGTTTGACGGCTCCCGCCGCAAGGAGGAGATCGATGCCGAACTGGACGCCGAGTCCGAGGGCGTCCTGGCTTGGGCGGTGAAGGGCTTCCAGCAGTGGCTCAAGGAAGGCCTGAACCCGCCCAAGGTCGTCCGAGACGCCACCGAGGCCTACTTCGCGACAAATGATCACATCGGCGAATTCCTCGTGGAACGTACCGTCCACGTTTCTGGTGAGAAAACCCCCGTGGGCCTGGCGTTTAAAAGCTACGTGGATTGGACCAGCGCCTCCGGCATCCAGTCTGTCGGTCTGCATCGCTTTGGCGACCTGCTGCGCTCCAAAGGCTTCGCCCAGGTACGCGACAATTCCACGCGGTATTGGGCGGACCTGGTGCTCCGCTCCGTCGAGTAACCGGCGCCAAAGGGCCAGGGAGGCTTCGGCTCTCTTCTGGAGCCTCCCTCCACCATCATAAAAAGAAAGGATAACAGCATGGAAGCCATCCTCGAAGACATCAACGCGAGCCTGAGTGCCGAGCAGTCTACCCTTATTTGCACCATGAAGCCCGCCCGCTTCAAAGCCTTCATCCGTCTGCTGCGGGAGATGGTAAAGCTGCATGGTCCACACCCCATTCGTTTTGAGAATAGTCGCATGGCGCAACCCATTGGCCACGGCAACTTCATCGTCGAACTGGATATGAGCAACATCCTCGGTAATGACGACGGCAAGCCGGACTCCGATTCTGCCAAAGTCAACGGATTCTCCGGCAACTTCATCACGAGCGATGCCCAGCTTCGAGAACTATCCGCCGTCGTGGGGGCAAGGCCCGTCGAAGTGCATGACTGTGACGGTGCCATCCTGTTCTCGAATGGTCACACCGAGGGTCTTCTGTACAAATCCTCTCAGGCCGCTCCTCACATGCCTGCCCCGATCCTGAAGGACGCGACCCCGTTGGGCGAGGAGGTCAGGGAACTCGATCCGAAAGCTCTCAAATCCTTCGTTGGCAAGAAGGGTCTTGTGTCCCTGTATTGCTTCAGCGGCCAGCTGGAGCAAATCGCAACTCGAGCCAAGCGTCTCTATACCTTACACGCCGCTTCCCAGCCGAGCCTCTTGGGCCGCAAGCCGGACGCGATTTTTACGGTGCAGCAGTTCCTGGCTCTTGCCGGGAAGCTGGAGCTGTCCCTCAGCTTGTGGCGAGACACCCGTGGCACTTGGCTTAAGACCCATTCTCGTTCGAATTTGGTGAGGGCTCTCGTCACGTACGAGCTGCTGTACGAGGGCAGTTACTAGCAAGGGAGGGGCTGCGCACGCCCCTCCACTAAAGGAGAGCATCAATGAAGTACGTATACGTCGCTGGCGGTACATCGATGGATATCGCCATGGAAAACGCCATCACCATGCAGACCCGCTATGCCCTGTATTCCCTCATCCACGGGTTGAGGCAGAGGGAATTCGGCCTGCATACACTTGAGAACGTCACCTGTGATATCAGGGAGTTCTCTGACAGGTTCATCCGTCCAGTAGCTGGCAAGATCGTCACGGACAGTGGTGGGTACTCTTTCATCCGAGGTGACATTGCACCTTCCATGCTGGCCGTCCTCATCGACTGCTATATTGTCTACTTGAAAAGTGAATACGACAGGTTCGACTTTGTCTTTTCCTTGGATATCCCTTTTAGCCTGAAATATCCAAAGTTTAACAATATTGAAAGCATCTTCAATGCGAACAAATCGTCGCTCATCGCTACGAGAATCCTGCTCGACGGCAATCCTGCGTTGCAAGAGAAATTTTACTTCGTCTGGCATTTCAAGATGGCTGAACAATTCGCCATCTGGAAGCATCTCTACGCCAAGCTTGAGTTGCGCCGCTTTGTCCGCCATCACGCCATAGGCGGCATGGTCGGCCTCAAGAAGGCGACCGGCATCCGATACAGTCCGTTTACCGGCATGAGCTTTTACGCTCTCAACGCCTACCTGGATAGCTGCTTTGTCGGCGAGAAGTTCCGCCTCCACGCCCTTGGCATATACTCCCGGCCGGACCGTTTCCACATTGCTTTTCTGGAGGCGCTGTTCCGATACTACCTGAACGGTATCGCTGACATCTTGATGAGCTACGATTCGATCAATCCCGTACACACAGCGCGTATGAACAAGCGCTTGCCTCTCTTCCATTTGGCCGGAGAGCACTTGGAGGTTTATCCGACACTGCTTGATGTACCCGCTTCACTTCTCAGCAAGGTCACATCAAATGCGGAGCATGCCCAGATAATGCTCGAAGAAATTGAGCGCCGCCGTAATGGTCTTCGTTTGCACAATGCGGGGGCGTTCAGCCCTGTCAACGTTTTCAGCAACCTAGAGTTGGATCGCTTCTTTACGATGATCATCGACAAGTATGAGTTCGTCATGGAGCTGCATCGTTCTACCAGCCCCACCAACCTGAATGGACGCGTCAACAGGATATTCGACGACATCAGCCTAAAATACCCCGGGGTTTTCACCCCTCACATGCGTCAAAGCATCATCCATACCTTTGACCGTACCTGGCGCTGGCACAAGTGGTTCGTTGATGGACGCAGCCTTAAGATTGGTGACGACCTCATGGCCCAGACCATTCGTGAAATCGACTTTCCTGGTCGGCTCGCCTGCTGAGCCATCCGGGTACAATCAACACTAAACAGGAGAATCTTATGAACCGTGAAGAGCAACTGCGTATCAGTTACCGCCCCTTTCTCCGCGCCCTCTCTGAAGGCATCCAAAACGCGGTGCTCGCGCAAGGCATCAGTGCCGGTGACACCTTTGAGTTGAGCTACAAGGCCAAGCTGACCGATGACGATTTCGACGCCGACGGCAAGCTCCGCCTGGAAGAGGTCGAGCCTTACATCGGCCTGTCCGTGACGCTGATGATGAGTTCGTTTGACGCGCTCCAGGCCGGAGTCGCCATCGTAGATCCTTCCACACCGCTCCGGGCGGCCAAGCAGGCAAAGCGCTTGAAGCCCGAGGACGTCGTGATGCTCTCAACCATGACCGACCCGTACGCTCCCGAAGCCCAGGCGCACGGTCTCGGACGCACATGCGCCGCCGCTGTTCTGGAGAACTCGCAGGCGTCTCTTCGAGTGCTGACCAAAAACTCGGGGTGGCGGACGACCTTGAATACTTCGCCCAATTTAAAGGCCGCGACATGCTGGGGCTGAGTCTTACCGCTCCAGTGTGCAAGGAAAACGTCGCCAAAGTCCTGGAGCCTCAGGCGTCGAGCATCTCGGAACGTATCGAGGTTTATCGAAAGGCCAAAAAGCTCGGTCTTCGGGTATATGGAATGCTCTGCCCGCTCCTGCCGGGCGTGGCCTCCTCGCATGCCGACATCCGAGATCTGATGGAGACAATGCTGGAGTTTGACCCTGAGGACATCTGGCTCGAACCGGTCAATCCTCGCGGCAATGGAATCGTTAAATGCGCCGAGGCTCTGAAGGATGCAGGCTTCAAAGAAGAATTCTATCGCGTGGATGCGATCCGCGAAACGGAAATCCACCAGCTGTACGTGGACGATCTTGTCGATGACGCAACCCAGGCCGACCGCGACCTGGAATGCCTCTCGAAGCTCAAAATCCTGGTCTACGGTGAGGAGAAGAATTTTTGCTGTGACACCAGCGCCGTTATCTGGCTGTAGTTGGAATGGCCGAGTACCCAAAGGTCACTATAGTGCTATGCTTCAGGGAAGGGCTGTGGGGCTCTTCCCTTCTTCATTTCCAAGGTTGAGCCACCCTGCAACTTCTGGTCTTTCTTTTGCTCTCTTAAAAAAGGCCCTCACCGGGGACCACCCTGGTCACACACCAGGGCCTGGTCCGCAATATACGGCTTCAGGAAGCGAAACGTTTCATCATCCATTATATCTATATCAAAATGAATATTGCAGAGGGTGCAGGTAGTTACAAATCCAACAGAGGTCAGCATGAAGTCAATGCACAAGTGAACAATATTAACATTTGAATCATTTATAACTAGTAGAGGCTTTTAATTAGAATTCATACACCTTCAACCTTTCTGCACCTTCCCCGACATATTGTGATATTGGAGGGGGTTGCAAAGGCAACCCCTCCCTAATATATAAGGGCAGATTGCCGTTGCCTTTCAAATAAAATCAACCATTTACCCTAGGCAACAGAGTTTTGCCGTTGCCGGTGAGAAATCGAAAGTAACTATTTGTTAAAATTATAATTTTAATGGCAAGATCACTTTTGCCGGCAATTGCCGCTGTTGCCGTTACCCAATTTTGCCGGTGGGGTCTGGTTTTTGCAATTATTTCAGTGAGTATTGTTTATTCCTGGCGCCTTGGACGGGAGTTTCATCCACAGCACCGGACTTGACGGCTTCGTCAATGTAGTTCCTGGCGGTTGCCTCTGAAACAGGATTCCCTTGAGGATTCTTTGCAATCTTTTGAATTTCCTTAGCAAGATCAGATTTTGAATTTGCAATACCATTTAGATTCGAAAGAGCTTGTATTACATATTGAGCGTTTGACTGCTTGGCGTGTGCAGTTGCTATTCTGAATCGCAGATGGTCCAGCTCCAGTCGCAATTCATCTTGCTGTGCGAAGTTCCTCGCCTTCATGTGTTTCAGTTTAAAGCCCTTGGAAGAGTTGCCGGACAACTCCCAGGTGTTGGCAGACCAGTCGCCAATGGCGGATGCTCCTCTGCCGCCGCCAGGGCCCCCCTCACTGAACACTTTGGCGTGATGGTGGATCAGAAGAGGCGTGACGCCATTCTCCTCACAGAACATCGAGACGGAATCGAGGAGCCTGCGCATCTCGTCATTGGAGTTTTCATTCAGCGCGTGGAAACTGATGAGCGGATCAAGAACGAGGATGTCAGTCTCATACCGCTGGATGTGTTCTTTGATCACGTCTCGAAAGCTTGGACGCATCATGTCGCCGGTGACCCTGATGTCGCTGCCAATCCCTAGAAAAACCATGCGGTTCGCCAGGACGTCATCCGGGATTGTATGACCGGAACGGATAATCTGGAGGCGTCGCTTGATGCCGAGGATGCTGTTTTCGGATTGGACAAAGAGAACCTTGTGCTGGCCGTTCACCTTGAAGCTATCCAGGAAGAGCGGAGGCTGTGGGTGGATCAGGTCCATCGCAATCTGAAGGGTCAGGAGCGACTTGCCAGCGCCGCCGTAGCCGGTGATCAGCATCGGTTCGAGTTTGGGCCAGAAATTCTCAATCAGGAACGAAAAGCTCACCTGGGCATTCGCCACCTCCAGGGCGCTCATGGCGCGATAGGTGACCTTGGGAGCCTCGACGGGTGATGCACCGAAAGGATTAGCTGGCGTACCCCCCTGGGATTTTACCTGGGCGATATATTCCTGGGCTTTCTGGATTTCTCTGTCCAACCATCCCGGCTGATTCTCTCGCGCCTTTTCCCCGATAGGAAACTGCTGGTAGACCTGCTGGACTGTCTGGAGGGGCACCGCCGCGCTGAGCAATCCGATGAGCACCTTCATGGAAGCCTCGGAGCGTTGCCCCTTTGGCGTGGCGGTCTGGATCAAACTTTTGATTTCATCGGACACCGGCAGTGAGCTGATGTCCAGAGGGGGCTGTTGCTGGTTCATAGCCATTTCCTGCTGTGCCGTTTCAAGGCCCTGGAATCCCGTCAGAGGCCCTGTCGAAGCTTTCACCTGGAATGGGGTCCTGCGCGTCCTGACAAACTCCAGAAGCCATTCAGGGGCGTCTGCGACTGGTGAGTTGTCGTGAATGGTATACGGCTGTCTCGTTTCCGGGTGGATTGATCCGGGACAAATGACATAGCCGCCATCGCCCCGAACATCGAAAACACCCTGCATGGCCCTGTTGCCGTACCTCACACCATCCGTGGGATAGTTGAAATAGAGGTGGTATCGTTCGCCTTTGCCGCCGGTCCTGATGACAAGAGTTCTCGGGAACTCATTCGGCAACCCTTCATTCGCGCACCAGTTCTGGAACCCCATGAGGCTGTCAATGTCGAGAACGAGTACGCCACTGGCGGGCCCGCAGGTGATACCAGCCCGCTCTGGCTTGAAGTCAGCACGGTTGAAAGGACGCTTTTCCGCACACCAGCGTTGCCAGCCGGTTTCAAGAGGCGCTTTGAAGGGCTTGGCTGGCTCACCAGGAGCGGGAAACCCGCCCCGTAGAGGGACCAAGGAGTAGTATTGCGCCAGAAATTCGAAAATCTCCAAGCGCATCTTGTCGCTGATATCAGATGCGTTTTGTATTAGCTCGAGTGCTCGATTGCTGTCCATACTTAGTCCAAGGTAGAGAAATCGCGGGCCTCGAATAAGATAAGGACCCCATCATATCCGACCACCATTTATAGCAATTCAAGGCCAGCGGGGCAATTCGGACTACCATTCAGCTTTTCCGTGCTTTTAGCCTGTTTCCTACAGATATTACCTCATAAAAACCAGGAGGTTCTATCATGGCGAAGAAGGAAGCTGGCAAGAAGCACTTCGAGTCCAAGTTCGATGCAAAGCTGCTCCGGCAGATGATCCAGGACGGCAAGAATGCTGACGAGATTCAGGACGCGCTCGGAGTCGTGTCGAAGCAATCACTCCGTCAGCATGTCCTCAAGCTCATTAACGAGGATCGCCAGTTCTACGAAATTCCGGGACTGTATGTCCGCAACCTGAAGAGACCGCAAGTCAATTTCAAGGGCGAAATCAGGCTCACCAAGAAGATGCTGGAGTTTCGGGACTCGACCTATGCCCACGGCGACCAGTTCGAGATGGACATCGACAATGAGCGCATTGTCCTCACCAGGGTCACAAACTTGCCGGAAACCACCGGCATGGACTCTGATGAATCCATTGATACCTCTGGCGACCAGTCGGAGGCGTAAACCCAGGCCGTGCCTGTCCTCAAATGCAGGGCAGGCGCGGTCACTCTTTTTCAAACGATGTCATTAATCTTGGATTGATAAAGATATTAATAGGCAATGGATAAAACCTTTCGGGAAAGGAGGTCATATGATCCCTAAAATGGCAGGCCGAGTAGGGACTGCCATCATACGAATCATGACATCAAAATTGTCCAAGAAAATACTCAAGTCAGTACTCATCGTTGTCATCAAAGAAAAGCTGTAAGAGTATTTTGGGGAAGAAGGCACTCTTATGGGTGCCTTCTTCTCTTTTTGTACTTGGGTAAACGGCCGACTTGCATTGCATCCGCTTTCATTTTCTCCGCGTTTACAGAGATATTTAATCTTACACCGGGGAATGTCCGATTTCCTCGAGAATCGGACATTTTGGGGCAACGACATGCTTTGTCAAAGGAATTGAACTGTTTACAGGCAAAGCCGGGGTAACCCTTTTCCCAGTGCCGTTTTGAACATTCGATTTTACCCTACCGGGACAAGCAAACGGACATTCAAGGAGGCAATATGCGAGTCGAGCCCATCAGAGAGGAACGACAGGTCAAGGCCATCAAGCGGCTGCTCAATGACACGCCTCGTGACAAGCTCTTGTTCGTCATGGGCATTAACAGTGGGCTCCGCGTCCAAACGCTGCTCAACGAACTGCGGGTGAAGGATTTGCTCTATGCCAAAGTCGGCGACAGTATTCCAGTGAAGGAGTCCAAGACCGGCAAGCTCAACTACCTCGTGGTCAACAAGGAGATCAAAAAGACCTTTGACGAATATTACGAGGCCTTGGAGCCTGAAGAGCACTTCTACCTCTTCCGCAGCCGTAAGGGCGCGAACTACCCACTGACGACCTATCGCGTCACTCGGTTGGTCAAAGGCTGGGGAGAGGCTGTTGGGATCAAGCACAATCTGGGAGCCCATACCTTGCGCAAGACGTTCTGCTGGTTCCAGCGCATGAAGTACGGGACGACCTGGGAGGTGCTCTGCAAGAGGCTCAATCACAGCTCGCCCAGTATCACCAGGGCGTACATGGGGGTCACAGAAGAATGCGTGGCCGAAATCCTACACCACAGCATCTAATATGTTCCAACCAAGGGCCCCTTCGGGGGCCATTCTCTTTTCTGGAAGAAAAACAAAGAAAGTTTGGCGCCACTCAGAGGTAAGTGTTTGGGAAAGCATAAGCGAATATGAAGCGAATATATGAGGTGTAGAAGGTGAAGTAGAAGCAATCTGTGATAATTTACAAGTTATTACAGCGTGTTATTATGGCTTCACTGTGTCTGCAACAGTCAAGGGGCCATATCATAACGCCAAGAGCGCCGCAACCTATTGCGGGTACTCTGTGGATCACTTCAAGCAACTTGCTCGGAAGTACCACGTACCAAAGTGCGGCCCGGCGATGAACCGCTATGCGGAAAGCATCCTTGACCAGTTCATGGCTGATCCAACTCGTTTCCTGCCTGAGCAGACAAAGCCGAGGAGACGTCAATTCAAACCCATCGAGGTGGAAATATGAGTGTTCACCAGAGAAAGGAAACGGGCTCCTGGTTCGTCCGTTATCGTGACGAGTTCGGAAACCAGGTTAACAAGTCCTTTGGCAAAGGCAACGAGGCAAGGGACAAGGCTTTCGCTTTCGATCACCACATGAAGGCGATGAAGCTGCGCGGGGAAGAGTTGTCTCAGGGGGCGGATTCCAGCGGTGAAGGCATCTATGCCGATGAGCTGGCCAACCTCTGGTACCATGATCGGATAGCGGCGGGCTGCGGCGAGTGGCTGAAGCAGTTGGCAGGCAACCTGAACCGTAACATTCTGCCCCATATCACCAAGGTGCCAGTGGAGAAGCTTACCCAACCGTACTTGGTGGGGTTCTTCAGCAAGAACTACAAGAACCGCTCCTCCACCACACGGAACCGCTACCTCTCGTACCTCAAGGTCATGTTCCAGTGGGGCGTCAAGCACGGCTACCTGGAGAAGAATCCGCTCGCCAATTGGCAGAAAGCGAAAGAACTGCCCAAAGAGCTGACACTGACTTACGAGAACGTTCAAAAGATTCATGCGGCGGCGGCTCCGCATATCCAATGGGCCATCGACATCTGTCTGAATCTCGGCGTCAGAACGGGCCAGTCGGAGCTTCTTTCGCTCAAGTGGAAAAACGTGGACTTCGAGAACAGTCATATCCGCGTCTTTGCGACCAAAACCAAATCGTGGCGCAGTATTCCTGTCCGTCCGGCGTTCCTCGAGCAGCTCCGTCAGATGAAGGCCAAGGCCAAAACGGACTTCCTTGTCGAGTATAATGGGAAGCCCATCAAAAGTTTTCACAACGGCTTTCGAAAGGCGTGCAGGCGAGCAGGCATTCCGGACGAAGTGATCAGCTACGATCTTCGCCACCTATTCTGCACCACCATGTTGTCCAAAGGAGCTGCGCCCAATGCCGTTTCCCGTCTCATGGGCCATGCGTCCACAAAGATGACGTTGGATCGCTACGGGCACATCCTCCCTGGCGATGCGGAACGCGCCATTTCCCTTTTGCCCACTGTGGATGGCTAAACAATACTCAACTTTTAAAGGAGAAAAATATGTGCAAAATTGAAGCTGTTGACCCGGGTGTAACCCTTGCCAACGCCTTTCGGCAGCGCCTTCAGGAAAACCCCCAACAGAAGCAGGAGCGTCAAAGCCGCAAGATGGTCATGGACCGTATTCGGTTTTTTACCGAGAAGGCGACTCGGAGCCTGCAACAGGAAGATGTCGTCTTTAGGCCCGGCGACTCCACCTCTCTGCACTTCGAGTTGGATGATTACTGCTTCGATGACGAAGGCAAAATTATCCACGATGAATTGAATGTGCTGGGCGAGATCACCGTGGTCATCTCTCAGCACCACGTCAAAGTTCTCGGCTCCGCGTTTCCGTCGGTGGAAGTGACCGGAGACGAGTAAAGCAGATGCACGAACGCTGGTAATGGAAAGGGGGACGTCAGAGATGGCGTCCCCTTTTGGCAACCGACAAGAGTAAGGCCCTGCGTTTTCAGATTCAAATGGACGGCATGCAAGTCCAAGTCATTACCACTGATATACAACGTGCATCACAGCCCTACACCGACTCATACTCAGTTATTTCGATAGGTAAAGATGCTTCTCGGCGGAGGGATGTTCACACCCGGTTCACCGGCAGGTTCACCGCAAAGAAAAAGGCCTAGTCACCTTGAAGGATAACCAGGCCAATTTCTTTGAAATTTTTTGGTGGAGCTGGACGGAATTGAACCGACGGCCTCTTGAATGCCATTCAAGCGCTCTCCCAACTGAGCTACAGCCCCAAAGCGAAGTTGATTCCTCTCTCAAAGAGAGAAAATTGTCAATACAATTTTTAAACATTTTTAGCTGCAGTATCTGTGCAGGCAGCCTCAGGCTGCACAGTGCTGACAGCCGGAGGCAACCACGCCCCCGCATGCAGCGCCATGCCCTGTGCATCCGGCAGCATACCGTCAGGGCACACAGTGCGCCCCGGCAGTCCTTGGGACGCACCTTGCGTATGCACATGAACCTGTTATGCTGCCTTTCCGCACATTGCCATACCGGCGCGCCGCGCTGCGGCGGAAGCCACAAATTACGGAACAGAGCATATGACACCTGCAGCACCCGCAATATCTCAAACTTTCCGGAACATTACTGCCCTATTGATCACCTTTGCCGCCGTGGTGCTGCTGCACGTCAGCGCCGCACAGGCAGAACAGTCACCGGAAGAGATTGAAAACAGTGAAATACTGCACCTTGTCGAGATAAAACAGCGCGAGCTGAACCTGCTGGAACAGTCGGACCTGAAGCTGCAGGAAGCAATGAAAGGCGCGCTGAAATCGGCATCGGAAACATACGAAAAAGCGTTGCGCGACTATGAGGAAGCCCAGCTTACGCACGGGCTTTCCGGCGGCACCCCCATGCTTACCCGGTCATCCGTACAGCGGTTGAACGCATTATACAACGATCTGGAAACAGCACAGGAGTCTCTTTCCAATGTGCGCGATCAGGCGCGGGTACGTCTGGAAAGAATAGGCGCTGTTGATGTGGCCCCGCTGCTCAAATCCCGTGACATTTCAGCGGCTACGCGCAATCTGGTAGACGCCTACCTGCGCGATCTGCGCAACATCCAAAGCAGGCTGGAGACACAGGAGGCCCGTGCCGCCAAGCTGGAAAGCAGGCTGGGCAAGCTGCGGCAAAACGTACAGGAAAGACGCCTGCAACGCGAAGAAGAGCTGGTTTCAAGCTGGCGGGATTTCTTTTTCCGCAACAAAGATCCGCTTCTTTCCGTGGAGCTGTGGCGGCAATCCGATTCCGTGGCGTTATGGGCATCCATGCTGATGACCGGCATGACGCGTGAACTGGGCATGCTGAGCAGCAACGCTTTTTCTGCGGTGCTGTTTGCGCTGGGCATCATAGGTCTGCTTGCGCTGGGCGGCGTGCCTGTCATCAGGTCGGCTACACGGGGTACCCCCGGCGCCACCCCGCAGGCCGTGCGGGCGCTGCACACCAGCTGCCTCATAGGCAGTATCGGTCTGGCCGTGGTCATAGCATCGTCGCGCATGTTTGCCGGAGCGGCCATATATACCAGCGTAGCCGGTATGGTGATGCTCGGCTTTGCCACCATTCGGGCTTCGGCCATTTTGCGGCGCATGATCAATACCGGATTCATACGGCTGTCACACAGCCCTGCGGCGGTGATGTTTCTGTGCAGCAGCCTGATTGTGGTCAGCGAGATGCCCGCCAAGCTGGCGGTACCGCTATGGGCCCTGCTGCTGGTTCTGTACGGGTTCTACATGAGCCTGCGCGACAGGCGGCGCGGTATTCACGGCAGCATAGCCAAAAGATCATGGTTCTGGCTGTGCGCACTGCTGCTCATAGTGGCCGTGGCAGGCTACGGCGTATTCTCCGCCTTTCTTTTTATGGTGTGGTTTGTTCTGTACGCGGCATACAGCGCCAGCATCGCGCTCACGGAACTCATCCACCTGCGCGGTGCCGCAAGCACGGCTGATTCCACGGCACTGGTCATGGGCAAAGGGGTTCTTGTGGGCATTGCCTCTCCGGGGGTGTGGCTGATGAGCTTCGGCGCCGGTCTTCTCTGGCTGTACGGCTTTGTCGGTCAGGGGGTGTTTGCCAGCATTGCCAATCTTGAACTGAGCTGGGAAGGTTTTTCACTCAAGCTGGCCAGCCTGCTGTTGCTGGCTGCTCTTTTTTACATCACGCGTGCCTGCACCACACTGGCGCGCGGCGCACTGGCACGCATGTCGCTGCACTGGCCCAGAGGCCAGCGGGGCGCTGTACTTTCACTGCAGACCACCGCCACATATGCACTCTGGGGCCTGTATGCGCTTATCGCGCTGCATATTCTGGGGGTAAGCCTGACCAGTCTCACGGTCATTGCCGGTGGCCTCAGCGTCGGTCTGGGGTTCGGCATGCAGACCATTTTCAACAACTTCATGAGCGGTCTCATCCTGCTGTTCGGACGGTCCATACAGCAGGGAGACATTATACAAGTGGGCGAACTGTGGTGCACAGTCAAAAACGTGACCATACGCACCACCATTGTGGAAACATTCGACAGCGCCACCATTCTCATCCCCAACTCGGACCTTGTGACCACACAGGTCACCAACTGGACAAAAAACAACACAACCATCCGGCGCGACATCCTTGTGGGAGTGGCCTACGGTTCTGATACGCGCAAAGTGGAAAAAACCCTGCTGGCACTGGCCAAGGCGCACCCCAATGTCATGCGCCGTCCGGAACCGCAGGTCATTTTCAGCAACTTCGGCGCCAGCTCGCTGGATTTCTTCCTGCGCATCTGGATAGATGACATCGACAACATGCTCACCACGGCATCATCGCTGCGCTTTGCCATTGATGAAGAGTTCCGCAAAGAAGAAATAGAAATAGCCTTTCCGCAAATGGACCTGCACCTGCGCAGCCTGCCCCCCTCGTGGCAGGTACAACCATCTGCGTCCGTCCGGCAGGAACACAACAACACTGAAGCGGAAGACAACATACCGTCTGCGCAGTCCGGCAACGACGCCCCGGCATAGGCATGTCCCTGTGTGCAACCCGCAGAGGCGGCACACAGACGCCCGCACAAGCGGCCGGAATACTGCCGCGCACGGCGGCAAGGGGGCGTCCGGACTATTTTCATCTTTTTGCGCGACAGCCGTTGACTGTGCACTCACTCAATGCTAGCTTTCTTCTCACGGGGGAATAGTCCACCTCCGTGACCCAGCCTCCTCATTCTGCGATGTATGCCCGAATACAACGCAGAAATGAATTGAAACCGCGCCCCCCACACGGCGCGGTTTTATTTTTGTTTCACTATGGCACATCGCCCGTTCCGGCTGACACGCCCCGCCTGCCCTGCTATACTCTGTGCATACAATACCCTTCAGACAACAGTCAGGAGGAGACACCATGCCAGCTCACGCCTGTGTGGGGTGCGGCTACTGCTGCGTCAAATCGCAGTGCCCGCCCAGCAATGCTCTCTTCGGTCCGCGGAGAATCTGCCCCGCCCTTTACTGGAACGGCGAATGTTACCGCTGCGCGCTTGCTGAACAAAGCGGAGCCGTGGGACGTCTGGTGCATGTGGGTTCCGGCTGCTGCAGTCCGCTGAACCGCTGGCGTCTTGACGTGCGCCCACGGGTAAGAACAGACACATGGAAACATGAAGGTATGCTGGACAAAAACGACCACCTTTGCCAGCGGCAGCTGTCTGTCCCCTGAAACCCGTGTAAAGAAGCCCACGCAAAGAAACCCGCTCAAAGAATCCCGCAGAACACGCAGTACGGGCGGCATGCAGGGCTCCGGTCACCGCCCGAAGCCCTGCATGCCGCCATAAAACAACTGTGCGTGATACGGCAGACGGCAGGGCACAGCAAACGGCCTGCCACCGGTGCTCCGTTACGGCATACCGGCACATCTTCAGGGGCTGCACATTCTCTGCTGACAACTTCAACGACAGCGCGCCAGCGTGACAGCCCGACAGCCGACAGCCCGCCCTGCCGTCCGACGGGACATCCGGCAACGCCCGCAACCTGAGCCCCTGCCCCGTTTCACGCCCCGAAGCATTGTCCTCGTTTTCCGGCTTGTCTTCCGACACAGTGGCGGCACGATAGCGGTACAGTGGCGGCACAGTCGCTACACAGAAGCACCGCCCCGTGACGCTGCATACAATATTGCGGACCGCCGGCTGCCGCACCGCCATCAGCGCCTGTGCGTAGTCTGCACGTGTCACATCTGCGCAGTGCGAAGCACGCAGACTCCGGCCGTGTACCCGCGTCTTTTATACCATTATGCTTTGGCAGACTGCCTGCACAGTTTACAGGACAGGGGGAAAATCGTTACCATACCTGCCTTGCTTGCGGCAGCCCCTGCGGTTCCCGCCAGACAATCCGGCACCAAACGCTGTCGCCGGACAGCGAAAACATCATCGAGAATTACCATGTCGCTCAAGGAACGCCTCGGCCTTGACAAGGAACCGGTCTACCTCATCGACGGTTCTGCATTTATCTTCCGCGGTTTCTACGCGTTTCAGAACATGCAGCGCTCCGACGGTCTGCCCACCAACGCCCTGTTCATCGTGCTGCGCATTCTTCTCAAGCTGCTGCGAGAAGAGCAGCCAGCCTACGCAGCTTTTTTCATGGACGGCAAAGGCCCCACTTTCCGCCATGCCCTGTACGACCAGTACAAGGCCAACCGCTCTGCAACGCCGGAACCTCTGGTACAGCAGCTTGACCCCATCCGCCGCGGAGTCCGCTCGCTGGGCATCCCTCTGGAAGTCTCGGACGGTTGCGAAGCCGACGACTGCATTGCCTCGCTGGCGGCAAAGTTCAAAAGCGAACGGCCAGTCATCATTGTGGGTGCCGACAAAGACTTGAAGCAGTGCATCGACGACAACGTGTACCTGTGGGATCCGGGAGCAAAACAGGAAAAACTGCTCGACCTTGCCGCCTTTACTGAGGAAACAGGACTTTCCCCGTCACAGTGGCCAGATTTTCAGGCGGTGATAGGTGATTCCAGCGACAATATTCCCGGTGTACCGGGTGTCGGCCCCAAAACAGCCGCCCAGATTTTTGCCGAATTTCCCACGCTGGAAGCCATTCAGGAAAACGAAAAGGCACTGAAGCCGGGTGTGCAGAAAAAATTTGCCGGTCAGTGGGACAACATATATCTGTACCGCCGCCTGACCACACTGGACACCGGCCGCTGCACAAGCCTTGCCCTCAAAGACATGACCGTGCAGTCAGTGGATGCAGACAACGCCGCGGCGTTCCTCAGAGAATTTGAGCTGCGCACACTGCTGCGGGAACTGCCTCAAAGCGTGCCGGTGCGTCCTGCCCGGTCCGGTGCAGCCGCCATGCAGCAGGCCTCGCTATTCGGAGAACCGCAGGCGGCCCCGCAGATTCCCTCATTCAGTTCCACAGACCAGTTACCTGCCGTTTCGGGCACGGTCGCCCTTGTACCCGCCGAAAAAGGCATCGCCGTAGCCTTTAACGGCAACGAGTACCTGTACACCGGAAAACCGGAAGATCTGGCCGCCCATATGGCGCAGACCGGCGCAATCAGCCGGATCATCGCTCCCGACGTCAAGGCGCTCTACCTCAGCCATACGTCATGGCGGGCCATAGAGGTACACCGCTGGTTTGACCTCGGACTCGCGGCATACCTGCTGAACCCCGAAGAACGCGACTATTCATGGACAAGCCTTGCGCGCAGAGCCGAAGAATTCGGCATTGACGCACAGACACCCGCCACGCTGGCGCTGACGCTGGCACAGGATGCCGCAGCCCGGCTTGAAGGCGTAGGACTGAGCGCGCTGATGGAAGAGCTGGAAATGCCGCTTATTCCCGTGCTGGCAGACATGGAGCTGCGCGGCATACGCATCAACCGCGCAGAATTTTCAGGATTTCTTGCCGAAGTGCAGAAGGAGCTTGATCGGCTGACACAGGAAGTGTACGCCGTGGCCGGCGGCCAGTTCAACATCCGCTCATCGCAGCAGCTGGGCGAACTGCTGTTCGGCACGCTGGGACTTAAAGCAGGCAGCAAGACCAAAGGCGGTCAGGCATCCACCAGTCAGGCCGTACTGGAAAAACTGGCGGGCAAGCACCCTGTCATCGATACCATTCTGGAATACCGCAAGCTGGAAAAACTGCGCTCCACTTATCTGGAACCGCTGCCCAGACTGGCGCAGGAAAACGACCGCATACATACCACGTTCAACCAGCTGGCCACGGCCACAGGCAGACTTTCTTCAAGCCAGCCCAACCTGCAGAACATTCCCGTACGCGGTCCCATGGGACAACGCATGCGCCGCTGCTTCACCGCCGCCCCGGGCAACAAACTGGTGGCAGCGGACTATTCGCAGATTGAACTCCGTGTACTGGCACATGTCTCCGCAGACCCCACACTCATTGAATCGTTCACCCGCAATGAAGACATTCACAGCCGCACGGCAGGCCTGCTGTACGATGTGACCGCCGCGGACGTGACACCCGACCAGCGCCGCAATGCAAAAACCATCAACTTCGGGCTGATATACGGCATGGGCCCCCAGAAGCTGGCGCAGGAACTTAAAGTGACACTGAACGAAGCCAAAGAATTCATCGAACGGTATTTCAGCAAACTTTCGCACCTGAAAGAATTTTACGACAACGTGGAACAAAGTGCCCGCGAACACGGTTTTGTCACCACACTGGCGGGCCGCCGCAGACTGCTGCCCGAAATCCATTCGGACAACAACCAGCTGCGGTCTCAGGCCCGCAGGCAGGCCATCAACACCGTGGTGCAGGGCAGTGCCGCCGATATCATAAAAATTGCCATGCTAAAGGCCGCAGCGGACGAAACCCTGCAGCAGCTGAACGCCGCGCTTATTCTGCAGGTGCATGACGAACTGCTGCTTGAAGCGCCTCAGGACGTCGCAGAAGCCGCAGCAAAACGTCTGGCAGACATCATGTCGTCCGTGCGTCCCGGCGGCGCGGCACTGGACGTTCCGCTGGCCGTGGATTACGGCATCGGCGACAACTGGGGTCAGGCGCACTAACAGGCCTGACGGCACAATAAAAAAGAGACCCGCAACACCCCGCGACCGCACCGCGGCGCGAAGGACCCGACAGATAATGAGACGACTGTACCTGAAGAAGGGCGAGGAGCGCCGCCTGCGCATCGGCCACCAATGGATTTTCAGCAACGAGGTGGACACAGGCAAAAGCCCTCTGCACGACTTCACCCCCGGAGAAAATGTAACCGTTTGCAACTCCGGCGGTTCTCCCGTTGCCTCGGCGTATGTCAACCCGTCATCGGTCATTGCGGCCCGCGTTGTTTCACAGCAGCCCGACACGCCGCTTGATGCCGGACTGCTGCACAGACGCATAACGGAAGCTCTGGCCATGCGGCAGATGATTTTCGACAGACCATATTACCGCATGGTATTTGCCGAAGGCGACTGGCTGCCCGGCCTCATCGTGGACCGGTACGGCGATTTTCTGGTGGCGCAGCTGACAACGGCAGGAGCCGAAGCCGCCAAACCGCAGATAACCGCGGTACTGAAAGATGTGGTCAGACCGCGCGGACTCCTGTACCGCAACGACAGTGCCAATCGCGGAATGGAAGGTCTGAAAAGCTATGTGGAACAAGCCTTCGGACACATTCCCGACACGCTGGAAATAGAAGAAAACGGAGTACGTTTTTACGCGCCGCTGATGGAAGGGCAGAAAACAGGCTGGTTTTATGACCAGCGCATCAACCGCAGAGACTTTGCCTCGTTCGCACAGGGCAAAAAGGTGCTGGATGCATTCTGCTATGCAGGCGGGTTCGGTGTGACCGCAGCGGCTGCCGGTGCCGCACAGACCACGTTTCTGGACGCCTCACCGCTTGCGCTGCAGACAGTGGAAGCCAACGCAGCCCTTAACCGCGTCAGCGGCAGTGTAAAGACAGTGGCCGGAGACGCGCTGGAAACACTTGCCAGACTGCGCGATCAGGGCCGCCGCTACGATGTCATCTGTGTTGACCCGCCGGCGTTCATCAAACGTCGCAAGCACCAGAAGCAGGGGCTAAAGGCGTACCAGCGCGTAAACGAGCTGGCCATGGAACTGGCAGAAGACGGCGGCATCCTGATGAGCTGCTCCTGTTCGCAGCATCTTTCCGCCGACGAGCTGCGACGCGTGCTCAACCGCGCCGCCCGCCGGGCAGGCTGCCGCATTCAGACGCTCACTCAGGGACATCAGGGCCCGGACCACCCTGTTCATCCGGCCATGCCGGAAACGAATTATCTGAAAACATTCACCGTGCGGGTCAACCGCACAAGCTGATTCAGTACCTACCTGAACCGGAGAATCTCATGCTGAACAAGCCCAGAATGCTCACCCCCGGCCCCACGCCCATACCCGCCGCAGTGCGGCTGGCCATGGCGCAGGACATGATCCACCACCGCAAACCCGCGTTCAAAGCCGTCATGGCCGAAACCCAGCGGTTGCTCAGACCGCTTTTCGGCACTGCGCAACCCGTACTGCCGCTGTCATGTTCCGGCACGGGCGCCATGACTGCCGCGGTCACCAACCTGTTTTCCGCCGGTGAAAAGGTGGTGGTGGTGGAAGGCGGCAAATTCGGCCAGCGCTGGACAGAAATTGCCCGCTCGCACGGTCTTGTACCCGTGGTCATCGAGGTGCCCTGGGGCAGCGCGGTAACCGCGCAGGCCGTCAAACAGACGCTGGAACAGCACGGCGATGCGGCGGGTGTGCTGGTGCAGTGCTCGGAAACATCCACCGGTGTCATGCATCCCGTCCGCGAGATAGCCGCCGTCACGCGCTCCGCCGAAACACTGCTGGTGGTGGACGGCATTTCCTCGGTGGGGCTTTCGCCCTGTCCCATGGACGAATGGGGAGTTGACTGTCTGCTCACCGGCTCGCAAAAAGGACTGATGCTGCCCCCCGGTCTGGCGCTCATCGCCCTGTCCGAGCGGGCCTGGGCCCGTACCGCCACGGTGACGCCCTCATGCTTTTACTTCAACCTGCGGGCTGAACGTAAAAATGCCGAAGCCGACCAGACGCTGTTCACAACGCCTGTCAGCCTGATAATCGGACTGCGCGAAAGTCTGCGCATGTACGAAGAAACAGGGCTGGAAGAGGTTTTCCGCAAGCAGTGGGCGCTCACACAGATGACGCGCACCGGTGTAAGCGCCATGGGGCTTGCTCCCTTTGTGGCCGCGGACTACGGCTGGGGGCTGACCAGCATAGCACTGCCCGGAGGGATCGACGGCACTGCGGTGCTGGCCCATGCCGCGCAGCATTACGGCGTTATCATGGCCGGAGGACAGGACCACCTGAAGGGCCGTATCATACGCATGGGACACATGGGCTGGGTGGACTGGGGCGATATAGCCGCCGGTCTGCACGCACTGGCAGAAAGCTACCGCGCCTGCGGGGGCTACATAGGCTGCCGCGATTATATCGAACAGGCCTTGCAAGCCTACAACGAGGCATTACTCTCCTACGCAGAGAACAACCCGTTCGCCTGAGACGAAAAAACGGCGGTGCGGCAGCGCGTATGACGCTGCCGCAGAAACGGCATCAGGAGTCATCGCATGTCAGAAGCACAGGAAAAAAGCGGCTGCGGCTGCACCGGCAAAACCCCCGAAGGGCAGATGCCCTCCGTGACTTTTTCCACATTCATTCTTTCGCTGGCGTCCTCGGCGCTGGTGCAGCTGGGTGAAGTACCCGACCCCGAAACCGGACAGACCGGCGAAAACCTGCTTATGGCGCGCCACAGCATAGACGTGCTGCAGATGCTGCAGGAAAAAACGCGCAGCTGTCTGGATGCGGACGAGGCACGGCTGCTGGAAGGCCTGCTGTACGAACTGCGCATGAAATATGTTGTGAAATCGCGCTAACCCGGCCCGCATGACACCCGCAGGCCGCACAGGACGCCGGATTTTTTGCCGGTGCGGCGTGACGGCAGCGGCATGCCCGGCGGCAACGCATACTATAAGACCGGCGCGCCCGCACCCGCGGCACGCCGCACGCTACCGGTCCGGCTGCAACACAGGCCGCACCGCCGCATCTTCCGGAGGAAAAAATGACCACTGGCGCCACCAAGGCAGCCCCCGTCCGCGCAGGTCTTGTGGGAGCTACCGGATACACCGGCATGGAGCTTATCCGCCTGCTTCTGGGACACCACAGCATGGAGCTGGTGCGGGTGACATCCCGCGCAGAAGCCGGAAAGCGGCTCGACGACATCTATCCTTTTACACAGGGCACCCGCTACGGCGGGCTTGCCATCACGGAACCGGATGCGGAAGACCTTGCCGCGGCCTGTGACATCGCCTTTCTGGCGGTACCCCACGGCGCCGCCATGGAGATGGCCGCACAGCTGCATTCACGCGGGCTGAAAGTGGTTGACCTTTCCGCCGACTTCCGTCTGCACGACAGCGATGTATATGAGCAGTGGTACAATACCGGCCACACCCGTACGGAAATGCTCGGACAGGCCGTCTACGGGCTGCCCGAACTGTATGCAGAACAGACCCGCAACGCCACGCTGGTGGCCAACCCCGGCTGTTACCCCACCTCTGTCATTCTGGGCCTGTACCCTGCCCTCAAAGAAGGAATGATTCTGCCCAACGGCATTGTCATCGACGCCAAGTCCGGCGCCACAGGGGCAGGGCGCAAGGCATCCGTGCCCTCGCTGTTCTGCGAAGTGCATGACTCCTTCCGTGCATACGGCATCGGCACCCACCGTCACACGCCGGAAATAGAACAGGAGCTTTCAGCCATTGCCGGCGCGCCGCTGACGGTATCCTTCAACCCGCACCTGCTGCCTGTCAACCGCGGCATACTGTCCACCATATACACCACGCTGCAGCACGAAATGAGTGCAGACGACGTGCAGGCCATCTATGAAAACGCCTACGCGGACAAACCATGGGTGCGCGTGCTGCCCAAAGGCAGGCTGCCCGCACTGCGCAATGTTCGCGGCACCATGTACTGCGACATGGCACTGGTGGTCGACCCGCGCACGCACCGCCTGATCATTGTTTCGTGCATTGACAACCTGTGCCGTGGTGCATCGGGGCAGGCTCTGGCCAATGCCAACCTCATGCTGGGCCTGCCGGTGAACACCGGCCTCGATCTGGCCCCGCTGGTTCCCTGACCGCCGGAAAAATAAAACGCCCCGCCGCGGCATCAGCCGCAGCGGGGCGCTTTCACGTTCAAAAAAACAGTTCTGCCAGCCCCCCTGCACGGCGCACCTGCAGCTGGCAGCCGTCATCTTCCGGAACATCCCGCCCCGCACCGGAGCATTACGGTAACTGCCTTCCGCCGCAGGGCCGCTCAGGCTCCGCCGGACACAAAGCACTCCCGCCCGCGCCGTCACGCAGTTTCAGGGTCTGCCATGCTGCGCTGCCGCCACCTGCAGAGCGGTGCAGATTCATTATGCCGGTCCGCCATGCCTGCGGTTTTCAGGATGCCGCCCCGTCCTGCAGAACCCTTGCCGCATCAATGCCCGCATGTGCGGCCTCCAGCGTTTCCGTAACAGAAACAGAGATGACATCCGCCAGCCGGATGAGTCGCGGCGGGGCCGGTCTGCCCAGCGGGTCGCGCACCACAATAACTTCCGGACGCAGCGGCACCGCAGGGTCCGTGGCGGATACAACCCCCACCTGCCCCGTATTCAGACGGACAATCTGGCCCACGGGATAAATACCGATGCACTTGATGAAGTGTTCGACATACCCCGGATAAAACTCTTCACCCGCCATGCTGTACAGAATGGAAAGCGCCTTGTTGGGCAGCATGGCATTCTTGTAGGGACGCTTGCTTGTCAGGGCGTCATACACATCCACCACGGCGATAATCCTGCCTGCCTCGCTTATGGCATCACCTTTCAGACCGGCAGGATACCCCGTACCGTTAAATTTCTCGTGGTGCTGCAGCATGCCCTCCAGCACCATGTCGGGAATCCGGCCTCCGCCGGGCAGTACATCCCTGCCCAGCACAGGGTGCCGCTTCATGACCGAAAACTCTTCCGGCGTGAGTCTGCCCGGGCAGTTGAGTATGAAATCGGGAATAAGCGCCTTGCCCAGATCATGAAAAAGCCCCGCGAGACCAATCTGTCGCAGGGCTACGGTATCAAGGCCGAGGTACTTGCCGAAAGCCACGGCAAGCAGCGAAACATTGAGACTGTGCGTGTAGGTGTACAGGTCGTAGGCACGCAGCTTGGCGAACCCGATAAGCGCGCCGGCATTGCGGCTTACAGACTGAATAATGTCTTCGACCAGCGGTTCAGCCGCTTTCAGATCAACAGGTCTGCCTTCGCGCGCGCCCTCCATAAAGCCCCGCACAAAGGTGATGCTTTCCGAATAAATGGCTTTGGCGGCAAGCATCTCCTGCGCCACAGGCACCCGCTGCGCCACTGCGGAAACTGGACTGTCCGCCGTTGCGCTGACAGCGCGCGAAACATGCTCGGCATCGGTCAGCGGTTCCAGTTCTGCCAGATCATCCGGCACAGATCCTTCAAGACAGCGGCGCAGGTCAATGACGGCCTCTTCGTATCCTTCAGACAAAACGCGCCCGACGGCCTCTTCATCGGCCAGCACACCTTCCGTCATATACAGATACGGGTTTTCAAGCCATGAAAGCCCCACATCCACCACATACATACCGGGACGCAGGTCCTGCGCCTTGATTTTTCTGTACACGGTCGACGTCCTCCTTCCGCACAAGCAGGACGCACCGCAGCACACGCTTTTTCAGCGACGCTGCCGGCAGACTCCCGCACGTCCACACCAAGGAAAACACCCCGCCGCAGCACACGCAGCGGCAGAGTCTGCCGTCCGACCCCCATCTCGCGGCAGAAAAATGTCAGTTACGCACTACTTACTATTCCTGTTCGCGCAAGTCCACCACCCGCTTAGATTTGGCAAAGGAACGAGGCAGCTCACCGTGGGCTGCCAGTTCCACACCGCAGCGGGCCATAAGCTTGCGGTGCAGCTCGTCCGCCACGCTGCGCACCAGCGCAGCTTCACCTTCACTGCCCAGCCCGGGGGCATCCTGCGCACGTTCAACCCGCAGCTGCATGGCGTCCCTGCCGTCGCGGCGGGTCAGCGTCAGCTGATACTCCGCCCCCAGTTCCGCATGCTGCTGCAGCACGTCGGCTATCTGACCCGGATAAATATTCACCCCGCGGAAAATAATCATGTCGTCGGAACGGCCCAGAATATGGTCATGCCGCGGGCATTCCAGACCGCAGCTGCATCTGCCGGGCAACATGCGTGTAAGGTCGCGGGTGCGGTAGCGGATAAGAGGCGCCGCCTCTTTGCGCAGCGATGTGACAACCATCTCGCCCACCTCGCCGGGGGCCACCGGTTCCAGCGTCACAGGGTCCAGCACTTCTATGATGAACATGTCTGCCCAGTAGTGGATGCCGTCATGGGCGCGGCACTCAAGCCCGGTGCCGGGACCGTACATTTCGGTCATACCGGCAATGTCAAAGCTGTCTTCCAGCCCCAGCCGTTCCTCAAAGGCTTTGCGCATCTTGGGGCTGTGCGCTTCGGCGCCGAATATGACCTTTTTCAGCCGCACCCTGTCCAGCAGCCCGTGGCGCTCCACTTCTTCACTCATCAGCAGAGCCATGGACGCAGTGGAACACAGGCACGTCACGCCCACATCAGTCAGCAGCTGCAGCTGCATTTCCAGATTACCAGGCCCCACAGGCACGGCCATGGCCCCGAAATGTTCGCACCCCAGCTGAAACCCCGCACCGGCCGTCCACAGCCCGTACCCCACGGCTATCTGCACCCTGTCTTCCACAGACAGACCGGCAAGCTCGTAGCAACGGGCCATCATCAGTTTGAAATTTTCCACATCGGTGGCTGTATAGGCCAGAATCTTGCGCTTGCCCGTGGTTCCCGAAGAAGCGTGGATACGCACCACATCTTTTTCCGGCACGCTGAGCAGCGGCAGCGGATAGCCTTCGCGCAGGTCTGCCACGGTGGTAAAAGGCAGCCGGCGCAGATCGTCCAGCGACCGTATGTCGCCGGACTGCACACCGGCAGCAGTCAGAACTCCACGATAAAACGGGCTGTTGCGCAAGGCATGCTCAACGGTCCACTGCAACCCCGAAAGCTGCACAGCTGCAAAAGCATCATCTGAAAGATCAGGCAAAAAGCGGTAACGGGACATGGCTAGACTCCCTGAGCGTCGGAAAAAGGAACATATACCCTGCTTGCCCGCAGGCCGAAAAAACTGTACCTAGTGCCCACGAAAAGCGCCCCTACGGGGCCTGACCGTGCTAACACGAAACACGGCGGGGGAAAACCCCGGCCACACCGCCCCTGCCACAGACATCCGGAGGCCCACCCGTGAAGATCCTGATTGTCGGCTCCGGCGGACGCGAACATGCCCTCGCATGGAAGCTGCGCCAAAGTCCGCTCGTCGACGAGCTGTTCATCGCCCCAGGTAACGGCGGTACCGCCCTTGAAGGCACAAACGTGCCCATCGCCGAAGACGATCTGCCTGCCATCGTGGCCTTTGCCCGCGAACACAGCATAGACCTTGTGGTACCCGGGCCCGAACTCCCCCTTGTTCTCGGCATCAAGGATTCCCTTGCCGCCGCAGGCATCGCCTGCTTCGGCCCCAACGCTTTTTCCGCCCAGCTCGAAGGCAGCAAGGCCTTTGCCAAGCACATCATGCGCGAAGCAGGCGTACCCACTGCCGACTTCGGCGTGTTTGACGATTTTTACGAAGCCCGTGACTATGTGCTGCGTCATGGCGCGCCCATCGTGGTAAAAGCCGACGGGCTGGCCGCGGGCAAAGGTGTTGTGGTGGCCCGCACCACGGAAGAAGCCATCGAAGCCCTTGATGACATCATGGTCAAAAAAATCTACGGCAGCGCCGGAGCCCATGTGGTGGTGGAAGCCGCACTGGCCGGAGAGGAAGCATCGTTTCTCGCGCTGGTGGACGGCGAAACCATAGTGCCCCTGCCTTCGGCGCAGGACCACAAGGCCGTGGGCGAGGGCGACACCGGTCCCAACACCGGCGGCATGGGCGCATACAGCCCCGCACCGGTCCTGCCCGCAGACCGCTGGGACGAGATGACCGAACTGGTCATACGCCCCATCGTACGCACGCTGGCCGCCAAAGATACACCTTTCTGCGGCGTGCTGTACGCCGGACTCATGATGACCGCGGACGGACCTTATGTGCTGGAGTATAATGTCCGCTTCGGCGATCCGGAATGCCAGCCGCTGCTCATGAGGCTGGACGGCGATCTTGCAGCCATCATGATGGCTGCCGCCACAGGCAGGCTGGACAGCGTGCCCGTGACATACAATCCCCGGACAGCGCTTGGAGTGGTCATCGCGGCACAGGGGTATCCGGGCAGCTATGATTCGGGCATGGAAATCAGCGGCATAGAAGAAGCAGAAGCAGACGGTGCCAAAGTGTTTCAGGCGGGCACCAGCCTGAAAGACGGCAAAACGGTCTCCCGCGGGGGACGTGTGCTGTGCGTCACCGCGCTGGGCGACACGCTGGCTCAGGCGCAGCAAAAAGCCTATGCCGCCGCAGACCGCGTACGCATGGAAAAAAGCTACTACCGTCGTGATATAGGCAACAAAGGCCTCTCACGGGCGTAATACATCTTCAGCGGGGCACAGCTCCGCAACCGGGACTGCGGGCCGCCTGTGCGGCCCGCTCTGATATCCACCATCAACCTGTATGGAGTAGACAATGCCTCAGGTCGGCATTTTCATCGGAAGCATCTCTGACGAGGAAACCCTGCGCCCCTGCACCGAGGTGCTGGACAAGCTGGGCATCAGCTATCTGTTTACTGTCAGTTCCGCGCACCGTACCCCTGAACGCACGGAATCGCTGGTGGATACGCTGGAAAAAGACGGCTGTCAGGTCTTTATCTGTGCCGCAGGCATGGCCGCCCATCTGGCGGGCGCCGTGGCCGCACGCACTCTGCGCCCTGTCATCGGGGTACCTGTCACCGCCTCAAAACTGGGCGGCATGGATGCGCTGCTGGCAACGGTGCAGATGCCTCCCGGATATCCGGTGGGCACCGTGGCACTGGACAAGGCAGGCGCCAAAAACGCAGGCTGGTTTGCCGCGCAGATAATCGCCCTGAACGACCCGGAACTGGCACAGCGCCTTGCCGCGGCACGCAAGGAGTTCACCGCCGAGGTGATACGCGCCGGAGAAGATCTGGAACGCCGTATGGCACAGGGCAGATAATCCCTGTCCTCAGACCGAAAGCAAGGGCCGTGATCGCATGCGATCACGGCCCTTTTCTGCTTTTCTGCACAGGTTGCCTTTACGCCGTGCCGAAAACATCAGGCAGCGAAGGTTCCCCCTCAGGCGCAAGACGCACCACCTGCAGCTCAAACTCGGTTTCTTCGGGGCTGCACTGGGGGCAGCCGTGCGACATTATCATACAGCGTTCATCAAGATCGCGCACAGAAATGCCCGCATCCTGCAGAATATGGGTTGTTCTTCCCTTTTCCCAGAAAATCGGCCTGCTGCATTTGTGGCATTCCACAAACAGCAGCTCGGGGTCAAAGCCCCCGGCAAACAGCCGTTCCGACAATACGCCGCGCCGGAACAGCGCTTCGATGTCGTGTATCAAAACTGATCCCCTTTTATGTTGTACTGCCGCTCATCTGTAACGAACCAGCAGACGGTGTCCTGTACCGAAGCAGCGCCTGCGCACCAGCCGCAGCACCAGAAAGCTGCTGAGCGCCGTTGCCGCCACTATCATCAGCATGACCACAATCTGGTAGCGCACAGCTTCCGCGGGGTCGGCACCAGCCAGAATCTGACCGGTCATCATGCCCGGCAGCGAAACTATGCCCACGCCCATCATGGAATTGATGGAAGGCACCATGCCGGACTTCAGCGCGTCCCGGAAAATATCGCGGCTCGCTTCTTCGTAATCGGCGCCCAGACAAAGGCGCATTTCAACTTCACTGCGTCGCAGGCGCAGTTCCGTGAACAGCCTGTCCAGCGAAATGGCAAGGGCGTTCATGGAATTGCCTGCCACCATTCCCCCTATGGGAATGAAATAGCGGGGGTCCCACCACGGGCTGGCCTGCACAATGACCGCCGTCACAAGCATGGTGACAAGCATGAAACTGAATGACGCGGAAAGAAAGGTCGGCCCGAAATAGGATACGCCTGTCTCCCCCACTCTGTCACGCACGATTCGCGATGCAAACCATGTCATGACCACATATATACATAATACCGCCACAGCGTTCTGCAACCCGAAAAGCAGGCGCAGTATATATCCCATGGCCATAAGCTGCACAAAAGTGCGCACAGTGCCCCATGCAAGGTCGCGCTCAAGACGCAGGCCGTACCATACTGAGACCGCCCCGGAAAGCAATACAAACCCCAGCGCAAAACACAGCTGCCACCACTCGATGGCAATGTATCCGGACGTCATGCCACTCCCTCCCCGCTGTCCGCAGTGCATTTTCCGGCAACACGGTCACGGCTTCCGGCATCCGGCCCCGCGGCACCGGACGCCTGTGTACATCGCGGCACCTCTGCCGACGGCACCTCGCGCACCCTGCCGCCACAGACTTCCACCCTGCGCCTGCCTGCCCCGCGGCATGCTCCTTCGGCATGCGTCACCATCAGCAGAGTCACACCTTCGGCATTCAATGCCGCCAGCCTGCTGTCCACAACGCTACGGCTTTCCGGGTCAAGCGCGCTTGTGGGCTCGTCCAGCAGCAGCATCTGCGGACCGGCAAGCATGGCGCGGATGATGCACAGCCGCTGGCGCTGCCCCACGCTCAACACGGACGCGGAGTCGTCCAGCCCCACGGATGACAGCAGAAACCTGTCCAGCCAGTGCCGTAATGCCGCATCATCAGGACGCCGCAGCGCGGCATTGGCGCGAAAACCGAAAGCGAGCAGCAGATTGTGGCGCACCGTTCCTTCATCGACCACGGGGGTCTGCTGTATGAACCCCACCCTGCGCCGCAGTTCGTGCACATCCAGTTGCGCCAGCGGCTGACCGTCCAATGCTATGCAGCCCGATGCGGGCTCCTCCAGACGCGCGGCAAGGCGCAGCAGGGTTGACTTGCCCGCACCGGAAGGTCCGGTAACCAGCACATGGTCACCCGCGTAAATGTCCAGCGCCACATTGCGCAGCCCCGTACCGCCGGGCCAGAAAAAACTCATGTCACAAAATGATAATACCGGCTTCATATTCCCTCACGGTTCTGCTTCTCATACGGGCGCACCGTGTCAGCCGCGTTACGCGCCGCACTTTACCCGCGCGCCCGTTTATGGCTAGATGGGCAGTGCACGAGACTATGAGGACACATATCCATGACGCAAGATAACACTCCGCAGCGCAAACGCATACAGCTGCTGCCCGACGCCCTGCGCAACCAGATAGCCGCGGGCGAAGTGGTGGAACGCCCTTCCAGCGTGGTCAAAGAACTGGTGGAAAACAGTCTGGACGCCGGTGCACGCACGGTGGAAGTGGCCATTGAAGACGGCGGACGCAGCCTGATAACCGTACGCGACGACGGCGACGGCATAGACGCGGCCGAACTGGAACTGGCCATGACCAGACACGCCACCAGCAAAGTCACCACGTTTGACGAACTGATGCGCATAGCCAGTTACGGCTTCCGCGGAGAGGCACTGCCCAGCATAGCCTCGGTATCAGATTTCCGCATGACCTCAGCGCCTGCTCAACGCACGGCGGCTGATACCGCACCGGAAGCCAGCTGCATCCATGTGCGGCACGGCAGCATCATTTCGCACGGGCCGGCAGCGCTGTCCAGAGGCACACTGGTGGAAGTGCGCGACCTGTTCATGAACGTTCCGGCACGGCTTAAATTTCTTAAAACCACAGCCACGGAAAGCAAACGCTGTCAGGAACTGTTCTGCAGGCTGGCGCTGGCACGCCCCGACGCGGGGTTTTCACTTTCCAGCGGCGGGCGCGAGGTGTTCCGCTTTCCTGCCGGTCAGACGTGGCGCGAACGCCTTGCGGTGCTGTGGCCGCCCAGCATCACGGAATCAATGGTGGAAGTACCGCCTTTGTGCAGCCGCGCCCACGACGGTACAGTACCCGACGTGCAGGTACGCGGACTGTGCGGCGACCCCCGCCAGTCGCAGCCGCGGGCGGACAAGATGCTGTTTTACGTCAACGGCAGAGCGGTTACCGACAAATTGCTCATGCGTGCCGTGCGCGATGCCTATTCCGGCAGAATGCTGGGGCGCGAGTATCCGCAGGTGCTGCTGTTCATCGAACTGGACCCCGAAATGGTCGATGTGAACGTGCATCCCGCCAAAAGCGAAGTGCGCTTCCGCGAAGAACGGCATGTCTTCAGTGCCGTGCGCCGCGCGGTTGAAGCCGCCCTGCAGCAGCTGAGCGCCACAGGGACACCGGACAGTCCGGATACCGCAGGCGTTGCAGACATACCCGGACATGCCGCTTCCGGCGCAGCCGGTCTGCGTCTGACACCGGACAGCCCTGCCACCCCAAGGGCAGCCGCCCGTCCGCTGGGATTCTGGGGAGAGGCAGACGCAGCACCCATTGTCCCCAGAGCGCCGCGTGACCATGAGGACGACGAGGTGACGCTGCGTCATATGCCGCAGCCGTCCTCTGCCGACGGCAGAACAGACCGCACGGAGCATACGGACAGTGCGGAAGCACCGGACGCGCACCTGCCTCACCGTGACGACGGGGTGCGCATTGACTTCATGGCAGGCGGCCCTTCGCGGGCGGCAGGACACACGGACGCCGCAGTTGCGGAACAGCCGGACGCGGAATACGGCCATGCAGCCCCGCACAGCACCCCGCAGCCGGCCGGTGCCCCCGCGGACCCCGCACACGGGGGTGTCACCGTGGGCGAATACACCTATCTCGGCCAGATTGCGGACACGTATCTGGTTGTCAGGCGCAAAGGCAGCACCCTGCTGCTGCTCGACCAGCATGCCGTGCATGAGCGCGTGCTGTACGAACGCATCCGCCGCGATGCCACGCAGGGGCAGACGCAGCTGCTGGCCTTTCCTGCGGAAATGCCCCTGCATAACGCAGAAGCGGAACGTCTTGCCTCGGTGTGGGAAAAGCTGGCAGTCATGGGGTTTGCGCTGGAAACGCACGGGCCTTCACTGCGCATCCGGGGCATACCGTCCACCCTGGACCAGCGCGGGGCCACGGAATTTCTGCGTGAAGTGCTGGCAGACAGAAAGGGCAGACTGCCCGATATGTGGGTGATGATGTCGTGCCGCTCCGCCATCAAGGCGGGGCAGCGGCTTACTCCTGACGAGGCTGCGGGCCTTATTGCCCAATGGCTTGAAGTGCCCGATAGAGAATTCTGCCCCCACGGGCGGCCCGCGGTGCTGCGCTTCACCCCTGCCGATCTGGAAAAAATGTTCAAACGCACAGGGTGAGCCGGAGCCGGCGCACCGGCAGGCCGGAACATTCCGGCCTTTTTTTGCGTCTTATTTTTCCGCAGGGTGGACGCAGCGCGCGCTCCGTCGTAAACTGGGCAACCTGCATCCGCAGGACTTTGCACAATGCACAGTTTACGGCATCAACGGCGCGGGACACGCGCGGGAATACGGCATGCAAACCGCACCGGCACAACAGGCCACGGTACTTACGGTGGAAGATGACCCTGTCATCCGCGAAACCATAGCAGCCTGGCTGGAGGATTCCGGCCTGACCGTGCTGCAGGCCGAAGACGGCAGCAAAGGTCTGGACGTTTTCCGCAGGCACACACCAGACCTTGTACTGCTGGATCTCGGCATTCCCGGCATGAGCGGTGAAAGCCTGCTCAAGCTCATGGTGCAGGAACAGCCCGACACGCCGGTCATCATCGTTTCCGGCACGGCGGAAATAGACGCCGCCATCAGCGCCTTCAAGAACGGCGCATGGGATTTCATCACCAAACCCGTGCCCAATATGGAACTGCTGGAAAAAACCGTGCGGAACTGTCTGGAACGCAAATCACTGCGCGAACGGCTGGACGCCGCAGAGACCCGCTATTTCCAGTTCATCCAGCATCTGCCCGTGACGGTGTTTTCCATGGACGGCAGCATGCAGGTCACATGGCTCAATGCCGCATGCCCCAGAGTGCTGGGCTGGCCCGTGGCAGAAGCGCTGGGGACGGAAAACTGGTTCATGGATAACGTGCACCCGCCGGACAGGCCCGCACTGCAACAGGCACTGGAAGCCGCGCTGCAGCGCGGGAACGACATTTTCTGCGAATTTTCATTCCGCCACCGCCACGGCTACCTTATCCGCCTGCAGGCGCGCTCCACATCCGTATCTGCTCCGGACGCTGCGCGCGCGGGCAGAATCGAAGGCGTTCTGCTTGATATCACCGACCGCGATTTTCTGGATAAGGTGCTTGTGCAGCGAGAAAAACTGAACACGCTGGGAGCCATGGCCGATGAAGTGGCCCATGAATTCCGCAACCCGCTGTTTGCGCTGGGCGGTTTTGCACGCAGACTGCATACGCGCATGCCCGACATCATGGAGGCCGGAATCATTCTGGAAGAAGCAAAACGCATGGAAACCATGCTGGACAGGCTAAAGGAGTACACCAGCCCTGTGGACGTCTCGCCGGAACCCACCAATGTCAACACATCCGTCAATTTTGCGCTGGACAGGCTGGAACCTCAGATAGCCAGACGCCGGGCGGCCGTTTCCAGCAATCTGGAAGCCGGCATGCCGGAAATACAGTCCGATCCCGACATTCTGCTGCAGGTGCTCATGAATCTGGTGACCAACCTGCTGGATGCCATGCCTGAAGGCGAAACGCTGCGGCTGATCACCTCACAAAGTGCCGGAACACAGGAAGTGACGCTCATGGCACCGGTGCAGGGCACGCCCATGGCCGACCCCGAACAGCTGCTGCTGCCCTTTGACGTTTCCGGACCGCAAAGAAACCTTGCGGTAAGTTACCGGCTGGTAAAAACCATCGGCGGGCTGCTGTCCGTCACCCGCAGCCACAACGTGCATACGCTTACTCTTTCGCTGCCCGCCGGACACGACAGCCGCGTACCCGGCACGGGTGCCGGTGCTTCCTGACGTGCTGCCGCCGCATAAAAAACGCCGCAGGACCTGCCCGCGGCGTTCTGAGCGTTACGCACCCTTTCCGGTATGCGCCTATACCCCTGCACGGGGGTCGAGATACGGATCTTCCGCTGCAAGATAATTCTGCACATAATCCTTAACACCGTCTTCCAGCGAACGGAACGTCACCGGACAACCGGCATCAGCCAGCCGCTGCACGGGAGCCTGCGTGTAATACTGGTATTTGCCGCGCAGCTGCTCGGGCATATCGATGTATTCGATGCGTTCGGGCACGTCCATGGCGCTGAACACCGCCCGCGCCAGATCGTTCCACGTACGGGCGTTGCCGGTGCCGATATTGAACAGCCCGTTGGCGGAAGGATTTTCCAGCAGCCACCACATCACGTCCACGCAGTCTTTCACGTATACAAAATCACGCTTCTGTCCGCCGTCGGGATAATCGGGGTGATACGAGCGGAAAAGACGCATGACCCCTTCGGAACCTATCTGTGAAAAAGCCTTGCACACCACCGAACGCATATCGTCCTTATGGTATTCGTTGGGACCGTAGACATTGAAAAACTTCAGGCTGGCTATGCTGTCCAGCTTGCCTTCGGCATGGGCGCGCAGGTCAAACAGCTGTTTGGAATAGCCGTACATGTTCAGCGGCTTGATGCGGTGCATGGTTTCCACGGAATCATCAAACCCGCACGAGCCGTCGCCGTAGGTGGCTGCCGAGCTGGCATTGATAAAACGCGCGCCATGCTGCAGGGCAAAATCACACAGGGCTTTGGTATAGCGGTAGTTGTTCTCCATCAGAAAATCAGCGTCGCGTTCCGTGGTGGAAGAGCAGGCGCCCATATGCACAATGCCCTTCACGTTCCACGGCAGGCAGTCATCCAGCAGCAGATCGAGAAATGCATCGCGGTGCATGTAATCGACATACCGCAGATTTACGAGATTCTTCCATTTTTCCGTACTGGCCAGATTATCCACCACCAGAATATTGTCTATGCCCATGGTGTTGAGCTTCCAGACCATGGCGCTGCCGATAAATCCTGCGCCACCTGTGACTATGTACATATATTCTCCTGAAAAAAACCGTGAGTGCGGCGGGCCGGTCATCCCCTGTCCGCCGCTGTTCATCACCATGCCGCCTGCAGTGCGGCGTTTTACGCCGCGGGCGCCTGTCCCGCCCTGCACCGGACATGGTGCCCGCGCAACCTAGACAGCCTGTGCGGGCGCCAGAAAAAGATCATCGCCCCGCCGCTGCACTCTGATGCCGTACATGCGGTGCACTGTTTCGGTAAGGGGCCTGCCGAAAAGAAAATCCATATCCTCTGCGGGAACGGATGTGCGTTCCGCCACAACCTCGCGGAAGGAAAGATCAAGACGCACGGCTTCCAGCAGCCTGCGCGCCGCATCCTCATCACTGCGCAACCGGGGCCCCAGCTCGGCAAGCGGCGCATAGGGACAGCTGGCTTCGTGCGCCTCCACCAGAGACAGCAGTTCCGCATTGTCCGCCAGAATATCGCGCCGTGTCAGCCTGTCTTTGTCATACATTCCCAGAATGGCGGAAGTATCCTTGCAGGACAGAGCGCGGCACTCCGCAGGGCGGCTGTTGTAGATGCGGCAGCCTATTTCCGCGGGCATGAAAAAGAGGCATGTCCAGCTGCCGCGCACCGCCCCGCGCAGCTTGACCAGCTCTTCCTGCAGGGGAATCACCTCGTCGCGGGCTTCATCATAGGCCATTTCGCCCCGCCGCAGGGTGACCATGTGCGCAGGGCGTATGACACCGCTGCGGACAAGGTCCATGTCCTGCCGGTGCAGGGCCGGTCCGCCCTTGCGGCAGCAGGTGCCGCAGCGGTCGCAGATAATTTCGGTCACAGGGTTATTCTCCTGAATGCGTCCGCACCGCACGGACGGAAAACCGGCAGGTGAAATCCTGCCAGCCCACAAACCCCATGGATGCCGAGACAAACCATGCCGCCACATGCGACTTGGTGTCGGCGCTCCACAGCACATCACAGCGGATGTCAAAAACAGGGGGCACGCAGTAATCGCCCAGCATGGGCGGTTCGGCCAGCTGGGTGACCAGCTCGGCCACAGTGGGCAGGCGCCAGTCGCCGTATCCGGCAAACCGCATCGCGTTCAACGAGTGCACATACTCGGCAGCCTCGTCCCATGTCAAAGGATAGTCGCTGCCGGACTGCTGCCACATCAGATCAGTTGCGCTGTCCAGCACGGTCATATCGCCCTGATCTTCAAAAGTTTCACCCGCGGGGCACAACGGACGCCACAGGTCATCCAGCCCGAATACCCCGCGCGCTTCGCGCGTGCCTGCTTTCAGTGGCACGGTGCGCACGTCGGTGTGCACGGGCGGGCACTGCCTGCGCAGCGGCGAAGCACCGGCCAGCGTACAGGTATTGGTCACCCGCGCCCGCCAGCGGCGCTCCAGCACATTCAGCCTGTCCAGCATGGCTGCGGCGCAGGCAAAACGTGCACCGGGGTCAGGGGCCATGGCCCGTTCAAAAAAAACGTCCCACTCCGCATCCAGATCGTCGCTGAACTGGCTGGCAGGAGGAATGCCCCCTTCAGCCATGACCTCTTCACCGGTGGGCAGCACACCGGTAAGCATACGGTACAGCATAACACCCACAGGATAGATATCCGCCCGCGCATCCGCAGATTCCGGATCGTTTTCCTGTTCCGGCGGCGCATAATAGGGCGACCCCACCTTTACGCCCTTGTGCAGACGTCCCGCGGTGCCGTGACCGGTCTCGCCGCGCAGCCGCGACAGGCCGAAATCAATGAGCTTCACATCATCATCGGCAGTTATCATAATATTATAAGGCTTCACATCGCGATGCACGATGCCCGCATAATGCATGCGCCGCAGCGCTTCGAGGGTCTGGCGGGCATACCGCACCGCCCTGTCCAGCGGCAGCCGCCGTGTGGGAGCCTCAACCCTGTAGCTTTCGCCGATAAGCATACCCAGATTGAGGCAATAATACTCCATCAGAAAAAACGGTCTGTTGCGGGCGTCGTGGTCCGCATCCAGCACCGCGGCCACATGGGGATGTTCAAGCTGCCCCATGATGCGGGCCTCTTCATAAAACCGCCGGGCAAGCTCTTCTGTGCCCACAAGTTCTTCCAGCACATCCGAAGGACGCAGCAGCTTGAGCGCCGCCATACGGCCGGTGACAGGCTGAAGCACCTTGTACACGGCTCCCATGCCTCCGCGTCCCAGCAGCCCGCAAACCCTGTATCTGCCTATGAACATTCAGCAGCCACTCCCCGCCTGTGCGCCGCCGGACACCATGTCCTGCACGGCGCACCCGACACTTGACATATCACATAACATATATTGCCCATCTGTACATCCGTGCTTCAGCGCAACCGCTGCGCATAGCGCAGGGGCATGCCCCGCTCCGCAAACAGCGCCACGGCCCGCTCGATATCATAGGAAACAAAACGCATCTCCAGACGCCCGTCGTCCGGCCACCACAGCGCATACTTGGCTCTGTTGTCGCCGTCACGCGGCTGGCCCGCGCTGCCCACATTGACTATGTAGCGGCAGTCCGGGTCAAACAGGCACGGCCCCTGCTCCAGCGGCCGTCTCTCCAGCACGCCGCCGCGCAGGCACACCAGTTCCAGATCATGTGTATGCCCCACAAAACACAACGGACCCAAAAACGCCTGAAAAGCTCCTTTCAGTTCTCCGCCGCTCACCGCAAAAAGATACTTGTGCACGGAATCAGGAGGCATGCCATGCACAAAGCGGCAGCCGTGCCGGCTGAGCCCGCGCGGCAGCGATGCTATCCACTCCACGGCACAATCCGACAGCAGTGCAATGGTGCGCATAAGCGCCTCGTGCGACTGAAAATTAAACCGCCTGCGTTCGCGCTCCAGCAGCACGCCGGCTTCATGGTTTCCGGCCACGGAAATGACACCGCGCCGCATGCACAGTCTGACCACCTCGTCAGGCTGCGGGCCATAGCCCACATTATCGCCCAGAGAAATGATCTCGTGCACGCCGCAGGCGTCCATGTCTTCCAGTACCGCCTCAAAAGCCGGCAGATTGCCGTGTATGTCTGACAGAATGGCTACGGGCATAGCCTCATGCATACCAAGCTTCGCACCGTCATGAAAGCGGCAAATGACGTGCGCCGTTGCCGCGGCCGCGCCGATACGCTATGCTGGGGGCAAACCGCACCCGTGCGGCCCCGCGGCGGCAGCAATACGCCGCGGGTACAACACCAACGGAGCATATACATGCAGATAGCCATCATAGGACTGGGCAGAATGGGCATGAACATGGCCCGGCGCCTGCTGCGCGGAGGACACGAGGTTGCCGTATGGAACCGCAGCCCTGCCAAAACACAGGTAATGGAGGCTGAAGGTGCCGCCGGATTCACCAGCCTGCAGGCACTGGCCGCCAGTCTTGCCCCGCCGCGTACGCTGTGGTTCATGCTGCCCGCCGGAGAGGCCACGCAACAGCGCATGGACGAAGTACTGCCGTTTCTGCAGCCCGGCGATGTGGTGGTGGACGGTGCCAATGCCTACTGGAAGGACGACCGGCCCCGTGCCGACAGGCTGGCCGCACACGGCATACGGTATGTGGACGCAGGAGTTTCCGGCGGCATATGGGGACTGGAAAACGGATACTGCACCATGCTGGGGGGTGAAGCGGCTGATATCCGGCATCTGGCGCCGGTACTGGATACGCTGGCCCCGCCGCAGGGCTGGATGCATTGCGGCCCGGCCGGAGCCGGACACTTTGTCAAAATGGTCCATAACGGCATTGAATACGCCATGATGGAGTCATACGGCGAAGGGTTTGACCTGCTGCGCAACGGCCCGTTCAGCGAGCTGGACCTGCAGGGTATCGGCGCCCTGTGGAACAGGGGCAGCGTGGTACGCTCGTGGCTGCTGGAACTGCTGGATGCGGCGCTGAAAAAAGACCCCGGCCTTGCATCGCTGAAAGGATATGTGGACGATTCCGGCGAGGGACGCTGGACAGTAACCGATGCCGTGGACCATGCGGTGCCGGTGCCGGTACTGGCACAGGCGCTGTTCCGGCGGTTCGAATCACGGCAGGACGATCTGTTTTCCAACAAGGTGCTGGCCGCCCTGCGCAACGAATTCGGCGGGCATGCGGTAAAAAACACTGACGAAGGGGATGCCTCATGAGTCCCGCAGACACCCGCGTGACCATAGGCAGAGCCATGTGCGAGGAAACACCGCCGGAACCGTGCGGTATGGTCATATTCGGCGCATCCGGCGATCTTGTGGCGCGCAAACTGCTGCCGGCGCTGTTCGGGCTGTTCCGCCGCGGGCTGCTGCCCGAACGCTTTTTCATGCTGGGTTTTGCCCGCACTCCCATGACGGATGACGACTTCCGCGGCAGAGTACGCGAATCCATCCTTGCCGCGCACCCGCAGGGCGCCGGCCAGCTGGACGATTTTCTGGCGCTGTGCCGTTACACCTACGGCGACTACGACGACCCCGCGGCCTATACCAACCTTGCGCTGTGTTCTTCGGAATGCGTCATGGACTACCACGCCGCGGAAAACCTGCTGTTTTATCTGGCTCTGCCGCCGCACCTGCACGCCGGAGTGGTGCGTCATCTGCACGGCGCCGGTCTTACGGCGGAAGGTGAAAACGGCAGCCCGTGGCGCAGAGTTGTTTTTGAAAAACCCTTCGGTCACGACCTTGCCTCGGCGCTGGAACTTGACAGCAGGCTGTGCTCCGTGCTGCGGCAGGAACAGATTTTCCGCATGGACCACTATCTTGGCAAGGAAACAGTGCAGTCCATACTGATGTTCCGCTTTGCCAATGCCATTTTCGAACCGCTGTGGAACAGGGGCTATGTGGACCATGTACAGATAACCGTGGCCGAATCGCTGGGCATAGAACACAGGGGGGCATACTACGACAGTGCCGGCTGTCTGCGTGACATGTTCCAGAACCATATGATGCAGATGCTGGCGCTGGTGGCCATGGAACCGCCCACAAGTTTCGACCCGGAACGGGTACGCGACGAGCGGGTCAAACTGCTGCACTCCATCCGGCCGTGGACAGCGGACGACATGCGCCACTGGGTCGTGCGCGGCCAGTATACACAGGGAGTTACCGCCGAAGGCGCACCGCTGGCAGGTTACCGCCACGAACCCCGTGTGGCCGAAGGCAGCACCACGGAAACCTATGTGGCCGCGCGTCTTTTCATCGACAACTGGCGCTGGCAGGGCGTTCCTTTTTTTCTGCGCAGCGGCAAACGCATGCCCCGCAAGGTCAGCGAAATTGCCGTCACCTTCCGGCGGGTGCCCCACTCCATGTTCGGCATGCACTCAAAATCCGAAATGCCGGCCAATGTACTGGTACTCAAAATCCAGCCGGAAGAAGGCATCGACCTGCATATTCAGGCCAAGCAGCCCGGCCCGAAATCATGCATGGCAACCATGGCTCTGGCATTCAAGTACAGAGAAATTTTCGGCATCAACCCTCCGGACGCCTACGAGCGGCTTCTGCTGGACTGCATGCTGGGCGACAGGACCCTGTTCTGGAGCCGCGAAGGTGTGGAAGCTTCGTGGCGGCTGATAACCCCGGTGCTGGATACATGGTGCGACAACCCGCAGACTTCGCCGCTGCATCAGTACACAGCCGGCACATGGGGGCCGGAAGCCGCGCAGCGGATGATCAGTGCCGCAGGGCGTCAGTGGCGGCGCTGAAAAAATGACAAAAACCGCCCGCGCATGATGCGCGGGCGGCCGGAATTCATCCGTATACGCGGCTACTCAGGCGCCGCAGCCGCAGCAGGGCTGCGGGGGGTGTTCCCCGCGGGCTGATGATGCCTGCGTGGTAAAATGCATGATATACCGCAGCTCACAGACACTGTGTCCCGTATCGCCCTGCGCTGTGCAGCGCTCGAACCCCAGCGATTCGTACAGCCGTGCGGCCTGCTGCAATATTCCGGTGGTCTCCAGATAACAGGCCCTGTATCCGTGGCTGCGGGCAAATTCCAGCGCTGTGAGCACCAGCCGCCTGCCCAGCCCGCGTCCTCTGCATTCCGCCAGCAGATACATCTTCTGCAGCTCGCAGATGCTGCCGTCACAACCGGCAAGCGGCGCCACGCCGCCACCGCCCAGCACCCGCCCCTGATGTTCCACCACCCAGTAACAGGCTCCGTCCGCGGCATACGCCTGACTTACGGCGTCCACCGCAGCATCCCCCACGGCATAACCGGCTTCGGCCGTCAGACCGTGCTCTTGTGAAACGCTGCGGATAATCTCTGCCACCGCAGCATTGTCGGCAGGCCGGACGGGTCTGATGACAAATCCTTCCTGCAGCCTGCTGTACCGCAACCCTCTGGCATAGGTCATCAGGCCGTCAGCCACTGCTTTCTGTTCTCCGGGGGTCAGCTGGTCCAGCCCTGCACGCACCAGACTGTCCATCTCGCCGTGCACTTCTGCCAGCCTCCGGTGTCCGGCTTCGGTCAATGCCACTCCCTTTGCCCTGTCCGGCGGGCCTTCGGGCACCAGCACGGCAAGCTTCTGCAAAATAAGTGACTGTACCGCCCGGCTGGCGTTGGCCGCATCAATCAGCAGCAACTGCGCCACCTGCTGCACAGACAACATTCCATGCTCACCCAGCTCGATAAGCGCATGCGCCTCCGCCACCGTCAGCCCCTTCTGGTCTGCATAACTGCCCACAAGGCGCAGTTCCCGCGCCAGCTCGCGTGATATCTTCCTGATAAAACACGAAGTTACTTTCTCCACAACGCTCCTCGCAGCAAACTCCTGTAAATTGCAGTGTTCACACCCGAATACGACACAGATACCACAAGTACTTCACAAAACCAATCGGCTGCACATGACCGCAGATTGACACCGGCCACATGCGGAACTACCAACGAAGCACGGCAAGCACTGCCGCATCATGGACACAACAGGAGAATCCGCCATGCACACCATTAACAGCGTATGTGTTTACTGCGGTTCCAATCCGGGACTGCGTACGGAGTATATGGATACGGCGCGGCAACTGGGCAAAACTCTTGCCATGCGCCGGATGACACTGGTGTACGGCGGCTCCGCCACCGGTCTGATGGGAGCCGTGGCAGACGGCGTGCTGGAACACGGCGGCAGGGCCGTAGGCGTCATTCCCGCACGCATCGCCGGACGCATCGGGCACAGCGGCCTTACCGAACGCCACGTGGTGGACACCATGCATGAACGCAAACAGCGCATGTGCGATCTGGCTGACGCCTTCATCGCCCTGCCGGGGGGCATCGGCACGCTGGAAGAAGTTTTCGAGATGCTCACGTGGGCACAGCTGGGCTTTCACCACAAACCCGTAGGCCTGCTGAATGTGCAGGGCTATTACGACGGGCTTGTACAGTTCACCCGCCATATGCAGGACGAACGCTTTATAAAACAGGACCACCGCGACATGCTGCTGGTGGAACAAAACGCCGCAGCGCTGCTGGACCGCATGGCGGCATGGCAGCCCGTATGCAGCCCCAAATGGTTTGACGAGGCGCTGGCAAAAAGCTGACATACGCCTCAGCGCAGAACAAGAGCCGCATGGTCCGAAAGGACCGCGGCCATGCGCTTGAAAAGCCCCGTACCCAGATCCCACCAGTGCCAGTGCAGTGCCACGGGCAATGCCCAGCCCGGTGCCAGATCGACCAGTTCACCGCCGGCAAGCAGCGGTTCGGCCTGCAGATGCGGCACGCAGCCCCACCCGAACCCCGCAGCCACCATTTTTACAAATGCCTCCGAAGAAGGCACATAGTGCCGCGGATACGGGGTGTCCGGCGCAATGCCGTACAAGGTCTGCAGCATGGTGTCATGCACCCCGTCCACCCTGTTGTACAGCACGGCAGGCGCCCGCAGCAGATCGGCGGCAGTGGCGGCACGGCCGTCCGCCCCCACGCGCAGGCCGTGTTCAGCGGCAAAATCCGGCGCAGCGCACACAAGGTACTCCATACTGCCCAGCCGCTGCATGCTGCACCCGTGAAACGGCGTGGCCCGCGTGCTCACACAGCCCACCACTTCACCGTTACGCAGCAGGTCATGCGTTCTGTCCTGATCATCCACCAGCACATCAAGCAGCAGCTTTTCCTGTTCCGCCACGGCATCCACCGCCTCCAGAAACCATGTGGCCAGACTGTCGGCATTGACGGCCACACTCAGCTGCCGGTAGGCGGGGGCCCCCCCGTGCGCAGCACCGCCTTCGCCCAGCAGTTCCGCGCTGAAGCGCGCGGCCATGTCGCGCTCAAGGTCAGCCTCCAGCATGGAAACCTGATGATAATGCCGCAGCAGTCTGCGGCCTGCCTCGGTAGGTGTAACAGGTGCCGCCCGTGTGACCAGCGCCGTACCCGCTGCCGCTTCCAGCTGACGGATACGCTGCGACACGGCCGACTGGGTCACATGCAGCACACGGGCTGCTTTTTCAAACCCGCCTTCGCGCACCACCATGGCCAGAGCCTCTATAAGCCGGTATTCAAGCATGACCTGACATTAGCAAAACTTATGCAGCATATAAACTAGTAATTTCACTTCTTGAAAGCGGGGGTATATCTCCCATGCACGCAACCACACCAGAGGACCCCATGAACTCCGCAGTATTTTTTCAGGGATTCGGCATCTGTGCCGGTCTTATCATTGCCATAGGCGCCCAGAACGCCTTCATCCTGTCACAGGGAATCCGCGGCAGGCATGTGCTGACCGTGGCACTGCTGTGCTGCCTGTGCGATGTGCTCCTCATATCGCTGGGACTTTCCGGTGTGGGTGCATTTGTCTCTTCCAGCAGTGCTCTCACCGCAGCCACGGCCTGGGCGGGTGTGGTGTTTCTAAGCTGGTACGGACTGGGCGCGCTGCGTTCCGCCATCAGAGGCGGCACGCTGGAAGCCGATACCCGCGGTTCCGACAGTCTGCGGGCCGTGGCTGCGACCACCATTGCCGTGTCGCTGCTTAACCCGCACGCATGGCTGGATACTGTGGTGCTGCTGGGCGGCATCAGCGGGCAATACCCCGAAAGCCAGCGCTTCGTTTTCGGCGCGGGGGCGCTCAGCGCCTCGTTTGTCTGGTTTTTTTCGCTTGCATTCGGCGCCCGTCTGCTGGCCCCGCTGTTCCGGCGGCCCGCCACATGGCGCATGCTCGACGGCTTTGTCTGCCTGACCATGTGGGGCATTGCCGCCTCACTGGCGCACCATGCACTGTCACTTACGGCGTAGCACCTGCACGCTGTTATCATAGTCAGGCTCCTGCGGCGGTTTTCCCGTATCCTCATCATCTCCTCCGCCGCAGAAGCCGCCTCACAAACACACCCCGGTGCCATAACACCGGGGTGTATTTGTTTGCACGCCACAGCCCGCACCGGCTCAACCGGCAGTCCGGAGCGCAAAAAAAAAAACGTCCCGGCATAACCGGGACGTCTGGATGCATGATGTGACCGCGGCTACAATGCCGCGCCCAGCAATTCGCCGAACTGTCGGCAGCCCACAGTGGAGGCACCCTGCATCTGGCTGGCCAGATCCACGGTGACCGTGCGGTTGCCTATGACGGTGTTCATGGCGGTATGGATACGGGTTGCAGCCTCATGCCAGCCCAGATGTTCCAGCAGCATGCCCCCGCACAGAATAAGACTGCCCGGGTTGGCCATATCTTTTCCGGCAATGGTGGGTGCCGTGCCGTGGGTGGCTTCAAAGAAGGCCAGCGTATCGGACATGTTCACGCCCGGAGCCAGTCCCAGACCGCCCACCTGCGCAGCAAGCGCATCCGAAATATAATCGCCGTTCAGGTTGCTGGTGGCAACCACGCTGTACTGTTCCGGACGGATGAGCACTTCCTGGAACATGGCGTCGGCTATACGGTCCTTGACCACCAGACCGGTTTCCCCGGCGGCTGCCTGTGCTTCGGTCACCGCGCGTCCGGCGTATTCGTCATGCGCCAGTTCGTAGCCCCACTGGCGGAATCCGCCCTCGGTAAATTTCATGATATTGCCTTTGTGCACCAGCGTGACGCTGGGCAGCCCCTGCGCCAGAGCAAAGTCCATGGCGCGGCGCACCAGACGCTTGGAGCCTTTTTCACTCATGGGCTTTATGCCCACGGCGCAGCGCTCGTCCACATTGGCGCCCAGTTCGTCGCGCAGAAAGGCAATCAGCTTTCTGGCTTCGTCGGTGTCAGCCTTGTATTCTATACCGGCGTACACGTCTTCGGTGTTTTCGCGGAAGACAACCATATTGACCCGCTCCGGATGCTTCACCGGTGATTCGATGCCTTCGAAATACCGTATGGGCCGGATGCAGGCATACAGGTCGAGAGTCTGGCGCATGGTCACGTTGAGACTGCGGAACCCCTTGCCCACGGGGGTGCCCAGCGGCCCCTTGATGGCCAGTTCGGCACCGGCCAGCGTGTCGAGCGTTTCCTGAGGCAGATAGGTGCCTGTCTCGGCATAGGCTTTTTCGCCGGCAAGCAGTTCCTTCCATTCCAGAGAACGCCCGTTGCCGTATGCCAGTTCCACGGCCTTGTCGATGACAGGACGGGCGGCGTTCCAGACCTCCGGTCCGATGCCGTCACCTTCGATGAAATACACAGTCTTGCGCATAAAGAGCGTTCCTCCCGTAAAATTTCCGCCGCCCTTCTGCGAGAGAAGAGCGGCGGTAAGCAGGTCACGACCTGTCCAAAATCACGTATTGATGGTGTGACCAAACTATCCATCTGGCACGGCACTCCGCACCGGATATTCCTCAGGCGGCAGCCACCGCCAAGCGGGGCTGTCTGTCGCCCCTACCATGCGGTAAAAAAGGGCGACTGACAACTCGCGTTTACTGCTTTTTACTTTTTTTGTCAAAAAAACCCTGTTTCTTTTGCGCAGAAGCCGTTGACAGCCCCGCGCCCGCCGTCAGAGCACCGGTTCTGCCACAGGCCGGCGCCAGCGTTCCATAAACGAAGCAGCACTGCCCTGTGTGCGGATGTGGCTGATAAGCGCACTGCCGAAAATCACAGCATCCAGTCTGTCGCCGCAGGCTGCCAGCTGTTCCGGTTCACGGACGCCGAACCCCAGCGCCAGCGGCAGGTCAAAGCACCGGCGGGCGCGTTCCAGCGTGGCGGTAACCCCCGCAGGCAGGTCGGTACGGGCACCGGTGGTACCCATAACCGAAACCACATAGACATAGCCCTGCGCCACTCCGGCATAGGCACGCATACGGTCTTCATCGGTATTGGATGCCACCAGCGGAATCAGCGCCAGCCCCTCAGCCGCAAGCGCCCCGCGGCACAGGGCATCCTCTTCTAGCGGCAGGTCGGGAATGATGAACCCTTCAACCCCGGCACGGGCGGCATCGCGCGCCAGCGCATCCAGCCCGTACTGCAGAAACGGATTAAGGTACCCCATCAGCACAATACCTGCACGATAGCGTCCCTTGCGCCGTTCAAGCTCTTCAAGCACGCCGCGCAGGGTGGTTCCGCGGGCCAGACTTTCCAGCGAAGCCTGCTCCACCACCGGTCCGTCGGCGCACGGGTCGGAAAAAGGAATGCCTATTTCAAGTACATCGGCACCGCCCGCGTCCAGCTCGTCCAGCTGCCGCCAGAAATCCCCGGAATCGGGAAACCCTGCCGGAAGAAACGGGATAAGAGCCTTGCGGCCCTGACGGTTGGCCTCGCGGATACGCATGGTCAGCCTGTCTGCGGGGCTTGTGATATGTTCTGTATGCATGGTGTGTTCCCCTTTTACAGCAGGTTGTTGATGATGCCCATGTCCTTGTCGCCACGACCGGACAGGTTGACGACCACATCGGCCCCGCGGGGAATCCCGTCGCGGTTTTCCAGCACCCACGCCACGGCGTGCGAGCTTTCCAGCGCCGGTATGATGCCCTCCATGCGCGAAAGCGTTTTAAACGCATGCAGCGCCTGCGCATCGTTCACCATGCCGTACCGCGCTCTGCCGCTGCGGCCCAGAGCTGCATGTTCCGGCCCCACGCCGGGGTAGTCCAGTCCGGCAGCAACCGAATGCGAGGGAAGTATCTGCCCGTCGGCACTCTGCAGCAGCATGGTATGGTTGCCGTGCAGCACGCCGGGAGTACCCAGATTGATGGGCGCAGAATTGTAGCAGCCCGGTTCTCCGCTGCCTGCAGCCTCAACCCCCACAAGCTGCACCTGCCCGTCGGGAATAAAGGCATGGAATGCGCCGATGGCGTTGGAACCGCCGCCCACGCATGCCACCACCATATGGGGCAGCCTGCCTGTTTTTTCCAGAATCTGCCTGCGTGCCTCGCGCCCTATGACGGACTGCAGGTCGCGCACCAGCGTGGGAAAAGGATGCGGACCCGCCGCCGTGCCGAAGCAGTAATGGTGCGTGGCAATATTGGCTATCCAGAAACGCATGGCTTCGTTGATGGCATCCTTGAGGGTGCGGGTGCCGCTCTGCACGGGCACCACCTCGGCCCCCAGCAGGCGCATGCGTTCCACATTGAGCGCCTGACGCTCCACGTCCACGGCGCCCATAAAGACCACACATTCCAGCCCCAGAGCGGCGGCGGCCGTGGCCGTGGCCACGCCATGCTGACCTGCACCTGTCTCCGCCAGCATGGCCGGCTTGCCCATATGCTTTGTCAGCAGCGCCTGCCCCAGCGTGTTGTTTATTTTATGCGATCCGCTGTGCGCCAGGTCCTCACGCTTGAGCCACAGATTGAACCCGAGCTCGGCAGACAGCCTGCGGCACAGGGTGAGCGGCGTTTCGCGGCCCACATATTCGCGCAGCAGCATGTGGAATTCATTCTGAAACTCAGGTGAAGGCACCACGGTTTCCAGCGCATTTTCCAATTCCTTCAGCGGCGGCATGAGCAGTTCGGGTACAAACTGCCCGCCGAAATCACCAAAATACCCTTTTTTCATGTCCAGTCCTTGTTCTGCCGGTGCATTGCGCACCGCACAGTGCAGAAGCCGCCGGACACCCGCCGCCGCAGGAGAGACATCACCGCCCTACATGGGGCGATGGTCTCCGCCGAGAATGCGGAAGCAGGCGCGCAGCCGCGCTTCATCTTTGATGCCGGGAGCGGACTCGACGCCGGAATTCAGATCGACGCCGCAAGGATTGCACTGACGGATGGCTTCCGCCAGCGTATCCGGTCCCAGACCACCTGCAACAAACCATGTTTTAATGCCCGGAGTGCCCGCCAGCCATTTCCAGTCCAGCGTGGCGCCCGAACCGCCGCCCGAAGTGCCCGCGTCGAAAAGCATGAAGCGCGAACAATGGGCAAACCGCCGCATGTCGTCTTCCAGCTCGCTGCGGGTTGCATACGTTGCAGGCCACAGCACTTTGATCACACGGCTTCTGCCCACTCTGGTGCAGAAAGCCTCGTCCTGCCCGCCGTGCAGCTGCGCCACGTCCAGACGGGCGCGCTGCATGATCAGCCGCACCTCGTCCGCAGTCTGGTTGACAAAAACGCCTGTACGCATAAGTCCGGGCGTCTCGATGGCGCGCACGGCTTCGGGAGTCATGCAGCGCGGGCTTTCGGGGTGAAAGACAAAACCCACAAGGTCGGCGTCCAGCTCGACGCACAAATCGGCGTCCTGTTGACGGGTAATGCCGCACACCTTTGTCAGGGCGTCTTTTTCAACAAACATGGCCTCAAACTCTCCTGTCCTATTGCAGAAGCCTGACGAGGTTTCCCGCGGGGTCGCCCCCGCTCATGAGCACAGTGCCCACAAGCATGGCGTCAAACCCCAGCGCCTCGACATACTTCCTGTGGTTGGTTCCGGTGATGCCGCTTGCCGAAATCCAGCATTCGGCCGCATCCCGTTCCTTAACCAACCTGCCGGAAATGGCAAGGCTCGTGCGCAACGTGGACAGGTCCCTGTTATTCACCTGTATTATCCGCGCGCCAGCTTTGCGCGCTATTTCAAGATCTTGCTCGTCAAACACCTCCACTACGGCCTCCAGACTTTTTTCATGGGCCGCCTCTATAAGACGCCGCACACCGTCTGCACCCTCCAGCATGCGGACCACCAGCAGCAGCGCCGACGCAGGAGTCGCCGCCGTCTGCACCACCTGCAGCGGGTGCAGTATGAAATCCTTGCGCAACATGGGCAGTCCGCAAAATGCCATGCGTTCCAGATAGCCCAGACTGCCCCGGAAATAGGTTTCCTCCGTCAGGACGGAAAGAGCTCCCGCACCGGCACCGGCATACGCCGCCGCCACCTGTTCCGGTGTCAGTTCCGGTGCTATGTCGCCCTTTGAAGGTGATGCCCGTTTGTATTCTGCAATGGTCACCAGTCCGGGACGCCGCAGCGCCTGCGAAAACACCGGACGGGCACCCCGGTACGCCTGCGGCAGCGTACCGGCCCGTTCCCGGGCGCACAGCACTGCAATTTCGGCCTCCTTTGCTGCGGCAAAACGGCTAAGCATCCAGCACCTTCCCGCCGGCGCCGCCGGCAACAGCCTGCCGCGCACGGGCCATGGCTGCGGAAATAGGCATGGAATCCTCCATCAGATACACCGCCAGCCCCGCATTGAACGCCATCATGTCAAGCATGGGAGCCGGGCCTTCTCCGGCCAGCAGCAGCCGCATGACCTCCAGCGCCTCCTGCCTGTCGTGCACTTCCAGCTGCGCGGGCGTGCACGGGGCAAATCCGTGGTCCGCCGGATTTATTTCCATCTCTTCCGTGGCGCCGTCGCGCACCATGACCACGCGGGCAGGCCCCATGGTGGTCAGCTCATCATAGCCGCCGGCACCGTGCACCACCGCCGCGCGCCGCACGCCTGTCAGCAGCAGGGCGTCGGCCATGGTATGCAGCATGGCCGGTTTTGCCACACCCAGCAGCATGCGGGTGGGACGGGCGGGATTAAGCAGCGGGCCCAGTACGTTGAAAAGCGTACGGATACCCAGATCGCGGCGTACAGGCATCACATGACGGAAAGCGGGATGATAAAAGGGGGCAAACAGAAACACGAAGTTATGCCGTGCCAGCAAAACCGGCACATCTTCGGGCGCGGTTTCCAGCGGCAGTCCCAGACCTTCAACCACATCGGCGCTGCCGCTGGTGGACGAAACAGCCCTGTTGCCGTGCTTGACCACCTTGTACCCCATGCCTGCCAAAGTCAGCGCCGCGGCGGTGGAGCAGTTGAAACTGTTGCGTCCGTCTCCGCCCGTGCCCACTATGTCTATGCGGTCATATTCAAGCCCCTGTATGAGCCGTGCATGCGCCAGCGCCGCACGCACCGCGCTGGCCACCAGTTCCGGCGTTTCTCCGTGGCTGCGCAGCCCCATAAGAAAGCTGCCCGCCTGCGCCGGAGTCATCTCGCCGGACATGAGTCTGTCAAACGCCATGTGTGCCGTTTCGGGCGGCAGCACGCCGCCCGAAGCCAGTGTTTCCAGTATTTCTGCAGTATGCATTGTCTTTTTACCTCGTATTCACACGGCCCCGGCCGTGCAGGCAGTCGCCATGCGGCAGAAGTTTTGCAACAGGGTTTCACCCTGCGGGGTCAGAACGGACTCGGGATGGAACTGCACCCCCATCCACGGCCTGTCGCGATAACGCATGGCCATCACACACCCGTCATCCGCCGCCGCGTCTGTGACGGCCAGCACTTCGAGCGTGCCGGGGCACTGTTCCGCACGCACAACCAGCGAATGATACCGGCCCACAGTCATGGGGTTGCACACACCCTCGAACAGGCCCGTACCCTGATGGACAACGCGGGATGCCTTGCCGTGCATGATACGCGGCCCAACTTCCACCGCGGCACCGGCATAGGCGCCCAGCACCTGATGGCCCAGACACACGCCCAGTACCGGCACATGGCGGGGCAGCCTGTCCAGAAATTCAAGGCACAGTCCTGCCCCCGCCGGATTGCCCGGCCCGGGAGAAATGCACACCATGGTCAGTGTCCCGCTTTGTGCCAGCGCGGGCAGTTCAGGGTCGTCATTTTTGCGCACCTGCGGAGTAAGCCCGCCTTTGCTGAAGGCCTGCACCAGATTAAAGGTGAACGAATCGTAGTTATCGATAAGCAAAAACATCGCAGTCTCCCGTTGATCCGCCGCCATGCGTACCCGTGATGGCCGAACGCACCACTCTGGCCTTGTTGCAGCACTCTTCCCATTCTTTTTCGGGCACCGAGTCGTAGACGATGCCTGCTCCCGCCTGCCAGCTGACCATGCCGTCGCGCACCCACATGGAACGGATGAGAATGCCCGTGTCCATGTCCACACTGCCGCTGTCCAGTCCCAGCCAGCCTATGGCACCGGCGTAAGGACCGCGGGCCAGCCCTTCCATGTCCGCTATGATCTCCATGGCACGCACCTTGGGCGCACCGCTCACCGTTCCCGCCGGAAACGTGGCAGCCAGCACATCCAGAGCGTCCCTGCCTGCGGCCAGCCGCGCCCTGACATAGGAAGTAAGGTGCATGACGTGGGAAAACCGTTCGACCTGCATGTACTTTTCAACGCTTACGGTGCCTGCCTCTGCAATGCGGCCCAGGTCATTACGTCCCAGATCGACCAGCATCACATGCTCCGCCTGCTCCTTGGGGTCGCTGCGCAGCTCTTCGGCCAGCCGCATGTCTTCCGCCTCATCGCTGCCCCGCGGTCTGGTACCGGCTATGGGGCAGACCTGCACTTCGCCGCCCCTGCAGCGGACCAGCACCTCCGGAGACGACCCCAGCACACTGACGCCGGGCAGACGCATGAAAAACATGTACGGAGAAGGATTGATCTGGCGCAGCCGGCGGTACAGCACAAAAGGATCGCCCTTGAACGAAGCCTGAAAACGCGTGGAAAGCACCACCTGAATGGCCTCGCCCTGCCGTATGAGCTCCTTCACCCGCTCCACATTGCGGATGAACGTCGCCTTGTCCGGCACCATGACAACGGGACCCACATCGGGATTCTCCGGTTTTCTGTCCACGGCATCCCTGTCCATGCGGATGACAAACCCTTCTGCCAGATTCAGCAGGCACAACCTGTTGTACAGGTGGTCCACCAGCACCACGGTGCCGGGCAGCACCAGACATGCTTCCGCGCTCTGCACCGGCAGAACCCGTTGCAGATGCGGTTCGAACATGCCTGCCACCCCGTACCCGAAGTATCCGTACAGCCCGCGGGTAATGGGCGGCAGGTCTTCAAATCCGCTTGCCGGTGTAACGTCGACGGCGGCCTGCACGGCACGCACACCATCCGTAAAATCCATGCCTTCCAGCTCTTTCAGGCAGTCAAGACGGGCATCGCGCGAAGCCACTGTCAGCTTGCCGTCCCTGCACCCGAGCCGCAGCAGAAAGTTGAAACCGATGACACTGTAACGGCCCCAGCGCCCGTCCACCTCGGCACTTTCCAGCAGAATGCCCTGCCCGTTGCCCACCAGCCCCAGAAAAAGGCTGATGGGGGTCTGCACGTCGGCGGCTATCCAGCGGGCCGATTGCCTGAGATTCACGTTCATTGTCTTGTGCTCCTTTGCGGTGGTTCCGGCGGTAAAAACAAAAAAGGCCGCATCCGGGGAGGATGCGGCCTTGGTATCAACCAAACTGTTGCACATATCGTGCTGCCATGCGCTACGAGGGCGCACCTCCCCTGTTATCCGAGGAGCGCCACCACCAGCCGGCACGGTCGACGAGCAGATTCACGTCACCTGCGCAGGCATGATTCAGAATGGCACGGAACGCACGCACAGCGTCCTGACTGTAGGGGTTGGCCTCGAAAAGCCCTTCGAAAAGTTCGGCGTCTTCGGTCAGCATTTTACGTGCGGCGTCCAGCCTGCGGCGGAACGAAGGAGTAAGAAAAGGCGTAATGGCGTCGTCATGCGCCAGTGTGGCAAAATATGCCACGGACGTGATGAAGTTGAGATTCTGGATGCACGCGGCCGCACGGTCGTGTTCCTGCGCCGTGGTACGGAAAGGCTCGCACCCCAGACGCACAAAAAAATCCTCCACCGCGGCGCAGGCCGCTTCACCGGCAGCATGGCCGCTGTCGGGAACAACGGCCACGCGGGTTTCGCCCTGCGCGGGCGCCGGCCCGAAAAGAGGATGCGTACCCACCACGGGGCCGCTGTACTGTCTGCGCATCTGCTGCATGGGAAGAACCTTTACCGAAGTTATGTCTGCCAGAATCTGATTACCTGAGAGAATACCTGACATGAGTCCAGCTACTTTGTCAAGTACTGCTGCCGGAACACACAGCAACACCATCTGGACCCCGTGCACAGCCTGCCGCACGGCTTCCGGCTCCAGAGGCCTGTCCAGAGCGACCACCCCCATGCCGGCCGCACGGGCCCGCGCGCAGAACAGCTGCCCCATGCGGCCGTCCGCGCCCACCACGGCAACATTGTCTATACGCATGGCGAAACCTTTTTCCACTGTTCCCAGAATGCGGGAAATGATTTGCCCACACAGGCAGGATCATCCACGGTGACGGGCTGTCCGGCCATTTCCAGCACAGCCATGCTCATGGCCATACGGTGGTCCGCGTAGGTGCTGAACACGGTGCCGGGTGCTATCCGGATATTTTCTCTGCCTGCGCCGTGCACCACCAGACCGTCGTCGCGCACCTCGCACTGCACACCCGCGCGGGCAAGTTCCGCGGCAGGCGAGGCAAGACGGTCGCATTCTTTGATGCGCAGGTGCCCCACATTGCTGATGGTGGTGTCACCCGAGGCAAAAGCAGCCACTGCGGCCACGGTGGGAACAAGGTCAGGACAGTGGCCCATGTCCACCGCTATCCCTTTGAGCGGAGCCGGGCTCACGGTGACGGCGTCGCCGTCCCATGCCACACCGGCCCCCATGCGCCGGAGAATATCCAGCATGGCGCGGTCACCCTGCAGAGAATCGCGGCGCAACCCCCCCACGGTGACGGGAACCTGCCCCGCCGCTCCCGCGGCAAGAAAATACGACGAACTGGACCAGTCGCCTTCCACGGTATAGTCACCGGCTCTGTACATGCCGGGGGGTACCACAAACCGCACCCTGCCGGGCACGATATCCTTCACTGTCCGCCAGTCTGTCTTGTGCCAGCCTTCGTCGTCCTTTGTCTCCACGCTGAAACGCAGTCCGAAATCCTCCATGGCCTGCAGCGTCAGCCCCACATAGGGCCACGAGACCACTTTGGCTCCGCCCACGGTGATTGTCATGGAACGCGCCTGCGGCGCGGCCAGCAGAAGCCCCGACAGGTACTGGCTGGATTCGTCCAGCCCGATGGTCACCATGCCGCCCGAAAGTCCCAGCGCCTCGACAATGAGCGGCGGAAACCCCTCATGCTGTTCATAGCGCACATCAGCCCCGGCCATGCGCAAAGCGGTGACCAGTTCGCCTATGGGACGTTCATGCATGCGGGGCACCCCGTGAATGCGGAACGTGCCCAGCCCGCACGCCACAACCGCGGTCAGCAGCCTGCAGGTGGTGCCGGATTCGTGCACATAGCACGAAGCGGGTTCGGTACTGCCGCCGCGCGGCGTACCGGCCACACCACGCACCGAATACCGGCCTGCACCCTGCCGCACAATGTCTGCGCCGCAGGTTTTCATTATCTCCACGGTGCGCGTCAGATCATCACTTTCCAGCACGTTGGTCAGCGTGGAAGTGCCGGCGGCCAGCGCGGCACCTATGACCATGCGGTGGGACACGGATTTGGAGGCCGGAGCCGTTACGGTCTTGCTGTTCATGCGTTCATCCGTCGTATGCTTGTGCGCCCCTGCGGGCGTCGTGCGCTAAAAAAACTATTCGGTCACCAGCCGTTCCGAACCATCGGCCGTGCGGGCCACATCAAAATACATTCCGGCAGGATAGCTGCCCAGAATCCGCAGGCTGTGGCAGACATGCTTCAACTCGTCCACAAGCTGCCGGTAATCTTCATGGTTCAGGTCGCATTCCACATCCACAAAAAACACATACTGCCATTTTTCGCCGCGCAACGGGCGGGATTCCAGCTTTTTCATATTGATATCCTCCCGCGCGAGGATATTGAGCACCTGCGCCAGCGAACCGGATTTGTCCGGCAAGGTGAACAGCATGGATGTTTTGTCCCTGCCTTCCCTGTCGGCCGGCACCGGCCCCACCACCACAAACCGGGTCCAGTTATCGGGCTGGTCTTCAATGGCAGAAGCAAGCACACTCAGTCCCAGACGTTCGGCAAGGTTGCCGTGACCGATGGCCGCAGCGCCCTTTTCGCCTTTGATACGCCGAGCCGCAGCTGCCGTTGATTCGGTGGGAATAATACGCGCACCGGGCAGATTAAGCCGCAGCCATTCGCCGCACTGTGCCAGCGGCTGCGGGTGCGAATACACGGTGGTGATGTCGGAAAGCCGTTTTTCCGCCGTCAGCAATGAATGGCTGATACGACAGAACAGTTCGGCGTTGATGAACACCTCGTAACGCAGAAACAGATCAAGACTCTGCCCCACGGTGCCGTGCAGCGAATTTTCAAGCGGCAGGACGCCCAGTTCGCATTCGCGGGCGTGCACGGAGCGGATGACACCATGCAGATCCTTCTGGGGCAGAAACTCTACGGAATGCCCCAGAAACTGAATGCCCGCAAAATATGAAAACGTGCCTTCCGGCCCCAGATAGGCCACACGCTGAGGACGCTGCAGACTGCGTGAAGACGACAGTATCTCGCGGTATATGGACCGCAGGTGTTCTTCCGGCAGCGGGCCTGCGCTGAGGCTGCGCAGTTTTTCCAGCACATCACGCTCGCGGAACGGTTTGAATATGACGCCGGGGTCGTCGCGTTTTATGCGGCCCACTTCCAGACTGAGTTCCGCCCGCCTGTTCAAAAGGGCCAGCAGCTCTCTGTCCACGGCGTCTATATCTTCACGTACGCTGCCCATCCGTTCCTGAATCCGGTCTGCGTCTGCCATGGCTACTCTTCCCTTATCTCTTCGGAAATTCGCATGCCGAAATGCCGGCCCGCAGCATCGGTACGCACCAGAATTTCATCACCCTCTTTCAGTGCCACAACGCTTACGGGAGTACCGTCGGTGCGTACCAGCCGTATGGTCTCGGCGTTCTGCAGAAAAACAGCGCCTTCGGTGCACTGCCCGTCCGGTCCCTGCACCCGCGCGCGCACCAACAGCATGGGGCGCACTTCCACCTTTACCCTGCCCACCGTGGCAATGCCCGTGGCACCTGTATGGTCAACCACCAGCACCTCTGTTCCGGCGGACAGTTCCTCAAGATACGTTGTCCTGTCACCCGGCATGACGGCGTAGGCATGCACTGCTCCGGCATTAACCCTGAAAGGACGCGCCGCCACATACTCGTTGTGCTCGGTTTCGGCGTTTACCAGAAAGGTGAACGCGCTGGAGTTACCCACCAGCATGCCCTGTCCTGTGCGCATAAGCGACATGGTGTCCACGCACACGCGATGCCCCAGTCCCGCGGCAGAGACGGCAGTGACCGTGGCGGGCACAAGTTCCAGCGTCCCCTGAGAAAGCTTGAGTTCCTTCACGATGTCCTTCAGTTCCTCCACACCCCGGGCAGACACGGCCACGGCGGAGACACCGCGTTCCAGTATGCCCGCCGCAAGTCTTGCCTCCTCCAGCGAGGCCACTTCGGCAACCACGTTATCCGAAACCGCCAGCAGGTTTTCCACGGGAATGATTTCCCAGCCGCGGGCCAGTATTACACTGCGCCCCTGCTGCAGCATGCGGGCCACGTTTTCCTCATCCGCCTTTTCCTGCAGCAGTATGCAGGGCATATCCTCGTCGGCCACCACGGTGCAGCGTGCCAGTGAAGCCACCTCCTGCACATGACCGGCAGGAACCACCAGACCGTCCACCCCCGATTCCAGCGCGAGCGTCACTGCGTCTTTATCGTAAGGAACGCAACGGAAAAGCACTTTTTTCATGTTATTCACCCTCGGGGGCGCACCCGCCCACAGTTTCAAGTGCCTGTTCCACGTCCCAGTCTTCGTGCACAAGACCACGCAGCGCCTTTACCAGCGCTCTGGGGCGTTCATGCTGAAAAATGTTGCGGCCGATGGAAAGACCGGCACCGCCCGCACGCACGGAGTCATGAACTATCTGCAGCAGCGAACGCGTGGAATCAAGCTTGGGACCGCCCGCGATGACCACGGGTACGCAGCAGGCTTCCACCACGCGGGAAAAGGAATCCATATCACCGGTATAGGGCACCTTGACCACGTCCGCGCCCAGCTCGACCGCCACACGTGCGCAGTGAGCAACCACCATGCCGTCATACGGGTCTTTCACTTCCGGCCCGCGGGCATACATCATGGCCAGCAGGGGCATGCCCCATTCCGCCGCCACGGCAGACACCCTGCCAAGGTCGCCCAGCATTTCGCGCTCATTAGGATCGCCCAGATTGACATGTACCGAGATGCCGTCGGCGCCGTGTTTGATGGCATCTTCCACCGTGGCACACAGAATTTTGGAATTGGGGATGGGCGAAAGCCCCGTGGAACCGGAAAGATGCACAATAAGACCCACGTCGCGACCGCCTTCGCGGTGGCCGCAGCGCACCAGACCCTTGTGCATCAGCACGGCGTCCGCGCCGCCTTCCGCCACCTGATTCACCGTGTCGCGCATGTCCACCAGCCCGTCGATGGGCCCCACGCTGACACCGTGGTCCAGAGGAACAATAATGGTGCGGCCTGTCGTTCTGTTGAACAGCCGCTCTATACGAATACGTTTGCCGATATGCATTTCGCTTCCTCGCTTGCGAACGTAAAAGTTATTCCGCGCCTTCCAGCACGTCCATGGCCTGTTCCACGTCCCAGTCTTCGTGCACCACACCGTGCAGGGCCTTCATAAGCATGTCGGGACGGGCATGCTGAAACACGTTGCGTCCCATGGAAAGACCGGCACCACCGGCGCGCACCGAATCGTGCACCACCTGAACGAGCTCTCTTGTGGAATCAAGCTTGGGCCCGCCGGCTATGAGCACCGGCACGCAGCACGCTTCGCACACGTCTGCAAAAGAGTCCATGTCGCCGGTATAATTAACTTTGACAAGATCAGCACCCAGCTCCATACCTACTCTGGCGCAATGGGCGACAATACCGGGGGCGAACTCGTTGTCGATTTTCGGCCCGCGGGCGTACACCATGGCCAGCACCGGCATACCCCATTCCATGGCGCGCGAGGTCACGCGGCCGAGGTCTTCCAGCATGTGACGCTCTGTCTCATCACCCAGATTAACGTGTACCGACACGCCGTCGGCACCCAGCCGCAGGGCGTCTTCCACCGTGGCCACCAGCGATTTGGCGTTGGGCAGGGTGGCAACCGACGTGCTGGCCGAAAGATGCACGATAAGCCCGACGTCCTTACCATACCCCCGATGAGTGCAGCGCGGTAGCCCCTTATGCATAAGAACGGCATCCGCACCGCCTTCGGCCACTTTGTTCACAGTACCGGGCAGGTCCACCAACCCGTAAATGGGCCCCACGCTGACACCATGATCCATGGGCACGATGATGGCTCTTCCAGTGTTTCTGTTGATGATGCGTTCCATACGGACACTTTTACCGAGCAGCATGCGAAGCTCCTTTTCCCGTTTTCGGCCCCGGACACCTGCGGCCAAAAGAAAAGGGCCGCCGGCTTTTCGCCCGCGGCCCTTGATTCAGTCTACCTTCTGGTATTCCGGCTGCTACGCAGCGACAAAGAGACCACGGACGCTTCCATAGCCAAAAAAGTAGTACCAAAAGTACACGTAAGATATGGCGGAAGTCTGGGTCTTCATTGTGTCAGCTACGTCCTCAACAGTATTTTGTGCAACCGGAATTCCGATGCATGTGTCTACCTACTCAGCTGTTACCGGAATTGTCAATCGGCTTTTTTGTTTTTTCTGATATTTTATTTCCGTTCTTTTTTGACGTAAATTTACTTTTTTGTAAATTACACAAGCTTATTTTTAACATATATGTCAATTACTAGCACTATAACAAAGCGCCTGAATCCCACCTGAAAACAGAAAACATATAATAACAGCATGTTATCATATTTGGCCCTCCTTTTGCTCTTACCGGAACATCGCCATTAGAACGGGCCCTGCCCAAAAGGAGGATTATTCCATGCACGCACCCGTATCGTCACCCCGCCATCCGGCAAAACGTTTTGCCCGCACGGCGGCTCTCTGGCTGGTTGTGGCAACTCTGCTCCACGCTTCACCCGCACTGGCGGAAGATGCTCCGGCAATGCTCAGCCAGCAGCATGGCAACATCCTCTGGACGCTCATCGCCGCCATTCTGGTCATGCTCATGCAGGCCGGATTTGCCATGGTGGAATGCGGATTCACCCGTGCCAAAAACGCGGGCAACATCCTCATGAAAAACTTTGTGGACTTTGCGGCGGGTTCACTGGTGTTCTTTCTGGTCGGCTATGCCTTCATGTTCGGCGCCGACGCAGGCGGCTTCATCGGCACATCGGGATTTGCCCTTGCCCATGTGGACCCCGCCACAGAAGGCGGCATGTGGGATCTGACCTTCTGGTTCTTCCAGTCGGTGTTCGCGGCCACGGCGGCCACCATCGTATCCGGCGGCATTGCCGAACGCACCAGATTTGCCAGCTACATCATTGTCTCCGTACTGGTGACAGGCATCATCTACCCCGTATCGGGCCACTGGGCATGGGGCGGACTGGCCGGAAACGCCGGATGGCTTGAAGGGCTGGGCTTTGCCGACTTCGCAGGATCGACGGTTGTCCATTCCGTGGGCGGCTGGGTTGCCCTTGCCGGGGCCATCGTGGTGGGTCCCCGTGCGGGCAAATACGGACCCGACGGCTCCGTGCGGGCCATACCGGGCCACAACATTCCGCTGGCGGCTCTGGGTGTGTTCATACTGTGGTTCGGCTGGTTCGGGTTCAACCCCGGTTCCACCACCACCGCAGACGGCACCATAGGCTATATCGCCGTGAACACCAGTCTGGCAGCCTGTGCCGGTACCGTTACCGCCATGCTCACCGCATGGATACGGTTCGGCAAACCCGATGCATCCATAACCATGAACGGCGCTCTGGCAGGTCTGGTGGGCATCACGGCAGGCTGTTACGAGCTTTCCCCTTCCGGCGCCATCATCGTGGGGATCATCTGCGGCTTTGTGGTCGTGCTCTCCATTGAGTTTCTGGACAAGATTCTGAAGATCGACGACCCCGTGGGCGCGGTTTCCGTGCACGGCGTGTGCGGCGCCATAGGTACGCTGATGGTGGGGCTGCTGGCGCATCCCTCTTACGGCGGGTCCACAGGCCTTGTATACGGCGGCGATGCTTCTCTGCTCATGGTACAGGCTCTCGGTGTGGCGGTGGTATTCGCCTGGGCCTTCGGCATGGGGCTGGTGGTGTTCCGCATTGTGGCCGCAGTGGCGGGCCTGCGTGTCTCTCCCGAAGAAGAGCTCAAAGGTCTGGATATCACGGAACACGGTTCCGAATCGTACAACGGATTTCAGATTTTCACCGTGGAATAGCAGGCCAAAGGAGAACCATCATGAAATTGCTTATCGCCTATATACGCCCTGAAAAGCTCTCGACGGTGAAAAAGGCTCTTTATGCCAGAGGCATATACGCCATGTCCGTGACCAACGCATTGGGCAGCGGACAGCAGAAAGGCTTTACCGAAACCTATCGCGGCATTGTGACGGAAGTGAATCTGCTGAAAAAGGTCCGCATAGAGGTGGGGGTACCCGCGGACAAAGCGGAAGACGCTCTGGCGGCGCTGCAGACAGGTGCCCACACCGGACGTGAGGGAGACGGCATAATCTTTGTGCAGGACGTGGCCAGAACAGTACGGGTACGGACCGGCGAAGCCCCCTGAACATACCCCGCGGCCGCAAGGCCGCCGATTACAGGAACAACTGCCGGCTCATGAACGGTTCCGGCGGACTCCATCCGCAATCCCTGCAGGAAAAGGCAGCCTCCGGCTGCCTTTTCCCATATAAACAACATCACCTGCACAGCCCGCAAGCGGGCGGCGGGGTATCATTCTTTTTTCCTGTCGTTGCCTGCGGCATCAGCCTGACGCTCTTCCTCTCTGGGGCGGACGCGCTTCGGGGGGCTTACCAGACGCTTGAAAACGAACATTTCCACATCTTTGCCCTCCAGACGCTGCAAAGGCACCTCGGCGCGGGCCATGGTCTTGTGCCCCCCCGCAGAGCCGATATCGCCGAACTGCAGCTTGGCAAAATTGCCCAGATTGCGCACCACACCGTCGCCGCGGAAAATAATGACCAGCGTATCCTTGTACACCCCGGCCACCACGGCCCAGCGGATTTCGTGCACCCGCGTAAAAAAGTCGGCAATAACCACAAGCACATCGGGGTTGTCCACCTCGCCCACATACACGTATCGCCCGGAACGCACAGTGTGCAGGCTGGTGAACGCGCGTGAAAAATAATCCAGCCACTCCAGCCGGAATTCGCTGCGGGCGATGCGCGAGAGCAGCTGATGGTTGGCAAACTTGGAAAGATACCGGAATGCGCGGATATCGATGTCGCAGGATTCGCGTTCGAAGCTGTTTGTATCCGTCTTGATGCCGAAAAGCAGCGCGGTGGCAAGCAGCTTTCCGGGACGTATCTTGAGATTGTACAGATACTCGGTCATCAGTGCCGAACAGGTGCCGTATTCCGGCTTCAGGTCCTTGAAGTCGGCAATGACGGGTTCCTCTTCGCTCAGGGGATGGTGGTCGAACACCACGGAATAATGCACACCGGAAAACCCCGGATGATGATGGGGCTGAGAATCGACCATGGCGAACCGGTCATACTGCGCCGCCACGGTGGGGGTGAACTTGACCATGGGAATGTGCAGATAGCGCACCATGGCCAGATTGTCGGGCCGTGATATGGTGTTCACATGGGCTATGCCCACATCGGACACCCTGTGAATCATGATGCGGCGCAGGGCCATGGCCGATGCCATGGCGTCGGGATCGGCGTTGATGACAATCAGCCAGCGCTCATCGCGCGAAAAAAGTTCGAGAAGTTGTGAAAGCCCCGGTTCAAGCTTGCGAAAATAAGACATCTAGCGCCTCTTAAGATACATGGGAATACCGGCAACCATAAAGCATACCTCGTCGGCCAGCGCCGCCACGGTCTGGTTGAGGGCTCCCAGTTCTCTGATGAACATGCGTGTCGCGCGGTCAGCAGGTACGGGGCCCAGCCCCGCCTCGCAGGAAACAAGCGTGATCTCTGTATCACGCCCGACCAGCCGCAGACACTCCGCCAAGTCTCCGCTGTATTGCTGCATGCCTGCCTCGCGGCAGGCAAAAAGCCAGAAATCGAGACTGTCCACCAGCACTGAGCCGAAACCGTCTCTGCCCCGCAGCAGGGCGGACACCAGATCCGTGCCGGTTTCCCGAACGGGAATATGAGGGGCGCGGGCAGTTCTGTGTTCCAGAATCTGACGCCTGAAGGAAAAATCGGCAGCCTGCCCGGTGGCAAGCAGCAGATGCGGCCCTGCCCCTTCCTGCAGCGCAGAAAGCGCAAAGGCCGACTTGCCCGATTTGTCCCCCCCCAGTATCAACCGTATCATCAGCCGCTCCCCCGAAGCCACATGACCGCCACAGGCAGTGATTCTTCTATTTCTTTCCAGTCGAACAGTTCCATCATGACCACAGAGTCACACGGGGCGGCCTGTACGGCAGATGCGCAGACGCGCAGCGCTTCGTCATGCAGCACAGTCAGCGGCACATGCCGGCCCGCGCGTTCCGCATTCAGGTGCAGCATGCGTATGCGCCCTGTCAGGCGCGCATCCCGCAGAATCCCATGCTGACCGTAGGACAGCATATGGCCCGTGTCCAGACAAACCGACAGTCCCAGAGACCGGACAGTTTCCGCCAGTTCCGTCAGCGGCTGGCCCTGTATGTTTTCCAGAAGAATGTCTTCGGGCCGCAGACCGGCGGCAGTCCAGGCAGCGGTAAAGGCTTCCAGCGCCTGCACCGCGTATGCGGCATGACAATATGCCGGCGGATGCACAACCCCGCGTACCGCCCCCAGATAATCAACTTTATCCATAAGCCGCAGGCAGATATCAGCACAGCGGCTGCCGTCGCGGTGTGCGGTTTCCGGACGGACGCGGGCTGCGCCCCACGGCAGATCCACAGGCAGATGCACATGCCAGCTCAAGGGCAGGTCGGCCAAATCCACAGGCAGATCATGGCGCGAATAGGCAAGACAGGCTTCACTTTCCAGAAACAGCAGCCCGACTTCATCCACCCTGCCGGCAAGAAAGCGGCAGTTTTCCGCCACCCCCGCGGGAATGACCCACGAGGGTGCCGCCAGAATTCTGCCGTGCGGCAACCGCCCTGTTCCTTGCTGTTCCTTCATACACACCGTTCCGCAATCTTACGCGGGTTATTCAGTATACATCATGGCCGGACACAGCACAAACCGCGCCGCAGGCTGTCAGGATAACAGACATATCATGCACGCCGGAGCATCCATGTCCGGAAGGCGGCCGGATACGGTAACGGGCACGCCATAAAAAACGTGCCCGGACCTAGTGCCGGGCTTGCCTTGCGCCGATACGTTCTATATGGAAACCGGAAAGAAGTGCAGCCGCCCTGTACAAAGCACAGTCCGTGCCACCCGCGGCCCCGTGCCGGAAAACCGCCGCACGGCGCGCGAAACGAGCACGGCAAGACAGCTGTAACGGCGGGCTGCAGCGGCAACCAGCCGGTGTTGTGCACCCCGTACGGCACAGGCACGGCGCTTGCACAAAAAAATTACCGGCAGCCTGTGTCCACGGACGGCATCCGGAATGAGCACCCCCAACGGAAGACTGCTCCCATGCGGAAAATAAAAAGCTACCTGCAACACCGTCTCAACCCGCTGCACATATACTGCAGACTGCGCGACTGCGGCATAAGTGCGGGTGCGGCCGCACGGTTTTCGGCACTGTACGAGCGTTATCTGTACAGGCTTTAGCCGCAACTGCAGACGGCAGCCCGCACCGCCGGCAGCGCCGTATGCAGGCGGGCGGGCGTACGCACGCCCCCTGCCTCCGTCACATCAATGTCAGCTGTTTTTCCTTGCGCTTCTGGTGCGCCACCAGCGTCGAACGGCGCAGGTCGCCCAGCGGCAGCCCCTGAAGAAACCGTGATTCCCTGAGCCGCAGTTCCTTGCCGTAGAGCATCCGCCGCGCTGCGCGGCTGAGAAACAGCGCCTGTTCCGCACGGGTCATCCCCACATACAACAGTCTGCGTTCCTCCTCCGTATCCGTGCGCATGCGGGCCTTGTCCACGCTGCCCGTCAACACGCCCGCGCTGGCAAAAGGCAGTATGCCGTCTTCCAGCGCAGGCAGAAATACCGCTTTAAATTCAAGACCTTTTGACGCATGCAGCGACATTATCTGTACTTTTTCGCTGCGGCTGCGCACCAGTTCAAGCTCTGTCTGCAGGTGCACCCAGTTAAGCAGACCCGCCCAGCCCCCGTACTCGTCATAAGCTTTCACCAGACGCCTGAACTCCGGAGACTGCCAGAACAGATTATCAAAAGGCGGCATGTCCTGCAGATACGCCGAAACCCCGAGAGGTCCTTTGGCCAGCACCTTGTCGGGGCACGAAATGGTTTCTTCCTCCGACCGGTAGGCAATGCCCAGCACACGGCCCGCCGCGGCCAGAATCATCTGTATGCGCGGTTCCACCCAGAAAGCTTCGGCCTCGGGCACGGAGCAGGGTATGCCCAGCCGGACAAGCGTGCGCTGGATAACAGGAATAACCGCCTTGAAGCGTACCAGTACCGCAATGTCGCCGGGGGCGAGAGCACCGGCCATACCGCTCACATCGTCGTCATGCCCGCCACTTTTCAGGCGGGTGGCCCCGCTGTCGGCCAGAGAATGGCTTGTGGCGCCGATAAGCGAACGTATCTGCCCGGCAATCCAGGAGGCTTCACCTTCTGCCGTGGGCGCTTCAAAAAGCCGTATCTCGCCCGGCAGCGCACGCATGGCAACCAGCGGCGGGTCCTGCGGCAGCAGAGCAGCCGAAAAATCAAGTATGGCCTGAGAAGATCTGTAGTTACGGGTCAGTTTGATCACCTGCATATCCGGCCACGCCGCACCGAAAAACGCACGCACATCGCCGTGCGCCCCCCGGAAACCGTAGATGGACTGATCAGGGTCGCCTATGCCGAAGAACCCCGCGCCGTTTTCAGGCAGCAAAGAACGCACCAGTGTAAGCTGCAGAGGTGAAAGATCCTGAATTTCATCCACCAGCACATGCACATACGGACAGGCGTAAATACCGTTGTTCACCTGCTCCAGCCAGAATTCCAGCAGGTCGGTATAATCGGCAAGATTCCACGATTCCTTGAGCTTCACATACCTGTGCAGAAACGGGGCGTCATCCGTATGGCACACGGACATGCGTTCGCGGCACACGGCTATGCGTTCCCACGCTTCCCGTATCCGCTGCGCGGTCTCGCCGGAATTGGCCTCGGCAAACACACGCCGCGCGCCGTCTTCCGAAAGCAGCACCGGCGCATCGTCATAGGCTTTGTGCCAGTATTCAAAGGCCAGCGCATGCAGGGTGTCGGTACGGGGCAGCGCCGCATTACCCCCAAGCTCGGCCAGCAGCCTGCCGTCCATCTCTGTCGCGGCACGGCGTGTGAATGTCACTGCCAGTATCTGCCGCGGAGAAACCCCGTTATCCACCAGTCTGCGGATGCGCCCCACCAGCGTGCGGGTCTTGCCCGTTCCCGGTCCGGCAAGCACCAGCACCGGTTCCGGTCCGGCGTCCATGGCCCGCTGCTGGGCCTCGTTGGCTCCCTGCGGCTGCTCCGCAGCCTCGTCGTCTTCAAAAATAAATTCGTCGGAAACACCCTGCACACCGGCATCAGCGTCCTGCAGGGCCGCACCCGCCGTTCCGCCGGACGCCGCAGCCTGCGTTTCCGGCCCGTTTCCGCCGCCGTCCTGCGGCACAGCATCTGCAGCCGCGGCGGGTTCCGCCGTACGCGTTGTGCCACAAGCGGGCAAGGGCAGGTCCATCAGCATGCGGCCGTTTTTAAACTCATCACGCTCACGCGGGGTGAACACGCTGATAACCCCGTATTCGCCGTCGCAACCCGGCTGCCGCGCAACCTCGCCGCGGCGCATGCGCGAAATGCCTTCAGCCAGCGGCGCGGAAAATGTCCTCAGATCTTCTTCCGGCACATCCTGCAGAATACCCAGCTCCGAACCGAACCGCGATACGGCGCCTGCATAAAAATCAAGTACCTTGCGGGTGCCCGGTCTGGTGCCGACAATTTCGGATATGACCTCTGCCAGAGGCACCAGCGAAATGAAACCGGGCTGTCCCGCCGGTCGTTCGGGCATTTCTCTGTCCGCCAGCTCCATGACACGGCTCAGCACCCCCACGGTGAGCGGCTTGCCGCAAACGGGGCATATGCCGTCTCTGGCCGCCGTTTCACGCGGGTCCATGATCACACCGCACTTGCGGTGGCCGTCCATGTGGTATTTGCCTTCTTCGGGAAAAAATTCCAGCGTGCCCAGAAACCGGTGCCCCAGCCCTTCACCGCGCAATGCCCTGTAAATGCCGTCGTAGGAAACGTCTCCGCTGAACAGGTTGGCCTCGCGCCCCAGTTTGTCGCCGGAATGCGCGTCCGAGTTGGAGATAAGCCGGAACCGGTCCAGCGCACTCCACATCCAGTTCATGTCCGGATCGGAGCTCAGACCTGTTTCCAGCGCAAATATTTCCGCTGACAGATCACCGTAGCATTCTTCTATGGAATCAAAGCCGGATTTTGACCCGAACACGGAAAACCACGGAGTCCAGATATGCGCGGGCACAAGAAATGCTCTGGGGTGGGTTTCCAGCACCATCTCAAGCAGGTCGCGCGAATCAAGCCCCAGAATGGGCCGCCCGTCGGAAGCGAGATTGCCCACCTGCTCAAGCTTGCGCGACAGTGACTCCGCAGCTTCCAGCGTGGGCACATAAACAAGGTTGTGCACCTTGCGCACCTTGCCGCCCCGTTTGTAGATAGAGCTTATTTCGGCCTGCAGCATGAACTGCACACGGCCGCCCAGCGGGCGCCCGGCAAAAACAGAAATCTCTTCGTCCAGCCCGTCCGCTTCACGCAGGCGCAACAAGCCGGTATTGTCGTCGGGAATCAGCTGTGCGGCCAGTTCCTCGCGCCACTGGGGGTGGGTGAAGTCTCCCGTACCCAGCACATCCAGCCCTTTGACGGCCGCCCATGCCGCCAGATGACGGGCAGTGAGTTTTTTGCTTGTGGCGCGGGAAAAACGGGAATGTATATGCAGGTCGGCCCTAAACTGCTTCATGAATAGCCTGTCCTTGCAGCATGTGAAAAAGCATGGCATCCGGCACCTGCGGATGCCGCCCCGGCCGTTTGCCGGTGGTTTGACGGATGCTAGCAGAAAACGTGCATGGAGCCAAATACCGGACACGCCGTGCACGCCCGGCAGCTGTCCTGCATTCCGCCCTTGTCCGCGGCGGCACGTCAGGCTAGGCTGACACCGTGCAGACTGACACCACACTATCGGACATACCCATGCAGAACCTTAGGCCGCAAAAAAATACAGGACAGGATGTACACGCGGCGCGGGAATATTTTCCGCGCGGACTTTTGCAGCCGCCGGATTCGTTCCGCTTTTCCGCGGACGCGCTGCTGCTGGCCGCATGGACCGCCGCCGCATACGGCACCCCCGCAAAACCGCTGCGGTTTCTTGATGCGGGCACGGGCTGCGGGGTGGTGGGGCTGGCTCTGTGCCTGCTGCTTGATACGGTGCAGGGCACCGGATTTGACATAGACCCGCAGCTGGCCGATGCAGCCATGCACAACGCCGCCATGCTGGGACTGGGCAACCGGTTCAGCGCGGTACAGGCCGATGCGCAGCAGGTACGCGCACACGCAGACATCACGCCGGAATCATTCGATCTGGTGGTGACAAACCCTCCGTACCGGCGGCCGGATCAGGGCAGGCACGCGGCGACACAGCAACGCACACGCGCCCTGTTTGAAACAGCCGGTCCGCTGACGGCCTTTGTGGCCGCATCGGCTTACGCTCTGCGCAACAAGGGCCGCTTTTTCTGCATCTATCCGGCGGAAAGACTGCCCGATCTTTTATGCACGCTGCGCCCCGCAGGGCTGGAAGCCAAAAGCCTGCTGCCCGTTCATTCACGCGCGGAGCAGCCGGCCAGACTCATCTTGCTGGAAGCCAGAAAAAACGCTAATCCCGCCATCACCATACACCCGCCGCTGGTTCTGTATGCAGGCAGCGGCCACAGGACACATCTCACGCCGGAAGCGCTGGCCTTCTGTCCGTTCCTCGGCTGCAATGCCCGCGGCGTTCAATGCCATACACAGGAGACACCATGATCGGAGCCATCCGCAAACTCGAACGATTTTTCATGACCCCCAGCGGCAGGGCCGTGGTGCTGCCGCTGGACCACGGTGCCGGTGAAGGCATGCTGCACGGGCTGGACAATATACCCGGTCTGCTTGCGGACATAGGCGACCGTCCGGTGCAGGGCGTGGTGCTGAACAAGGGCACGGCACGCGCCTACGCAAATGAAATCCCCACGGCCACGCAGCTTGTGGTGCAGCTTTCCGCCGGAACCCGGCACGGGCTGCCCGCGTGGAACAAATCGCTGGTCTGCTCCATTCCCGAAGCGCTGCGCCTGGGGGCCGACGCCGTGGCCGTACAGGTGAACATCGGCAACGAACAGGAAGACCGGATGCTTACGGATCTGGGCATGGCCACGGAAGAAGCGCACCAGCACGGCCTGCCGGTGATGGCCGTCATCGTGGCGCGGGGCGGCAACATAGTGCAGGAGCTTGACCCTTCGCTCATCGCCCATTGTGTCAGGCTAGGCGGCGAGCTGGGGCCCGACATGGTCTGTGTTCCCTATTCCGGTCATATGGACAGTTTTTCACGGGCCGTTGATGCCTGTCCCGTGCCCGTACTGGTGGCGGGCGGCCCTTCTATGGGTGACTTTGAAAATTTTATCAGGCACATGGAAGAAGCGCTTGAATGCGGCGCCGCCGGTGTAAGCATCGGGCGCAATATTTTTCAGCAGGACGACCCCATGGCGGCGCTGGACAGACTGCTGACAGTGGTACACAGCCAGCGGGACGACAAAACACCGCAGGAAAACGACGTGCGGAACGGGTAATCATGTTCAAGGTTGTTGTCATTTTGTTTGTCGCGGTCTGGGTGCTCAGCTTTTTTCTGAGCAGCCGGCGCAAGGTCATCCGCGACACAAACCACCTGCTCCAGCTCATTTTGTGGGCGGCGCTGGTATTCACAGGCAACACCCTGCTTTCCGGCCAGCAGTTCGTCAAAGACCACTTTCTGCTGCAGGTGGCTCTCACGCTGGCGCTCTTTGCCGGCTCCTACTTTGTTTCCATATGGATAGTTAAAGGCATGTCTTCGGGCAACGGTCCGCGGCGGCGCTGACATATGCGCCGGCTTTCCGCAGCGGCGCTGCCTGTTTTTCAGCATGCAGCATCCGGCATAAAAAACCCCCGTCAGCATATGCAGACGGGGGTTTTGTCATCGGGGGTTTGTCATCGCGGAACAAGACATCAGTCTTCACGCAGTTTCTGCAATGTCTTGGTATAAGCGTGGAACACGTCCGAGCGGTTGATGAGTCCCAGAATGGTATTATGATCGTCCGCGTCCACCACAGGAATCTGGCCGAGATCCGTATCCACAAACTTGAGCAGCGCCGTGTACAGATCATCTTCCTCCTCCAGTGTGGCAGGCTTGCGCGCAAGGTCTTTCACCAGCACCAGATCAAAAAGGCTCTCTTCATACAGCAGGCTGCGCACGTCATTTATGGAAAGGATACCGGTGATTTCTCCCTCTTCGCTTTTGACGGGAAAGAAAAATTCATTGGTGCCGGAAATAATGTCCGTCAGGCCTTTGAGGGTGACGCTTTCCTCCAGAATGGTCACTCTGCCGCGTTCAAAGTGGTCAGTCACCTTCAGCTGTTCCAGCAGGTTGATGGTGGCATCATTGATATGGGCGGGTGACTCGAATTTGTTCTCCACCTGATTTTCGTACAGGTTGCTGCGCCTGCCCAGCACAATGCACACGGCAGAGGCCAGCATAAGCGGCGCCAGCAGACCGTAGCCCTGTGTCAGTTCGCACACCATTATCAGCGGGCCGATGGGTGCGTTGGCCACACCGGCAAAAAAGGCCGCCATGCCCACCAGCACATATCCGCCCGGCTGCGTTACTATATCGGGGTAATATTTATGCGCGGTAAAGCCCACAATGCCGCCGCTCATCCCTCCCACGAACAGAGCCGGCGCAAACATGCCGCCGCTCATGCCCGAGCCGAGCGTGACCGATGTGGCAAGCGTTTTTGCCAGTATGATGGTCACCATGGTGGCAACGGTCATCTGTCCCAGAATGGCCTGTTCAAGCCAGCCGTAGCCGCCCGAAAGCACCTTGGGGTACAGCATGCCGAAAAGCCCCATTAAAAGCCCTCCGGCCGCCATGGTCCACATGATGCCCACCTTCTGCTGCATACGGGCAAACACGGAATATTTGATGAACCGGAACGTGCTTACATACAGCCAGCCCGCAGCGGCGCAGACCAGCGAAAGAATCAGGTAGAACGGCAGTTCGCTCATGCTGTTGAAGCTGAACTCCGGTATGCCGAAAATAGGTTCGGTACCGAACACCAGCGTAAAAATGGAATACGATACCACCGATGAGGTCACCGCAGGCAGAATGGCTTCGGATTCAAAGTCTTCCTTGTAGATAACTTCCACGGCAGTCAACGCCCCGCCCAGCGGCGCACGAAAGACGGCACCCAGTCCGCCCGCGGCGCCTGTCAGCATCAGTATGCGGCGCTCTTTGGTGCTCAGGCCCATTTTGTCGGCAAAAAAAGACCCGATACCGGCCCCTATCTGCGATATGGGCCCTTCGCGTCCTGCACTGCCGCCGGACGCAATGGTGAAAATGGAGGTAATGCCCTTGATGAGCGGGGCCACAGGACGGATAACGCCTTTTTGCCGGTGAAAAGCCCTGATCATGGAGTCCGTGCCGTCGGTCATGCCGTGAAAGCTGTCCGGCAGAAAGCGGCTGACCAGCCAGCCGGTGACCAGCGCCACGGTGGTGGTGGCCAGAGGAATGACCCACGGCCGGAATGTTTCGCCCGCATGTCCGTGAAACAGCGCTTCGCCAGCCGGTGCCGGCAGGCTGTAGCCGGCCCAGACGGCCTGAATGAGGTGCTTGAAATACTCTATGCCGAGAAAAAACAGCGTAGCCGCTATGCCCGAGACAACCCCCAGCACCACGCCCAGCACAAGCATGCGCACATAGGTCACATTACGGTACAGCCGCAGGTATTCTTCCCACAAACGGACAAAAGGGCGAAACATGAGAGGTGAAACTCCGTTACGGCAACAGCGCCGCGTGGTTATGACGGCAGATAACTGCCGCCCCGCTTTTGCACGGTGCAAACACCGCCACGCCGCGCGGCGGTGCCGGGCGGCGTACAGAAAGGCGCGAAACAACGCAGAGGGAGGCTACAGTCCGGCTTCCTGAGAATCCAGTATCTGCCGCCCCAGTTCCACATCGCTGCGAATCTGCGTCATCAGATCGTCAAGACCCGAAAACTTGCGTTCATCCCGCAGCCTGTGCACAAAATTCAACCGCAGCTCCCATCCGTAGATGTCGCGGTCAAAATCCATAATATATGTTTCCACACTCAGCGTCTCGTTGCCGAATGTGGGATTGTACCCGATATTGGTGACACCCTTGTACAGGTTGCCGTCCACTTCAACCCACACGGCGTATACGCCCGGTCCCGGAACAAGCTCGTCCCTCACCTCAAGGTTGGCCGTGGGAAAACCCAGCAGCCGGCCTCCGCGTTTTTTACCGTGCACAACAGTGCCCCGCACCACATAGAACCTGTCCATGAGAGGCCGCACTCCCCATACATCACCGGCCTTAATCATATCACGTATGCGCGTGGAACTTACCACGGCACCGTCGATGATGACAGGGTCCAGCCGCTCACATGAAAAGCCGTATTTTTCTCCCAGTTCCACCAGCAGCTCAAAGTGCCCCTTGCGCCCTTTGCCAAAGGAGTAATCGTACCCTACGACCAGCTCCTTCACATTCAGGCCGTCCACCAGAATACTGCGCACAAATTCTTCAGGCTCCAGCGCCGCCAGTTCCCGCGTGAACTGCAGCATAAGGGTCAGATCAACCCCCAGCGCTTCCAGCAGGTCAAGTTTTTTTTCATAATCAGTAATGAACGGGGGGGTATGCGGGCCCACAAGCACCCTTAGCGGATGCGGGCAGAACGTGACCACCACACCCGGCAACGAAGCCTTGGCGGCTTTGGCCATCATGCGGCCTATAAGCTTGCGGTGGCCGTTGTGCACACCGTCAAAATTGCCGATGGTGACACACGACCCGCCGGAAAGATCAAGGGTTATTTCCTGAAGCTGTCTTGCGATCTGCATGGGGTTCCCGTTCTCCGGGTTGGGTTGGGCGCCGGAAATATCCGTTCAGCCCGCCGAAGACCGCTATAGCTACCCCAAAACCCGCATCCGTTCAAGCATACGGACACCCCGCCGGAATCCGGCCGGACTTTTTTTACTTTTTTACCAGAAAAAACTTGCCAAGGCGCCGGTCTTTTGTCTATATGCCTCTTCCGCGCCGAGGTGGTGGAATTGGTAGACACGCTAGGTTCAGGGTCTAGTGGGGGTTCCCCCGTGGGAGTTCGAGTCTCCCCCTCGGCACCATTCGCAATTAAAGGGAAACAGACATATGTCGGTTTCCCTTTTTTCTTTATTTGCCACCCTGCACAGACTCTGCAACACCGCTCACCACACGGGGGCGGCACCGCCGCCCCCGTGTTTCCTTCTCTGTACAGGCAAGCCGCGCAGGTACGCATCACTTCACAGCTACATCCTGTCTGACAACTGTCTTCAGTACATCAACAGTCGCTTCGGCCACATCGTCAAAAACATACATCCATGCGCCGACGGTGTATCCGCCTCCAGCCGCGATGGAACGTTCCACAGGAACCGTGGCAAGCACTGTCCCCTCTCTGTCCATGATGGCTGTTTCGGTTTTCAGCTCGGTGGCTCCGGCTCCGGGCAGCAGCCAGCGTTTAAAGGCATTGCCCGGGCTGTAAGACACAATGGTCGTGACCAGCACATACTCACTATCGGCCCGCTCAAGATGCTCTTTGGTCAGAGCTTTGTTCAGGGCCGTGCGCATGGCTTCCGCCAGACTGAAATTCTCCTCGGCGCTTTCAAAAGCATAGCCGGAACGGTCTTCCACGCTGCTGATGGCAAAGCTGTCGGCCATGATAGTTTTTCCGCTTTCCGTCTGCGGAACAAGCTGCGCTTTTGTGGAGCAGCCCGCCATGGCCAGACATAAAAAAATCAGTAATACAATACGTTTCATGATCCCTCCTTCGGGCGCAAAGGTCGTATCGCACCGACCGGACAAAAACAAGCCTGTCAATAAAGGAAAATACACTTCCGGTTCCCGCATCCATCCGCCGGAACGGCAGTCCCCCCCTGCCCGCGCCGTGACGGCACAGACAGGGGCACGTTCATGCGCCGCATAAAAAATAAAGGCGACTAACACCCGCCAGAGAATACTATACGCTCCGGCCCCGACTGCGGCACACAGCGTTCCGCCGAGGCGCGCCCCTGCCTTTCACCCCTTTTTGCGGAGGATGCCCCGTGAAATCGTTAGGTACATACACCATCGGCCTTCTTCTGGCCGCATCGCTCGCCATATCAGCTGCCTGCGGAATACTCTTTCACCTTCAGGAAAAAAAAGTCCGGCAGGAAACGCTGCAGAATGAATACGCAACCATGATTCATTCACTGCAGCAGCGGCTGGAAAAAAAGATTGATATCGGCATCACCAACAGCATCTCCTTTGCCTCTTCGGCCGACCTTGTGCGTCTTGTCCGCACACAGGACAGGGAAGGTCTGATGCGCCATGTAAGCAGTATCGGTGACATATTTAAAAAAACTTCCAACTTCCGCGGCATCAGGCTTCACATTTTCGATGCGGAAGGCCGTACGCTGGTACGCAGCTGGAACAAAGATAAACACGGGGATGCGCCCGCAGCCGCCGGCGAAGTGCTGCGTGCCGCCGCCCGGCAGGGGCAGGCGGCTTCCGCTTTTGTACTGGATGAAGACGGCCTGCTTCTGCGCGGCACAGCGTTTATCGGCCAGCCGGACAACATCGCGGGCTATATCCAGTTCATACAGGGTGTTGGCAGCATTTCCCGCGACTTTGAAAAAGAGGGCATGTTTTTTGTACAGCTGGTCAGTGCCGACGGGGCCTCTCCTCCGGACAGCCTCAGAAACAATACACGTCTGGGCGGTTATGTACTGGCAAACAACAAGTGGTTTTCTTCATCCGTGGTCCAGCGGCTTGAGGACATAGACCTTACACGCGTCACCCGCGACAGATATTTCATCTCCGACGGCCTGTTCGTTGTGGTTGAACCAGTTCTGGATCTGCAGGGACGGCAGACCGGCCTGTATCTGCTGGCCAAGGACGCGCACATCGTCGAGGCCAAAATCAGCGCCGCTATGGAAGCAGGGTTATATATACTCATCACCATGGGATTCGGTTTTCTTATCATTTTCACGGTCATATACGCGGTCCTGCGCATAAAGGTCATCACTCCGCTGGTGAATATCAAAAAATTTGCAGAAGAGGTCGCCGCCGGTGACTGGCAGGCCACACCCCGCGGAGCATATGCATTTGAATTTGATGTGCTGAAGCAGAGTCTTCTTTCCATGGTGCACGAATTGGAAGCCGCGAATGAAACGGCGGAACAGAAAAGCGCGGCAGCCACCCGCGAAGCCGAAAAATCACAGCGGGCCGCGGAAGAAGCGGCAGAAGCCAAAATTCAGGCCGAAAAGGCGCGGTCCGAAGGCGTGCTGTATGCCACGCGCCAGCTCAGTCAGGCCGTATCCGGCATTATGGAAACGGCCGACGAACTGGCCAGAGACATTGACGGATGCAGTCAGGGCGCCCATGAACAGGCACAGCAACTTCAGCTTTCCTCCACTGCCATGGAGGAAATGAACGCCAGTGTGATGGAAATAGCAGGACGGACCGGACAGAATGCCGAATCAACAGAACATGCCAGAAAAGAAGCTGATTCCGGAAACAGCGTGGTACAGGAAGTCATCCGCTCCATTAACGAAGTGCATGAAATAGCCCGCAACCTTGCAACGGACATGGACGAACTGGGCAAACACGCTGCCGGCATCGGTCAGGTTGTCAACATGATATCCGACATTGCAGACCAGACAAACCTGCTGGCACTGAACGCCGCCATAGAAGCCGCACGGGCCGGAGAATCCGGACGGGGCTTTGCCGTGGTGGCGGACGAGGTGCGCAAACTTGCCGAAAAAACACAAAGCGCCACCAAAGAGGTGGAGCGCTCAGTCTCTGCAATCCGCACCAGCATCACAGGCAACATTGCAAATGCGCAGAACGCGCTTGCCGTCACACAGACCGCCAACGGCTATGCCGCCGACTCCGGCAAGGCGCTGGAAACCATCGTCCGGCTGATTTCCGCCTCGTCACAGGAAGTCAGCGCCATCGCGCATTCTTCAGAGCAGCAGGTCGAGGCATCCGAAGCCATCAACGCGTCACTCGACAAGGTTGCCACCCTTTCTTCTTCCACGGTTTCGCTGATGGAAGAAGCGGCAAAGGCGGTACAGCACCTTGCGGGACTGGCCATACAGCTGCGCCAGATAATCTGCTCAATGGAGGATGAAAACAATCCGATGTGCTGAACATCCCCTGCCGGAAGGGTGCGGAACAGCAAGCTTCTTCAAAATGCTTCCCATCGCGTCTGTCTTTCTATATGAGATTCAGGATTATACTATCCGGAGAAACTCATATGCATCATGAAAACAACGTACAAGCGCCTGGCGAGGCAGGCGAAACCATGCATCATGCGGCTTCAGATGCCGCTGCAACAGCCCCGTTCCTTGCATTTACCGGCACGGGAAAGTCGCTCTTTTTTCTATACATTATAAACGGATTACTGACAGTTCTCACGCTGGGAATCTACAGTTTCTGGGGTACCACCAAGATCAGACGATATTTCTGGTCGCACACGAAGGTGCAGGGCGAACCGCTGGAATACACGGGGACAGGCGGGCAGCTGTTTGTAGGCTTTCTCATCGGCATTGTTCTGCTGGGACTGCTGGCTCTCATCGCTCTGGCCACTGACATGCTTTTCGGACCGCCCGCCGGCACGCTGACCGGTATTCTCATAGCACTGCTGTTTGCCCCGTACGCCATCTTCCGCAGCATGCGCTTCAGGCTGGCGCATACCCGCCTGCACGGCATCCCCTTCGGGCTGGAAGGTTCCCCCGTACGGTTCGCCGGACGCACGCTGCTGCGCTCGTTCATCGCACTGGTCACTCTTGGCCTCATGATTCCGTGGGCATACGCCAAGGTCACGGCCGACATTCTGGGCAACATCCGGTACGGCGACAAGATGTTCACGTTCACCGGCAAGCCCATGGCTCTGGTCAAGGCGGCCATTCTGCCCATGCTGCTTGTAATTGTGCCTATGGCCGCTTATGTGGGTTTTCTTGTCATGCTGGCCTCGGGCTCGTTAGCAGGGTATTCATCCTCGGAACTCAGGACGCTAATTCTCATCATTGCCAGCGCGCTGGGCCTTCTTACCTTTATCTCAAGCCTGCTGTGGCAGTGCCGCTTTATCCGCTGGGCAGCCACCGGAATGCACTTCGGCGAAGCCGGACTGACATGCTCCATAACGCCGCTGCGCCTGTTTGTCGCCCTGCTCAAATTCATGCTCATCACGCTGTTCACGCTGGGCATCGGCCTGCCGTGGGCCATCGTCGGGCTGCAGCGCTTTTTCATGCAGCTGTACGAACCCACAGGCGACATTGTCTTTGCCGATGTGCACCGCGGACCGGAACAGCATGAAGCCACCGGCGACGGCATTGCACAGGCCTTTGACTTTGACATGGGCTTTTAACCGCTGTGTCCCGCATGCAGCACCGCGCACTGTACAACGACGGCCTGACACCCGAAACGGCCGAAGTCTCGCCGCAGATGTCGGCAGGGTCTCTTGTCTTTGAACACAAAGGAGAACCCTGCCGCTGGCCGCTTTCCCGCATAGACGCAGTGGACGGCTGGAGCAGCCGCCCGCTGCGTCTGAAACGCACCCCCGACACCTATGAACGGCTGACCCTGCCTGCCGGAAGCCGCACGGACGAAATAGTCCGCCACATCCGCATGCACAGGGGAATCCGCCTGCCCGTAATCAGCAAGTTCGGTGTGGCGGCGCTGACGGCGGTCGTGGCCATGGTATGCTGGGGGATTTTCATGGGCGACGTCACCACCCGCTTCATTGCCTCGTGCATTCCGCACGATGTGGAAAAAGCCATGGGCAGACAGGCCATGGAAAGTCTGCTGCCGCTGCTCTCGCTCAACACCACTCCGGAGTGGTGCACCTCGGCGGAATCGCAGGCCGCACTGGACGCAATGCAAAGCGAACTGCTTTCGCCGGAAGACCCGCAGCCCTATGAAATCAGGATTCTGCACAGCTCATTCAACAACGCGCTTGCCATTCCGGGCGGCACCATACTGGTGACCAGCGCGCTGATAAACGACCTGCAGCACCCCGATGAGCTTTCGGGCATTCTGGCCCATGAACGCACCCACATAACCCAGCACCACGGCACAACCAGCTACGTGCGCAATGCCGCATTCAGCATGGTGCTGAAGATGTTTGCCGCCAACAGCGATACACTGCGGATGATTGGCGGCAGCGCGCAGGCCCTCATGCTGCTGCGCTTCTCCCGCGAGGCCGAAGACGCCGCGGACAGCGGTGCCGTGCGCGCGCTGCACCGCGCCGGTATTCCCATCAGCCGGCTGCAGGACTTTCTTGTCCGGGCCGCTCCCCCGCCCGAAGACGGCGACACCCCGCTGCAGCTGATTGACAGGTACCTTTCCACCCACCCTGACACCCCGCACAGGGTAAAAGCCATGCAGGCACAATACGACGCGCTGGGCACACCGCCGCCGCGGCAGTCACCGCTGTCGTCCCGACAGTGGCAGGCGGTCAAAAACGCCTGCTCCCGGCGCACAGACCAGTTATGACATTCATCCCGCGGGCAGCCGGAAACGTACAGGGTTTCCGGCTGCCCGCGGTCATGTCAAACCATGCGCAAGAATAATATGCTCAACAAGACATAACATCCATTGTATTGTCTGCTTCAAGCTGTTCCGCGTGGTTCACAGCCGTGCACCACGGGAAAGCCCGCGGAGGTAAATATGCCAAAAAAGACACAACAACCTGTCATGCGCCTGCACCTGTGGCTCGAACAGTCCGATGGCGTGCTTTTCGGTCAGGGGCGGCTGCAGCTGCTCGAATACATAGACCAGACAGGTTCCATAAACGCGGCGGCCAAGCGGCTGGGCATGTCCTACCGCGCGGCGTGGGGTAAAATAAAAGCCTCGGAAGAAGCGCTGGGTTTCAAACTGCTGGAACAGCCCGAAGGGAGACGTTCCGGCTGCCGGCTCAGCGATGCGGCGCGCATGCTAATGACCGGCTACCGTAACTGGCTGGATGAAGTGGAAGCTCTGGCGCTGCAAAAGGCCGAAGAACATCTGGGCTACATGCCCGAACGGTTTATAAACCGGCACGGAGCCTGTGCCCTGACACCGCGGCATGCCCCCGCAGCTAAAAAGAAAAACACACCATCACAGGCGGCTGTGGAAAAATCTGCCTCCGCACACTGAGGCACCTTGCGGTATGCATTGCTCCGCCCGCCGTTGTGTTAATATTAACACATTATAATAACTGACTTTTTATTGACCAAACATTTCCTGACGTGGCATCCGTTGCATAGGATGCGGCGTGCACCTGCGCCGCGGCATTAGCAACCGAAAAAGGAGGCCGAGGACATGAATTGCACCCGGCGAGGATTCCTGAAGCTGGCCGGAGCGGGCGCAGCCTGTATTTCTCTGGCACAGCTCGGCTTCAGTCTGAAAGAGGCGCGCGCCTTTGCCGCGTCGCTGAAGATTGAAGGGGCGAAGGAAGTCATCACCGTCTGTCCGTTCTGTTCCGTCAGCTGCCACATCATCGCGTATGTGAAAAACGGCAAGCTGATCAGCACGGAAGGTGATCCGGATTATCCCATCAACGAAGGTTCGCTGTGCGCCAAGGGCGCCGCGCTGCTGACCATGTCGACCAGTCATCACAGACTGCTCAAACCCAAATACCGCGCACCCTTCAGCGACAAGTGGGAAGAAAAAGACTGGGGCTGGACGCTGGAGCAGATAGCCCGCCGCGTCAAGGATACCCGCGACAAGGAAATCATACTCGAAAACAACAAGGGCCAGCGGGTCAACCGTCTGGAATCCATGTTCCTGCTGGGCACCTCCCATGCGGACAACGAAGAGTGCGCCCTTGTGCACCAAGCAATGCGAGGCCTCGGTGTCGTCCATATGGACCACCAGGCACGTATCTGACACAGCGCAACTGTAGCGGCTCTGGGAGAGTCGTTCGGACGCGGTGCGATGACCAACCATTGGATCGACATCAAGAATGCCGATGCAATTCTTATTATGGGCAGCAATGCTGCCGAACACCACCCCATCTCGTTCAAATGGGTGCTGCAGGCCAAAGACAAGGGCGCCGTGGTAATGCACGTCGATCCCAAGTTTTCGCGCACATCCGCACGCTCGGACTTTCATGTACCGCTGCGTTCGGGCACCGACATCGCCTTTATGGGCGGGATGATACACTACATTCTGGAAACGGAAAGCTACTTCCGGCAGTACGTGCTTGATTATACCAACGCATCGTTCATCGTGGGCGAATCGTACGGGTTCAAGGACGGACTGTTCAGCGGGTACGATATACACACCCGCAGCTACGACCGCAGCAAGTGGAACTTTGAAACCGACGCGCAGGGCACGCCCAAACGCGACCCCTCGCTCAAGCACCCGCGCTGCGTCTTCCGCCTGATGCAGGAACATTATTCACGCTATACGCTGGACAATGTTTCATCTGTAACCGGTGTGACAAAGGAAAACCTGCTGAAGGTCTACAAAGCCTTTGCCGCCACCGGCAAACCGGACAAAGCAGGCACCATGATGTACGCCCTCGGCTGGACACAGCACACGGTGGGCGTGCAGAACATCCGCAGCGCCGCCATTGTGCAGCTGCTGCTGGGCAACATAGGTGTGGCGGGCGGCGGCATCAACGCCCTGCGCGGCGAACCCAACGTGCAGGGTTCCACCGACCACTGCCTGCTCTATCACATCATTCCGGGCTACATGACCATGCCCATGGCCGACTGGCAGACCTATGCCGATTACAACAAGGCCAACACGCCTGTTTCCGCAGACCCGCAGAGCGCCAACTGGTGGCAGCACAAGCCCAAGTACCTGACCAGCCTGCTCAAGGCATGGTTCGGCGATGCGGCCACGGCGGAAAACGGCTACTGCTACGGGCTGCTGCCCAAAATAGAAAAAGGCGCCGACCACTCCTACATGTTCCTGTTTGACAGGATGTACAGCGGCAAGATCACAGGCGGCTTCATCATCGGGCTGAACCCCATGAACAGCGTGCCCAACACCAACAAGGTGCGCAAGGCGCTGGACAACCTCGACTGGCTGGTCACCGCGGAACTGCACCATTCCGAAACCACGGATAACTGGCGCAGACCCGGCGTGGACCCGGCAACTGTCAAAACCGAGGTGTTTCTGCTGCCTTCCGCCCACCGTGTTGAAAAGGCAGGCTCGGTGAGCAACAGCGGGCGCTGGCTTGTGTGGCACCACAAGGCCGTGGAACCCGAAGGCGAAGCCCGCAGCTTCGGCGACATGTTCGTACCGCTTATAAACGTGGTACGCGACCTGTACCGCAAAGAAGGCGGCACCATGCCTGAAGCCGTGCTTAACCTCGACTGGCCGCAGCAGTACGACCCCGAGGAATGGGCACGCCGCATCAACGGGTTCTTCCTCAAGGACACCACGGTAAACGGCAAAGAGTACAAAAAAGGGCAGCTGGTGCCCTCCTTCACGGCGCTTGCCGATGACGGCAGCACCTCTTCGCTCAACTGGCTGTACTCGGGCAGCTACACGGAAGAAGACGGCAACAAGGCTCAGCGGCGGGACCCCTCGCAGACCCCCATGCAGGCCGCCATCGGCCTGTACCCCAAGTGGTCGTGGTGCTGGCCTGTCAACCGCCGTATTCTGTACAACCGTGCGTCCGTCGACGCTCAGGGCAAACCGTGGAACCCTGCCAAGGCTGTCATCAGCTGGAACGGCAAAAAATGGGAAGGCGATGTCCCCGACGGCGGCTGGCCGCCCATGGCCACCGGCAAGGGCAGACATCCGTTCATCATGAGCAAGCACGGCTTCGGCCAGCTGTACGGCACCGGCCGCATGGACGGGCCGTTCTCGGAACACTACGAGCCGGTGGAAACCCCCATCGACGCGCATCCGTTCTCCAAACAGCTGAGCAGCCCCGTGTACAAGTTCGTTTCGAGCGACATGGATAAACTGGCCAGACCTGCCGACCCGCGCTTCCCCTATGTGCTGACCACCTACAACGTGACGGAACACTGGTGCGGCGGCGGCGAAACCCGTAACGTGCCCAACCTGCTTGAGGCCGAACCGCAGCTGTATGTGGAATTAAGCCCCGAGCTGGCAGAAGAAAAAGGCATCGCCAACGGCGACGGAGTGATTCTGGAAAGTGCCCGCGGAAGGGTAGAGGCTATCGCCATGGTGACGGTGCGCATACGCCCCTTCACCGTTCAGGGAAAAACGGTACACCTTGTGGGGATGCCGTTCTGCTTCGGCTGGACGACACCCGGCACGGGCGACTCGACCAACAGGCTTACGCCTTCGGTCGGCGACCCCAACACATCCATACCGGAATACAAGGCCAGCTGCGTCAATATACGCAAGGCCGACACCCTGACCGAAATCGACCGATAGCCATACGGCGGACGGCCGCTTCATGTGGCCGCCCCGCCAAGGAGTCATGACATGTCAAAAGCCATATTCATAGACACCACCCGCTGCACGGCGTGCCGCGGCTGCCAGCTTGCCTGCAAGGAATGGTACGAGCTGCCCGCCAACAAAACGCGCCAGACAGGCAGCCACCAGAATCCGCCGGACCTCAACCCCAACAACTTCAAACTGGTCCGTTTTCATGAACACATGATAGACGACCGCGTGGTCTGGTACTTCTTTCCCGACCAGTGCAGGCACTGCGTCAACCCGCCGTGCGTGGACATCGCCAACATGATTGTGGACGGCGCACTGGTGCACGATGAAGAAACCGGCGCGGTGCTGACCACCGAAAAATCCAGCCTGCTTTCGGCCGAAGACTTTCAGGCCGTGCGCGACGCATGTCCCTATGACATTCCCCGCCGCGACGAGCAGACAGGACAGGTCAAAAAATGCGTCATGTGCTTTGACCGCATCAAGGCCGGCATGCAGCCTGCCTGCGTCAAGGTGTGCCCCACGGGCACCATGAACTTCGGAGAGCGCGAAGAGATGCTCAAGCTGGCCAGAACCCGGCTTGAAAAAGTCCGCAAGGAACACCCCCGCGCCATGCTGGCAGACCCCGATGACGTGAATGTCATCTTTCTGCTGGCAGACGACCCCGAACGGTACCACGAATACAGCGTGGCTCAGGCCGAGCCCGTCAGCCGCAAGCGGCTGTTTGCCTCGCTGCGGCGTCCCGTGCGGGCCATGACGGAAAACAGCTAGGACCGAACAACAGCCCGGAAGGCCGCTTACCCGGCCTTCCGGCTTTACCGGAGCACGAATGCCACAATCACGCGAATCAGTCAGTGCCACTCTGAACGCCATTGCCTCACGCCGTCCGGCGCTGCACTCCATACTCAGCGCATTCGAACCGCTGCTTACCGCCAGCGCAGCCCTGCCGGACGCTCTGGCGGATGAACTGCGCAACGGCACAGCCACCCTGCCGCAGGCCCGGTCTGAAAGGCTGGCACAGGGCGTGCCCGTCATGGCAGACGCCCCGACACAGTGGGCCGCGCCGCTCATGCGCGTTGCAGCACGGCACCTGCTGCCCGTCATAACCGCGCACCAGTCGCTGGCCGGCTCGCGCGCAGGGCTGGAAAAAGCCTTCGATCAGGATGATACCGCTCTGGCCGGCCTCATGTCCGCCATCGTGCACGGCGACGCCGGTGCCCTCACACGCGCCGCCCGGCAGCACGACGTACCCGAAGCGGTCTTTGCTTTTGCCGCAAACGCGGTTGCCGGTCCGGTACTGCACGCCATGACGCAGCACCACCTGCACGACGCTGATTTTGCCGCGTGGCGTGAAGGAACATGCCCTGTCTGCGGCTCATTTCCTTCCATCGCGTATCTGGGAAGGCCAGACCCTGACCAGTCGGAATTTCTGCGCAGCGGCGGCGGCAAAAAGCATCTGCACTGTTCCCTGTGCACGCACGAATGGCTGTTCAGACGCGGAGCCTGTCCTTCGTGCGGCAACGAAGACCCCGGAGCGCTGGAATACCTGCGCGACCCGCAGACCCCGTGGGAACGCATAGACCTGTGCCGCAAATGCAACACCTACTGCCCGGGAGTCGATCTGCGCGAAACCACGGAAAATCCCCAGATGGATGCCATGGCACTGGGTATGCTGCATCTTGATCTTGTGGCCGCCCGTGAAGGACTGATGCCGCTGGCCCCGTCATTCTGGAACACATTTGACGACGAATAACCTGCCCCGCAGCAACGGAACCCGTTAATATGCATACCAGAAGCAGGCGCATCACCAGACTGAATCAGGGTCTGAGGCGTTTTTCCGACGATGAGATAATCATCGAAGCCCCCATGGAGATAGTGGTCAACGGCGTGCCGTGGGCCGCTCTCATGCGCACCCCCGGCGACGACGAGGCGCTGGCACTGGGGTATTGCCATACGGAAGGACTGCTGCAGCAGGGCGAACCGTACAGCATGCACCGGTGCACCGCCGCGGACGGCACGATGCGGATGCTGCTGGAAATTCAGGGCGGCCCGCGGCGCGTGCAGGAAATGATGCGCGGCAGAGGCGTGCGTATGGGTTTTTCCTGCTGCGGCAACCGTAACGCCGTCAGTGCGCAGGAACTTGTCCGGACTCTGCCCCCCGTGCCTTCCTCCGGCCCGGCAGACAACAAAGAGGCTTTCCGGGTGGCACCGGAAACACTCAATGCCCTGCTGCGCGAGGCGGAAGGCTATCAGGCGCTGTTCAGCCGGACCGGCGGCACTCATTTCTGCGCGCTGTATGACGGGCAGCTGACCATACTGGCCTTTGCCGAAGACACGGGCAGGCACAACGCACTGGACAAAGCAGCCGGACAGGCCCTGATGCAGGGCACGGCGGCAGACGTGCATCTGGTGCTGCTCTCGTCAAGGCTCAGCTTCGAGATGGTACAGAAATCGCTGGCTCTCAAGGCCCGGGTGGTGGCAGGGCTGTCCGCCGTGACCAGCATGGGGACGGAACTTGCGGAAGCCTCGGGCATCACGCTGGTGGGTTTTCTGCGCAGCGGCAGAATGAACATCTATACACATGCACAGCGCATGGTCGCCGCATGCGACGGCACGACCCCGTGCAGCGGTCCGGCAGAAAGCTGTCCGCTGCGCCGCCCGTCATGACCGGACAACAGCCGTTTCTTACACGGTATGCAGCACCACGGAGAGCGGTTTAAAAAAAAATTCCGCGGTCATACCCTTTACGCCGGGTGCTGCCACATCCTGCCCCGCGCCTGCTTCCGAAGATACCAGCCCCATGCGTTCGGCATCAGAAACGGAAAGCAGCGCGCACAGCTGGGTGCCGTCGGCGCAGGCTCCCATGACTTCGGCCATCACACCGGAGCTGCGGACCTGCGTGACGGCGGCCGTCATGCAGTTGGGCCGCCCGCTGCCGCCCGTATCCCCATCTGCGCTGCCGGGTGCGCACAGACGCACATCGACATAGGGCGCCTTTACCGTTGCCCCCACAGGGCTGTCCGGTTCCAGCTCCAACGCGCGCAGACTCTCCATGGTGATAAGCGCCGAAACGGTATGCCCTCCCACCGTGCACAGACTGACCTCGGCCATGATCGCATCTGTTCTGATGGTGCTCACATGCCCTCTGAAGCTGTTTCGCGCACTGCTGCGTTCTCCCGCATCCATGGCCAGACGCCGCACGATGGCACGCATGTCACCCGATGAATAGTTCTGCAGCACCGCAGCCAGATCAGCGGATGCCTGCCCCAGCACTTCGCGCACCACGGCCAGCGGCACACCGCTGCGCAGCAGTTCCACGGCGCGGGTATTGCGCAGCACACGCGGCGTGGCCATGTCTCTGGGCACGCCGCACTCCTCTGCGCGGGCATAAAAAACGCGGCGCACATACCCCTGGTCAACGCCGAAAGGATACTCCCCGAACCCGCCGCCCGAAACACCGTTCAGCAGCCGGTCGATTTCTCGGCACAAGGCACGGGGCAGCGGCACCTCCCGCATTCTGCCGTTGTGCCCGAAGCGCGCGCTTCCCGTCTGCAGACAGACGTCGGTGCGGACATCAAGCGCCTGCACCTCGCCGAGGCGCGCTCCCGTATGGCGCAACAGCTGAAAAAGCAGCCACATGCGCCCGCGCGAAATTTCGGCATGCGGGGTTGCGGCCGCGGCACGCCAGCGGCTGAACGCCTGTTCCAGCCGCAAAAGCTGCTCCGCATCCAGCAGCTTGACCCCCTCCGGCACCACAAAAAGTGCATGCGGCGCTATTCTGCCGCCCGCCGGACGGCCGGACCGTACTGTTGTGCCGGTTGTCGTCATGGCTGCTCCCGTAAACTGGTTTTGTCACGATTTTCAGGGCATTCGTGACCGCGTTGGCAGACGATACACAACTTCGTAAGTGCGTACATGCAGTAAATACATACTCGCACTTCTGCACACGCATCAAGGAGGATTCATCCCATGCTGTCACGTCTGTACGCTCTGCCGGCACGCCTGCTGGCCCCGCTCTGCCTGCCCCTCTGCCTGACCCTGTGTCTGCTGGCAGCCCCCGCCGGCGCGCAGGACCTGCTGGTGGCGCAGGCCGCCAACTTCATGCCCGCCATGGAAGAAATTCTGCCCGCCTTCGAAGCCGCCACAGGCATCAAAGGGCACGCCGTATATTCCTCCACAGGCAAACTGTACGCCCAGATTTCCAACGGAGCACCGTTTGACGTTTTTCTGGCCGCAGACGAGGCACGACCGGCCAAGCTGGCCGCCGAAGGCAAATCGGAAGCACCTTTTGTCTATGCGCGCGGCAAGGTGGTGCTCTGGCTGCCGCAGCCGGGCGTGACCGCCGCCGACTGGCAGCAGTGCCTGCAGCGCGATACCATACAGCGCATCGCCGTGGCCAACCCCGAATCCGCCCCCTACGGCGCGGCTGCCGTGGCAGCGCTGAACAAGGCAGGGCTGTTTGAAACCGTCAGTCCCCGTCTTGCCTATGCACAATCCATCGCACAGGTTTTCCAGTTTGCTTCCTCCGGCGCGGCCGATGCCGGATTCTGCGCGCTGTCGTCTACTCTGACGGAACAGGGCCGCACCGGCACAACCTTTGCCGTGCCGCAGGCACCGTCCGTCATTCAGGCCGCGTGCATCCTGAAAAGCGCTCCGAATCCGCAGGCTGCCGCCAGATTTGTCGAATTCCTCAATTCGCCTCTGGTCGCTGAAATCAAGGCAAAATACGGATACGAATAGCATGCTGGAAGCGGTACCCGCCATAGCAGACCCGCTGTACCTTTCGGTCAAGCTGGCATTCTTCACCACGCTGTTCATTCCCGTGGCAGCGCTGCCGCTGGCGTGGCTGTTCGCCTTCCGCCGGTTTGCCGGTAAAAGTCTGGCCGAGGCCTTTGTGGCCCTGCCCATGGTTCTGCCCCCCACGGTGCTGGGTTTCTGGCTGCTTGTGGTCATGGGCCCCAACGGATTCATGGGGCAGGCGTGGCAGGCGGTTTTCAACGAACGGCTGATTTTCAGCTTTCCCGCCATTCTGCTGGCATCCGTGGTATACAACATGCCTTTTGCGGTGCAGCCGCTGCGGGCCACCTTTGAAAAAATGGACAGAAGACTGCTGGAATGTTCCGCCGTACTGGGGCTTTCGCCGCTTGCCACATTCCGCAGGGTCATTCTGCCCAACAGCCTGCCGGGGCTTGCCGCCTCTTCCGTGCTGGTGTTCGCCCACAGTCTGGGTGAATTCGGCGTCATCCTGATGGTGGGCGGCAGCATGCCGGGCACCACAAAAGTGGCATCCATCGCCATATACGAAGCCGTGGAAGCGCTGCGCTATGACGATGCCTTTCTGCTGTGTCTGGCGCTGGTACCCGCCAGCTTCATCGTGCTGCTGGCCGTAAACAGAATGAACAGGAGCCTGCAATGACTCTGGACGCCCGCATCTGCAAAACGCTGCCCCACTTCACGCTGGACGTTGCCATGACATGCCCCTGCGGTCACCTTACAGCCGTTGTGGGGCCGTCAGGTGCGGGCAAGACCACATTCATACGCTGCCTTGCAGGACTGGAACAACCCGATGAAGGCCATGTGAAGCTGAACGGCACGGTGTGGTGCGACACAGCCGCGGGCACTTTTCTGCCGGTGCGCTGCAGACATCTGGGATTTGTGTTTCAGGACTATCCCCTGTTTCCGCACCTTGATGTACTGGGCAATGTATCGTTTGCCACCGGAGACAAAAAACAGGCCCGTGAACTGCTGGCACGCATGGGCATAGCCCATCTGGCAGCCCAGCGCCCCTCTGCCGTTTCCGGCGGCGAAAAACAGCGCGTGGCCCTGTGTCAGGCTCTGGCACGCCGTCCGCGCATGCTGCTGCTGGACGAGCCTTTTTCCGCGCTGGATGTGGATACCCGCCGCAGCCTGCGGCAGACCATGCTGGAATTGAAAAATGAGCTGGACATACCCATCGTGCACGTGACGCACGATCTGGAAGAAGCAGCCATGCTGGGCGACACCGTCATCGCCGTCAATGCGGGCATACCGGATGAGCAGTGGCTTGGCCGCAACATGCCCGCCCCGCGGCGGCACGCCGCGGCACCGGTCGCCCGCAGCGCCGCCTGCGGTGCCTCGCTGCGGACAGCGCCGGTCAGCCTGTGAAAACGCATCGCATCCTCCGTCCGGCATCTGTCAGGCGGAAGACCTGCGGGCCGGAGCATTGTGCTCCGGCCCGCATATATACCTGTTACCGGCAATATGACACCTGCATGCCGCAGCATTCCGTCAGCCACGGCACAGCAGCAGCCCCAATGTCAGCGTTCCGCCGTTCCCCCGCGGCGGCAGGCCGGCAGCCCGCCGAACAACTCGCCGAAACGCCGTTGCGCTTCTTCTTCCAGAGAACGCGCAAGCTGCTCATAGGCTTCCAGATAGGCCCTGCCGTCCGCCGAAAGCTCATACCCCGATTTATTGCCGCCGCGCTTCACCAGCACATCGGTGCCCAGCCGTTCTTCAATCTTGCGTATGCGGCCCCATGCGGCGCGGTACGACATGCCCAGAGCCTTGGCGGCACCCGCCAGCGACCCCGTCTGATTCACTCCGCGCAGCAGCGCGGCACTGCCCATGCCGAAGGCGTTTTTACCGTCTTTTTCAATCCACAGCTTCATCTTCAGCTGCGGGGTACTGTGTTCCATGCGTTATTTCCTCCTTCAGCAACCGTGTCCGCCGCACAACATGCGCGTGTACCGTTCCGGCTGCTTACCACCGGCGCAGCAGCTTTCCAAGGGCCGTCACCGCGGCACGGCCTGATACCGTCCGCACAGCCTCCGGCCGGGGTGACTATTTGACTCAAACAGCGGGAACACATGTATCAGAATGAAACACACGTCCGCAGCGGCGTTATATCGGCCTTCTGTGCTGTCCGGGGGTCAAATGGACACAACCGGCACTTTTTTCACGTCCGGACCGGCCCAGAGGTATAACAGGTATAAAATACATAACTGCATGTTTTAATGCACTATATAGCTTTGGCCCGTTCCTTGCCTATGGGAGAGCAACACTAATGCTCACGGCAAAGTCCACAGTTTTGCCACCAACACACAAACGGTAAGGATGGATAAAGTTATGGCAGTACGTGAAGAAGTTTACGGCTTTTTTATTCCCAGCGTCACCCTGATGGGCATCGGTAGCCACAAGGAAATCCCGGCCAAGATCAAGGCTCTGGGCGGCAAGAAGCCTCTGCTCGTAACTGACAAAGGTATCACCAAGGTCGGCCTGACCGAAAAAATCGTCAAGCTGCTGAAAGACAACAAAATGGACTGCGTTGTCTACGATGAAACCATTCCCAACCCCACCGATGAAAACGTGCATGCCGGCGTGGACGTGTACAAGAAAAACAAGTGCGACTCGCTGATCACTCTGGGCGGCGGCAGCTCCCACGACTGCGGCAAGGGTATCGGCCTTGTGGTCGCCAACGGCGGCAAAATTCATGATTTCGAAGGCGTGGACAAGTCCACCAAGCCCATGCCCCCCTACGTTGCCGTGAACACCACGGCGGGCACCGCCTCTGAAATGACCCGCTTCTGCATCATCACCGACACCTCCCGCAAGGTCAAAATGGCCATCGTCGACTGGCGTGTTACTCCCACCATCGCCCTTGACGACCCGCTGCTGATGATGGGCATGCCCCCCGCACTGACCGCAGCCACCGGCATGGACGCCCTGACCCACGCCGTGGAAGCCTATGTTTCCACCATTGCCACCCCCATGACCGACGCCTGCGCCGAAAAAGCCATCAAGCTTATCTTCCAGCACCTGCGTGCCGCAGTGGCCAACGGACAGGACGTGGTAGCCCGCGAAGGCATGTGCTACGCCCAGTACCTTGCCGGTATGGCGTTCAACAACGCAAGCCTGGGGCATGTGCATGCCATGGCGCACCAGCTGGGCGGTTTCTACGACCTGCCGCACGGCGAATGCAACGCCATCCTGCTGCCCCACGTGGAAAAATTCAACCTGATAGCCAAGGTTGAGCGCTTTGCCGAAATGGCCCGCTGGATGGGCGAAAACACCGAAGGCCTGAGCCCCCGCGCCGCAGCCGAAAAGTGCCTCGACGCCATCCGCCAGCTTTCCGCCGACGTGGGTATCCCCTCCGGCCTTATCGAGCTGGGCAAGCGCTACGGCAAGGATGTGAAGGAATCTGATATTCCGACCATGACCGCCAACGCCCAGAAGGACGCCTGCGGTCTTACCAACCCCCGCTGCCCCACCGATGCCGACGTGATGGCCATCTACAAGGCTGCTCTGTAACGCCTGCTTACAGCGGGGGAAAACCCCTTTTTCTCCCGCTGCCCTGCATATCCGCAGAACCCGCCGCCGGGGTCATCCTTGGCCCCGGCGGTAATCTTTCCGGAGAAATATACCCATGCGAGACGACCGTACCATCCGTCGTTGCGATGCCGCGTTCACACAAAGCGTGCAGCAGCAGAGCGAGCAGAACATGGCACTGTGCTACCAGTGCGGCAACTGCACGGCGGGGTGCCCTGTGGCACGCGCCAGCAGCACGCCGGTGACGCAGGTCATGCGCCTTGTGCAGGCAGGTCAGCGCGAGGCCGCACTGGGGGCCGATTCCATATGGCTTTGCGCCTCATGCGAAACATGCACCACTCGCTGCCCCAATGATATCGACGTGGCACGCGTCATGGATGTGCTGCGTCATATGGCCCGCCGTGAAAATCATGTGGCCGAAAAAAACATACGTGATTTCTGGGACGCCTTTCTCGAGTCCGTCGAAAAACACGGACGCGTGTACGAGGTGGGCCTCATGGCCGCATATGTGCGTAAAACTGGCCGGTTCTGGACCGACGCAGATCTTGCTCCGGCGGCGCTGGGCAAGGGCAAACTTCCCCTTCGGCCGCATCCGGTGACCGACAAGGAAGCCATAAGACAAATTTTCAGACGTTACAGAGAGCGTTCGGCATGAGCACATTCACCTACGCCTACTATCCGGGCTGCTCCGCCATGGGCACCTCGGCGGAATATGAAGCATCCACCCGCGCCCTGTGCAGCAGGCTGGGCATAACACTGATGGAAATACCCGACTGGAACTGCTGCGGCTCCACTCCGGCCCATGCCACAGACCACACACTGGCCGGAGCGCTGGTGGCGCGCAACCTGATGCTGGCCGAACAGATGCCTGATGTGCGCGGCATCATCACCCCGTGCCCCAGCTGTCTGAAAAATCTCAAGACCACCCAGCACCGCCTGCAGCGGCCCGCTTACAGGGCAGGCATTGAAGCCCTGCTGGATTACCCCGTGCAAAGCACGCTGCCCGTCAAATCAGTGCTGCAGGTCATTGCCGAAGATTTCGGCCCGCAGCGGGTTCAGGAACATGTCACCCGGCCGCTCACCGGCATGAAGGTGGCTCCGTATTACGGCTGTCTCATGTCGCGCCCTCCGGATGTCATGGCGTTTGACGATCATGAAAACCCCGTGGCGCTGGACGGACTGCTGGCGGCACTGGGAGCCACGGTGGTGCCCTATGCCATGAAAGTGGACTGCTGCGGCGCCTCGCTGGCGCTGACACGCCGCGACATTGTCACCTCGCTTTCATGCCGGCTGCTTGATGCCGCGGTCGAAGCCGGCGCGCATGCCATGGCGACGGCCTGTCCCATGTGCCAGATGAATCTGGACATGCGCCAGCAGCAGATAAACAGAGACAACGGCACGCAGTTTCATATGCCTGTCTTTTATTACACGCAGCTGGTGGGCCTTGCCACCGGATACACCGCGGCGGAAATGGGGCTAGACAAGCTGTGCGTCAGCCCGGCAGGCGCCCTTGCCTGCATAACCCCCGCCGCGGGGCCGGACACCGCACCGGCGCAACCACGGGAGGCCGGAGCATGAACATAGGTGTTTTCGTCTGCCACTGCGGCAGCAACATTGCCGGCACCGTGGATACGGAAAAAGTGGCCGAGGCCGCGCGCTTGTATCCCGAAGTCCGCTTTGCCACCGATACAATGTACGCCTGTTCCGAACCGGGGCAGGAGGGCATCATATCCGCCATCCGCGAACACGGGCTGGACGGCGTGGTGGTGGCGTCATGCACGCCGCGCATGCACGAAGCCACTTTCCGCCGCACGCTGGAACGGGCTGGGCTGAACCGCTACATGTTCGAAATGGCAAACATCCGCGAGCATGTTTCATGGATCGGCAAAGACATGGAAGCCAACACGTCCAAGGCCATGGACCTTGTACGCATCGCGGTAGAAAAACTGCGCCGCAACACCCCGCTGCATCCCCGCAAATTTGACATAAACAAACGCGTCATGGTCATCGGCGGCGGCGTGGCCGGTATTCAGGCCGCACTGGACTGCGCCGAAGGCGGGCTTGAGGTGGTGCTGGTGGAGCGCGAGCCCACCATCGGCGGCAAAATGGCCAAACTGGACAAGACATTCCCCACCGTGGACTGTTCCAGCTGCATCCTCGGTCCCAAAATGGTGGACATTGCCCAGCACCCCAACATCACGCTGTACGCTCTTTCAGAAGTGGAAAGCGTGAACGGGTTCGTGGGCAATTTCAGCGTGAACATACGCAGAAAGGCCGCCTATGTGGACTGGTCGCTGTGCACCGGCTGCGGTGCCTGCGAAGAAAAATGCCCCGCGCGCAAAACGTATGACAAATTCAATGAAGGCATAGGCCGCACCACGGCCATCAAGATAGCCTTTCCGCAGGCCATACCCAAAAAGGCCGTCATCACACCGGAAACATGCATCATGCTGACCAAAGGCAAGTGCGGAAACTGCGCCAAGGTCTGCCCCGCAGGGGCCATTCAGTTTGACCAGAAGGACAGCATTGTCACGGAAGAAGTGGGAGCCATCATCGCCGCCACGGGGTATGACCTGTTCGACCACACCGCACTGGGGCAGTACGGCGGCGGACGCTACGCCGATGTCATCACCTCGCTGCAGTATGAACGCATGCTCTCGGCATCCGGTCCCACGGGCGGGCACGTCAAGCGGCCGTCAGACGGCGCCGAACCGAAAAATATCGTCTTCATCCAGTGCGCCGGTTCGCGCGACAAGTCCATCGGCCGCCCCTACTGTTCGGGGTTCTGCTGCATGTATACGGCCAAACAGGCCATTCTGACAAAAGATCACATCCCCGACTCCCAGTCCTATGTCTTTTACATGGACATCCGCTCACCGGGCAAAATGTACGACGAGTTCACCCGCCGCGCCATGGAGGAATACGGTGCCCGCTACATACGCGGCCGCGTTTCCGCCATCCAGCCCAGGGGCGGCAGATATCTGGTGAAGGGCGCGGACACGCTGCTGGGCAATCAGGTGGAAATCGAAGCCGACATGGTGGTGCTGGCCGTAGGTGTGGAATCGGCCAAGGGCGCCTCTGAACTGGCTGAAAAACTGCGCATCTCCTACGACAGCTACGGCTTTTTCATGGAAGGCCATCCCAAGCTGAAGCCCGTGGAAACCAACACCGCAGGTGTGTATCTGGCCGGTTCCTGTCAGGGCCCCAAGGATATCCCCTCTTCCGTGGCACAGGGCGGCGCCGCCGCCAGCAAAGTGCTCAGCCTGTTCTCCAGAGACAAGCTGGAAAGCGACCCGCAGGTTTCCGCCGTATCGCTGCTGCGATGCGTAGGATGCGGCAAATGCAGGGAAACGTGTCCGTTCGGTGCCATCGAAATGACCGAATTCCGCGGCATGCCCAAAGCCTCCGTGGTGGAAACCGTGTGTCAGGGATGCGGCATATGCGCCGTCACCTGCCCTCAGGGTGCCATTCAGCTGCAGCATTTCACAGACAACCAGATACTTGCCGAGGTCAACGCCCTATGCCGGTACTAGAAGGAAAAGAACTGCGCATCATCGGATTTCTGTGCAACTGGTGCTCCTACGGCGGTGCCGACACCGCAGGCGTGGGACGGTTTGCCCAGCCCACTGACCTGCGCATCGTGCGGCTGCCCTGCACGGGCCGCATCAACCCGCTGTTCATTGTGCGCGCCCTGCTGAACGGCACCGATGGGGTGCTCGTTTCAGGCTGCCACCCGCGCGACTGTCACTACACGGCGGGCAACTTTTACGCCCGCAGACGTATGGAAGTGCTCAAGGCGCTGCTGCCGGTGCTGGGCATAGACCCGCTCCGGTTCGAGTACACATGGGTCTCCGCTTCCGAGGGCAACCGCTGGCAGACGGTGGTGCGGGAATTCACCGCCCAGATTCACGGACTGGGGCCTGCTCCCGCCTTTGCGCAGGAAGCTTCCGAACAGGCACAGGCCGTTCTGAAAGCCGTCATCTAACCGCGAGGAGTACACGATGCCGCAACTTGAATCTCTGAAAGACGCCATCGCAAAGGCACTGCCCGAACTGGACGTGGTTATCGCATGGGGGCGCGGGCTGGATGCGCTGGGCGCCACGCCGCTGTTCATCACCAAGCCGGAAGACCTCGACGACATGATCCTCGGCCCCTCGTGCGTTCACAATCTTGCCACCTATCTGCCCGGTCTCAGGGACAGAAAGGTGGGCATAGTGGTCAAAGGCTGCGACAGCCGTTCTGTTATTGAACTGCTGCAGGAAGGTCTGGTGGACCGCGACAACCTGACTGTTTTCGGTTTTGCGTGCTCCGGCGTGGTCAACGTGCCGCGTCTGCGCGGTGCCGCCGACAGACACCCCGTGCAGAGCATGGAACACGGCAGCGGACAGGTGCGCCTGCAGACGGACACCGGCCCCGTAGCGCTGCCGGAAACGGAAGCGCTGGCCGCCAAATGCCTGACGTGTACCGAGCCGGAAGCGCTCATCTGCGACCACTTTGCCGGACCGCACGGCACGGCTGAACGTGCCGCCGTCTCCGGAAACCCTCAGGGAACGCTGGAGCGGCTGGAAGCCATGGACTTTGAAAGCCGTTTCCGCTTCTGGGAACAGGAAATGAGCCGCTGCCTGCGCTGCTACGCCTGCCGCAGTGCCTGCCCGCTGTGCGTGTGTCAGGATCACTGCGCCGCACAAAGCCGCAATCCGCACTGGGTGACACAGGAAGACACCCCGCGTGAAAAACTGATGTTTCAGGCTATCCACGCCCTGCACCTTGCAGGACGGTGCACGGAATGCGGCGAATGCGAACGGGCCTGCCCCATGGATATTCCGGTGCTGGCGCTCAAGCAGGCGCTGAACAGAGAAATACACCGGCTGTTCGACTACCGCGCGGGCACAGACCCGCAGGCAACCCCGCCGCTGTTCCACTTCAAGGAAACCGAAGAGAACATCAAAGAAAGGGACTGGTGATGGCAACGACCTTGTTCATACAACGCGGCGACATTGCCGCATGGCTGGCGGACACGGCTGCCACGCACACGGTGTACGCACCGCTGCGCGACAAGACAGGCGTGCACTTTCACCGGCTTTGCGCGCAGGACGCCGCCGCGCAGACACAGGCGCTTGAACTGGACAGACAGGCACAGACCCCGCCCAAAAACGTACTGCTTCCGGCCTGCGAGACTCTGCTTGAGTTCAGCTACGCAAAGCAGGAAGACGGAAGCACCTCGCTGGACGTGCAGCCCGTCATGCCGCAGGGGGCTGTACTGCTTTTCGGGCCGCGCCCCTGCGACGCACGGGCGTTCACGGTGTTTGACCGCGTATACGATGCCGGCAGGGGCAAAGATCCTTACTACACGGCGCGGCGTGCAGCCACCGTGGTGGCCTCCGTCGTCTGCACCCGTCCGGAACAGAGCTGTTTCTGCACGGCCGTGGGCGGTGCGCCCGATGATACCGAAGGCAGCGACATATTGTTCACCCCTGTGCAGGACGGCTTCATCGTGCGCCCGCTGACTCAGGCCGGCGAAGCAGTGCTGCGGCACCCGCTGTTTACCGAAGCCGCTCACAGAGAAGAGGAAGCCGCGGACGTATGCGCTGCAGCCCGCGCGGCCGTGCCTTGCGCCCCGGCCGATTTCACGGCCGCGCCGGAACCCGTGGCGGCGCTGTTCGACGATATGGAGTTCTGGCAGTCAGTCACGGCCAAATGCCTCAGCTGCGGGGCGTGCACCTATCTGTGCCCCACCTGCTACTGTTTTAACATCACGGATGAAAGCAACGGGCTGGAAGGAAGAAGACTGCGCACGTGGGATAACTGCATGTCTTTCCAGTTCACACTGGAAGGCAGCGGGCACAATCCGCGCCCGACCAAAGCCCACCGCTACCGCAACCGCATCGGACACAAGTTCAGCTATTATCCCAGAATACACGACGGGGCTCTTTCGTGCGTCGGCTGCGGCCGGTGCATCAGCTCCTGCCCCGTAACCATGGACATCCGCCGCATCGTGCACAGTGCCATGCAGCGGGCGCAATGCGCAACGCCGGAGCAAGCTCATGAATAGCCCGCAGGATAATCTGTATCTGCCCTACATGGCGACCATACAGGAAGTCGTCACCGAAACACCCGCCATCAAAACGTTCCGCGTCAGGCTGAACGACCCCGCCGCCATGGACAACTTCCAGTTTGAACCGGGGCAGGTGGGACAGCTTTCCGTCTTCGGCGCGGGAGAATCAACCTTTGTCATCAATTCGCCGCCCACCCGCAAAGAATACCTGCAGTTCAGCGTGATGAAGGTGGGCGAACTGACAGGCAAACTGCACTCATTGCGTGCCGGCGACCAGATAGGTGTGCGCGCCCCGCTGGGCAACGCCTTTCCGTACAGGCAGATGCAGGGCAAAGACATCGTTTTCATAGGGGGCGGCATCGGCATGGCACCGCTGCGCACACTGCTGCTCTACATGCTGGACAACCGCGGAGACTACGGCAAAATAACACTGCTGTACGGCGCACGCAGCCCTGCGGACATGGCGTTCAGCTATGAGCTGCCGCAATGGCTGGAACGCGACGACATGCACACGGTGCTCACGGTGGACAACCCCGCCGACGAATGGCCCCACAGAGTGGGCCTCATACCCAACATTCTGAAAGAAATGAATCCTTCGCCGCAGAATGCCGTGGCAGTCACCTGCGGACCGCCCATCATGATCAAGTTCACCATACAGGCGCTGCATGAACTCGGCTTTGCCGACGAGCAGATCATCACCACGCTGGAAAAACGCATGAAGTGCGGCGTGGGCATATGCGGCCGATGCAACATCGGCACAGAATACGTCTGTCAGGACGGGCCTGTTTTCAGCTATGCCCAGCTGAAAAAACTGCCCAACGAGCTGTAACCGCGCAACTGCCCGGAACCGCCGGCGCGGCATCCCCGCCGGCGGTTTCTGCGCCGGGCACGGGCTGCGCCACCACAACAGACTGCCGGGAGAACTAACCATGCTCTATGATGAATTCGACCGACTGGAAAGTGAATCCGCCCCCGCGGAACGCAGACCGGCCCATGCCGTACAGCGCAGCACGCCCATCCTGCACAACGAGGCGGTGTTCATGCACCTGCCGCCGTCGGCGCTGCTGGCGTCGGACCTCTTTCAGGCCGTGTACGCCCGCAAAAGGCCGGTGGTCAGCAGGCTGCCGCTGGCATCCACAGATTCCGCACGTACCATGCTGTATTCCGGAGAGCGCCTTGACCAGTTCGACCTTGATGTACTGCTGGCCTGCATGGAAAGCTCGGCACATACCGGCAGACGCACAGGCACCTGCGTGGGCATGATGACGGGCGGCATAGCCAGAGCCATGAAAAGGCCTGACGACCGCGCCACGCGGCGCAAAACAGCCCTCAGTCTGCAGCGCATGGCCTGCGGCCTGCTTGAAGTTTCCAACGGCAGACTGCACTACACGCTGCGCATCATCAACAGACTGCTGCTGGACAGCACTCAGGACCGCTGCGTTGTGGAATTTTCGCCGCAGGTTTTTGCCGCACTGCGCTCGCTGCCCGACATGCGGTCCTTCACCCGCAGCCGTTTTGCCCTGCGCGCCCGTTCGCTGGAACGCTGGCTGCACGGCATGGTATACGTAAGCAGCGAGATGTGTATTCCCTTTGACCAGCTGGGGCCGCTTTCCGGCGGCTGCGCCGGAAGCCGCACGGCGCTGCACGCCACGGTACGACAGCTTTGCACCGCCGGCGCATTGCCCGTACAGGGCGAAGACGAAGCAGGCATCGTCATCAGCAGAGGATGACATGAACGTGAAAGGCCTCCGGCAGCATGCTGCCGGAGGCCCGTATATGCCTGCGTGCCCTGAGGCACGGTCAGTGCACCACGGAATCATCCAGATGGTATATCTGCCTGTCCTCGGCTGCGGCATTTTCGTAGTCTGCCCAGCGGTAACCGGTCTGATTCATCAGCCACTGGATGACTTCCGCCTGCGAAGCAGGCTGCCCGGGATAGTCCACGACCTCTTTTATCACATGGCCGAACACTGTTATTTCCACAGCTATTTTCATAAATCCCCCATTGTTGCAGAAACATGCATGCGCAAAAGGCACTATTGCCACGCAGTGCAGGCACGGTCCCTCATCATTTGAATATATATTGTGCTGCATACAGGTCAACAGAACGTACGGAGACATGGCACAAAATAACGGTCTTTATAATGCGTCCGGCAGTAACTGCACTTTTACAGACGGTTGATGATTATGGTACGCCGGACACCGCGACACTGCACATGAGGGGCACGACGGATATTTATTATGTCCTGAAAAGCATAAGCAATTTTTGTTCACGGGCTTGCCCTAACGGGAGATAAGCGGGTATCAACAAGACTGATTTTCTTTATACGCTCCGAGGAGGCGGCATGTCGGTAACGAAGTTCGCTATTCCGGAAGTCATCTTCGGCAACTCCAGCCTGCGGTATCTTGCACAGTGTGCGCTGCGGCTCGGAGCAAGACGGATATTTCTGGTAAGTGATCCCGGGCTGGAAAAGGCGGGCTGGGTGCAGCACGTCATTGACATTCTTTCCGAAGACCGGCTGGAATGCGTCTATTACAACGATGTGGATTCCAACCCCCGAGACTGGCAGGTGCACGAGGGCGCCCGTCTGTACACTGAAGAACGCGCCGATCTCATCATCGGTCTCGGCGGCGGCAGCCCCATTGACGCCGCCAAGGGCATTGCCACCATTGCCAGCAACGGCGGGCGGATTCATGATTACGAGGGCGCCAACCGCATCATGCGTCCCCTGCCGCCCATGATTTTCATCCCCACCACGGCGGGCAGCGGCTCTGACATTTCACAGTACTGTATTATCACCGACGTGGAGCGGCAGCTCAAAATGTCCATCATCAGCCGTTCGCTGGTGCCCAACGTCTCCATCATAGACCCTTCTCTTCTGCTCACAAAAACCGTGGAACTGATTCTTGCTTCGGCCATAGACGCGCTGGCCCACGCGGTTGAATCCTATGTATCGCGGCTGGCTTCTCCGTTTACGGAGACGCAGGCGCTGTATGCCATCCGGCTGATCATGGAAAATCTGGAAACGGCAGCCCGCACGCGCAACCCCGCGGCACTGGAAAAGCTGAGCATCGCCAGTACCGCGGCGGGCATGTCTTTCAGCAATGCCGGGCTGGGCATAGGACATGCGCTGGCGCACTCGCTGGGCGGACGCTACGACGTGCTGCACGGGCTGGTGCATCCGGTACTGCTGCCGCACGTCATGCGGTACAACCTGCCTGTGTGCCGCGAAAAAATGGACAACATCGCCGCCGTGGTGCTGCAAAGCTGCGACCCCGCCGGAACCGGCCGCGCACTGGAGGGCATAGAACAGCTGGAACACATGTTCCGTTCGCTGCAGGTCACCACCAGACTGCGTGATATTCTGCCCGACGACAGTCAGCTGGAGCAGATATGCAAAATGGCGGTGCCGGACGAATGCGCACTTACCAACCCGCGCGAAGCCACCTGGACTGACCTGATGGGGATATGCAAAGAGGCCTGGTAATGAAAGGCAAAACAACCATAGAAGACCTTGTCGGCATTGAACACAGCAAGCTGAATTTTTTTCAGGAACTCCAGCAGAGCATTGAGGAACTGAAAGAAAGCAACAAGGAGCTGGAGGAACAGCGCCGCGAAACAGCCGCCATCCTTGACGGCATTACCGATGTGATGATGGTGCTTTCCGAAGACCTGCGCATCATCTCGGTAAACCATGTATTCATGCAGCTGTTCCCCGACAGCGACCCCCACGGACAGTACTGCTACAAATACTTCAGGCATTCCCACACCCCCTGCCGCGAATGTCCCGCGTTCCGCTCGCTCAGCACGGACACGGTATGCCGCGAGACTGCCATTTTCCGCATCAACGGACGCAACATGCAGTTCGAGATGGTGGCATCGCCGCTTAAAAGCCCGTACCTGCCCGAACACCGCGTGCTCATTTTCAAACGCGATGTGACACTGGAAAAAGAATATCAGGCGAAATTCTATCAGGCCGAAAAAATGGCCACCATGGGTGTGCTGGCAGCCGGTGTCGCACACGAGATAAACAACCCCCTTACGGCGGTGACAGGCTTTGCCGAAGGCATCCGGCGTCGTCTGCCCAAGCTGCGCGGACTGGTGGATGACCAGCTGTTCACCGACTTTCAGGAATACACCGACACCATTCTCAAAGAATGTCTGCGCTGTCAGGACATCGTACAGACTCTTCTGACCTTCAGCCGTCCCTCCTCGGCGGAGTTTTCGCAGCTCAGTCTCAACTCCGTGGTTTCGGAAACAGTCTGGCTGCTGCACAACCACTTCAAAAAGCATCACAACATCAAGGTCAATCTGAACCTTGACGAAACCGTACCTCATATTTTCGGCGACGAAGCCCAGCTGAAACAGGTGGTGCTCAATCTGCTGACCAATGCGCTCGACTCCATGAGCGAAACCGGAAACAAAGACCGCTGCTACTTTTCCGGCGTGCTGGCCGTGGAAACAGCCCCCTTCGGCGAAAGCGGCGCAAAACTCATTGTCAGCGACACGGGCTGCGGTATTCCGCCGGACAACATAGACAAACTTTTCGAACCCTTCTTCACCACCAAAAATGTGGGCAAGGGCATCGGCATCGGTCTTTCCACCTGTTATTCCATAGTCCGCAAGCACGGCGGCGAAATAACCGTCACAAGCACGGAAGGCAAAGGATCGCAATTCACCGTAACGCTACCCGGCAACCGCGGAGAACAACGTGTCTGACATCTACAGCATTCTGGTCATTGATGACGAAGAATCCATACTGCGACTGCTCGAACGCGAACTGACCACACAGGACCGCATTGTCCACACCGCCCAGAACGGACGCGAAGGCCGTGAAAAACTGAGCCGCCAGCGTTATGACGTTGTCATTTCCGACATCCGCCTGCCCGACGCCGACGGGCTGGACCTCATGGTCGAGCTGAAAGGCATATATCCCGACGTTGAATTCATTCTTATCACCGGACACGGCAACATAGACAACGCCGTGGAAGCCATGCGTCTGGGCGCCTACGACTATGTGACCAAACCTTTTCATCTGGACAGGGTGGAACTGGTGGTCGAACGGGCCTACCAGCGGGTATGCCTGCAGCGCGAAAACCGCAGCTTCCGCCACTCGCACAGCAGCGCTCCGCCTTCAAAGATGGTCGGTAATTCAGCAGAAATAAAACAGATACGCTATCTGGTCGGCAAAGTCGCTCCCACCGACGTTCCTGTGCTTATCACCGGCGAAAGCGGCGTGGGCAAAGATGTTGTGGCCCATTCCATTCAGGCGCTCAGCACCCGAAGCGGCAAGCCTTTTCTGGTGAAAAACTGCGCCACCCTGCAAAAAGAACTGATGCGCAGCGAACTTTTCGGCCATACCAAAGGCTCGTTCACCGGCGCCACCGACAACCGCGAAGGGCTGCTTGCCTTTGCAGACACCGGCACACTGTTTCTGGACGAAATCGGCGAACTGCCGCCGGAAGTGCAGGGCGCACTGCTGCGGGTACTGGAGGCCAAACGATACCGCCGCGTGGGCGAGAAAAGCGAGAGGCAGGTGGATATCCGCTTTCTTTTCGCCACCAGCCGCAACCTGCTGGAAGAAGTGGAGGCAGGCCGGTTCAATGACGCCCTTTTTCACCGCATCAACGTATTCAACATCTGCGTGGCACCGCTGCGCGACCGCAAAGAAGACATCCCCCTGCTTGTGGAGCATTTTCTGGGCAGACTGGGCAATGCCATGGGCCACAACGAACTGACCGTCAGTGACAAAGCCATGCAGTGCCTGCAGCACTACGACTGGCCCGGCAACGTGCGCGAGCTGCGCAACGTGCTGGAGCGCAGTATAATTCTTTCAGAAAACGGCATCATTTCAGAACGTTCACTGCCGCGCGATCTTGTGGAACGGGCTGAACAGAGCGGGCTGGAAAGCAGCATCTTTTCGCTGGAACACATGGAGCGTGAACATATCACCCGCGCTCTGGCCTTTTTTAACGGAAACAGACAGCAGGCATCCAAGGCGCTGGGCATAGGACGCAAAACCCTGTACCGCAAGCTGGAGCGTTACAATTTGTAACCGCAGGACACAAAGAATAACCTATACGCACAGGCGACTTGAAAGATGTGACAAAGTGACTCAACGGCGATATAAAACAGCGTCACAATGACACACATGATAACGTGCCAGATTATCAATGTTTTTCAGTACGACGCAGGCAGACTTTGTGCTTTTTAGCACAAATTAACGGATGACACAGCCCACGTGTAGGCATACAATAATACATAACAATGCTATATCACTAACCATATAAAACTGGCCCGTTCTTTGCGTATATACCGGCAGCCGCTGTGTGCGGCACCGGCCCCCGAAGTGCCATGTGGCACCGCAAACAACGCAGCGTCTGCCGCACGGCAGCTGCGCTGTATGTACAGACACGTTTTGTGTCTTTTTTAAGAACAGTTAATATGCCTCCACAGGCATATGAAAAATCAGCAACGGCTCTGCCGCTCTACCGGAGACGCCTCGTCATGATGAAATCCATCCCTGTTCAGGAAGCTGTCGGCACCGTGCTCTGCCACGACCTGACCCGTATCGTTCCCGGAGAATTCAAAGGCCGCGCATTCAAAAAAGGCCATGTCATCACCGCAGAAGACATTCCCCACCTGCTGAACATCGGCAAGGAACATCTTTATGTTCTTTCGCTGGGCGACACGCACATACATGAGGATGAAGCCGCGCGGCGCATAGCCGAAGCGGCTGCCGGACCGGGCATATCTCTTTCGGAATGCAGCGAGGGTCGCATCAACTTCATCGCCGAACCGGGGCTGCTGCAGATCAACACGCAGGCGCTGGCCGCCATAAACAGCGTGCCCGACGTGGTGCTGGCCACCATGCACACCAACCAGCACATTCCCATGGCCCGGCCTGTGGCGGGTACACGCATTGTGCCGCTGGTCATAGAACGCGAACGCATAGAACAGGTGGAAGCCATCTGCGCCGCCCACTATCCGGTGGTGCAGGTCGCCCCGCTGCGTCAGTTCAGGGTGGGGGCCGTGACCACCGGCAATGAAATTCTCCACGGCCGCATCAAAGACAAATTCGGACCGGTCATGCGCAAAAAATTCGCCGCGCTCGGTTCATCCGTCATGGGACAGACCTTTGTGGGCGACGACCCGCAGGCCACCCGTGCCGCCATACTTTCGTTTGTCGCAGAAGGCGCGGACATGGTGGTGGTGACCGGCGGCATGAGTGTGGACCCCGACGACCAGACACCTGCCAGCATACGTTCCACCGGAGCCGACGTGGTGACCTACGGCTCACCCACGTTTCCGGGGGTGATGTTCATGCTGGCGTATCTGGGCGATGTGCCCGTTCTGGGGCTGCCCGGCTGCGTCATGTACTACCGCGCGAGCATTTTTGATCTGGTGGTGCCCCGTCTGCTGGCAGGGCAGCCGGTAACCAGGCAGGACATTGCCTCGCTGGCTCACGGCGGTTTCTGCGCAGGATGCGAACCGTGCAGATACCCGGTCTGCCCCTTCGGCAAGTCGGCATAAGCAGCAACATGTTCCAGACCGCCCGCTTACGGGCTTTTGGATACACATACACAGTGCCGCGGTCTGCGTGAACAGGCACCGGCACATCAATCCGCAAGGAGGATCGCGATGATCAAACGTTCGCTCATGATCAACGGAGCGCCCCGGATGGCCATTGCCAAGCCGGACACAACGCTTGCAACGTACCTGCGCGAAAGCCTGGGGCTTACCAGTGTCAAGATCGGTTGCGGAACCGGTCAGTGCGGCAGCTGCAGCGTCATTGTCGACGGCAAGGTTGTCCGCTCGTGCAGCTACAAGATGAGCCGCCTTGCCGACGGCGCGGTCATCACCACGCTGGAAGGCATAGGCACTCCCGACCACCTGCACCCCCTGCAGGTGGCATGGCTGGCCCACGGCGCCGCACAGTGCGGTTTCTGCTCGCCGGGATTCATCGTTTCCGCCAAGGCTCTGCTTGATCAGAACACCTCGCCCACCCGCGAGGATGTACGCGACTGGTTCCAGAAACATCGCAACGCCTGCCGCTGCACCGGATACAAGCCGCTGGTGGACGCCGTGATGGATGCCGCAGCTGTGCTGCGCGGCGACATGAAAGTCAACGAGCTGCTGTTCAAAATTCCCGAAGACGGACGCATCTGGGGCACCAAATACCCCCGTCCTTCCGGCATTGCCAAGGTTACCGGCACGCTGGACTACGGCGCCGATCTGGGCATAAAAATGCCCGAAGGCACCCTGCGCTGCGCTCTGGTGCAGGCCGAAGTCTCGCACGCACGCATTCTCGGCATCGACACCTCCGAAGCGGAAACCATGCCCGGCGTCGCCAAGGTTGTGACCCACAAAGACATCAAGGGCAAAAACCGCATCACCGGTCTCATCACCTTTCCCACCAACAAAGGTGACGGCTGGGACCGCCCCATCCTCTGCGATGACAAGGTATACCAGTACGGCGACGCGATAGCCATCGTATGCGCCGACACCGAAGAACACGCCAAGGCTGCTGCCGCCAAGGTCAAGGTGGATCTGGAAGTCCTGCCCGCTTACATGAGCGCTCCGGAAGCCATGGCCGAAGACGCCATGGAAATTCATCCCGGCACCCCCAACGTGTACTTTGAACAGAAAATCGCCAAGGGCGAGGAAACAGCATCCTACTTTGAAAAAGCCGATGTGGTGGCCGAAGGCGACTTCTATGTGGGCCGTCAGCCCCATATGCCCATCGAGCCCGACGTGGGTTTTGCCTTCTTCAACGAAGACGGCAAGCTGTGCATCCATTCCAAGTCCATCGGCCTGCACCTGCACCTGTACATGATCGCTCCCGGTCTGGGCATTGAACCCGAAAACGTCATCATGGTGCAGAACCCCACAGGCGGCACCTTCGGCTACAAGTTCAGCCCCACCATGGAAGCGCTGGTCGGCGCGGCATGCATGGCCACCGGCAAGCCCGTATACCTTAACTACACATGGTACCAGCAGCAGACCTACACCGGCAAACGCTCGCCTTTCTTCATGAATGTGCGTTTTGCTGCCGACAAGCAGGGCAAGCTGCTTGCCATGGAAAGCGACTGGTCGGTGGACCACGGTCCCTATTCCGAATTCGGCGACCTGCTGACCCTGCGCGGCGCACAGTTCATCGGTGCCGGCTACGACATTCCCAACATCCGCGGCGAAGGCCGCACCGTCTGCACCAACCACGCATGGGGTTCGGCATTCCGCGGCTACGGTTCGCCCCAGAGTGAGTTCGCCTCTGAAGTGCTTATGGACATGCTGGCCGAAAAACTGGGCATGGATCCGCTGGAACTGCGCTACAAAAACGCATACCGCCCCGGAGCCACCACGCCCACCGGCCAGAATCCCGAAGTATTCAGCCTGCCCGACATGCTTGACACCGCGCGGCCCAAGTACAAGGCCGCACTGGAAAAAGCAGCCAAAAACAGCACCGCCGAAGTAAAACGCGGTGTGGGTATATCGCTGGGCGTATACGGCTGCGGTCTTGACGGCCCCGACACCGCCGAAGTCGATGCAGAACTGCATCCCGACGGCACCGTCAGCATCTACACCACATGGCACGACCACGGACAGGGTGCCGACATCGGCGCGCTGACCACCGCCCACGAGGCGCTGCGCCCGCTGGGCATCGCTCCTGAAAACATCAAGCTGGTGCTCAACGATACCGAATTCTGCCCCAACGGCGGCCCCGCAGGCGGCAGCCGCTCGCAGGTTGTGGTGGGACGCGGCATAAAAGCGGCATGTGAACTGCTGCTCGGCGGCATGCGCAAGAGCGACGGCACCTACCGCACCTATCAGGAAATGGTCGATGAAAAGATAGCCACCAAGTACAACGGTAAATGGACAGCCCCCTGCACCGACTGCGACACCAACGGTCAGGGCAACCCCTTTGCCGTGTACATGTACGGCATCTTCATGGCCGAAGTGGCCGTGGAAGTGGCCACCGGCAAGACCACCGTGGAAAAAATGACCATGATCGCCGACGTGGGCAAAATCGTGAACAAGCTGGCCGTGGACGGACAGATGTACGGCGGTGTTGCTCAGGCCATCGGTCTGGCCCTCACTGAAGACTTCGAAGACATCAAAAAGCACTCCACCATGAAGGGTGCGGGCTTCCCCTACATCAAGCAGGTGCCCGATGAAATCGAACTGATCTACCACGAATCGGACCGGCCCGAAGGGCCCTTCGGCGCAGCGGGTGTGGGCGAACTGCCGCTCACCTGCCCCCATGCAGCCGTGATCAACGCCATATACAACGCATGCGGCGTACGCATCACCCGACTGCCGGCCCTGCCGGAAAAGGTGCTTGCAGGCCTGCAGGCCAAGGCATAGCGTAACAGATACCATGCAGACGGCCCCCGCTCAGGGGCGGGGGCCGTCCTTTTTTTTCCGCGCGTGTGCCGTAACGGTGCATGCGTGAACGACGTTCCGGGGGACAGACGTTATGGAACAGGCCGAACTGCGCCGCTGGGAAGCACGCTGCACACAGGAAGAGCCGCCCCGATGCCGCGCCGCCTGCCCGCTGCACGTGGACGTGAAAGAATTCTGCACCCGCATGGCGGAAGAAAAATATGATCAGGCGTGGGCCACACTGTGCCGCACCATGCCCCTGCCCCGGGTGCTCGCCCGCATCTGCGACGGGCCGTGCCGCAGTGCCTGCATTCGCGGACAGGCAGGCGGCAGCATAGAACTGCCGGCGCTGGAACACGTCTGCGCACAGCGGGCAACCCGCCAGCCGCGCATACTGCCCGCCCCTTCCCGCGGCAAAAAAGCCGCCGTGCTCGGATGCGATCTGGCCGGTCTTGCCGCCGCATGGGATATGACCAGAAAAGGCATTGCCGTCACCATATACACGGACACCCCGCCCGCGGATGCGCTGGACGGTCTGCACATTCCCCCCGCTGCCGCAGACAGCATAGACAGCATGCTGCAGCAAGAGCTGGACACCCTGCGCAGACTCGACGCGGAAATACAGGAACACACAGAAATCACTTCCGGTCTGGCAGCCGGCTGTCTGGAAGAGTGCGGAGCCGTATTCATCACGCCCCGCGCCTATGACAGGCTCATGGCAGGCCTGCCGGAACCGGACCCCCTGACGCTGGGCACGGCAACGCACGGCGTGTTTGCAGCACCGCCGCTGCCATGCTCCGTTACGGAGGGGACTTCCCCCGTAGCCGCCGCGGCACAGGGCAGACGGGCGGCCACCTCTGTGGCCCGGCTGCACGAGGGAGCTTCACTGGTTGCGGGACGCGAACGCGAAGGCGTGTTTGAATCCACGCTGTTCACCAGTCTGGAAAAAGTACAACCCGCTCCGCCCGTGCCCGTACCCGCAGGCGGATACGACGCCACGCAGGCCCGTAACGAAGCAGCCCGCTGCCTGCGCTGTGAATGCATGGAATGTGTCAGGCATTGCGTCTTTCTGCAGGAATACGGCAGCTATCCGAAACAGTACGCCCGTCGCATATACAACAATGAATCCATCGTCATGGGTACGCGGCAGGCCAACACCATGATCAACTCATGCATGCAGTGCGGACTGTGCGCCACCCTGTGCCCCAACGGCTTTGATATGGGCGCGCTGTGTGCAGAGGCCCGGCAAAGCATGGTCCGCCGCGGCAAAATGCCCCCTTCGGCCCACGATTTCGCGCTCCGCGATATGGAATTTGCCAACGGAGAACACTGTACGCTGGCGCGCCACGCTCCGGACACGCAGGCAAGCGGCTGGGTGTTTTTCCCCGGATGCCAGCTTGCTGCTTCGGACCCGGACAGCATTCCCCGTACATGGGAATGGCTGCGGCGGCATCTGCCCCCATCATGCGGTACCGCGCAGAATCAGGGTGTGGGCCTGATGCTGCGCTGCTGCGGTGCCCCTGCACAATGGTCGGGCAGAAACGAACTGACCGCCGGCACCGTGGCCGCCCTGAAACAGGACTGGGAAAACCTCGGCTCTCCCGTCATGATTGCCGCCTGTCCCTCATGCGCCGTCATGCTGCGCAGCCATCTGCCGCAGGCAGACGTGACCGGACTGTGGGAAATCATGGACAGCCTGACTGACAGCCAGCCGGATATTCTGCAGCCGGCAACCGCAGACGGACACCCCGCCGTGGTGCTGCACGACCCATGCGGCACCCGCGAAGACGCCCCCATGCGACAGGCCGTAAGGTCGCTGCTGGAACGCTACGGCATAGCCGTGCACGAACCGGAACTGACCGCGGAAACCACGGAATGCTGCGGTTTCGGCGGTCTGGCGGCAGAGGCCAATGCTGCACTGGGAAAAAAAATAACAGAAGGCAGAGCGTTGCGGCTGGGGGCCCCCCCCGCACAAGGCAAGACAGCGGAAGCAGCCCCCTCCGGCACAGACCTGCAGGCCGATGCCGTGACCTATTGCGCCATGTGCCGCGACAGACTTGCGGCGCACGGCAAACGCACAGCGCACCTGCTCGACATTCTGCTGCCCGCGCAGGCTGACGCTCCCGCCATCGCCGCAGCCCCCCTGCCTTCCGCGCAGGAAGAGCCCGTCGCCGGAACCCTGCCTGCCGACTGCTGCGCGCAAGGTTTTTCCGCCGCGGCACGGCATGCTCCCTCGCTTTCGGCACGGCATGAAAACAGGGCCAGACTGCGGGAATATCTGCTGACATCCTGCTGGGATGAAGCGCCTGCCGCCTCCGGCCCGCAGGCGGCGCTGGAAATACGCTACACGGCACAGGCCGCCGCACGCATGGAAGAGCGGCGTATTCTGGATGCCGACGTGCGCAAAGTGCTGCTGCACTCCCGCGACAACCGCTGGTTGCAGGATACGCGCAGCCCGCAGGGCCACCGGCTGGCATCGCTGCGGCCCGTTGTGGTCACCTACTGGGTGGAGTTCACCCGGCACGATGAAAACACCTTCACGGTGCACAACGTGTGGAGCCACCGGATGCACGTGCGCACAGTCAACGGGAGAACACCGTCATGAGCACCATGAAGGTTCTGGACAAAGATTATTCACACTGGGTGTGCGCCCGCTGCGGGCAACCCCTGCAGCCCGCCACCGTGGAACTGGAATATCTGGACAGCCTGTTCAACGTGGAACTGCCTGCCTGCGCCGCCTGCGGACTGGTGCTGATTCCCGAAGATCTGGCCACCGGTAAAATGGCGGATGTGGAAAGCCTGCTGGAGGACAAGTGACCTGCACCGGCACAGCACCGGCAGCTGCCTGCGAGCCGCTGTGGGCCCGTCCGGCCATGCGCGGAGCTTCGCCCAATGCATGGCGCCCCGGCGGGCTGGAGCTTACCGACCGCGCCGCGGCGCTGGCAGGGGTCAAGCCCGGCTGGCGAGTGCTTGACGCAGGCTGCGGCACCGGCGCTTCCGCCCTGCATCTGCGTCGCCGTTACGGGGCGCTGGCTGCAGGCATGGACATGCTGGCCGGCCGTCACCGGCAGGGGGATGTTCCCTGCCGCGTCACAACAGGAGTGCCCATGGTGCGGGCCGATGCCATGCAGCCGCCTTTCATTCCGGAAAGCTTTCATATGATTCTGTGTGAATGCGTTCTTTCCCTGCTGCCGGACCCCGCCCGCGCACTGCATATTTTCCGCAATCTGCTGCGTTCCGGCGGCACGCTGGCCGTTACCGACCTGTACCTGACCGGTCAGAAAAAACATACGCTGCCAGCCGGTTCCTGCCTTGGATGGCAGGCAACGCGCAGCGGCATTCTGGCCATGCTGCGGCAGGCGGGCTTTCTGCCTCTGTGCTTTGAGGACCATACCCCCATGCTCGGTACGCTGGCTGCCCGTCTTGTTCTGGCGGGTGAACCGCTGTGCTCTCTCAGCGCCGCGGCTGCGGGCCGGTCTGCAAACATCCCGCACACCGGAACGGGCGCAGGCTACTTTCTGCTGCTGGCCCGCAGGTCAGGCTGAAGACCACTCACACCTTCCACGGAGAATAACCATGCTCGACGATACATCGCTTACCATGATGCGGCTGGCAGGGCAGGGCTACTGCTGCAGCCAGATTCTCATACTGCTTGCTCTTGAAGGTATGGGCAGACGCAACCCCGACCTTGTGCGCGCGGCCGCGGGCCTGTGCCATGGCGGCAGTGACTGCGACGGCCCCTGCGGTGTACTTACCGGCGGCAACTGTCTGCTGGCCCTGTACACGGCCAAAGGACACGATAACGACACGGCAGACGAAATTCTGCCGCTGCTGCTGGAAGAATACGGCGAATGGTTCGGGCAGGCAGTCGCGCAATACGGCGGCATTCAATGCAGTCAGATTACCGGCGGCCAATGCCGCACGCCGGATATGAGCCGCTGCGGCACACTGGTGGCAGCGGCGTACGGCAGGCTGCTGGAAATTCTGGACGCCCATGCGCTGGACCCCGCCACGGGAAAGGACGAATAACCTGCATGAATCCATTTTTTCTTGAAGCCGACATGCGCGAAAGCCTCTGCCCCGTATGCCTGCAACGTATTCCCGCGCGGCACGAACACGAGGGTGATACCGTGCTGCAGGTAAAACGCTGTCCCCGCCACGGCGAATTCCGCACCCCGGTATGGCGGGGGCTGCCCGCCATGCAGGGCTGGAAAAAACCCAAGCTGCCCACTCCGCCCGCGCCCGGAGGAAGCAGAACAAAAGGGTGTCCCTTTGACTGCGGACTGTGTCCGGAACACAACCAGCACACCTGCACGCTGCTTTTTGAAATAACCTCACGCTGCAACCTGCACTGCCGGTTCTGTTTTGCCTCCGCCGGCAAGTCCGCCCCGCCCGACCCGGATATGGCCGCGCTGCGGACGCTCATGGACAACGCCCGCCCGCGCACGGGCCCCTGCAACGTGCAGCTTTCCGGCGGCGAGCCCACCATGCGCGACGACCTGCCGCAGATAATCAGCATGGCAAAGGAACGTTTTCCTTTTGTCCAGCTGAATACCAACGGCCTGCGCATAGCCCGCGAACCTTCTCTTGCCGCGCAGCTGGCCCGTGCCGGACTGGATTCCGTCTTTCTGCAGTTTGACGGCACACAGGATGCCATCTACACCGCCCTGCGCGGCATGCCCCTGCTGCGCGAAAAAATGGAAGCCGTCAGACTGCTTTCCGAAGCGGGCATAGGCATTGTGCTGGTTCCTACAGTGGTACCGGGAGTCAACGACGACAATATCGGAGAAATTCTGCGCCTGGGTGCTGCCCTGTGTCCTGCCGTGCGCGGAGTCCATTTCCAGCCGGTAAGCCACTTCGGCAGACACCCCGCGCCAGACGGCGCAACCCGTGCCCCCGAACAGGGCCCGCCCCCCGCAGAACGCATCACCCTGCCTGAAATCATGCGCGGCCTTGAAAAGCAGACCGCGGGACTTGTGACCACCGATGATTTTCTGCCGCCCGGCTGCGAGCATTCGCTGTGTTCATTCCATGCCAACTATCTGGTGCGTGAAGACGGCGGACTCCAGCGCCTTTCCGTACAGCGCAGTGCCTGCGACTGCCGCCCCAGACCAGCCAGCGAAGGCGCCGACGCTGCCAAAGCCTTTGTCAAACGCCAATGGGCCGCACCGCGTAACGGCGCCCCGCAACAGCAGGAAAGCACCGCACCGCAGCCGCCCGCCGACGACCTTGACCGTTTTCTGCAGCGTGCGGCCACGCACACCTTTGCCGTGTCGGCCATGGCCTTTCAGGATGTCTGGAACATTGATCTGGAACGGGTACGCGGATGCTGCATCCATGTGGCCGCTCCGGACGGGCGCATAGTGCCTTTCTGCGCATGGAACTGCACCAGTGCGCAGGGAGTGCCCCTGCACAGGAGCGGACAATGACAGCAGACCGCAGCGTGTTGCCCCGGCAATGCCGCGGACAGGCAGGCATGCCGCATGAAGCCCCGCACACAGCCCCGCCGTGCTGCGCCGGACCGGACAGAGAAAATCATCACAGCGGAAAAGACAGCACGGGCAGCGATGCAGGCAGCGATGCAGGTAGCGATGCAGAAGGACAGCGTAATCAGGCGGTGTTCACTCCGGACGGGCTGACGGCCCGGGCCATGGGAATTTCCTGCGCCGCGGCCTGCAACCCCGCATGCAGCGATCCGGAACTGCGCAGGCTGCTCACGGCTTCCGGCATAAGCGCATGGCAGACAGACAGACTGCGCGAGGTGCTCGCCCTCGCCGCAGAGGCTTCACCCTATTACAGACAAGCCCTGCAGGGTGTGGACCCGGCAAGCATCAGCGCGCGCGGGGGGCTGCACCGCCTTCCTCTGCTGCATGCCGATGTGCTGCGCCGCGCACCTCTGAGCCTGCTGTGCACCTCGCAGGATGACGTGGCGCGGGTGGTCACGCTGGACACATCGGGCACGTCCGGCCGGCCAAAGCGGCTTTTCTTTTCTGAAGAAGACCTGAACGCCACGGTGGAATTTTTTTCGTGGGGCATGCTGAGCGTGGGGCATCCCGGCGATACCGTGCTGGCTGTCCTGCCGGGAGAACGCCCCGCCAGTGTGGGGCGCCTGCTGGGTACCGCGCTGGAAAACGCAGGCATGCGCTCCGTGGCCGGCAATATGGGGCAGGGCGCTCCGGCGCTGGCACGGCTGGCCCATACGGAAAAAGCCGCAGTGATTGTCGGGTCGGCCAGCCATGTCAGGCATCTGGCACTGGCCTGGCAGCAAGCCGGTTACGACCCCGGCCGCATTCACACGGTGCTGCTGTGCTGGGACAGCGTGCCCCCCGCGGTGGCCGGACTCATACGCCGCATTTTCGGCTGCAGAGTGCTTGTCCACTGGGGCATGACGGAAACAGGTCTGGGCGGAGCGCTGGGCTGCGGACATCAGGGACTGCACCTGCGCGAAGCCGACCTGCTGGCCGAAGTGATAGATCCCGTTACCGGCACCCCCCTGCCCGACGGACAGGAGGGCGAACTGGTCATCACCACCCTGCGCCGCCGCACCATGCCGCTCATACGCTACCGTACCGGCGATCTGGCGCGGCTGCTTGCCGGTGCATGCCCCTGCGGCAGCCCGCTGAGACGCATCAGCCCCGGCAGGGGCAGAACCGGCGAAGGAATCACACTGCCGGACGGCGGCAGCCTGTACCCTGCCGATCTGGACAACATTCTTCTGCCCCTTGCCGGGCTGCATGATTTTGAAGCATGCTGGCAGCCGTGGGCCGGTACCCCGCTGCAAATCACGCTGTACCCCGCGCCGGCAGCCGGTACGGACCGGACGCTGCGGCAGCAGGCAGAAAAAGCGCTGGCGGATTCACCCCTGCCTGCGGCTCTGACACGCCACGGCGGGACAACGTTCCATGTCGCCCGCACCGCACCGCAGGCGGGTTTCGGCAAACGCCGTATCCGCGTCATTCCACAGGGCACGCCACCTCTCAACTCCGGAGAATCATACCATGAACAGCTTCCTTGATTCTGTATGCGCACTTCTTGAACAGGGCGAAGATGTGGTCATTGTGACCATTGCCATGCAGTCCGGTTCCACCCCGCGGGAAAGCGGTGCCAAAATGGCCGTACGACGTGACGGCAGCATACTGGGCACCGTGGGCGGCGGTCTGATGGAGGCGGGCTGCATGGAACTGGGACGCGAAATGCTCACCGGCAGATTCGCCTCTTCCGCAGCGGAGTCCGGTCCGGAACTGGCCGTCATCAGGCATTTTGACCTGAGCAATGAAGAAGCTGCCAAGGCCGCCATGGTCTGCGGCGGCCGGCTGACCGTGGTGGCTGAACACATACAGGCAGGCAGACGCGGGGCCGAGGTGCTGTGCGCCGCGCGCGACAGCCTGCTGCAGGGCAAAGCCTGCGGGCTGGAAACAACCATGGAGCGGCTGGAACACACCGCAGCCGCCACGCGCGAGGCCTGCTTTGCCGTCACCGGCCGCAAGACACCTGACTGCGGTCATGCAGCGCCTGCCGCAGCGTCTGCCACGCTGGACTGCGACGGAAAAACATGCCGGTTTACGGAATGGCTGCAACCCTCACCGCGCATGATCATTTTCGGAGCAGGTCATGTGGCACTGCCTACGGCGGCCATGGCCTCCATGACGGGGTTTGCCGTGACCGTGCTGGACGACCGCGAAGAATTTGCCAGTCCGCAGCGGTTTCCTCAGGCCCGCACCGTGGTGCTGCCGGATTTCGGTCAGGCATTTGCACAGCTGACCATCACCCCGCAGTGCTACGTGGTCATCATGACCAGAGGACACCTGCACGACAAAACCGTGCTGGAACAGGCGCTGAAGACTCCCGCTTGCTATGTGGGCATGATCGGCAGCAGACGCAAACGCGACGCGCTGTATGATCAGCTGCGCAGCGAAGGGGTTGATGAAAGCTCCATCGCGCGCTGCCACTGCCCCATCGGCCTGGAAATCGGGGCACGCACTCCCGAAGAAATCGCCGTGAGCATCATGGCGGAAATCATCGCCTGCCGTGCCGCCGGCAACGGAGACGGAGCAAGCTGATGCCCCGCAGTTTATCCACCCCCGGCCTGCGTCCGCAGGATAACAGCGCGTGCCGGGGGCCCAAACCGGCCCCGCCTCCGGCGCTGTGTCTTCCCGCATGGCCGCCGCAGGACATCACAGGCCCGTTGCCGCGCATCGGCGGTATTATTCTGGCCGCAGGAGAATCATCACGCATGGGGCGGTGCAAAGCCATACTGCCCCTCGGCGGCAGCACCGTTCTGGAGCAGACGGCGCTGGCGCTGGCAGCGGCCGTCACAGGCCCAGTGGTTGTCGTCTGCGGTCATCACGGCGATGCTGTCCGCGCCGAAGCCCGCCGCTGCGGTCTGACCGCCGTGACCAACCCGCATCCAGAAAACGGCATGTTTTCCTCTGTACAGTGCGGCATACAGGCCATTGTCTCTCACGTTGACGCGGCCTTTATTCTGCCCGTTGACACCCCGCTGGTACGCGCGTCCACCTGCATGCTGCTTGCGGCCTCCTTTGTCCGGCAGGGGCACGCCGTCACGCTGCCTGTGGCATCGCCGCACCGCAGCCGCACGGGGCATCCGCCGCTGCTGCGCGCTGATGTGTTGCGCAGCGTACTGCGGCATGACGGCAAAGACGGACTGCGGGCCGTCATCCGGGCATTTGCAGACCTCGGCATGAACACCACGGTGCCCGTTGCCGATGAAGGCTGCCTGCGCGACATGGACACGCCCGAAGCATACAGGCTGGCCGTTGCGGCCTTCAGACGCAGGCACATCCCCACGGCAGGCGAAGTGCTGGCGCTGCTTGATATTGCCGCAACGCCGCCCCATGTGCGCGCACACGGGGTACGCGTGGGACAGGCGGCCGCTCTGTTCGCCTGCCGGATGGTCAGCTGCGCCTCTCCGTCCGTTGAATCTCTGCCCGATGCCGGTCTTGCCCTTGCATCCGGTACCCTGCACGATATATTGAAGGGCTACAGGCAGCACGAAAAAGCCGGCGGAGCCATGCTGCGCCGGTACGGATTTGACGCCGCAGCGCGCATAGTGGCGGCCCACAGGGATACGGACCCCGCGCGGGTGCGCATACCCGGTGAACGCGAACTGGTCATGCTGGCGGATAAATACATACGGGGCACGACGCTGATTCCCATGGAAGAACGCTTTGACCAACGCATAAGAGAGTGGAACCGCGACCCGCAGGCGGTACGCGATATTTCGGCCCGCAAACACCGCGCAATGACGCTGCGGCGTCTGCTGGACGCCGCTCTGGGGCAGGACAGCTACCGGTTGCTGCAACAGGAGCTTGCATGAACGGCCGTATCGCGCTGTTCCGCCATGCGGCCACCTCCGGCAGCGGAGGACGCGCCATCGGCAGGACGCCCGTGCAGCTTTCGGCGGAAGGTCTGACTCAGGCGCAGGGCATAGCCGCGGCGTTCGGCATAGAACAGCTGCCCGACCCTGAAGAAGCCTGCCGGTGCGGAGCGCAGGCTGCTCAGGCCGCCTGCGGAGCCGTGCACGCCGATGCCCCCCCGCGCCCGCCGCGCATAGCCGCACTGTACTGCAGCCCCGCCATCAGGGCCCGTCAGACGCTGGCCCCCCTTTCAGGCGGGCTGGAAAGCAGTGAAGTCACCGTGCTGGCCGATCTGGACGAAATCAATCTGGGCCGGTGGGAGGGTATGCCCTTTGCCGCCATCGAGCATCTGTACCCCCGCGAATACGAAGAACGCGGCCGCAACATGGCCGGATTCCGCCCGCCGCAGGGTGAAAGCTTTGCCGATGTCCAGATCCGCATGCGCAAATCTCTGGCGCTCATGAGCGCAGGTCCCTTTCCCGCCGTGGCTGTGACACACGCAGGGTGGCTGCGCACGCTGCTCTGCCATCTTACAGACACCCCGCTTGACGATCTTTTCTCCTTTTATCCTTCATACGCGTGTGCCGCAGTGGTCGAACTGAACACCGGCATCCCCAGACTGCTGGGGCACAACCTGCGCGCCCACGAGGCCGCGGCCCTGCTGGGCACCCCCGTACCTTTCTGACGCGCAACAGGCACACCGCCGCCACATCTCCGTCACACGGCACAGGCACAACGGAACATCCCCCTTTTGCACCGGAGGACGCCTGATGGCCGCGCATGTCCGGCATCAGGACGTCCCCGTGTCCGGCCTACGGCAACGGAGAACGCAGTTGTCCCGCAGATACGCTGTATACATGATTCCGCCGCACGGCAGCCCGCTGGAAGAATTCGGCCGCCGCTGGCTGGGCCGGACGCCTTCCGCGGTACCCGACACAATGCCCTCCCATCCGGCACTGCGGGATTCATTCTGCGGGCAGAAAACAGAAAACCTGCTTGCCGGAACACGCCGGCGCGGGTTCCACGCCACCATACGGGCCCCGTTTGAGGCTGCACCGCGCATCACACCGGCGCAGCTTTCCGCCGCACTGGAAGAATTCTGCACAACACAGCCGCCGGTCTGCGGCCCGCCGCTGCGGCTGGCCTGTCTGGGAGCACAGGTGGCACTGGTGCCGGAACGCCCCTGCAAAGCCATCAGCAGACTGGCCGATGCCTGCCTGCGTTTTTTTGAACCGCTGCGTGCACCGCTCTGCCCGGCAGACATGGAACGTCACCGCATGAAGCCTCTCACAGAAAGACAGGAAAGATTGCTGATGCGGTTCGGCTATCCTTTTGTGCTTGAAGATTACCGCTTTTACATGGCCCTCACGGGCAGAATCCGCGACCCCGCATGCAGACGCGCACTGTGCGAAAAACTGGCGCCCCTCGTCGCTCCTTTTCTGCCCGGCGCACTGCACATCGGCGAACTGTGCCTTTTCCGTCAGGAAAACCGTGTTTCTCCGTTCATATTGCAAAAACGCATTCCCCTTACCGGCCGGCAAAGCCCTGCACGCAGATACCGGGCCCGCCTGTAGCCACGCCACCGCCCGTGCCGTTCTGATAACCGCGCCGTTCTGTTGAACCGCATGGCCGCCCGTGTTACGGTACCGACATCCTGAAAAAGTGAACAGGCACGGAGGACTATGCGAACTGAACATGACGCGCTGGGCAGCAGGGAACTGCCCGCCGATGCGCTGTACGGCATACACACGCTGCGTGCCGCAGAAAATTTTCCCGTAAGCCCCTACCGCCTTGCCCCCCCGCTCATCCGTGCTCTTGCTCAGGTCAAGCTGGCCTGCGCACGCACCAACGCCCGTCTGGGGTATCTGGACAACCGGCTGGCAGAAGCCATCGAAACCGCCTGCCTGGAAATCATCGGCGGCAGCCATCAGGACAGCTTCATCACAGACCCGTTTCAGGGCGGGGCCGGCACCTCGGCCAACATGAACATGAACGAGGTGGTGGCCAACCGCGCCTGCCAGCTGCTCGGAGGCGTTCCCGGACAGCATTCGCTGGTCAGCCCCCTGAATCATGTCAACATGCACCAGTCCACCAATGACGTTTTTCCCACCGCACTGCGCGTGGCCATGCTGCACGAACTGACTGCGCTGGAAAAAGAGACCGCCGCCCTGCAGGCGCAGCTGCAGCAGCTTGAAGCCGCACATCAGGACACGCTGCGTCTGGGCCGGACCCAGCTGCAGGACGCTGTTCCCATGACGTTCGGCATGACATTCGGGGCATGGGCAGAAGCAGTGGCCCGCGACAGATGGCGGGTTTTCAAATCCAGAGAACGCATACGGCAGGTCAGTCTGGGCGGCACGGCCATCGGCACCGGTCTGGGAGCCCCCCGCGACTACATACTGAAAGCTGCAGACACCCTGCGCAGCGTTACGGGACTCAAACTTTCCAGAGCGGAAAATCTGGTGGATGCCACCCAGAACACCGACCAGCTGGTCGAGGTTTCCGCCATTCTCAAGGCGCTGGCAGCCAATCTGCTTAAAATCAGCACGGATCTGCGGCTGCTGGGCAGCGGCCCCTGTGCCGGACTGGGCGAGCTGAAACTGCCCGCCATGCAGGCCGGTTCCACCATCATGCCCGGCAAAGTGAACCCTGTCATCGCCGAAGCCGTTTCACAGGCTGCGCTGCGGGTGCTGGCCAACGACGGTCTTGCCGCGCACGCTTCGGCCATGGGCACGCTGGAACTGAACCAGTTCATGCCGCTGCTGGCGCACACCCTGCTCGAGTCGCTGCACCTGATGCGCAGCAGCGTGACGCTGCTCAACAACCGCTGCATGCAGGGCCTTGAGCCGCAGGCGGAACAGGCACAAAGCCATGTGGGACGTTCCGCCGCACTGGCGGCGGTGCTGGTGCCGCTGGCCGGCCACACTGCCGTGGAGCAGATGCTGCACACGGCCCGGACCACCGGCACTCCGTTTGCCCGGGTGGCGGCGCAGGCTCTCTGCGTGCCGGAAGACAACATCCGCAGCCTGCTGGCACCGGAGCGTATGCGCAAGCTGGGCTTCACACCGCAGGACCTGCCGCAGCAATGCTCCGGCCGCACAGGACACACGGTACCGGACAAGGCTCTGCCGGACGAATCCAACAACGGAGAATGATCCATGTATGTAGGCATCCATACGGCAAGCCTGCCGTTTGTCTTTGCAGAAGCCCGCAGGCGCATCATCATGCACGCCGCACTTTACTCCAACTTCGCCCGTTCACCGCGTCACATCGAAGCCCTGAGCACCGCACTCACCAAGCCCGGCTTCCGCAAGCTGCATGCCATCACTCTGCCGTTTGACCCCAAAAGGGGCTGGATGGAAGAATTCATGCATGTCCTGCGGCCCGATTATTCTCTGGCGCAGATGGAGCATGAGTTCAACAGCTCGCGCGACTTTCTTGTCCGGCTTGCCGCACGCCATGACGGACTGGTGGAACTATACGAAACCCGTGCCATGCCCTGCATGCCCGTCATCATCGTGGATGATAAAATCCTGTTCGGACATTATGCCCACAGCCCCGTACCGGCCCCGCAGGGTTACTGGTTCAGCGTTACCGCGCCTGTGGAGGATATGCTCGACTGGCTGCGCCATGGCCGGATACCCGAAGACGCCACCCCCACGCAGAAGGCTTCACTGCGTTTTGTGGCCGACTGCGACTACGCCATGCGCAATGCCAAGCGGCTTTTTTTGTAGCTGCGCGGGCGTTCCGGCAACTTTTTTCAGGAAAAGGCAAAAAAAGGCTTGCAATGATATGCCGCTTTGCTTAAACAATGTCTCCGCGACGCCGAGATAGCTCAGTTGGTAGAGCAGGGGACTGAAAATCCCCGTGTCGGGAGTTCAATTCTCTCTCTCGGCACCACGAGTGCCAGGGCGGCTACAGAAATGTAGCCGCCTTTTTTTATTCTTTCGCCCACATCTGCGGTCTGCAGCAAACACAAAGCCCCCTTGCGGCGCATCGCCGCACACAATTCCGCACCGAAGACCTCAAGCCCTCTTGTGCCGCAAAAAGACACCGGAAAACCGCCGACGACCTTTCGCGCCCGCCGCTCACTGCTGCAGACAGTGCTGCAAAAATCTGAAAGGCATAATCTATACAAAGCCGCTGAAAGCCTCTTGCCTTGCTGCAAAAAAAGCATATCATCAACATGTTACCCGTCAGACAGGCCCACCGGCCCCGCCCTCCGGTGGAAGCCCTCATTCACTGCCCGCCGTCCCGTTTCCAGCGGCGGCAAACACGTTCCGGCCCGGATCTCCATCAGACAACCGGCGCTGGCGGCACAGAATCACGCATGTGGCGCAGCACCGGCAGCAAAACTGACGGCTTCGCGGGACGGTTCTTCTGCCACAAGGAAAAACAACAGATATGGAAAACCATTACGCAGCACTTCTGCCCACTATGGAAGGTGGCTATCTTGTCCGGTTCGCGGAGTGTCCACGGGCTTTTACATACGGGGAGGACCTTGCTGACGCACTTGAAAACGCAGCCGATGTACTTGCTCTTGAGGCTCAGGTCCGGGCTGAGGAACAACGCGAAATGCCCCCTGCCGCCTCCTTCGAAGAGGTTGTGGCATTTGCCGCTGCAAGTATGCAAGAAGACGGTATAGACCGCTCACGGGACTTTCTGGTGAGAGCGGTACCGGTTTGCGGAGCCCCTGCATAAAGGCGTTCCCCCTTCCTGCCGGCCATACGGAGCAGCAGAAAACCAGAGCCAGCAGGCCCGCAGAATGGCCGGTACGGTTTACAGGGCCGGTCTGCAGCAAACACAAAGCCCCCTTGCGGGGGCTTTTCTGCAACGGTCCGCCACCGCAATCAGATAAACAGCAGCAGGCTGAGCGCCATAACAGCCATACCGGCCACAACACCGGCAATGGAAAGATGATGCTCGCCGTATTCCTTTGCCGTAGGCAGCAGTTCATCCAGCGAAATGAACACCATTATACCTGCAACACCCGCAAACAGCACGCCGAAGACCGTATCTGAAAAAAACGGCATCAGCAGCAGATAGCCCACCAGCGCGCCCACAGGTTCTGAAAGCCCCGACAGAAACGACAGCCTGAACGCCAGCCTGCGGTCACCGGTGGCATAAAAGACGGGTATGGAGACAGCAATGCCTTCCGGTATGTTGTGAATGGCAATGGCCACGGCAATGGCCACACCCAGCTGGGGATCGGTCAGGGCCGCTGTAAACGTTGCCAGCCCTTCGGGAAAGTTGTGAATACCGATGGCAAGGGCAGTGAAGATTCCCATGCGGTACAGCTTTTTAAAACGCGCTGCCTCACATTGGTCGTCCATGGCCTCAACTTTCTGCACCTCGTGGGGGTTTTCTTCCGACGGCACAAAATAGTCGATAAGCGCAATGAACCCGATGCCCCCGAAAAACGAAGCCACAGTTGCCCACGCACCGGCCACATTGCCCAGAGATGCCGTCAGGGCATCCTGCGCTTTGGACAGAATTTCCACAAAAGAAACGTACAGCATGACACCCGCCGAAAACCCCAGTGCCACAGACAGCACCTTTGTATTGGTTTTCTGGGTAAAAAACGCCAGAGCGCTGCCGATGCCGGTACACAGACCGGCAAACAGCGTCAGGCCGAAGGCGAACAGAATATCTTGGGTAGCAAACATTTTCAGCTCCTGGCACAGGTAGAGATATCAGTCTGAAACAATACCAGATATGCGCCTCAGAGCAAGAATAAACACACTACATCACGGGCGGGAGTTCTGCGGGGCAGGGACAGGTGCCGTGCGGTGCGCCACAACACGGTCGGTCCCTATCTGTGCCAGCGCAGGCCACAGCGCTTCTTCAAGCAGCAGGGCACCGGGGGCGCTCAGGTGATTTGTATCCCTGTACAGCGGCACACCGCCGCGTACAGCCAGATAGCGGTCACCGGACAGAAAGAGAGCGCGTGTGCGGACAACCTGCACTCCCGCTGCCGCCTGCCCATCGAGAAACCGCTCGACAACGGCACGCCCTTTATCGGCTGCAGCGGCTGCGGTTGACTCAAATTCACCGGCATTGCTGGGCCGCAGCGGCCTCTGCAATTCATCCAGCGCAGAAAAGGCGTGGCCGGGCACATCCTCCACCAGCCACACGGTACAGCCCATGGCGCGCAGGTCTGCCGTCAGCCGCCCGACCGAGGCAAACACCGCACCGGCGGTTCTGTCCGGCGGCACGGGGCTGCCGTCCTGCAACATGCGCGCTGCAAGATAGCCCTGCCAGCGGGCAGCCAGAATCACATGGCGCACACCCGTGGCGCGCACCGCCTCAAGCATTTTTCTGTTAAACTGCACTGCGGCGTCGTACTGTTCGCCCAGCTGCACATTCAGCGAGGGTATGGTGTTGGAATGGGTGGCCATCAACCCGTGCAGACCGTACCGCTGTGCCAGACGGACAAACAGCGGATACAGGTGCTCCGCATGGCTGTCACCCCACACGATAAAGTCCGGGTGCCCGCTGCCTCCGCCCAGCGGCGTCATGGCGGCAACAGTCAGTTTTTCCGGCTGCACATCGGTATTTTTAAATGCCCGCAGCGTTTCCATCTGCCGTCCCTGTGCTGTGAGCCGCTGCGGCAGCCCCTTGGTGGCAAAGCCGGTTATGCCCGCGGCCACCAGCAGCAGCAACACGGGAACAAACACCTGTACCGGACGCCAGCCGGACAGCAGGCGCTCGCTGTGTCGTGCCGGCTGCTCCACATAACGCCATGAAAGCCACGAAAGCACCACGCAGAACATCAGCATGACCGCCGTACGCTGCGGTGTGAGCGGCCCTCCCAGCATCACGCCGAAAACAAGCACAGGCCAGTGCCACAGATACAGTGAATAGGAAATACGGCCAGTAAACCGCATGGCAGAAAGCGACAGAAGTCTGTTCACCAGCGTGCGGCTGTCATGTGCTCCCCAGATGACAGCACATGTGCCCGCCACAGGCAGCAGCGTCACCCAGCCGGGATGCATGGCGGGGGTGGCGTACACCATGCCGGAGCCTATAAGCGCCGCCCCGCCCAGCGAAACGGCCTGACGCAGCGCCAAGCTGCCGCGCCCTGCATGAACCGCCCCCGTATGCATTGCCAGCAAGGCCCCTGCCAGCAGCTCCCACGCTCTGAACGGCAGCAGATAGAACGCCGCGTCCGGCGCTGTACGTCCCGTGACGAGCATGGCGGTCAGCGAGCAGACCGCAAGCCCCCCCAGAACCGCAGTCCGGAAGCGGACGCTGCGCGCACGCAGCATGACAAGCAGCACGGGCAGACAGAAGTAGAATTGTTCTTCCACACCCAGCGACCAGGTATGCAGCAGCGGCTTCGCTTTTGCCGCCAAGTCAAAATAACCGGTGTGCAGAAAAAAATGGATATTGGAAACGCCCAGCGCTGCATACGCCGCATCCTGCGAAAACTGCCGGAATTCCTTGAGGCTGAGAATAAGCATGCCGGCAGCAAAACAGCACGCCAGCACCACGGCAAACAAAGGAAAAATACGCAGCACGCGCTTTTTGTAAAAACCGGAAAAGGTGAATGTGTTGTTCTGCACGGCGGGCAGGATAATGCCGGTAATCAGAAATCCGGAGATCACAAAAAAAACATCCACCCCCAGAAATCCCCCGGCCAACGCCCCCACCTGAAAATGATACAAAAGAACAGCAGCCACAGCCACGGCCCGCAGACCGTCGATATCCGCTCTGTAGCGCAAGCCCCCCTCCCTGAGCTGAAAATCCCCTTGGCAACCGGAGTGATTGCGGCGTTTTTCTTACTTTTTTTGCAAAGTATTTGCAACAGCAGCTAAAAGCATCAAATTGCAGAGCATAAATACACACAAAAACAAATACAGCAGCACGCAATTAAAAAGCTCAATCACTATATCGCAAATGCAAAACAGCATATTTAATAAAAAATACATATAAGACAAAAACAAAAATATACACACAGAAGCGATACAGCATCGAATTAACGAGCATCAAGTTTTCAAAAAAATATTCCTACTGCCATAAAAATCACATTGCATCATAAAAAATACAATCAATATAGCAATATGGCAAATTCATACATCCTGCCAATTAGAACAACGATACAGAAAAATCTGCTTCCGTGTTTCAATTATGGAACTAATGTTTCAATAATGATACACAAAAATCAATAGCATGCAAATTGAATCATATGAAACGCCTGTCATGTTTCTTTTATGGAACACACAAACCATGAATACATATCCACACATTCCGCTCGAGCTCATACCATTGCATACATAATATAACAGCACACATCATACGCAATAAATACACAGTACAGTTCCTTGATATCTTATATATAGTGGCATGCTTCATGCTTGGAAAGCGCCTGCTGCAAACCTTTGGACGGCAGCACACAGCAAACGCTGGGCCTGTAAAAGGCTCTCCATTCCACACATACTATATGAAAGATATGCAGGCGCCTGTTGCAGCGCCTGTCCCCCGCCGGCGCACTGTGCCTGCGGCAATCATCAGGAGCAGACATGGCGTTAAGTGCAAAAAATAAAATTGTACTGAGTGTGTTATCTTTTTTCGCACTGGTCATCATCGCAATGGCCGCAGTTTCATACCAGCGCTTCAGCGAATCATCGAACAAAGCCCAGCATATCAAGCTGGAAACAGTGGCCACGGCCGTGGGCAAAGCTGTTTCGGAAAAAACCGATACATACTTCAACGCGCTGGAGCTTGCAGCGAGAATGCTTGCGCCGGTGTTAAGCCCTCATACCCCCGATGACATGGAGTACAGGCTTTCAGTGCTGCACGCCCTGATGCTGCAGACAAACGTGAGCGAAGCTTATTACGGCCTGCGCGACGGGCTGACCTACACGGCCAAGGGGCAGATACGCAACTTCAACGCAAAAGATCTGGGCCGCGAATGGTATGTAAGAATTTTCAACGGTGAAAAAAGAATCATCACAACGCCCTACACATCCTCCATCGGCGAACTGGTCATGGCCGCCGGTGTTCCCATAACAAAAGACGGGGCGGTGGCCGGCACGCTGTGCGCCAATCTGGCCATGAATGAAATCACAAGCTTCACCCGGCAGGTGCTGGATTTCAAAAATGTCCTGCTCATAAGGCGCGACGGTTTCATCATGGCGGCTCCCGACGAAAAGGACATCGGCAAAAGCCTGTGGGATGTCATTCCCGACCTGAAGAGATATCAGGGCACCACCGGAACCAGCCGGCTGTCGTTCACGCATGGCGGCCAGACGTATGAAGGAAGCCTGTACTACATAGACAGTCTCAACTGGAAAGTGCTGGCCTTTGAAAGCACTGCGACCATTGAAAAAGACTCAAAAGAAAATCTGTACCTCACCATAGGCATGGCGGTAACGGCACTGCTTCTTTCTGTGCTTATGGTCAACATGCTGGCTTCATTTCTCATATTCCGTCCGCTTGGCAGGGGCGTGGCATTTGCCGCCGCTGTTTCAGAAGGCAGGCTGGATGAAACGCTGGACATCAACCGCAGCGACGAAGTGGGCGTTCTTGCCGAGGCACTGCGCACCATGGTGGCACGGCTGAAAGAAATGATAACCGAAACGGAACAGAAAGAGCGCGCCGCCACGCAGGAGGCAGAACGCGCCCGCAAAGCTACCGAACAGGCCGAAGAAGCCCGCAGGGAAGCCCTGCAGGCCACAAGACGCGGTATTCTGCAGGCCACATCGCAAATAGAGGGAGTGGTAAAACGCATTGCCACCAACACGGAAGAACTGTCAGCACAGGCGCGCCAGATCAGCAGTGCTTCAGATATCCAGAAGGCGCGCATGACAGAAACCGCAGCCGCCATGGAGCAGATGAACGCATCGGTCATGGAGGTTGCACGCAATTCCGGAGAGGCTGCCTCCAATGCTTCCGCCGCCCTACGCGAAGCCGGACGCAGCGCCGAACTGGTGGACAAAGTGGCCGAAGCGGTCAACTTTCTGCACAAGGAAACGCAGGTGATGACCACGGACCTGACAGAGCTTGGGGCACAGGCTGACGGCATCGGCATGATAATGGACGTCATAAACGACATAGCCGACCAGACAAACCTGCTGGCGCTTAATGCCGCCATAGAAGCCGCCCGCGCGGGCGACGCCGGAAGAGGCTTTGCCGTGGTGGCCGATGAAGTCCGCAAACTGGCCGAAAAAACCATCGGGGCCACCAAAGAGGTGGGTGACAAGATTCACGCCATCCAGAACTCTTCCAGAAAAAGTATCCGCTCCATGGAATCCGCTTCGGATGCAGTGGAAGACGCCGCAACACTGGCCGGAGAATCCGGCGAAGCCATCAAGCGGATTCTCGCCTATGCCGAGGCCAACGCCACGCAGGTGCAGTCCATCGCCACAGCGGCGGAAGAACAGTCCGCAGCGTCGGAACAGATAAATCAGGCTGTGGACGAGGTGGCACACATTACTGCAGAAACGACGCAGAGCATGGCCGAATCCACTGCGGCTCTGGAAGAGCTTGCCAAAATGTCCGGCGAGCTGCAGGTTATCGTGGAAAATCTGAAAAAATCATAACCGCGCCACACAGCAGACAACAGGCCGGAGGACGTTTGCCCTGCGGCCTGTTTTGTATGCGGGGTCATACTGTAAATAATTATTACCTGTACCCGCACCGGCGGCGTATGCAGCATGCGGGTACGACAGTGCCGTAAAAACTGCTTTACATGTTTCTTTTTTTATAACGGGGGGGTATATTGCAGCAAGGTGGATAAAGATCGCTCTGTACAGCGGGGGGCCCGCAACCTGCAAATGCCGGTATACCAACGGCAACGCGAGGAAAAACAACCATGGACACCAGAGAGATTGTGCAGATTCCGTGCAGCGCAGACACTCTTGCCGTCTGGAAAGCGTTTCTGAGCGCCCTCAGCGACAGTAACATGAGCGTCTTTGCCGTGTTTGACCACAAACAGAACGCGGAAGACGCCGGTCTGACCATGCCGGAGACAAAAGTAGTGGTGTTCGGCAACCCTGCCGCGGGCACACCGCTTATGAATCAGGCCCCCACACTGGCGCTGGAACTGCCGCTGAAGGTTCTTGTGCGCGAGACGCGTTCCGGCTGTGAAATAGTCTACACGCCGTTTTCCGTCACTGCGGCACGCCACGGGCTTTCCGCCGGTCATGCAGCCCCGAATGCTCCGGACACTCAGGATACTACGGCCATCGCGCAAGCCATTGATGCCGTAGACCGGCTGCTTGCCGGTCTGGTACAACAGGCGTGCGGCTCCGCCATAACCAGATAACTACGGATTGATACGATGAACAGAATACCCTTGCTCTGCCTGACCTTGCTGGTGGTTCTGCTGGGAGGCTGCGCAGCCGCGCAGCCGGAAGGACACCGGACAGAAAGTTCCGGCTATGCCGACGCCGGACATACAGCCCGCACCGCGCTGGACTGGGAAGGAATTTACGCGGGGGTCATCCCCTGTGCCAGCTGCCCCGGCATCGAAATGCGCGTAACACTGGCAGCAAACGGAACCTATTCATGGTGGCAGCAATATCAGGAAGAAGAAGACCCCGGCACCATGATAGAAGGCACCTTCCGCTGGGTTGACGGCTTCCGTGTGGAACTGGACGCCGCCGCGGATCACCAGATGTTCTTTGTTGGCGAAAATCAGCTTTTTCTGCTGGACCGCGAAGGAAACAGGGTGCAAGGAGTCCTTGCCCCCCACTACATACTGAAAAAAACACAGTACCCGTAATACCCCGTGCGCCCCGCCTCCACGCGACGGCGGGGCGCACATACCGCTCCGTTGCGCTCCGCGTACGCGGCAGAAACCGGTACAATCAGCAGCCTGAAGCCAGCGCGTCTGCGATAAGCGCGCGTGCCTGCGCAAAGGGCAGCTCACGGCCGCGCCAGATGCGGAATTGTTCCGCCCCCTGTGCGACAAACATGTCCAGCCCGTTCAACACCCGCCAGCCTGCCGCCTGTGCCGATGCCAGAAAAAACGTCTGTGCAGGATTGTATATAAGATCATAGGCCAGCCCCGCGGGCCGGGAGCTGAAAAATGCCGGATCAAGCGGCGTCTGCGCCTGCCGGTCTCCGGCCATGCCCAGCGGTGTGGTGTTTACCACAAGATCCGCATCCACGGCATGGCGTTCCTCCCACGCCACACAGCGCACCCCGAAACGCTCTGCCAGAATACGGGCGCGGTCGCCGTTGCGGTTGGTCACTGTCACATTGCACATGCCCCGCGCAGTCAGCGCGGCCAGCACGGCATTGGCCGCCCCGCCGGCTCCCAGCACCAGCGCGGCAGCATGCGCCGTACCGCACGAATCCAGCGGATGCAGAAAGCCGTACACATCCGTATTATCGCCGGTCAGTTTTCCATCATCATAAAAAAGCGTGTTCACCGCGCCGGCAGCCTGCGCACGGGGGGTCACCGCGTCCAGCAGCGGCATGACCGCCTGCTTATGCGGTATGGTCACACTGAGCCCGGATACAGGAAGCATACGTGCACAGCAGATGAATTCCGCCAGTTTTTCAGGCACCACGGGAAAAGCCATATAGGCGGCCTGCTCACCCAGCAGTTCAAAGCCCCAATTATGCAGCAAGGGGCTCATGGAGTGGCCCAGAGGATATCCGATGATGCCGTAAAGCTGCCGTGGAATGCGCGGAGTAGTCATAGCGGTTCCTGAAAACAGACCGGCGCGGCCGGGCCTGTGCGGTAGACGGTTGCTGAACGAAAAAAGGCTGCCCCTGTGACATGGGGCAGCCTCCGGCATATAGCAAAGAACTGCGGCTCCGGCCGGAAGGCCGCAAACGCCGCAGGCACGGCTGCGCCATGCGTCAGATGACTTTATTCAGGGCGTATTCGATGATGCCTTCTGCCCCTGCGTCTTTCAGCTCGGGAATCAGGTCGCGCACCACGCCTTCATCCACCACGATTTCAACCGCCACCCATTTGCCGTCGCGCAGGCTGGCCACCGTAGGTGAATTGAGGCTGGGCAGCTTGTCCAGCACTGCATCAAGTTTGCCTGTGGGCACGTTCATCTTAAGCCCCACCAGCGATTCGGCCCGCAATGCGCCCTGCAGCAGCAGGTCCAGCTGTTCGATTTTCTGCCGCTTGGCCGGGTCTTCCCATGCCTGCCGGTTGGCAATAAGCACAGTGTTCGTCAGCAGCACTTCAGCAATAACCCGCAACCCGTGCGCTTTTATGGTGGTGCCTGTCTCGGTCACCTCCACAATGGCGTCGGCAAGTCCTTCGACAACCTTGGCCTCTGTGGCTCCCCATGAATAAAACACATTGACGGGGATACCCGCATCTTCAAAATAGCGTCTGGTCACGCCCAGCAGTTCGGTGGCAATACGTTTGCCTGCCAGATCCTCGGGGCGCTGGTACGGAGCATCTCCTGCCACGGCCAGCACCCAGCTTGCGGGGCGGTTGGACGTTTTAGAGTAGACAAGATCCGAAACCACCACAACGTCCGAGCCCTGTTCCAGCAGCCAGTCCTTGCCGGTCAGCCCCACGTCAAGAATGCCTTCCTCGATATATCCGGGAATCTCCTGCACACGGCACAGACGCGCAGTGATCTCGGGGTCGTTGATTTCGGGAAAGTAGTTTCTGTGATGCTGGCGTATCTTCCAGCCGGATTTGGCAAACAGATTGATGGTGGACTGTTCCAGAGAGCCTTTGGGCAGGCCGAGCTTGATGATATGTGTATCTGCAGACATTATTTATATACCTCTTCAGGGTCGAACACCAAGGGCGAGCATACGGAAATCTCGCCATCCTTCAGTTCACGGAAAAAACAGCTTTTGTACCCTTTATGGCAGGCCGCGCCGCCTATCTGGTCCACGAGCAGCAGAATGGTGTCGCTGTCGCAGTCAAGACGCACGGCCCTGATATGCTGGGTATGTCCCGAAGTTCCGCCTTTATGCCACAGCGAACCACGGCTGCGGCTGAAGTAATGGGCTTCACCGGTGGTAAGCGTCCGGTGCCATGCTTCCTCGTTCATCCATGCCATCATCAGCACTTCGCCGCTTACGGCGTCCTGTGCGATGGCGGGAACAAGGCCGCCCGTTTTTTCAAAGTCGGGAACAAAATCGGGAAGGTCTGCGGTCATTCCATGTGATCCTCTTGGTTATGCGCATGGCGGATTTCCGCGGCGCGTGTCCGGACACAGAAGGTGCGGCCGCGTACACCACGCGGCCGGAGCAGGTTCAGAAGCTCTGGCTCTGAATCGCCCGAAATACCGTTTTTGTATACAATGTGCAACCCGCAGGAACGCACTATATGCCTGACGCATGCAGGTGCATTCCGGCAAGATGCTCTATTTCTTCACTCAGCGCCAGCGCCTGACGCACGGTACCGGCCCAGCACACCAGTCCGTGCCGCTCCATGTACACCGCTTCGTGCGTCCGCGCAGCCTCACCCGCTGCCTGTGCCAGTTCCTGAGAGCCCGGTGCATGCGCGGGAACGGATGTCATGCGCCTGCGTATCAGGTCCGACTCGTACACCGGAATACGCAGCAGTTCGTCCGCTGCCACGCGGATGCCCAGCGCCAGCAGGCAGGGCGGATGCGTGTGCACCACCGCCTGCGCCTGCGGCTGGCTGCGGTAGATGGCCAGATGCATGGCCGTCTCCGAAGAAGGTACGCCTCCCGCCAGCCGTTCGCCGGAATCTATACGTACCAGCGCCGTATCTTCGGCATGCAGATCGCCCTTTACAGAGCCGGTACAGGTCACAAGACAGGTGTCGCTGTCAATGCGCAGACTGATGTTGCCGTTAAAACCGGAAAGCAGTCCGCGCTCCCACGCGGTACGGCAGGCATGCCGCAGCACGGCGGCTGCCCCCTGCGGCGCGGCATGCGACGCTGCGCCGCCAGTACCGCTGCGCTGGTCAAAACTTGTTTTGATATCAATGACAGGCGTACCGTCCAGCGCTTCCAGCGGGGCGACTTTCAGCCTGCCGTCTTCCACTGCCGTCAGGCGTACCTCGTGCAGCCCCACAGGGTTGGGCCGTGCAGGCGAACGGGTATTGAACACCCCGCGCCGCGGACGACCGGTATCGCCTCTCGGATGAACGGAAAGAACCGACCTGTCGGCCTCGTGCAGCCATGTGAGCAGCGTCAGCCCCTGCCCCGCCCGCAGCGAATCAAGTCCGGCGCGGTACTCTTCATGGATGTCCACCCATGCCTCCACGCCGCCTTCATCCCCCTGTTTGGGGCAATCGCCGATATCTTTAAGAGAAGAACGGACAACACCTATAAAGCGCAGTTCTGCCGTCATGGGGCAAGCCTCCTGTATGACGCATCTTAACCGGAAAAATGATCAAACCCGCCGCCGGTAACCGGTACGCCGTTAAGCATGACAACCGGCTCGCCGTGTACCGTGCCCAGCACCCGCACGGGCACCCCGTCGCATGCCGCGGCCTCAATGACATCGGCCACGGCTTCGGGCGCACAGGTGCCCAGCAGTGCATAATCTTCTCCGCCGCAGAACGCATGCACGGCGGCATCAGTACCCTGCTCTGCGGCCCAGCGGCGCACATCGGGATGCAATGAAGCATCGGGCAGAACCAGCGAGGCACCGCAGGTGCCCTCACCGGCAGCAAAAAGACGCGGCAGGTCACGGGCCAGTCCGTCGGAAAGATCCATCAACGTGATGCGTGACTGCGGCCGTGCCCCCTGCAAAGCAGCAAGACGCTGCCCGCTGCGCACCAGCGGCACCGGCCTCAGATGAGCCGCCACAGCATGCGGATACTCGCCGGCAGCCTCCGCCCCCATGGCTTCCAGCGCCATCAGGCCGGTGCGGGCCAGTCCGGCTTCGCCCGCCAGAAAAACGGCATCGCCGGGTCTGCACCCTGTGCGCCGCAAAAAAGGCGCATCGCCGCAGGGGCCGCCCCACACCGTCACACACAGGCCAAACGTACCCGCACGGGTCAGGTCGCCTCCGGTCAGTGCCATGCCGTGACTGCGGGCTAGCTGCGCCATGCCGTCAAACAAGCTGTCCCAGAACGCCCCGGTAAGCCGGTGCGGCCCCGGCTGCTTTTCCGGCACCATAAGCCCCATGCTGAATCCCAGCGGCCGGGCGCCCGCGGCGGCAATATCGCTGATATTCACAGCCAGCGCCTTGTGCCCTATGTCCGCTGCGGAAAAATAGCTCAGCCGGAAATGGGTGTCCTGCATGAACAGGTCTGTACTCAGCGTCATACGCGGCGGACATGCCAGTTCGCAGCAGTCATCGCCTCTGCCCCGCAGCATATGCGGGTGCTCGTTACAGAAGTGCCTGTCAATACAGGCAAGAAACGCATCTTCGGAAGTCATGGTGCTCATATGCGCATCCGTGTGGGTTCCGGTGAATTTTGCGGCGGCCGCGGCAGCGGGCCGTTATCATTCCAGAGTAAGATACTGGGCCATAATGACCTTGAGACCGAATCCCGGAAAATTGACGCGGTACTTGTCGGGCGGCACATGCTGAATAATTTTGCCCCTGCCGAAAATCTTGTGCGTGCAATACCCCGAAGCCGGTCTGCCGCCGTTGCCCAGCGCGCCGCCGCCCTGTTCCGCCTGCCGGCCACCGCCGGACGCAGGGCCGGACGTGCGCGCGGCAGAAACAGTAACCGGACGGGCATCCTGCCTGCGGGTAAGCGTGCCGGTAAAGTTTTCGCGCCAGTCTTCATAAAGATGGGCGGGCAGGTCACGCACAAAGGGGCTGGGATTGGCCGGTGTATTGCCGCCTCCGCTGCGGTCGTAGATGGTGGCAGGCACAAACAGCGCCAGATAATCACGGGCCCGCGTGCACGCCACATACATAAGCCGCCGCTCTTCCTCAAAGTCCTCTGCCTTGTTCAGGGCATGGCGCGAGGGAAAACGGTCTTCCACCAGATCAATGAGCAGCACCGCCGACCATTCCAGCCCCTTGGCGGAATGCACGGTGGACAACGTGACCGCGCTGATGTCTTCACCTTTGTCCGTTGCGGGGTCCTCCAGACACAGGTCCGAAAGCATCAGATCCACATCGTTGTACGATGCCGCAATCTGGACAAGCTGTTCCAGCCCGTGCTGTCTGCGGGGGTAGTCGTCAGGATAGTTGGCTTCGAGCCGCGGCTGGTAATGCTCAATAACGGCCTGCGTCAGACCGGCCGGAGTAAGCGGCTTTGCCCGCAGTGCATCCAGCATGTCCAGATCGTGCTGCAGGTCGGGAAACCGTGCACAGGCCTTTTTCAAAACACTTCTGTCCGCTTTCTGGGCCGCATCGTACAGCTTCAGGCAGGTTTTTGCCCCTATGCCCTTTACCAGCGAAGCCATCCGCTGAAACGCCGGCAGATCCAGCGGGTTGACCACCAGCCGTATGTAGGAAAGAACGTCCTTGACATGAGCGGCGTCAGAATAACGAACCCCGCCGTACTTCTTGAATTTGACGCCCAGCTTTCCCAGCTGCATCTCCACATGGTAGGACTGGTATCCGGCGCGGAACAGCACGGCGATTTCATCCGGCGGGTATGTACGCAGCAGCTCGGTTATTTTTGATGTGACCATGGACGCCTGAGTCAGGTCTGAAAGCGGGCGCAGCACATGAGGGGTAGGACCTCCTTCGCGCCGGGTGAACAGCTTTTTGCGGAACGCCTGCGGCGCATCGTCCAGAATGGCGTTGGTCAGATCAAGCACAGGCTGTACCGAACGGTAATTCTCTTCCAGCTTGATGATACGCGTTCCGGGAAACATGTCAGGAAAATCAAGAATATTCTGCACATTGGCACCGCGGAACGCATAGATGGACTGCGCGTCGTCGCCCACAGCCATCACGTTGTTGTGGCCGCTGCCCAGCAAACGCACCAACCGCGCCTGTACCAGGTTGGTGTCCTGAAATTCGTCCACCATGATATATCTGAACCGGTCGCGGTAGTACGCCAGCAGGTCGGCATCGGACTGCAGCAGCCTTTCCAGCTCAAACAGCAGGTCATCATAATCCATAAGCGCATGTCTGCGCTTGAACGCCCTGTAGGTGTCGCTGATGCGCGTAAGATCGCCCGCGTAGGATGCCAGGTGAAAGGCTTCGCGCCGCAGGACATCCTCCACCGTCAGTTCCTTGTTGCGCGCTTTGGACAGCAGCCCCATGACGGTCTGCGTTTTGGGAAAACTCCGGTCCCCTTTGCCCAGTCCCAGCGTATCCTTGCAGTGTTTCAGCGCACCGGCGGCATCGGCGGAATCCATGACGGACAGATCGCCTTCGTACCCCTGCGGTTTGTGCATGCGCAAAATGGAATAGGCAAAGGCATGGAACGTACCTCCCTGCACTCCGCCCACCATGCCCGCGGACTGGCCCAGCAGCTGGGCCGCTCTGTGCTGCATTTCCTGTGCGGCCTTGCGGGTGAACGTAAGCAGAAGAATATTGGACGCGGCAATGCCCTGCTGCACCATGTTTGCCAGCCGGTACACCACTGTGCGGGTTTTACCGCTGCCTGCTCCGGCTATGACCAGCATGGGGCCTTCGAGGGTGGTGGCGGCTTCGTACTGAGCCGCGTTCAGTTCTTTTTTATAATCAATCATATATATGGTATCGTTACTTGTTGCCGGGCGGGTGGATAAGCCCCGTCGCCGCGGGGCGGCCTGATTGTGCGACAGGGGCCAGACCGAAATGCTCCAGCACCAGCCTGCCCGTATGACGCATTATCTGCGGTGCCGCGTGCATCGAATCGTAAAAAAAAGCTCCGTCCGCAGTGTGCGTACCCGTTCTGCCGAAAAAGCCGAAAACTTCCGTCCTGTCGAACTTGGCCTTGAGATCAAAGCCGTCATGCGGTTCGCAGACAATATCCGGCGCCCTGTCACGCAAGGGACCGTTGTACAGGCTGTCGGCCGTGTGCACCGCCTTGATGACCGGCTGACCGTTGTATGTGAGCCGCAACAATCCTTCAGTGACGGCCTGCATGGTCTGTCCGGCCTGCGCGGGGGTCAGCCTGCCCCTGCCGAACCGCTGTGCCGTATGCAGATAGATACGGCCCGGGTCCAGCGCAAACGCTCTGGTCTCCGGCAGAATACCCGTGGCGTCCAGCTCTGCCGTCGCACCGTCATGATGCTGTGTATACAGGTACCCGTTTTGCCGCAGCCATGCGTTAATGTCCACCTCTGTGATCAGACGTGTGAACCCGTGATCTGCCAGCGCCATCAGGCGCCCCGGAACAGGCAGGGCGTCGTACAGTTCCAGCACGCGGCCGATCAGTGCGTCCCACTCCTGCAGCAAAACCATGCAGGCTTCATGCTGCGGGTGGTCAGGCTCAGTCACCGCATCGTAAAAGAAATGAAAAAGGCGGTCTGTTTCTGTGAGCACTATGGTGAACACATCCCAGCCGAGGTCCGGCCACAAAAGCTCCAGAGCGTATCTGCGCGACTGCAGTGTGGCACGCAGCTGCGCAAGCAGATACGGCAGGTCAGCAGCACCGCGGGTGGTATCCGCCTCCAGCAGGTATCCGGCCTCGCGCAGCCGGTGCGCAAGAAAAGGCGGATGCACGGCACGGGATAGTTCCGGTGCCACAAATCCAGCCACCGTCATGGCACCTTTGACCGGACGCACCGGATACGTGTTGGGCAGGTTCACCAGTCTGCTTGCATAACCGGCATCACCCAACCGGTCAAAAATTGTGGGAACAGCCACCTGAGAAAAATCCGCAAGTGCCATCTGATAGCTGGCGGGACTGATGCGGGTGAATCCGAAAATTCCGTGATCTTCCGGCCCGCAGCCGGTATAAAAAGACGTCCAGTTGACAGGAGACAGTTCCGGCAGCTCGGCCCGCACTGTGCCGCACTCCGGTGCAAGCGCAAGGCGCGAAAGGTGCGGAAAGCGGCCGGTGGCGCACAGTTTGACAGCCATGGACAAAGACAGTCCGTCCAGTCCCAGAATAACCATGCGCCGCCGGTGAGAAACCTTGTGCAGGTCTGTTTGCGTTTTCTGCGACATGGCGAAGGTGTACCAGAACATGCGCCGGCAAGCCAGCATCGGCCACCACCAAGGAAGGGCCGGAAGCGGAACCGGGCACAGCCGTGGAAACCTGCCTCGTTTTACGGTATGCTCGACAGGTGCCGCCATGGCGCACACAACCACCTGTCAGACTGCCGTATGCTGACAACAGTGTTGCAGGAGGGAACACATGGCCAAGTATGACTGTGAAATGTTCGGTTTTTTCTCGTACAGCCCGGAACTGAGCTACAACGAACTGTATGCGCTGGAAGAATCTTTCCGCAGTACGCTGCATGATGCGCTGGCCGCACACGGAGCTGACTATATGCAATATGAACCGGAAGGTGACGCGCTGCGCGTACAGTGTGTATTTGCCGGATGTGAAGAAGAAGTCTTTCATGCCGTGTGCGATACTGTGGTACGGAGTATGTCGGGCCATGTGCACGGCAGACTGCTTTTTGTGAATAAAAATCTGCAGGAGCTGCTTGTATACCGGCTGCAGCACACAGGCTGGTCCGAAGCCGCCGTGTCTCTGCTCGGGCTTGACAGCATCTGAACCCGGCACCCGCCCGAAACTGGCAACGCTTCCCCGCGCGCCGCCTTGCATGGCATATCAACACCGGCTTTTCCCTTCCGGCGGACAGTCACGGCATTACATCGGGCACAACCTGTCTGTACCTGCACAAAGGTAAACAGCCCGAATGCAGGCCCGCCGTACTGTCATATGGCAACCGGATACAACACGGGCATGCGCACACATATCCTGCCGTCACTGCCTGTCCAAACTTTCCTGCGACTGGCAGGCATACCGGACTGCGCCTTTATATACTCAAGGTCAATTTCCACCGGAACAAGCAGATACCGTTCTGCGCAAAGTCACGGGCATTGCTTCCGGCAAAATCATCACAGAACAATCCCTGCTGCCTGTAAGCGCCCCCCTCAAAACTATGCCCGATCATCGCCCGAGAAGCGCCCAATCCGGCGCAGCCCCGCACATACCGTTTGGCCTGATCGCACGGCGACACCGGAGCTGCATGCCCAAACGCCGGACAGCGGCTACACAGCCACGCGTAATCCCCCAAAATTCTATGTGAAACAGCAAAGGCGACTACAGCAAAAGCCATAGCCGCCTTTCTTGCGTGGTACCCGAGGCCGGACTTGAACCGGCACAGCTCGTAAGCCGAGGGATTTTAAATCCCTTGTGTCTACCACTTCCACCACTCGGGCATGTGGCGGTTTCTCTAGTATGACATACGCTTTCCGTCAAGCTGTCCTCGCAGCCGTGCGCCCGAAGCAGTCGGGCTGACCGATGCAGGACGGGCGCAACGGGGGATGCAAGGGAAGTCTTTCCCCTTGCCCGCCGGAGGCGTATTTAGGGTTGCTTAATATCTGCCTCCGGCGGGCAGGGAGATGATCTCCCTGCACCCGCAATGCGCGGCGTTGGCAGGCGGCAAAGAAAAGGCTCCGGCGCGGCGGGCTGTGTTTGCTCTGCAAATTACGTCATGGCTTGCCGAATGCCCATCAATAATCGCCCGATGAGCTGGTCCATAAAGCATCGTTGCACGGAAGGCTCCCTAAGGGCCAACGTATGCCGCAGCCGTACGCCCGAAGCAGTCCGGCTGACCGGTGCAGGGCGGGCGCAACGGGGGATGCAAGGGGAATCATTCTCCTTGCCCGCCGGAGGCGTATTTAGGGTTGCTTAATATCTGCCTCCGGCGGGCAGGGAGATGATCTCCCTGCACCCGCAATGCGCGGGGTCGGCGGGCGGCAGAGAAATGGCTCCGGCGCGGCGAGCTGTGTTTGCTCTCCCGAATCACCTCATGGCTTGCCGAATCCCGTCAATCGCCCGATGAGCTGGTCCATAAAGCAGCGTTGCACGGAAGGCACCCTAAGGCCCAACGTATGCCGCAGCCGTACGCCCGAAGCAGTCCGGCTGACCGGCGCAGGACGGGCGCAACGGGGGATGCAAGGGGAATCACTCCTCTTGCCCGCCAGAGGCATATTTAGGATTGTTCAGTAACTGCCTCCGGCGGGCAGGGAGATGATCTCCCTGCACCCGCAATGCGTGGCGTTGGCAGGCGGCAGAGAAAAGGCTCCGGCGCGGCGAGCTGTGTTTGCTCTCCCGAATCACCTCATGGCTTGCCGAATCCCGTCAATCGCCCGATGAGCTGGTCCATAAAGCAGCGTTGCACGGAAGAGGCACCCTAAGGCCCAACGTATGCCGCAGCCGTACGCCCGAAGCAGTGGGGCTGACCGGTGCAGGGCGGGCGCAACGGGGGATGCAAGGGGGAATCATTCCCCTTGCCCGCCGGAGGCGTATTTAGGGTTGTTCAGTGTCTGCCTCCGGCGGGCGGGGAGATGGTTGTTCTGATCCTGCCACACAACAGTGGAGTATCAGTTAACCCCCTACAGCCTTTCCGGATGGCAGGGAGCAAGGCGGCAGATACGGAGCTAGTGCGCGTGCGGAGGAAGATGGAGGGGTTCAGAAACGACAACAGGCTCTGATCCGTTTTGGATCAGAGCCTGTTGCGCTTTTTAAAGAAAAAGCCTTGGCGACGGCCTACTTTCCCACAAGCTCCCTTGCAGTATCATCGGCGATGGCTGGCTTAACTTCCGAGTTCGGAATGGGATCGGGTGTACCCCAGCCTCCATGGTCACCAAGGCAAATTCGTGGCCGGGCTTGGTGGTCACCGGTAAGGCGGCGGGTATATCTCCCCGCGCCACGTCGACGACTGCCTGGCCGAAATTTTAATTAAATAGGGTGGAAAGGAATTTATGAGAATCAATAAGCCGCACGGGCTATTAGTACTGGTCAGCTGAGCATGTCGCCATGCGTACACCTCCAGCCTATCAACCGGGTAGTCTACCCGGGCCCTTCAGCTCTTAAAAGAGAGGGAGATCTTATCTTGAGGCAGGCTTCCCGCTTAGATGCTTTCAGCGGTTATCCCTTCCGAACATAGCTACCCTGCGGTGCCTCTGGCGAGACAACAGGAACACCAGTGGTTCGTCCATCCCGGTCCTCTCGTACTAGGGACAGGTCCTCTCAAATCTCCTACGCCCACAGCAGATAGGGACCAAACTGTCTCACGACGTTTTAAACCCAGCTCGCGTACCACTTTAAACGGCGAACAGCCGTACCCTTGGGACCTGCTTCAGCCCCAGGATGTGATGAGCCGACATCGAGGTGCCAAACCGCGCCGTCGATATGAACTCTTGGGCGCGATCAGCCTGTTATCCCCGGCGTACCTTTTATCCAATGAGCGATGGCCCTTCCATGCGGAACCACCGGATCACTAACACCAACTTTCGTTCCTGCTCGACATGTCTGTCTTGCAGTCAAGCTCCCTTATGCGTTTGCACTCGACGGCTGGTTTCCAATCAGCCTGAGGGAACCTTTGCATGCCTCCGTTACATTTTGGGAGGCGACCGCCCCAGTCAAACTACCCACCAGACACTGTCTTCCTGCCGGCTAACGGCGAGGAATTAGAGCCTTAGACTGACAAGGGTGGTATTTCAAGGTTGGCTCCACCGATACTGGCGTACCGGCTTCAAAGCCTCCCACCTATCCTACACATGTCAGCCCAAAACCCAATGTCAAGCTATAGTAAAGGTGCACAGGGTCTTTCCGTCTTGCTGCGGGTACACGGCATTTTCACCGCGACTTCAATTTCACCGAGTCACTAGTTGAGACAGCGCGGAGATCGTTACGCCATTCGTGCAGGTCGGAACTTACCCGACAAGGAATTTCGCTACCTTAGGACCGTTATAGTTACGGCCGCCGTTTACCGGGGCTTCGGTTCGAAGCTTCGCTTGCGCTAACCTCTCCCCTTAACCTTCCGGCACCGGGCAGGCGTCAGTCCCTATACGTCGTCTTACGACTTAGCAGAGACCTATGTTTTTAGTAAACAGTCGCCACCGCCATTTCTCTGCGGCTCTCCTGGGCTTATTGAGTAAATCATTCACCCGGAAGAGCACCCCTTATTCCGAAGTTACGGGGTCATTTTGCCGAGTTCCTTAACTAGTGTTCTCTCGAGCGCCTTGGGTTACTCACCCCACCCACCTGAGTCGGTTTACGGTACGGTCTGCATGAACTATACTTAGGAGCTTTTCTAGGCAGCATAGGCTCAACCACTTACGTCCTTGCGGACACCGCATCGTGCCTCGGCCTTAGAGGAAGACGGATTTGCCTGTCTTCCAAGCCTACACACTTGCACCGGCTAATCCAACAGCCGGCTGGCCTACCTTTCTGCGTCCCTCCATCGCGCGATCACACAGGTACGGGAATATTAACCCGTTTCCCATCGACTACGGCTTTCGCCCTCGCCTTAGGGGCCGACTAACTCCGGGCAGATTACCTTTACCCGGAAAACCTTGGGTTTACGGCGAACAGGTTTCTCACCTGTTTTATCGTTACTTATGTCAGCATAATCACTTCTCTACAGTCCAGCTGGCCTTACGGCGCACCTTCGACCCATAGAGAACGCTCCCCTACCGCTCGTCAAAGACGAGCCCGAAGCTTCGGTACCATGCTTAGCCCCGTTACATTTTCGGCGCAGGATCTCTAGACCAGTGAGCTATTACGCTTTCTTTAAAGGATGGCTGCTTCTAAGCCAACCTCCTGGCTGTCTAGGAAATCCCACCACCTTTGCCACTGAGCATGGATTTGGAGACCTTAGCTGTCGGTCTGGGCTGTTTCCCTTTCGACTACGGACCTTCGCACCCGCAGTCTGACTCCCAGGGTACATCTTACGGCATTCGGAGTTTGATAGGGTTTGGTAAGCTGGTAGGCCCCCTAGCCCTGTCAGTGCTCTACCTCCGTAAGACAATCCCTGAGGCTATACCTCAATATATTTCGGGGAGAACCAGCTATCACCGAGTTTGATTGGCCTTTCACCCCTATCCACAAGTCATCCAAATCATTTTCAGCTGATACTGGTTCGGTCCTCCACCAAGTTTCACCTTGGCTTCAACCTGCTCATGGATAGATCACTCGGTTTCGGGTCTACTCCGCTGTACTTGTCGCCCTGTTCAGACTCGCTTTCGCTACGGCTACACTTGCGCTTAACCTTGCACAGCAGAATAACTCGCTGACTCATTATGCAAAAGGCACGCGGTCACATCTTAAAGATGCTCCCACAGCTTGTAGGCAACTGGTTTCAGGTTCTATTGCACTCCCCTAACAGGGGTTCTTTTCACCTTTCCCTCACGGTACTGGTTCACTATCGGTCGCCAGAGAGTACTTAGCCTTGGAAGATGGTCCTCCCGGATTCCCACGAGGTTTCACGTGCCTCGCGGTACTCAGGTGCCTTCCGAGCCGTGTTCCGTTTCAGGTACGGGGCTTTCACCCTCTATGGCCAGGCTTCCCAGCCTGTTCCCCTGCGTACTTACGGATCTCTTATGAAGGTCCTACAACCCCGCATGAACGAATCCACACGGTTTGGGCTGATCCCCGTTCGCTCGCCGCTACTGAGGGAGTCTCGTTTGATTTCCTCTCCTCCGGGTACTGAGATGTTTCACTTCCCCGGGTTTGCTCCGCAAGACCTATGTATTCAGTCAAGCGGTAACGGGACATGACTCCCGCTGGGTTTCCCCATTCAGAGATCTCCGGATCACAGGATGTTTGGCTCCTAACCGAAGCATATCGCAGCCTACCACGTCTTTCATCGCCTTCTGGCGCCTAGGCATCCACCAGTTGCCCTTAATAACTTATTAATTCTCGTTCCTTTCCATCCCTATTCAATTTTCAAAGAGCGAGGAACATATGTTCCTCTTACGCAGTTCAGTGTACTGCGTTTAGCAGAAGCTTTCGCTCCGGCCGCACGGCAAGTGCGGGTTGCAATTGCAAAGCCGTATGCTTTGCCGCTGCTGTCGGACTTGCCGTTATGTAAAAGAACTCGCGGGCCATGCCACCGTAAAGTGGTGGAGGCGAACGGATTTGAACCGATGACCCCCTGCTTGCAAGGCAGGTGCTCTCCCAGCTGAGCTACGCCCCCACGGTGCGTGGTGATGGTGGGCCTAGGAAGACTTGAACTTCCGACCTCACGCTTATCAGGCGTGCGCTCTAACCAGCTGAGCTATAGGCCCAGGCTTCCCGCGTCAAAGAGTCAAGCTCCTTGAAATTAAATAGCGAGTTGGACAAATGGAATCGTTAAAGGAGGTGATCCAGCCGCAGGTTCCCCTACGGCTACCTTGTTACGACTTCACCCCAATCATCGGCCCTACCGTAGACGACTGCCTCCCTTGCGGGTTAGCTCATCGGCGTCGGGCAGAACCAACTTTCGTGGTGTGACGGGCGGTGTGTACAAGGCCCGGGAACGCATTCACCCCGTCATGATGATACGGGATTACTAGCGATTCCGACTTCATGCAGTCGAGTTGCAGACTGCAATCCGGACTGAGACGCACTTTTTGGGATTAGCTCCACCTCGCGGTATCGCAACCCTTTGTATGCGCCATTGTAGTACGTGTGTAGCCCTAGGCGTAAGGGCCATGATGACTTGACGTCGTCCCCACCTTCCTCCCCGTTAACCGGGGCAGTCTCTCCAGAGTGCCCAGCATTACCTGATGGCAACTGAAGATAGGGGTTGCGCTCGTTGCGGGACTTAACCCAACACCTCACGGCACGAGCTGACGACAGCCATGCAGCACCTGTCTCGGAGCTCCCCGAAGGGCACTCCCTCTTTTCGGAGGGATTCTCCGGATGTCAAGCCTAGGTAAGGTTCTTCGCGTTGCATCGAATTAAACCACATACTCCACCGCTTGTGCGGGCCCCCGTCAATTTCTTTGAGTTTCAGCCTTGCGACCGTACTCCCCAGGCGGGATACTTAACGCGTTAGCTACGGCACCGAGGATCAAGTCCCCGACACCTAGTATCCATCGTTTACGGCGTGGACTACCAGGGTATCTAATCCTGTTTGCTACCCACGCTTTCGCACCTCAGCGTCAGTGTCAGTCCAGGTGGCCGCCTTCGCCACCGGTGTTCCTCCAGATATCTACGGATTTCACTCCTACACCTGGAATTCCGCCACCCTCTCCTGAACTCTAGCCTAGCAGTATCAAGTGCAATTCCCCGGTTGGGCCGGGGGCTTTCACACCTGACTTACCAAGCCGCCTACGCGCGCTTTACGCCCAGTGATTCCGATTAACGCTTGCACCCTCCGTATTACCGCGGCTGCTGGCACGGAGTTAGCCGGTGCTTCCTCTAGAGGTACCGTCAGGCATGCGGCGTATTATTCCGCATACGGTTCTTCCCTCTTGACAGGAGTTTACGACCCGAAGGCCTTCATCCTCCACGCGGCGTCGCTGCGTCAGGCTTTCGCCCATTGCGCAATATTCCCCACTGCTGCCTCCCGTAGGAGTCTGGGCCGTGTTCCAGTCCCAGTGTGGCAGGTCATCCTCTCAAACCTGCTACTGATCGTTGCCTTGGTGAGCCATTACCTCACCAACTAGCTAATCAGACGCGGACTCATCAGCACCCGGAAGCTTGCAAGCAGAGGCCCCCTTTACCCTTTCAAGACTATCCGGCATTAGCAGTCGTTTCCAACCGTTATTCCGGTGATGCAGGTAGATAATCCACGCGTTACTCACCCGTGCGCCACTTTACTCATCCCCGAAGGAACTTTCGCGTACGACTTGCATGTGTTAAGCACGCCGCCAGCGTTCAATCTGAGCCAGAATCAAACTCTCCAGTTAGAAAACTGAAGCCATAAAATTCTATGGCCAAAATAAAGCTGAACTTATTTCCTGTCCAACTCGCTATTTAATTGTCAAAGAGCTTCATTTGAAGCCTGCCGCCCCGGCAGCTGTTGCCGCTGCGGAGTCGGCGTTATGCCTTCTATCCGTCAGCCTGTCAACAACTTTTTTCACTTTTTTTTCCGAACCCGCTGAACGGATGCGGCAGTGTGGTTCAACGAGCTTCCCGCCGAAGCGGAAGGGCTTTCTATGCCCTCTTCATCTCGTCGTCAACACCTTTTTTCATTTTATTTTCGGAACCCGAAAAATGAAAAGTGAATGCGCCTTACGGTCAAAGAACTTTCCTCACCGAAGCGAGGAAGGGCGTTCTATGTGTTTCCCCTGCAGTCGTCAACACCTTTTTTTCATTTTTCCATCAATACCTTCTAAAATTCTGTTTTTAAACACTATAAATATCATCAGCCCATAACGCAAAAAGCCCCGCCGGGTGGCGGGGCTTGCGGGGTCAGGCTTTATAGCCGCATCAGTCCACATACAGAGTCAGTTTGTCGCCGGGGCGGATGATGCTTCTGCGGCCGAGGTTGTTCCAGCGCATCAGTTCATTATATGAGACATTGAACCGCTGGGCGATGGCCCATAGCGAATCACCGGTGCGCACTCTGTACACAACGGCCTTGCGTGCCTGTTCCGCGTCCTTGCGGGTACGGGCTTCCTGCGCTCTGGTCTGTCCGGGAATGTACAGCTTCTGTCCGGGACGCAGCATGCTGCTGCGCAGACCGTTGGCCTGCTTCAGCGTGGCCACTGTCAGCCCGTAGTTGCGGGCTATATCGTACAGGGTGTCGCCCTGACTCACCACGTAGTCACCGCGCTTCTGCGCCAGTGCTCTGGTCTCCTGCATGGGCGAAGAAGGAATTCTGCCACTGCCGGTACGCGGAATCATGAGCCGCTCACCCGGACGCAGCAGATTGCTTTTCTTCTGGTTGACCTTTTTCAGCACAGACACAGGCACCCCGTATCTGCGGCTGATACGATACCATGAGTCACCGCTGCGCACCTTGTAATCGGCCCATCCGGCATACGGGCGTGATTCCGGCTTTGCCAGAAACGCCAGAGCACCGGACTTTGCCGCGGGAGTCACATATACAGTGGTCTCAGCATCGGGAGGCGTGACATACCGCAGAAACGCGGTGTTGTATTTCTTAAAGTCGTCCCATTTCATTCCGGCGGCATCGGCCAGTGCCAGCAAATCGGTGCCACCCTTTACCTGCAGCGGATTCAGCTCGGGAGCGCAATCAAGCCGCAGCGGTTTGAAACCAAGCTCTTCAAGGTTACGCATGATCTTCACTATGGCTATGAACTTAGGCACATAGTGACGCGTCTCACGGCGAAGCTGCTTACGGTGGCTCAGTTTATGATTCTGGCTTGTAAGTTCAAAAAAGCTCTCGGCACCGGTGCCTGCTATGGCTCTGCCTATCTTGCCCTCACCTGCATTATACGCGGCAAGAGCCAGATACCAGTCGCCGAATTCTGCATAAAGCCACGACAGGTAGTTGGCCGCAGCCTCTGCCGACTTATAAGGATCGCGCCGTTCATCAATCCACCAGTCGTACCGCAGCCCGTATTTGCGGCCGGTGAAAGGCATAAACTGCCACACACCGGCGGCACCGGCCCGCGAGTACGCGTTGGGGTTGAAGCCGCTTTCCACAAATGCAAGATAGACCAGTTCTTCAGGCAGCCCCTTCTGCCGGAAGACTTCTCTTGCGGCGGGCAGATACACTTCGGCGCGCTCAAGGTAGCGCTCAAACGAACCGCGGGCACGGTGGGTGAAATATTTGATGTACGACTCGACCACGCTGCGGTCGCTTTCGTCCATTTCAATATCAATATCCAGCTGGGTCAGCAGAGCCTGCTCTTCTTCCACGGTCAGAGGCTGATTGTCGTCTGCCGGCGGCACTTCGATTTCAACCACTTCTTCGGCATCGCTGATGGAAGCATCCTGCTCTTGCAGCGGTGCGGGGCAGGCCTGCACTTCGGCTACGGGGGGCAGTTCGGGTTGCGGAGAATTTTTGGACACGCAGCCGCCACCCGCGAGCATGAGCACAAGCAGTGCCAGCACGCCGGCGCGGCCCGGAGCAAAACCGCGTGAGAATATATGCATAAGGTTCCGGTGTCTCCCTATGGTTTGTTTCTGATTACCCTTGCAGTCGCGGCAAAACGCGGGTACTGCGGGGTGAAGTAGCCTCCTGTTACCCTAAACGCCAAGGGGAGGCAATGCGGCAGTTCCGCCTTCAACCCTCAGACCACGCCCGCGCAGCTCTCTGCTGTGCGGCATGCTCATCATGAAACCAGAAACTACCGACAGCACCATACTTCCGGGCATAAAGCCCGTCCTTGACCAGCTGCGCCAGTCGCCGGACCGTGTTGATTCCGTGACCATACGCAAAGGGCGCAAAAACGCCGACACCGACGCCATAGTGACGCTGTGCCGCAGACACGGCATACGCTTTACATTTGTACAGGATACGGCGCTTGATAAATTATTTTCCGGCAACCATCAGGGGGTGGTGGCCCGCGTGTTCAATGCGGGATACGTAGAAGTGGAAGACGTGCTTGAAGCGGCGCTTGCAAGTCCTCTCAAGCTTGTTCTTGCTCTTGATCAGGTGCAGGACCCCGGCAATGCCGGTACGCTGGCGCGCACGCTGTACGCGCTGGGCGGCGGAGGCATAATCATGCCCAAGCACAATGCATCTGCACTGGGCAGTGCGGCTGTCAAAGCCAGTGCCGGCGCCCTTGCGCGGTTGCCCGTGGCCAGAGCCACCAACCTTTCAAGAGCGCTCGAAACCGCTGCAGATCAGGGTTTTTCCATTTATGCAGCCCGCTTTGACGATGGTTCTGTCAATGCGTTCACCGCACGGCTCGATACACCCGCCGTGCTGGTGCTGGGCAACGAAGACAAAGGGGTACGGCCCGGCGTTGCAAAACGCTGCACAGCTTCCATCCATATTCCCATGCAGCGCGAATTCGACTCGCTGAACGTGGCACAGGCGGGGGCCATGCTCATGGGCTGCTTCTATGCCCGGCTGCAATCATAGTCACCGGCACCCGAAGCTTTGCAACGCCGCCCCGCAGCCCGCGGGGCGGCGTTCTGTTTTTTTCCTGCCGCGGGTGCGGTCAACGCACATAGTTGGGTATATTGATGAATACCTCACGCGTAAAGGCAAGCATCTTGTCCATAATCCACGGAAAAGAAACCAGCAGCGCAAGAAAGATGGAAACAATCTTGGGAATGAATGACAGGGTTGTTTCCTGAATCTGGGTTGCCGCCTGAATGACGGAAACAAAAACCCCCACCGCAAGCCCTATGCCCAGCATGGGCAACGATATGGTCAATGCCAGTTCAATGGCCTGACGCGCAAATCCGACGACAAATTCCGGTGTCATGATTCCGACTCCTCTGTGTTTACGTCTGCACCCGTCAGAGCATGAAGCTGTTGACCAGCGATGTTGTAAGCAGGCTCCACCCGTCCACCATGACAAAAAGCAGAATCTTGAACGGCATGGAAACCATCATGGGGGGCAGCATCATCATGCCCATGGCCAGCAGGATGGAGGCCACCACCATATCCAGCACCAGAAACGGAATATAGATGAGAAACCCGATGGTGAAGCCGGTCTTCAGCTCGCTGATGACATAGCCCGCTGCAAGCATGACCGTGGGCACGTCGTCCTTGTTGCGCGGACGCTCCATGCCGGTGATGCCGTAAAAGACGGAAAGGTCTTTTTCGCGGGTATGTTTGAACATGAATTCGCGCAGAGGTTCCTGCGCCACGGTGAGGGCTTCCCTGAAGCCGATGCGCTCGTCCAGATACGGCTGAAGCGCTCTGTCATTGATTTCCTTGCCCACGGGCATCATGATGACCACCGTCATGAAGATGGCAAGACTGGCCAGCACCTGGTTGGGGGGCAGCGTGGGCAGCCCCATGGCCTGACGCACAAAGTGGAATACGATGATGATGCGGGTGAAGCTGGTCACGGTAAGCATGATGGCCGGAGCCAGCGAAAGAACCGTGAGCAGAAAGAGAATTTCAAGAATTACAGTGACTTTTTCCGGCTCTGTGGCCCCGCCGGAAAGGGTCAGCTGCATATCGGGCAGAGAAATATCGCGCGCGGCCATGGCCGCGTCGGGCATGCACAGCAGGGCCAGCGCCGCAGCCAGCACACCGGCCCCTGTCAACAGAGTGACAGCAGACCTACGTCCCGTCTCCGGCTTCGTCCAGCACCGCCGCAAAAGAATTTCCGCCATGTTCATGGTGTTCAGTAAGCTCCGTCAAGAGATTGATGTTGTGGTCCGTGACCCCCAACACCAGTCGTCTATTCAAGATGCGTACCACCATGACGGAGCGCTTGGGCCCCAGCGCCAGATGTCCTTCTATCTTCATATCGCCCGGCCGGACACGCGCACCGCGTCCCGCCGCACCGAAACGGCGTACCGCCCAGAGCACACCGTACAGCGCCGCCAGCAGCAGGCACAGCACTCCGAGAGCCTGTATATAGCCGCTCCAGTCAAAGGGAGTGCCCGTGCCGGTGCCGAAACCTGTGGCGTTGGCCGCACCGGCGACGGCATGCGCCGCGGTGGCATTGGCCGCCGAAACCGCATCCACCACACCACGCACACCATCTGCTCCCGCAGTGGCGTTCAGCCGTGTGGCAACAGCGCCCCCGACGGCTTCCGCCGCACTAAGCGAAGCGTTATGCATACCGCCGTACCCGCTAGCCCAGCTGTTTGACGCGTTCAATGGGGCTGATGATGTCTGTCAGCCGCACGCCGAATTTTTCGTTGATGACCACGGCCTCGCCGCGGGCCACCAGCTTGCCGTTGACATAAATTTCAAGCGGTTCACCGGCCAGTTTGTTCAGTTCAACCACCGAACCCTGCCCCAGCTGGAGCAGTTCGTTGATCAGCAGACGGGTACGCCCGAGCTCGGCAGAGACATCCAGCGGGATATCCAGAATGAAGTCGAGTTCGCGCTTGCCCGAATCCGGACGGGGCGATTTGGCTTCTTCGGTCAGGTCTTTGAACTCCATATCCCGCGCGGCCGAAGCGTAAAATCCCTGTTCTTTTTCTTTTTTCAACTGGTCCTGCTCTTCGTTTGCCAGAGCGGCAGCCCATTCCGCAGCCAGCTGTTCCTCACCGGCGCTGGCACCGCCCCCGCCGCCGGAATCGTCGCCTTCCTGCTCTTCCAGCGCAGCGGCCCACTGTGCGGCCAATGCATCCTGATCGACGTCTTTTTCTGCCATATCGCTATCCTCTTGTCTGGCTGCGCCTGCCGGCACAGTCAGCATCAGCGTTCATTTACTGGATGACCATCTCGGTGAAGTAGACCTGCCGCACCTTGGAGCCGCCCAGAATCTGGTTAAGCCGGTCTACAATCTCATTCTTGAGCAGCAGCTTGTTTTCCAGCGGAGCAAGGTCCGCGTATGACTTGCTGGACAGCAGAAGAATCATGGCGTCCTGCACACGGGCCGTCGACTTGTTCAGTTCTTCGGCCACCTTGGGGTTTATAACCTCCACATCGAGCGTCATTTTAAGATAGCGGCGCCCCAGAGGGTCGGACAGGTTGACCAGAAATGTGGGCAGAGTGACCACCTGCACATCTTTGGGCACTTCTTCTGCCTTGGTTGTCTGGTCGGTCTGCGCGGGGTCGCTGCTGCCCGCAAAAAACGTGAAATAGGCAAACGCTCCGCCGCCCGCGAGCAACAGCAGCACGACGATCATGATGATCCATTTGAGCTTGCCGCCCTTTTTTTCCTGCGTTTTTTCTTCTGCCACGGCTGTTCTCCTTGCCGGTTTGCGCTGCTAGCTGTAGCGCCCCAGCCACTGCGTCGTCTTGAGCAAAATTTCCACCCGTCTGTTCTGCGCCCTGCCCTGCGGCGTGGCGTTGGATTCCAGCGGCTTGTCAGGGCCGTATCCCGAAACGGAAAACCGTTCCGCACCAAGCCCGCTCTTCAGAAAAAAATCAAGCACGGCCATGGCTCTGCGGCCGGAAAGGTCATAATTATCCACACCCGAAGCGGGACTGTCGTCTGTATGGCCCGATATGGTCACATCAGCGGAGCTGTATTCCAGCACATCCGCCAGCGGTGCAAGCAGCTTGCGCGCGGGGGCTGTCAGCTCCCAGCTGCCCGGACGGAACAGCACCCCGTCTGTCAGCACAATGGCAAGCCCCTGCGGATCCTGCATAATACGCAGGTTCTCATCCAGTGTAGCGGTATCCACCTCGGGCGGCAACATGTCTTCGGGCCACAGCAGATCCTTCAGCCTTTCGGGTTTCTGCATGACATCGCGCGGCGATTCCAGCAATTCCATGACCATCAGGATACGCTGCGGAATACGCCCCGGACTCATGGACCCCATGATGCTGAAGCTGCTTGAATAGGGATTGATCCGCGACAGCAGCACCTGATCCATGGATGCCATGGAAAGAAGCAGCACGAAAAACGTAAGCAGCAGCGTGACAAGGTCGGAAAACGTCACCAGCCACATGGGGACGCCTTCTTCCTCCGGCGGTTTCTTTTCACGCGCCATGGTTACGGCCTCCCCAGACTGTCAAATCCGCCGGCGTCCTGCGGCACGTCATCATTCTGCGGCGGTGCGCCGTCGTTCATCCTGCCGCCCACAGGGCCTTCCACCGGAGCATCCAGCGAAAACCGGAAGTCCTTGTACTCAAAATTGCGCCTGTCGGCGGAAGCACGCTGTTCCTGCTCGCGCATCTTGCGTATCCATTCACGGTTGCGCTTGTCGAGCACGATATCAACCCTGCTGTTGCGCCTGCGTCCGTCGGGCGTCGTGCCGTCAAAGCGCGGCCGGTAGTGGGCAAAAGCCTCAACCTTGAGGTTTTCCGCGGGCATGCCTCTGCCGGTAAGGTACCGGTACACGGCCATTACCCGCATAAAGGAAAGCCGCCAGGTGGGAGCCAGCTGCTTTTCATCAAAAACAACCTTGTACTCCTGCCCTTCTTCGGCACGCTGGGTCGCCGTGTGTCCTGCCAGAAGCAGCGGATGCTCAACCCGCAGCAGCCACGGCAGAATTCTGTCCAGCACCTTGATGCCGCCCGGCAGCAGAACAAAGGAGCCGGGCCTGAACAGCACGGCATCGTTGATGGACAGTATCTGCACCATGCTGTTCTGCTGAAAATTCAAATCGCTGTCGGGATCTTCCCATATGAGATCCTTGAGCGGCTGCAGATCGTTCACGCTGCCCATCTGCATGGGGCCCGGTTCCACTATGCGGTTGGCACCATCTTCAGCATGCGGGTTAAAACTGCCGGAACCGATGCCGAATGCTCCGGTGACAGAAGCCAGCACAACCAGTTTGCGGCGTTCATCCAGCACGGACATACTTACCAGCAGCACGAAAAAAGTCAGCATCAGGGTCATCATGTCCGAAAACGTGATGAGCCATTTGGGGGCGCCGCCCCCGCCGCCTTTTTTGTTCTTCTTGCGCGCCATGCCCTGCTTCCTTGTTGTGCTGCCGCACCGGGTGCAGCACTGCCGGCCCTGCGGCGGTCACTGGTGCCGGACTAACCGGCATCCGCCTTGCGTTCTTTGGGCGGCTGATAGCTTGACAGCTTTTCCTGAATTATTCTGGGGTTTTCTCCGCGAGAAATCGCCAGAATGCCTTCCATCTGCATTTCGCGCATGGTCACCTCTTCACGCGAACGCATTTTCAGCTTGCCTGCCATGGGTATAAAAACCAGGTTCGCCAGCACAGCGCCGTAAAACGTGGTAATGAGTGCCACGGCCATGGCCGGACCGATGGAGCTGGGGTCACTCATGGTCTGCAGCATCTGCACAAGTCCGATAACCGTTCCGATCATACCCAGTGCCGGAGCATAGGCGCCCATGGCGTTGATGATTTCCACCCCTGTTTCATGCCGCGACTCAAGGCTGCTTATCTCGGTTTCCAGAATCTCCTGTATGGCCCGCGGTTCCAGACCGTCCACCGTAAGCTGCAGCCCTTTGCGCAGGTAGGCGTCCTCCACTTCTTTAATCACGGGTTCCAGCGACAGGATACCTTCGCGGCGGGCGCGGTTGGCAAAGTCCATGAACTGCTCGATGATGGAGGACGGGCTTTGCGCCGAAGCATTGAAGGTTTTTTTGATGACCCCCATAACACCCAGCACCGTGGCCAGCGGGTAGTTGACCAGCGTGGCTCCTATGGTGCCGCCCACCACGATGAGCAGCGAAGGGATGGACACGAAGATCATTATACTGCCGCCTTCGAGAATGCCCGCAAGCACCAGCCCGAAGGAAATCACAATGCCGAGTATGGTTGCCAGATCCATATGGAGTTCTCTTTTTTCCCTGTCAGCGGGGGGAACGTTCGCCGAAGATGTCTGTACCCACTCTCACCAGCGTGGCACCTTCTGCCACGGCCTGTTCAAAATCATGCGACATGCCCATGGAAAGATGCGGCAGCCGCATGCCCAGCCGCTGTTCCAGACTGTCGCGCAGCCCGCGCAGCTGGGCGAAATACGGTCTGGCTTCTTCGCCCTGACACGTCAGCGGCGGCATGCACATAAGGCCCCGCAACCGCAGCCCGCTCATGCCGGCAACGGCATCGGCCAGACGCAGCAACCCGTCACCGGCGGCAACACCCGACTTCTGCGGCTCGCACCCTATGTTGACCTGCACAAGCACATCCTGCACGGTGCGCGCACCTTCGGGCTGCTCTCCGTCCGGGGGCTGGACTGCCTGATGCAATTTGCAGGCCAGCTTCTCACTATCCACCGTGTGCACCAGAGCAAAACGTCCGGCCACATCGCGCGCCTTGCGTGACTGCACATGGCCTATAAAATGCCATGAAAGCGCAAGACCGGCCAGCGCCTGCTGTTTTTCCTGCGCTTCCTGCACATAGCTTTCGCCAAAGACGGCATGTCCGGCAAGCCGCGCCAGTGCTTCCACCGCGGCCGCCGGATGAAATTTTGATACCGCCACCAGTGTCACATCTTCCTGCTTTCTCCCCGATGCGCGCACTGCGTCATCCAGACGGCGGCGGACAGACTCCAGCCGCCCGCACAAAGCTTTTTCCTCTTGCTCAAGCACAGTATTCATCCTTTCACGGACAGTGACGGCGGACCGCCCTGCGGCAATCCCTTCCGGCACTTCCTGTTTTCCCGTACGTTTTTTTGACAGCCGCCACCGCCCCAAACAGCAATGCCCCGCCGTCAGGCAGGGCATCGCGGCGCAGACAATACCGGCAGCAGGCCGTAACCGGCGGGGCTAGCGGGCCCCCATGCCGATTTCAACCATAAACTGTTCGTTGTCCATCCAGTCGTCGGTGACGCGCACCCACAGGTCAAGAAACACCTTGCGGTCAACCAGCGCCTCGATTTCCTTACGCGCATCGGTGCCTATTTTTTTCAGCGTCTGCCCCTGCCTGCCGATGACCATGCCTTTGTGGTTCTTGCGGGCAACGTGAATCACGGCGTGAATGACCACACGGCCTTCCTCTTCCAGATCTTCCCACTTTTCCACGCTTACGGCGCTGTTGTAGGGCAGCTCCTGACGCAGTTCCAGAAACAGCTTCTCGCGGATGATTTCCGCAGCCATGAACCGCAGCGGCGCAGTGGAAACCTGATCGTCGGGAAACACGGGGTCGGCCACGGGCAGGTGCCCCTTGATAAAGGCAAGCATCTGGCGCAGGCCGTCGTCATTCAATGCTGAAACGGGAAAAATCTCGGCAGCGGGCCACATTTCGGCCAGCTTTTCCAGCAGCGGCAGCATGCGCGACTTGTCGGCAAACATGTCGACCTTGTTCAGCGCCACAACCACCGGACGTTTTTCGTGCCGGATGACCTCGATAAGCGGCTCAATGTCGTTATCCAGAAAATCCGGCTTGCGGACGTACAGATTGCTGTCCAGCACCACCATAATCACATCGGCGCCGTCCATGCTCTGCCATGCGGCCTGCAGCAGCAGCCGGTTCATCTTGCCGCGCAGCTGGTGGATACCCGGCGTATCCATGAAAACCACCTGAGCGTCGGGCTGTGTAAGAATGCCCACAATCTGGTTACGGGTGGTCTGCGGTTTGGGCGTCACAATGGCTACCTTCTGCCCCAGCAGGCTGTTCATCATTGTGGATTTGCCCGCGTTGGGCGGGCCCATCAGCGCTACCCAGCCGCAACGGTGTTCTGAAGAATGCGTCATATAAAAATCATCTCCTGATGTAGTGGTCGTAAATAAACCGAACCTTCTTTCATCCCCTTACCGCAAAGTCAAGCAGCGCGCCACGGTATTTTGCCGTGCGCCGTTGACCTTTTGTCTTCAATCTGTATTACATGGATGCAGCAAAGGAGATAACCATGCCGCGAAAGGTGAAATCCGTCCGTGTTCCGGAAGAGCTGGCATCGCTCGATCTTTCCGCCGTCATCGGCGAGTGCGAAAAATTTCTGCGCGATCTCGAATCGGCGACTCTGCTGAAACAGCAGGGCGATAAAGAGGCGGCTGAAGCACTGCTGCGCGCCCGCGAGGCCGATCTGGGCCGCAAAGTGGGGCTGAAGGTGTGGGAGGCGCGCAAACAGTACGGACAACAGCGCCTGAAGGCAATGCAGAACGGCGAAGAACGCGCCTGAAGCAGGCCGTACAACAGCCACGGGCGACGGCGCCGGCTCTGCATGCCGGTCAGGGGGTTCTTCCGTCTGCCGGCAGAATGCCCGTGCAGACGCCGGGTGCTTTATTCAGACGCCGGGCGGCGGCACAACGGGCAACAGCGGCCCCAGATCGATGCCGTGTTCGCTCACCAGTGCCCTGTGCGGGTACATTTCCACGCCCGCGGCTGCAGCTTCATAAAAAAGTCCGGCGTATACAGGGTCCACATAATCAGCAGGCCCGAAGCAATGCCCGTCCGCACGCTGCACCAGATAAAACATGGCGGCCCGCTGCCCCTGCCGCACAATCTCCATCATCTCCCGCAGGTGCTTCTGCCCGCGCTCGGTGGCCGCATCGGGAAAAGCGGCCACGTCGTCCTCCACCATGGTGACGTTTTTGCACTCCACCCACAAAGGCGGCAGACCGCTGTCCTGCGGCGCATCCATGCGCGCATCAAGCCTGCTGGCGCCGCAGCGGGCCTCACGCCGGAACATGGTGTACCCCGCTGCCCACGGCAATCTGCCGGCATGAAAAGCAGCTTCCAGCAGTCTGTTGGGGGTCTGCGTATTAACGCCCACCCACATGCCGTCCAGTCCGGCCAGTTCCTGCGTCCATTTAAGCTTGCGGGCGGGGTTGGCCGCCGGCGATGCCAGCACAGGCGCACCGGCGCGCAGCAACCCCAGCATGGAACCGGAGTTATTGCTGTGTATCCACACCCGCTCGGGCGCTCCGGCACCGGCCGTTTCCATCTCCACACTGAAGCGCTTGACCCGCCGTATGAATGTGCCGGTTATGCAGCCGCGGGGAAAGGCAATCAAGGGACTGTCACTCATTGCGTTTATCCTTTATAGTGCCGCACAGGAACGCAGTACCGCGCGGGGCAGCAGCTGTACGCTCAAGCGGCAACCGGACCGCACCGCCTGAAAATGGCACTGCGGCGTAAAGTCAAATTTACAGCCGGTCGCTAACCTGATAACCACGCCGGTACGAGCACTATTCCAATACCAGCATGGGAGAACCCCCCGATGAAGATCTCCGACCGTCTTATGCAGGTCAAACCGTCGGCCACTCTGGCCGTCAACGCCAAAGCGCTGGAGCTGAAAGCGCAGGGGCGTGAAATCATCAGCCTTTCCGTGGGCGAGCCGGATGTGCCGCCGCCGGCCCACATCGGCGCCGCCGCCAAAAAGGCCATCGACGAAAATTTCACCCGCTACACCGCCGTGCCGGGCATTCCCGAACTGCGCGACGCGGTCGCCGGATATTTCCGGCGGTTTTACGGTGTGGACGCCGCGGCAGAACACACCATTGTGACCAACGGCGGCAAGCAGGCACTGTACAATCTTTTTCAGGCACTGCTCAACCCCGGCGACGAAGTGCTTATACCCGCTCCGTACTGGGTAAGCTACCCCGCCATGGTGCAGCTGGCCGGCGGTACGCCCGTGCCTGTGGCTTCAGGGCCGGAAACGGGCTTTAAAACCTGTGTGGAGGAATTGCAGCGCCATATGACCCCGCGCACGCGGGTGCTGCTGCTCAATTCACCCTCAAACCCCACAGGCGCATGCTATACCCGCCACGAAATCGACACCATCGCCGCATGGGCCATCGAAAACGGGCTGTTCATCGTTTCCGACGAAATATACGACCAGCTTGTTTACGCCCCCGCCAGCCCCGCAGGGCTTGCCCCGTGGTGGCAGAGCAATCCGGAACAGGTGTGCGTGGTCAACGGGCTGGCCAAAAGCTTTTCCATGACAGGCTGGCGCGTGGGATATGTGCTGGCGCATCCCGACCTGATCAAAGCACTGGGCAAAATTCAGGGGCAGTCCACGTCCAACGTATGCTCCATTGCCCAGAAGGCGGCACTGGCCGCACTGACAGGCCCGTTTGACGCGCTGGACACCCTGCGCGAATCCTATGCCCGCCGCCGCGACATCGCTCTGGATATCATATCCGGCTGGAAAAACGTGGTCTGCCCGCGTCCCGACGGCGCTTTTTATCTGTTCCCCGACGTGCACAGGCTGTACACCGATGCCACGCCGGATTCCGCCACGCTGTGCACCCGCCTCATGGAGTCGGCAGGTGTGGCGCTGGTGCCGGGTGCCGCCTTCGGCGACGACCGCTGCGTGCGCATTTCGTATGCGGTTTCGGAACAGACCCTGCGCGACGCGCTGAGCAAAATAAGCAACGTGCTCTTTTCATAACTCTCCCGATAGGGAATAATGGCCGGCATATGTCCGCCTGTCCGCCTCCCGCGGCAGGCGGTCACATGCCGACCACGACAACCAAAGGAGCGAGCACATGAGCAACAGCGCCTTTCTTAACTGGACCCACGCCCGTCACGGCCGCATCTCCGGCACAGACCCTGCGTCCCTCACCCCCCGTCTGGGTGAAGCCGCCAACCTGCTGGGCCTTGAACTGGCCGCGGGCAGGCTGCCGTTCATCGACATGCCGTATGCTGACGGCATGACCGCCCGCCTGCAGGAGCTGGAACCGCTGCTGCGCCGTTTTGAACACATGGTGGTGCTGGGCATAGGCGGTTCCGCGCTGGGTGCCCGCGCGTTGCAGAAGGCTTTTTTTCCCGCGCAGGACAGACCCGCCCACACCGGCCCGTGGCTGTGGATAGCGGACAACGTGGACGCCGACAGTCTGGAAGCATGGCTGCAGTCGCTGCCCGCCGAAAAAACCGTGGTGGTGGTCATCAGTAAATCCGGCGGCACCATAGAAACCATCGGGCAGTATTTTCTGATACGCGACTGGCTGCGGACGGCGCGCGGCGACGCATGGACAAATCATGTCATCGCCGTCACCGACGAACGCAGCGGTTTTCTGCGTGAAGAGGCAGACACGCACGGCCTTGCATCCATGCCCGTGCCCGACCATCTGGGCGGACGGTATTCCGTACTTTCCGCCGTGGGGCTCATTCCCGCTGCCTTCACCGGCATGGACTGGCAGGCGCTTGTACGCGGAGCAAAAACCGTGGGCGCCCCCCTGTGCAGCAGCCCCAATGCGGCCACACTGGGCGCGCACCCCGCGTGGCATCTGGCCGCATGGAACCACGCGCTCATGCAGGCCGGATACAGCCAGCTCATTTTCTTTTCATACATGCCGCTGTGGGCGCACTTCGGATTCTGGTTCGCCCAGCTGTGGGCCGAAAGTCTGGGCAAGGAAGGCAAAGGCTCCATGCCGCTGCCCGCAGTGGGAGTCACTGACCAGCATTCCACCCAGCAGATGTTTCTGGACGGTCCCCGCGACAAGGCGTGCCTGTTCCTCACCTGCTCTTCACTGCCGCAGGGGCGCACCTTTCCCGGCGACATGCCGCCCAAGTGGGATTTTCTGCGGGGCAGACGCTTCGGCGACCTGCTGGAAGCAGAAGCACTGGGCACCCGCATGGCCCTGCACAAAACCGGCACCCCGCTGGTTGAAATCGGCATGGCGCAGCCATCCGAAGAACAGGCAGGCAGGCTCATGGCCCTGCTTGAAATAACCACACTGCTCACAGGCTGGCTGCTGGATATCAATCCGCTGGACCAGCCCGCAGTGGAGCTGGGCAAACGGCTGGCAAACGCCAGACTGGGTGCTCCCGGCTATGATACCGAAACAGCGGACCTCGGCGCATTTCTTGCCGCGCAGGGATCGCGTCAGGAGTTCTAACCATTGCCAGCATTATACAGCACGGGTGAGCGCCCGCTCCGGTTCGCCCGCTTTCTTTCGTGGGTCTCACTCGTGCTCATTCTGGTCACCAGCACGGCGTTTTCTTTTGTGGTTGCCAACAACGCCCGCAAAACACTGCTGATGAAGCAGAAAGAATACGCCATGCTGCTGGGTGAAAACCTTAACAGCCACATATACAAACGCTTTGTGAAGCCCACGCGCCTTGCCTTCGGCAGGGTCGAGCTTATCAAGCCATTCCAGTACCGCGGCCTTGATCAGGTCATACAGACAACCATCCACGGACTGCAGGTGGATTATCTGCGCATCTTCGACCACTCGGGCACGGTTTCGTACTCTTCGCGGCTGGAAGAAGTGGGCATGAAAGATCTGGCCGACAGAACCGTGACCAGAGCTTTTGAAAAAGGCGAACACAGTTTTTCCATTCTTTCGCGCATGTCGCTGCTGCGGGCCATGTTCAGCTTTGACATGGAGCCGGAAACATTCATCCTGCGCACCACCTTTGTACTCAAAACCATGGAAGACCGCCTGGACGAAGACGAGCAGGAAATCATAGGCGTTATGGAGTTCGCGCAGGACATCACCAATGACTACAAGGCCGCCGTCAATTTTCTATGGCTTGTGGTGGGTGCCTCGCTGGCTTCGTCGCTGACACTTTTTGTACTGCTGGTGACCATTATCCGCAGGGCGGAACGCGCCCTTAACGAGCGGCTGCTTGAAAAGGAACGGCTGGAGCGCGACCTGCATCAGAGTGAAAAACTGGCCAGTATGGGCCGCATGGTTGCCAGCATTGCCCATGAAATACGCAACCCGCTGGGCATCATCAGCTCCAGCGCCGAACTGCTGCTGCGCCGCACCGGCGATGCCGACCCGCTGACCGGCAGGATACTGCAGGCCATCTTTGACGAAGCAAAGCGTCTGGGGCAGACTGTGAACGACTTTCTGGATTACGCGCGCCCGAGACGCCCCGGCCGCGACCCCGTGGACATTGCAGCCGTACTGCGTCAGGCCACGGGCTTCATGGAAGGGGAATTTGCCCGCTCGCAGGTGGCTTTGCATGCCGACCTGCAGGAAGGCCTGCTGGTGGCGGGCGACAAAGACCTGCTGTACCGCGCTTTTTACAACCTGATGGCCAACAGTCTGCAGGCCATGCAGGGCGGTACGGTGCAGGATGCCACCCTGACCCTGTGCACCCGCATGACGCGGGACGGGCAGGTGGAAGTACGCATAGCCGACAACGGTCCCGGTTTTCCCCGTCAGGGACGGGAAAAGCTGCTCGACCCCTTTTACACCACGCGCGATGAAGGCACCGGACTGGGGCTTGCCATCGTCAACAACATAATCACAAGCCATGAAGGCTCCATGGAACTGACCGATGCCCCGGAAGGCGGCGCCGAAGTGCGCGTTACCCTGCCCGCGGCATAAGCGACGGATGCTATGACCAACGACACGCATATTCTGCTTCTTGACGACGAAAAAAACTATCTTCTGGTGCTGGAAGCGCTGCTGACCGACGCCGGATACAAGGTCACAGCCATCAACGACCCTGAAACCGGTCTGGCGTTTCTGGATGAATCGGATGTCGATGTCATCGTCACCGACATGAAAATGCCCAAAATCACCGGCCAGAACGTGCTTGACCATGTAAAAAAACGGTTTGCGCACATTCCGGTGCTCATCATGACTGCCTTCGGCTCCATAGAGGGCGCGGTGGAAGTGATGAAAACAGGGGCCTTCGACTACATCACCAAACCCTTTTCCAACGATGAACTGCTGCTTTCTGTGCAGAACGCAGCAGAACTGGCCCTGGCGCACCGCCGCTACCGCCTGCTGGCCGAAGCCATGGAGCAACGCTTCGGCCCGCGCCAGATAGTGGGCAACAGCCGCGCCATACGCGACGTACTGACCATGGTGGAAAGAGCCGCGCCCAGCAAATCAACGGTGCTCATCACCGGAGAATCCGGCACCGGCAAAGAACTGGTGGCCCGTGCCATACATTATTCATCACCGCGCAAGGACGGCCCCTTCATCAGCGTCAACTGCATGGCGCTGAACGCCGGCGTACTGGAAAGCGAACTGTTCGGCCACGAAAAAGGCTCGTTCACCGGCGCCACGGCCATGAAACGCGGCCGCTTTGAAATGGCGCACGGGGGAACGCTTTTTCTGGATGAAATAGGCGAGCTTTCGCACGACATGCAGGTAAAGCTGCTGCGCGTGCTGCAGGAGCGCACATTTGAGCGGGTGGGCGGCAGCGCCCCCATAGAAGTGGACATACGCGTGGTGGCCGCCACCAACAAAAACCTGCTTGAAGAGGTGGGCAAAGGCAGCTTCCGCGAAGACCTGTACTACAGGCTCAACGTGGTGCAGGTGGAACTGCCGCCGCTGCGCGAACGCCGCGAAGACATTCCGCTGCTGGCCGCGCATTTCGTGCACAAATATGCCGAGGACAACGAACTGCCGCAGAAGAACTTTTCTCCTGAAGCACTGGACTACCTGACCGGCTATGAATGGCCCGGCAACATCAGGCAGCTGGAAAACATCGTGGAACGCTGCATGGTGCTTACGCCTTCGGCCACCATCGGCGTGGAAGACCTGCCCCATGAAATACGCGACGAGGAAACCCAGCTGAAAAGCGCCGTGGACCTGCTTCCCGTCAAGCTGGATCTTGCCGACACACTGGACAAGCTGGAAGCGGCACTCATCCGCCGCGCGCTGGTGCGGTCCGAATTCGTGCAGGTAAAGGCTGCGGAACTGCTGGGCATTTCTAAAAGTCTGCTGCAATACAAACTGAAAAAATACGGCATCACAGGCCATTGATCTGTCATATTCCGTCATATCAGGGCCGGAACTCCGCACGGGGTTCCGGCCCTGACTGTTATGGCGGTCGTCACTGCCGGTGCCGTCATGCCGCGGCAGTGCTGCTTTTTGAAAACATATGGATAAAGCCGGCACTTCATGGGATAGATAGCATGCATGCCGTGCCTGCCCGCGCCACAGCGCACGGAACCACCATCACCCGGAGACAATATGCGCATCACCATAACCAGAGACATCACCCTGCCGGACGCCGTCAAGCTGGAACGGTTCCGCCACAGCCCCCATCTGGGGCCGCGCATTCTTTTTTTCAGCGGCGGCACGGCGCTGCGCGCGCTGTCGGCGGACATAACCCGTTACACGCACAACTCCATACATCTCATCACGCCCTTTGATTCGGGAGGCAGTTCGGCAACCCTGCGCAAAACATTCAACATTCCCGCCGTGGGCGATATCCGCAACCGGCTCATGGCGCTGGCCGACCAGACCATTCAGGGCAATCCGGAAATGTTCGAACTGTTCTCGTACCGGCTGCCCCGCAATGCCGTTCAGGACAGCCTGCTGGACGAACTGGCAACCATTGCCTACGGCGAGCATCCGCTGGTGGTCCATGTGCCGGACCCCCTGCGGGCCATCGTACGCAACCACCTGCACCAGTTCATAAAAATGATGCCCGACGACTTTGACCTGCGCGGCGCCAGCATAGGCAATCTGGTTCTTGCCGCGGGCTACCTTGCCAACAGGCGCCATCTTGATCCGGTCATCTACATTTTTTCCAAAATGGTGCAGGTGCTCGGCACCGTAAGGCCCATCGTCAACAGTAATGCCCATCTGTGCGTCCGGCTGCAGGACGGCCGCATCATATGCGGGCAGCACCGGTTCACAGGCAAAAGCGAAGCTCCTGTCACTGCCCCCATCAGCGATATCTGGCTGGCCGCAAACGAACATGACCCCTCACCCGTATCAGTTTCCATCCGCGAAAAAACCCGCGATCTGATCTGTTCCGCAGAGCTTGTCTGCTACCCCATGGGCAGCTTTTTTTCCAGCGTCATGGCCAACCTGCTGCCCCGCGGTGTGGGCAGGGCCGTGGCCGCCAACCACTGCCCCAAAGTCTTTGTACCCAACACCGGCCACGATCCGGAGCTGACAGGGCACGACACGGGTTCGCAGGTACGCATGCTGCTTGACCAGCTGAAGCGTGACGACAGCGCCATAACGGACACAGATGTGCTGAATTTCATACTGCTTGATACCGCATGCCCCCGCTTTTCCGGAGAAACAGCTCTGGAAGCACGGGGCATCCGGATTCTCCGTGTGCCGCTGACAGCCGCCGCGGACGGCCCCATAGACCCAGAACGTCTTAACCCCATACTGCTTTCATTATGCTGAAAGCATCACCGGGAGGTACGGCATGAAAAAGACAGACAAAGACCACGCACAGCCGCAGAAGGAAAAAGTCTCCGTGGAAGGAGCTATGACCCGCCGGCAGGTTATCGGCTATCTGGAATGCATGCTGGCCGGGCTGCGTGACGGCACCGTGCGTCTGGAACATCAGGACCGCACCATCGCACTGACGGTGCCGGACCGGCTGGAACTGGAGATAACGGCCAAACGCAAGGGGCAGCACAGCAAACTGGAAATGGAGATTTCGTGGCAGAGCCCCTGCTCAGACGATGCCCCCTGCGGACAGCCTGCCCGCACGGAGGAAAACAGGCCGGCAGGATACGACGAAGAACCCGCGGACGACGGGGCATAATCCGCAACCGGCACATGTATGCAAAGGTGTTCCGCACCATGGTGCGGAACACCGTATACAACACCCGATACTCTTCACGGCACTGCCGGTCTCATGCCGCAACGGTCCAGATACAGCCCGTGCAGCTCCTTCCAGCGCGGATTCCGCGGCAAGCCGGCTATGAACTGCTCGATAAATTCTTCCAGTCCGGCTTCAGGTGCGGCAAGCATAATGTGACGGGTGTACGCGGCATGGGGACGGGGCGAAAAGTACACTCTGTCCGACAGGCCGAGTTCGCGCACCAGACACCGCAGCACCGATTCCGGTGCGATGATGAAATCAACCCGCCCGCCGGCCAGTTTCTGCACATTCTGATACACGCTCGGAGCATCTTCACGCCGCAGCACCCCGCGTTCCACGGCCTCGTCAAGCTGCTGATACCGGCGCCCGTAAACTCCGCCCAGTATCAGCCCCCGTACAGATTCCACACCGCTGTAGTCCAGACGCAAAGCCGCACCGGAAAGCACGCCGTTGCGGTCATGCATCAGCGGCGACGACCAGCGGTACCGCTCCGGCCGGTTCATCCACGCCGGATTCACAAACAGCACCAACCCGCTTCCGCCCTGCTCCAGCGCGCAGTCCACACGTTTGCGGGGCACGACCTTGAGCGTAAAGACATATCTGCCCCCCGCCGCGGCATTGAGCATCTCCACAAAGTCATATGCCAGCCCCGTGCTTTCTCCTGTCACAAACGGGGGAGAATCGTAATATGACCACACCACCACAGGCCCGGCGGCAGCGCGCACTGACAGTCCGAGACACAGCGCCAGCACAACGGCTGCCGCCAGTCCCGCATAAATCCGGCTGCGCTGTCCAGCGTCATGACCTGCGGCTGCATACATGGATACAGCATACCCCGCGCCCGTCTCAATGCAACAGCAAATACCGCACCGCCTGTATAACAGGCATGATTATCCGCATGCGGATATCCGGCTGTGCCGCCCGGCGGCATTCATTGACAAGCAGGCACCCCCGTCATACTCATCAGGCTGGCCCCTGATGCGGCTCCAACCACATGACACAGCACCTCACCACAGATACCGTGGCGGAATACATAGCCGCCCTCAAGGCTTCGGACAGGCCGGGCAGTTTTGTGACATGCCACCGAATTCTGCCGGAGATTCCCGCGCGCACAGCGCCCGCGACGCGCCCGTGGCCCCGCGCGGTGCAGGAGGTGATGCTCCATGCAGGTGTCGGCAGCCTGTACACCCATCAGGCCCTTGCCACCGACCATATCCGCGCCGGCCGGCATGTGGTGGTGGCCACCCCCACGGCCAGCGGCAAGACACTTATCTATAACCTGCCGGTCATAGAACAGTTTCTGCACAACCCGGAAACAAGGGCGCTCTATCTTTTTCCGCTCAAGGCGCTGGCGCAGGACCAACTGGCAACCCTGAACGCCCTGACGGCACACTGGGCGGCTGATGCCCGCCCTGCGGCAGCCATCTACGACGGCGACACCACGGCATGGTTCCGCAAAAAAATCCGCCGCCAGCCGCCCAACGTCCTGCTGACAAACCCCGAAATGCTGCACCTGTCCATCCTGCCGCACCACGAACAATGGACACGTTTTCTGGCCGGACTTTCGTTTGTGGTGGTGGATGAAGCCCACACCTACAGGGGAGTGCTCGGTTCGCATATGGCGCAGCTGTTCCGCAGGCTGGAACGCATCTGCACCCGTTACGGCGCTGCTCCTTCGTTTGTGTTTTCTTCCGCCACGGTGGGCAATCCGGCAGAACTGGCCGCAAATCTTACCGGCATACGCCCTGTGCCCGTGCTGGAAAGCGGAGCACCGCAGGGGCGGCGTCACGTTGTCTTCATCGACCCGCCCGAAAGCCCGGCATCTACTGCCATCCTGTTGCTGAAGGCAGCTCTGGCGCGCGGTCTGCGCACCATTGTGTACTGCCAGTCGCGCCGCATGACAGAACTAATCAGCCTGTGGGCGGGCAGCAAAGCGGGAGGGTACGCCGACAGAATAAGCGCCTACCGTGCCGGATTTCTGCCCGAAGAGCGCCGCGACATAGAAGCCCGCATGCACAGCGGGCAGTTGCTGGCCGTCATAACCACCAGCGCGCTGGAGCTGGGCATAGACATCGGTTCGCTGGACCTGTGCATTCTGGTAGGCTATCCGGGAACTGTAATGTCCACACTGCAACGCGGCGGCAGAGTGGGACGGGCACAGCAGGAGTCCGCCGTGGTGCTGGTGGCCGGTGAAGATGCGCTGGATCAGTACTTCATGCGGCACCCCGACGATTTTTTTGAACGCCCGCCGGAAAATGCAGTGCTCAACCCGCACAATCCGGTCATTCTGGAACGGCATCTGGAATGTGCGGCGGCTGAATTTCCGCTGGATGTACATGAACCGTGGCTGACCGACACCGCTGTGCGGCAGGCGGCGGCAGAGCTGGAAAATACCGGCCTGCTGCTGCGCAATGAAGACGGCACCCGCCTGCTGGCGGCACGCAAGCGCCCCCAGCGCCATGTGGAACTGCGCGGTGCAGGCCCCTCGTTTCATATTCAGGACATGGAAACAGGAGCGGTCATCGGCAGTGTGGACGGACACAGAGCCTTCCGCGAAACCCACCCCGGGGCGGTATACCTGCACCGCGGGCGGTCTTTTGTCATAACCGGTCTGGACACCGCGGCACGCACCATCACCGCCGTAGCCGCCAATGTGGAATACTACACGCGGGTACGCGGTAACAAATCCACTGAAATTCTGCAGGTGCTGGACACAAAAACAGCATGGAACACCCGGGTGTGCCTTGCCCGCCTGCGCGTGACAGACCAGATAACCGGTTACGAAAAAAGACACGCGCGCAGCGGTCAGATGCTGGGCATAACCCCGCTGGATCTGCCGCCCAACATTTTCGAGACGGAAGGCCTGTGGTTTGAGGTGCAGGATGCTGCACGCCGCGAGGTGGAAGACGCTTTCATGCATTTCATGGGGTCCATCCACGCGCTGGAACATGCCGCCATCGGCATTCTGCCCTTGCTGGTCATGACAGACAGAAACGATCTGGGCGGCATATCAACACCCATGCATCCGCAGGTGGGCAGGCCGTGCGTATTCATATACGACGGTATGCCCGGCGGTGCGGGGCTGAGCCGTTCGGCGTATGAAAAAGCCGGAGAACTTTTTGCCAGCACGCGTGAGGTCATAGCCGGATGCCCCTGCGAAACCGGATGTCCTTCGTGCGTGCAGTCGCCCAAGTGCGGCTCCGGCAACCGCCCCATAGACAAAGACGGGGCGCTTTTTCTGCTGGACGCCATGCGCCGCTGCGCACCGCCCCCGCATGAAGCAACCGGCATCGTGCCCGTGCAGCCGCACAGCCGGCACGCCGAAACACAGCAACAGGCCACGGCCGCCAAGGCACAGCCCGTACCGGAGCCCCGTATGAACAACCGCTTTTCCATCCTCACCCCGCAATCCTACGCCGTGCTCGACGTGGAAACCCGCCGTTCGGCGCAGGAAGCCGGAGGCTGGCACAAAGCCCACGCCATGGGCGTAAGCGTTGCAGTGCTGTACGATTCGCGTACCGACGCCTTCACCGCCTACACGCAGGACAACGTGCCGGAGATGCTCCTGCGCCTTGCGGAGTTCGACCTTGTCATCGGCTTCAACATCATCAAATTTGATTACAAGGTGCTGGCCCCGCTGTTGCCGCCGGACACCTCGTGGCGACTAGACGCACTGCCGACGCTGGACATGCTGGATGAAGTAAAAAAACGCCTCAGTTACCGGATATCGCTCGACAATCTGGCCAGTGCCACACTGGATGCGCCCAAATCTGCCGACGGGCTGCAGGCGCTGGCATGGTGGAAACAGGGCCGCATTGATGAAATAGCTGCCTATTGTGAACAGGATGTACGCATCACGCGTGACCTGTATCTCTTCGGCCGCCGGAACGGATATCTGCTGTTTACCAACAAGGCAGGACAGAAAGTGCGCGTTCCGGCCAGCTGGCAGGCCTGAACACGTCCCGCCACATACCGTTTCAAAGCTTTTTCCCCTTTTCCAAATCATTCCGGTTGTGGTATGGTGTCCATTCCCCCGCCCGTCTGCACCGCGGGCGGAGATTTCTGTTTTTTCCGGCATATACCAGCTGTGCGGCAAGCCCGCACGGTGACACACCCATAGCGAGGAGGAGCCATGCTTCCCGAACGGTACAGGCAATTTCACAAGGAACTGCTGGAATTCATTCCCGCAGACAATATCTACACCGACCCCCTGCGCACTCTTGCCTACGGCACGGATGCCAGCTTTTACCGTCTCATCCCCAAAATCGTCGTGGACACCAATGTGGAAGACGAGGTGGTGGGCATACTCAAGCTGGCAAGCAGCCACAAACTGCCGGTCACATTCCGCGCCGCAGGCACCAGCCTGTCCGGACAGGCGGTTTCCGATTCCGTGCTCATCCGGCTGGGTGACGGCTGGCGCAAATTCAAAATTTTTGATGAAGCTTCCAAGGTGCAGCTGCAACCGGGCATCATAGGCAGCCATGCCAACCGCCTGCTGGCGGAGTTCGGTAAAAAAATCGGCCCCGACCCCGCATCCATCGACAGCGCCAAAATAGGCGGCATTGTGGCTAACAACGCTTCCGGCATGTGCTGCGGTGTGGCGGAAAACAGCTATAAAACCCTGCACAGCATGCGGGTTGTCATGTACGACGGCACCACGCTGGACACATCGGACGACAAAAGCCGGGCCGAATTTGCCCGCAGGCACCCTAATGTGCTGGAAAGACTGCGTCTGCTGCGTCAGAAGGTCATGGCAGACAACAGCCTGGCCGAACTTATCACCAGAAAATTCAAGATAAAAAACACCACAGGGTACAGCCTGAACGCGCTGGTGGACTTTGAAGACCCCTTTGACATTCTGCAGCACCTGATGATCGGCTCGGAAGGTACGCTGGGCTTCATATCCGAAGTGACCTACCGCACGGTAATAGAACACAGGCACAAGGCTTCGGCGCTGATGCTCTTCCCCGACATCAAGTCCGCGTGCGAAGCAACCATTGTGCTCAAACAGCAGCCCGTGGCCGCAGTGGAGCTTATAGACCGCGCCGGTCTGCGCAGCGTGCAGGACAAACCGGGCATGCCCGGCGGCCTGACCGATCTGGGTGAAGAAGCCGCAGCGCTGCTGGTGGAAACCCGCTCAAACGAAAAAGACACACTGAACAGGCAGATAGCTGAAATTCTTGCCTCCATCGAGCATATTCCCTGCGTGCACCCCCATGTATTCACCGATGTGCCCGAAGAATTCGGCAAGCTGTGGGCGGTGCGCAAAGGCCTGTTCCCTGCAGTGGGAGCCGTCCGGCGCATCGGCACCACCGTCATCATCGAAGACGTGGCCTTTCCCATCGAATCACTGGCACAGGCAACACTGGAACTGCAGAGTCTGTTCAAAAAACACGGCTACGACGAAGCCATCATTTTCGGCCATGCGCTGGAAGGCAACCTGCATTTCGTGTTCACTCAGGACTTCGGCGACCGTGCCGAAGTAAGCCGGTATCAGGCGTTCATGGACGACGTGTGTGCCATGGTGGCCGGAGCCTATAAGGGTTCGCTGAAGGCGGAACACGGCACAGGCCGCAACATGGCGCCTTTTGTGGAAATGGAATGGGGCCGCGACGCCTACATGCTGATGAAGGAAATCAAGAACATCTTCGACCCGCACGGGCTGCTCAATCCCGGCGTCATCATCAACGAGGATGCCGAAGCCCACATCAAAAACCTGAAGCCCCTGCCCGCCGCCCACTCCATTGTGGACAAATGCATCGAATGCGGCTTCTGCGAACCCATCTGCCCTTCGCGCGATGTGACATTCACCCCCCGCCAGCGCATTGTAAGCTGGCGCGAAGTTTGCCGCATGGAAAACGAAGAAGAGAAGAACAAGCTGCTTAAAACCCTGCTGAAGGGATACAATTATCTGGGCGAAGACACCTGTGCGGCGGACGGGCTGTGCGCCACCCGCTGTCCCGTGGGAATCAACACAGGCTCGTTCATCAAGCATCTGCGTTCCACCAAAGTGGGACCGCGGGCGCACAAGGCCGCCACATGGGTGGGCGACCATTTCGGCACCGTGGCAAAAACAGTGGCCACCGGGCTCAAAGGGGTAAGTCTGGCACACCGGCTTTTCGGCACCACATTCATGGACGGGGCTTCCAGAACGCTGCGCGTGGTTTCACTGAAAAAAATTCCCATGTGGAACAAAGAGATGCCCGGCGGGCTTTCCCCCGTCAAACCGGTGCCGGTTAATCAGGCAAACCCCCTTAAGGCTGTGTACTTTCCCAGCTGCGTCAGCCGCACCATGGGACCGGCAAAAAATGACCGCGACCGCGACCCGCTGCCGGCAAAAACCGTATCGCTGCTGGCAAAAGCCGGTTACGAAGTCATCTTCCCCGAAGGCATGGAAAACCTGTGCTGCGGGCAGGCGTTTGAATCCAAAGGCTATATGGCGCAGGCCGATGCAAAATCCAAGGAACTGGGCGACGCACTGCTGAAAGCTTCCGGCAACGGAGAGCTGCCGGTACTGTGCGACACCAGCCCCTGCCTGTACCGCATGAAAGAAACCCTCGATAAGCGCCTCACCCTGTGGGAACCCATCGACTTTGTGCTGGAACACCTTACCGACAAGCTGGAGTTCACCCGACTGCCGCGCAGGGTGGCCATCCATTCCACCTGCACCGCACGCAAAATGGGTCTGGATGCCAAGTTTAAAAAACTGGCGGAACTGTGCGCCGAAGAAGTGGTGGTACCCGAAGACGTGTTCTGCTGCGGGTTCGCCGGAGACCGGGGATTCAGCTTTCCCGAGCTGAATGCTTCGGCACTGAAGGAACTGCGCCCGCAGGTGGAACGCTGCGACGACGGCTATTCCACATCACGCACATGTGAAATAGGCCTGTCCCTGCATGGCGGGCTTTCATACCGTTCCATCCTGTATCTGGTGGATGAAGCCACAAAGCCGCTGCCGCGCGGCTAGCCGGTATCACAAACAAAGCGGGTGCTACGGCACCCGCTTTATCATGTAAGCATTACTGCGCTTTTTTTCCGGCTGCCACGGCAATGCCGTAAAAAAGGCGGCGCCTTGCCGACGCCGCCGCAAAAAAATCAAGACAGCAGACCGTTACCGCAAAGCAGTACGTATCCTGCTGATAAGCGCCGTTGTGGAATATCCCTCCAGCAGCGGCAACGAAAGCACCCTGCCGCCGTCAGCCTCCACTATATCACGCCCCACTATTCTGTCCGGCGTCCAGTCACCGCCTTTCACCAGCACCTGCGGCCGCACGGCACTGATAAGGTTATAGGGGGTGTCCTCCTCGAACATGACGACGTAATCCACACTTTCCAGATGGGCCAGCACAAAAGCGCGCACGGCAAACGTGTTTACCGGCCTGTCCGCGCCCTTGCCCTGACGGCGCACGGAAGCGTCACTGTTCAGTCCCAGCACCAGCAGGTCACCCTGTGCACGGGCTCGCGCCAGCAGGTCCACATGGCCGGGGTGCAGGATGTCGTAACAGCCGTTGGTAAAGACCACCTTTTCACCGCGGCGCCCGGCAAGCCGCCGCTGCAGTTCTTCGGAGGTGACCACTTTAGGATGCGCCAGACAAGACGCCGCCTGCTCTGCATTCATTACGGGTTAACCACCTGAAGACGTTCATTGTCGCCGAAAAGCACCAGCTCGGTCCAGTCAAAGCCGAATTCCAGCCGGGCTTCCTCATCCTCAAGGATGCGGGCCTGCTCCTGCGCGGAAACGTTGAGCCGGGCAAACAGGTTCACACCGCTGATAAAGGCGCCGAAACGGTCTGCCTCGTACAATGCCAGCAGGCACAGGGTAAGCTGCTTCTGCGTAAGCACAAGGCCCGTTTCCATGGCGCGCCCCATAAGACGGGTGTATCTGTCGCCGAAATAATTATACCGCGCCAGCCCCTGATCCTGAAGCCATTCTTCACTGGTCCAGACAGGTTCTTCGGCAAATCCGTGACAGTGCTGTTCGGCAATGATGAAATACTGTTCCACCAGCCGTCCCTGAGCATCCACACGGGTACCGCGGCCCAGCGGGTAGGTGCGGCACGCGGCCGGACGGTTGGGATATACCTGACAGCCGGCCTGTGAAACAAAAGGACAGGGCCGCACGGGGCCATCCGTCATCTTCATGTACAGAATGGGAAAATTGGTGTCCGGATATGTTTCCACACGGGCAAAAGTGGAAATGAAGCCTTCGCTGTCCTGACCTGTTTCCTGCCGCAGGCGCAGCACGTCATACGGTGACAGCGGCATGGTGAGATCGGAACAGCAGGCGTTGAAACAGGCCACGCCGGGATGGCAGGCAAACTGGAATTTTTCGCCCGGCTTCAGCTCGGGCATGCTGTCCAGAAACTGCTGAGTGCTGTCTGTTTCCGTATGCGGTGCGGTCATGGCGTCTCCTGAAAAACGACGGGCGCACATGGTGCGCCCGCTGTCATTATGGTTGGTTGTTAAAAATCAAAGCTTAGACGCTGACGCACGCCTTCCATGGTGCGCTCGGCCTCTTCACGGGCGCGGGCGTTGCCGTCGCGCAGAATGTCCCACACCGTGTCGGGACGGCTTTCCAGCTCTCTGCGGCGCTCGTGGATGGGCGTCAGAAAACGCTCAAGGCTTTCAAGAAGAATTTTTTTGCAGTCCACACAGCCCAGCCCGGCAGAAGTGCAGCCCTGACGTATTTCGGCCTGTCTGTCTTCCGCGGTCATCAGCACGTGGTAGGGGAACAGGTTGCACACCTCAGGATTGCCCGGATCATTGCGCCGCAGACGGTTTTCATCCGTCTTCATGCCGCGCACCTTGGGTATGATGTCTTCCATGGGCTCACCCAGATGAATGGCGTTGCCGTAGCTTTTGGACATCTTGCGCCCGTCAAGGCCGGGACATTTGGCGGCGGGGGTCAGGCGGGCCTGAGGTTCCACAAGATATTCACCGTAGAAATGGTTGAAGCGGCGGCAGATTTCACGGGTCATTTCAAGGTGCGGCAGCTGGTCCTGTCCCACCGGAACCCACTGAGGCCGGTAGATGAGAATATCGGAAGCCATCAGCACGGGGTACCCCAGAAAACCGTAGTTACCCAGATCTTTGTTGGTTATCTGCTGCTGCTGTTCCTTGTACGTGGGACAGCGTTCCAGCCAGCCCAGCGGAGTTATCATGGAAAGCAGCAGGTGCAGCTCGGCGTGCTGTTTGACCTGCGACTGCTGAAAAATGGTACACTTCTGAGGATCAAGACCGGAGGCTACCCAGTCCATCACCAGTTCGGGCACAAAGCCCTTGATGCGGGTAGGATCGGCGAAGTCGCTTGTCAGGGCGTGCCAGTCGGCCACAAAGAAAAATGCTTCCATTTCGTGCTGCATTTCCACCCAGTTTTTCAGCACGCCGAAGTAGTGGCCAAGGTGCAGTGCGCCGGTGGGACGCATGCCCGAAACAGTGCGATTATTGCTCATTTCAATGTTCCTCCGGATAAGATGATCAGATGGCAAGCCCGAGCATGGAAGTGACCACACGGGCGGAACCATCCACAAGCGGCCACAGCACGCGGCCCAGTATGCCGCTTGCAAGCAGAATCAAAACCACGATGATGCCGTAACGGCCTATCTGATGGTACTGCCGGGCCAGCGCGGGCGGCAGCAGTCCCGCAAGGATATGACTTCCGTCCAGCGGCGGTACGGGAATCAGGTTAAACCATCCAAGCGTGAAATTTATCCATATGCCTATGGCCGACATGTTCAGAAAAAACTCAAAGAAAATTCCCTGCTGCATCTGGTGGGGCAGTACATGCACCAGCACCTTGAGCAGCACGGCAAACATGACCGCCAGTATGAAATTGGTACACGGACCCGCAAAGGAGACCAGCATCATATCTCTGGAAGGCTTGCGGAACCAGCGTGCATCGACGGGCACCGGACGTGCCCAGCCCAGCACAAAGGGGCTGGTGAGCGCCGTGATCACAAACATGAGCGAACCCATGGGATCAAGGTGCACCAGCGGATTGAGGGTAAGCCGCCCCTGCGCTCTGGCCGTGGGGTCACCCATGCGCCACGCTGCCCATCCGTGGGCCACCTCATGGCAGACCATGCCGAGCATCATGGGCACGAAGGCCACGGCGATGCGCTGAACGCTCTGTGCGAAATCAATGTCAAACATATGCGTCTTGCGGCTATCACGAAGCGACAGGGAGAGCAAGAAAAAGGCCGCGCATACGGCGGCCTGCGGCGGCACCACGCCACAAAAACAGGCGCCCCGCGGCGCAGACTGCGGGACGCCCGGTGCACGGCAGGCGGAAAAAGGTGCTACCCGCGGTCGGCAAGAGCCTGAGCCACCTTGCTCTTCAGTTCCGTCAGGTCCACGGATTTCACCACATAGTAGTCCGCGGCAATGGATTTGAGATCGTGCTGAAAACTGTCATACGCGGTACTCAGAATAACGGGCAGCTGCTGGTCCTGACTGCGTATCTGCTGCAGCAGGTCAAGACCCGAAACATCCGGCGCAAGCTTGATGTCCAGAATGACAAGGTGCGGTTTTTCACGGGCCACCACCTGCAGAATGGGTTCCTGTCCGTCCGAGGTGGCAATGGTGTAGCCTTCGGCCTCCAGTTCTTCCTTGTACAGCATCCTTATGTGTTTTTCATCGTCCACCACAAGGATTGTCTTTGCTGGCATGATGTGCCTCCTTATCCGCGCCCGTCCGCAACATGTCATAACAGGCAGAAGGCGACGGGGCTGACACGGTTTGCTGCGGCGCACTCCGGCCCGCCGCATGCGGTTTCGGATACAAAATTACACCACTATCCACCTAACAGGCAACGTTCTTCGGCACAAAGTATAAAAAAACGGCGGCCCGCAAAAAAAATGTACACCGGACAAAGACATGCCGCTGCCGCAGAAGAGAATACTGCATACCATCCGCCGCGCTGCCTGCGCCACGCGGCATGTATCCTGCCGCTGCCGCACACACCGGAAAAGCGGCCAGGCCTGTTTTTTGGCAGAGCAGTACACAGCCGTATCCGAATCCGGCAAAACTCTGCCGGTAAGCGCTTGCACCGCCGCGCCTTGCCAACCAAGCCCGATGGAGGCACATTGCCTGTGCCGCACGCCGGACAAAAATCTGCCGCGGGCGGCATCTGCCGGACAGCCCGTCAAAAGGCCGTAAGGCAGCGGCAGGCACGGACATGGCCGCACCGGATACGCGGGTACGTCCGTTTTCATATACAACCTTTTACTTTACGGACCGGCCAGTCATGACCGAACAACGTTCACGATACGGTACCACTGTCGAGCTGCAGCCTTCGGGCAAACGGCTTGAACTGCCCTATGTGAAAAGCGTGCTGCAACTGCTCAACAAGGTGGGCGCCCGCAGGGGCACCGTGCTTGTCATCCGCGACGGCAAGCTGCTCACCCCCGACCGCAAGCTTTTTCCCGGCGACGAAATCATCGTCCGCACAGTGGTTTCCGCAGGCTGATACGGCACCGCGCACGCGCTGCCACGGCATCCCTTCACATCGGGGGCCGCTCCAACTCCAACAACAGGAACAACATCCATGAAATGCAAACGCTGCAAAGCCACGGCAGCTGTGGCTTTGCCCAGCCACCATGCCGGCTTCTGCGAAGAATGCTACGATCTTTTCTTTACGCGGCAGGTGGAAAAAGGCATCCGCAGGCAAAAGCTGCTCACTTTTGAAGACCGCGTTCTCGTGGCGCTTTCCGGCGGTAAAGATTCTCTGGCGCTCATGCTTGTGCTCAGCAAGCTGGGCTACAATGTGACAGGTCTGCATATCGACCTTGCCATTCCCGGTTCGTCACCGGTGGCGCGCGGTGTGGTGGAACGGTTCTGCCACAAGCACGGCTTCAAGCTGATAGTCAAGGAAATGGCCGAAGAAGGTCTGGCCATACCGCTGGTCAAGGCACGCCTCAACCGGCCGGTATGTTCCGCCTGCGGCAAGATAAAACGGTATTTTTTCAACAAGACCGCGCTGGACGAAGGGTACACGGTTCTGGCCACCGGCCATAATCTGGATGACGAAATCGCCCGGCTGTTTTCCAACACGCTGCGCTGGGATATTGCCTACCTGAGCGATCAGGGCCCCGCCCTGCCCGCCGAAGGCGGTTTCGCACGCAAAATAAAGCCCCTGTACCGCCTTTCGGAATTTGAAACCGCAAACTACAGCTTTCTGCAGGGTATCGAATACCACTATGCGCCCTGTCCCTATTCGCAGGGGGCCAGTTTTACCCAGTACAAAAAACTGTGGGCCGATCTGGAAGACCAGATGCCCGGCCGCAAGCTGGATTTTTATCTGGGCTTTCTTGAGCGCGGCAAAGAAATCTTTGCCCGTCATGAGCAGACCCACGGCGACCAGCTGCAACCCTGCGAGCGCTGCGGCTACCCGACCTCGGCAGAGGTCTGCGGCGTATGCCGCATCAGAGAGGCTGTCAGCCGCGACGACGGCTGATCTTCCGGCCTGAACGGAGCAGACCGGTCACACCGGCGCGCAGAAAAACACCCCTGCCGCGGGCCGCATCCGGCGGTCCGCGGCATATATATGCGGCAACCGGCAGACACCCCGGACAACACAGCCGGCCACGCAATCCGGCAGAAAAAGAGCACACACCATGTTTTCAGACTCCCCGCCGGCAGTCACCGTTCTCATGCCCGTATACAATGCGGCGGGCCTGCTGCGTCAGGGCGCCAGCGCTCTGGAAGCAGCGGTGCACAGCGTGCTGTGCCAGCAGTTTCACAGCTTTGAGCTGCTGGCCGTGGATGACGGTTCCACAGACGGCACGGCCGGGGTTCTGCACCGTCTGGCCGCGCAGGATCAGCGCATGCGGGTACTGCATGTGAGCCATGGCGGCATTGTGTCCGCCCTCAACGCCGGACTTGCCGCAGCGCGCGGCAGGTACATCGCCCGCATGGACGCGGACGACATCTGCCACCCCCACAGGCTGGCACTGCAGGCGGCGCATCTGGACAGTCATCCGGAAACAGGCCTTGTGGCCTGCCGCGTCCGCTTTGCGGGCGACCGTGCAGCCTGCGGCGGGTATGCCCGCTATGTAGACTGGACAAATACCCTGCTCTCACCGCAGGACATCGCGCTGGGGCGCTTCCGCGAATCGCCCTTCGCCCATCCTTCCGTCATGTTCCGCGCGTCAACGGTGCATGCCCACGGCGCCTATGCGGACGGCCCTTTTCCAGAAGACTACGAGCTATGGCTGCGCTGGCTTGAATGCGGCGTACGCATGGCCAAACTGCCCCAGACCCTGCTGGACTGGTACGACCCGCCCACCCGGCTTTCGCGCACCCACGGCAACTACGGCACCGACAACTTCTACCGGCTGAAAACACGGTATCTCGCCCGCTGGCTGGCGGCCCGCAATCCGCACCACCCGCATGTGACCGTCATCGGCGCCGGCAGGACAAGCCGTCGCAGGGCAGCCCTGCTGCGCGAACACGGCATTGTCATCGACCGCTGGATTGATGTGGACCCGCGCAAAATCGGCAATGTGGTGGACGGTGCCCGCGTGCACGGCAGAGACGCCCTGCCGGAAGCCGGCAGAGGGTTCAGCCTTGCCTATCTCGCCGGACACGGCGCCGCGGAAGAGCTGGTGCCCTTTCTGGAAAGCACGGGCCGCCGCAACGGCACAGACTTCCTGCTGGCATCCTGAACCCCGCCATCCCCGCCGGTCAGCCGCACCCTGCCTCAGCCCCTTCATCAGGCTCGGGCACCGCCGCGGAATCCGGCAAAGCCATACCCGCCGCCGCGGTCATACTTCCGCCATCAAACAGACAACCAAAGTCCACGCCTCCGCCACGCGCATGCAACGTACGGCGTGCAGCATCTGCCGAAAACAAAATGCCGCCACGGCATGGGGCACCGCCCCGGGAGGCACCCATGGACACCAATGTCCTGAAGGCCGATCTGCATGTCCACTCTCGCCATTCCACCCGGCCGTCACAATGGATTCTGCAGAAACTCGGCTGCGCCGAAAGCTATACCGACCCGCAGGCTCTCTACCGCACGGCTCTGAAACGGGGCATGGATCTTGTCACCATAACCGATCACAACACCATCGCCGGAAGCCTTGAAATAGCTCACCTGCCCCACACCTTTGTCAGTGAAGAAATAACGGCTTATTTTCCCGAAGACCGCTGCAAACTGCATGTGCTTGCATGGAACATCACCGAAGCCCACCACGATGACATCACCAGACTGCGCGAAAATGTCTACGACCTTGTGGACTATCTGATACAGCAGGATATCGCCCATGCCATTGCCCATCCCATGTATTCACTTAACGACAAGCTTACGGTGGATCATATGGAGCGCATGGTGCTGCTGTTCAGGGCCTTCGAGCTGAACGGTTCGCGCGATGCCTACCAGAACGCCCTGCTGCGCCAGATGCTGCAAAGCCTGGACGAAGCCGCGGTAAGCCGTCTGGCGGACAAACACGGTATGACCCCGCGCATGGACAGACCCTGGGAAAAAACGCTCACCGCGGGTTCGGACGACCACTCGTCCTTGAACATTGCCCGCAGCCATACCGTGGTGGGGCCTGTAACAGGCAGCGGTTCCGGCAGGGTGCAGGACTTTCTGCGCGGCATCATGGACGGCCGGTCACAACCGGCAGGGCGCGACGCCACCCCCGAAACCATGGCGCACAATCTGTACTCCATCGCCTACCAGTTTTATAAACAGAAGTTCGGTCTGGGCGCCCACGTGCACCGCGACCTGCTGCTGCGTTTTGTCGACCGGTCGCTGTGCTCTTCGCCCGAGCCGGAAAGCGGCTTTATGGCAAAACTGCACGGGCTCATAGGCTACCGCCGGCCCGCGCATTTTTTTTCCGGCCCGCCGCGTTCCGTGCAGGGACTGCTGCAGAAGGAAGCCGAAGACATTATCTGGAACGATACGGAACTGCGTGAAATAGCCGCCGCCCAGACAAAAAACGACCCCGCCGGCGAGGATACATGGTTCCGCTTTGTCAACCGCGCCACGGAAAAGGTCATGACCCAGTTCGGCACAAGCCTGCTGGACAACGTCAAGGGCGCCGACCTGTTCAGCGTGTTCAACGCCATGGGTTCGGCAGGCTCGCTGTACGCCATGCTGGCCCCCTATTTCGTGGCATACACCCTGTTCACCAGAGACAGGGAATTCTGCCGCACCTGCCGCGACGCCTTTACCGGACAGACGGACCATGCCGCACGGCTGCATGTGGGGCATTTCACCGATACATTCTATGATGTGAACGGCGTGGCGCTGACTCTGCAGATGCAGCTGGACATGGCCTTTAAAAACAACAAGCAGCTCAAGGTCATCACCTGCGGTCCCAGTGAAGGCGAGGCGGCCCGCCGTCCCGGCGTGGTGAACTTCACCCCCGTCGGTTCATGCACCATGCCGGAATATCCCGAGCTGACCCTTTTTTACCCGCCGGTACTGCGCATGATACACCACTGCTACACGCAGAACTTCACACACATCCACTCGGCCACCCCCGGCCCCATCGGGCTTGTGGCGCTGGCCGTGGCACGCATACTCAAACTGCCCGTGCACGCCACCTACCACACGGCGTTTCCCCAATATGTCAGCATGCTCACGGAAGATGCAGGGCTTGAGGATGCCATGTGGCGGTATATGGTATGGTATTACAATCAGATGGACCGTGTTTACGTGCCGTCGCACGCCACGGGTGAAGAACTGGTGGCACGCGGCATACACCCCTCGCGGGTGGTCTTTTATCCGCGCGGCATCGATACGGAAAAATTCAGCCCGGCCCACCGCAACGGCTTTTACGGCCGGTACGGCGCCCATGCCGGAAAAACCCGCCTGCTGTATGTGGGGCGCATATCGCGTGAAAAGAACATGCATGTGCTTGCAAACGCATTTACGCAGCTGCTGCGCAGGCGCTCCGACGTCGAGCTGGCAGTGGTGGGCGACGGCCCGTGGACAGATGCCATGAAAGCACAGTTGTCAGGGCTGCCGGTACTCTTCACCGGCTACCTGACAGACGGCGACCTGAGCGCGGCCTACGCCTCGGCCGATGTGTTTGTCTTTCCTTCGGGCACCGACACCTTCGGCAATGTGGTGCTGGAAGCACAGGCTTCGGCCCTGCCCGTCATCGTCACGGACAAGGGCGGTCCCGCGGAAAACATGCTGCCCGACGAAACAGGACTCATGGTGCCCGACGGAGATGCACAGGCTCTGGCCGCAGCCATGCACGCCCTGTGCGCCGACAGCGCCATGCGGACACGCATGAGCCGCGAAGCGCGGGCCTATGCCCAGAGCAGATCATTTGAGGCGGCCTTTCTGAAGCAATGGAACATGTACAGGCTGCAGAACGTCGCCTGACACCCCGCCGCTGCATATATCACAACGCATCCGCTCCCCGTACGACGCAGCAAGGCCCGTTCTGCCATGGCAGAACGGGCCTTGCCGATGCACCGGAACCATCCGGCACTGCGCCGCGCCGGCGCTACCGGGGACGGAAGGTGATGCGCCCGCGGGTCAGGTCGTAAGGAGACAATTCAACGCTCACCTTGTCTCCGGGAAGAACACGGATATGGAATTTGCGCATCTTGCCGGAAATATGCGCAAGAACTTCGTGCCCGTTTTCCAGTTCCACACGGAACATGGCGTTGGGCAGCGCTTCCTGCACGACACCGGTAACTGTAATGGCTTCTTCTTTGGCCATAGATCCTCCAGAATCACTTGCGGCAGTGACAGACTGCCATAAAAAAACGCGGCCCCCTGCTTATGCAGGGGGCCGGAATTTGGTAGCGGGGGCAGGATTTGAACCTACGACCTTCGGGTTATGAGCCCGACGAGCTACCGAGCTGCTCCACCCCGCGTCACTCTCAGGTATTGACCTTTTCCGAAGCGCCCTGAAGGCGTCTCAGTCAAGGGACGTAAGAAATACTCTTAGCCCCCCTGCCTGTCAACATAATTTTAAAAAAATTTTACACACTGCGGTCAGAACCGCACAAGTTCAGCCGTCAACCCGCCGGAATTCATGCGGATAACGGCATACCCGCCGGTAGAGAACGCCCCGGGGTTAACCACAACCGTGCGGCCTATGCGGTCAGTCCCCATGGCTTCATGAATATGCCCCGTCAGGCACACATCGGGCTGCACACGCTCGATAAAAGCCCGCACAGCGGCGCTGCCCACATGAGTTCCGTTGGGCAGGCGGTCACACACGGTATCCGCTGGCGGGTTGTGCACCACCAGCAACAGATGCCTGAGATGTTTCACCTGCTCCCATGCTTCTTCCAGCCACAGGCCGAGCTGTTCGTCAGAATACTCGCTGGGTGTGCCGAACGGGGTGAACGTGGAACAGCCCACCCCCATGACCCCCACTCCGGGCGCCAGTTCCCGGCCGCGGGCATGCAGGTTTATGCCTTCGCTGCTCAGCCAGTCGTCCACTTCCTGACGGTCCATGTTGCCTATCTGGGCAAGCACCGCGGGGTTGCTGGCCCGTACAGCCTCCACCACGCGACGGGCCACGGCGGTACCGTCTGCCAGCGTCAGGTCGCCGCTGATGATCACTCCCTGAGCACCGCCGATGCCGGCCACATCGGCCAGCCGGGCCGTGCTTTCGTGCACGTCGCCTATGCCTATCCAGTATACGTCATTGCTTTGCATGGCATCCTGTTCCCTGCTAAAGTTCGCCTCACCGGACGGGCGCATTGACAATGCCCGCCCGTACACACTCAGTTTATACAAGATTACCGTAATGACCAAGCACCAGACACACACCGGCAGCGGGTGCCCCCCCGGCGACAAAACAGCGCTGCGCCGTCTGCTGCGCGCCCGGCGCGACGCATTGGAGCCGCAACAGGCCGCACAGTCTGCAGCCGCGGCACAACGCCACCTGCTGCGGCACCCCGTATGGCAGTCGGCAAAACAGGTACTGCTGTATATGCCCGTCCGCAACGAAACAGCCACGGACCTGCTGCTGCACGACGCATGGCAACAGGGCAAAAGCGTACTGCTGCCGCGCTGCATACCGGACTGCCCCGGCGAAATGTGTCTGGCCCCGTGCGCCTGTGCGGCCGACCTTGTCACCGGACAGTACGGCATTGCCGAACCGGACCCCGCCACCTGTCCGGCTGTGGATGTGACCGGCCCCTCCTTTGCCCCGCAGGTGGCCGTCATCCCCGGAGTGGGTTTTGACCGTGCAGGCAACAGGCTCGGCTTCGGCGCGGGATATTACGACCGGTTTCTGGCGCTGCCTGCCATGCAGTCCGCAGTGCTGGTGGGGCTTGCCTATCCGTTTCAGATCACGGATTCACTGCCCAGCGACCCGTGGGACAGGCCCGTGAACGCATTATGCACCGAGGAGGGCCTCTTATGGCTGTAAATGTTATCCCGTTCCGCTTTCCCGGCATACCGGCCGTGCGCTGCGCCTTCCAGACCCGTCAGGGCGGCACGGACAAAGACGCCGCAGGGCCGGAATACTGCGGGGGAAACATATCATATGACGTGGGCGACAACGCGGAACATGTCACCGCCAACCGCCGGATGCTGCACAGGCAGCTTGGTTTTGACCGCTGGGTGGAGCTGCGGCAGGTGCACGGCGACGTGCTGGTGACGGATTCACGCCCCGTGACCGCCGTGGACGAACGCCCCCGGACAGAAGCGGACGGACACACGACCGACCGGCCCGGAGACGCCCTCATCATCAAGACAGCAGACTGCCAGCCCATACTGCTGGCGCACACGTCGGGCCGGTACATCGCCGCCCTGCATGCAGGATGGCGCGGCAACCGCGCGGGCTTCATCGGCTCCGCCGTCGCGCGGTTCTGCAGCAGATACGGCATATCCCCGGCCGATGTCATGGCCGTGCGCGGGCCGAGTCTGGGCCCTGCAGCAGCACAGTTTGTCAACTTTGACACGGAATGGGGCCCCGCATGGCAGCACTGGTTTCATAAAGAGCATATGACCATGGATCTGTGGTCGCTCACACGCCACCAGCTGCATGAAGCCGGCCTGCCCCGTGAACAGATATTCAGTCTGGACCTGTGCACGTGGTCGCTGCCCGACATGTTCTTTTCATACCGCCGTGCCAAGGCTTCGGGCAGGCAGGCAGCCTTCATCTGGATCGAGCGCTGAAAAACAACATGCTCCGCATACTGCTTTCCGACAACGACGACAGCTTCACCATGAATCTGGCGCACCTGCTGCACGCCGCTACAGGCAGCACCCCGCAGGTGGTCAACCATACGGCGCTGGCTGCCCGTGCCCCCGCAGCAGAGCAGGACCTTGTGGTCATATCTCCCGGTCCGGGGCATCCCGATGAATACCCGTGCTACGGGCCGGTGCTGCAAAGCGGCAGGCCGGTACTGGGCATATGTCTGGGCATGCAGATTATCAACTGCCACTTCGGCGGCACGGTGAAAGCGCTGGCAGGGTGCGTGCACGGAAAATCCGACACCGTTGTGATGACCGATGCGGACAAGACCCTGACCGTGGGGCGCTATCACTCACTGCACTGCGCCACAACCGGAGCGGGACTGCAGGTCACGGGGCGTACGCCTCAGGGGCTTGTCATGGCGCTGCGGCATAATTCCCTGCCCCTGTACGGGTATCAGTTCCACCCCGAATCGTTTCTGACAGCTGAAGGAGTCTGGTGCATCCGCCATGCGCTGCGTTCTCTGCATATCCTGTGATCCGCGGTGCATTCCTCCGCTGCTGGATTTTCTGGCCCGGAGGCATCATGCCGACATGCTTCTTTCGGCACCTCCGGCCCGCGCAGAATCCTGTACAAACGTCTGCGCAGGCTCTCCCGCGCCACGGCAGGCCGTCCCCCTGCACCCCATGCACGAATCGGAATTCATGGCGGGCATCGAGCCTCTGGAATCGCTGCACATCACCGCAGCCACGCCGCGGGAACACATGCAGCGCTTCTGCAGCAACCGGCATACGCCCGTCATCGGATATCTTTCATATACCTACGGCATGGAACAGTACGGCATTGCGGCGCGGGAGCACTCTTTTCCCGCCGGGCTGCTGCGCCGCTACCAGTGCGTCGTTACCGGCTGCACCCGCACCGGCAGGCTGCGCCTGCTGGCCGACAGACACGCCGACAGCGGTCTGGTGGACAGCCTGTGCCGGCTGCTGCAGGCAGGCAGTCCCGAACCGCCGCGCCCCCACACCCCCGTAACCGCAGCCGGACCGCTGCGCCAGTCCCTCACGAGGGAAGAATATCAGGAGGGCGTAAGGCAGACACAGCGGCACATCGCGGCAGGCGACACATATCAGCTGAACCTGTCCATCAGATTCGACCTGCCGCTGGCAACCCCGCCGGATACCACCGCACTGTTCCTGCACCTGTGGCTCAACCGTCCGGCACCGTTTTACGCACTGCTGCACGACGGGCCCCTGACCATTGTGTCCACCTCGCCGGAGCGGTATCTGCGCATCAGCCGGGGCACGGTGCTAACCCAGCCCATCAAGGGCACGCTCGCCTTTGACACATGGCAGCCGCAACTGGTGCACACACTGACCTCGTCACCCAAAGAACGCGCCGAACTGTCCATGATCGTCGATCTGCTGCGCAACGACATCTCCACCCGCTGCCGGTTCGGCTCCGTGCGGGTGACAGACCACTGCAGCACCTTTGTCGTGGACAGGCTCATTCAGATGTACAGCAACGTGCACGGCATACTGCGCCCGGACAGCACCCCGCTGGACCTGCTGCTGGACGCATTTCCGGGCGGTTCCGTCACCGGCTGTCCCAAGCTGCGCACCATGCAGATAATCGACAGGCTGGAACCGCACAGCCGCGACCTGTACTGCGGCAGTATTTTCTGCTTCAACGGCCCTGACCATCTGGACGCATCCGTCGCCATACGGACAGGCTGGCACGACGCCCGTACCGGCGTGTTTTCATGGTTTGCCGGCAGCGGTCTGGTGACAGATTCCGTACCGGAAAACGAATACGCCGAAACCATGGCCAAAGCCCGGAAATTTCAGGAGGCGCTCTGCCCGTGACCTATGTACGCAACAATGCGTTGCATTGCGGCCCGCTGCCGCAACATGTGACCGCCCCTTCATTCCGTTCGGGAACAGGTTTTTACGAAACCCTGCTGTACAACGGCTGCAGGCTGGTCAATGCCGACGCCCACATGGAGCGCATCACACGCTCCGCCCGCGCATGCGGCCTGCACCTGCTGCCCGTGGACCTGCACGCCGCGGCGCAGATGCTGCTCGACCATCTGGGACTGTGCGGCAGCATGGCGCGCATCAACCTTTTCTACACGCTGGAAAGCGCGCCGGCAGCAGATGCTTCCGGTCTGTGTCCTCCGCTTGTGCCCGCAGTGACGGCCGCACCCTATACGCCCCCCCCTGCGGACAAGGCTTTCCGGCTGTGCCGGGCGCTGCACGGTGTGCAGTCGTGGTGGCATGAGCACAAAACAACCGCCCACATGGGGCATTTGATGGAACGCACGCATGCGCAGGCGGCCGGATACGATGACGCTGTACTGCATCTTCCCGACGGAGCCATTCTGGAAACCACCACCGCAGCGCTGATATTCTATAACGGCTCACGGTTTACAGCGCCCTTTCCCCGCTTTAGACTCAGCAGCACGGCCGAAGCCCTTGTAAAGGACGTGCTCGGCATAACATACGAAAAGATAACTGCGGACAGGCTGGGATGCATGCAGCATGCATATGTACTCAATGCCCTTATGGGCATGCGCCCCGTCCGCAGCATAGACACGGCAGAATTCAACCCCGATACGGACCTATGCAACGAAATGACAGTTCTCATACAGAAAGCGGCATGACATTCCTGCCTGCCGCCGCACGGGTTGCTCTGCTGCTCTGCGCCATATGCTTCTGTACCGCCGCAGCGGCAGTGGCAGGGCAGTCCGCGCTCCCGCTGCCACGGACGGTCACTCTGGCGGTGAACAGCGCCACACCGCCCTATGTGCTGGAAGAATCCGGTTCCGGTCTTGAAGTGGACATCGTGCGGGCCGCGCTGAAAACGCAGGGCGTGGACGTGCGTCTGCTGTACGCATCGCAGCTGCGCATGGGGCAGCTGCTGCATGAAGGCAGGGTGGACGCCATCACGCCGGTTTCACGCATGGCGGGCATGCAGAACGTCTTTCTGTCGGCAAACCACATCAGCTACCGCAACATTGCAGTGTCGCTGCGTGCGAACAACTGCAGCATCAGCGCTGTGGCCGATCTGAAAAAATACGTTGTTCAGGCTTTTCAGAATGCCAGCCGGTTTCTGGGGTCGGAATATCTGAATGCGGTGCGGCAGTCGCCGCGATATATGGAAACGCCCGATCAGGCGGGGCAGGTACTGGCCTTTTTCACACGACAGGACAGGGTCATCGTGCTGGACGAACGCATCTTCAGGCATTTTGTACATAAAATTCCGGCAGAAATGACAGATGATTACGTCATTCACACAATATTTCCCGAAACACGCAACCATGTGGCGTTCGCAGACGCGGCACTGCGCAACGCGTTTAACAAAGGCCTGCAGCAGATAGTCTCGGACGGCACATACAAAAAAATTACAAGCCGCTACCCGACACTGTGTAAAACCCGGGACTGCTACAAAAGAAAACCGGAAAAAAGACCGTACCCGCGCAGTCCCGACATGTAGCCGGGCTAATCTTTGCCGAAGCCGAACAATCTGCCCCGCACGATGGCAGCGGAACCGAACCTGTCGCGCACGGCATCCATGGTCTTTTCCAGCTGCTCGCTTTTTTCGTCACGCACAGCGGCGGGAAAACACAGCGGCAATGCCAGCTGCTGCGGTCCTTCGGCGTAATGTGACAGGCCCACCCCGATAAGCCGGACCTTCTGCGGCAGGTCCATCTCGTCCAGCAGCGCTGCGGCGGTATCATAGATGACCCTTGTGCTGCTTGTGGGTGCGGCAAGCGTTCTGCTGCGGGTCACCGTTCTGAAGTCGGCAAACTTCACTTTCAGCGTCACAGTACGGCCGGAAAGCCCCATGCGCCGCTGATTCCGCCCCACCCGTTCCGCCTGCTTCAAAAGCCAGGTCTTCAGCAGTTCCCGGTCATCCGTATCTTCCTCAAAGGTGTTTTCGGCACTTTCCGACTTGGCCTGCGTGTACGGTTCCACCACGCGGGGGTCAATGCCCTGCGCCCTGGCAAAAAGCCCCAGCCCGCCCTTGCCGAAACGGCGCTGCCAGAATGTTTCGGGATAACGCAGCACGTCACCGGCAGTACGCACCCCCAGTGCCTGCAACTGACCGGCAAAATGCCGCCCCACACCGGGAATGTCGCCCACAGGCAGCACCGCCAGAAAACCGGCAACCTCATCAGGTTGCAGCACAAACAGCCCGTCCGGCTTGTTCACGTCCGAAGCGATTTTTGCCAGAAACTTGACCGGCGCAACCCCTACCGAACAGGTAAGCGAAACAGCCTCACGCACGGCAGCGCGTATGCGCCGGGCCATTTCTTCCGGCGGACCGAACAACCGTGCGCTGCCGGTGGCGTCCAGATACGCCTCATCCACCGAGGCCTGCTCCACCAGCGGCGAAAATTCATGCAGCACCTGCATGACCTGTGCGGATATCTCTTTGTACCGGTGCATACGGCCTTTGACAAACACCGCATGCGGACACAGCCTGCGCGCCTGCCCCGAAGGCATGGCCGAACGGATGCCGTAGCGCCGCGCTTCGTACGAGGCGGCGGCAACAACCCCGCGCTTGCCCCCGCCCACAACCACAGGACGGCCGCGCAGCGCAGCATTGTCCAGCTGCTCGACAGATGCGAAAAAGGCATCCATATCAATATGCATGATACACCGTGTCCACTGACTCATGCCACCGTCATACCAGATGCTCTTCCGGCACAAAAGAGCGGAACGCGCTGCCCGCCTCCGGAACACCGCCCGAGGCTCTCCATGCGAATACACGCATTGGTGTTGACCGCTGCCGGTGCAGCCGCTAAAGTTGTCAGCTGTAACTCCGCTGCATTTTTTTCACTCCCACCCGGCTGACAGTGTATGAAACAATTTTTTCTCTGCATCATGCTGTGCGCACTGGCTTCTTTGCAATCCGGCTGCGTCGTCGCCGCGCTGGGTGTGGCTGCCGCCGGTGTATCCACCACCGTTTCCGCCATGGATGAAGAAGTCTCCCAGTCGTATCCCTACCCGTACTGGTGCGTGTACAGGGCCACACATGCGGCCCTCAATGAGATGGCCATACCTGTCAGTTCCATCGAACGCACCGACGAAGGCGACAAGTTTTTCGCCACCACCAGAAAATACCCTGTCATCATCGAACTGCGCGAAGTAACCCCCTCGCTTGTCAATGTTTCCGTTTCCGCCGGCAACAACGTCTTTCAGCTGGACGCAGCCACAGGGCAGGCCATTGTCAACGGCGTGCAGGATGTCATCAGGCGTTCGCTGACAGCAGGTCTGTACCAGTAGGCCTGCACCCTCACACGCTGCCCGCCCCGGCATCCCCGCGCGTGCCGCCCGCAGGACCACCCTTCCGGCCGTTTGCCTCCGCGGCGTAACATGCTACCCTTCCGGTGGCCTCAACAGCCGTCCCGTTCAACCGCAAAACATGCCGAGCATATGAATTCACTACGCTTTTTTCACGCTGCAGACCTGCATCTGGACACACCGTTCAAAGGGCTTTCCGGCACGCCGCATATGGCCACAACCCTGCATGCCGCCACGTTCACGGCGCTTGAACGCCTTACCAGCCTGTGCATCGCGCGCAGAGCCGATTTTCTGCTGGTGGCAGGCGACATATACAACCACGAAGAAGGCAGCCTGAAGGCCCAGTTCGCCCTGCGCGACGCCTGCGAAAAACTGCATGCTGCCGGTATCGGGGTGTTTATCGTGCACGGCAACCACGACTTTGCAGGCAGCCGCATCACACGCATGCAGTGGCCGCCCAACGTGGTCATTTTCGGCACGGACAACGTGGAAACAGTGCCCGTTGTGCGCAGCGGCAAAGAAGTGGCCCTGATACACGGCATCAGCCACGCCGCCCGCAACGAGCGAAGCAATATGGCCAGACGGTTCACGCGCGACACAAGCCGCGCGGATCTGCCGCAGATAGGGCTGCTGCACTGCACCGTGGCGTCGGTGGCGGCGGCGGACAGATACGCCCCGTGCACCGCCGAAGACCTTAAAGCGGCAGGTATGGATTACTGGGCACTGGGGCATGTGCACGAAAGGCAGACCGTCCTGCAGACTCCGCTCAGTGTCTATCCCGGCAATATTCAGGGACTGCACATCAACGAAACCGGTCCGAGGGGATGCTATGAAGTGACATATGCTCCCGAAGACGGTTTTTCCCTGCGGTTTCACCGTCTGGGACCGGTGGTATGGGAACGGCTGAGCGTATCCATAGACACACCGGCAACGCTGGACGCACTGGAAGAAGAAATACACCGGCGCATTGCGGCATGCTGCACCGCCGTGCAAAAAGCCCCGCAGGACGAAGAGTCCGGCAGCACAGAGCTGCCGGTGGAAGCATGGATGCTGCGCCTGACGCTGGAAGGCCGCGGGCCTCTCAACCAGCCGCTGCGGGCTGCCGGCGGCCACGAAGAGCTGACCGAGCGCCTGCGTACAGCCTGGGCCGACGCCTCGCCCACGGTGTGGATAAAAGATATCGACCTGCGCTGCCGCCCCGAAGCGGACATGGAAGCCCTGCGCAGCGGGGACAACCTGCTTGGCGAAACGCTGCGCCTTGTACAGCAGGCCAGAGATGCGCTGGAACATTGCAGCGCAGAAAACGGCAGTACAGCCACAGTGGCACAGGAGCTGCTTTCAGGTCCGCTGGCGCCGCTTTTTGCCGCACCGCAGGCAAAGCGGCTGCTGGATGAACCGGATACAGCCGCCCTGCACGACCTGCTCGACTCCGTGGAAATGACCTGCCTTGACCTGCTGGAGGCCCGCTGATGCGCATCAGATCTTTTCATATGGACGGCTTCGGCATTTTTTCCGGACAGCAGACCGACGGACTGTCAGAAGGCATAAACCTTTTTCTGGGCAGCAACGAAGCCGGCAAATCAACCACGCTGGGTTTTTTCCGCACCATGCTGTTCGGCTATCCGGTAAAAAACAACAAGGCCGAACCTGCCTATCCGCCACTGCGCGGAGGTGCTCCCGGCGGCGGGCTGCTGCTGGAAACCCGCACCATGGGCACACTGCGCCTGCAGCGGCGCCCGGGAACCCACGGCGGGCCGGTCACGCTGACCACTGCAGACGGCAAGACGCTGCAGCCGGACCTGCTGGACAAACTGCTGGGCGGCGTGACGCGCGAACTGTTCCGCACGGTGTACGGGTTCAGCCTGTCCGAACTGCAGGACCTTGCCTCGCTGGACGGTGAAAAAGTGCGCCATGTGCTGCACAGCGCCAGTTTCGGGGCCGGTTCGCGGCCGGTGGGCGAAGTGCTGAAAGAATGTGCCAGAGGCATGGATGAACTGTTCAAGCCGCGCGCACAGAAGCCGGCCATCAACACGCTGCTGCGCGAGCTGGGAGAGGTGCGTGGCGAGCTGCGGACCCTTTCGGCGGCGGCCGCCCGCTACGACGAAACCCAGATACATGCCGAAAAACTGGAACAGCAGCTGGAATCACTGCGTTCGCAGACGGAAAACACCGGCGCAAACCTGCACCTGTGCCGCCGTACACTGGCTTTGTGGGAACACTGGACGCAGCTGCAGCAGGCAGAAGCGCTGCTTGCCGCAGCGGGGCCGCGCATTGAAACCTTTCCCGCCGACGGCACGGCACGGCTTGATGCTCTTATCAGGGAACTGGAAGAACGCACGGAACGGATACGCACCGCTGACAGGCAGCTGCAGCTTGCAAACGAAGCCTGCGCAGAGACAGAACCGGATACTGCCATTCTGGAAAATGCATCGGGCATTCAGGCTCTTGTTGAAAAGAAAACAGCGTACATCGAAGCAGAGCGCGGCCTTGCCGCACTGCGGGCAGAGACACAGGACAGCGCTGATGAACTGGAACGCCTGCTGGCCACGCTGGGACCGGCATGGACACCGGAGCGCGTGGCGGCATTTGACCTTTCCCTGTTCACGCGCGAACGCATAGACCGCTTTGACAGTGCGCTGGCGGACGCACGCGACCGTCAGCGCGATGCAGAACGCGAAGCCGGACGCGCCCGCGAGGCCATGGAAGACGCCGACAGACAGCAGCGGGAGGCCGCAGCGGCACTTGCCGCGTTGCCGCAGGCCCTTCCGGAAGCCCCGCAGGCAGTCGTATCACGCCTGATAACCGGCCGTGACCGCGCGGAGGCCATGCTGCGCGAGCTGCCCCTGACCCGTGAAGCCGCCGGTACTGAAGCAAAGCGTCTGCAGACCGCCGTGGCAGATATAAGCCCCCGCTGGACACCGGACCTGCTGCAGCAGTTTGACACGTCGCTGCCGGCGCGGCAGCACGCCGCCACGCTGGCCGCACAGGTGCTGCAAAGCGAAAATGATCAGGACCAGGCCCGCCGCCAGCAGGAAGACGCAGCAAAACAGGCCGCCCGCATGCGCCGGCGGTATGAAGAACAAACGGCAGTGCTGGACAGACTGCCCGCCCATGCCACGGCGGAAGGACTGGCCGCGCGCCGCTCAGTGCTGCGCCGCCTGCGTGATACGCTGCACAGACAGGAACTGGCGGCCCAGAGATGCGATACGCTTGAAGAAAAACAGGCGGCACTGCCCGGCCTGCGCCCTGTGCCCGTGGGCAGCGGCGCGCTGGCCATGGCGGCGGCAGCGGCGCTGCCTCTGCTGTGGCATACGGCCCCGCAGGCGCTGCAGTCTGTTCTGCCTGCGGCTGCCGATGGCCCGGTACTGTACATTTTTTCCGCACTGCTGGCTGTCTGCGGAGGCTGCCTGTTTATTTCAGGACGCAGCCGCCGCAGCCCCGACATGGCGCTCCGTCTGACAGAAGCACAGGCGGAAGCCGCAGATATCGCCCGTCAGGTGCTGGCGCTGGCAGCAGAGCTTGATCTGCCCGACACCGCAAGGGAAACTCTGGACGAGGCGGAAAACGGACTGGAACAGCTGCGCGCACAGGTGGAAGAACGTGCCGCCCGCCAGCGGGAAGCCGATACCGCCCGTCAGGAACTGAAAGAGGCAGAGGCACTGGCACGGCAGGCAGACACAGCACTGGCGCAGGCGCAGGAACGCTGCACCGGCAGTATCGCCGCGTGGCACGGATTTCTGGAAGAACATCAGCTGCCTTCAACGCTGCTTCCGCAAGCCGCTGACGATCTTTTCCGCAGAGTGGATGCCGCCCGCGGCATTGCCGAGCGGCTGCACGAACTGGAGCAGACAGCCGGACGCACAGCACACGATCTGGAGGAATACCTTGAAGCGGCAGGCCGGCTTGACGGTCTGGCAGGGCTGCACAGCGCGCCCGACACCATGACGCGCATTGACCGCTGGATAGAAGAAAACAGCAGACAGCAGGAGCTGCGGCGGCGCACTGCCGAAGCACGGCACATGCTGCAAGAACGCACCGTTCGCAGCTCGGCAGCCGGAGAGAATCATGCCAAAGCCGTCCGCCAGCACGAAGCCGCGTACACCGCGCTGCAGGAGGTGACCGCGGGCTGGAAAGCGTGGCTGGAAGAACGCGGGCTTGATACGGCCATCATGCCCGCGGGTGCCCGCAGAGCTCTGGACACCATAACGGAATGCACCCGTCAGCTGCGTACACAGGACTCGTTGCGCCGCAGACGGCAGAATCTTGAAGAGCAGGTACAGAGCGTACATCAGGCGCTGGATACAATATGTCAGGCCACGGCGCGCACATGGCACCGCGGCGAAGCTCCGGCGGCCATCAACATGCTTGCCGCGGCGCTGGATCAGGCCCGTGCCGCATCGGCACGGCGGTCGGAACTGCAGCGCACCCTGCCCGGTCTGCAGCAGGAAGCACAGACCGCCGCCCTGCAGCTGGAGGAAGCCCGGCAACGCATGGCGGCGCTGCTGCATACCGCACAGGCCGGTGACGAAGAAACATTCCGCAGCAGGGCACAGACATTTGAAGAGCAGGAGCGCCTGCGCCGCACCATCAACGATCTGAATGCGCAGCTGCAGGCGGCCACAGCAGATGTGCGTCACGCCGACGTGGCAGCCCTGCTGCCTGCCCCCGCCGCGGCGGAGACGTCTGCCGCTACCGCCGGAGAGCATAGCCCCGCGGACACCCCGCAGGAGCAGGATGCATCCGTCCGGACAGCGCAGCAGGATTCAGACCCGGACCGCGCTTCTTCTGCCTCACCGGATGCCGACGCGCTGCGGGTTCTTTTTGCATCCGTCACCCGTGACACGCTGGAAGCCCGCGCCCAGCGGCTGGAACAGGAACTGGCCACCCTGCGCGAACAGCAGGAGCAGGTGCATACCGACCTGCACGAAGCCAGAGCCGCCCTGCGCACCATGCAGACATCCGACCACACCGCAACGCTGCTGACCACCCGTGAAAGCAAGGCCGAAGAACTGCGCAGACATGCGCAGCAGTGGGCCGTGCTGGCACTGGCGCGGCACTTTGTGGAACAGGCCAAAGCCACCTTTGAACGGGAACGCCAGCCGGAAGTGGTCAAAGCTGCCGCGGCCTTTCTGCAAACCATCACCGACGGCGCATACACGCACATACAGACCTCGCTGGAAGACAGCAGCATACGGGCAGTCACCGCCGGCGGCGATGTGCGTCTGCCCGAAGAGCTCAGCAGGGGGACGGCCGAACAGCTCTATCTGGCGCTGCGGCTGGGGTATATCAGCAGCCATGCGGCCCACGGCGAACCGCTGCCTGTCATCATGGATGATATTCTGGTAAACTTTGATCCGCACAGGGCCGCGTGCACCGCCCGCGCTTTTGTGCAGCTGGCGCAACACAATCAGGTGCTCTTTTTCACCTGTCATCCGCAAACCGCCGTAATGATGCGTGCACAGGCGGCGCAAAGCGCTCTGTTCAGTGTGGAAAACGGCACCATACGCGCGCAGGACACCGTATAACCCTGTCACCGGCAGCGAGGTCCGCATGGCCAGAACCATTGTTATCATGGGCGCCGCAGGGCGCGACTTCCACAATTTCAATGTGCAGTTCAGAAACAATGCGGACGTACGCGTGGCGGCTTTCACCGCCACGCAGATTCCGGACATCGACGGCAGAATATACCCTGCCGCGCTGGCAGGGCCGCTGTATCCGCAGGGCATCCCCGTGCTGCCCGAAGAAGACCTGCCCCGCCTGATACGCGAAGAACAGGTGGACGAGGTCATCTTCAGTTACAGTGACGTTTCGCACGAAACCGTGATGCACCGGGCATCGCTGGCACTGGCGCTGGGAGCCGACTTCCGGCTGCTGGCACCGGCTGCCACGCAGATAGCGGCGCACCGGCCTGTTGTGGCGGTATGCGCCGTGCGCACCGGCTCCGGCAAATCGCCTGTTACACTGGCTGTATGTGATATCCTGCGCAGCCGCGGCCTGAAGCCCGTCGTGGTGCGCCATCCCATGCCGTACGGCGATCTGGCCCGTCAGGCCGTGCAGCGTTTCGCCTCGCTGGAAGACATGGACAGCGCCGAATGCACCGTTGAAGAACGCGAAGAATACGAACATCTTGTGGAACACGGGCTCACAGTCTACGCCGGTGTGGACTATGAACGCATCATGCAGGCGGCAGCGGCCGAGGCCGATATTCTTGTCTGGGACGGCGGTAACAACGACACGGCATTTTTCCGCCCCGACGTGCAGATAACCGTGCTGGACCCGCTGCGTGCCGGTCACGAAACCCGCTATCATCCGGGTGAAGTCAATATGCGTCTGGCGGATATCGCGTTGATAAACAAGTCCAACACCGCCACGGCGGAACAGGTTCAGGCCGTCCGCAACGCCCTGCTTCATTGCCGCGATGAGGGGTGCCATGCGGCGGAAATCATCGAATGTGACTCCGTCGTCAGCGTTGATGCCCCCGGGGCCGTTGCAGGAAAACGGGTTCTGCTGGTGGAAGACGGTCCGACACTGACCCACGGTGAAATGGCGTTCGGAGCTGCCGCAGTGGCCGCACGGCAGTTCGGGGCAGCGCAAATCGCAGACGCGCGTCCCGTGGCAAGAGGCGCCATCGCCGATGCCTACGCAACTTACCCGCATCTTGGCCCCGCACTGCCCGCCATGGGATATTCCGGCTGGCAGCTGGCCGATCTGGAAGCCACCATCAATGCCGCGGAATGCGATCTGGTACTCATCGGCACCCCCATCAGGCTGGACAGACTCATACACATAGACAAACCGCACATGCGCGTACGGTACCGCTATGCAGACCGCGGGGACGGCAGTCTGGAGCAGGCATTGATGCAACGGCTCGACGCCATACCGCACAACCTGCGCACATGACACGCCCGCCCGCAGCCCCCGCACCTGCCGGTGCCACGCATCCTGTCGGGTGACAGGCGGAAAAATGATGCCTGCAGAGGGACTGCGCCCGCATGTGACCGCACAACAACGGCTGCTGCGGCACACCCCCGGCGGCATATAAAAAAACGCGCGGCGGAAAAAACCGCCGCGCGCTGTCGCATTGCCGGAGTACAGCGGCCTAGGGCGCTGTCATATGCAGCGAAGGATTTTTGTCACCAATGGACACATACAGGCTGGCAAGGGCCACGAGATATTCGGCCTGCGCGCTGGTCAGCGCGGCTTCGGCACTGGTCAGCGAGGCCTGCGCATCCAGCACGTCGGTGTTTGTACCCACCTGAGCCTGATAGCGTGCCACCGCCATGCGATAGGCTTCCGCGGCCTGATCAACGGTTTTCTGGGCCACCTTGATACGTTTGGCGGCTTCGGACAGTTTAAGATGACGGGACTTGACCTCAAAGGCCACTTCCTGCCGCAGATTCGCTTCGTCCGCCATCACCCTGTTCACCACCTGCGCGGCAGCACTCTGTGCATAATAATCCTTGCCGGAATCGAACAGATTCCACTTGGCGGAAACACCCACCGACCATTCACTGAACTCCGTGGACATGGCGCTGCTGCCGTCCACCACGGGGTTGTCACCCTTTCTCGAATAATCGGCCTCCGCGCCAATCTGCGGATAAAATCCGCTCTGGGCGATGGTTCTGTCTTTGCGGGCCACTTCAATGGCTTTCTGGGCAATGAAAATATCGGGACGGCGCCGGTATGCCCTTTCAAGGCACTCTTCCAGCGTCAGCGAAAACGGCACAAAATCCAGCCGGCCAAGATAGGAGGCACTTGCGTCCAGAGGCAGATTGAGCAGCGTGTTCAGACGGGCAATCTGTGTCTGCACACTGTTTTCCGCCTGCAACAGCTTGTCTTCGGCGTCGGAAACATCGCGCTCGGCCTGCAGCACGTCAATGCGGGGGTTCAGCCCCACATCATAAAATGCCTGCGTGACCTTGAGCTGACTTTGCAGGCGTTCCAGCTGGTCTGCGGCGCTGCGCTGGTTTTCACGCGCGGCGAGCAGCTGCAGAAAATTTTCCTGCACCAGCAAAATGAGCTGCAGTTCCGCGTTGTCCACCTGTGCGGCAGCCTGCTCTTTTTCAAGAGCCGCCTTCTGGTACGTGGACAGTACATTGAATCCCGTGAACAGCGGCTGGGTAAGATTGACCCCGAGCGTATAAAGGTTGTCCTCGTACTGCACGAAATCACGGCGGGGTTTGTCGTGGTCGCTTTTCAGATATCCGTAGCTGCCGGTCAGCGAAGGACCGAACCCGCCGCGGGCAGCCTTGCGCGACTCTTCGGCGGCAAGATCGCCTGCTTTGGCGGCACGGATGCTGGGGTTATCCTGCAGGGCCTTGAGCACCGCCTGCTCCAGATTATACCCGCCCGCGGTGCCGGCATCCGGCATGGTGGCGTTGGCGGCAGCTGCGGCCGAGCTCCACACCAGCACTGCGGCCAGCGTCAGCGGCAGCAGGAATTTTTGCTTCACAACATGCATACGGCCTCCCGGCATCCTGAGCATTATAAAAAACCGACCCCGTCACGCGGAGTTCTTTCCGACAAATTACAGGCAAAGTAGGTCCTCTGCCCCGTGTGTGCTTGGCTCGCGAAGCGCATTAGGCTATCAATGGCACAGCAAACGCCAACACGGAGTCGCCATGCACAAGCCTGCACCCATGATTCGTATCCCGTCTCTTATAGCGGTTTTACTCGTTTTCTTGCAAGTCTATAACGCCGCTGCCGCCGCAGACGGAGAAAAAAGACAGGCCCCCCCGCCGGCACAGGTGGTCACGGCCCATGCGCGCTCCGGCGAAGCAAGCCCCCATGCGGAATACATCGGCACTGTGGAATTTCCCGAAGTGTCCGCCGTGGCATCTGAAGTGGGCGGACGGGTTGCCTCTGTAAGCATAGAGGAAGGCAGAAAGGTGCGGCGCGATGAACAGCTGGCCGTCATCGACAGCCAGCTGCTGTCAAAAGACTATCAGTCGGCCGTGGCGCAGCACCGCACCGTGCTTGCCGATCTGGAAAACGCCGCGCTGGAACTGGAGAGACTGGAAACCCTGCGCGAATCGCGTTCCATCTCGGAACAGCAGTATGATGTGGGCAGGTTCAAGGAAGCAGGGCTGCGCCGTAAAGCTGAATCGCTGAAGGCGGAAGCTGAACGGCTGGCAATCCAGATAGGAAAATGCGTCATACGTGCTCCGTTTGACGGCATTGTACTGGAAAAGCTGAGCAGCCCCGGCGAATGGGTTTCGCCGGGAACCGTTGTGGCCAGACTGGCCAGAACCGATGCCATGGACGTACGGGTTTCCGTACCGGAAGCGGTGCTGCCGTTTGTCACCGAGGGACGCAAGGTGGTTGCGCGCACGGGCCAGCAGGAATACGAAGGACACGTCACGGCTGTCATTCCGCTGGGCGATGTGGCCACAAGAACCTTCCCCGTCAAGGTACGGCTCAAACGCACCGACGGGCTGGCGCAGGGCATGCAGGCCCGCGTGGGGCTGCCCACGGATGAGGCGCGTCCCGCCGTGCTGGTGCCCCGCGATGCCGTTATCCGCTCCGCCGGACGCATGGTTGTCTGGACAGTGCAGAACGGCACCGCCGTGCCTGTGGATGTGGTGGTCAACGCATGGCTGGGGCTGGATGCCGCCGTGGCCGGCAAAGGTCTTGTGCAGGGCTCTGAAGTGGTGATCAAAGGTAACGAACGGCTGCGTCCGGGCCAACCTGTCACGGCTGCCCGCTGAGTGTCTTTGCAGAACGCATTGTTTACGCTATGGTGCGCCTGACCCGGTACAGGCAGGCCCTCCGGGGCCGTGATATTTTTTTGCCCACGTATCAACCCCGTAAAGTGGAAACCAATGGAATCGAATATATTCGGCCTGCTTATGCAGGCCACACCGGTAGTTAAAGGTGTTCTGAGCATTCTGGTGCTCATGTCGGTGGCCAGCTGGTCGCTGATGCTGCAGAAATGGATAGTGCTGAGCTCTGCCAGACGCAAGGCGGCTCAGGGACTGAGCGCATTCACCCATGCACGCGACCTGCGCGAGGCTGTGCAGTCACTCAGCGGAGATCATACTTCGCCGCTGTATCAGGTGGCGCAGGAAGGCGTGGCCGAATACAACAGGCTGCGCGACATGCAAAGCAGCGAAGACGTGGTGGCCGACAACGTGCGCCGCGCCCTGCGTCAGGGGGTGAGCATGCAGACTTCCAGACTGTCTTCTTCGCTGGCCTTTCTGGCTACCTGCGCCAACGCCGCGCCCTTTATCGGCCTTTTCGGCACGGTATGGGGCATCATGCACTCGTTTCATTCCATCGGCCTGATGAAGACCGCCTCGCTGGCGGCGGTGGCTCCCGGCATATCCGAAGCGCTGGTGGCAACGGCCATCGGCCTTGGCGTGGCCATTCCCGCCACCGTGGGCTACAACCTGTTCCTCGGCATGCTTAACGGCATAGAGGTACAGCTGGTCAACTTCGCCGGTGTGTTTCTCAACCGCGTTCAGCGCGAACTGCATGCAGCCGCCCCCTCGCGCGGCGATGCCGCCTAGCGGAGACCCTCATGGGCGTATCTTTTTCCAACAACAAGGGCTTTGTCTCTGAAATAAACGTCACGCCTTTTGTGGACGTCATGCTGGTGCTGCTCATCATTTTCATGGTGACGGCCCCCATGCTTACGCAGGGGCTGGATGTGGACCTGCCCGCCACATCCACCGTGGACGTGCTGCCCACAGACAGCGAAAACATGGTGCTGACCATCAGAAAAGACGGCAGCATGTTTCTTGACGAATATCAGGTGACGCAAGACGACCTGCCCGGTCATCTGGACAGGCTGGTCAAAAGCCGCAACAAGCAGCTTTTTCTGCGGGCCGACAAAGACGTGGCCTATGGCGTGGTGGTTCAGGTGATGGGCATTGTAAAAGGCGCGGGCATTGAAAAGCTGGGTGTGGTGGCAGACCGCATGGAAGAACAGCCCGCCCCCGCCGCCAAAAAAAAGAAATAGCGGGCGCGTAACCTGACAATGCGCATACTATGCACACTCATTTCGCTGCTGCTGCACTGTGCCGTGGTAGTGGCGGCGCTGTACTGGCCGGCTTCGGCTCTTAAGGTGCGTCTGGATGTTCCCGTGTACAAGGTGAACCTTGTCTCGCTGTCCGCCACGGTAAAACACGGCCAGCCCAAACCCGGCACCCCCAAACCGGCACCTTCGTCCAGTGTTGCCAAAACACCTTCCAGCGGTGTGGCGCAGCCGGTTCCTCCGCAGCCCAAAGCCGTACCCAAAACACAAAAGCTGCCGGAACCGGTAAAAAAACCGCAACCCGCGCCCCCCAAACCGGCACCTGCACCGCAGGATGCCGCCGCCCTGCCCAAGGCACCTGAAAAACCCAAAAAGCCTGAAGAAAAGCCGAAGCCGGAGCCGGAAAAGAAACCGGAGAAAAAAACCGCACCCGAACCGGAAAAAAAGGTGCAGGAAAAGCCCAAACCGCAGCCGCCTAAAAAGGCGCCCGCGCAGCCTTCGGCCGACGATATTTTAAAACAGGCGCTGGCAGAAACCAGCGCCACGGTAAAAAAACAGGATACCCGGCAACGTGAAGTCCTGCTTGATGAACTGGCTTCGCTGCGAGCGGAGGTTTCTTCGCGCAGCGACGGACAAGGCACCGGCAACGAGGCCGGCGGCACTGCCGACGACGGACAGGGCGGCCGTCAGGACGGCCAGGGACTGGGACTGGCCGATATCTACAGTGCGCTTGTCAAAGAACGGGTGCAGCAGAACTGGCGTTTTCCGCAGCTTGCCGAACGCGTCAACCTGATAACCGTACTGCGCATCAGGCTGGCACCGGACGGATCGCTGCTTGATGTCTCTGTCGAAACACCTTCGGGCCGCCCCGATTATGACAGTTCCGCCGTGAACGCCGTGCACGCCACCGACGACCTGCCGCCCCCGCCTGTGCCGGAACTGCAGGACCTGCGCATCACATTCAACCTGCAGGACATGATGTAGCGCCGCGGGGCGCGGCACCCACGACAACACCGGCCACGAAAACACCAGAATGCTGCCGGATAAAACCGGAAGAGACGCGAATAATGAAAAAACAGAATGTTACCTTTTTCTGCGCGGTACTGCTGGCGTTGGTGCTGCATACCGCCAGAGCACAGGCGGCCCCTGTGGAGATAGACATCTTCGGCCCCGGTCAGAATCTGACCTATGTGGCCATGTCCGAACCTGTCACCGATGCCGGCGCCCCGCTGCCCGCCATGGCGCCCGAACTGCACAGGCTCATACGCCACAACCTCGGTTTTCTGCCGTTTCTTGACTTTGTGGACGGCAAAACCGTTATCGGCGGCAACACCCCGCAGGCGTACAAGGCTCCGGGTATCGATTTCAGGCGTTATCTGCTGGCCGGCACAGACCTGCTGATTGTCACCGGCTGGCCGCAGACACAGCAGGGGCAGAGCAGCAGAGTGGAGCTGCGAGTCTATGAAACAGGTCAGGGCAGCATGCTGCTGGGCAAGGCGTACTACGTCACGTCCGAATCACTGCTGCCCGTGGTGGCCGACAAATTCTGCAGCGACTTCATGAAAATGCTCACGGGACGGGGCGACTTTTTCCTGTCCACGCTGGCTTTTGTCAGCCAGAGCAGAAACGGCCAGAAAGATATCTGGGCAGTACGCCCCACAGGGCGCGACCTGCGGCAGCTCACCGCGGTGCAGGGCATTGCCCTGTCACCTTCATGGTCGCCCGACGGGCGTTATGTCATTTTCAGCCACATCGGCGAACGCAGTCATGCACTGGGTGTGTGGGACCGCATCAACAACCGCACCCAGCTTATCCGGTTTCCGGGCAACACGGTCATCGGGCCGACTTTTCTGCCGGACAACAGAGTGGCTGTCAGCCTTGCCGTCAACGGCAACCCCGACATTTTTCTGCTGAACCACATCTTTAAAAAGCAGAAAGTGCTTGAGCAGAGCTGGGGCATTGACGTATCGCCATCACTGGATGCCACCGGCAAAAAAATGGCATTTGTCTCCAGCCGGCTGGGTAATCCCAACATTTTTCTGAAAGATCTGGACTCCGGCAGTGTCAGACGCATATCCCGCGAAGGCAAATACAACACATCGCCGGATATCAGCCCCGACGGAACGCTGATAGTGTATTCGCGCCGCACCGGCGACGGGCACCGCATATTTGTGCACGATCTGGTGACCGGACGCGAAAAACAGATAACCTTCGGGCCGGGCAATGATGAAATGCCCAGCTTTGCACCGGACAGCTACTTTATAGCCTTTGCCTCGAACCGCAGCGGCAAATATAAAGTGTATCTGACAACACGCCACGGAGGCACCCCCAAAATGGTCGATACAGGCTCTCACGATGCCTCGTTTCCTGCATGGGGCAAACTTTCTGACTGATTACAATGCGTAACGGGGGTGTGACAATGTTGTCACGCCCCCGCAGTTTATGTACGTTGCGTATTATAACAGTCTGTCAGTTCAGGGGATCACCCATCCCCCCTTGACAAATCATTGAGGCAGCGTAGAATTGCGTCCTAGTTTTATCGGGTTAGAAGGGAAAATGGTGTCCGCTATCCGCCCGGTATGCAATTCTCGCAAAAACGAATTTTTACTTCTGTTCAGGAGGCTACAGCATGCGCAATGTTAACCGTCTGGGTTTGGCTCTGATCCTTGCCCTGGCACTTACCACCGGCTTTGGCTGCGCCAAGAAGCAGGTCGCGGCAACCCCCGAAAAGGCTGCCACCGAAACCGTGGTCGTTTCCGAAGATTCCTCTTCTTCCTCCTCTGCCATGAGTGAAGAAGCCCTTGCCGCCTACGAAAAGGCCAAAGCCGTTGTCACCGGCAACGTGGTCTACTTCGAGTTTGACAAGTTCGACCTGAAGGCCGAAGGCAAAGAACTGCTGAAGGGCAAGGCTGAAGCTCTGAAGGCCTACCCCCAGCTGCGCGTTCTCATCGAAGGCAACTGCGACGAACGCGGCACTCAGGAATACAACCTTGCACTGGGCGAACGCCGCGCACGCGCCGCGTTTGAATACCTCGTGCTGCTGGGTGTACGTCCCGACCAGCTTGAAATCGTCAGCTACGGCGAAGAACGCCCCGCAGTTTCCGGCAACAACGAAGCTGCCTGGGCCAAAAACCGCCGCGCAGAATTCAAGCTTATCAAATAGTAAGCTCTTCATTGCCAATAGAGAAGCCGCCTGAAAGGGCGGCTTTTTTTATTGCCGCACCCCCGTCAGGCTACGCCCGACCCGCTGCGGGCGGCATTGACCGGCCCCCTGCAAAAGCCCGCCTGTGCCAGTCGCATGGCATTTGCGGCAGGACACGGCCATGCCGGTGCAGCCCTGTCCGGCAGCCTGCAACCGGCCCCGGAATGGACAGACCGCACGCAGACAGGGAAGCTTACGAGGACAGCGGCACCACCTGCGGCAGCCGGATCAACGGACGGCAGAGACAGCAAAAGCGCCCGCGGCGTTGCCGCGGGCGCTGAAAGTATGCTGCAGATACAGACAGATGCGCTAGTCTTCCACCGCGCACCCCAGTGAACGGGCAATGTGCTTGGCCGCCCTGCGACCGGCCCCCATGGCCAGAATAACCGTGGCGGCACCGGTCACTATATCACCACCGGCATATACGCCGGGCATGCTTGTTTCGCCGGTTTCCTCGTCCACCGACACATAACCCCTGCCCGTCAGCTTCAATTCAGGTTCATTTTCCAGCAGTACGGGGTTGGACCGTGTGCCGACGGCAATGACGGCAAGGTCTGTGGGCAGTTCCACGGTGGCACCCTGCACGGCCACCGGCCGGCGGCGACCGGACTCATCGGGTTCCCCCAGCTCCATTTTCTGCAGCACAACGGCTGCCAGACTGCCGTTTTCACCGGCACGGAATTCCAGAGGACCGCACAGTTCGGCCACCTGCACGCCTTCTTCAATGGCGTGTTCCACTTCTTCGTGGCGTGCAGGCATTTCTGCCTGCGTACGGCGATAGACGATATGCACAGATTCGGCGCCCAGCCTCATGGCTGTACGGGCCGCATCCATGGCCACGTTGCCCCCGCCGAAAACAGTCACGCGGCGGCCGCGGATAATGGGGGTGTCATATTCCGGAAAAGAATACGCCCGGCCCAGATTCACACGGGTAAGATACTCATTGGCGGAAAACACGCCGTTGAGATTTTCTCCCGGTACTCCGAGAAAACGCGGCAGCCCCGCCCCGACTCCGATAAAGACCGCCTTGTACCCCTGTGCGAAAAGATCACTTATGGAAAATGTTTTGCCGCCCACTCTGTTGCGGACAAATTCCACCTGCAGTTCACGCAGGGCGTTCACTTCCTTGGCGACAATCTTTTCCTTGGGCAGACGGAATTCGGGAATACCGTACACAAGCACGCCGCCCAGTTCGTGCAGGGCCTCGAAAACAGTAACCTTGCACCCGTGCGCGGCCAGATACCCCGCCGCAGTGAGGCTGGCAGGCCCGCTGCCGATACAGGCGACCTTTTTTTCCGGGTCAATGTAAGGGCATTCCGGTTTACCGGTTATCAGACCGCAGGCGTCACGATGCATGTATTCGTCGGCCACAAAACGTTCCAGACGCCCGATGGCCACCGGCTGCCCTTTTGCCTGCAGTATGCACGCCCCCTCGCACTGCGATTCCTGAGGGCACACCCGCCCGCACACGGCAGGCAGGCTGTTGGTGGTTTTGATAATCCGGTAGGCATGTTCCACATCGCCCTGCGCCAGCGCGGCGATGAACTGCGGTATGGGCACTTCCACAGGGCAGCCCTTGACGCAGCGGGGCTTTTTGCACTGCAGACAGCGCCCGGCCTCCTGCCGCGCCATTTCCGGCGTATACCCCAGCGCCACTTCGTCAAAATTACGCACGCGTTCCGCGGGCGGCTGGTTGGGCATGGGCACACGGGGCAGTACGGGCTTTTTACTTGCTTTCATTACACTTGCACCTGCAGTGATGGTCGTAGGATTCACGCTCCAGCGGGCGGAATGCGCCCAGCCGCTGCCGCAGTTCCGCAAAATCCACCTTGTGTCCGTCAAACTCCGGTCCGTCCACACAGGCAAAACGGGTCTCGTTGTCCACCGTCACGCGGCAGGCGCCGCACATGCCTATGCCGTCCACCATTATGGAGTTCAGGCTCACCGTGGTTTTCACGCCGAAAGGTTCTGTGGTGCGGGCAACAGCCTCCATCATGGGCACAGGGCCCACGGCCACCACTTCGCTTACACTGTCGTCTGCTTCCAGCCGCTGCCGCAGCAGTTCGGTAACCAGCCCTTTATGTCCGTAGCTGCCGTCATCGGTGGAGACAAGCACTTCAGGAGCAAATTCCTTGAGCTCTTTTTCAAACAGCAGCAGATCTTTGCTGCGGGCGCCGATGATGGCGACCACGTGGTTGCCGGCTTTATGGTGCCCCTTGGCAATGTGATGCATGGCGGCAATGCCGGTGCCGCCGCCCACACAGATGACTGTGCCGCCCTGCTCTATATGCGTCGCACGTCCCAGAGGACCGCACAGGTCAAGAATGGCATCGCCCTCGTTCAGGTCTTCCAGCATGGCCGTGCTTTTGCCCATGACCAGATACACGATGGTTATGGTGCCTTTTTCAGGGTCGGCATCCGCGATGGTCAGCGGAATACGTTCACCATGTTCGCACACGCGCAGAATGACAAAGTTGCCCGGCTGCGCCTTGGCGGCAATATGCGGAGCATCGATGACCAGCTTGCTGGTCTGGCCGGGGATCAGCCGCTCCTTGGAAATAATTGTATTTTCCATATGCTATCCGTTTGCTTGCTGCTCCGGTCATGCCGGACAGACATGAAGCTTATCATCCGTTCCTGCAGAAAAAGCGTGCTGCGCTGACTGTGCAGCCGCACAACCATAGACAAAACACCATCACAGGCATGCAAGTCAACCTTGTGCCGCGGGGTGCAAGCCAGATGCGGAATACGGCCCCGCCGGCGGACAACGGCTGCGGCTGCATCCGCAGACCGCCAGTGTATGCCGGATACGCTGCAACGAGTATTATTACGCTGCCGCAGAAGATGCGCAAGCAACGGTATTTTTCTGCCTGCATCCTGCAAGACCGCCGCAGGATGCAGGCAGCGGCAGAAATCAGACGCCGGAATAACTGCCCACCACGGCTGCCGCACGGCGCGCCGCAGCATCCACGCGGACCCGCAGCGAAGCGGCATACGCTTTCATATCAGCCACAGGTACCGTGGCCACGCCGGAATCCATGGCCGCCTGCGCCACGGCGGGAGTTTCCCACTCCAGCACACGCGGGTCCAGCGGCTTCGGTATGACATAGTCCACGCCGAACTCCAGAGAATCCACACCGTACAATGCGCAGATTTCTGCAGGAACAGGCTCGCGCGCCAGCGCCGCCAGCGATCTGGCAGCGGCGATTTTCATGGCCTCGTTGATTTCCGTGGCGCCCACGTCCAGTGCTCCGCGGAAAATATACGGAAAACCGGAAACATTGTTCACCTGATTGGGAAAATCGGAACGCCCTGTACCCATGATGCAGCCGGGGCAGGCTTCTTTGGCATCGGGATATGCAATTTCCGGATCGGGATTTGCCATGGCGAACAGCACCGGATCCTTTGCCATGGCCCGCACCATGTCTTTGGAAACAAGGTCTTTTGTGGACAGACCAAGGAACATGTCCGCCCCTTTCATCACATCTTCAAGACTTCCGGCATCTTTTTTCTGAGCAAACCGTTTCTTGTAGCTGTTCAGATCGCTGCGTCCGGCATGGATAAGCCCCCGCGAGTCGAACATGTAGATATTTGCAGGATCGACGCCGAGTGCAACATAGAATGTGGCACAGGCAATGCCTGCAGCTCCGGCTCCCACAACCACAACCTTCATGTCTTCGGCCCTGCGGTTGGTTATATCCAGCGCGTTGAGCAGCCCCGCTCCGGAAATCACGGCGGTGCCGTGCTGGTCATCATGAAACACGGGAATATTCATCTCGCGCTTGAGCGTCTCTTCGATGTAAAAGCATTCCGGAGCCTTGATGTCTTCCAGATTGATCCCGCCGAAGGTGGGCTCCAGCGTTTTCACCACCTCGATAAGCTGATCGGCGCTGCGCACGTCCAGATTGATGTCAAACACGTCGATGTCGGCAAAGGTTTTGAACAGCACGCCTTTGCCTTCCATTACCGGCTTTCCTGCCAGCGGGCCGATGTTACCCAGCCCCAGAACCGCGGAACCGTCTGAAACCACGCCCACAAGGTTGGAACGGCCGGTATACAGCGCGGCCTTTGCCGGATCTTCGCGGATGGCTTTGCAGGCTTCGGCCACGCCGGGCGAATACGCCATTGAAAGATCTTTCTGGTTTCTGCAGGGCTTTGCGGGAACGACTTCCAGCTTACCGGGGCGCGGAGCCTCATGATATTTCAGTGCTTCTTCTTTTGTGAAAAGAGCCATTGTCAGCCTCCTGAGTGGTCACAGATCAAGTTTGGGGGTTACATACAGCTCGCCGCCGCAGGCATCGTTGATCACCAGCAGCGGAAAATCACGCACCGTCAGCCTGCGCACGGCTTCCGGGCCCAGCTCTTCATAGGCCACAACCTCGGCGGCCAGAACACACTGTGACAGCAGCGCACCGGCGCCGCCCGTGGCTCCCAGATACACAGCGCCATGCTCACACATGGCGTTGCGCACCGTGTCGCTGCGCTTGCCCTTGCCTATGGTGGCACGCACCCCCAGTGCAAGCATGCGGGGAGTGTAGCTGTCCATCCGGCCGCTTGTGGTGGGCCCAGCCGACCCGATGGGGCGTCCCGGCGGCGCGGGTGCCGGTCCCACATAGTACACGACCGCTCCTTCCGGCGGAAAAGGCGGGGTGCCGCCGCTGTCCAGCTGTTCCATGATGCGTTTGTGCGCCGCATCGCGGGCTGTATATATATCGCCCGAAAGCAGCACGACATCACCGGCGCGCAGTTGCAGCACATCCTCAGACCTGAGTGGTGTGGTAAGATGCCAGGTAGCCATCAGAGAATCACCTCTCTGTGCCGCGCCGAATGGCACTGCACATTCACCGCCACAGGCAGGCTGGCAATATGGCAGGGATGCAGGGCAATTTTCACAGCCAGACATGTCGTGCGTCCGCCAAGGCCCATGGGACCGATGCCCAGCGCGTTGAGCGCATCCAGCAGCTCGGTTTCCATGGCGGCCACTTCCGCATCGGGGTGCACGTCGTCCAGTCTGCGGAACAGCGCCCGCTTTGCCAGCGCGGGAGCAAGGTCGAACGTACCGCCTATACCCACTCCCACGATGGTAGGCGGGCAGGGGTTGGGACCGGCTTCGGCCATGCGGCGTACCACAAATTCCTTTATACCCTGCCAGCCCTGCGCGGGGGTCAGCATGGTGCAGCGCGACATGTTTTCGCTGCCGCCGCCTTTGGCCATATAGCGTATGGTCAGCCGGTCGCCTTCCACCAGTTCCGTATGCACGATGGCGGGACGGTTGTCGCCGGTGTTGCAGCGCGTAAGCGGATGGCACATGGACTTGCGCAGGCAGCCTTCTTCATACGCCTGCGCCATGGCGCTGTTCAGCACATGCTGCAGCGAACCGCCACCCAGACGCACGTCTTCGCCCATTTCCACAAAAAAGACCGCAGCGCCGGTGTCCTGACACAATGCCAGTCCGCCGGATGCGGCAAGGTCGGCGTTTTCCAGCAGCTGACGCAGCACCTCTCTGCCCGAAGCCGAAGTCTCACTCTCCATGCTGCTTTTCAATGCGGCGTACACATCATCGCCCAACACCCTGTTGGCGGCCAGAATCATCTGCCGTACCGCAGCGTGCACAGCGGACGCTTCTATTATCCTCATATGGTCACACCCTTTCCGACATATTGCAGACATACCGGCCCGCGCGGCGGCATACGGCACCGGACACGGCCCCGTCCGCGCGCGCAACCCCTGTCTTAAACGTCTTCTTTGCGTTCGTCACCCCCATACAGTGGCATAACATGCCCCGCATGTTCATTTTTTGCACCATATCCGCCGCAGAGATCGCACATAAAAAAGCCGCCCCTTACGGGGCGGCCGTCAATGTTTCAGGTTTCCGGCGGTGCGGCGCACAGGCCGCAGCCCGCTAGGAGCCGTTGTTGGGCTGAATGAGAATGGTCGGATACATGCCGCGCGGGTCACCGTCCTGATAGGGCTGGATGATGTTGAACGTGAAGTTCTTACCCTTCTGTGCGTGTCCTGTGCCTTCGCTGCCATCAAAAAATGCACCGTTTTCGCTGAGAATACGTTTGATGCGCTTTTTGAAGGAATCAAGGAACGGGCCGCCCTTGCCGCGGAAGGTCATACGACCCATGGTCACTTCACCGTCCACTTTGGCAAACTCTTCAAAGCTGATGGAATGGGCAGCCAGATCGGCCTTGTTGCGGATATATCCCCACACAAGGTGACCGGCCGGAATTTCCAGCGGCTCTTCCAGATCGATGATGGTGTGCGGCATGACCACGCATCCGTCACCGATTTTCAGCGGACTGCTTTCGCTGCCCTGCAGGAACGAGTTGAACCCGGTGAAGATCATGTCGCCCAGATGCGCGTTGATGATCTTTCCGCCGTGGGCAGTGACGCAGTTGCGTTCCAGACGGCTGTTGATGATGTAGCAGTTTTCCTGCGCGTTGCTGCCCTTGCCCATCCATGCGTTATCCAGATAGGCGCGCTGTGACACCAGCACATTTTCGCCGATGACGGTGTCGCCTTTTATGACGGCATATCCGCTGACGGACGCACCGGAAGCCGAACCGGCGCCGCTGGCCATATGACCCGAGGCAAAGACCTCCTCGAAATCCTCCTGCCGCACTTCCACAAACTCCATGAGGACGCCTGTGGGGCAGGAACCGGCTTCCTGCGATATGTACTTGTCAAGAATGGCTTTATCAAAGCTGTAGTGGAACTCCAGCTCATCACCGCTCTTTATCCATATCTGTCCGGGTTCCACGCATTTGCCCACCAGTTCGCCTGTCTGCACATACGAGAAGTAGCGCACCACGCTGTTGTGGATGGTGGAAAGGTCCACCGTGGCAAAGGAACCGATGAAGCTGCCTTCCGTAAGCGAACCGTGGATGTTTGCATAAGGCATGGCCACGGTGTTGCGGATGGTGAACTCTTCCGGCGATTCCGGATCGTGCGAGTTGGAATGCACCAGCGTCTTGTTCAGAAAGCTGTCCTTGATGGTGATGACCTCGTCGTCATGCAGAGGAATCATCTTGCCGTCGCAGACAAAATGCTGGCCCTTGCGCTTCAGTTCGTCACCGCGGATATCGCTCTTGTACAACGCAGAATGCAGCACGTTGACACGGCCCAGAAAGTAGCTGCCGGCAAGACTCGAATTCTTGAAGTGGAAATGCACGGGGTCATCGGCCGAAAGGCCGTAGAATGCATAGAACTTCGAGTAATGCAGGTGCGGCGTCTGCCGGCGCACGTAGTCGCCCACGTCAAACTTCTGATGGCGAAGGTTGACGTTCACCCGGTCAATGATGCGCTCCAGAAGCAATTCCAGCTGCGTCATGGCTTGTCTCCGTAACAGCGCGGTCCCATTGCCGCGGGACCGCAGTTGTCGGTTGTTCCTACGTCAATGCGCAGTAGGTTGTTAGCGGACAGTTGTCCTCGGCTCCGTTTTTATGAGCCTTTTCATGGATTTCGCACAAGGCAGCGTCCATGGTCGCGTATATGTGGTCTTCTCCGATGCGTTCCCACACGTGGGTACGCTTGAGCACCGCAGTGACAGCCTCGTTCATGCCCGAAAAAGACAGATCGATGCCGGCGCTGCGTACACGGTCGATAAGCAGTCCCAGTGCTTCTTCGCCCGATGCGTCAATATCGTTGATGCCGTTGCACACTATCAGAATGTGGCGCAGGCGGGGCATGGCCTCCATGCGTTCCATTATCTGGTCTTCCAGAAAGCTGGCGTTGGCGAAAAACAGCGGCCCGTCAAAACGGACAACGGCCATATACTCGCACTGACGCAGCCCTCTGGCCTCCGCATCGCGCATATCCAGATTTTCGTCGCGCGACAGGTTCGCCACGCGGGGACGCATGGATTTATACAGGAACACACCCAGCGACAGCACCACGCCCACAAAGATGCCTTTGTCCAGATGCGGCGCAAACGCCAGCGTGCACAGAAAAGATACAATGGAAATGGCACCGTCGTACCACTGGGCCTTCCATGCATGGCGGAAGCCCTGCGCGTTGATCAGCCCGATAACCGCCATCATGATGACCGCTGCCAGCACCGACTGCGGGAGATGATACAGCAGCGGGGTGAAAAACAGCAGCACAATGACCACAGCCATGGATGTGAACACGCTGGAAAGCCCGCTTACGGCACCGGAAGCCAGGTTGACCGCCGAACGCGAAAACGAACCGGATGCGGGATAGCTTTTGCCCACCGCGCCCAGAATGTTGGCAAGCCCCTGCCCCACAAGTTCCTGGTTGGGGTCAAGACGCTGACCTGTTTTGGCGGCCATGGCCTTGGCAATGGAAATGGCTTCCATAAAGCCCAGCAGCGAAATAATGGCAGCATAGGGAAGCAGCTGCAGCATGACGCTGATATCAAGGGTCGGAATGGAAAGCGTGGGCAGACCGCTGGGCACGGTGCCCACCACCGCACCGCCGCCCATCATGGGCAGTGCGTTCACGTCAAGAGGTCTGTTACCCACCTTCAGGCGCCACACGCGTCCGTCGGTCTGCATACCGTCGGGAGTCTGCCCCTGCTGATAAAAAAGCATGGAGCCGTCGGCCATGACCACACCGTCAAACAGCATGTCGCGCAGCGCGGCTCTGTCGTTATGAATGCCGCCTTTCAGGCGGTCCATGGCCAGCCCCACTTCCTTGATGCGGTATTCCAGCTCAAGGTGGGCATTGTCATCGGCCATGCCTTTTGCTTCTTCAAGCTTTCTGCCCAGCTCCGCGCGTTTTTCTCCCAGTGCGGGAATGGCGTTCACCTTCTGGTTAAAGGCGGCGATCAGCTCCGAGGCAGCGGGGGCCTTGAGCGCGGTAACGGGAGCCTTGGCATCGTGCTGAAACCCGATACCCCACGATATGGTGGTGGTCAGCGCCACGGCCACCAGCACGTTGGGCACCTTGGGCATGTACCGTTTGAGCAGATACATGATGGCAAAGGCCAGCACCCCCATGACAAGGGTCGGCCAGTGCGTGAAATTCATTGCGCTTTCAATGACGCGGATAATGGTTTCGTAGTGATGCTCGGCTTTGTCCACATACACGCCGAACAGCTTGGAAAGCTGCGAGGTGGCAATGATGATGGCCGCCGCGTTGGTAAACCCGTTGACCACGGGGTGCGACAGAAAGTTAACCACCAGCCCCAGCCGCAGTACACCCAGCGCCAGCTGAAAAAGTCCCACCATCAGAGCCAGCATGATGGCGTATGCTATGTACGCCTCGCTGCCCTGCGTGGCGAGAGGAGCAAGCGAGGCCGAGGTCATCAGTGAGACCACAGCCACCGGGCCGGTGGCAAGCTGACGGCTGGAACCGAACAGCGCCGCTACCAGCGGAGGAAGAAAAGAGGCGTACAGACCGTAATATGGAGGCAATCCCGCAAGCTGCGCATAGGCCATGGACTGCGGAATTAGGACCAGCGCCACCGTGAGACCGGAAATCAGATCCGCTCTCAGGCTTTCGCCGGTATACCCTTTGAACCATCCGAGGAAAGGGAAGACTCTCGTCAGCATTCGTTCACCCGTCGCTTTGTATCTTCCGCAGCCGGACGGAATAATCCTGCCCTGCCCGACGCGGAAACTGCCTGAACATGCCGGAAAAAACCGGCAGCGATGCACAAGGATTCCCGGCACCCGCGCGGGCCACTGCGCGCTGCCATGCGGAACCCTGCCGCACCGTCATAACTGCAAACACTCCGGCCAGATGCATACCGGCTGCCCACCGGCGCTTCCGGCTGCCCGCCGGAAAGCATATGTTCAATGCATATGACCAATTGTGACCCTTAAAAATTTTTCTCCCAAAACACAAGGTAAAAATTTCACAAGCTATAATATATGTCAAAACAAAGACATAGAAGTCATTTCGACAGACTTGAAAGTTTTGTCAACCTCTTTCTGGGATGTGATTTTTTACACAGGACGCCTGCCCCCGGGCCGCCGGCACACACGTGCCCCCCGCACAGGCCTGCATGCCGTACGGCTTTGAACACCCCTACCCCGCATCAGGCATGGACCACGGACCCCGCACCCGAAGCGCTTTGACAGCCAACCCGTACAGGGTATGCCGCAGGCGGCAGAACATTGCCCCGTCGCACAACGGTTCAAAGCGGCGCACACCTTTTCCGCAGCAGGCTGCAGCAAAATGCAGCAGTGCACCACCATGAGACATCTGCTCGTTCCCGAGTCAAACAAGCGGCCGCAGGTGCACAGGGCATTCTGCACACACCGTGCCTGAAAGAGGTGTTCACGAAAGACAGATTGCCCCGCCATGAAATATTTCTTTATGCATGCCGCATTAGCGCCGCATGCGTTATTCCAATCAAAGCCTAAAACCTGATTATGGGCAGTGTGTCAACACCCGCCATGTTGCATGATGTCCATATGCGTATTTCCTGTGATTTTTTTCGCGCATCAAAAAAAAACGGCCCCGCAACGGGGGCCGTTTCATTTATTATCATTTTCATGCAGACCGGAATATATCAAACCGGCGTCACTGGATTTTTTTCAGTGCGAAGTTGAGCATCTTTTCCGCTTCCACAAAGTCGGGTTTTAATTTCAGAGCCATACCCGCAGCCTTGGCTACTCTGTCCCACTTGCCCCAGTCCACATACAGCCGGCCGAGGTTAAAAAACAGATGCGGGTCATGCCCCGTGTACTTGGCAGCCTTGAAGTAATACTTTTCGGCCACGTCGAACTTGCCCAGCTTGCGCAGGGCAATGCCGATACGGTTGTACAGATGCACCGACTCGGGGCTTTCATCCAGCGCCTGCGCAAGGTATTCAAAAGCTTCTTCGTAGCGGCCCGCTTTCAGAAAGCGGTCGCCAATCTCGCCCTTCAGCTCGGCATCGTCTTCAAACCGGGCAACCAGTCCGCGGAAGTGTTTCTGCGCATCCTCAAACTGACGGTCGTCCAGCATCTGCTGCCCGCGCCGCATCTCAGCCTCTTTCGACGCTTCAAACTGCCTGAGCTGTTCCTGCGCTTCGGACACGGCGGCCTCTTCCAGCGCCTTGACCAGCGATGCCACCACATCCAGCACTTCACGTTCCGCACCGGGTTTGTAAGAAATGGTCAACGGAAAAACCCTGCGCAGTTCGGCGTCATTATTCAGATGATGCGCCGCATCATCCAGCAGACGCTCGAATTCCTCTTTCTCCGCCTTCATCAGCGGGTTTTTAAGAACAGCCAGCAAAGCAGTGTGATACGACTGCGCAGCGGGCATAACCTTGCCCTGCCGCAGCAGCGAACGCACCTGCGTAAGCTGTTTCCGCGCTCTGGTCAGTTCAGCAGACATTCTTTTCTCCGGTCGGCACGGCTACTTTCCCAGATGTTCGCGCAGCAGTTTGCGGAACCTGCCGAAGAAGTAGTGGCTGTCGTTGGGTCCCGGGCTGGCTTCGGGGTGGTGCTGCACCGAAATGACCGGTTTGACGGTATGCTCGAAACCCTCAAGCGTATTGTCATTCAGGTTCACATGGGTCACACGCACATCGGGAACTGCATCCAACTCTACACAGAACCCGTGGTTTTGCGAAGAGACTTCTATGCGCCCCGTTGTCAGGTCCTTCACCGGGCTGTTGCAGCCGTGGTGCCCGAATTTAAGCTTGCGCGTGGTACCGCCCAGCGCATGCCCGAGCAGCTGATGCCCCAGACAGATGCCGGCCACGGGCATCATGTCGGTCAGTTTTGCGATTTCGGCTATTTCAGCCTTCAGCGTTGCCGGGTCTCCGGGACCGTTGGAAAGGAACACGGCCTCGGCACCGCAACGCTGCACGTCCTGCGCGGTAAAAGAAGGCGGCACCACAAGCAGGTCCAGTCCTTCTGCGGCAAGCAGGCGCAGAATATTCCATTTGATGCCGAAGTCATAGACCACCACACGCGGCCCCTTGCCCGGCCATGCGTACACCCCGTCCTGCAGAGTCACTTTCTGAGGGCGCTCGCCGTCCCAGCGGTAAGGGCTTTCGGGTGCCACGCGCACAACCAGATTCTGGCCTTCCATGGACGGCAGGTCTTTTGCCCGCTGCACCAGCGCCGCGGGGTCGGTCTCCGCAGTGGAGATAATGCCCCGCATGGCTCCGTGCATGCGCAGATGACGGGTAAGGGCGCGGGTGTCTATGCCTTCGATGCCCATAATTCCGTTACGCTTGAGATAATCGGGAAGCGACGCCACGGAACGCCAGTTGGAGGGCACCTTGCAGCATTCCTTAACAATGAACGCCTCAACGTGCACCTTGCCGGATTCCACGTCTTCGCGGGTCACTCCGTAGTTGCCGATAAGCGGATAGGTCATGCAGACCATCTGCCCCGCATACGAAGGATCCGTCAGCACTTCCTGATAGCCGGTCATGCCGGTGTTGAAAATCACCTCACCACCCGTCTCTCCGGGGCCGGTAAAGGAACGGCCTTCCAGTACGAAGCCGTCTTCAAGGGCCAGCAGCGCTCTCATCCTTCGTTCTCCCGTATCATGTTGATAATTACGTCGATATCCCCGGGGCGGTCCACACCGTGCGTCCGGTATGCCGTTTCCACCACCCGTATGGGTATATTGTTTTCCAGAAGCCGCAGCTGCTCCAGTTTTTCCGTACGCTCAAGCACGGACTGTTCCAGCTGCGTAAAACGCCGCAGAGCCTGATACCGGAAAGCATACAGCCCCACGTGCCCCATGCAGGGCGCACCGGACTGCCCGTCGCGGCAGTACGGTATGGCTGCCCGCGAAAAATACAGAGCGTCCCCCCCCGCCGTGCACACCACCTTGACCACATCGGGACAGGCGGCCTGCTGCGGGCTGATGGCCCGCGCCAGAGTGGTTACCTGCACGGCGGCATCTTCAGCAAAAGGCCGCACCAGCTCGGAAAGCATGCGCGGCTCCAGTGCGGGCTCGTCACCCTGAATATTAACCACCACGGCGTCCTCGTCCAGCTGCAGCAGCGTTGCCGCTTCAAAAACGCGGTCGGTGCCGCTGGGGTGGTCGGAACGGGTCATCACATACGGCACGTCCAGCGCGTGCGCCGCTTCCGCAATCCGTCCGTCGTCCGTGGCCAGCACCACCTGCTGCAGCTGCGGACACAGGCTTGCCCTGTGCCACACATGCCAGAACATGGGACGGCCCTGAATATCTGCCAACGGTTTGCCGGGAAAACGGGAAGAATCGTATCGTGCCGGGATTATTCCGTAACATGCTGTTGCGGTCATGAGTCCTGCCGGAATATAGCTGCGTGGCGGCGGGTGCCGCCCGGTAACAGTGCGCCAAATCGATGGACTATACCTGCAAACGCCGCAGGAGGAAAGAGCTTTCAACCGACCGGAACCCGCACGGACTGCCGCAAATCGGCAGGACACGCAACATACTGCCGCTGCGGATTATTTTCAGCGCTCATGCCTTATGTTGACCACACACCGCATCTATAGCATAACACCGCCCTCGCGGGTGTCCCTTGCAGGGCGCCGCAAAACCACCCCGCCGAGGTTTCACCGTGAACAGGGAACATCAGAGAGAAGTAGACAAACGCCGCACGTTCGGCATCATCAGCCACCCCGACGCAGGCAAGACGACCCTTACCGAAAAGCTGCTGCTTTTCGGCGGGGCCATACAGATGGCCGGCACCGTCAAGTCGCGCAAGGCAGCCCGCCACGCCACGTCAGACTGGATGGCCATGGAGCAGGAACGCGGCATATCCGTCACCACCTCGGTGATGAAGTTCCACCACAACGGCTACGAAATAAATCTTCTCGATACCCCCGGTCACCAGGATTTCTCGGAAGACACCTACCGGGTGCTCACCGCGGTGGACAGCGCGCTGCTGGTCATCGACTCCGCCAAAGGCGTGGAAGCGCAGACCCTGAAGCTGATGGATGTGTGCCGCATGCGCAGCACTCCCATTGTCACCTTCATCAACAAGCTGGACCGTGACGGCCTGCATCCGCTGGAAGTGATGGATGACATTGAAAGCCGCCTCAACATCCAGTGCAGTCCGCTTACCTGGCCCATCGGCATGGGAGCGGATTTTAAAGGCACATGGGACATACGCACCGGACGGCTGCATATGTTCACCCCCGCCAACGACGGGCGCATCGCCTCGGGGCGCATCATTGAAGGACTGGACAACCCGGAACTGGACGAAGCGCTGGGCGAACAGGCCGTTACGCTGCGTGACGAGCTGGCGCTGCTGGCAGAAGCCGGAAACCCCTTTGATAAGGAACGGTACCTCAAAGGTGAACTGACCCCGGTGTTTTTCGGTTCGGCCATCAACAATTTCGGTGTGCGTGAAATGCTGGACACCTTTGTGGATCTGGCACCGGCTCCCCAGCCGCGTCCGGCCACAACCCGCACGGTTTCACCCTATGAAGAAGATTTTTCCGGTGTGGTTTTTAAGATTCAGGCAAACATGGACAAAAACCACCGCGACCGCATCGCCTTCATGCGTATCTGCTCCGGCAAGTTCACACGCGGCATGAAAGTGCGTCATCACCGCATCGGCAAAGAAGTGGCACTGGCCAATGCCACCATATTCATGGCGCAGGACAGAACCGGCGTGGAAGAGGCATGGCCCGGCGACATCATAGGCATACACAATCACGGCACCATCAAGATAGGGGACACTTTTTCCCTTCGCGAACCGCTGAAATTTGTCGGCATACCCAACTTTGCCCCCGAACATTTCCGCAGGGTGGTGCTGCGCGACCCCATGAAGGCCAAACAACTGCAAAAAGGTCTGGAGCAGCTGGCCGAAGAAGGCGCCGTACAGCTTTTCCGGCCGCTTCTCGGCAATGACTATATTCTCGGCGCCGTGGGTGTGCTGCAGTTTGAAGTCATCGTGGCCCGGCTAAAAGACGAATACAACGTCAACGCCCTGTATGAAGGCTGCAACATAACCACGGCACGCTGGCTGCACACCGACGACCCCAAAACCATGGCCGAATTCCGCGACTACTACCGCAGCGAACTGGCCATGGACGCGGAAGGCTGCCTTGCCTATCTTGCTCCCAACCCGTGGCGGCTTGAATCCGCAGTGGAGCGCTATCCCAAAATGGAATTCCGCACCACGCGTGAAATCAGCTAGCACTGCGTCCGCCGAGGGCAGTTCCGCCGCGGCAACATCAGCGAGGTACTCCGCCATGCGGTCACACAGCGTTCTTTTTATTTTCTGCACCTGCCTTGCCTTCTGCATCGGCGCAGGCGCCGCGACCGGACACAGGGCGCTTGCCGCACAGCAGGACGAGTCATGGCCCGCGGCACGTGTGCTGCATGAAGAACACTACCCCGACGGAACACTCAAACTGCGGCGCACCACAAGCTTTTCCGACATGTTTGAAACGGAATACCGCTACAGCCGCAACGGCACGCTGGTATCCACCACGGAGTATACTGACGGCAAGCTCCGCAACGTGACGGAAGAGCTGGGCCACGGCCTGCAGCGGCAGACATCCTTCCATCCTGACGGGGTGACCCCGCACTGGGAAAGGACGAGGGAAGCCGTCGGCGAAGGCAAATTCCGCACGACCCGCGCCACCGGCGACTCGTTTGTTTACCGCCCCGACGGAACGCTGAAAACCAGAGCCCTGTACCGCGAAGGGTACAAGGTGCTGTCCGAAGAATTCAGCCCTGACGGAACGATGACCATACGCCGCAGCCATTACAAGGCCAATGACAGCCTGATTCCGGTACACCTGCTTATGCAGCCCGGCCCCCCGCCGCGGTTCTGTTCCGCGCTGGACCGCCGCGTGACCACGGCAGCGGGTGACGATGTGTTTCAGACAATCACCTGCTCGGGCAGCACGCGCCTGCTGGTCACCCCGTTTTTCAGCCTGCGCACGGAACAGCTCCCATCGGGCGGTACGCTGACAACAGTGCTCGACTCCGACGGTTCGGCACTGGCCACGCTGGAACCGGCGCAAAGCCACAGCAAGTACGTCACATTATACGCCTATGATGATATTCAGGCGGTGCTCTACAAAAAAAAGGGCATATTCGGCACCACGGAGCGGAGTATCTTTTTCAAGCTGCGCACGCCGTGGCCTGACACCGGACAGGCCGGAGAAGGACAGAGTCTCTGCCCGTACCGGCTTGTGCAGTACTACACGTCGGCAGTCTCCATGGAATTCGACGAGCGGGAAGAACTTGCGGACCTCATGCTCAGCCGCGACAAGCGTATCGTGCACTGGCTGCGCCTGTACGGGCATACCGTGGTCCTCGACCAGCGTTACGACCTGCGCCCCGATCAGGAATCCATCATCACACAGGTTTCCGTGGACGGCAAAACCGCAGGAGAAGTGCACTTTATGGGCAGGCCCGACCATCTGGCCCACCCGCTGGAAGACGGCCGCGTTCTGCACGTGACCCCCAAGGACCTCTGGCTGGAAGAACAACCCTAGCCGCCACCGCCCTTTTACCCCGCGCTGCGGCTGCGGCTGCGGGCGCCCGCATGCCTGTCAGACACAGGCCCCCCACGTTTTTTGTATCCGCAAATTGCAAACGTTTGCATCAGCAACGGAAGTCCGTTAGGGTTACCCGGAAAACAACCCGGCACTCAGACCGGTGTCTTCCGGAGACATGCCATGGGCCTGCAACCGTACAAGGACATTCCGCACACACGGCGCAACGCGCTGACAGGCGAATGGGTGCTGGTGTCGCCCCACAGGGCAATGCGCCCCTGGCAGGGGCAGCAGGACGCACCCGACACCACCGTCATGCCCGCCTATGACCCGCAGTGTTATCTGTGTCCGGGCAACCTGCGCACAGGCGGTGCCCGCAACCCGCACTACAGCGGCGTATTCGTCTTCGACAACGACTTTCAGGCACTGAAAACGCCCGGCAGCCGCACCACGCAAAGCCCCCCCCGCAAAAACGACGACCTGTTTGCCGCCAGACCCGAGACAGGCATCTGCCGTGTCGTATGTTACTCTCCCCGCCACGACCTGACCATGGCCCGCATGCAGCCCGCACAGGCAGAGGCCGTCATCACCGCGTGGCAGCACGAGTATGCCGCACTGTGCTCACGACAGGATATCGGGTATGTCCAGATTTTTGAAAACAGAGGCGCCATGATGGGCTGCTCCAACCCGCATCCCCACGGGCAGATATGGGCCAGCAGCTCCGTGCCGCACATCGCCGCGCAGGAAGACACCATGCAGCGCCGCCACCTGCAGCAACACGGCGGCTGCCTGCTCTGCAGATACACCGCTCTGGAAGAAGAATACAAAGAGCGTGTGGTCTTCAGCAATGACTCGTTCTGCGCGGTGGTACCCTACTGGGCGGTGTGGCCCTTTGAAACCATGCTTCTGCCGCGCAGGCATGCCGCCGACATCACAGACATGACCCCGGCGGAAAAAACCGATCTCGCGCATGCGCTCATACGGCTGACCACCAGATACGACAACCTGTTCCGCACGCCTTTCCCCTATTCCATGGGCATACACCAGCAGCCCTGCAAGGGCGCTTCTCCGCAGGCGTGGCATTACCATTTTCACTTCTATCCGCCGCTGCTGCGTTCCGCATCGGTACGCAAATTCATGGTGGGCTATGAAATGCTGGGCAGCCCGCAGCGCGACCTGACTGCAGAGAGCGCGGCGGACAGGCTGCGCGCCCTTTCCGACGTGCATTACACGGACCTGCGGCAGGGGTCTGCAACATGATACCCGCGCTGCATACGCAGCAGGAAATGCTGAACGCCCTGCATAGGGGGGCACTGGACGCGGGGCTGCGCGCCCTGTACGCGCCGGACAGCGACAGCGGGCACACAGCCGCTGCGGCACGCATCCGGCTGGAAAACCTGCTGCATGAACATCTGCACCGCTACGGCCCGCGGCCTGTGGGTATTTTCAGCGCGCCCGGCCGTACGGAGCTGGCAGGCAACCATACCGACCACAACAGGGGTGTGGTGGTGGCGGCAGCAGTCACACTGGACTGTCTGGCCGTGGCTTCTGCCCGCGCCGACCTGCGCGTGCATCTGGTTTCCGCCGGATTTGCCCGTCCGGTGGACCTGACACTGGATGACCTGCAGCCGCGCGCGGACGAAAAAGAAACCCCCGCGGCCATCGTCAGAGGCATGGCTGCCGGCATACACGGCCTGATGCCCCTCTGCGGGTTCGATGCCTGTGTGCACAGTACGGTTCCCGTGGGTGCGGGACTCAGCTCCTCCGCAGCATTCGAGGTGCTCTGCGGCCGCATTTTTTCAGGCTGGCATTCCGGTTACGTCCTCACTCAGCAAACGCTGGCGGCACTGGCCCATACCGCAGAATCCCGTTATTTCGGCAAGCCATGCGGCGAAATGGATCAACTGGCCTGTGCGGGCAGCGGAGCTTCGGTCATCCGCTTCGGCATGCCGCAGGGCAAAAACGTTGAAGCCGTGCCCGTCAATATTGCGGAAGCCGGCTATCAGCTTGCGGTTGTAAACACGGGGGGCAGCCACGCCGACCTGACGGCGGAATACGCCGCCATACCCGCAGAGATGCGCCGCGCCGCGGCCGTACTGGGCAAGCAGCAGGCCCACGGCATCACCGCCGCAGAGGTGCTGCGCCACGCCGCAGCCATCCGCAATGCGGCCGGAGACCGGGCTCTGCTGCGGCTGCTTCATTTTGCCGAAGAGACACAGCGTGCCGAAGCCGTGGCACAGGCGCTGCGCCACAACCGCACGCAGGAATTGCTGCGGCTGGTCAATGCCAGCGGCGATTCTTCGTGGCGGCTGCTGCAAAACTGCTACCCCGCCGGTGCGTCCGCCCAGCCCCTGCCCGTGGCGCTGGAAACGACCCGCCTGCAACTGGACGGACAAGGGGCATGGCGTGTGCACGGCGGAGGATTTGCCGGTACCATACAGGTCTATGTGCCGCAGCGGCTCATGGCCGGCTACACAAAGTGCATGGAACAGCTTTTCGGCGCCGGGTGTGTCATCCCGCTGGATATCCGCGGCAGCGGCCTGCACCGGCTGCTCCCGTAAGTCAGCTCCGCAGACAAAAAAAGCCGTGCCGCTTTTGACAAAACCATGTAAATGAGGTCAAACTGCAAACGTTTGCAGCAACTGCGGCACCCGCCGCAAAACGGACAGCGCATGCGCCAGTACACCATTAAAGACATCGCCAGAGAACTGGGGGTTTCACCCTCGACGGTGTCGCGTGCGCTCAGCGGACACCCCGGCATCAGCGCCCGGACCCGCAGCAGGGTTCAGGAACTGGCCCGCCTGCACAACTACCAGCCCAACCTGCTCGCTAAAAGTCTGCAGCAGAAACATTCCAGCACCATCGGCGTCATTGTGCCGGAGATCCGCCATGACTTTTTTGCCGCCACCATCAGCGGCATCGAAGAGGTGGCCTACACGGCAGGATACGCCATCATGGTCTGCCAGAGCCATGAAACACCCGACCGCGAAACAACCAACATAGCCGCACTGCTGGGACAGCGCATAGCGGGCCTGCTGCTTTCCGTCTCGTGCCGCACGCACGACGCACGGCATCTTGCTCCGGTGCTGCGCAGCCGCACGCCTCTGGTGGTTTTCGACAGAGTGCCCGAAGGATTTGCAGGCAGCACAGTCACCACCGACGACGAGCAGGGAGCCTGTGACATCACAGCGCTGCTGCTGCAAAAAGGCTACCGGCGCATAGCCCACATAGGAGGCCCCCCGCATCTGGCCATAAGCCGCCGACGGTACGCAGGGTATGCAAAAGCCCTTGCCGCGGCGGGAATGCCGCAGTTTTCCGGATACCATATTCAGGGCGGCTTTGACGAAGAAGACGGCAGACGCGGCGCCATGCAGCTTTTTGACCTTGCGCAGCCGCCTGACGCCATCATGGCCGTCACCGACCCTGTGGCACTGGGAGTGTACAGCGCCGCGCGGCAGCGGGGTTTGCGCATACCGCAGGATATAGCGGTCACCGGATTCAGCGGCAACCCCGTGGGCGAACTGATCACCCCGCGCCTGACAACAGTATACCAGCCAGCCTTTGAAATGGGCAGACGCGCCGCCGGCCTGCTGCTGGAACAGATACGCGGCACCGCGGCACAAAGCACAGCAACCGTGTCATTGCCCACCCGTGTGGTTGTGCGCGAATCGGCGTAGAGGCAGACATGAGCAGCACGCAGGATACATGTTTTACGCACCTGTCAGGTGCGCATACTGTCAGACCGCAACCCTGCGCAACAATACCGCACTGCTCCGGCCCTGCTTTCCGGCGTATTCCGTGGCCCGGCCGCGCCGCACGTCCCGCCCCTCAGCCAGACGGCCGGTCTCCTTCTGCGACACCCTCCCTGTTCATGCTGCGCAATACAAATGACATGACGGTTTGTATTACCGATTACGGAGCACGGCTCGTTTCCGTTCTCTGGCCGCAAAGCAAACCGCCTTGCTCCGGCAGTACCGGCGCACCGGATTCCCGGCGCGATGTCATAACGGGGTATGATTCACCATACATGTACATGGACGATCCGTATTACATGGGCGCAATTATCGGCAGGCTGGCCAACCGGACCTCCGGAGCATGTTTTTCACTGGACGGGCAGCGCCACTGCCTGAAAGCCAACGACGGGCCGCATCATCTGCACGGCGGCCCGCACGGTCTGCACAGCCGCATGTGGCAGGTGCAGGCAGGCGATTACGCCGAAAACGCAACAATCATATTGCGGTATGCCAGCCCGCACGGAGAACAGGGATACCCCGGCACCGTGCAGTTCACCGTCAGCTGCACGCTGACAGACGGCAACACGCTGCGTCTGACCATGCACGCGCAGGCCGACGTTCCCACGCCCGTCTCACTGACAGCGCATCCCTACTTCAACCTGAGCGGTCATCCGGCGGGCAGCCTGCACGGGCACCGGCTTACCGTTCACGCATCCCGTTATCTGCCCTGTACCGCAGCACAGAAAAACGGCTACGGCATTCCTGCCGGTCACACCGCGCCTGTGGCAGGTACCGCGCTGGACTTCACAACGCCGCGCGATCTGACACAGGCCCTGCGGCAAACTCCGCAGGGCTTTGACCACTATGCCGTGCTGGACGCCGCAGCATCCGCAAGCGAACCGCAACACCCCGCGCTGCGCCATGCCGCCACACTGCACCATGTGCCCACCGGCCGCAGCATGCAGGTACACACCGATCAGCCGGGGCTGCATATATATTCAGCCAATTTCATCGCCCCCCGCACACGGGGCAAGTACGGAACCTGCTACGGCCCTCAGACAGCTATCTGTCTGGAACCACACGGCTTTCCCGATGCGGTGAACAATGCACACTTTCCCTCATGCATCATCGGGCCGCAGGCACCGTACACCCAGACAACGGAGTACCGTTTTTTTACAGGACAGCAGGCGTAACAAGCCCCGCCGTCCGCAAGCAGCAACAGGATCACGGAAACGCCATGGAAAAAGTTTCGCTCAACGGTATAAGCAAGCGCTTCGGCGACGTACGGGTCATTCACGATGTCAGCCTGTCCATCAGAGAAAATGAATTCATCGTGCTGGTGGGGCCTTCCGGCTGCGGAAAATCCACCATACTGCGCATGATAGCGGGGCTGGAGAGCGTGAGCGGCGGCGAAATACGCATAGGGGGCCGCGTAGTCAATGACGTGCCGCCCAAGGAACGCGATGTGGCCATGGTGTTTCAGAACTACGCCCTGTATCCGCACATGACCGTGGGAGAAAACATGGGGTTCAGTCTTAAAATGCAGAAACGCCCCGGAGCCGAAATCGAGTCGAAAGTGCAGGAGGCCGCAGCCGTTCTGGGGTTGACCGAATATCTGCACCGCAAACCCGCGGCTCTTTCCGGCGGGCAACGGCAGCGCGTGGCCATGGGCCGCGCCATTGTGCGCAAACCGCAGGTCTTTCTGTTCGACGAGCCTCTTTCAAATCTGGACGCCCAGCTGCGCACCCAGATGCGCATGGAACTGAAAAAACTGCACCTGAAGCTGAACACCACCACCATCTACGTCACCCACGATCAGGTGGAGGCCATGACGCTGGCCGACCGCATTGTACTGCTGAAAGACGGACATATACAGCAGGTGGGAGCCCCTGTGGATGTCTTTGAACGTCCGGCCAATGTGTTCACCGGGCGTTTTATCGGCAACCCGCCCATGAACGTGCTGCAGGCGGTGCTGCATAAAGGCGCGGACGATGCGGGGCGCCATGTGGCCGCAGAGGGCCTGCGCATTGCAGTGGCAGACACGGTAGGCGCCGCGTTGCCCCACGGTACGCCGGTAACCGTGGGCATACGGCCCGATGCCGTCAAAACCGGCGACGCGCTTATGCATCTGCCGGAACACTGCCATATGGATGCGCGTGTGGAAGTGGCCGAAATTCTGGGCGGTCAGTCGCTGCTGGAAGTATCGGCGGCGGGTGTTCCGCTCATAGCGGAAGTGGCAGGCCGCGTGCTGGTGCGCCCCGGAGACTCCATACGCATAGGCGTTGACCCTGCACGGGTTCTGCTTTTTGACGCGCAGACCCAGAACGCCGTCGACTGAAACGCGGAAGAGCACGGCCCCCCTGACGGAAGCCGTGCAGACCATAGGCTCATGGCCGCGCACAGCGGCAAACGGGATTGCCGGACAACGTCTGCCGGCGCATTGCGGCTCAGGGCGCCACAACCGCCCGCACCGCACAACGCAGGAGGAAGGGTATGAACAGATTCCTGGCAAAAGCGGCCGTTGCGGCCGCCGCATTCTGCCTGATGATCACGGCGCCCGCCATGGCGGCGCAGGACAAGCTTGGCGGAACTCTGGAAATTTTTTCGTGGTGGGCCGGTGACGAAGGCCCCGCGCTTGAGGCCATGATAAAGCTGTACAACAAGCAGCACCCCGGCGTCAGCGTGGAAAACGCCGCCGTCACGGGCGGATCGGGCATCAACGCCCGTGCAGTGCTTAAAACCCGTATGCTGGGCGGCAATCCTCCTGACAGCTTTCAGGTGCATGCAGGACAGGAACTCATCGGTACGTGGGTTGCCTCGGGCCGTATGGAAGACCTGACCTTTCTGTACAAACAGCAGGGCTGGATGGAAGCGTTTCCCGCCGACCTCATCAAGCTGATCGGCACGGAGAACGGCATATGGTCGGTACCGGTGACGGTTCACCGCTCCAACGTCATGTGGTTTGTACCCGCCAACCTGAAAAAATGGGGAATACAGGCTCCTGCCGACTGGAACGAGTTTCTGGAAATAGCCCCGCGGCTGCAGGAACAGGGCGTGGTGCCGCTTGCTCTGGCCACCAACTGGACTGCCAACCACCTCTGGGAATCCGTGGCGCTGGCCTCCATGGGGGCCGACCGGTGGGACGCCCTCTGGCGCGGCGAAATTCCGTGGACCGATCCTGAAGTGGTCAAAGCATGGGAGCTTTTCGGCAAGGTGCTGCAATACACCAATGACGACGCCACATCGCTTTCATGGCAGCAGGCCACAGACATGGTTGTGGACGGCCGCGCCGCCTTCAACGTCATGGGCGACTGGGCTGCCGGCTACATGAACACCACGCTGGGCATGGCACCCGGTAAAGACTTCGGCTGGTCCGCATCGCCGGGCACCGGCGGCGTGTTCATGTTCCTTTCCGATTCGTTCGGCCTGCCCGTGGGCGCCGCAAACCGCGACAACAGCCTCGCGTGGCTGGCACTTGTGGGTTCGCGCAGCGGCAGCGACGCCTTCAACCCGCTCAAGGGTTCCATCTCGCCCCGGCTTGATACCGACCTGAACCTGTACAATGACTATTCAAAATCCGCCGCAGGCGACTGGGGCCGCGACCGCATCGTGGGCAGTCTGGCTCACGGAGTCACCGCCAACGAAGGCTTCATGAGCGATTTCGCATCCGTTATGGAGATGTACCTGAAAAACCGCAACGCCGGTCAGGCCGCCATGGCCTGCCACGCCATTGCCGTAAAAAACGGCATAGCCAAACGATAGCATACTGACCATTCACCGCGCCGGAGACCGGCAGGTCTCCGGCGCCACAGACGGGGTTTGCACAATAATGGCCGACTTATCACGGGACAGATGGAAAGCACTCATCACGCTCATGCCGTCCGTCGTGCTCATTGCGGTGTTCGTTTACGGGTTTATCGGCGACACCATTTATATTTCGCTGACGGACTGGGGAAGAGGCGCCGCGCTGGCACTTGATCCGCAGATCAATTACATCGGTTTTGAAAATTATACCGAACTGTTCACCGGTTTCATCGACGGCCGCTTCCGGCAGGACATGGTCAACGCCATGTTCTACTCGGTGCTGCTGCTGGCCGGGGCCATCGGTCTGGGGCTGTTCATCGCCGTGCTGCTGGACAGAAAACCCGCGGGCGAGGCCGTGCTGCGCACCATATTCCTGTATCCCATGGCGCTGTCTTTCATCGTCTCCGGCACCATCTGGCGCTGGCTGCTCGCCCCGCAGGGCGGGGTCAACGTGCTGCCGACCTATTTCGGATTCGACAGACTGCAGTTCACATGGCTTACCAGCAAGCAGACCGTGCTGCAGTTCAACTGGCAGAACCTGCTGCCGCTGCTTCTCTGTATCATGGCTGCGGTGCTCGTCCTGTCCGGGTTCGGCTGTCTGCGCAGCAGGCCGCGGCGTGCCGCATGGTTTATGGGCTGCGGCGCCCTGCTTGGCCTGTTTGTGGCCGTTGCGGGCAGCAGCCTGCCGCAGGCTCTGTTCATGGAAGAAACACACGGCTTCAATCTGGCCACGACGGGCATCATCATTGCCACCGTATGGCAGTATTCGGGTTACACCATGGCCCTGTATCTTGCGGGACTGCACGGCATATCGCAGGACCTCGCCGACGCCGCCCAGCTGGACGGTGCCTCACAGTTCGCCTACTACCGGCATGTGGCCATCCCCATGCTGCGCCCCATAACCATCAGCGCCATCATCATTCTGTCGCACATCTCGCTCAAGATGTTCGACCTCATCTTTGCCATGACCGGCCCGGACAACGGTGCCACAGGACATCCCGCGCTGCTCATGTATCTGACCACATTCAGGGCCAACGACTTTGCCAAGGGTGCTGCCATTGCCGTGGTGCTGTTTCTGCTGGCGGCCATGTTCATCATTCCGTACCTTGTCAGTTCGTACCGCCGCAAAAGGAGGGGCTACTGATGCACCGCACGTTTTCACCGGCGCGGGTGCTGCTGTATGCAGTGCTGTTTCTGCTGGCGGCCGTCTATATCACTCCGGCATACATGGCCCTTATCACCGCGCTCAAGCATCCGGCCGAAATCAGCCTGACCACAGCATGGGAACTTCCCGCCACGGCCAACTGGAGCAGCTTTGCCGAAGCCGCACGCAAGCTGGGCCCCAACTTCATGAACAGCATAATCCTGACCGTGTGCGCCACCATCGGCTCCACGGTGCTCGGCTCGCTGAACGGCTATGTTTTTTCCAAATGGAAGTTCAAGGGCAGCGAAGTGGTTTTCACCCTGTTTCTGTTCGGCATGTTCATTCCGTACCAGATCATTCTCATTCCGCTTTTTCAGCTGCTGCGCGACATGAACCTGTACGGCGGCCTGCCGGGGCTGATTCTGGCACACGTTGTCTACGGTCTGCCCATCACCACGCTGATCTTCCGGAATTTTTACAGCCAGATACCGACAACGCTTGTGGAATCCGCCCAGCTGGACGGCGCGGGATTCTTTTCCATATACCGGCATATCATCTTTCCGCTGTCCATTCCGGGCTTTGTGGTGACCAGCCTGTGGCAGTGCACGCAGGTATGGAACGAATTTCTGTGGGGTATCTGCCTGACAAAGCACACCTCCGCCCCCATGACCGTGGGACTGGCACAGCTGGCAGGCGGACAGGCCGTCAGCTGGAACCTGCCCATGGCCGGTTCTGCCATTGCCGCACTGCCTGTGCTGATGATGTACATTCTGCTGGGCCGCTATTTCATCCGCGGACTGCTGGCGGGTTCCGTCAAAGAATAACGTCACCGGCATAAAAACAGACGGGCATTTCCGCCAAAGATGCCCGTCTGTTTTTATGCCGTGCAGAAACCCGCTGAAAATACGCCTCAGTGCGGCGGCATGCAGCAGACGACCTGCTGCCGGAAAAACACGCCGCGGTGCAGCCCGTGCAGCAGAGCTACGCGACAGACCCGGAAAACAGGCCCGGAAGCGGGCCCGGAAACAGGTCCGGAACAAAAGCACCACGCCGGTGCCCGTTACCCTGTGCAGGCCGCATAAAAGCCCCGCCCAGAGCACACCGCAGTGCACACACGCCATGCGGCGGTCGCTGTGCAACCGTATCCGCGCTTACGCGCAGACCGGATCGCGCAGCAGATACCTGCGGGCGGCCTCGGCCTCTCTGTCTTCCTGACAATGAATACAAAGCGTCGTGGTCGGATTGGCCTTCAGCCGGGCTTCGCCTATTTCGTCACCGCATTCTTCGCACCGGCCGAAGCCACCCGTGGCAATACGGTGCAACGCCGATTCCACAGCCGCCAGCTGCCGAGCCAGCCGCCCGCGCAATGCCACATCCAGCGTCAGTTCCGCCAGCCGCGAAGCCTGCTCGTTTTCATCGGGGCAGGCAATAACCGCTGCCGCGGTTTCCGGCGCCAGTCCGCACTGCTGTTTAAGAAAAACCACCCTGTCGCGCAGGGAATCCGCAATGGTGCCAAGCTGCTGATCATTCATAAACATAACTCCGTTGGTTGCGGTTTTCCGATGCTTCAGGGTTATGCCCCGCATGCCGGCATACTGCACGGCAGTCCGGTTACGCGCAGCAGACAATCATATGACACGCTCTGCCGGCGTGTTTCTTCACCAAACAGTCACCCGCCGTTCACCATATCTCCACACCGCCGCCGTACTACAATGCAGCGACAATCATACTCCGGTACCAGCCGGAGGGAGGTAACCCATGCAGAGTACCCGCACCGGCAGCCCCGGCCGTCAGCCATCGTCAGCAGTCCAGCCGTCCGGTTTCATGCCGCCTGCGGCACGGGCCATTCCCGCGCCGCTGCGCACCCCGCTGATGCACGCCCTCAAGCTGCCCCAGCTGCTTTCCATGTACAGGCAGGTTTCCACCGGCGGCAGCGCCTGTGGCGAAGGTCTCAAACCGTCCGGCCGCACGGCGGACGTGCTGGCCCTGCTGGCCGCACGCACACACGATGCCGGAGAACTGAAAGCCCCGCATATATTTGCCCGTGACGCGCTGCAGCTGCTGGACATCACGCTGGATATCCGGCCGGAAACACAGGCAGGTCTTGAATCGCTGCCCCCCGACCAGCCGCTGGTGGTGGTATCCAACCATCCGTTCGGTGTATTAGAGGGACTGGCCCTGATGGCTGCACTGCTGCCGGTGCGGCCCGACACCCTTTTTCTGGCTAATTATCTGCTGCGCAGCATTCCGGAAATCCGCGAGCTCATTCTGCCGGTCAACCCGTTTTCCACACGGCAGGCCCGTCGCGAAAATATCAGCGGGCTGCGTGCGGCCGTGGGGCACCTGCGTCAGGGCGGCTGTCTGTGTGTCTTTCCCGCCGGAGAGGTGGCGCATCTGCAGCCACGCCGGCGAGCCATAACCGATCCGGTGTGGAACAGTAACGTTGCCGGTCTCATACGCCGCACCGGCGCCGCGGTGCTGCCCCTGCATTTCGAGGGGCGCAACAGCATGCTTTTCAACCTGATGGGCCTTGTGCATCCTTTTGCCCGTACCGCCATGCTGCCGGCAGAACTGCTGAAAAAGCGCTCTTCCACGGTAACGCTCAATGTGGGACGCATCATTCCGCCACAGATATTCCGCGACCTGCCCCGTGAAACCGACATCACCGCGTATCTGCGCGCCCGCAGCTACGCTCTTTCGCGCGGGCCGCAAGACCGGCAGACGGCAACAGCCGTTACACGCCGCGCGGCCCCCGTGGCCGGGCCGTTTCCCGTGGCGCGGCTGCTGGCCGAGATTGCAGACCTGCCGCCTGAACAGCTGCTGCTGCGCGAAAACGGGTACCTTGTTTTTGAAGCCCGCGCATGGCAGGCACCGTGCTTTCTGCATGAAATAGGCAGACAGCGGGAACTTACCTTCCGCGAGGTGGGCGAAGGCAGCGGAGAAGCGCTGGACACGGACGTGTTTGACAACCGTTACGACCATATCATTCTGTGGCATGAAAACGACAGGCGGCTTGCCGGTGCCTACCGCATCGGGCAGACAGGGACAGTCCTTCCGGAATTCGGAGTGAAGGGACTCTATTCGTCCACGCTGTTCCGCTTCAGCCCGCGCTTTTTTGCACAGGATGACAATGCGCTGGAACTTGGACGGGCCTTTGTGACCGCACCCTATCAGCGTGACTATGCGCCGCTGATGCTGCTGTGGAAGGGCATAGCGCACTTTGTGCTGCGCCGCCCCGGCGTCCGGCGGCTGTTCGGCCCTGTCAGCATCAGTCTGGAATACAGCCGGTATTCACTGAGCGCCCTTACAGAGTTTCTGCGCCTGCACCATCAGGACAACACGCTGGCCGCCATGGTCAGCGGGCGCAAGCCTCCCCGTTATAAAATGGACAAACGCGCCCCCGACATGCTCAACATGCAGGGCATGCACTTCAACGGCTTGTGCAATCTGGTGAAAGATATCGAGGGCGGACGCACCGTGCCGGTTCTTTTCAAGCATTATCTCAAACTGGGCGGGCGGATAGGCGGCTTTCACGTGGATACGGCGTTCAGGACTCTTGATGCCTTTCTGTGCATTGATCTGGCCGATGCCCCGCCCGCCATGCTGCAGCGGTACATGGGCAGAGAACAGGCGGTGACCTTTCTGCGCCGCTGCCAGCACAGCGCCTGCCAGATAAGTTCTGGCAGATAAGGTCTGGCAGGTAACGCCTCACAGGTCACGCCTCACAGGTCACGCCTCACAGGTCACGCCTGACAAGTCACATTTGACAGGTCCGGCGCTGGGGGCTTCCGCGCTTCGCCCCGCCGTGCCGGATACAAAGGCGTCCCGCCCCCCGCGGGCGGTTTACACCGCGGCAGATGCCCGCACCCGCCTCCTGCTGCCGGCATCACCGCCGGAGCCGCGGCGGCGCCTTGACAACACACCCCGTGCGGATACAGTCCGCACGGGGTCTTTCTGGTCTTGCCTGAACATAAAAGGAGACGACCATGCGTTACATTGTCAGTGCCTGTCTGGCCGGAGTATGCTGCCGTTACGATGCACAGGCAAAACCGCACCCGCAGGTGCTGGAGCTCATCCGTCAGGGCAGGGCCATACCCGTATGTCCCGAACAGCTGGGCGGCCTGCCCACACCGCGTGACGGCGCGGAACTTTGCCACGGCCGGGTGCTAACCCGCAACGGAACCGACGTCACTGCGCAGTTTGTACTGGGTGCGCAGCAGGCTCTGGAGCTTGCCCGTCTGTTCGGCGCCGGTGCGGCCATACTGCAGGCGCGCTCTCCTTCATGCGGAGCCACACAGGTTTACGACGGAACATTCAGCGGCAGGCTGGTGGCAGGTTCCGGCATTTTTGCGGCTCTGCTGCAGCGCAACGGCATACCCGTTACCGAAGATACCGCCCTGTGACCTGACTTGCACATCTGCACACATATTCTGCACAACCATGTGCACTACGCTGCACATGCTGGCATATAAAAAAACGACCTATTTTATAACATTCTGTTATGACATGCTATTTTTATTTGGCACGACATGTGCTTTAAAGAAAGCATTGGCAATGAGTTTCCTCTGAAACAGACGCATCTTGAACACCACCGGAGACCGTTACCGAACCACTTGCGGCATCCCCGCACACGGTTCTCCGGCACTTTTACCGGCAGTTTCCCTTCCGCCGGACAACCCCGATTCCGAGAGTGTGGCGCTCTGGAGGTTGCCCGGCCCGAAACATCGCCGATTACGGGGCGACAAGCCCAAGCGCTAACGGTCACGCTTTTTGACCGACTGAATATATCGGGGTCATGTACCCCGTGGCCGCCCGGCTTCCTCCTCCCCGTCGGCGGCCGCACTGCGAAAGATGGCGACGTGGCAAGGCCGCAAGGCCTTGCCCAGCTTACAACCCCGCTCATGCGGGATGACATAGACAACTTGCCATGAGGACACTCCTCCTCTGCTGCATACGCCGGTCGCGGCAACGCCCGAAGCCGTGACCAATGGCAGACGAACCCGTCAATACCTCCTTTGCTCTTCCCCCGGCCGCATTGTGCGGCCGGGGGCCTTTTTTGTACCCCGCACACGGGTATGGCTGTTGACAGCAGCCCTTACATTTACCTACCTTCCCGTGCACCGGGCACAACGTACAACCCTCATGCGGCCCTGCCGCACACAGGAAGCATCATGTCCAACTTTCTTGTACGCGGCATTCTTATAGGCGGCGCTCTGGGCGCATTCGGCGGTATGCTGGGATTGAGCGACAATCTGCCCCGCGCCGTTGCCATCGGCATGGTCGGCGGTTTTTTTGCCGGTCTCACGCTGGCCCGCAAGCACGCAAAAAAGCAGAACAACACTAAATAGCACTGCGCTTGGGGCGGTGCTGCAGACGGGGTATAAAAAAAGCAGCCCGGCGGGCCGCTTCAGGCGGTCCGTCAGCCGCGGTCTGTTTTACCCGCCGTCAGCCCCGTGCAAAGTTATGCCTGAGGTAATCGGCGGGCGTAATCGGCGGGCGTAATCGGCAGACGTGACCGGCAGACGGGCATGCCGTGTACGGGCAGAAACCAAAACACACATAGCCGCACACAAAAAGGGCGCCGGAGCGCCCTTACGGATACATGCCAGCCCGATACGGCGGCCTGCTGCCCTGCAACTGCGCAACGCAGCTTTCGGCTGTGTGCCGGCTACAGGGCGGTTCAGATATTTTCCGGCTGCCGGAACAGCGCAACACGGCAGACCCTGCCGCAGAATACGCCGCATGGCGCCTTTTCATCTGCTGCCGCTAACCGGCAAGAGTGCCCAGCAGCATTTCCAGCAGCAGAACAGTGACAAGGCACAGCATCACATCACGCACTTCCGAGCCTTTGCGGAACATTCCCTTTTTTCTGCCGACGGGTGCCTGCAGTTTCCGGGGGGAATTACCGGCCTGCGGCACTACGGGCATCTCCTGCGGAAGAACCGGCAGCGGCGCCGGACGGGGCGGCACCTTCGGAAAGAACTCCGGCCGCATGCTCCTGTTCGGCCATGGCGCGGGCAAGATGGCCGGAATCATCGGTCAGAACGCCGCGCAGAACGCTCCGCAAAAAGCCTTTTGCGGTTCCCCGGGAATGAATGCTCAACTTGGGCTGCATGATGCCTCCTGTGCTGTGGTATCTGTTACAGGGCTGCGCCGACGGCCGACGCCCAGTCTGCTATCTCGCTGCGGCACGAACCGGGATCGCCGTCAATCTTCAGTGAATCGCAGATAATGCGCGCGCCGTTTTCCTTTGCACGTTCTTCAATGGCGTCCACCGCGCCGCAGAACCACTGATAACTGGAGTCGCCGCACCCGAAGCAGCCCACCTTGACGCCGCTCAGGCCGGCCTTGTCCAGTTCATCATACAGGTCGATGAAATCGTCCTGCAGTTCAATCTCCTCGTCACCCCATGTGGAGCAGCCGAAGAGCACAGCGTCGTAGCCCTCGCACAGACCTTCCGCCTCAACTGCGGTAACATCGTTTACCACGGCATCATGGCCTGCATTTTTCAGTTCGGTGCCCACAATCTCGGCTGTGGTCTGGGTGTTTCCGGTTGTGGAACCGTAAACGATAAGCACTTTAGCCATCTCGCAAACCTCGTGTGACAGTTTGTACGCCCCCGCCAATCGGGGGCATGCTACAGTGGCTGTGCACAACGGCGGAACAGATGAACAAAGGTGCCGGCCGCGCGCGCAGGACATGACGGGCTGATTGCTGTGCCACGGAGCCTGTCAGTTCGGGCGCCCTGCGCGCCGCCGGTCTGGTAAGGAGCATGCGTTTCATTTCGGTATGCGTGTCGTTCCTTTCTCGGTTGCCCCTCTTGTATGTGAAAATGAAATTCATTGTCAATTCTATTCTCAAAAAAATATTGCCGGGGCCCGTCACAATTTGCATCGCAACCGCGATATGTTATGGTTGCCGCAGTATATTACCCTTTAAAGGGGTGTTTTTTTTCTTGTGAAGACAGAAAGATCATGGCAAGTAACGCGCGTTGCATTTTGCAGCGGCGCGTACACGCGTCAGATCATCGCAAGGGAGCGGCGGGACTATGCAAACCCTCCACCACTGCAGCAGCGCCCCTTCTTATCATGCGCTGCACCGCGTACACTACGCGGGCGATGCCCGAACGCCGGGCTGCGGTTTAACCGGCAGGGGGTAGCCCCGGCCGGACTTCCGCAGTGTTACCGGCCTCTTGTTGTCTTGGGCAGGTTCTGCCCAAACTTTCCCAAATCCAGTAAAATCGAGTACCATCGCAGGACATGCTCCTGCACTGGCCGCGCGTACCGGCCCGTCCGACGGGTTGGCATCATGTTTTTTTATCGGGGGTGCGACGATGGCTGAACAGGATTACATATTCGAGCTGCGCGGAGTATCAAAATACTTCGACGACACCTGTGCGCTCGAAAATATAGATCTGCAGATCAGAAACGGCGAGTTCCTTACGCTGCTGGGCCCTTCGGGCTGCGGAAAAACAACCATTCTGCGTCTTCTTTCCGGATTCGAAACGCCCTCATCGGGCGATGTCATCCTGAGCGGCCGTGTGGTGAACGACGTTCCGCCCGAGCAGCGTCAGGTAAACACCGTGTTTCAGAATTATGCGCTTTTTCCGCATATGACGGTGCGTGATAACGTGGGCTTCGGGCTGAAAATGCAGAAACGTCCGAAGGATGAAATAGCCAGACGTGTGCGCGAAGCACTGAAGATGGTGCATCTGGAGCAGTTCGGCGACCGCAAGCCCGCGCGGCTTTCCGGCGGGCAGCAGCAACGTGTGGCCATTGCCCGCGCAGTGGTGAACAACCCCTATGTGCTGCTGCTGGACGAGCCCTTCAGCGCCCTTGATTTTAAGCTGCGCAAAAAAATGCAGCTGGAAATCAAGCATCTGCAGCGTCAGCTGGGCATCACCTTTGTCTTTGTGACACACGATCAGGAAGAGGCGTTTGCCATGTCCGACCGTGTGGTGGTGATGAATGACGGCCGCATTGAACAGATAGGCTCGCCGCAGGAAATATACGAAGAACCGGCCAACCTGTATGTGGCCCGTTTTGTGGGCGACATAAACATACTGGACGGTACCATAACCGCCCGCCGCAACGGCGTGCTGTATGACGCCACGCTGGAAGGCGTGCCTTTTCCCGTGCAGACCGGAAAGCAGTTTGAAACCGGCGACCGCGTCAAGGTTCTGCTGCGTCCCGAAGACATCCGCCTGCACATGATGCACGACCTGCCGGATGGTGAATACTTTACCGGCGCCATTGAAGAAACCGTGTACAAAGGCGCCACCGTTGATATTGTGGTGCGGCTGGACAGCCCCAGCGAAGGACAGCCCGGCAAACAGCTGCTGGTTGCAGAATTCTTCAACGAGGATGACGAAGAAATCAACTACACTCCGGGCGAACGCGTGGCCGTCACCTGGGTAAACGGCTGGGAGGTAGTGCTGGGAGATGATGGGGAGTAAGTTTTTCCGCCGGTTCAGCATCACCGCCGTTGCGCTGTGGCTGGGGCTTTTTGCGCTGGTACCGCACCTTATGCTGGTGGGAGCGTCTTTTCTGACGCGCGACCCCGGCAGCTTTGTTGCGCCGCAACTCACTCTGGACAACTTTATCCGTCTGTTCGATCCCATGTTCGTCAGAATATTTCTGGAATCGTTCAGGCTGGCGGGCATCACCACGGCTTTCTGCCTGCTGATGGGCTATCCGTTCGCCTTTCTGCTGGCCACAGCCCGCGAACACCTGCGCCCGTGGCTGCTGCTGCTTGTCATCATTCCTTTCTGGACAAACTCGCTCATCCGCACCTACGCCATGATCATTATCCTGAAATCCAACGGGGTGCTGAGCAAAGTGCTCATGGCGGCGGGGCTTATTGATGCCCCCATATCGCTCATGTACAGCGAAATAGCCGTGGTGGCCGGTTTTGCCTACACGTCGCTTCCGTTCATGATTCTGCCGCTGTTCGCTTCCATCGAAAAGCTGGACATGCGCCTGCTGGATGCCGCACGCGACCTTGGCGCCAGCACGCGGCAGACATTTTTTTCCGTCACGCTGCCCCTGACCATGCCGGGCATAGTGGCCGGCTGCATGCTGGTTTTTCTGCCTGCGCTGGGCTGTTTTTATGTGCCGGAAATACTGGGCGGTTCCAAAACGCTGGTCATGGGCAGCTTTATCAAAAACCAGTTTCTGGTGGCCCGCGACTGGCCGCTGGGTTCCGCTGCCAGCATAGTGATGACTCTTATTCTCGTGGTACTTATTCTGCTGTACTATATGGCAAAAAAACGCAGCGCCACGCATCACAAGGATGATGAACTGTACGGGGAGGGCATGTGATGAAAATCCTGCGCCGGACCTACATGTGGGCGGTCTACGCCTTTCTGTACATTCCCATTCTGGTGGTCATTGCCTATTCCGTCAACAACGCGAAATACACCACAGACTGGAAAGGCTTTACATGGAAGTGGTATCAGCAGCTGTTCAGCAACCAGCAGCTGATGGACGCCGCCGCAAACTCGCTCATGGTGGCCACCGTTGCCGCCACCTGCGCCACCGTGCTGGGCACGCTGGCCGCCCTGTGCATACACCGCTACCGCTTTACCGGACGCAAGGTGCTGCACGGCCTCACGTATGTGCTTACGGTGTCGCCCGATATCGTCATGGGCATCTCGCTTCTCATCTTTTTCATTTTCTTTCATATCGAGCTTGGTTTCGGCACGCTGCTGGCAGCGCACATCACGCTGTGCCTGCCTTTTGTCACGGTGACGGTACTGGGCCGCTTTTCGGAATTCGATGAAGATGTGGTGGCTGCAGCCAAAGACCTCGGCGCATCAGAAGGACAGGCCTTCCGCCATGTCATTCTGCCGCTTATCATGCCTGCCGTCATGGCAGGCTGGCTGCTCAGTTTCACACTTTCCATGGACGACGTGCTCATCAGCTTCTTTGTAACGGGGCCGAACTTTGATATTCTGCCCCTGCGCATCTATTCCATGGTCAGGCTGGGCGTAAAGCCCGACATCAACGCGCTGAGCGCGGTTCTGTTCTGCCTGACAATCGTACTGGTACTGCTGGCCCACACCCTTAGCAAGGCAAGGAGACGCCCATGAAAAAGCTCTTCGCCGTCATCCTGACGGTCATGCTGTGTCCGTTTTTTGCCCAGAACGCTCTGGCGCAGGATGAAAAAATCCTCAATGTGTACAACTGGTCGGAATACATTCCGCAGGATGTGCTGACGCAGTTCACGGAAGAAACCGGCATCGAAATCAACTACACCACGTTTGAATCCAACGAAGCCATGTACGCCAAGCTCAAACTGCTGGACGGCAAAGGCTACGATGTGGTGGTGCCTTCTACCTATTTTGTCACGCTGATGCGCGAACAGGGCCTGCTGGCCAGAATAGACACCGGCAAGCTGGATAACTTCAAGCATATTGACCCGTTTGTCCTGCACCAGCCCTTTGACCCGAAAAACGAATATTCCGTGCCGTACATGTGGGGTTCCACCAGCCTGCTGGTAAATACCGATCATGTCGATCCCGCATCCGTAACCAGCTGGCACGACCTGCTGCGTCCGGAATTCAAGGGCAAGATCATTCTGTCGGACGATCTGCGCGACACCATGGGCATGGCTCTGCTGGCCACCGGCCATTCGGTGAACAGCCGCAGCGATGCAGAGCTCAAAGAAGCGTACGAGTTTCTGAAACAGCTCTACCCTTCCGTACGCGTGTTTGATGTGACTGCCACCAAGCAGGCGTTCGCCAGCGAGGAAGTCATCATCGGCATGTCATGGAACGGCGATGCCACCGTGCTGACGCAGGAAATGCCCAATCTGCAGTACATCTATCCCCGAGAAGGCGCCCCCCTGTGGCTGGACAGCCTGTGCATTCCCAAAAATGCCGAGCACAAAGACAACGCCCATACGTTCATCAACTTTCTGCTGCGGCCCGACATTGCCAAGCGCATAGTGGAAGAATATCTGTATTCCACCCCCAACAAAGCCGCGTGGGAACTGCTGCCCGAAGACCTGAAAAACAGCCGGGCGGTTTCCCCCACAGCGCAGGATCTCGAAAAAAGCGAATTCTGCGACTCAGTGGGCCCCGCACTGCAGATATATGAAAAATACTGGCAGATGCTGAAAACCAGAAGTTAACGCATTGCGCCACCCGCACATAAAGCCCGCAGGCATAAGCCTGCGGGCTTTTTTTCATACGCGCATTGACAAAAAAACCTGCGGAGGCTCTCCGCAGGACGGTACTAAGCCGGAACAGGCGCGCTGCCGCGCGCACGCACAAAGCCGGAGCACGGTCCGCCGCGGGTGCAAAAGCGCCTGCCGGAACCGCACCCCGCCGGAGCAGAGACACAGCCGTTCCGGCGGCAGAAAAGGCGGGCCGGTACACGGTCCGGAAGCAGCACCCGGACGGAGCAACACAAAACCGGCATGTGCAAGTTGTCAGAAAGACCGCCGGAAGGCGGAAAAAGGATGGCGCTCGTATGCACCATACGCCGCAGCCCTGCAGCCCAGTGGTCCGGACATGTGGGCGGTATGCAGCGGAGTCACGGCCGTTCACCGCCGTTTAGGCGGCACCGGTCTGCCATTGCGGGAAACCGGCACTGTGCGGCCTTATACGGCAAAAAGCCGTGACCGGTGTGCGGAAAACGACAATGACCGCGGGGCTGCGCAGCAGCCGTTCACAGCCGGCTGCAGCGCAGCCGCGGCATCAGTTTTTCGTCATGCATTCGTCGCAGATACCCTCAAACTCCACCCGCGCTGTGGTCACGGTAAAACCGGGCACATCAAGGCGGTTGAAAGCAGGCACGTCAAGCGGCTTCATCACATCACCCACACGGCCGCATTTTGTGCAGCGTACATGCTGATGCGGCGCCGTGTTGCCGTCAAAGCGTTTCTGGGCGCCTGCGTGCTCAAGCCGCAGAATCTCACCGGTTTCCGCCAGCAGATCCAGATTGCGGTATACCGTACCCAGGCTGATACGCGGCAGAATGGGGCGGACCATCTCATAAATCTCATCTGCGGTGGGGTGGCTCGTCACTTTACGCAACTCGTCAAGGATCACCTTGCGTTGCCTTGTCATTCTTGTCTGTGCAGCCATGGAAGCCTCCAGCAACTAATTAATAATAACCATTCCTAAAGTAGTGCCGCTGCAATGTCAAGGACCGGCGGTCTCGCGACCGCAGAAAATACTGTCCGCCACAAAAGCTCTTCAGCGCCCCTGCCCCGCCATCATGGCCGCCAGATGGCTTTCTATGCCTGACAGCGGGCAAGCGGTGTTCACATAGGCGCGGCTGAATGCCGTATCGCGCAGCTTGCCGCCCTGCTGCGGAGAATATCGCAACAGAGCCTGTGTCAGCTCATCCGCCGTATGAAACACGTGAACTCTGCGCTCCAGCAGCCGCAGCGCCCGTTCGGTGAACGGTGCCGTAGGGTCTGTCAGCAGAAAAATATCCATGTCATACGCCAGAGCCTCATACAGCGGCGTGGAAGGAAATTCAATGACCGCCAGAGAGGGCCGGTAGCGCTCCAGAAAATCGCGCCAGCCCATCTGCACCACCTGAGCATGACGCAGCCCGCGCAGTGCGGATGTCACGGCAATGCTGTCGCGTGAAGCATGGGGAAAAGGTTTGACGATACTGCGCAGGTCGGTGCGCGCTTCAAGTGCTTCAAGCACGGCACACTGCGCACGGGCAAGCCTGTCCGCTCCGGTACGGCACGTCCAGAAAAGATCCACCGCGTTAGTGACGGGAAAGACCACATCCACAGGCTCGGCGCCCTGACGGGGCGATGCATGATCGGCATTGCCCCCCGGCAGTACCGTGCAGCACCTTACCGCGCCGTAAGCACGACGTTCACCGGCGCTGTAGGCGTCTTCAAAACATTCTTGATCGGCGGCATAACTGATAAAATGGGTGCAGGCGGCAAAATCGGTCATAAAATGTTTTTCGCCCAGATGCTGCGAAAGGTAACAGCCGCCGTGCTGCAGCCCCGCCACAGGAACGCCCTGCCGCATAAGAGCTTCCGAGGCAAGCCGCGAGGGAGTGCCTACCAGCGGCACTGTCCAGCCGGCCGCGGTCACCCCGTAGCAGTCATGAATCCGCTGCATGTGCACCGCAGGCGCCATGAAATAAGCCAGCCGTGCGGTAAAATCGGCAACAAGGCGATCCTGCAGCGCCTGCCTGTCCGTACCCGTAAACACAGGCCCGCCGGCCGATCCGCCGGGCACCCCCGGGGCCGACCTGCGCACATACTCCGCGGCGTCCGCCCACAACGTGCGGCCGGTGGCAGGTATTCCCCGCACCGGACGCACTCCTTCGCGCGGCCACACAAGAACAGTATCGGCATGGCGGGCAAACATGCCGCCAAGCTGCTTTTCAGGCTGAAAGACCACAGCCAGCGAGCGACCGCGGTGCAGCCGCACCCCCCGCCGCCCTTCGGCGGCGGCCCTCAGGCGCTGCAAAGTCCTGCGCGGTGCAAGAGCCAGACGCAAAGCCCGCTTCCAGCCGTGTTCCAGCACGGAGCCATGTGACGTGACGGGATGCTCCAGCAGCCGGGCGCCGTGCATATATGCCGCACTGCGCAAAATACCCAGAAAAGAAAAAACAGGATGGGCCGCAGCTTCGCGCTGATGCCAGTAATGCACGACGGCCGTGCCGTGCGGCACAAAAGCAGCATCGGCCCAGTGCGAAAGCAGACGCGCCCCCGTCAGGTGATACTGCCCGTGATAACGGTAGAGCAGGTCGAACACGTCCATTTCTGGCAGGCCGAGCATACGGCACAACCCGGCGGATATACCGGCATCCAGCGGCCGGAGCAGTTCATGCAGTTCACGGCAGGAGCTGTCCATGAGCGTGCGTATGGTGTTGTCCGGCGTGAAGGATGAAACATCACGGCATGCAACACCGTGAGCCTGGAGGTGGTCCACCACAGACCAGTGAGTTGAAAACACCCGTTCATGACGGGCCTGTGCGCCGTATGCCGCCAGAAACGCTTTCGATGCAGCGCAGGAGTCTATGAGATGCAGCGTGCCGCCCATATCTGTGGCTCCGGTATTCTTCAGGGCCTGTCGCAGATTTTTCTGGCAGGCACACCCACGTTGACCGAATACGGCAGGGTATCTGCGGTCACCACGGCATTGGCACCGATAACGCTGCCATCGGCTATGGTCACGCCCTTTGTTACGGACACGTTGGCCGCCAGCCAGCAGTCACTGCCGATGATCACCGGTTCGTGCGTGTAACCGGACTGCCTGACGGGCACGCTGCGGTCGTAGACATGCTCGCTGGAGTTGATGCTCACACGGGGACCGATGATCGTACCGCGGCCTATGCGGACATCGGCTCCGGCATTAAGCAGCAGATACGGCGTAAGAGCGCACTGCTCTCCTATGTCCACCACGGCGTCCCGCGCCGCCACCAGCCGGCACGGCCCGTCAACCACCACACCGTCCCGCAGAATTATGGTGCCGTTTTCACGGTTGCGCAGATCCAGATCACCCCACACGGAAACATTGTCTCCGATGATTATGCGGTCGCGTCTGCCGCGCAGTTTGAGCAGGATGCGCCCCTTGATGAAAAAACCGCGGCCCACCTGCACGCCGTAACAGCGCAGCGCCCAGGCTATCAGCAGACTCCAGACTCGCCACAGACGGTCGCCGAAAAGCATTTCCAGTATCATTCTCATAAAATACACCTCTGTCGAAAAGCGTACGCAAAACTTACGAAAAGCAACCGGACAGTTATTGAAATAAACGCCTCACGCATCGGCGCAGTCTTCAAGAAACATCTTGCAGCACAGGATGTTAAACAAAAACTTGCTTTCGCTGTTGCCCAGAGACCGGCCGTCCAGCAGCTGCGCCACGGCATCACGCCGCACAAAGTCCCATACGGGACTGTCCGCCAAGACCTGCGCCCGGACCGCGCTGTCCCGCACATCCAGAAAATCAAGCACCGGCGCATTGAACCCCACCTTGCGGCGGTTATCCAGAATCATATCGGGCACAATGCCGCGCATGGCTTCGCGCAGCACAGCCTTTGCCATTCCGTCGCGCACAAGATGCCGCACAGGTATGCGCAGCGAAAAATCAAACAGAGCTCTGTCCAGAAAAGGGGAACGGTTTTCCACCGAATGGTACATGGCGTTGAGGTCGTCCTCATGCAGAATGACGGGAACCGCTTCGTGGAACAGCTCGTTCAGCATTCTGTTGCGCAGGGGCACGGCGTGGTAGGCATGTTCCGTAAAAGGCTCGTCGAAAGGCTGGCGCAACGCCCCGGCGAATCTGTCGTTATGCAGGTATATGTGGCCGCGTTCCTGCGGGGCGTGCACAAACACCTCCGGGTCCTGCAGGTACGGGTTGCGCACCACGGGTGCCACATGGCGGCGCCAGTTTTCCAGCGCTTTGTCGTACAAGGCCCCCGAACCGTGCATGGCGGCCAGATACAGATTATGGTGGTCGTAGTAGCCGGTGAACAGTTCATCGGCGGCCGTACCGCTGATGGATATGGCATATCCCTGCTGCCGGATACGCTGCATGAGCAGCCAGTGCACATAATATGAAATGGTCAGTACCGGCGCATCGTGGGCACGCACCAGAGTCCGCAGCCCGTCCAGAAACCCCGCGACGGAAGGTGATACCGAGGTATGCCGCAGTCCGAGCTCGCGGACCACATGCTCCACGCATTCACGCTCTTCGTAGCGGGCGTCGGTGTTCATGACCGTGAATCCGTGCACATCGTACCCGAATACCCTGCGGGCGATGCAGATAAGCGAATTGGAATCAATTCCGCCACTCATGCAGAACGCCAGCGGCACATCAGCTCTCAGACGCAGCTCCACGGAGCGGATGAGGCGCTCGCGCGTGCCGCGCACAGCGTCTGCAAAACTCATGTCTTCCTGCACGGGATCGTGCGCGGCATGAGGACGCTCCCAGTAGCACAGTCCCCGCAGGCCGCCGGCATCCGCCGCCAGCATGGTTCCGGCGGGCACCTGACGCAGACCGGCAAAAAACGTCTGCCGGGTTTTGTACAGCGACTTGTAGCCGTTTACCAGATACCGGCGCAGATGCTCGGTATCGGGCCGCAGGGGCCGCCCTGTCAGCGCAGCCAGCAGTTTAGGCTCCGAGCCGAAATACAGCCCGCCGTCGTCATCGCGCAGGTAATACAACGGCTTTTCGCCGAAACGGTCACGTCCCAGCACCAGCGTGCCGCGCGAAGCATCAAAGTAGGCAAAGGCCCACATGCCTTCGCATGCATCCAGCGCTCCCGCCATGCCGTGCAGCAGATCTTCTGCGGCGTGGCCCCCGCACAACATGGACCGCCCCTGCGGATCCAGCGCCCGCAACAGCACCTCGGTATCGCCGGTGGTGTCAAAAGCCAGCCCGCCCCGCTCAAGCCGTTCACGCACTTCGGAAAAATTGTACAGCTCGCCGTTGAATGCCAGCACTCCGCCGCCGCGCTGCATGGGCTGACCCGAACGCGGGTCGGGGTCCAGTATGGAAAGCCGTGCATGCAGAAGCAGCACATGCCTGCCGTCCGCGGTACACCGCCGGAATGTGCCGCTGCCGTCCGGCCCGCGGTGGCGCATGGCCGCATGGCAGCGCCGCACGACGTCATCCGGAAGACAGCGCCTGCCTATGTACCCTGCTATTCCGCACATATACGTTCACGCTCCAGACGCAGCAACGTTTCGGCAACAGCCAGATCGCGCGCAGAAGACACCACATGCAGCGCGTCACCTGCCAGCACTATGTGGCCCACCCTGTCGCCCAGCCAGTGCGGGCTTTTTTCGTACCAGCCGCGGGTAAGCAGGTGCAGCCCCGGCACGGCACGGAAAAGATACTCACGCTCGAACCGCATGCCGCCGTAACGCTGATTGTTGCCAACCAGCTGCAGCCCCGTGCCGTCATGCCGGAAAAAAAGATCATTCTCAGGGTTGACGGGTATCACCGTATCAACGTCGAAAATACGTGCCGTATTGACGGCCTTGTCAATGTACAGGCTGCTGCGAAAAGGCGTCTCCACTGACAGCATCATGCAGGCGCGGGCCTGACGGGCCAGCAGGGGCAGACTGTCCAGCACGTGCTGCAGGGTGTCATGCAGCGCGGTATTGCTGCGGGCAAACGCTCTGGGACGCTCCACAATGTGCACAGCGCTGCCGTACCGCCGCCGCACATGGTCCATCACTGCCGCATCGGGCGTGGTGACAGCCACACCGCACAGCTGCGTTGCCTCCAGCGCGGCATCCAGCGTCCAGTCCAGCAGCGTTCTGCCGCCCAGCTGCTCCAGCGCCAGACAGTGGGGGTCCACGGAAAGCCCGCGTACAGGAACAAACGCCAGTGTGGGACAGGCCGGCCGGTTGCTTCTGCGGGCATGCGCCTCTTTGATGCGCGCGCGGGTTTCCACAATCATCCTGCGGTCGCCCGACAGACTGCCGCCATGCTGGCGATAATAAAACAACGGTTCGTTAACGTTGCGCACATCGTGCTTTTCAATAAACCGCAACCACAGGTCATACCCGTCCTGACAGCGGAATTCTTCGCTATAGCCGCCCACGCTCAGCAGATGTGACCGCCTGATAAGCGTGCACGCGCCGTGCGCCGGCATATCGGGCAGCGAAACACCGCCGTTGAAATCGTTGCGGATCTCTCTGCCGATAACGGCCCCGTTTTCATCAACGTAATAATAATCGGGAAAGACAAGCCCCACGGAAGGGTTGCGCTCCAGAATATCCGTCATGACGGCCAGCGCTTCGGGTGCCAGATAATCATCGGCATCCAGCCGCATGATGTACCGCCCGCGTGCCATGCCAAGGGCCGTGTTGCTGGTGCGGTTCAGCCCGGCGTTCTGCTGCAGCAGTACGCGCACCCCGGGGCGCCCCTCATATTCCAGCACGATATCGCGCGACCCGTCCGTGGAACCGTCATCAATGATGAGCAGCTCATAATCGTGCAGGGTCTGGGCAAACACGCTTTCCACAGCCTGACGCAGAAACCTGCCGTAATTGTAATTGGTGATGTAGACCGTAACAAGCGGTTGGCTAGCCATGCAGGCATTCCCTGTACAGTTCGATTATTTCATGGGCGGCATAGGCCGTATGCGGCCGGTCCATTCTGGCCAGCATACGCTCAAACAGAGCAAAATCTTCTTCCGTATCCACGGCCAGCTGAATTTCGCCCAGCGAAGGATCACCCGATTCCATATTCATGATGCGGATGCTGCGGGTGTCGTAAAAGTATTTGGTCACATGCTCCAGATGCTCGGGCAGATGCATGGCGGCATACCCTGCCAGAAATGCCGATGCGCGGCATACTTCGACACTCTGTCCCTTGGGAAAGGTGCGGCGCAGCACGTTGGTGACCATGTCGGGCAGTTCGGTGGCGTCATGTCCGGCATATCCGGCCAGAGTCACCGACCCGCAGGCAACCAGCGGCAGAGAGGCACACTCCGCGTGCATGTTGCCCCGCTGGGCATGACTGTCGGACAGTCCGGCGGCAGAAACACCGCCAAGCCCGTACAGCAGATTCACGGCACTGGAAATGGTCTGCGGATCAATAAACGGGCTGTCGCCGTTGATGCGCACAAAGGCATCCCACCCGCGCCAGCGCACACAGGCCGCCACGCGGCCGGCCACATCGACATCCGACCCGCGGAACACCGCAAGATCACAGGCCGCGGCAAATTCCTCCAGCCGGTCATCCACGGTTCTGTCCGTTGTGGCCAGCACAATTTCTGAAACCCCGCGGACCATACGGGCCCGTTCCACAACATACCCCAGCATTTCCTTGCCGGCAGCCGTACGCAACGCCTTGCCCGGCAGACGGGTCGAATCAAGCCGCGCCAGAATGATTATTCCGACACCGCCTTTTTTCTGCAGCACCGCATTCATTTTCTGTATCCCACTATCCGTGCCGGAGCACCGGCCACGATGGCCCCTGCAGGCACATCGGCAGTAATGACGCTGCCGGCCCCCGCCACAGCGCCGGTTCCTATACGCACCCCCGAAACCACGGTCACACGCGCCCCCAGCCACACATCATCGCCCACCACCACGGGGCGGGCGGTCATATCCTGCGTGTTGATTCTGCTGCCCGCCGCAATGCCGTGGTCGGCATCCACCAGATAACAGAAGGGCGCTATGAGGCAGTCCGCCCCTATCACTACAGAGTAGCTTGCAAAAATAGTCGTGTGATATCCTATTGTCGTATTGCTGCCGATGCGCAGTTCACCCTGCGGCTGAGCCACACACAGCCGCGCGCCCTGTTTGAAAAACACATTGTCGCCGAAATGCATATGCCGCGTGTACCGCATCAGATGCACACCGCTGTCCATGTGTATGCCGCAGCCGGCACTGCCCACGCGGCGCAGCTGCCACCAGCGGCGCATGTCGTGCCACAGCCCGCCGGACGCCGCCGTGCGCACGCGGCTCTGAAAACGTCTTTCATCCGGGCCGTGCTGCGGGGGCTGCATCTCTGAAGACATCATGATCACTCCTGTTCCAGCACGGCCTGCAGGTCGGCAGCCGTAAGCACCTCGTGCGCTCCCATGCTGCGCGGCGCCCTGCGCCCCAGAAAATCCTCGTAGCGGGTGGCGCACACGCCGTGCGCGGGCCGCAGCACTGTCAGGTTGTCTTCAGTAAACAGCTGTCCGGCGGCTATATCCTGCGCCGCGTACACGGAACGCCGGAACGATGTCACATGTCCCTGCGCCTTTTCTGTGTCCGTGGGCTGCTTGACCCAGCTGCCCTGCAGCGTGCGCGCCCTGCGGATACGTTTCAGCAGGTCGCGCAGTTCGTCCCGCGTGATTGAAACAAGATGGTCGCGGAAACTTTTTCCTTCCCGCGTATCCGTAAAATGCAGCTCGAGTATCTGCGCACCCATGACGGCAGCGGCATAGGCCGCCTCGCTGTCCGTGGTGTGGTCGGAATAGCCCACCGGCAGGCCGAATGCCTGACGCAGCGAATGCATGACATTCAGGTTGGCGTCGCCGTCCGGACAGGGGTATGCCGAGGAACACTGCAGCAACGCCAGTTTGCCCTGCGTGATATAGGAGGAATCCAGACTGCCGATATACCGCACCGCGGCTTCCACTTCCGGCATGGTGGACAGCCCCGTGGACAGAACCAGCGGCTTACCCGTGGACACCAGTGCCCGCAGCATGGGGTAGGCGGTGAGGTCGCCGGAACCAGCCTTGTGAATACGCACATGCGGTTCTATCCAGCCCAGCCGTTCCCTGTCCCATGCCGAGGCCATGAACTGCACCCCCGCATGGCGGCACATGTCGATAAGCGCCTCGTACTGCCCGCGGCTCAATTCAAATTTTTTAAAATGCCGGTTGCGGTCAGGACTTTCAACGCGGCTGACCAGAGCATCACCGGCGTACACCTGCAGCTTCACGGCATCAGCGCCGGATTCAATGGCCAGCGAGACAAGCTTTCTGGCGTAGGCGAAATCGCCTTCGTGGTTGCCGCCGATTTCGGCTATCACAAACACGGGGTTTTTATCAGATATGAAATAACTCACAGCTTTTTCACCATGTGCGTTCAATTTTGCTGTTCAAAACCGTCATCTCGCGGCAGCCCGCATCTGACGCCCTGCCGCGGTTGCGGACACCGGCCGTGGTGCCTTTTTTCTGTGCGGGCTTTGACGCATGCCCCGCAGGGTGTGTATGGTGCCGTTGACAGTAATGCCTCTTTGGCGATACCTAGTTTGTACAGTTTTTCTGTACTCAAAAAAGACAGGCATGGCAACAACCACACGGCGACACAAGCCGCTCCGCAGCAAAATACAATAACAATCAACAAGATACATCTGACATGCTGCATTCCACTCTGGACGTTCTGCGCAGTATCCTGCACCTTCTCCCGGCTGCTCTCCGCCGCCGGTTCTGGATCATTGCCGCCGGCATGGGGCTGGTCTCCGTTGTCGAAATGCTGTTCATTGCCTGTGTCGCCCTTTTCGCATCGGCATCCACCGCTCCGGAAAGCATACTCGGTTCGGAACGTCTGGCACCGCTGCGACATGCCGCAGGGGCTGCCTTTCCCGCTTCCGCCACGGAACTGCTCATCATCCTCAGCTGCGTCATGCTGCTGCTTGTGCTGGCAAAAAACGCCGGCGCATGGATGCTCACACAGGCCAGCAGCACCTTCTGCGCCCGGGTGGACGCCACCGTGGGCGAAATGCTGCTGCAGCGCTTTCTGCGCAGGCAGTACCTGTGGCATCTGGGCAGACACTCCGCCGATCTTGTGACGCTGCTCACCTGGCGGCGCGAGGTGGGTTCCGCCCTGACATTTCAGGCCATGCAGGGCATGAACGAACTGCTGGTGGCCGCCGTTTCCGTGCTGACACTCATCGCATGGGCGCCGCTGGCCAGCGCCATCATCATGGCGGTGCTTACGCTGGCCGCAGTCATCGTACTGCGGGTGGTCCGCCCCGGCATAGACCGCCATGCCCAGCGCTGGACACGCTTTGACATGGCCGCCAACAAAGCTGCCACCACCGCCCTGCACGGCATAAAAGACATCAAGGCTTCCGGCAGGGGGCAGGCGTTCTTTGATGCCTACCGCCGCAACGTGCGTACCGCCGCCGATGCCGATGCCGTCACCCGCGTGCTGGGCACATCACCCCAGTGGCTGCTTGAAACGGCAGGTATTTTTGCTCTGTGCGGCGTCACGCTGTATCTCACACTGGGCGCCGGCGCGGACGCCGCGGAAATAACCGGCACACTGGCGCTGCTGGGCGTGGCCGCGTGGCGCGCACTGCCGGCGGTCAACAGGCTGCTCATCCGCGTGGCCAACATCCGGCGGGCATTGCCTCAGACCCTGCGCATCATCGACGTGCTGCAGTCCCCTTTTGCCGCAGACCAGCAGGGCAACGACGAGCTGCCGCCCCTGCGCGGCGCCATCACCTTCAGCAACGTGAGTTTTTGCTACGGCGAAAACGGCAGGCCTGCGCTGGACAATATCTCGCCGGTCTTCCGCGCAGGCTCCATGACCGGCATCGTGGGCGCCTCCGGTGCGGGCAAATCCACCATTGCGGACATGCTTACCGGCCTGCTGCCCGTGCAGCAGGGCAGCATAACCATGGACGACACTCCGCTGACACCGCGCACCATGGCCTGCTGGCGTTCCCGCGTGGGCTATGTGGGGCAGAAACCCTACATCATAGACGGAACCCTTGCTGAAAACATCGCCTTTGTCCCTCAGGGGGGTTCCTTCGACCGCCAGAGAGTGCTTGAATGCTGCCGCATGGCGGGCATGGATTTTGTCCGGCATCTGCCGCAGCAGGAAGACACCCCCATAGGTGAACGCGGCGCGCGGCTTTCCGGCGGGCAGGCCCAGCGAGTGGCGCTGGCCAGGGCACTGTACGGCCGCCCGCAGGTGCTGGTGCTGGACGAAGCCACCAGCGCGCTCGACAAAGGCAGCGAAGACATCATCCGTCACACCATACGTTCGCTGGCGCACAACTATACGGTTATCGTCATCGCACACCGGCTTTCCACCATAGAGGACTGCGATTCGCTTATCTGGCTGGATAACGGCACCGTACGCATGCAGGGCCCCGCAGCACAGGTGCTGCCGCAGTACAGACAATTTCTCGCCCTTGCGGCACAGCGCGCACAAAACTGATGCGCGCCCTATTTCCGGCTCTTGAGGGCCGTACATATAACGTCAGGTTTTAGTCATCATGAACATGCTCAGTTCGCTTTTCACATCGAAAACCCGGGTCAAACTGCTCATAAAGCTTTTTCTCAATCCGGACGTCTCGTCCTACCTGCGTGAGCTGGCTTCGGAATTCGAACTCTCGCCCAACGCGCTCAAGGAGGAACTCGACGGCCTTTCGCAGGCCGGCTACCTCAACAAGGAAAAAAAAGGGCGCTACATCTTTTACAATGCCAACCGCAGTCATCCGTTTTTCCCTGAAATAAGCTCCATTGTGCGCAAGCACATGGGCATTGACGGGCTGGTGGAAATCATCGTCAACCATCTGGGCACCGTACTGGAAGTCTATATACTGGACGACTACGCCAACGGCGTGGACAGCGGGCTTATCGACGTGCTCATCGTGGGCGACGTGGACCCCGAAAAAGTACATACCCTGTGCGTGAATGCCGAAAAACACCTGAAACGCAGGGTGCGCACACTCATATTGACCGAAACCCAGTTCGAGGACAGCCGCGACGTGATAATGAAGCGGCCCCACTGGAAAATTTTCTGATCATGACGGAACAAACCATGCATACAGCACAGTCCATACGCGAAACCATGCAACGCGGCCTGCCCTCTGTGGGCACATGGTTGCAGCTGCCCTCTGCCGACGTGGCCGAAATACTGGGCGCGGCAGGCTACCAGTGGGTGGCCGCCGACCTGGAGCACGGCGCCTTCAGCCGGTCACAGCTCCCCGATGTGTTCCGTGCGGTGTCGCTGGGCGGAACGGCCCCCTTTGCCCGCGTGGCCCACTGCGACATGACCGGCATCAAGGCCGCGCTGGATTCCGGCGCACAGGGCCTCATTTTTCCCATGATAGAAACACGCGCCCAGCTGGACGAAGCCATAAGCTGGGCACTCTACCCGCCTGCCGGAACACGCGGGGTGGGATTCTGCCGGGGCAACCTGTACGGCAGAAACTTCGACCACGGCATGGCACAGGCTGCCGAAACCGTTTTTGTGGCGCAGATAGAACACATCCGCGCCGTGGAAAACATTGACGATATTCTGAGCCATCCGCGGCTGGACGCCATCATGGTGGGTCCCTACGACCTGTCCGGATCCATGGACTGCACTGGCGATTTCGCCCATCCGCAATTCACGGCCGCACTGGCCCGCATCGAGTCCGCCGCCAAAGCCCGTCAGATTCCCATGGGGCTGCATATCGTCTCGCCCGATCCGGCAGAGCTGGCCCGCCGCACGGCGCAAGGGTACCGCTTCATCGCTTACGGGCTTGATGCCGTCTTTCTGTGGAATGCCGCACAGAACCCTGCCGCGGCACCCCGCTGAACCTGCAGCCGATAACGGAGTACGTCATGAAAATCACAGTATTCGGCGGTGCCGGTTTTCTCGGTTCGCATGTTTGCGACAAGCTGTCGGAAGCAGGCCACGAGGTCACCATATTCGACATTGTCGCATCCCCGTGGCTGCGCGGCGACCAGACCATGATCACAGGCGACATTCTGGACGAAAACGCCGTGCAGCGGGCAGTGGACGGGGCACAGGCCGTCTACAACTTTGCCGGTATAGCCGACATAGGCGAAGCCGGAGAACGCCCCGTGGACACGGTGAAGTACAACATACTGGGCAACACCATTGTGCTGGACGCCTGCCGCAGGGCAGGAGTCCGTCGTTTTGTCTTTGCCAGCTCGGTGTATGTGTACAGTCAGGCGGGCAGCTTTTACCGCTGCAGCAAACAAGCCAGCGAACTGTACATCGAAACCTACCAGCAGCTGCACGGGCTTGATTACACCATACTGCGCTACGGCTCGCTGTACGGCCCCCGCGCCGACAAGCGCAACGCCATATACCGTTTTGTGCGCGAAGCTCTGGAAACAGGACACATCACCTACTACGGCCGCCCCACAGCGCTGCGCGAATACATCCATGTGGAAGATGCGGCGCGCTCCAGCGTGGAGATACTCAACCCCGAATATGCCAACCTGCACATCGTGCTGACCGGACACCAGCCCATGCAGGTGGGAAATCTGCTTAAAATGATTGCCGAAATGCTGGGCAGGCCTGTCAGTTTTTCATTCAACGACAATCCCGCCAGCGGGCACTACGAAATTACACCGTACAATTTCAGTCCCCGCGTGGGCAGAAAAATGACCCCTGTGCTGCATACCGACCTGGGACAGGGCGTGCTGCATACCATTGAAGAACTGCACAGGGAGCTGCACCCCGAAATGGATGAGGTGCAGGGCGTGCTGGTGCACGACCCCGGAAGCGCCAGCTGAGCCTGCCCCTGAAAATTTATCCCTGATGATTTCTTTCTGATGATTTATTTCTGACAGCCCGCGGCTGCCGCAGCGGCAGTACGCGGGGCACAGCAAGAACACCGCAAGGACACAGCAATGAACATTATCGCCATAATACCCGCCCGCATGGGTTCCAGCCGGTTTCCCGGCAAACCGCTGGCCGACATCCACGGCGTGCCCATGGTGGGCCACGTGGCACTGCGCACCGCCATGGCTCCCGCTGTCAGCGAAACATGGATAGCCACCTGCGACGAAGAAATCATGGAATATGCCCGCAAGGCCGGCATCAAGGCGGTCATGACGGCAGACACCCATGAACGCTGCACGGACCGCACTGCGGAAGCCATGCTGAAAATTGAAGAAATGACCGGTAAAAGCGTGGATATCGTCGTCATGGTGCAGGGAGATGAGCCCATGGTCACTCCGGACATGATAGACGCCGCCATAGCCCCCATGCTGGAAGACGCCTCGGTGAACGTGACCAACCTGATGGCCGACATGGAAACAGAAGCGGAATTTGAAGACCCCAATGAAGTCAAGGTGGTGACAGACCTGCACGGTGATGCGCTGTACTTTTCGCGCGAGCCTGTGCCCTCGCGCAAAAAAGGCGTGCTCAACGTGCCCATGCGCAAACAGGTCTGCGTCATCCCGTTCCGCCGCGATTATCTGCTGCGCTTCAACAGCCTGCCTGAAACCCCGCTGGAACGCATCGAGTCGGTGGACATGATGCGCATTCTCGAACACGGCGAAAAAGTACGCATGGTGCCGTTCTCCGGCAGAACCCTGAGCGTGGACACCCCGCAGGATCTGGAAAGGGCCCGCGCCATGATGCAGCAGGATACCCTGCGCAGAGACTACACCGGAGCCTGACCCATGCTGCCGCGTCCTGAAACGCTCTGCCTGCGCGCTGCGCTGCGCGACAACGCCGAAGAACTGTGGACATGGCTTGCAGCCGTGCCGCCCACCGCAGCGGGCACCCTGCTGCGTATGGCCATGCTGCGGCCGCTGTTCGGCAGCGGCGCGCCCCGTATGGGAACAGGCTGCCTGCTGCGGGGCTGCCGCAACATGCACTTTGCGCAGCAGGTGCGCATCATGCCGCGCTGCAGCCTGTACGCCCGCGGCGGCAGCATCAGCATCGGCAGCCGCACGGCACTCAACAGCGGGGTATTTGTGGACGCCGAAGACGGCGGTACCATAACCATAGGCAGCGACTGCGGCATAGGGCCCGGCACCGTCATCCGTGCGGCAAACCACAGGTTCGGCAAAGCCGGTATTCCCATCAGCATGCAGGGGCACAGGCCGGGCCGCATAGTCATAGAGGATGACGTCTGGATAGGCGCCAACTGCACCATTTTGCCCGATGTACGCATAGGCACCGGCGCAGTTGTGGGCGCAGGAGCAGTTGTGACGCGCGATGTGCCCCCCCATACCGTGGCCACCGGCGTACCGGCGCGCGTCACCGGCAGCCGCTCCGACCGCTGAACGCGCCATCAAACCCGTGCGCATGGCGCACAATATCTGCTTTACGGATAAACAGCATGAAAATAGCCATAACAACGTCGTCATTCGCCCGCTTCAGCGAGGCACCGCTGCAGCTGCTGCGGCAGGAGCACATAGACTATGTGCTGAACCCGCTGGGCCGCAAACTGACCGAAAACGAAACCATAGACCTGCTGCAGGACTGCGTGGCCGTGGCGGCAGGCACGGAACCGCTCACAGCCCGCGTCATGGACGCGCTGCCCGGCCTCAAGGTCATCTCCCGCTGCGGCACCGGCATGGACAACGTGGACATGGAAGCCGCACGCGCACGCGGCATCGCCGTACGCAACACGCCGGACGGCCCCACGCAGGCAGTGGCGGAACTGACCCTCGGACTGGCTCTTGATCTTATGCGTCAGGTTTCGCGCATGGACAGGGAACTGCGTTCCGGCGTGTGGAAAAAACGCATGGGCAACCTGCTGGGGGGCAAGCGGCTGGGTATTGTCGGCATGGGTCGCATAGGCCGCGCCGTGGCAGATATTTTCACTCCGCTGGGAGTACAGGTGGCCTTCAACGATCCGGTATCCTGCTGCGGTGATTATCCCTGCATGCCCGTGGAAGAACTGCTCGGCTGGGCGGATATTCTGAGCCTGCACTGCTCCATGACGGGCGGCGAATGTTCGCTTTTCACCGCGGAACACCTGCGGCGCATGAAACGCGGCAGCTGGGTGATCAACGTGGCCCGCGGCGGCCTGATAGATGAGCAGGCGCTGTACGAAGCCCTTGCCGACGGCCATCTGGCCGGCGCCGCCGTGGATGTTTTCGGCAACGAACCCTACACCGGGCCGCTGAGTTCGCTGGACAACGTCATCCTGACTCCGCACATCGGGTCTTACGCCAAGGAGGCCCGCATACGCATGGAAACCGATACCATTGCCAATCTCATCGACGCGCTGCGCGCCGCCGGAGTGAAATAATGGCGCTGGAACTGGTTGTCTTTGACTGCGACGGAGTTCTGCTGGAAAGCGTGGAGGTAAAAACCCGCGCCTTTGCCCGCACGGTGGAAGAGCACGGTCCCGCAGCCGTCGGGCGGATGCTGGAATACCATGCGGCTCACGGCGGAGTGAGCAGATTCAGAAAGTTTGAATGGTTCTGCACCGAGGTGCTGGGCAGGCCCGCGCGGCAGGAAGACCTGCAGACCATGGGCGAAAGGTTTGCCCGACTGGCCTTTGAAGAGGTTATGGCCGCCCCCTGCGTGCCCGGTGCACTGGAAACGGTGGAAGCACTGCACGGCAGAGTGCCTTTGTATGTGGCATCGGGCGCCCCCCATGACGAGCTGAATACGGTGCTGAGCGCCCGCGGACTTGCCGCACGTTTCGACGGCGTGTTCGGCTCGCCGCCGCACAAGACGCAGCTGCTGGCGGACATTCTGGAAAGAACAGGCGCTGCCGCGACCCGCACGGTAATGGTGGGCGACAGCAGCACCGATCTGGAAGCGGCCACAGCCTGCGGCACCCTGTTTTTCGGCAGGGGCGCGGTTTTTGCCGGCTCCGGCCATCCGTGGGCAGCCGACCTGCACCCGCTCAAGGACCACCTGCTGCAGCTGTTGCAGTGCGGCGGGGCATAACCCGTCCCAAAGCAGACAGACCACGTTCCGGCCCGTGCCGGACACGGAGCATACAGACAATGGCAAACTATCTTGTAACCGGCATTGCCGGATTCATCGGTTCCGCCGTGGCGCGCGCCCTGCTGCAGCAGGGACATCAGGTCACCGGCGTGGATAACCTGACAACAGGATACCGCGACAATGTTCCCGCGGGTGCCGCCTTTATCAAGGCAGACTGTCAGGACGCCGCCCTGTACGATACCGTCCTGCCGCGCACCCCCTTTGACGCGATTTTTCACATAGCCGGACAAAGCAGCGGCGAAGTGAGTTTTGACGATCCCGCATATGACCTGCGCACCAACACTGAATCGACGCTGCATCTGCTGCGGTTTGCCCGCCGCACCGGCTGCACGCGGCTCATATATGCCAGCACCATGTCGGTATACGGCTGCCAGCCGGACGAACCCGTGCATGAAACAGCCCCCGCAGCACCGCTTTCATTCTACGGTGTGGGCAAACTGGCCAGCGAGCACTACCTGCGCCTGCATGAACAGTTCGGCATCCGTTCCACCGCGCTGCGCCTGTTCAATGTGTACGGCCACGGGCAGAACATGGACAACATGCGTCAGGGCATGGTTTCCATTTTCATGGCCATGATGCTGCGCAACGGGCACATTCATGTGAAAGGCAGCCCGGAAAGATACCGGGACTTTGTGCACATTGACGATGTGGTACGCGCCTTCCTGCTCTGCCTCGGGCAGCAGCGCTCGCACGGCGAAGTGATCAACATCGCCGGCAGCGGCCGTGTTACCGTGGGGCAGCTGGTGGAAGAACTGCGTGCTCTGCATCCGGCACCTGTCACCGTGGAGTTTTCCGGCTGCACGGCAGGAGACATGCACGGCATACATGCAGACAAAGACAAAGCCCGCACAGTACTGGGCTATACGCCGCAGGTTTCGCTGCGGCAGGGGCTGGAAGACATGTACCGGCGCACCGCACCTCTGCTGACCCGGCACCACGGGGCAGAAAACGCATCCTGAACGCAGGGAGACGCCATGACCAGCGCAGAACAGCCTGCCATGCACAGCGGCGGCCAGACCGGCTGCAACCATATTCATCCCGCGGCCACGGTGGCACAGGGCTGCGAAATTGCGGGCAGCGTCATGCACGAACACGCCCGGCTGAAAAAAAACGCCGAACTGCGCGACTCGGTACTGGGCGCCTACAGCTATCTTTCTGCCGGTTCCATGGCCGTTGCCGCCGACATCGGCAGGTTCACCTCCGTGGGCCCCGGCGCATATATCGGACTGTGGGAACATGACACCTTCACCACCACCCACACCTTTTACCTGTATGAATCCAGCGGCGGGTTCTGCAAAGGCTGGCGCAACTTCAGCCGCGACAGCATAAGAACGGTCATCGGGTCAGACGTGTGGATAGGAGCCAATGCCGTCATCCGCAAGGGCGTCACCGTGGGCCACGGGGCCGTCATAGGCGCTTCGGCCGTGGTGACCCGCGATGTACCGCCCTTTGCCGTGGTGACAGGCGTTCCGGCGCATGTACACAGGTACCGCTTTGACGCCGCCACCCGCAGCCTGCTGCTGCGCACGCGCTGGTGGGACCTGCCGCGGGAGACAATACAGGACATGGTGGACAAAGAAGTCTGGTACGATATCAATGACCTTGTGGCATATCTGCGGACTCTGCCCGACATGCAGGCCGGACAGACGGCCGGACAAATGGACGGACAGGCGGAGACCCCGCAAGACCGGCAGGCCCCGCAGCAAAAGCACCGTTCACGGAAATGAGCTATGACATCCCCTACGACCGAAGCAAAAAGAGCCGCGCTGCGCCGGAGACTGAGCGAGCTTTCCACCCGTTTCTGCAACGACGAGGTATTGCTGGCTAATCCGGTGCTGGCCAAAAACACCTTCTACGCCGACCTGCTTGCGTCCCTTGACTGGGATGACGCAGCCGTGCACATGCCGCAACGTACCAGATGGCTCCAGATGGCCCGGTATGCATTGCGCAGCACCGTGTGGCTGGCCAGCCTTGCCGTCAATACTCTTGTCACCCGCCTGTGCTGGAGTTCCGGCCCCGCGCAGGAACACGCCGTAAACGGCCTGAACCGCAACACCGCAGCGGAACAGGCCGGACCGCGGCCTCTGGTACTCATCGACACGTTTTTCCACATGAAGCGCATAGTCCGCAACGGCAGATTCAACGAAGTGTACCTGCCCGGACTAAGCGACGCACTGGAAGAGGCCGGCGTGGAATATGCCTACCTGCCGCGCGTCTGCGAAGGGGAGAACCCGCTGGTGTTCTACCGGGCTCTCAGGGTGCTGCAGCAGCAACGTGTTCCCGTCATTCTGGACACACAGCTGTTCACCGTTGCCGACCTGCTGCGCATAGGGCTGGCCGCCATTCGCGCACCCTTTGCCCTGCGGCGCGTTCTGCAGGCCGTGGCCGCGCCGCAGCCGCCTGCCGCCACAGGCACTTCTGCCCATCAGGCTCTGGCCAGATGGAGCGATGACGCACCACATGACACCCCGTCATACGAAAAAACATACGGAAATGATGACATTCCGTCATTAGAAGAGCCACGGGAAACAACACCCCCCGCAGGCGGTCAGCCGCCCTTTGACCGCACCTTCATAGACCGGCGCATCAGCCGTGCGCTGTGGGCGGCCATGCACGACGTCACGGCGCGCTATTACGCACGCGGCATCACCGGCCGCAGGCTGGGAACGGTAACAGACTCAGGCGGCGCGGGTGCAGCGCGGGCCCTCACCGTGGTTTCATGGTACGAAAACCAGCAAACGGAAAAACTGCTGTTCCGCGGCATACGCCGTGCGGGCATCGCGTGCCGCATTGCAGGCGCGCAGCTGCTTGTGGTGCCTCCGGAGCAGATGAACATGCAGCCGGACATGGCCGAAGAACCATTGCAGGTGCTGCCCGACACCATCCTGACGCTGGGGCCGCATGCGCTGGCTGCAGACACCACCGGCAGAGCGGCCGCAGGCGCCGCCCTGCGCTACCGCCATCTGTTCGCCCCTCAGGCGCAGCGGGCATGCCCCGCCAGAGACGTCCTGATTCTGCTGTCCATTTCCGAAGCAGAAAACCGTTCACTGCTGCGCCGCCTGCGCTCAATCCCGTTGCCGCTGCCTCCGGATGCGGCGCTGCTGGTCAAATTTCATCCTGACACCGACCCCGCAGCCTATGCACACCTGCTGCCCAGAGGCAGCCTGACCATAGGCGGCACCATGCCCGAGGCACTCAGCCGGGCAAGGCTGGTCATAGGCACCGGTTCCGGTTCGCTGGCCGAAGCCGCATGCCGCGGCATACCTGTCATTGCGGCTTCCATGGGCGGCAGCGGCGCGCTCAACTACATGCCGGAACCCGGCAGAAACACCATCTGGTTTCCCGCCGGCAGCACACAGGATATTCTGGACCACGCCCGCCGTCTGCTGGGCATGAACCGGCAGCAGCTGGACGCGTTGAAACACAGCGGAACCGCAATGCGGGATACGGTCTTTTTCAACCCTTCGCCGGAACGCATTCTTGCCATGCTGGGACTGGCAGACGACTGCTGGTCCGGAGCAGGGCCGGAACAGGCACAGGAATACATCCGCCACAGGCAAAGCACCCGTGAGGAAGACACCTGTACGTCTCCGGCCGCGGCCGCACATACCCCGCAGCAACGGCTGCTGCAGGCGGTACACGCCGGTCCTCACGGTGCCGCATACGCAGACGCCCTGGCCGCGCTGCCTGTGCCGCGGTATCCGGCTGAAATCAGAAGGCTTGTGCCGTCGCGGGCGGGCCGGACGGCCGCTTCGCTGCGCCGTATGCTGCGCCAGCTGCTGCAACCGCACTGCTTCGGGTTCATCACCGGCGCACCGGCGGCCCCCGCCGCAGTGGTACCGCAGCCGGACTGCGTCGGCGACACGCGCAAGGCTGTGGCGGAATATGAAGAAGCGTTCACACGGTTCATCGAACGCCCTTTATGCATCGACGATGCGCCGCCCGCAGAGGACGCCGCCGCAACCTGCCGCGCAGCGTGTTCCCTGCCGTGCACCTCGCAATGCTCACTGCCCGACCAGCACGGTGCCGGACACACCGGCACGGGCGGGTCTGTCAGCTTTGCCGCCGCACGCATGGGCCTTTACGCCCTGCTGAAAGCTTCCGGAGTGGGAGCAGGTGACGAGGTGATACTCACCGCCTTCACCTGCGCCGTCATGGCCGATGCTGTGCTGCGCACCGGCGCCACCCCCGTATACACCGATGTGGATCCGGTAACGCTGGGCACCTGCCCGCAGGCGGTGGAACGCGCCCTCACAGACCGCACCAGAGCAGTGGTTGCCCAGCATAGTTTCGGTATTCCCTGCCGGATAGAAGACATCGCCCTGATAACCCGATCACGCGGGGTGCTGCTCATTGAAGATTGCGCCCTGACGCTGGGATCGCGGCTGCACGGCCGCACCGCAGGCACCTTCGGCGATGCAGCGATTTTCTCCACAGACCACACAAAACCGCTCAACACGCTTATCGGGGGCGTGGTATACACCCGCAACACTGCACTGTACGACGCGGTGGCCCGCATGGCGCAATCCGCGCCCGAACTGGAAGAGGCGCACCAGATGAGGCTGTGGAAGCAGCTGCTTTTTGAAACACGGTACCATGATCCGGCCCGTTACGGACGCTACCCCGCCGCGGCGCTGCTGCGGCGGCTGTACGGCCGCATGACCGGCAGCGGGCCGGTGCTGCTTACGGCGGATTCCCCCGCAGCCGGCGGCGCCGGGCGTCATACGCATCCTTATGCCTATCCGGCGCGCATGCCTGCCTTTCTGGCACGCGGCGGTACGGCTGCGCTGCGCTGCGCCGCAGCGGCCGAAACACAGCGCAGGGTCATGCTGCAGGGCTATCTGGATGCCGTGGCCGACACGCCGCTGGCAGACTATGTGCCGGCAGCCTATTACGATGCCGACCGTTACATAGTGCCGCACCGGTTTGTCATGCCCGTGCCGCGTGCGGAAAAACTGCTGGCAGCCATGGAACACCGCGTGGACACCGCATGGACATGGTTCCGCGAGCCGGTGGTCTGCGCTCCCGCAGGGCTTGCCTCTGCAGGGTATGTACGCGGTGAATGCCCTGTTTCCGAAACTGTCTGCGCGCACATCGTCAACTGGCCTGTGGACGTACCACCGCAGTATGCCGGAGAATTGCTCGAATTTTTCCGCTCCGCCGTCCGGCGGCACGCGGCACACCATACCGGGCAGCCTTAACAGCCGGCTGCAAACAGCAGAACAACCGCAAGGATACTCGCATGAAAGTCATCATCATGTGCGGCGGCAAAGGAACCCGCCTGCGCGAAGAAACGGGAACACGCCCCAAGCCCATGCTGGACATCGGCGGACGCCCCATTCTGTGGCACATCATGGATATATACGCCCGGCAGGGCTTCAAGGACTTCATCCTGCCGCTGGGTTACAAAGGCGACATGATCAAGCAGTATTTCTGGGAATACAAAATACGCAACTCCGATTTCACCATAGATCTTGCCTCCGGCAACATGACCACACACAACAGCTGCCCCACCGACTGGCGCGTAACCATGTGCGACACCGGACAGGACACCATGAAGGGCGCACGCATCAGTCAGGTGGCGCGCCACATTGACACGCAGCGGTTCATGGTGACCTACGGCGACGGTGTGGCCGACATTGATCTGCACGCCCTGCTGGATTTCCATATCCGTTCAGGCAACACGGGCACATTCACGGGAGTGCGCATGCCTTCGCGCTTCGGGGCCGTACAGACTGACGAGCAGGGCAACATTCTGTCATGGCAGGAAAAACCTGTGCTCAACGAATACATCAACTGCGGCTTTTTCGTCTTTGAACGCGAGTTTCTGAACTACCTTTCCGATGATCCGTCCTGCGACCTTGAAAAAGAACCGCTTGAGCGTCTTGCCGCAGAAGGCAGACTGGGCATGTACCCCCATGACGGCTTCTGGCATTGCATGGACACCCTGCGCGACTATAACGACCTGAACGCCATGTGGAACAGCGGCAGCGCACCGTGGGCCGCAGCAGCAGGAGGCTCCGATGTTTGCTGATGTCTACGAAGGCGCCCGCGTTCTGGTGACAGGACATACCGGATTCAAGGGTTCGTGGCTCACTGCGTGGCTGCTGGAACTGGGCGCCACGGTGGCAGGGTTTGCCGACGGCGTTCCCACCAGCCCCTCGGGGTACGCGGCCATGGGGCTGGAAAACCGCATAACCACCTACACGGGCGATATCCGCGACAGAGACGCCGTGCAGGCGGCTTTTGCCGATTTCCGTCCGCAATTTGTCTTTCATATGGCGGCACAGGCGCTTGTACGCCGCTCATACAGAGAACCGGCAGCCACGTTTGCCACCAACGCCATGGGCACACTGAACGTCATGGAAGCCGTACGCACCACGCCGGAGGTCCGCGTGCTGGTAAGCATTACCAGTGACAAGTGCTACCGCAATGACGAATGGGTGTGGGGCTACCGCGAAACAGACCACCTCGGGGGCGACGACCCGTACAGCGCATCAAAAGCCTGTGCGGAAATTGTAGCCCATTCGTATATAACCTCGTTTTTCACATCCGGTCCGCGCTGTGCAACGGTGCGTGCAGGCAATGTCATAGGCGGGGGAGACTGGGCCGAAGACCGCATCGTGCCCGACTGCGCGCGGGCATGGGCCGCCGGTGAACCTGTCATAATCCGCAATCCTTCCGCAACCAGACCGTGGCAGCATGTGCTCGAACCGCTGTCAGGGTATCTGTGGCTGGGGGCCGGACTGGCGGCAGAATCAGCAGCTGCGGCCGAAAACCCGCTGCACGGTCAGGCATTCAACTTCGGGCCGCCTGCAGAAGTTATCCGTACTGTAGGCGACGTGGTGGGCGAACTGGGCGCACATTGGCCGGGATTTACCGCCCGGCTGGGCACGCCGCCCGCGCACGAGGCGGAATGCACCCTGCTCAAGCTGTGCTGCGACAAGGCGCTGGCGCGGCTGGGCTGGCGCGCTGTGCTGCGCCACGAAGAAACCGTACGCTTTACGGCCGAATGGTATAATGCCTTTTATTCCGGCGCATCGGGTGATATGTCCGCTTTCACCACCGGCCAGATAGCGGAATATGTCCGCAAGGCCCGACAGGGAGGATTGCCGTGGACATCATGCTGAACACCGCAGATATAAGCGCAGCAGCCATACTGCTGCCCGTGGAGGGGGCGCAGCTTTCCGAGCTGCGTCAGATACCGGCTGAAGGCGGCCCCGTGCTGCACATGCTGCGTCTGGATTCTCCCCAGTTTTCACAGTTCGGGGAAATATATTTTTCCGAAGTGCTGCCCCGCCGCGTAAAAGCGTGGAAACGGCACAGCCTCATGACTCAGCTGTTCGCCGTTCCCGTGGGCTGCATTCATGTTGTTCTGTACGACGGCAGAGAAAAATCGCCCACCAGCGGAAGGCTGGCACAGGTCACGCTGGGCAGACCGGACAACTACCGCCTGCTGCGCATCCCGCCGCAGGTCTGGTACGGGTTTGCCGCCACAGGCGACACTCCGGCACTGGTGGCCAACTGCACAGACATTCCGCACAGACAGGGAGAATCGGAACGCGCCCCGCAGGACGCGCCGTTCATTCCTTTCAGCTGGGCCGGAGCAGACCTTTCCGGCACGCCGGTCATGTAACGGCGGCTCCGGCCGCATCAGTCAGGATAACAGCATGAGCGATTCCAACCGTCACAACGCCCCGTTGCGCCTTTCCCGTTCCGTGGTGGGCAGGGAGGAGGCCGAGGCCGTCACCCGTATCATCATGGAAGAAGGCTATCTGGGCATGGGTGCCGAGGTTCAGCGCCTTGAAGCGGAAATTGCCGCCTATCTGGGCGTGGCTGCCGCCAATGTAAGCTGCGTGAACACCGGCACCGCCGCGTTGCACCTTGCCGTGCAGGCTGCCGTGCCGCAGGGCGGCGAGGTGCTGGTCCAGTCCGTCACCTATGTGGCTTCTTTTCAGGCCATACGCGCCGCCGGAGCGGTTCCCGTGGCCTGCGAGGCTCTGCCCGCAAGCGTGACCATTGATCTGGACGACGCCGCCCGCCGTCTGACGCCGCGCACCAGAGCCATCATGCCGGTGCACTATGCAGGCTATGCGGGAGATCTGGATGCCGTATACGCCTTTGCGGACAGACACGGGCTGCGCGTCATCGAAGACGCCGCCCATGCTTTCGGCAGCAGCCACAGAGGACGGCTCATCGGGTCATTCGGCGATATTGTGTGCTTCAGCTTTGACGGTATCAAAAACATCACCTGCGGCGAAGGCGGCGCCATTGTCAGCGCAGACCCCGCCGTTAACGCCGCGGTAAAAGACGCCCGGCTGCTGGGGGTCGAACGGGACACGGAAAAACGGTTCGCCGGTCAGCGCAGCTGGAATTTTGATGTGACGGCGCAAGGCTGGCGGTATCATATGAGCAACATCATGGCCGCCATCGGCAGAGTGCAGCTGCGCCGCCTGCCGCAGGAGTTCGCTCCGGCCCGCCGCAGACTGAGCGCCCTGTACAGGGAACTGCTGCAGGATACCCCCGGGGTGGCCCTGCTGGAGACCGATGCCGAAGGCACGGTGCCGCACATCATGGCCGTGCGCATCACCGACGGCCGCCGCGACACCCTGCGCGGACTGCTGGACGGCGAAGGCCTGACCACAGGTCTGCATTACCGCCCCAACCACCTGCACACCCTGTTCGGAGGCGCAAGCCGGTCGCTGCCCGTCAGTGAACGGCTGGAAAAGGAACTGCTCACCCTGCCGCTGCATCCGGCCCTTTCCAAGGACGACGTACGCGCCGTATGCACGCGGCTGCGCACATTCATGCAGGAGAACCGCTGATGCAGCCTGATTCCGCCGCTGCTCCCGCCGTCAGCATCATCATGAACTGCCTGAACTGCAGCGTCCATCTGTCTGCGGCGCTGGACAGCGTGCTGGCGCAGACCTTCTCCGACTGGGAGGTCATATTCTGGGACAACGGTTCTTCGGACGGCAGCCATCATCTGGTGGAACGGCTTGATGACAGCCGCATGCGCATTTTCCGGAACACGGCAACCGTACCGCTGGGCATGGCCCGCAATCTGGCCATCGCACAGGCGCGGGGCAGTTTTATCGCCTTTCTGGACTGTGACGACCTGTGGGAACCGGACAAACTGGCGATGCAGCTTGAACGCATGTACGCTGACCCGCAGACAGGTCTGGTGTGCACCGATACACAGCAGTTCACAGGGAACGGCCGCCCGCTGAACAGGATATTCGCCCTTACCCCGCCCCGACGGGGCCATGTGTTTGCCGAACTGCTGCGCGGATACTGGATAAGCATGTCGTCCGCCATGGTCCGCCGCAGCGCGCTGGAATCGGTGGCGGGTACGGACCGCGCCCCCGACGGCACTCTGCTGTATTTCGATCCGCGTTTTTCCATATGCGAAGAAGCCGACCTTTTTTTACGCATAGCCTGGGCGCACAAGCTTGATCATGTGGACAGCCCGCTGACGCGCTGGCGTGTGCATCAGAACAGCACCACTTTTGAAAAATTCGAACTGGCTGCGGAAGAAACCCGCATGATGTGCGACAAGTTCACCCGCCTGCTGCCAGCATTTGCCACGCAGTACCGGGCGGAAGCCGACCTGCTGCATACGCAGGCGGCATTCCGCGAAGCAGTGGGGCACTGGAAATCAGGCAATGCCGTCCGGGCGCGCAACGCGCTGCGCGGCCGCGTCAATTCCATGAAAACCGCCGCCATGTGGACGCTGACATTCCTGCCTGCGGGGCTTTACCGCCATGCCGCGGCAGCTTATATGCGCATGGCGCGTTTTTTCAGATAGTCTGACGCCACAACCTCCGCACCACGGGAGCCGCCCTTGACCATCCTTCACGTCTCCGCATCCCCTGCCGCAGACCGCAAGCAGCTGGTCGTGCTGTGTACTGCCGCCTATTGCATAGCGCTGGGGGTACGGCTGCTGGAACTGCCCGGCTGGAGCGCCTATGACGCTCTGTACAAAGGTGAACACCTGCTGGCCACGCATGATGCCTATCACTGGCTGGCCGCGGCAACGGGATTTGAATTCGACCAGCAGCACCCGCTGGCCCGTATGCTGGCTTTTCTCCATTCACTCACCGGCATTGCCTGCGGCAATCTGGCCTTTTATCTGCCCGCCGTCATGGCCTGCCTTGTGGCACCGCTCATGGTCGGCTGGGGCGCCGCGCTGGGCATGCCTCTGGCCGGATTCACCGCGGGACTGCTCACGGCATGCGCCCCCGGACTGATGACCAGAACAGGGCTGGGTTATTACGATACCGACCTGCTCATTTCCGGAGCTCTCATCGTCAACACGCTGGTGCCTGCCCTCTGGCTGCGCAACAGCCTGCACAACCCGCTGCGGACCATCAGCGCCGCACTGCGCCGCTCCTCCGCCGCAGAGCAGCCCGCCCCCCCGCCGGCTGCGGAAAGCACCGGCCCGGTATGGTTCGCCGTATTGCTCTGCTGCGGGCTGTTTGTGTACTGGCAGCCGGCCATCCACAATATGTTCAACCTGATGGGCAAAGCCTTTCCGGGCATCGCCCTTGTACTTGCCGCCCTGCTGGGACGCCGTGCCGCCATGCGCCGCACGGCGGAGGGGTTGCTCATATACATATTCTGCGCTCTTGCCGGTCCCGCCGGCGCCGGGGCAGCCATGCTGCTGTGGCTTGCCGGCCGTAAAAATCCCCGCTCGCTGGACAGGCTGTACACGGGCAGGCGCGCCCTGTTTGCGGCGCTTGTGCTGCTGGCGGCCGCCACTGCGCTTGAGCCTGCCGGTCTCAACTACATGCGCAGCGCCATCAAAGGCTATTCCGGTGAAAAAAGCGCCGTGGTGGCCCATACCCTGAGTTATCCTTCCGTGGTGGGCAGCATCATCGAAGCACAGAAACTCTCCTTCGACGCGTTCCTCACCAGCGTTCACGGCTGGACATGGCTTGCCGCGGGCGGACTTGCACTCTTTTTTCTGCTTATGCTTGCAGAACCCGTGACCGCTCTGCTGCTGCCTCTGGCGGCCATGGGACTGGGCAGTGTGGCGCTGGGTGCGCGTTTTGCCATGTTCGCGGCTCCGTGTTTTGCACTGGGCACAGCGTGGGCTCTGCATCTTGCCGTTCACGGTGCGGCCCGTCTGGCACACCGCAACGCGGCGCAGCCGCTGCCGGCGCCGCACAGGCGCGCCGCCATGCTGTGTTCGGTGGCAGCCGCATGCATCATGTGCTGGCCTTCGGCACAGCTTGCCGCCGCGCTGGCGCAAGGTCCCATCATTTCCACCCGTCAGGTGGAAGCGCTGGACTTCATCCGCGGCAACACGCCGGAAGACTCCATGCTGTGGTACTGGTGGGACTGGGGGTACGCCGCACAATATTACGCCAGACGCACCACCGTGGCAGACGGAGCGCGCCACTCCAACCAGCGCATCTACGCCCCTGCCGCGGTGCTGACCACCGACGTGCCCCGCTTTGCCAACCAGCTCATCAAATACGTGGCCGGTGCGCAGCCTCCCGTTTCCGGCGCATTTGCCGGACTTGATGCCGGTCAGACCATGGAGAAGCTGCACTCTTTCTATCTGCGCGAGACACAGCCGTCCCCGCCGCAGAAACAGTACCTCATCGTTTCCGCGGAACAGCTGCGGCTGGGAGCATGGATCAGCCGCTTCGGCACATGGGATTTCAACACCCGGCAGTGGGAAGAGACAACGGTGCTGGCCATCGACCGTCCGGTGCAGTACAGCCCGCAGAAAGGCCTGTTCCTCATAAAGGGGCTTGATCCCATGCAGGCGGAATCCCTGACCGTGTTTGAGGGTACCCGGGTTGTCAATCACCAGTATCCGCATTTCAGCGGCAGACATTTTGTCATCGACAAGGATCAGGGGATGATTCTGGTCGTGGACAGGACCGTATACAACAGCATGGCACTGCAGCTGCTTGTCAACGACGGTTCCAACGAGGATATCAGCCGGTACTTCCGGCTTGTGTTCAGCAACGGCAAGACCAAGGTGTACGAAGTGCTGTAGCCGGACGGGAGCTTTTTCCGGCGCCGCGCATATGGTATATATTTACACGGCACACGCCGTGTGCCTGTACTCTTTGCAAGGGAGAATGACCATGGCCACATCACTGCCCGCTGCCCTGCCCGCTGCACTGGCGGCCCTGCGCAGCCGAGTCCGCACCGTCATATGCGCCGCAATGCTTTGCGCCGCGGCCCTGCTGCTGACGGCTTGTGCCGCCGCACAGAAGACGGAGACCCCCGCGCCTGACAATCTCGGAACAGTCAGCGGCACCGTGCTGTACAGAGAACGCATCATACTGCCGCCGGATGCGGAACTGACCGTACGGCTGCTTGATGTTTCGCGTGCCGATGCTCCCGCACAGGCGCTCGGAGTGCAGACCATGGCCCTTGCCGGTCCGCCGCCGTATGCATTCCGCGTGGCCTATGACCCGCAAAGCATCGACCCCCGCCACAGCTATGCAGTGGCAGCAGAAATCCGCTCCGGCGGCAGGCTGCTGTTCATCACCGACACGCGGCATGCAGTGCTCACGCGGGGCGCTGCCGGTACGGCGCAGCTTGTGCTGAAGGCGGTCGGCCCATGAATGCGCCTGCGCACGATACGCGCTGCCCGTGGGCCAGAACACCGGAGGAAACAGCGTACCATGACCACGAGTGGGGCGTTCCGGTACGCGACGACCGCAGACATTTCGAGTTTCTTGTACTGGAAGGGGCGCAGGCAGGATTGAGCTGGCTGACAGTCCTGCGCAGGCGCGAAGGCTACCGCAGCGCATTTGCCGGATTCGATCCCGCAGCCGTGGCGGCTTTTGACGAATCGCGCATGGCCGCCCTGCAGCAGGATACGCGCATCATCCGCAACAGGCTGAAAATAGCCTCGGCGGTGCGCAACGCCCGTGCCTTTCTCAGAGTGCAGGAAGAATTCGGCTCGTATGACAGCTACATATGGCGGTTTACCGGGGGACGTCCCGTACAGAACCAATGGCGGAGCATAGAAGAGGTGCCCGCCGCCACTCCGCTGTCCGACCGCATAAGCAGGGACATGAAGCAACGCGGCTTCAATTTTGTGGGCAGCACCATTGTGTATGCGCTCATGCAGGCGACCGGAATGGTCAACGACCATCTGGTCACATGCCCCCGCCATGCCCCCGTGCGTGCGCTGAGCGAAGGCATGTGAGCTGCCCCCAGACCAACCCCTGACCAGCCGTAAAAAAGCCCGCGGCAGAACCGCGGGCATATTCTGTTCACAGCCGCCGCCCTCAGCGCGGCATCAGCGGCATGCGGATTTCCGTCAGCAACTCCTGTTCCGGCGTTGATGTGCAGTCATTAAGATACACCTCGACACTGGGCGCTGCGCGGAATTCTCTGCCGGAACGGCCGCCCCATTGCCCGCACAACGCGGCATAGGCATTGGTCAACCCTGTGTAGGGGCCTTTCCACACGGCGCATACATATTCGCCGCCTTCCACCTCGCGTATGGCCACAGGATGCTCAGCCTGCACATTATCCGGCACCGATATGCAGGCATCGTAACGGATTTTATCCGGTGCGGTCACTTCGGGGTCATCGTAGCAGATGCCCATAAACTGTGTCTGTGCCATCACCAGCCCTTGCGGAAACGCCCAGTCGCACAGGGTTTTCCAGGCGGCCTCGCATTGCGCATACGGGCCGGTGTGTCTGACAAAGGCCACCCGGACAGGAGCCAGAACCTTCACTTCAGGTTCCAGCCCCAGACTTTCCAACGTGAAACCGGCTACCACTTTGGTCATGGCGGATTCTCCCAGAACTCCGGCGGGAATCATTCCCGCTTTTCGCACATGCCTGCGCAGCGCGGAGGGAGACATGCCGAACTGTGCCCTGAAAGCTCTGCTGAATGCTTCATGCGCTTCGTATCCGGCATCAAAGGCGATATCGGTCACTGAAGCGCTGCCGTAAGCCAGACGGTGCACCGCCTTTTCCAGCCTCAGCCGCCGTATGTAGGCCATCACCGATTCTCCCGCCACTCCGCGGAATATCCGGTGGAAGTGATACGGTGAAAAATGAGCCTGCGCGGCCATATCATCAAGACTCACAGCCTCGTTCATATGCTCTTCCAGCCACAGTATGGCCCGCATGATACGCATGCGGTATGTCTCGTGCGCGTGTTCCTGCATAATGCTGTTTCCCTTTGCAGCGGTATACAGCATGCACGGTGCTCCCACATGACTTTTTTTGCGCAATGTCCCCGCGGGACACGGCAGCAGAGCTTACTTCCCCGCGGGGGGCTGCCGCTGCCGCTTGACAGCCGCCGCCCGCCGCTGCACTGTGGCACATCCAATATACAAGGGAGTTTGACCCGACATGAACAAAGTTGTCGTTTCCATCATCGGACGTGACCGCCCCGGCATAGTGAACACCGTGGCGCAGCGTCTGCATGAACTTGACTGCGATATTGTAGAGGTCAGCCAGACCATTCTTGAGGGAGCGTTCGCGGCGCTGTTCATAGCCGGTCTTCCCGAACGCCTCACCGTGGAGGCGCTGCGCGATGCGCTGACCACGCACATGGCATGGCAGGGGCTGGGCTGCTTCATACGCGAACATGAAGCAGGCGCCGGTGCGGCGCAGCAGTCCGACCCGTTTGTTGTCACACTGGACGGCCCCGACAGCAAGGGACTTGTTTCCGGCATCACGGGCGTCATGAGCGGATGCGGTGTAAACATTGAAAACCTGAAGGCCATCAAACGGCAGAATACAGGCAATGCGCTCATCATGTTCGAAATTTCCGTGCCGCATTCTGTAAACAATGCAGAGTTCAGAACCGCGCTGGAACACAAGGCGGCGGAACTGGGTGTGCGCGTAAGTCTGCAACACCGCGATATTTTTGAAGCCATACACCGCGTGCTGCCCGTATAGGCGCATCATACCAGCAAGGATATACAATGCTTACCGATCGCGAAGTAATCAGCACGCTGGACATGCTCCGCAACGAGCATCTGGACGTGCGCACCGTAACGCTGGGCATCAGCCTGTTCGACTGCGCCAGCGACAATTTCGACCGTTTCGCCACCCGCGTGCAGGACAAAATCAGCCGCTATGCAGAGCATCTGGTGGCCACCTGCGACGAAGTGGGCGAAAAATACGGCATACCCGTTGTGAACAAGCGCATCAGCATAAGCCCCATGGCCGTTGTGGGAGCGCCTTTCGGCCCTGACGACATGGTGCGCGCCGCGCAGGTGCTGGACAAGGCTGCCTGCAACGCCGGTGTTGACTTTCTGGGCGGATTCACCGCGCTGGTGGAAAAAGGCATGACCAAAGGCGACAGGGCGCTTATAGACGCCCTGCCCGAAGCCCTGGCCACCACAGGCAGGGTGTGTTCCTCGGTCAACGTGGGGTCTTCGCGCTCCGGCATCAACATGGATGCCGTGGCACTGATGGGCGACACCATAGTGCAGATTGCCGGCCGCACCGCCGACCGTGACGGCATCGGCTGCGCCAAGCTGGTGGTCTTTACCAACATACCGCAGGATGTTCCCTTCATGGCCGGCGCCTATCTTGGCACGGGCGAACCCGATGTGGTCATCAACGTGGGGGTAAGCGGCCCCGGCGTGGTCAAAAAAGCCATAGACCGTGCCATGCAGAGCGGTGACAGGTCTCTGGGCGACATTGCCGAAGTCATCAAGCGTACGGCGTTCAAGGTGACCCGCGTGGGCGAAATCATCGGCCGCGAAGTAGCCGAGCGCCTCGGGGTGCCTTTCGGGGTGGCAGACCTTTCACTGGCCCCCGCGCCGCAGGTGGGTGATTCCGTCGGCGAAATATTCCAGAGCGTCGGCCTTGCTTCCATCGGCGTGCCCGGTTCCACTGCCGTGCTGGCCATGCTCAACGACGCCGTGAAAAAAGGCGGCGCTTTTGCCAGCTCGCACGTGGGCGGCCTTTCCGGCGCGTTCATCCCCGTTTCCGAAGACCTCAACATAGCCGAGGCCGCAGCCACCGGACGGCTGACGCTGGAAAAACTGGAAGCCATGACCAGCGTGTGCTCCGTGGGGCTGGACATGGTAGCCATTCCCGGCGACACCCCCGCGGCCACCATCGCGGCCATCATTGCCGACGAAATGGCCATAGGCATGATCAACAACAAGACCACGGCAGTTCGTATCATACCCGTTCCCGGCAAAAAAGCGGGCGATACGGTCTCCTTCGGGGGGCTGCTGGGCGAATCCGCCATCATGCCTGTACCCGGCAGCGGCGGATCGGAAAAATTCATCAGGCTGGGCGGACGGATGCCCGCGCCCATTCACAGCCTCAAAAACTGACACACGATGCAGCGGAGCCGTTACGGCTCCGCTGTTTTGTCATGCCGTGTACGCGGCGCGGAGGACAGCATGGAACAGATCTGCTGGAACGACTTTGACAAGGTACAGCTGCGCGCAGGCACCATCCGCCGCGCAGAACCCTTTCCCGAAGCACGCAAACCGGCTTACCGCCTGTGGGTGGATTTCGGCCCTGAAATCGGCACGCTCCGGTCAAGTGCACAGATAACCGCGCACTACACTCCGCAGCAGCTTGAAGGCAGACAGATTGTCGCCGTTGTCAACTTCCCGCCCAAACAGATCGGCCCCTTCATGTCCGAATGCCTTGTTACCGGATTTGCAGACCACGAGGGCGGCATCGTCCTCATCGCGCCGGACGCGCCCGTCCCCGACGGCGCCCGCCTCATGTAATTCCGCCCCTTGGCCCGTCCTTTCTGCGCTTAGCCTCATGCAACGGCACCGCCTTCCGGTCCCGTTGCATTTTCTGTTCATACTGTTTCAATCCGACACTGCAACCAACCTGCGGTGCGCGCCGTGCCCGGCAACGGGGCACACATACGCCCCCCCGCCTCCGGTTGTGCAGAGGCGCACACCTGCGCCGTGTTACCGGCGGACAAAAGAAACGGCTTAATGCCTGCCCGCCCGCTGCGCCATGCATGCAGCTCACCGCCCGCCCACTGCCGGTCCCGCAACGCTGCATACCTGAAAAATCTGCCGCACCGTAAAACACCCCCTGTTCTAAGAGCTGAAACAAAGCAGCACGCAACAAAACACAAAATAACGCATGCAACGAAAAAGCGTCTTGCAGAAAGCGGAACACATAATTCTATACCAAACAGGTATAGTATGCATTTTTACACACACTATTTACTACCACATTGGTATACATAAATACTCCACCACTACAGTATAGTTATATAAAATCAAATAAAAGCTTCACAAAATGGTTTTTTATGCTATGTCTACCCAAAAGATAGAGTTATGAAATAACGGAAAAACATCACACCATTAAATCACTCTGCACAACAGCACACGTTCTGCGTGATACGGCGGAAGAAGGAGGCGGACATGCAACTGCCAGACGCATGGGACTGGGAATCGGGAGAGCGCACCATCATGGCCTCGACCGCTCCGCAGGAAGGTCACCTGTGGCAGGAAGAGCTGCAGGCGTCGCCCGACGGCGAGCGTTTTGCCGCTGTGACGGCGCTTGATGAAACCACATTTTCGCTGCGGATCAACGACCAGACACAGGAAGCCACCTACGACAAGATATGGCTGCCCCGCTTTTCGCCGGACGGCAGGCTTACCGCTCTGGTGCAGGAAGACGGCGAATGGACCATGCTGGTGGAAGAAGAGGCATGGCCGGGGCATTACGGCTACCTGTGGAGCACCATGTTCGGCCCTTCCGGCGATATTGCCGCCCCCGCGCAGCAGGACGGTGAATACGGCATGGTGCTGAACGGCACCCCGTGGGAAACCCTGTACGAAAACGCCAACAACTACTGTATAAGCCCCGCCGGCGGCAAGACGGCAGCCGTTGTGCAGACCCGCTCCATGGGACAGGCGGATGTCGCCACGTTTCAGGAAGGCATATACAGCGTGGCTGTAAACGGCGAAGCCTGGCCCGTGAATTTTGTAAACTGCTGGACTCCTGTCTTTTCCGCCGACGGACGCCGCGTGGCGGTGCAGGTCCGCCGCAATCTGCACGACTACACCATCGCGGTGGACGGCACCCCGTGGACAATCAACTACCAGTGCGTCTGGGAACCCTGCTTTCACCCTTCATCGGGCGGTGTGGCGGCTCCCGTGCGTCAGAACGGCATGTGGGGCGTGGCTCTGGACGGACAGATGCTGTGGAAGGCACGCAATGCGCAGTGCTGGAACCTGCGCTACAGTCCGGACGGCAGCCACCTGTGGGCCGTGGTTGCGCCGGAATACGGCATGTTCACCGTCTCTCTGGATGACACTCCCTGGACGTTCCGCGCCCCTGTGGTGACAGATATGGTTCTTTCCCCTTCCGGAGACAGAGCCGCCGCACTGGCCAGCGACAACAACACGCTCTGGCAGGTTGTGGTGGACGGCAAACCGTGGCGCGGCACCTATGACATGGCGTGGCAGCCTGTCTTCAGCCCCGACGGAACCCGCGTGGCGGCACGCGTGGAACGCAACGGGAAATACGTCGTACTGCTGGACGGCGCCCCCGCCGCCGAAGCATTCGACACGGCCTTTGACCCCGTTTTCAGTCCTGACGGCCGCAAACTGCTGCTGCGGGGTGTGCGCAACGGCAAGGCTGTGCGCATCGTAAAGCAACTCCAATAGCAAGGGAGGCAGTCGTGACGGCTTTCTACAACTTTGTTTCGGGGCCGCTTGCATGGGCGGCATGGGCCGTATTCATTGCGGGCAGCGCCTACCGTATTTTTTCCATGGTGCGTCTGGCGCAAAAAAAAGACGGTTCCGCCGTGGCGTACATGAGCTGGAAATACAGCCTGCGCTCCATCATGCACTGGATAATCCCCTTCGGCAGCATCGGCTGGCGCGAAAACCCCGCGGTCACGGTGCTCACATTCGTCTTTCACATCTGCTTTTTCGCCGTGGCCATCTTCCTTTCATCGCACGTGGTGCTGTGGGACTACGCCTTCGGCATTGATTTCTGGAGCCTGCCCGACCCCGTGGCGGATATCATGACCCTTGCGGTGCTGGGCATATGCCTGTTTTTTGCCTACCGCAGGCTGTTCAATGCCAATGTGCGCTTTGTCACCCGCCCTGCAGACTGGGTGGCGCTGGGCATCGTGGCGTTGCCGTTTCTCACCGGATTCATGGCCACGCATCTGGTGGGCGACAACCTGATACTGAGCACCCTGCATGTGCTCTCTGGCGAGGCGGTGCTGGTGGCCATCCCGTTCACACGGCTCAGCCATGCGCTGTTCATTCCCTTTACTCGCGCATACATGGGCTCGGAATTTGGCGGCGTACGCCAGTGCCGCGACTGGTAAATCCCTGAGGAGGCTGCAAAATGGGCATTGCCGACCGGAAAATTGAGGACGAAGGGCTGAAGCGCGGCATAGCGGCGCTTACCCCGGACCGCATTCAGAGCGTCATCCAAAGCGTCATTCAGGGCGAAACCGGCGCACGGCTTAAAGTGTATGCCGAAACATGCATGCGTTGCGGCATGTGCGCTCCCGCCTGTCATTACTACCTTTCGCACGACGGCGACCCCAGTTATTCGCCCGTGGGCAAGGTGGAACAGACCATGTGGAAAATCCTGCGCTCGGAAGGCAGGCTCACCCCTGACGATATCTATCTGATGGCGCAGCTGGCCTACACCGAATGCAATCTGTGCCGCCGCTGCACCCACTACTGTCCGGTTGGCATAGACACCGGATACATAATGAGCACCGTGCGCCGCATCTGCCACAGACTGGGTGTCACGCCGCTGTACATTCAGGATACCGCACACAGCCATTCCGGCACCATGAACCAGATGTGGGTCAAAGAAGACGAATGGATAGACAGCCTGCAGTGGCAGGAAGAAGAAGCCCGCGATGAAATACCCACAGTCCGCTTTCCCATAGAAAAAGAAGGGGCGGACATCATGTATTCGGTCATCGCACCGGAGCCTAAATTCCGCACACAGCTCATCTATCAGGCCGGTGTCATTTTTGATCAGGCCGGGGTAAACTGGACGCTGCCCCAGACTCCCGGCTGGGACAACAGCGACATGGCCATGTTTTCAGGTGATTATGAAATAATGGGCAGGGTCAAACGGGCCCACTTTGAAACAGCACAGCGCCTTAAGGTAAAACGTATTGTCATGGGCGAATGCGGCCATGCCTTCAGGTCCATTTACGATGTGGGCAACCGCTGGCTGGGCTGGAAATGGCACCCCGTACCCGTGGTTCATTCCGTGGAGTTTTTCTGGGAGCTGTTCACTCAGGGCAAAATCAAGCTGGCCAAACAGTTTGAAGAGCCTGTGACCATCCACGATCCGTGCAACATCATCCGCGGCCGCGGCCTGACGGAAAAACTGCGCGAGGTGGTCAGCTTCCTGTGTCCCAACGTGGTGGAAATGACCCCCAACCGCGAGCACAACCTGTGCTGCTGTGCGGGCGGTGGAGTCATCAACTGCGGTCCCCCGTTCAAAAACGTACGTGTGGAAGGCAACCGCGCCAAGGCGGAGCAGCTCAAACGCACTGAAGTGGGCGTCATCATAGCCCCCTGCCACAACTGCCACGGCGGGCTGGAAGACATTGTCCATCACTACGAGCTGGGCATGTCGCTCAAATTTCTGGGCGACCTCATCTACGAATGCATGGAAAAGCCCGGCGCCGAATAGGCGCGGTGCAGGGAGGTCATATGCTGCGACGCACGTTCTTTGTCCTCGCCGTGCTGACCGCCGCCGTTTCATACGCGCTGGCGGCCATGCCCGACGGCATCATCACCGTATCAACAAGTGCGCTGGAACCGCTTACACGTCCGGCAGCGGTCTTCGACCACGATGCGCATAACGAAAAAGCCGGTCTCAACGACTGCGCGGTCTGTCATCACGGCGAAGAAGACGGCAAACAGTCGCTGGAAGTAACCAGCGAAGGCGTGCCCTGTGCCGACTGCCACGCCGTGAAAGCGCAGGGCAAACGCACTCCGCTGCGCCGGGCCTACCATCGCCAGTGCATGGGCTGTCATCAGTCCGCGGGCAAAGGCCCAGCCAACTGCGGCGGCTGCCACAAGCCGTGGCCCTCGTAAAGGAAGACTGCACATGCACACCGTCAGCATCAGCACTACAGGGCATCTGCAGCCGCACCAAGGCGGCGCAGCGCAGGACCCGCTGGGCTGGCTGGGCAGTGTGGTCCGGCTGGAAGAAGGAGTAACCCTGCGCAGCGTCATGCAGATGCTGCAACGATACCCTGATCTGGCACGCATAAGTCCTTTTCTGCAGACCGCACTGGCCGAAGTACGCAATGCACCGCAGAACGGATGCCGCACACCGGCATTCGGTCTGCTGCAACTGACACGGACCATAGAGCTGACGGGGTTTCCCGGAAATCCCGCGGTACAGACCTTCACCACCCTGCGGGGCACGGACGGACATGGCGCAACGGAGCACGAGCTGCGGTTCATCCCTCTGGACCGGCTGCTCGATATGCCCCTGACGCTGGGCGGCGTGAAACATACCGTATTTGGCGACAGGCCGGATGTACTGCACTGCGAAACCGCATTCAGCCTGTTCGACGTCATCGAAGGCATAGCCTGGGAGATAGGCTTCCAGGGTGGCTCCCAGCAATGCAGCCTCAGGAGGTAGCATATGTTCAAAAAAATCCTCTTCGCCACTTCTGCTTCTCCGGCCTGTGACAACGCGGCAAAAGTTGCTTTTGATCTGGCGCGGCGCAACGGTGCCAAACTGTATGTGTTCCATGTGATGGGCGTACCCAGCCGCGGCTTCAGCCACATGGTGCGTGACCTTCGCTCCGGCGAAGAAGAACACGCCGACGGCGATTACCGCGACTGGGTGGTGGAAGAACTGCAAAGCACCTACGCCGAACAGATGGAAGGTTTTGAAAAAAACACCAGCATAGAACTGGCTGTTGGGGTGCCGCACACCGAAGTGCTGCGCTTTGCCCGCCAGAATGACGTGGATCTGATTGTCATGGGCGCAAACACGCGTGAAGACGATCCGGGCGCCGCACGCACACGCAGCATCATCGGCAACACCATGCAGCGCGTGGCCCGCGTGGCCCGCTGTCCGGTGCTTATTGTCAACCGTCCCTGCACCACCTGCTGGAACCTGTTCTCGAACATCGTTTTCTGCACAGACTTCTCCAAAGCGGCGGATTCGGCATTCAAGTTTGCCCTGAGCGCCGCCAGAGAAGTGAACGCCCGGCTTTACCTCTTCCATGCGTTCGACATCAATGCGTCACGGCTGGGGGTTTTTCCCGGTCAGGCAGAGCTGGAACGCACACTGGAAAAAGCCCACGCCCAGATGCAGGAACGCTACCTGCGCCACATGGGCGACTTTGACAACTATCAGGTCGATATCTGGGAGGGCACTCCCTATGTCGAGATTCTGAAATACGCCAGAGAACGCAAGGCCGACCTTGTGGTCATGGCGCATCACACCAAGGAAGTTAATCCCGACCAGGCCGAAATCGGCAGCACCGTAGAGCAGGTGGTACTGCGCTCGGCGTGTCCGGTGGCCAGCGTGGTGCATCCCGACAAAGTGGCGGCCTAGCCCTTCCGCGGGAGGCGGCCATGCCGCAGAACATTCTTGTTGTAGATGATGAAATGAGCTTCAGGTTTTACCTGAAGACGCTGTTCGAAACGGGCGGCTACACAGTTGAAGCCGCCCGCAACGGCAGCGAAGGGCTGCAAAAGGCCCGCACCAAAAAACCCGACCTTGTGGTGCTGGATGTGATGATGCCCCGCAAGGGTGGACTGGAAATGTACCGGGGCCTGCGTTCTGACCCTGTACTGTGCAATGTGCCGGTCATAATGCTGTCGGCTGTGGGTGCAGGCACTTTTGCCCACGCGCTTGCCATGATAGGCGTGGCGCAGGGGCAGCTGCCGCCGCCGCAGGCATACATGGAAAAACCGCCGTGCCCCGAAAAGCTGCTGAACACTGTCCGCACCGTGCTTGCTTCGCACGAGCAGGACGCAAAGAGGCACAGGGAAGACAAGGAGAGCTGCAATGCCGCACAAGATTCTGATTGTTGACGACGACCCGTATATCGTCAAATATCTTGTGGATATCCTGAGCGACAACGGCTACGCCACGTGCTCCGCCTCTGACGGGGCGGACGCAATGGCCGTGCTGGAGCGCGAAAAACCCGATCTCGTGACGCTGGATCTGGAAATGCCCAACGAGTGGGGGCCGCGCTTTTACCGCAAAATGACCAAGGAACCGGCATTCAAAGATACTCCGGTCATTGTCATCAGCGGGCTTTCCGGCATACATCTGGCCATACGCAATGCCGTTGCATCGCTTAAAAAGCCTTTTGATCCCAACAAACTGCTTGAGATCATTCGGCAGACTCTGGGAGAGCAGGAGCGCTCACAGGCCGCACAGGCCTCCGACGACGAATAGCACGCCGGGACGCGCTCCGCGGGGGGGCGTCCCGACGCAACTGCCGGTCCTGTTCTGCGGAACAGGCCGGAACGCGCTGCTATGCGCCGAGGAGAACCCATGAGCCATTCCATCCTGCTGGTAGATGACGAGGAAGGTATACGCACCGTCCTCGGGCTTTCGCTGGCCGATGCCGGGTACAATGTATCCGTGGCCGCCACCGGAGAAGAGGCCCTGCGACTGTTCGACCAGTCGCGTCCGGACATCATTCTTACAGATATCAAGATGCCCGGACTTTCCGGTCTTGATCTGCTCAAACGCGTCAAAAACATCGCCCCCGATGTGGAAGTCATCATGATCACCGGCCATGGTGACATGCAGCTGGCCATCCAGAGCCTGAAACAGGACGCCACGGACTTCATCACCAAACCCATCAACGACGACGTGCTGGAAATTGCCCTGAACAGGGCTCATGAACGCATCTCCATGCGCAACCAGCTGCGCGAATACACTGAAAACCTGGAAAACAAAGTACGCGAGCAGTCCGCACGACTGGTGGAGGCCGAACGGCAGCTGGCCGCCCAGCAGATGATGGACGGGTTTTCCGTGGGTCTCAAAGCGCTGCTTAACGCCATGGACAGCACGCTGGGCGGCGTGTTCAACGAACTGCCCTGCTTTGTGGCTGTGCACAGCCGCTATCTGGAAATCATCGCCGCAAACGATCTGTACAGAGAAAAACTGGGCAATCTGGTGGGCCACCAGAGCTGGGAAGCCTACTACGGGCGGGATAAAGACAGTAACGGCTGCCCCGTGCTGACCGCCATACGCGAAGGACGCGGCAGCCGCACCGAAGAAATGCTGGTGGACAAGACCGGCAAAGGTATTCCCGTGCTGGTGCACACCGCCCCCATTCTCGACAATGACGGCGAAGTGGAACTGGTGCTGGAAATTTCGGTCGATACATCTGAAGCACGCCGGCTGCACGAAGAACTGCGCCTTACCCGCCACCGCTACGGCCAGCTTTTCGACGAAGCCCCCTGCTACATCACCGTTCAGGACAAACAGTTCAGAGTGGTGGAGGCCAACCGCAGGTTCCGTGAAGATTTCGGAGACGCCGTGGGAGGTTTCTGCCACGAAGTATTTGTACACCGCCAGACGCCCTGTACCGGCTGCCCAGTGCAACGCACCTTTAACGACGGCCAGCCGCATCAGTATGAAACCGTGGTCACGTCACGCTCCGGCGAGCAGTACAACGTGCTTGTCTGGACGGCCCCCCTGCGCGATGCCGCAGGCAACATCACGGAAGTGATGGAAATGTCGACCAACATCACGGAGCTGCGCAAGCTGCAGGACAGACTTTCCAACCTCGGCCTGCTGCTCGGTTCAACCGCACACGGCATCAAAGGGCTGCTTACCGCTCTGGACGGGGGCATATACAGGCTTGGTTCCGGGCTGGAACGCAACAATACCGAGCGGGTACACGACAGCTACGAAGATATCAGACACCTGACAGACCGGCTGCGCAAAATGGTGCTCGACCTGCTGTACTATGCAAAAAAACGTGAGCTGAACTGGGAAGTCGTTCTGGCTTCGCATTTTGCTCCTGAAGTGGCCGCACTTGTCAGACCCAAGGCTGAAGCGCAGAAAGTACGCTTTACCATCGAAGTTGCTCCCGATGCAGGAACATTTGAAGCCGATGCCGGCGCACTTTCCTCCGCATTTGTAAACCTGCTGGAAAATGCCGTGGAAGCCTGTACGGCAGACCGGACTCCGGACAAAAAACATGCAGTACACATGGCCGTCAGCGGCCTGCCGGACAGGGTGGAATTCTGTATCACCGACAACGGGGTGGGCATGGACAGAGAAACGCGCGAAAAGCTGTTCACGCTCTTCTTCTCCTCCAAAGGTGCCGCAGGTACCGGCATAGGCCTTTTCGTGGCATCACAGACCGTACAGCAGCACGGGGGCTCCATCTCCGTGGGGTCCGAACCGGGCAAAGGTACAACCTTTGTCATCACACTGCCCCGCACGCTGCCGGATTCCGCCAAGTCAGAACCCCGTCATCCGGCACCCGCCACCTAGACTCCATAACCCCTTCCTGCCCGTCGGAGACATAAACAATCATATCTGAAGAGCCTCCGGCGGGCAGGGAGATGATCTCCCTGCACCCTCAACACGCACGCCGCGCGCGGCCTGCTCCGGCGTGAGGCGCGTTGTACGGCCTTGTGCCGCAACGCAAGGGCGTACCATAAAAATCTGCCCCGTACGCCCGAACGAACTCAGCTGACCGAACTGCCTGTGGCGCAACGGGGGATGCAAGGGGAATCTGTCCCCTTGCCCGTCAGAGACATGAAACAAACACACCTAAAGACGCCTCCGGCGGGCAGGGAGATGATCTCCCTGCACCCTCAACACGCACGCCGCGTGCGGCCTGATCCGGCGTGAGGCGCGTTGTGCGGCCTTGTGCCGCCACGCAAGGGCGTACCATAAAAAACTGCCCCGTACGCCCGAACGAACTCAGCTGACCGAACTGCCTGTGGCGCAACGGGGGATGCAAGGGGAATCAGTCCCCTTGCCCGTCGGAGACATAAACAATCATATCTGAAGATGCCTCCGGCGGGCAGGGAGATGATCTCCCTGCACCCTCAACACGCACGCCGCGTGCGGCCTGTTCCGGCGTGAGGCGCGTTGTGCGGCCTTGTGCCACCACGCAAGGGCATACATAAAAATCTGCCCCGTACGCCCGAACGAAATCAGCTGACCGAAAGGCCCGTGGCGCAACGGGGGATGCAAGGGGAATCAGTCCCCTTGCCCGTCGGAGACATGAAACAACCGCACATGAAGACGCCTCCGGCAGGCAGGGAGATGATCTCCCTGCACCCTCAACACGCACGCCGCGTGCGGCCTGATCCGGCGTGAGGCGCGTTGTGCGGCCTTGTGCCGCCACGCAAGGTCACTCGTGGCAAGCCTTACCGGACAGTGGGAGGGAAAGTTCGGCTTCAGTGCCGCCCCGGGCACGGGCACGGATGTGCAGTTCGCCGTTCTGCTCGCGCATTGATTTACGCGTTGCCATCAGGCCGAAACCGGAACCGGCTGGTTTGGAAGTAAAGCGGCCGTTGCGGAGCTGCCCCGCCGCCTCAGCAGGCAGGCCGGAGCCGTTGTCGCATACGATCCAGCGGACGCAGACATTGTCCTGTACCACGCGGATGCTTACAGTACCGGCACCGTGTTCCAGAGTGCCCGCGGCAACGGCTTCTTCCACCGCATCCACGGCATTGATGACAAGGTTCATCAGGCAGGCGTGCAGTGCAGAATAATCAAACAGCGCACTTCCGGATTTTTTGGCATTTTCAGATTGGTGCGACGGTTCAAGGCGCAACAGCGCTCCGGCATCCGCCGCTCTGCTTTGCAGCAGCCGGACAACATCGCGCGCCACACCCAAAGGATCGCCGGGCTGCATATCAGGTTGTGCCGGTCTGGAAAGATGCAACAGGTTCATTGCCATGTCACGCAGTCTGCCCACATCTTTACGCAGCATCTGCCAGCCCTGCTCAAGATACTCGCGGTTATCAAGTTCCAGCCCTTTTTCCAGTACAAACATAGCCCCTTCCAGCCCTCCGGCCAGATTCTTGATGGCGTGTGCCATGGTACCGGCAGTTTCCCCCATGGCGGCAAGGCGTTCGGCTTCCAGCAACTCGCGGGTTCGCTGTTCCACCAGCGATTCCAGCTGGCTGGTATAGCGCCGCACCTGCCCCCGCAGAGCAATCCGTTCTGCGGCGCGGGCCAGCGCAAATTCCAGCACATCGGCATTAACGGGCTTGGTCAGAAAATCACCGGCCCCCTGCCGCAGACTTTCCACTGCCAGCTGCATGTCGCCATGTCCGGTCAGCATCAGCACTTCCGTATCGGGCCAGGCTGTTTTAAAGGCGCGCAGCAGGGCCATGCCGTCCATAACGGGCATGCGCACATCGGTCAGCAACACATGGGGCGGCCGGCTGTCATGTGCCAGCTGCAGCGCGGCTTCGCCGGACTGAGCTGTAACAACCTGATACCCCATATCGGCAACAAGAGGCCCCAGTGTTGCCAGAATGCCCGGCTCATCATCTACAAGCATGACAGAAAGAGGTGCAGACTCCGCTGCCGCTGACAGATCCGGCATGGTACTGTTCCATCGCTCCGCGCAGGCGGGATAAAGATGTTATGTTGCAGCGTTCTCAGACCCGGCGGGCAGAGAGCTGGTGGAAGGAAACCGCAGAATAAAACAGGCGCCGCCTTCCGGCATATTTGCCGCCTGTATGCTGCCACCGAAATCTTTCACCAGCCCGTAGCTGATGGAAAGACCGAGTCCCGTTCCCTTGCCCACGCTTTTGGTAGTGAAAAACGGTTCGAATATCTTGTTAAGCAGCGAACGGGGAATCCCCTTGCCTGTGTCGCACACACGCACCACAACCTCTCTGTCTTCCACCGTTGTGCGCACGGTGATACGGCGCGGGGCATTAGGATCGCGCTCCGAACGCTCTTCAATGGCATCACGCGCATTGAGCAGCATGTTTGTGAACACCTGTTCAAGCCTGTTAGGCATGGCCATGACCGGCGGCAGAACTTCGGCCAGCTGCCAGTCCACTTCAATCTGCCGCAAAGAAAGCTGGCGGGCAAAAAACTCGCACGATGACTGCAGAACAGCATTGAGATTTACCGGTTCCAGCGTGATATCCGACTGGCGGCCGAAGTCGCGCATGTGATTGATAATACCGCTGGCTCTGTCCACATGGCTGTCTATTTCGCGCGCCATGGTTTCCAGCACATCGGGTGCCACTGGTTCACCGCGATGTATTTTGCGCATGATAAAACTGCTCGCGGTTTTAATGACAGTCAGCGGCTGGTTCAGTTCATGTGCCACGCCGGTTGCCATCTCACCCAGTGTAGCCATTTTTCCGGCCTGAATCAGCTTCTGTTCGGTCTCCAGCCGTTCGGTCACATCGCTGGCAGCCACCAGCAGCACTGTACGCTCATGGTATTCTGCGGGCGACAGCATGATGTCGACATACAACATGCTGCCGTCCTTGCGATGGTTGCGGGCCCGGGGAAGTACAGTAAATGCTTTCAGCTGCGATGCGTACCGCCTGCGCTCCTCTTCGGGAAACATGTCAAGAAACGACATACCGGTCAGCTGGCTGCGTTCATAACCGTACAGGGTTTCCACGGTATGGTTGCAGTCAACAATATCAAGCGTCTGCGCATCCAGCACAAACACGGCGTTGGGAATGTTATTGAAGATGGCGTGATATTTCTGTTCCGAGCGACGCAGCCTGTCTTCGGCCTTTTTCAGCGCCGAAACGTCAATGGACATTTCCATGGCTGCTGTCACCTGCCCGTTTTCATCCACAACAGGAGAGGTATGCACAAGCCAGTGTGTTCTGGAACCATCCGGATTGGTGCGGTATTCTTCGCTGCAATGCGACCTGCCCGTGGCAAATGTACGTTCCACAGGACAATTGGGACAGGGGTCTGTGCGGCCTTTATACGCCTGATAGCAGAACGCACCGGGCAACGGGTGAAAGCGCTCTGCAAATTCCCTGTTGAACTGCAACAGACGGTATTCTCTGTCCTGCACGGTGATGCTGCACGGCACCTGCTCAAACAGCGCCTGATATTCCCGCCGCTGCCGCAACAGTTCTTCCTGCTTCTGGCGGATATCATCGGCCATGGACTGCACCGCGCCGGCCAGCTCTCCTATCTCGTCATGCTGGCCTGCATCCGTTATCAGCACCGGCTCGCCCCTGCCTATGCGTCTGGTGTTTTCCTTCAGGCGCGAAACAGGTTGCGTGATAAACCGCCGCAGCAACAGCACAATGGCCGAAGCAGAAAGCAGAAAGACCACTGCCGTGGCACCTACCATCCCCTGCTGGAAACGGGCAAAGTCCAGCTGCGCAGGACCAAGGCGCATCACCACGTCCAGTGCGCCGAGCACCTGTTTATCGGCAGAATGCACATGGCACGGCCCGCCGGAACAGCCTTCTTCATTCATGATGGGCCGCAGGCTGCCCAGCAGAGGTTCTCCGTCCGCACCGGTAAAGCGGCGGGTGCTTTCAGAAAGAGCCAGCCGGGTCAGCGGCGGCTCGGTGTGGTGGCAGACATTGCAGGCTTCATCACGTATGTTTGTCACCCGTCCGACCTCGTCGGCCTGACTGGAAAACATGATGGCTCCGGCTTTATTGTAAATACGGATGGAATGGATGTCGGGCTGACGGGCCAGATCGCGTATGATCTGATCAAGCTCATGGCGGGCGTTGGTCATCATGGCATAGCGCGTGCCCAGCAGAATGGTACTGCCCAGCCTGTCCGCGCCTTCGGCAAATTCGCGCATGGCATGACGCTGATGGTAGCGCATGTTAAACCAGGAAAGCGCCACAAGCCCTGTAAGCAGCGTCACACCCGTGGTCAGCACGATGCGGTACACCAGACCGAACCGGCGGGGGGATGTCTTTTTATGCATGGTATTCCCCTGCATGTGGCCGGCGCAGCAATAACACGCAGCGCGCCGCACGCACACAGCATTTGCGCGGAACATCCGCACGGCAGAACCACAAAAGCCCCGCCGGTGCAAGACATTCACACACCGGAACTCTTCCGGCGCAATACGGTACCAAATGGTACCATCAGGCGCCTTTTCTGGCACGGCTGCCCGAGGCGTGCCTGCAGTGCTCGTCTTCGATGGTCTGGCAGAAATCGCCGAACCGCACCCCCTGATCGGAGTAGGCCACAAGCTCGGCAAATGTGAAACGGTCAAGACGCTCGAACATGGCTATTCCCGCTTCTTTCCAGAGCATTCTGGTAAGACAGCCGGGCGCATGGGTGCAGCCCTCTTCATCGCGCCCGCAGCCCACGATGTCTGTGCCGCCTTCCAGCAGGCGCACCACGTCGCCCACGGTAAATGTGGTTACATCACGCGCCAGCGTGTGCCCCCCGTTGGGCCCGCGCTGGGCCTTTAAAAAACCGGCCTCTTTCAGCTGGCGGGCAATCTTTTCAAGATACTTCTGCGAAACCCCCAGACGCTCGGCCACGTCCCGCATCAGCACTGGCCCGTTTCTGCCGTGAACCGCCACATCAAGCAGCATGCGGGTACCATACCGGCTGTTGGTCAGAAGGCGCATTGTTTCCCCTCCGTTTTTGGTCTTACAAGGCCGCACAATATCAGCGGCCAAACACAAGCAAGGCCCTGACAGCCGCGAAGGCATCCTGCCCGATGCCGTATCTGCTGCACGTCACCGTACAGACAGCCGCAGACTGTCAGAGCGCGAGCCGGATTTGCCGCGCGCATGAAAGGCACACGCGACAGGCGACCAAGAGAACGCCGCGGCTTTCCTGCCCGTTTTCCAAAGCATACAACACCCCCCGCAAACTCTCAACAAAAGACCACAAATACGGTGGAAAATTAATATGTTCTGACAAAAGGCCCATGCATCGCATGCGCTTTTTTCACATCCTTTTCCACAGAAAAAAACAACACGAACACAGCATGTTAGCAAACACTTACACACCGGTTTTCCTCTGCCGAAGCATTTGGCTGAATCGCCAAATACTTCTTGACACGCCCCTTCGCCGGAAGTATTTGGCGAAAAAGCCAAATGAAAAAGGAGGGCACAGTGATGGATACTCCGTTCACTGAGCGTCAGGCCGCAATTTTTAAAGCGCTGGGACATCCGGCACGGTTACGCATGGTCGATGCGCTGACCGCCGGAGCACGCTGTGTGTGCGAACTGCAGGAACTGGTCGGCTCAGACATGTCCACTGTCTCCAAGCATCTTTCCGTACTTAAAAAAACCGGTATCGTGCAGGATGAGCGTCGCGGCAACAATATTTACTATTCCATTGCCCTGCCTTGCGTGACCGGTTTTCTGCAATGCACCCGGCAGGCTGTGGAGCGCGCAGGCATCAGCCCCGCACCTGAACAAACCGGCAGAACGGATGCAGCCGACTGACAAATCCGCCTTGAACGGCAAGCATGTTGAAACCCCTAAAAAGGAACACCGCGATGTCTGCACACGACCCTTTTACAGCTCCTCCCTGCTGCTGCAATAAAGACAACCCCGTCCGGAAACAGGACAATACAAAGACCCCCGGCGGCATGCGTCCTCTGCAACCTGCCGGTGGCCGCACCATTCGCCCGCGCACCATGCTATTGCTGGCAGGCGGGCTTGTCGTATGGTTTGCCGTCTACGGGCAGCTGTTGTCTTTTGCCCGTCTTGTCACCTACGACGTGCTGAGTCTCGGGCGCGGCACCCATCTGGGCGAGGCTGTTGAATTCTTTATTTACGACACGCCCAAAGTGTTGATGCTGCTTGTGCTGGTTGTCTTCGGTGTCGGCATTCTGCGGTCTTTTTTCACACCTGAGCGCACCAGAAAAATTCTGGCCGGACGCAGTGAGGCCGCCGGTAATGTGCTGGCAGCCCTGCTGGGCATTGTCACCCCGTTCTGCACATGTTCGGCGGTCCCTCTCTTTATGGGGTTTGTGGCAGCCGGCGTACCGCTCGGGGTCACACTCTCTTTCCTTATCGCCGCCCCCATGGTCAACGAAGTTGCCGTGGTACTGCTCTACGGACTGCTGGGATGGAAAGTCGCCGCCCTGTACATGGGCACCGGTCTTGCCATTGCCGTGCTGGCGGGCTGGATTATCGGCCGCTTGCGCATGGAACGTTATGTGGAAGACTGGGTTACACAGACAACACAGCCCGCAGCCGGCCTGATGCTGGAAGCCCGCATGAGCTGGGAAGGACGGATCAGCTACGCAGTTGGTGCCGTGCGCGATATCGTCGGCAAAGTGTGGCCGTATGTTGTACTGGGCATAGCCGTGGGAGCCGGAATTCATGGTTATGTGCCCGAAGGCGTTCTGGCTTCCGTCATGGGCAAAGAAGCATGGTGGTCTGTGCCTGCCGCGGTGGTGCTGGGCATTCCCATGTATTCCAATGCCGCAGGCATCATTCCTGTAGTGCAGGCACTGCTGGGCAAAGGCGCCGCGCTGGGTACCGTACTGGCCTTCATGATGGCCGTCATCGCCCTATCGCTGCCCGAAGCCGTCATACTGCGGCGCGTACTCAAAATGCCCCTTATCCTCACATTCTTCGGCGTGGTGGGCTGCGGAATCCTCATTGTCGGCTTCCTTTTCAATATGCTCATCTGACCGGCCGTCTCCGGCGGGCAAGGGGAATCATTCCCCTTACCCGTCGGAGACATTACACAATCACTCATGAAGACGCCTCCGGCGGGCAGGGAGATGATCTCCCTGCACCCTCAATGCGCTCTTCGCATGTTCCCCGGATACGCCCGCGGCGCGCTGTACTGCTTTGCTCCGTGCCGATGATGCCGCCCTGAACGCCCCAAAGGCCATAGCTGACCGGTCCGCGCCGAGCGCAACGGGGGATGTAAGGGGGGATGCAAGGGGAATCATTCCCCTTACCCGTCGGAGACATTACACAATCACTCATGAAGACGCCTCCGGCGGGCAGGGAGATGATCTCCCTGCACCCTCAATGCGCTCTTCGCATGTTCCCCGGATACGCCCGCGGCGCGCTGTACTGCTTTGCTCCGTGCCGATGATGCCGCCCTGAACGCCCCAAAGGCCATAGCTAACCGGTCCGCGCCGGGCGCATCTCGGGATGCAACGGGGGATGCAAGGGGAATCATTCCCCTTGCCCGCCGGAGGCATAGCTATTTAAAACAAAACGGACCCCGCTTCCTGCAAGAGGCGGGGTCCGTCAACAATCCCTTACGTAATGCGCGGGAATTGTATTTCTGTGTACGTTTTAGATGATACGCTTGCGTATCTGCGTGACCAGCACCTCGGCCAGTACAACCACGGCAAAAATGCAGACCAGCACCAGTGATACGCGCGTCCACTGGAACAGGTTAAGTGCCGTATCAAGCGCTACGCCGATACCGCCGGCACCCACCAGACCGATGACCGAAGATTCACGCACGTTGATGTCCCAACGGAACAACGCGATACTCCAGAACGCGGGAGAAACCTGAGGCCAGTAAGCCTTGAGGAATATGCTCACCCACGGCGCACCTGCGGCGCGCATGGCTTCCACCGGCCCGCTATGGGCTTCTTCCAGTGCTTCGCCGAACAGTTTGCCCACAAACCCGATGGAACGCACGGCAATGGTGATAACCCCTGCCAGCGTACCGGGACCGAACATGGCCACAAACAGCATGGCCCACACCAGCGAGTTAACCGAACGGGAAGAAACCAGAATAAAGGTTGCCAGCCAGTTGAGTGCGGGAGCACGGCACACGTTACGGGCAGCCATCACACCTACCGGCAGCGCCAGCACCAGCGTCAGCAGCGTACCCAGCGTGGCGATATGCAGTGTTTCCACCAGACTGGCGTGCACCCCTTCGTAATAAAAACCGAAGTCCACAGGCCACATGCGCTGGAAAAGGTCAGAAACCTGATGCGGAGCATCCATGAGGAACTCGGGGATGACCTGCACGGTACGGAACGACCATGCCAGCAGCACGCCCACGCACAGAAACACGGTAAATCGCGCATAGCGTTCGGCACGGGTAAACCGCACCCACTCACGGTCTGCTACGTTCATCGGAACACCCCCTTCACCCGCTGGGCAAGCAGTTCGCTCACCATAACCAGAGCGATGATGCAGATAAGGATGGCACTCACGAAGTCATAGTCGTAACGCTGGAATGCAGCCGCAAGCGTACCGCCTATGCCGCCTGCACCCACAATGCCTATCATGGTCGAGTTACGCAGGTTGGCGTCTGTCTGATAGGTGGCAAACCCGATGAAGCGGTTCAGCACCTGAGGCAGCACGGCAAAAATAAGCACAGAAGGAAACGGTGCGCCCGCAGCCCGCATGGCTTCGACAGGTTTAAGCGAAATCTCTTCGATGGCTTCGGCAAAAAGTTTGCCGATAAATCCTATGGAAGCGAAAATAAGAGTCAGAATACCCGCCAACGGCCCGAACCCCACGGCCTTTACAAACAGAATAGCAAAAATCACGGGGTGAAAAGAACGGCAGATGGCAATAAAACCGCGGCTGGGCCATGTGAGCCAGTCGGGCATCAGGTTGCGCGCGGCCATAAGACCGATGGGCAGCGAGATAAGCACACCGAAAGCAGAAGAGATGATAGCAATCTGCAGTGTTTCCAGAAGGTTGTTTATAAGCAGCTGCCAGCGGGCAAAGTTGGGCGGCACCATGGCCCCCAGAAAGCGCTGGGCGTTGTCCATACCGGCGATGACGCGGTCAAAGGAAATTTCCAGCGACTGCGCCGCCCATATGCAGTACAGCACGACAAGCAGGTACCCGGAGCGCGCCCAGTAATTCGGTCTGAACGGTGCCGGGCGTTTCATGGGGCTATCACTCATTTCAGCCAGTCCTCGCCGCCGTAGATTTCCTTCAGGTGATCATTGGCCAGATCGGCCGGATCGCCGTCGAACACCACAAGCCCTTTGCTCATGCCCACCACGCGGTCGGCAAAACGGCGGCCCAGCGACACGTCGTGGATGTTGACCAGCACGGGGATGTTGTTACGGTTTGCCACCTCGTTCAGCAGCTCCATAATTTCCACCGACGTCTTGGGGTCAAGAGACGAAGTAGGCTCGTCTGCCAGCAGAATATCAGGCTGCTGCATAACGGCGCGGGCAATGCCCACACGCTGCCGCTGTCCGCCCGAAAGTTCGTCGGCGCGGGCCTGGGCAAAGTCGGAAAGACCCACAAGGTCCAGCAGGTCATAGGCACGGCTGATGTCTTCTGCAGGAAATTTACGCAGCCATGCGCGCATGGGAGAAATATACCCCAGTCTGCCGCAGAGCACGTTTTCCATAACGCTCAGACGTTCCACCAGGTTGAATTCCTGAAACACCATGCCTATGCGGCGGCGCATGGCGCGCAGGTCGCTGCCGCGCAGTGCGCACAGGTCCACCCCGCCCAGCATGATGCGGCCGGCCGTGGGTTCGATAAGCCTGTTGATACAGCGCAGCAGTGTGCTTTTACCCGTACCGGAAGGGCCTATGATGGCGGTGGTGCTGCGTCCTTCGACGGTAAGGCTGATATCCTTGAGCACCGCTTTGCCGCGGACATATTCCTTGCGCAGATGTTCAATGACCAGAGATGCTCCGGCAGACGGAGCATGTTGTGCAGTTGCCTGAGTCACTGTTGACTTTCCTTTGTGTAAAACCCTGAAAACATGGACAGTGGGCGTCGGAAACACCGACGCCCACTGTGTAAGCCGTTATCAAATGGTACTGCCGGGCAGCCCTACTGCTTGGCCTTGGCGGCCTTTTTAGCCTTGGCTTCGGCTTCTTTCTTGGCAATGGCCTCAAGACCGGCCTGATTGAAGTGTTCGCCGTTGGCATCAGCTATATCGCGGATGATTGCCCAGTCTTTCTGGTACGTGACGGGGAAGAAACGGTCCGCGCCGCCGAAAGTTTTCTGCATGGCAGGGGTGAAGCGGTATTCAAGGAATGCCTCACGGATCTGCTCCACCAGTTCGGGCTTCAGGTCGTGTGCGTACCCGAAGGAGGAAGTGGGGAACTGTTCGCTCTGCCAGACGATACGGAAGTCTTCTTCGTTGATGCGACCGGCTTTGGCCATACGTTTGAACACGTCGCCTGCCACAGGGGCAGCGTCGTAGTCGCCGAAGGCCACGCCCAGAATGGACTGGTCATGCTTGCCGGAGTAGACAACGGTGTAATCTTTGTCGGGGGTGATGCCCAGCTTGGGGAACAGTGCGCGGGGAGCAAGGTTGCCGGAGTTGGACGAAGCGGAAGTGTGCGCCACACGTTTGCCCTTCAGGTCGGCCACGGACTTGATATCGCTGTCCTTGCGGGTGATCAGCAGCAGGCGGTAGCCCTGAAATTCGCCTTCATTGCCTTTGACGGCGATGGGTATGTAGCCGGCAAGGTTGACTGCGTAGCAGGTGGGACCCGTGGAAAAACCGGCGATATGCAGACGGCCGGAGCGCATGGCTTCCACTTCTGCAGCATTGGACTGCACCGTGTAGTATATGACACGCTTGCCGGTTTTCTTTTCAAGATATGCCTGAAAATCGGCAAAGGCGTCCTGATACACTGCGGGATCTTCCACAGGGGTATAGGTGAACACCAGCGTGCTGGGGTCCTTGAATTCGGCGGGATCCTTGGGCGGATCTGCCACGAGGTCTTTGTTTTCATCGCAGTACGCTTCGTCCAGCGCGCCGCGGAATGAGCAGTCGGCGGCAAAGGCCGACGTTGCCAGACCCATGAAGGCCACGATAGCCAGCAGACAAGTCCACTTCCTCAACATAGTGCACTCCTTGAGATGATGCGATCCGTGTGGACGGTCGCCCGAATCCTCCCGGTGCGGACCGTCACCTGAAAAACCTGCAGTACGGTAAATAATAACGAACGATTCTCAAAGCGTTTTTTCATATCCACGCCGCGAAAGGCGCGTATGAGACACTTTTTGAATTCTTTGATTTCCAGGCCGAAAAAGACAGCGCCCGGCAAAGAGGCAATGCCCGCCGGCGTATGCGGCAGACATCAGGCAAGAAACAGTTCCGCGCCTGATTCCTTTACCAGCGTTTCCCACTGCGGCGAAGGCAGCGGCCCGTTGGAGAACAGCGCCGTCAGGTCGCTCAGGCGCGCCATGCGCACCATGGCAGGCCGGCCGAACTTGGAGTTATCAGTCACCATGTACACATGGCGCGAACACTCGATGATGGTACGGGCCACAGCCACCTCGCGGTAGTCGTAATCCAGCAGATTACCGTCTTCATCTATGCCTGAAATGCCGATGATGCCGTAATCCACCCGGAATTCGCGTATGAAGCGTTCTGCGCTGGGCCCCACTATGCCGTTGTCTCTGTGGCGGACAGTGCCCCCCGCCACCACAACGTCATGTGATGAATTCTGGGCAAGAATGGAAGCCACGTTAAGGCTGTTGGTCACCACCCGCAGGCCTTTATGAGCCAGCAGGGCGCGGGCCACTGCTTCCGTGGTGGTGCCTATGTTTATGCACAGCGAAGCACCTTCCGGAATATGCTGGGCCACCAGCTCTCCTATGCGCCGCTTTTCGTCCATAAACATGGATTTACGCTGATCGTACACAATGTTGCTGGAGCCCAGAGGCACCCCCGCCCCACCGTGAAAGCGCTGCAGCCGGCCTTCGGCGGCCAGCGTGTTTATATCTTTACGGATGGTCTGAGGAGTCACTCCGAAACGGACGGCCAGTTCTTCGATGGTGGCATATCCCCTCTCGGCAAGGAACTCCTGTAACGATTTGTGTCGAACCGCGCTTTTGCTCATGGGCGCACTTTAGCGTTGCCGGACGCAGAAAACAAGGGTTCCGGCACTGCGGCCGCCCGTGCTGGACAGACATACAGGCGCGGCGTATCATGCGCGGATACGCATTTTCCGGCAGAGTATTTTCATTTTCGCTCATCAACCGCAGGACCAGCGCATGAATGCCAAACGCTGCTTTGTCTTCGACCTTGACGGCACAGTCTATCTGGGAGACAAGCCCATCCGCCCCACCGTGGATTTTATCCGCAACCACTGGGATACTCTCGATTTTCACTTTCTCAGCAACAACACATCCAAGTCTCCGGAAACATACATCCGCAAACTGCGCGGCATGGGCATAGCCGCCCGCATGGAACAGATTCTTTCACCGGTCACGCCGCTGGTTGCCCATCTGCGGCATCACGGCATCCGCACGGTCTATCCGGTGGGCAACAACGACTTTGTACGCTGTCTTACCGGTGCCATGCCCGAACTGACCATAGGCGAAGAGCATTGTCAGGCGGTCATTCTGGCCTACGACACCGAGTTGACGTATCAAAAACTGGCGCGCTCGGCTTTGCTGCTGCAGAACCCCGGCGTGGCGTTCCTTGCCACGCATCCGGATCTGGTATGTCCCACTCCCGAAGGCCCCGTGCCCGACGTGGGCAGCTTTATGGCCCTGTATCACACGGCCACGGGCCGGCGCCCGCAGCACATCTTCGGCAAGCCGGAAACAGCCGTGCTTGCCCCGCTGCTTGAACGGTACGCGAAAGAAGACATGGTCATGGTGGGTGACAGGCTGTCCACGGACAAGCTGCTTGCGGAAAATGCAGGTATTGATTTTCTGCTGGTGCTCAGCGGCGAAGCCAGACGGGAAGACCTTGCGGGGCTGGCCCGCCAGCCTTCTCTTGTGCTGGAGCATCTGGGCGAACTGCAAGGCTACTAATTTTTCTCTCAAAATAAGCGTCCGGAAACTGCATGAAAAGTTTCCGGACGCTTTTCCGTTACAATGCCCCCTCACATGCCCGGCGCAGAATCCATCCGGCTTTTTTTCGCACCTGTTTCGTTTTTCCTTTTTTATTTTCGTTTGCGAAAATTATTTTGACCATTCCGAAAGCAGGGTCTATGCTGCCCCCATGGAAACGAACATTTATGATGTGCTTATTGTCGGTGGCGGCATCAACGGTGCCTCCGCGGCCCGCGATGCGGCCGGCCGAGGGCTTTCCGTTGCACTCTGCGAGGCCGAAGACATAGGCTGGGCAACGTCCTCCGCGTCGTCCAAGCTTATTCACGGCGGCCTGCGCTATCTTGAACACTATGAATTCAGACTGGTGCGCGAAGCCCTGGCGGAACGCGAGGTAATCCTCGCCAATGCGCCGCACATTTCATGGCCCATGCGCATCGTGCTCCCCCATGCTCCGTGGCTGCGACCGGCGTGGCTCATCCGCGCCGGACTGTTCCTCTATGACCACCTGAGCCCGCTGCGGCAGATTGCCGGATCAGAAAAAGTCAATCTGAAAAAGCATCTCGCCGGAAGGCCGCTTTCGGACAAATTCAAAACCGGCTTTGAATATTCCGACCTCGGCGTGCTGGACACCCGTTTCTGCCTGTACAATGCCCTTGACGCGGCACTGCGCGGTGCGGCGGTGCACACGCGAACCCGCGTGGAAAAAGCCGTGCGCGAAAACGGCCTGTGGGTGGCCCGCATCCGCAACACCCGTACCGGCGAAGAAAGCGAAATCAGAGCGCGCTCCATGGTCAACACAACCGGCCCCTGGAGCAACGAATTTCTGACCAGCAGGGCTGAATCCAGCGATTCCGGCCGTATCCGCATGGTACTGGGCAGCCATATCATCGTGCCCAGACTGTACGATCATCCGTACAGCTATATTCTGCAGAACGACGACAACCGCATCGTGTTCGCCATTCCGTATGAATATGATTACACGATGATAGGCACCACTGATGTGGACTATCAGGGAGACCCCGCAAACGCTGCCTGTTCTCAGGCCGAACGTGAATACCTGTGCAAAATCACCAACAGCTACTTCCGCACGCAGATTACGCCCGAAGATATCGTCTGGGACTTTGCAGGTATCCGGCCGCTGTACTCTGACGGTAAGGATGCCACATCCGCCACACGCGATTATGTTTTCAAGGTGGAAAAAGACGCCGCCGGCAATGCCCCGCTGCTGAATGTTTTCGGCGGCAAGATAACGGCAGGCCGCGAGATAGGCGAAAAAATCGTCAACCAGCTGCTGCCGCTGCTGGGCCGCAGCGAGGCGCCCGAAACCAGCCAGTGGACAGCCACAGCTCCTCTGCCCGGCGGCGACATGCCCGAAGGCTTCGATGCCTATCTGTACGCTTTTCACCGCCGGTACCCGTGGCTGCCGGAACGCATGGCACACAGGCTGTGCCGCCACTACGGCACGCTGGCACACGATGTGCTGGCCGGTGCAACCAGCCTTGACGATCTGGGTGAACACTTCGGCGGCGGGCTGTATGAAGCCGAAGTACGCTATCAGCAGAAAAATGAATGGGCCGATGATGCCGAAAGCGTCATCTGGCGCCGTACGCGCCTTGGCCTGCATATGACTGAAGAAGAACAGGACAGGCTGCGTCGCTGGTTCGACGCATAACCTCCTTCACACGTGTTCTCCTCACTCCACTGCGGCGGTCTGCGAAAGCGGGCCGCCGTACTTTGTTGCATGCAGCAGAAAAGCCCGCACCTGTTCTGGCGCGGGCTTTTCTGCTGCGTTGCTGGCCATCTAGGTCAGTTCGCGGAACAGCGTATCGTAAAAAACAGCTCTTGCTTCACGCTCGCGCCACGGGGTGTGGCCGCAGTGCGGCAGCACTATACAGCGGAAGTCGCCCAGAGCTCCGGCAAGAGGCCTGCGCACACCCTCCACAGGATGCGGATCGTACTCGCCGTGCAGCGCCACCACAGGGCACCGCACTGATTCGGCCAGCGCCAGCAGAGCACCGCTGCGCCGCAGCGGTTCCGCCTGCGCACTCAGGGCTTCATACTGCGCAAAGCTGCAGGGCACACAGGGCTGGCGGGGAACCACGGTTCCTTCCGCCGGATTCCACGCATCGGCCGTTGAAAGCACATGGCCGAACTGCTGCAGCAGTTCGTCGCCGTGACGGCTCATATACCGGCTGTCGCCAAAGGCCGCCTGCATCCGCAAAACCTCTTCGCGTTGTCGGGCATCCAGCCTTTCCAGCCTGACAGGCATGATGCCCGCCGCATAACGGGCCTCAAACGGCGGTGCGCCTATCATCACCAGCCGGGAAACCAGTTCGGGATGCCGCGCCGCGGTCATGAATCCCAGCAGCGCCCCCCATGAATGTCCCACAAGCACTGCGGGCAACACGGCGTCGTAGCGCAGCACGCATGCCAGTTCCGCCACCAGCGCCTCCAGAGAATCGGCCCGCTGCCACGGTTCCAGCACGCCGAAACGGCTGGAAATATCACGCGCCAGCTGTCCCGCACTGCCGGGAGCTCCCGGCCCGCCGTGCAGCACCACCACGCGGCGCGGCGCCCTGCCGTGCTTTCTGAGGGCCCGTCGGACGTCATACATATGCGGAGTACATGATTTCGGACACATAGCGCTGCTTTACCGGTTATCAGTGAATGAAAAGGGACGCATGCTATCCTTTTTAGCACGCAAAAAAAAGGCCGCAACCCCCGGTTGCGGCCTTAGCATTACGTCTCAAACTGACGCATTCCGTTTACGGAGCACGTCACCTACAGGCCGCGTTCCCTCATGTATTCCACAAGGTCGGCCACACGGCACGAATAACCCCATTCGTTATCGTACCACACATACACCTTGGCCAGATTGCCTGTCTGCACCAGGGTGAAGTCCGCCTCTACAATACCCGAATGCGGGTCACCGATGAAGTCCGAAGAAACCAGCGGCAGTTCGGAGTACCCCAGAATGCCGTTCAGGCTGCCCTGAGCCGCGTTCTTCAGCGTGGCGCGCAGTTCTTCGGTGGTGGTTTCGCGCTCCAGAATGGCCACAAAGTCCACCAGCGACACCGTGGGCGTGGGTACGCGCACGGAATACCCTTCAAAGCGTCCCTTCATTTCGGGAATGACCAGCGCCACGGCCTTGGCGGCTCCGGTGGACGTGGGAATCATGTTGCAGGCGGCAGCCCGTGCACGGCGCATATCCCTGTGCGGCTGGTCAAGGATGCGCTGGTCGTTGGTGTATGAGTGCACGGTGGTCATCACACCTTTCTGGATGCCGAAGTTTTCGTGCATGACCTTGACCACGGGAGCAAGGCAGTTTGTGGTGCACGATGCGTTGGAAATGATCCTGTGTTTTGCAGGGTCGTAATCCTGATGGTTTACACCCAGCACCACGGTGATGTCTTCTTCCTTGGCAGGGGCAGAGATGACCACTTTTTTGGCGCCTGCTTCCAGATGCATGGCGGCTTTGGGGCCGGAAGTAAAAATACCGGTGGACTCGATGACGATGTCCACGTCCATGGCTCCCCACGGAATGGCGCGGGGATCGCGCTCTGCGTAGTTTTTAATCACAAAGTCGCCGCCTACGCGCATGATGTCGCCGTCAACGGAGACTTCGGGCGCAAAGCCGCGGTAGTTGGTGTCGTGGCTCAGCAGGTGCGCGTTGGTGTTGATATCGAACAGGTCGTTCACGGCCACCACGTCCACTGTGTCTCTGTGCCGTTCCCAAATGGTTTTAAGAACCTGACGGCCGATACGGCCGAAGCCGTTGATGCCGACTCTTACCTTTTTCATATGCTATCCTCCGCGGGCAGCGCATGGCGCTGGCTGCTGTGACTGCTAGTTTTCATCAACGCGGTAGATGTATTCTTCCGCCAGCCTGTTTTCACGCTTCAGCGCCTCGTACATACGGGCGTTTTCCAGCGCGATGCCGGAAAGATTGGCAATGCAGGCAAGAAAATCCAGCTCGTCTTCGGTAAAGGTTCTGGCTTCGCCGGAATACACCCGCAGCACGCCCATGACCTTTTCGCCGCGCGCCTTCAGGGGCATGACCATCAGCGAGACAAGGCCTTCCGCCGCGGCTTCGTCGCGGTACTGAAAGCGCTTGTCGCTGCGTACGTCTTCGATATGCACGGAATTGCCACGCAGCACTTCCTGATCAAGATGGCTTTTTTCCACCTGAACAGGCCCCTTGAGGGCGTAGCGCTGGCTCAGCCCGTAACTGGCGCCGGGCAGCAGCATATCACCCTGTGCATCCAGAAGACGGATGAAGCAGCCCTTGGCACCTATGGCCTTGGTTACCTGCTCCGCGATATCCGCCAGAATTCTGGAAGGCTCAAGGCTCGAGTTGATGGATTTCGCAAGGGTGTAGATGGTTTTGTACAACCGCTGGGAACTCATGACTGAAACCTGCCTTGTTGGAGGTTGTCCGGAACCGCTGCGGCTCCGGAAGAAACCCTGCCGGCCGCGTGAGGGCGACAGCGCGGCGGCCGCATACTGCAGCGGAGCGCCGCCCCGGCCGGCAACCACGAGGACGAAAGTTTTTCTGAAAACGACACTGCATGTATACCGCAAATCAGCAGGAAAAAAACACCCGCAGGCTGTAAATATACCGCCCGCCGTAAATCCGGCCGGTTCCTGCCTTGAGCCGCCGCAGCATGCACGCCGCTTCCGATAAAATTCTTTTCGTAATCGCAACATGCATCAGCACAACAAAATATGCAAGCGGGCAGCACACTTTTTCTGATTACAAAACAATTCAGGCACCTTTGGGCCGCTCTTCCGCTAAAAACACATATGCTGCAACGGCGTATTAAAATTCATTTTCACACATAAAAGTTCAAAAACGAAACATCCGGCAATATTCATACTCCTGCTGCCGCACAGGTCATCTGCGGAAAAAATATAGCAGCAGACTGCACACCACGCTGACCACTGCCATGGATGTCAGCGGGAAAAAGAATTTCACCCGCGGAGAGTCCACACGGATGTCACCCGGCAACCTGCCGAACCACTGCAGAAGCCACGGCGCACAATGCAGCACCAGCCCCGCCGCAACCAGCAGCAGTCCCGCAGCCACAAACCACCTGCCCGGAGAATCCATGATATACCTGCCCTTTTATCGCTGCAGCGCCGCCTTTTCTTGCACGACTGCGCATGATACCTGCACAGAGGTATACATGAAAAACAGGAAGTCAGCACGCCGTGAACAAAAATGATCATAATACTCCGCCGGTATGCGCGCCCGGCGACGTGGTGGAAGCATGGGACGATGTGATTCTGTACACCGATGCCGCAGGCACCGTGACAGCAGGAAACGGCAAAGCGCTACACTACCTGCCGCAAAGCGGACGCGCCGGGGCTCCCTTCTGGCAGACACTCAGGCTGGGTACACAGTCTCTGCAGCAGACCCTGCACCGCTTTGCCCCCATGCAGATACATGAAATATCCGGCACCCACGGCGAACGCTTCCTGTTACGCATCATACCGGTGCATCCTTCGCTTTCGTCCCGGGGCGGTTTTGTGGTTGTGGCAACAGACAACCGCCCGCTGGAAGCTCTGCACGAAACATACGAGGAGAGGCTGGGGGACAACATCTCCGCGTGGGCAGACTCCATAACCCTGTTCAATGCGCTGTTTGACACTGCCAAGGACGCGACCTTTCTCATCAACGAGCAGGGCATCATTCTGACGGCAAACCCCGCAGCAGGCACACGCCATGCGCCTTCCGGCGGCGAACTGGCGGGCAATCCCGCAGAAACGCTGGCAGGGGCAAGCTTTCGCCCGCGCCTGCACAACGCTATGCAGACATTACGCCCCCGCACCGTGTGGGCAGAAAAAATTGTCGCGCTGGACGCACAGGGTGAAGGATATCCTGCCGAAGCCATCCTGCGTAAGATGGAGTTCACCGGCTACAGCCTGTTTCAGCTCATTCTGCACGATCTTTCCGCTCAGGTGGAACTGAAAAAAGACCTGCAGGCACAGAAAGCCGAAGTGGAAAAAATGAACATCGCACTGCGTCAGGTTATCCGCACCGTGGAAGAAGAACGGCAGGAGATACGCGAACAGCTGACCAGTCAGGTGAAAAAACAGCTGCTGCCTGCGCTGGAACGCATAACCAAAGCCGAAACGCCCGAAGTGCGCGAAGGCTACCGCAACGTCATTCAGGAGCAGCTGAACGGCCTTACCGATACCGCCGGTGTGGAAGATGCAGACCTGCTGCGGCTTTCCCCCCGCGAAATGGAGGTCTGCCAGCTTATTCAACTGGGTCGCAACGGACAGGAAATTGCCGCGCTGCTCAACATGTCGTTTGAAACGGTACAGACACACCGCAAAAACATCCGCCGCAAGCTCGGACTCAAAGGCCGCACCGTCTCGCTTTTCAGCTACCTGCGGCGCAAGCCCGCCCTTTCATAACGGGTATACCCGAATACCCGACACATCCCCGACGCCCCCCCTTGCCCGCAGCTTATAATAGTGTTTAGCTGCAATAATTCTGTACTGTGTCTTTTACTGTGCACTTTTTTATTATGTGCACACGCAGCAGATGCCGTATCAGCATGAAACCGGACATAAGCATATGTCTGTCTTCATGCTTTTCCGGCTGTTCACCGACGTGCCCTATATTCCGGAGTATCGCAGCATATCTGCCTGCTGCCGGAGACCTGCGTACATAAAGAGCTGTTTGCCGTTTTTATCCATACGCACAAGGGCACAACATAAACCTTACCGGAGTTTACCATGAAGATTGCATTCCGTTATTTTCCGCTGGCTGCCGTGCTTATGCTCGCCCTTCTGCTTTCCGCCTGTTCAGAAGAAAAAACCGACGCGCTCAGCCGCATCAAGGAAGCGGGCGAAATCAGCTTTGCCATGAGCGGCGGTTACCCGCCCTTCAATTTTTACAATGACAGCAACGAGCTGACAGGCTTTGACGTTGACGTTGCCAAAGAGGTGGCATCGCGCCTCGGCGTTGCCTTTGTACCCGTGACCACAGAGTGGAGCGGAATCATTGAAGGACTGCGCTCCGGCGCCTACGACGGCATTCTTGGCAGCATGGCTGTCACCCCCGAACGCCTTAAGGTGGTAAACTTTTCAAACGCCTACTACTACTCTGGCGCGCAGGTAATGGTAAAAGACAGCGCCCCTTACACCGCACCGCAGGAGCTGAAAGGCAAGGTTTTCGGCGTGGTGACCGGCACAACGTTTGCCGAAGATGCCGAAAAGCTGGGCGCCGGCGAAGTGCGTCTGTACAAAGATGACACACAGACCCTGCTTGAGCTTGATAACGGCGTGGTCGACGCCGTTATCACCGACAGGGTTGTGGGTGTGAACGCCGTCAATTCCGGCAGATTCAACATCCGCATGCTGGGCGCTCCGCTGCGCAGCGAAAATATCGCCGTCGCCTTCCGCAAAGGCGAAGACACCCTGCTTAAAGAAGTCAACGCCGTACTTGCCGCCATGCACGAAGACGGCACGCTGGCCAGTCTGAGCCGCAAATGGCTTAACGCCGACATAACCACCCGCTAGCGCGTAGAAACGCTTTTACCGCCGCACACTACCCTCAGGCAGTGTGCGGCGGCTGCCCTGCCGTACAAACAACAACACACCGGAAATATTATGTACTTCGAATTTTCTGCCATACCGAAGTACCTGCCCTATTTTTTGCCTGCCGCGTGGATGACGCTGCAGGTGACAACGCTCGGCATTCTGCTGGGCTTTGTGCTGGGGCTGGGTACCTCTTTTCTGCGCATTTCCGACAAAAAGATTCTCAACCTGCCCGCCAGGGCCTACATATATCTCATCAGAGGAACCCCGCTGCTTCTGCAGCTGCTGTTCATCTATTTCGGGCTGCGCAGTCTGGCCGGTCTGGAAGCAATAACCTCTGCAGTGCTGGCGCTTGGTATCCATAACGGCGCATACATAGCGGAAATATTCCGCGGAGCCATCAGCTCCATCTCCACCGGCCAGATGGAAGCCGCCCGCAGTCTGGGCATGTCCTACCCGCGGGCCATGGTGCGCATTATTCTGCCGCAGGCGCTCAAGCGGGCCATTCCGCCGCTGGGCAACCAGTTCATCATCGCGCTTAAAGATTCCTCACTGGCCAGTACCATCACCATCAACGAACTGCTGCTCAAGTCGCAGCAACTCGCCTCGTCCAATTTCATGATGATGGAAATGCTTGCCATCGCGGCACTGTTTTACCTGCTGTATACCGCGGTGTTCAGCTGGCTGTTCCACAGGCTTGAAGCAAAACTCGATACTGGCAGTTAAAGGAGTCAGATCCATGCAGAAAAAAAACAGACCGGTTATTGATATTGCAGGCCTGCACAAATGGTTCGGCGATCATCACGTGCTCAAAGGCATCGACCTGCAGGTAATGCCTTCCGACGTTGTGGTGGTCATCGGTGCCAGCGGTTCGGGCAAAAGCACACTGCTGCGCTGCGTAAACCTGCTGGAAGACTTTCAGGACGGAGAAATACGCGTTGGCGGTGTGGCCGTGCACAAAGAGGAACAATTCATCAACACGCTGCGCTCCCGCGTGGGCATGGTGTTTCAGCATTTTCACCTTTTTCCGCATATGACCACGCTGGGCAACGTAATGGAAGGCCCGCGGCAGGTGCGCCGCATGAACAAAAAAGAAGCCCGCGAACTGGCCGGGCACTATCTGGAAAAAGTAGGCATGGCGGACAAGGCAGACGCCTATCCGGCAACTCTTTCCGGCGGGCAGAAACAACGCGTGGCCATCGCGAGAGCGCTGGCCATGGAACCCGAAGTCATGCTTTTTGATGAACCGACATCGGCTCTGGATCCGGAACTGGTGGGTGAAGTACTCTCTGTCATGCGCACGCTGGCCGAAGACGGCATGACCATGATGGTGGTCACACACGAGATGGGCTTCGCCCGCGAAGTGGCCGATACAGTGGCTTTTATGGATGAAGGCGTCATTCTGGAAAAAGAGTCTCCGCAGACGATATTCTCCTCGCCGCGGGAAGAACGCACACAGGCGTTTCTGGGGCAGATACTCTGACCCCGCATGCCGCTGACGCCTCCGGCGGGCAGGGAGATGATCTCCCTGCACCCTCAATGCGCGCCTCGCACACTCCACAGAAACGCTTGCGGCGCGCTGTACTGCCTTGCTCCGTACCGGCAATGCCGCCCCGCACGCCCGCAAGCACACAGCTGACCGAACGGCCTGTGGCGCAACCGGGGATGCAAGGGGGATCATTCCCCTTGCCCGTCGGAGGCATGAAGCAACCACACCTGAAGACGCCTCCGGCGGGCAGGGAGATGATCTCCCTGCACCCTCGACGCGCGTCTCGCATGTTCCTCAGATACGCCTGCAGCGCGCTGTACTGCTTTGCTCCGTACCGGCAATGCCGCCCCGTACGCCCGCAAGCGCACAGCTGACCGAACGGCCTGTGGCGCAAAGGGGGATGCAAGGGGAATCAGTCCCCTTGCCCGTCGGAGGCAGAAAACAATCACGCAGGAAAACGCCTCCGGCGGGCAGGGAGATGATCTCCCTGCACCCTCGACGCGCGTCTCGCACACTCCACAGAAACGCCTACGGCGCGCTGTACTGCCTTGCTCCGTACCGGCTATGCCGCGCTGTACGCCCGCAAGCGCACAGCTGACCGAACGGCCTGTGGCGCAACGGGGGATGCAAGGGGAATCATTCCCTTTGCCCGTCGGAGAAAGAAAACAATCGCACATGAAAACGCCTCCGGCGGGCAGGGAGATGATCTCCCTGCACCCTCGACGCGCGTCTCGCATGTTCCTCAGATACGCCTGCAGCGCGCTGTACTGCCCTGCTCCGTACCGGCAATGCCGCCCCGTACGCCCGCAAGCACACAGCTGACCGAACGGCCTGTGGCGCAACGGGGGATGCAAGGGGAATCATTCCCTTTGCCCGTCGGAGACAGAAAACAATCACACAGAAAAACGCCTCCGGCGGGCAGGGAGATGATCTCCCTGCACCCTCAACGCGCGCCTCGCACACTCCACAGATAAGCCTGCAGCGCGCTGTACTGCCTTGCTCCGTACCGGCAATGCCGCCCCGTACGCCCGCAAGCTCACAGCTGACCGAACGGCCTGTGGCACAACCGGGGATGCAAGGGGGATCATTCCCCTTGCTCGTCGGAGACATGAAGCAACCACACCTGAAGACGCCTCCGGCGGGCAGATTATAAGTTTAATTTTTTCATCGCCCGATATGGTAAACATATCCGCCTGTCCGTATGGCAGCACCTTTCCGGGCCGTCTGCCACGGAACAGAGGACGCCTTGTCTTGTCTTGTCAGGCGCGCAAATACCGGTATAGTGCCTCCACACAACGCACATTATAGCACCATATCATGATAGACATCCGCACAGTTCTCATACTCAATGCTCTTGTATTTCTTATCGCCACGGGCTTTTCGTATTATATGTATACAAGAAAAGTTCCTGTAGATGGTGTAAAATGGCTTATTGCCGGATTCGGTTGCGGACTTATAAGCATGGTAAGCTTTTTTACAAGAGGCTATATACCAACAGTCTACTCAGTACTTTTCGGCAACTCACTTGCACTACTTTTTCTTATTATAATATATAACTGGGTAAGAGTATTTCTTGGCAAAGAAAAACTGACAAAACGCCAGTGGTCTTTTATCGCCGCTATCATAGCTGCATCAGCCTGCACCTATACATACTATGTTGCCATCGACAATAATATTTTCATACGGATATTCATTGTCAATACTCTTGTCGGCATAATAGGACTTCTCTGCGGATACACGCTTGTTCGCGTAAAAGACGTCACATTCTGCAAAATAACAGGCATCAGCTGCCTGCTGCACGGCTCATACAGCATTATTTACGGAACAGTCAGCCTGCTGAGCCAGCAGAGTTCTGTGGAGTATCTGCAGGCCGGCCCGCTTATCAAATTTTCCGTTCTTGTCTCTCTGGTTTTCGGCATCATGCTGATGATGGGAGTCAGCAGCATGATCAATGAACGGCTGGTACAGATGCTGGAAAAGGAAGCCCGGACAGACCCGCTGACCGGACTGGGCAACCGGCGGGCTCTATACACGGCCGCAGCCCATCATGTGGCCCGCCTGCACCGCCTGTGTGAACCGCTGGTCATACTTGTGATGGACCTTGACCGGTTCAAATCCGTCAATGACAAGTTCGGCCATCCTGCAGGTGACGCCCTGCTCCGGCATTTTGCCGCCATACTGCAAAAACAGTTCAGAGGCACAGATCAACTGTTCCGCTTCGGCGGAGAAGAGTTTGTCGCGCTGCTGCAGCCTTCGGACGAACGGGGTGCTGTATGTCTGGCCGAAAGACTCCGCAGGGAGGTTGCCGCATGCCCCCTTCAGCTGGGCGGCGCTTCCATCGCTGTCACCGTCAGTATAGGCATTGCCAATATGCTGCCGGAAGAACCCGACATCACCAGAGCACTCGGCCGTGCCGATCAGGCTTTGTATAAAGCCAAGGCAGGCGGAAGAAACAGGGTGGAAAGTTCGTACACCGTGCATGCCGCCGACTGTACAGAGCCTGTACCCGCCGTCTGACTTTCACCGCACCGGCGCGCTTGCCGGACTTCCTTCACTCCTTTCCTTCTCCGGTGTCCGCGTGCCGTTGCGTGCGTTATCACGTTCCGCCCGCGCCTGCTTATTCCCATTTTCCATTCAGTACACAGCTGATGCGCCGCGCACCGCCTCCCCCCCCGCAAAGGCGCACTCCGGCACTCTGGCTGCTTTCTGCGGCCATCCCCTCCGGTTCCTTAAGCAGAAAAAAGTTATCCTCAGACTGATATGTATAATTTAACAGCCGGTAACGGAGCGTATGATGGTTGCATCATAGTAACCATCTTCCACGGAGGAACCATGGCTCACAGGCTTCTGTTATACGCCGCCGCGGCGCTGGCGGTGTTGCTCATCGCCGCGGCCCCGCTGCTGGCTTATGATGTTCCCGACAAAATCGTCATTGAACGGCCTGCCAATTATGAAAAGCTGAATTCGTGGGTCACCAAGGTCAACTTTACCCACGGGGCACACGCCATCAGAGTTTCCTGCAACCAGTGTCACCACAAGGAATCAGACAAGACTCTGGGCAAATTTGTGCCCTGCACCCAATGCCATAAAAGCGATGACCCCACAGACGAGTCCGGTTTTTACCGGGCATGGCACTCCGACGGTCCGCCCAGCTGTCTGGGCTGTCACACGCTGATGCGCAGCAAAGGCGGCAAAAATCCGGTGGGCTGCACCTCTGCCTGCCACAAGCCCCGGTAGCCACAGGAGGATATCATGCCCAACGGTAACAGATTTGATGCACTGAAAATGACCGTAGGAACCAGAGAGGTCAGCCGCCGTGATTTTATGAAGTTCTGCGGTGTCATGGCTACTTTTCTGGGCATGGGGCCCGCATTTGCCCCGCAGATAGCCCATGCGCTGATGACCCAAAAACGCCCTTCGGTGGTGTACCTGCACTGCGCGGAATGCACCGGCTGCACAGAAGGACTGCTCAGAGCGTATGAGCCGTATTTTGACGAAATAATCATGAACACCATCTCGCTGGACTATTGCGAGACCGTCATGGCTGCCGCAGGCGATGCAGCCCACGCAGCGCTGGAAAAAGCCCTTATCAATCCGGAAGGATATATCTGCGTCATCGAAGGCGGCATACCCACCCGTCATGGCGGAGAATACGGCAAAGTGGGCGGAGAAACCATGTTTCAGCTGTGTGCGCGCGTGGCCTCCAAAGCCATGGCCACCATCGCCATGGGGTCTTGTGCCTGTTTTGGCGGTGTGCAGGCTGCCGCGCCCAATCCTTCGGGAGCCAAAGGGGTGAACGAAGCCCTGAAAGCCGTGGGGGTGAATGCCATCAACATTGCCGGTTGCCCGCCCAACCCCATGAACTTTGTGGGCACAGTGGTGCACCTGCTTACCAAGGGTATGCCTGAACTTGATACCTGGAACCGCCCGCTGCTGTTTTACGGTGATACCGTGCACGACCACTGCCCGCGGCAGAAGCATTTTAACAAAGGCGAATTTGCCCCGGGCTTTGGCAGTCCCGAAGCCAAAAAAGGCTGGTGCCTGTATCAGCTGGGCTGCAAAGGGCCATACACCTATAACAACTGCCCCACAGCGCTTTTCAATCAGGTCAACTGGCCGGTAAAGGCCGGAGCCCCCTGTATAGGCTGCAGCGAACCCAACTTCTGGGACAAATACTCACCCTTTTTCCACCCCATTGAAGACGGCCCCGAAAGCTAACCCGCGCCGCCCGAAAGGAGATAAGACCGAATGAGTCAGAAAAAAATGAACCACACCGGCAAAAGGCTGATCGTCGATCCGGTGACGCGGATCGAAGGGCACCTCAAGATCGAGGTGGAACTGGAAAACAACAAAGTCAAAGATGCATGGGTAAGCACACAGCTTTTCAGAGGCATTGAGATGATTCTGAAAGGCAGACCGCCGGAAGATGCCCCGCTGTTTACCCAGCGTGCTTGCGGCGTATGCACAAACACCCATGCGCTGACCAGCATCCGCGCCATCGAAGACGCACTTGAGATCAAAGTCCCTCCGCTGGCACAGCTCATGCGCCACCTTATTCTCTCCGCGCTTATCGTGCATGACCATCTGGTGCACTTTTACCACCTGCACGGGCTGGACTGGATTGATGTTGCCGCAGCCACCACGGCCGATCCGGCCAAGGCCGGTAAAATTGTGGGCAGCACCAGCAACAGAAGCGACGACCCTTCAGAGCTTTTCATCATTCAGAAGCGGCTGAAGGAGTTTGTGAAATCGGGACAGCTGGGATTTCTGGAAAAGGCATACTTTCTGGGCGGCAACGATGCGTACAAGCTGAGTCCGGAAGAAAACCTGATAATGTCGGCCCACTACTTTGAAGGGCTGCGCATTCAGCTGGAACTGGGCAGAGCCATGGCGCTCTTTGCCGGTAAAAACCCGCATGCGCAAAGTATGGTTGTGGGCGGCATGACCTGCTACGACAGCCTGCGTCCGGAAGTTATCGGACACTTCCGCAAGATCTGGGAACACTGCAAGGAGTTTGTTGAAAACGCCATGATGCCCGACATCCTGCTGATGACCAGACGCTACCCTGAAGCGCTGGCCTACGGCAGAACATCCAACTTCTTTGCCTTTGCAGATTTTCATGATCCGGTAACAGGCAAAGATCCGTACTTCACTTCGGGCGTGCTGTGGGGCAACGATCTTACAAAGCACGAAGAGCTGGACCCCGGCCATATCAACGAACATGTGGCGCGCAGCTGGTACGAAGGCGATACCCCGCGCACGCCCTATGAAGGCGCTACAGAGCCGCACTACACATCATATGAGGACAAGGAGAAGTATTCCTGGTCCAAGGCTCCGCGCTACAAAAATGAAGCAATGGAGACCGGCCCGCTGGCACGGCGCGCGCTGGCCTACGCCCGTAAAGAGCAGGAAACAAGAACCATGCTGGATACTTTTTTCAAAGATTCCGGCATGAAGCCTGATCAGTTGTTTTCCACCATGGGCCGTACCGTATGCCGTGTGGTAGAAACAACCATGCTTATGAGGCGCATGCAGGGCTGGATTGACGATACCGAAGCACGCATCAAAGCCGGTGAAGACACCATATACACAGAATGGAAAATGCCGGACTCCGCCCGCGGCGTGGGCTTTTGCTGTGTAACCCGCGGCGCCCTGTCGCACTGGATAGACATCAAGGAAGCTAAAATACACAACTTCCAGATGGTCGTACCTTCTACATGGAATCTGGGGCCCCGCTGCGCCAACGGAAAACTGAGCGCGGGCGAGCAGTCACTTATCGGATGCCCGTGTCCCGACCCGGACCGCCCTGTGGAAATTCTGCGCACCATTCATTCATTCGATCCCTGCATTGCCTGCTCGGTTCATCTGCTGGATGCACAGAAAAAGCCTCTCGGCAGCTTTAAGGTATTGTAGCCACACACAAGCTCACTCTGTCTTGTCCCGCGGCCCTGACCTTACAGTCGGGGCCGCGTTTTTTTACGGACAATACAGACCGTAGAAAAAGCACGCCACCGCTGCATCACTGCCGGTTGTAATTATGCGCCTCGACGGGTTGTTACATGCGCCATCATACTGTCATGCCGTAAGATTTTTCCAATACAATACGGCACGGCATACGGGCCGGACCATGTCCCTGCAACGACCATGCGTTCGGTATACAGCGGCCACCGGCGGAACCGTTTTATGCAGTTCAGAGCGGGGCAACATCCCGCAGGCCACACGGAAGCCTGCCGGAGCAATACGGCATAAACAGGCAGGAAGGACTCCGCGATGAGATACAAGCATGTGGATAAAATATTATCATATATTTTATTATATTATGATTTGTATATTTGCTGTCGCGCCAACCGCCGCATTACCAGGGTGTCCTCACAACAACGCAACAGCCGGAAACCATATGAAAAGTATCTCCATCACCGATATCGCAGCTATGCAGGCCCGCGGCTCTCTGCTGCTTGTTGACGACCCATATCCTGTTGAACCCAAAATCCGGTGGGGACACGGTAAGCCCCCTCATCAGGCTCTGGAAACGCTTTTCCGCTCATGCCGGCAGAACTACCTGCCATTTCTGGAAAATATTGCGTCTCTGGCGCCTTCTTTTGCAAAAATTCCTTTTGACGCTCCCGAAGATTCACCGGAACCGCGCTGGAACAACAACTGGCTGCCTGTACTGGACGGCATGAGCATATATACGGCACTGACAAAACATGCTCCCCGCCGGTTTATAGAGGTAGGTTCCGGCCATTCCACAAAATTCGCAGCGCGGGCCGTGCGCGATCACGGGCTTGCCACACGCATTTTCTCCATAGACCCGCAGCCCAGAAGCGAAGTGGACAGCCTGTGTCACCGTACGCTGCGCCATTCGCTCGAATCGCTGGATATCGCTTTTTTCGACACCGTAACCGCAGAGGATATTCTTTTTGTAGACTGCAGTCACCGCGCGCTGCAAAATTCAGATGTCACCGTCTTTTTTCTCGATATTCTTCCCATACTTCCGGCCGGATGCCTTATCGGCATCCATGACATATGCCTGCCCATGGACTATCCGCCCGGCTGGGAACGCCGCTACTATAACGAACAATACCTGCTGGCCTGCGTACTGCTGTTCGGGGCTACCGCATTCGACATCCTGCTGCCTTCGTACTATTTGTCCTCACAGCCGGAGTTGCACCCTGCCCTGCAACCTCTGCAGGCCGTAACAACGCTGCAGGGCCGCCCCCCTGTGGGAAGCATATTCTGGATGCGTAAAAAGTAGCGGACACGCAGAAGAGTACACTGGCACTGCGGGCACACAAGAGCAACACCATGGCCCGGATAGTAATCATCAGGGCCATTCATTTGTAAACATGATCAGCCGCCAATCCTTGAAGGCGTATTTCTGTATCAAAAACGGTTATCTCTCCTGCAAGGCAGTACGCCAGCAATTCAGCCGGGCTATTTACTAAAACATCATAAGAACCATCATCATAACGCTGAATTGATAACGCTACCATTTTCTTTCCTCCAGCCGTAAGTGTTTATGATCCGGTCGAAAACTAGCTTGCAAATTTTTGCGTCAAAAAAGCAACAAACTGAGAACGCCCAAACCCCTTTGACCTTGCTTTTCTGTCCAGATCCTCAAGGATATACCGAGGAAGTGAAATATTAATTCTAACAGGGGTTGCGTCTGCCGTTGGCACGGGCACCAGCTGCAAGCGGAACTCGCGCGAGCAATCTACCCCCTCCCCTTTCATCTCTTCAGAGGCATAAGCGACCACAGCTTCATAGGGAGCTGGTTCCGGCATTTCCTGTCGCTTTTTGGCTTGTTCCTCAGCCTCAATATTCAGTACATCTAAAGCGTTCCTGTAGGCTTCCTGAAGTGTTTCACCTTGGGTACCTATGGCTGGGCACTCTAGAAAGGTTACAACGTAACCACCCTCAATTGCAGGGATAAAAACACCGTAATATAATTTTTCCATAATACCCTTTTGTATTTAGTAGTGTGTGGGGGGGGAATCCCCCCCACACACTACTATAATTTTTTTTCCGACTTGCTTTCCAATCACCCGAACCAAATGATCTTTTATTTCTTTATGCCTCGGGATGGTTGAAACTTTATTACCGTGGCTATCATAAACCTTGGTGTGGCTTCGTCCTTCTTGGAAAGTAAACCCTAATAATCGGAGCGTTAGAAGAAGATGCTTCTCCTTCAGCTATACATACTCACGTGTGTATAAGTCAACGGTAATCCCCCAGAAAAATGTTGCTTCTGAAAAGCAGAATTTTCTCGTAACCCCTGATGAGGAGATCCTACATGAAGAAATCTCGCTACACCGACAGTCAAATCCTGAACATTTTGAAGCAAGCCGAGAACGGCGTTCCTGTACCCGAACTCTGCCGCGAGCATGGCATGAGCAGTGCCACGTTCTACAAGTGGCGAGCAAAGTTTGGCGGTATGGATGCGTCGCTGATGGCGCGCATGAAAGAGCTTGAACGCGAAAACAAGCTGCTCAAGCGGATGTATGCCGAAGAAAAGATGGAGGCCGAGGTCGTTGCAGAGGCTCTGGCAAAAAACTGGTAAGGCCGTCTCGTCGCCGCGAGATGGCCAAGAAAGCCGTTCAAGAGAAACAACTGAATATCCGGCAAGTCTGTGAAGCATTCAATATCAGCCAGACATGCTCTCGGTACGAGCCGAAACTTTCAGCTGAGAACGAACTAATTGCAGATTGTCTTATTCGTTTGACGGACAACCAGCGTAACTGGGGGTTCGGCCTGTGTTTCCTGCATTTGCGTAATGTCAGGGGCTATCGATGGAACCACAAGCGCGTGTACCGAATATACTGCGAGCTGGAACTCAACATGCGCATCAAACCTAAGAAACGCATTGTCCGGGAAAAGCCGGAGCCGCTTGGGCAACCGCAGCGGGTCAATCAGTCATGGTCGATGGATTTCATGCACGATCAGTTGCAAAGCGGACGTAGCTTCAGGTTGTTCAATGTGATTGACGATTTTAACCGTGAGGGACTGACCATAGAAGCGGATTTCTCCCTGCCCGCAGAGCGTGTAATCCGAAGCCTTGAACAGGTCATTGAATGGCGGGGAAAGCCGGAGTCGATTCGTTGTGACAACGGGCCGGAGTACATCAGTAACAAACTGCTGATGTGGGCTGCCAGTCAGGGAATACGCATTGAACATATTCAACCAGGGCAACCTCAGCAGAACGCTTACGTGGAGCGGTACAATCGGACCGTCCGCTACGATTGGCTTGGGCAGTTTCTGTTCTCAAGCATTCAAGAGGTACAGGACCATGCCACCAACTGGTTATGGACCTACAACAATGAGCGACCTAACATGGAAATTGGGGGGATCACCCCTGCCCAAAAACTGAGAATGACTGCATAGCCTCTACTTTTCAGGCCTCCTAAAAATGGGAGGATTACCGTATATGGACTCGCTGACCAGCGGAAATTTGAAATATTAACTTCAGTTCGTTTTCTAACTTGCTATGTAAATTCCCCTTTCTTTGAGCATCAGGCACGAACACCAGACCAATCACATCATATTATACCAATATGCTGACCACAACGCTGTCCCGAATAAACAAAAATACCGGGCAGCAACACACTGCCCGGCCGTTTTTAAGAATGCCTGATAGACCTCAAGGGAATTGAGCCTGCGACGCTCTGAATATCATTCAGGAATCAGTATTTGCAGAAAACAAAAACCCGTTGCCAGAGCTACTCAGCTAAAAGGCGTGGTCAGTGCTCATCAGTGCCCAGATGCGGCAACGGACTGTCCGGCTCTGCAGTGCTCGCGTTGCGCAGGCCAAGCATCACCTGATTCCTAGAGATTAAAAAGTCTTCAGGATGCCGATAAGAAAGACATCCGACTTGTAGTCGAGTGAGTTCTTCAAATCACCCTGAAAGGCGCCTTTGGTAAAGGAAGGCGCAGAGCTGGCAATGTCGTAGAATTCATAATGCTGGTAGCTTGTTCTGATTGCCCAGCCGTTTTCCAATTCGTAATCGCAACCAATTCCGGCAGTCCAGCCCAGACGAAACTCTTCCTTATTGACCGTGGATGTGTTTCCGCCAAGGTTGTCATCATCAAAATGAAAGCGGTAACTGAATTTAGACAGAGCAGGGCCGGCAGTGATGTATGCAAGAGAATTGCCGAACGCATAACCCAGTCGGGGTCTGAGGCTTGCCATCCACTCAGAAGTCACGCGGGAGCGCAGGTTGAAAAAAACGCCCCCGATGGAATCATACTCGGTACGCCCGGAATCATACTTTTTTTCAAAGGGAGCATAGGTGAATTCACCTTCAAGACCGAGAACCAGATTGCCCCACTGATGATTGATACCAGCAAACACCGATGCGGCAGGCATGACTTCAGATTGGTCTCGCGAGCCCATGGGGTCAAGCTGGGCACGGTCCTGAATATTAAAATAGCTTCCGCCAAGACCCAGAGTATGGTCTGCTTCACCATACCCCGCCCCGATGGCAATGCCAACGTATGTCTTATTCCAATCGGGACCTGCAGGCGTCGATGTCTCGCCAGCCAGAGCAGGTACAGAAAAATGGAAGATGAAAACACAGAGGGCTGCAAAGGCGGCATACACACGCATGGCAGTAAACTCCTGGCGATAAAAACAATAAACAGGGGCGGGAGACAACATTAACAATCTGGATACAACACGTATCTTCATATTATACAGCTAGATACATTTTATGTAAAGCCTGAGCGCCGGATTAAGTCAGAAACCGGAGGCAACGGAATTTCACCGCAACAAGATCAACACATACCAAAAAGAAAAGCGCTCCGGCTTCTTTGCTATTTTCCTGACCATGACTGTCACCCGCAATAATACCCGATCGCCCTTGCCTGATTCAGCGATATTTTTCACCCCCGACCGCATATGCAGCTTTATGCATTCCACAAAAAAAGGCTCAGAAGAAAAATCCTTCTAAGCCTCGGGCTTCATAACAGGAGCAGAGCGGCATCGAGCCAGCTAGCAGGTGAGTGTCGGTCAACTCAAAAAAAAGCGGCCAAGTCGTTCTGACTTGACCGCCTTTGATTGCATGGTGGAGGGAACGCCGACTTACCGCAAAACAGTCTCAAAGCCCGCGCTCCTCGCAACTCCTTGATAATAAACGCCGAAGTCATCTCACACAACCATTTCCCACCAACCCGACCAGAGAAACGAATTTCTCCCCTGATTTCCCGGCACCGGACGAGGGTGACGGGTTTGCAGTAAAACCGGATACCTGGCGTCGAACCGCAACAACTTCGAATCCGGTTTTCGGACGCCGGTTCGGTTCCCAAATCAGAAATCAAACAGTTCGCCAAGCAGAGTCTTTCGCTTGTGGTGCTTGTGTTTGTACTCGTGATGGCGGTCCCCCTGGGGATAACGCTGCTGGTCGCGCCCCAGATCCTGATAAGGTTCTTTCCGGACCGGTGCCGCCTCCTGCGTCGACCGTTCGATGATCTTGTCCAGCTCGCCACGATCCAGCCATACCCCGCGACATTCAGGGCAATAGTCGATTTCAATGGACTGTCTTTCCGTCATGACCAGATTGGTGTCTTTGCATACCGGGCATTTCATGGAACATCTCCTTTCTGGTAAATAAAACATGAGCATAAACTCGTATCATTTTTTTGCCAAACTCGTCTATTCCAAACCTGCTTGCCATTGACGCCGCATGGCCGGACAACTCGTGTCGCAACGTGTCATTTTCCAGCAGGAGCTGAACTTTTTCTGTCCATGCGGAAATATTCTGCATCGTTTTAAATCCGGTCATGCCTTCAATAACAAAATCATCGATGCCGCTGGCCCTGATCGCCACAACGGGCATTGCGCTTGCCATCGCTTCAAGGATAACCATCCCCTGTGTTTCCGAGGTGGAGGCGAAAACAAAGATATCGCCCAGGCTGTAGTAGGCTGGCATGGTTTCGGGAGGAACCGCGCCTGGAAAGAGCACGGTATCCTGCAAACCTAAAGTCTCGACCATTTGATATAGACGTTCCCGCTCAGGGCCTTCACCAATAAGAACAAGTTTGAATTTTCGCGAACAGTGCTTTGTCAGGAGGGAAACCGCTTCGAGCATGAAGCTTATATTTTTCTCGGTGCTCAATCTGGAAACACTCAACAGCACCAGTTCATCGTTTGCTATGCCAAGCTCAGTGCGCAATCGGGCTCCTTCCAGTTCAGACAGTTCGGCGAACTTGTCGGTTTCGATACCTGTAGGCACGACGAACACGGGAGTCTTCACGCCAATCATGCGAAGATAATGCTCAGAAGCTTCCGTGGGAACGACGATGGCGTTGCATCGGTTGCCGAGCCGCCGTACCAGCGCGTGGGAAAGAAAATTACGAAACAGGGCTTTGGGCAAAGGGACCGCGTAAGAATAATGTTCCAGCCGTGTATGGTAGGTGTAGACCGCTGGTATCTTTAATCGCCTTGCCATCCAGAGCCCTGCCGTGCCCATCCAGAAGGGATGATGGATATGAATCACGTCAGGAGCAAATTCGCGCACTTTTCTGATTGCCGCCAGGGAGAAAATGTTTGGCACCACGATCCCCTTGGCGGCCGTTTGCCTGAAAAGACAAGGAAGCCTGAAGACATCACGTTCCTCCGGCGGCTCTGCGCTTTGTTCGTATTGTGGTGCCAAAATCAGGACGTTATGCCCCAGCTCTTTGAGAGCTGTAGAGAGTCGATGGATCGAAATCGGAACCCCGCCGATAAAGGGGAGATAGTTATTGGTGAACATGGCGACCTTGATCTCTCGATCAAGAGTCGGTTCGGATGGATGATTGAAATCAGGATAATAATCCCGTTCTCTCAGCAGGAGTGAATACAGCCAGTAGGCGCTGACCATGAGAAAGCAGACAATAAGCAGGTAATTGAGATAACCGACATAGAACAGCGAATGAATAAAGAACCAGATACTTTCAACGGTACGAAAGACCTTGTGTTGTCCGACATTCAGCCGGACAGGTTCGATATCCACCTGGCTCCGGCTGACCTGGACCTTCACGTAATGATAAAAACTGCGCTCATTGTTGAGAACAAACCCCCCTGCGCCACCCGTCACCACAAAAGGAGTGCCGTTGTATTCCTGGGCTGAAAAGAGCGGCAGATTCGACGAGAAGACCGCTTTTATCCGCGAATCACGGAACATGGGCATGAGCAGGCTGCGAAACTCTTCGTCTGCCAGATCATCATCACCGAAGTCAAAAGCGCCCGTTTTATCCACCGGCAATAGCGGATGCCCGACGAAAAGGAACACATTCTGATTCGGCGCGACGTCAAGCTCTTCCTCCAGCCAGCGGGCCTGCCACTTAAAGGAGGTTTTTCCGGAACTGTCGAGAAAGATAAACCTGCTGTTCCCCGCTGAAAATGCGAAAACATATGGCCCGTAGTGGTCATAGTAGCGGAAACCGCCAAACGCGCCGTGCTCGTTATCGCCAAACGTCAGGAGATAGGGTTTTTCAAGATGCCCCAAGGTCCGGTGCAGGGCGCGGTATTTATCTTCGCCCGCACCGCTGACCGCGTTTCCAGCGGAGACGACGAAGGCCACATCGCTCCGGTTGAGTTCGGGGATGATTTTCCGCTCAAAAATACCAACTGAGTTATTGATGTTGCCGACAACGGCAAAACTGAACGTGTCTTCTCCATGCAGAATCGATTCAATGCGCTCTACCTGTTCAGCATGGACGGCACCGTAATCCTGTTCAAAGAAATTGAGATAGATCTTATAGAAAATGACCAGGAACAGAATGACCAGGTTCAGATAGAAGAGCGCCCGCCACCACGACAATCTAGCCATTGCCCATCCTCCGGCGGGCCAGTTCATGCAGGGTCACGGGGACACCGATGAGCATGCCGAGATAAATCGTCAAAAACCGCCAGACCAGTATGATGCCGACCAGTTCGGACGCATGAACGAGCGAAGCGAAAAACAATCCGAAAACGCCCTCGGCAAATCCAGCTCCTCCTGGCGACGGAGCGAAATACATGATACAGGTCGACACCACCAGCAGGCCGGTGGTCGTAAAGTAATTCGTCTGATAGCCCGCGCCCCAGAACAGTACAGAGGGGAACGAAAACAGAGAAAGGAGGAAGATAAAGGTAAAGAAAACGGAGAGGAAGACGTCTTTTCTGTCCCCCTGAACGTAAATCTTCAAGCATCGCGAGAATCGTACCGCTTCCCTGAGAAATTTCGCTTTGATTCGCCGCGTTCTTTCAGGGCTGGTGAGACGCAGCCAGGCCAGGCCTCTGGCAGTCAGGTCGAACAGCCGCAGCAGCCAGCGCAGACGGAACAGCAACACCAGGAAACAGGCGAGATAGCCGATGGCGACGCTGGCCAAAATCCAGCCTATACTGGACATCATTCCACCATCCCGGAAATACGGCAGTCCCGCGATAAGGAACGGTACGGGGAGAAAAATCAGGAACATTGCGATAAACGTTCGGATGGTCGTCGCCGCCGTGGCCGTGCCAATCGAAACGCCGCGCCGATAAAGAAACCAGACCTGGGCAAAACCTCCGCCAGTCGCCATGGGGGTGATATTGGAAAACAGGATATTGATGAACGTCAACTTGCCGAGGTTTCCAGCGGCGAGATTGTGCCCCGACGCCTTGAGAATGAAGTGCAGGCGCAGTGCATCACTGACAAAATAAATCGTCAGAAGCATGGCAAGTGCAGAAAGAACCGGCCAGGACCACAGATGCTCATTAATGGAAAACGACTGTGCGCCAACCTGCCGATAGATAAACAAAGGCACGCCACAGCTCAACGCAAGAAACAGGAAAGCGTAAGCCGTCCAGCGGACCGAAATCGCCCTTTTGGTAGACTGCTGCGAGGGGTCCAGCCCTTTTACGCTCACCGACCTGCCCTTCATGCCAGAATCGTTGTGATCAGGTAGGCCGTATAGCCCACGTAACAGGCCAGCAGCACCGCGCCTTCAAGGCGGTTGATACGTCCCGGTCCACGGAATCCGTAGCCGAACACGAAGAGCGAAAGGGTCAGCCCAGCCATCACCATCATGTCGCGGTTGAAAACTTCCGGTCCGATCGCCATCGGGTGAATCGCACCGGCGATCCCCACCACCGCCAGGGTGTTGAACAGGTTGGACCCAAGAACGTTGCCCAGCGCGATGTCATGTTCCCCCTTGCGGGTGGCGATAATCGACGAGGCCAGTTCCGGCAGCGAGGTGCCCACCGCGACGATGGTCAAGCCGATGATCAGGTCGCTGACCCCGAATCCATGAGCGATCTCCACCGCGCCCCAGACCAGGATGCGGGAGCTGACGACGAGCAGCACCAGGCCCACTGACAGCCAGAAGACCGCACGGCGAATGGGCATGGCGCGAACGTCGAGTTCCTGCTCCATCTCGCTCCCCAGCGCATCGGCTTTTTTCTGCATACCCTGCCAGATGGTCCAGGCCATCAGGCCGCCGAACACGGTCAGCAACACGATGGCATCAAGCCGGGTTATTTTGCCATCCCAGAGTTGCCAGGCCGCCAGTGCAGTCACCACCGTGAGGATGGGCAGCTCTTTGCGCAGCACCTGCGAATGGACGGCTATAGGGCTGATCAGTGCGGTCACCCCCAGGATCAGGGCGATGTTGGTGATGTTCGACCCGTAGGCGTTGCCCAGCGCGATGCCCGGATTGCCCTGCGAGGCGGCCAGTGCCGACACCACCATCTCCGGCGCGGAGGTGCCGAAACCCACGATCACCATGCCGATCAACAGCGGCGGCATGCCGAAATGACGGGCGGTGGAGGCAGATCCCTCCACAAAACGGTCGGCGCTCCAGACCAGCAGCGCCAGGCCAAAAATCACAGCAACAAAGGCGAGTGTCATGCCACTCCCCTTTTCATATCAGTTTGCCCAGTGAGGCTCTTGAACAGCCCCATGACCATGTCCCGCAAAAGGCTGTACCATTCGATCATTTTCTGTTTCATCATTGTCAGTATATTTTCCTGTGTCTCTTCAATGGAAAGGGCCTTGCCTTGAATCTGCAGCATTATTCGTTCGGCCCGCAAAGCCGGATCGGGATGGCTGGAAAGAAAGGAATGGCCGCTGCCCAGAGCAGCGAGTTTGTTCAAGGCCGAAACCGCATCCTCCGGCGCATAACCCCGCGCCTTGAGGAACGACAAGCCATAGTCATCCGCCACCTTTTCTTCAAGCTGCGAGAATTGCGCCGCAGTCAAGCGTTGAACCAACCCTCCCAGTTGCGAGCGGGCAATATCCGCCACCACACCTTCTTGCGCCGCCAGCCCCTTGCGCACGGCGCTGGCGGCATAGGCAAGACGCAACTGGTTGGCGGTGTGCTGTTTCACGATGTGACCCATTTCGTGGCCGATCACAAATCGAAGTTCGCCGTCATCAAGCATATCCATTAGCCCGCTGAAAATCCGGATCGATCCGTCAGCCATGGCGAAGGCGTTCACCTCGTCGCGCAAATACACCTTGTAGTTGAAGGTATAGCCATCCTGCTCATGCAGATCGCCGACCAGCGACCGCAACCGCTGTGCATAGTGGTTTTCAGCCGGAGCGACCGCATGTTCGTTGTCCATTAACGCGGAAGATTTTCCGGCCAGCTCCGCCACATCCTGGTCGGAAAGGGTGACGGCTTTAATGGCGTCAACTCCAGCCTCGGTGGCCAGTTGCATGTCGGTATTCTCGCAGCCGGAAAGAAGCACGGCCAGCCCGGTCGCCAGCAAAAGAGGGAGAAGGCTTTCGCGCCAAACCCGAAGGGCATTGCTTGATGCAACATTGGCAAAGGCGAGCATCATGCGCCAGCCTCCGCCACATCGATGGTTCCAGGACCTGTGACCACATGGACGCTTCGTTGCGGAAATGGAATGGTCAGTCCGGCCTTCTCGATTTCCTCTTTGACGCGCTTGTTCAGGTCCCAGTAGGTTGGCCAATAGTCGTCAATTGCCGCCCATCCCCGGAGCTGGAGATTTACGCAACTTTCCGCCATGGAAACAACCATCGTCTCCGGAGCCGGGTCATTCAAAAAACGCGGTTCTTCCCGTGCAATTTTTTTCAAGACGTCTAGTCCGGCATCTATGGAATCGGAGTAGGCGATTCCAATCACGATATCCATGCGGCGTTTGCCGTTGCGCGTGTAATTTTTAATGCTACTTCCCCAGATCACGCTGTTGGGCGAGGCGATGTAAAGGCCGTCGAATGTCTCCAGAATGGTGGTGAAAAGATTGATCTCTTTGACGGACCCCATGACAGAACCGATCTCGACAAAATCACCGGTCCGGAATGGGCGCAGAAACAGCAGCATGATCCCGGCCGCGATATTGCTTAAAGTGTCCTTGAGCGCCAGGCCGACGGCGATGCCGGCAGCACCCAGCAAGGCAATGATGCTCGCCGTATTCACACCGAAAATATCAAGAATGAACACGCCGCCAATGATGTAAATCACATAGGTAGCCGTCGCGCAGAGGATGGGCACCAGAGTGGCGTCAAGCTTTTCAAAGCGATCCTTTGCCTTTCTGATCGAACGCCTGACACCTTTGGCGACAATAGTGCTGGCAAAAAGAATGATAAGGCACAACAGGGCGTTGTACCCGATACCGATAATGCTCTCCGAATGCGAACTCCAAAACTCAACGATCATTTCCATCCCTTTATTTTCTCCTATACGGCATGGATGCCTTCAAAATTACGACTATTTCGATTTGCTGCTTTGCTCTCATCTGTGTTGTATTGACAACATCCACCATTCGTCCCAGGAAATAAGTTCAACAGACATTAAAAAACCCAATGCCAAAACGCATCCACCGATGCCGCACCAGAAATCGCCCCAGCTCCAGTGGCCTTTGCTCCAGACGTCCAGCGCCTCCTTGACAACCGTGACGATCAGCCCCGAGAGTAAAAGCGGCTGCCAATACACACCACAAAGGGTCAAAACAAATCCCCAGAAAAAATGCAGCTGGAGATCCAACCTGAAAAAATTCACGATCATTTCGCCGTAATAGCGATACCTTTCCAATAACGTCATATGCATGTTTCTCTCATATTTATTTTGTTCTGATTCCCAAGGCATTCCCGTCTCATCACAGCAAATTCATTCTGTTTCAGCTCTTACGGCACACTCTTCATCAATTTCAAAAAGATCAGGCGTCGAGCGATGGACGCCGATGCCGTGTTCCATCAGCAGCATTACAAGCTGTTCCCCGTTCATCAGGGCGATTGGGGTCTTGTCGGACTGGGCCGCTTCCTTGATGGCTCCGGCACTGAAGTCGCTGGTGGTGATGATCAGGCCTTGCTCGTGCGCCCCCAAACTGCCGCGCACCTGCTGTACCACCGGAGCCTGGATGTTGTTCTTGAGCTTCCATTTCTTGACCTGGACGGCCATCTTGATGCGGACCACGTCACCGACCACCAAGGTGCCCCGGACATCGATGCCGCCGTCTCCGCTGAGTTTGGTTACCTCGACCATCTCGAAACCCATCTCCGCCAGCAACTGCGAGATAAGTTCCTCGAACTCGCCGGGCTTCATGGCCAGCAGTCGTTCGCGCAAGACTTTCCGGACCTGGTGGTTGTGCTGCTCGATCTGGAACGCCAACCCACGCCCCATCCATTGGCTCAGGCCCACATTGCCACGGCCGTGCTGAACGAAGCGGGGCCGCTCACCACATTTCTGCTGGCGCTTGATCTCGGTGATCACCTGGGCGTACATGGTGGCCTCGGGCGTCTTGCCGCCGGTTACCAGCCAGCCTTTTTGCAGGGCCTTCTCGGTGATCTCTTTGTAATGCATCGGCTTCTTGCCGCCGAACGTCTCAAGCACTTTCTGAGCGCAATCGGTGAAGGAGAAACCTGCATTTACAGAAGGCGGTTTTGGAGTGTCCTCGACGAACGCAGGAACCGGTTCAGCGCCGCTCGGTATTTCAGCGGAATCCCGAAGCGCGAAGGTCTGAGGGCCGACCTTTACAAAGGGTGACTTGTCTCCGTTGTTCTTGATGTCGGAGTAGAGCCGGGCGCTGACAGTGGCGTCTGGGGTTTTCCCTCCGGATTGCCAGAGACCGGCAGCCATGATCTGCTCGGCGATATCCTTGGCGTGCAGTTCCGTTCCGGCCTGCTGCAAAACCTGAATGGCGGCCGTTTTAACGTCCATGGCTCGCCCCCGTTGCGGATTGTTCGGCCTGTTGCTGATAGGTCACGCCGAAGATGGTGTCGCCAAGCCATTTCTTGAACGACGGGTTGTCGCTGAACTGCTTGAACAGCTCGGTGTGGTCGGACAAGAGGTCGATCATGACGCGTTGCAGCGCGGCGTCGTGCTCGATCCGGGCGGTCTTCTTGTCGTTGTTCTTCATGGCGTTCTGGTAGGCCGCGTCCGCCGCGACCTTGGCCGGGATCTCCTCGGCAATGACCTTGCGGATCTTGTCGCCGTCCTTCCAATCGATGTTGCCGAACTGGTCGTTGAACGCCTTGATGATGTTGCTCAGTTGGTCCAGCTCCGGTTCCGGTTTGCGGCCACTACCGGTGGTCGGCACCGGTCCGATTTCGGCATCCTGATCCGGAAGGCCGATCTTCAGGCTGGTTTTCACCTCGACACGGTAGCTGTCCATGTCGATGGCCTCCAGGATGCCCCGGGACAGGTCCTCTTCCTTGGGCGCGGGGAGTTTCGGGATCAGGAAGTTCAGGAAGATCGACAGCTTTTCCCAGTCGGCATTCGAGTACGCCAGGATCGAGGACAGAAAGCCGTAGGTGCGGACGAAGGCCTTGGCTTTGCCTTTGAAGTCCACCTGGCCGTCCTCATCGAGATCGGCGTTGTAGGTGGCCACGCAGGCATCCAGGATCGGGTCGAGCTTGTCGCGGTCCGCGCCGTTCAGATAGAGCCCCACCAGGTCGTCGATTTGTACCTGCGAATAGACCTGGTAGCCGTCCAGATCCGACTTCAGATCATGGAGCTTGTTGGGGTCGGTCTCGTCACTGAGGATGGTGGTGCGGTAATAGGGCTCGAACGACCTCTGGATGGTCTCCGAGTCGTTGTAGAAATCGAGCACAAAAGTGTCGTGCTTCTGCGGATGGGCGCGATTGAGCCGCGAGAGGGTCTGCACCGCCTTGATGCCGGAGAGCGCCTTGTCCACGTACATGGTGTGCAGCAGCGGTTCGTCGTAGCCGGTCTGGAACTTGTCGGCGACGATCAGGAAGCGGTACGGGTCCTGTTGTACCTTGTCCGGGATCTGGCTGCTGGGAAAGCCGTTCAGCGTCGACTCGGTGACTTTCTTGCCGCCGTACTCGTGCTCCCCGGAAAAAGCCACGATGGGTGCGTAAGGGCTTTTGCGCTCTTTGAGATAGTCCCTGAAGGCGTGGAAATACTGGATGGCCCGCTCGATACCGTTGGTGATGACCATGGCCCGGGCATGGCCGCCGATCTTGCGGTGGCCGATCACCTGGGCGTGGAAATGGTCCACCATAATCTCCGCCTTCTCGCGGATGGCGTGCTCGTGGGACTCCACATAGCGGCGCAGCTTTTTCTGGGCCTTGTTGGCGTCGAAGAGCGGGTCGTCCTCCACGGTCTTGGCCAGGCGGTAATAGCTCTCCACCGGGGTGTAGTTCTTCAGCACATCGAGGATGAAACCCTCCTGGATGGCCTGCTTCATGGTGTAGCTGTGGAACGGGTGATGCTTCACGGTGCCGTCCGGCTGCGGGTCCGGCTCGCCGAAGATCTCCAGGGTCTTGTTCTTGGGGGTCGCGGTGAAGGCGAAGTAGCTGGCGTTGGTCACCATCTTCCGGCCTTCCATGATCTTGTTGATCTTGTCCTCGACCGTCTCTTCCTCCTCGTCATCAGAGCCGCCATAGGGCGCGGTCTCCTCCAGCACGCGGTTCATGGCAGCGGTGGTTTTGCCGCCCTGGCTGGAATGGGCCTCGTCGATGATGATGGCGAATTTGCTCTTGCGGTGTTCGTCACCGATCTCGTCGAGGATGAACGGAAACTTCTGCACGGTGGTGATGATGATTTTCTTCCCGGCCTTGAGGAATTTGCGTAGGTCGCCGGAGTGTTCGGCATGGCCGACTGTGGCGGAGACCTGGGCGAACTGCTTGATGGTGTCGCGGATCTGTTTGTCGAGCACCCGTCGGTCGGTGACCACGATCACCGAGTCGAACAACGCCTTGCTCTCGTGTTCCAGCCCCACAAGCTGGTGCGCCAGCCAGGCGATGGAGTTACTTTTGCCGCTGCCCGCCGAGTGCTGGATCAGGTAGCGCCTGCCGATGCCGCTCTCAGCGGCATTGGCCAGCAGCATGCGCACCACCTTCAACTGGTGGTAGCGAGGGAATATCTGCTTGTACCTCTTTTTGCCGGTCTTCTCGTCTTTTTCCTCCACCACCTGAGCGTAGTTTTCCAGGATGTCGGTCAGACCCTCCTTGGAGAGGGTCTCCTTCCAAAGGTAGTCGGTGGCGAGCCCGGCCGGGTTGGGCGGATTGCCCGCGCCATCGTTGTAGCCCTTGTCGAAGGGCAGAAACCACGAGCCCTTGCCCTTGAGGTGGGTACAGAAACGCACCTCGTGATCGTCCACGGCAAAATGCACGGCGCAGCGGCCGAACTGGAACAGCAGCTCCTTCGGGTCGCGGTCGCGCTGGTACTGTTGCACGGCATCGAGCACCGTCTGCTTGGTGAGTTTGTTCTTGAGTTCGAAGGTGGCGATGGGCAGGCCGTTGATGAACACGGCCATGTCGAGGGAGAGCGCGGTCTCGTTGCGGCTGTAGCGAAGCTGGCGGGTGACGCTGAAGATGTTGGCCGCGAACCGTTCGGCCGCCTTCACGTTGCCCGGCGTCGGCGTGCCGTAGAAAAGGTCCACATGGGCCGGGCCGTGCTTGATGCCGCCGCGCAGCACGTCTACCACGCCGCGTTTGGCGATTTCGCCCTGCAGGCGGTGCAGAAACTGGGTGCGCTTGGGGCCTTCCTCGTCGATGCCGAGAGCCTCATAGGTATCTGGTTGGGTGGCGGCGAGGAATTGCAGTAGTTTGGCCAGGTCGACAGCGTGTTCCCGGTCGTAGTCCTGCGGATCACCCTGAACGTATCCGGCATCCTCCACAAGGGAGGCGACGATAATCGATTCCAGGCCCTTTTCGCTGGTGTCAGTCGGTTTCATCCATGTCCCCCTCATCATCGATCACGTCATCGGCATCGGCGGTGTCCTCTTCCAGCGCCAGCAGCTCTTCATCGGCAACCTCCGGCACCTCGATTCCGCGGACATCCACCTGCCCGGTGACCACATCGGAAATCAGCCGGGTGCGGTATTCGCGCATCAGCTCGATCTCACGCTCGGCCCTTGAAATCGCCTGGCTTATCTCGGCGCACTTCTCATTGATGTGAGCAATAATCGCCCGCTGTTCCTCCAACGGCGGGAGCGGGAAGAACGCCCCCTTGATTGCACCTTGCGCCAAGCCAAAGCGGGTCACGCCGGTAGCGGCAATCCGGAACTGGTCAGCCACCGGGTCGGAAGAGAATGCCCTGAACAGAAACTCGCCTTCGATTTCACCTGAGAACGGTCTGATCAAGGCCAAGTGATAGGCACAAACGACGCCCGGAATTGTCTCGGGCACGAAAGTGGGAATGGCGATGTCGTCCCAACTTTCGGAATCCTTGGTGATGATCACGTCACCCGCTTTCAGCTCAAAAGCGCGAATCTCTTCCGGCGTGGCCGTGGCCTTCATGAAATCGATGGCGGCGGTGATGCGGTCGTTCTTGTAAACGTCCACGTAGTTGCAGAGCATGACCGGGACTTCGTCCTCGTTCGTGTTCTTGTCGACGCCACTGGCCCTGACCGCCGCCAGCGTGCGGAGCCGTCTGGCGTCCCAATGCTCCGGAATATCTCCGATCCATTCCACGCCGCTGGGCTTGAACTGGACCTTGGGATCAAGCCCCCGGGTCACGGCCTGGTTGATGACGTTCTGCTTCTGCTCCTTGAGAAGTTCAATGAATCGCCGCTTGTTGCGGATAAATTTTCGGAACAAGCGGTCTTGCGCCTTCAGGAATCGTGCGATGGTTTGCTGCTCTTCCTGCGGAGGGCAGACCACCGGCATGCTCAGAAATTTATCGGGATAGAGCCTGAGCCGGGAAGAACGAATGCCCGTTGACCGGCAAATGTATTCCGACCGATATCCTTCAATCCGCAACAGGCTGTCGAGATAGTAGTAGTCGTAATCCTGGTTGCTTCTTGGCCGGTAAACGCCATAGGCGGGACTCACAATTCCAGCATGGTTCGAGACGCCCAATGCAGACATCCAGGCCCACATCGTATTGATGATCAGATCGCCGGGTTGGCAACGTTTCTGACCGACATTCGACTCGGCCTTGAACATGGTCACGTTCTTCTGGCTGCGGGGAGTCACTCCGGTGATGTGAGACACCGAGAGCATTTCCTCATCGCCTGTCTGGGAGCGATCATCAATCTCTTTGAAGTAATACTTTGCCCGCTTCTCAGGCCAATGTGCGGGAATGCTCCCGACCCAGCTTACTCCCGCGTCCTTGTATTCTGGATAAGGAGCCAGCTTCATCATTCCGCCTCCCCAACAATCTGTTCCAGAAGGCCTTCCGTCTCCTGCTCCAGGGCGTAGATATCGGCCTTGATCTCATCGAGGGTGCGCATGGGCGCGGGCCGGTAGAAATGGCGGGTGAAGGAGATTTCGTAGCCCACCAGCGTCTTGCCCGGGTCGATCCAGGCATCCGAGGTGTAGGGCAGCACCTCGCGCCGGAAGAAGGCCTCGATGCCGCCGTCTTCCAGCAGCGGCACCTGTTCGCTGTCGCGCAGGGCGGTATCCGGCTCGTATTCGACCACGCAGGGCTTGCCGCCCAGTTCGGCCTCGAACAGGCCGTGGATGGGGTCGGGCGTGGCCTTACCCGGCTTGTGGACCTTCTTCAGCACCGGCGCGGCGTCCTCGCGGGTGTCGCAAAGTTCGCCCTGCAGCAGCTTCTTGCGCTTGGCAGTGAGCTTGACACCGTGCTTGTCGGCATCGGCATGGGCGACGTCCATGAAGGCGTTGAAATCGATGTGCGGCCCGGCTCCAAGAGCCTCGGCCACGCGGCGGGCCAGCTTGGCCAGCGGTTCTTCCTTGGCCTGGGCGCAGGCCCGATCGAACCGTTCCAGCCGGGCCGGGCTCAGGTCGACGGCAAGGCGCAGTGGCCGTTCCACAATCACCTTCCAGTAGCCGAAGGCCTCGTTGGGGAAGATCTTGGATTTTTCGGTCTCGCGGGGATGTTACCGGACAATGATATTGTCACCCCTGTCTGGGACAATAGAAATGTCATCCCATGAAGACACGTGGTGACGTACTCATGAAGGCAGAGGAAGCGCGGCGAGCGTTTGTGATCAAGCAGGCAGTGGCCGGAGCGTTCACGGTTCGGGAGGCGGGAGAAGTCCTTGGTTTGAGCTACCGGCAGGTGATTCGACTGAAAAATCGGTATCGTAAGGAGGGAGCCGTGGGCCTTGTCCACAAAGGACGGGGCAAAGCGTCGAATCGGAGAATTGCCCAGGAAATCCGTAAGTTCGTTGCCGAGAAGGCGAAAAGTGACTTTGAAGGGGCGAGCTGTCAGCATATGGAAGAACTTTTCGCTTCCAGGTACGGGCTTGAGCTCAGCGCCAAAAGTATCGGCAGGATACTCAAGGAACAGGGCGTGGCGTGTGCGCATCGTCACCGAAGTCCGAAGGGGCGCAGATGCCGGGAGCGGAGCCGTCGGAGGGGAGATTTGGTGCAGATGGACGCATCTCCGTTTGATTGGCTCGGGGACGGCGTTATGCGCTCGCTGCATGGAGCCATCGACGACGCCACCGGAGAGGTCGTGGGGCTTTGGATAGAGAAAAACGAATGTTTGTCGGGCTACTTGCGTGTTCTGAGACAGATGCTTGAGCGCCACGGCGTCCCCCGGGCGATCTACGCGGATCGGCATACGATCTTCGTTTCCCCGAAGACGGGCAAGCTGACGATCGAAGAGGAGCTCCAAGGCAAAGTCGCGCCCCAGACCCAGTTTGGCCGCGTGCTGGAGACCTTGGGGGTGCGCTTCATTGCTGCCCGGTCGCCGCAGGCCAAGGGACGCATCGAGCGACTGTGGAGGACGCTGCAGAGCCGTCTCGTGATTGCTTTTCGCTTGGCAGGGATCCGTACCGTGGAGGCGGCGAACGACTTTCTGGGCACGTATGCGGAGCAGATGCACAATCCCAAGTTTGCCGGAGCTCCGGCCGAAGCGCAAAACGCTTTTCTGCCTGTTGTGGAAGGAACGAATCTCGATCTGCTGCTGGCGCGCCACGAGCAGCGCAAGGCCTGTGGAGATTCCACCGTAGCTTTCGGCGGGCAGAAGTACCGTCTTCAGGATAGTCGGGGCCGCACAAGACTGCTTCGGCGCGGCAAGGCGGTCACCGTGGTCGAAAAGCTTGATGACGAGCTCATGGCGCTGGCGGACGGAGAGGCCTTTGTCCTTGTCCCCGTTGTCACGGGAAAATCTTCGGAAGAACCGGCTTCTGAGGAAAAATCGTTGGCAAGAGGGGCCCAGGAACGGGAGCAGACCTCCCCTGCGGCAGAATCCTCATGGCACTGGTATCTTCACCCTCGTGAACCCATAGCGAGGGCGATTCATAACCCCCAGGAGACAACTCCGGGGACTTGGTAGGGGAACAACAACCATTGGTGGAAACCATGACATTTTTATTGTCCCAAACCGTCCCAAAAAGGTGACATTTTCATTGGCTGTTTACAATTTAAATCGTCTGTCAATATCATATAAATATTGGGTTTAGCTAGGATTGAAAAATATAATGTCTGAGAATTGAAATTATAGTTATTTATTTGGGAGTAATTAGTCGGTTATGACCATATTAGACATTGGAGGGCTGCCCGGACTCAGCGCAAAAGATGCCCGCGCCCGTTTTGAGAATGAAGGTCCGAACGAGCTTCCGACACAGAAAAAGCGCAGTCTGCTGACCATCGGCCTCGAAGTCGCCCGTGAGCCTATGTTTCTCATGCTCGTTGCAGCGGGAAGCTTGTACCTTCTTATGGGTGAGCCGGCCGATGCGTTGATGCTGCTCGGTTTCGTATTCGTTGTCATGGCCATCACCATCATCCAGGAACGGCGCACCGAACGTGCACTTGAAGCACTGCGCGACCTGTCGAGCCCCCGTGCCCTGGTGATTCGTGACGGCGTGCACCGGCGGATCGCCGGGCGCGAGGTGGTCAGGGGTGATCTGGTCATCCTTGGCGAAGGCGACCGTGTGCCGGCCGATGGCTTATTGAGACGATGCATCAACCTTTCGACAGATGAATCGCTGTTGACCGGCGAGTCCGTCCCGGTCAGGAAAGTCGCATCGGAACAAGCCCGGGAATTGGACAAACCTGGTGGCGATGACCTGCCCTCGGTATTTTCAGGAACCTTGGTCACCGCCGGCCAGGGCATTGCCGAAATTGTGGCCACCGGAGTCGATTCGCAGCTCGGAAAGATCGGCAAGGCGCTGGAACGCGTCGCGCCGGAGCCGACACTTTTGCAAAAAGAGACTCGCAGGCTGGTGCGCACCTTTGCCATCGTGGGGCTCATGGCCTGTACCATGGTGGTCGTGGTCTTTGCGGTCACCCGAGGTGGTGGTGTCCATGTCTGGAAGCAAGGCTTGCTCGCAGGCATCGCCATGGCCATGGCCACCCTGCCCGAAGAGTTCCCGGTAGTGCTGACCGTGTTTCTGGCCCTGGGTGCCTGGCGCATCTCGCGCAGCCAGGTATTGACCCGGCGCATGCCGGCGGTGGAGACCCTGGGAGCGGCCACCGTTTTATGCGTCGATAAAACCGGAACACTTACCCAGAACCGGATGACCCTGCGCCAGCTTGCCGTATCATCAAGCGCTGTAGATTTGGCGAATCACCAGGATGAACTGCCCGAGGTGCTGCATAGCCTGCTTGAAAACGCCATCCTGGCCAGCAAGCGTGACCCCTTCGACCCCATGGAGCGGGCGCTGCACGAGGCCGGCGACCGGCTGATCAAAAACACGGAGCACCTGCATCCGGGGTGGTCTCTGGCACATGAGTATCCGCTGACCCCAAGCCTGCTTGCCGTGAGTCATGCCTGGCTCACAGGAAATGGCGACGAAGTTGTGGTGGCCTCCAAAGGGGCTCCCGAGGCCATCGCGGATCTCTGTCATCTGAGCCCGGAGCATAAGCAATCGCTCTCTCGATGGGTGGATGCCCTTTCTTCCCAAGGTCTTCGCGTTCTTGGTGTGGCACGAGGTGTCGCGAGCCGGGATACCCTGCCTGGGGTGCATCACGACCTTTCACTGGAGATGGTCGGCCTGCTCGGGTTTGAGGATCCTTTGCGTCCGACAGTACCTGCTGCGGTCGCTGAATGCCGGGCGGCCGGTGTTCGCGTGGTGATGATTACCGGTGACTATCCCACCACCGCCCAGAGCATCGCCCGGCAGGCCGGGATTTCGAATTGCGATACGGTGATCTCCGGAGTTGAGCTCGACACGATGTCAAACGAGGATCTGGCCGGGCGAATAAAGCAGGTGCAGGTTTTCGCCCGTGTCGTTCCCGAACAGAAGCTGCGCATCGTCAACGCGCTAAAGGCCAACCGGGAGGTGGTCGCCATGACCGGTGACGGGGTCAATGATGCCCCGGCCCTGAAAACGGCCCACATCGGCATTGCCATGGGCGGTCGCGGCACGGACGTGGCCCGCGAGTCCGCGTCTCTGGTGCTCCTGGACGATGATTTTTCATCCATTGTCGCCGCGGTGCGTCTTGGACGGCGCATCTTCGACAACATCAAAAAAGCCATCGCCTTTATCCTGGCGGTGCATGTACCCATAGCAGGGTTGTCTATGATCCCGGTCTTCTTTACCGACTGGCCGCTGCTTTTGCTGCCGGTCCACATCGTGTTCCTGGAGTTGATCATCGACCCGGCCTGCTCCCTGATCTTCGAGGCCGAGCATGCCGAGGCCAATGTGATGCAGCGCCCCCCCAGGAACCCGGATGAGCGACTTTTTTCGATACGGACCATCGGTGTCGCCGTGATGCAAGGCCTCAGTGTTCTTGCAGTCTGCCTGGGTGTGTTTCTGCTGGCACGATCCAGCCACTCGGCAGAAGTTGCACGGGCGCTGACCTTTGCAACTCTGGTTGTGGCCTTCATTGTCATCATTCTCGTCAACCGCTCGTGGACCAGATCCGCCTTTGCCATGCTGCGTGTCCCAAATACAGCCTTGAAATGGGTGGTATCCGGTGCGGTCATCTTTCTTGCGGCTATTCTGACTGTCCCGCTAGCACAGCGCCTTTTTGACTTTGCGCCACTTCATCTGGTGGATCTTGCTATCAGCTTGGGAGCTGGATTGGTCTGCGTTCTGTGGTTCGAATTACTGAAAATCGCCAGACGATACCAGAGGGTCTGAACTTAATTGGAGTGGTATCAACCTGCATCATCCCCAAAGATGATGGATCTAAAGGAGTCGACAATGGACTTGGAAGATCTTTTAAATCGTGACCATCACCGCCGCAGAAGCGGATACCGCGATCATGAAAAAAAACACGGGCATTATTGGGGCCGTCATGATGATAACCGGCATGCTCTGTTCGACCGAGATCATCACGATGACAATGACCAGTGGCGTATGCACGGTAATCAGCAATACAACCATCACAACCATGACGTATTCAATCTCTCGCACCTCTTACCCCTTCTGCTTGCCAACAAGAAACTTCTGATCTTAGCCGGTATTGTGGTCCTGGCAATCATTGTCATTGCCATCGTCGTTGTACTGCCACTGTTCGGTCAAGCCATCGACTTTATCAGCAAAAGCGGGCTTCAGAGCGTTATCGACCGACTGCTGCAATTAACGGGTGGTGCGAAGTAGGTATTTCCGTGCGGTTTTCCGACCTGTAAACCCGCACGATCTACCAGCGATAGCCCTGGTCCATGGCGTCGCATCGGAATTGGCTTAGATAAAAGGACCGAAACGATGATTTAGCCGAATCTCGTAATCGGCGCCTGACTGTTAATTGAACTTGGGGGAAAAATGTACATGCATAAAATCATCCTGTTATCCTTAATAGCTATCTGTATCGCAGGATTCGGGTCCTTGTTTGCTACCACCGGCATGGCCGATGATGAACATGGATTTAGAAGGCATTTTGAGCGGGAAGACCAGCACAGCATCCCATTTTTGGAATCCGACAACGAGGGCAATGAAACCGCCGGCCAGATGGCAGCATGGCTTCTGCTTGTGGCCAACCTACCCGTGGCATTGAGCCTTTTGATAAAAGGGACGAATCGATTTGCGCCGTTACCAACCGAGTTAAAGAATGCACTAAAGAAATTGAATCGGACGCAGAAAAACGCCCTCATGTGGCTGCATTTCTATCTCAATCCGGCGATTCTTGGCATTGCCCTATGGCATTGGTTGTCCTCGCGCTGCAAATCGACGGCCCTGCCGGAACTTGGGCTGATAGTGATGGTAACCGTCGTCGTTTTAGGCCTTCTGATTAAATTCAAGTTGTGCCCCAAAGCCATTCGCAAATATGCTTATCAGATACATACGCAACCGGTGATATTTCTTGCCATGTTTCTGGTTTTAACGGTCGGACATCTGATCGTTGATTAACCTTGACCTTCAATAGGGAGAAATCAGGTATCCCTTTGCATAACCGGTATCGACCGGAAAGGAGGCAAACCATGAATCTTTCTCGCATTAGAGCCATCGGATGGGTATCGTTGTTAATGGTTTTGGTTGTATTTACACCGACCATAGGCGCCGACGATGATGGCAGAAAGCATCAACAGCGCGAACGCAAACACCATGACAACAATCATTCTGGTGACGGGAACCTGAAGCAGGTCAGCAATTCCACCTATGCCGACCAATGCGGGGCCTGCCATTTTGCCTATCAGCCGGAGTTATTGCCGGCCGCATCGTGGAAAAAAATCCTTGAGGGCACCGATGACCATTTTGGAGAGACGGTGGACCTTGGTGAGGATGCAAGGCTTGAGATCAGCGGTTATCTGGCATCAAATGCCGCTGATAAATCATCTGCCAAACTATCTGGCAAAATAATGCGCTGTCTGGGAGGCATGACACCGCTGCGAATCACAGACATTCCTTGTATTCGCAAGGAGCATCATGAAATCACGCCGCAGGCCGTCCAAAGAAAGTCTGTGGGTTCATTGTCGAACTGTGTCGCTTGCCATCGAACTGCGGAAAGCGGTGTATACGACGATGATAATGTATCCATGCCTGAATAATAGCGGCAGTATCTTTCAGGATTAAAATCAGAATAAATCGCCCATAGGCCGCCGAGGCCCCTATGAAATATGGCCTGATTACAGTACTCATCTGCATCGTCCTTTATGAAATCTTCGAGCATCTCATCCTCCCGTTGTTCTGGATGATTCGATACCGCAAGCGGAATTCAGCTTGCGGTCCTGAGGGCATGATTGGAAAAATATGTAAGGTTCAGCAGTGGAACGGTACCAGCGGCAAGGTGAAGGTTGGCGCTGAACTGTGGAATGCGAGCAGTCCGTCACCGCTGATTCCGGGAGACGAGCCGGTGATCAAGAGCATCGAAGGGCTGACGTTGCGGGTTTCATCTCAATCGGAAAGGCTGCCCGATTTACCGATAAAGAGGTTCGACAAGGATCATGCAGATGATTCCTCAAAATAGGTACCGATTAAACGAGTATCAGATATCCAAGATGGCGGATGGCCGCCTTTGGTGGAATTCCCATACCGGTTTTGCAATTCAGATTGGTGGACCGTGTTATATTTATGGAAATGTATTGTTGATGGGAGACCGACGCGGTGAAGAAAACGGGTTTATGAAATCGGAATTTCTGGATTATCTGAAAAATTTCCCATTGTGGAATGGAACCCGGTACTATTGTTTTTCTTCCGCTATAATGGATACAGCTACCGGTGGTCACCTCAGCGAAGAAAGATTACAGCGATTGACTCGCTTGCCTACTGCACCCGATTTTGACGCCATCGTCGATGGAAAGGCTGAAACCTTCAAGTTGGGGAAATATCAGATATCCATCTCCATCGAAGGTGATATCAAATGGAAGTCTTATTCCGGAATAAGCCAAATTATCGAAGGTTCTGTTTTGATCGAGTCCGATATCCTATTTATAGGTCCGAAACTATGTGACGCTCCTGAAAAAAGCAAAAGGGAATTCATACACACCTTGCAATCTCTTCCAAAATGGAATCGAACGACTTTTTGGTGTCGCAGCTTAGCATTACAGCCTGTTTCAACTGATAAAAAAAGGTCGGCACATGTCGTCGTCAAAAGTGCAAAAATTCTCCAACCAGCGGAAAGAGAGTTTAGAAACCATCAACGAAAATTTGTCCAAGAGATGTGGCCCCACGTGACTGATGTTAGTGCCAAATGGGCCTCAAGAATAAGGACTAAATGGATTGAAAAGAAAAAAGCGTTTCGGAATAAAATTGATTAAAATCTATAAGTCGCGCTGTTTACCTAAGGCAGTTAAAATCCTTCGTTCCTAATCGCCTTTATGAAATTCTCAGCAATCTGATCCCTGTATTTTTCCATGACCGGGTGCAGAAACGGCCGCGGTGGGATGATGATGATCGCACCATTCGGATGTTTGATGGTGGCTCCGTACTCCATGACGGCACCGATGTTCACCATGTCTTCCCCGTCCTTGTTGACGGTGCCGCGCAGCAGGCCGACGAACGCCTTGTCGGCCATGATTTTCTGGGTGATGGCGTTGACCAGAAAGCCGGTGTCGATGAGCGCCTTGCTTGAGCCTTTGCGCTCGATGGTGCTCTCGGCGAGTTTCACGAAGGCCTGTCCGCCCGGGGCCTGGGAGCGAATCCCCCGCTGAATCTCGCGCACCAGAAAAAGGGCGTTGCGGATCGTGGCCTGACGCAGGGCCGTGGCCAGGCGCGGCCCCATGCCGGTGGTCAGCTTGGCGCGGGCCTTGTCCCAGTCACCGGTCCGCCTAACGCCCATTGAGCTTCACCAGTTGCAGATTCTTGTGAGTGACAGTGCCGAAGAAGTGTTCTTCTTCCACACTCTGTATGCGATAGGTTTCCCAGTCTGCGGCCAGGCGGTCTTCACCCCGGACGTCGGCATCCGGAAGGACACAGGCGAGCGCGTCGATCTTGCCGCTCAGCTCCTCCGGCGGGGTTTCGTTCAGTTCGAGGGGGATGACGGAGATTTCCGTGTATTCGGCATCGTCGGTGCCGTAGAGCCGCTCGCCGGGAACCACGCGCAGGATGCGTGCGGTCTGGCCCGAGGAGAGGATCAGCCGGGCGACATCGGCCACGGCTTCGGCGCGTTCCCGGTCATTCAACAACATCGAGATCGATCCCTTGTTCGTAGATGACCGGCGTAAGGCCGCTCGGGGTCAGGATGTAGGCTTCCTGATCGAGCTGGGTGGCCGGACGCAGCTCGGTGAGCCGCTGCCGGTAGTCGGCGAGCAGATCGGCCTCGAGCTTGGCCCAGTGGCCGGGCTGTCCGGTTTTGTCCACTCTCTTGTCGCCGCTGGAAAAGGAGAAGGCGTTGGCGGTGGCCGAACGCATGACCTGGCAGGCGTGGATCTGCGCCATGATCACCAGGAGCTCGCGGACCTCGCCGGTGGGATCGGGGGTGATCTCTCCGGCCGTTACCGTCAGCGATTGGTCGAGGTCACGGCCGACCCGGAAAACGGCCTTCCGGACGCATCTCTCCAGAGTCTGGTCCTCGAAGAGAGATGCGCCCGGATCGGACAGGTCGAGCCGCAGGTCGGCGATCAGGTCACTCAGCAGCACCTTGCAGGCCCTCCAGACGGCTCTTGAGCGCGTCGATCACCGTGCGGCGTTTCTCGGTTTCCATGTAGCCTTTGAGGGTCTCTGGATTGGCTTCCTCGTTGACCCTGGAGATGGCGTCGGTGGCTGAGAGTTTGCTCAGGTCCACCGGTTCCGCGTCCTGGTCGGGTTCTGGAGGGGCGAGCGGTTCCTGCTTCGGTTTGTCGGCCATGGCCAGGCGGCCATTCTTGAGCGCCGCCTGGATCTGCTTGGTGAGGCGTTCCACCTCGACCACCTGGCCGGGCTTGAGTTTCAGCCCGGCGTCGGGGATCACCAGAACGCCGGGACGGATGTTCTTGATTCGATTCATCTCACGTCACCTCCCGGATTACGGAACCAGTTTGACCTTGGCCATGATGTCGGGGCGGGTAATGCCCTGGCCGATTTCGGACCACACCAGCCAGCCGGTCTTGAAGCGGGTCTTCTGATCGATGGACTCCGTCTTCAGGTTTTCGCGCACCGGCATCTTTCCGACCTCTTCATCCGGGACGATGATGATCTCGTCCAGCGGCATGGAGGCGGTCAGCAGAATGCCGCCGGTGCCGTAGTTCTTGATGACACCCTTCTGGCGCAGCTCGAGCTTGGTCTGGGGATCGAGGTTCCAGCCGCGCATGTCGTTGAACCGGCGGCCGCGCATGACGATGTACTTCACCGACAGCTCCAGGTCCTCGATGATCGAGATGGCTTCGTTCAGCGCCTCTTCGGTGAGCAGGTCGCCGGTGACCTCGATGGTGTTGGTCGTCGGGATGGCCGAGGAGAGCACCGAGATGGTGCGGCGGTCCATCTCCTTGCGGATGGCGTCGGCGGCGCTGGTCTGGATGTCCATCAGCGTGCCGATGTTGCCGTTCTTGAGGACGGACACGTCCACCATCGGATTGGAGTGGATGCGATTAGTTGGGAACTCGACTTCGTCCTTGCCCACCTCCTGCTCCTGGGCGTCGCCGTCCTTGCTGATCCAGTGGGCCTTGACGGTCGGTTTCTTCTGGTAAACCGGACGTTCGCCCTTGGGCAGCGTGTGCTTGGTGAGCAGCAGCGAGGAGATCTCCTTGCGCTTGATCTCCTGTTCGATGGGCGCGGCAATGGCGGCGGCAAGCGCCCGCATGCCTTCGGGCGACTCGAGAGCCTCGCTCATGAGCCGCGCCATGGTTTCTTCCATGTACTCCTGGGAGTGGATCTTCAACTGATTGGTTTTCATGTGCGTTGGCTCCTTGGGTTAGACGAGCAGGCGAAATTTGAGGACGCCGCTCTGTACGGAAATGGCGTGGGCGACCACGTGCTCTCCGGCCGCGACGCCGTTGGTCAGGCGACCGTTCGCCGAAACTTTCAGGTCGTCTCCGGCGACGACGGTCCCTTCGAAGACGTCGGTCTCGTAGACGCCGCCATCGCAGTAGATACCGGGCATTTCGCCACCGGCGTAGTCCTTGATCAGGATGCCGAAGGAGCGCTTGGTGGGATCGGTGTTGACGGCGAACAGGTCGTCGCCGACCACGCGGACCACCTGGCCGAGCTGACCGTCGCCCTGGATGTGGCCGTCGCCATAGGCGAGGCTGCGGTGACACGGATTGATGAATGACATGGTGTTTCCTCCTTATGCGTTGATTTCCGAGTGTTCGGGAGAGTCCTCGCCGACACGGTTGCGGTAAGCGGCCATGAACCCGTCGCGCAGGCGGTCCTCGAGCGATACCTTGCGGTCGTCCACATCGTGGGGCCGGACACCGGCGTCGCTGCGCAGCGGGGTTTCCGTCGATGCCTTGGCGGCGGGCTTGCCGCCCGGATCGCTGTCGGCGGGTTTCTCTTCCTTGTCCTTGTCCGCTTTTGCCGATTTGGGCAGGCGTTCGTAAGCGGCTTCGGTCGCGGCGAAGGCTTCGTCGGACAGTTCGGCCAGGCGTTTCAGTTCGGCTTCCCGGTCCTCCTCGGAAGCGAAGGAGAGTCCCTGCTTCTCCAGACGGGTGAGCAGCTTCTTGGCCCGGGAGCGGCAGGCGACCGCCTTTTGTTCGGCTTCCAGTTCCTGGACGCGTTTCTGCAGCTCGGCGACCTGGGCCTTGAGCTGCCGGTTTTCCTTTTCCAGGTCGGTAACGCGGGCAGGATCGCCTTCCTGCTGGGCCGGTTTCTTCTTGGCCGCTTCGACGGCCTGGTCATCGGTGGGTTTGGTTTTGTCTTCCATCGTGGAATCTCCTTCGGGTTGGGATTGGTCGGGCTGGCTCTGAAGGGACGCCACCTGCAGAATCCTGGCGTTCTCGTCCGCGCCCTTGCGGTCGAGCAGCCCCAGTCCGGTGAAAGTGACGCCGTGCAGAATCTCGAAAACGGGTTGGCCATTGAAATCACGGCCCTTGAACTTGCGCAGGTGGGTGCAGTAGTCGGCCTTGTTCTGGAAGCGCTTATGGCAGACCGAACATTCGCCTTCCTGGTAGTCGCACTCCATGGAGACCTGGGAGATGATCCCGCGCTTTATCAGCTTGTAGGCCAGCCGGGCGGCCGGGGTGTCGTGGACGTACAGCTCGCCGACGCATTCCACGCGGCCGCCGTTGTCGTCCTCCAGGTAGTCGGCGGCGACGATGCCACCGACGATGTCGTTGAACTCCTGCGAATGCTGCAGATCGACCTTCTTGTTCACGGCCGTCATGTGCCGACCGGACAACTCCTCGGCGGTGAAGTGGTCGCCGTTCTTGTTGGTTCCGGTGCGGCAGAGCACGAAGCTGAACTGGGGGTCGCCCGCCGAACCTACATCCATGGCCTCGGTCGCGAGGCGTTCACCATCGCCCAGCCGGATGTCCACGGGGATGCTGGTGTGGAAGTTCGCGGCGGCGGCCATCGGAACGGGCTTCTCCTCCCGTTCGGCGCTGGCCTTGGCCCCGGGAGCGCAGACGAACAGACGCTCCTTGGCGTTGGAAGCCTCGCCGTGCTTGGAGGTGATGGCGTAGTGGTGATCCTTGGACTTCATCCGGCTCTGTTTGCCGAATGAGCCGATGATCCGCTTCATCTCCTGCTCGTTGGGATAGGCGTGATCGCGGTAGGAAATCAGCCAGTGCGGAATGTGCTTGGCGTTGCCGAGAAAGGTCTGGAAGAACTCGCTGGCGTTGGCCTTGGTGACGGTCTTGTGGTCGGTCTCGTAATACTTGACCTTGGTGTCGGCCTTGATTTCGAGCCCTTCCCAATAGGTCATGAGCCCCTCCACGAAGTGGTAGGCCCGCTCGTAGTTGGTGGTCGAAAACTCGGTGGCGTAGGGCGGATCGAAGTAGGCCAGATCCGCCTTGGCTTTCGACAGCAGGTCGTTGATGTCCTGCCGGTATGCCTTGTTCTCCTTGTCGTTGTCGAAGACCAGGGCGTTGATGCGCTGCAGGTTCTTGCGCAGACGATCCTTGAATTCGTCTGGGGTGTCCTGGCGGCGGCCATAGTCGGTGGACGACGAGAAGTGGCCGAAGCCGCCCTTGCCGCTCATGCAGGTCTTGCCGAGGCCGAACAGAGCGATGTCTTTCTTGAAGCCGGAGAGCTTGTCGCAGTTGGCGCGGATGGTGTCGATCAGCGCATGGACGCCCTTGGCGAAGAAAATGCCCTTGAAGTTGTCCTGAACGAAGCTGCCCGCCTTGGCGTTGTCGGCCAGGAGCGCCTCGATCTCGTCCTCGCTCAGGCGAACCGAGTTGTTCTCGATGATCGCCTTGGCGGCGTGGTGGCAGTAGCGGAGCCGGTCGTTGGCGATGACCTGGAGGCCCTTGGTCTTGTACATGTAGGCCACGACCGCAGACCCCGAAAAGGCGTCGAGCACGGTGCCAACGCCTTCCGGGGTATGCTTCCAGATCCAGTCGACGAGCTTCTGCTTACTGCCGATGTAGTTGGTGATGTACTTGGGGCGCTTCTCGGGAGGGAGCTCTTCAGGAGCGGACTGTTCGGCGGCCTCGGACCCGAGCGCATCGGGATCGAGAGTCAGCGCCGCATCGGCCTCCAGTAGAAACGCCAGCCTTTCCAGGTCTGTGGCGAACAGTTCCATCAACGTCTCCGGTCAGTTTGCTGTGCTCTCCGCGACCTGCGGGGAGCGTTCAGCGGTTACTTACCGGAAGCGTCGGCGATGTGTCGGAGGGTGACGGCGAATTTCAGCGGGCGGGGTTCAGCCGGGCCAGAACGGCCTTGCCGCAGGCGTCGATGGAGGGGTATTCGTCGGTCTCGGTGATCTCGGAAAAGACCCCGTCGTAGGGAGAGCGGGACAGCCGGTGGTATTCGAGAAAATCCGCCGGAAGCGAGGTGGCCCCGACCTCGACCAGACGGTTGACCACCCAGGCAGCCTCATCCTTGCGGTCGGCAAGCCCGTTCGGTCCCCGGTCGAGGTAGTACATCTCCACATCCAGACCGGGACCCGGCCCCTGAACCCAGACGCCCACGGGCAAGTATTCCGGGACGGTGGCCTCCCGGTCGGCGACTATCGAGTCGATCATGTAGCGCAGTTTCATGACCAGTCCTCCGCGATCCGGAGATGCTCGGCCAGAAGCTGGGCGTCGATCCGGTGGAATCTTTCGGCGTTTTTCCGGCGGTAGGCGGTCCAGCGTTGCCAGTCCGCCGCAAGCTCTGGCCCCGAGACCGGCTCCATCATTTCGACATGGTGAATGCGGCCCAGGTCGTCGGTCAGCTCGACAATCAGCCACCCTTCGGCCTTCTTACCGTCATGTTCGGCTGTCAGGGTGTCTTCGACCCGGACATCCACCACCTTGACGGTGTGGGCGTGCTGGAAGCCCTCGTCGTAACCGAGCGCTTTCCACAACAGCCAGAAATCGGTGCGCAGATGGTTGCCAGCGGTGTCGAAATGGGGTGCGATCCGGGTGACGGTGAAGCTGTCCACCAGGGTGTCCAGAAAGAGATCCCCGGATTCTCTGACCGTCATGCGGCTGCCCCGGCTGTTGAACCAGTGCAGCGATTCCTGCAGCCGCCGTTTCTCCTGTTCGGTAAAGTCCTTCATGGTCATTGTTTGCGTTTGCTCCAGCTTTGCGAGGTATGGACGATGTCCTCCACCTTGCGCCCGTCGGGCAGTTTCTTGATGCCACGCCGGGTGAAACTCTGGATGATCTCCCGGCGTTCGTTGTCGCTTCTGGCCACGATGAACTCGATGTTGTCCAGCAGCGTCACCGAGTATTTGAAGATGGTCTCGTTGCCATGGCGTTGCGAGAACCGCTTCCAGTCGTCGATGCTGGCTCCCCGGTTGCGCTGCACGTAGTCGTCGATCACCTTGCCGTAGGCGTCATGGTCATAGCTGATGGCGTCCATGCGCCGCAGCATCTGTTTCTTGAAGTAGAGGGCCGGTGAGGCGTCGCTGGCCGGTTGCTTCTTGATCCGGGTGAAGAAATAGCTCGCGCCGCCGGTCTGCATGTCAGCCACCGGGGACATTCCGCCCGGAGCCACGCCCATGCGCATCTTCTCGACCGTGCTGACCATGGCTCCGTTGTTCTCCATGATCAAGTCGATGAAGCCGGACATGCTCTCACCGTTGGTCAGATCGTGGACCAGCGAATAGCCCTTCATCTGTTGGGTAAGCGGATTAAATGGTTGATCTTACCTTTGCATGAGAGTGAGACAGACCGGCATCTCATCGGATTATCTGGTTGATGCTTCACCTACTGCTGGTGCATGTTTCCTTCGCTAATTCCAGCAAGAACCCCACACGCCTCAACTTCCCGGTCATCGTTGCAACTCGCTCTTAGTGAAACGAGTTGTTTCTCAAGCGCCTGTAGAGCGGTTATCTGCGAGCGCACATGAGAGATGTGATCATCGAGCAAGGCATTGACGGCGGTACAGGACTGATGAGGGTCGTCCTGATAGCGCTTTAGTTCGTGAATCTCAGCCAGTGACAGGCCCAGGATTCTGCAGCGACGGATGAAGGCCAGCCGCTCAACGTGTTTCTCGGTATAGACACGGTAACCGTTCTCCTGCCGACCAGGCGGCGGCAACAAGCCCTGCCGTTCGTAGAAGCGGATCGTCTGTGTATCTACCCCTACTGACTGTGCCAACTGACCAATACGCATCAGGTTCCTCCGCAACGGATTCTCTACGCTATTGACATTATAGCTACTATATAGTTTTAAATGAAAACCCGATCACATTCAAGTGGAGTCATATCATGAGTAAAAACTGCGGAGGCCCCTGTGGCGACCATGCAAGGCCTGCGGCGGATACCGATATGCAGGCCTCCTCCGAGGCGCCAGGGAGATGGGTCAGTGTTTATGCCGTGCCGAAGATGGACTGTCCATCAGAAGAGCGCATGATTCGCCTGGCCCTGAACGGCGTTGAGGGGATTCGGGCACTGTCCTTCGACTTGTCGAACCGCCGGTTGAAGGTCGTGCATGACGGCGAGGCTGAGCCCATTACCGCGAAACTGGCGACCTTGGGGCTAGGCGCCTCGCTTCAGGAAACCGTCGCTGCAAATCCGGAGACCATCAAGGCCGCCGAGTTTTCGGCAGCTTCTGCTAAGCAAGAATCCGGGACCCTGCGCTGGTTGCTCGGCATCAATGCACTTCTGTTCGTGGTGGAAATGACTGCCGGTCTGATCGCCCAGTCCACCGGCCTGATTGGAGAATCCCTGGACAATTTTGCCGATGCGGCGGTGTACGGGCTTGCCCTTTATGCGGTTGGACATAGCGTGAAAATGCAGGTACGTGCCGCGCATCTGGCAGGGGTACTGCAACTGATTTTGGCTATCGGCGTACTCGTCGAGGTGGTGCGACGCTTTGTTTTCGGTAGTGAGCCTGAATCGCTGATGATGATGGCGATCGCCTTCGTCGCATTGATTGCCAATACCAGTTGTCTGCTGCTCATATCCAAACATCGGGAGGGCGGGGCGCACATGAAGGCAAGCTGGATATTCTCGGCCAACGACGTGGTGATCAACCTGGGGGTCATCACCGCCGGCGCTCTGGTCGCGTGGACCGGGTCCAATTATCCGGATCTGATTATCGGCACCATCGTGGGGGGCATTGTACTTAACGGTGCCAGACGCATTTTGGCGTTGAAGGGTTAAATAATGCTCATTATTGGCAAAAAGCTCTCGCCGTATGCCCTATTGTCCATATCGGGCCTGCTGGCAGCGTCTGATCAGGCCGTAAAATGGCTGGTGCAACAATCAATGGCCTATGGCGAGTATGTTTCGGTGACCCCGTTCTTTAACTGGGTACACGTATGGAATACCGGTGCCGCATTCAGTCTTTTTGCGAATGGTGGAGGCTGGCAGCGCTACTTATTTATCGGAATCGCGGTAGTGGTCTCGATTTTTCTGATCAAGCTGATCCTTGAAAATCGTCATAAAGGAGAAGCCATCGCTTACAGTCTTATCCTCGGTGGCGCCATGGGCAACCTGATTGACCGGGTCTTTCGCGGCTATGTTGTGGATTCCTTTGATTTCTATTGGCGAGACTGGCATTGGCCGGCCTTCAACCTGGCTGATATTGCAATTGTCCTCGGTGCCTTACTTTTCGTTTCCAGCAGCTTGTTGGGTAAAAAAGCAAACACCAATGCCGAGCCGGATGGATCTGACTGACACCTACGCCTATACAACACCATGACCGAACTTCCCGACAACATCCTTCACCTGCCGCAATACCAAGTACTGGGCTGCAAATCAACCGACGACGAAATGCACTTCCAGGTGGACGTGCCCGATCCCATCGCCTGCGAGGAATGCGGCGTGCAGGGTGAGTTCGTACGGTTCGGCAAGCGTGACGTTCCCTATCGTGATCTGCCTATCCACGGCAAGCGGGTCACTCTCTGGGTGGTCCGCCGCCGATACACCTGCCGGGCCTGCAAGACAACATTCAGGCCCCAGCTACCGGAGATGGTGGACGGATTCCGTATGACACTGCGGCTGCATGAGTACGTGGAGAAGGAATCCTTCAACCACCCCTACACCTTTGTGGCGGCACAGACCGGCCTGGACGAGAAGACGGTGCGCGACATCTTCAACGCCCGCGCCGAGTTCCTGGGGCGCTGGCACCGCTTCGAGACGCCCCGCATCCTGGGCATTGACGAGCTATACCTGAACAAGCGCTACCGCTGCATTCTGACCAACATTGAGGAGCGAACCCTGCTCGACCTGCTGGCCACCCGCCGCCAGGACGTGGTGACCAACTACCTGATGAAGCTGAAAGACCGGCAGAAGGTCGAGATCGTCAGCATGGACATGTGGAACCCCTACCGGGCAGCGGTCAAGGCTGTGCTGCCCCAGGCCCGTATCGTGGTCGATAAGTTCCATGTGGTGCGCATGGCCAACGATGCCCTAGAGAGAGTGCGCAAGGGCCTCAGAAAGGAGCTGAAACCGTCCCAGAGCCGGACTCTCAAGGGAGACCGGAAAATCCTGCTGAAACGCGCTCACGAAGTCTCAGACCGGGAGCGCCTCATCATGGAGACCTGGACAGGCGCGTTCCCGCAACTGCTGGCCGCCTACGAGCACAAGGAGCGCTTCTACGGCATCTGGGACGCCACCACACGGCTCCAGGCAGAAGCCGCCCTGGACGAGTGGATAGCCACCATCCCGAAGGGCCAAAAGGAAGTCTGGAGCGATCTGGTCAGGGCAGTGGGAAACTGGCGCGAAGAGACCATGACCTACTTCGAGACGGACATGCCCGTCACCAACGCTTACACGGAGTCCATCAACCGACTGGCCAAGGACAAGAACCGTGAAGGGCGCGGTTACTCCTTCGAGGTGATGCGGGCCCGAATGCTCTACACCACGAAGCACAAGAAGAAGGCACCGACTGCGAAGGTCTCTCCTTTCTACAAGAAAACCATCGGTTACGGACTGCCGGACTTCGCAGAGGAACTCAACTACGGAGTCGATCTGTCAACCATCTGAGGGTGGTATCAGATTGATGGGGTGAAGGTGCCCCATCAACCATTAAATCCGTATACCCAAAAATAAAGCCATTTACTAATGGGTTCGAAAGTAAGCGAACATCATTTATAATGTAGGCTCCGTTCGCCAAGCTTATCGGATATTTACACACATGCGCCACGATGACGGTCGTAAACTTGATCACAAAACATTAGAAGCCATTCGCGTTCGCGCCGTTCAACGGGTCATGGATGGCGAGAGTCCAGAAGTCGTCATCAAAGCGCTGGGGATGAGCCGAGCACGAATCTATGAATGGCTGGCTGCCTACCGCGAGGGTGTGGGTTGCCCCTCGAATAAATTGGACACACATTTGGTTGCAGAGAGAGTGACAGGAGGTGTCCATGAGTGAGAAGTCGGTGAAACGTTGGTCGGCAAAGCGTAAGCAGGAAGTGGTTTTGAGGCTTCTGCGAGGTGAAGGCCTGGATACGCTGAGCCGGGAGACAGGGCAGCCGGCATCGGTGTTGTCCCGGTGGCGAGAGGAGTTCCTTGAAGGCGGTATGGCGGCTTTGAAGCGACGTACGGATGACCCGAAAGTCAATGCGCTGGAGAAAGAGCTCAGGCGAGCCAAGCGCCTGGTGGGAGAGCTGATGATGGACAAGGAGCTGCTGGAGATGCGGATTGCCCGGCATGAGGGCGAGCTCCCTTTTCCCAAGCGGAGATCGAATCTGTGAGCAGGGCCTGCTCGGTCTCCGCACGGCGTACGTATGGCAGGGCCCGGGTGTGCCGGTTGTGGGGAGTACCCCGCTCCACCGACTATGCGCGCCGGGTACGCGCGCAGCAGCCAGCCAAGTTCCACCGTCGGGGACGCCGGCCCATGGTTGCTGACGATGTCCTGCTAGAGAAGGTTCGCGAGATGCTGGCCGATGCTGAGTCCTTGGGGTTTCGGGGCGAGGGCTATCGCAAGGTATGGGCACGGCTGAGGCACCATGGCATCCCGGTTTCAAAGGAGCGGGTTCGGCGCCTGATGCGTCAGCACGGCCTGCAGGCGCCACACAGGATGGGTTCCGACCGAGGTCCCAGAGCGCACGACGGTTCAATCATCCCCGATGGCCCTAACCGGATGTGGGGCACCGATGCCACTCAGATCCATACCCGTCGAGAGGGAACGGCGACAGTTTTTGTGGCTGTAGATCACTTTGTGGGTGATGTGGTCGGCATCCATGCCGCGCGTCCTGGCACACGTTTCGAGGCCTTGGAGCCGATCCACCAAGGCGTTCGGGATCTCTATGGTCCTTTGGCAGGAGGCATTGCCAAGGGCTTGGTGCTGCGTCACGACCATGGTGCGCAGTACATGAGTCATGCCTTCCAGCAGGAGCTTCGGTTTCTCGGCATTGAATCGAGTCCCAGCTTCGTTCGGGCACCAGAGGGCAACGGCGTGGCTGAGCGGTTTATCCGAACCTTGAAGGAGCAGCTGCTGTGGGTGCGAACCTTCGATACCGTCGAGGAGCTCCGCCAAGCGCTGCTTGAGTTCAAAGAACGGTTCAACCAGCATTGGCTGCTTCAGCGACATGGCTATGCCACTCCGGCCAAGGTTCGTGCCGGATACATGCCCCTGGCGGAGGCGGCGTGAATTTTGTGCAAAACAGCGTCCAACAATTCAGGGGCTTTACAGGTGGCTTTGACGCGCTCAAGGCCAAGCAGATTTCCGGTCGTCCCAAGAAACTGAGCGGTGCTCAGATCCGGGAGCTGTATATCTGGATAACGACCTTTACGCCGGACCAGTTGAAGTTTGATTTTGCCCTGTGGACTCGGGGCCGAGTGCGTGAGCTCATCCGGCAAAAGTTCAACGTCCGGTTAAGCGATGTCTCGGTCGGTCGTCTGCTTCGAAACCTGGGGCTGACGCCTCAGAAACCCCTGCATCGGGCCTACCAGCAAAAGCCAGAGGCCGTGAAACAATGGAAAGAAGAGACCTACCCGGAAATTCGCAAGGAAGCAAAAAAAGTCGGCGCCACCATCTATTTCGGCGATGAAGCCAGCATTCGGTCTGATTATCACAGTGGCACCACCTGGGCACCCAGGGGTGAAACTCCGATCATCCGTAATACGGGCAGTCGCTTCAGCATCAATCTGATCTCGGCCATCTCGCCTCGCGGCGAGCTTCGCTTTAAGACCATTCAGGGCAACATGAACACCGATGCGTTTCTTGGTTTCCTCAAGGCTCTGGTGCAAGACGTTGACAAGCCGGTTTTCCTGATCCTCGATAACCACCCGGTTCATCATGCTCGTCGGGTTCGAGACTATGTTGAGAGTCTCGACGGCAAGCTCAGGTTGTTCTTCCTGCCGCCGTACTCGCCGGAGCTGAATCCTGACGAGTCTGTTTGGGGCTATATCAAATACCATCACGTCGGTAAAAAGATCATTAACAGCAAAGAACAACTTCGGAGCACTGTTTACCGGCAGCTTCGACGTTTGCAAAAATTGCCACGACTATTGAAATCGTTTTTTGGCCATCCGGATTTGGCTTATATCTCCGGGTAATGTTCGCTTACTTTATTTCGAATTAGTAAGTGCAAGGCTGTCCTTGCCCACCCTTAAGGCCACACCTTGAATTGCTGCCCGTTTCCAGATCCACCCCACCATAGTCAGCACCTGGAAGCGCGACCTATTGGAGAGCGCGTCCGACCTCCTCGAAGGCAAGAGTATAGTCGGTAAGCAATTCGATGAACTCAGCACGGACGAACTGTACCGTGAGATTCGCCGACTGACGGTGGAACGCAATTTTTGTTGCTTAAGCTCCTGGGTGGCTCGTTCCACTTTGGCTGAGCTCCATGTATTTCACAGAGCCCTTCGGAAAATCCTTGCGAACCAAAAGCACTTCATCAACCTGTCACGTCAGTGACACGACAGTGTCATCTCTCAGCTTTACCGTTCAATTGTAACTCGCAATACGGCGAGCTTATTTATTGCAAAAGGAGATCCTATGGCGCCAACTCAATCAACCAATGTGATGCTTCGAGTCGAGAGTATGGGCGTAACCTACCCGGGAAACGTCCTCGCGCTCAAACCCACCACCGTTCACTTTCACAAGGGCGAATTCACCGTGCTACTGGGACTTTCAGGCGCGGGTAAATCCACTCTGCTTCGTTCACTGAATCACCTGGTTAAGCCCACAACCGGGAAGGTTGTGTCTGGCGAGTTTGGTGAACTGACCAACCGTAGAATCCTGCGACAGCACCGCAGCCGCACCGCCATGGTGTTCCAGCATCACCAGCTGATCGAACGATACACCGCGTTACAGAATGTGCTGACAGGCAGACTTGCGTATCACGGTACTTGGCGAAGCCTGCTTCCCCTGCCCCGGCAGGACCTGGAGTTGGCTCTGCAATGCCTCGACCGCGTAGGTCTGGCTGACAAAGCGCTTTCCCGAGTAGATCAGTTGTCCGGCGGCCAGCAGCAGCGGGTTGGAATCGCCAGAGCATTGGTGCAGCAACCATCCATGATTCTTGCCGATGAGCCCGTTGCCAGCCTGGATCCGGCCACTTCTGAAAAGGTACTCGGCCTACTGCGCGATATTTGTCAGGAAGATGGAATCACCGCGGTTATTTCCTTGCACCAATTGGAATACGCCCAGCGTTTTGCAGACCGGATCATCGGCCTTTCGAACGGTCATATCGTTTTTGACGATGCTCCTGAAAACCTGAAATCGAAACACCTGGACGAGATTTACCACCGTTCACCCAGCGTGGTAGCTGCGGAAGGCAAACCAGCCATCCATAAACCTAAGACCACCCCGATAACGACAGACGTACTGGAGATAGCACAATGAAGACAATGATTCACTCTTTGCTGGCTCTGATAATGATGCTCGGCATCCATTGGTCAGCCCATGCCGCAGATACAGACCCTGATCTTTTGAAAGTTGCCTTGCTGCCGGATGAGAACGCGTCAGAACTGATCAAGCGAAACCAACCTTTGAAGGATTACCTGGAAACCACTCTTGGTAAGGAAGTAGAACTGATTGTTACCACCGATTACTCCTCCATGATCGAAGCCATGCGTTTTGGCCGAATTGACCTGGCTTACTTTGGTCCGTTGTCCTATGTGATGGCCAAGAGTAAGTGTGACATTGAACCCTTTGCCGCCATGGTGGTAGACGGGAAGCCGACTTATCGCTCCATCATTATTGCCAATGCGGACTCTGGCGTTGACTCCTTCGCGGATATCAAAGGCAAGAAAATGGCCTTCGGTGACCCCGCATCCACTTCCAGCCACCTGATCCCCAAGGCCGTACTCCTTGAGAAGGCAGGGCTCGAAGCCGGAAAGGACTATGAGGCTCATTTCGTCGGTAGCCATGACGCTGTTGCGGTTAACGTCGCCAATGGCAATGCCGACGCCGGAGGGTTGTCCGAAGTTATCTTCGAGCATGTGATGGACCGCGGTTTGATTGATCGGAGCAAGGTCAAAGTGCTGGGCTACAGCGGTGACTTTCCTCAATACCCCTGGGCCATGCGTTCGAACCTGGCCCCTGAGCTGAAGAGCAACATTCAGAAAGCCTTTCTGCAGATCGATGACCCGGAGATTCTCGACAACCTGAAGGCTGAGGGATTCGCGGCAATTACCGACGAAGATTACGATGTCATCCGCGCTATGGGTGGCCTGCTCAATCTTGATTTCGCAAAAATGTGAGGAGTGCCCCATGAACTATACAACGACGGAACCGGCGACTCTGTCGCCGGCCCCGTCGGCCTCCGTGCTGGATGAGCACGCGAAAGGCTGGCGGAAAAAACTCGGACAGTCGCTGTTAGTGCTGCTCATCATTTTTGTCGCAAGTTGGTACGTAGGGCTGCTCAATTTCAATACACTTGCCAATGGCGTGCCAGCCATAGGCACACTCATTGGCGAATCTCTTCCACCTGACTTCACCAATGTGGCCAGCTGGGTGTCGCCGTTAATCGACACGCTTGCGATGAGCATTGCCGGTACTGCCATTGCAGTAACCTTGTCTGTGCCACTGGCATTCCTGGCTGCGCGCAACACCTCTCCACATCCGGTGGTGTTCCAAGTAACTCGAACCCTTTTAAACGGTTTGCGTTCAGTCCCGGAACTGATCATGGGCATCATCTTCGTGGCTGCTGTTGGTTTTGGGGCGTTGCCTGGCGTACTGGCGCTCGGTCTTCACTCCATTGGCATGGTTGGAAAGTTTTTTGCCGAAGCGATTGAGCATGTAGATGAGGCGCCAGTGGAAGCGGCCGATGCTGCCGGCGCTACTCGCTTGCAGGTGCTCTATCACGCCGTGCTACCACAAGTACTTCCTCAATTCGCGGACGTGTCCATTTATCGCTGGGAATACAATTTCCGTGCCTCGACCGTAATGGGCATGGTGGGTGCCGGTGGTATTGGCTTCGAATTGATGGGCTCGCTGAGAATCATGCAGTATCAGGAAGTCAGCGCCATTCTCATTGTCATCTTGTTGATGGTCACCGTCGTGGACAGTCTCAGTGGCCGCCTTCGTAAGAAATTCAAATAAGGAACGTCGATGAAACCCAAGGTTGTGATAACCCATAAGATCCATGACAGTGTTCTGGATGAACTTGCCCAAGATTGCGAGCTGGTCACCAACCAATCCGGCGCCACGTTGCCCCAGGAGGAAGTGGCTGCGCGCGTTGCAGACGCTGATGCGATGATGGCGTTCATGCCAGACCGAGTTGGAGAGGAGTTCCTACAGGGGTGTCCGCGCTTGAAGGTGATTGGTGCAGCCCTGAAAGGCTATGACAACTTTGATGTGGATGCCTGCACGCGTCATGGGGTTTGGCTGACAATTGTACCGGATTTGCTAACCGTGCCTACTGCAGAGCTAACGGTCGGGCTGACGATCAGTCTCACCCGACAAGTCAAGGCGGCGGACCACTTCGTTCGATCCGGTGAATTTACTGGCTGGACACCACGCTTCTATGGGCAGGGGATCGAAGGCTCACGGATTGGTATTGTGGGTATGGGGGCCATCGGCCAAGCGGTGGCGCAGCGCCTGAACGGATGGGGAGCGGATTTAATCTATTCCCAGCCGGAACGTTTACCCGTGCAGCATGAGCAGGCACTGGGTTTGTCCCATACTCCCCTCAAGATGCTGCTGGCCCAGTCAGATATTGTGATCCTGGCACTGCCGCTCAATGAGCAAACCCTCCACACCATTAATCGCGAAACGCTAACAGGAATGAAACCGGGCGCATTCCTTATCAATCCCTGCCGTGGATCTGTGGTGGATGAGGGTAGTGTTCTGCAAGCGCTTCAATCCGGTCAGTTGGGGGGGTACGCCGCTGATGTGTTTGAGATGGAAGATTGGGCGAGAGAAGATCGTCCGAGGGAGATCGCCCAGGGGCTCAGGGCCCACCCCAACACGCTGTTTACTGCTCACATCGGATCGGCAGTCAGCCAGGTGCGTCTGGCTATCGAGCAACGCGCTGCTCGGAACATTCTGCAAGTGCTTCGGGGTGAGCGGCCGGATGATGCGATCAATGATCCCAGTGGCCGCGAGAGCGGCCCATGCTGAATCTTGTCTGGCTGAAGAGTTTCGTGGCGGTGCTGGACCACAACGGGTTTCAGGCCGCAGCCCGCCAGTTGGACATCGCACAACCCACACTGTCCCAGCACCTTCAAAAACTCGAAAACCAACTTGGCGTTTTATTGGTCCACAGGGGGCGCTCTGGCTGTGAGCCAACCCGGGCTGCCTTAACCTTGTTGCCTTTTGCCCGAAGTCTGCTCCGGCTGGAGGAGCAGGCGAGATCTTCCATTATGGAGGCTCGACTTCGCGTTGGGGCGAGCTCCAATATTGGGATTTATATGCTCCAGCCCTACATCCGTCGTTACAAGGAGCTGGGCGTAGGGCCCGAGGTGGATGTGGTAATAGATTCCAATCCGACTATTGCACGGCATTTATCGGACGGTGAGCTGGACGTGGCGATTATGGAGTGGTGGCATGATCTACCCGGATTCCATGCTCAGGCGTGGCGTAACGAGCCCGTTGTTCTAATCGTTCCGCCTGGTCACCCGTTAGCCCGTCGAACCGATATCGACCGCGATACGCTGTCTAACATGGCTCTGATCGGCGGCGAACCCGGCACCGGCACTGGCCGGCTTTTGGCGACCTACTTCGGTGAGCATGGGCCATTTCCGACGGTATCTATGCAGCTGGGTAGCACCGAAGCCGTCAAGCAAGCGGTTAAGGTCGGACTTGGCGCATCGTTGGTGCTTGAAAGTTCTGTACGGGAGGAGGTCCAAAATGGAAGTCTGGTGGCTATTCCCGTGAGTGAGCCTGGCCTTAGCAAGGAGCTGATGGTGATTTATCCGAGCAGCCTGGACAAACACAGGCCAGTATACTCGTTTGTTGGGCATCTCTGTGAATAGCTATTGGGTCCACCTCACGCATATCTAGCTGGGAATGCAGATACTGAGCCTCACGCTCACTTCGACAACGCAGTATTCCGTCATCTGCATATCGGCAGAATGGGATATCCGGATGACGAACGGTCAGCCAACGATCCAATGCATAATGCAGAAACAGGTTTGCCAGAACTGGCGATAACGGGCCACCTTGTGGTGTGCCAACGTTCCGTCGTTCCTGCTTACCATCTTTCGTCTGCATCGGTGCCGTTAGCCAGCGCCTCACATACAGCAGCACCCAGGATTCAGAGCAATGGTGGTCAAGGGCCTTGAGCAATAGCTCATGATCAATATGATCAAACAAGCCACGGATGTCATACTCCAGCACCCAGTCCCTTTCCCAGCACCGCTTTCGCGTGATCGCAAGCGCATCATGCGGGGATTTCCCGCGCCGATACCCGTACGAGTCCACATGAAAGACAGGTTCCAGGATAGGTTCCAGCGTCATAGTAACCACAGTTTGCGCTATACGATCGCTAACCGTGGGTACCCCGAGCAATCTTTCTCCTCCACTTTTCTTCGGAATTGGAACTGCTTTGACGGACAGTGGGAAATAGCTGCCGGACGACATCCGATTCCAAATTAGATAGAGGTTCTTACTTAAGTCTCGATCAAAGTCCTGAATCGTCTGGCCATCTACACCGGCCGCACCTCGATTTGATTTAACGCGCTGATACGCCTTCCATACCTGGCGCTTGGAATTTTTTTCTCTAATTGCGGAAATACCGAAATTAGATAAAACACAGCACGCCCCTCAGTTAGTAATATGGCTGCATTGTTAATATTCGAGGTTGTGCCCATGGCTAATAATCACAAGGTAATGACAGTTCGCGTAGATCAGCTGATTCTTTCACCTGAACTATCCGTTGACTATCGTCACGTCTTGACCAGTTTGCGATATCGATCGAACAGCTTTTCTTCCATCCCCCATGACATTCTTCTTGAATTCATTATGGCCCACCCACCAATTGGGTATATGGATGGCGAATACTTTCACGTGATTAGCAATATCAGAACACTCGGTATCAAACCCTTCTTACCAGAAAATGCTCAGATTCGAGTTATAGTAGATGAGACTCTCTGTCAGTCCGACATTGAGCTTATTTCAGTGCAGAGAGAATTGTTCAACTTGATCGTTTTCAGTATGAATGGACAGATGTTTGCGAGCGCATTAGCAGGTTTGTGGGATGTATCAGCCAATGCCAGATTTAAAAAAATAGGGT